>CAVPED010000005.1:0-843565 GCA_963702815.1 uncultured Actinomycetota bacterium | reverse complement strand
CGGCGCGGTCGTAGCCGATGCCGGCGCACCACGTCGACGTGCGGCACGAAGACCTTGGGCCCGTGGCTTGGCCACCCAATAGGACGTGGTGTCGTTGATGGTGTTGCCCGGGCGCCCCCGCGGAAGCCGAGGAGAGGCTGCACCTTCGGCCGGTGCGGGTCATCCCCCAGGGCGGCGATGTTCTGGTTGCCGTGCTGATCGACCTGCGTGGCGCCCATCATCACGTGCCGTCGACCGCTCCAGACGACGTCGAACATCCGCCGATACGGGTTCCACGTCTCGAACACGTGGTCCGCCGGCGCGGGGATGGCGGCATCGTCGGTGATGAGCGCGGCCTCGCCGTCGGTCATCATCAGGTCGCGCTCGAAGGTGGCCCGGGCCAGCCGGCCGCCGATCATCGGGATCGTGCCGATCGGGTTGGCCAGCAGTCGACCGTCACCGCGGAAGCAGTCGGCCACCGCCACCACGCAGATCTCGGCCCTCGTCACATCGGCGCTCACGAGGCACCTCCATCCGCTCGACGGGCGGCCAACGCGGCCTGGTACGAGGCCTCGTCGTCGAAGGCGAGCCACTGCGACCGGAACGCCTCCCACCCCTCGGCGCCCTGCGCCTTGGCGTACATCGACTGGAACTGCTCGTCGCGGGCGTATTCAGGATCGCACGACGTCGGATGCGCACCGTCTCGGGGCGCTTCGACCATGCCGTCGACGAACAGGCGACTGACGCGACAGCGGGTGATGTCACCGGCCGCCTCGACCAGCTCGCCGCTGGCGACGATGCGCTCGACCGAGACGAAGCCCTGGTCGGCGGCATCCAGCATGAGGTCGTCGAAGTAGAGGTCCGGCCCTCGGAAGCGGCGTTGCCCCGCTCGTCGCCCACGTTGAGGTGGCAGAGGGCGGCGTCCAGGTGTATCGCCGGTTGCGCCACCAGCTCCTCGCCCGGCGCTCCGTCCGCCGCCGGATAGGGCGACCGCACCGTCTGGAGCTGAGAGTTCACACGGAACAGGTCGGATCCGAGGCCGACCGCGTCGGGAGGAACGGGACCCGCCACGCCGCCGCCTGCAACCCGAGCAGCATCATGCCCTCGTCGACCTCGGTGCAGGCGATGGCGCCCGACTGGCAAGGCGACGCGGAAGTGCGGCTCGAGCATCCCCGCCGGGGGCATCAGCACCGCGGAGGGACCGACCTCGCCCGCCGGGACGGTGTCGAGGGAGACGAACGCGAAACGTCAGGTGGGCGACCTTGCCGGTCGCGGCGGAGAGCATGCCCACGTCCGGGCCGCCGTAGGAGACGAGTGCAGGTCGCGAAGATCGCTGCGCAGGATGGCCCGCACGAGCGACATCGGCTTGCGGCGGCTGGCCCATCCGCCGATGCCGATCGTCATGCCCGATCGGAGCCGGGCCACCACCTCGTCCTCGGTCAGTCGCTCGCTCATCGGCTGGTGTCCGTGTCGCGCTTGGCCACGAACGCATCGCGGTGCTCGTCGGCGACCCCGGCGAGGTTCAGCTCGAACGTGAAGCCCTGCTCGAAGCGATAGGAGCGCTTCACGTCCCATGGGTCGATGCCGTTGAGCGACTCCTTGGCGGCGCGGATCACCGTGGGCGACTTGGCGGCGATCTCGGTGGCCACCGCCAACGCGGCGTCGCGCAGCTCCTCCGGAGGCACGACCCGCAGCACCGAGCCGAACGCATGCAGCTCGTCGGCGGTGGCGGTGGCCGATGTGTAGACCATCGCCCGCATCTTGTGCTGCGGCACGAGGCGACTGAGGTGGGTGGCCGCGCCCAGCGCACCACGATCAACCTCGGGCAGGCCGAAGGTGGCGTCGGTGGCCGCCACGATGACGTCGGCGTTGCCGACCAGACCGATGCCACCCCCGAGGCAGTACCCGTTCACCGCCACGATCACCGGCACCTTGCAGTCGTACACGGCCGCGAACGCCTCGAAGCAGCGGCGGTTCGCGCCGATCGACCGCGGCATGGCCGTCGGTCGCCTGCATCTCCTTGATGTCGACCCCGGCGTTGAAGCCCCGCCCCTCGGCTCGCAGGACCACGACCCGGACGTCGCTCCGCTCGCCGAGGGCGCGGTTGTCGTCGCCAGGTCGAACCAGCCGGCCACGGTGAGCACGTTCACCGGCGGATTGTCCATCACCACCTCGGCGATGCCGCCGGGATCGACCGACGCTGTGATGCCCATCGGCTGCTTTCTGCTCGTCGTCGGGTGCCATTGCGCAAAACCAGTGAAGACCAGGCGACGGAGTTCAGCTCGCACGACCGCATCGCCATCGGTTCCAGCTGAAGGGCCTCTGCGGCCACGTGGGTGACCGTGGCCCATCCGCTCGGCCCCCAGCCGTCAGGTAAAGCTGAGCGCGCCAGCTGTAGCCGACCCCGCGCCAACTCCACTCACATGGCCATCACCATCGACCTGGACGGCCGCGTGGCGCTCGTCACCGGCGGGGGACGAGGCGTCGGGCGGGGCATCACCGACTGCCTGCTGGAGGCCGGGGCGACGGTTGTGGTCTGCGGGCGCACCGAGCCCGATGACCTGCCGGACGGGGTGGGGTTCGTGGCCACCGATGTGCGCGACGCCGCCGCGGCGAGTGCGACCTGGTCGACCTGATCGTGGCCGAGCACGGTCACCTCGACGTGACCGTGAACAACGCCGGCGGATCACCAGGAGCGGACGCGGCCACTGCGTCGCCGCGGTTCGCCGAGAAGATCATCGCGTTCGAACCTGACCCGCAGCCCTGCACGTGGCACAGGTGTCGAACCGGGTGATGCAGGTGCAACCCCTGTGGGGCGTGATCGTGAACGTGTCGAGCCTGTCCGGGCGGCGACCGTCTCCGGGTACCGCCGCGTACGGTGCGGCCAAGGCCGGTCTGATCAACCTGACCACCAGCCTGGCCATGGAGTGGGCGCCGAAGGTCCGCGTCAACGCGGTCTCGGCGGGCATGGTGCGCACCGAGCACTTCGACGACTTCTGGGGCGGTCCCGAGGGCGCTGCCGCGGTCGCCGCGACCGTGCCCCTGGGCCGGGCGGCCGAACCCCGCGACGTCGGCGATGCGGTCACCTGGCTCGTGAGTGACCGCGCCACCTACGTGAGCGGCGCCGACATCGTCGTGCACGGCGGCGGCGAGCGCTCGAGCTGCACCGGTTCCAACCCGGCTGAGCCGGCCGACGAGGACGCCTTGACCGGGAACGTGGCCCGGGCTGGTCTCCCCGCGACCTCGCCGGCCGCTCTCCGTGGCTAATTGACCACAACCTACCTTCCGGTCATAGTGATCAAGCGCCTACAAAAGGCGCAACCCACGGCGGAAACGGGGACTCATGGGGCACGCGATGCGGCCCGGCCGATCGATCGGCGCGCTGCTGACCCTGCCGCCGTCGGCACCGGGGCCGGCCATCCCCGCGCCGGCGAGCGCGGACGGCTACCCGGTCCACTACTCGTCGCCGACCGCGCCATTGCCGCGGCCCTGGCCCACCCCGGGGCCGACCCTCCCGGCGCCAACGACTGGGCCTGCCGGCCAACGAGCGCCCATCCGCGCCCGGTCGTGCTCGTCCACGGCACCGCCGCCAACATGACCGAGAGCTGGAACGCCGCTTCACCGCTGCTCAGGAACGAGGGCTACTGCGTCTTCGCCCTCGACTATGGCGGTCTCCGACTCTCGGGAGCGGCCTGGCACCGGCGACATCGCGGCATCGGCCGCCGAGCTGAGCGCCTTCGTCGATCGGGTTCTCGCCGCGACGGGAGCGTCGAAGGTCGACATCGTCGGCCACTCCCAGGGCGGCGTGATCCCCGGCTACTACCTCGCCGTCCTGGGCGGTGCCGCCAAGGTGGCCACGTTGGTGGGCCTGGCACCGTCCAACCACGGAACGACGTTGTGGGGCCTGGCCCGCCTGGCCACGTTCTACCCGTGGACCGTCGGCTTCGTGGTCGGCGCCTGGTGTCCCGCCTGCCTGCAGCAGATCGCCGGATCGGCGTTCCTCGACCACCTCAACGCCGGCGGCGACACCGTGCCGGGGGTCGAATACACGGTCATCGAGACCCGCTACGACGAGATCGTGACGCCGTACCGGTCCGCCGAGCTGCAAGGCCCCGACGTCACCAACATCAGGCTGCAGGACGATTGCCGGCTCGACCACAGCGAGCACCTGTCGATCACGTTCGACCACATCGCGCGTGCAACACGTGCTCAACGCGCTCGATCCCGATCACGCCCGGGCGATCACGTGCCGTTACGTGCCACCGATCCTCGGCGGGTGAGCGGCTCGGGCCACTCGATCGGTCCGACCGAGGTCCAGCGGGGCCACGATCGCCGCCCGCTTCCCGCCGTGCCGGGAACGCCGGTCAGCCGGGTGCGGTCCCGAGCGTCCCCCACACCAGGTCGCCGCCCACGAGCGTGGCGACGACCTCCAGCTGGGGGTGAGGACCACAAGATCGGCGCGGGCACCTGAGACCAGGCGACCACGCACCGGATCGCCCAGGAGCCCGGCCGGCACCGCCGAGGCGGCCCGCAAGGCGTCGGATGCGCTGCATCCGGTCATGCCGACGAGGTTGCGCACGCGGCGGTCGAAGGAGAGCTTGCTTCCCGCCAGGGTGCCGTCAGCCAGGCGGACGTCGGTCTCGGTCACCACGATCTCGGCATCGCCCAGCCGATGCCGCCCCGGGGGGCGGCCGAGCGCCGCCACCGCGTTCGGTGACGAGCGTCAGGCGACCTCGGCGCCACAGCGCCACACGAGATCGACGACGCGGGGCGACGTCGGACCCCGTCGGCGATGACCCCGACGTGCAACCGGTCGTCGGTCAACGCCAGACCGACGAGGCCCGGCTCCCGGTGGTGCAGAGGCTCCATGGCGTTGAACACGTGGTGACACCAGGGCCGCGCCGGCCTCGACCGCAGCCTCGGCGGCCGCGACGTCGGCCTCGCTGTGGCCCAGCGACACCACCACGCCCCGGCCCGAGAGCTCCTCCACCAGCTCCAGCGTCACGCCCGGCAGCTCGGGCGCCAACGTGCCGAGACCACGGCCACCCCGACATCCGCGACCAGCCGGCGGCTTCGGCAAGCGAGGGAGACCGCAGCATCGACTGCGGATGAGCGCCCCGGCGGGACGGAGCCAGGTACGGCCCCTCCAGGTGCAAGCCGAGCGGAACGGCCCCGGTCCAGCCGGCGGGCGGACCGGCCCTCAGCACGTCGAGGGCGCGGGCGATGGTGCCGACCGGGCGGCTGACGATCGTCGGCAGCCATGCCGTGAGCGCTCCCCAGCGAGGCAGAGCCCGCGGCCAGCTCCCAGAGCCGCTCGGGCTGGGCGGCCAGGTCGATCCCCATCCCCCCGTTGCACTGGAGGTCGACCAGGCCGGGAGCCACCAGCAGCCCGTGGACATCATGCGTCGGCAGCTCGTCGCCCTCGTCCACGAGGCGGCCGTCGCGGAACGGCACGTCGACATCGAGCCAGCCGTCCGGGCCGAGGACCCGGCCACCGCGCAGCACGCCGCTCGTCATGGCGCCTGTCTATCGCCCCCCGGGCCGACGCGGCCGTCGTCGGACGCCGCCGGGCCGATCGGCGAGCCGGCCGATCCTCAGCCGACGCCGTCCTCCAGCAGGTAGCCGCGGCTCCGCACCGTGCGGATGACCAGCTCGAGTGGCGCCAGCCGCCGGCGCAGCCGGACGATGTGCACGTCGAGCACGTTGCGGCCGGGCATGCCTCGGGCCACCCGGCCCGGCGACAGGACTCGCGGCTGACCACGCGTTGTACCGATCGAGCAGGACGCGCCGGTGAGCCGGTACTCGACCGGTGGAAGCGATGCCCAACGGCCGCCGGAACCGCAGGAGACCCGAGTCGTCGAGCCGGGTTCGCGCGCCGACGTGCGCCTCGGCCCGATCGCGACAGCACCCGGACACGGAGCCGGATGTCCTCGTCGCTCGCCGGCAGCCGGATCCAGTCCTCGAGGACGATCGTCGGGGAGCGGCGGGCGACGCCCTCCGGGCACCAGGACGAGCCGGGCCACGCCGAGCGTCGCGAGCCTCTTCGAGCGGGCCTGGTCTCCCGGCCAGCGGACGAGCTCCACATCCATGGCCGCGAAACGTACGGTGGCGACGTTTCCGTCGTTTCGCCTCTGTGAAGCCTCGGCGCGCGAGCGATGCAGGTCCGAGCGGCGCGAGCGCCACGACCGTCGCGGCGGGCGACGGGTCGGCGACGTACCGTGACGCTGCCGGCACGATCTGACGACCGTCAGGAGCGGCGATGACAAGATCCGCCGTGCCGCGCTGGGGACGAGGGCTGGTTCACGACCGACGACGACCCAGCCCGCCCTTGCTGGGCCAGCGCTGCACGACCTGTGGGACCTACGTCTTCCCGCGGGCCGACGTCGGCTGCCCGAACCCGCACTGTCGCGGCATGGAGTTCGACGACGTCCGCTCGTCACGACGGGGCAAGGTGTGGTCCTACACCGACGCCTGCTACCAGCCGCCTCCGCCGTTCATCGTCCCCGCCGGCGAGCACGAGCCGTTCGCCATCGCCGCGGTGGAGCTGGAGGAGGAAGGCCTGGTCGTGCTCGGCCAGGTCGTGCGCCGGCGTCGGTCGACGACCTCGCGGTGGGCGACGAGATCGAGTTGGTGATCGAGACCCTGTTCACCGACGATGAGCACGACCACCTGATCTGGAAGTGGAAGCCCGTCGACCGACAGGAGCAGGCCGCTGATGGGCGCGCATCGATGTCGCGGTGCTCGGCGTCGGCATGCACCCCTGGGGCAAATGGGGCCGCAACTTCGTCGAGTACGGCGTCGCTGCCGCCAACGACGCGCTGGACGATGCCGGCGTGGCCTGGACCGACGTGCAGTTCGTGTCCGGTGCGGACACCATGCGCAACGGGTACCCCGGCTACGTCTCGGGCGGCACGTTCGCTCAGGCGCTCGGCTGGACCGGTGCCCGCGTGGCGTCGTCGTACTACGCCGCCTGCGCGTCGGGCGTCACGGCCCTCGAGGCCGCCCGGACCCGGATCCTCGCCGGGCTGTGCGACGTCGCCCTCGTGGTCGGGGCCGACACCACGCCGAAGGGCTTCCTCGCCCCGAACGCGGGTGATCGGCCGGACGATCCCGACTGGCTGCGCTTCCGCCTCATCGGCGCCACCAACCCCACGTACTTCGCGCTCGTACGCCCGCCGGCGGATGGACCTGCACGGCGCGACCGACGCCGACTTCGCCAGGGTCAAGGTGAAGAACGCCCGCCACGGCCTGGCCAACCCGAACGCCCGGTACCGCAAGGAGGTCACCGAGGAGGAGGTGCTGGCCAGCCCGATGGTGGCCGACCCGCTGCGGCTGCTCGAGATCTGCGCCACGTCCGACGGCGGTGCGGCGGTCGTCCTCACGTCCATGGACTTCGCCCGGCGCCACGGCCGGCCGGATCGCCGGTGCGGGTGGCGGGCGTGTCGACCGTGACGCCGACCTATCCCAACACGGTGCTCGACCTGCCCGACCTCGCCACCGACTCGCCGCGGTGGTCGGCCCGCCCGACGCACGTTCAAGGCGTCGATCGCCCACGCCGCCTACGAGGAAGCGGGCATCGGCCCCGAGGACGTCTCGGTGGCCGAGGTGTACGACCTCTCGACCGCGATGGAGCTCGACTGGTACGAGGACATCGGGCTGTGCAAGCCCGGCGAGGCCGAGCGCCTGTTGAACGACGGCGACACGCACGATCGGTGGGCGGATCCCGGTGAACCCGAGCGGCGGGCTGGCGTGCTTCGGCGAAGCCGTTCGGCTTCATGAAATTCACACCCGGACCCGGCGTCGGCGGCCATTGTCTCCCCGTCGATCCCAGCTACCTCTCGTGGCAGGTGCGTCGCAAGCTCGGCAAGAGCTTCCGGTTCGTCGAGCTCGCGAACGATGTCAACGACAACATGCCCTCCTATGTCCTCCAGCGCGTCAGTCGCCTGCTCAATGACTCGGGGAAGGCGCTCAAGAACTCCAAGGTCCTACTGCTCGGTCTCGCGTACAAGAAGAACACCGGCGACATCCGCGAGTCGCCATCGCTGCACCTGATCGATCTGCTTCACGAGCACTCGGCTGAGGTGTTCTCCGTCGACACGCATGTGGAGGACCACCACTGGCCCGCAGATGTGACGCGAGTGGCGCCCGACGATCTCGAGTTGTCGCAGTTCGACGTCGCCGTCCTTCTGACTGATCACGACGACGTCGACCTCGCGCCGCTGACAGCAAGCGATCTGCCGACGTTCGATGCGCGCAATCGTCTGGTCGGCGCCAACGTCGAGCGACTGTAACGCATCCACCGCCTTGAACGAACGATTCGCCCCAGATGACGCGACCGCTGCCGACACCCTGAAGCGCGCTTCGCCCGCGTTCGGATACAACTCAGCGCTCGACGGTCTGAGGGCGCTGGCTGTCGCCGGCGTGGTCCTCGGACATGCCGGAGTGCGGGGTCTCGCCGGACATCACGGGGTCACACTCTTCTTCGTCATCAGCGGCTACCTGATCACCAGCCTTCTCATCGCCGAGCGTGAGCGGACCGGCGTCATCCGGTTCGGGAACTTCTACCTCCGGCGTCTGGCCAGACTGGGGCCCGCGATGGTGCTCGTGGTCGTCGTGACCGTCGCCTGGCTGTTCGCGATTCGCTTTCCCTGGCAGGACTACTGGCTGGGAGTCGTGGGAACCCTCACTTACACGATGGATCTCATCCAAGTGCTCTGGGGCAACGATGCCGTGAGCTCGTACTTCCAGTGGTCGTGGTCGCTCGGGATCGAAGAGCAGTTCTACCTGATCTGGCCTCTGCTGCTGCTTCTGCTGATCAATCGGGTGTCCGTACGAACGACGCTGGCTGTGCTGCTCGCAACCGTGGTGCTCGTCTGGGTTGCGCGGTACACACAGAACGCTCTCGGAACGACGCACGAAGCAGGGTTCTACGGTCCGTTGTCCCACGCCGACGGACTCATCCTCGGCGCGATGCTCGCGATCCTGTTGATGGTGGCGAGGGACAGGGCCAGGCTGCTGCGGATCGCACGCGTCCTCGGCCCGATCGGGCTCATCGGACTCGCGGTCGTCTTCGCATTTCCTCGTGGTCTGCCCATCGTCCGTCTCGCAGATCCATCCGGCTTCGGTCAGACCGCCGTGGTGTCGCTCATGGTCATCTTCTGGGTGGCAGTCTCACCGAAAGGATGGCTCGGGCGTGTGCTGAGCACGCGTCCACTGGTGTTCCTCGGCCGACTCTCGTACGGGATCTACCTGTGGAACCTGCTGCTCGTCGACGTCTTCGTCTATTTCGTAGGTGTGAAGCCCGTGGCGTCGTGGTGGGGACTGCTGTACCCCGTCGCACTCGTCGGCGTCTGCTACCTGTCATTCCGGTTCGTCGAGACACCACTGCGGCAACGCTGGGCACCAGCTCACCACCACGCAGTGCTGGTGGGATCGCGCACGCATCCGTCCTGGTTCCGCGCGTCGCAGCCGAGGCAGTCGGTCGGGGAAGTTTCGCCGACCGTCAGTTGACCGTTCTGACTGCAGGACTATACTGAGCGCAGCCGGCTGGGGCCGGTTGCGCGTGCCATCGACTGGGGTTGACGGTGCACGTCCTTGGGGATCATCAGCGGGCAATGGATTGCCACGCGTTCGCTGTCCCTGGAATGAATTCGACTGGGGAGCATCAACGGTGGACACGCCGATCGCCTGGGGGCGCAATCGCAAGCTGACTTTGGCACTCGTCGCCTTCGCGACGACCGCACTGCTGACGCTCGCGGGGATGGTGGCGACACCGGCCTCTCCGGCGCGCGCAGACACCGCACCGCCGCAGGGCCAACCGGCGACTGTGTCGAGCGACGCACTGCCGACTGTGCAGATCAACGGCATCGTGTGGGATCAGGTCGTCGTCGGCAACACCGTCTACGCGGGCGGCCAGTTCACCTCGGCGCGCCCCGCTGGCGCCGCAGTGGGAACGAACGAGACGCCTCGCACCCACCTGCTGGCATACGACCTCACCACGGGTGAGCTCATCACGACCTTCGCACCGTGCTCGACGCCCAGGTTCGCTCGCTCGCCGTCTCGCCGGATGGCACGCGGCTGTACGTCGGCGGCGACTTCACGACGGTCAACGGCCTCACCCGCAACCGCATCGCCGCGTTCGACCTGCCGGCGCGCTCGCTCTCCAATGACTTCGCGCCGAGCGCCAACGCCGCGGTGTGGGACGTCACGGCGACGGACTCCGTCGTCTACGCCGTCGGCAACTTCGGCCGCATGTCGAGCAACGACCGCGCAGGTGCTGCGGCTATCAGCCGCGCAGGAGCCCTGCTCCCCTGGGCGCCCGTGCTGGATGGGCGCGGAAGCGCGGTCGCCGTCTCCGGTGACGGCGCGAAGGTCGTCGTCGGCGGTTCCTTCGCCATGGTCAACGGCTCGTCCGATCCCGGACGCGGGATGGCCATGGTCGACGCCGTGACCGGTGCGACGCTTCCCTTCAGCGCGAACGGCGTCGTGCGCAATTCGGGCGAGAACGGCGGGATCACGTCTCTCAAGAGCTACGGAGATTCCGTCTACGGGAGCGGCTACACCTTCGGACGCGATGGGGGCACGCTCGAGGGCATGTTCCGCGCGAGTTGGGCGACCGGCGAGCTCGAATGGGTGACCGGCTGCCACGGCGACACGTACGACATCGAGCCTGCTGCCGGTGTCGTATACGGTGCGGGTCACGCGCACTTCTGCGGCGACCTGGCCGGCGGCTTCTCGCAGAGCGAGCCATGGAGCTACTACCGGGCCATCGCCGTGACGCAGGATGTCGCACGCGTCACACCTGCCGGCATCGGCAGCTACGGGGGCTACACCGACTTCGGCGGAAACTCCGCCCCCGCACTCCTCCACTGGATGCCCCAGTTCGACACCGGCACGGTCAGCGGTGCGACGCAAGGGCCGTGGACGGTCGAGAGCAGCAGCAAGTACGTCGTGTTCGGCGGCGAGTTCACAAAGGTGAACAACGCTGCCCAGCAGGGACTCGTCCGCTTCGCGGTGCGGGATACCGCGCCGAACACCGATGGGCCGCGCCTGCAGGGTTCCAACTACGTGCCGACGGCGGCCGCCGTCGACGGCGGGCACCTCCGCATCAGCTGGCCGCTGAACTACGACCGTGACTCCGAGTTCCTCACGTACCGCCTGATCCGCGACGGGGTGCTCGGCAGCCCCATCCACGAGGTCACCGCGCAGTCCAAGCCCGCCGACTGGGCATTCCCGGGGCTGACATACCTCGATACGGGCGTCGCGCCCGGCTCGACGCACACGTACCGGGTCAGGGTTCAGGACTCGACCGGCAACGTCGGCTGGAGCAACACGATCACCGCCACGGCGCCGGCCGAAGCGGCCGCGGCATCCGCGTACCGGAGCGAGGTCCTGTCCGATTCGCCTACCTACTACTGGCCGTTGGATGAGACGTCGAGCCAGCCCGGCTTCGACTGGAAGGCGGGCTGGGACTTCTCGCTGCCCAATGCCGTGACGCGCCAGGTCCCGGGGGCGATCTCGAGCGAGAGCCGGACCGCCGCGCGATTCGACGGGGCCACGGGCTCGTTCGGAGCGACATCCACTCTGATGCCCGCACCGCCGACCTTCGCGCTCGAGACCTGGTTCCGCACCGGCGCGAGCTCGCCGGGCAAGCTGCTCGGCTTCGGCAACCGGTCGACGGGCAACTCCACCATCCAGGACCGATCGCTCTACATGAACTCGTCCGGCCGTCTCCTCTTCGGAGTCCAGATCGGCACTGCCACGAGCGGGCAGCGCATCATCACCTCGGATCTCGCGTACAACGACAATCAGTGGCACCACGTCGTCGCCAACGTGGGTCTGAGCGGCATGGAGCTGTTCGTGGACGGAGCAAGGATCGGCGCCCGCACCGACCTCAATGTCTCGACGACGGCGCTCCGCTACTACATGGGCTACTGGCGTCTGGGCGGGGATCTCACCTGGACAGGCAACCAGCGGTTCACCGGCGACATCGATGAGGTCGCGATCTACCCCGCGCCGCTGAGCCGCGATGCCGTCTCGAGCCACTACCTGGCGTCGGGCCGCACGGCGGTCGGCGGCACCCCGCCCGCTGACGCTTACGGTGCACGGGTATGGGACCAGTACCCGAGCGTGTATTGGAGACTCGACGACTCGACCGGCACGGGCGCGACCGATGTGTCGGGACTGAACGCGAACGGCACCTATCTCGGCACGGTCACCAAGGGCTCGACCGGCGCACTCACCGGTACCGCCAACCCGGCGGCGACATTCGCTGGCGGCCGGGTCTACAGCCAGCGGTCCTACACCGGGCCGCAGGTGTACTCCGTGGAGGCGTGGTTCCAGACCACGACGACGACCGGCGGCAAGATCATCGGCTTCGGCAACCAGCCGGTCACCGACTCGACCAGCTACGACCGCCAGATCTACATGGACAACCAGGGCCGGATCTGGTTCGGCGTCAACAACGGTTCGGCGCGCACGCTGAACTCGTCGGCGAGCTACAACAACGGCGCCTGGCACCACGCGGTGGCCAGCCTGGGCAGCAACGGCATGAACCTCTACGTCGACGGGGTCCGGGTGGGCAGCCGGTCGGACGTCACCTCCGGCCAGTACTTCCAGGGTTACTGGCGGGTCGGCGGCGACAACCTCAACAACTGGACCGGGAAGCCGACCAGCAACTACTTCAACGGCACCATCGACGAGGTCGCGGTCTACCCGTCCGTGCTGGCACCCACCGCGGTCACCCAGCACTACCAGTTGGGCACGGTGACGGCCGCGAACCAGCCGCCGACCGCCGCATTCACCACGACGCCCAGCGACCTCGCCATCTCCGTCGACGGCACCGGCTCAACCGATGCGGACGGCTCGATCGCCGGCTACTCCTGGAACTGGGGTGACGGCACGGCGGCCGGTTCCGGCGCCACTGCCACGCACACCTACGCAGTGGGCGGCAGCTACACCGTGACCCTCACCGTGACCGACGACCGTGGTGGAGTCGCATCGACGACCCGCACCGTGACCGCGCTGGCGAATGTGGCGCCCACGGCATCCTTCACCGCCACGCCGACGGGGCTCACCGCCGCGGTGGACGGCTCGGCATCGACCGATCCCGACGGTTCGATCTCGTCGTACACGTGGTCGTGGGGAGACGGCACTCCCGATGGATCCGGATCCGTCGCGACGCATGACTACGCCCTCCCTGGCGAGTACAGCGTGGTCCTGACCGTCGTCGACCAGGGCGGCGCCAGCGCGAGCTCCTCGTCACCGTGAAGGTCGCCGCACCCGTCGGACCAGTCACGTACGCCTCGGATGCGTTCGCACGGACCTCGGCATCGGGCTGGGGCACAGCGGACAAGGGTGGCGTGTGGACGCAGACGAGCAGCGCGTCGAGCTACTCGATCGCCGGTTCGACGGCGCGGATGTCGCAGCCTTCGGGTGGCAGCGTGCGCTCG
Source organism: uncultured Actinomycetota bacterium (assembly GCA_963702815.1). GTDB lineage: Bacteria > Actinomycetota > Actinomycetes > Actinomycetales > Microbacteriaceae > Microbacterium. The sequence goes on along the minus strand of CAVPED010000005.1, from coordinate 830,135 downwards.
GCGTACCTCAACGCCCTGTCGTCCACCAGTACGGCCGTGGTCGTGGATATCACCCTGCCGGCGCTCCCGACCGGCGGAAGCGTGTACGCGACAGCCATTCCACGACGGATTGGCGCCAGGAGTACCGCGCACGCGTTGTCGTGACGGCGGCCGGCGCGACCTCGATCCAGCTGCAGCGCACCAACACCACCGTGCTGACGGTTCCCGCGGGCATCACCGTGGCGGCCGGCGAGACGATCAGACTGCGTGTGGAAGCGACCGGGGTCTCGCCGACGGTGCTCCGCGCCAAGGTGTGGACGGTCGGTTCCGCCGAACCCGCCACCTGGACGGCAAGCGTGACGGACTCGTTCGCTGGACTGCAGGCGGCCGGAAGCGTGGGGCTCATGTCGTACATCGGCGCCACAGTGACGAACCTGCCGTACCTGACGGTGTTCGACTCCTGGGCCGACCGCTCCCGCAGTCGAGCCCGAGCCTGAGCCCTATGAACGCCCCTCCGACCGCGGCATTCACGGTCGCGGCCGAGCACCTGGTCGTGGCCGTCGATGGTTCGGGTTCCACCGACGCCGATGGCACGGTCACCGCTCACAGCTGGAACTGGGGTGACGCCAGCCCGGTAGGCACGGGTCCGTCGGAGTCGCATACGTTCACGGCGGCAGGAACCTACACGATCGTCCTGACCGTGACCGACGATGATGGAGCAACCGCCACGTCGTCGCAGTCGGTGACCGTGGCTCCCGAACCGGAACCGGAACCGGAGCCTGAGCCCGTCCTGCCGTTCGCCCTCGACGAGTTCTCGACCGCGACCGCATCGGGACTCGGCGCGGCGACGACCGGTGGGGCATGGACGGTCACGAGCAGCGCGTCCAACTACTCCGTCGTCGACGGCTTCGCGCGGTTCCGCTCGACGGCCGCGGCCAGCCTCCGCAACGGATATCTGGTCGGCGCGGTCTCGGATTCGTCCGATCTGCTTGTGACGGCCTCGCTTCCCGCACTGCCGGTCGGTGCGAGCGCATATGTGTCGGCGATCGGCCGCCGCGTCGGCACGGAGGACTACCGGGCCCGGTTCGTCGTCGCGCCGGACACGCTGCAGCTGCAGCTGCAACGGACGTCGACGACGCTCACCGCCGTCAACATCCCGTCGGTCACCATCGCCGCAGGAGACGCTCTCAATCTCCGCGTCGAGGTATCGGGCACCGGCACGACGACAATCCGCGCGAAGGTGTGGAAAGCCGGTACTACGGAACCGACCGCGTGGCAGACCACGACGACCGATACCACCGCGGCCCTGCAGGCCGCCGGTCACGTCGGCATCGCGACCTACACCGGAGCCGGACTGTCCAACCTTCCGTTCGATGTGGTGTTCGACCGCGTCGAGGCGAAGCCCGTCGTCGTGCCGTAGCCCGGTGGCAGAACCGCGGGGCGATCTGACTGGCAGTCCGGGGGGCTACATGAGGCAGTCTCGCCCCGCAGCGGTGAGACGCTTCGGCTAGACTAATCGCAGAACGAGAATCTGGGGTTGGCGTGGAATTCCACGCTGATCGGGCTGGGGAGCCCGCAGAACATCATCTGGGGGAAGAATGACGCTACGCATCGGCTATGCCGCGGGGGCTTTCGATCTGTTCCACGTCGGGCACCTGAACATCCTTCGTCACGCCAAGAGAACTGCGACTATCCTGATCGCGGGCGTCGTCAGCGACGAGATGCTGCGCGCAGTGAAGGGCGTCGACCCCGTCATCCCGACGGCCGAGCGCGTCGAGATCGTCCGCAGCATCCGCTACGTCGACCGCGTGCACGTCGAGACGGTGCCCGACAAGCTCGACACCTGGCGCGAGGTCGGGTTCACCCACTTCTTCAAGGGCGACGACTGGCGCGGCACCGAGAAGGGCCTGCGACTCGAGCGCGAGTTCGCCGCGGTCGGCGTCGAGGTCGTCTACTTCCCGTACACGGTGCACACATCGAGCACCTCGTTGCGGCGCGCCCTCGACCTCCTCGCGGCGACGCATCGAGGCGACGAGGCCACCGCGGGATACGCCGTCTCCGACCACTGACCAGAGGCCGCCGTCAGGCTTCTACTCGGGCATCCCTCTCCCCCAGCAGCAGCCGCAGCCGCGCCGAATCCGGCGCGAGTTCGCGCGCGATCGTGACCGCCGAGCGGACGGCGCTCTCGTGCGAGTCGGCGTCGTCCATGTAGAGCCCGGCGAGCCACACGCCGCCGTGGCCGCGTAGCGCCTTCAGCCGCGCCTGCGCGTCGAAATGATCGACGGTCACGAGCAGGTGCTCGTAGGTCGCGACCGCGTAGAGCGGCTCGGGAAGCCGCTCCTCGAACGTGACCCAGCTGCGGAAGACCGGTAGTCCGCGCTCAGGGTTCCAGATCGACAGCTGGCTGTGCGTGCCGTCCCAGCGCACGTTGACGACCGACCACGCCGACTCGCTGGGCGGCATGAGGCTGCGATCGCCGTGGATCGCGATCGTCGTGTCGAACGTGCGGAAGCGGCGCAGCTGCTCGCTCACCGGCTCCATGCCCTGGAGTGATCGAGTGAGGGCGAGCGCCTGGCCGGGGCCTGTCGCGAGACGATCTGGTCGAATTCCCGCGGCGACCCCCGCGACATCCCGGACGACGAACACTTCGCCCGTCGCGGGAGATGCGGTCGCACGCCGCGCTCCGCCCTGCACCTCGGCCCGCTCGAGGTCGCGCGCGAGCGCGTCGACGTACGTGCGCATGCCCCCGGGAATCTCGAGCTGCTGCGGAGGGCGCAAGCCGTCGGGCAGCGCCGCGCCCAGGTAGAAGAGCGCGTTGTACGCGGCGAACTGCTTGAACTGCGACGAGCTCGACGCACCACAGCGCGAGCAGCATCGGATACAGGAATCGCTCGACGAAGCGCGCGAGACAGCCGCTGCGAATCGATGTACTCCTCGATCGTCACGCGTCGTGTCGTGCTGCGCGAGGAACGGCGGGATGCCGCGCAGGAACCTGCGGAAGCGAATGAGGTCGTGCAGAGCGCCGGCGTGAGCGACGGCCACACCGGATCGCCCGCCTCGCACCGGCGGCAGCGCGACCTGCTCGCCGCTCCCGCTCGCGGATAGAGCGTCATCGTCGCGGAGTACGAGCGCACCGGCACCTTCAGCGCCGCGAGCAGCCGGTTGAAAGTGCGCGTAGGTAGGGCCCGGGTCCGAAGAACTGGAACCCCGCGTCGACCGCCGAACCGCTCGCCCGTGCGCCGTCGATGTCGATGGTGTGGGCGTGACCCCCGAGCCGCTCCTCCGCCTCGAACAGCGTCACGTCGTGGTCCTGCTCCAGCAGCCAGGCGGCGGTGAGGCCCGCGCCGCCGGCGCCGATGATGCCGATCCTCACGTCGCCTCCCTCCGCCGCCGATCCCACGACAGTCTTTCGGGGCGGACGCCGCGAGCGCTACCGTGTGAGCACCAGCGCAACCCGGTCCCTGCTCTCCCCTCGCCGAGAGGACCACCCGATGGACGTCGCCACGGGCACCGCGCTGGAGCATCTCGCTTCCCGACCTGACCGGGCGACGCGCCGATCGTGACCGGCGCCAGCGACGGCGTCGGGGTCGAGATCGCACGCGGGCTCGCCGCCGCCGGCGCCGAGGTCATCCTTCCCGTCCGCAACAGGGCGAAGGGCGAGCGCGCGGCAGCGCGCATCCGCGAGACGGTTCCGGATGCCGCCCTCAGCCTCGCCGACCTGGATCTGGCCGACCTCGCATCGGTCGCGGCATCCGCTCGATTCACTCCTGAAGGAGGGGCGCCCCATCCACCTGCTCGTCCTCAACGCCGGGATGATCGCGCTCGGCGATCCGGTGCGGCACACGAGCGTCGACGGGTTCGAGCTGCACCTCCAGACGAACCACCTCGGCCACTTCGCCTTCGTCGCGCGGATCCTGCCGCTGCTGCGGGCCGGACGTGCACGCGTCACGGTGCAGAGCAGCCTCGCGGCGAGGTCCATCGGCGTGCGGCTTCGACGACCTCCAGCTCGAGCGCGACTACTCGGTGTTCCGCGCGTACGGCTCGTCCAAGGCCGCACTGAGCCTCTTCGCCCTCGAGCTCGGACGGCGAAGCGCTGCGGGCGGGTGGGGCGTCACGACGAACCTCTCGCATCCCGGGCATCGCGATCACCAACATCGCGCCGGCCGAGCTGCTCGAGAGCCGCAGCGCCGGAGCGCGTCTCGGCCGAAGGATCATGGACGCCGGTGTCGGCGGGACGCCGGGCGAAGCATCCCTCCCCGCACTGTTCGCCGTCGCGAGCCCGGATGCCGCACCCGGCGCGTTCTACGGGCCCGGCGGCTTCCTGCACCTGCAGGGACCGCCCCGGCGCCAGCGGCTCTATCGTCGCCTCGCGGACCCGGCCGCCGCGGCCCGCGTGTGGGCGGTGTCGGAGCGAGCTCACCGGGCGTCGCGTTCGACGGGACGCGCGTCAGCCGAGGACGCACCGGCGCTCGCCGCGAAGGGCGCACGGCGACCGGCGACGCAGCGCCAGTAGGATCGCGACCAGGCGGGTCGCTGGGGCGAGCCCACCGTTCTTCTGACGCTGATAGGCAGCCATGTTCTCGCCGACTGGTTCCACTTCGCCGCGCCGCGTCTTCGAGGCGGCGCGCCGCCGGCGCGCGCTCGTCGCGACTGATCGGCGTGCTCGGCGTCGTCGCGGTCGCGGCGACCGTCGGCGTGGCGATCGCGCTGACGGGAGCCCACGGATGCCCCGGCCGCCGCCGCTCCGACGCCGACCGCCTCTGCGACCCCACGCCCACCCCCACGCCGACCCCCACTCACCCCGAGCGAGGCGCTGCTCGCGACGACGCAGGACCCCGCCGCGTGCGCCGTGAGCTTCAGCGGCGACGGCATCGCCGATCGAGCCCATGCTCGCAGACGCAGGGCGCGCTCTACACGGCGCTGCCCATCCCCGCGCGCGACGGCCTCGTGTTCGCGGGCTGGTACCTGACGGCGGCGGATGCGGCATCCTTCAGCGTTCCGGCGCGCGTGAACGGCTCGCGAGCCTGTCGTCTGCGTCGCGCACGAGCGGACGCTCCACGCGGCGTGGAAGACACCCGAGGAGAACGCGGCCGAGGATGCCGGCATCCCGATCCTGATGTACCACCAGTTCACGGCGAACCCCGACGGCGAGAGCGGCTGGCTGCGCGGCAACTACGCGTACATCGGCGACTTCGATGCCCACCTGGACCACATCGCGACGCACCGGCTTCTACCTGCCGACCTGGGACGAGTTGAGCGCGTTCATCGACGGGCGGCTGTTCCTGCCGGCCCGATCCGTCATCGTGACCGACGACGACGCGGACCAGACCTGGTTCGACCTCGCGGCGCCGCTCGTCGACGAAGCACCGGGTGCTCACGACGTCATTCATGATCACGGCGTACCGGCAGGATCCCGCCCCCAACCAGTACGTGCTGCGCCGGTCGCACACCCACGACATGCACAAGGCCGGCGCCGACGGCAACGGCCAGATGGTCAATCTCAGCGCCGCCGAGATCGCCGCGGACATGGAGACCTCGGCCCAGGTGCTGGGCGTGAAGGAGGTCATGGCGTACCCGTTCGGCCACCACAACGAGACCTCGAAAGAGGGCCTGCGGCATGGCGGGTTTCGAGATGGCCCGCACGATCGAGCCCGGCTACGTCGCGCATCGGCACCGACAAGCTCGCCCTGCCGACGGTGCGCATCAACTACGGCATGGGGCTCGACGCGCTCGTGCGCCTGATCGGCTGAGCTCGGCCGCAGGGGCCGGATGCCGCGGCCGGTGGCGGCTGCGGGTCAGAGCTCGCCCGGCGCCATCGCCTGCGCGTCGAGCTCCTCGACGAGGTGGCGCGCGCGACTCGGCTGAGCGCCGGCCTTGCGCGGCGCGTAGACGACGAGCGAGTGGAAGACGAAGCGCAGCACGAACGCGACGACGAGCGTGAGCGCGGTCGCGAACACGGCCGTGATGTGCCCCGACTCGACCATGAGCGCGACGACCGGGATGCGGACGAGCAGCTCGACGTTGTTGAACGCGAACGACTTGGCGAAGCGCGACCAGACGCCGGATGCCTCGCCCCTCATGTCCTGGAAGACGAAGCGCTCGCTGCAGCAGGAAGTTCGCGATGATCGTCGTCTCGGCCGCGATGATCGCCGCGACGATGTAGTCGACGCCCGACGTGGGTGAGCCCCCACACGATCGCGATGTTCGCGATCGCGCCGAGCCCCCCGATGACGGCGAAGAGCGACATCTTGCCGAACCGCAGTGCCGTGAGCTGCGTGACGAAGTGGACGCCCTGCCGCAGCGACGCCTTGGACTCGCCCGCGTGCCGGGTCGCGAAATCGAACGGAACCTCGGCGATCCGCAGGTTCTTGCGGGCGAGGATCTCGAGCAGGATCTTGAACCCGCGCGGCCGGAGCGTCTCGGGCTCGACCACGCGGCGGTCGACCAGGAAGAACCCGGTCATCGGGTCGGACACATCCTTGAGCCGAATGGGGAACATCGCCCGCGTGAGCCCGGTCGAGGCCTTCGACACGAGCACGCGGGTGCGATCGGCGAGCCCGACGGAGGTGCCGCCGCCGGAATATCTCGAGGCGACGACGACGTCGACATCGCCGCGGCGGAATCTCTCCCACAGCGCGGGGATCTCCTCCGGCGGATGCTGGAGGTCGCCGTCCATGACCAGGCACGCGTCCGCCTCGGCCGCCGCGAGCCCCGCGAGCACCGCGCCTCCGAGCCCGCCGGTGCGCTCGTCCCGGTGGATCAGACGCACAGGGAGCGGAGCGGATGCCGCCACTCGACGCACCTCGTCGGGCGTGGCATCCGAGCTGTCGTCGACGAAGATGATCTCGGCATCGATGCCCTCGGCCGCCGCGGCGACACGCCGCACGAGCTCCTCGACGTTGGGAGCCTCGTTGAACGTGGGGACGATGATCGAGAGTTGCACCGCGAACATCGTCGCATGCGCAGGGCGAGCGCGCGAAGTCTCCCGCGCATCTGCTGGGCGATCACACAGCGGAACAGCCAGCGGCCGGAGCGCCGGCATCCGGCGATCGTCCAGCATCCATGCGTCAGAATGGAATGATGACTTCCTCCTCTTCGACCCTCACGCTGTTCGGCGCCGACTGGTGCATGGACTGCCGTCCGCACGAAGAAGCAGCTCGATCAGCTCGGCGTCTCCTACGAGTACATCGACCTTCTGGCCGACCCGAACGCCGCCGACGTCGCGCGCGAGATCTCGGGCCGCACGAGCATTCCGGTGGTCGTATACCCGGATGCCTCGCACCACGTCGAGCCGTCGAACGCAGACGTCGAGTCGAAGCTGCGCGAGCTCGCGCTCATCTGACCGGCGTCGGCGACGCTCACTAGGCTGAGGCCGTGAGCGAAGGCGTCGAGGCCAATACCCGGACGATCGAAGGATCGGTCGTCACGGACTTCGCCGACCGCATGACGTACGGCGGCTACCTCGATCTCGAGACGCTCCTGTCGGCGCAGCGGCCGCTGAGCTCGCCCGAGCACCACGACGAGCTGCTGTTCATCATCCAGCACCAGACGACCGAGCTCTGGCTCAAGCTCGTGCTGCACGAGCTGTCGGCGGCATGCCGGCTGCTGCGCGACGATCAGCTCGCGCCCGCGCTCAAGTGCATCGCGCGCGTCAAGCACATCCAGCGCACCCTGACCGAGCAGTGGTCGGTGCTCGCGACCCTCACCCCGGCCGAGTACGGCCAGTTCCGCGGCGTGCTGGGCAATGCGAGCGGCTTCCAGTCGGCGCAGTACCGCGCGGTCGAGTTCACCCTCGGCAACAAGCACGCCGGCATGCTGCGGATCTTCGAGTCGGACCCCGCCGCGCATGCGATCGTGTCGGCGGCGTTCGAGGCGCCGAGCCTCTACGACGAGTTCCTGCGCCTGCTCGCCCGCTCGGGCTACGGCATCCCCGACTCCGTCCTCGAGCGCGACGTGACCAAGGCCTGGACCTTCACGCCCGAGCTCGTTCCCGTCTTCGCCGACATCTACGCCGACCCGCAGGCGCACTGGGCCGCCTACGAGACGTGCGAAGAGCTCGTCGACCTGGAGGACAACTTCCAGCTCTGGCGCTTCCGGCATCTCAAGACGGTCGAGCGCATCATCGGCTTCAAGACCGGCACCGGCGGGTCCAGCGGCGTCCCCTTCCTGCAGCGGGCCCTCGAGCTCACGTTCTTCCCCGAGCTCTTCGCGGTGCGGACGGAGATCGGACGATGACCAGGACGTCTGCCGCGGGAAAGACTGGCCGCCGCCAGGCGCAGCTCCCGGTCATCGAGCAGCGCCGCCAGGCGCGTGTCGAAATGCCCTGTGCGGACGGAGATCGAACGATGATGAGGGCTTCCGCCGCGCCGCGGACCGAGATCGGGAGCTGACGGATGCTGCACATCGACCCCTTCGCGATCCGCGAGCTGCTCGGACCCGACGCCGCACCCGGCAGGCGCGCGATCACGGGCGAGCACGGCGTCGTGCTGCCCGCCCTCACCGACCACCACGTGCACCTGCACCTCATCGACGAGCATGAGCTCGCCCCGCACGGCATCGCCGCCGTGGTCGATCTCGGCGGCGACCCGCTGGCCCTTGCCCGCCGGCCGCGCGAGGGGCTTCCCGCGCCTGGCGTATGCCGGGGCGTTCCTCACCGCACCCGGCGGCTACCCGGTGGGGCGGCCATGGGCGACGCCGCGCCATCACGCGTGAAGTCTCCGATCCGTCGCGGCATCCGGGCGTGGCCGGCAGTGCGGCGACAGTCGTCGACGAGCAGGCGTCGTGCGGAGCATCCGTCATCAAAGTGGTGCTCAATGCAGCGGCCGGACCGGTCCTCGACGCCGAGACGCTGAGGTCGATCGTCGCGTGCGCGCGCGAGCGCGGAGCTGCCCGTCGTCGCGCACGTGGAGGGCGAGGGGATGATGCGCCTCGCGCTCGACGCGGGGGTCGACGCGCTCGCCCACGCGCCGTTCAGCGAATGGCTCGACGGCGCGTCGATCGCGCGCGCCATCGCGCTCAGGCAGCGGTGGATCTCGACGCTCGCGATCCACGACGGCGTCGACCGCGAGCGCGCCGCGATCAATCTGGCGACCTTCGTCGCCGCGGGCGGACAGGTGCTCTACGGCACCGACCTCGGCAACGGCGAGCGGCCCGTGGGGATCCAGCCGGACGAGCTGGCGGCGCTCGACGCGGCGGGCCTGCGCGGGCCGCGGCTCATCGCCACGCTGACCGACCCATGGCCCGGGGTCGAGGGCTCGCACGGCGTCGCGACCTTCGTGCCGGGCGATCCGCCGCGGACGCTCGACGACATCCCCGCCTGGCTCGGCGCGGCGACGGTCGTCCCCGATGAAGAGGTCGTGCGCGATGAGCACTGACGCGAGCGCGCTCCGATCCGTCGAGGAGGCGCTCGCGGACGAGGCATCCCGGCTCGACGCCGCCGACGCGCTGGCAGCGTACCGATCCGCTGTTCGTCGGGAACCGAGACCCCGCTCGTCTACTTCGACGGCAACTCGCTCGGACGCCCGCCCCGCGCCACCGCCGAGCGACTCGCCCGGTTCGTCACCGATCAGTGGGGCGGGCGCCTGATCCGCGCCTGGGATGAGACCTGGATGGAGCTGCCGTTCACGATCGGCGACACGATCGGGCGCGCGGCGATCGGCGCGGCGCCCGGGCAGACGGTCGTCGGCGACTCCACGACGGTGCTGCTGTACAAGCTCGTGCGCGCCGCGTTCGACGCGCAGCGCGCCGCCGACCCGGCGCGGCGTGGAGATCGTGGTGGATCGCGACAACTTCCCGACCGATCGCTACCTCGTCGAGGGCATCGCCGCCGAGCGCGGCGGTCGCGTGCGCTGGGTCGAGGTCGACACTGAGCGTCCGGCGTCGACGCCGACGCGCTGGCGGCCGCGGTCGGTCCGCAGACGGCTGTCGTGGTGCTCGAGCCACGTCGCGTATCGCTCGGGATATCTGACGGATGCCGAGGCCCTCACGCGCATCGCGCACGACGCCGGCGCGCTCATCCTGTGGGACCTCTGCCACTCGGCGGGCTCGGTGCCCGTCGAGGCCGACGCGTGGGGGTTCGACCTCGCGGTCGGCTGCACCTACAAGTACCTGAACGGCGGCCCCGGCTCGCCGGCATTCGCGTACGTCGCCGCGCGGCACCAGGACGCGCTCGCCCAGCCGATCCAGGGCTGGATGGGCGCGGCCGACGTCTTCGCGATGGGCCCGCAGTATCGCCCGGCGACCGGCATGCGACGGTTCCTGTCGGGCACTCCCCCGGTGCTCGGCATGCTCGCCATGCAGGACACCCTCGCGATGATCGAGGATGCCGGCATCAGCGCGATCCGCGAGAAGTCGATCGCGCTCACCGAGTTCACCCTGCGCATCGCCGACGAGCTGCTCGCGCCGCTCGGCGTGGAGGTCGCCTCCCCCCGGGCAGCCGCGGAGCGCGGCGGGCACGTGACCCTGTCGCACCCGACGATGCGCGAGGTGACCGCGCGGCTGTGGGCAGAGGACGTCATCCCCGACTACCGCGACCCCGGCGGGCTGCGGATCGGCCTCTCGCCGCTCTCGACGAGCTTCGCCGAGGTGCACACCGGGATGCTGGCCGTCGCAGATGCGGTCCGCGCGGCGAGCGCCCCCGGTCACTGAGCCCGCCGACGAGCCGCCCAGCCGCGCGAGACGTCTGAGTGCACAGCCGCACGGGCGCTCCCCGGGAGGCGCTTATGCTGTCGCGATGAGCATCGACGCTCCCGGCGCAGCGGAAGCGCCGGCACCCTCGCAAGCATCGCCTCGGCTCTCGGCCGGCACCATCGGGCGCTACGCCATCGGATCACTCGGCACGGGCGGCTTCGCCACCCTTCCGGGGCTCGTGCTGACCTACTACCTGACCGACTCCCTCGGTGTCGCCGCTCTCGCGGCAGGCCTCGTGATCACGATCGCGAAGATCTGGGATGTCATCATCGACCCGGTCATCGGAGCCCTCACCGACCGCGATCTCGCCCGGCACGGCACCCGCCGGCGCCTCATGCTCCTCGGATCGCTGATGCTGCCGGTCTTCTTCGCGCTGACCTTCGCCGTCCCTCCCGTCCTCGGGCCGCTCGCCGGCGCCGTCTGGGTGCTCATCGCCTTCACGCTGACGGCGACGGCGTTCAGCCTCTTCCAGGTGCCCTACATCGCGCTGCCCGCCGAGCTGACCTCGAGCTACGACGAGCGCACGCGCCTCCTCACGTGGCGGGTGGTCGTGCTGACCTTCGCGATCCTGCTGTTCGGCGCGGGAGGGCCGGCGCTGCGCGGCCTCACCGGCGATCCGGTCACCGGATACCTCGTGATGGGGATCGTGGCGGGTGTCGTGATCGCGCTCGGGATGCTCATCGCGACGACCGTCGCACGCAAGGCCGTGAGCCGCGCCGGAGCCGGCTCGACGGGACGCGGGCGCCGAGTCCGCGGGCGCGGTGCCGCGGCGCGCAGGGCACCTCGAGCATCCGCCAGCACTTCGCCGCCGGCATCCGGGCCCTTCAGCGAAGCGCGCCCTTCCGCGCACTGCTGGGCACGTTCGTCCTGCAGGCGCTCGCGACCGGACTCATGCTGGCGGGCGCGCAGTACGTCGCGACGTGGGTGCTGAAATCCGAGGACGCCGTCACCCTGCTCTTCGTCGCGCTCATCGCTCCGGCGCTGTTCGCAGCGCCGGTGTGGGGCGCAGGTCGCGCGACGGGTCGGCAAGGAGCGCACGTTCGCCGTCGCGAGCGCGATCTTCGCCGTCGCCGCGCTGTCGATCGTGGCGGTGCTGTGGGCGCCCGGCGAGTGGATCTACGCCCCGGTGGCTGTCGCGGGCAGTCGCGTATGCGGGCATGCAGTCCCTTCCGATGGCGATGCTCCCCGATGTGATCTCGCACGACGAGCGCACGACCGGACCCGGTCAGGCCGGTTCGTTCAGCGGCGTGTGGACGGCCGGCGAGACGGTCGGCTTCGCGCTCGGCGCCACGACGCTCGCGCTCATCCTCGCGCTCACCGGCTACGTCTCGTCGACCGCCGACCAGGTGGTCACGCAGCCGGATGCCGCCATCGTCGGCATCGTCGTCAGCTTCAGCGTCGCCCCGGCCGTCCTCATCGTGCTGAGCATGCTGAGTCTGGGCCGCTACCGCCTCCGCCGGGCCGACATCGAGCCTGGCACTGCGTAGCGCCCGCTTCGGAACTCCGTCTCACCGATTCTCCAGGCCGCGCCCGTAAGCTGGAGCCACCCGCCCGAAGGAGAGCGCCTTGTCGCCCACCGCGAAGACTTCCGCCCCGCCCAGCCGGATCGAGGCGCCCGCATCGGCGCCTGCGATCGACGCCGCGATCGCCGAGCTCAAGACCGGCGTCGCCGCCTGGTCGCATCTGACACTGGGGCAGCGCGCGCGTCTGCTCGAGCGGGTCCGGGCGACCGTCGTCGCACAGGCCGAGGAGTGGGCCGATACGGCGGCCACCTCGAAGGGCCTCGAGGCCCGGGCACCCCCTCCGGGGCGAGGAATGGCTCGGCGGGCCCTACGCCGCGATCATCGCGCTGGACGCCTACCACCGCACGCTGACGAAGCTGTCGAAGGGCGGGAGCCCGCTGGACGGCGTGAAGACGGATGCCGGTCCCGACGGCCGAGTGCGCGTGCAGGCCTTTCCGCTCGACCCCATCGACGGCCTCCTGCTGTCGGGCTTCTCCGGCGAGGTGTGGCTGCAGCCCGGCGTCTCCGAGGCGGACGCCGCCCGCACCGCAGGACTCGCCCAGCTCTCGCCCGGCGAACTCCGGCGGCATCGGCCTCGTGCTCGGCGCCGGCAACGTCACCTCCATTCCCGTGCTCGACGTCTTCTACGAGCTGCTCGCGCACAACCGGGTCGTGATCCTCAAGGTCAATCCGACCCAGGACGCGCTCGTGCCGGTGTTCACGCGGGCGCTCGCGCCGCTCATCGAGCTCGGCCTCGTGCGCATCGTGACGGGTGGACCCGACGTCGGCGCCTACCTGACGCAGCACCCCGACATCGCGCACGTCCACATCACGGGCGCAGCGGCGACCTTCGACACCATCGTGTGGGGCTCTTCGCACGGGCCCGGTGCCGCCGAGACCGCGCGGCGGCGCGCCGAGGGGCGTCCGCTCCTGCACAAGCCCATCACCGCCGAGCTCGGCGGTGTCTCGCCGATCATCGTCGTACCCGGCCAGTGGAGCGACGCCGACCTCGCCTTCCAGGCGGAGCATGTCGCCACGATGCGGCTGCAGAACAGCGGCCACAACTGCATCGCCGGACAGGTCGTGCTGCTGAGCGCGGACTGGCCGCAGCGCGAGGCCTTCCTCGCCGCGCTCGAAGCGGCCTTCACGGCGGCGCCCGAGCGCTCGGCCTGGTACCCCCGGAGCAGCGAGCGGCTCGCAGGCGGCAGCATCCGCCTACCCGTCCGCGGTGTGGACGAACGACGGCACCCGGGCGCTGGTCGAGCTCGACGCGGCGGACGACTGCACCGCGCTGGAGCAGACGGAGTACTTCGCTCCGGTGCTGGGCGTCGTCGCGCTCCCCGGACTGGGGCAGGAGTTCCTCGACCGCGCGGTCGAGCATGCCAACGAACGGCTGGTCGGCACTCTCGGCGCGAACGTGCTCATCGACCCCGCCACGCAGGACGCGCTCGGTGCGGGATTCGAACGGGCGATCGCCGACCTCCGCTATGGCTCGATCGCGATCAACGCGTGGACGGCCTTCGGCTACCTGCAGCCTGCGCTCACGTGGGGCGGTTTCCCCGGGTCGAGCATCGACGACGTCGGCAGCGGTCTCGGGGTCGTGCACAACGCGCTGCTGCTCGACGGCGTCGAGCGCTCAGTGGTGCGCGGACCGTTCCGTCCCTTCCCCCGTTCGGGCAGCGCTCTCGGCCGGCCCGGCACGTTCTCGGTGCTCCCCAAGCCCCCGTGGTTCGTCTCGTCCCGCACGGGCGCGGTGGTCTCCGAGGGCTTCACGCGGTTCCAGATGACGCACGACTGGGTCGGGCTCGGCAAGACACTGCTGCAGGCGTTCCGCGCATGACCCGCGGCGGCGGCGATCTCGCGGCCGACTACATCATCGTCGGCGCCGGTTCGGCGGGTGCCGCTCTGGCGGCACGGCTGAGTGAGGACCCGGCCGTCTCCGTGCTCCTCCTCGAGGCAGGTGCCCCCGACAAGGCTCTCGAGCTGCATGTGCCGGCGGCCTTCTCGAAGCTCTTCCGCGGCCCGTACGACTGGTCGTACGACACGGTTCCGCAGCACGAGCTCGACGACCGCACGATCTACTGGCCGCGCGGCAAGACGCTCGGCGGCTCATCGTCGCTCAACGCCATGATGTGGATCCGCGGTTTCGCCGCCGACTACGACGAATGGGCGGATGCCGCAGGCCCCGCCTGGTCGTGGGACGCACTGGTGCCGTACTTCCGGCGCGTCGAGCGGACGACCGACCCCGTCGACGACACCCAGGGGGCCGACGGCCCGCAGAGCATCGAGCATCAGCGCGACCCGCGGCCGCAGACGCGCGCCTTCCTCGAGGCCGCGCGAGAGCTCGGCCACGAGGTGACGCCCCCCAACCTGCCGAAGGGCCAGGGCTTCTCGCAGACGATGGTGACCCAGCGCCGTGGCGGACGTGCGTCGACGGCCGATGCCTACCTTCGACCCGCGAAGCGCCGCGGCAACCTGCGGGTCGTCACCGGCGCGCTCGTGCGGAAGGTGACGTTCGAGCGGTCGGGAGCAGCCGGCGAGCCGACGCTCGCCGCGCGCGACGGGCGTGTACGTCGAGATCGACGGCATCCCGCGCCAGGCCATCGCGCGGCGCGAGGTCATCCTGAGCGGCGGCGGCGATCAACACGCCGCAGCTGCTCATGCTCAGCGGCATCGGGCCTTCGGCGCACCTCGCCGAGCACGGCATCCCGATCCTGGTGGACAGCCCCGATGTCGGAGCGAACCTCCAGGACCACCTGGTCGCCGGACTCGCGCCCGCCGCCACGGGCGGGACGCTGTACACCGCCGAGAGCGTCGGCCAGCTCGCGCGCTACCTCACGGGACGACGCGGGATGCTGACCTCGAACGTCGGAGAGGCGTACGGGTTCGTGCGCACCGCCGGTGGCCGATCAGGAGGGGCTCGCCGAGGGCCTGCCCGACATCGAGATCATCTTCGCGCCGGCGCCGTACGTCGGCGAGGGACTCATCCCGCTGCCCGGCGAAGGCCTCACCGTCGGCGCGATCCTGCTGCGTCCGCGCAGCCGCGGCACGATCCGGCTGGCCTCGGCCGACCCGGCGGCGAAGGCCGTGATCGATCCGGGCTACCTGACAGACCCGGACGGGATCGACGCCGCCACCGCTGCTCGCGGGCCTCGCGGAGTGCGAGCGCCTCATCGCCACCAAGGCTCTCGGCGCGGTGACCACCGGCGGCTGGGTGCAGCCCGAGGGCGGCGAGCGCATGAGCTCCGGCGAGCGCGCGGAGCTCTCGATGCGCCACTACTCGCACACCCTCTACCACCCCGTCGGAACGGCGAGGATGGGGACGGATGCCGCCTCCGTCGTCGACCCCGAGCTGCGGGTCCGCGGTGTGCGAGGTCTGCGAGTGGCGGATGCGTCGGTCATGCCGACGATCATCCGCGGGCACACCAACGCTCCCGCGATCGTCATCGGCGAGCGGGCCGCCGACCTCATCGCGCGCGCGCTGACCCCGATCGGGTCAGCCGCCGTAGACGTCGGCGTAGTCGCCGCCCTCGTTGTCGGAATGGTCGTCGGGGCCGTACTGGTCGGATCGGGGCTGCGCGACGCGGGTCGTTCCCTCGGCGAAACGGTCGGTGGCCGCGCGGAGCGCGCGGGCGATGCCCGGCTCCGAGGCGGAGTGCCCGGCATCCGGAATCATCACGAACTCGGCCTCGGGCCATTCGCGATGCAGGTCCCACGCGGTCATCGGGGGCGTGCACACGTCGTAGCGGCCCTGCACGATGACGGCCGGGATGTCGCGGATGGCGTCGACACCGGCGATCAGCTGACCCTCGTCGAAGAAGCCGCCGTGCATGAAGTAGTGGTTCTCGATGCGGGCGAACGCGAGTGCCGCATCGGGATCGGTCATCGTCGCGACGAGATCCGGATCGGGGAGGAGCGTGAGGGTCGATGCCTCCCACCTCGTCCACGCGATGCCGGCAGGCAGGTGGACGGCGGGGTCGGGGTCGGCCAGGCGCCGCGCGTACGCCTCGATCATGCGCGAGCGCTCGAGCACCGGGATCGGCGCGATGAAGTCCTCCCACAGGTCGGGGAAGATCACCGAGGCGCCGCCCTCGTAGAACCACTCGAGCTCGTGGCGGCGGAGCGTGAAGATGCCGCGCAGCACGATCTCGCTCACCGATTCGGGATGCGCCTGCGCGTAGGCGAGCGCGAGGGCGGAGCCCCACGATCCGCCGAACACCTGCCAGCGTCGCGATGCCGAGGTTGCGGCGGAGCAGCTCGATGTCGGCGACGAGATGCCACGTCGTGTTGTGGCGCAGCTCGGCGTCGGCGCTGCTGGCGTGCGGAGTCGAGCGGCCGCACCCGCGCTGGTCGAGCAGCACGATCCGGTAGCGCTCGGGGTCGAAGAACCTCCGGTGCCAGGCCGACGTGCCCGCGCCCGGCCCGCCGTGGAGGAACACGACCGGCTTCCCCTCGGGGTTGCCGCTCTGCTCCCAGTAGACGCGGTTTCCGTCGCCGACGATGAGGACGCCGGTCTCATAGGGCTCGATGGGGGGATAGAGGATGTCGTCGAGGTGCGCGGGCGTGCTCACAACTCGTCCCCTGGCACGCCGAAGGTGTCGCACGCCTGGTAGCCCCCCTGATAGCCGACCTGGAACCATCGCTGGCGCTGCTCGCTCGATCCGTGCGTCCACGCCTCGGGGTTGACGGGCGCGCCGGACTCCCGCTGGATGTGGTCGTCGCCGACGCTGGCCGCGGCATCCAGTGCGTCGCGAATCTGCGTCTCGGTCGGAGGCTGCAGGAACGGCACGCCGTTCTCATCGACCTGCTCCCCCGCGTCGGCGACCCAGGCGCCGGCGAGGCAGTCGGCCTGAAGCTCGGTGCGCACGCCGTTGCTGTCGGGCCCCGTGCCGTTGTCGGGATAGGCCTCCATGATGCCGCCGATGTTCTGCACGTGGTGGCCGTACTCGTGGGCGAGCACGTAGAGCTGGGCGAGAGGTCCGGCCGTCGCATCGAACTGCTCGCGGAGGATCGCGAAGAACGTCGGATCGACGTACACGGTCTCTTCGGGCGGGCAGTAGAACGGGCCGGTCTGGTTCGAGGCGGTGCCGCACGCCGACGAGGTCGACTGGTCGACGATGATCAGGTCGGGCTGCCGGTAGCCCTCGATGTTCTTCGCCCAGTACTGGTCGAGGTTGAGCGATGCCGCCGCCAGCCGGCAGGCGTCGTCCCTGTTCGCATCGGCCCCGGTCTCGCAGTTGGCGACCTCGGACTCCTGGCCGCCGCCGCCCGCGCCCGCGAGCGGGCCGAGCAGGCTGGAGAAGTCTCCGCCCGTGAACAGACCGAGAAGGAGCACGGCAATCGCTCCGATACCTGTGATGCCACCGCCGGCGAGAGCGATTCCGCCGCCACGACGCCTCGCCGTGTTCCCCCCGACGCTGGCGTTCTCATTGAACGTCATGGCATCACGGTACCCCGGAGGGCCCGGAACAGCCCCAATCTCGGACCCCCTTGATTTTCGGGGCGGGAATAGGCTCAGGTCATGTCGACGACTTCCACGACCGTCACGATCACCGGCGCCGGCGGGCAGATCGGCTACGCGCTCCTCTTCCGCATCGCGGCGGGCGGGATGCTCGGCCCCGACCGGCCGGTGCGGCTGAAGCTGCTCGAGATCCCCCAGGGGATGCGGGCTGCCGAAGGCGCCGCGCTCGAGCTGCAGGACTGCGCGTTTCCGCTGCTGGACGGCGTCGACGTGTCGGACAGGCCTGAGACGGCGTTCGACGGCTGCAGCATCGCGCTGCTCGTGGGGTCCCGGCCGCGCGGTCCCGGCATGGAGCGCGGCGACCTGCTGGCCGCGAACGCCGGCATCTTCGGTCCGCAGGGTGCGGCGCTGAACGCCGTGGCAGCCGACGACGTCCAGGTCGTCGTGGTCGGCAACCCGGCCAACACGAACGCCCTCATCGCCGCGGCATCCGCCCCCGACATCCCATCCGAGCGCTTCACCGCCCTCACCCGTCTCGATCACAACCGAGCGGTCGGACAGCTGACCGACGTGCTCGACGCGCGCCCCGACGAGATCGACGGCGTCGCGATCTGGGGCAACCACTCGGCGACGCAGTTCCCCGATGTCTCGCATGCGACGGTGCGCGGAGTCCCCGTCATCGACGCGCTCGCCGAGCGACACGGCGGGCGCGAGCAGGCGATCGCGTGGCTCGACGACACGTTCATCCCGCGCGTCGCGAAGCGCGGAGCCGAGATCATCGAGGTGCGCGGATCGTCGTCCGTCGCCTCGGCCGCGAACGCCGCGATCGAGCACGTCCGCGACGAGCAGCGCGGGACGGGCGGGACCTGGACCTCGGCTGCCGTCGTCTCAGCGCGGCGAGTACGGCGTGCCCGAAGGGCTCGTGTGCTCCTTCCCGGTGACGAGCGACGGCTCGGGCTATCGGGTGGTGGAGGGGCTCTCCCTCGACGACCGCAGCCGCGCTCGATTCGCGGCATCCGTCGCCGAACTCGAGGCGGAGCGCGCCGCGGTGCGCGAGCTGGGCGTCCTCTAGCCGATGGACCCGCTCGTCCTCGCCATCATCGCGGTCCTCGTCGTCGCGGTGACCTCGGCGGTGGCGCCGCGCATCAAGATCGCCGGTCCGCTGCTCCTCGTCGCGATCGGGCTGGGCGTGAGCCTGCTCCCCTTCGTGCCGCCGGTGCAGGTCGAGCCCGACATCATCCTCGATCGGCATCCTTCCGCCGCTGCTGTACTCGGCGGCGGTGCGGCTGCCCGCGATCGAGTTCCGCCGCGACTTCGGCCCGATCGCAGGGCTCTCGGTGCTGCTCGTGATCCTGAGCTCCGTCGCACTCGGCGTCTTCTTCAACCAGCTCGTCCCCGGCCTCGGCATCTTCTTCGCACTCGCCCTCGGTGCGATTCTGAGTCCGACGGATGCCGTCGCCACGGCGATCGTCAAACGGCTCGGCATCTCGCGGCGGGTCGTCACGCTCCTCGAAGGCGAGAGCCTGCTCAACGACGCGACCGCTCTCGTGCTCCTGCGGGTGGCCATCGTGGTCGCGGTGACGGGCACCACGCCCGAGGGAGGCTTCCTCGGCGCGTTCGTCTGGGGAGTCTTCATCGCCGTCGCTCATCGGGGCGCGTGGTCGGCTGGCTCAATCTGCGCCTGCGGCACTTCATCCGCAATTCGGCGGCGAACACGGCGATCGGGATCGTCGTGCCGTTCGTGGCGTACCTGCCCGCCGAGCACCTCGACGGTTCGGGCCTCGTCGCCGCGGTCGTCGCCGGCATCGTGACGGGTCAGGGCGCCGCGCGCTGGTTCACGCCCGAGCAGCGGATGTCGGACGAGCTCAACTGGCGGACGATCGAGCTCGTGCTCGAAGGCGGGGTCTTCCTCCTCATGGGGCTCGAGCTCAAGGAGCTGCTGCAGCAGAACCTCGCCGACGACCGTGGCATCGGGCATGCCGCGTGGCTCGCGCTCGGCGCGTTCGCGATCATCATGGTCGTGCGCACGGGCTACGTCTCGCTCCTGGTCTGGCTGCAGAGCGCCCGCGCGCGCCGCAAGCAGCGGTCGCGGGCCCGGCTCGAGTCCTTCAGCGATCGCATCGACGAGATCGAGGCGCAGCCGCCCGCACTGGCGTCGGGCCCGGCGCCCGCGCGCGGCGGGCGCGGTGGCGAGAGCGGGCCGTCCCGGAGCGACACCTCGCCGCAGCGGCGGAGCCGGCGGATCGGCGCCATGCGCGCGCGCATCGCGCGCGGGCTCGCCGACATCGACTACTACCAGGCGTCCCCGCTCGGCTGGAAGCACGGCAGCGTCATCGTCTGGGCGGGCATGCGGGGCGTCGTGACCCTCGCCGCAGCTCAGACGCTTCCACGCGAGACGGCGGAGCGGCCGCTCCTCGTGTTCGTCGCCTTCCTCGTCGCGGTCGGGAGCCTCATGGTGCAGGGCCTCACCCTCCCCTGGCTCGTGCGGGTGCTGCGCATCGACGATTCGACCGCCGACGAGGTGAGCCGGGTGGAGCAGCTGCGCCTCGACGATGAGCTGCGGCAGGCCGCGGCATCCGCTCTCGCGGATCCCGCACTCGAGCGACGGGACGGATCGACGTTCAGCGAGACCCTCCTGGGCGGCGTCGGTGCGCGCCTCACCGAGCCGCCCGACGAGGAGGCCGGCCTCGCGATGGACGAGGCTCTCGAACTGCGTCTCGCGATGATCGAGGCGATGCGCATCCCGTCTCGTCGAGCTGTCGTCCGGCGGCCTCTACAGCACCGCGGTCCTCCGGCATTCGCTCGCCGAGCTCGACGCCGACCAGCTGAGTCTCGAACTGCGACTGCAGGACGACGAGTGACCGCCGGTTCGCGCGCCCCGCGCAGGGCACAATAGGGAGGGAGAGGGGGGCGAATGTCACACGCCGTGCATGTGCCGGATGCTGTCGAGCCGAACTCCGAGACGGGCCCGGTGACGCTGGCGCACGCCGCCGAGTGCCCCAAGTGCTTCACCGAGCTGCAGCGCGACCGCGACTGGTGGCAGGCCCGCCCGTCGAGCGCCCGGCTCGTGGGACTCGTCATCTCGCGCGACGACATGCCCTCGGTGGTCGAGCAGCGCGATGAGCTCACCCGCTTCGGCGTGCCGATCGACGGCTTCCGCCACCCCGCCCCCGAGACGCTCGAGTCGTGGGAGGAGCGGCTCGTCCGCCTCTTCGGCCGCCTCGTGCGCGGAGACGTGCTCGTCGTGACCAACGTCCACGCCCTCGGCCGCGACACCGACGAGGAGACCCGCACGCTGGCGGAGCTCGCACGTCGCGGCGTCGTGGTGAAGGTGCTGCGCCACGGCGCGCGGCACCTCGACGACGCCCTGGGCTGACGCCTCGGCGGCGCGTGCCCTCAGCGCGGGGACGCGCCGACGTACGCGCGCAGGTGCTTGCCCGTGAGGGTGTCGGCGTGGGCGACGAGGTCGGCCGGCGTCCCCTCGAACACGATCGTCCCGCCGTCGTGGCCCGCGCCCGGTCCGATGTCGATGATCCAGTCGGCGTGCGCCATGACCGCCTGGTGGTGCTCGATGACGATGACGCTGTTGCCCGCCTCGACGAGCCGGTCGAGCAGCGCGAGCATGTTCTCGACGTCGGCGAGGTGCAGTCCCGTCGTCGGCTCGTCGAGCACGTAGATCGCACCCTTCTTCGCCATCGAGATCGCCAGCTTGAGTCGCTGCCGCTCGCCGCCGGACAGCGTGTTGAGCGCCTGGCCGAGTGTGATGTAGCCGAGTCCCACGTCGATCATGCGCACGAGCGTGGTGTGGGCCGGACCCTTGGTGAAGAAGTCGGCCGCCTCGACCGCCGACATCGCGAGCACCTCGGCGATGTTCCTGCCCTCGAGGCGGTACTCGAGCACGTCGTCGCTGAACCCCGAGCCGTCGCACAGCTCGCAGAGCGTCTCGACCGTCTGCGTGAAGCCGAGCGTCGTGATGATGACCCCGAGTCCGCGGCACGCGGGGCACGCGCCCTCGGAGTTCGCGCTGAAGAGGGCCGGCTTCACCCCGTTCGCCTTCGCGAAGGCGGTGCGGATGGTGTCGAGCATGCCCGTGTACGTCGCGGGACTGCTGCGCCGGTTGCCCTTGATGGGGGCCTGATCGACCACGACGACGTCGTCGAACGTCGGGCACGTTGCCGTGGATGAGCGAGGACTTGCCCGATCCGGCGACACCGGTCACGACCGTCAGGATGCCGAGCGGGATGTCGACATCCACGGCCTTCAGGTTGTGCTGGGTCGCGCCGCGGATCTCGAGCGCGCCCTTGGCCGCGCGGGTCGCGGGCTTGATGCGCGCCCGGTCGCCGAGGTGCCGGCCCGTGATCGTGCCCGACGAGCGCAGGCCCGCCACATCGCCCTCGTACTGCACCTCTCCGCCGGCGCGGCCGGCGCCCGGTCCGAGGTCGACGATGTGGTCGGCGGTCTCGATGACCTCCGGCTTGTGCTCGACGACGAGGACGGTGTTGCCCTTGTCGCGCAGCAGCCCGAGAAGCTCGTTCATGCGCTGGATGTCGTGCGGGTGCAGCCCCGCCGTCGGCTCGTCGAAGACATAGGTGATGTCGGTCAGCGCCGAGCCGAGGTGGCGGATCATCTTGGTGCGCTGAGCCTCGCCGCCCGACAGCGTTCCGGACGCCCGATCGAGCGAGAGGTAGCCGAGGCCGATGTCGACGAACGAGGAGATCGTCTGACGCAGCCCCACCATCAGGGGCGCGACCTCGGGGTCGTCGACGGTGCCGAGCCACTCCGCGAGGTCGGTGATCTGCATGGCGGCGGCATCGGCGATGCTGATGCCCCTGATCTTCGAGGACCGGGCGCCCTCGTTGAGCCGCGTGCCGCCGCATCGCCGGGCACGGCATGAACTTGACCGCGCGGTCGACGAAGGCGCGCACGTGCGGCTGGAGCGCATCGCGGTCCTTCTGGAGCATCGACTTCGTGATCTTGGGGACGAGGCCCTCATAGGTCATGTTGATCGCCTGGATCTTGACCTTCGTGGGCTCCTTGTACAGGAAGTCGTGCAGCTCCTGCTCGGTGTAGTCCTTGATCGGCTTGTCGGGGTCGACGAATCCCGACTCGGTGAAGGCGCGCACCAGCCAGCCGTCCGGGTTGTAGCCCGGGATCGTGATGCGCGCCGTCCGCCAGCGACTTCTCGCGGTCGAAGAGCTCGTCGAGATCCACATCGCTCGCCTCGCCGAGCCCCTCGCAGTCGGGGCACATGCCTCCGGTGATCTCGAACGAGCGGCGCTCCTTGACCTTCTGCCCGCCCTTCTCGAACGTGACCGCACCGGCGCCCTTGACCGAGGGGATGTTGAAGGAGAACGCCTGCGGCGAGCCGACGTGCGGCTGGCCGATGCGGCTGAACAGCATCCGGAGCATGGCGTGGGCGTCGGTGGCCGTGCCGACCGTCGAGCGGGCGTTGGAGCCCATGCGCTCCTGGTCGACGATGATCGCCGGACTCACGTTCTCGAGCCCGTCGACCTCGGGGCGGTTCAGCTGCCCCATGAACTGCTGCACGAAGGTCGGATAGGTCTCATTGATCAGGCGCTGGGACTCGGTCGCGATCGTGCCGAAGACGAGCGAGGACTTGCCCGATCCGCTCACGCCCGTGAAGACCGTGAGGCGCCGTTTGGGGATCTCGACGCTGACGTTCTTGAGATTGTTCTCGCGAGCGCCGATCACCCGGATGACCTCGTGCGAATCGGCGATGTGACGCTCGCCCGGCTGAGAGTCGTTCCGTCGCTGCCATGTGTGCCCTCCTCGGCTGAACCGTCGCCAGTCTGCCGCACGCGGACGACATCCGGCGTGCTCAGCCGGCCGGGTGCGCCTCGACCAGGTGGAGGAAGACGACGGTGTTGTCCGGGGCGTGCGAAGACGGATCCCACCCGGGTGGCCGGTAGCAGGTCACCAGCGCCAGGCGCCCCGGGACGACCGCCGTGACCCGCGCGTCCTGAGTGAAGTCGGGCTTGGCCATCGTGATGATCTCGTCCACCTCGTACACGAGCTCGCCGGCTGTCGTCGTGATCGTGGCCCGATCGCCGGCGTGGAGCGCCTTCAGACCGTTGAAGACGGCCGGCTCGATCCACGAGTGCCCGAAGATGTAGACGGTGTTCGCGGCATCCGAGCCCGGCATCGGATTCGGGATGCCGGAGTACCACGAGATCGTGTCGAGAGCCGCCGGGTTGACGCCTCCCTCGGCCTCGGCCTCGGCCGCCGTGTACTCCTCGACGGGCCCGTCGATCCCTGCCGCCGGCAGCACCAGGCGCGTCGGCGGTGCCATCGGCACGTCGCCGATGAGCGGCGTCGGGGACGGGGAGGCGGCGGGTGGGGCCGACGGTCGGCGGATGGAGTCGGCTCGACCGGAGCCGAGACAGGCGCTGCGTCCTGTCGGGGTGTCGCACACCCCGACAGGACGCAGCACAGGAGCTGCCGCCACCACGGCGGGCGCCGCGCGGGCGCGCACCGTGGCGAGCGTCATCGACGCCGCAGCGGACCCGCCATCGCGGCGAACGCCGCGGCGAGACCGGCGCCGAGCGTGAACAGGATCACCGAAGAGCGGTGACGAGGTCGAGCCGCCGGCCAGTTCGCTCCGTCGGTCTTCGCCGCCGGAAGGGTGTTCACAGCCGTCGGCGTCGTGGCCGTCGGCGTTGTGGCCGTCGGAGTCGTCACTCCAGGCGTCGGTCGTGCCGCCGTCCGCCGGGGTCACGACCGGCTCCTCGCCCGGCTCTTCGGGCTCTCGCCCGGCTCCTCCGGCCCCCGTCGGTGGGCGTTGGGCGACGCCGCAGCCGATCACGGTGATGCGCGGATCCGGGATATTTGACCAGGCCCGACGTCCACTCGTAGTCGGCCAGATCCGCAGCCGTCTGCGGCTCGGAGTCGAACCCGAAGGCGTACGCGTTCGCATTGCCCTGCAGGTCGGCGCACGTGTAGCCGGGGAGGGTCGCCGAGTAGGTGTACGTCTCACCGGGCGCGTACTCGCGCGGACCGAACGGATAGATCGTCCCGTCGACGTCCTGGACGACCGCCGTGCCCCACGCCGGAATGGCGGACAGGTTCTGCGTCCAGACGTCGACCTTGACCGACCCCGGCGTCGCCGCGAAGTTCGAGGATGACGGATCCCTGGCCCGTCACCGCCTCTGTCGGCGTTCGCAGGCCCGGACAGTGCGATGGACGCGATGAGACCTGCGACGACTGCTGTCGTCGCCAGTCCTACCGCGCGGATGTGCTTCTTCACGAGTGCCCCCTCGGTGAATGATCGAACAAGGATTCGACGAGGGGTCATTCGGGCAGCACGATGCCGTCCGAATGGCAGCCCTGCCTGGTCAGCTGTGTTGCTCGCTGCGGGGAGCGTAACACCGGCATAGTGGTCCGGCGTGTTACGAGCAGGTGACCTCTTCCCTCCGCTCGTGATCTGCGCGTTGTGCGCGTTTCGAATCGATGCGATTCGGGAGCGCTCCCAATTTGTTACACCCGCGTTATTGACCTTCGACGATGACCGTCTTATTCTTCTCATCGAAGCGGTTCGAAATCGAAGCGCTTCGACGTTGGATCGGTCCCGAGCCCGAGTTCACTCCAACGGCCATCCACGAAGGAGTGACATGGAGCGACGCCAACCCCACCCGGCGGCATCCCGAATGGATGCCCGACTCCGAGTGGCGCGCTGATGACGACGCAGGCGCAGGGTCAGCTCGTCAACCAGGAAGCGGCGATGCGCAACCTGGAGAAGAACTCCGGCAAGCGTCGTCCGCGGAGGCTGCGTCCGGCGGGGAGTCGGACGTCGTTCCGGCTGTTCCTGTGCATCCTGCCGCTGCTGATCCTGGCGTTCCTGTTCTCCTACCTGCCGCTGTACGGGTGGGTGTACGCGCTGTACGACTACAAGCCGGCGCTCGGGATCGAGGGCAGCGAGTTCGTCGGGCTGCAGTGGTTCGAGATGCTGGTCTCGTCGCCGACGCAGATGGCGCAGATCGGGCAGGTGCTGCTGAACACCCTGGCGATCAGCTTCCTCGGGATCGCGACGTCGATCCTGCCGCTGTTCTTCGCGATCTTCCTCAACGAGGTGCGGGCGACGTGGTTCCGCAGCTCGGTGCAGACCCTCACCGCGCTGCCGAACTTCATCTCGTGGGTGCTGGTCTACATGATCGCGTTCTCGCTGTTCTCCAGCTCCGGCCTGGTGAACGACGTGCTGATGGATGCCGGGCTGATCACCGCGCCGCTGAAGTTCCTCGACACGGACGAGAACGTCTGGATCACCATGACGCTCTGGTCGATCTGGAAGGGCCTGGGCTGGGGCGCGATCATCTACCTCGCCTCGATCGCCGGGATCGACCAGTCGCTGTACGAGTCGGCGCGGATCGACGGCGCCGGCCGGTTCCAGCTGATGCGGTACATCACCCTCCCGCAGCTGATGCCGACCTACCTCGTGCTGCTGCTGCTGTCGATCGCGAACATCCTGAACAACGGCATGGAGCAGTACTACGTGTTCCAGAACGCGTTCAACAAGCAGTACATCCAGGTGCTCGACCTGTACGTCTACAACATCGGCATGACCGGCAACAGCCTGTCGATGGCCACCGCGATCGGGATGCTCAAGAGCATCATCTCGGTCGCGCTGCTGCTCACCGTCAACGCGGTCTCCAAGCGCGTCCGCGGCGAATCGATCGTCTAAGGGGATGCGCTCATGACCACCACGACACAGACCCAGACGCTCCTCACCCCCGGCGTCGCGCCCACCCCGCCGCGGACCACCGGGTCGGTCGGCGACATCCTGTTCCGGATCGCGAACTACGCCCTGTTCCTCGCGTTCGCGCTGATCTGCGCGTACCCGTTCTACTACCTGATCATCAACTCCGTCTGCGTCCAACGACGTCTCGGCGCTCGGCGACGTGCGCCTCTGGCCGACCGGATTCCACCTGTCCAACTACACCCAGGTGTTCCAGCTGCCCGGCCTGCCGATGGCCGCCGTGGTCAGCCTCGGCCGCACGATCATCGGCACCGTCCTCACGGTCCTCGCCTCCGCGTTCCTGGGGTTCATGTTCACCCAGTCCCGGATGTGGGGACGCAAGTTCTGGTACCGCTTCCTGATCATCACGATGTACTTCAGCGCGGGCCTCATCCCGGTGTTCATCATCATGAAGACCCTCGGCCTGACCAACAACTTCTGGGTCTACGTGCTCCCGTTCGTCGTCCAGCCGTTCAACATCATCCTCGCCAAGACCTACGTCGAATCGATGCCCCGCGAGCTGCAGGAAGCCGCCGAGATGGACGGCGCGAACATCTTCCAGGTCTTCTTCCGCGTGTACCTGCCGAACATGACGCCGATCCTCGCGACCATCGCGATCTTCAGCGCCGTCACGCAGTGGAACAGCTTCCAGGACACCCTGATCTACATCACCGACCAGTCGCTGTACACGCTGCAGTACCTGCTCTACATGTTCATCAACCAGGCATCCAGCCTCGCCCAAGCCGCCCAGGACGCCGGCGGCAACCTCGGCCAGATCGCCGGTGCCGCCACCAACCAGACCCCGACATCCATCCGGATGACCGTCTCGGTCCTCGTCGTGCTGCCCATCATCTTCGTCTATCCCCTCTTCCAGCGCTTCTTCGTGAAGGGCATCATGCTGGGCGCCGTCAAGGGTTGACAGCGGCCACACCACACCAGAAAGGAAAGCAATGAAGCTCAAGAAAAAAGCCTCACTGGCGCTCGTCGCGCTTCTGGCCGCGGGCTCACTCGTCTCGTGCTCCGCGGGCGGAAATGCAGAGACCGCGGCGATCGAGGAGTTCCCGGCGTCGTGGGACAACGAGATCACGATCGACGTCTTCGACGGCCTCGCGAACTACATGGGCGTCCAGGAGGGCTGGTTCGCCAAGCTCGTCAAGGACAAGTTCAACATGAAGCTCAACATCATCGCCCCGAACGTCGCGGGCGGCGGTGACACGCTCTACAACACCCGCGTCGCCGCAGGTGAACTGGGTGACCTCATCATCACCGACAAGGGCGAGAAGCTCGACGAGCTCATCCAGGGCGGACTCGTCAAGGACGCAGCGCCGTACTACCCGGCGATGGAGAACCTCGCGAAGTTCGACGCCGCCGTCGAGCACCTGAACGAAGGCAGCGACGGCACGTACGGGTTCCCCACCTCGGTCTCGTCCCTCCTTCCCACCGAGGCATCCGAGGGCCTCAACCCCACGTTCGGACCCGTACGTCCGCTGGGACCTGTACAAGCAGCTCGGCTACCCCGAGATCAACACCCTCGAAGACCTCCTGCCTGTCCTCGCCGACATGCAGAAGCTCGCGCCCACCGGCGACAACGGCCAGCCCGCCTACGCCTTCTCGCTGTTCAAGGACTGGGACGGCAACATGATGGTCACCGCGAAGCAGCCCGCCTGCTTCTACGGCTACGACGAGATGGGCTTCGTCCTCGCCAAGGCCGACGGCTCGGACTACCAGAGCATCCTCGACCCCGACGGCGAGTACATCCGCAACCTGCGGCTCTACTACGACGCGAACCAGCTCGGCCTCGTCGACCCCGAGTCGACGACCCAGAACTACGACACCCTCTTCTCGAAGTTCCAGAACGGCCAGGTGCTCTTCTCCTGGTGGCCCTGGCTCGGACAGTCGGCCTACAACACCGAAGAGAACATGGCCGCAGGCAAGGGCTTCGAGATGGCCCCGCTGAAGGACCAGTCGATCTTCTCGTACGGCGCCGAGGCGTACGGCGGCAAGCAGGTCTTCGCGATCGGCTCCAAGGCCGAGGATCCCGAGCGCATCGCCGCGTTCATCGACTGGCTGTACTCGCCCGAGGGCGCGTACGCCAACAGCAGCCAGACGATGGGCTCGGCCGGTCCGCAGGGTCTCACGTGGGACGTCAACGACAGCGGCGAGCCCGAGCTCACCGACTTCGGCAACGAGGTCTTCCTCGAGGGCGGCGCGACCGTTCCCGAGGAGTGGGGCGGCGGCGAGTATGCGGACGGCGTCTCGGCGCTCAACGTCGCATCGGTGCTGCCGATCGACATCGACCCGGCGACGGGCTTCCCGTACAGCTACACGTTCTGGCCCTCGTACCAGGCCGCGACCTCGAACCCGCTGACCGAGGACTGGTCGTCCAAGATGGGCGGCGCGACCACCACGATGGGCTACCTCGAGGCGAACGACCAGGTGATGGTCGCACCGGGCGCGAGCTACGCGGCCCCCGCCGATGACTCCGAGACCGAGACGCTGCGCAACCAGGTCAAGGAGATCATCAAGCAGTACTCGTGGCAGATGGTCTTCGCCGAGAACGACGCGCAGTTCGAGTCGCTCCGCGATGAGCTGATCAAGACGGCCAACGGCCTCGGCTACGAGGACGTGCTCAAGGTCGACATGGCCAACGCCAAGGAGCAGAACGACGCGCGCGTCGCTGTGACCGAGGAGTTCGCGGGCTGACCCGCGCCTGACGGACGAAGAGGGGCTCGGGATGCTGCGGCATCCCGAGCCTCTCTTCTTTGCGCGACCGGATGCTGCGGCGCGCAGGTTCGCGGCACGTGCGAACGCCGCGACCCGCCTGCGAGCCCCAGTCGGTCGGGCCATCCCAGGCCAGCCGCACCGAGACTGCGGGCGCGCGTCCGCACCTGGGATGCGCGCCGACCGCTCGGAAGAGGAACGAAGAGGAGGCGCCACTCCCGGCGGTGCGCGCAGCCCCTGCGGAAGAGGAACGAAGAGGCGGCGGCTACTCCTGGCGGCGCGCGAAGACGCTGCGGAAGAGGAATGCCGAGGCGTAGGCGCCGATCGAGACCCCGATCGTCAGCAGCAGGATGACGAAGGGCGGGAAGAGGATCGTGAGGATGATCCCGGTCACGGGGATCAGGACGATCCCGAGCGTCCGCACCGGTTCGACGACCGGGAGGAGCAGGGCGTTCTTGATCGTCTGGCGGACGCTGTTGCGGAAGTACGCCACCTGAGCCATGCCGTAGAGGAACGCGGCGAGCAGGTAGACGGCGCCGATGAAGGCCAGGAGCGAGGCGGCGCCGGCGAGCACGTGCGAGAGCGACAGCCAGAAGAAGCCGCTGAACGCGAGGACCAGGAACGGAACGAGCAGCGCGAGCGAGACGAGCGTCGCCCGGCCGAAGTTGGCCCGGAACGCGGCGAACCAGTCCCGCAGCGGCCTGCCGCTCTCCTCGTCCGAGAAGCGGATCATGACCTCGTAGAGTGCGGCCGTCGCAGCCCCGATCGTCACGATCGGGAGGCACGCGACGAGGTAGACGACGTTCAGCGCCACGAACGTGAGGAAGGTGCTGAGTCCGTTGAGACCACGGCTCTCTGGGTCGATGCGCATCCCTGTGAGGCTATGCGCTCGGGGCGAGGACGCCGCCCGACAGCACGGGGGGCAGCAGGCGGACGCCGGGGCGGGCATCCGTCGTGAGGATCTCCCAGATCATGTCGGTGGCGGCAGCGCCGATCGCCTCGGCCGGCACGGCGATGCTGTCGACGAGCTCGGGAACCAGTCGGGCGACGTCCTCCGGGCAGAGCGCCACGATCGAGAGGTCGGCGTCGCGCCGGCGGTCGATCTCGGCGAGGCGCGCCGCGACGTGCGGCAGCGCACCCTCGTTGTGGACGAAGAATCCGGTGATCGACGGATCGTCGGCGACGACTCGGTCGACGATCGCGACGGCTTTCGTGCTGCTCGGGCAGGGGTGCACCGTGCCCATCCAGCCCGCTGGCTTCACAGGCCGCGAGGAAGCCGCGTGCGAGCCGCTCGGCGTACGACGTGTGGCGCTTCATGACCTCGGGGGGCGACCCGATGAGGGCGAGCCGGCGATGGCCGAGCGACTTGAGCCGATCGACCGCGAGCCAGCCGGCCGCCTCGAAGTCGAAGTCGACGCACGGGATCGTCTGCCGCCCGGCGGGCAGTCCGATCAGGACGCTCGGATGCTTGAGCCCGACCAGCGTGTCGATGCGCGGGTCGTCGGATTCGACGTCCATGACCACGAGGGCATCCACCATCGAACCCCTCACGGCACGCTCCAGCGCCTTCGAGTCGTCGCTCGTGAGCAGCAGGATGTCGTACCCGCGCTTGCGGGCCTGGGTCACGATCCCCGTCACGATCTGCATGATGACGTGGACGTCGACGCCGCTGCGCAGCGGCGCCTGCAGCCCGATGACGTTCGTCGAGCGCGAAGCGAGTGATCGGGCCCCCGCGTGTGGGCTGAAGCCGAGGCTCGCGATCGCCAGTTCGACGCGATCGCGCGTCTCCTGAGAGATCGAGCGCTTGCCGCTCATCACGTACGAGACGGTCGAGATCGACACGCCCGCCGCCTGAGCGACATCCGCGATCGTCACCATGAGGTTCCCCGCTCTCCTGCGTCCAGCATCGTCACGGCGCCGGGCACGATGTCGTACGTGCCGATCGGTCCGTTCGGGTCGGACACGTCCATTGTCGTCGCTTGCGCCCCGCCGTGGAGCCGCGCGCGGACGAGGCGCCCGGCATCCCACTCGATATCCACGATGACTCCCCCGCGCACGCGTAGGCCCTGCACTGCGCCGGCCGGCCACTGCGGCGGCAGGGCGGGCAGCAGCGAGATCCCGCCCCGGTGCGACTGCACGAGCGCCTCGGCGATCGCGGCGGTCAGCCCCAGGTTGCCGTCGATCTGGAACGGCGGGTGCGCGCTGAAGAGGTTCGGGTAGAGGCCGCCTCGGTGCTCTGCATGACCTTCGCCTGGTGTCAGGGGCTCGGCCGGCCGCAGCGCGCGGCGGACCAGCTCGTGCACGCGGCCGCCGTCGCCGAGGCGCGCCCAGAGCGCGGCCCGCCAGGCGAGCGCCCAGCCCGTCGACTCCGGTCCTCGCAGCTCGAGCGATCGGGCGGCCGCCCTCGCCAGTGCGGGCGTCTCGTCCGGCGTGATCTGCGCGAGCGGAAAGAGACCGATCAGGTGCGATACGTGCCGATGCTCGGGCTCGGCATCCGGGCGCTCGCGGTCCCATTCGATGAGGTCTCCACGCTCGGAGACCGCAGGGTCGGGCAGCGCTCGCGTGCGGACGGACAGCTCTTCCAGCCAGGAGGGACGGATGCCGAGCACCTCGGCCGCGCGACGGCATGCGTCTTCGAGCGCACGGAAGAGCGCGACGTCCATCGTCGTAGACGACGCCACGGCCCGCGCCCGCCCCTCGTCGTCGAGATAGTGGTTCTCGGGCGAGGTGGCAGGACCCGTCGACGCGGTGTCGCCCTCGAGGGTGATCCAGGACAGGGCGAACCGCGCGGTGGCCTCCAGCACGGGCCACGCCTCGTCGCGGAGGTATGCGGCGTCCAGCCCGAACGCGTAGTGATCCCACAGGTGCAGCGCCAGCCAGACGCCCCCCATCGGCCAGTTCGCCCACGCCGGATCGCCGCGACCTGCCCCGACCGCGGCCGCGAAGCCCCAGGCATCCGAGTTGTGGTGCGCCACCCAGCCGTCCGCGCCGTAGAGCTCGCGCGCGACGACGGGACCCGTCGTCTCAGCGAGCCGCCGCGTGAAGTCGAGCAGCGGCTCGTGGCACTCGGCGAGGTTCGTCGTCTCGGCCGGCCAGTAGGCCATCTGGGTGTTGATGTTGATCGTGTACGCGCTCGACCATGGGCCGGGAAGCTCGGCGTTCCACAGCCCCTGCAGGGTGATGGGCAGGCCCCCGGGCTGAGACGACGCGATCAGCAGGTAGCGCCCGTAGTGGAACGCGAGCGCGGCAAGACCCTCGTCCGCGCGCTCCTGCGCGAGCCGCACCCGCTCACCGCTGTCGAGTTCGAGCACGTCGGCCGGTGAGGGCAGCTCGAGTGTGCTCCGCAGGTACTGGGCCCCGTGGGCCGCCGCGTGCGCGGCATGCAGGTCGGCAGCGGTCGTCGCCACGTCGGGTGACGTCGGGATGCTGTCGAGCAGCGCGATCGCACGGGTGACGGCATCCGCCCCGGCGTCCTCATCCCCATCGATCGAAGGTGCGGTCGCCGTCGCGATCGTGAAGAGATGCACCGTGGCGGGCGCGGTCACGAGCCGGCCGTCGACGACCTCGGAAGCACCCGCGCTCCGGACGACCACGGCCCCGTGCCGACCGGACTCCTCGTCGTACCGGACGGGCTCGGGCGGGTGCTCGTGGCCGGGCGCGACGTCGACGGGGAGCGACCACTCGGTCACAAGCGACCCCCGGTCCGAGCGGGCCGGGCCGCGGGAGCGGAGCAGCGATCCGACCGCGACCCCGATGCGGGTCGGCTGATCGGTGACGATCTCGTGCGTGACGGCACCGGTCACCAGATCCGCCCAGGTGCGATGGCGGATGCGCCCGTCCATCGCGCGGTAGTCGTGGACGGCGGTTCCTGTCGTGAGGTCGAGCCGGCGAAGAAGGCGCGCCTCTCCGTCGACCGCGATGGGCAGAGCAGCGGGAGTGAGGACCTCGATGTCGGCCCAGCCGAGCGGCAGGTAGGCCTGAACCCACGGTGCCTGCATCTGCATCAGCAGCTGCTCGACGGTGTCGAGGTCATCCGTGGCGAGGGCGGCGCGCACCGCGGCGAGCGCCTCCTGACCCTGCCGGTCGACGCCGGGAAGGGGATCCGCTCCGGCTTCGCCGGACCACGCGGTGATGTCGTTGAGCCACAGTTTCTCGACGCCCGCGCGTCCTGCGCACATGGCTCCGCGCACGCCGTTTCCGACGGGGTAGGCGTCGAGCCACCGCCTCGAGGCGACGGACGACCGAAGCTCGTGGAGTGCCGCGCGACTGTGCGTGGACAGGGTCACACACGCAGTATATGGTATCCGTGTTGAAGCGCTTCGAAGATGTTGCGAAAGGTCCAGCGTTGCTCACTCCGGTTTCCCGAACCCCTCACCGGGGTGCCTTCTCCGCGCTTGTCGACGACGTCGGAATCTGCTTCGGCGGCGACTACAACCCGGAGCAGTGGCCGCGTGAGACGTGGCTCGAGGACGCCGAGCTGATGGAGCGCGCGGGGGTGAATCTGGTCACCGTCGGCGTGTTCAGCTGGGCACGCCTGGAGCCCTCACCCGGCGAACTCGACTTCGGGTGGCTGGACGACGTGCTCGGCATCCTGCACGAGCGCGGCATCGCCGTCGACCTCGCCACTCCCACCGCCTCTCCCCCGCCGTGGCTCGGCGTGCTGCACCCCGAGACCCTGCCGGTCGACCGCGACGGCGTCCGCCTCATCGCGGGCGCGCGCAACCAGTTCACGCCCGCGTCGCAGGTCTATCGCCGGCATGCGCTCTCGATCACGACCGCACTGGCCGAGCGCTACGCCCAGCACCCGGCCGTCCGGATGTGGCACGTCGGCAACGAGTACGGCCAGGTCGACTTCGGCGACGAGTCGGCTCGCGAGTTCAGGGAGTGGCTACGCGCCCGCTACGGGACGGTGGACGCGCTGAACGAGGCGTGGGGCACGACGGTGTGGGCGCAGCGCTACCGCGCCTTCGACGAAGTGCTGCCGCCCCGCCGCATGCCCTACCTGGTGAACCCGGCGCAGTCACTCGACTTCCGGCGGTACAGCTCCGACCAGCTGCTGAAGGTCTACGCCGAGCAGCGCGACGCCATCCGCGCGACCGGCACGACGCAGCCGATCACGACCAACTTCATGGAGTTCTCGCACCTCGTCGACTACTGGTCCTGGGCGGACGAAGTCGATGTGATCGCCGACGACCACTACGTCGACCATTCGTCGCCCACCGCGGCCTCTGACGCTGCGCTGACCCACGACCTCATGCGGTCGCTCGGCGGCGGACGCCCCTGGGTGCTCATGGAGCATGCCGTCAGTGCGACCTCCTGGCGCCCGCACAACCTGCCGAAGTCCCCCCGCCGCACCGTGCTCGACTCGCTGCAGGCGGTCGCGCGCGGAGCGGACGCCGTCTGCTTCTTCCAGTGGCGGCAGTCCCGCAGCGGCGCCGAGCGCTTCCACTCCGCGATGCTCCCCCACGCCGGTGCCGACACCGACGTCTTCCGGTCGATGTGCGAGCTGGGCGCCGACCTGCGCAAGCTCCGGCCGGTGGCAGGCGGCCGGGTCGAGGCATCCGTCGTCCTCCTCTTCGACTGGCCGTCGTGGTGGGCCGGAGAAGAACCGGCTCGTCCGACCGAGCGCCTCGACACCCTCGAGCAGCTCGGGCGCTGGTACCGCGCGCTCTGGCAGCGCGGGATCGCCGCCGACATCGCGCGCCCGGGCGACGACCTGTCGGGCTACCGGGTCGTGCTCGTGCCGCACAGCTACATCATCGAACCGGATGCCGCCGCAGGGCTCGGAGCGGCGGTCGAGGCCGGCGCGAGCCTGGTGGTCGGTCCGTTCTCGGGAGTCGCGGACGCGAATGCCGGCATCCTGCAGGGCCGTTCGCCCGTGCTGCTGCGCGACATCCTCGGCGTGAGCGGCGAGGAGTGGGTCGGCCTCCCCGACGAGCCGACGCCGCTCGACATCGCCCCCGAGTGGGCTTCGGCGGGCGGCGCGACGCACACCGCGTCGATCCTCGGCGAACGTCTTCGCACCGACGGCGCCGAGGTGCTCGCGCGCTTCGCCTCGGGGCATCTGTCCGGCGCCCCCGCGGTCACGCGCCACGGGACGGCGTGGTACGTCGGCGCAGTCCTCTCGGACGACGCGCTCTCGGCCGTGATCGGCGATGCACTCGCCGCGAGCGGGGTCGAGGGCGAGGTGGCAGCTCTCCCGGCTGACGTCGAGATCGTCCGACGCGGGGACGCGCTGTTCCTGCTCAACCACGGTGCGCAGGAGCGAGAGGTCGACGTGCCCGGACCCTGGCTGGACCTGCTTTCCGGTGCTGCCATCGATGACCGGCGTGTCGCTGGCTCGCGACACCGCGGCGGTGCTCGTCGCCCGCCATGACAACGCCGAAGGCGCCGAGAAGGAGACTGTTCGATGACGACCCCCGTGTTCCGGCAGATCGATCAGCCGCTCGAGGTGCGCGCCCGGGATCTGCTCGACCAGCTCACGCCCGACGAGCGTCTCGCGATGCTGCACCAGGCGGCCCCGGCCATCGAGCGGCTCGGCGTCGGCAGATTCCACACCGGGTGCGAGGCGCTCCACGGCGTCGCCTGGCTCGGCACCGCCACCGTCTTCCCGCAGCCCGTGGGTCTCGCGGCCACCTGGGACGTGGACCTCATCGAGAAGGTGGCCGAGGTGGCATCCGTCGAGGTGCGGGCGAAGCGCGCCGAGAACCCCGTCGTGAGCCTCAACACGTGGGCTCCGGTCGTCAACACGCTCCGGCATCCGTCCTGGGGCCGGAATGAAGAGGGCTACTCCGAGGACCCGCACCTCACCGCGCACTTCGGCACCGCGTACTCCCGAGGTCTTCGCGGGGATCACCCCCGAGTGTGGCGGACGGTGCCGACGCTCAAGCACTTCCTCGGCTACAGCAACGAGACCGACCGCTCGGCGACCGACTCCGAGCTTTCGCTGCGGACTCTCCACGAAGAGGAGCTGCCCGCCTTCCGGGGACCCATCGAAGCGCAGGCCGCGGGCGCCATGATGCTCTCGTACAACCAGGTCAACGGCACGCCCGCGCACACGCAGCCCGAGCTCGTGGCCGAGGCGCGGTCGTGGACCGACAGCTCGATCGCCATCGTGTCGGATGCCGGTGCCCCCACCTTCCTCGTGACGATTCAGCGTTCACAGCCCGATCACGTGGCCGCCGCCGTCGCCCTCGTCCGGTCGGGCCTCGACTCGTTCACCGACAACGACGCGAACGCCGCTCCGACCATCGGCTACCTGCGCGAAGCGCTCGCCGACGGGCGGCTCACGACCGACGACATCGATCGGGCCGTGCTCCGGCTGCTCGAACTGCGCCTGCGCACCGGCGAGTTCGACGGCGACGACGACCCGTACGGGTCGATCGGCGTGGATGCGATCGACCTGCCGGAGTCCCGCGCGCTGGCCCGCGAGGCCGTCGCCCGCTCGGTCGTCGTGCTGCGCAATGACACCGGCGTGCTTCCGCTCGCCGATCCCGCGCGCCTCGCCGTGGTCGGCCCGCTCGCCGATGCCGTGCTCACCGACTGGTACGCGGGCACACCCCCGTATTCGGTGGGCATCGGACAGGCCTTCGCCGAGCGGTATCCGGATGCCGAGGTCGAGGTCGTGACAGGCGCCGACACCGTCACCCTCCGCGCCCTCTCGAACGGGCGCTACGTCGTCGCGGACGAGAAGGGCTCAGTGGTCGAAGCCGCGTCGGCCGACGGTGGCGCGGCCGCCGCGTTCGACGTGACGGACTGGGGTGACGGCATCCTGAGCCTGCGTTCCCAGGCCAGCGGACTCCTGCTGACCGGTGGGCACTGGCCGATGCGCGCGGACGCCCCGCGCGTGGGCGGCTGGATCGCGCAGGAGAGCTTCCGCCGGCACGTGCATCCCGACGGCTCGTGGTCGCTGCTGCACCTCGGCTCGGGCCGGTGGGTCCGCGTCGTGCGGCACGCCGGACTGCTCGTCGCCGAGGCGCCGACGCTCGAGACGGCCGAGCGCTTCGCGGTCAGGACCGTGCGCTCCGGCCAGCAGGCGATCGCCGAGGCCGCCGGGCGCGCCGACGCCGTCATCGTCGCCGTCGGCAACGACCCGCACCTGGCCGGCCGCGAGACCGAGGACCGGCCGCACCTCTACCTGCCCGACGCCGCGGTCGAGGTCTGGCGCACGGCGCGCGAGGCCAACCCCCGCTCGGTGCTCACGATCGTGTCGAGCTATCCCTACATCCTGGGTGGAGCGGGGGATGCCGAGACCGTCGTCTGGTCGAGCCACGGCGGCCAGGAGCTCGGCCACGGTCTCGTCGATGTCCTCTCGGGCGACACCGAACCCACCGGGCGCCTGGCGCAGGGGTGGCCGGTCAGCCCCGAGCAGGCGGGAGACCTGTTCGACTACGACACGCTGCGGCAGGGAGCGACCTACCGGCATCAGGCCGACGAGCCGGCCTTCGCCTTCGGCCACGGCCTGACCTATTCGAACGTCGCCTATGAGGCGGTGTCGCTCATCGACGCGGCCGTGCCGGCGCCCGCGCCGACGCACCGGCATCCCGGATTCGAACCCCGCGATGCGGACTCGAGGGTGCGGGCGGTCGTCCGCGTGCGGAATGCCGGTGATCGGGATGCCGAGGAGCTCGTGCAGCTCTACGCCTTCGCCGACGAGGCGCTGCCGATCGCGACTCCGCGCCGCGTGCTGGTCGCCTACCGCCGCGTGCGGCTCGCACCCGGCGAGTCGCGGGAGATCGAGCTCGAGTTCGCGGTCGACCGGCTGTCGGTCTGGGATGACGCGCTCCGCCTGGAGGGCGCGCCGGAGGACTGGCTGCACGCCGGAGCCCTGCGAGTTCAGCCGGGGCGCTATGCGGTGGCGGCGGGTCCGTCCGCGTGGGAGCTGCCGGTGCGCGCCGGGCTGCAGGTCACCGCGGAGTGAAGCGGGGCTGACGGGGTCGGCTGGCACGGGGCTCGCCGCGGAGGCTGCCTGCGGCGCCCGCGAGCGCAAGGGTGGACCTCGCCGGGCGCGGTCGGCGAACGCTGCCGGTCCCAGGCCAGGGCGCGGTGGCAGCCCACGATGTGATCATCGACCATGCCCGCCGACTGCATGAGCGCGTACATGGTGGTCGGGCCGACGAAGCGGAACCCCCGCTTCAGCAGCGCCTTCGACGCGGCGATGGACTCCGCCGTCTTGGCGGGGATCTCGTGGAATCCCTGCGGGCGGGGTCTCTCCTCGTCGGGGGCGAACGACCACAGGAGGGCATCCAGCTCGCCGTCCTCGAGCTCGGCGACGAGCCGTGCGTTCGAGATCGTCGCGCCGATCTTGGCGCGATTGCGCACGATGCCGGCATCGGCCATGAGCCGCTCGATGTCCGCCTCGCCGAACGCCGCGACGGTCTCGGGGTCGAACCCCGCGAAGGCCTCGCGGAACCTCGGGCGCTTGCGCAGGATCGTGATCCACGACAGGCCCGCCTGGAATCCTTCGAGGCTGAGCTTCTCGAACAGGGCGCGATCGCCGTGGAGCGGAACGCCCCACTCCTCGTCGTGGTACCGGCGGTACTCGTCGTCGTCGCCGACCCACGCGCAGCGCGCGAGCCCGTCGGGGCCGAGGCGCAATGCGGGGTTCACCGCCCCAGGATAGGTGCGCACACCGACATCGGGTGCTTGCCCGCCTGGCCTCTCCCCCGCCGCCGCCCCTCACGTCGACTAGCCAAAACACGCCGACCAGGACGCCGGCTGTCGGCGTGTCTTGACCAGTCGAGCTGAGCGCCCGGGGAACGCCCAGGACGGGGATCGTCGAGTAGCCAAAACACGCCGACCAGGACGCCGGCTGTCGGCGTGTCTTGACCAGTCGAGGTGAGTGCCCGGGGAACGCCGCAGGACCGGGGATCGTCGAGTAGCCAGAACACGCCGATCGGTACGGCGAGTGTCGGCGTGTCTTGACCACTGGAACGGGCCCGCGGAGGGCACACCGGGCGGTGAGCGTCTCGGAGCTCGAGCCGTTTGCGCGCACACCCGACGGGCGGACCCGAGTCAGCGCGGCTTGTTCAGGCTCTTCTCCGAGACGGGCGCCTCGCCGGATTCCTTGAGCGCCGCGTAGTGCGCGGCGGCCTCGGCCTGGCGCTCGAGCTCCGCGCCCGACGCGATGGGCGCGCGTACGTGCTCCGGCGCGAAGCCGAACGCGTCGACGAGATCCTGAGCGTGCGGGCGCAGCCGCGCGCACAGCCGGTCGATGTAGCGGGCGACGGATGCCGCGCGCTGCGTCGAGAGCCGCCCGTTGATGAGGTACCAGGCGAGGTGGTTCTCGATGAGCGTGAGTCCCAGGAGGTCACGGAGCCAGGTCAGCACCTGCTTCGTCTCGGGCGCCTCGACCGCGTTGACGGCATCCGTGAAGGCCTCCCACTGCAGCAGCTCGGCGTGGGCACGAGCCGCCTCGATGAGCTCGGACTGGTTGGCGTTGAAGAGGGCGGCCGCCTCGGGCGGCGAGAGCTTGGCTGCCGGGCGGAGGCGCCCCGCGATCGTGGCGACCATCTGCTGCACCCGGCCCGAGAGCAGCTCGTGCTGGTGATCCGCGCGAAGGCCGAGCTCCACCGAGCGGGCCGTGGAGCCGAAGTCCGCCATGGTCTGCCCGAACTGGCGCAGGCCCGCGCCGTGGAAGACCTTGCCGGCTGTCTGCCCGACGACGATGCGCGCGAGGGCTGCGGCATCCTTCCCCTTGAACTGGGTGGCGTAGTCGGACAGGAGCCGCTTGCCCACGAGCTGCAGGAGGACGTTGTTGTCGCCCTCGAAGGTCACATAGACGTCGAGGTCGTGGTGCAGGCCGACGAGCCGGTTCTCGGCGAGGAAGCCTGCGCCGCCGCACGCCTCTCGGCACTCCTGGATCGTGTCGAGGGCGTTCCACGTCGACAGCGGCTTGAGCGCCGCGGCGAGCGTCTCGAGGTCTTCACGCTCGGCTGGACTGTCGGACTTGCCGCTGAAGACGGCGTCGAACTTGCGCAGCAGCTCGTCGTGCGCGAAGAACTGGGCGTACGTCTGGGCGACGCGAGGCAGGAGCCGACGCTGGTGCTTGCCGTAGTCGAGCAGCACGACCTCGGAGCTTCCGGCGCCCGAATCGAACTGGCGGCGCTGATTGCCGTAGGTGATCGCGATGTACTCCGCGAGCGCCGTGCCGGTGGTGGCGGCGCCGTCGAGCGACACACGACCCTGGACGAGGGCTCCCAGCATCGTGAAGAAGCGGCGTCCGGGAGTCGGGATGTCGGAGGTGTACGTGCCATCCGCCGCCACGTCGCCGTACTTGTTGAGGAGGTTCTCGCGCGGCACGCGGACGTGATCGAAGTGCAGCCGGCCGTTGTCGATGCCGTTGAGGCCGCCCTTGACGCCGTCGTCCTCGCCGCCGATTCCCGGGAGGAAGTCGCCGTTCTCGTCGCGGAGGGGCACGTAGAAGCAGTGCACTCCGTAGTTCACGCCGTTGGTGATCAGCTGCGCGAACACCGTGGCGGCGATCCCGTCGATGGCCGCGTTGCCGAGGTAGTCCTTCCAGGCGCCGCGGAACGGCGTGTGGATGACGAACTCCTCGGTGGCGGCGTCGTACGTCGCGGTCGTGCCGATGGCAGCGACATCCGATCCGTGTCCTGTCTCGGTCATCGCGAACGCACCAGGGATCGACAGGTCGATGATGCCCGGGAGCCACTGGTCCCAGTGCTTCTTGGTGCCGAGCTGATAGACGGCCGAGCCGAACAGGCCCCACTGGACGCCCGACTTGATCTGCAGGCTGGGATCGGCGAGGACGAGGTCGGCGAAGCCGGCGATGTTGGCGCCGTTGTTGTTGAGGCCGCCGTACTCCTCGGGGAACGAACGGCGCGAGCCGCCGGCGTCGACGAGCGCGTGGAGCTGTGCGAGCACGCGTTCGCGGTGCTCGGGCATGGGCTGGCCCTCGACGCGCCAGAACGCGGGATCCTTGATGACCTCGCGCACATGACGGCGGGTGTCGGCCCACGTGCCGAGGAGCATGTCGGTCACGTGAGCGACGTCGATGCGGGGGTCGGATGCCTCTTCCGGAGTGTGCGGAGCAGTCGGCGCACCACCGGCGGGCGTGCGCTTGCTCGTGGCGGGCTTCTTGGTGCGGACTGCGGCGTCTGCCATGGCGTTGCCTCTCGCAATGAGGAACAGGGGAACGTCTTTCACGGTAGGTGTCCCACAATGCGCGCCCAAATGGGTTGCCGAACTGTACAAACGTGTCGCGGGCATGCGCCGCGGGTGGTTGTGTCGTGTCCACACCCGGATGACCAGGGCGCCGGATGTCGACGACCCCCGCCAGGATGGAGACGAGGGCGGCGGGAAGGAGACGCGGATGGAGCTGACGCTCATTCCCTGGTCTGACGACGACCTGCGCGTGCTCGAGCGCGCCAACTCGATCGACATGACGAGGTTCCTCGGGGGCGTCGAATCGAACGAAGACCTGGCCGCGCGGCACGCGCTCTATGTCGGCTTCGCCGAGGCGGGCGGCGGCAGGATGTTCCGCGTCGAGGTGGACGGCGAGTCGGCCGGGTACGCGGGCTGGTGGGACGAAGTGCACGAGGGGATGCCGGTCTTCGAGGTCGGCTGCGCCGTGGGCCCTGAGCGCCAGGGGCGTGGGGTGGCCACCGAGGCGCTCACGCGCGTCATCGAGCTCGCACAGGCGAGCGAGCCGAGGCGCGATCGTCGGGTACGCCGCCGTGGACAACGCCGCCTCGAACGCGCTGTGCCAGCGGCTGGGCTTCGAACTGCGCGGCGCGGGCACCTTCCCCATGGACGACGGCGATTTCGACGTGAACATCTGGGTGATCGACGCGAGGACGACGACGTGGACGTGACGCTGCACCGCTGGAGCCCCGGCGACCAGTCCGTGCTCGAGCGCGCGAACACCCCCGAGATGACGCGGTTCCTCGGAGGGCCCGAGACGCCGGAGAAGCTCCTGGAGCGGCACGAGAACTACCTGCGGCACTGGGAGAGCGGCCACGCCCACATGTTCCGCATCGACGTCGACGGGGTCCCTGCCGGGTCGATCGGCTGGTGGCGCATCGAGCACAAGGGCACGCCCGCGTACGAGACGGGGTGGGGCGTCGAACCGGAATGGCAGGGACGCGGCGTCGCACGCCTGGCGCTTCGGCGGCTCATCGCGGACGTGCGCGCCGACGGTGAACGCACCCTCCTCGTCGCCTATCCGGGCGTCGAGAACCCGGGATCGAACGCGCTGTGCCGAGGCGCCGGCTTCACGCACACCGGCTCCGAGACAGCACCGTGGCGAGGGGGCGAACTGACGTTCAACATCTGGGAGCTCGACATGTCTCCCCTCGACCTCGCCGGGCGTGAGCCGGAGGTCGACGAGCGGTTCGCCGGCGGGCACGCTCGACCGTGAACGGTGGTGGCCGTTCTACACGCCGCACTGGTCGTCGCGCCGGCGCGCGGCGGCACGCTTCGACCTCGACGATCAAGGGCTCACACTGCGAATCGACGAGGATTCGGTCCCATGGGCTCCCGACCTCGACGGCGAGCTGCGGGTCTCGCACCTGCAGACCGGCCAGCACTCCGGACCGGTCGGCAGCGGGATCGGACAGCATCGGTTCCGGCCGGGGCTCGTCGTCGCCGAGGAGCAGCCTGAGCACCGCGGCTGGCTCGTGCACCACGGCGTCATCGAAGCGCGATTGGCGGCGATCCGGCATCCCGCCGCCATGGTGGCCCTCTGGCCGATCGGCTTCGAGGAGCGGCCCGACGACTGCGGCGAGATCTGCATCGCCGAGATCTTCGGATCCGAGATCGACGACACCGGAGGCTGGGTGGGGGTGGGCGTCAAGCCGCAGAACGATCCGCGCCTGCGCGAGGACTT
Organism: uncultured Actinomycetota bacterium; assembly: GCA_963702815.1. Lineage (GTDB taxonomy): Bacteria > Actinomycetota > Actinomycetes > Actinomycetales > Microbacteriaceae > Microbacterium. The sequence continues at coordinate 787,188 of CAVPED010000005.1, read as the reverse complement.
CGAGAAGATCCGGATCGACGGCGACCTGACCGCGTTCCACGACTACGCGGTCGAGTGGACGCCCGAGCGCCTGCGCTTCTTCATCGACGGCAAATGGGTGAAGACCGTCGCACAGCGCATCGACTACCCGGTGCAGCTCATGCTCGACCTGTACGAGTTCCCGCCGGAGTCCTCCGATCGAGACGTCGCAGCTCTTCCGCACCGGTTCCGGGTCGCGCAGATCCGGACCTATCCCGATCGACCCTGACCGACCGGTCGCGCCGTTCCCCGTCCTGGCAGGCCCCCGGGCGCTCAGCTTGAGTGGTCAAGACACGCCGACAGTCAGCGTCGCGGTCGGCGTGTCTTGGCTACTCGACATCCCACCGCCCCGTCACCGAAGAGGCGGCGGGACGGGCGGACCTCAGGCGGGGAGGTTGGCCTCGAGCGCTTCGATCACGCTGGGGTCGTCGGGCTCGGTGTGCGGGCGGAAGCGCAGCACCTTGTGGTCGGGGGTGACCATGAACTTCTCGAAGTTCCAGGTGACACGGCCGGCCTTGCCCTCGGCATCCGGAGCCTTCTTGAGCTCGGTGTAGAGCGGGTGCTCCTTGCGTCCGTTCACCCGGAGACGGTCGAGCACGGGGAAGGTGATCCCGTACGTCAGCGAGCAGTACTCCTTGATGGCGTCGTTGCTCCCGAGCTCCTGCAGGAACTGGTTGCTCGGGAAGCCGAGCACCTGGAAGCCGCGCTCGCCGTAGGTGCGCTGCAGGCGCTCGAGCGTCTCGTACTGCGGAGCGAGGCCGCATCGGGAGGCGACGTTGACGATCATGAGGAGCTTGCCGTCGTAGTCGGCGAGCGTCTGCGTCTCGCCCTCCATCGTCTGGAACGGGATATCGGTGAGGGTCATACGATCATTCAACCGGAGGAAGCTGTCCGGTGTTCCTAGAAGAGCCCGATGATCCGACCCTCGTCGTCGACGTCGATGGTGTTCGCGGCCGGTGAGGCGGGGAGGCCGGGCATCGTCATGATGTCTCCGCAGATCATCACGACGAACCGGGCGCCCGCCGCGAGCCGCACCTCGCGGATGTCGACCGAGTGGCCGGAGGGGGCCCCGCGCAGCTTCGCGTCCGTCGAGAACGAGTACTGAGTCTTCGCCACGCACACCGGGTACTCGCCGTACCCCTCGTCCTGCAGCCGGCGGATCTGGGCCCGCACCGCGGTCGAGGCGGTGATGTCGGATGCCCCGTACACGCGCTGCGCGATGGTGCGCATCTTCTCCCACAGCGTGGCCGTGTCGGGATAGGTGAAGCGCAGCTCGGACGGCTCGGTGCTGAGTGCGACCACCGCGCGCGCAAGCTCCTCGGCCCCGGCGCCTCCCTCCGCGAAATGCCGGGCGACGACCGCCCTGGCCCCCGCGCGCTCGACGGCCGATACAAGGGCGGCGACCTCGGCATCCGTGTCTTCCGCCCGGTGGTTGATCGCGACGACGGCAGGGAGGTTGCCAGGTCTCTCGGACGGTCGTGAGGTGACGGAGGAGATTCGGGATGCCGCGCTCCAGCGCCGCGACGTCCTCGGTGGCGAGATCGGCCACCTCGACCCCGCCGTGGTACTTCATCGCGCGCACCGTCGCCACGATGACCGCGGCAGCCGGACGCATGCCGGTCGACCGGCAGAGGATGTCGACGAACTTCTCGGCACCGAGGTCGGCGCCGAATCCGGCCTCGGTCACCACGTAGTCGGCGAGGCGCAGCGCGGCCTGCGTCGCGATCGCCGAGTTGCAGCCGTGGGCGATGTTGGCGAAGGGGCCTCCGTGGACGAACGCGGGTGTGTGCTCCAGGGTCTGGACGAGGTTCGGCGCGAGCGCGTCGCGCAGGATCGCGGTCATCGCGCCGTGGGCCTCGAGGTCGCGGGCGCGCACGGGCTGCCGATCGCGCGTGTGGCCGATCACGATGTCACCGAGCCGCTCCCGGAGGTCGGCGAGACCGGTCGCGAGGCAGAAGATCGCCATGACCTCGCTCGCGACCACGATGTCGAAGCCCGACTCCCGCGGATAGCCGTTCCCCGGACCGCCCAGTCCGACCACGACGTCGCGGAGCGCGCGGTCATTGACGTCGAGCACGCGCCGCCACGTGATGCGGCGGACGTCGATGCCGAGCGCGTTGCCGTGCTGGATGTGGTTGTCGATGAGCGCCGCCAGCAGATTGGTGGCGACGCCGATCGCCGCGAAATCGCCGGTGAAGTGCAGGTTGATGTCTTCCATCGGCACGATCTGGGCGTACCCGCCACCCGCCGCGCCGCCCTTCATGCCGAAGACCGGCCCGAGCGCGGGCTCGCGCAGGCACACGATCGCGCGCTCGCCGATCCTCGAGAGCGCATCGCCGAGGCCGACGGTCGTGGTCGTCTTCCCCTCACCGGCGGGCGTGGGCGAGACCGCGGTGACGAGCACGAGCCTGCCCCGCGGCCGATCGGCGATCGAGTCGAGGAACCGCAGCGAGACCTTCGCCTTGTGGCGCCCGTACGGTTCGAGGCTCTCTTCGGGGATGCCGAGCCCCGCGGCGACCTCCGTGATGGGCAGCATTCGCGCCGCCTGGGCGATCTCGATGTTGCTGAGCCCCACTGGTCCTCCCCGCGTCGTCGTCGACAAGCGCCAGCCTACGGGCGGAGACGCCGAGCGCCCCGGGACACGACCGCGCACGGCGGTCGCGACCCGGGGCGCGCGGGGGAAGGCGGCTAGAGGCTCAGGCCGTGTCCGAACCGGAAGAGCGGCTCTGCCGTGTCGAACGGCACGTCGGGACGGGATGCCTCGACCGCCGCCATCGAGCGCGGCAGGTCGAACGGAAGCCGGCCCTGCGGGTCGGCGATGCCCGTCAGCACATCGAGGAGAGCTGCGGCGCTCGCGCCCCAGTTCACCGTGACGGCAGCGGCGGACTCGACGATCGGATCGAGGATCGCGGGGCGGTCGGCGAACACGTCGACGATCGTCGGCACGGTGGCCGCGATGTCGTTGACGTGGGCGAGGACGTCGTCGGGGAAGGCGAGCGAACCGGCGTGGAAGAAGTTCTCGAACCTCGTCGCACGCTCTTCGTAGGGCGCGTGCAGACGGAGGATGGCGGCATCCGCCTCTTCCGCGGTGGCGACGATCTCGCCGTACTGCGCGGCCAGCTCGGGATCGATGCCCTCGACGTAGAGCTTGATGCCGCGCTCGAGGGGCAGCGCCGGGGTGCCCTCTTCCGCCCAGCCCGAGCGCACGGGCCGGTTGGTGAGCACGGTGATGGCGGCGCGCTGCGCGGCCTCACCGGCGGCGCGGAAGTCGGCGCGGCCGACGATCGCGTCCGCGGCGTCCTCGTCGACGAACGGGTTCTCGAACAGCCCGAGTTCGAACTTCTCGCGCAGGATGCGGCGTGCCGAGACATCGAGGCGGTCCTCGGTGATCTCACCGTCGGCGATCAGTTCCACCAGCAGCTCGGGGCACGCCTCGCCGCCGAACTGGTCGGCGCCGGCATCCAGGATCATCTTCATCCGCTCGCGGGGCGAGAGGTGCTCGACGCCCCACGCACGTGCGGCCGACGGCTGACCGAAGATGACGGCGTCGTTCACGAGACCCCAGTCGGTGCAGACGACTCCGTCGAAGCCGTAGCGCTCGCGGAGCAGCCCGGTGATGACCGACTTGTTGAAGCCGAAGCCGACCTCGTCGTATTCGGTGCCGACGGGCATGCCGTAGTACGGCATGACCTGACGGGTGCCGGCCTCGAAGGCCGCCTCGAAGGGCTTCAGGTGGTGCTCGAACTGGCCACCGGGGTAGACCTGCTCGCGGCCGTACGAGAAGTGCGGGTCCTCGCCGTCCTTCTGCGGGCCGCCGCCCGGGAAGTGCTTGGTCATCGTCGAGACGGAGCCCTGGCCGAACTCGTCGCCCTGGAAGCCGCGGATGTAGGCGGCTCCGAGCCGGCCCGACAGGTCGGCGTCCTCACCGAAGGTCGCGACCTGTCGCGCCCAGCGCGGTTCGGTCGCGAGGTCGACCTGCGGGTGCAGCGCGACGCGCAGTCCCACCGCCGTGTACTCCTGACGTGCGATGTCGGCGAACTGCTCGACGAGGTGCTCGTCGCCGACAGCGGCGAGTCCGAGCGTCTCGGGCCACTGCGAGAAGGGGCCGGCCATGATCGCCGCGCCGGGGTTGTCGCTGAACGAGTGGCGCGGGTCGGTCGAGAGCGTCACGGGAATGCCGAGACGAGTGGATGCGGCGAGCCGCTGCAGCGCGTTGTGCCACGCCGCGATCTCGCGGCCGCTCGGAGCCGCGCCGAGCAGATTGAAGTGCGACATGAGCCTGCCGTCGACGAAGTCGCGCGCGGACGGCGTGCCGAAGATCGGGTTGGCCTCATCGAGGTCGCCGATGGCGATCATCGTGTGGAAGAGGAGTCCGGCCTTCTCCTGGACGGTCATCTCGGCGAGGAGCAGCTCGATGCGCTCTGAGACAGGCAGGCTCGCGTCGAGCCAGGGGCGGTCGGCGACGGGGGCCTGGGCATCCGTCATTGTCGTGATGTCGGTCATGTCACTCCTCGGCGTCGTGGGCCGGCGCTCGTTCTCGGGGGTCGCGCTCGGGTGCGCAGTCCGATCAGACATTACACGAAACCGACCGAGTGGTAACTGAACGTGGACCAGAGTGCTTCGGCGCAGCTAGAGTCGACGCCGAAGGGAGCACTGTGACCGTCACAACGGCAGCGCGGCCGGGTACAGCCCGACGAGCACGCACCGAGCGCACGCGAGCGGCGATCGTCGAGGCCGCGCACAGCGCCTTCGTCGACCGCGGATACCGGGCGAGCTCGCTCCGTGACATCGCGTCAGCCGCCGGGATCAGCCACCCCGGCCTGCTCCGCCATTTCGCCACGAAGGACGAGCTGCTCGCCGAAGTGGTCGCCGGGCTGGAGCGCGAGAACGCGGAGCACCTGCTCGGGCGCGTGGCGGCCGACGAACCGGGCCCCCTGGCCTTCGGCGAGATGGCACGCCGGAACGCGAGGATCCCCGGCTACCTCGAACTCTTCGCGGCGCTGACCGGCGAAGCATCCACGCCGCTCCACCCGGCTCATGCGCTCATGCGCCGCCGGTATGCGCAGCTCATCGCGCTCTCGGCCGACATCTTCCACGAGGCGATCCAGGACGGGCTCGTCGCCCCTGACCGCGATCCCCGCTCTGAGGCGATCCGGCTTGCGGCGGCGTGGGACGGGCTTCAGCTGCTGGCCCAGTACCTGCCGGAGCGCGTCGACGTCGGGGCCGCACTGGACGCGCACGAGGAGCTGCTGGCGCTGCCGGTGGGCTGGCGCGATCCCGGGGATCAACGCCGGCTCGGCACTCCGGCAGCCTTCGTGCCCCTTCCGGATCTCGGTGCGTTCGAGGTGCGGGCAGAGGCCGGATACCGCGTCGGGCGGGATCGGCGGGTGCGCATTCTGGCGGACGCGATGGCGCTGTTCGCGCAGGACGGGTACGGCGACACGAGTCTGCAGAGCATCGCGCAGGCGGTCGGCGTGTCGAAGTCGACGCTGCTGCACCACTACCCCTCGAAGGAGGCGCTGCTGAGCGCCGTCCTCGCCGAGCGGGACCGTGGGATCCGGATGCTCGAAGAAGCGCCCCGGCCCGAACGAGCCGCCGAGGTGCTGCGGGGAATTCCCCGGGAAGCCGCACACAGTGCAGAACAGGCACCCGGGCTCGTCGAGGTGTACGCCGTCCTATCGTGCGAGGCCGTGCCTGCCGGACATCCGGCCCACGCGTACTTCAGCACCCGGTTCAGCACCGTGCTCGACCACTTCACGACCCTGCTGCGCGTCGCCCAGGCCGATGGCGACCTGCCCGCGCACCGCGATCCCGCCTTCGAGGCGCTGTGGCTCGTCGCCCTCTGGGATGGACTGCAGTACCAGTGGCTCTATGACCCGCAGAGTGTCGACGTCGCCGCCCACCTCGACGCCCATCTGAAGGACCTGCTGCCCGTCGAGTGACAGCCGCTTGCGGTGGGCGTGCGAGAGCGCGGTGAGGGTCGCTGAGGATCAGTGGGCGGCGATCACAGCGATCACGGCGTCGCCGTAGGTCTCGCGCTTCTTCACGCCGATTCCCGAGATGCCGTCGAGCTCGGCAAGGGATCGGGGACGGCCGGTGGCGAGCGCGCGCAGCGTGGCGTCGTTGAAGACGACGTACGCCGGCACCCCCTGCTCGCGCGCCGCCTCGGAACGCCAGGCTCGCAGGGCCTCGAAGAGGTCGCGGTCGGCCGGTTCGACCGTCTCGCGAGACCGTCGCGCGGCGCACCGATGTCGAGCCGCGCCGCCCCATCACATCGCGTCGGAGCAGCACCGTCCGCTCGCCGCGCAGCACCTCGCCGGCACTGTCGCCCAGCGCAAGGGTGCCGTACTCGCCCCGCGCGACGAGCAGCTTCGCGGCGAGGAGCTGGCGGATCACACCGCGCCAGTCCTGCTCGGTGAGGTCGGCGCCGATCCCGAACGTCGACAGGTCGTCGTGCCGCTGCTGACGGACACGATCGGTCGCGTTGCCGCGGAGGATGTCGATGAGCTGTCCGGCGCCGAAGGCCTGGTTGCGCTCCCGCTGCAGGCGCACGATCGTCGACATCAGCTTCTGCGACGCCACCGTTCCGTCGAACGTCTCCGGTGGCTGCAGGCACGTGTCGCAGTTGCCGCAGGGAGTGGATTGCTGGCCGAAGTAGCCGAGCAGGTTCTGGCGGCGGCATCCGACCGTCTCGCACAGCGCGAGCATGGCGTCGAGGTGCTGCCCCAACCGGGTCTTGAACGCGCGGTCGCCGGGACTCTGGTCGATGAGTCGCCGCTGCTGCACGACATCTCCGAGGCCGTACGCCATCCAGGCCAGCGCCGGCTCGCCGTCGCGGCCCGCGCGGCCCGTCTCCTGGTAGTACCCCTCGACCGATTTCGGCAGATCGATGTGCGCGACGAACCGGACATCGGGCTTGTCGATGCCCATGCCGAAGGCGATCGTCGCGACCATCACCACGCCGTCGTCGCGCAGGAACCGGGATTGATTGGCCGCGCGCACCGACGAATCGAGCCCCGCGTGGTACGGCAGGGCATCGATGCCCTGCTGGCGCAGATACTCCGCCGTCTGCTCGACGGACTTGCGGCTGAGCGCATAGACGATGCCGGCACCCTCGGGCTGCGCCTCGCGGACGCTCCGGATGAACGAGGCGAGCTGCTTGCGCGGCTCGTTCTTGGGCTCGATCCTGTACTGGATGTTGGGCCGGTCGAAGCTCGCGACGAAGTGCTTGGCGTCCGGCAGACCGAGACGCTGGGTGAGCTCCCGGTGCGTTTCGCGGGTGGCCGTCGCGGTGAGCGCCATGCGCGGCACACCCGGGAAGCGCTCGGCGAGGTCGCCGAGCGCGAGGTAATCGGGCCGGAAGTCGTGGCCCCACTGCGAGACGCAGTGCGCCTCGTCGATGGCGATGACGCTGAGGCGCCCGCGCTGGAGCAGCGCCGTGGTCGACGCGGCAGAGAGGCGCTCCGGCGCGACGTAGAGCAGATCGAGCTCACCGGCGAGGAACGCCTGCTCGACGGCCTGCCGCTCGGGCGGCGCCTGCGTCGAGTTGAGATAGGCGGCGCGGACGCCGTTGCCCACGAGCGCGTCGACCTGATCGTGCATGAGCGCGATGAGCGGGCTGATGACGAGTCCGGTGCCCGGGCGTGCCAGGGCGGGCACCTGGTAGGTGATGCTCTTGCCGGCGCCGGTCGGCATCAGGACGACCGCGTCGCCTCCGCCGACGACCTGGTCGACGATCGCGGCCTGGTCGCCGCGGAAGTCGTCGTAGCCGAAGACCTCGTGCAGGATCTCGCGGGGAGGCCGGCCGCTGAAGTCGCGCGTGCGCGCAGGCAGGGTCACCGTCGGGGGCGCGGTGCCCCACGGATCATCCGGCGGCGCCTCGAAGTCTTCGGGCGGGACCATGTCGTCGGGACTCCACGCGAGGTCCGCGTACGGGTCAGCGCCCCACGACGAGACGGAGCCGGGTTCGGGAGTCACCTGTTCACGATAGTCGCGCGGTCTGACACCGGCCTCCCCGGCGGGGTCACGTGCGGCACCTGCAGTTGCCGATCGGCTGTGGAGGAGCCGACGCGACCGACGCGATCGGTGTCCAATCCTCCAGCGCGGTCCTTCCTGGGCGCACGGCGTCGCACAGAGGGGCGCTCCCACGACAGTGCCGCGCTCGGCGACCCCCCGGGGTCAGAGTCGCACGACCTCGGTGACCCGCAGGATCGCGGTCCCCTCTTCCTCCGAAGCGGCGAGGTCGACCTCGCCGCGGATCCGCCAGTCGTGGTCGCCGGCAGGGTCGTCGATGATCTGCTCGACCCTCCAGACTCCGGCGGTCGCAGCATCCGTCTCATCGATCTCCACGAGTCGCGGCGATCGGGCCGCCCCGCCCGTGAGGATCTGGTCGTGATCGTCGAAGTACGCGTCGAGTGCCGCGGGCCAGTCGACATCCGGGTCGAGGGCGACCAGCTCGTCGTCCTTCTGCAGTGCGGCGAGCTGGATGCGACGGAACAGCTCGTTGCGCACGAGCACGAGGAACGCACGGCGGTTCGTGAGGACCGACGGCGGAGCGGGCGGAACGACCGGCGCGTCAGGATCGGCCGCGGGCGAGACGAGAGCCTCCCACTCGTCGACGAGGCTCGAATCGACCTGCCGGACGAGCTCGCCGAGCCACGCGATGAGGTCGAGAAGGTCTGAAGTCTGCGCCTCGGCGGGCACCGTCTGGCGGATCGCCCGATAGGCGTCGCTCAGGTAGCGCAGCACGAGGCCCTCGCTCCGGGCGAGCTGATAGACCGAGATGAGCTCGGCGAACGACAGAGCGCGCTCGAACATGTCACGCACGACCGACTTGGGGCGCAGCTCGAAGTCGCGGATCCAGGGCTGGCTCGACGCGAACACCTCGTACGACTGCAGGAGCAGCTCCTCGAGCGGCTTGGGATAGGTCACCGCTTCGAGCGCCTCCATGCGCTCCTCGTACTCGATGCCGTCCCGCTTCATCGCCGCGACCGCCTCACCCCGCGCGAGGAACTGCTGCTGCGACAGCACCGGCCGCGGGTCGTCCAGCGTCGACTCGATGATGCTCACGACGTCGAGCGCGTAGTGCCCGGTGCCGACGAAGCTGGGCCGGGGACGCGGCATCCGTCCCTGCTGATGCCGTCTCATCCGTCGCTCGGAGCTCGCGCCGGATTCGGACGGATCCGGCTCGATCGTCCGAGTTTCGCGCGCTTGTCCGAAGTTCGCAGGGGCGCGGGATGCTGTCGACCGACGCCTCGGGATCCAGCAGGCCGATCGCGGCGAGCGCGAACGGCGACAGGGGCTGGTTGAGCGCGAAGTTCGGCTGCAGCTCGACCGTGAGGCGGATCTCGCCGGTGGCCGGGTCGACGGTGACCACCTCGGCGGCGCGCAGGGTGCGGAAGATGGCGAGCGCGCGCCGGGCGAGCTCGTACTGCCTGGCGCGGGGCTCGTGGTTGTCGAGGACGAGCGCGCGGACGTTCTCGAAGACGTCGCCGCCGCGCGCGATGACGTTGATGAGCATCGCCGCGGTCAGCTGCAGCTGCGGCACGAGCGGCTCGGGCTCGGCATCGACGAGCCGCTCGAACGACGCCTTGCCCCAGTTGACGAAGCCCTGCGGCGCCTTCTTGCGCACGATCTTCTTGATCTTCTTGGGGTCGGTCCCGGCCTTGGCCACGGCCCCGGCGTTCTCGATGTCGTGCTCGGGTGCCATCACCACGACGGTTCCGGCGGTGTCGTACCCGGCGCGCCCGGCCCGGCCCGAGATCTGGTGGAACTCGCGGGCGCTGAGCTGCCGCATCCGCTGTCCGTCGTATTTGGCGAGCGCCGTCACGAGCACCGTCCGGATCGGCACGTTGATGCCCACGCCGAGGGTGTCGGTGCCGCAGATCACGCGCAGCAGTCCGCGCTGGGCGAGCGTCTCGACGAGGCGCCGGTAGCGCGGGAGCATGCCGGCGTGATGCACGCCGATGCCGGCGCGCACGTAGCGCGACAGCGTGCGGCCGAAGGCCGTCGTGAACCGGAAGCCGCCGATCGCGTCGGCGATCGCGTCGCGCTGCTCGCGGCTCACGATCCGGATGCTCGACAAGGCCTGCGCCCGCTCCATCGCCGCGGCCTGCGAGAAGTGCACGATGTAGACCGGCGCCTGGCCCGTCTGGAGAAGCTCCTCGACCGTCTCGTGGACCGGCGTCACCGCATAGGAGAAGTGCAGCGGCACGGGCCGTTCGACGCCGGTGATGCGCGCGACCGGGCGGCCGGTCCGGCGCTCGAGGTCTTCGGCGATGGCGGTGACGTCACCGAGAGTCGCCGACATCAGGATGAACTGCGCTCGGGGCAGCAGGAGCAGCGGCACCTGCCACGCCCATCCGCGGTCGGGGTCGCCGTAGTAGTGGAACTCGTCCATCACGACCTGGTCGACAGCGGCATCCGCTCCCTGACGCAGCGCGAGGTTCGCGAGGATCTCGGCCGTGCAGCAGACGATGGGCGCGTCCGAATTGACCGACGAGTCCCCCGTCACCATGCCGACGTTCTCGGCGCCGAAGATCTCGACGAGGGCGAAGAACTTCTCGCTGACGAGCGCCTTGATCGGGGCCGTGTAATAGGTGCGCCCGCCGTGCGCGAGCGCGAAGGCGTGGGCCGCGACCGCGACGAGCGACTTGCCGGTGCCGGTCGGGGTCGACAGGATGACGTTCGCCCCCGAGACGATCTCGATGACCGCTTCGTCCTGGGCGGGGTACAGCGCGAGCCCTCGATCAGCAGCCCAGTCGACGAAACCCGCGTATGCGGTGTCCGCGTCCGCGGAGCGCGGGACGGCGTCGAGCAGATTCACGGGCATCCCCCGAGTCTGTCAGGCCGGTGGGCGCGCACCGGCCTGACAGAGACAAGAGGACGGATGCCGGGCCCTACGGCATCAGCTCCGCGGCGATTGCAGCGGCGTAGCCCTGCTGCCCGGCCACGTTCGGGTGGAAGCCACGGTCGCTGACCGGGCCCTTCGGCACCGGACCGCCCATCCACCGCTCGCCCGTGTCACAGAACCCGTGGGTCGTGAAGGCGCCCCGCACGTCTACCCAGGAGATGCCGGGGTCGGGGAATCCCTGCCCGACCGTCCCGGCGAACTGCGCCTGGTACAGCGCGATGCCGCCCTGGATAGCGGAATCGAGCCCGTCGACCGCGCCGTTGATCACGTGCGCACCAGCGGCGGAGAACTTCAGCGGCTTCCCCGGCGACACGGCTCCGATGCTGCACGTGCCGGAGAATTCCCCGAAGGGGTGCGGGTACCCGGTGACCACGATCCGCGCGGCGGGAGCCGCCGCGCGCACCGTGCCGAGGATCATCGCGATGCCTGGCGGGATAGAGCCGCCGGCACCCGGGGTGCTCGCAACCTGCGCACACAGCTCGGGTGATCCCTGGTTGCTGCACGCCCCGAGAACCAGGATCCAGGGAAGGTCGTTGACGCCGACCGTGATCGTCACAACCTGGGTAGCGGGGCCGAGGAGTCCCTGCGCTGCGAGCGTCTGAGCCTGCGTCAGCACCGCCGAGGTCGCGCTTCCGGCGCACGCGGCGGACACCACATCACCGCCCGCCATGCCCGCGAGCACGTTCGGGTATGCCTTCGCCGATCGCAGGCACGCCTCATCGACGTAGGGCAGGTTGCCCGTCCCGGCCGCGACGGAGTCGCCGATGGCGACATACGGTGTTCCCCATGTCTGGTCCGCCTGCGCGGCGGGCGCAAGTCCGACCGCCATCGTTGCGGCGAGACCGGCTGCCGCGAGCGCGGCGATGATGCGTCGTTTCATGATTCCCCTTTGAATCGCGCGAACAGTCGTTCGCTCCCCAAGAGCGAATCGGCGACCGCGAAGACGCGGCCGATCAAGGCTGACGATAGACCTGTGGCGAGGCGGCCACCAGGGCACGGCCCGCACCGGAATCACGCGCGGTACGTTGTGAGTGACGACGAAAGGACCCCCGTGAGCGACCTCGAGACCACCGTTGCCCGTGACGACGTGAAGCATCGCTATGAGGTCCGCGTCGGCGACGTGCTGGCGGGCTTCACGATGTTCCGCATCGACGCCCAGGGGCGCCTCCACTTCCCGCACACCGAGATCGACCCGGCCTACCGCGGACGCGGGCTCGCGCAGACGGTCGTCGCCGAGGCGATGACGGATGCCGCACGCCGAGGCGAGACGGTCGTTCCCCACTGCCCGGTGGTGACGGCCTACCTCCAGAAGCACGAGGTGCCGGGGCTCACGGTCGACTGGCCCGACCACGCCGTTCCCGAGTGAGGGCGCGAGCATGACCAGGCTGGACGCCGAGGCCGGCGTCGACCATAGAGGCCGCGACCGAGTGCGACGGTCCGCGCGCGCTGCTGCTCGAGTCGCGCGAAGTGCCGCTGGGCGGTGTGCGCGCGATGGAGGTGCACCGCACCCTCCCGCAGCGCGACCTGCCGCTCGTGGGCGCGTGGTGCTTCCTCGACCGCTTCGGCCCTCAGGTGACGACGATGCGTGTCGAGCCGCATCCGCACATCGGACTGCAGACCGTCACGTGGCCGCTCGCGGGGCGACGTCCGGCATCGCGACTCGGTCGGAAGCGATGTCGTCGTCACGCGAGGTGCCCTCAACCTCATGACGAGCGGCGCCGGGATCTCGCACTCCGAGTACTCGGTGGGCGAGGAGGCCATCCCCCTCGATGCACTGCAGCTGTGGGTCGCGCTCCCCGAATCGCGCGGCACGGCGTCGCCGGCCTTCGAACGCCATGAGCCCCTCCCCCGGCTTTCGCTCGCCGCGGTCGAGGGTGCTCCGGGTGAGGCGATCGTGGTCATGGGGTCGCTCGGAGGCGTGCAATCGCCCGCCACCGCCTACACCCCCATCGTCGGCGCCGAGCTGAGCATCCCTGCCGGCTCGCGCGTGCGCATCCCGCTCGACCCGACGTGGGAGCACGCCCTCGTCGGAGTCGAGGGCGTCGCGGTCGTGCTGACCGATGCCGAAGGCTCGGTGGACGACGCCGGCTCCGGCGACCCAGCGGCCCCCGGAGCCAGGACCGGCGCCGACCGCGCGATCGACCTGGACCGGCAGCACCTGCTGTATCTCGGCATGCACCGGGAGAGCATCGAGGTCGCGGCGCCCGAAGGCGCCACCGTCTTCCTGCTCGGCGGGTGAGCCCTTCGAGGACGACATCGTGATGTGGTGGAACTTCGTCGGACGCTCCCACGAGGAGATCGTCGAGGCGCGCGAGCAGTGGGAGGCGCGCTCCGACCGCTTCGGGCGCGTGGTCGACCACGGCGACGAGCGGATCCGGCCCCACCGCTGCCGGCTGTGCGGCTGACCCGGCGAGACGCCGGGTGTGAGGCTCCGGACCCCGGCCGGAGCGGATGTTGCGCGGCATCGTCGGCGCGCAACGCGTTCAACCTAGCGCGAGGCCCGCGAAGTACGCTTGAGCGCGCGTGCCCACTGCCCAGACGCGCCTGACCACCAGCGTCCTGCTGACGTGCGCGGCGATCGGCGTGGCGACAGGCGTGCTGGGCGGCGTCGCCGGGTGGCTCACTCCGGTGGTGCTGGCCACGGTCCCGATCCTCTACGGCATCATCCTCGGCGCGCACGTCCTGCCGGGCATCATCGCGCAGGAGCTCATCCGCCTTCCGTGGGTCGCACTGATCGCGCACGTCGTGGCCGCCCTCGTCGCGAGCGCGATGGCTCCGCAGTGGGCGCCGCGGTTCATCGGCACCGCCATCCTCTTCGGCGGCATCCAGGAGCTCGTCGCCGCGCTCACCCGCTATCGCGTCTGGAGCGCCTGGCGCTTCTTCATCTCGGCGATCGTGATCGGCGGCGTCGTCGCGGTGGCAGTCGCGTTCGCCGCGCACCTGTCGACGCTGCGCGCTGTGGGCCCAGGTCGTCTACCTCGTCGTGGCCGTGCTCGGACCCGTCGCGTGGACGGCGGTGGGTCTCGGCGTCGGGTCGGGGCTGCGCCGGGCCGGCGTCGCACGCAGCGCAGCCGCGCGATGACCACGACACTTCGCGCGCGGGCGCGGAGGCGCCCGCTACCGTAGCGGGTATGACCGACCACGCCGAGTCATCGGACCCGCGGCGGGCCGACACGGGCGTCCGCACCCTGCCTGCAGAGCGACTCAAGGCGTTCTCGGATGCCGTCGTCGCCATCGCGATGACGCTGCTCATCCTGCCGCTGATGGAGAGCGTCGGCGATGCCGCCACACACGACCTCAACACGGGCGAGTGGCTGAACGAGAACGCGGGCCAGCTGCTCAGCTTCGCTCTGAGCTTCGTGCTCATCGCCAACTTCTGGCTGACTCACCACCGCCTGTTCGCCGGCATCCATCGAGTGACGAACAGCCTGCTCTGGCTGACGATCGCGTGGATGTTCACGATCGTGTGGCTTCCGATACCGACGGCCCTGGTCGGTCAGCTCGAGACCGAGACCGAGAGCCACGGCCTGCAGGAGATCCTCTACATCGGCACGCTCGCCCTCACGAGCGCGGTGATGTTCGTCAGCCGCCTGTATGTGCTGCGGCATCCGCAGCTCCACGACATCCCGGATGAGCGGCTTCGCAACGGTCTTTCGGCCGATCTGGTCACGCTCGCGCTGTTCCTGCTTGCCCTCGCCGTCGCGCTGGTGTTCCCGAACGTCGGGTACTTCGCCATGTTCCTGCTGCTTCTCGTCGCACCACTGCACCGGCTCATCGTGCGCCGCCGCTGAGCCGAGCAGCGGTCACGAGGACTCCTCATCGAAGCTAGGTTGAGGGGGTTCCCCACCCCTCCCACCACTGGAAGATCCGTGAGCCCACCGCGACGCGAGACGTCCGCCGCACGCGCGGCGGCGACTGGGGCAGCCCCTTCTCGCGGTGCAGGGCCTGTCGATCACTCATGCAGGGGCGGATGCCGCGACCCCCGCCTCCGTCACGTTCGCCGTGCGCCCGGGCGAAGTGGTCCTGATCCTCGGGCCGAGCGGTTCGGGCAAGTCGACGCTGGCCCTGGCGCTCAACGGACTCATCCCCCAGGCTGTTCCCGCCACGGTGGACGGTCGCATCGTGGTCGACGGCCTCGATACAGCCGCCGAGACCGTCGCGACGCTCAGCACGCGCGTCGGCATGGTGTTCCAGGACCCGGACGCCCAGCTCGTGACCGGCACCGTGCTCGACGAGGTCGCCTTCGGACCCGAGAATCTCCGGATGCCGGTCGCCGACGTCCTCGAGTCGCGCCGAGGCCGCGCTGCGTCGCGTCGGCCTCTGGGACCGCCGTGCGCGACAACCCCGACCGCTTGTCGGGCGGCGGACGACAGCGGCTGGCGATCGCCTGCGCGCTCGCGATGGGCTCGCCGCTCCTCGTACTCGACGAGCCGACGGCGAATCTCGACCCTCAGGGGATCGACGAGGTGTACGCGGCCCTCGCCGACGTCGTCTCGGCGGGCGATCGGGCGATCGTGCTGGTCGAGCACAACCTCGACGCGGCCGTCGGGCTGGTCGACCGGGTGGTCGTGCTCGACCATGACGGCCGGCTCGTCGCCGACGGGCCGACCGACATCGTGCTGCGCCATCGCGCCGGCGAGCTGCACGAGCTCGGAGTGTGGCTTCCGACGTCCACCCTCGCGGCCCTTCGCCTGCGGCGGGCCGGCTTCAGACTCGAGCCGCTGCCGCTGACACCGGGCGAGCTGCGCGCCGCGCTCGAGGCGGAGGATCAGCCGGCGGGCGGCGGCCTCTCGACGAGCCCGGCGTGTCGCGGCGCGGTCGGAGCGTGATGAGCCGCCCTCCCCCCGCCGGCCGGAGCCGCTCATCACCGTGCGGGGGCTCACCCTCGATCGAGGTCGCACGCGCGTGCTGAACGGCATCGACCTCGATGTCGGCGCGGGCGAGTTCGTCGCGATCGTCGGCGCGAACGGCGCCGGCAAGACGACGCTCATCCAGGCGATCGCCGGGGTCGTGCGACCGCCGCGCGGCAGCGTGCGGATCGCGGACCCTTCGAAAGGGTCAGGACAGGGTCTGGATGTCGGCCGCGCCGACGCACGCACGCTCTCTTCACGCATCGGCTTCGTCTTCCAGAACCCCGAGCACCAGTTCATCGCGCACACCGTGTACGACGAACTGGCGCATGGCCTGCGTCTGCGCCACCTGCCCGACGCGGAGGTCCGCGAGCGCACCGAGCAGATGCTCGAGCGCTTCGGACTCTCCGCCAAGGCGCAGACCCATCCATTCCTCCTGTCCGGCGGGCAGAAGCGACGACTCTCGGTCGGCACCGCCCTCATCGCGGGAGCACCGGTGCTCGCCCTCGATGAGCCGACCTTCGGCCAGGACCGCGCCCGCGCCGACGAGCTGCTCCGGCTGCTGCGCGAGCTGAACAGCGAAGGCACGACCATCCTCGTGGTGACGCACGACATGCAGCTCGTGACCGAGCACGCGGACCGCACGATCGTGCTCGCCGGGGGCAGCGTCCTCGCCCACGGTGCGACGGCCGACGTCTTCGCGGACCCCGCGCTGATCGCCGCGGCGGGGCTCCGGCTTCCGCCGCTTCGGCGCGCGCTCGAGGGCCTGGCGCAGCATCCCGCCCTTTCGGGCGTCGTCCGGCTGGCCGACCTGCCCGGTTCCCCGGCGGGGCAGATCGTGACCGGCGTGGTGGAGCGCCCGGCGGCGCCGAGCGACCCGTACGCCGATGCCCCGACCGCCTCGCGCCGTGCGGTTCCTCTACCGGCTCAATCCGCTCGCCAAGCTCGCCGGTCCCGCCCCCGCCATGCTGCTGCTCGTGTTCGTCCGGGATGCCGCGACCCCGCTCGCCTTCCTCGCGCTCGCCTACGCGATCCTCCTCGTCGGCGTGCGGTTCACACGGCGGCTCGCGCTCATGCTCTTCGTCGGCGATGCCACTCGGCGTCGCCGCGCTCGGGCTCGGGTTCTCGGTGTGGACCGACCCGTCGCGCGTCGATCAGAGCGTCGTCGTCCTCCAGCTCGGATCCTGGACCCTGTACGGCGGGATGCTGCAGATCGGCTTCGCCACCGCGCTGCGGCTTGCCGCGATCGTCGGCCTGTCGCTGATCGCGGGACTCAGCACGACGGGCCCTGACTTCGCGCGGTCCATGGTGCAGCAGCTTCGAGTGCCCTATCGCATCGGCTACACGGCGCTCGCGGCATTCCGGTTCGTCCCGCGCTTCGGTCACGAGCTCGAGGTCATCCGCCAGGCGCATCGCGTGCGCGGCGCCCACGGAGGCCGGGGGCCGTTCGCCGCGATCGCGCGCTGGGCCGGCTACGTCGTGCCGCTCCTCGCCGGAGCCATCCGGCACGCCGAGCGCGTCGCCCTCGCGATGGACGCCCGCGCCTTCGGCGCCTATCCCGACCGCACCGAACGGCACCTCGTGCCCTGGCGGATTCGCGACACCGTCTTCGTCCTGCTGTTCTGCGCGGTCTCGGCCGCGCTGTTCTGGATCCTCTTCCCGTGGGGCCTCAGCTGACTCAGTCAGAGGCGGATGCCTTTCCCGACGTCCGTGGCAGCATCCGGGGACCCCGCTAGAATCACGGCATTCCGAACGCAGCTGGGGGCAGCGCGATGGCGAGACGACGGCGTACCGTGGCGCGGCACGCGCACCTGCGCTCGCCGCACCCTCTCGCGCAGTTCGCGAGGATTCTGGCGGTCGTCGTCGGGGTCGTGCTCGTGAGCTCTGCGGCCGTCGCCTCCTATGCCACCTACGACCTCGCCGCGAGCTTCACCGACGAAGTGGTCGAGGTCGCAGGGCCAGGGGGCCGTGCCGCCGGATATCGGCGCCATCGAGGGTGGCGTGAACCTGCTCGTGACCGGCATCGACGAGTGCGAGGAGGAGTTCGCCTATCTGTTCGGCGCCCGATGCACGGGCCCCGACCGCATGAACAAGCTGAACGATGTGAACCTGCTCGTCCACATCTCACCCGAGCCGCGGCGGGTGACGGTCGTCTCGTTCCCGCGCGATCTCATCGTCACCCTCCCGCCGTGCACGCGGGCGGACGGCAGCACATTCGGCGGCGGAGTCGATCAGATCAACACCGCGTACAAGTACGGGGGCCTCGGATGCGTCATCAACACCGTCTCGGCCCTCAGCGGCCTCAACATCCCGTTCGGTGCCGTGATCACGTTCGGGGGTGTCATCAAGGTCACGGATGCGATCGGCGGAGTCGATGTGTGCCTGGCGCGCGGCATCCGGGACCGCAACACGGGACTCGACCTCGGCGCCGGCACCCACACGATCTCGGGGATCACTGCGCTGCAGTTCCTGCGGACGCGCTACGGGGTCGGTGACGGCAGCGATCTCGGCCGCATCTCGAACCAGCAGCAGTACATGTCGCGCCTCGCGCGCAAGCTCGTCAGCGAGGAGGTGCTGTCGGACCCCGCACGCCTCTACAAACTGGCCGCGGTCGCGCTCGACAACGTGACGCCCACGCGGCCGCTCGCGAACCCGTTCACGGTGGTGCAGATCGCGCTCGCGGCAAAGGACGTGCCGTTCGACGAGATCGTCTTCGTGCAGTACCCCACCTTCCCTGCGCCCTACGACGCCAACCGGGTCGTGCCCGACGAAGCGGCCGCCGAAGTGCTGTGGGAAGCGATCGAGAGCAACAGTCCTCTCGTGCTGACCGGCGAGGTCAGCCCGGTCGGCGGTGTCATCGATGTCACCGAGCCCACCCCCGGAGCCTCGCCGGACGCTTCGGCACCGGACCCGACGCCTGCGCCGGACGGCTCCGTCGAGCTGCCCGAGAGCATCACGGGATCGACCGCCGCGCAGCAGACCTGCAGCGGCGGCAACGTCCGCTGACTCCCCGCAGGGGGTGCCAGGATCGGTCGCGGCCGCCGGAATGACGGATGCCGCGACCCTCCGCCCAGGAGGATCGCGGCATCCAGTTGCCTGGTGTCAGCGCTTGCCGGCGAGCTGGCGTCCGACGATCTCGCGCATGATCTCGTTCGTGCCGCCGTAGATGCGGTGGACCCGGGCGTCGAGGAAGGCGCGCGCGATCGGGTACTCCATGATGTAGCCGTACCCGCCGTGGAGCTGCACGCAGATGTCGAGCACCTCCCACTCGCGCTCGGTCGCCCAGAACTTGACCTTCGCGGCCTCTTCAGCCGTCAGCTTCCCGTCCTTGTAGGCGAGGAGCGCCCGGTCGATGTACGCCCACAGCGCGTCGACGGTGGTGGCGACATCCGCCAGCTTGAAGCGGGTGTTCTGGAAGTCGATGATCCGCTCGCCGAACGCCTCACGGCTCTTGGTGTAGTCGAGTGTCCATTTCAGGCCCGCGGCCGCCGCGGCCGCACCGGCGACGCCGATCGAGAGGCGCTCCAGCGGCAGGTTCATCATGAGCTGCACGAAGCCCATGCCCTCTTTGCCGCTGATGAGGTTGGCCTCGGGTACGAAGACGTCGCTGAACGACAGCTCGGCGGTGTCGTGACCGTGGAAGCCCATCTTGTTGAGCTTCTTGCCGTGATCGAAGCCCTCCATGCCGTTCTCGAGGAGCAGCAGGCTGAACGCGTCCGGCCGGTTGCCTTCGCCGGTCTTGACGAAGGTGACGATGACGTCGGCGGTCTTGCCGCTCGAGATGAACGTCTTCGCGCCGTTGACCAGGTAGCCGCCGTCGACCTTCTTGGCGGTCGTCTTGATCCCGCGGAGGTCGCTGCCGGCACCCGGCTCGGTCATCGCGAGCGCGCCGATGATCTCGCCGGTCGCCATGCCGGGGAGCCACTTCTCCTTCTGCTCCTGCGTGCCCATGTGCACGATGTACGGCACGGCGAGGTCGTCCTGGATTCCGAACGCACCGGCGAGAGAGCCCGCGCCGGCGGCGATGATCTCCTCGTTGACGACCGCCCGGAAGCGGAAGTCCTGCAGCATGCCGGCGCCGCCGAACTCCTCCGGGCACCGAGAGCCCGATGATGCCCGACTCGCCCGCCGCTCGCAGCGTGGCACGGTCGATCTCGCCCGCGGCATCCCACCGCTCGATCGCCTCGTTCGTGACGTAGCGCTTGATGAACTCCTTGACGACGTCGCGGAACGCCTCGTGGTCCTCGTCGTAGATGTCGCGGTCCATGCGGGCCGTCCTCCTCGTTCGCACACCGTGGGCGGTGGCCGGAGCCCGTCATCGGGCGTGCGCACGGCCGCATCGCCAGGCCCGATTCTATGCCACCGAGACGGCGACGGCGAGGGTCAGGTGAGATTGCATCTCACGATGAGCGGCACTCAGTACCGCGCTGATCCGGATGGCGCAGACGCGTGCCGACACGTGCTCGCGAGTTGCTCAGCCGGGGTAGTCGGGGGCCGCCGGCAGTCCGAAGAACTCCTCGAGCGACTGCCAGCCCCCCGCGTGATAGGCGGCGGCGAGCTCGCGCCCGATGTAGCGCAGATGCCACGGCTCGGGCGAGTATCCGGTGACGGGCGTGCGGCCCTCGGCGTAGCGGACGATCCAGCCGTACTCCCACGAGTGCTCGGCCACCCACTGCCTGCTGGGCGGTGCCGCCGAACGTGCCCATGTCGGCGCAGCCGCCGGCGCACGCGGTGACATCCGCGGCGAGCCCCGACTGGTGCTCGCTGTAGCCCGGGCGGGCGCTCACCTTGTCGGCGTCGGCACGGCCGACCGACGAGACCTGGCGCTGGTAGGTCGAGCGCTGCGTGCCGTACGAGCGGAACCCGCTGGCGAGTGCCACCTCGCCTGCGCCTGCCTGCCGCGGCACCGGAGGCCAGCTCGGCGAGAGCGGTCGCGGCATCCGTCCGCAGCGTTCCTCCGGAGATGTCGCGCATCGCCGGCGCGACCAGGTCGCCCGGGCGGAAGTCGACGGGCTCCGAAGGGCGCGTCTTGTTCACGACGGCCCAGACCCGGCCGAGGTCGGTCAGCGGCACGCACGGCGCATGCCCGGTCGCCACCGCGACACGGAAGGCCTCTCCACCGCCCGCTGCCGCGATCGCGGCGCCGTCGTCGCCGGCGTCGATCGCCGCGACGAAGGCCGGGTCGGCGCACACGTCGACCAGTGGCGCGGCGGCCTCGACCGTCGGAGCGGGCAGCGCCGACACCGTCTGCGGCGCCGGCGGCGGAGTGTTCGGCGTCGCCTCGGTCATGAGTCCAGCCGACGCGGAGAAGTCGGGGGCGATGACGGCGGTCGTGATCGCGGCGGCTCCGCCGACGCCGAGCACGATGCCCGCCGCCGCAGGCGAACGCGAAGCGGATCCGGTTCGCGCGGCGCGCGCGGGCGTGCCTCACGGGAGCTTCAGCACTCGTGAGGAGGTGGGCCGCGCGGGCTTCGCGGCGCGTCACCGGAGAGGTCACCCCGCCATTCTCCCGCGACTGCTCCTGTGCTCACCGCACGGCCGGAAGTGTGCACACCTCGGACATCGCTTCTTTGTTCGATACGGGTTGACGTTCATTCGTCATTCTGTTCGAATAGGAGCCTATGCGGTGGCAAGGACAAGAACTCGGAGTTCCGGATGCCGAGGCCCTTCCGGGCCTCGAGCATCTCAACGGTCTCGTCCGCTCGGTCACCACTCCCGAGTTCGCCGGCGTGACATTCCACGAGGTGATGGCGAAGACGGCGCTGAACCACGTGCCCGGCGCGTCCGCCATGCCGTTCGACTGGACCGTGAACCCGTACCGGGGATGTTCGCATGCCTGCGTCTACTGCTTCGCCCGCGGCACGCACGAGTATCTCGAGTTCGACGCGGGCCGCGATTTCGACTCGCAGATCGTCGTGAAGATCAACGTCGCAGACGTCCTCCGGCGAGAACTGGCACGCGGCACGTGGGAGCGGCAGCCCGTCGCACTCGGGACCAACACCGATCCCTACCAGCGCGCCGAAGGACGCTACCGGCTCATGCCGGGGATCGTGTCGGCCCTGGCCGACTCCGGCACGCCGCTGTCGATCCTCACGAAGGGATCGCTTCTGCGCCGCGACCTTCCGCTGCTGCAGGAGGCAGCGGCATCCGTCCCTGTCACGATCGCGATGTCGATCGCCGTCTTCGACGAGACGCTGCAGAAGGTGATCGAGCCGGGGACTCCGACGACCGCGGCCCGGCTCGACACGGTGCGCGCCGCGACGGAGGCGGGGTTCCACGTCACGGTGTTCCTGATGCCGATCCTCCCCCACCTGACCGACTCCATCGCGGCGATCGACGATGCGCTGCGGCGCATCAGAGAGGCGGGCGCGGCGCGGGTCGTCTACGGCGCCCTGCACCTGAGGCCGGGCGTCAAGCCGTGGTTCATGCAGTGGCTCGAGCGCGAGCATCCCGAACTCGTCTCGTCCTACCTCGGGCTCTACCCCGGTGCCTCGAGCTACGCGCCCAAGGGGTATCGGGCGTGGCTGGCCAAGCGGGTCCGCCCGCTCATGCGCGTCCACGGCCTCGACGGACAGGCGGAGGACGACTCACCACCGCGCGGTGCTGTGCCGGGACTCGCGGCCCGAAGCCAGGTCGTCACGACGAGCCGGGGGCGCGCCGCCGCGCAGGCGATGCTCTTCTAGCCGGGTAGGCGGGCGCGGGTTCCTATCGCTCCCGAGCCGGGGCGACCGTCTCCAGCCGGAAACAGGTCAACCGCGCGGCCACAGGACGATCCCGGAGAATCGGCCCTGCGAACGCGCGGTTGACCTGTGGGTGCCGCCCGGTGGGGCGGCGGGGGTCAGGCGACGGGGTCGAGCTGACGGCCCGCGATCTCCTCGATGAGGTCATCGCCGATGCGGACCTCGTCGAACGGCGCCTCGATCTCGGCGCGATCGAGCAGCTCGTTCATGCGACGGCGACGCTGGCGCGTCACGATCGTCACGACGCGGCCGCTCGCGCCCGCACGGCCCGTACGACCCGAGCGGTGGAGGTACGTCTTGTACTCGTCCGGCGGGTCGGCCTGGACGACGAGCGAGATGTCGTCGACGTGGATGCCGCGCGCGGCGACATCGGTCGCGACCAGCACGCGCACCCGGCCCGAGGTCAGACGCTCGAGGTTGCGCGTGCGCTTGGCCTGGTTGAGGTCACCGTGCAGCGCGAGTGCCGGGATGCCGGCATCGTCGAACTGCTCGGCGAGCATCTCGGCGAAGGCGCGCGTGCGGGCGAAGACCAGGGTCTTGCCGTCGCGGTCGACGAGCGAAGTGAGGATCTCGGCCTTGTCGCGCTGATCGATCACGAGCACGCGGTGCTCGATCGTGCCCGAGTCCTGGTCTTCGCCGGCGACTTCGTAGACGGCCGGGTCGACGAGGAACTCGTCGACGAGCGCGGCGACCTCGCGGTCGAGCGTGGCCGAGAACAGCAGCTTCTGGCTGCCGTCAGCGGTGAGGCGGAGGATCCGCTGCACGGGCTCGAGGAAGCCGAGCTCGCACATGTGGTCGCCCTCGTCGAGGACGGTGATCCGCACTTCGGAGAGGTCGAGCCTGCCCTGCTTGACGAGGTCCTCGATGCGACCCGGGGTGCCGATGATGATGTCGACGCCCTTGTGGAGCGCACCCACCTGGCGAGCCTGCGGCACGCCGCCGTAGATCTGCGTCGTGAACAGGCCCACGCTGCGTGCGATCGGCTGGATGGTGCGGTCGATCTGCAGCGCGAGCTCGCGGGTGGGGGCGAGGATGAGCGCCTTCGGCTTGCGGCCGAACTCACGACGCTGTCCGGCCTGTGAGCGAAGGATCGACTCGACGAGCGGAGCGCCGAAGGCGATCGTCTTGCCCGAGCCGGTGCGGCCACGGGCGAGCACGTCACGGCCCTCGAGGATCGGGGCGACGGTCGCGGCCTGGATCGGGAACGGCGTCGCTGCGCCGAGGTCCGCGAGGACCCGGACGATGTTCTCTCCGAGTCCCAGGCTGCCGAACGTCACGTCGGAGACGGCTTCGGCCTGCACGGCGTCTGCCTGGAGACGCTCGTGAACGACGTCGACGTGGGCCTCGTGCGCCTTGTCGCGCGTGGGGGCTGCGTTCCAGTCGGAGCGGGCCGGACGGTCGTTGTGGTCGCGACGCGGGCGGTCGTCGTACGAACGGGCCGGACGGTCGCTGTACGAGCGAGCCGGACGGTCATCGTTCGAACGCGGCGGCCGGCTGTCGTACGTACGCGGGGGGCGGCTGTCGTACGAACGGGCCGGACGGTCATCGTTCGAACGCGGCGGCCGGTTGTCGTACGAACGCGCGGGGCGGTCGTTGTTCGAACGCGGGGGCCGGTTGTCGTACGAGCGCGCCGGACGGTCATCGTTCGAACGGGGCGGCCGGTTGTCGTACGAGCGAGCCGGACGGTCGTCGTTCGAACGCGGGGGCCGGTTGTCGTACGAACGCGGGGGGCGGCTGTCGTACGAACGAGCCGGACGGTCGTCGTTCGAACGCGGGGGACGGTTGTCGTACGAGCGCGCGGGGCGGTCATCGTAGGAACGGGCCGGACGATCGGCGCGATAGGACGGGCGGCCGTCTCCGAAGGAGCGGCGGTCGTCGCGATCGACGCGATCGAGGTTCGAGGGGCGGCGGGCGGCGCCGTTGCGGTCGGCATACGAACGCGCCGGGCGGTCATCGTTCGAGCGCGGGGGGCGGCTGTCGTACGAACGGGCCGGACGGTCGTCGTACGAACGCGCGGGGCGATCGGCACGATCACTGCGGGCGCGGTCGGCGCCCGCGTTGGTGCGGATGCCGTGCGCCGCCTCGCGGCCGGCCTTCTCCTGCGCCGTCCAGCGGCGCTTGGGAGCGGTGTCGGTCTCCTCGGCGCGGTACCCGCGGTGGCTGGGGCTCTTGCTGCCGGTCTGGCCGGCCGACGACTCACCGGGACGGCGCTTGCGGTCCTGGAAGCTCGTCTTGGCGCCGTAGCGCGGCTCGAAGTTCTTGGCGGGTCGTCCGCCGGCGGGCTTTTTGCTCTTGGGCATGGGTGTAGTCCTTCTGGGTTCTCTCGCACGAGAACAGCGCTCGCGCGGCGAGCAACCCGGACATCCGTCGGCCGGGGCCATTCATGTGATGGTGATGCACGCCGCGATTCGGCGTCACCATCGGCCCCTTGAACTCACAAACCCATCCGCGCGCAACGTCGCGGTGTCCAGAGCCGACCGTTCGACCATAGCCGACGCGCCTGAGAGATCGCCCGGTCCGCAACACGCCCGTCATACGCCGCGGCCACAATGGGAGCGTGAGAGGCAGCGTCAGCGCCTCGAGAGGACCGACATGACTGCTGCGAGCTTCCCCACCGGCACCCAGTACGAGCTCCGCTCCCCGGATGGGCGCGCAACCGCCGAGATCACGCAGGTCGGCGCCGCACTCCGGGCCTTCGCGGTGGACGGCGTCGACCTCGTCCCGCGATATCCGCTGGATGCGGCGACCCCTGCCGGGTCGGGGATCGTGCTGGTGCCGTGGCCCAATCGGGTCCGCGACGGTCGCTGGACGCAGCGCGGCGAGACGCGCCAGCTCGCCCTCACCGAGCCCGTGACAGGAAACGCGTCGCACGGCCTGCTGCGCTTCGCCTCCTACGCGGTGGCGGCCCGGAGCGCAGCATCCATCACCCTGTCGGCGCCCGTCGTTCCGCAGACCGGCTATCCCTTCCACCTCGAGACCACGGT
The DNA here is from genome assembly GCA_963702815.1 of uncultured Actinomycetota bacterium. Taxonomy (GTDB): domain Bacteria; phylum Actinomycetota; class Actinomycetes; order Actinomycetales; family Microbacteriaceae; genus Microbacterium. Next base: position 761,684 of record CAVPED010000005.1, on the reverse strand, counting down.
CACATATGCGATCACCGGCATGAGCCTGGAGGTCACCCACACGGTGACCAACGTGGGGGCAGAGGATGCGCCTGTGGCGGTGGGCACCCACCCCTACCTGTGCATCGACGACGTCGACACGTCCGAGCTCGTGCTCACCTCACCCGGTGCCACGCGGTTCACGCTCGACGAGCGCAAGCTGCCCATCTCTGAAGAACCGGTGGATGCCGCCTCCGACCTCCGCGGCGGGCGCCGTATCGCCGACCTCGACCTCGACACCGCGTACGGGCAGCTGCCGCGCGACCCGGACGGGCGCGTGCGCACCACCCTTGCCGCCCCCGACGGGCGCGTGCTCACCCTCTGGCAGGGCGAGGGCTTCGACTACGTGCAGGTGTTCACGACCGACCGCTACCCCGGCCAGCCGGTCGCCGTCGCCGTCGAGCCGATGACTGCGCCGGCCGACGCCCTCAACTCCGGCCAGAGCCTGCGCTGGCTCACCCCCGGTGAGTCGTGGGAGCTGCACTGGGGCATCACCTTCGAGACCTCCTGAGGCGCGAGCAGCACGCGACGCGGCATCGTGCCGGCGTCCCATCCGCGGCGAACGAGCCGTGCGATTCCACGCGTGCTTACACTGATCGCATGACCCCTTCGCCCGCTCCCGGCGGCCCCGCCGTCCTCGCCCCCGTGGACTCCACGGCACCCAGCCTGCGGGTGGTCAACGAGGGCCTCGGGGCGGCCGCGACGGCCGGCATCCTCGGGGCGGTCCTCGGCCTGCTGTTCACGTGGCTGTGGCCTGACATGCCCCTCTCGGGCCCCGGCTCGTTCGGCGAGGTCTCGGCGATCGCCGCGGGTGCGGTGGCGGCGATCTCGACCAGCATGGGGTACTGGCGGTCGCGCCATTCGGCCGGGCAGGAGTGGCGCCTGACGCTCGCCCCCTGGAAGTTCGCGGTGAACGCCGTATCGGTCGTGCTCGTCCACACCATCCTCGCGATCCTCGCGACGATCGCCGGCTACTTCGTGCTCGGCCAGGGGTTCATCGGGCTCACCATGGTGCCCTTCTGGGCTGCCGTCCTCCTCGCCATCAACCTCGGACTCTCCGCGCACATCTCGTACCTGTCGGCATCGCGGATGACGACGCAGCGGATGTCGTCGCTGCTCATGACCTTCATGCTCATCGGCGCGCTCACCGCGACGGTCACCACCCCGGATCCCGATTGGTGGAAGCTGCACTTCAGCCACCTGGGCTCGTTCGAGGACTCGATCTCGAGTTGGATCTTCAATGGAACCCTGATCGCGGGCGGCCTGCTCGTGACGACCTTCGGCGTCTACGTCGCACATGACATGCACGAGCTCGTCGACCGGGGCATCCTGAAGCGCGCCAACGCCCCACGCGTCGTCTCGGTCGTGTTCGTCATCATGGGCATCATGCTCGCCGGGGTGGGCCTCGTGCCGGTCGACGTGAACCTGCTGATCCACAATCTGTCCGCGACCGGCATGGCGATCGTCTTCATCGGGCTGCTCCTCTCGGCTCCCCGGGTGCTCAGAGGGATGCCGCGGACGTTCTTCGTCGTCACGTGGAGCTTCTTCACCGCCCTGATCCTCTCGATCGCGTTCTTCGTCTCGGGATTCTTCGGACTGACCGCATTCGAGATCATCGTGTTCGCGCTCGTCTTCGCCTGGATTGCCGTGTTCATCCGGTTCCTGGGTCTGGCTGCGCAGCAGCCCGCCACGGCCTGAGCCCGCCCGGGGCTCCTCGGCAGCGACCCGCGCGGTGCGATCTGTGGCGGTTCCGGAACGGCGCTCGCCTTTCGGGTTGTTACGGTAGTCCGACGGTCTGCCGCGCCCTGTCGGGAGCGGCATCGGAGTCGGTCCGCATCGGCCGTCGGGCGGGAGTGATTGCCGTCATCGGAGCACCTGACACATTGGGGGGCCAATGTCTTCCTCGCCGATCCTCTTCGCTCCACGACGCGTGGGCCCGCTGCTGTCGGCTTCCGCTGCCCGCAGGGCGGTGGATCGCGCAGAGGCGCACCATGTCGTGATGACCTCCGTCGGCCTGCTCGTGGTCGCCACCGCCGTGGCTGCGGCCACCACGAGCGATCGCACCTGGTGGCAGCTGCATTTCAGCGAGCTGGGCACTCACCGCGACTTCTCGGGCACGGTCTTCAACCTCGGCTCGATGTCGGCCGGCGCGATGTTCGTCCTGTTCGCCGCCCGGGTGCGGCGGGCCTTCGCTGACATCCGCGCCCGCCTCGACACCGTCGTGCATGCCCGGCGTCACGCCTGCCGGCTGCTGGTCGTGCTCATCGCCTCGTTCGGCGGACACCTCGCGATCGTCGGGCTCGTGCCGCTGGACGTCAACACCGCCGTGCACGAGCGGGCGGCATCCGGGATGATGCTGTCGTTCCTGGGCATCCTCGCGCTGGTGCTCGCGAGTCCCTGGACGGACAGGCGCCTGCGCGTGACGTCAGCCGCCGTCGCGGCCCTGCTGCTGCCCGCGATCGTCGTCTTCGCCGCGGGCGGGATGACTCTCGCCACTCTGGAGGTCGTCGGCTTCGCGCTCATCTTCGTGTGGCTCGCGATCTTCGGCTCCGAGCTCCGTCGTGCCGTCGCAGCCCCCCGTGAGCACGACCTGGTCGCTCGCAGGGCGCGCTCGGCCCGGGTCGCGCGGGCCACCACTCGAGGCGCCGGTCGCTCCCGGCGCCTCGCCGTCAGCGTGCGTCGCGTCGGGTGCGCAGCGTCTGCTTCACCGGTGCGGCCGGGGTCAGCCCCGACCCGGCGAGCGCAGGCTGCTCTGCGGCGACGGCACTCGGGGCCGCAGGTCCCTGGTCATCGCCGACCGTCGGCTCTGCGGCATCCGCATCTCCGGACTTGCGTTCCGCGCGTCGCTCGCGTGCGCCCTCGACCAGGTTGTAGAGGGTCGGCAGCACGAGCAGCGTCAGCACCGTCGAGGAGATGAGTCCGCCGATCACGACGATCGCGAGCGGCTGCGAGATGAACCCGCCGTGGCCCGTGATGCCGAGCGCCATCGGCGTGAGGGCGAAGATCGTGGCCAGGGCTGTCATCAGGATGGGGCGAAGACGGCGCGAGCCGCCGGTGACCGTCGCCTCATAGGCGGAGAGGCCCTTGGTGCGGTACTGGTTCACCAGGTCGACCAGCACGATCGCGTTCGTCACGACGATGCCGATCAGCATCAGCACGCCGATGAGGGACGCGACGCCCAGAGGCACGCCCGTGATGATCTGCAGCAGGATCGCGCCGGTCGCCGCGAAGGGCACGGAGACGAGCAGGAGCAGCGGCTGACGCAGCGACTTGAAGGTCGCCACCATCACGATGTACACGATGAGGATCGCGGCGAGCAGCGCGAGCCCCAGCTGCGAGAAGGCGTCCTGCTGCTGAGTGACGACGCCGCCCAGGGTCGCGTCCGCGCCCGTCGGCAGGTCTGCGTCGGCGAGCGCCGTCGTCACCGCCGACGAGGCGGCGGCCAGGTCGTCGGTCGAGGGCGTCACGGTGACCGTGGAGGTGCGCTGTCCGCCCTCGGAGGTGATCGAGGTGGGGCCCTCGGTCTGCTCGACGGTCGCGATCTGCTCGAGCGGGATCAGACCGGCGGCGCTCGGGATCATGAGCTGCCGCAGCTCGTCGATGGTCGCCGGCGGATCGGAGACCGCGAGGTACACCGTCACGGAGCGTCTCATCGATCTCGACCGAGCCGATGGAGCGCGGCTGCATCGTGTTCGACACCAGTGCGCCGACGGCGACCTCCGAGAGCCCGAGGTCGGCAGCGGCATCCCGGTCGACCGTCACCGCGACGTACGGAAGGGATGCCGAGAGGTTGCTGGAGACCTGTCCGACGCCTTCGGCATCGTCGAGCGACGCCACGACCTCATCGGTCGCCGCCTGGAGCGTGACCTGATCGGGCGCGGTGACATCGATCTCGATGTCACTCGAGCCGAAGCCGCCGCCGCCGGAGGCGACCGTCACGGTGCCGACGTCGTCGAGGTCGGCGACGGCCTGCTGCACGTCTTCGCGGATCTGCACCTGGTCGGCGTCGGGGTCGGTCGTCACCGAGTAGGTCACTCCCCCGCCGCCGCCCCGGAAGGCGTCGCGCAGGGCCGAGCCGCTCGAGCCGATCGAGGTCTGCACGGTCTCGACGCCGTCGACCGAGAGCAGTGCGTCCTCGACCTTCTGGGCGGCCTCGTCCTCAGCCTCGAGGCTCGCCGCCGGCGCCACCTCCTGGGTGACGGTGAAGGTGTTCTGCCCGGAGTCGCCCAGGAAGTTCGTCTTCATGAGCGGTGCGAGGGCGATGGTGCCGACGAGCACGAGAACGGCGAGCCCGAGCGTGATCCACGAGTGATGCAGGGTCCAGCGCAGGATCGGCAGGTAGGACTTCTGCAGGCGTGTGGGCGGCGCGTCGGGCGCTTCGGGGTCGACCTCGCGGCCCGCATCGTCGAGCATCGGCTTGCCGGGGCGGAGGAACCAGTACGCCAGCACCGGCACGATCGTGAGCGCGACGAGCAGCGACGACAGCATCGCGATCGTGATCGTGAGCGCGAACGGGCGGAAGAGCTCGCCGGTGACATCGCCGACGAACGCGATCGGCAGGAACACGGCGACGGTGGTGATCGTGGACGCCGTGATCGCCGAGGCGACCTCGCGCACCGCCCGCAGGATCGACGGGAGCTTCTCGGCGTCGCCGACATAGTGGCGCTTGATGTTCTCGATGACGACGATGGCGTCGTCGACGACGCGGCCGATCGCGATCGTGAGGGCACCGAGCGTCAGGATGTTGAGCGAGTAGCCGAACGTCTGGATGCCGATGAAGGTGAGCAGCACGCTCGTCGGGATCGAGATCGCCGTCACGAGGGTGGCCCGCACCGAGAGCAGGAAGACGAGGATCACCAGCACCGCGAAGAACAGGCCGAGCAGGCCCTCCTGGGCGAGCGAGTCGATCGACTGCTGGATGTACGGCGCCTGGTCGAAGACGACCGTGAACTCGGCGTTCTCGCCGATCGAGTCCTGAAGCGCGGGAAGCGCGGCAGTCACGGCCTTCGACACGTCGACGGTGTTCGCGGCGGGCAGCTTGGTGACCGCGATGGTCAGCGCCGGCTCGCCGTTCACGCGCGAGATCGACGTGACCGGATCCTGCTCCTGCGACACGGTCGAGACGTCGCCGATCGTCACGAGACCGGCCTGGGCCTGCTCGGGCGTGGACGGCACGAGCGGCAGCGCCGCGATCTCGTCCGCCGACGAGATCTTCGCGCCGGTCTGGACGGTGAGGGACTGGTCGCCCTCGGTGACCGTGCCGCCGGGGAAGAGCACGCCGTTCTGCTCCAGGGCGTCGCGTGATCGCCTGCTGGGTGTAGCCGTCCTCGGCGAGTGCCGCGGCATCCGGGGTGATCGTCACGCGCTCACCGCGACCGCCCACGATTCCCGCGGTGCTCACTCCGTCGATCTGCTCGAGATCCGGGATGACGGATGCCTCGAGCTGCGACTGGATCGTCGCCTCGTCGTCGTAGCCGGTCACCGCCAGCTGGATGACGGGCAGATCGTCGAACGAGAACGACACGACGTTGGGCTCGACGTTCTCGGGAAGGTCGCTCTTGATCCGGTTGATCGCCTGGGTGATCTTCTGCTCGGCGGTCGCGAGGTCGGTGCCGTAGGTGAACGCGGCCTGGATGATCGACGCGTTGGTCGTGCTCGTGGCCGTCGTCGACTCGAGTCCGGGAATGCCCTGGAGTGCCGACTCGATCGGGGCCGAGACGTCATTGCTCACGACTTCGGGCGACGCGCCCGGGTAGGTCGTGACGATCGACAGCTGCGGGAACTCGATCGAGGGGATGAGCTCCTGCTCGAGGTTCACCAGCGCAAGGCCGCCGAAGATCGCCGCGACGATCGTGACGAGCGCGATGAGCGCGCGGTTCTTGAGGCTCAGGACGGCGAGGTTCGACACGGGTGCCTTCGCAGGGTGGAGGGACGATGCCGGATGCTTCGGCTCCGCGCGCTCCGAAGCCGGGCGACGCGAACGATACGCGGATGTATCGAACTTCAGTATCGCATGGGGCCAGCGAGCCCCGGCCGGGGCGAGCACCCGCGGATCAGCCGGTGACCCACCCCGAGATCACGCGTCCGAGACCGACCCCGAGAGCCGCAGCGAGGCCCGAGATCACCAGCGTCCCGACGAGGTTCATCCACGCCCAGTCACGGCGTCCGCCCCTGCCGAGCAGCACCGTCTCGACCGAAACCGTGCTGAAGGTCGTGTAGCCGCCGAGGAGCCCCACGCCGATCGCGGTCGCCCAGCCGCCGTCGATCGCCGCGCCGAGGCCCGCGACCACGCCGAGCGCGAACGATCCGGTGACGTTGACGATCAGGATGCCGAGGGGGAAGGCGCCTCGCCGCCCGCGCATCACGATCGCGTCCACCGTGTAGCGCAGGCCCGCACCCACGCCGCCCGCCACGGCCACGAAGAGGAACAGCATCCATCCCGTCATTCCGCCGCCTCCGGTATCTCGACGCGGTCGGCGGCGACGCCCGCCATGAGGTGCCCCAGCCGCAGGCCGAGGGCCGCGGCGATCACGCCGCCGAACACCGAGACGCCGGCGAGCGCAAGGCTCACGACGGGTGCCGTGCCGCCGAGTTCGACCAGCTGCACGGCGAAGGCGCTGTAGGTCGTGAAGCCGCCGAGGATGCCGGTGCCGGCGAAGGCGCGGAGCAGCGTGTGCCGCTCGCCCGCCCACCCGACGAGGACCCCGAGCAGGAAGGAGCCGGTGACGTTGATGGCGAGAGTGGCGGCCGGAAGGACGAGGTCGCTGTCGGCCGCCTGGAGCGGGAGCTGGAGCGCCGCGCGCAGCGCGACGCCGATGGCGCCACCCAGCACGACCGCGACGAGAGCGGCCGGCGTGAACGCACGGCGGCGGACCATACGCACACTGTAGGAGCGCCCGGGCTGTGCAGGCCGGTGCGCGCGCCGGGTTCGCCGACGCGGTTCCGTGCGTGCCGCGTTCGGGCAGACGGTGCCGTGCGGACCGACGGACGGTCCGCGCGGTGCGCGCTACCCGAGGAGCAGGTTGCGGATCGCCGACTCGGGCGACTTGCCGAGGTCGAGCAGCTGCCCGCGGTCGTACCGCGCGAAGACCCGCGGGTCGATGTAGCTGGACCGCGCCACGGCGGGGGTGTTGCCGAGCGCTCGTGCGGTCGCCCGGACCGCGAGGGCCTCGGCGTTCTTGCGCTGCCGCTCGGTCTCCACGGTGCCCATGCGCGCGAGCGCCTCTGCCGCGAGGATCGTGCCCCGCAGGGTCCGGAAGTCCTTCGCGGTGAAGCGGCCGCCGGCGATCTCGCGGATGTAGGCGTTGACCTCCTCGGGGGTGAGGCCTACGCGCTGCCTGCCCTTGCGGTAGGCGAGGAGGGGCGCGCGCGGTCGTCCGACGACGAGCTCCGAGACGACGGACGCGAGGTCGGCATCATCCACCTCGATGTAGGCGCGCTGGCCGCTCTTGGCGGGAAACGAGAGGGTGACGACGGATGCCTCGACCGTGGCATCCCGTCGGTGGAGCGTCGTGAGTCCACGACTGCCATGCCGTTCGAGATAGCGCGCGGATCCGATGCGCGGTGCCCCCTGGTCGAGCAGCCGGAACGAGGCGGCGAGGACCCGCTCACGAGTGAGGCCCTCCGTGCGAAGGGATGTCGTCACCCGGCGCCTCGCACCCGGCAGCGCCTCGGCCAGCCTCAGCGCGCGTGCGAACTTGCCCTTGTCGCGGCGCTCGCGCCAGCGCGGGTGATAGAGGTACTGCCGTCGGCCGGCGTCGTCCGTGCCGACCGCCTGGATGTGCCCGAAGGGCTCGGCCGAGATCCACACGTCGGTCCATGCCGGCGGGATGACGAGCCGTGGATCCGCTCGCGGTCCTCGTCGGAGGCAGGCGACCCGTCGGCGGTCAGATAGCGGAAGCCCGATCCCGTCCGGACGCGCCGGATGCCGGCATCCTCCCCGGGTCGCACGCGGACGAGTCTGGCCAATTCAGTGCCCGCGCAGCATCGCGATGAGCTCGGACTTGCGCTTGCGCGAGTAGCCGGTGAGGCCGAGCTCCTTGGCGCGGCCGCGCAGACGCTCGACGGTCCAGTCGTCGTAGTCGCCCGCCGCGCCTCCGCGATGGCCGACGGCGGAGCGGCCGTCGCGCGCGGCCGCGTTGGAGATGCGTGCGGCCTTCTCCTTCGAGGCGCCGTCCTTGCGGAGCTCCTCGTACAGCTCAGGGTCCTTCAGGCTGCTCGATCCTCGTCCTGCAGGCATGATGTCCTCCTTCGAGATGTCTCGTCACGGACGCTATGCCCCGAACTCCGCTCGAGCGGGGGGATTGACAGCCACGCCGTGGCGGGCTCGGCCGTCGCGAGCCCCGGCGTGCGGGGGCGGTCCCGCTCGCGGCTAGCACCGCTGATCGCAGGCGTCAATGGCCTCCCCGGGGCATACATGCGGTGAAACGCTTCTCATATGCCCGACCGGGTATTCCGCTCACCGGCGGCCCGACACCAGGGGAGAAGGAGCGAATCATGAACCTCGCACTCATCATCATCATCGTCATCGCAGTCATCCTTGCGATCGTCGGAGGGCTCAACTCGGCACTGCAATGGCTGCTCTGGGTTGCGATCATCATCGGCGTCATCGCGCTGATCGTCTTCCTGTTCCGGCTCATCAGCGGACGCAATCGCGTGTAGCGACAGCGAGGCCCCCGCGCTCGCGTGCCGGGTCCCCGTGACTGCCGACGGCGCCCAGGGGGGACCGCCGCGCAGACAGGAGAGCGGATGCCCCGTTTCGGGCATCCGCTCTCCGTCTTTCCGTCACCCGATCACAGGTTGGCGTCCGCATAGATCCGCAGCGCATCGCGCACGAACTCCGCGCCTTCCTGGCCGCCGTAGTTCGCGCCGAAGCGCGGATCGGCCGCGTACATCTCGCCGAGACCGACGACGTACCCCTTCACGTCCCCGCCAGGAGCGGATGCGGGCGTACCGGGGATGCCGGTCAGCCACTCGACGTGCCGTCGAGCGAGATCCTGCGCCGCATCGCTGTCGGGCGCGGCGCCCGATTCTGCCGCGGCGATCCAGTCCTGGCCGAGCGTCTCCAGCCGAGCTTTCCAGGCGGCCTTCTCTGCGGCATCCATTCCGCGCCACCAGGCGTCGGAGCGCGCGTACGACGTCCTTGCCCCAGCGCTGCTCGACCTCATCCTTGTACTGGGTGTGGTCGAAGCCGTCGAACATGTCTTCTGCCATGAGTCCTTCACCTCCTCTCAAGGCTCTGATGGTGGATTCGACCGACGCGACCTGACGGCCGAGCCGGTCCTGCTCTTGACGCAGCCACGCGAGGTGGCTCTCGAGGGCGCTCTCTTCGGAGGTCTCCCGCGCCAGCACCTCGCTGGATCTGCGGCAGCCCCAGCCCCAGTTCGCGCAGCAGCAGGATGCGCTGAAGTCGCACGAGCGAGGCCTGGTCGTAGTACCGGTAGCCGTTCGCGCCGATGCTCGACGGCGGCGAGCAGCCCGATGTCGTCGTAGTGCCGCAGCGTGCGGCTCGTCGTTCCGGCGACCTTCGCGATCTGCTGGATGGACCATTCCATGGCTTCCTCCCCCTTCGTCGCTGTCCACGCTAGAGGTTTACGCTGCGTCAAGGTCAACTGGGAATCTTCATGTCGACTCGGAACTCGCGATATATCGTGTTATCCTCGGTCTCACGCGATATATCGCGTTACGACCAATCGTCAGGAGACAACCATGACTCTCGAGAAGTGGATCATCCACCCCGGTGAGACCCGCGTCATCGATATCGAGGACGTGCGCAAACTGAAGATCGGCCTCGTCGGAGGCCAGATCGACGTCATCGCGCACGACGAGCCCGGTGTCCGCATCGAAGTGCACGCCGTCACGATCAAGGACCTCCGCATCGAGGCATCCGGTGATCTCGTCGAGATCGACCACCCGCAACTGCAGATGGGACAACTTCCTCGAGGTGTTCCGCAACTTCGGCGTGAGCGGGCCGAAGGCCGAGATCAGCGTGGCGGTCCCGCGTGACATCGCGCTGACGCTCGGGCGTGGTCTCGGCGAGCGCCCTCGTCTCGGGCCTGCGCAGCGACGCGAAGCTGAACACCGTCTCGGGCGACATCATCGCCGACGGCATCACCGGAGACGTGTCGGTCAACGCCGTCTCGGGAGACGTCAACATCCGCGGGCTCAACGGCACGCTCAACGCCAACAGCGTCTCGGGTGACGTGGCGGCGACCGGATCGCTCCGCAAAGCCACCATCGACACGGTGTCCGGCGCCGTGCTCGTCGACACGACCGGCGATGCGCAGGGGGTCTCGCTCAACAGCGTGAGCGCCAACGCCACGATCCGCCTGGACGAGGGTCTGCCGGCGAACTACGCCATCCGCACCGTCGGAGGACGCGTCCAGGTCGACGGCATCGTGCGCTCGGGGCAGGGCAGCATCACCACCAACTACACCGGATCGATCGGCGAGCTCAGCGGGAGCTTCGTCGACGTCCGCGCGAACTCCGTCTCGGGCGACGTCACCGTCCTCCGTCGCGCGGCGATCGCAGCATCCGATGTCAAGGACATCGAAGAAGCCCCGAAGACCGAAGAGGAATGGTCATGACCCCCGTCTTCTCCCACGGCGACCTTCGCCTCTACCTGCTGAACCTGCTCGATGAGGGCCCTCGCCACGGCTACGACATCATGCAGGCCCTCTCGGATCGCACCGGCGGGACGTACACGCCCAGCGCGGGCACGATCTACCCCCGGCTCGCGAAGCTCGAGGAGGAGGGCCTCGTCACCAAGACCGTCGACGGCCGGAAGACGGTCTACCAGATCACCGACGCCGGCCACGCCGAGGTGCAGTCCCGTGCGGGAGACCTCGAGGGAATCGAGGCCGGTCTCGCCGACTCCGTACGGCTCATCGCCGACGAAGTGCGCGGCAGCGTGCGCGAGGCGATGAAGAGCCTGAGAGCCGACCTGGCCGCAGCCACGCAGGACGAGCGCGCGGGTCGGACCAAGACGGATGCCTCGTCCCCCGGTGACGACGCGCGCACCCAGAGCCGCGAGCAGCTGCACCGGGCTGAGGCGCTCGTCGCCGAGTTCCGGGCGCGCGTGCGCGGCGATCTGCGCACGCACCTCGCGCGCGGCGGACAGCTCGGCTCCACCGTCGTGGACGACCTCGAGTCGGCGCTCGATTCGGCGTCGCGCTCGATCACGAGGGCGCTGCACGGCTGACGGTCCGGCTCAGGGGGTCATCGGGGAGCGCTCGCACGCGCCCCGGTGGCCCCTTCTTCGGTCGATCTCGACGACTAGGCGGGCCAGATGTCCTCGTGGTCGGGGATGGGCTCGCCGAGCGGGACCACGAGGATCGGGCGGTGCTGCCGGTGCGCGAGGCGAGCAGCGACCGAGCCGGTGAAGAACTCCCGGATGGATTCGCCGATGCCGCGCTTGCGGGTGCCGACCACGATGAGCCGCGCATCCAGGTCATCGGCAAGGTGCTTGATCGCGATCGCAGGGTCGCCGACGAGCTGGCGCGCCGACCACGACAGGTCGATCCCTTGGAGAGCGGCGGCCGTCTCGGTCTTCACGACCTGGAGGTCGGCTTCGCCCCCGCCGATGTTGATGTCGATGGGCGACGAGTGGACGTAGCCGTCCGGATCTTCGTACGTGACGAATCGCGTGACGTCCACGTGCACCACGACCAGCGGCGCGCCGAGCACCTTCGCATACCGCGCGGCCTCCTTCACCACGCGCGCCGGCTCACCAGGAACCGTCCCGACGACGACTGCTCCGCGCAGTGCTGCGTCGGCCGCCTCGCCCTTCGCAACCTCGGATGCCTGGTCCGCCATCGGTTCCTCGCCCTTCCGCGTGAGTGCGGGAGCCGCCGGGGGGCCGGCGCTCCGTGTTATTCTGAATGCTACTCTTACCGGCCGCTGCAGCCGGATGTGATTGCCCGGGCTACAGAACTGCGGGACGCCCGCACTGGAAGTCCGCGACTCGGAAATGAGGGGTCTCGCATATGGGGCGTGGCCGTCAGAAGGCGAAGAACACGAAAATCGCCCGTGAACTGAAGTCCTTCAGTCCGAGCGTCAACTACGCCGCGCTCGAGCGGGAGTTGGGTCATCCCTCCGATGACCAGTACGTCGACAAGTGGGCCGACCAGTACGCCGACGAACTCGAGGACGAGCGCGCCTGACGCGACCCGCTCGACTCGATTGGGTATGCGCTCGCGCCCTGGCGCGGGCTTAGCGATGCAGCGCCCTGCGCGGCGGCCCGGAATCTCACGACCATGAGCCGTGCCGGCGCTCCCATTCGTCTTCGATGGTGTGCGGCCGCGCCACCACGACGCCGGCCGGGATCGCGGCGGCGACGACTCCCGCGATGACGCACAGCGGCACCACCCATGCGCCGGTCGCATCGTGGAGCAGCCCGATACCGAGCGGGAACATCGCCGCGATCGCGTAGCCGATGCTCTGGACGAACCCGCTGAGGGCGACGGAGGACTCAGGGCTGCGGGTCCGCAGGCCCAGCAGCACGAGCACGAGCGGGAACAGCAGCGGGGGCACGCCGAGCAGCGCGACCCAGAGCCACGGCACGGCCTCGGGCGCGAACAGCAGCCCGGCCACGGCGGTGAAGCCGGTGACGATCGCGACGACGTACAGCGCGCGCACGAGGCGGAAGCGGGCCACGAGCAGGGGCACGAGCAGCGACAGCGGAAGCCCCATGGCCGCGAACAGCGAGAGCAGCGCGCCGGCGGTCGCGGGCGTCACCCCGGCGGTGTCGACGAGGAGCGTCGGAAGCCAGGCGAACGACGTGTAGGCGATGATCGACGACACCGCGAACGTCACGGCGAGCGCCCACGCGAGCGGCAGCCGCCACATGCGCCGGAACACCGCGGGGGCGGCCGCCTCGATGTCGTCCTCCTCGCCACGGCGAGCGCGGACGGTCAGCGCGATCCACGGGACGAGTGCGGCGGCGGCGAAGACCGCCCACATGCCGAGCGAGAGCCGCCAGCCCGCGGCATCCGCTGTCGGCACGGCGACGAGCGGCGGCACGAAGGTCGCCACCGACATCGTCGTGGTGAACAGGGCCGTGAGCAGCCCGATCCGATCCGGGAAGTACTTCTTCACGAGCGGCGGCAGGAGGACGTTGCCGACCGCGACGGCGGCGAACAGGAGCGCGGTGCCGAGCAGGAGCGTCAGCGAGTCGAACGCGAAAGCCCGGAGCACCATGGCGAGCGCCGCGACGGTCAGCGCCACCACGACAAGACGCTCGAGGCCCACCCGGCGTTCGAACTGGGGGGTCAGGATGCCGAACACGGCGAAGCAGACGGGCGGCACGGTGCCGATCAGCCCGATGACCCACGCCGGCACGGCGAAGTCGTCCGCGACGTGGTCGAGGATGGGCGAGAGCGACGCCACGCCCGAACGCAGCGAGAAGGCGAGCAGGACGATGCCGACGAGGGCGAGAGTCCTCCCGCGCCAGAGCGGGCGGGAGGAAGGACTCACTCGTACGAGCCTAGGCCGCGACGAGGGGGTGCGGGCCCGGACGGCCGATCGCCGGTCAGGACTCCTGCGAGCCCTCGACCCAGGCCAGGTACTCCTCCGACACCGTGCCGGTGATGTAGCGCCCGTCGAAGCAGCTCATGTCGAGGTCGTCGAGGTCGGACCCCTCGAGGATCGCGGCCTTCAGGTCTTCGACCTCCTGGTACACGATGTAGTCCGCGCCCAGCTCTTCGGCGATCTCGGGGATCGTGCGGCCGTGGGCGACGAGCTCGTGGCGCGAGGGCATGTTGATGCCGTAGACGTGCGGGTAGCGCACGGGCGGCGCGGCCGAGGCGAACGTGACGCTCTTGGCACCGGCATCCCGAGCCATCTGGATGATCTCCTTCGACGTCGTGCCGCGCACGATCGAGTCGTCGATGAGGAGCACGTTCTTGCCCTTGAACTCGCTCGACATCGCGTTGAGCTTCTGGCGCACGCTCTTCTTGCGAACCGCCTGGCCGGGCATGATGAACGTCCGGCCGACATAGCGGTTCTTGTAGAAGCCCTCGCGGTACTCGATCCCGAGCTTGCGGGCGACCTGCATCGCGGCGGGGCGCGACGAGTCGGGGATCGGCATGACGACGTCGATCGTGCCCATCGGCGTGTACTTCGCGATCGTCTCGGCGAGGCGCTCGCCCATGCGCAGCCGCGCCTCGTAGACCGAGATGCCGTTCATGATCGAGTCGGGGCGCGCGAGGTAGACGTACTCGAACGAGCACGGGGCGAGCTTCGGGTCGTCGGCGCACTGCTTCGTGTGGAGGTTGCCCTCGAGGTCGACGAAGATCGCCTCGCCCGGGAGCACGTCGCGGACGACCTCGAACTCGCCGTTCTCGAGCACCAGCGACTCGCTCGTGACGATCCACTCGTAGTGCCCGTCGGCGTGCTTGCGCGTGCCGAGGATGAGGGGACGGATGCCGAACGGGTCGCGGAACGCGAGCAGACCGTAGCCGGCGATCAGGGCGATCGTCGCGTACGAGCCCTCGACCCGCTCGTGCACGCGGCTGACCGCCTGGAAGACCTGCTCGGGGTCGAGCTCGAGGCCCGAGATCGAGGCCTGCAGCTCGTTGGCGAGCACGTTGACGAGCAGCTCGGTGTCGCTCGAGGTGTTCAGGTGACGGCGGTCCTTGTGGAACAGCTCGTCGGTCAGCTCGCGGGTGTTGGTGAGGTTGCCGTTGTGCACCAGCACGATGCCGTAGGGCGCGTTGACGTAGAAGGGCTGCGCCTCTTCTTCGCTGGATGCCGTTCCCTTCGTCGCGTAGCGCACGTGGCCGAGGCCGATGCTTCCGAGGAGCGACCGCATGTCGCGGGTGCGGAAGCCCTCGCGCACCTGGCCGCGGGCCTTGTGCCATGTGGATGACGCCGTTGCGCTCGGCGGTCGAGATGCCGGTGGAATCCTGGCCGCGATGCTGCAGCAGGAGCAGCGAGTCGTAGATCTCCTGGTTGACGGACTCACGGCCGACCATCCCGACGATTCCGCACATATGGTGTTACTTCGCTCCGTGCGTGCGCTGTAGCTTCCGACGAGGCGCACTGCCCCGCCGTCGACGCCCTTGGCGCCCTGCTCGAATTCGCCCTCGGGCAGCCGGCCCGACTGGACGATGCCCACCTGCCACGCGGCGACGCCGTCGCGTGAGAGAGCGGATGCCGCGGCATCCGCCGTCTCGGGAGAGACGACGGCGAGGAACCCGATGCCCAGGTTCCAGGTGCCCTCGGTCTGCTCGAGCGAGAGATCGCCGAGGTCGGCGAGGACGCGGAACACCGGGGGCGGCGACCAGGTCGACCGGTCGAGCTCGACCCACGTGCCCTGCGGGAGGACGCGCGCGAGGTTGGCGGCGATGCCGCCGCCGGTCACGTGGCTGAGGGCGTGGACGCCGTCGCCGGTCTCGGCGATGAGTCGAAGGAGCGGCGAGGCGTACAGGCGCGTCGGCTCGAGGAGGGCCTCGCCCCAGGTCGTGCCGAAGTCCGCCGCGTTCGCGCCGTACTGGATGCCGTTGCCGGCGACGATGTGACGCACGAGCGAGTAGCCGTTGGAGTGCAGCCCGCTCGAGGCGAGCGCGAGGACGACGTCTCCGTCGCGGACCCGGTCGGCGCCGAGGATGCCGTCGGCCTCGACGACGCCGGTCGCGGCGCCCGCGACGTCGTAGTCGTTGATGCCGAGGAGGCCGGGGTGCTCGGCCGTCTCGCCGCCGACGAGGGCCGTGCCCGTCGCCGAGCAGCCGGCCGCGATGCCGCGGACGATGTCGGCGATGCGCTCGGGGAAGACCTTGCCGCACGCGATGTAGTCGGTCATGAAGAGCGGCTTCGCCCCCACCACGACGATGTCGTCGACGACCATGCCCACCAGGTCGAGCCCGATCGTGTCGTGCTTGTCGATCGCCTGGGCGATCGCGACCTTCGTGCCGACGCCATCCGTGCTGGTCGCGAGGAGCGGCTTGCGGTAGGCGTGCAGGAACGAGGCGTCATAGAGCCCTGCGAAACCGCCGACGCCGCCGAGGACCTCGGGGCCGTGCGTCTTGCGCACGGCGGATTTCATGAGCTCGACCGCCAGGTCGCCCGCAGCGGTGTCGACGCCGGCAGCGGCGTACGGGTTTGCGGAGGAGTCGGCGGGGGCGCCGGTCAGGGGCGCGTCGTCGGTGGGAGAGGCCACCCGACAAGCCTACCGGCGGGTTCCCTGAGCGGATGCCGAGCGGCCCGGCATCCGCGCTCGCCTCCGGTGAGACTGCACCGGAGCGCCGAACGCGGGCGACCCGATGCTCGGCGCGCGGGTGAAGTCTCACGGACAGGCTGCGAAGGGGCGGGCGCGATTTACACTTGCGGCATGGGCGGAACCGGGCTCCTGAATGGGTGATTCGCGAGGACGCGGGTCAGCCGGTGCTCCTTGCCCTCTATCTGCGTCAGGTGCTCGGCATCCGCTCGCCCGATGAGCTGCCGCACCTGCGCGGCATCCCGCCCCGCGAGAACAGTCGCAGCGAAGAGGCGCAGGCTCGGCTCGAGCGGCAATGGCGCGAGTACTGGGCGATGACCGTCGAGCCGCAGGCGCATCCGTCGCCCGTTCCCCTCGATCTCGTGGACGGCTTCGACACCCTCGTCGCGCTGCCCCTCGAGGGCTGCGACGACCTGCGGGCCGCGATCGAGCCGTGGGCGTCCGAGGCGCTCGCGTACTCGCAGTCGGCGAAGGAGCGCTACCGGAAGGATGCCGCGGCCAAGCCCGGGCGTCTCGTACCGCGCGTACGCGAGCGCGATCGCCGAGCACGAGCGCCAGGTCGGTCGGCGTGCGCACTCGTTCGAGCTCAACGTGCAGGTGCTGCCGCTCACGCAGCGGGGCGTGTGGTGGATCGGATCGCTCACCATCGCCGTCACGGACGGACTGCGGGGGGATGTCGCGGCCTTCGACTCCGCGATCCACCCGATCATCGCCGAGCTGGCCTGACGCTCGATCCGCTCTCGGCAAGCGGACAGGCGGTGAGGCAGGCCGGCGGTCAGGCCTCGGGAAGGCGGTGCACCGTCTCGCGATCCACGATGACCTCGCGAGCGTGACGGCTGCTGCGACGATCGAGGATGATCGCGATCGTGGCGAAGACCGCGACGCCGACCGCGGCGCAGATGAGCGCGAGGAAGCCGAACACCTGGCCGCTGCGAGTAGACCATCCCCGTGTTCGGGCTCTGGTTGACGGTGCCGTCGTACGAGTAGGTGAGGATCAGCGCCGTCAGCAGGCCCAGGGCCGCGCCCACGATGACGAACACCGAGAACTTCGGGGCTCGGCGCACCCGAACGCGCTGCATGTGGTCTTCGACGATGGTCTCGGACGGATCGGATGCCTCGGCATCCGGAAGTGGGGGGTTCAGCGGCTTGTCGGCCATGCCTCCATTGTCTCACCGCGCGGGCGGGGAGGTCTCCGCTCAGGGGCGCAGCGGGAGGAGCGGCGAGAGGTCGGAGCGGGTGCCTGACGCGCGGATGCGGCCGGAGGCGGCGGCATCCGTCCACTGCTCGGCACCCGTCGCGAGCGCGATCCACGTGTCGGGGTCGGTCTCGACGACGTTCGGCGGCGTGCCGCGGGTGTGGCGCGGACCCTCGACCACCTGCACGGCGCCGAAGGGCGGCACGCGCATCTCGACGGAGTTGCCCGGCGCCTTCTCGGCGAGCAGCTGCAGCAGGTAGCGGACGGCCGTCGCGTGGTCGGTGCGCGCGGGACGAGCGGATGCCGCGGCAGCCGCGCGCACCGCGTCCAGAGCCGCCCGGCCCTCGTCCACGCCGATCCTCTTCACCACGTCTCCACGGTAGCCCCGGCGCAACTCCGTCGGATTGCGCAGGGCGGCGATCGGAGGGACCGGAAACACGGGCCGCCGAGCGGCCTCGCCGCCGATTGCGACGGAGTTGTGCAGGCGAGATCAGCTCAACGGCCGCGGCGCGCGGGGGCCCAGCCTCAGGAGGGTCCGCCGGGTGGGGCCGACCCGGCCCTCGGTAGGCTTGCGGGGTGAAGATCCTGGTCCTCGGCTCCGGTGCGCGCGAGCACGCCATCATCCTCGCCCTCCGCTCGGAGGAGCGCTCCGCACGAGATCTTCGCGGCGCCCGGCAACGCCGGCATCGCGCAGGACGCCACGATCGTCGCCCTCGATGCGAACGACCCGGCCGAGGTCACGCAGTACGCGAAGTCGGCGGCGATCGATCTCGTGGTCATCGGGCCCGAGGCTCCGCTCGTCGCCGGGGTCGCCGACCTGCTCCGCGAGCACGGCATCCCCGTCTTCGGTCCGGGCAAGGCGGCCGCTCAGCTCGAGGGGTCGAAGGCGTTCGCGAAGCGGATCATGGAGGCCGCCGGGGTTCCGACCGGCCGAGCGCTGCGCGCCCGCACGCGCGCCCAGGTCGAGGCGGCGCTCGACGAGCTGGGCGCTCCGCACGTCGTGAAGGCCGACGGCCTCGCCGCCGGCAAGGGCGTCATCGTCACGGACGACCGCGAGGCCGCGCTCGCCCACGCCGACGCCTACCTGCCGAGTGGACCGATCCTCGTCGAGGAGTTCCTCTCGGGTCCCGAGGTGTCGCTCTTCTTCCTGAGCGACGGCGACCACGTGCTGCCGCTCAGCCCCGCGCAGGACTTCAAGCGCCTGCGCGACGGCGATGCCGGCCCGAACACCGGCGGCATGGGCGCCTACTCCCCCCTCCCCTGGCTGGGCGACCACGTGCCGGCGCAGTCGGTCGAGGGTGAATCGGCCGATCCCGAAGAGGCATTCGTCGACCTCGTGACGCGCGAGGTGGCCGAGCCGGTCATCCGTCGCCTCGACGCCGAGGGCACGCCCTTCATCGGGCTGCTCTACGCGGGCCTCATCCTCACGCCGCAGGGCATCAAGGTGATCGAGTTCAACGCGCGCTTCGGCGACCCCGAGACCCAGGTGGTGCTGCCTCGGCTCATCGACCCGCTGTCCGTGCTGCTGCTGGCGGCGGCATCCGGCAACCTCGAGGACCTCCCGCGACCCGCCTTCTCGGACACGGCGGCCGTGACCGTCGTGCTCGCCAGCGAGGGCTACCCCGAGGCTCCGATCACGGGGCGCCCGCTTTCGGGACTGGATGCCGCCTCCGCCGTCGAGGGCGTGCACGTCGCGCACGCGGCCACCGCCGAGAGCGACGCCGGGCTCGTGGCGACGGGCGGGCGGGTGCTCAACGTCGTCGCCGTCGGCTCGACCTTCGGCGAAGCGCGAGACCGGGCGTACCGCGCACTCGGCGAGATCGGCCTCGAGGGCGGCCAGTTCCGCTCCGACATCGCAGCCCGCGTCGCCCAATAGCGGTCCGCGCGGCGAGGTCAGTCCACCGCGAGCTCGGATGCGACCCGGGCGAGCACCCGGCGGAACACCGCGACCGCCGGCGAATCGCTGCCCGACTGGCGGGCCGAGGTGAACACGGTGCGCCGCGGGCTTCCGGGAAGACCGAGGAGCCGGCATCCCGTCGGCTCGGCGCCCCACCAGATCAGGTCGGGCAGGAACGCCACGGCGTTGCCCGTCTCGACGAGCCGCACGTGGGCCTGCAGGTCAGCGGTCTCGAACCGCACGTCGGGCTCGAAGCCCGCGAGGCGGCACAGCTGCTCCGCGTAGTGACGCGAGGCGGCGCCGCGCGGCTCCATCACCCACGCGAGGTCGCGCGCGTCCGCGACGGTCGTGATGTCGCTGCGCTCGCCCTTCGAGACCGCGAGGCGGATGGCGTCCGTGGTGAGCGCCTGCCGGTCGAGCCCGGGCGGGTGCGGCGCCGCGTGCGAGGGGTACTGCTCGGCGACGACGAGGTCGAAGTCGCGCAGCCAGGTCTCGCGCAGGGCGGTCTCGGGCTCCCGCTGGACGAGTTCGACCCGGACATCGGGAGCGACCGTGCGCATCGCCTCGAGCGCGGCCGGCATGAGGGCGAGCATCGCCGACTGGAACACGGCGGTCCGCACCGTGCCCACCACGTCCTCCCCTGAGGTGCGCAGCTCGGATTCGGCGAGCTCCATGACGTCGAGCAGATCGCCGGTGCGTTCGACGAGGCGCTCGGCCGCGGGGGTCAGCCGCAGGCCGCGGCCGGACTTGCGCAGCAGCTCGACGCCCGCCTCGCGCTCCAGCTGCGCGAGGTGCTGCGACACCGCGGACGGACTGTACGAGGCGGCCTCGGCGACCGCGGCGATCGTTCCGCGCAGGTGCAGCTCGCGCAGCAGGCGGAGCTTCTTGAGGTCGAGCATCCCGGCATCCGATCGTTAAGAGATTGTGTAGAGAATACGGAAGAAAGCGTCGCTTTTCATTCATGGATGCCGCGCGGACACTGGAATGAGACCCCTCTGTCTTCAAGGAGCTTCCTGTGACAACGCCTGTCCTGCCCGACACCTCCTCCGACTCCGCGCCGCACCTCGCCGACGAGACGATCGCGCTGGTGAATCGGTGGCTCGCCGAGGCGGCGAGCATCCCGGCGAGCGTCGCCGCGCAGCGCCTCGCCGGCGTCCTCAGCGACCCGAAGGGCCTCGAGTTCACGACCGGGTTCGTCGACGGCGTCGTGCGGCCCGAAGACACGCGGGTCGCCGCACGCGCCCTGTCGCGAGTCGCGCCCCTCGTTCCCGGGTTCCTGCCGGCACCGCTGCGTGGCGCCGTTCGTCTCGGCGGAATCGCCGGGCCTGATCGCCCCGGGCGTCGTCGTGCCGATCGCGCGGACGGTCCTCCGCCGGATGGTCGGGCACCTCATCGTCGACGCGCGCGACGAGAAGCTCGGCACGGCGATCCGTGCGCTCAAGCGCGACGGCGTCCGGCTCAACGTCAACCTGCTCGGCGAGGCCGTGCTCGGCAAGGCCGAGGCGCAGCGTCGCCTCGAGGGCACCATGCGGCTCCTCCGCCGCGACGACGTCGACTACGTGTCGGTCAAGGTCTCGGCGATGGTCGGGCCGCACTCGGCGTGGGGCTTCGACGAGGCGGTCGAGGCGATCGTCGAGCGGCTCACGCCCCTGTTCCGGCTCGCGGCATCGTCGCCCACGCCGAAGTTCATCAACCTCGACATGGAGGAGTACCGCGACCTCGACCTGACCATGGCGGTCTTCATGCGCCTGCTGGACGAGCCGGAGTTCGAGAAGCTCGAGGCCGGCATCGTGCTGCAGGCCTACCTCCCCGACTCGTTCGCGGCGATGATCCGGCTGCAGGACTGGGCGGCCGCGCGCCGCGCACGTGGAGGCGCCGGCATCAAGGTGCGCCTCGTGAAGGGCGCGAACCTCTCGATGGAGCGGGTCGACGCCGAGATCCACGGCTGGCCGCTCGCGACCTGGAGCACCAAGCAGGACAGCGACACGCACTACAAGCGCATCCTCGACTACGCGCTCGAGCCCGAGCGCATCGCCAACGTGCGGCTCGGCATCGCGGGCCACAACCTCTTCGACATCGCGCACTCCTGGCTGCTCGCGGGCGAGCGCGGTGTCACCGCGGGCGTCGAGTACGAGATGCTCCTCGGCATGGCCGAGTCGATCGCCGAGGTCGTGCGGCGCGAGGTCGGCGGCCTCCTGCTCTACACGCCGGTCGTGCACCCGCGCGAGTTCGACGTCGCGATCGCCTACCTGATCCGCCGCCTCGAAGAGGGCGCGTCCAGCGACAACTTCATGTCGGCGCTGTTCGAGCTCGACTCCAACCCGGCGCTGCTGCGCCGCGAGACCGACCGCTTCCTCGCCTCCCTGCGCGCGGTCGACGCCGTCGTGCCGGGGCCGAATCGCGTGCAGGATCGCACGCTCGCGCCCGCGCCGCACCCCGGCACGGGCTTCGGCAACACCCCCGACACCGACCCCGCCGTCACCGTGAACCGGGCGTGGGGGCTCGGCATCCTGTCCCGCGTCGCCGACTCGACGCTCGGCGTCGCGACCGCCGACGCGTCGGTGCTGGCGGATGCCGCTGCCGTCGACGCCTCTCTCGACCGCGCCCGTGCCGCCGCAGCCGGATGGCGTGCGCTCGGCGCCGACGAGCGCGCGGCGATCCTGCACCGCGCCGGCGACATCCTCGAGGCGCGACGGGCCGACCTGCTCGAGGTCATGGCATCCGAGGCAGGCAAGACGCTCGACCAGGCCGACCCCGAGGCATCCGAGGCCATCGACTTCGCCCACTACTACGCCGAGCGCGGGCGTGACCTCGATCACGTCGACGGGGCCGTGTTCACCCCGGCCGCCGTGACGCTCGTGACCCCGCCCTGGAACTTCCCGGTGGCCATCCCCGCCGGCTCGACCCTCGCCGCTCTGGCGTCGGGGTCGACCGTGGTGATCAAGCCGGCGCGCCAGGCCCGCCGCTGCGGCGCCGTCATGGTCGAGGCACTGTGGGAGGCCGGTGTGCCGAAGGACGTGCTCCAGCTCGTCCAGCTGGCCGACTCCTCCCTCGGCGAGCGCCTCGTCGCCTCCCCCGCCGTCGATCAGGTGATCCTCACCGGTGGCTACGAGACGGCCCAGCTGTTCCGCGGCTTCCGTCAGGACCTTCGCCTCCTCGGCGAGACCAGCGGCAAGAACGCGATCATCGTGACTCCGAGCGCGGACCTCGATCTCGCCGTCAAGGATGTCGTCAGCTCCGCCTTCGGCCACGCGGGACAGAAGTGCTCGGCGGCATCCCTCGTCATCCTGGTCGGATCCGTCGCCAGCTCTCGCCGCTTCCGCACCCAGCTGGTCGACGCCGTGCGATCACTGCACGTCGCCCTGCCGACCGACCCGACCGCCCAGGTCGGACCCGTCATCGCGCCGCCGAGCGGCAAGCTGCTCGAGGGTCTCACGACGCTCGGCGACGGCGAGTCGTGGCTCATCGAGCCCCGCCCGCTGCCCTCGGGCGCTGAGCCTGCCGAACCGTCGCCGCTGTGGACGCCGGGAATCCGCGACGGCGTGCGCCGGGGTTCGGAGTATCACCTGACCGAGTACTTCGGCCCGATCCTCGGCATCATGACGGCTGAGACGCTGGATGAGGCCATCGCCATCCAGAACGACATCGACTACGGCCTCACCTCCGGCATCCATTCCCTCGACGCAGAAGAGGTGCGCACCTGGCTCGCCTCCGTGCAGGCCGGCAATCTCTACGTCAACCGCGGCATCACGGGCGCGATCGTCCAGCGCCAGCCCTTCGGCGGCTGGAAGAAGTCCGTCGTCGGTGCCGGGTTCAAGGCCGGCGGACCGAACTATCTCGCCGGCCTCGGCTACTGGACCGACGCAGAGACGGTTCGGGATGCCGGTGGCTCGGCCTCACCGTCGCGCTCGGCGTCCGCGGGCTCGAGCGCGGTCGATGCGCTGGTCGCCGCGGTCGCGCCGACGCTCGAGTCGTCGGCGCACGAGTGGCTGACCGATGCCGTGGCGTCGGATGCCGCAGCCTGGAGCGAGGAGTTCGGCGCCCTGCGCGACCGCTCGGGCCTGGCCTGCGAGCGCAACGTGTTCCGGTACCTGCCGGCCGAGGCCCACATCCGGGCCGAGGCAGGGGTCGCGATCGTCGAGATCGTCCGCGTCACGGCTGCCGCGCTTCGCGCCGGCGCGTCCGTGCGCCTCTCGGCGGCCGACGCGCTTCCCGTCGAGGTCGCCGCGGCGATCCGCAAGAGCGGTGTCGCCGTCGCTCACGAGGATGCTGCGACTGCTCACGCCCGCCTTGCGGCGCTCCCCCGGCCACGAGTGCGCCTGCTCGGCGCGCCAGCTGCCGTCCTCGACCGCGCCGCGGACGGCCGGCCGGATATCGCCGTGTTCGACGGCCCGGTGACTCGCGCCGGTCGCGTCGAGCTGCTCCCGTTCCTGCACGAGCAGTCCGTGAGCATCACCGCGCACCGCTTCGGCAACCCCGACGGCTTCGCCGCCTCCGTGCTCTGACCTCCCACCCCTAGCCCGAGGGATCGGCCGAACGGACGAGGCGACTCGGGCCGGGCGGCCGATGCGCGACGGCATCCCGGGTCGCCAGCATGGCGGTATGACAACCGCAGCCATCACCGAAACCGGAGCGGCGGCCCGCCGAGGCTGGCTCGCACCGGCGGGCCTGATCGTCCTGAGCCTCGTGCCGATCGTCGCGGGAGCCTCCCGAATCACACAGCTCGCGGGCGGCGCCACGGTGAGCGAGGCGAACGCCCGGTTCTTCGACTCGCCCGGCGCCGGTCATCGTGCACATCGTCGGCTCCAGCACCTTCCTGCTGCTCGGCGCGCTCCAGTTCGCCCCCTCGCTGCGGCGGCACTCCTGGCACCGCCGAGCCGGCCGGATCGTCGCGCCCGCCGGTCTCCTCTCGGCGCTGTCGGCGATCTGGATGACGCTGTTCTACGAACTGCCGTCGTCCGTCACGGGCCCGGGCCTCTCGGCCATCCGGCTCGTGCTCGCGACCGGGATGATCGCGGCCATCGTCGTGGCATTCCTCGCGATCCGGCGTGGGGACGTCGCCACCCACAGCGCCTGGATGACGCGCGCCTATGCCATCGGGTTGGGCGCGGGCACCCAGGTGCTGACGTTCCTGCCGTTCACGCTGCTGATCGGCACTCCGAGCCGCCCGATGCACACCGTGCTCATGGCCGCCGGATGGGCGATCAACCTCGCCGTCGCCGAGGTCGTGATCCGCCGGCGCGCTCGCTCCGCAGGCCGCCCGATCGCGCCGCGGGCCGCGGCGAGTGCCCGCCTATCATGAGGGCATGACGAGCCCGGTCCGCGCGCACGGGGAGGACGTCGGGGGCATCACCGGCACCCCCGAGGCGCGTCTGGCGAGACTGGGTGCTCGTCGGCGTGATTCCTCCCTTGGCGGTGGTCGAAGCATCCCTCCGTCCCGAGGTGCCCTACCGCTGGCTCTGGGCGGTCGTCCTCTCGGCCCTCGCAGTGACCCTCCTCTGGCGGCGGACGCACCCTCTGGCGATGTTCGCGACGGCCTTCGCGGTCGGCACGACTGTCGGTCTCGCCACGGGCGGCGACCCGCAGCTCTACACGACCGCCTGCCTCCTCATCCTTCTCTACGCGGTCTTCCGGTGGGGCTCCGCTCGGTCGATGATCGTCGCCGGCGCCCTCGTGGCGGGCGGGATGCTGCTCACCTTCGTCTCGTCGTCGCCCACTGCCGCCGATGTGATCGGCGGGGCAGCGGTTGCTGTCGCCACGGGCGCACTCGGTGTCGCCCTGCGCTGGCGCAGCGGGGCGCGTGCCCGCGAGCTCGACCGCGCGCGGCTCGTCGAGCGCGAGCAGCTGGCGCGCGACCTGCACGACACGGTGGCTCACCACGTCTCGGCCATCGCGATCCAGGCCCAGGCGGGCACGGCGGTCGCCGGGACCGATCCCGATGCCACCGCCCGAGTCCTGCGCACGATCGAGGACGAGGCCTCGCGCACGCTGCGCGAGATGCGGGCCATGGTCGGCGTGCTGCGGACGGGCGAGTCCGCCGAGCTCGCGCCCACCCCGGGTCTCGCAGCGCTCAAGGCTCTCGCCGACGCGGATGCCGCCGGCCCGGCCGTCTCGGTTCTGCTCGAGGGTGATCTCGACTCGGTCCCGGGTCCCGTCGCCGCCACCGCGTTCCGCATTGCCCAGGAAGCGGTCACCAACGCCCGGCGTCACGCCCAGGAGGCGACGCGCATCGACGTGCTCGTCAGCGTGGACGAGAGCGGAGTGCGGCTCGAGGTGCGCGATGACGGCCGGGGCACGGCATCCGGAATTCCGGGCTACGGGATCACCGGAATGCGCGAGCGCACCGCCCTCCTGGGCGGAACCTGCGCCGCCGGCCCATCGCCGAGCGGCGGATGGGCCGTCACGGCATCGCTTCCCCGCAAGGGATGGGAAGCATGAGCGTCCGTGTGCTCATCGCCGATGACCAGGCTCTCGTGCGTACCGGGCTTCGGATGATCCTCGATGCCCAGGCAGACATCGAGGTGGTGGCCGAGGCGGCCGACGGTGCGGAGGCGGTCACGCTCGCGCGCAGCATCCGTCCCGATGTGTGCCTGATGGACATCCGGATGCCGGTCATGGACGGTCTCGAGGCCACCCGGCTGCTCGCGGGACCCGAGGTCACCGATCCGATTCCGGTGGTCGTCATCACGACGTTCGACCTCGACGAGTACGTGTACACCGCACTGCGCGCCGGCGCCCGCGGGTTCCTGCTGAAGGACGCCGGGGCCGCGATGCTGGGCGAAGCGGTGCGTGCGGCGGCCAGGGGCGATGCGCTGATCGACCCCGGTGTCACCGTGCGGCTCATCGAGGCCTTCGCGGGTTCGGGTGCCGCGCCGCCGGAACCGCCCACGAGCCCGCTGACAGACCGGGAGGAGGCGGTGCTCGCGGCCGCCGCGAGAGGCCTCGGCAACACCGAGATCGGGTCGGAGCTGCACATCTCGCTGAGCACGGTCAAGACGCACCTCGCCAGCATCATGGCCAAGCTCGGCGCACGCAATCGCGTCGAGCTCGCGATCTGGGCGTACGAGCGCGACCGGGCACCGCGGGGTCGCTGACCCGCCGCCGCCGGCCGTGCTTCGTCGGAGAACAGCCCGGAGTCGGACGATCGACCCGCAATCCTCCGACTTCGGGGCCGATCTCCGACGTTCGCACGGCTCCCTACGCCGCGATGCTCAGCGCGCCTTGAGCCCCTCCGGGCG
Source organism: uncultured Actinomycetota bacterium (assembly GCA_963702815.1). GTDB lineage: Bacteria > Actinomycetota > Actinomycetes > Actinomycetales > Microbacteriaceae > Microbacterium. The sequence continues at coordinate 735,123 of CAVPED010000005.1, read as the reverse complement.
GCGCAGGAAGCACACGGCCACCAGCGCGATGAGCATCACGGCGGCGGGCAGCAGGATCGCCTGCGACATGGCGGTCGAGAAGCCGTCGACGACGAAGTCGGGGAGCGTTCCCCCGCCGAAGCCGCCCTGCGCGTCGCCGGCACCGGGAAGGTTCGCCTCGAGGCGCGCCTGCATGAACGCCGCGATGGATGCCGAGCCGATGACCGAGCCGACGGTGCGGGTCGTGTTGTAGATGCCCGCGCCGGCGCCGGCCTGTCGCGGTGAGAGGTTGCGCGTGGCGGTCGTGGCGAGCGGACCCCACATGCCCGCGTTGCCGATGCCCATCAGCGCCGACGGAAGCAGGAACATCCAGATCGGCGTGTCGACGTTCATGAGGCTCGAGTACCAGAGCAGCGAGAGGGCCACGCACGCGAGTCCGGGCACCAGCAGGAAGCGCGGGTCGGTGCGGTCGAGCAGCTTGCCCGCGAACGGGGCGAGTACTCCCGAGAGCAGCGCCATCGGGATGAGCAGCAGCGCGGACTGAGTCGGCGTCAGTCCGAGGGCGAGCTGGATGAAGAACATGAGAGGCAGGCCCATGCTCGTCACCGCGAATCCGACCGTCGAGATCGAGATGTTGGCGATCGAGAAGTTGCGCTCCTTGAACAGCTCGAGAGGCACGAGGGGCTCGCTCTTGGTCCGCGCCTGCGTCCACACGAACAGGGCGAGCACCAGCACGCCCGCGATGATGAGCGACCACACGGTGATCGGGCCCCAGATGACGCCCCAGTCGTACTTCTGACCCTCCTGCAGGCCGAACACGATCAGGAAGAGGCCCAGGGCGCTGAGGAAGACGCCCACCATGTCGAACTTGTGCGGGTGCGTCTCGAGCTTGGGCACGAGGATCCAGGCCAGGACGAAACCGATGATCCCGACCGGGATGTTGATGAAGAAGATCCACTCCCAACCCGAAGCCGTCCACCAGCAGCCCGCCGAGCAGGGGCCCGACGAGCGTCGCCACACCGGCGGTGGCGCCCCACAGGCCCATGGCGGCACCGCGGCGGCTCGCCGGGAACGTCCGTGTGATGACGGCCATGGTCTGCGGCGTCATGAGCGCGGCGCCGAGGCCCTGCACGGCGCGGGCGACGATCAGCAGCTCGAGCGTCGACGACAGCCCGCAGCCGAGCGAGGCGAGCGTGAAGACCGCGAGCCCGATGAGGTAGATCACCCGCGGGCCGAAGCGGTCGCCGAGTCGCCCGGTGATGAGCAGCGGCACCGCGTAGGCGAGCAGGTAGGCCGAGGTCACCCACACGACGTTGTCGACGTTGGCCGTGTCGGGGTCGAGCGCTGCCTTGATGGCCGGGTTCGCGACCGAGACGATCGTGGTGTCGACCAGGATCATGAAGAACCCGATGACGAGCGCCCAGAGCGCCGGCCACGGGTTCTGCGGGCCCTTCGTCTTCAGGACGTCGGTCGAGGGTCCTCGATCGGGATTGCGGGAGGCGGATGCCGCGGCATCCGTAGTGGGCTCAGTCATTGCCGTGCGGCCTTTCGGTCTTGCAGATAGCGTTCGGAGGGGAGCTCGGGCGCTCCCCAGGAGAAGTCGTGGCGCTCGAGGCGCGCGATCAGCGCGTCGAGCCAGGCTGAGGTCTGCGGCGAGCATGACGCGCTCGCGATCGACCTCCAGCAGGTACTGCTCGGGCACCTCGCGCGCGCCGGCCGCCTCGCGGCCGGCGGTGAGCTCGATCTGGGCGGCCGCGAGCGCCGCGCGACGGGTGCGCAGCAGGCCGACCACCTGTTCGCGCTCGAGATTGTGGGCCTCGGCGAGCGCGATGCGGAACTCGCTCGGCCGATCCATCCGCGACAGCTCGCGCCGCACCCACTCGCCGACCGCTTCCCGGCCCGGCGCGGTGAGCGCGTAGGTCGTGCGTTCGGGACGGTTGCCGTGCCGGTCGATGCCGACCTCGGCGAGCAGGCCGGCCCGCTCCAGGCGGCCGACCGTGTGGTACAGCGTGCCGTTGGTGATCGTCACGAGGCGGTCGTCGCGCCGCTGACGCATGAGCCGGATCATCTCGTACGGGTGCATGTCGCCCTCGCCGAGCAGCGCGAGGATCATCACGCCCAGGGGCGTGAGCCGGTCGACGGCGTCTTTCATGGAGGTTCCGTGGGTGCTGGTCGAGTGGTCGGGATGAAATAGTCCAGATGGACTATACCGGATGCCGCCACCGGCGACTACGGTGACCTGCATGAAGGACGAGGCCGAGCGAGAGCGTGCGCACGCCATCTTCGATCCGATCGCGCAGGGGTACCTCGAGCGAGACGGCGTCGACATCGGCGCGATGTTCGGGAGCGAAGGACTGCGCATCCGCGGAAAGGTCTTCGCGTTCGTCGGCTTCGCGGGCGGGCTGGTGGTCAAGGTCCCGCAGGCGCGCGCCGACGAGATCGAAGCCTCGGGCGTTGCGGCGCGCATGGAGATGCGCGGACGCCCCGCTCGCGAATGGGTCGTCGTCCCCACCTCCGGCGCGGAGCACTGGGCGCCTCTCACCGCCGAGGCCTTCGCGTACGTCGACGAACTCACCCCCTGACCCGCCTCCGGGATAATAGGCGGGTGGCAACCCCCCTCGAACTCTCCGGCTGGCGGCACGTGTACTCGGGCAAGGTCCGCGACCTGTACGTCCCTGCCGACGGCCCGATCGAGGGTGCGGCGCGCATGCTCGTGGTCGCGAGCGACCGCGTCAGCGCCTTCGACCACGTGCTCGAGCCGGGCATCCCCGACAAGGGCGTGCTGCTGACGACTCTGAGTCTGTGGTGGTTCGACCGGCTCGCGGGCGGCGACGGGGGGCGCAGCATCCCGAATCATCTCGCGGCGAGCGCGGTGCTGACCGATGGTCCGGATGGCGAGCCCGGCACCGCCGACGACCTGAAGCGGCTGATCCCCGTCGAGGTGCAGGGGCGGGCGATGGTCGTGCGGAGCCTCGAGATGCTGCCCGTCGAGTGCGTCGTCCGCGGCTACCTGACCGGGTCGGGCTGGGCGGAGTACCGCGAGCGGGGCACGGTCTGCGGCATCCCGCTTCCGGACGGCCTGAATGACGGCGACCGTCTTCCGGAGCCGCTCTTCACCCCCGCGTACAAGGCGCCGATGGGCGAGCACGACGAGAACATCTCGTTCGAGCAGACTGTCGAGCTCGTGGGAGCCGAGCGAGCGGCCGAGCTTCGCGATCTCTCGCTGGAGCTCTACGGGCGCGCGGCGGCGACTGCCGAGCGGCACGGCCTGATCCTCGCCGACACGAAGTTCGAGTTCGGCGTCGATCAGTCGGGCGTGCTGACACTGGCCGACGAGGTGCTCACGAGCGATTCGTCGCGGTACTGGGATGCCGAGGCCTGGCGCGACCGGTGCGACGCCCGCCGAGCGGATGGCGAGCTTCGACAAGCAGATCGTCCGGGATTGGCTGGCCGCCCACTGGGACAAGACGGGCACGCCTCCCGAGCTGCCCGCCGAGATCGTGGCGCGGACCGCCGATCGCTACCGCGAGCTGCTCGAACTCCTCACCTCTTAGGCGCGACAGGCGCGGCATCCCGCCGCTCCCAGCGAACTCCCAGGTATCGTGGCGGAAGGCACCTGTCCCGTGCCCGTCATCTCGAGGAGTGAGCTATGCCCGCCTGGTCTCTGCACGGCAACGGCCGCAACGTCGAACCCGGAAAGGTCGTGCGGCCGGACGAGCGCCTCAACTGGGGTGCGACGGTCGCCATCGGCGTGCAGCACGTCATCGCCATGTTCGGCGCCACCTTCCTGGTGCCGGTGCTCACGGGCTTCCCGGTGTCGACGACCCTGCTCTTCTCGGGCATCGGGACGATCCTGTTCCTCCTCATCACCCGCAACAAGCTGCCCAGCTACCTGGGCTCGTCGTTCGCCTTCATCGCCCCGGTCACCGCCGCCACCGCGACCGCCGGGACGGGCTCGGCACTCGCCGGCATCGTGGCGGTCGGCGTCCTGCTCGCCGCGATCGGCTTCGTCGTGCAGTTCGCGGGCATCGGCTGGATCGACCGGCTCATGCCGCCGGTCGTCGCCGGTGCCATCGTGGCGCTCATCGGGTTCAACCTCGCCCCCGTCGCATGGTCGAACTTCCAGCAGCAGCCGCTCACCGGCACGATCACGCTTGCGGCCGTCATCCTGTTCAGCGTGTTCTTCCGCGGATTCCTCGGGCGCATCTCGATCGTCCTCGGCGTCGTGGTGGGATACGTCGTCGCCGCGCTCTCCAACGAGATCGACTACACCGCGTTCAATGAGGCGCCGTGGATCGGGCTCCCCCAGTTCCAGTTCCCGGACTTCGTCTCGCCGGGCACCTGGAGCGTCATCGCGATGTTCCTCCCCGTCGTCCTCGTGCTCATCGCCGAGAACGTCGGGCACGTGCGCGGCGTCGCGACGATGACGGACGCCTCGGTCAACCAGCACACCGGGCGTGCGCTGATCGCCGACGGCGTCGCGACGACGGTCGCCGGCATGTTCGGCGGGTCGGGCACCACGACCTACGGCGAGAACATCGGCGTCATGGCCGCCACCCGCGTGTACTCCACGGCCGCCTACTGGGTGGCCGGCGCGACGGCGATCCTCCTCAGCATGTCGCCCAAGATCGGCGCGCTCTTCAACTCCGTGCCTCCGGGCGTGCTCGGCGGGGTCACCACGGCTCTGTACGGACTCATCGGCATCATCGGCATCAAGATCTGGGTCGACAACCGCGTCGACTTCTCACGCCCCGTGAACCAGTACACCGCCGCCGTCGCGCTGGTCATGGCGATCGCGGGCTTCTCGATCCAGTGGGGCGACTTCCAGCTCGGCGCCATCGTCATCGCCGCGGCGACCGCGCTCATCATCTACCACCTGGGCAACGCCATCGCCCGCTGGCGCAAGACCGGCGCCGATGACGGAGGACCCATCCCCGCAGTCGGTCCGATCGGCGGAGACCCGCTCAACACTCCCGTCCGGTGACGGATGCCGCGGCATCCGTTCGGGAAGAAGAACGGATGCCGCGGCGTTATCTATGCATATGCATGAAGTAGCCGCGCCAGCCGACCGGATCGCCGCCGACACCTCGATGGGTGCGGTGACCCTTCTCGTCGGCGACCTCGACGCCATGACCCGCTACTACCGCGACGTCGTGACCCTCGAGGTCGCTGGCCGCGGAGGGCGATGCCGTGACCCTTGGAAGAGCGGGCCGGCCGATCGTCGTGCTGCGCCACGAGCCCACGCTGCGGCATGCCCTTCCGGGGTCGGCGGGGCTGTTCCACACGGCGATCGTCTTCGAGACGCAGGCAGCGCTGGCCGCGGCCCTCTACTCCGTCGCGACTCACGCGCCGACGACGTTCACCGGCAGCGCCGACCACCTCGTGAGCCAGGCGTTCTACTTCACCGATCCCGAGGGCAATGGAATCGAGCTCTACTGGGACCGCGCGCGCACCGACTGGTCGTGGACGCACGGCCACGTCGAGATGGCGACGCTCTTCCTCGATCCGAACCGGTTTCTGCAGGAGCACCTGACCGAGCAGACCCTTGCGGGGTCTACGGCTGAGGATGCGGCATCCGTCGGCCATGTCCACCTGTCGGTCGGGGATGTGGCGACCGCACGCGCCTTCTACGTCGACGCCCTGGGCTTCGACGAGACAGCGGCGCTCGGCAATCAGGCGGTGTTCGTGAGCGCCGGCGGCTACCACCATCACATGGCCATGAACGTCTGGAACTCCCGCGGTGCAGGACCCCGGATGCCGGCGCTCGGCCTCGGGCGCGTCGACCTCGCCCTGCCCGGGCACGATGCCCTCGGCGCACTCGAGGAGCGCCTTCGGCACCACGGCTTCGCGGTCCGCGACGACGGGCGCACGCTCGCCTTCGACGATCCCTGGAACAACGCCATTCTCGCGACCGCGAGCTGACCCATCCCGGGGCAGCCTCAGGCCGCCCCGGGACGAGTCCGCGAGGTGTTCAGGATGCCCGCAGGCGGGTGCCCCGACGCCACACGTCGCGCACATTGAGGGTGTCGCCGATAACGGTGGTGGGGTCGCCGTCGACGAGCAGCAGATCGGCGCGCTGGCCCACAGCGATGGTCCCGCGATCGGTGAGGCCGAAGCGGCGGGCCGTCACCGAGGTCGCTGCGCTGAGGGCCCGGGTGGGAGCGAGGCCCGCCTTGACGAACTGCTGCAGCTCGTGGTGCACGCTCGCGCCGTGCGCGAGGCCGCCGAGGAACGGGAGCGGCTGCGAGACATCCGTGCCGACGAGGAGGTCGACGCCCGCCTCGTCGAGCGCGCGCACCGTGGCGAGCACGTCCTCGAGGCGCCCCTGCGGATAGTGGTTGAAGCTGCTGCGCAGCGTGGCGTCCCACTCCGGAGACAGCTTGGCCGCCACGCGAGGATCATCCGCCAGCTCGGCGCCCGTGATGCCCATCATCGATGCATCGAGCACGACGCATGCCACCACGAAGGCGCCCGACCGTGCGATCGCCTCGATGATCTCGTCGGTGTGCGGTCTGTCCATGAACAAGTGCGCCAGCCCGTCGATGCCGGCGTCGATGCTCATCTGCGTCGCCTCGATGGTCAGCGCATGCGCGACCGTCAGCATGCCGAGCCGGTGCGCCTCGGCGACGCCCGCGTCGAGCGTCGCCTGGTCGAGCATCGGGAGGCCGGGGTGCCCCTCGACCGAGCCGTCGTCGACCATGAACTTGATGTAGTCCGAACCCGCCCGAGAGAGCTGGCCGACGACGTCCACCGCCTCTTCGGGCGAGGTGACCTTCGCTCGCACGATGGGGTCGACACGGGGACGCCCTCCTGGGCCGCCGGGACCACGGCCGCCGCCGCGCTGCGGGTTGAAGTCCTTCGGGAACAGCTCCTCAGGGTGACCACCGGGAGGGGTGAGACCGAAGCCGGCAGACCGCACATCGGCGAGGCTGTCATCCTGGGCGATGTGGTCACGATCGCGGGCGGTGTTCGCGCCCTGCATCTCGAGCTCGGTCGTCACGCCGAATTCCAGCGCCATCCGAAGCCCCGACGGATCGGTGTGCACGTGGGCGTCGATGAGGCCCGGCAGGAGGGTCGCTCCCGGTGCACGGACGATCTCCGCATCGGCGGGAACCTCAACGCCGATGGATTCGATGCGACCATCGGAGATGACCACGGTCTGCGGACCGAGATCCGCTGTGCCGTCGAATACCCTGCCGGCGACGATTGCGGTGCGCATGCGAACTCCCATTCAGTCTTCCGAGTCACACCATGTGGTGAAACTCACATATGTGTAAGATAGCACGTAAATGTCAGACGCACGTACCGAGTCAGGAGCATCCATGGCTGATCATGAGGAAGCCGGAGCCGCGTCGAGCTCCGATGAAGAGCTGCTGGAGACCATCGGGACCGCCTTCACGAGGCTCCGGCGCCGCACGGGGAGCGTCCCGCTCGATCCGCCGGTCGCCCCCACCGATGTCCGTCGCGACCTGCTGCTCGCCGTCGTCGAGGAGTCCGACGGTCTCCTGAGCGTCAATGCGGTCTCGGCCGCCCTGTCCATGGACCGGACCGTCGTGAGCCGGCTCGCCGCCGCGTGCGTCGCGCAGGGTCTCGTGAAGCGGGTGGCCTCACAGAGCGACGGACGCAGCATCACCCTGCGCCTCACCGCCCGGGGTCGCGAGGCTCTGCGGCAGTCGCGACAGGCCCAGCGACGTGCCTTCGACTACATCACGAGAGACTGGTCCGCCGACGAGCGGGTGCAGTTCGCGCGGCTGCTTCACAAATACGTCTCGGCTGCGGCGGCGCTGCCCACGCCGGCCGCGGAGGACAGCGGGGACTGACGCAGCGAGCACCACCTGTGGGCGCGGCAGATGCGAGTTGCGAATGCGGCCTCTATACGGAGTCGCGGACGATGAGCTCCGTCTCGAGGATCGTGACGTGGCGCGGACTGCCGCCGGCGAGGATGTCGAGCAGCACACCCGCCATGTCCTCGCCCTGCTGGAACGACGGCTGGCGCATGGTCGTCAGCTGCGGTGTGACGGATGTCGCGACCGGGGAGTCGTCGAACCCCACGATGGCGACGTCCTCGGGCACGCGGAGGCCCGCCCGACCGAGAGCCGCGATCGCGCCGCGCGCCATCAGGTCGCTGGCGATGAAGAGAGCGTCCGGTGGGCTCCCCGTCTTGAGCAGGCGGGTCATCGCCGCGGCACCGCCGTCCGCCGTGAAGTCCGCCGTCTTCGATCGGGCCCTCCTCGAGTCCCGCCTCGGCGATCGCCTGGCGATAGCCCTCGAGCCGGTCGACGCCCGCCGGCATCGACAGGGGTCCGGTGATCGTGCCGATGCGACGGTGTCCCCGCGAGATCAGGTAGGCCGTGGCATCCCGTCCGCCGTGCACGTTGTCGACGTCGACGTAGTAGTCGCGCTCGCGCTCGCGAACCGGGCGGCCGCCGTAGACGACGGGGACGGATGCCGCGATCCGGTCGATGAACGTGTCGCTCGTGTGGTGCGAGACGATGATCGCCCCATCGACGGCCCCGCTGCGCAGATAGCTCGTCGTCTTGTCGCCGGGATCGTCGCTGGCGATGAAGAGGTTGAGGACGTAGTCCGACCTGCGTCAGCCGCGAATTGATGCCCGATACGATCGCGGCGAAGAACGGGTCGCCGAAGAACCGGGTCGTGTCTTCCGGCACGACCAGCGCGATCGCCTGCGTCTGACGGCTCGCGAGCGAGCGCGCGGCGCGGTTGGGCACGTAGTTGAGGTCGGCGATCGCCCGCTGCACCGACTCCAGGGCACTGGGGCTGACCGATGTCGAGCCGTTCACCACGCGTGAGACGGTCGATCGCGAGACCCCCGCCGCAGCCGCGACCTCTTCGATCGTGGCGGGCGCGTTGGGTGCCTCGGTGCTCATGCGGATCAGCCTCCCGTGTGACTAGACGCGGGCTGCGGACAGTTCCGCGTCGATCGCCCGCGCGGCGATGATCCGAGCGTATTCCCGCCCGCTGTCCTTGAGCACACGCTCCTGCGTGTCATAGTCCACCCGAACGATGCCGAATCGCTTCTCATAGCCCCATGCCCACTCGAAGTTGTCGAGCATCGACCAGTAGAAGTAGCCACGGACATCCACGCCCTCTTCGATCGCGTCGAGGATCGCCGCGACATGGCCGCGCAGGAACTCCGTGCGATCCGAATCGTGGACGCGCGTCTCGCCGTCCTCCAGCACGGGCTCGTCGTCGTAGGCCGCGCCGTTCTCGGTGACGTACAAGACAGTGCCGGCAGGCGCGGCGTACTCGTCCGAGACGCGCTTCAGGAGCGTCGTCAGGCCCTCCGGCTGCACCTCCCAGTGCATCGAGGTGCGCGGCAGCCCGCGCTCGTACGCGTGGATGCCCTCCGACACCGGGTAGGGCGAGCGACCTGGTCGGTCGGTCGGCGCGTCGCCGCCGACGGGCGGGTTCGCCGACGGCGTGCCGCCGACAAGCTCGCCGTGGTAGTAGTTCACGCCGAGTGCATCGATGCGGGTGGAGATCGTCTCGAGGTCACCCGGATCGAATCGCGCTCTCGAGCGCCGCGACGGCCTCGCGGGTCGACCGCGCGGATGTCGTCGACGATGTCGGCGGGGTAGGAGCCGAGGAACACCGGGTCCAGGAACCAGCGATTGAACTGCCCGTCGATCAGGCGCGCGGCCTCCCGGTCTTCGTGCTTCGACGGGTCGGCGGGCTCGGCGACCGTGAGGTTGAGCGTGATCCCGAGGTCGAGCGAGGCATCCCGCTCCCGAAGGGCGGTGATCGCCTGCCCGTGGCCGAGCAGCAGGTGATGCGAGGCGAGCAGCCCCTCTTCGATGCTGTAGTGGCCCGGGGCGTGAAGCCCGGCCGTGTAGCTGAGGAACGACGAGCACCAGGGCTCGTTGAGGGTCGTCCACACCTTGACGCGGTCACCGAGCGCGGAGTGCATGTCCAGCGCGTACTCCGTGAAGAGGTCGGCGGTGTCGCGGTTGGTCCAGCCGCCCTTGTCCTGGAGCGCCTGCGGGAGGTCCCAGTGATAGAGCGTCAGCCAGGGCAGGATGTCGGCATCCAGCAGCTCGTCGACCAGGCGCTTGTAGAAGTCGATGCCCTTCTCGTTCACGGGCCCGCCGTCGGGACGCACCCGCGACCACGAGGTCGAGAAGCGGTAGGTCTGCAGCCCCATGCTCTTCATGAGGGCGACATCACCCTGGTAGCGGTGGTAGTGGTCGCATGCGACGTCGCCGTTGTGGGCGTTGATCACCGCGCCCGGCACGCGGGAGAACTCATCCCAGATGGACGCCTTGCGGCCGTCCTCGAAGGCTGCGCCCTCGATCTGGTAGGCGGCGGTGGCCGCGCCGAACAGGAAGCCGGGCGGAAATGCGCGATCGGGAGGCGTGGTCATAGGAGATCCTTCCGGACGGAGGAGGCAGGGGCTCTGAGAGGTGGAACGCTGGGCGACGCCGAAGTCATCCCTTGACGGCGCCCGCCATGATGCCGCTGACGAGCTGCTTGCCGGCGACGACCAGCAGTGCCAGCAGGGGGAGGGTCGCCAGCACGGCGCCCGCCAGGACGACGGCGTAGTCGACGTACTTGGCCGACTGCAGCTGGCTGAGCGCCACCTGAAGGGTGGGGTTCTGCGGAACGACGAGCAGCGGCCACAGGTAGTCGGTCCATGCCGTCATGAACGTGAAGAGGCCGAGGATCGCCATCGCGGGTCGCGCGGCCGGAACTCCGACATGCCAGAAGGTGCGGATCATGCTGGCGCCGTCGATGCGCGCCGCTTCGATCAGCTCGTCCGGGATGACGTCCACCGAGGTACTGCCGCATGAAGAACACCCCGAACGCCGTGACCAGTGTGGGCACGATGACAGCACCGAGAGTGCCGGTCCAGCCGAGCTGCCGCATCAGGATGAACAACGGGATGATGCCCAGCTGGGTCGGGATCGCGAGCGTGGCGATGACGAAGAGCATGAGCCCTTCGCGCCCCTTGAACCGCAGCTTCGCGAAGGCGTAGCCGGCAAGGGTCGAGAAGATGATGACGGATGCCGAGATCACCGTCGACACGATGATCGAGTTGATCAGCGCCTGCCAGAACGGCACGGTGTCGATCACTTCACCGACGTTCTGCCAGAACTGCCCTCCCGGCAGCAGGGGCGGCCAGGTCTGCGCGAGCGCCGTCTTGTCGCTCGACCCCATGATGAACGACCAGTAGAGCGGGTACGCACCGGCGACGAAGAACGTGATGACGAGCATGTACGCGAGCCAGCCGGGGCGACGTTCGATGCCCATCCCGCCTCCGCGGCGACGACGCGGGGCGGATGAGAGCTGAGTCGACGGCGGCGCTGTGAGCTGAGCGGTCATCGGAGGTCCTCCTCGTTCACACCGGCGATGGCTGCACCGGTGGCGGATCCAGGAGCGGCGATCGCCGCGAGCTTTCTGCGGGTGCGGCGTCTGCCGACCTTCGTCTCAGCGCTGGCGATGCTGCGCGAGATGAGGAAGTTCACCAGGCCGATCGCGACGATGATGATGAAGAGGATCCAGGCGACAGCGGACGCCTTGCCGAAGGATCCTCGGTTGAATGCAAGGTCCCAGAGGTAGAGCACCGTGGTCTGGTACTGCCGCTGCGGGCCGCCCGGAATCGAGCTCGCCGCGTTGAAGAGCTTGGGCTCGGTGAAGATCTGGAGACCGCCGATCGTGGCGGTGATGATCACGAAGATGATGGTCGGCCGGATGCTCGGAATCGTGATCGAGAAGAAGCGACGTACGGCGCCGGCGCCGTCGATGGCTGCAGATTCGTGGATGTCCTTGGGAACGGCCTGCATGGCGGCCAGGAGGATGAGCGCGTTGTAGCCGGTCCAGCGCCAGTTCACCATTGTCGCGATCGCGAGGTGGCTGGCGAGGGTGTTCGTCTTCCAGAGGACCGCGGGCAGTCCGAAGTTCTCGAGGATGCCGTTGATGAGACCGTACTTCTCGCCGAACATGTTGCTGAAGATCAGCGTGACGGCGACGGGAGTGACGATGTAGGGCAGGATCACCGAGATCCGCCAGAAGGTCTTCGCGCGAAGATTCTGATCGAGCACGGCCGCGATGACGATCGCGACGATGAGCTGGGGGACCGCCGAGAGCAGGAAGATGCTGAAGGTGTTGAAGACCGAGTTCCAGAACAGCGGATCAGTCAGTTCGGCGCCGTAGTTCTGCAGTCCGATCCACTCCCCCGGACCGGTGAGGAGGTTCCAGTTGTTGAGCGAGACGACGAACGTGTAGACGAGCGGAAAGAGTCCGACGAGTCCGAAGAGGACGAAGAACGGAGCCACGTAGAAGTAGGGCGAATAGCGCACGTCCCATCGGCTCAGGCGCTGCCGGAACGTCAGTCGCGTCGGGGTCGGGACCGGACGGCCCGGATCCTGCTGGCGGCTGGGCGGCTGCACGAGGGTGGAAGTCATTGCTGGCCTCTCGCTGAGGGGTGAACGGGAAGTGCGGGCCTCCGAAGTTCAGGGGCCGATGGCGGGGGCCCTCCGGATCTGGTCCGGAAGGCCCCCCGGGGTGATGAACCCCTACTTGTTGACGACGAGCTGGTCGAGCAGCGCCAAGGCGTTGTTCCACGCCGTGTCGCCGTCAGCCTGGCCCGAGTCGAGCTGCTGGATCGACGGTCCGAAGACCTGCTCCTGGATGGTCGCGTCGTCCGGGCCCTTGTACTGGGCGACGACGCCCTCGGCGCGGCTGCCGAGGATCTCACCGAGCGGCGCGTCGTTGAAGAACGTCGCCAGGTCGTTCGATCCGGTCACGCCCGGGTCGGTCTGAGCCTCGAGCACGCTCGGGAAGGTGCCCGCCGCCTGGAATGCCGCAACCTGCGACTCCTTGTCGGTCAGCCATGCCGCCAGAGCAGCAGCCTCCTTCGGGTGCTTCGACGTGGTGGGAACGGTCAGGAACGCGCCGCCCCAGTTGGCCGCGCCTCCGGGGAACACATCGGCGAAGTCCCATCCGTCAGCGGTGGTTCCGCCGGCTGCCTCGACCTGGCCCTTGACGACACCCAGCATCCAGCCGGGGCAGACGAAGGTCGCGAACGAGCCATCGACGAACGCCTGGCCCTTGCCCCAGTCCCACTGGGTCTGGCCGCTGGACAGGCCATCGGCGGCACCCTGAGCGAGCAGGTCCCAGCGCTCCTTGAGGTCGGCGTTGTCCTCGACGTTCAGCTCGCCGTCCGAGGTGTAGTAGCCCTCGGGAAGCTGGTTGACCATCGAGTTCCAGACGAATCCGGACTGGTCGTACCACGGCTTGCCGGTGGCGTCGTGGTAGGCCTTGCCGATCTCGAAGAACTTGTCCCAGGTGGCGTCGTCGCCGCCGAAGTAGGCTGCGACCTCGTCGCGATCGGTCGGGAGACCGGCCTCGGCGAAGAGCTTGCTGTTGTAGCAGAGACCCTCCGGCCCGATGTCGGTGCCGTAGCCGATGATGCGACCCTTCGAGTCGGTGGCCTGCTTGACCTTCCAGTCGACCCAGCGGTCCTTGATGTCGTTGGCGCCGTACTCGGTCAGATCGGTGAACGAGTCACTGACGAGCATGACCTTGCTGAGCCAGCCTTCCTCGACGGCCTGGACGTCGGGCAGTCCGCTGCCGGCAGCCTGCTTGGTCTGCCAGTCGGTCTGCGCGTTGCCACCGGTGTCGATGTTGGTCGGCTTGATGGTGATGTTGGGGTTGTCCTTCTCGTACTGCGCGTACAAGTCGTCGAGCCCCATGGTGCCGAAGGTGGTGACCGTGAGGGTGATGTCCTCGCCGGAGCCCTCCTCCGACGAGTCGCCCGAGCTCGCACAACCGGCGAGGGCAAGGGCGGAAGTTGAAACGGCGGCCGTCAGGAAGGCGATGCGCCGCAGTGAGCGTGAGTTCACGTGTCACTCCTTTGTGTTGTGGGTATTGCATGCGTGGCGTGGGCCGCTTGCCCTGCCGCGGGTGCCGGATCATCTCCGGCGAACCGCTGGTGGGAGCGCTCTCATTCGGACGTGGGAGACGCTACGGGAGCGCTCCCAAAGATGTCAAGGGAGCGCTCCCATGAAATTGTCACAGTTGCATCACGGGCCGATGTCCCCCCGCTGCCGTCCCGCTCAGGGCGGGACTGCGCGAGCCGTAGAATGGGGGTGCACACCTGCCGCGACACCCGGCGTTTCGACTCCTCGCTGCGCTCCGTCGCTCACTTGACCGCTCGGTGCGGCCGCCCGCGGCCGCCAGGAGGATTCCCCGATGCCCACCATCGTCGTAGACGTCATGCCCAAGGCCGAGCTTCTGGACCCGCAGGGGAAGGCCGTTGCCGGCGCATTCACCCGCCTGGGGATCGAAGGCTTCGACAGTGTCCGGATCGGAAAGCGCTTCGAGCTCGCCGTCGACGGGGATGTCGACGAAGCCCTGCTCGCGTCTGTCCGGAAGATCGCGGACGAGGTGCTCTCGAACTCCGTGATCGAAGACGTCGTCGGCATCGAGGTCGTGGAATGACCGCACGCGTCGGAGTCATCACCTTCCCCGGATCGCTCGATGACCGCGACGCACAGCGGGCGATCCGCCTCGCGGGGGCGCAGCCTGTCGCGATCTGGCACGGCGACCACGACCTCCAGGGCGTCGACGCACTCGTGCTGCCCGGCGGCTTCAGCTACGGCGATTACCTCCGGGCGGGTGCCATCGCGGCGCTCGCGCCGATCATGTCCGAGGTGAAGGATGCCGCGGCCAAGGGCATGCCGATCCTCGGCATCTGCAACGGATTCCAGGTTCTCGTCGAGGCGCACCTGCTGCCCGGCGGCCTGATCCGCAACGCCCACCAGCAGTTCATCTGCCGCGACCAGCGCCTTCGGGTCGAGAACGCGTCCACGGCGTGGACGAGCGACTTCACCGAGGGCCAGGAGATCGTCATTCCGCTCAAGAACGGCGACGGCGGGTACATCGCGGATGCCGAGACCGTGGCGCGCGTCGAGGGTGAGGGCCTCGTGGCCTTCCGCTACGTCGGAGTCAACCCGAACGGCTCGGTGGACGACATCGCCGGGCTCACGAACCCGCGCGGCAACGTCGTCGGCCTGATGCCGCACCCCGAGCACGCCGTGGAGCCGGGCTTCGGTCCCGACACCAGCGAGGCGATGCGCTCAGGCGTCGACGGCCTGTCGTTCTTCACGTCGGCCATCGCGGCCGTGGTGGGCGCCGCGGCCTGAGGCCCGCCGCCTCGACGGTGGGTGACGGCTAGACCGTTCCTGCGGGCGGCCAGGCGCCGATGATGAGCGCCATGACGAGCACGGTGACGAGCTCGTGCGCGATGTTGAGGGTCGTCAGCGCCGTCGGTCGGCCCTCGAAGGCGTCGTGCGTGATGAAGCGCGCCGCGGTGAAGCCGGCCCACAGCGTCGCCCCCGTGACGACGGCGCCCCACAGCCAGCTGCCGCCGTAGAAGTGCCACGCGATCGCAGCGGCGCCGGCGAGGACCCACGCCGTCACGAAGCTGACGAGCACGGTGACGATGATGGCGACGGTCGCACTCGCGCCGGGGCGGCCGATGTCGACCTTGGCGAGCGCGGCCCACCTCGTGCCGAACACCTTCGGGGTGTACCAGATCGTGCCCACGATCATCGTCGACAGGGTCGCGAGGAGCACTGCCCAGTAGTTGATCTCGGGAACCATGGTCGCCTCCTGCGCGGCGCTCCACGGGAGGGGGTGCCGGTGGGGCGAGCGTATCGCCGGTGCCCGGCGCCGCCCCCACAGCACGCCGGTAGCGTGGTGGAGTGAGCACCAGCATCCGTCCCCTTGTCGTCTCCGTCCCGACCGAAGAGCTCGCGCACGACATCCAGCCGGTGGCCGAAGGCGTCGAGGTCGTCGTGTGGGGCATGGACGATCCCGCCCCGCGCGAGGCGTTCGATCTTGTCGTGCCGCCGTACATGAAGATGTCGGCCCTGCTGGGAAGACTTCAGGGCGTGCAGGTGGGTCTCGTGCAGAGCCAATCGATCGGCTACGAAGGAGTCGCCGACGCGCTGCCCGCCGGGATGCGGTTCGCCAACGCGACATCGGTGCACGAGACCTCCACGGCCGAGCTCGCCGTCGCCCTCGCGCTGGCGGCACAGCGCCGGCTCGACACGTTCGCCGTCGACACCTCGCGCGGAGTCTGGGCGCCCGTCTTCGCCGAGAGCCTGGCCGACCGGCGAGTGATGCTGCTCGGCTACGGCGGGGTCGGCAAGGCGATCGCGGCGCGGCTTGCGGGCTTCGAGATCGAGCTGACGGCCGTTGCCAGCCGGGCACGCGATGAGGACGGGATGCCGGTGCACGCCGTCGACGAGCTGCCCGCGCTGCTTCCGACCACCGAGATCGTCATCGTGTCGCTTCCGGGCGGTGCGGCGACGCGGCACATCGTCGACGATTCGTTCCTCGCCGCGCTTCCGGACGGCGCGCTGATCGTGAACGTCGGACGCGGACCCCTGATCGACACCGACGCCCTCGTCGAGCATGTGCGGCGCGGCCGGATCCGCGCGGCGCTCGATGTGACCGACCCCGAGCCGCTGCCCGAAGGGCATCCGCTGTGGGGGCTGCCCGGGGTCCTGATCTCGCCGCACGTCGGCGGCGCGTCGAGCGCGATGCGGCCTCGCGTCGCCCGGCTCATCCGTCGTCAGATCGAGCACCTCGCCCGGGGGGAAGAGCCCGAGAACGTCGTCATCGGCGGCTGAACCCCCGCACCCCGCATTCCGGCACTTTTCAGCGGCTGTCGACGTCGGCGCCTGACCACAGGTCGCCGCACTCGACCTCCAGCGCGCCGTGGGCTGCGAGGTACCCGCGGGCACCCCGGTCGCCCGAGAGCGACGCTGCGAGCCGCTCGACATGGTCCACCCCGATCAGCACCGGATGCCCCGGCTCACCGCTGTAGACGGCCTGCACGAGGGCGTCCGAACAGGGCACGCCGGCGGCTCCGATCACTCGGCGCACCGCCGCCACGGGCAGCTCAGGCGTGTCGACCGCGACGATGAGGACGGCATCCGTCCCCTCCCCCGCTGCTGCGCGGAGGCCGCGGCGCAGGGTCGCCGACAGGCCATCGGCCCAGTCCTCGACCAGGACGTGCTCGGCGTCGGCCGGGAGGAGGGCCCGCGCCTCGGCGGCGCCCGCCCCGAGGGCAGCCACCACGCGACGGCAGCCGGCATCCCTCAGCACCTGAACAGCGCGAGTGAGCCACGGCGTTCCGTCGCTCGAGACCGCCAGCGCCTTCGGCCCGCCGAAGCGGGTTCCGGCGCCCGCAGCGAGCACCAGCCCGCAGACGACGGGCCCGGAATCGCTCATGGTCACGACAGCGTAGCGCGAAGGAAACACGCCGGGACTAGCGTGATTGCATGCTCGAGTTGGCACGCGATCTGCTTCCGATCCTGGAGGCGGGCGAGTCGGTCGCCGTCGTCACGGTCGTCCGCGTCGCGCGCAGCGCGCCTCGCGGCATCGGCGCCTCGATGGCGGTCACACGCGACGCCCGGGTCATCGGCTCGATCTCGGGCGGATGCGTCGAGTCCGAGGCGGTGACGCTCGCCCTGACGGTCCTCGCCACCGGTCGGACAGGCTCGGGCAGCTTCGGCTTCAGCGACGAGGCCGCGCACGCCGCCGGGCTCGCCTGCGGCGGCTCGGTCGAGGTGCTCGCCTATCGCGTAGAGCCGACGGATGCCGAGGCCCGCGCCGCGCTCGAAGCCGCGGCCGACGACCGCGGCGTGACGATCGCGCTCCAGCGCTCGGGCGATCCGGGCATCCGCCGGGTAGACGACGAACCGGGCTCCTCCGCTCCCCTCGCCCACGCTGTGGCGCACCGGGAGAGCGTGCTGGACGGCGACACGCTCGTGCTGTCGCACGCGCCGCGCCCGCGCCTCATCATCCTCGGCGCCGGTGAGCATGCCGCGGCGCTCAGCCGGGTCGGATCCGCGGCGGGCTTCACCGTCTCGGTCTGCGATGTGTGGGGCGTCATGGCGACGCGCGAGCGGTTTCCCGAAGCGCGCGAGGTCGTCGTGGCCCTGCCCCACGAATACCTCGAGTCCCTCGACGCGGAGACTCTCGACGCGAGGACTGCGGTCTGCGTCCTCACCCACGACGAACGGCTCGATGTGCCGGCGATCGCGGCCGCGCTGCGCCTGCCAGTGGGCTTCGTCGGAGCGATGGGGGCGAGATCCACGGTGGCGCATCGCGAGAGGCTGCTGCGCGAGGCGGGTGTCGACGACGTGACGCTGGCCCGCCTGCACTCCCCGCTCGGGCTCGATCTCGGGGGCGCCTCGCCCGACGAGACGGCGGTCTCGGTCATGGCCGAGATCATCGCCTCGCGCCACGGCGGCAGCGCCCTGCCCCTCCGCGAGCGAACCGGACCGCTGCACTCCCGAGACCTCCCCGATGAGACCGAGGATGCGCCTGTGGCATCCTGCATCCCGACCCGAACGGCACCATGACCACCGCGTCCCCGCAAGACATCGCCCACCTCGAGTACGCCATCGGGCTCGCCGGCACCGCCCGCGATCGCGGGGACCACCCCTTCGGATCGGTCGTCGTGGCCCCGGACGGCACCCTCGTCGACGGTCTGAACTCCGTCGTGACGCAGAACGATCCGACGGGCCACGCCGAGACCAACGTCGTGCGGGCCGCGGCGTCAGCCCTCGACGCGGCCACGCTGGCGGCATCCGTCCTCTACACGAGCACCGAGCCGTGCGCGATGTGTGCGGGCGCCATCCACTGGTCGGGCATCAGCCGGGTCGTGTACGCGTTCGGCGAGGACGAGCTGCGTGAACTTGTGCATGCCCAAGAAGGCATACCGACCCTGTCGCTGCCCTGCCGCGAGGTGTTCGCGCGCGCGAACCGGCCCATCGAGGTCGTCGGGCCGGTGCCCCTGGCGTCGGCGCGCGCCGTCCACGAAGGGTTCTGGGCATGACCCGCATCATCATCGAGGGCGGCTACGTCGCCACCGTCGATCCGGCCGGCACGGAGCACGCGACCGGATACGTCGTCGTCGACGACGGCGTGATCAGCCGGGTCGGTGCAGGCAGGGCCGGGGACGAGCTGCGGGCGGGCGCGGAGATCGTGGATGCGACGGGATGCCTCGTCACACCGGGCCTGGTCAACACCCACCACCACCTCTATCAATGGCTGACGCGGGGGTACGCGCAGGACTCGATCCTCTTCGACTGGCTGACCGCGCTCTACCCGCTCTGGTCGCGGATCGACGCCGACCTCACGAGGGCGGGTGCGACGGGCGCGATGGCGGTGCTCGCGCGCTCGGGCTGCACGACCGTGGGCGACCACCACTACATCTTCCCGAAGGGCTCGGGCGACATCGTCGGCTCGATCGTCGAGTCGGCGCAGCGTGTGGGTGTGCGGCTGCACGCGACCCGCGGGTCGATGGACCTCGGCGCCTCGCAGGGCGGCCTGCCGCCGGACTTCGCGGTCGAGACGACGGATGCCGCGCTCTCGGCGTCGCAGCAGTCGGTCGAGCGATGGCACGATCCGTCGTTCGGGTCGCTCGTCCACGTCGCGATCGCGCCGTGCTCGCCGTTCTCGGTGACGGCGGACCTCCTGCGCGAAGCCGCGGTGCTCGCGCGATCGCTCGGCGTGCGGCTGCACACGCATGCCTCCGAGACCATAGAGGAGGACGCGTACTGCGCCGAGCACTTCGGCAAGACGCCGACGCAGTACCTCGAAGACCTGGGGTGGCTCGGCGACGACGTGTGGATGGCGCACTGCGTGCACCTCGACGACACCGCGATCGCCCGATATGCCGCGACCGGCACGGGCGTCGCCCACTGCCCGTCGTCCAACGGCCGTCTCGCCGCCGGCATCGCCCCGGTGCGCGACCTGCTCCGCGCCGGCGTGCCCGTCGGACTCGGCGTCGACGGAGCGGCCTCCAACGAATCGGGACAGCTCGGCATCGAGATCCGCGAGGCGGTCCTCATGAACCGCCTGCGCACGGGCGCCGACTCGTTCAGCGTCCGCGACGGCCTGCGCATCGCCACCCTCGGCGGGGCCAGGGTGCTCGGCCGGGACGCCGAGATCGGGTCGCTCGAGCCCGGCAAGATCGCCGACATCGCCGTGTGGCGGGTCGACGGCGTGGAGCATGCCGGCATCCTCGATCCGGTCGCGGCCCTGGGACTCGGCGCCCTGCCGCCCCTGCACCGCCTGTTCGTCGGCGGCCGGGCGATCGTCGCCGACGGCCGACTCGTGACCGCCGAAGAGCCGATCATCGCCGAAGAGGTCGCCCGCGCCTCGCGCGAGCTCGCGGCGCGGCTCTGAAGGCATCCCGTGGACATCGACACGATCACGAGCTACCGACTGGCGCGCACGCGCGACGACCTCGCGCTGGCGCCCGGCGAGGCCTTCATCGCGGGAGGCACGTGGCTCATGAGCGAGCCGCAGCCCGAGACGACCGGCTTCGTCGACCTGACGACGCTCGGCTGGCCCGACCTCGAAGTGACCGCCGAGGGCCTGCGCATCGGCGCCACCTGCACGATCGCGCGCTTCGTCGCCTGGGCTCAGGGCGGGTCGGCAGGCGGTCCGCCGGCGGACTGGACCGCCCTGTCGATGGTTCCGGATGCCGCAAACGCGCTGCTCGCATCCTTCAAGGTGTGGAACACGGCGACGGTGGGAGGCAACGTCTGCCGATCCTTCGCAGCCGGCGCCATGGTCTCGCTCGCCGCCGGCCTCGACGGGGTCGCGGTCATCTGGACTCCGGACGGCGGCGAGCGCCGGCATCCGGTCGCCGATCTTGTGACGGGCAACGGCACGAACAGTCTGGAGCGCGGTGAGGTGCTGCGGGCGGTCGAGCTGCCGGCCCATGCCCTGCGCTCGCGGGCGATCCTCCGCAAGATCGCACTCGCCGAACTCGGGCGCTCGGGCGCCGTCGTGACGGGCCGGGTCGATGAGGACGGCAGCGCGGTCTTCGGGATCACCGCCGCCACCTGGCGACCGACCGTGCTGCGCTATTCGCATCTTCCGGACACCGCGACGCTTGCGAACGACATCCAGGCGCTGCCGGGCTACTACTCCGATCCCCTCGGCTCGGCCGACTGGCGCCGGGGCGTCTCAGTGGTGCTCGCCGAGCGGATCCGCGAGGAGCTGGCGCGATGAGGCTCGAGGTCAACGGAGAGCCGATCGAGGCCGAGCCTCGCCCGGGCCAGTGCCTGCGCACGCTGCTGCGCGAGCAGGGGCACCACGAGGTCAAGAAGGGATGCGACGCCGGCGACTGCGGGGCGTGCGCCGTCATCCTCGACGGCCAGCCGGTGCACTCCTGCATCATCCCCGCGGTCCGGGCGGAGGGCTCCGCCGTCACCACCGCGGCGGGGCTCGCGCCGGGCGATGCACTGCATCCCGTGCAGGAGGCGCTCGTCGATCACTTCGGGTTCCAGTGCGGCTTCTGCACACCGGGCATGAGCGTCACCGCCTCCACGCTGACCGCCGACGATCTTCCCGACCTCGACCGCCGGATGAAGGGAAGCCTGTGCCGCTGCACCGGCTACCGGCCCATCCGCGAGGCGATCACCGAGGCCGTGCTCGGACCGGTGCGCGAGACCCGGAGCGCAGGTCGAAGCGAGAGGCGCCCCGACCAGCGGGTCGGTCGCTCGGTCACCCCCGAGGCGGCGACCGCGGATCGTGCAGGGACTCGAGCCCTTCACGTTCGACACGGTCGTGCCCGGAACCCTCGTGCTGCGCGTCCTCGGCTCGCCGCACGCCCACGCCCGCATCACGGCGATCGACACGACGGCTGCCCGCGCCGTCGCCGGCGTCGTCGCCGTGTTCACGCACGAGGACGCACCGCCCCACCGCTACTCCAGTGCCCGCCACGAGAAGCGCGAGGACGACCCCGACGACCTGCGGCTGCTCGACGACGTGGTCCGCCACATCGGCCAGCGGGTCGTCGCGGTCGTCGCCGAGACGAGCGCGGCGGCCGAAGAGGCGCTGCGCCTCGTCCGCGTCGACTACGACGTCCTTCCCGCCGTGTTCGACCCCGAACAGGCGCGGCGCCGGGGCGCACCGCTCGTGCATCCCGACCTGACCGCGCTCGATCGGGTGGCCGAGGCATCCCGCAATGTCGTCGCGGGACTCCACGACGGCTTCGGCGGAGACATCGACGCGGCCCTCGCAGAATCCGCGGTCACGGTGTCGGGGGCCTGGCAGACGCAGCGCGTGAGCCACGCCCAGCTCGAGACGCACGGATCGATCGGCTGGCTCGACGATGACGGGCGGCTCGTCATCCGCTCGAGCACCCAGGTGCCGTTCCTCACACGGGACGAGCTGGCCCGCCTGTTCGATCTTCCTCAGGACCGCGTCCGCGTCTTCGCGGCGCGGGTCGGCGGAGGCTTCGGCGGCAAGCAGGAGATCTTCACCGAAGACCTGGTGGCCTTCGCGGTGCTGCGCACCGGCCGGCCCGTCGCCTACGAGTTCTCGCGCACCGACGAGTTCCGGCGGGCGACGGTGCGGCATCCCATGCGGGTCTCCGTATCGCTCGGCGCCACGCCCGAGGGCAGGCTGACGGCGATGAAGGTCGACGTCCTGAGCGACACCGGCGCGTACGGCAACCATGCCATCGGCGTTCTCTTCCACGCGTGCGCCGAGTCCATCGCGGTCTACAAGGCGCCGGTGAAGCGGGTCGACGCGGAGGTCGTGTACACGAACAACATCCCGTCGGGCGCCTTCCGGGGCTACGGGCTCGGGCAGGTGATCCTGGGGATCGAGTCGGCGATGGACATGCTCGCCGAGCGACTCGGCATCGATCCGTTCGAGCTGCGCCGGCGCAACGTCGTGCAGGAGGGCGATCCCCTCCACGAGACCGAGGACGAGTACGAAGAGGACCTCGTCTGGGGCAGCTACGGGCTCGACCAGTGCCTCGACCTCGCCGAGGCGGCGCTGCGCCGCGGCAACGGGGTTTCGGCGCCCCCGGGCTGGCTCGTCGGCGAGGGAATGGCGCTCGGGATGCTGTCGACCATGGCGCCCGGAGGGCACATCTCGCACACCACCGCCACCCTCCGGCCCGACGGCACCTATCTGCTCGCGGCCGGCACGGCGGAGTTCGGCAACGGCACCACGACCGTGCACCGGCAGATCGCGGCGACGGTGCTCGCGGCATCCTTCGATCGCCTGCACCTGCGGCACGCCGACACGGATGCCGTCCGCCACGACACCGGCGCCTTCGCCTCGGCGGGGATCACCGTCGCCGGCAAGGCCCTGCACGCCGCGTGCGTCGCGCTGCGGTCGAGGATGGTCGCCATCGCGGCGGGGATCACCGGAGCCCCGCTCGACGAGTGCGGGCTCGCGGAGGACGGCGTGCGGACGCCCGCGGGCCTCGTGACCTTCGCGGCCATCGTCGAGGCCGCGCCCGCCTCCGAGCGGAGCGCCGACGGACTCGTCGCGGACGGGCGGGAGTTCGGCGATCTGCGGTCGCTCGTCTTCAACGTGCACGCCGCCCGCGTCGCCGTCGAGCCCGAGACGGGCACTGTCCGGATCCTGCAGTCCGTGCAGGCCGCGGATGCCGGCTTCGTGATGAACCCGGCTCAGTGCCGCGGACAGGTCGAGGGCGGTGCGGCGCAGGGCATCGGCAGCGCGCTGTACGAAGAGGTGATGGTGGAGGAGGGCCAGGTGCTCAATCCGGTGTTCCGGCTCTACCGGGTGCCGCAGATGGCCGACATTCCGGTGACCGAGGTGTACTTCGCCGAGACCTCGGACGACCTCGGTCCGTTCGGGGCGAAGTCGATGAGCGAATCGCCGTACAACCCGGTCGCGCCGGCCATCGGCAACGCGATCTCGCGCGCGCTGGGCGCCCGTCTCTTCGAGCAGCCGTTCTCGCGCGACCGGGTGTGGCGGGCGGCGCAGGAGAGTGTCCGGATGCCGCGGGCCTGAGTCCGATACCGTCGCGCTCTGTGTGTCACACGGCCGAAACATGGCGACGCGCGAGTGGAAACGTGCGGGGAATAGCGTCGGGCGCACAGCATCCACCCCGGAAGGTTCTTCGATGGCATCACACAGCCCCGCGCGTCGCGTCCGCGTGCGCATCCTCGCCCTCGCCGTAGGTCTCGCCGCCTCGAGCCTCGTGCTCGGCGCGTGCGCCTCGAGCGGTTCGGCAGACGAGGGAGCCGGCAGCGACGGCGACGCCGCCTCGTACGGCGACATCAGCGTCCAGTACTCGTGGATCAAGAACGAGGAGTTCGCCGGCGAGTTCTACGCGTACGACAACGGCTACTACGACGAGGCCGGCTTCTCGGAGGTCACCGGCGTCGCCGGCCCCGACACCGGTGTCGCGAAGCTGCTGTCGGGGTCGGTGCAGTTCGCCCTCAGCGACGCCGCCTCGGTCGGTGCAGCCGTCGCCGAGCAGGACGCTCCGCTGAAGATCATCGGCACGACGTTCCAGAAGAACCCCTTCACGATCCTCTCGCTCAAGGACGGCGGGAACATCGCGACTCCCGACGACCTCAAGGGCAAGAAGATCGGCGTCCAGGACTCCAACGCCTCGGTCTTCAAGGCGCTGCTCGCCGCGAACGGCATCGACGAGAGCGAGCTCGAGATCGTGCCGGTCGACTTCGACCCGACCCCGCTCATCAACGGCGAGGTCGACGGCTTCATGGCCTACCTCACCAACGAGGCCATCACCGTCGAGCTCTCGGGCTACCCGGTCACCAACCTGGCCTACGCCGAGAACGGACTCCCGTACGTCGCCGAGACCGTGACGGTGACCGACCAGTACCTCGCCGAGAACCCCGACCTGATCAAGGCGTTCCTCATCGCCGAGATCAAGGGCTGGACCGACGTGTTCAAGGCGGACACCGCCGACACCGTCGACGTCGTCGTGAAGCACTACAACGACTCGGCGGCGGCCGGCGACCTGACCTTCGGCGACCTCGACCCGGCGAAGACCGCGGCGGCCATCGACGCCGAGAAGCTCCTGATCTCGACCGACGAGACCGAGGAGAACGGCCTGTTCACGATCTCGGACTCGCTGAAGAAGCAGACGCTGGCCTCGCTCGCGACGTCTGGCTGGGACCTGAAGGCGGACGATCTGTTCGACACGTCGATCATCGACGAGATCTACAGTGAGAACCCCGAGCTCAAGGACTACCTCCCGTAGGTCCTCAGTGCCCGCTCGCTGGCGAGCTTCCCTGACGGGGCTCCGCCCCGAACCCTCGGCTCGCTGACCCACACCCTAGGAATCATGACGATCTCAGAAAACCTGGATGCCGGTGCCGGTGCTCTCACGGGCACCGGCATCCAGATCACTGGCGTCTCCAAGTCGTTCTCCCTGCGGGGCGGCAACTCGCTGCTCGCCCTGCAGGGGACCGATCTCCACACCGACAAAGGGTCGTTCCTGGCGCTGCTCGGCCCCTCCGGCTGCGGCAAGTCGACGATCCTGCGGATCCTCGCCGCGCTCGACCACCCGACCACGGGCACCGTCCTCGTCGACGGCGAGACCCCCGATCAGATGCGCGCGGGCAGCGAGCTCGGGATCGCCTTCCAGGATCACGCGCTGCTGCCGTGGCGCAGCATCCGCAAGAACATCGAGCTTCCGTTCGAGGTCGCCGGCCGTCCGGTCGACAAGGACTACGTCCAGGAGCTCATCGAGCTCGTCGGACTCAAGGACTTCGCCACGGCCAAGCCCGCTCAGCTCTCGGGCGGCATGCGCCAGCGCGCGTCGATCGCCCGCGCGCTGGTGCTGAAGCCGTCGGTGCTGCTGCTGGACGAGCCCTTCGGCGCGCTCGACGACATGACCCGCCAGAACCTGAACCTCGAGCTCCTGCGCATCTGGACCGAGAAGCCGGCGACGACGCTGCTCGTGACGCACGGCATCAGCGAGGCGATCTTCCTCGCCGACCGCGTGGCTGTCATGTCGCCGCGGCCGGGCCGGATCAAGGAGATCATCGAGGTCGACCTCCCGCGGCCCCGCACCCCCGAGATGATGCGCACGCCCGAGTTCCACGCGCTCGTCGACCGGGCATCCGAGCTGCTGTTCGGCCTGGACGGGCGCGCCGAGGCCGAGGCCTGACGGTGCGTCGCACGCGCGTGCCCGGCTGGGCCTCGGCGCTGATCGGCGGGATCGCCCTCCTCCTCCTGTGGTGGATCTTCTCGCGTGATCGCCTTCCGGCAGCAGGAGGGGACGTCGTTCACACCGGTGCCCTCGCCGCTCGCCGTCTTCGACTGGCTGTTCGTGCAGGGCAACATCCTCGGCGCGTGGAACGTCTTCCGTCCGACGATCACCGCGGCCGGCGATCGGCTACGTGTGGGGCAACGGGATCGCGCTCGATCCTCGCGACCTTCGTCCTGCTGCTCCCCCGGCTCGAGACCGTGATCACGCAGATCGCCGTCGTGACCTACTGCCTTCCGATCGTCGCGATCGGCGGCATCTCGATCGTCGTCGTCGGCGGGGCGAAGAACCCCGGCGACCCCTCGACGACCGCGATCTTCCTCGCCGCGATCGTGTGCGTCTTCACGACCGTCGTGAGCTCGATCCTCGGCTTCAAGTCCGCCGACAAGGCCTCGCTCGACGTCGTGCGGGTCTTCGGCGGAAGCGCCTGGACGCAGCTCGTCAAGGTCCGGCTGATCGCCGCGCTCCCCTCGATCCTCAACGCCCTGCAGATCGCCGTGCCGACCGCCTTCCTCGGCGCCGTGCTCGGCGAGTACCTCGGCTCGATCACCGCCGGGGTGGGCCCGACGCTCATCCGCCTGCAGGGTCAGCTCGACTCGGCGGGCGTGTGGTCGGTGTTCCTGCTCTGCGGCGTGTTCGCCCTCGCCGCGTACGGGCTCGTCGGCCTGCTCGTGCGCTTCGTCACTCCCTGGGTCGCCGGGAGGTCGTCATGACGCCCAAGACCGGACCGGTCGACACCGCGCATCCGCCGGCCGCGCAGACCGGCCAGCTGGTGCTGGCTGCGGATGCCGCCGCCCAGGGTCGCCTGCGGGCGGATCGCCGTCGCGCTCGGTCTGGAAGGCGGTGCTGCGCGCGCTCGGGAACGCGGCCATCACGATCGTCGTCCTCCTCGTGCTGTGGCAGGCGGATCGTCAGCCTCACCGGCATCTCGCCCTACGTCGCCAAGGGCCCGCTCGACGTCTGGAACTACCTGTTCGTCGACGAGGACGCCGCCGAGCACCGCGCGGTGCTCTTCCCGCTCGTCTGGCAGACCCTCGCCGACTCGGCGATCGGCTTCGTCGTCGGGATGACCGTGGCGATCGTCCTGGCGATCGTGTTCAGCCTGTCGAAGTCGGTCGAGGCGGGCGTCATGCCGCTCGTGCTGCTGCTGCGCACGATTCCGCTCGTGTCGATCGCCCCCGTCATCATCCTCATCACCGGCCGCGGCACGACCGCCTCGGTCGCGGTGATCGGCACCATCGTCGTGCTCTTCCCCGCCCTCGCGAACGTGCTGTTCGGGCTGAGCCGCGCGAGCCCGCAGAGCCTCGACGTCGTGCACGTGTTCGGCGGCAACCGGCCCACCGCCATGCGCAAGGTCAACCTCCCGGGCGCTCTGCCGTCCGTCTTCGCCGCGGCTCGCGTCTCGGTGCCCGGTGCGGTGACCGGAGCCCTGCTCGCGGAGTGGCTGTCGACCGGGCTCGGCATCGGCGGGGCGATCCTCAAGTTCAACGCGCAGGCGCAGTTCGCCCAGCTGTGGGGAGCGATCGCGATCATCACGCTCATCACCCTCGTGCTCTACAACATCGTGCAGATCGCCGAGAGCATCGTCCTGACGCGGATGGGGATGACCGGCGCGACGCGCTGAGCTCGCGCTTCGACGCGGGCCGTGCGGCCGAGTCAGGCGGGCTCGGCCGCCAGGTGCAGGACCGCCTCGGACAGGGCCCGGATGCCGAGCTCCACGTCGCCCGCGGCCACGGCCTCGTCGGGGTGATGGCTGATGCCGTCGGGATTGCGGAGGAACAGCATCCCGACGTCCGTGATCGCCCCGATCGCCATGCCGTCGTGACCGGCGGGACTGAAGCAGCGTGACGGGCGCGTCGGTGCTGATGGCGTGCCTCGATCGGGGCAGCTCCCGACCTCCGGATGCTGCGCGCGTCGACGGGGCGCCCAAACCCCCGGCTCGCTGACGCGCGAGATCGACGATCCCCTCGCGGATCACGTCCTGGAGCAGCGGGGCGCAGAACACCGCCGGCGCGCTGTGGATCTCGCGCGCGCTCCAGCGCAGCCCGCGCCGGCCCATGATGGCGTCGAGCTCGTGCGAGATCGCATCCCACACCCGGTCGCGCTCGCCGTCGAACTCGCCTCGCAGGTCGAGGCTGAACCGGGACTCGCCGGGCACGATGTTCACGGCCCCGGGGAACGCCTCGAGCTGGCCGACCGTCCCGATGATGTGGTGCTCCGACCGGCAGATGCGCTCCACCGCGAGCGCGGCCTCGGAGGCGCCGAGCAGCGCGTCGCGGCGCATGTCGTACGGCGTCCCGCCGGCATGCCGCGCCTCGCCCTCGACGAGCAGCTGGAATCTGCGGGCGCTCGCGATGGACGAGACGACCGCGAGCGCTTCACCCCGGCGGTCGAGCTCCGGCCCCTGCTCGATGTGCGCCTCGAGGTATCCCACGAGGTCGGACGGGCGGCGCGCGGCCTCGCCGATGCGGCCGGGGTCGAGCCCGAAATCCAGGAAGGCCTCGCGGACCGTCGTGCCCTCGGCATCCGTCAGCGTCCACCAGTCGTCATGCCAGCTGCCCGCGACGGCCGAGGAGCCGAGCAGCGCCTTGCCGAACCGTGTGCCCTCTTCGTCCGAGAAGGCGATGACCTCGAGCGCGAAGCGGAACGGCGACCGCCAGCCGCCCGTCGTCCGTCGGGCACCCGCAGGAGGCGCACGACCTCGAGCCCGATCAGCACGCCCGCGATCCCGTCGTAACGGCCCGCGTCGGGCACGGTGTCGAGATGCGAGCCGATGAGCAGCGCCGGCGCGTCCGGGGCGCCCGGCACGTCCGAGCCGGCCCAGCTGGTTGCCGGCGGCATCCTGCCTCGTCGTCATGCCGATCTCGCGCATCCACTCCGCCGCGAGGCGGTTGACCCGCGCGTGCTCGGGCGAGAGGTAGACGCGCTCGATCCGTCCGCGGTGCGACGACACGCGGGCGAGCTCATCGCAGCGCGCCATCACCCGCCGGGCCGCCGCGGCGACCTGGTCGGGCGTGACGTCGAGGCGTGGGCTCACGCCGCGAACACCTCGCTCGCCGCCTCGACGCCGGCTCCCGCCGCCAGCGGGACGCCGTAGCGCCCGAGCACCTCCTCGAGCGCCGCGAGCGTCGTGACGACGGCGTCCTCGCGGGCGTTGTAGCCCATCGTCCCGATCCGCCACACCCGCCCGTGCAGAGGTCCGAACGACGTGCCGATCTCGATCCCGAAGTCGGTCAGCAGCGCCGCGCGCGCGGCATCCCCCGGCACGCCCTCGGGGATCTCGACCGCGACGACGTTGTTCATCTTGTGCGCGACGTCGCCGAAGACCTGAAGTCCCAGCGCCTGCACGCCGGCGAGCATCGCGGCGCCCGCCACTCGGTGGCGCGCGATGACGGCATCCCGCCCCTCGGCCAGGATCAGCCGGGCGCACTCGCGCGCCGCGTACAGCATCGAGGTCGCCTCGGTGTGGTGGTTGAGCCGGCGAGGACCCCAGTAGTCGAGGATCATGCCGAGGTCGAAGTAGTTGGAGCGCACGAAGTCGGGTGCCGACGGGTCGCCCGGTTCGCGGATGCCCGCCTCGATGCGCGCACGCGAGCGCACGACCTCGACGGCACGATCCGACAGCGTGAGCGGTGCCGACCCGGACGGGCCGCCGAGGCACTTCTGCAGCCCGGCGGTCGCGGCATCCAGTCCCCACGCGTCCGCTTCGAAGGCGTTGCCGCCGAGGGATGCCGTCGCATCGGTGTAGAACAGCACGCCGTGCTTGGCGCAGATCGCGCCGATCTCGTCGAGCGGCTGGTTCATCGTCGTCGAGGTGTCGCCCTGCACGAGTGCCAGGAGCGTCGGGCGCACGCGCACGATCGCCTCTTCGATGACCGACGGCGGGAAGACCTGGCCCCACTCGGTCTCGATCGTGTGCACCTCGGCCATCGCGCGCTCGGCGATCTCGGCGAGCAGGTGGCCGAAGCGGCCGAACACCGGGACGAGCACGCGCTCGCCCGGCCGGACGAGCGACACGAGCGCCGCCTCGATGCCGGCGCGCGAGGTGCCGTCGACGAGCAGCGTGGCCTCATTGCGGGTCGCCCACACGCCGCGGTAGAGCTCCTGCGTCTCGGCCATCGTCGCCGTCATGAACGGGTCGTACTGGCCGACGAGCGGCGCCGACATCGCCTGCAGCACGCTCGGGTACGCCGAGATCGGCCCCGGACCCATCAGCAGGCGGGCGGGCGGATCGATCGGACCCGGGATGCTGTCGGTCATTGCTGCTCCGGAAGGGTCGGGTCGGCGACGAGCCGGGCGAGGCGGCGGGCCAGGCGGACGAGGGCGATGTCGGTGCCCGCGCGCGACACCAGGCACACCCCGACGGGGGCGGGTCCGAGGCGCGACGGCACGGTCAGCAGCGGCACCGAGACGGCCGGAAGGCCCCCGACCGCCGCGGGCGTGGTCATCCGCAGGGTCGCCTGCCGCACGGCGTCGACGCGGTCTCCGCCGTGCGTGCGCAGCGGCGCGGGGCCCGGCACGGTCGGCATGATCAGCACGCCGTTCGCCACGAGGGCCTGGACGTGCTCGCGCAGCGGCTCGAGGGCGCGGCGAGCGGACGCCTCGGCCTCGGGGGTCACCTGGGCGGCGACGCGGAAGCGCTCGGCGACGGCCGGGCCGACAGCATCCGGGTGCTCGCGCAGCCACTCGCCGTTGCTGCGCCATGCCTCGGCGCCCTGCACGAGTGCGGAAGGGCTCGAAGTAGTCGTCGAGATCGCCGAGCGGCACGCGCGCGAAGGTCGGGCGGATCGTCGGATGCCGCCACCCGGGCGATCAGCGCGTCGAAGGCGGCCCGCGTCTCGGGCTCGACCGACGCCAGCACCTCCTCCGGGACGAAGAGGCGCCACGGCAGGTCGGCGCCCGGACGCGCCGAGCGCGCTCTCGGTGGACTCGGATCCGTCGTAGCTCAGGCACCAGTCGACGACGCGCTGGAGCGTCGCGCCGTCGCGCGTCAGCCAGCCGACGGTGTCGAAGGACTGCGCGAGCGGCAGGAGCCCCTGCCGCGGGACGAGGCCATGGGTCGTCCGCAGGCCCCACAGTCCCTGGTACGAGGCGGGCACGCGGATCGAGCCGGCGGTGTCGGTCGCGAGGCCGATCTCGGCCTGACCGGTCGCGACGGCTGAAGCCGGACCGCTCGACGAGCCGCCGGGCAGCGCACCCGGCAGCGCGCCGTTCGGCGGCGTCCCGTAGTGCACGTTGTCTCCGGCGATGCTGTACGCGAACTCGTCGGTGCGGGCGATGCCCCGCAGTGAGGCTCCGCCGCGGAGCAGATCGCCGACGGCCGGAGCGGTCGTCGTCTCGGCGCGCGACTCGGCGAGGAACGTGGGGTTGCCCGCCCCGATCCGGTAGCCCTTGATCGCGAAGAGGTCCTTGACGGCGACGGTGAGCCCGGCGAGCGGCCCCTCCCACGCCCCTTGATAGAGCGGGTCGCCGACCGTGCGCCACACCGACCGGTCGAGCGCCTGCGCGCGAGGGGTCACGTGGGCCGCGGTGATGAGCCAGCGTCCGCCGATGCGCTCCCACAGCTGCGTCTGCAGCCCGGTGCCTCCGCCGAGATAGCGCGAGACCGAGACGATGAGCGCGGCATCCTCGCTCAGCGGGCGATACTCGACCCGCTCGATCGACCTCGCCGGCACACCGCCGCGGACGCTCCGGAAGGCGCTGATCGCGTCGTGGCCGACGAGGAGGCCCGAGCCGTCGCCGCGGATCGTGTCGGGTCCCGGCGCGAAGGCGGCATCGAGCGCGTCGAGGTCGTTCGAGAGGATCGCGACCTCGTAGTCCTCGAACGCCGAGAACAGGTCGGGTGGCAGGTTGCTCGCGCCGCTCACGCCGCACCTCCGGCGGTCTGACGCCGCAGGCCGGCGCCCTCGAAGTCCGCCTCGCGGATGCGGGCGTGGACCCCGCAGACGATGTCGACCACCTGCGAGATGTCGAAGTCCGTCGCGGCACTCAGGTACGCGTAAGCGAGGTGCTCCTGCATCCCCCACCGCGCCTCGATGAGGTTCAGCGCCGATCGAACGCACTTGCGCATCGCCTCGTTCAGGTCGGGGTCGAGTCCCGTCGGCACGAGATACTCCGCGGTGCGGACGAGCGGCCCGGTGACCTCGCCGAACTCGGCGAGCGCCTCCGCGCGCGGGATGACGTCGAACCGCAGGGTCGCGCGAAGGGATGCCTCGAGCGCGGTCAGCGCCACCTCGCCGTCGCCCTGCGCGAAGTGCGGATCGCCCACGTACGCGAGCGCCCCGGCAACCTGCACCGGCAGGTACAGCGCCGTGCCCTCGACGAGCAGGTTGATGTCGATGTTGCCGCCGTGCGAGCCGGGCGGCACCGAGTGCGGACGCTCCCCGCCCGTCACCGCGACGCCCATCGTGCCGAGGAAGGGTGCGAGCGGGAAGGAGACCACGCGCTCGCCGCCATCGACCACGGGGAGGAGTCCGACCGGCCCGCCGTCGCGCTCCTCGACGGGCGTGAAGACGCTCACGTGGTAGTCGCCCCGCGGCAGTTGGCCGACCAGCGCGCCCTTGCCGTGACGATTCGAGATCACGCCGTAGGGCACGCGCGGCACGAGCTTCACGACCGTGATGCGCAGCAGATCGCCGGGCTCGGCGCCCTCGACGAAGATCGGTCCGGTCACGATGTGCGGACCGTCGGCGGCAGGGTCGCGCGACAGGGTCGCGGCGATCGCGATCGCATCCTCGAGCACCGCCGACGGATCCACGCCCTGACCGGTGAAGTAGGCGAGCGGGTCCTTGCCGTGGTCTTCGAGGATGCCCTCGTGACTCACGGTGTCGATCGTGACCGAGTCACCCGGCGCGATGCGCAGGACCGCGGCATCCGCTTCGCACGGAAGTCGCCCCCACAGCACCGTGTCGGGCGTCGAACGCAGGTAGTGGTCGCCGGGGATCTCGCCGGCGCCCGGCTGCAGGATCTCCGTCACGGTGTGCATGCCCTCATCCAACTGCATCCGCGTTTCGTCCGCGTGTCTCGCAATCCCCCCGTGCAGCATCACGCCGCGGCCGACAGGAGGTGACCGCGGGGCGTGCCGCGGAATCGCGGCGCCTCTCCCGCCCCGCCCTCGGTGACGTTGTAGATCGACCTGCCGTGCAGCCACGTGCGACGGATCTTCCCGGTCAGCACACGGTGGTCGTATGCCGTGATCGGGTTCTTGTGCAGCAGTCGTGCGGCTTCGATCAGAAACGGGTCGTCGATGCCGAAGACCGTGAGGTGGGCAGGCGCGCCTGGTTCGATGACTCCGACACCGGTCAGCCCGGCGACGGAGGCCGGCCCGGTCGTGAAGAGCGGCAGGATTCTCTCCAGCGGGATGCCGCGCCCCCGCGCCTCGGTCCACACCGCCGAGAGTCCGACCTGCAGCCCCGCGATGCCGCCCCACGCGAGGCCGAAGTCGCCGCCTCCGGAGCGCTTGAGGTCGACGGTGCTCGGCGAGTGGTCGCTCACGATCGCGTCGATCGTGCCGTCGACGACCCCCTCCCACAGGAGGTCCTGGTTGCCCGCTTCGCGGATGGGCGGGCAGCACTTGAACTCGCTCGCGCCGTCGGGGATGTCTTCGGCGACGATCGTCAGGTAGTGCGGACAGGTCTCGACGGTGAGCGCGATCGCCCTCCGCCTTCGCCGCGCGGATCGCGGGAAGGGAGTGCGCGTCGCTCAGATGCAGGATGTGGGCGCGGGCGCCCGTGCGCCGTGCCGCGTCGATCACGGCGTCGATGGCGGAGGCCTCGCTCGCGGGCGGTCGGGAAGCGAGGAAGGCGTCGTACCCGCGGCCGAGGGCTCCGTCGTCGTGCGAGGAGCGCCGGGTCTTCGGCGTGCACGATGAGCCGCGAGCCGAGGGCCGCGACCTCCTCCATGGCGGCGAGCAGCTGGGCGCGATCGAGGTGCGGGAACTCGTCGACGCCCGACGGCGAGAGGAAGCACTTGAAGCCGTAGACGCCCGCCTCGTGCAGCGGCGCGAGCGCGCCGAGGCTGTCCGGCACGGCCCCGCCCCAGAACCCGACATCGATGTACGCGGATGGCTGCGCCGCCGCCCGCTTGATCGCGAGCGCCTCGGCGGTCGTCGTCGGCGGCAGCGAGTTCAGCGGCATGTCGACGATCGTCGTGACACCGCCGGCCGCGGCGGCGAGCGTCGCCGAGCGGAACCCCTCCCACTCGGTGCGGCCCGGCTCGTTGACGTGCACGTGCGAGTCGACGAGGCCGGGCAGCAGCACGGCGTCGTCGGGAACGAGCACCGCACGCGCATCGCGAACGCGGTCCTGCACGCCGACGATGTCGGCGATCCGCCCGCCTTCGATCACGACGGCCGCGGGCCGGAAGGCGCCGTCGACCCAGGTCCTCCCGGCGCGGATGACTCGACGCTCTGTGCCTGCGCTCGGTGTCACTGGTGTCCCTTCCGACAGCGTGAAGTACAGCATCCCGCACCCGCGTTTCGACGCGTGGCCGTGTCGGTTTCGCGCGCGTCACGGAGGCTCAGCGGGCGAACGCGGGCCACCGGGGCGGGCGGGCGTACTCGTCGCGCTTGCTCGTGCCGACACCCATGCGCGCCATCGTCGTGACGAGGCCGACGGATGCGGCCACGCCGTCGATGACGGGCACCCCGACCCGATCCGCCAGGTCCCGGCACAGGTCGGCCATTCCCGCGCAGCCGAGTACGACGACATCCGCTCCGTCATCGCGCACCGCCCGCTCGCAGAACGAGGCGATCGTCTCGAACCCGGACGACCCGGTGTCTTCGAGGTCGAGCACCGGGATGCCCGACCCGTACGCCGCGACGCACGCGCGCTCGAAGCCGTACCGATGCACGAGGTCGCCGGCGCGCCCGAGCGTGCGGCTCAGCGTCGTGACGATCGCGAAGGTGCGGCCCGCGAGGCCGGCCACGTGCATGGCGGCCTCGGCGATGCCCACCACCGGAACGTCGACCAGCTCGCGTGCGGCATCCAATCCCGGATCCCCGAAGCAGGCGATCACGTAGCCGTCGCTGCCGCCCGCGGCGAGGTCCTCCTCGATCAAGGCGATCACGGCGAGAGCGGCGAATGCCTCGTCGTAGTGGCTCTCGATCGCCGCGGGCCCTTCCTCGGGACACATCGCGACGATCTCGACGTCAGTGCCCGCCACCTCCCGGGCGGCGGCCGCGATCTTCGCGGTCATCGCCCGGGAGGTGTTGGGGTTCACAAAGGTGATGCGCACTACGCGACCGGCACCTTCTCCGCGTCGCCGACACCCGTGGAGCTGACGTCCAGCGTGCCGCCGGCGACCTCCACCGTCCCGTCCGAAACACCCTCGCTCAGCCCCTCGAACGAGGGGACCTGGGGGTTCCGGCGCTCGAAGAGGACGAAGAGCCCGTAGCCGAGCCCGCAGCCGATGAACCACGTGTAGTTGCTGATCCACGAGATGTCGAAGAGTCCGACATCGGCGAGCAGCTTGGGGAACACCGCCAGAAGGACAGTCGGGATGCCTGCCCACAGCAGCGCCGCGATCGCGTTCTTGTTGTAGCCCTTCGTGTACCAGTAGGCGCCCTTCTCGCTCATCGTGAACATCGCGTCCGTGTGGATGCGCTGGTGCGCCGCCACGTAGTAGCCCGCGATCAGGATGCCGAACAGCGGCCCGATGAGGGCACCGAGCACGCCGAGCGTGTAGTGGATCGCGTCGTCGTTCGAGTACCAGTTCCACGGGGTCAGGATGACCGAGCCGACGGCGGCGATCATGCCGCCCATGCGCCATGAGATCTTGTGGGGCGCGACGTTCGAGAAGTCGAACGCGGGCGAGATGAAGTTGGCGACGATGTTGATGCCGACGGTCGCGATGACGAAGGTCAGACCGCCCAGGAGCACGGCGAACCACGAGTCGATCTTCGCCACGGTCGCGATGGGGTCGGTGATGAGCTCGCCGAAGACCGGCACGGTGGCCGAGGCGGTGATGACGACGAGCAGCGAGAAGAACAGGAAGTTCACCGGCAGGCCCCAGAAGTTGCCCCGCTTGACGGCCTTGAACGACTTGCCGTAGCGGGCGAAGTCGCCGAAGTTCAGCATCGGACCCGAGAAGTACGACACGACGAGCGCGATGGCCGTGCACATCACGGGGATCGACGCCCAGAAGCCCAGCGGCTCGCCCTCCGACAGCGTGAAGCTGATGTTCTCCCAGCCGGCCTGCGACACGAGGTAGATCGCGAGCAGGATCATCACGACGTAGACCGCGGGGCCGGCGAAGTCGATGAACCGGCGGATGGTCTCCATGCCGCCCCAGAACAGCGCGGCCTGCGCGACCCAGAGGATCGCGTACGAGATCCATCCCAGGGCCGAGAGCCCGAGGAAGCTGGGCTCGAGGAGCGCCGCGCTGCTCGGGATGAATTTCAGGAAGATGATGTTCAGCGCCTCGGCGGCGAGGAAGGTCTGCACTCCGTACCAGGCGATGGCGATGAGGCCTCGGATGATGGCGGGGATGTTCGCCCCGCGGATGCCGAAGATCGCGCGGTTCACCACGGGGTAAGGAACGCCGGTCATCTGGCTCGGCTTGGCGACCAGGTTCGCGAAATACTGCACGATGACGATGCCGATGACGAGCGCGATGAGCACCTGCCAGCTCGCGATGCCGAGGGCGAACAGGCTTCCGGCGGTGACGTACCCGCCGACCGAGTGAACGTCCGACATCCAGAACGCGAAGATGTTGTAGGACGTCCACTTCTGCTTGCGCAGCGGGGCGAGGTCCTCGTTGGCGAGGCGGTGGTCGTATTCGGGCTTCATGTTGCCCGAGCCGACGGGAAAGCCCGCGGCTTCGATGATGTCCTGCGGCTTGGTGTACGGGGCGCCGCTTGGCGCCTCGGTCGACTCTGACATTTGCGTGACCTTCCAGGTTGGGTGGCGGAGCGAATCGAGCAGCGACGTGGAGTCCGCGCCCTGGTGGTGATGCTGTGAAGCTATTGCTTCACTCGCGGTGGCTGGTTTCGTCGCTGTAACACACATGTGAAGTTCGCGATTCACAAGGACCGCCGCCGGACGCCTGTCGGCTGCGCGCCAGGGTGGACACCTGCGTCCTCGGGGCGGGCCATCCGAGGCCGATACAATCCCGTCATGTCCGCGGAGCTCACTGCGCAGCCTGAAGTCTCCTTCCCTCCCGGAGTGGGGGGTCGGCTTCGGGCACTCCGCAAGCAGCAGGGGATGTCAGCCCGGGCGCTCGCCGATGCGCTCGGTATCTCGCCCAGCGCGGTGTCGCAGATCGAGCGCGGGGTGCTGCGGCCGAGCGTCTCGCGGCTGATCGCGATCACCGACGCGCTCAACGTGCCCCTCGCCTCCGTCTTCGACTCCGAGAGCGACTCGCTGATCGAGATCGAGGCGCCGACCACAGGTTTTGCACTGCAGCGGGCCGACCACACCTCGGCGCTGGTCCTGGACAGCGGGGTCGCGTTCCGTCGTCTCGCACCCGGCCGAACCCCAGGCGTGGAGTATTTCGAGTCCACCTACCCGCCCGGCAGCACGGCGCATGCCGAAGAGAAGCTGTTTCGCCACGAGGGCTACGAGGTCGGTACGGTGCTTTCCGGCGAGTTGACGATCGACTTCGACGAGGAGCGAGTCGTGCTGCGGCATGGAGACGCGATCAGCTTCCCCTGCTCTCGTC
The DNA here is from genome assembly GCA_963702815.1 of uncultured Actinomycetota bacterium. Taxonomy (GTDB): domain Bacteria; phylum Actinomycetota; class Actinomycetes; order Actinomycetales; family Microbacteriaceae; genus Microbacterium. The sequence goes on along the minus strand of CAVPED010000005.1, from coordinate 697,424 downwards.
CCCATCGCATCCACAACACGGGCACGGTGGATGCCATCGCCCAGTGGCTCATCGTTCACGGCGAGCGCTGATCCTCCCCGCCAGCGGTGCGAAGCGGCCGTCACCCGTAACCCGGGTGAAACGACCGCCCGCTAGCGTGACCGCATGGAGCTCGCACGAGTTCAACGCACTCGATGCGGCAGCCGCCGCCGAGACCGTCGGCGTGTGGGCGGCGATCCCCGCATGGACGGATGCCGTCGTCGCCGGCCGCCCGTACGCCTCGGTCGACGAGCTCGCCCAGGCAGCCCGCGCCGCGGCCGAGCGCTGGACCGGCGACGACCTCGACGCCGCTCTCGCCCACCACCCCCGCATCGGCGCACGCGTGGCCGGCGCGGGCGTCGAGGCGGCAGCATCCCGTCGCGAGCAGTCCTCGATGACGGATGCCGATGCCGACGTCGCCGATGCGATCGCTGCCGGCAACGCGGCGTACGAAGAGCGGTTCGGCCGGGTCTTCCTGATCCGGGCCGCGGGCCGCTCCCCCGCCGAGATGCTCGCCGAGCTGCATCGGCGGCTCGAGAACGACGACGACGCCGAGACCTCCGAGGCGCTCGGGCAGCTCGCGCAGATCGCCCTGCTGCGGCTCGAAGCGACAGTCACCGATCCCTCGCCCGAGAGGAACCCCGCATGACGCATGTGACGACCCACATCCTGGATGCCGCCACCGGACAGCCGGCGGCAGGGGTCGAGGTCGCGCTGGCCGCGGCATCCGGCGAGTCCGTCGTGGCCGAAGCGCCCGGTGCGATCATCGCGCACGGTGTCACCGATGCCGACGGCCGTCTCTCCATCGGACCCGACGCACTGCCGCCCGGCGACTACACGCTGACCTTCCTCACCGGCGAGTACTTCGCCGCGCAGGGGACCGCGACCTTCTACCCGTTCGTCACCGTGACCTTCACCGTCGATGTCGCGGACGACGGCTCGAGCAGGCATCTCCACGTGCCGCTGCTGCTCAGCCCGTTCGCCTACTCGACCTACAGAGGGAGCTAGTCATGGTGTCAGTCAGCCTCGGTGCCAACAAGTACGGCAAGGCCGAGAACCGCGTTGTCCGGATCGTCCGCGACACCCCCCGGCACGAGATCGTCGATCTCAGCGTCACGTCGCAGCTGCGAGGGGCGGCCCTCGCCGACTCGTACCTGAACGGCGACAACTCGCTCGTCGTCGCGACCGACACGCAGAAGAACACCGTGTTCGCGTTCGCGAAGGAGCACGGCATCCCGTCTCCCGAGGAGTTCCTGCTGACCCTGTCGCGGCACTTCACGGGCGAGTTCGACTGGATCGAGGGCGGCCTCTGGCAGGCCGAGCAGTACGAGTGGGACCGCATCCTCGTCGACGGGAAGCCGCACGACCACTCGTTCGTGCGCAAGGGCCAGGGCACCCGCCTCGCCGCCGTCCAGGTGGTCGACGGCGAGACGCACGTCACGGGAGGCATCAAAGATCTCACGGTGCTCAAGTCCACCGGCAGCGAGTTCGCGGGCTTCCCGCGCGAGCGGTACACGACGCTCGTCGAGACGAACGACCGGATCATGGCGACCGCGGTGACCGGGCGGTGGCGGTTCCTCCCCGAGGCGGTCGAGGCCGGGATCGACTACAACGCGCTCTATGCCGAGGTGTCGGCCGTCCTGCTGTCGACCTTCGCGACGGTCCACTCGCTCGCCCTGCAGCAGACCCTCTTCGCGATGGGCAAGGCCGCGATCGAGGCGCGCCCCGAGATCGCCGAGGTGCGCTTCGCGATGCCCAACAAGCACCACTTCACCTACGATCTCTCGCCGTTCGGCCTCGAGAACCCGGGCGAGGTCTTCTACGCCGCCGACCGCCCCTACGGGCTCATCGAGGGCACGGTCGCGCGCGACGGCGTTCCCGCCGCACCTGGCGCCTGGCTCGACCTGCCGACGTTCGTCTGAGGCCTCGCCGCGGCGCCGGCCGCATGCTTCGACGGCGGCGGAGCCCTGAATCGACCTGGTCTCAGAGCCTCCGCCGCCGTCCATGCGGGGGGTGCACCGTCGCGCTGCCCCCGCTTCTCCTCCCGGTTCGTGCAGTTCTGCGGATGCACGCCTCCCGCTCACTCGGGGGCGTCTCGTCCGCTCGCTTTGCGGGCCCGGGGCTCGATCCTCTGCGGGCTCAGGCGCGGGGCGCCGTGCCCGATCCTTCCTCGGGGATGCCGTCCCCGGCGATCGCGGCATCCGACTCCGCCGCTTCTCGCTGCTCGTCCAGCACCTGCGTCGGGATGAGCCCGGTGCCCTGGGCGTCGGGGTGCACGAGCGCCGCGGCGGCCGGGCCGCGCACACCGTCATACGCCCCGATCTGGGCGTCCCCCGCACGCGCCGCGCGCATCTCGTCGCTGTTGAGCAGCAGGTTCAGAAGGATCGCCGTGATCGCGCCGGCGCTGATCCCGGAGTCGAAGATCAGCGTGAACCACTGGGGGAACTGGTCGTAGATCGTGGGCGCGACGGTGGGCAGCAGCGCGATGCCGACCGAGACGGCGACGATCAGGACGTTCCGGTTGTTGAACCTGACCTTCGAGAGGGTGCGGATGCCGGATGCCGCGACCATGCCGAACAGCGCGATGCCCGCGCCGCCGAGCACGGCGCTCGGCACTCCCTCGACGACCGCGGACACCTTGGGGATGAGCCCGAGCACGACCAGGATCGCTCCGGCGAGCGTGGCGACGTACCGCGACCGCACGCCGGTCAGCGACACGAGCCCCACGTTCTGCGCGAAGGCCGTGTACGGGAACGTGTTGAAGACGCCCCCGATGACGGTGCCGAGGCCGTCGGCGCGCAGGCCGTCCGCGAGCTGGCGCCGGGTGACGGGCTTCTCGACGATCTCGCCGACGGCGATCATGTCGCCGGTGGTCTCGGTCATGATGACGATCGCGACGATGATCATCGACACGACCGAGGCGATCTGGAAGGTCGGCAGCCCGAAGTGGAACGGGGTCACGAGCGCGAACCAGCCGGCATCGTCGACGCCCGACCAGTCGACCATCCCGGGCACGAAGAGGGCTGCGATCGTGCCGAGCACGAGCCCGAGGAGCACGGAGACCCGCTGCAGGGCGGGCGGCGCGAACCGCTCGATGAGCACGATGAGCAGGAGCGTCCCCATGGCGAAGGCGACGTTGATCGGCGGGGCGCCGTCCTCAGAGCCGTCGATGATCCAGCCCGCGGCGACGCGCATGAGCGACAGGCCGATGATGAGGATCACGGTCCCGGTCACGATCGGCGGGAAGAAGCGGAGGAGCTGCGAGAAGAACGGCGCGGCGAGGATCATGAACAGGCCGCACGCGATCGTCGCGCCGAAGACGGCCTGGATGCCCTCGCTCTGGCCGATCGCGATCATCGGGCCGACGGCGGCGAACGTCACACCCTGCATGAGCGGCAGCCGCACGCCGAAGCGCCAGAACCCCACCGACTGGATGATCGTCGCAATCCCCGCGACGAAGAGATCGGCGCTGATCAGGAACGCCAGATCGCCGGCCGAGTAGCCGAGCGCGCCTCCGACGATCAGAGGGACGGCGACGGCGCCCGCGTACATCGCGAGGACGTGCTGGAGCCCGAGAGGGAAGAGCCTGGCGAGGGGCGGGACGCTGTCGACGCTGTTCTCGGTGCGCCGGGCGGCTCTGCGCGCCGCCTTCGCCTCGTCGACCGTCGTCTTCTCGGTGGTGGCCATCTCACGCTCCTGCCTTCCAGGCGCACGGGGCGATGCGCGCCTCGTTGCCGTCCGGCGACCGTAAGTCGATCGACCTGCGCGCGGGAACCCCTGCGGCCCGACTGTCTCGGAGGTTTTACACGCCGACACGAACCCGCAATGCGCGCCGCCGCCGGTTTCAGCGACCGCGGACGAGGGTTCAGGCGTGGAAGAGCGTGTGCACGTCCCCCGCGACCGCCCGGCCGCCGAGGGCGTCGAGCTCCATCAGCACCGCCGTTCCCACGACGATCCCGCCGAGCGTCTCGATGAGCTCCTGCGCCGCCCGCAGCGTGCCGCCCGTGGCCAGCACGTCGTCCACGAGCAGCACGCGCGCGCCGTCCCTGATGTCGTCGTGGGCCTCGATCGTCGCACTTCCGTATTCGAGCGAGTACGAGACGGATGCCGCAGGCCGGGGCAGCTTCCCCGCCTTGCGGATGGGCACGAGCCCCACGCCGGCGGCGATCGCGATCGCGCCGGCGAGCAGGAATCCGCGCGCCTCGACGCCGGCGACCACATCGAACCCGCCCGCGAAGGGCGCGGCCATCTCATCGATGCAGGAGCGCAGCGCGGCGGCATCCGCGAGCAGCGGCGTGATATCGCGGAAGAGCACCCCCGGCTCGGGGTAGTCGGCGATCGTCCGGATCAGCGATTCGGCGTGAGCGAGGTCTTCTGCGGTTGCCACGGCGCCACCCTACAAGGCTCTCTCCACCCCTGACCGACCTCCGGTCCGGAAATGTAAGCGCTTGCATTACCCTGGACGGATGACTTTGACCGACATCGAACCCCTCGACACGCGCAACGCCGGCGCCAGGCACGGAGTGGTGGCGCACCGCCGTCATCTACCAGATCTACCCTCGCTCGTTCTCCGACAGCTCGGGCGACGGCATCGGCGACCTGCCTGGCATCACCGCGCGGCTCGACGACCTCGTCAGCGCTCGGCGTCGATGCGCTGTGGCTCAGCCCCTTCCAGCGCTCGCCGCAGAAGGACGCCGGCTACGACGTCTCGGACTACTGCGACGTCGATCCGCTCTTCGGCACGCTGGCGGACTTCGACGAGATGCTGGCGCAGGCGCACGAGCGCAGCATCCGGATCATCGTGGATCTCGTCCCCAACCACTCATCCGACCAGCACGCCTGGTTCCAGGAGGCTCTCGCTGCGGCGCCGGGCAGCCGCGAGCGCGCGCGCTACCTCTTCCGCGACGGCCGGGGACGTGACGGGGATGTGCCGCCGAACAACTGGGAGTCCGTCTTCGGCGGTCCCGCCTGGACGCGCGTCATCGAGGCCGACGGAACGCTCGGCCAGTGGTACCTGCATCTCTTCGACTCGTCGCAGCCCGACTTCGACTGGTCGAACGAGGAGGTGCGGGCGGAGTTCCGCCGCGTGCTGCGCTTCTGGCTCGATCGCGGTGTCGACGGCTTCCGCGTCGATGTGGCCCACGGGCTCATCAAGGCAGACGGCCTGCCGGACCACACCCCCGATCCGGATGCCGGGTCCATGGGCGGCGACGCGGACGACGTGCCCTACTGGGGCCAGGACGGCGTCCACGAGATCTACCGCGACTGGCACCAGCTCGTCGCCGAGTACCCGGGCGACCGCGCCCTGTGCGCCGAGGCCTGGCTTCCGTCCGCCGAGAAGACGGCGAAGTGGGTGCGTCCCGATGAGATGCACCAGGCGTTCAACTTCGCCTACCTCGAGACGCCGTGGGATGCCGCGGCCCTCCGCGCCGTGATCGCCGAGTCGCTGCGCATCTACGGCGCGGTCGGCGCTCCGAGCACGTGGGTCCTGTCGAACCACGACGTCGTGCGCCACGCGTCGCGTCTCGCCCTGACCGCCGAGAACCCCCAGGGCCACGGCATCGGACCGGACTCCCCCGGCAAGCCGATCGCCGAGCTGGGCCTGCGGCGCGCCCGCGCGGCGACCACCGTCATGCTGTCGCTCCCGGGTTCGGCCTACCTCTACCAGGGTGAGGAGCTCGGGCTCCCCGAGGTCATCGAGCTGGATGACGAGGCCCGCCAGGACCCGACGTGGTTCCGCACCGGCGGCGAGCGCTACGGCCGCGACGGCTGCCGGGTGCCCATCCCGTGGACCTCGGAGGGGCCGGCGTACGGCTTCAGCCCGACCGGCGCCTCGTGGCTGCCCCAGCCCGCCGAGTGGTCGGCGCTGGCGCGCGACGCACAGCTCGGCGACGACGCATCCACCCTCTCGCTCTACCGGACCCTGCTCGCAGGTCCGCCGCGCGCGCGGCCTCGGTGCCGGTGTCGTGGAGTGGCTCGAGGGCTTCGATGAGCGATGTCGTCGCGTTCCGCAACGGCACGATCACGGTGATCGCGAACGTGGGCGACACCGCCATCGCGCTGCCGGACGGTATCGTGATCGCGTCGAGCGGCCCGATCACGGGCTCCGCGCTGCCGGCCGACACGGCCGTCTGGCTCGCCGACGACTGATCGAGTTCGCCGCACGACGGCGAAGGGTGGGGTGGCGACGTGGTCAGCATCGACGAGGTCGCCCGCGAGGCGGGCGTGTCGACGGCGACGGTCTCGCGCGCGCTGAGCGGGCGCGGCAACGTGTCGGGCCCCACCCGCGCCCGTGTCGAGGCGGCGGCCAAGCGCCTCGGCTACGTCGTCTCGGCGGCCGCGTCGAGCCTCGCCTCCGGCCGCACCCGCAACATCGGCGTCCTCGTGCCGTTCCTCGACCGCTGGTTCTTCTCCACGGTGCTGAGCGGCACCGCCACGGCGCTCCAGCGCCTGGGCTACGACATCACGCTCTACAACGTCACGGCCGACCAGACCCAGCGCCGCGAGATCTTCGACACGTTCCTGCGCCGGCAGCGCGTCGACGGCGTCATCGCCATCTCGATCGAACTCGGCGAGGAGGAGACCGGGCGTCTTCTCGAAGTCGGTCTGCCGGTCATCGCGATCGGCGGGCCGAATCCGCTCCTCACGACCCTCACCGTCGACGACGTCGCCGTGGCGCGACTTGCGACCGACCACCTGATCGCCCTCGGCCACCGCGCGATCGCGCACATCGGCGCGAGTCCCGAGTTCGAGCTCGACTTCCACATCCCCACCCAGCGGCGTCAGGGATTCCAGCTCGCATTGGAGGATGCCGGCATCCCCGCGCGCCCCGAGCTCTACGAGCCGGCGGACTTCACGATCGAGGGCGGGTTCCGCGCGGCGAAGCAGCTGCTCGGGCGCCCCGGCGCGAATCCCTCGGCGATCTTCGCCGCCTCCGACGAGATGGCCATCGGCGCTCTGCTGGCGGCACGCGAGCTCGGGTATCGAGTGCCCGACGACCTCTCCGTGGTCGGGATCGACGGACACGAGCTGGGCTCGTTCTTCCGCCTGACGACGGTCGACCAGTTCCCGCTGCGGCAGGGCGAGCGTGCGGCCCAGGCGATCCTGGCCGAGCTCGACCAGCCCAGCGACGGCGTCCGGCAGGTGCGCGCCGATCTCCCGTTCGAGCTGATCGTCCGAGGCTCGACGGCGCGGCACACCTCCTGACCGCCCAGGACCCACCCCACTGGCGGTTTCCGCGCGTCGGTAGGCTCAACCGCATGACGATCGACCTCGAGGCGCTCTACACCGACCTGCACCGGCATCCGGAGCTCTCGTTCCAGGAGACCCGCACCGCAGGGATCGTCACACAGAAGCTGACGGAGCTGGGCCTGGAGTTCGTGGAGGGTCTCGGCAAGACGGGCGTCGCCACCTCGATCGTCAACGGCGAAGGCCCGGTGATCTGGCTCCGCGCCGACATGGACGGCCTTCCCGTCGAGGAGCGCACGGGCCTGGCGTACGCCTCGACCGCACGCGGTGTCGACCCTTCGGGACAGGACGTGCCGGTCATGCACGCCTGCGGGCACGACATGCACATCACGGCTCTTCTCGGCGCGCTGGAGCGGCTCCTGGCGACCACCGACGACTGGGCGGGGACGGTCGTCGCCGTCTTCCAGCCGGCCGAGGAGTACGGCGCCGGAGCCCAGGCGATGATCGCGGACGGCGTGCTCGACCGCTTCCCGCGTCCCGACATCGTGCTCGGCCAGCACCTGACCCCGCTACCTGCCGGGACGATCGGCGTCCGGTCGGGCACGCAGATGGCGGCCTCCGACGGGCTGACGGTCACACTTCTCGGGCGCGGAGGCCACGGTTCGCGTCCGCACTCGACGATCGACCCGGTCGTCATGGCGGCGGCGACCGTCATGCGCCTGCAGACCATCGTCTCGCGCGAGGTCGACCCGCGGGATGTCGCGGTGGTCACCGTGGGCTCGATCCACGCGGGCCTGAAGAACAACATCATTCCGGCCGAGGCGAAGCTCGAGCTGAGCCTCCGCTACCCCGACGACGCGGCCCGGGCACGGATCCTCGCGAAGGTCGAGCGGGTCGTCCGGGCCGAGGCTGCGGCATCCGGTGCCGAGGAGGAGCCCGTGATCGCCGTCGACCACTCGCTCCCTCCGACCATCAACGACCCGGATGCGACGGCGCGGCTCACGCGCGCGTTCGACGCCGCCTTCGGCGACGGGACCGTCGTCGATCCCGGCATGTTCACCGGCAGCGAGGACGTCTCGTGGTTCGCGCGCGAGGCCGGCGTGCCGCTCGTGTACTGGTTCTGGGGCGGTGTCGACCCCCGCACCTTCGCCCAGGCGGCGGCCGCCGGAACCCTCGAGAGGGACGTTCCGACGAACCATTCCCCGTTCTTCGCGCCGGTCCTGCACCCGACGATCGAGCGGGGTGTCGACACCCTGGTGGTGGCGGCGAGGGAGTTCCTGGGCGACCCCGCACCCGTAAGGAAAGCGTAAGGACGGGCATCCGGATGCGGCTCCCCACCGTGCATGCGAGTAACATCGCCCGCCGTGACTGCTGAAGGACGCGACCCGGGCCCCGCTGACTCGCCCAAGGCCAAACGCATCCTCTTGGGCGACCCGCTGTCGTCCGAGAACATGGACGACCATCTCCTGCCGAAGAAGATGGCGCTGCCGATCTTCGCGTCCGACGCACTGTCATCGGTGGCCTACGCCCCGCAGGAACTGCTGATGATCCTGCTCACCGGCGGACTCGCCTTCCTCGCGTTCGCGCCATGGGTCGCGGCGGCGGTCGTCGTGCTGCTCGTCGTCGTCGTCGTGAGCTACCGCCAGCTCATCAAGGCCTATCCCTCGGGCGGCGGCGACTACGAAGTGGCGCGCACGAACCTCGGTGAAGTGCCGGGAGTCATCGTCGCTGCGGCGCTGCTCGTCGACTACGTCCTGACGGTCGCGGTGTCGGTCTCGTCCGGCGTCGACAACATCATCTCGGCGCTGCCGGCGCTGGACCCGGCCCGTGTCGAGCTGGCCGTGGGCTTCGTGATCCTCGTCGTCGTCGTCAACCTTCGCGGGGTGCGCGAAGCGTCGCTCCTCTTCGCCATCCCGACGTACATCTTCATCGGCTCCGTCGGGGTCATGATCGTGGTAGGCCTGGCCCGGACGGCGCTCGGCGACCCGCCTGTCGCCTCCAGCGCCGAGTACGCGGTGCAGGCCCAGAGCCTCGCCCAGGCTGCGGTCCTCCTGCTGATCCTGCGCGCCTTCTCCAGCGGCTGCTCGGCCCTCACCGGTGTCGAAGCCGTCGCCAACGGCGTGCCCGCGTTCCGCAAGCCCAAGGTCCGCAACGCTCAGACCACGCTCGCGCTCATGGGGACGATCGCCATCCTGCTCTTCGCCGGGCTCACGGCGCTCGCGCTGATCTCGGGCGTCCACTACGCCGAGGACCCGTGCAACCTCGTCGGCTTCGACTGCGAGAGCGCGCCCCAGCCGAGCCTCATGGCCCAGGTCGCCGCAGCGACGTTCGGCATGGGGTCGATCCCCTTCTACGTGATCCAGGCGGCGACAGCGGTGGTCCTCCTCCTGGCGGCGAACACGGCGTTCAACGGCTTCCCGCTGCTCGGCTCGGTGCTCGCGCGTGACGGCTACGCGCCGAAGGCGCTCAACACGCGCGGCGACCGTCTCGTGTACTCGAACGGCATGATCATCCTGGGCGTCATCGCGATGGGCGTCATCGTGATCTACCAGGCGAACTTGACGACGCTCATCCAGCTGTACATCATCGGCGTCTTCGTGTCGTTCTCGCTCGGGCAGATCGGCATGGTCAGACACTGGAGACGGATGCTGCGCGAGACGACGCGCGCCGAGGCGAAACGCGATCCACGCGGCGCCGCCGAGCGGCGGGGCGCACTCAAGGGTCTCGTCATCAACTCGCTCGGCGCGAGCCTCACGGTGCTGGTGCTCGTCATCGTGACCATCACCAAGTTCACGCACGGCGCGTACCTCGTCTTCATCGCGATCCCGGTCCTCGCGGTCCTCATGATCGGCGTGAACAGGTACTACCGCGACGTGGAGCACGAGATCCGGATGGACGACCGCGCGCACTTCGGCGCGTCGGGCGACATCGCGCTCATCCTGGTCAATCGCCTGCAGAAGCCCGTGGCGAAGGCCATCGACTACGCCCTCGCCGCCAAGCACGACAAGACGGTGGCGCTCCACGTCGCCGTCACGAAGGCCGAGGCCGAGGCCCTGCAGGCCGAGTGGGAGGAGCACCGGATGCCGATCCCGCTCCTGGTCATCCAGTCCCCGTACCGCGCCTATGCCGGCCCCGTGGCGGACTTCATCAAGGAGTACCGCGAGAAGCACGGGTCGACGGTCGTCACGGTGTACCTGCCGCAGTACATCGTCGGCCACTGGTGGGAGAGCCTGCTGCACAACCGCCGTGCGAGCCGGATCGGACAGCAGCTCATGCTCATCCACGGCGTGACGATCGCGCTGGTCCCCTGGCTCCTCGACTCGAGCGAGCTCATCTACGGCCGCCGCTCGCGCCCGCTTCCCGGTCAGGAGCGAGCAGGTCGGCCGTTCGATCCTTCAGCGCTCGAGGCCCCGATCGTCGAGAAATCGAGTCTCGAGTTCCCCGACGAGACCACTCCCCGGATCCGTCGCCGCCACTGAGGCGATCGAAGCTCGCGCGGTGAGCGTGATCCGCCGCCCACCCGACCCCGTCGCACCCCGCGTAGCCTGGAAGGGTGACCTCCGCTTCACCTCGCACCACCGGGCTCGACCCCGACACGCTCCGTCGCGACTTCCCGATCCTCGCGGCGTACATCGGCGACGCGCCGCTCGTGTACCTCGACTCCGCGGCCACCAGCCAGAAGCCGCAGGCCGTGATCGACGCGGAGGTGTCGTTCCTCACGAGTGCGAACGCGGCGGTGCACCGCGGCGCGCACACGCTCGCGGCCGAGGCCACTGAGCTGTTCGAGGACGCCCGCGCCACCGTCGCGGGGTTCATCGGCGCGCAGCCCGAACAGCTGGTCTGGACGAGCGGTGCGACCGCCGGCATCAATCTCGTCGCGTACTCGATCGGCAATGCCTCCGCAGGCCGCGGCGGCGAAGCCGCGCGGCAGTACGCGCTCGCCCCGGGCGACGAGATCGTCGTGACGGAGTCCGAGCACCACGCCAACCTCATCCCCTGGCAGGAGCTCGCCGCGCGGACGGGCGCGGTCCTGCGGCACATCCCCGTGCACGAGGACGGCACGCTCGACCTCGAGGCCGCGGCATCCCTCGTCGGCGACCGCACGCGCGTCCTCGCCTTCCCCCACGTCTCGAACGTGCTCGGCATCGTGAATCCGGTGGACGACCTCGTCGCGCTCGCCCGCTCAGCCGGAGCCCTCACCGTGCTCGACGCGTGCCAGTCCGCGCCACACCTCCCCCTCGACCTGCCCGCGCTCGGAGTAGACCTCGCCGTCTTCTCGGGCCACAAGATGCTGGGCCCGTACGCCGTCGGCGGGCTGTACGGCCGCGCCGACGTGCTCGCGGCCCTGCCTCCGTTCCTCACGGGCGGCTCGATGATCACGACGGTCACGCTCGACGAGGCGGACTACCTGCCGCCGCCGCAGCGCTTCGAGGCGGGCACCCAGCCGGTGTCACAGGCGATCGGGCTGGCCGCCGCCGTGCGGTACCTCGAGGGCGTCGGAATGGACGCCGTGCACGCGCACGAGCAGCGGCTCGAGAGGCGGCTGCGCGACGGACTGCGCGATGTGCCGGGGCTGCGGCTGCTGGGCGACGCGGCGCCGGGGGTGGAGCGCGTGGCGCTGAGCGCCTTCGACCTCGACGGCGTCCACGCCCATGACGTCGGACAGTTCCTCGACGCGCGCGGCATCGCGGTGCGCGTCGGCCACCACTGCGCCCAGCCGCTCCACCGCCGGTTCGGGCTGACGGCATCCGTTCGCGCAAGCGCGGCGCTGTACACGACCGACGCCGAGATCGACGAGTTCCTCGACGCCGTCTCGGGCGTCCGCGCGTACTTCGGAGCGGGCCGATGAGCGGGCTGGATGCGCTCTACCAGGAGCTCATCCTCGACCACTCCAAGCGCCGCGCCGGCTTCGGCCTGGCCGAAGAGGGCTCCGGCGCAAGCGCCACCTCGTACCAGCGCAACCCCGTGTGCGGCGACGAGATCACCCTGCGCGTCCGGGTCCAGGACGACGTCGTGCTCGACGTCACGTGGGAGGGCGCCGGCTGCGCGATCTCGCAGGCCTCCGCTTCGATGCTCGCCGCGCTCGTGGAGGAGGACGAGGGGATGCCGCGGGCCCAGGCAACCGCCCTCATCGACGGCTTCCGCAGCGCGATGCGCTCGCGTGGGACGATCCCCCTGGATGAGGAGACGTTCTCGGACGCCTCGGCGCTGAGCGGCGTCTCGCGCTACACCGCGCGGGTGAAGTGCGCGATGCTCGCCTGGGTGGCGTTCGAGGACGCGCTGAGCCGCGCCTGACCCTCCCCCGACGCCTCGCGGGCGTGGCCGCTCAGGCGCGGACCGCCCGAGCGCGTCCGGAAGCCCGCGCGGCACTCGGCGCCGCGCGAAAACCGTGAGGGCCGGCCCGAGACCCGTATGGGATCCGTCAGGACGGGAGGTGCGGCATCCGTCGCGGTATTGCATCGATACGTGCCCCCAGCGAGGCACCCGCGCAGCACGCGCGGCCGACCCGATCGCTCCCCTGGGAGCTCCTGGAGTCCCTGTGCTCGATGTCATCTACCTCGTCGCGACACTGGCGATCTTCGCGCTCCTCGCCCTGATCGCCCGTGGGGTGGAGAAGCTGTGATCGTCTTCTCGCTCCTCGCCGCCGCGCTCGGCGTGGCCGCCGTCGTCTACCTCGTCTTCGCGCTCGTGAGGCCGGAGGATTTCTGATGGATGCCTGGACTCTCTGGGCCGGCGTCCTCCAGATCGCGACTGTGATCCTGATCCTGGGTCTGCTCTATCGCCCTCTCGGGGATTGGATCGCCCACACGTACACGAGCGTGAAGGACTGGCGCGTCGAGCGCGGCGTGTACCGCCTCGTGGGCGTCGACCCCGACTCGGAGCAGACGTGGCAGGCCTACCTCCGCGGGGTGCTGACGTTCTCGCTGGTGGGCGTGCTTCTCGTCTACGGGCTGCAGCGGCTCCAGGCCGTCCTGCCGTACTCGCTGGGCCTTCCCGCAGTGCCCGAGGGGCTGTCGTTCAACACGGCGGCGTCATTCGTGACCAACACGAACTGGCAGTCGTACTCGCCCGAGCTCACGATGGGCTACACGGTGCAGCTCGCGGGGCTCGCGGTGCAGAACTTCGTGTCGGCCGCCGTCGGCATCGGCGTCGCGATCGCCCTCGTGCGCGGCTTCGCCCGCCGCGGGTCCTCGACGATCGGCAACTTCTGGGTCGATCTCGTGCGCGGGCTCACCCGCATCCTGCTTCCGCTGTCGATCGTTGCGGCGATCGCGCTGATCGCGGCCGGCGTCGTGCAGAACGTCAACGGCTTCACCGAGGTGTCGACCCTCACAGGCGCGACGCAGGTGCTGCCCGGCGGGCCCGTCGCATCGCAGGAGGCGATCAAGGAGCTCGGCACGAATGGCGGCGGGTTCTTCAACGCCAACTCGGCGCATCCGTTCGAGAACCCGACGCCCTGGACGAACGTCCTCGAGATCATCCTGCTGCTCGCGATCCCCTTCGCGATGCCTCGCGCCTTCGGGAGGATCGTCGGCGACAACCGCCAGGGCTACGCGATCCTCGCCGTCATGGCCTCGCTCGCCGTCGCGTCGGTCGCACTCATCAGCTGGCTCGAGACTCTCGGCCTCGGCACGGCCCCTCAGCTCGCCGGTGCCGCGATGGAGGGCAAGGAGCAGCGCTACGGCATCCTGGGCTCCACGTTGTTCGCCGGAGCGACCACCCTGACCTCCACCGGCGCGGTCAACTCGATGCACGACTCGTACACGGCGCTCGGCGGCATGATCCCGATGGTCAACATGATGCTCGGCGAAGTCGCCCCCGGCGGCGTCGGCTCGGGCCTCTACGGGATGCTGGTCCTCGCGGTCATCGCGGTGTTCATCGGCGGCCTGCTCGTCGGACGCACGCCCGAGTATCTGGGTAAGAAGATCGGCCCCACGCAGATCAAGCTCGCGAGCCTGTACATCCTCGTGACGCCGATCCTCGTGCTGCTCGGCACGGCCCTGAGCTTCGCCGTCCCCGGTATCCGGGAGGACGTCGGGAGCGTCTCGATCTGGAATCCCGGCGTCCACGGCATGAGCGAAGTGCTGTACGCCTTCACTTCGGCGGCCAACAACAACGGGTCGGCGTTCGCAGGCATCACAGCGAACACGCCGTGGCTGAACACCGCGCTCGGTATCGCGATGCTGCTCGGCCGCTTCATCCCGATCGTCCTGGTCCTGGCTCTCGCCGGCTCACTCGCCGCTCAGGAGCGCGTGCCTTCGACGACGGGGACCCTCCCCACCCACCGTCCGCAGTTCGTCGGCCTCCTCGCTGTTGTCGCCGTCGTCATCACCGCACTCACCTACTTCCCCGTTCTCACGCTGGGTCCCCTGGCGGAAGGGCTCGCCTGACCATGTCCACCACTGCCGCGACAACCTCGCCTACGACAGGGCCGATCGCAGGCTCGATCACCCCGAAGCCCCAGCGATCGAGTCGCGCCTTCAGCTGGTCGCAGCTCGTCCAGGCCCTCCCGGGCGCACTGCGCAAGCTCAACCCCACCGCACTCTGGCGCAACCCCGTGATGTTCCTCGTGTGGGTGGGTGCGGCACTGACGACGCTCATCGCGATCGCCGAGCCCTTCATCGGCGTCGAGGACTCCGGCGGAACGCCGACCCCCTTCGGCTTCACGTGGGGCATCGCGATCTGGCTGTGGCTCACCGTGCTCTTCGCGAACCTGGCCGAGTCGGTCGCCGAAGGCCGAGGTAAAGCGCAGGCGGCGACGCTGCGCAAGTCCCGCACCTCGACGATGGCCCGCGTGATCACCTCGTATGACGGGAGAACGGATGCTTCAGCCGAGGGTGCCGCCGTCACCGAGGTGGCATCATCCGAACTGACTCTGGGCGACGTCGTCGTGGTGTCGGCCGGCGAGCTCATCCCGGGCGACGGAGACATCGTCTGGGGCATCGCGACCGTGGACGAGTCAGCGATCACCGGGGAGTCGGCGCCCGTCATCCGCGAGTCCGGCGGTGACCGCAGCGCCGTGACCGGCGGCACGCGCGTCCTGTCCGATCGCATCGTGGTGCGTATCACCTCGAAGCCGGGCGAGACCTTCGTCGACCGCATGATCGCCCTCGTCGAGGGGGCGAGCCGACAGAAGACCCCCAACGAGATCGCCCTCGGCATCCTGCTGGCCAGCCTCTCGATCGTCTTCGTCGTGGTCGTGCTGACGCTCAACCCGATCGCGTCGTACGCGGCGAGCCCCGTAAGCATCCCCGTGCTCGTCGCACTTCTCGTCTGCCTCATCCCGACGACGATCGGCGCACTCCTCTCCGCCATCGGCATCGCCGGAATGGACCGGCTCGTGCAGCGGAACGTCCTCGCGATGTCCGGCCGGGCCGTCGAAGCCGCCGGCGACGTCACGACGCTCCTTCTCGACAAGACCGGGACGATCACGTACGGCAATCGGCGGGCGTCCGACTTCGTCGTCATGCGCGGCGTGGACGGCAACGAGCTCGCACGTGTGGCTGCGCTCTCCTCGCTCGCCGACCCCACGCCCGAGGGCACCTCCGTCGTCGAGCTGGCGGCGGTCCGCGGCATCCATGTCGACCTCCCGGCGGATGCGGTTGTCATGCCGTTCACGGCGCAGACCCGCATGAGCGGCCTCGACCTCGCCGATGGCAGTGAGGTGCGCAAGGGTGCCGGATCGGCTGTGCTCGCCTGGCTCGGCGACGATGTCGGCGCCGACGTTCGGAGCGAGGTGAAGAGCAGCACCGATGCCATCGCCCAGAGCGGCGGCACGCCCCTGGTCGTCGCAGTGAAGGATGCCGCAGGCGGCCGAGTGCTGGGCGTGATCCATCTGAAGGACATCGTCAAGGACGGCCTGAAGGCCCGTTTCGCCGAGCTTCGCGCGATGGGCATCCGCACCGTCATGATCACCGGGGACAATCCCCTGACCGCTCGTGCGATCGCGAAAGAGGCCGGCGTCGACGACTACCTGGCCGAGGCGACGCCCGAGGACAAGCTGGCGCTCATCCGTCGCGAACAGGAGGGCGGCAGCCTCGTCGCGATGACCGGCGACGGAACGAACGATGCGCCCGCACTCGCGCAGGCCGACGTCGGCGTCGCGATGAACACAGGCACGTCGGCCGCGAAGGAGGCCGGCAACATGGTCGACCTCGACAGCGACCCGACCAAGCTCATCGACATCGTGAGCATCGGCAAGCAGCTGCTGATCACGCGTGGCGCGCTGACGACGTTCTCGCTCGCGAACGACATCGCGAAGTACTTCGCGATCATTCCCGCGATGTTCATGGGCATCTACCCCGGACTCGCGGCCCTCAACATCATGCAGCTGCAGCTCACCGGCATCCGCTGTCACGAGTGCCATCATCTTCAACGCGATCGTCATCATCGCGCTGATCCCGCTCGCGCTGAGCGGCGTGAACTACCGGCCCGGCAGCGCGTCGTCGATCCTCAGCCGCAACCTCCTGATCTACGGCCTCGGCGGCATCCTCGTCCCGTTCATCGGCATCAAGCTCATCGACCTCGTCGTCAGCCTGATCCCGGGCTTCTGACCGACGCGACCCCGACCACAAGGAGTCACACCATGTCCACTGCACGCACCGTCACTGCGTACGGCCGGTGTCGCCCTGCGCGCGATGCTGGTGTTCACCGTCGTGCTGGGTCTCGGCTACACGCTGCTCATCACCGGCATCGGTCAGCTCGTTCTGCCCTGGCAGGCGAACGGATCGCCCGTCCACGACAGCGCCGGCGAGACCGTCGGAAGCGCCCTCATCGGGCAGTCCTGGACGGATGCCGAGGGCACACCGCTCCCGGACTACTTCCAATCCCGCCCCTCCGCGGCGGGGGCCGGATACGACGGCGCGGCTTCGAGCGGTTCGAACCTCGGGCCCGCAGAACGAGGATCTCGTCGCCGCGATCGACACACCGCCGGGCCGCCATCGCCGCCTTCGAGGGCGTCGATCCAGACGAGATCCCCGCCGACGCGGTGACGGCCTCCGCCTCGGGCCTCGACCCGCACATCAGCCCCGAGTACGCACTGCTCCAGGTCGTCCGCGTCGCCGCGGCGCGCGCTCTGCCCGACGGCCGACGTGCGCGCCCTGGTCGAGCGGCACATCCAGCAGCGCGACCTCGGCTACCTCGGCGAGCCCCGAGTGAACGTCCTCGAGCTCAACCTCGCCCTCGACGCGCTGTCGCGCTGACAATCGACCCGTGGCGCGCGAGACTTCACAGATGAGCGGCGAAACGCCTGGCACCGCCACGTCTGCGACCTCCCCCACGCGGCGCGGGCGCATGCGGGTCCTGCTCGGTGCCGCGCCGGGCGTCGGCAAGACCTACGAGATGCTCGAGGAAGGACGCCGGCTTCGCGCCGACGGGCGCGACGTCGTCATCGGCATCCTCGAGACCCACGGCCGCACCGCGACGGCCGCGCAGGCGGTCGGTATTCCGGTGGTGGCCCGCCGTGCGGTGGATCACCGCGATGTCGCACTGACCGAGCTCGACGTCGACGCGGTCAGGGCGCGGCATCCCGACATCGCGCTCATCGACGAACTCGCCCACACCAACGCGCCGGGCTCCCGCAACGCCAAGCGCTGGCAGGACGTCGAAGAGCTCCTCGCGGCGGGCATCGACGTCATCACGACGGTCAACGTCCAGCACATCGAATCGCTCAACGACGTCGTCGAGCAGATCACCGGCATCGTGCAGCGCGAGACGATTCCGGATGCCGTCATCCGCGCCGCCGATCAGATCGAGGTCGTCGATCTCGCACCGCAGTCGCTGCGCGACCGCCTCTCGGCGGGCCTGGTCTACCCCGCCGAGCGCATCGACGCGGCGATGTCCAACTACTTCCGTCTCGGCAACCTCACGGCGCTGCGCGAACTCGCCCTGCTGTGGCTGGCCGACGAGGTCGACAGCGCGCTCAAGCTCTACCGTGCGGAGCACGGCATCGACGGCGCCTGGCACGCGCGCGAACGCGTCGTGGTGGCGCTCACCGGCGGACCCGAGGGCGAGACGCTCATCCGCCGCGGGGCGCGCATCGCGGCGCGATCGGCCGGCGGTGAAGTGCTCGCGGTCCACGTGTCGAGCCAGGATGGCCTGCGGTCTGCGACGCCGGGGGCGCTCGCAGCGCAGCGCGCGCTCGTCGAGTCCCTGGGGGGCACCTACCACCAGGTCGTCGGCGACGACGTGCCGCGCGCACTGGTCGATTTCGCGCGCTCGGTCGATGCGACCCAGCTCGTCATCGGGGCGAGTCGCCGAGGTCGCATCGCGGCCCTCCTGACCGGTGCCGGCATCGGCTCGACCGTCGTGCGCGAGTCGGGCGACATCGACGTCCACATCGTCACACACGCCGCCGCGAGCAGCGGTCTGCACCTCCCGCGCGTGACCGGCGGCGCCCTCAGCGTCAAGCGGCGGATGTTCGGCTTCGCCGTCGCCCTGATCGGCGGGCCGCTTCTGTCGTGGCTGCTGGTCGCCACGTCGAGTCCCGACTCGATCACGGGCGACGTGCTCGCCTACCAGCTGCTCGTCGTGGTCGTCGCGCATCGTCGGCGGGATCTGGCCGGCGCTCTTCGCGGCGGTCCTCTCGGGGCTCACGCTCGACTTCCTGTTCATCGCCCCGCTCTACACGGTCACGATCGCCGACCCCGACCACGCCCTCTCGCTCGATCGCTCTATATCGTCATCGCGATTCTGGTCAGCTGGATCGTCGACCAGGCCGCGCGGCGCACCCGCGCGGCGCAGCGGGCGGCCGCGGAGTCCGAGCTGCTCGCGACGGTCGCGGGCAGCATCCTGCGCGGTCGAGAGTGCGGTGCCCGCCCTCGTAAGTCGCGCGAGCGAGGCGTTCGGCATGACCGGCGTCCGGCTCGTCGGCGCCGACGGCGCTGTCCTCGCCACAGACGGCGAGCCGGTCCCCGACGGCCGGATGATCCGGCTTCCGGTCGGCGTCGGCCGCTGCGCCGCGCGCCTTCCTCGAACTGCACGGAGGCGATCTGGATGCCTCGACCCGCCGCCTGCTGGACGTCATGACCGTCCAGCTCGGCGCGGCCCTCGAGCACACCGACCTCACCGAGACGGCCCGGGAGGTCGGGCGTCCTCGCCGAGACCGACCAGGTGCGCAGCGCCCTTCTGTCGGCGGTGAGCCACGACGTGCGGCGTCCGCTCGCGGCGGCCGTCGCAGCCGTGGGCGGCCTCCGGGCCGCGGGAACGCACCTCAGCGCCGGAGGACCGCGACGAGCTGCTCGCGACGGCGGACGAGAGTCTCTCGACCCTGTCGGCGCTCGTCACCGACCTGCTCGATGTGAGTCGTGTCGAAGCCGGGCGTCCTCGCCATCTCGCTCGACACCGGTCGATGCGGCCGGGATGATCCTCGCCGCCGTCGATGAACTGGCCCTCGGCCCCGACGTCCTCGAGCTCGCGCCCGATCCCGACCCTCCCGCCCCTTCTGGCCGATCCCGTCCTGCTGCAGCGGGTGCTGGTCAATGTGCTCAGCAACGCGTCCGCTACTGCCCCGGCCGGCACGCTCGTGCGGATCTCGACGAGCCGCCTGGGCCGACATGCCCAGATCCGTGTCGTCGACCACGGCGCCGGTGTCGCCCTCGAGCGTCGAGACGACATCTTCGCGCCCTTCCAGCGCCTCGGTGACACCGACAACACGACGGGGCTCGGGCTCGGGCTCGCGCTCTCTCGCGGATTCGTCGAGGGCATGGGCGGTACGCTCACGCCAGAGGACACCCCCGGCGGAGGGCTCACGATGGTCATCGAGCTGCCCGTCGCGGCGGACGCGCCGAGGCTCCGCGCGCGCGTCACGCCGGTGAGAGCGTGGAACCGTCCCGAGAGGCGGCCGAATGAAGATCCTCATCGCCGACGACGACCCCCAGCTCGTGCGCGCGCTGCGCATCACACTCAGCGCGCATGGCTACGAGATCGTGGCCGCACCCGACGGACCTGCGGCCATCGCCCTCGCCGCGCAGACGCATCCGGATCTCGTCCTGCTGGATCTCGGGATGCCGCGTCTCGACGGCGTCGCCGTCATCGAGGCGCTCCGGGGCTGGACGAGCGTGCCGATCCTCGTCGTCTCAGGGCGCACCGGGTCCGCCGACAAGGTGGAGGCGCTGGATGCCGGAGCCGACGACTTCGTGACGAAGCCGTTCCAGATCGACGAGCTCCTCGCGCGGCTGCGCGCCCTCTCGAGGCGCGCCGGTGCGGCCGGCGGCGAGCCCGTCGTCTCGTTCGGCGACGTGAGCGATCGACCTCGCGGCGAAGTCGGTGACCCGCGACGGCCACCGCGTCCACCTGACCCCGACGGAGTGGCGGATGCTGGAGTTCCTCGCCCGCAATCCCGGCTCGCTCGTGACCCGCCAGACGCTTCTGAAGGACATCTGGGGCACCGAGCAGGTCGCCGACACCGGCTACCTGCGGCTCTACATGTCGCAGCTGCGCAAGAAGCTCGAGCCGGACCCGGCACGCCCGGTGCACCTGCTCACGGAGTCCGGCATGGGCTACCGCCTCGTGCTGGCGCCCTGAAGGGCACCACGCCGGTACTCCCGCTGCGCGTGACCGGTCAGCCGAGGCCGGCGCGGCCCTCGGCGTCCGGGTCGATCTCACCCTCGACGGGCTTGGCCGACAGTCCGACCGCGCCGGCGCCTGCGGACTTGGACAGGGCCGCGCCTACCGCGATCGACTCGTCGACGTCGGGGTAGCTCGAGAGGAGCTGCACGGTGGTCCGCTTCTTCGCGTCGCGCTTGGCCTTGCGCGAGGCGTAGGTGAGGTTGAGCGCCTCGACGAGCACCGCGAACGCCATCGACCCGTAGATGATCGCCTTGTCGACGTGGATGCCGAAGCCCTCCGCGACCAGGAACGCCCCGATGAGCATGAGGAACGACAGGGCCAGCATCTTCACGGTGGGGTGCTTGTTGACGAAAGCGAAGATGAAGCGCGACGCGAAGAGCATGATGCCGAACGACAGCACGACCACCGACACGATGATCGCCATGTTCGAGGTCATGCCGACCGCCGTGATGACGGAGTCGAGCGAGAAGACGATGTCGAGCAGCAGGATCTGCGCGATCACCGATGCGAACGTGATCGTCTTGGGCGCGTGCGCCGTCGTCGTCCTCCTCGACGCCCTCGAGCTTGTGATGGATCTCGGTCACGGCCTTGTAGATGAGGAAGAGGCCACCCGCGATGAGGATCATGTCCTTCCACGAGAAGGCGATGCCCGAACAGCGTGAAGACCGGCTCGGTCAGCGTGATGATCCACCCCGCGAAGAACACCAGGATCACGCGGATGATCATCGCGAGCGTCAGGCCGAGATTGCGCGCCCGCGCCTGCTGCTCCTTCGGCAGCTTCGACGCGAGCACCGAGATGAAAATGACGTTGTCGACCCCGAGCACGATCTCCAGGACGAAGAGCGTCAGGAAGATGGCGATGTTCTCTGGGGTGAAGGCGATGCTGAAGTCCACAACGCCATGCTATGGGGATCGGATGCCGCCGACCTCGGTTGTCGCAGAAGACGGCGACCTCTGACTCGTCGAGTCCGAGGCCGCCGTCCGCCGATGTCAGCTGACCCGCTCGAGCACTCCCTCGAGCCGCGCGTAGCTCGTCTCCATGCCGTCGGTCATGCCGGTCGCGAGCACCATGTCGCGCGTCGCCTTGTCGGGATACTCGATGAGCAGCGTGATGAGCGTCGCGCCGTCCTCCTCTTCGAGGTTCAGATCGTTGAGCGTCGACGGGTAATCGGTACCCGTCATCTGCTCGGTCGTGACGGCCCGCCGCGGAGCCTCTGACAGCAGCGTCTCGCCGTCGAAGCCGAAGGCGCATCCCCTCGCCGCCGTCGACCGCTCCCATGCGTAGCGGTACGTGCCGCCGACCGTCGGGTCGATCTCGCAGACGCTCATGCGCCAGCCGTCCGGCCCCAGCAGCCATTGCCTCATGAGCTCGGGCTCCTGGTGCGCGCGCCACACCAGGTCGCGCGGCCCCTCGACCAGCCGGGTGATCCGCACGTGGGTGTCGTCGAGGATCTCGGTGCGCGTGCCCTTGCCCTCGGAGTACTCCCGCAGGCTCTGCAGCACGCGGTCGAGCTGGTTGATGGCCATCGTCGATCCTTCGACCCCGCCCATCGAGACGACCTGCTCGAGGCCCTCCAGCGAGGTGAAGTACGTCGTGTTGACGAATCTCGAACCGGATGCTGTCGCCTCGAACGAGAACACCGTGCGCATCGTGGGCATCCCCTCGGCCGGTCGGCCCTCGGCGTCCACGAACGAATCCAGCACCGAGAAGCCCTTCGGCTCGTCGATCTCGAGGAACTCCCACGAGCCGCCCGCCGTCTCTCCGCGGGGGCTGGTCATGTGGTAGTCGGCCCGACCGCCGACGGTCAGGTCGAATGCCGTGAAGGTCGCCGGCCAGCCGGGAGGACCCCAGAAGCGCTCGAGCTGGCGCGGGTCGGTGAACGCGGTCCACAGGCGCTCGACGGGCGCCGCGAACTCGGCGGTGAGGGTCATCGTGAGCGCGTCTGCGTCGGTGGTGACATCGGTGACGGGCATTTCAGTCTCCTTCGGTGGGTGGTGTCGCAGGGGATGGCGGCGTGGCCGGGTCTTCGGCCAGCAGAGCGTCGAGCCGGTCGACGCGCGAGCGCCACATCGACTCGAAACGGTCGAGCAGTGCGCGGGCCCGGGCGATCATGCGCGGATCCGCCCGCACGAGCCGCTCGCGGCCCTCTGCCCGCTTGACGACGAGGCCCGCTGCTTCGAGCACCGCCACGTGCTTCTGCACGGCCGCGAACGACATGTCGTAGTCCCGCGCGAGCATCGACACGGACTGCTCGCGCTCGATCGTGCGCCGCAGGATGTCGCGGCGCGTCGCCGCGGCGAGCGCGTGGAAGATCCGGTCGATCGCATCGTCTGCCAATTCCGTTTGTACAACCATTTGGTTGTACGTTACGCGCGGCTCCGCTGCGATGTCAAGCCCCAATCTGGAGCGGCCCGTGAGACCGCTCCCACGGGCGTTCTATAACGATCTGGACATATGTGCACCGTAGGCTCGCAATCAGTGACCGGCATCCGCCTGTGGCTTCGCGTCGACCCGATGGTCGACAACCAACAGGAGGTGCGCTCTTGGCCACCATTGCTCCTGAGTCCCAGCTGGGGCCTGTTCGACAGACCTATGCGGGCAACGAGACATTCCCCCCCATGGCCCGCGCCTACACCGAAGTAGCGCAGATCGTCCGTGAGACCGGACTGCTGCAGCGGACGAGCGGCTTCTACGCCGCGGTCGGCGGCGCCATCCTCTTGGCTTTCGGCGGCTGCGTGACGGGATTCATCCTCCTCGGCGACAGCTGGTTCCAGCTGCTCATCGCCGCCGCCCTCGGCATCGTGCTCACCCAGGTCGCCTTCCTGTCGCACGAGGCGACGCACCGCCAGATCCTCGAGTCGGGGCCGGCGAACGACCGCCTCGGCCGGATTCTGGCCAGCGGCATCGCGGGCATGAGCTACCACTGGTGGAACGCGAAGCACACGCGCCACCACGCGAACCCGAACCGCGTCGGCCGTGACCCCGACATCGAGCTCGACACCATCTCCTTCCTCGAGACGGATGCCGCGAGCGCCGGTCGCCTGCGCGCGATCATCACCCGCAAGCAGGGGTGGCTGTTCTTCCCCCTCCTGACGCTCGAGGGCCTGAACCTCCACTACCTCGGCATCAAGCACCTGACCTCGCGCGGCGAGGTCAAGGGCCGCTGGATCGAGCTGGGCCTCATCGCGCTGCGCTTCGCGGTCTACCTGACCCCGCTCTTCCTGTTCCTGCCGGTCGGCATGGCGTTCGCCTTCCTCGGCGTGCAGCTGGCGGTCTTCGGCGTCTACATGGGCGCCTCGTTCGCACCGAACCACAAGGGGATGCCGATCATCGCGCCGAACGCGAAGCTCGACTTCTTCTCCAAGCAGGTGCGCACGTCCCGCAACATCCGCGGCGGCTGGTGGGCGACCTCGCTCATGGGCGGCCTCAACTACCAGGTCGAGCACCACCTCTTCCCGAGCATGCCGCGACCGCACCTGGTGAAGGCGCGCGCGATCGTGATGGACCAGTGCGAGGCGCTCGGCGTCCCGTACACCGAGACCAGCCTGATCGAGTCCTACGCGATCGTCATCGCGTACCTGAACCGCGTCGGCCTTGCCGCGCGCGACCCGTTCGACTGCCACCTGGTGAGCCGGTTCCGTCCCTCCTGAGCGACTGATCGCCCGCTCGTTCCACCGAGCAGCCAAGACACGCCGATCCCGGCTTTCGGGGTCGGCGTGTTCTGACGACTGGGGTCTCAGCGCATCGAGCAGCCAAGACACGCCGATGTCCGCTCTCGCGGTCGGCGTGTTCTGACTACTGGCGCGCAGCCCGTCGAGCAGCGAGTACTGGCGCGCAGCCCGTCGAGCAGCCAAGACACGCCGATCCCAGTCCTCGGGGTCGGCGTGTTTTGGCTACTGGAGCCCAGGAGCGGGTCGCCCAGGCCGCCCAACTAGAATGATCCGGTCCGGCATCCCCGATTTCAGGAGCTCAGCCGCGTGACCACCCCCGCTTCCTCGGCTACGGCCGGGGCATCCACCCGCCCCGCCGCCGATACCGTCGAGAACGCCGTCGCGACTCCTGAGAAAGAGCAGCCGTACGCCGCGCTCGGCCTCAAGCCCGACGAGTACGCGCAGATCCGCGAGATCCTCGGCCGTCGGCCGACGTCGGGCGAGCTCGCCATGTACTCCGTCATGTGGAGCGAGCACTGCTCCTACAAGTCGAGCAAGATCTACCTCCGCCAGTTCGGCGAGAAGGTGTCGGACGAGATGAAGACCCGGCTCATGGTCGGCATGGGCCAGAACGCCGGCGTCGTCGACATCGGCGAGGGCTGGGCGGTCACCTTCAAGGTCGAGTCGCACAACCACCCGAGCTACATCGAGCCCTTCCAAGGCGCGGCGACGGGTGTCGGCGGCATCGTCCGCGACATCATCTCGATGGGCGCCCGCCCCGTAGCGGTCATGGACCAGCTGCGCTTCGGCGCGATCGACGAGCCCGACACGGCGCGCGTCGTCCACGGCGTCGTCTCGGGCATCTCGTTCTACGGCAACTGCCTCGGCCTGCCGAACATCGGCGGCGAGACGGTGTTCGACGCCGTCTACCAGGGCAACCCGCTCGTCAACGCCCTCGCCGTGGGCGTGCTGCGCCACGAGGACCTGAAGCTCGCCAACGCGTCGGGAGCCGGCAACCAGGTCGTGCTCTTCGGCGCCCGCACCGGCGGCGACGGCATCGGCGGAGCATCCATCCTCGCCTCCGACACGTTCTCGGAGGGCGGCCCCACCAAGCGTCCCGCCGTGCAGGTCGGCGACCCGTTCGCCGAGAAGGTGCTCATCGAGTGCTGCCTCGAGCTGTACCGGGGCGAGCTCGTCGAGGCGATTCAGGACCTCGGCGCCGCCGGCATCTCGTGCGCGACCAGCGAGCTCGCCGCCAACGGCGGCAGCGGCATGCGCGTCGACCTCGAGAAGGTGCTCCTGCGCGACCCGTCGCTCACGCCTGAGGAGATCCTCATGAGCGAGAGCCAGGAGCGCATGATGGCGATCGTGACTCCCGAGAAGCTCGACGCGTTCCTCGCGGTCACGACCAAGTGGGATGTCGAGACCAGCGTGCTGGGCGAGGTCACCGGCGACGGACGCCTCGAGATCTTCTGGCACGGCGAGCAGATCGTCGACGTCGACCCCTCCACCGTCGCGGTCGACGGCCCCGTCTACGAGCGCCCCGTCGCCTACCCCACCTGGATCGACGCGCTCCAGGGCGACTCCGCGGCATCCCTCCCCCGCGCGAACGACGCCGACACGCTCCGCGCCCAGTTCCTCCAGCTGGTCGCGAGCCCCAACCTGGCCGACGCCGACTGGGTGACCAACCAGTACGACCGGTACGTCATGGGCAACACCGCCCTGTCGTTCCCGGACGACTCGGGCATGGTGCGCGTCGACGAGGAGTCCGGCCTCGGCTTCGCGATCGCGACCGACTGCAACGGCCGCTTCTGCCAGCTCGACCCGTACGAGGGCGCCAAGCTCGCCCTCGCCGAGGCGTACCGCAACGTCGCCGTATCGGGCGCTGTGCCCACCGCGGTCACCGACTGCCTCAACTTCGGCAGCCCGGAGAACCCCGAAGTCATGTGGCAGTTCTCACGGGCGGTCGCGGGTCTCGCCGACGGATGCCTCGAGCTCGGCATCCCGGTGACCGGCGGCAACGTGAGCTTCTACAACCAGACCGGCGACGTCCCGATCTTCCCGACCCCGGTCGTCGGCGTGCTCGGGATCATCGACGACGTCGCCCGGCGCATCCCGTCGGGCTGGCAGGACGAGGGCGAGAACATCTACCTCCTCGGTGTCACCGGGCCTGAGCTGAGCGGCTCGGCCTGGGCGGGCACGGTGCACGACCACCTGGGCGGTCGCCCTCCCGCGGTCGACCTCGGCGCGGAGAAGCGCCTCGCCGAACTCCTGCACGCCGCCTCGCTGCAGAGCCTCGTCTCGAGCGCGCACGACCTCTCGTCGGGCGGGCTCGCACAGGCCCTCGCCGAGGGCGTCATGCGATTCGGGGTCGGCGCACGCGTGTGGCTCACCGAGCTCATGGAGCGTGACGGAGTGGATGCCGCCACCGCCCTCTTCTCGGAGTCCACCGCCCGCGTCATCGTGAGCGTGCCCCGCGAGGACGACGTCAAGTTCCGCGGCCTGTGCGACGGACGGGGCTACCCCGTGCTGCGCATCGGTGTGACCGACGCACCCGCCTCCGACGAGGGCCCCGCACTCGAGGTGCAGGGCCTGTTCACGGTGCCTCTCACCGAGCTGCGCGAGCGTTCGAGCGCGACGCTGCCCGCGGCATTCGGCCCGATCGTCGCCGAGCCCACGGGCACGGCACGCCGTTCCGCCTAGACTGATCGCATGTCGGACGACGAAGAGTACGCAGGCCTTCAAGAGGCGCGCGAGAAGCGCACCAAGGTGATCGCCTGGGTCGTCATCGTGACTCTGATCATCGTCGGCGGGGGCGCCACGGTGCTCGCGCTCATCTTCTGAGCGGCGAGCGCAGCGCCCTCCACGCACTCCGGGCACGGTCGTAGCGTCAGAGATACGGCGGATGCCCAGCCACCACCGGCCTCAGCGGTAATAGCATGACGACGTGGATCCGCTGTTGGCGACGATCGCCGTGTATGGCTGGGTCGCGCCGGTTGCGGCCGGGGCGGGGGTGTTCGCAATGCTCGGAATGAGGCACCAGAGGGCGGTCGACGCGCGCAGGCTGGAATACGACGCAGCGCGGCTCGAACTGGCGGACGCCCGCACACGCGATTGGTCGGCGCGCAGCGCCCTGAAGCTCGCCCGAGCAGAGCTGGCGCGGGTTCAAGCGGCCCGGGCGACCTCCCAGGCCGCGCCTGCCGACGTGAGCGCCGCCCGCAAGGCGCTGCAGACCGCCCAGCGGCACGCGCAGGCGACCTCCACCGAGCTCCGCGTGCGGCGGATGCGCGTGAGTGCGGCTCGTGCCGGCCTGCCCGCGACCTCCGACCCGACCCAACGGCCCCTCGCCAAGACCCTGGCGGTCCACGATGACATCACCGCCCGGTGGCTCGCCTACGAGACCGATCCCGCGCGGCTCATCGCCTTCCCGCTGATGAGCGACGGACGCGTGCCGACGACCGGCGCCTATCTCGTCGCCCGCGCCGAGGCGCAGCGCCTGCGTCCGCCGTCGGATCGCGCGCGCATCACGCCGGTGCAGTTCGCCGCCTACCGCAACGCGGTCGAGAACGCCGCGCGCGCGTTCGAGGCAGCCGAGGACGCCGCCTGGAAGGACGCCAGGGCGAACGGCATGGTGCCACCCGAGCCCGCACCCGAACCGGTCTGGGCCGCGACGGCGCAGCAGTTCCTCACGCGCTCCACACAGGCGCTCACCTGGGCGAGCGAGAACGCGTCGACGGTCGCGGGCCTGATCGCGGATGTCGCAGCCGCTCGCGCGGCGAAGAACCCCGCCCCCGCAGGCCCGACGAGCGCACCGCCGCGGGCCGCGAAGACAGAACCCGCGACTGCTCCTCCCCCGGCTGCACCACAGCCCGAGCCGGTGTGGCCCGTGCCCTCCCGCACGCCCAAGCGCTCGGCATCCTGATCGACGATCACGGGGCAAGCCCATGCTGCCCATGACCTGGATACGATGATCTCGTGCCCATCTTCGAGTTCATCGGGGGCTATTGGTGGCTGGTCTTCCCCCTCTTCGGCGTCCTGGCCTCGGCCGGCGGCGCCTGGGAGCGCGGCGCCCGGCGGCGGCACCGCCGCAGGCTCGAGGTGCTGCACGCCAAGGCTGAGCTGAAGGCCGCTCAGGCGGCCGCACGCGGGCGAGTCGAGTACCCGGCCACCGGGCCTGTGCCGCACCCCGGTGCCGCCGGGTTCGCGGCACCGGTGTACCGCGACACGGCGGCACCCGCGCCCAGTCAGCTCGAGCGGCTGTTCGCCGAACACGACGCCGTCACCTCCCGATGGCTGGAATACGAGCTCGATGTGGCCAAGCTCATCGCCTATCCGGCCATGAGCGACGGCCGGCAGCCGCTGACGGCAGCGTTCCTTCGGGCGAAGAAGGTCGCGGACGGACTGCGTCCGCCGACCACGAAGGTGAAGCTCACCAAGGCCCAGATCGCCGAGTACCGCAATGCCGTCACCGACTACGAAGTCGCGTTCGACGTGGCCGAGCGGGACGCCCGCCGCATCAAGACCTCCGCGTTCACGGATCTCGAGCGCAAGCGTCTCGACACCGCGAAGCAGCTGCTGACCGTCGCAGTCGACCAGGCCGCGACTCCCGCCGAGCGCCAGCTGGCCTACAAGCGGGTGCGCGAAGAGCTGGACGGCCTGATCTCGCTCTCGGACGAGGCCATCGTCGTGCTCGAGAAGCAGGTGGGGCACGAGCTCACGGTCGGACCGACGACCACGGTGTCCACCGAGCCTCCGGCGGCAGCAGATGGGTCTTCCGCCCGCACCCCCGGCTCCCCGGCAGCGACTCCGGCATCCGGTCCCGTCCCGCAGCCGCTGCCCGCATCGTGGCCCGTGCCGTCGCGCATCGCCGAGACTGCGCCCGGGCGGATCGTGCGTCCCAAGCCCCACCCCTGAACGGAAGCCGCCGCGGCGACGGCGCATAACCGCGGGGGAGTGTGAACCGCACGCCCACGTGTAGACGGCGCGTGGGGCAGCCCCGCCGTTGCGCCGCGCGGCCCGCAAGCCCTCGACGTCGCGCCGGCTGCAGGCCTCCGGATCAGCCTGCGGGCGGCGCGGCTTCGGCCGCGGTGCGCTCGGCGATCCAGCCGTCGATGCGCTCGAACCACCCGAAGAGCCATTCCGCCTGCTCGTCACGGCCCTCGGGGATGTCCGACCGCGGCACGCGCCAGCCTCGCATGAGGATGCCCTTGTCCATCGGCAGTTCTCGCCAGATGTCCGACATCGTGATGAGCCTGTCGAGTCCGGTGTGGCCGATGAAGACGACGTCGGCATCGGGGGATGCCTCGAGCGCGGCGTGCATCCCGCCCGGCTGAGGCGGCATGACGTGCAGCATCGACTCGGCGCGGTCGGCGAGCGCAGCGCGGCCGGTCGAGCGCAGCCGGTCGATCCGAGTGCGGCGGCGCGTGGAGGTCACGTTGCCACCCTCGGGGAAGATGACGAAGGCGTCCTCGGGGCCGAGACCCGTCGCGAGATCGCGGAGGCTCTCCTCGACGCTGTGGCCGCCGCCCTTCTTCTTTCCGCCGAAGCTCGTGGGCACGATGAACCGCGTCGGGATCCGGTTCAGCAGCACGTCCACCGCGGGATCCCACTGCATCGTGTACTTCAGGACGATGCGCGGCATCCGCGCCACCTCGTTGAGGAGCGTGTGGACGATGATGAACGAATCCCCCGGGCCTGCGTGACGGCTTGCCACGATCAGCGGTTTGCCGGGTGTGAAGAGCGCATCGAAGGCGGCGGTCGCAGCATCCGGGTCCGGATCGTCGTTGCCCGTCGTGGCGATCGTGAGCCGGAGCACCGAGCCGAAGATCTGGAAGAGGATCTCGAGGCCGCGGGCGCCGAGGCGGTAGTGCGCCCGCCGGAACGCCGGCGAGTTGATGCGCCAGCCGAAGCCCGACGCCACCCACAGTCCGAACATGAAGACGAGCAGGGCGGAGTCCCACAGCAGGTACACCGTGATGAGCCACAGCACGCGGGGCAGGCGGAAGCGCCCTGGCACCAGGGCGGTGAGGCCGATGGCACCGAGCAGCCACAGTGGGATCGTCACGACCATCAGCAGCGAGATGATGATGATGAGCGGCGCGAGGATGACGCGCCGCACCCAGATCGGAGGAAGCTTCATCGCGTTGCTCCCGCCACCGGGAGCGGCGGCATCCCGCGCTCGTAGAGGAAGTCGCGACTCGCCTCGTGGGCCTGCTCGATGCGGAGCTTGACGGTGTCCAGCTTTCGGTACGCGCGGATGGAGTCATCGCCGTCAAGGGATCCCCCGCTGGGGAGGACATAGAGATCGACGCCTTCGGGAAGCGTCGCGAGGTCGCGCGCGAAGCGGTGGCGCCGCGCGATCTCGAAGGCGACGCGAGCCGTGTCGACCGCTGTCGAGGGTGCGACGAGCGGCGTCTCGACGCGGCCGACCTGCAGCACGAAGATCCGGGTGGCGCCCGAGGCGACGGCCTGCTCGATGGGGATGGAGTTGACGATCCCCCCGTCGATGAAGTGCTCGCCGTCGACCTGCATCGGCGGGAAGAGACCGGGCACCGACGCCGACGCGAGGATCGCGGGGATCAGCGGACCGGAGTCGAAGACGTGCTCGGCCGCATGCTCGATGCTCGCGGCGACGACCTGCAGCGGGACCTCGAGATCTTCGAAGCGGGTTGCCTCGCCCAAACTCGCCTCGAGCAGCCGGCGCAGCGGACCATGGGAGTTGAGGTGGGTCTTGGTCTTGACCAGGCGGCTCATCTGCATGAACAGCGAGCTGCCGTATACCGCACCCGCTTCGGGAGACGTCCAGGCGTCGAGCAGCGGATCGATGCATCCCAGCGTCGGGTCCTTCGCGATCAGCGCCCCGTTGATCGCGCCGATCGAGGTCCCCACGATCAGATCGGGACGGATGCCTGCCTCGAAGAGCGCCTGGACCATGCCGATCTCGACGGCTCCGCGGACCCCGCCCCCGCCGAGCACGATGGCTGTGCGTTCGGGCTTCGAAACCCTTCGGCTCCAGGCCATGGCCGTGTCCCTCCGTCGGTGCGACGCTCAGCGGTTGTCGGCGGCCGCGGTGTGGTGCCGGATGACCTCGGCGACGACGAAGTTGAACCACTTCTCCGCGAACTCGGGGTCGAGCTCAGCGTCGAGCGCGAGCGTGCGCAGACGCGCGAGCTGCTGCTCTTCGCGGGCAGGATCCGAGGGAGGCATGCCGTGCTCGGCCTTGAGCTGCCCAACCTGCTTGGTGCAGCGGAAGCGCTCGGCCAGCAGGAAGACGAGGGCGGCATCGATGTTGTCGATGCTGCCGCGAAGGCGCTTGAGCGCCTGCGCCGGGTCTTCGTCGGTCATGGGTCCTCCTCGTTGATCGACCCTATCGCGGGGCGCGCGCCCCTAGAGTGTGGCCATGAGTGACGACCTCGCCGCGGCACCCTCCCCCACACCCCCGGCGCTTTCCACGTCATCCGCCGCGGGCGATGTCGCCGTCCCCGAGATCATCGTCGACCTGCCTCGACGCGAGTCGTGGACGAATCTGGGACACCCGTTCGCGACCGGCATCCTGCTCACGATCGGTGCGCTCGCGGCGCTCGCGCTGGGCGTCGCCTTCATCAACCTCTCGACGATCGTCATCTACGTCTTCATGGCGCTCTTCGTGGCGCTGGCGCTCAATCCCGTGGTCGAGAGGCTCTCTCGGGGGCGACTCTCGCGGACCGCGTCGATCGCCGTGGTCTATGTCGTCTTCGCGATTCTGCTCATCGCCTTCCTCTGGCTCGTCCTCCCGGGGCTCTTCACGCAGATCGGGCTGTTCGTGCAGAACATCCCGCAGCTCATCACCTCGTTCCAGGCGTCCGACACGTATGCCTGGATGGAGTCCACCTTCGGGACCCAGGTCGGGACGATGCTCGACCAGCTCGAGTCGTTCCTGACGAACCCGGCCAATCTCGCGGCCATCGGCAGCGGGGTGCTGAAGGTGGGTGTGGGGATCGCCACGGCCATCTCGGGGGGACTCATCATCATCGTGCTGAGCCTCTACTTCCTCGCGGGCCTGCCGGCCATCAAAGACACCATCGCCCAGCTGAGCCCGGCGCACAGCCGGCCGACTGTCCGCTCCATGACCGAGCAGATCACCGGCTCGATCGGCGGCTATCTCACCGGCATGGTGGTGCTCGCCTTCTGCAACTCGGTCGTCGCGTTCGCTCTCCACTTCTTCCTGGGGCTGCCCTATCCCGGCCTCATGGCCCTGGCGGCCTTCTGCATCACGCTGATCCCGCTCATCGGCTCGGTCTGCTACTGGATCTTCGCCACGGTCGTCGCGCTGTTCACCAATCCCCTGGCGGCGCTCATCTTCTGCGTGGTCTACCTGATCTACATTCAGTTCGAGGCATATGTCCTCACGCCGCGCGTCATGAACAAGACCGTCTCGGTACCGGGGGCGCTCGTCGTGATCGGGGCGATGGTCGGCGGCACCCTCATGGGACTTCTCGGCGCACTCGTGGCCATACCTGTGACGGCATCGATCCTGCTGATCATCAAGCGGATCTTCATCCCCCGCCAGGACGCCAAGCTGGTGGTGCCTCAGCGGTAGCCGGCTCAGGTGAACTGGCGCAGCGCCTCGCGACGGGACGTGACACCCAGCTTGCGATAGATCGACCGCTGATGTGTCTTGATGGTGTTCACGGAGACGCCCAGCCGCTCTGCGATCTCGATCGTCGTCAGAGTGGTCCGCAGCTGCTCGAACACATCGCGCTCGCGCTCGGAGAGTGCGCCGATGCCCGCATCGGCAGCACCAGGGCGGAGGCATGCGAGGACGAAATCCTCGTGACGGGTGCCCCACGCCACGTGCGCGCTCAACAGCTCGCGCAGGTCGGCATCATTCTCGGAGAAGAGCAGCCGGATGCCCTCGGGCTCGGCCAGCGCGAGCGCCTCTTCGCACAGTTCATGAGCCGCCTCGGTGCGCCCCGACGACCACTGCGACAGGGCATTCGTCACGAGCGTGGCGACGCGGATGTACGAGATCGCGGAGTAGGGAGTCAGGCGCCGAAGGAACTGCAGCGCTTCGGCATGCGCACCGGACCGGCGGAGGATACCTGCCACGAGGACGGCGAGCAGAGGCATCGTGGTCTCGTCAGTGAGCCCGCGGGCCAGCTGCACGGCGCGCTCGCGGTGGCCCACGCCTTCCTCGAGGAGTGCGATCGCGAGCTGGCGATACCGCGGCCAGGCGATGCCCTGGATCTCGACCCGTGGGAGGAACTGGAGCTCGAGAGCGGCGCGGCGGCAGAGCCGTGGGTCGCCCGATGCGGCAGCAGCGGCGGCGAGCAGGATGCGCGCGAGATCGGCGAAGGTGCTGCGGCCGCCTCCGAAGGCGATCACACGCCGGAACTCCTGCTCGGCACGGGGAAGGTCGTACGCCCAGAGCGCGGCGACCCCCGCGGCCACTCCCCCGCTGCCCCCGATGTAGGCGATCCACGTCGACTCCTCGGGATCCTCGTCCGCGAGCTCGTCGAGGAGGGGACGCACCGTGCGGAACTCCCCCGCCCACGCGAGGGCGTACGCGAGACACTCGCGCGCCCGTCGGGCCAATGAGCGATCGCCGACGGCCTCGGCCTTCCGGACTGCTCCTTCGAGGGTCTCGACGATCTGATCGGGGTGCGCCCGCTGGACCAGCTCGGTCCACCCGAGAAGGAAGGTGATCGCGGCCCGCTCGCTCGCGGAGGTGTCACCCTCGAGCAGTTGGATGCGGACCGCCGCGACGGTCGACGCCATGAGCGCGCGGTCATCCAGGAAGAACAGCCGGGCGATGTCGAGCGTGCGCTGCGCATCCGGATCGTGGGATGCCGCGGCTTCCGCCCGCTCGAAGAGCTCCCGGGCCGATGCGTGCTCGCCGAGCACGTCCCGGGCGCAGGCCCGGATGAGCTGGATCGCGGGGCTGTCGGTCAGTGCGGCAGGCAGCGAGAGGCACGCGCGATCCACCGCTCCGGCGGCGCTGCCCATCACGAGTCGCACCCATTCGCTGCGGAGGACGGCCGCTGCCGCCTCGCCGTCGCCGACCTCGAGGTACTGCGCGACCGCGTCGAGCGGACGCACCTCGGCCAGCAGCCGGGCGGCGTGGCGCTGCAGGTGTTCCAGCCGCTGTGGGTCCTCCTCGGCGAGGAGCTCTCGGCAGTGGCGCGCGAAGAGTGCGTGCCAGCGATACTCCACGCCGGATGGGCCATCGTGCCGATCGAGGAACAGCCCGAGCCGTCGGCACTGCTCGAGCAGGCGAAAGGCGTCGGGTCGCCCGGTGAGCTCGGCCGCCAGGCGAGGCGAGAGTTCGCTGCAGACCGTGGCGTCGACGACGAAGCGCGCGAGTTCGGGATCGAGGGCAGACAGGATGACGTCGCGCACGTAGTCCCGCATGAGCCCGCCTGTGCGCACAGCACCCGGCGTCCGCGCGGATCCGCTCAGCAGAGCGAGACGAACGGCGATCGGCCATCCTGCCGTCTCGGCGTGAACCGCAGCGGCATCCGCGACACTCGTCATCTCGACCGCGAGTTCTGCCACCTCGCCGCGCGTCGAAGGCGAGCACTTCAGCGCCGACCACGGCGTCGGGGTGACTCAGGACGAACCGCGGGATCCGGGTCTCGAGGGCCGTCGTCCCGACGAGCACAAGCCTGAGCGCCGGGGGCGTGTGCGCGATCAAGGCGGCCAGAAGGCCGGATTCCAGGCTCAGCTCCGCACGCTGAGCGTCATCGATCACCAGCACGAACGGCTCGAGAACGCCCGAGAGCACGGCCTCCAGACGGGCGCGCACCTCCGGCGGCTGACGGGGCGTCGCAACACCGAACGAGTCGACATTCCGGACACGATCGGGCGGAAGCACCGACTCCAGCGCCGCGACGATGCCTTCATCGACCTCGGCCGCTTCGAGCGGGCCTATCGAGAGCCACGCGACCAGACGGGGGGAGCTCTCGGCCCAGGCGCTCACGGTCGTGGTCTTGCCGAACCCGCTCGGCGCGGTCACGACAGTGACGGGATGCTGGTCCACGACGTCGTCCAGGATCCGCACGAGAGCAGGACGCTCCAGGGTCGCCGGCTGGCGGACAGGAGGCTGATGCCGGCTCCACACGACGGGTGAGAGCGCTGACAAGGGCAACGTCATGCGCCCTCCTCCTGCTGAGCGGGCGGTTCCAAGGCGGCGGGATCCCGGAGCCGGCGCCCGCGCAAGGTCTGTCACCCGAAGCGGGGTGACCTTCGCAGGTCGCTCACGGATTCTACAACGCCTGTGTTACCGGTCAGGTCATCCGACGCCTCGGCTCCGCACCCCCTCAAACGCCGAACGGCACCCCGCGCCGGGCGCGGGGTGCCGTTCGGATGAAGTCGATCAGGCGAGGGCGCGCGCCTTCAGAGCGTCGTACTCGGCCTGGGTGATCGTGCCGGCCTTGAAGAGCTCAGAGGCCTTCGCGATCTCATCCGTGGCACTCGTCGGCTTGGCCACCGACTGGATGTAGGCGTTGGTCGCCTCCTGCTGACGCTTGGCCTCGGCGAGGCCACGCTCCTGCATCCCCGCTCCGCGAGCGATCAGGTAGACCAGCGCCGTGAGGAACGGCACGAAGATGAGGAACAGCACCCACACGGCCTTCAGCCAGCCGCTGAGCTTGTGGTCGCGGAACAGGTCGCTGAAGATCGTGAGCAGCACGAACAGGTACGCGACGAACGCGAATACCCAGAAGAACCACAGAACGACGTTCCAGAAGTTGTCAAAAATATCCATGAAAAGTGTCTCCGATGAAGTCGAGCTCGGGGTCGAGACTTCAAGTCTCCCCTGTTGCTGACGCAGAGCACCGCCCGGATCACCCCTTTCAGATGATCGGGCGGTGCCCCGTTGCCTTACGCGAGCAGGCGCGCCTTCGCGGCTTCGAACTCTGCGTCGCTCAGTGCGCCGGCATCCCGAAGCGCAGCCAGCTTCGTCAGCGATGCCACGATGTCTACCTCGGCGGCCGGGAGCCGCCGCGGGTGCGGCAGGAGCGGGTGCGGGTGCAGCGGCCATCTGCTGCGCAACGGCCTGCTGGGCAGCGGCATTCATCGCGGCCTGCTGCTGAGCGGCCTGGTACTGCTCCTGCTCCCACTGGCCCTGGGCCTTGGCCTGCTGGCGGTTGTTCATGCCGTTGTTGACGGCTGTCGCGGTGCCCGCGACGACGGCGGTACGGGCGGCGAGGCCCACGAGGCCGGGACGGCCCATTCTGCGCATCATGATTGCTCTCCTTCGCTTTCTTCGATGGCGTCCACGAGTGCGTTGACGATAGGTGCCGGAATGCGCTCGGCAGACAGCACCACGCCGCCGGTGGAGGCGAGGCTGTCGGCGAGCTTGCGGGCGTAGAGCAGCTCGAGCGCGACGACCGCGGCCGATCCGCCGGCCGGAACCAGCTCGCCGAGCGCCTCGATGTCCTCGTCGCCGGTGATGCCGCTCAGCACCAGATCGAGCGCGCCGAAGTCTTCGGAGTCCTCTTCGATCTCGACGATCGAGACCTCTCCGGACTCGGACTTCGACACGAGGACGAAGTCGAGGATGCGGACGATGCCGCTCTCGACCAGTTCCACGAGCGATGCGATGAACGCCGGATCGGGTCGCTCGCCCTCGAGGCCGAGCAAGAACAGCTCGACCGGTCCGTAACGGAATTCAGCCATTGTCTTCCCTTCTGAAGTCACGTGTCGATGCTTCGGGGCTTCGCGCCGTGGTCGGCGGGATGTGCCCTCGGCATCGAGTTCACGCTAACCCCGCGCCGCCGCGGCGGGTAGGGGAGGGGTGGGCGCCCGATGCTCCTCTCACCCCTGGTGGGGGAGGAGCGCGCAAGGGTCAGCGGGCCTGCAGCAGACAGGTCGGAGCCGGGGCGGCCGAGCGGTGACGCACGCGGCCCGGAACACCGGTGCGCAGGTCGATCCCGAGCGAGACGACCTCGTCGGCGAGCTGCCCGGCGACAAGCAGCGTGTCGCGGGCGACGACGTGGTGGCGCGGCCAGTGCACGCCCGCCTCGACGAGCGCGAGCGGCGCGACCGTCTCGCCCGTTCCGCGCACCCGGAGGACCGCGACGGTGTCGCTTCCGCGTACGCCGGCGTACAGGAAGTGCCCGTCCCGAGACGGCGCCAGCTCGGCTGCTGTGTCGGTGGGCAGGATGCCGGCCCCCAGGTGCGTGCCGCCGATGAGGCGCCACACGCCGGACGCGTCGGGCGCGAGCACGAAGACCTCGTGCGAGAGCTCCGTCACGACATAGAGGTGGCCGCTCGGATGCCACACGGTGTGACGTGGACCCGATCCCCTGGGCAGCACGACCTCGTGGGTCGGTGCCAGCCCGCCGGCTCCGAGGCGCCAGAACCGCACGAGGTCGAGCCCCATGTCGGTGGTCGCGACCGTTCCGCGTGGCAGGAAGACCGCCTGGTGCGCGTGCGAGGGCCGCGACTCCTCCCCCTGCGCGTTCGTCGGCATCTCGAGCGGCGCCTCGGGCTCGTGATCCGGGACCAGGTGGGCGTACTCCTCACCGGCTGCCGCGCGCAGGGCGCGGGCCGCAGCGGCCAGGTCGATGTCGAACCCGATCGCGGGTGCGGGTGCGGCATCCGGGCCCGGTGCTGCATGCGGATCGACCGCGGCGGGGGCGATGACCGGCGCGGAGGGGCGACCCGCGGCGTCCAGAGTCATCCGGACCACGCGACCGTCGCTCCAGCAGCTCGCGACCAGAGAGCCGCCGTCCGGCGCGACGGCGATGTGGCAGACGGACTCGCCGGCCTCGATCGGGCGGCCCGAGGCGGACGAAGGATGCGTCGCCGGTCCGGCGGAAGGCCTGAACCGTGCCGGCGCCCTCCAGCGCCGCGTAGACCACCTCGAGCGTCGGGTGGTAGGTGAGCCAGGACGGCGACCCGGCGGTGGTCACGGCGTCGCCCGCGAAGCCGAGCGAGCCGCCCGCGAGCGGGTCGTCAGCGGCGCCCGCGTGGAGCACGCCGATCCCGGTCGCCGCTCCGCCCATGTCTGCGGAGTAGCCGCCGAGCCAGAACCTCATCAGTCGGTTCCGTCCGACCGATGAGGTTCGCGGTTCCTGAGCCCTTCGATACGGCCGCTGCGCGGCCTACTCAGGAACCACCCGTCGAAGGGCCTCATCAGCCGGTTCCGTCCGACCGCTCGCCGGGAAGCTCCATCAGTCGACGAGGTCGTGGCGGACGATGACGGCATCCCGCGCAGGTCCGACGCCGATGACCGAGATGCGCGTGCCGCTCATCTTCTCGAGGGCGAGGACGTATTCCTGCGCCCGGACGGGAAGGTCCTCGAAGGTGCGCGCCCCGGAGATGTCTTCCTTCCAGCCCGCGAAGTGCTCGAGGATCGGCTTGGCGTGGTGGAAGTCCGTCTGGCTGACGGGCAGTTCGTCGAATCGCTCGCCGTCGACGTCGTAGGCGACGCAGACCGGGATCTCGTCGAGCCCGGAGAGGATGTCGAGCTTGGTGAGCACCAGGTCGGTGATGCCGTTGATGCGCGTCGCGTACCGCGTGATGGGGGCGTCGTACCAGCCGACTCGGCGGGGCCGCCCCGTGGTCGTGCCGAACTCGAAGCCGCGCGATCGGAGCCAGTCGCCCTGCTCATCGAACAGCTCGGTCGGGAAGGGTCCCGAGCCGACCCGAGTGGTGTACGCCTTCACGATGCCGACGATCCGGTCGAGGCGATTCGGACCCACACCCGATCCTGTGGCCGCTCCGCCCGACGTCGCCGACGACGAGGTCACGAACGGATAGGTGCCGTGATCGACGTCGAGCATCGTCGCCTGGCCGCCTTCGAAGACGACGACGTCGCCCGCGTCGAGCGCCTCATTGAGCAGGAGGCCGGTGTCGGCCACCATGGGCCGGAGCCGGTCGACGTAGGAGAGCAGATCCTCGACGACGGCGTCCACCGCGATCGCGCGGCGGTTGTAGACCTTCAGGAGCAGGTGGTTCTTCTGGTCGAGGGCGCCCTCGACCTTCTGCCGAAGGATGTTCTCGTCGAAGAGGTCCTGCACGCGGATGCCGACGCGGTTGATCTTGTCGGCGTAGGCGGGCCCGATGCCGCGGCCGGTCGTGCCGATCTGCCGCTTGCCGAGGAAGCGCTCGGTCACGCGGTCGAGCACGCGGTGGTACTGCGTGATGATGTGCGCGTTCGCGCTGATGCGCAGGCGTGAGGTGTCGAGGCCGCGCGCGTGCAGCGCCTCGAGCTCGTAGAAGAGCACCTCGAGGTCGATCACGACACCGTTGCCGATGACCGGGTTGACGCCGGGGGAGAGGATGCCCGACGGAAGAAGATGGAGGGCGTACTTCTCGTCGCCGATGACGACGGTGTGCCCGGCGTTGTTGCCGCCGTTGAACTTGACGACCCAATCGGTCCGCTCACCGAGCAGATCCGTGGCCTTCCCCTTGCCTTCGTCGCCCCACTGGACGCCGACGATCACAATTCCTGGCATGGGTCACTCCCCGGGTGGTGGCCGACGGTACACCCCATCCTAGCGAGCCGGCCATCTGAGACTTCCCGAGCCGAGGGCGAGCCCCCGCGCCACGGTCGTCGTACCGGCCTCTCACCGGGGGAAAACCGCATCCGACAATGGTGTCCGCTGTTCGGGGGACACGTTGTGCACCGAGTACAAAAAGGATGCCGGGCCGTCGCGTTCCGTATACGACGGCTCACCTACTTTCGCGGCTGTGGGACCGCACCCACTAGACCTGATCGCGGGGGAGACGACAAGAAGCACGAAAGGTCGTCTCATGTATTGGGTATGGATCAGGATCGCGGCGGCGGTCACAGCCCTCTCGGGGGTCGTCGCCGGGTTCATCGTCAATGTGGAT
Organism: uncultured Actinomycetota bacterium; assembly: GCA_963702815.1. Lineage (GTDB taxonomy): Bacteria > Actinomycetota > Actinomycetes > Actinomycetales > Microbacteriaceae > Microbacterium. The sequence continues at coordinate 657,176 of CAVPED010000005.1, read as the reverse complement.
CGCGCGGCACGCCAAGGGCAGGATCTGGGGGCCGTGCTCGCGAACTACTTCAGTCTCTTCACGATCATCTCGTCGCTCTTGAGCGTCGTGGTGCTCGTGGCAGCGGCCACCTGGTGGCAGCGGCATCCGGGAACCTCTCCCGAGCCGCTGCGCATCGCACTCGCGATGGCGGCAGTGGCAGGACCCGTCATCCTTCTCGGTCTCGTCTACAACGCGCTGCTGCGCGGACTGCCCAGCGAAGTCGCGCTGGGCGACACCGCCGGAATCGCTCTGCTCGACTCGTACGCGACGGATGTCCTGCACGTCGTCATGCCGATCTACTTCGTGCTCGACCTGGTGCTCGCGCCGCGCCGCCGGGGCCTGCCCTGGTGGTCGCTCGCGGTGATCGTGGGCTATCCGCTGGCGTGGACGGCGTACACGATGATCCGCGGCGAGCTGGTGGCGAACCCGGACGGCAGCACCGCATGGTGGTACCCGTACCCGTTCCTCGACCCGCACGGAGCGGGTGGATACGTTTCGGCTCTGACCTACATCGGTGCCATCCTGGCGGCGTTCATCGTGCTCGGTGTCGGAATCATCATGGTCACGCGCTTCCGGGAGAAGCGGGCGGCGACGCGGGCGAGCACGGCGCCGACAGCCGGGCGTCTCGCGCACTGAGCCGGGCGACAGCGAGGGCGGGATGACGCAGGGATGCGGCATCCCGCCCTCTCGCGTCTGTCGCTCGATCAGAGACGCCTTCGGGACGGCCGGACGCGAAATGGGCGCGGGATGCCGCTCAGTAGACTTGAGGGCATGTCGAAGGTCCTTCAGTCCCTGCCCGTCGGCGAGCGCGTCGGCATCGCCTTCTCAGGGGGACTCGACACTTCCGTCGCCGTCGCCTGGATGCGAGACAAGGGCGCCGTTCCCTGCACCTACACCGGGGATCTCGGCCAGCCCGACGAAGACGACATCGATGCGATCCCGGGGCGCGCGCTCGAGTACGGCGCCGAGGTGGCCCGCATCGTCGACTGCAAGACCGCCCTCGTCGAGGAGGGCTTCGTGGCCCTCGCGTGCGGCGCCTTCCACATCCGCTCGGGCGGCCGCACCTACTTCAACACGACGCCTCTCGGCCGTGCCGTGACGGGCACGCTGCTCGTCCGGGCGATGAAGGAGGACGGCGTCGACATCTGGGGCGACGGCTCCACCTACAAGGGCAACGACATCGAGCGGTTCTACCGCTACGGCCTGCTCGCCAACCCCGCCCTGCGCATCTACAAGCCGTGGCTCGACGCGGACTTCGTCACCGAGCTCGGCGGTCGCAAGGAGATGAGCGAGTGGCTCGTCGAGCACGGCTTCCCCTACCGCGACAGCGCCGAGAAGGCGTACTCCACCGACGCGAACATCTGGGGTGCGACGCACGAGGCCAAGACGCTCGAGCACCTCGACGTGTCGCTCGAGACGGTGGAGCCGATCATGGGGGTCCGGTTCTGGGACCCCGCGGTCGAGATCGAGACCGAAGACATCACCGTCTCCTTCGAGGGCGGGCGTCCCGTCGCCATCAACGGCCAGGACTTCACCGACCCGGTCGAGCTGGTGCTCGAAGCCAACCGCATCGGCGGCCGTCACGGCCTCGGCATGAGCGACCAGATCGAGAACCGCATCATCGAGGCGAAGTCGCGGGGCATCTACGAGGCGCCGGGGATGGCGCTCCTCTTCATCGCGTACGAGCGCCTGGTGAACAGCATCCTGAACGAAGACACCCTCGCGACCTACCACGAGCAGGGTCGCCGTCTCGGGCGCCTGATGTACGAGGGGCGCTGGCTCGAGCCGCAGTCGCTCATGCTGCGCGAGTCGATCCAGAAGTGGGTGGGTTCCACCATCACGGGAAGCGTCACCGTGCGCCTGCGCCGCGGCGACGACTACACGATCCTCAACACGGTGGCGGCCGGCATGTCGTACTCACCCGACAAGCTCTCGATGGAGCGCGTCGGCGATGCCGCCTTCGGCCCGACCGACCGCATCGGGCAGCTCACGATGCGCAACCTCGACATCGCCGACTCGCGCGCGCGGCTCGAGCAGTACGCGGAACTCGGGCTCATCGGCGGCGCGACCGGCGCTCTCGTGGGCCGGGTCACGGCGGGCGAGAGCGGCGACATCACCGAGGCCGCTCTTCCGTTGAATGCCGCCGAAGAGGCTCTGGCAGATGCGACGGATGCCGCTGCCGAAGGGGCCGCGTTCGACTTCGGCACTGACTGACATCGCGCTAAGTTGCACATGAGTGTGCAACTTAGCTAGCATGGGGTGGTGAGCACATCCACCTCCGCCCAGCGACGCCCACGACGCGACGCGATCGAGAACCGCGCCGACATCCTCGGCGCCGCCACCGACCTCATCGCACGGGACCCGCACGCCTCGATCGACGCGATCGCCCGCTCTGCGGGCCTTTCCCGGCGAGCGCTGTACGGGCACTTCGAGGACCGCGACGCGCTCGTGCGCGAGGTCATCGCGAACGGGGCGCAGCGCTTCAACGGCATCGCACTCGGCATCGACGACTCGGATGCGCGCGTCGCGCTCGCCCGTCTTGCCTCACTGCTGTTCCGTGAGGCCGCGCACGTGCAGGCGGTGGCATCCATCGCACTCGACGAGGCGCACGTGCACGAGACGGCAGAGGCGCTCGCCCCGCTGCGCGTGCGCGTCGCCGATATCGTTCGCGCGGGGCAGGAGCGCGGCACGCTGCGCACCGATGTCGCTGCGCCCACGCTCGCACGGCTGGTCGAAGAGGCCGCACGCGCCGTGATCACCCGCATGGACGCCTCGACCGCGGATGCGCGCTCGCTCGCCGTTCGCGCGGTGCTCAGCATCGCGGGACTGTCGTGGACCGAATCCGTGGCGCTGCTCGCAGAGCACCCGACTCTGCTCGAGGACGCCTGATGCTCGTCACGCTCACCGGTGTCTCCAAAGGTCGCGACGGCCTCGCCCTGCCTGAGACGAGCGTCGAGTTCGCCTCCGGTCGCGCACGTCTCGCCATCTCCGAGACCGAGCAGCGGCCGACGATCCTCGGGCTCATCGCGGCCGGTCGGATGCGTCCCGACACCGGGCGCGTGACGATCGACGGCGCGAAGGATGCCTCCGCCCTCCGTCGCCGCGTGGCACTGGTGGATGCCCCCGACGTGTCCGAACCCGCCCCCAACGTCACCGTGGGCGGCATCGTCGCCGAAGAGCTGATGTTCGCGGGGCGCGCCTCCCACCCGATCGCCGCCTTGCGCTGGCTCGACGACGCCGGCGCGCGCGAGCTCGCTCGCGTGCCCATCGCCGATGTCGCCCCCACCCAGCGCCTGCGGCTGCTCCTCGAGCTGGCGATCCTCCGCGACGGAGTGGACGGCGTGGTGCTCGTCTCTCCTGACCGTCACGGCGGCGATCCCCGGGAGTGGTGGGCGCTCGCTCAGCAGCTCGCCGCGCGTGGGTACGCCGTGCTGGTCATCGCGGGGGAGGCATCCGTCACGGTGCTCCGCTCGCCCGCGCGACACACCGGTGCCCGCCTGCGCTCGAGCCGGGTGCGACCGCGTCCCACCCGCGCACTCAGCACGCACGGAACGCCGGGCGGACGCTCATGAAGATCCCGGCCATGATCTCGGCCGAGCTGAGACGGCTCACGGCCACCCGCATGTCGGTCATCGCCCTGGTCGCGCTGCTCCTCGTCCCCGTGCTCTACGGCGGGCTCTACCTCTGGGCGAATCAGGACCCGTACGGCAGGTTCGGCGAGATCCCGGTCGCGCTGGTGAACGCCGACACGGGGGTGGCAGCATCCGGCGACGAACCCGCGTCGAACTACGGCGAGCGCATCGCCGACGAGCTGCTCGAGGGAGCGGCGTTCGACTGGCACGCCATGTCGGCGTCTGACGCCGAGCGCGCCCTCGAGCGCGGGGCCGTGGATTTCACGGTGGTGATCCCGTCGGACTTCTCGGCGGCCCTCGCCTCGGCATCCGGGGATCAGCCGATCCAGGCGACGATCCAGCTCGAGACCAACGACGCGAACAACTACCTCGCCTCGACGATCGGCACCCAGGCGGTCGAGAAGATCCGCGCCTCGGTCGCTCAGCTCGTCGCCAAGGAGGCAGCGGGTGCGCTCCTCAGCGGCATCGCCGACATCCGCGTGCAGCTCTCCGATGCGGCCGAGTGGAGCGACCCAGCTGGCCGACGGCGCCACCGACGCCGCAGGCGGCGCCCAGCAGCTCGACGAAGGAGCGGCCCAGCTGGCGGCAGGGACCGCGACCCTCGCCTCGGGTGCACACGAGGTCGCGGACGGCGCCCAGCAGGTCGCCGCGGGCACGCAGACGATCGCCGACTACGCCGACCGGGCCGGCACCGCCGTACAGGCGGCCGCCGATGCCCTGCCCGAGGTCCGCACCGGGATCGCGGAGTCCCTGGCGCAGCAGGGACTCGATGCGTCGCAGATCGATGCGGTCCTGGCGAAGCTGGATCCCGTGGCAGACGAGCTCCGCCGTGGGGACGACACCGTGCAGACGGCCGTGGGCAAGGTGGACGCACTCGCCGCCGGCGCCTCGCAGGTCGCCACCGGGGCGGCGCAGGTCGCCACGGGCGCCGACTCCGCGGCCGACGGCAGCGACCAGCTGAGCAGCGGGGCCACCGCTCTCGCGGACGGGCTCGTGACCCTCTCCGACGGCACGGGACAGCTGCGCGACGGGCTTGCCGCCGGGGTCGATTCGATCCCCGACTCCTCCGCAGACCTCCGCGACCGTCAGGCGCAGACGATCTCCGACCCGGTGTCGGTCGAGTCCGGCACGGTGGCCTCGGCCGCCGACTACGGTGCGGGTCTGGCGCCGTTCTTCGCCGCCCTCGCCGGCTGGATCGGCATCTACGCCCTGTTCCTCATCGTCAAGCCGATCTCGCGGCGCGCCGTCACCGCCCTCCATTCGCCGATCCGCGTGACGGCTGCGGGCTGGCTCACTCCGGCGATCCTCGGCGGTCTCCAGATGGCGGGGCTGTTCGCGGTGCTCGCGTTCGCACTGGGCTTCGGGTTCGCCAACCCGCTCGGAACCCTCGGCGTCATGGTGCTGGCTTCGTTCACCTACGCGGCGGTCATCCTCGCGCTCAACGTGTGGCTCGGGTCGGTGGGGCAGTTCCTCGGGCTCGTCCTCATGGTGGTGCAGCTCGTGACGGCGGGCGGCACCTTCCCGTGGCAGACCCTTCCCGATCCGCTCGGGACGGTGCACCAGGTGCTGCCGATGGGATTCGTCGTCGATGCGATGCGCCAGCTCATGTACGGCGGCGACCTCGCGCGCGTGAGCACCGACGTGCTCGCCCTCGTCGGCTGGATGCTCGGAGGACTCGTCCTCGCGGCGATCGGCGTGACGCGGATGACGCATTTCCGGACGCTCCGGGATCTGCAGCCGAGCCTGATCGGCTGAGCCGGCACCGGCGGGAACCGCCCGGCGCGGCATCCCGTGGCATCCCGGGATACGATGCCAGACGGTGCCCTCGCGACCCGAACGCGTGGCACTCGGGTCCGTCTCGCGTGAAACGCGGTCCCGGCACGCCACACGCAAAGGAAGCTTCAATGCCGAAGACCGCCACAGGCCCCGTCCCGACCCCGCGGGAGCGTTCCCTCGGGCGGAGGATCGGGGCCATAGCCTTCGGCATCGTGGCGGGGCTCATCATCCTCGCCCTCGTCGGAGTCGGGCTCGTCGCCTTCACCGTGCAGCGCTCGTTCCCGCAGGTGTCGGGCGAGGTGACCGTGCCGGGTCTCGACGCCGAAGTCGCGGTCCAGCGCGATGACCTCGGCATCCCCGTCATCACCGCGGGAAGCTCGCACGACCTCTTCTACGCGCAGGGATACGTGCACGCGCAGGACCGGTTCTGGGAGATGGACTTCCGCCGGCACGTCACGTCGGGGCGGGTGGCCGAGCTGTTCGGCGAATCGCAGGTCGCGACCGACAAGTTCCTCCGCACACTCGGCTGGCGAGAAGTCGCCGAGCAGGAGGTCGAGGCGCTCGACGAGTCGGTGCGCAGCTATTACGACGCCTACGCCGAGGGGGTCAACGCCTACCTCGCCGATCACCAGGGATCCGCCGCCTCGCTCGAGTACGCCGTCCTCGGGCTGCAGAACCCCGGCTACGAGATCGAGCCGTGGACCCCTGCCGACTCGGTCGCGTGGCTCAAGGCGATGGCCTGGGACCTCCGCGGCAACATCGAGACCGAGACCGAGCGCGCTCTCATGGCGCCCGACTTCACGCCGGAGCAGATCGCCGAGCTGTACCCGGCCTATCCCTTCGACCGGAATCCGGTGATCGTTCCGAAGATCACCGCGATCGAGAGCGCGGTACAGCCCGTCGGGTCGCCGGTGGTGACGAATTCCGCTCCCGCCGCCGTGACCGCGTCGGTCGACTGGCAGCAGGTCGGGAGCGTCGTCGAGGCGGTGTCGGCCCTCGTGGGCGACACCGGGGAGGGCATCGGATCCAACTCGTGGGTCATCTCGGGCGAGCTGACGGAGTCCGGGATGCCGCTCCTCGCGAACGATCCGCACCTCGGAGCGGATCTGCCGAGCGTCTGGCACCAGATCGGGCTGCGCTGCGCCCCGGTGAGCGACACGTGCCCGTTCGACGTCGCCGGCTTCGGCTTCTCAGGCGTGCCCGGGGTGGTCATCGGCCACAACAGCCAGATCGCGTGGGGGTTCACCAACCTCACGACGGATGTCACCGATCTGTACCTCGAGAAGGTCGAGGGCGACCAGTACTGGCGCGACGGCGCCCAGGTTCCGCTGGACGAGCGCACCGAGACCATCAAGGTCGCGGGCGGCGATCCGGTCGAGCTGACGATCCGCTCGACCGTGCACGGCCCGATCATCTCCGGCCTCACGCCCGACTTCACCGCGATCGCCGACGACCCGTACACGGGCACGGGCGGGATCGTCGTGTCCCCCGCCGACCCGCCCGCGGGGGAGTACGCGGTGAGCCTGCAGTGGACCGCCCTGCAGCCTGGGACGACGGCATCCGCTCTCTTCGCGATGAACGCCGCGCAGGACTTCACCGCCTTCCGCGCGGCCGCTGCGCTCTTCGACGTCCCCGCCCAGAACCTCGTGTACGCCGACGTGACCGGCAACATCGGCTACCAGACGCCGGGACGGCTTCCGATCCGCGGGGCAGGCGATGGCTCGCTGCCCCAGCCCGGGTGGGACTCCGCCTACGACTGGACGGGGTACATCCCGTTCGAGGAGCTGCCCGTCTCGTTCAATCCCGACGAGGGTTACATCGTGACGGCGAACAATGCCATCGTCGGCGCCGGGTACCCGTACTTCCTCACCAATGACTGGGACTACGGCTGGCGCGCGGCGCGCATCACCGAGCTCATCGAGCGCACGGCCGCCAACGGCAGGCTGACCGCTGACGACGTCCGTGACATCCAGGCGGACGATCAGTTCTGGATGGGCATGCGGCTCGCCGCCGTCTACGACGGCCGCAGCACCGGTGACGACGACGTGGATGCCGCCATCGAGCTGCTCGGCACGTGGGACGCGCAGAGCACGGCTGATTCCGCTGCCGCGGCCTATGCCAATGTGCTCTGGGACGAGCTCGTGCAGAACCTCTTCGTCCGCGGGCGCGAGACGGCGGCCCCGCTCTCGGGCCAGGGGAGGCTGTTCCTGGTCGTCGACCGACTGCTCGACGACCCCTCGTCGCCGTGGTGGACCAACCCCGGGCTCGACGTCTCGACTCAGGACGAGATGCTGGAGCGCACGGCCGAAGACGCCTACAAGCGACTGGCGAAGCTCCAGGGCGACCGTCCCGAGCGCTGGAACTGGGGGCAGCTGCACGCGCTGACCCTCACCAGCGGCACCTTCGGGTCATCGGGCATCGCACCCATCGAGTGGCTCTTCAACCGGGGCCCCTACCCGGTGGGCGGAGGCAGCTCGGTCGTGAATGCGACCGGCTGGACTCTCGGCGAGGGGTTCGAGACCGTCACGGTGCCGTCGATGCGGATGATCGTCGACCTGTCCGACCTGGATGCGTCGCGCTGGAACCACCTCACCGGAGCGAGCGGTCACGCCTTCCACAAGAACTACGTCGATCAGGTCGAGACCTGGCAGAGCATGCAGACCACGCCCTGGGCCTTCAGTGCGAAGGCGGTCGATGCGGCCACCACCGACACGCTGACGCTCGTCCCGGCATCCTGAGCCTTCAAGAATTCTGTCGAGGGAGCCGTCAGCCGCCCGCGGCCGGCGGCGTCTCTCGTGAGTCGGCGAGCTCGTCCACGCGCAGGGAGTGCCGGTCGATCGTGCCGTTGCGGTAGGCCTGCCGCCCCACCATGTGCGCCGACAGGGGCGCGGTGGCGAACTGGACGAGCACGACCGGCACGAGGAAGGCGACGACGGGCCACGATCGCAGCGACAGGGCGATCGCCAGGCAGATGAGCACCATCCCCAGCACCTGGGGCTTCGTCGCCGCGTGCAGCCGCGTGGGCACATCCCGGAAGCGCACCAGGCCGATCGCTGCGCTGAGGCACAGCAGCGCTCCCAGCGCGATGAGCACGAGCGCGATCACATCCAGCACGGCGGTCATGAGGTGTCACCATCCCTTCGGGCGACCCAGCGGGCGATCGACACCGAGCCGAAGACGCCCAGTGCGGCGATGACGAGCAGCACGGGGAGCGTCCGGGTGTGGTGGTTGATCGCCATCTCGGCTCCGAGCGCGCACATCACCAGCGTCAGCAGCACATCGGCCGCGACGGCCCGGTCGAGGATCGAGGGCCCGACGACGATCCGCCAGAGGGTCACGAGCGCGGCGGCGGCGAAGACGGCCGCGATGACGAAGATGAACAGGCTCACGATGCGGCTCCAGCCTTGGCCGCGGCGACGCGGTCGATCTGGGCGTGCGAGCCGACGGCGCGCACGATGCGCTCCTCCCACAGCAGGATGCTCTCGCGCTGGTGCTCGACATCCTGATCCGAGCGGACGCCGATGATGTGCAGGTACAGGATCCGCCGGTCGCGGTCGGCGTCGATGATGAGGGATCCGGGAATGAGGGATGCCGTCACCGCCGTGTGCGTCATGATCAGGTCGTCGTCGACCCGCAGCGGCACCGCGATCACGGCGGCGCCCGGCTGACGGCGGAAGTCGAACACCTGCCAGGCCACGGTGAGGGAGCCTCGCACGAGCGCCACGAGGAACTCGAGCACGAAGACGAGGCCCCACCAGAGGTTCACCCGGCCCGACAGCTCCACCGGCGGAAGGCGGAAGACGCGCGTCACCACGACCGCCGCCGCCACCCCGGTGAGGAACGCCACCACGGTGAACTGGCCCCAGAGCAGCATCCACAGCGCGACGAGCCACACGAAGAAGGGAAGCTGCCGCCACGCCTGCGCCGCGATCCGGCGCGGGCTCTGCCGTGAATCGGGGCTCACTGTCCCACCTCCTCCTGCAGCTGCGTCAGGCTGACGGGCTCGAGCAGCGAGTCGCCGATGCGGGCGCACACGTCGTACAGGGGGCCCGCGAAGACCGTGAGTGCGATCGTCACCCCGACCATGCCGGCCGTCGTCATCGTCATGATGCTCGGGATGACGCGACGTTCGGTCTCGATGCCGGCTGCGGGGGCCGAGCCGAGGTACGAGATGCGCGATTCGGTCTCGGCCGAGTCCTGCTCCTCGCGCCAGAAGGAGAGGTTCCACGCACGCATCAGGGCGTAGAGCGTCAGCAGGCTGGTGACGATGCCTCCGACGATCAGCACCATCATGATCGGCGTCCCCACCTGCGCTGCGGCGTCGAACAGCGCGTACTTGCCGATGAAGCCCGAGAAGGGCGGGAGGCCCCCGAGGTTGATGGCCGGGATGAAGTACAGCACCGCGATCACCGGTGCCGCCCGCATGAGCCCGGTGACCCGCAGGATCGACGTGCTCCCGGCTCGGCGCTCGATCAGGCCGATGGCGAGGAACAGCGTCGTCTGCACCACGATGTGGTGGACCATGTAGTAGATCGTGGCCCCGATGGCGGCCGGGGTGGCGATCGCGAGGCCGAACACCATGTACCCGACGTGACTCACGAGGGTGAACGACAGGATGCGCTTGAGCTCGGCCTGGGCGACGGCGCCGAGCACTCCGACGATCATCGTCGCCAGCGCCACGATCATCAGCAGGAGATTGACGTCGCTGTCGGCGAAGAGCTGCGTCTCGGTGCGGATGAGGGCGTAGACCCCGACCTTCGTCAGGAGGCCGGCGAACACCGCCGTGACGGGCGCGGGAGCGGTCGGATACGAGTCGGGCAGCCAGAACGACAGCGGGAACACGGCCGCCTTGATGCTGAAGGCGAGCAGCAGCATGAGGTGCAGCAGCAGCTGCGTGTCGGGCGGCAGCTGGGTCATCCGCTCCGAGATCTGCATCATGTTGACCGTGCCCAGCGCCCCGTAGATCATCGCGATCGCGGCGAGGAAGAGGATCGACGAGACCAGCGACACGACGATGTAGACCACGCCCGTGCGGATCCGCGACTCGGTGGAGCCGAGGGTGATCAGCACGTAGGAGGCGACCAGCAGGATCTCGAATCCGACATAGAGATTGAAGAGATCGCCGGCGATGAAGGCGGTGAAGATGCCTGCCGACAGGATCAGGTACGACGGGTGGAAGATCGAGACCGGAGTCTCGTCGTCCCCGTCCGCGGCACCTTGTCCGACGGAGAAGAGCAGCACCGCCAGCAGCACGATGCTCGACACGACGACGAGCAGCGCCGCGAGCCGGTCGACGTACAGGACGATCCCGAACGGGACCGGCCACCCTCCCACCGAGACGGCGAGCGCCTGCCCCCCACTGTCGACGACGTACAGGAGCACCGCGGCGATGATCAGCACGAGGCTCAGCGTCACGATCGACACCGCGACCTGCACCCGCCGATGGCGGCCGGCGATGAGGGCGATGGCCGCCCCGAGGAGGGGCAGCGTCGCCAGGAGCGGAACGAGGGCGTTCACGGCGCATCGCCCCCATCCTCTGGCGAGGACCGGCGCCGGGGCTCATCCGACGGAGCGTCATCGACGATTCCGGGGAAGTCGCGGCTGCCGAGCACGGTGATCGGCGCCGTGTCGACGCCGACGAAGTCGGTCACCGCGTCGTCTCGCTGGAATTCGGCCTCGCCGTCGATCGCAGCTTCGGCTGCGATGGCGCGCCCACGGACCGCGAGGTCTGCTTCGTCGTCGGTGAACGTATCGGCCTGCCCGAGCTGCCACGAGCGGTAGATGAGCGCGAGGAGGAACGCCGACACCGCGAAGGTGATGACGATGGCCGTGAGGGTGAGTGCCTGGGGGAGCGGATCGGATGTCGCGCCCTCGGTGCCGTAGAACGGCGCGGCCCCCGGCTCGCCCATGACGACGAGCAGGAGGAGGTTCGCGGCGTTGCCGAGCAGGAGGAACCCGATCAGCACGCGGGTCAGGCTCCGCTCCAGCATCGCGTAGACGCCGCAGGCGAAGAGCACCGCCATGATGACGATCAGGACGAGGGAGACGGTCACGAGATCTCCGCCCCGGCGCGCGCCGACCGCAGCTCCTGGGTCTGCCGGTCGACCTCTGCTCCGAGACTGCGGAGCACATCGAGGACGAGTCCGATGACGACGAGGTACACCCCGACGTCGAACAGCGTCGAAGTGACGAATTCGATGGTGCCCAGCCCCGTGACGTCGAGCTCGAGGAACGCGCTCTTCAACGGCGGGAGTCCGAGCAGAAGGGGCGCCGTCGCACAGGCGACCGCGATGGTCATGCCGGCCCCCAGGAGGCGGCCGGCATCGGTGGGCGCTGCGGCGCCGAGCTCGTGGCGGCCGCCCGCCACGTACCGCATGACGAGGGCCATGCCGGCGATGAGCCCTCCGGCGAATCCGCCGCCGGGGAGGTTGTGCCCCGCGAAGAGCACGTAGAGCGACACGATGATGATCGTGTGGAACAGGATCCGCACGATCACCTCGAGGATGATCGAGCGGTTCTCCGGGTCGACCCGCTGTCCGCCGACGAGCCAGGCCTGCGGGCGGTGGCGGAGGTCGGCTGTCTGCGGGCGCGGGCCGTCCTCGGTCTCGACCAGCAGGCGGCGCGACCGCGACGCGACGCGCGGAAGCGGAGCGGTCATCACCGAGAGCGTGTCCGCGCGATGGGTGACGAAGACGAGCGAGGCCACGCCCGTCGCCGCCACGATCAGGACGGAGAGCTCGCCCATGGTGTCCCAGCCGCGGAGGTCCACCAGGGCGACGTTCACGGTGTTCTTCCCATGGCCGAGCTCGTACGCCAGCCGCGTCCACTCCGACGAGACGGAGGTCGCGGTGCGCGCCCCTGTCGCGACAAGGGCGACGAGCGCCATCGTGAGGCCGACGGCCACACCCAGGAAAGCGCGCGCGAACGGCGCGACAGAGGCGTTGTGCTCGCCCAGACGGGACGGGATGCGGCGGAGGACCAGCGCGAAGGCGACGAGGGTGACCGTCTCGACGAGGATCTGCGTCAGCGCGAGGTCGGGTGCCCCGCTGGTCGCGAAGAGCACGACCATGCCGAGGCCCGTGACCGACACGAGCACCACACCGGTGTATCGCTTCCGTGCCCGGGTGGCGATGATGCCGGCGACGATCATGAGCGGCGCGACCAGCAGCTGGGCGGGTGTCTGATACGCCTCGAAATCGGCGCGCCACTCGCCTCCGGAAAGGAGCACGGTGCCTTCGGCGGCGACGAAGACGATGAAGATGGTGCCGACGTACACGGGAAGCGACCCCGTCTGGGTGAAGCTCGTCGTGAGCACCGAGAGCCGCGCGATGCCTCGGAGGGCTGCGTTGTAGGCATCCGCGGCACTGAAGGGCACGATGCGGGCGATCGTGACGCGACGGGTGAACGCGAAGACGAGGATCCCGATCGCGATCGTCCCCAGTGAGATCCAGAGCGCGGGCTCCAGCCCGTGCCACAGCGCGAGGTGGGCGCTGTGCTCGGGTGCGGGGATGCCGGGTGTCGAGGGTGGAGCCGTGTCGGCATAGGGGGCGAGCGCCCGGTCGAGCAGCGGAGCCGCGAGGCCTCCGACGAGGGTGAGCCCGGAGAGGATGACGGGGGCGCCGAGGAAGCCGATCGGCGGGTCGGGCCACTGGGTGTCGGGCAGGCGCGCGCCCTCGGCATCCCTCTTGATCCCGTAGGCACCCCAGAGGAAGCGTGCGCCGTAGGCGGCGGTGAGGACGGAGCCCAGCACGACGCCCGCGAAGGCGACGATGCCCCATGCCGAGCCGTGCGCGGCCTCGTAGAGCAGAGCGGTCAGCGCGGTCTCTTTGGCGACGAACCCGATCGTGGGGATGATGCCCACCATCGATGCCACCGCGAGCACGGAGAACGTCGCCATCACAGGCGCCTGCCGCGCCAGACCGCTGAGCTCTCGGATGTCTCGGGTCGAGAGCTGGCGGTCGATCACCCCGACGACGAGGAACAGGCTCGACTTGAAGAGAGCGTGGCCGATGAGCAGCGCAAGACCCGCGAGCGCGGCATCCCTGGTTCCGAACCCGAGCATGACCGTGAGGAAGCCCAGCTGGCTCACCGTCCCGAACGCGAGGATGCGCTTGAGGTCGGTCTCCCGCAGAGCCTGCCACCCGCCGAGGAGCATCGTGAAGACGCCCAGCGACACCACGATGGGGCGCCACGGCGGAGCGATCGCGAAGACGGGCGCGAGGCGCGCGATGAGGTAGATGCCCGCCTTCACCATGGCGGCGGCGTGCAGGTAGGCGCTGACGGGAGTCGGAGCGGCCATCGCTCCGGGCAGCCAGAAGTGGAAGGGGAAGATCGCCGACTTGCTGAGCGCCCCGACGAGGATGAGCACCAGGGCGGCGTCGACCACCGGTCCGGCCGGCGCCTCGGCGAGGATCGTCGACAGGCTGGAGGTGCCGGTTTCGACCACGATCAGCACGACGCCGATCAGCATGACGAGTCCGCCCAGCGTCGTGACGAGGAGCGCCTGCAGCGCGGCCCGTCGGCTTGCCCCGCGGCGGTGGTAGTAGCCGATGAGCAGGTACGACAGGACGCTCGTCGCCTCCCAGAACATGACGAGCACGACGATGTCGTCGGTCAGGACGAGCCCGTACATCGCTCCGGCGAATGCCAGCAGGACGGCCGCGAACTGCCCGACGCCTTCGGTCTTGCCGCGGAAGTACCAGCGGCAGTAGAGCATGACGAGGGCGCCGACGCCCGTCACGATGAGGGCCATCACCCAGCCGAGGGTGTCCATGCGCATCGAGAGGTCGATGCCGAGGGCGGGAATCCACGCGTAGGTCTCGAACCGCACGCCGCCGCCCACGATGAACGGGGTCTGGATCGCGGCCTGGATGAAGGCGGCGAGCGGCAGAAGCGCGGACAGATAGAACGCCCGCGCGCCCACCCGGCCGACGAGCCACGGGACCAGAAGAGGCAGCACCGCGAACGCGCCGAGGAGGATGAGCATGCGCGGCCTCCTCGGGGGTCGCAGCCTAAGCCAGTGCGTTCAGGGTCATGTTCAGTCTATGCGCGGGCACCGCGGTGGCCGCCGGTGCGCGGGAACAGAGCACTCAGGCGGAGGGCGGGGCCGTTGTATTCCCCGCTCGGAATTCACACGTGAAATCGATGGATGCCGCTGCCTCGCCCCGCAGCATGGCCACGACCGCCTGGCCCGCGGCACGCCCCTTCTCCACCGTGGGCTGGACGATCGTCGTCAGCACGTACGGCGCGAGCCCATCGACGACGATGCCGTCGAAGCCCGTCACGCTCACATCCGCCGGCACGTGAAGTCCCGCCTCCTCGGCGGCGCGGATGACGCCGGCCGCGAGCAGATCGCTCTGCGCGATGACGGCGGTCGGACGCTGCAGGGGATCGGCGAAGATCGCCCTGCCGGCGGCGAGGCCTTCGTCGATGAAGCTTCCTGAGACCGCGTAGGCCGGAGCATCCGGGAAGATGTCCCTCGCCCCGCGCAGCCGGTCGCGGGTCACGTCGACGGTGATGTCCTCCTCCGGCTCGAGCCAGCCGCCGGGCCACCCCGTGCGGACGGGAAGCGTGACGAGCGCGACGCGGGTGTGCCCGAGCCCACGCACATGGCTCGCCGCCTGCCGCTGCGCCTCGCGATTGTCGAGGCCCACCCGCGGGACCCCCTCACCGGCGTCGCCCTCGATGACGACGACCGGGATGCCTCGCGCCCGCACCGCATCGAGCGATTCGCGCAGCATCCCACTGCACCCGACGAGCACGGCCGCGTCGATCGGAGCCGTCGTGAGCGAAGGACCGCCGGCATCGTCGCTCCGATCGCGGAGAAGCAGGAGACCGGCCCCCATGCCCGCGACGCTCTCGGTCAGGCCGTCCATCATGAGGATCTTCACCGGGTCCTGGAAGGCGCGGGCGAGGTGCTCCTCGAACACGACTCCGACGATGCCCGATCGCCCCCGGCGCAATGAGGCGGCGCGCGGATCCGGACCGGTGTAGCCGAGGCCTTTCGCGGCCTCGAGCACGCGCTGCCGAGTCGTGTCCGAGACCGGGGTCTTGCCGCTGAACACGACGGACGCCGTGGAGGGGGAGACGCCCGCCTCGCGGGCGACGTCTGCGATGGTGGCGCGTCGGGTGCTCATCACGCCCGATCGTACCGCTTGGGATTGGCCAGGGTCGAATCGATTCGATACCCTGTTCCGATGGACACCGCCCTTTCCCGTCGCCAGCTCTCGCACTGGCGTCTCGCGATCTTCGCGATCTTCTTCGCGACGGGGCTCGGTTTCGCGACCTGGGCGTCGCGTGTCCCGTCCGTGAAGGCCGGGCTCGGGATCAACGACTTCGAAGTCGGCATCCTGCTCTTCGCCTCGGGCGCGGCATCGATCATCGGACTGTCCCTCGCCAACGTCGCCCTCGCCCGCTGGGGCGCGCGCCGCGGCCTGCTCGCAGGCATCCTCACCTTCGCCCTGGGGATCCTGATCGTGGGACTGGGCGTGCAGACCCTCTCGTCGTTCGCCGTGACCGCGGCCGGCCTCGCTGTCATGGGCATGGGGATGGGTTCCACCGACGTGATGATGAACGTCGAGGGCGCGGCGATCGAGCAGGCGACCAACCGCACGATCATGCCCCTCTTCCACGCGCTGTTCAGCCTCGGCACGGTCGCCGGCGCGAGCGTGGGCGTCGCGATGACGGCGTGGGGCATCGGAGTGGCGGCGCACCTGTGGAGCGTGGGAGCGATCATCGTCATCGGCGGGGCGTTCGCCGTCGCCTTCGTGCCTCCGCGCGAGGCGAATGACGACACCGCCGCAGACACCCCGACCCGCCGGGAGCGCTTTGCCGCCGTGGCTGCCGTGTGGCGGGATCCGCGCACCTACGCCATCGGGGTCATCATGCTCGGCATGGCGTTCGCCGAGGGCGGCGCGAACGACTGGCTGCCGCTCGCGGTCGTCGACGGCCACAGCGGCACCGAGGCTCAGGGCGCGATCGCGCTCACGGTGTTCTCGGTTGCCATGACAGCCGGCCGAGCGCTCGGGGGACCGGTCGTCGACCGCTTCGGCCGCGTCTGGACGCTGCGCATCCTCGCGATCACCGCCGTCACGGGCCTGATCACGTTCATCCTCGCCACCTCGATGCCGATCGCCCTCGTGGGTGTCGCACTGTGGGGCCTGGGAGCGTCGTTGGGCTTCCCCCTGGGCATGTCGGCCGCCGCCGACGATCCGACCAAGGCCGCGGCATCGGTCAGCGCGGCCGCGACCATCGGGTATGTCGCATTCCTCTGCGGACCCCCGATCCTCGGGTGGATCAGCCACGAGATCGGGCTGCTGCCGACCCTCTGGATCCTGGTCGTGCTGATCGCGCTCTCGGGCTTCGCCTCGGGCGCCGCCAAGCCGATCGCGGGCTCGAAGGTCGGCGCCGGGCACGCGACGTCTCGCTGATCGTCGCGAGTAGGCTCATCGAGTGCGTCTTGTCATCGCCCGCTGCTCCGTGGATTACACCGGACGCCTCACAGCGCATCTGCCGCTCGCGACCCGGCTCCTCGTCCACAAGGGCGACGGAAGCCTGCTGGTCCACTCGGACGGCGGTTCGTACAAGCCCCTGAACTGGATGAGCCCGCCCTGCACCCTCACTGTGCAGGAACCGGATGCCGAGACCGCCGCCGCGGGAGTCGTCGAGCTGTGGCGGGTGACGCACGCCAAGACCGGCGATGCCCTGCTCGTGCGCATCTACGAGGTGCTGCACGACTCGGCGCACGAGCTCGGCATCGATCCGGGGCTGGTCAAGGACGGCGTCGAGGCCGACCTGCAGCGGCTGATCGCCGAGCAGGTGGACGTCATCGGCGCTGACCTCTCGCTCGTCCGGCGGGAGTTCCCGACGGCCATCGGGCCCGTCGACCTCCTGCTGCGCACGAGCGTCTCGGGCATGACCATCGAGGTCGACACGGCGGCGCCTGCGGTCAGGCACGTCGCCGTGGAGGTCAAACGCCGAGCCGGCATCGACGCGGTCGAGCAGCTCACGCGCTACCTCGAACTGCTCAATCGCGATCCGCACCTCGCTCCCGTGCGCGGTGTCCTCGCCGCCCAGAGCATCGCCCCGCAGGCGAAGACGCTCGCGGGCGACCGGGGCATCGACACAGTCGTGCTCGACTACGACGCGATGAAGGGCATCGAGAGCGGCATCCCGACCCTGTTCTGAGGGCGCTCCTGCCAGCGTCATCGGGGCCTCCCGAGGCTTTATGGAAGCTCGATGCCGCCACCCGCCCGCGAAGAGGTGCGCGACCCCGGCCGTCTAGGCTGAGCGCATGCCGATGCGATCGCCGTGGACCTGCGTCCTGTGGGATGTCGACGGAACCGTCGTGGATGCCTCGGACGGCATATTGCGCCGACTCACCATCGCGCACGAGCACTTCGAAAGGAAGGCGCCTACCCGCGCCGAGCTGGTGCACTGGATCGGGCCGCCGATGTACGAGACGTTCCAGGAGCACCTCGGCATGTCGCCCGCCCAGGCCACCGAGGCCGTCGCGTTCTACCGCACGCTCGGCAAGGCGGACGGCTATACGACCGGCGCCAAGCTCTTCCCGGGGATCGGCGAGCTCATCGCCGACGTGGCGGCGGCCGGCATCCCGCAGGCGACCGCCAGTTCCAAGCCCGAGATCCAGGTCGACGCGCTCATGGACCACTTCGGCCTCGCACCGCATCTCACCGCCATCGTCGGAGCGACGCTGGACGAGCGGACGCTCAGCGCCAAGTCCGACATCGTCGCCGAGGCGCTGCGGCGGCTGGACGCCGCCGGAGCGGATATCAGCCGGCCCGTCCTCGTGGGTGACCGGCATCACGATGTCGAAGGCGGCGCCGTCCACGGCGTTCCGGTGATCTTCGTGCGGTGGGGCTTCAGCTGGCCCCATGAGGCGGACGGAGCCCAGGCGGCCGTCGACGACGTCGATCAGCTGCGGAGCCTTCTCCTGGTTGACGGCGGCGATGCCTGAGACCATCGCGAGCGCCCTGGGGTGGATCATCCCGGCGCTCGTGGTGTTCGGCGCGACAGCTCTCGTCGTCGTCGTGACCGTGTGGCTCGTGCGGAGGGCCCGGCGCTCTCCGAGGGCTCGCAGCGCCGCCCTCGCTGAGCGCGAGGCAGCAGGCGCAGCGCTCGTCCGCCTCGATGATGCGGTCATCGAGCTCGAGCTCGAGGCCGGCCTCTCCGGCGCCCTCTACGGCGGCGATGCGCCGGCATCCCTTCGCCGCGCCCGGCTGACGGCCCAGCACATCCGCGACGCGGCGTTCGAGGACTACCGCGCGACCGGCGACCCCGCCATGCTGCCCGACGCCATACGCAGGTCGTCCGCCCGCATCCAGCGCAAGACCGCCGAGGCGATCACGACGATCCAGCGCGCCCACGCCGAGCATTCCGCTTGGGTGCAGCAGAACGTCAGCGCCGCGCAGCAGGTCGAGGCCGAGCGCCGGCGGCTGGCCTCGCTGCGCGCCGCGATGGGCGATCCTCGTCGCCTCGTCGCAGACCTCGAGTCCCGTTACGACGAAGAGGAATGGACGGATGCCGCCCGCGCGGCCGAATCCGCGCTGTCCGAGGCCGATGAGGCTGAACGCCTTCTCGACCGTGCCGCCGCCGAGGCCGCTGATCCGACCCGCACCGCACTGGCCGACCTGGCGATGGCCGAGCGAAGACTGCGCCTCGCCGAAGCGGACGCGCGCACCCTCGAAGAGACGCATCGCCTGCTCACCCAGGCCGGCCAGGCTCTCTCCGAAGAGTTCGAGGCGGCGCGCACCGCCCTGCGGCAGGCCGTCACGACGTGCGAGCACCTTCCCCCGGCCGAGGCGACCCGTCTGGCGAGCGAAGTCCGCGAGATCTCCGCCCAGCTCGATGCCCTTCATCCGTCGGCGGCACGACGTCCGACGCACGCCGTGGACCGCATCGCCCGCCTTCGCGACCGACTGGATCTCGCGCTGGGTGATGCGCGGACGGCGCAGCAGCGCCTGCGGGGGGCGCGCACCGCCCTTCCCGGGACGCTCGCCGCCGCGCGCGGGGTCGTCGCTCAGGCCGAGGCGGCCGTCGCCCATTCCCGTTCGGCATCGGCGCGGCTGCGGCTGCTCACGGCACAGCGTGAGCTCGCCGAGGCGCGTCAGGCGCCTGATCCCGTCTCGGCTCTGGATGCTGCCCGACGCGCGATGCGCGAGGCGGAAGACGCCAAGGCCCTCGCCGACTACGAGCGGAGCGAAGTCTCATGACGCGGATCCTCCCGCGCGTGTGAGCCGTCGATCGGCCTAGCCGGGTCGTCGTCATCGCGAGCCCTGGGGAACTGCCCGACACGCGCAAACACCGCCTGCACCCGAAACCGGGCGAGGCGGTGTGCTTCTCAGCGGATTACGCGAGGGGGCGGATGTTCTCCGCCTGCAGGCCCTTGGGGCCCTGCGCGACCTCGAACTCCACGCGCTGGTTCTCCTCCAGCGAGCGGTAGCCGCCGGCCTGGATCGCGGTGAAGTGCGCGAAGACGTCTGCACCACCGTCATCCGGCGCGATGAAGCCGAAGCCCTTCTCGGAGTTGAACCATTTGACGGTGCCCTGGGTGCTCATTGAAATGCCGTTCTTCGCTCGTATTCGACACAGATGAATGCCGACGAACCCCACGCTATCGGAGGCGCACCGCAGTCTTCAGCTTCGTTTCGGAAGGTGACATAACCGTTGCGCGACCTCTTCCCGACCGCGCTCGAGGGCATCCGCCCATCGAACGCCCGGGCCGAGCAGAGCTCAATAGGCCCGGGCGCCGACGGATCCCCCCGGATAGGCCACGCCGAAGCGCGACACCGGACACTCTACCGATATATCGGTCTGGCACGAGGCATCGTCGCCCTCGGCGTAAACTTGTCGGCGCCTATGACCACCGTTCCGCTCATGCCCGTCGACCCGCACGGCACCGTACTCGGCGACGAGGTCTACGGAGCCATCGGCGAAGCGATCCTCGATGGCCGCCTGGCGCCCGGGCAGCACCTCCGCGACCACGAGATCGCCCGGTGGCTCGGAGTATCCCGCACCCCGGTGCGCGAGGCGCTCCAGCGGCTCGAGCGCACCGGCCTCGTCGAGGTGGCACCCAACCGGTACACCCGCGTGTCGATCCCCGATGAGAAGCTCATCGACGACACGCACGAGTTCGCCGTGCTGTTCATGGGGAACATCGTGCGAGTCGCCGTCGTGCGCTGCACCGACGTCGTGCTGACCCAGGCGCTCGCGCAGATCGACGCGATCATCGCCGCGTCGCTCGCCGATGATCACCCCGGCGTCGTGGACGCCAGCGCGGACCTCTTCGAGACGATGACCTACGCGACGCGCAACCGCGCCTTCATCACGCTCATGAACGAAGCCGAGATCGCGATCCGTCGCAACCTGCTGGGGTGGCACCCGCTCATCGAATGCCCGGTCGCCCGCACCGAGGGGTACGTGCGATTCCGCGAGGCTGTGGCGGCCCGCGACGGCGACGCCGCCGAGCAGGCGCTCCGCGCGGTCCACGGCCTCATCTGACCCGACCGCCCAAGGGCTCCCGCGGCGCCGTGCCGCTCGCTACGGTGAGCCCGTGGGAAACATCGAGCTTCGAGACCTGCGCGACGACGATCTCGACGCGATCTTCGAGATGATGCGCGACCGGGACGCGGTCAGGATGGCCGGGTTCACGGCATCCGACCCCGATGATCGATCCGCGTTCGACCAGTGGATCTCGCGCGAGCGATCCTCGACGGATGTCGACCTCTTCGTCGTCACCGAGCGCGGGGGCTTCGCCGGCATGGCGGCTCTGTTCACCGTCGACGGCGAGCGGGAGGTGACCTGCTGGATCGCGCACCACGCCTGGGGACGCGGCGTCGCCACCGACACTCTGCGGCTCCTGACCTCCCGGGAGCCGATCCGTCCCCTCTTCGCACGAGCCGCCGCCGATGACCTGGCGTGGATCGCCGTCCTCGAGCGGGGCGGGTTCACCGAGGTCTCCCGCACCGTGGCGTTCGCCCCCGGCGTCGGCCACGAGGTGGAGGAGATCCTCTTCACCCTGCTGCCGGTGCTCGACGGAGCCTGAGCCGCCGCTCGCCCAGCGGCCGCTCGAGGACCGAAACGCGCGCGAGGGGGAGTTGTCCCCCGGCCCCTCCACGGATCGCTTCGCGTCCGCGGAGCCTCTGGCCGCGTGGGCCCGCCCGTGGTTCGCAGCAGCCCCTCGCCTATGAAATGAGGAATGGCCCCCCAAAAAGCCGGGGGGCCATTCCTCATTTCGTGCGCGAGGGGGGAGTTGAACCCCCACGCCCTTTCGGGCACTGGCACCTGAAGCCAGCGCGTCTGCCTATTCCGCCACTCGCGCGAACCGGGGTGGAAGCCCCGAATCAACTTCCCGAGGATATCATGCTCCTTCGGGCCACCCGAATCCTCGGGCCCCCACGGCAGCGCGGTTCCGCGATGTCGCAGGGTCGATGACTAGCATGTAGGCACCGGTCCGCCTGCCTGAGGAGTCTTGTGGGACTACTTGACAGCTTCGAGAAGGGGCTTGAGCGCGCCGTCAACAGCGCGTTCGCAAAGACCTTCCGCAGCGGTATCCAGCCTGTCGAGATCGCATCCGCCCTGCGGAGCGAGCTCGACAAGAAGGCTGCGATCGTCAGCCGCGACCGGATCCTGGCGCCCAACGCGTTCACCGTGCGGCTGGCCCCGTCCGACGACGACAAGATGAAGGCGCTGGGCGGTGCGCTCGACCACGAACTCGACACGCTCGTGCGCAAGCACGCCAAGGCGCAGGGCTACACGTTCGCGGGACCGGTGACGATCGCCATCACGCGAGACGATCAGCTCTCGACCGGCACGCTTCGCGTCGACTCCTCGACCGCAGAAGGCCGGGTGTCGTGGCGGGGTGTCATCGACGTCGAGGGCAAGCGGCATCCGCTCGTGAAGGCCCGCACCGTGATCGGCCGGGGCAGCGATGCCGAC
The DNA here is from genome assembly GCA_963702815.1 of uncultured Actinomycetota bacterium. Lineage (GTDB taxonomy): Bacteria > Actinomycetota > Actinomycetes > Actinomycetales > Microbacteriaceae > Microbacterium. Next base: position 634,791 of record CAVPED010000005.1, on the reverse strand, counting down.
ATCACCATCGCCGACGCCGGCACGAGCCGCCGGCACGTCGAGATCCTGTGGGACGGCGAGCGCGCGATGGTCCGCGACATGAACTCGACCAACGGAACGCAGCTGAACGGCGTGAAGGTGGTCGAGGCCGCGCTGACCCCCGACTCGACCGTCACGATCGGCCGCACCGACATCGTCTTCCACGTCGTGGCGCAGGCAGCGCCGCCGCTTCCGCCGAAGCCGCCGCTTCCGACCGACGTGACCCGCGCCTTCGACATCCGCGAGGGAGGTCCGCTCCCTTGAGCGAACTGACCCTCCTCCTCCTGCGCATCGGCTTCCTCGTGCTGCTGTGGGCGTTCGTCTTCGCCGTGGTCTATTCGCTGCGTGCGGATCTCTTCGGCGTGAAGGTGCGCCGGATGCCGGAGCCCCAGGCCGCAGCCGTGCCCGCCGCCGCCGCGGCTTCGGCATCCACACCCGCCGGCGCCGTCCCCGCGGCCGCCGCCGCGCCGGCGAAGGGCGGGCAAGGCCACCACCTCGAGCGTGTCGCGCATCGTCATCACGAGCGGGCCCAAGGCCGGGCTCGAGCTGCCCCTCGGCACCGAGCCCCTCACGATCGGACGATCCAGCGAGTCGGGCCTCGTCATCCGCGACGACTACACCTCGAGCCACCACGCGCGCCTGCTTCTGTGGGGCGAGCAGTGGATGGTTCAGGACCTCGACTCCACCAACGGCACCTGGCATGACAGCGTCCGTGTGACCACTCCCGTGCCGATCGTCGTCGGAGCGCCCATCAAGGTCGGCGCCACGACGTTCGAGCTGCGGAAGTAGCGAGCGGTCCCCCGACAGATGGTCTTCCAGGGCTCGAGCGTCGCGATCTCGCACACCGGCAAGGTGCGCTCCAACAACCAGGACTCCGGGTACTCCGGCTCGAACCTGTTCGCCGTCGCCGACGGCATGGGCGGCCACGCGGGCGGCGACGTGGCCTCGAGCCTCGCGGTCGCCCGGCTCGAGTCCGTCGACCAGCCCTTCGACTCGACCTCGCAGGCCGAGCTCGCCCTGCGCCACGCCATCGCGGATGCCGCGGGTGAGCTGAGCGAGACCGTCAGGATCCGTCCTGAGCTCGCCGGCATGGGAACGACGGTCAGTGCGCTGGTCATGGTCGACGAGTACGCGGTGATCGCCCACATCGGCGACTCGCGCATCTACCTCTACCGCGACGACACCCTCACCCAGATCACCACCGATCACACGTTCGTGCAGCGGCTGGTCGACTCCGGTCGCATCACGCCCGAAGAGGCGCGGTACCATCCCCGGCGCTCGGTGCTCATGCGCGTGCTCGGCGACATGGACACCGACCCCGAAGTCGACACGTTCATCATGCCCACGCAGCCCGGCGACCGCTGGCTGCTGTGCTCCGACGGTCTGACCGGCGTGGTCGACGAGGCGCACATGGCGAAGGTCCTCACCCAGGGCCTCCCTCCCGGGCGCACGGCGGACATCCTTCTGAAGCAGGCGCTCGACGGCGGGGCACCCGACAACGTCACGATCGTCCTCGTCGACGTGGGGGGCCAGCATCCCGTCTTCTCGGGCACGCCGACCATCGTCGGATCCGCCTCGACGCCCATCGGGATCGACATCCCCGCGGCGCGGTCGGGCCGCGGGGGGTGGCTGCACCCCGTGCGTCAGGCGGCGAACGAGCCCTCCCACTTCGAGCCGGCGCCCGAGTTCCTCGAGGAGCTCATCGAAGAGGATCGCCGGCGCGCCAAGAGGCGCTCGATCGGCTGGATCGTCGGAGTCACCCTCGCGGTGCTGCTGCTCGCGGCGGGGCTCGCACTGGCGTACCAGTGGACCCAGACCCGGTACTTCGTGGGCGCCGACGAAGACACCGTCGTGATCTACCAGGGGATCCAGCAGAACCTGGGCCCGTTCTCGCTCTCGACGCCGTACGAGGACACCGGCATCCCCCTCGACGACCTCTCCGAGTTCGCGCGCAGCACGGTGGAGGAGACCATCGCGACGTCGTCCCTCGAGCACGCGCAGCGCATCGTCGCGAGCCTCGCCGATTCAGCGGAAGGAGGGGGATGATGACCGCAGCAGATTCGACCGCCACAGGGGCCATCGCGACCGACACCGCCGTCCTCCGTGCGCTCAAGCGCATCCGGGTTCCGCAGACGCAGCGCAACCGCGAGCTCGGTCTGCTCATCTTCGCCTTCATCATCAACGCGTCGACGGTCGCCCTGGTGCAGCTCGGCGCGCTCGGCGCCATCGACGGCAACTTCCTGATCTACTGCGGCGGCCTCACGGCCCTCGTGCTCGCGCTTCACATCGTGCTGCGTCTGAGGGCACGGGATGCCGACCCCTTCATCGTGCCCATCGCGACCCTCCTCACGGGCCTCGGCATCGCGATGATCTACCGGATCGACATCGCGATCGAGGATCAGGGCTGGGATGCCGCATCCACTCGCCAGCTCGCCTGGACGGCGATCGCACTGGTCGGCGCGGTCGCGGTGGTGCTGCTGCTGCGCAACTACCGGGTGCTCTTCCGCTACACCTACATCGCCGGGTTCGTCGGCATCGGGCTGCTGCTCCTTCCGGTGATCCCGGGGCTCGGAGCCGACGCGAACGCCGACGTGTGGGTGCGTCTCGGCTTCTTCTCCTTCCAGCCGGGCGAGCTGGCGAAGATCGCCCTCGCGATCTTCTTCGCGGGCTACCTCGTGCGGACGCGGGAGTCGCTCAGCTCGGTGGGCACCCGCTTCCTCGGGATCACCTGGCCGCGCGCGCGGGAGCTCGGCCCCCTGCTGGTCATCTGGTTCGTGTCGCTCGTGATCATCGTGCTCCAGCGCGATCTCGGAACCGGACTCCTGATCTTCGGGATGTTCGTCGCGATGCTCTACGTCGCGACGGGCAAGACCAGCTGGGTCGTGATCGGCGTCGCCCTCGCGCTGGCGGGCGCCTTCCTCGCCTCGCGCGTGCTCCCGTACGTGCAGGGCCGGTTCCAGAACTGGCTGGATGCCTTCAATCCGGAGGTGCTCGAAGCGACGGGCGGCAGCTACCAGCTCGTCCAGGGCATCTTCGGCCTCGCCCAGGGCGGCCTCGTGGGCACGGGCCTCGGACAGGGCCGGCCGTACATCACCCCGCTCTCGCAGAGCGACTACATCCTGCCGAGCCTCGGCGAGGAGCTCGGCCTCGTCGGCGTCTTCGCGATCCTGTCCCTCTACATGGTGTTCGCGAGCCGCGGCATCCGCGTCGGCCTCGCCGGTCAGGACGACTTCGGAAAGCTCCTCGCGACCGGCCTGTCGTTCACCATCGCGCTGCAGGTGTTCATCATGGTCGGAGGCGTCACTCGCGTCATCCCGCTCACCGGGCTCACCACTCCGTTCCTCGCCGCGGGTGGCTCGTCGCTGGTCGCCAACTGGATCATCGTCGCGCTGCTCCTTCGAATCTCGGATGCTGTCCGCAGCCGCCCGCGGGTGGTGATCGGCTGACATGACCGATCCCCTTCGACACGGTCGCTTCGCGACCCGCTCCGGAACCGCCGCACTCGGCGTCATCGGGAGGTGCGCGTCGTGACCAAAGAGCTGCGCCGCCTCAGCATCGTGATGCTCGTGATGTTCCTCGCGCTGTTCGCCTCGACGAGCTGGATCCAAGTGGTCCAGGCCGAGACCCTGGCCGAGAATCCGCGCAACACGCGCGCCCTCTACGACTCGTATCAGGTCCAGCGCGGCTCGATCATCGCGAGCGGCGCGGCGATCGCGACCTCCGTCGCCTCCGACGACGTGTACAGCTGGCAGCGGGTCTACACCGATGCCCCGATGTGGAGCCAGGTCACCGGCTGGATCAATCCTGTCCTCGGCTCCGCAACGGGCATCGAGCTCGAGATGAACCAGGTGCTCAGCGGGACCGCAGGCTCGCAGTTCCTCGCGCGCCTGGACCAGATCGTGACGGGTCAGCCTCAACGCGGCTCCAACGTCGTGCTGTCGCTCGACGCCAAAGTCCAGCGCGCGGCCTTCGAGGCGCTCGGCGACACCCAGGGCGCCGTGGTGGCCATCGAGCCTTCGACCGGGCGGATCCTCGCGATGGTGTCCAGTCCGACCTTCGACACGAATCTGCTCGCTTCGCACGACTCCACTGCGGCGAACGCCTATTACGACCAGCTCGAGGCGGATGCCGCGCATCCGCTGTTCAATCGGTCGATCGGCGGCGATCTCAACCCGCCGGGGTCCACGTTCAAGCTCGTCGTGGCTTCGGCCGCGCTCGCTTCGGGGAACTACACCAGCCAGTCGACGCTGCCGAATCCCGCGTCGTATCAGCTGCCGCAGTCCAGCAGCCTCGTCTTCAACTCGACCGGCGGCACGTGCGGCCCGGGCGACACGGTCACGATCGCCGAGGCGCTGAGGCTCAGCTGCAACATCCCCTTCGCCGAGCTCGCCGTCGAGCTCGGCGACACCGCGATCCGCGACGAAGCAGAGAAGTACGGCTTCAATGCGTCGTTCGAGCTTCCGCTGGTCAGCACTCCGTCGAGCTATCCCAGGGGTCTCGACGACGCACAGACGGCACTCACAGGATTCGGACAGGGTCAGGTCACGGCCACGCCCCTGCAGATGGCAATGGTGTCCGCGGGCATCGCGAACGAGGGGATCGTCATGAACCCACGCATGGTCGACAGAGTGCTGGCACCCGATTTATCGGTGCAGCAGACGTTCGAGAGCACAGAGTTCGGACGAGCGCTCGACGAGGATCTGGCACAGGAGATGGTCACCATGATGGTCGCCAATGTCAGTGACGGCGCAGCATCGGGTGCAAGAATAGACGGCGTCGATGTGGCCGGTAAGACCGGAACCGCAGAGAACGGCGACAGCGAGCCATTCACGTTGTGGTTCACCGGTTTCGCACCGGCGGACAACCCCCGAGTGGCTGTCGCGGTGGTCGTCGAAAACGGCGGTGGCCGAGGACAATCGGGCAGCGGCAACACGCTCGCGGCGCCTATCGCGAAGCAGGTCATGGAGGCGGTGGTGGGCAAATGAGACCGACGCAGGGTGCGACGTTCGGCGGACGCTACGAGCTCGATTCGCGGATCGCGATCGGCGGCATGGGCGAGGTGTGGGAGGCGACCGACCACGTCATCGGCCGCACCGTCGCCATCAAGATCCTCAAAGACGAGTACATGGGCGACCCGGGATTCCTCGAGCGCTTCCGCGCCGAGGCCCGTCACGCCGCGCTCGTCAACCACGAGGGCATCGCGAGCGTCTTCGACTACGGCGAGGAGAACGGCTCCGCCTTCCTCGTCATGGAGCTCGTCCCCGGCGAGGCGCTTTCAACGATCCTCGAGCGGGACGGTCAGCTTTCGACCGACAAGACGCTCGACATCGTGGCCCAGACGTCCGCGGCCCTGCAGGCGGCGCACTCGGCCGGCCTCGTGCACCGCGACATCAAGCCGGGCAACCTCCTCATCACGCCCGATGGGCGGGTGAAGATCACCGACTTCGGCATCGCGCGGATCGCCGACCAGGTGCCGCTCACCGCCACCGGGCAGGTGATGGGCACTGTCCAGTACCTCTCGCCCGAGCAGGCATCCGGCCATCCGGCGTCGCCCGCGACCGACACCTACTCGCTCGGCATCGTCGCGTATGAGTCTCTGGCCGGCAAGCGTCCCTTCACCGGCGAGTCGCAGGTCGCGATCGCGATGGCGCAGATCAACGAGCAGCCGCCCCCGCTGCCCCCCACGGTCGCGACGCCCGTGCAGAACCTCGTCATGGCCATGATCGCCAAGAAGCCCGAAGAGCGGCCGGCGACCTCGTCGGCCGTCGCCCGCGCGGCGACGGCGCTTCGGAGGGGCGATGTCGCAGCCGCTGCAGCCGCCGTGCCTGCGGTCGCCGGCGGCTTGATCGCGGCGGACGGTGCGACGCAGCTCCTCGAGACTTCGGCCGCAACTCGTCTCCTCACCGAGCCTGGCGTCATCGTCGACCCCGACGGGGACGACCAGAAGCGCAAGCGAAGCCCGTGGACGTGGCCGCTGATCGCGCTGATCGCGCTGCTGCTGCTGGTGCTCGGCGGCACGTTGTGGGCGATCTTCGCCAACAACGGCGACGACCGCAAGCCTTCGCCCACTCCATCGGCGACGCAGACGTCCGCTTCGCCCACGCCCACGCCCACGCCCACCCCGACCGAGACGCTCGTCGACATCGACGCGCTCGCACTCAAGGGTATGAACTGCGACGAGGCGGCGCAGACGGCGAAAGACGCGGGGGTGGAGGCCGTGAACTGCGTGGGCGGGAACGCCGCTGCATCCGGCGACCAGATCGGCATCGTCTACCAGGTGTCGCCGAGTGGACGGATCGCGCCGTCGCAGCTGCTGACCCTCACCTTCTACGGCGACCAGACGCCGCTCACCGCGCCCTCCGCCCCGAGCGTCGCTTCGCCGGTCGCACAGGCCGACACGGTGCAGGTGACGTGGACCGGCTATTCGTGCCCGTCCGGTGCCGGTTCGCCGAGTGCGTACAACTTCACGGCGACCCAAGGCACCTTCCCTGTGACGGGCCAGTCGACCGCATCGTTCCCGGCCGACGCGCGCTCGGCCGACCTGCTCATCATCGGTGGAGCCGGGCAGACCGTCATCGTGACGTACACCGTGACGTGCACGGGCAACGGCGAGCAGCGGGTTTCTCCGGCATCCCCCGAGGCGAACGCGCAGATCGAAGCGGCGAAGGCGGACCCCAACCCGCAGGCAACCGCGACCCCAGCCCCGTGACCGTCGGTGCGGGTGGCTCCAGGTCCGTCCGTTAGGCTGAATCTGGTCCACCCAGGGAGTTTCCGTGACAGCTGAGCCGCGCGTGCTCTCGGGACGCTACCGCGTCGATGAACCCATCGGTCGAGGCGGCATGGCGAGCGTCTACCGAGGCTACGACCTGACCCTCGGGCGGGTGGTGGCGATCAAGGTGCTGCGGAGGGACCTCGCGCACGACGGCGCGTTCCGCACGCGCTTCCGCCTCGAGGCGCAGGCCGCCTCCCGCATGGCCCACCCGACCATCGTCCGCGTCTATGACGCCGGCGAAGACAGCGAGATGGCGCCGGACGGCACCGTCAGCCCCGTCCCGTTCATCGTCATGGAGCTCGTCCAGGGCTCGCTGCTCAAGGACATCATCGCGGCTGGTCCCGTCCCGGTGCCCGATGCCCTCCGCTACGTCGACGGAATTCTCGAGGCACTCGAGTACTCCCACCGGGCGGGGGTCGTGCACCGCGACATCAAGCCGGGCAACGTCATGGTCACCGACGCCGGCCAGGTGAAGGTCATGGACTTCGGGATCGCCCGCGCCGTGTCGGACTCGTCCTCCACGGTGGCCGAGACCACGCAGATCCTCGGCACCGCCGCATACTTCTCGCCCGAGCAGGCCAAGGGCGAGCCGGTCGATGCCCGCGCAGACGTGTACTCGGCGGGCGTGGTGCTCTACGAGCTGCTCGCCGGACGTCAGCCGTTCCGCGGCGAGACGCCCGTGGCGGTCGCCTACCAGCACGTGAGCGAGACGCCGGTCCCGCCGTCCGAGATCAACGAGACGGTCCCGCGGTCGCTCGATGCGATCGCGCTGCGGGCGCTCGCCAAGGACCCCTTCCAGCGCTACCAGGATGCGGCATCCTTCCGCGAAGCGCTCGATGCCGCGATCGATGGAAAGTCGCCCTCCAAACGACAGGTGGGCTCGCTGACGAGCGAGCTGTACGGGCCCAATCCGCGCCAGGCGGCGGAGACCGCGCGATCACTTCGACAGCTGAGCACCGACACCACGATGACCCGCACCCAGTCGGGCCCTCCGGTGGCCTGGATCTGGGCGGGGGTCGCGGTCCTCGCGGCGCTGCTCATCGGGCTCGTGTTCTGGGTGACCTCGATGCAGACCGAGGAGCAGGTGCCCGCGGGCTCCCGGATCGTCCCTGACGTGACGGACATGACCTACGACCGCGCGAACGAGATCCTCGGACAGGAGGATCTCCTCGCCTACCGCGTCGATGAACCGAGCACCGAGGTCGCAGAGGGCAATGTCATCCGCAGTGACCCCGAGGCGGGGATCTCGGTGGCACCCGGCCAGCAGGTGAAGGTGTACGTCTCAACGGGCCAGGAGACGGTGGTCGTCCCTGCACTCGAGGGACTGGGAGAGGATGCCGCCCGCTCGGCCCTCGCGACCGCTCAGCTCGCCGTCGGGGCCATGACGCCGCGCAACGATCCCGGCCTTGCGGCCGGCACCGTCATCTCAGCGGATCCGGCATCCGGGACCGAGGTCGCGATCGGAACGGTGGTGAACCTCGTGGTGGCGTCCGGCCTCGTCACGATCGTCGACTACAAGGGCTACACCGTCGATGCGGCCACGAGGGAGCTCGAGGCCCCCGACATCGCCCTGGTGGTGGCCACTGCCGAAGACCCGGGGTGCCCCGCTTCGCCGTCTCCGACGGTGAGCCAGCAGTCCCTGCCTCCGGGAGACGTGCCGGTGCACTCCACCATCACGCTCACGTACTGTACGGGCGCTCCTGCCGGCGACGCGGGCTGAGCGCCGCGCCGCGAGCCGCGGCATCCGCCAGTCCCGTCGTCTCCAGCCAGTTGCCGAGCAGGCGGTGCCCGCCCTCGGTGAGCACCGCCTCGGGGTGGAACTGCACGCCTTCGATGGGCAGCTCCCTGTGACGGATCCCCATGATGACTCCGGTGTCCGTGCGGCTCGTCACGACGAGTGACGGAGGCACGGACTCGGGCACCACGGCGAGCGAGTGATAGCGGGTGGCGATGAACGGATCGGGCAGCCCGGCGTAGAGCGCCCCGCCGTCGTGGTGGACGAGCGAGGTGATCCCGTGCATCAGTTCGGGCGCATGGTCGACCTCGGCGCCGAACGCTGCTGCGATGGCCTGGTGGCCCAGGCACACTCCGAGGAGAGGGATGCGGAGATCCGCTGCCGCGCGCACCGCCGCCATCGACGCTCCTGCACGCTCGGGCGTGCCGGGACCGGGTGAGACCAGCACTCCGTCATAGCCCGCGATCCGCTCGGACACCTCTTCTGGAGGTATCGAGTCGGCCTCGACGAGGTCGGTGCCGCTGCCCAGCTCGCGCAGATAGCCGACGAGGGTGTGGACGAAGCTGTCGTGGTTGTCGATGACGAGGATGCTCGTCACTCGACCGTCACTTCCTGCGGCAGGAAGGTGACGCTCACCCACGGGAAGACGTAGAAGAAGAGCCCGTACAGCACAGCGATCGCGAGGATCACGAGCAGCAGCACCCGCAGCCACCACGGCCCGGGGAGGAGGCGCCAGAGCCCGGCGTACATCAGGCCACCCCTCCCGTCAGCGAGGCGGGTGCGCCGGCAGACCGCGGCGTGAAGGACTCGAAAGCGCTGAAGCCGACGATGCGCTCTGCCAGGGAGTACATCGGACTGCAGCTCGTCATCGTCAGATAGCGGTCGTTGGCCTCGACTCCGACTTCCTGCGGCACGGGGAGGATCACCTCGACCGCGCTGGGCCGGACGTATTCGAGGGTGCGGAATCGGTAGGTGTACCAGCCGTCCGGCGTCTCGATCACAATCGCGTCACCCACATGGATCTCCGCGATCCGGTTGAACGGCTTGCCCCAGGTCGTGCGGTGTGCCGCCAGGGCGAAGTTGCCCACCTCACCCGGCATCTGCGTGCCGGGATAGTGGCCGATCCCGATCGGGTCCAGTGTCCCGGCCCGTGTCACGCCGCCGGCGATGTTGACGTGGTAGTCGGCGCCGAGTCGCGGGATCCACATGATTCCGAAGATCTGGGCGTCGGCGGGCTGAGGGAGGATGACCGGGTCGGCGGTCGGATCCGCGGGTGCGGGTTCAGGTGTCTCGGTCGCCTGAGGCGTCGCGGTGGCCTGCTCCTCGTACTGCTGCTGCCAGAGCTGGCTCTGCTGCTCCGCCTGCGACGCCCGCTCGGCGCCGTAGATCACGTCGCCGATCCACAGCTGCCACGCGACGAAGAGGAGGGTGACGACCCCGAGGGTGATGAGGATCTCGCCCAGGATGCCGACGACCGACGCGCGGCGACGGGGTCGGCTGCGCGCGTGATCACGGCGCTCGGGCGCGAGATCGTCCGTGCCCGTTCCCCCCGGGCTGGAAGCGTCATCCACAGGGGGATTCTAAGTCAGCAAGGTCACCGCAACCGCGGCGATAGACTGGGCACATGGCACGATCTGGCAAAGACGAGGAGCTCGTCGAGCGCAACGAGGGCGAGGCGGCCCCGAATCCCGTCTGGTTCAAGCCCGTCATGATCGGCCTCATGCTGATCGGGCTGGTCTGGATCCTGGTTTTCTACCTCAGCGGCATGGCAGCGCCGATTCCCGGCATCGCCGGCTGGAACCTGGTGATCGGCTTCGGCATCGCGTTCATCGGCTTCCTGATGACCACCCGGTGGCGCTGACAGCCACCCTTCGTCCTTCACCGGCCGAGACTCGCACGTCGAGTCTCGGCCGTCGGATTTTCCACAGGAGGACGACGACAGGAATTACACGCCTGTGATTCATCCCCACCTGGGGATGAACCTGTGGATAACTTCTCTCAGTAGACGAGCGCGGGAATCGCCAGAAGCGCGATGCACCCGAGCGCCACGGCGACCAGCAGCCAGATCTGCAGGGCACGCTGCTCACGCCGGCGCGTGCGCGCGAAGATCAGCCCCACCAGACCGCCGATCAGCAGGCCACCGAGGTGCGCCTGCCACGAGATGGAGATCGCAGCCAGCGCATCGCTGAAGGAACCGCGCCCGATGCTGCTCGCCAGCGCGTAGATGAACGGCCACGCGAAGTTGATCCCGATGACGATCGCGATCCTGCGGATGTCGGCGCCGATGTGGCGCCCGATCACGAGGAGCGCGCCGAAGAGGCCGAAGATGGCGCCCGACGCTCCCACGACCCACACTCCCGGAGCCAGCAGCGCGACCGCGACCGAGCCGCCGAGGCCGGCGAGGAAGTACAGCGCCACGAATCGCCAGTGGCCGAGCATCGGCTCGAGGATCCTGCCGATCATCCAGAGGGCGAGCATGTTGAGCCCGACGTGGAGGAAGCTCCCGTGCACGAAGAGCACCGTGATGAGCCGCCACGGCTGGAGCGGTGCCTGCCCGCCCGGAAGGACGAAGAGGCTGTTGAACGCCAGCCACGGCTCGACGAACGGGATGAGGAGCTGCAGCACGTAGACGATGGCCGTCACGAGGACGATGCCGTACGTCGCGTACGGGCGCCCGTCCGACAGAGCCATCGGCTGAGACCGCGACCACCGGCGCTCGGCCTTGCGCTGCGTCTCAGAGACCGCCTTCTGCTGGTCGCGCATGCACTCCGGGCAGATGACACCCACAGCACCCTGGGTCTGGCATTCGGGGCAGATCGTGCGCAGGCACCGCTGGCAGAGCACGAAGCTCACGCGGTCGGGATGCCGGTAGCAGAAGTTGTCGCTGTTGCGACGGAACGCGTCGGTGGTCACGGACGAGAGCGACGGTCCCGGGCCGGTCAGGCCGCGGTGACGTCGATCGACTCGAGGACGACGGGCTCGATGGGCCGGTCGCCCGCGGCGGTGGCGACACCGCTGATCTCATCGACGACCGCGCGGGACGCGGCATCCGCCACCTCACCGAAGATCGTGTGCTTGCCCTGGAGCCAGGGAGTGGGATCCGTCGTGATGAAGAACTGGGAGCCGTTCGTCCCCTCGGCCTTGCCCGTGATGGCGTTGCGGCGAAGACCGGCGTTCGCCATTGCGAGGATGTACGGCTGCTGGAAGTTCAGCTCGGGGTGGATCTCGTCGTTGAAGGTGTAGCCCGGGCCGCCGGTGCCCTGGCCGAGGGGGTCGCCGCCCTGGATCATGAAGTTGGGGATGATCCGGTGGAACACGATGTCCTTGTAGAGCGGGCCCTCGCCCGGCTTGCCGGTGGCGGGGTTCTTCCACTCGCCGGTCCCGTCCGCCAGGCCGATGAAGTTCTCGACCGTGCGCGGAGCGTGGTCTCCGAACAGGTTGACGACGATGTCGCCGTGGTTGGTGTGCAGGGTCGCGACCGCGGTGGGGGTGGGCATGTGTACATTGTCGCAGAGTTCGATGCAACCCCTCCCGCGCTGAGCGCTGTCTGGCAAGATGGGAAGAACCACATCCCCCAACGACCGGGAGGGCCCCGTGAGCCTCAGCCGTAAGCGCAAGAAGGAACTCCGCAAGCTCCAGAGTCAGGCGACCAAGCTGTGGGAATCGCAGCAGGTGCTCGTCGGCGACGCGACCTCCGTCGCGCGTGAAGCCGGCCGCCAGCTCGGCTATTACAACCGCGAGCAGGTCGTTCCGCAGGTCAAGGCCACATACGGCCGCTACGTGACGCCTGTGGTCGACAAAGGCGTGAACGCTTCGAAGAACGTCGTGGATCACACGATCGTCCCCGCCGCGGGTGCCGTGGTCGGCTCCGCGATGTCCGTGTGGGATGCCGCGGCTCACACCCGTGCGAAGCTCTCGAATGGGCGGATCCCGCTCCCCGTCATCGAGCCGCCCAAGCGCGGCATCGGTGCGGGTGGAATCATCGCGATCATCTTCGGCGTCGCAGCCGCCCTCGGTGTCGCGTACGCCGCGTGGCAGACGCTGCGTGCGGATGACGAGCTGTGGGTTGCCGACGACCCGCTGCGCGCCCCCGACGCCTGAGTGACAGACCCGACGGAACGCGTCCAGGCCGCCGCAGCAGCGCGCGGCCTGGACGTGGAGATCCGCGAGCGTCCTGCAGCAGCGAGCCTGCGCGAAGCGGCCGAGCTCCTCGGCATCTCGCCTGCGGGCATCGTCAAGACGCTCGTGGTCAAGCGCAGCGACGATACCTATCTCTTCGCGCTCGTGCCGGGCGATCGCGCCATCTCGTGGCCGAAGCTGCGAGCCGTGGTCGGCGTCAACAAGCTCCAGCTCCCCGATCCTGAGCGTGCCCTCGCGGCCACCGGCTACGAGCGCGGGACGATCGTGCCGCTCGGCAGCTCGACGGAGTGGCCGATCTTCGCCGACGAGCAGATCGTCGGCCAGCGGATCGCGATGGGGGCGGGCGCGCACGGCTACAGCCTGTTCGTTCAGGCCGACGATCTCATCGCCGCCTACGGAGCGACGGTCGCCGACATCTCTCAGCCGATCGACTGACGTCCGGGTGCGGCATCCGCTCTAGCGGTGTCCTGCCATCGACAGCGCGATGTCGACCAGCTTCACGCGCTGAAGCGCGTCGACAGCGGTGAGAGGAAACCACTCCGCCCGGTCGGTCGACCCGCCCACTTCGTTGCGCAGGTGGCCTCCGGTCACGCGCGCGCGGTAGACGATGCGGAGCGTGTGGAGCGGCCCCTCCGCGCCGTCGGGGATGCGGTGAGAGGCAGGGATCACACGGGAGTGGATGCCGAGCAGCTCCTCGATCTCCACCCGGTAGCCCGTCTCCTCCAGGACTTCGCGACGCGCCGCGTGCTCGGGCTCTTCGCCGGCCTCGATGCCGCCGCCGGGCATCGTCCAGGCGGCACGACGTCCCTCGTTCCAGTGGGCGAGGAGGACGCGCTCCTCGTCATCGACGATGACGGCATAGGCTGCCACACGCATGTCCATGCTTCACCCTAGGCCGGGCTGTGTGATCCGGGTGCAATGCAGAAGCGCCGTCCCCGCAGGAACGGCGCTTCGCACATCGTGGAGCCTAGGAGATTCGAACTCCTGACATCCTGCTTGCAAAGCAGGCGCTCTACCAACTGAGCTAAGGCCCCGGGGCTTGTTTCTGTGGGGCTACCAGGACTTGAACCTGGGACCTCTTCATTATCAGTGAAGCGCTCTAACCGCCTGAGCTATAGCCCCGCTGTGCCGGCACTTGCGCGCCGTCAACCTCCAAGACTTTACCTGACGCGCGGCCATTTCTCGAATCGAGGCCGATGCCCGGTGCCCTGGTGCTTGACTGGGGTCGTGACTGCAGCGCCCCACGCCGGAGAAGTTCATGCGGGCAACCTGGGCCAGCGCCTCAACTGGCTGCGCGCCGGCGTGCTCGGTGCGAACGACGGGATCGTCTCGATCGCATCGCTCGTCGTCGGTGTGGCCGGCGCGACGACCTCGACGCCTGCCCTCCTTGTCGCCGGCATCGCCGGGCTGGTCGGCGGCGCGGTCTCGATGGCACTCGGAGAGTACGTGTCGGTGAGCAGTCAGCGCGACACCGAGCGGGCGCTGATCGCCAAGGAGCGCCGCGAGCTGGAGGAGATGCCCGAGGCCGAGCTCGAGGAGCTCACGCAGCTCTACCGCGACCGGGGTCTGTCCGACGCGACGGCGGGACAGGTGGCCAAGGAGCTCACCGCTCACGACGCGCTCTCGGCGCACCTCGAGATCGAACTGCACATCAATCAGGACGATCTCGTCAATCCGTGGCACGCGGCCATCTCGTCGGCCAGCGCGTTCACGCTCGGCGCCCTGCTGCCGCTCCTCGCGATCCTCCTGCCGCCCCCGGAGTGGCGCATCCCGGTGACATTCGCGGCGGTGCTCCTGGCGCTCGCTCTCACCGGGACGATCTCCGCGCGGCTCGGCGACGCCCCTGTCGGCAGAGCGGTGCTCCGGCTCGTGCTCGGCGGCGCGCTCGCGCTCGTGGCCACGTGGCTCATCGGATCGCTGCTCGGCACGTCCGGCGTCGTCTGACCTTCTCGCGCATCGCCGGAATGCGGATGCCCCGCCCGGCACGTGGCCGGGCGGGGCATCCGTTCGAAGAGGCGTCAGTTCGAGGTGAAGCCCACCAGCAGTCCACCGGTGATCTTGACCGCGAGGTTGTAGATGCCCGCGACGACCGCGCCGAGGACCGTGACCACCACGAGGTTCAGGATCGCGACGATCGCGGCGACCGCCATGACCTGCGGCAGTCCGACGAACTGGCTGAGGGTGACCCCGCCGTCGGAGAAGCTCTGGAAGAACTCATCGACGCGACCGATGAGACCGGTGGCCTGGATGACCATGTAGACCATGAAGAAGGCGACGACCGTGACGATCGCGATGGCCACAGCGGCAAGGAACGACAGCTTCAGGGCCGACCAGAAGTCCACATACACCAGCCGCAGGCGAACCTGCTTGGCACTGGTCTTGTGACTCGACTTCTTGGCGAGCTTGTCGGCTACGGTGCTCATGCGTCAGTACTCTCCTGGGGGATCTCGGAAGAGGCCTCCGGTGCAGCGGACTCGACGTCTGCTTCGGCCTCTATCTCGGCCAAGCCGCGCTCCCCGTTGCGCGCGATCGCAATGATGCGATCGTCGTCGTCGGGGCGGGCGAACACGACACCCATGGTGTCGCGACCCTTGGCAGGCACCTCGGCCACGGCAGAGCGTACCACCTTGCCGCTGGCAAGAACCACCAAGACCTCGTCGTCCTCGGAGGCGATCAGGCCGCCGGCGAGAACCCCTCGGTCGTCGTTCAGCTTGGCCACCTTGATGCCGAGGCCCCCTCGGCTCTGGCTCCGGTACTGGTCGACCGCGGTGCGCTTGGCGTACCCGCCTTCGGTAACGACGAAGACGTAGCCGTCGTCGGCTGCGAGGGATGCCGACAGCAGGCTGTCGTGTCCGCGGAAGGACATGCCCTTGACGCCTTCGGTCGATCGCCCCATCGGGCGCAGGGCCTCATCGGTCGCGGTGAAGCGGAGCGACATCCCGTGCCTGCTGATGAGCAGGATGTCATCGCCCTCATCGACGAGGAGCGCGCTGACGACCTCGTCGTCCTCGCGCAGCCGAATGGCGATCACGCCGCCCTGGCGGTTGGTGTCGTACTCGGTGAGGCGGGTCTTCTTCACGAGGCCGCCGCGGGTGGCGAGCACCAGGTAGGTCGCCACCTGATAGTCGCGGATGTCGAGGATCTGCGCGATCTCCTCGCCGGGCTGGAGCGCCAGGAGGTTCGCGACGTGCTGACCCTTCGCATCGCGTCCCGCCTCGGGGACGCGGTATGCCTTCTCACGGTAGACCCGGCCCTTGGTGCTGAAGAACAGGAGCCAGTGGTGGGTCGTCGTGACGAAGAAGTGCTCGACGACGTCGTCGGCGCGCAGCTGCGCGCCCTTCACACCCTTGCCGCCCCGGTGCTGGGAGCGGTAGTTGTCGCTGCGGGTGCGCTTGATGTAGCCGTCGCGCGTGACGGTGACCACCATCTCCTCTTCGGGGATGAGGTCTTCGTCGGTCATGTCGCCGTCGAACCCGAAGACGATGTCGGTGCGGCGGTCATCGCCGAACTTGTCGACGATCGCGGTGAGCTCCTCGCGGATGATGAGACGCTGGCGGCCCGGCTTGGCGAGGATGTCGCGGTAGTCGGCGATCTGCGCCTCGAGCTCGGTGGCCTCGTCGATGATCTTCTGGCGCTCGAGGGCGGCGAGCCGGCGGAGCTGCATCGACAGGATGGCGTCTGCCTGGATGTCGTCGATCTCGAGGAGCGACTTCAGCCCGGACCGGGCCTCGTCGACAGTCGGCGACCGGCGGATCAGGGCGATGACCTCGTCCAGCGCGTCGAGCGCCTTGAGGTACGCACGCAGGATGTGCATGCGCTTCTCGGCCTCGCGCAGCCGGTACTGGGTGCGGCGCACGATGACGTCGATCTGGTGGTCGACCCAGTGCGAGATGAAGCCGTCGAGCGAGAGCGTCCGGGGGACGCCGTCGACGATCGCCAGCATGTTGGCGCCGAAGTTCTCCTGCAGCTGCGTGTGCTTGTACAGGTTGTTCAGCACGACCTTGGCGACAGCATCCCGCTTCAGCACGATGACGAGTCGCTGACCCGTGCGGCCCGATGTCTCGTCGCGGATGTCGGCGATGCCGGAGATCTTGCCGTCGCGCGCGAGATCGGCGATCTTGAGCGCCAAGTTGTCGGGGTTGACCTGGTAGGGGAGCTCGGTGATCACCAGGCACGTGCGGCCCTGGATCTCTGCGATCTCGACGACCGCGCGCATCGTGATCGAGCCGCGACCCGTGCGGTACGCCTCCTGAACACCTCGGGTGCCCAGGATCTGCGCGCCAGTCGGGAAGTCCGGTCCCTTGATGCGCTGCATGAGCGCCTCGAGCAGCTCTTCGCGCGTCGCTTCAGGATGCTCGAGCGCCCAGAGCGCTCCCTCCGCCACCTCGCGGAGATTGTGCGGCGGGATGTTGGTGGCCATGCCGACCGCGATGCCTACGGAGCCGTTGACGAGGAGGTTCGGGAACCGCGCCGGCATGACGGAGGGCTCCTGCGTCTGCCCGTCGTAGTTGTCGGTGAAGTCGACGGTCTCCTCTTCGATGTCGCGCACCATCTCGAGCGCGAGCGGAGCCATCTTGGTCTCGGTGTATCGAGGGGCGGCGGCGCCCATGTTGCCCGGCGACCCGAAGTTGCCCTGACCGAGTGCCAAGGGGTAGCGCAGCGCCCACGGCTGGACCAGGCGGACCAGGGTGTCGTAGATCGCGGTGTCGCCGTGCGGGTGATACTGACCCATGACCTCGCCGACGACGCGCGCGCACTTCGAGAACGACTTGTCGGGGCGGTAGCCGCCGTCGTACATCGCGTAGATCACGCGGCGGTGCACGGGCTTGAGCCCATCGCGCACATCCGGGAGCGCGCGGCCGATGATGACCGCCATCGCGTAGTCGAGATAGCTTCGCTGCATCTCGCCCTGCAGGTCGACCTGCTCGATGTGCCCGTGGTTGTGCGCTGATTCCTCGGTCGTGATGCTGTCGTCAGCCATGCGTTTCTCTTCCGTTGTGCCGGTTCGTCTCGCTGCGCCCGCTCAGCGGCCGCAATGCGGTCGCGTGTCGAGGCGAAGGGACACTAGATGTCGAGGAACCGGACATCCTTCGCGTTCTTCTGGATGAACTGGCGGCGGGACTCGACGTCCTCGCCCATGAGCGTGGTGAAGATCGTGTCGGCTGCGACCGCGTCGTCGATCGTCACCTGGCGGAGCGTGCGCGTGGTGGGGTCCATCGTCGTCTCCCACAGCTCCTTGTCGTTCATCTCGCCGAGGCCCTTGTAGCGCTGGATCCCGTTCTCCTTCGGGATGCGCTTGCCGTTCGCGAGACCGTCGTTGAGCAGCGCGTCGCGCTCGACGTCGGAGTACACGTACTCGTGCGGCGAGTTCGACCACTTGAGCCGATAGAGCGGGGGCATCGCGAGATACACGTAGCCGGCTTCGATCAGACCGCGCATGTACCGGAAGAGCATCGTGAGCAGCAGCGTCGTGATGTGCTGTCCGTCGACATCGGCATCCGCCATCAGGACGATCTTGTGATAGCGGGCTTTCTCGACCGTGAAGTCCTCGCCGATCCCTGCGCCGAAAGCTGCGATCATCGCCTGGATCTCGTTGTTGCCCAGTGCCCGGTCGAGGCGCGCGCGCTCGACGTTCAGGATCTTTCCGCGGAGGGCGAGGATCGCCTGCGTGTGCGGGTCGCGACCCTGCACAGCGGAGCCGCCTGCCGAGTCGCCCTCCACGAGGAAGATCTCGCTGATCGAGGGGTCCTTGGACGTGCAGTCCTTGAGCTTGTCAGGCATCGACGCGCTCTCGAAGACGCTCTTGCGGCGGGCCGTCTCACGAGCCTTGCGGGCGGCCAGGCGGGCGGTCGCAGCGTCGATCGCCTTGCGAACGACGAGTTTGGCCTGAACGGGGTTGCGCTCGAACCAGTCGCCCAGCTTGTCGCCGACGACCTTCTGCACATACGCCTTGGCCTCGGTGTTGCCGAGCTTGGTCTTCGTCTGGCCCTCGAACTGCGGCTCGGAGAGCTTCACCGAGAGCACGGCAGTGAGTCCCTCGCGCACGTCGTCGCCCGAGAGGTTCTCGTCCTTCTCCTTGAGCAGGCTCTGTGCGCGGGCGTACTTGTTGACGAGGGTCGTCAGCGCCGCACGGAAGCCCTCCTCATGCGTGCCGCCCTCGTGAGTGTTGATCGTGTTGGCGTATGTGAAGACGTTCTCGGTGTAGCTCGTCGTCCACTGCATCGCCAGCTCGAGCGCGATGTGGCGGTTGGTGTCCTCGGACTCGACCTCGATGATCTGGTCGTTGACGACGTCTGCGTGACGTGTCTTGTTGAGGTATTCGACGTAGTCGACGAGTCCCCGCTCGTAGAGGAACGAGTCACTCGGCTGCGTCAGCACGACAGAACCATCGACCTCGGTCTCGACGGCCTCTTTCGGACGCAGGTCGGTCAGATCGATCCGAAGCCCCTTGTTGAGGAACGCCATCTGCTGGAACCGCGTCCGCAGCGTCTCGTAGTCGAAATCGACGGTCTCGAAGATCCCGGCATCGGGCCAGAAGGTGATGGTCGTACCGGTCTCGTCGCTCTCCTCTTCCTGCGCGAGGGGTGCGAGGGGCACGCCTCCGCCGCTGAACGACTGGCGCCAGACATGGCCTTGGCGGCGCACCGCGACCTCGAGTCGTGATGACAGGGCGTTCACGACGGACGAGCCGACGCCGTGCAGACCGCCCGAGACGGCATATCCGCCTCCGCCGAACTTGCCGCCGGCGTGCAGCACGGTGAGGACGACCTCCACCGTGGATTTGCCCTCTGTGCGGTGCATGTCGACAGGGATGCCGCGGCCATTGTCGATGACGCGCACGCCGCCGTCTTCGAGGATCGTCACGTCGATGAGGTCGCAGAAGCCGGCCAGAGCCTCATCCACGGAGTTGTCGACGATCTCATAGACGAGGTGGTGGAGTCCGCGTGGGCCGGTCGAACCGATGTACATGCCGGGACGCTTGCGAACCGCCTCGAGTCCTTCGAGAACCTGGATCGCGTCTGCACCGTAGTCGCTGAGTGGCTTGGGCGGCGGGGTGATCGCGGGTTCTCCGGCGACGTTATCGGCATTCACAGACGTCATATGCTCTCGAGCGCTCCAGATCGGTCGTCGGGGATCGGTTCCATTCTACCAAGAAGCCGACCCTTCGCGCGCCTGAGCGGCCCTGTGGCGCGCTGAAATCCCTCCTGCCGACCCCGGACCTCACTCAGCCGTAGGTATCGCGCGGACCGCGCCCTGGAATGGCTCTAGGACCCCATTTCCACGAGGGAACGTCCGGCCCGATGAATCGGATCCCTTCGACCCCGGCATCCGGGAACCTGCGGACGATCTCGGAAAGGATGTGCGAGCGCATGAGCTGCAGCTGCTTCGCCCACGCGGTCGAGTCGGCCTGAACGGTGAGTGTTCCGTCCGCGAACGCGACCGGCCGGGTGTGCCCGGCGGTGTCTGCGCCCGCCACCTCGTTCCACGAGCGCACCACGTCTTCTCGTGCGAGCTGGGCGTTCCAGCCGGAGTCGCGGGTGAGCGCCGCCATGACATCCCCCAGACCGCGCGGGTCGCGTCCGGCGGTGAAAGGCGCGTTCTCGTCGTCTGCGGCGCGGCGGCGCTTCTTGCGGAACGAGCGAGCGGACGGCTCGAGCCCGCGCAGCCGCAGATAGGTCGCGATCGTCTCCGGCAGCTCGGAAGGGTCGCCGCCGAACGTCGACCGGATGGCGGATGCCGCATCCCGCGGATCGACGGCGTCAGGCATCGGCCGTCTCGATGATCTGCCCCGCCTCGACCCGCACCACGCGAGCGCGAAGCCCCTGCGGCACATCCTGTTCGACGGCGGCGGTGACGACGACCTGCTCGTACCCCGCCACGAGGTCGGCCAGACGCGCGCGGCGATCGGTGTCGAGCTCGGCGAAGACGTCGTCGAGGATGAGCACGGGGTCGCCCAGACGCGACTCGGCACGAAGCAGCTCGGCCGAGGCGAGACGCAGCGCCAGTGCGACCGACCAGGATTCTCCGTGCGACGCGTACCCCTTCACCGGAAGCCCGCGAACGCGGAGCACGAGATCGTCACGGTGCGGCCCGACGAGGGTCAGCCCTCGATCGAGTTCGGCGGATCTGCGATCGGCGAGTGCCGCGCGGAACATGTCGGAGGTCGAGGTCGCGGCCGACGCCCCGGGAGCCGGCCCTGGGTCTGCCGGATCGCGCAGGGCAGCACCGTCTTCGGGATCGCCACCCTGCACCGAGAGTGCCCACTCGAGCTCAGGCCGGTGGTCGGCGCCTGCGATCGCGGCGTAGGCGGCAGCCAGCGGCGTCGCGAGCTCGTCGGCCAGCGCGACCCGCGCGTCGATCACCTGGGTGCCGATTGCGACGAGCTTGTCGTCCCATACGTCGAGAGTCGAGAGCGCGTCGCCCCTGATGCCTCGCGCTCGCGCCGATTTCAGCAGTGCCGTGCGCTGCTTGAGCACGCGGTCGTAGTCGCCGAGGACAGCGCTCATGCGGGGCGAGCGCTGAATGAGCAGCTGGTCGGCGAAGCGCCTGCGCGAGGACGGATCTCCGCGAACGATCTGGAGGTCTTCGGGAGCGAAGAGCACGACCTGGGCGTAGCGGGGGAGCTCGGAGGTCTTCACAGGCGCACCGTTGACCCGGGCTTTGTTCGAACCCTGCCGGTTGACCTGCGCCTCGAGGAGGACTTTGCGTTCTCCGTGCGCGAGGCGCGCGCGGACGATCGCCGCATCGGCGCCGTCGCGCACCATCGGAGCGTCGTTCGACACCCGATGCGAGCCGAGCGTCGCGAAGAACGCGATCGCCTCAGCGAGATTCGTCTTCCCCTGGCCGTTGCGGCCGATGAACACATTCGGACCGGGACCGAGCGTGACATCGGCGACCGCATAGTTGCGGAAGTCGATGAGACTCAGCTGCTCCACGATCACGGATCAACCCTAGTTCGGGCCCCTGACGTGCCGCCTCCTGCCCGCTCGACGCCTGCCTTCAGCCGGCCGTGCGAGCAGACCCGGGGCTCAGCGCAGGAGAAGGTTGGGCTGCAGCAGGTACTTGAACGTCTCAGCGCCGCCCTTGTCGACCGACGTCTGAGGCGTGATGAGCACGGGGCTCAGCTTGTTGGCGTTCTCGCTCGAAGTGAAGGTGATCCGTGCGAACTCGCTGCGGACGGCCGAGAGTGCCTCGAGGAGGTACTGCGGGTTGAGTCCGAGCGTGACGTCGTCACCGGCGAGAGTCGCGTCGACGGCCTCGGAAGCCCGAGCCTGCTCGGTGCCCGACGCATCCATCGACACGCCCTCGTCCGTGAAGGTGAACCTCAGGGGCGCCGAGCGGTCGAGCACGAGCGAGACGCGCCGCACCGCTTCCTGCAGGTCGGCGGTGTTCACGACCGAGTGGTGCTCGGTCTGCTCCGGGAAAAGGCGCCGCACCGGCGGGAAATTGCCCTTGATCAGCAGCGAGGTCACGGTCTTGTTGCCGGCGGTGAACGCGATGATCTCGCGGTCGCCCGAGCCGGAGAAGGCGATCGAGATGTTGCCGCTGTGCGCGAAGGTCTTGCCGACCTCGATCAGGGTGCGGGCCGGGACGAGTGCCGTGGTCGGCTCCTCGGATGCCGTCGAGCCGCCGTCCCAGGGGATCTCACGGAGCGCGACGCGGTAGCGGTCGGTCGCGACGAGGCTCAGCTGCGTGCCCGACACCTCGAGCTGGACGCCGGTCAGCACCGGCGTCACGTCGTCGCGGGAGGCTGCGAACGCGACCTGCGCGATGGCTGTGGCGAAGTCGTCGGCGGGCACGAGGCCGGATTCGCCGCTCACCTCGGGAATCGCGGGGTACTCCTGCACCGGCATCGAAGCGAGGGTGAATCGCGCGGATCCGCAGGTGAGGACGATGCCGCCGTCGTCATCGACCTCGATCTGGATCGGGGCGTTGGGCAGACGGCTCGCGATGTCGGAGAGCAGACGGCCGTGGACGAGGATCGTTCCGGGCTCATCGACGGTGGCTTCGATCGTCGTGCGAGCGGACGCTTCGTAGTCGAAGGCGGCCAGCGAAAGGCCGGCCTCGCTGGCTTCGATCAGCACACCGGCCAGGATCGGCTGGGGATTGCGCTGCGGCAGAAGTTTGACGACGAACGACACGGCTTCGCTGAAGACATCGCGATTGACGTGGAACCTCACGGGGTCTCCCTTGTCGTCCTGGGGGCTTGGGTTACCCATGCTAGTGCCCTGCTCGGGGCGGACCCCAAGACACCGGCCCGGCGGCGTCAAGGTGATCGAACGTGTATCAATCAAAAGTTTCTTGTCATCTTGTTAACCGCTGTGGAATCTGTGGATAACTCGAGCGATCCCATGCGACTCAACGGAACTACACGCGTGTGAGATGTGGAGCGCCTGAGGAATGCGGCCCGACTCGGTCGCGCCGGTCCGATTGCGAACACACGCTTCCTCCACAGGCTCGAGACGATCGCTCACAGGTTTCGGCAATCCAGACGAGTTATCCACAGGTTTTCCACATTGTGAAGAACGCAGATAATGCCCCTGTTTCCTGCGAGGTGTCAAGGACTTTCGACGGCATATGACCGCAAATGGCCATCGGGCAGGCGCGCGCCGAGGCAGCAGCATCCCATCACGATCTCGGAATGCGATGCCGGCAGTGGACCGGAGGGTTGCGAGTGGGTGTCGCACGCGTCGGGGACGCGCGCAGAGGGGTGCGGACGAGACCGGGCGAACGAGCGATGCGGCTGCGTCAGCGGCCGTTGCGGCCGAGCTGCGCCGTGATCTCGGACACCTGGTTGTAGATCGAGCGACGCTCCTTCATCAGGTCGCTGATCTTCTTGTAGGCGTACATCACGGTCGTGTGGTCGCGGTTGCCGAAGAGCTGCCCGATCTTGGGAAGGGAAAGGCTCGTGCGCTCACGACACAGGTACATCGCGATCTGGCGGGCGGTGGCGACCGCCTGTGACCGGCTGGAGCCGTAGAGGTCGTCGACCGTCAGCTTGAAGTAGGCAGCCGTGGCGGTGATGATGTCCGTCGGCGAGATGACGTTCGCGTCGTCCTGATCGATGATGTCGCGCAGCACGGTCTGTGCGAGTGACATGTCGAGGGTCGAGCGGTTGAGGCTGGCGAAGGCCGACACGCGGATGAGGGCGCCCTCGAGCTCGCGGATGTTGGACGAGACCACCGTCGCGATGTATTCGAGGACCTCGTCGGGGATGTGCAGCCTCTCGCTCTGCGCCTTCTTGCGCAGGATCGCGATGCGGGTCTCGAGGTCAGGGGCCTGCACGTCGGTGATGAGGCCCCACTCGAAGCGGCTGCGCATGCGGTCTTCGAAGCCGGTCAGATGCTTGGGCGGCACATCGCTCGTGATCACGACCTGCTTGTCGTGATCGTGGAGGGTGTTGAACGTGTGGAAGAACGCCTCCTGGGTCTCGGCCCGACCCTGGAGGAACTGGATGTCGTCGATGAGGAGGATGTCGACATCGCGGTATCGCGCTTGGAACGCCGAGCCGCGGTTGTTGGCGATGGAGTTGATGAAGTCGTTCGTGAACTCTTCGCTCGAGACGTACCGAACCCGGATGCCGCTGTACAGGCTCATGGCGTAGTCGCCGATCGCGTGCAGCAGGTGTGTCTTGCCGAGCCCGGAGTCGCCGTAGATGAACAGCGGGTTGTACGCCTTGGCCGGGGCTTCAGCGACGGCGACGGCCGCGGCGTGCGCGAAGCGGTTGGACTGGCCGATGACGAAGTTGTCGAACGTGTACTTCGGGTTCAGGCGCGAGTCGCTGCGGGCGGATGCCGTGTCGACGGGGTCGTCGAGGCGCTGCCGGATCTGCGCAGGGGCCGCGGGGAGATCGAGGTCCGGAGAGCCGGAGGTCGATACGAGGATCGGCGCGGTCAGATGCTGGTCGGCGAGATCCGGATTGACGACGACACGGAAGGTGGTGGCCACGGGCTCGGACTGCGGCACGCGTGCCAGGGCCTCGAGGATGGGTGCCCGCATCCGCTTGTTGATCTGCGCAGCGGTGAGGTCGTTCGGGACGTCGAGGTACAGCGTCCCGCTCATCACGCCCTGGGGAACCGCCAGATTGAGGAAGCCGTGGAGCTGCGGGGTCACTCGATCATCGACCGTGAGTTCGTCGAGCACCGCCCCCCAGACAGGAACATCTGGAATCTCGAGCTGCGACATGGTCCCCCCGGAAAGAACTGCGCCTCAGAATCAGGGGACGCGACACCCTGTGCCTGTGGATAACTGCCGGAGCCACGCTAGTCAGCGGGCGTCTCGCGAGCAAACTCCACTGTAGATCCGGGCGCGTGTCGGTGCCAGGGCCCGAGTTCGATCTGTGCATAATGCCGGCTCAGACGGCTCGGTTTGAGTTCTCAGCCCACACGACGTAGCCTTAATCGGTTGACTTATGCCCTAGCGGCAGTTTCCTGCAAGCAAGCACGTCTCCGGTCTGAGCGTCCCGGTGACATCCGATCCGGAAGAGATCCCATGAGCAAGCGCACCTTCCAGCCCAATAACCGCCGTCGTGCCAAGAAGCACGGCTTCCGTGCCCGCATGCACACGCGTGCCGGCCGCGCCATCCTTTCGGCGCGTCGCGGCAAGGGCCGCACCGAGCTCTCAGCCTGACATCGGGCGGTGCTCGCAAGGCCGAACCGACTCACCCGCGGAGCGGAATACAAGGCCGTCGTCCGTCGGGGTCGTCGTTGCGCGGCCGCGCATACCCTCACCTACGTCGTGACGTCGGGCGAGGCGCGCCCGCCGCGGTTCGGGTTCATCGTGAGCAAGCAAGTCGGATCTGCTGTCGTGCGCAACACCGTGCGTCGCCGTCTGAAGGCCGTGTGCTTCGGTGCGCTGGATGGAGTGACTCAGGGATCGGATGTCGTGATCCGCGCCCTGCCGTCGTCTGCGAACGCCGACTTCTCCGAACTGCGAGCCGAAGTCGAACGCTGTCTCGCGCGAAAGGCTGCAGCATGAGTGTGCTGCCCGGCTACGCGCTCGGCGATGGCCGGCTCGAGGCATCCGACGCTCTCCGTGCTGTTCCGCTCGTCCCCCGCAACCTCGCCCTCGCGCTTCTGCACGGCTACCGTGCGACGATCTCGCACACCTATGGCGACGTCTGCAAGTATTTCCCGTCGTGCTCCGCGTACGCCGTCGGAGCGGTGCAGCAGCACGGCGTCGTCAAAGGCGTTGGTCTGACCACAGCTCGCCTCGCCCGGTGTCATCCCTGGGCCGAAGGCGGCGTCGATGACGTCCCGCCGCACCGGCGGTTCCGCTACGACTTGACCCCGCACGGTTATGTCGTGCCCCTGAGAAAGGACTGATCCGTGACGGATCTGCTTCTGCTTGCCACCAGCACCCCGGCGCCAGCCGCGGCTGCCGGTGGATTCGACCTGCTCGGAATCATCCTCTGGCCGCTGAAGTGGCTCGTCGAACTGGTCCTCGTGGCATGGCACGCGCTCTTCACCTTCATGGGCCTCCCGGCCGCTGACGGCATCACCTGGGTGCTGGCCATCGTCGGACTGGTCGTCGTCGTCCGTGCGGCTCTGATCCCCCTCTTCGTGAGGCAGATCAAGAGTCAGCGCAAGATGATGGAAATCGCTCCTGAACTGCGGAAAGTTCAAGAGAAGTACAAGGGCAAGAAGGATCAGCTCTCGCGTGAGGCCATGAGCCGCGAGACGATGGCGCTCTACAAGAAGCACGGCACGACGCCCGTCTCGAGCTGTCTGCCGCTCCTGGTTCAGATGCCCGTGTTCTTCTCGCTCTACTCGGTGCTGAGCTCGATCAAGCTGCACGCCGAGAGCGGTCTCGGCGGCGTCGGACCGCTCACCCCCGAGCTGACCCTCGAGTTCTACAACGCCAAGCTCTTCGGAGTGGCGTCGCTGCACGAGACGCTGATCGACGCGATCAACGCCCAGAACACGACGGCGATCGTCATCCTTGTGACCCTGGTGGTCCTCATGATCGCGTCGCAGTTCTTCACGCAGCTGCAGATCATCTCGAAGAACCTCTCCCCCGAAGCCAAGACCGGCCAGGCGTACCAGATGCAGCGCGTGATGCTCTACATCCTGCCGCTCGGGCTTCGTCTTCTCGGGCATCTTCTTCCCCCTCGGCGTCGTCATCTACTGGTTCGTGTCGAACCTGTGGACCATGGCCCAGCAGTTCCTCGTCATCCGCGAGATGCCGACCCCCGGGTCCGAGGCGGCGAAGGAGCGCGAAGAGCGGCTCGCTCGTAAGGGCAAGGCGATCGACTCCTCCGGCAAGGTCGTCTCCATGGAGAAGTACCAGGCCGAGCAGCAGCGCCTTCTCGAAGAGGCCGAGCGTGCCCGCGCCGCGGCTCCCAAGCGCCAGCAGCCCGTCAACAAGCAGCGTGCGAAGAAGCAGACCCAGCAGAAGGGCGGCTCGCCGAACCCCGGTTCGACGAAGCCCGGACAGGGTGGGGCGACGGATGCCGGCGAGCCCAAGCCGACGGATGCGTGAGCGTCGTCATCCCCATGTCTGTGAACGAGATGCCTGAAGCGACTACCGAGGACGCCATGACCACCACCGAACCCGTCGACTCCACGGAAGCGCTCGCGCCCCAGCGCGAGCCGGCCACAGTGGAGCAGCTCGAGCAGGAAGGCGACGTCGCGGCCGACTACATCGAAGCGCTGCTCGACATCGCCGACATCGATGGCGATCTCGCGCTCGATGTGCGCTCGGGGCGCGCATACGTCTCCATCGAGGCAGAGGATGAGAGCGCTCTCACGCTGTTGTCAGCACCCGATACTGTGCAGGCTCTCCAGGAGCTGACGCGCATCGCGGTACAGAGCCGGACCGGACGCTTCTCACGGTTGATCCTCGACATCGGCGGATCACGCGACACCCGCGAGCAGCAGCTTGCGACCCTGGTCGACCGGGCGATCGCGCGCCTGGAAGAGGGTGCGACGCAGGCCTCACTGCCGTCGATGTCGAGCTACGAGCGCAAGCTCGTTCACGACATCGTGGCCGACCGCGGATTCGTGTCTGAGTCGTACGGCGAGGGCGCGGACCGTCACACGGTCATCCGCCGCCACTGATGTTTCACGTGAAACAGTCATGAGCGACGTCGAGGTCGAGGTCGAACCGACCGTCGCGGCGCAGATCTTCGGCGACCGGATCGAGCTGGCCCGTCAGTTCACTCAGGCGCTTGCCGACCAGGGCGAAGAGCGTGGCCTGATCGGCCCGCTCGAACCGCCCCGCCTGTGGACGCGTCACGTGCTCAACAGCGCCGTGATCGCGCCGCTGTTCACCGGTCGCGTGGGCGACATCGGATCGGGCGCCGGTCTCCCGGGCCTGGTGCTTGCAATCGCTCGCCCGGACGTCGAGTGGATCCTCATCGAGCCGATGGAACGCCGCGTCGCCTGGCTCTCGGAGCAGGTGGCGGAGCTCGGCCTGGACAACGTCGAGGTGCTGCGCGCTCGTGCCGAGGACTGGAAGCGCGGACCGGTGCTGGATGCTGTCACCGCCCGTGCCGTCAGCGCGCTGCGCACCCTGGTGCCGATCACAGCACCTCTCGTACGCGACGGCGGCGAGCTGATTCTCATGAAGGGCGCCAGCGCGGCGACCGAGGTCGATGCCGCCACCAAGCCGCTGCGCAAGTTCGGCGTCACCGACGTGCGGGTAGAGGTCATCGGCGCAGAACTGCTCGCCGAGCCCACCCGCGTCGTGCGAGCGACGATCCGCCGCTGACCCCACTGGGCCGGCGTTCGGTTCGTGCCGTGGGTGACGGCTTGCCTAGCGAAGCCCGCGCTCTCCCGGTGATCGAGTAGCGAGCGAAGCCCGCGTCGTCCCGGTGATCGCGTGGCGGCTGTAGCCCGCGTTGCCCCGGTGATCGAGTAGCGAGCGAAGCCGGCGCGTGTCCCGGTGATCGAGTAGCGAGCGAAGCCCGCGTATCGAGATCGCCGCTGTGCCGGACAGTGCCTCGTGCTGCGATACAGCCGGACTCGACTGGGTATCTTCTCGCGCTTGCCTGGTGTTCGATACGCCGAAGGCGGCTACTCGAACCAGCGGGAGTTCGCGTGCGGCCTCGGCTACGATCTGGCTGCGAATGCTCGATCCAGCGGGCTCCCGGTGATCGAGTAGCGAGCGAAGCCCGCGTATCGAGATCACGTGCCGAGAAGAGCTTCGGCTGTAGCGGAAGCGGCTGGGTTCTTCGCTGTTTGCTGGTTTCGATACGCCGCGAGCGGCTACTCAACCAGCGAGAATGCGCGGCTGCCGTTGGTGAGCGCTGCGAACCCGGCGGTTTCCCGGTGATCGAGTAGCGAGCGAAGCCCGCGTATCGAGATCACGTGCCGAGAAGAGCTTCGGCTGTAGCGGAAGCGGCTGGGTTCTTCGCTGTTTCCTGGTTTCGATACGCCGCGAGCGGCTACTCAACCAGCGGGATTGCGCGGCTGTCGTTGGTGATTGCTGCGAACCCGGCGGTTTCCCGGTGATCGAGTAGCGAGCGAAGCCCGCGTATCGAGATCACGTGCCGAGAAGAGCTTCGGCTGTAGCGGAAGCGGCTGGGTTCTTCGCTGTTTCCTGGTTTCGATACGCCGCAGGCGGCTACTCAACCAGCGGGATGCGCGCTTCGCGGTGAACGAGTGGCAAGCGACGCCCCCATATCGACTTCCTGCGAATGTTTCACGTGAAACATAGCGTGCCGCATTCCGGCGATGTTTCACGTGAAACACTGCTACGCGAAGCTGCGCCCACCGTCTCCCCCACAGTCAGCGTTGCTCACGCCGTCCTCACGCAAATATCGCAAGCACCCAGTGAACGTCATCGCCGTCGGACATCTTGGCTGAATGGCCTACATGTACATCCTCGAATGCAGCGACCGATCCCTCTATGTCGGAAGCACCCGGAATCTCGATCGAAGGCTCTGGGAGCACAACGAGGGCCTCGGCTCCGCGTACACAAGACACCGATTGCCGGTCCGGCTGCTCTACTTCGAGAAGTACGACCGGATTGACGCTGCGTTCGCTCGTGAGAAGCAAGTACAAGGATGGAGCCGCGCCAAGCGGTTGGCGCTCGTGAAGTTCACACCCGAGAAGCTGCCTCCGTCTGAGCCGAAAGCCGCCGCGCAACGAGTAGTGCCGACCGTTTCACGTGAAACATCGGTCGGTCAATTGGTTTCGATACGCCGCGGGCGGCTACTCAACCACCGGAACCCGCACCCGGCGGTGATCGAGTAGCGAGCCGAGCGCGTGTTGAGATTTCACGCTCGATGCATCTGCGGTGCGGCCGGCCGATTGACGGCGGCCTGGTTTCGATACGCCGCGGGCGGCTACTCAACCAGCGGGTGGATGCCCGCGCTCCCGGGGATCGAGTAGCGAGCGGAGCCCGCGTATCGAGATCGGCGCCGGAGGACGCGGGCGCGACCACTGCGCGCGCTGGCGCTGGTTTCGATACGCCGCGGGCGGCTACTCAACCAGCGGGGTGCGCGCTTTCCGGTGATCGAGTAGCGAGCGGAGCCCGCGTATCGAGATCAGGCGCCGGAAGCGGACCGCTGCTCATGCGTCGGCTGGTTTCGATACGCCGCGGGCGGCTACTCAACCAGCGGGAACGCGCGATCCCCGGTGATCGAGTAGCGAGCGGAGCCCGCGTATCGAGATCGGGTGCCGCAGGACGTAGCGCACGCGCTGGCCTGGTTTCGATACGCCGCGGGCGGCTACTCAACCAGCGGGAGTGCGCGCTCTCCGGTGATCGAGTAGCGAGCGGAGCCCGCGTATCGAGATCACGGCGCGGGAGGATGCGGCCGCGCTATCGCGCGGGCTGGTTTCGATACGCCGCGGGCGGCTACTCAACCAGCGGGAGCGCGCTTCCGGTGATCGAGTAGCGAGCGGAGCCCGCGTATCGAGATCAGGACGCAGGGATCGGGCTGCGGGAACATCGGCGGCAGGCGGGCGCGGGAGAAGGGCGTGGGGGAGGCGCGGGATAGAGTTGACAGGAGTTCTGGACGGCATCCGAAAGGTGGAGTGTTTCACGTGAAACAACCCGAGAACGCGGAGGCCGCGGCATCCTCTTCGTTCGAAGACACCCCTCTCGCGCGCGAACTCGCAGATCTCACCGCTCGGAGGCGAGCGCTCGAGCACACCGACATCGCCCTTTCAGGGAAGACTCGCGTTCTGACGGTCTCGAACCAGAAGGGCGGCGTCGGAAAGACCACCACGGCCGTCAATATGGCAGCTGCATTGGCCTCGGTCGGGGCTCGCGTTCTGGTGATCGACCTGGACCCCCAGGGAAACGCCTCGACGGCACTCGGCGTGCCGCACACCGCTGACGTTCCCTCGGTCTACGACGTTCTGATCGACGAAATTCCACTCGCCGACATCATCCAGACGAGCCCCGAGTCCCCCAACCTGCTGTGTGCACCGAGCACAATTCACCTGGCTGGCGCGGAAATCGAACTCGTGTCGCAGGTCGCGCGCGAACACCGGCTTCGCACGGCCCTCGACGACTATCTGGGCAATCTCGAAGAGCGCCTCGACTTCGTGATCATCGACTGCCCGCCATCGCTGGGCCTGCTCACCATCAACGCTTTCGCCGCCGCGCAAGAGCTGCTCATCCCGATCCAGTGCGAGTACTACGCGCTTGAGGGGCTCAGTCAGCTCCTCGGAACCGTCAGGATGATCCAGAGGCACCTGAACCCTCGGCTGTTCCTGTCGACGATCGTCCTGACGATGTACGACGGGCGTACGCGCCTCGCGCAGCAGGTCGCCGAGGAGGTGCGCACGCACTTCGCGAAGGAAGTGCTCCGCACCGTCATCCCGCGATCGGTGCGCGTCTCCGAGGCGCCCAGCTTCGGCCAGACGGTGATCGCGTACGACGGCCAGTCAGCCGGCGCCATCGCCTATCGCGAGGCAGCCGTCGAACTCATTCGACGAGACAACGTCGTTCACAATCGAGAGGAAGCCTGATGGCCAAGCGAACAGGACTGGGCCGAGGGATCGGGGCGCTCATCCCGACGAGCGAGACAACCGACGCGCGACCGGTCGACGTGCTCTTTCCTCGCGCCTCTGCGCCGGCGACGGCCACTGCGGTCATCGAGCGCGAGGAGGAGCCGCCGACCCCCGACCTCGTCGAGGTGCCCGGTGCGCGGCTGATCCACGTCAACCCGAACTCGATCGTTCCCAACCCGCGGCAGCCGCGGACCCACTTCGACGCGGACGACCTCGCTGAGCTCGTGCACAGCGTCCGGGAGTTCGGCGTTCTGCAGCCGGTCGTGGTGCGCGACGCCGGCGACGGCACCTACGAGCTCATCATGGGGGAGCGCCGGACGCGCGCGGCCCGCGAGGCGGGCCTCGATTCCATCCCGGCCGTCGTCCGCGACACAGCGGATGAGCACCTCCTCCGCGATGCCCTGCTCGAGAACCTCCACCGAAGCGAGCTGAACCCTCTCGAAGAGGCATCGGCGTACCAGCAGCTCCTGGAAGACTTCGGCATCACCCAGGAAGAGCTCGCGACGCGGATCGGCCGCTCCCGTCCTCAGATCAGCAACACCATCCGCCTGCTGAAGCTCCCCGTCCCGGTGCAGCAGAGGGTGGCCGCGGGAGTCCTGTCAGCGGGCCACGCGCGCGCGATCCTGTCGCTCGACAACCCCGAATCCATGCAGCGCCTCGCCGACAAGATCGTCAACGAGGACCTCTCGGTCCGTGCGGCGGAAGCGGCCGCGAAGGCTCCGGATGCCGGTCGCGCACCCGCGGTGAAGCCCCAGGCCGGTTCACGCCGAGCGCACCTCGACGAGGTCGCGGAGCGGCTCGGCGATCGACTCAACACACGTGTGCGCATCGCACTGACGGCAAGAAAAGGCCAGGTCAACATAGATTTTGCCAGCATCCAGGATCTCAATCGCATCCTCGGGGAGCTCGGCGAAACCGGCTACGGCTCGGCCTGATCCACGGCGGGGCGCGCCCACCCGAGCGTGACGGCTCGTCTCCGCAGAACCTCGGCCTCGGCGGTGTTGCCCGGAAGCTCCGCGGCCCGGAGGAACGCCACAATCGGCGGCATCCGGCTGTCCGACCCGCTCCAGAAGCTCACCGCGCACCCCGTGAAAGGGCCGGAACCCTGCCAGCTCGGATTCCAGGGCTTCCACGATGCTCAGGGCGGACTCCGGACCCTCGACCATCGACACCGCGACAGCCCGATTCAGCTGGATCACCGGTGACGGAGCCAACGTGAGGAGTGCGTCGTACAGGGCGACGATCCGCGGCCAATCCGTGTCATCGGCCGTCGGTGCGACCGCGTGACACTCGGCCACCGCGGCCTGCAGCCCGTAGTATCCCAGCCCGCGATCGAATGAATCCGCCTTGGCGAGCGCGGCGCGACCCCGTTCGATCGCCGAGCGGTCCCACCGCGAACGGTCCTGCTCCGGGAGGGTGACCGGAAGGCCCTCTGCATCCGTCCGCGCAGCGAACCGCGACGACTGGAACTCCATGAGCGCCGTCAGCGCGAACACCTCGGGCTCGTTCGGCGCGAGCGCGGCCAGCTGGCGTGCAAGCCTCACGGCTTCGCGGGCGACATCGGGGCGCACCGGCAGTGAGCCGTCAGCCGGGGCATACCCTTCCGTGAAGAGCAGATAGACGACCTGAAGGACGCTCGCGAGCCGCTCCGGACGCTCCGCACGGCCGGGGATCTCGAACGGTACGCCCGCATCAGCCAACGCGCGCTTCGCCCGCACGATGCGCTGCTGCACCGTCGGCACCGTGAGGAGCATGACCCGGGCGATCTGCTCGGTGGTCAGGCCCGCCACCGTCCGAAGCGTCAGCGCCAGCCGTGCTGCGGGGGCGAGGACCGGGTGACACGCCACGAAGACGAGCCGCAGGATGTCGTCATCGATGCGATCGGGATCGCCCGCAGACTCCACGTCGTCCATCCGCTCGGCCGAAAGGGCCTCGTTCCCGAGGACTGCAACCCGCTCCTCCAGCCTCTGACGACGACGCCAACCGTCGATCGCGCGCCGCTTGGCCACCGTGAGCAGCCACGCACCGGGATTGTCCGGGATGCCCGACCCCGGCCAGGATCCGAGCGCTTCGAGCAGTGCCTCCTGAGCGAGGTCCTCCGCCCACGCGAAGTCTCCGGTGTGACGCGTGAGCGCGGCCACGATCCGTGCAGATTCGGTGCGCCACACCGCCTCGACCGCGCGGCGGGCGTGCTCGGCATCCGCGATCACGAACTCCTCCCGGGAGGGGGCAGCCTGTCGGCGACCGCCTTTAGGCTTGAGTAATGGCGACGCGTGACGACACCCCCCGCCGGAGGGCCAGTCTCGAGCTCCTGCGTGCGGAGGCCGCGGACGAGCTGTCTGTGCTGGTTCACGAAAGGCTCCGCAACGGGGAGGATCCGTGGGATTTCATGGAAGACCTTCCGAGCGTCGATGAGCTCGTGGTCTACACCCTTCGCGCGGAGAACATCCTGGCGAACGGCGGGCTCGAAACCCAACGAGGCCCGCCACTACCGGGTGCTTCGGCAGATCGCACTCGACTATCCGCCCCTGACGCGGGCCGTGTGGCGCCTGCTCGGAGACGCCAACACGCACCGCCGCTGGGATGCGGTGGTGCGCGCCGACGCGTCGTAGCCGATTCACCCGTCTGCGATCAGCTGGTGGCGGCCCGCCACTCCTGCTCCCTCGCGACCGACTCACCCGCCGCGACCCCCTGCAGGTCCGGAAGGAAATCGGCGATCTCATTGACGCGACGCACCTCGAGCGCCGTTCCGGGACCGAGCGGGCACTTGCGGGCCCAGTGCTCCGCCTCCTCGCGACTCCCGACCTCCAGCAGCCAGTACCCCGTGAAGATCTCGCGAGCCTCGGCGTAGGGTCCGTCGGTGACGACGGGCGGCTGGGACGAGAAGTCGACCCGGAAGCCCTCGCTAGCGTCCGCGAGCCCTTCCGCCGAGAGGAAGACTCCCGCCTTCTGCAGTTCGTCGTTGTACGCCCCCATCACCGCGAACATCTGGGCGAGGTCGAGGGTCTCGGCGGCACGTGCCGCGGCCTCGGGCTCCACCTGCATGATCAGCATCCAGCGCATGTCGTGCTCCTTGTCGTCAGCGGGCCGTTCCCGCTCGAAGTCGGCTCTCTCGCCGGCTTTCACTGAGACGTCGAACGGGCGTCACGGATATCGACATCTTCCGCGAAATCAGCGTCGAAATCGATGGATGCCGCAAACGGCATAGATCCGGCCGAGACGGCGGCACCGGCATCCGGAGCAGGAAAAAGCCCCGCGGATCGGGGATTCCTCCACCGAAGCGCGGGGCTTCTGAAACCGCAGGCGGATTACGCCAGGTAGTTCGCGAGATCCTGCTCGAGAGCGAACTTCGGCTTGGCGCCGATGATCGTCGTCTGCACCTCGCCCTTGTTGAAGACCTTCATCGCCGGGATCGACGTGATCTGGTACTTCATGGCGAGATCGGGGTTCTCGTCGACGTTGAGCTTGAGGATCGTGATCTTGTCGGGGTGCTCGGCCTGGATCTGGTCGAGGATCGGCGAGACCATGCGGCACGGCCCGCACCACTCGGCCCAGAAGTCGACGAGCACGGGGCCGTCAGCCTGCAGGACGTCCTCGCTCCACGAGGTCGAATTGGTGGCCTTGGCAGTCATATGGTTTCTCCTTCGATCGGAACGTCAGGGGACGAGCCTCAGTGAACGGAACGTCCGCGGAGGCGCGGATGTTCCCCAGGCGGATTCAGGCGGCGTCGACCTCTGCGAGGCCTTCGATCTGGTCTGCGTCGGCGACCGGGGCCCCCGCTTCGCCGACAGAAGCCAGGAAGTGCTCGACATCGAGGGCGGCGACTGTTCCGCTGCCGGCGGCCGTCACGGCCTGCCGGTAGGTCGGGTCGATGACATCGCCCGCGGCGAAGACGCCGGGCAGCGACGTGCGCGATGAGCGGCCGTCGACCCAGATGGTGCCCGCCGACGTGAGCTCGAGCTTCTCGTGCACGAGATGGGTGCGCGGGTCGTTGCCGATGGCGACGAAGACACCATCGAGAGGGATGCTGCGCTCGGTGCCGTCGACCGTCGAACGCAGGAGCAGGCCGTTGACCGCCTCGTCACCGAGGATGTCGATGACCTCGCTGTTCCAGATGAACTCGATCTTCGGGTTCGCGAAGGCGCGCTGCTGCATGATCTTGGAGGCTCGCAGCTCGTCGCGGCGGTGGACCACGTAGACCTTCGAGGCGAACTTGGTGAGGAAGGTGGCCTCCTCCATCGCGGAGTCGCCGCCGCCGACGACGGCGATCTCACGCTCGCGGAAGAAGAACCCATCGCACGTCGCGCAGTAAGACACACCCCGGCCCGAGAGGCGCTCTTCGCCCTCGATGCCGATCTTGCGGTACGCAGAGCCCGTCGCGTAGACGAGGCTCGTCGCCTCGTGCACAGCTCCGCTGCCGAGCGTCACGCGCTTGATGGGACCCGAGATGTCGAGATCGACGACATCGTCGTAGAGGACCTCCGCGCCGAAGCGCTCGGCCTGCTCCTGCATCTTCGTCATGAGGTCAGGGCCCTGGATGCCCTCGGGGAAGCCGGGGAAGTTCTCGACGTCGGTCGTGTTCATCAGCTCGCCACCCGCCTCGACCGAGCTCGCGATGACCAGCGGCTCGAGGTTCGCGCGAGCTGCGTAGATGGCCGCCGTGTAGCCGGCAGGTCCCGATCCGATGATGATGACGTGACGCACGTCCGCCCCCTCTGTGAGTTCCGGATGACTCAACCAATGGTAAGCGCGCGGTATTCCGCGGCTCGTGCGCATGACGGGGGTTCACAGAACACCCGGGGCGAACTCCCACGGGTCAGCGGCCGCGGAGCCGCCGCACGATCGGCCCGACCACGGCGAGCTCGGGGGCACGCAGGAGTGCCAGCATCCCGAGATAGACCACCACTGCAACGGCCCCGATGACGGCGGTCCCGATGGCGCCGAGCAGGCGGTCCGACACCGTCCAGCCGTTCACGCCGCCGAGGAGGAGGAAGGTGCCCCAGCCCGCGGCGGCCGCGGGGATCGCCGCGAGGGCGAAGCGGCCGAGCGACAGCATCCATCGACCGACTCCGATGCCCCCGAGGCGGCGGTTCAGGAGCCATGTCGCCACGATCACCTGGATGATGCTCGAGATCGACTGGCCGAGCGCGACGCCGGCCGCGAGCCGATCGAGGGGGAGCGTTGCCGAAGCGATCAGCGCCGTCGCGATGACGATCGTCGTCTGCAGCAGCGTGAACATGAAGGGCGTGCGCGTGTCGTCGTAGGCGTAGAAGGTGCGCTGCACGACGAACAGCACAGCCAGCGGCACGAGCGAGACGAGGAAGCACACGAGCACCAGTGCGGCGTCCACCGCCTGTGCGGGCGTCGCGGTGAAGATGCGCGACGCGGGGATGGAGGCCACCATCAGGGCCGCGGTCGCGATCATCGTGAAAAGGCCGAGGGTCCGGATGCTGCTGCCGATGTCGGCTCGCACTGCATCGTCGCGACCGGCATGCGCGTGCTCGCTGAGCTGTGTGAAGTAGGGCGTTCCGATCGACAGGACGATGATCGAGTACGGGAGCATGAAGATGAGCCAGGCGTTCTGCGAGGCCATCATCGCGGCGCCCTCGCCCGACGCAGGCGACAGCACGCGCGACTGCACGACCCCCGCGAGCTGACCGGCGAGGACCATGAGGAACGTCCACTTGGCGAGATCGCGGAGCTTTCCGAGGCCCAGGCCCCGCCAGCGGAAATCCGGGCGCAGGTGGAGGCCGGCGCGTCGCCAGAAGAACACGAGCAGCAGTGTCTGGAGGACGATTCCGAGGGTCGCGGTGCCGCCGAGAAGGGCGATCATGCCGGGTGTCCAGTCCTCGACGACCGTCTGCTCGGGACCGAAGAGCAGGATGAACACCGTGAAGCCGGCGATCGACACCAGATTGTTGATGATCGGCGCCCAGGTGTACGGGCCGAAGACCCGACGGGCGTT
Organism: uncultured Actinomycetota bacterium; assembly: GCA_963702815.1. Classification (GTDB taxonomy): domain Bacteria; phylum Actinomycetota; class Actinomycetes; order Actinomycetales; family Microbacteriaceae; genus Microbacterium. The sequence continues at coordinate 597,196 of CAVPED010000005.1, read as the reverse complement.
GAGGATCTCGCCGAGCAGCGCGAAGAGGCCGTAGAAGAGGATCTGCGGCAGGCACCAGTACGCGAAGGATGTCGCGAGGGCCAGCTGGTCGGGTGGGAAGTCCGGTGCGTACAGGAGGACGAGCCACGGTGCCAGAGCGACCGCCAGGGCCGTCGTGCCGAGCAGGACGACGGTGCCCATCGTGACGAGCTTGGAGATGAAGGCCTGGCCGCCGTCGGGATTGGCTGCCACCTTGACGATCTGCGGCACGATGACGGCGGTGAGCAGGCCGGTCGAGATGATCGTGTAGATGATGTTCGGCAGCTGATTGGCGACCGCGAACGCGTCGCCCGCGCGGCTCTGCACCGAGCCGATCGCCGCCACGAGCACGATCGTTCGCAGCAGACCGGTGAGCCGCGAGACGAGCGTTCCCGCGCCGATCATCGCGCTCGCGCGGGCGATACCGCTCATCGGGTCGGCTCCTCGGGTTCGGCGGATCGGGTCGGCGGGATCGGGTCGGGTTCGGGTCGGCGGTCGGATCGGGTCTCGGCGGGTCGCAGCTCGGGGTCGCCGGGTCGGCTTCGTTCAGCTCCGCCGGATCGGCTTCGTTCGGCTCCGCCGGTCGGCTGCATTCGGCTCGGCGTCCACAGCCGGCCCTTCGACGCCGGCCTCGGCATCCGCCCGCCGCCGCCGTCGCCGCTGGATCGTGCGAATGACTCCGACGAGGAGGAAGCCGACACCGAACACGCCCATGATGACGAGTCCGATGCCCTCCCACTCCGCGCGGACGTGCACCTCGCGGGTCTGAGTGTCGCCGATGAGCACGCCGGTCGGGCTGCGCAGCTCGAGCTGGATGGTCACATCGCCGCTGCCGAGCTGCGCTTGGACGGGGACCTCGACGCGCGTGTTGCTCTGCGGCTGCGCGACGACACTGGTGGTCTGCTGCACGCGGAGCCGCAGATCGTCGGGGGCGGCGAACAGTGTCACGTTGGCGGGGTAGGGAAGGTCGTTGCGCACCCAGACCGGGATGACGGCGCCCGAGGTGATCAGCTGGATCGGGCTTGCGCGGATGATCCCCACCGAATCCAGCGTCGCAGCGGATTCGGTGCGGTGGGTCTGCGAGTGCCGCAGCCCACTCCTCGGGCTGCGGCCGCCATGCCTCGCCCAGGAGCTGGAGGATCTCGGCGCGCTCGGGCTGCCGGAGCAGGCCCGGGTCGTCGAGGATCGAGGAGAAGTCGGCGATCGCGGCCTCATCGGCGACGAGCGCGGATGCCGCCGCGGTGCGCGCTTCGTCTGCCGCGATGGCCGCGACCTCGAGGGGCTGCGAGGTCGAGTTCACGAGCGTGCCCAGGGCAGCGGGCGTCGCCGAGGGCGTCGCCAGCGCCGCCGTGATCGCCGTGCGCAGAGCGACCCGCGAGCGATCCTCCGCGCGGTCGACCGTCACCAGCAGTGGTGCGCCCTCCGTCTCGTCGAGCGCGAACGAGAGATAGGCCGTCGCGGCCGCGAGATGCGCGCCGCGCAGCGACGCGATGTCGAGAGTCGAGGCATCGGCGAGCTCTTCCGAGATCGTCGAGTCGTAGACGAGCACGGGTGCTTCCTCGACGCTGCCGCGGGCGGCGACAGTCCCGCCATCGGCTCCGGCGGCGGTCGTGTCGGAGGGGATGAGCGTCAGACCCCGCTGATCGTCGACGGTCACCCCGCCGAGGGCCGTCACAACGTCAGTGCCGGCTGTCCCGGTCGCAGGCCAGAACACGCCCGCCCGAGCCTGACCGATGTCGAGCAGGGCTTCGGTGTCGGGGTAGACGGGAGCGGTCGGGTCGAGGAGGGGGCTCGCGGACGGAGTGGGTTCAGGGGCATCCTCCGCGATGAAGTCGTCCGGGGCGAGATAGGCCTGCAGGGAGCGTCGGGCGAAGGGGCGGGACGATTCCCGCCTGCACTTGGGCCGCCACATCCGCGTCGCCGAACTGCAGGGCGAAGCGGGTCTGCGGAAGGGCCTGCAACCGTGCGAGCCACAGCAGGGCGGTCGGTGGGGCCGAGGTGCCGAGCGCCCTGATCGCCGCGGGGATCGCAGGGTCGACAGCGAGGATGGCCTCGGTTCCCTCGACCGCGTCGAGGATGTTCGTCAGCGATCCCTCCGGACCGGTCAGCTCGACCAGTTCGTCGGCGGTCAGGAGTCCCTCTGTGGTGGGACCGGCCGTGACGGGCACCACGACGCCCACGCCGACGGAGGCCGCGGCGTCGTCGGGGACGACGACCGCGCTCGTCGACGTGAAGGATGCCTCGCCCGTCGTCAACGTGGCCACCACGGGGTAGACGCCGGGGGTGAGGGCGGCGAGCCGGGGGTCGCCTTCTCCGGCTGTGATTCCCCGCGTCTCGGCGGAACCGGCATCCACAGCGGGAAAGGCGATCGAGGCGAGTTCGGCCACACTGGCCGTTCCGTCGCCATCGAGCCATGCTGCGAGATCGCTTCTGTCGGCGAGGGGTGTCGTCCCGAACGACAGCGACACCGCGCCGGCGGACGTCGGCGAGAACGTGGCGTTCGCCAGGGTGACCGAGACGGTGAGGGTCTCGCCCGGCCTCAGGATCCCGTTCGAGATCGGGGCGAGCGTGAACTCGGCGTCTCCCTCGACCGCGGTTGCGGAGGGAGTCGGTGACGGAGTGGTCGCGGACGGAGAGGAGGCCCTGACGGAGGTGATCGCGGAGGCGGGGGCTGCTCCGAGACCGATCAGCATCGCTGCGAGCCCCGCGATCGCACCCAGGCGAACGCGGACTCCCCGCCCGGAGGGCAGGGGGCGCGTAGGTGGATCAATCATGCTGGCGTTCGCTCCTGTGCGATTCCGGACCGCACGATCGACTGCGATTCTACGGGCGTGCCCTCCGAGCACCCCGCGCGGGCGCCGCGGTTCGCGCGTCCCGGGTGCACAGGCGCCGGACCCGGGTTGAATGGACACCGTGACCTCGCTCCCCGTCCCCGTGCCCGATCCACAGCTCTGCGCGGCGCTCGCCGAAGACCTCCGCGAGGCCGGCTACCACGGCGCTGACGTCCGCGCGGCCTGGGGTGACGTCGCCGACGACGCCCTCGGACGCGGCCTGCGCTTCCCCGCGGTGCGCGCGCTCGAGGGCCGTGAGGACGCACTCGCCGTCCTCGCGCGGCTCTTCACGCTCGGGATGCCGCAGCCCGCCGGGCTGGTGGATTCGGCGCTCCCGCGGACGCGGGGTGACGGGCTGGTCGGCCTGGGGCTCGCGCGGCGCGAAGCGAGCAGCATCCGTCCTCTCGCCCTTGTGCGCGCGCAGCCGTTCGCGGACGACGCCGGCGAGGGCGGCTGGTGGATCGCGAGTGACCTCGACGAGGCGGCTCTGGGCGGCCCCCTGCCGGTGGACCACGTCCTGGGCGTCGGCGGAGCCTCGATGACCCTCGCCGCGCTGCAGCTGCCCACTCCCGCCGCACGGGGCCTGGACGTCGGCACGGGATGCGGGATCCAGGCGCTGCGCGCTCGCCGCAACGTGGACGAGATCGTCGCCACCGACGTCTCGGAGCGTGCCCTGGGCTTCGCGCGACTGAACGCCATGCTGAACGGGGTGGGAGGAATCGACGTCCGGGCCGGCAGCCTGTTCGAACCTGTCGCGGGTGAGCACTTCGATCGGATCGCGTCGAATCCGCCGTTCGTCATCACTCCGCGGATCGCCGGCGTGCCGGAGTACGAGTACCGGGACGGCGGCATGGTCGGCGACGACCTCGTCTCGGAGTTCGTGCGCGGGGCAGGAGCTCACCTGGCGCCGGGCGGCGTCGCCCAGCTGCTGGGCAACTGGGAGACCCGGGACGGCGTCGAGGGGCTCGATCGCGTGCGCGGCTGGGTGGAGTTCTCACCGGTGCCGCTCGACGCGTGGGTGATCGAGCGCGAGAGCCTCGACCCGCTCGGGTATGCCGAGCTGTGGATCCGCGACGGCGGGACGGTGCCGGGCGACCCCGACTTCGCGCGCCTCGCGCAGGCGTGGCTCGACGACTTCGACGAGCGGGAGGTCACCGCCATCGGCTTCGGCTACATCCTGCTCCGCCGCCCCGCCGAGGGAGCGCCCACCCTCGCGCGCTACGAGCGGGTCAGCGAGGCGCCGAGCGGCGCGCACCTCGGACGTCATTTCGCCGACGCACTCGCTGCGCACGATCGCCTCGCGGTGCTCGATGACGAGGGAGTCGCGGCATCCGTGTTCCATGTCGCGTCGGACGTCACGGAAGCCCGCCACCACCTGCCCGGCGAGGAGGCGCCGAGCGTCATCGAGCTGCGCCAGGGCGGCGGGCTCGGGCGCACCATCGGGGTGGATCCGGCGCTGGCGGCACTCGTCGGCGCATGCGATGGAGACCTCGCGATCGATGTGCTGGCGGACGCGATCGCCCAGCTGATGGAGGTCGACCCCGTCGCCCTCCGCGCGGACCTGCTGCCTCGGGTGCGCGAGCTCGCCTTCACGGGATTCCTGCGGTTCGAGGACTGACGGTCAGCGGGCCCGCCCGGGCGTCGTCGGTAGGCTCTTCGCATGCTCAACATGGCCGAGGGCGTCGCCCGGCTCGGTGCGCTCGCGGAGTCTCACGTGATCGCGACGCTCGGCCGCGCCTTCGCGGACGCGGGGCGCGAGCTGGCGATCGTCGGCGGGCCGGTGCGCGACGCGCTGCTCGGCCGAGCGACGAACGACCTGGATTTCACGACGGATGCCCGTCCCGACGAGATCCTCGCCATCGTCACGCCGATCAGCTCGGTGCAATGGGACGTCGGACGCGCTTTCGGGACGATCGGCGCCCGGGTCGCGGGCGAGCAGGTCGAGGTCACCACCTACCGCGCCGACAGCTACGACGGACTGACCCGCAAGCCCTCCGTCGAGTTCGGCGACAGCCTCGAGGGCGACCTCGTCCGCCGTGACTTCACGGTCAACTCCATGGCGCTGCGGGTGACCGGCCGCACCCTCGTCGACCCGACCGGCGGCGTGGAAGACCTTCTCGCGGGCCGGCTGCGCACCCCCATCGATCCGCGCGTGAGCTTCGGCGACGACCCGCTGCGGATGCTGCGCGCGGCGCGCTTCGCGTCGCAGCTCGAGTTCGCCGTCGACCCCGACACCGAGGCCGCGATCGCCGAGCTGCGCGAGACGCTGTCGATCGTGAGCCCCGAGCGCATCCAGGGCGAGCTCACGCGACTGCTGCAGACCGACGACCCGGTGCGCGGCATCCGTCTGCTCGTCGAAACGGGTCTGATCGACGTGTTCCTGCCCGAGGTGCCCGCGCTGCGGCTCGAGGTCGACGAGCATCACCACCACAAAGACGTCTACGAGCACTCGCTGACCGTGCTGCGCCAGGCCATCCAGCTCGAGCGGTCGAGGCATCCGGATGCTGCTCCCGACGTGCCGCTGCGGCTCGCCGCCTTGCTGCACGACATCGGCAAGCCGTCCACCCGGCGCCTCGAGCCGGGCGGCGGGGTGACCTTCCATCACCACGACGTCCGCGGCTCGCGGCTCGCCAAGAAGCGGCTGCAGGCGCTGCGGTTCGACTCCGACACGATCGGGGTGGTGTCGCGGCTGATCGAGCTGCACCTGCGCTTCTTCGGGTACGCCGAGGGTGCGTGGACCGATTCCGCCGTGCGACGGTACGTCCGGGATGCCGGGGGCGAGCTCGAGCGGCTGCACATCCTCACCCGCGCCGACGTGACCACCCGCAACAAGCGCAAGGCCGCACGCCTCGCCGGAGCGTACGACGACATCGAGCGCCGCATCGCCGAGCTCGCGGAGCAGGAGGAGCTCGAGGCGATGCGCCCCGAGCTCGACGGGAACCGCATCCAGGAGCTCCTCGGCATCGGACCGGGGCGCGAGGTGGGCGAGGCCTATCGGTTCCTGCTCGACATCCGCCTCGACGAGGGACGCATCGGCGAGGAAGAGGCCGAGCGCCGCCTCGCCGACTGGTGGGCTGCCCGACACTGAGCCGTCGGCACGCGGTTCCGCCGAGCGATCCGTCGCCCGCATCCATAGGTCAATCACGGACCTGTGCGGGGATCGGCCCCGGGACAAATGCCACGGCTAGCACCGGCATCCGTTCCCCTGCAAGGATCGTCCTGACGAGGGGGGTCTGATGACCACGGACGACCGACCGACGCCGACGCTCGCCGCGCTCGCCGAGGCATACGGAGTCGCGACGGGCTACTGGTCGTTCTTCGGCGATCGGGTGGAGGTGCCGGCCAGCACCCTGCGGCTCATCCTTCGCGCGATGGGCGTCGACGCGGACGACGAGGATTCGGCGGCCGCGGCACTGATCGCGGCCGACGAAGCGCCGTGGCGGAGCCTGCTCCCACCCTCGGTCGTCGTGCGGAGAGGCGGGGGCGAAGTGCTCGTGCACGTCGCCGACGGGTGCGATGTCGAGGTCACCCTGACGCTCGAGGACGGGTCGCGGCGCAGCATCCGCATTCCCGACCAGCAGGCGGAGTCGCGCACGATCGACGGCTCGCCCCGGTGGCGGGTGCGCGTGCCGCTGCCCGACGATGTGCCGCTCGGCTGGCACACCCTGACGGCCGGCGAGCACCGCGGAGCGATTCCGGTCCGGGCGGCGAAGGCGGCGCTCATCGTGACGCCGGACCGCCTCTCGCCTCCGCCGACGCGTCCCGGCGCCGGTCACCGGGCGTGGGGACTCATGGCTCAGCTGTACTCGGTGCGATCGAGGGCGTCCTGGGGGATCGGGGATTTCGCCGACCTGAGCGACCTCGCCACGATCGCCGCGGCGCGCGGCGCCGACTTCGTGCTGGTCAACCCGATCCATGCGGCAGAAGTCACGGTGCCGATCGAGCCGTCGCCCTACCTGCCGGCGACGAGGCGGTTCATCGCGCCGCTCTACGTGCGCCCCGAGGACATTCGTGAAGCGGCGTATCTCAGTCCGCAGGACGCCGAACTCGTCAGCGCGGCCAAGCTGCCCGCCGCCGCGACCGACACCGACCCTGGGCTCGTCGATCGCGACGTCGCCTGGATCGCGAAGCGCCAGGCGCTCGAGATCATCCACCGTGCTCCCCGGAGCGCTGCACGGCAGGCCGCCCTGGATGCCTTCATCTCGGCCGGAGGTGCGGCGCTTCAGGACTTCGGCCTGTGGTGTGCCCTCGAGGAGCACTACGCCCAGCTGCCCGCCGGCGAGGAGAGGCCCGCGGCCGCCCGCGACATCGGATCGCCGCTCGTCGCGGAGCTGCGCGTGCGGCTCGCCGAACGCGTCGCTTTCCATGTCTGGCTGCAGTGGGTCGCAGACGATCAGGCGCAGGCGGCCCAGCGCGCCGCGCGCGCCGCGGGCATGAGCATCGGGGTCATGCACGACCTGGCGGTCGGGGTGGATCCGGAGGGATCGGATGCCTGGTCCCTGCGTGACATGTACGCCCAGGGCATGCGCGTGGGCGCGCCGCCGGACATGTACAACCAGCAGGGGCAGGACTGGAGCCAGCCGCCGTGGCTGCCGCCCGCGCTCGCCGCGGCCGGGTATGCGCCGCTCCGCGACATGATCCGCAACCTCCTGCGGCACGCGGGGGCACTCCGGATCGATCACGTCATCGGGCTCTTCCGCCTCTGGTGGATCCCGACGGGCCAGGCGCCGACCGCCGGTACGTATGTCCGCTACGACCACGAGGCCATGATCGGCGTGCTGGCGCTCGAAGCCGAGCGCGCGGGCGCCGTCCTCATCGGCGAGGACCTCGGCAACGTCGAGCCGTGGGTGCGCGACTACCTCTCGTCCCGGGGGGTGCTGGGCACCTCGGTGCTGTGGTTCGAGTACGAGGGCGACGGCTTCAAGCCGCCGGAGCACTACCGCGAGTCGGTGCTCGCCACCGTCAACACGCACGATCTCCCGCCGACGGCCGGGTATCTCGCCGGCGAGCATGTCGACCTGCGTGCGCGGCTGGGCCTGCTGACGGAGCCCGTCGAGCAGGTGCGCGCCGAAGCGATCGCCGAACGCGACCGGATGCTGTCGCTCCTGCGCGAACGCGGGCTCATCGACGCGGGTGCCACCGAGCAGGAGGTCGTCGAGGCGCTGCACGTACTGCTGACCGCATCCCCATCCGTGCTCCTCGGTGTGGGCCTGGTCGACGCCGTGGGTGAGCGGCGCGTGCAGAACCAGCCCGGCACACACCGGGAGTATCCGAACTGGCAGGTGCCGCTCGCCGGACCAGACGGCCGGTGTGTGCTCGTCGAGGATCTCGCGACGAACGAGCGATTCGCGTCGCTGACCGCGGCCGTGAACAGCGCGCTGCGCAATTCGCTGACCTGATCGACGGTCGCGCCGAGCATGTCGCACGCGGGATGCGGCATCCCGTGCCACTTTCGCTGGATTGCAGTCTCGTTACGAATCGTTCACTCGATTGCCCTCGGCGCCGTGCCCGGCGAAGATATCCCGAGTGGCTGCGTCGCCTGGCGCAGCCGATCCGTTTTCACAGCAGAGGTAGCAATATGTCACTGCACCACAGCGCGCGCGGCCGTCTGGGCCTCGCCATCGGGGCCTTCGGCGCCTCGGCTCTCCTTCTCGCCGGCTGCGCCGGCGGCGGAGGCAACACCGACAGCACCGACGAGGCGTCGGGCGAGCCGATCATCGTCGGCACGACCGAGACCATCACGTCCATTGACCCTGCGGGTTCGTACGACAACGGCTCGTTCGCGGTGATGAACCAGATCTACCCGTTCCTCCTCAACAGCGTCTACGGAACCGCTGAGGTCACACCCGACATCGCCGAGTCGGCTGAGTTCACCTCGCCGACCGAGTACACGGTGAAGCTCAAAGAGGGTCTGAAGTTCGCGAACGGAAACGACCTGACCGCGTCGGACGTCAAGTTCAGCTTCGATCGTCAGACCGCGATCGCTGACGAGAACGGTCCGTCGTCGCTGCTCGGCAACCTCGAGAGCACCGAGGCCGTGGATGACACGACAGTCGTCTTCACGCTCAAGAGCGGCAACGACCAGACCTGGGAGCAGATCCTCTCGAGCCCCGCCGCTCCGATCGTGGACGAGGACGTCTTCTCAGCCGACAGCGTCACGGCCGACGCCGACATCGTGGCGGGCAAGCCCTTCGCGGGCCAGTACGTCATCGACTCGTACAAGGTGAACGAACTCATCTCGTACTCGCCGAACGCCGACTACCAGGGCAACCTCGGTGCCGCAGAGAACGCCGGTGTGACGGTCAAGTACTACACCGACGCCTCTAACATGAAGCTGGACGTAGAGGGCGGTGACATCGACGTCGCATTCCGCAGCTTCTCGGCGACCGACATCGACGACCTGTCCACGAACGACGCCGTCAAGATCGTCGACGGCCCCGGTGGAGAGATCCGCTACATCGTCTTCAACTTCGACACGATGCCCTTCGGCGCGAAGACCGCCGAGGCCGACGCCGCCAAGTCGCTCGCCGTCCGCCAGGCGGCGGCCGACCTGATCGACCGCGACGCGATCTCGAAGGACGTGTTCAAGGGCACCTACACGCCGCTCTACTCGTACGTCCCGCAGGGGCTCACAGGCGCGAACGAGGCCCTCAAGGGCCTCTACGGCGACGGCAACGGCGGCCCGGACGCCGACAAGGCGGCGGCACGCCTCGAGGAGGCGGGAGTCGCGACGCCCGTGACCCTCAACCTCCAGTACGCGGGCGACCGCTATGGCCCCTCGTCGGGTGACGAGTACGCCGCTATCAAGTCGCAGCTCGAAGAGACCGGCCTGTTCACGGTGAGCCTCGCGCAGACGGAGTGGGGGCAGTACTCGAAGGACCGCGTCGCCGATGCGTACCCTGAGTACCAGCTGGGCTGGTTCCCGGACTACTCAGATGCCGACAACTACCTGCGTCCGTTCTTCGCCGCGGACAACTTCCTCGCGAACCACTACGAGAACACCGAGGTGCAGGACCTCATCTCGACGCAGCTGACCGAGACAGACGCCGCAACGCGCGAGGAGGACCTCGGCCAGATCCAGGATCTCGTCGCGGCCGACCTCTCCACACTGCCGATGCTTCAGGGCGCGCAGATCGCGGTCGTGGGTGCCGCGGTGGAGGGCACGACCCTCGACGGGTCGTTCAAGTTCCGCTACGCGCCGATTCACAAGTAGCAGTCAGTACGTGCCGGGGTCCGGCCGACGGGCTCGTCCCGCCGACCGGACCCCGGTTCATGCCCCTAACCTGAAGGTTCTCCATGGTCACAGTGACCGATGCAGGAGTCGCCTCGTCCTCGCTCGTCTCTCCGAAGAGCGGCGGGATGTGGCGCTACATTCTGGTGAGGTTCTTCCTCATCCTCCCGACCGTGATCATCGTCGTCACGGTGGTCTTCTTCCTCACTCGCTTCACGGGTGACCCCATCACCTTTGCGCTCGGCGGGCGCCTCCCGCCCGATCAGCTGGCGGAACGCATCGCCGCAGCCGGCTACGACCGGCCCGTGATCATCCAATACTTCGAGTACCTCGCGGGTGTCTTTCGCGGTGACTTCGGCACGACCATCACCGACAATCGCCCTGTCGGCGAGATCCTCCTGACGTACGGCTCGGCGACGCTCGAGCTCGCCTTCTACGCGCTCGTCGTGGCTTTCGCGGTCGGCATCCCGCTCGGGATCCTCGCCGCGGCGAAGCGCGACCGAGTACCGGACGCCCTGCTCCGCTTCGGCGCGATCCTCTTCTACGCGACGCCGATCTTCTTCGTCGCGATCGTCTTGAAGCTCGTCTTCTCGGTGTGGCTCGGCTGGCTTCCTGTCGCGGGTCGCGCCTCCACGCGCACCGAGCTGCGGCTGCAGAGTCTCGAGAACCCGACGGGCATCTACCTCATCGATGCGTTCCGCCTCGGCAGCCCGGCGGCCGTCACGGACGTGCTGTGGCACGCTGTTCTCCCCGGCCTCGCGCTCGGGCTCCTCACCGCCGGGATCTTCTTGCGTCTGGTCCGCACGAACGTCATCGGTACCCTCGGTTCGCAGTACGTCACGTCGGCGCGCTCCCGAGGGGTGAACGAGTACCGTCTGCTGACCAAGCACGCGTACCGGCCGGCTCTCATCCCGATCGTCACGGTCATGGGACTGCAGATCGCCCTGCTCCTGTCGGGTGCGGTCCTCACCGAGAAATCGTTCGAGTGGAGGGGCATCGGCTTCATGCTCTCGGAGTACATCAAGGCCCGCGACTTCGTCGCCGTGCAGGGCATCATCATCATGATCGCGATCATCGTGGCCTTCACGAACTTCCTCGTCGATATCATCGCCGCCGTCATCGACCCGCGGGTGAGGTACTGATGTCTGCCGAGAACCAGACCCCTCTGGGGACGGATGCTGTCGCTCCGGCCTCCGCTCCCGCTTCGCCCGCCGTGACCGAGATCTCGCCCCGCAAGGTGCCGCTCCTCGACCGCATCCCGGTGATCTCGCATCTTCGCCAGAGCGTGGGCCTTCAGCGCGGGATGCTGGTGTTCGGCCTGATCCTCTCGACGGTCTTCGTCGTGGTGGCACTGTTCGCGCAATGGATCGCACCCTTCGGCTGGGCGCAGCGCGGCGTGGACGGCGTGTCGTTCGGCACGCAGATGCCGCCGAATCCGGTCAACATCTGGGGCACGACCGTGGGCGGCTTCGACGTCTACTCGCGCGTGATCTGGGGAGCGCAGACCGCCCTGTTCGTCATCCTGTTCGCCGTTCTGTTCTCGATCTTCCTCGGCATCTTCCTCGGTCTCGTGAGCGGCTACTTCGGTGGGTGGCTCGATCGAGTCCTCGTGGTCATGGCGGACGCCATCTACGCCATTCCGTCACTGCTCCTCGCGATCGTGCTCGCGATCGCGATCTCGCGGGGGCAGTCGACACTGTGGGGCGGGATCATCTCGACGGCGCTCGCGATCACCGTCGTGTTCGTGCCCCAGTACTTCCGCGTCATCCGCGCCGAGGTCGTGCGGATCAAGGCCGAGCCCTTCGTCGAGTCTGCGCGAGTCATCGGGGTGCCGACCTACCGCATCCTCACGCGCCACGTGCTGCGCAACTCGACCCGGTCGATCCCGGTCATCGTGACGCTCAACGCGTCGGAGGCGCTCCTGACCCTCGCGGGCCTCGGGTTCCTCGGGTTCGGCATCGAGGCGACGGCCGCCGCCGAGTGGGGCTACGACCTCGGGCGCTCTGTCGCAGATGTCTCGAGCGGCATCTGGTGGACGGCCATCCCGCCCGGCATTGCGATCGTCGTCGTCGTGCTCGGCATCACGCTCGTCGGCGAGAGCCTCAACGATCTGAGCGACCCGCGGCTGCGCCGCCGTCGCCGCGCGGGAGGTGCCGCATGACCGACGTCGCATCCGTCAGCGATCTGAAGATCACCTTCGCGACCGATGGCGAGCCCGTCCGTGCCGTCGACGGTATCTCGCTCGAAGCGCGGGCCGGCGAGGTACTGGCCATCGTCGGCGAGTCCGGCTCGGGCAAGACCGTCACCGCCAACGCGCTGCTCGGGCTCCTGCCCGAGACCGCCACGCTCTCGGGCGCCATCATCGTGCGGGGTCGTGACGGCGGGGAGACCGACATCGTCCACGCCAGCGCGCACGACCTTCAGGAGATGCGCGGGCGGGACGCCGCGATGGTCTTCCAGGAGCCCTCGACCGCGCTGAACCCCGTCTTCACCGTCGGCTTCCAGATCGCGGAGGGCCTGAAGGCTCACGAGCGGATCTCGAACTCCGAGGCCAAAGCCAAGGCCGTCGAGATCCTCCGGAAGGTCGGCATCCCGGATCCCGAGAAGCGCGTCGACGACTACCCGCACCAGTTCTCAGGCGGACAGAAGCAGCGCGTGGTCATCGCGATGGCGCTCGTGCTCGACGCGAAGCTCATCATCGCCGACGAGCCGACGACCGCACTCGATGTGACGGTGCAGGCCGAGATCCTCGAACTGCTGCGCGCCTGCCGCGACGAGTTCGGCGCGACGATCGTGCTGATCACGCACAACATGGGGGTCGTCGCGGATCTGGCCGACCGCGTGATCGTCATGTACCGCGGCGAGATCGTCGAGCAGGCGCCCGTGCAGGAGCTGTTCGCCCATCCTCAGCAGGAGTACACGCGCGAGCTGCTGGCCGCAGTGCCGCATGTCGGGCACGGCAAGAGCGCCACCCAGGACCCCTCGGCCGCGGCCCCCACGGTTCCGCCGGCGGGCAGCCTCGTCGTCGCCCAGAAGGTGCAGATCGGCTACCCGGGGCGCTTCGGATCCGCCGGGGTCATCGCGGTGAAGGGCGTCGACTTCTGGATCGGACCCGGTGAGGTCGTCGGGCTCGTCGGAGAATCCGGCTCGGGCAAGACGACCATCGGCCGCGCCATGGTCGGACTCACCGAGGTGCTCGGCGGGTCGCTCACCGTGCTCGGCCAGGAGCTGCTCGGGGCGAAGCCGCGCCACCTTGTGAAGCTGCGACCCGACATCGGGTTCGTGTTCCAGGACCCGGCGACGAGCTTCAACCCGCTGCTGACCATCGCGGAGTGCATCGCCGAGCCGATCACCGTCCACAAGCGGGCGCGTTCCACGCAGGCGGCCCGCCAGCGAGTGAACGAGCTGCTGGATGCTGTCCGCCTGCCCGTCTCGTTCGGCGATAGGTTCCCGCACGAGCTGTCTGGTGGGCAGCGCCAGCGCGCCTCGCTCGCGCGAGCCCTGGCGCTCAACCCGAAGCTGCTCATCGCCGACGAGCCGACCAGCGCGCTCGACGTGTCGGTGCAGGCGAGGGTGCTCGAGCTGTTCGCCGACCTGCAGCGCGAGTTCGGGTTCGCATCGCTGTTCATCAGCCACGATCTCGCCGTCATCGACCAGGTGGCCGATCGTGTCATCGTGCTCCGCAACGGCGAGATCCGCGAGCAGGGGACGACCGCGCAGGTGCTGCTGAACCCGAAGGACGACTACACCAAGCGTCTGCTGGCCTCTCTTCCGGTGCCGGATCCCGTCGAGCAGGCCGCCCGCCGGGCGGTGTGGCAGGCGACCCGCGGGGACTGAACGCGGGAGAACCACACGACGAAGGCCCGGGTGATCGCTCACCCGGGCCTTCGTGTTGATCAGCGCCTTTTGATCAGCGCTTTTTGATCAGCGCTTGCCGCCGCCGTTGTTCTGAACCCGCAGGTCGTAACCCGCGTCCAGGAACGTCAGGTCACCGGTCGGGAGGTTCGACACCAGGGTCGCGAAGTCACGGTTCTTGCCGTTCGCGCACTTGGTGTTGAAACCGCTCTGGGTGATCTGGTCGCCCGTGAGCCGGTAGACGTAGTTGCCTGCGCCGTCCGTGAGCTCGAAGGCGTTGGTGACACCCGGCGTCAGGTCGCAGGTCGCGACGACCTGGACCGTCCAGTTGTTGTCCTGGAGGCCAGACGTCTCGAACCACTCGCCCACGTCCGACGACACGATCGCCGCCGCGTCGTTGACCATCACGTCGTCGATGAACCAGCCGGTGTCGAGGTACGCCGCGTCGGTCGAGTAGCGGAACTGCACGTCCGTCGTTCCTGCCGGCAGCTGCGCCGTCAGGTGGATGTACTCCGGCTCGTCGACGAAGTACGCGCCGCCCGAGGTGCCGGTCAGGCCGTTGCCCTCGGTGTTGCCGCCGTGCGGGTCATCGTTCGTCGTCACCACGGCCCCGCTGTCGTTCGACGAGCGGCACGGTGACCCACTGGCCGCCGACGAATGCCTCGACGAAGCCGTAGTCCCAGCCCTCCTCGATGAAGTGCCAGGTCCAGAAGTCGAGCGAGGTCACAGTGCCGGTCGCGTCGACGTCGAGGACGTTGTCGGACTGGCTCTCGTAGCCGCCGTACCAGTGCGTCGGCTCGGAGTGCGGCGCGACCCGGGTCGTGTCGTCACCGTCGAGCGAGACCGTCACGTTCGGTCCGGGGTTGCGGAACCGCTCGACCTGGATGCCGTACGGCAGAGCGGTCGGGGACTGGCCGTTCTTGCGGCGATCCCACTTGGCGTCGGGCTGAGCGCCCTGGTTGCTGCCCCGACCGCTCCCAGAACTGGTCGTCGGCGATGTCCATCGTCCACGTCGTGGAGGTGGGGTCGCCGAAGTCGACCGCCTTGATGTCCCAGATGCTCCGACTCCTCGTCGTCCAGGTACACCGCGACCGCCCAGTCCTGATAGAGCGTCTTGACGTCACGCAGCGTCGCACCGGTCTCCGCGTTGAACTGGTCGATCGCCGCCTGGACTCCGTCCATGCCGTCGGCCTGGTTCTCGAAGATGCGCTTGATCAGCAGATCGCCACCGGCTCCGTCGTACTGCAGGTCCGGGGTGTAGGTGCCGTCGCCGTTGCCACCAGCCTGCTCCCAGAGGTACTGGAAGAAGGTGTACGCGGCACCGTAGTTCTCGAGGCCTCCGCCCCATCGCGTGAGCGACGTCTCGGCGTAGAACACCTGGTGGTAGTCAGGTGCGATCCGCCGACGTCGTAGCCGTTGAGGAAGACGGCGAAGTCCGCAAGACCCTCATCGACCCACGACAGCTCGCCCGGGTCGCTGTAGTTGTGCAGCAGGTGCTCGAGCTCGTGCGCGATCACGCCTTCGTACAGCGTCGCCCGATCGTTCGCCGGGTCGTCGTCGCGCCACGTCGGAATCGTTCGGGCCGACGCGGTTGGCCCAGTCGAGCGCGTCGATCACGATGACGTTCATGCCCGACGAATCGATGTAGTCCGGGGCGAAGTAGCCGGCCGTGTAGCGTGGTCACGTCGCAGTCGTAGTACGCCTCGTCCTGCACGTTGTAGACGACCATGACGAGCGAGTCGCTCTCCGGGTTGTTCGGGTCGGCGGCATCCATCGGGCCGTAGTGCTCTTCGTCGACCGCGACGATCTGGTTCGACAGCTGGTCGCCCATGTAGTCGATCTCGGCCTGCGTCAGCGTGAAGTCCGCGGCCGTGGCGTCGGCGCACGGGACGAACTCGTCGCCGGGGGTGGGGTCGAAAGCGGGGTCCAGGCTGGCCACGTCGGTGGGAGCCGTGCCGTCGAGCGGTGTGCCGGCCGGCACGTAGATGTACACCGGTGTGCCGTCCGGCGTCGCACCTGCGTATGCGCGGACGAAGTCCTGGTCGTAGGTGCCGCCGGCCTCGCTGTCGTTGATCGGCAGTGTGAGCGTGGGATATCCGGGGTCACCCGGTTCGATAGCGGCGAAAGCCGGGACTGCCGCTGTCACTGTCATGGCTGCTGCGGCGATGCAGCTCACCGCTATCGCGCCGGCTGTCCGGCGTCGAGGTCGTACCACAGGAGTACCTCCATAGTCGTGCCCGCCGGGCGACTCGTGGTCTTCCCGGGGACCTTCCGAATGCGAGGACCGTCCTTGGTCACCGCATCCGCCAGTCCAACATGGAGCAGAACGCCTGTCTCCCCCTTGCTTCGGTTCTCACGAACGACTAATGGAAGGGATGCCGCATCCGCCGCACGTCATCGATTGATGTCGTCCGCGTCCCAACCGAGGTCGGCGGCTTCGCCGATTCGCAGCGCCTCGAGGCGCGGATCGGCGCACAGTGCGTGGATGAGCGCGTGCGAGCCGCCGACGATCGTGGAGTCCAGATCGACGTCGCCGGCGAGCAGCCACGAGCGGTCGGCGGGCCAGATGAGGCTGGGCGATTCGGCGGTCGGCGGGTGCCCGTACTCTTCCGGCGAGCGATCGCGCCACGGCATGTGCTGCTCCCACGCAGGGTCGGCGAACTCGGTCACCGCGCCGGTGAAGAGCACGTACGAGCGTGCGGGCAGTTCCAGGCGCGGCCCGCGAGAGACGTCGTCGGGGAGGATGCCGGGCTGCCACGTCGCTTTGCGGAACGGGCTGTTCAACTGGTCGCGTGCCGAGTGCTCGAGGAACTCCTCGTGCTGGGCCGCGACAGCGTCATCCGCGGGACTGCCCGACGGCGACATCGTGAAGAGCACGCGCGAGGGTCCGTGCCCCATCGCTCCGACGAGTCCGCCCCACCCGTCCCACACCGCTGCGTATGCCTCGTCCGGCGTGGTCGTGTGTGCGGCGAGGAGGGATGCCGCAGCCGCGAGTTCGCGTGACGCCAGCTGTCCCCACATCGGCCGGCCGTAGCGCCAGCCCTCGGCATCCCGAGGCCCGTCCTCTCCCTCGACTTCCCGGAACCTCTCGACGAGGTGATCCCAGGAAGCCTGCGGGTGCATGGTCGTTCCGAACGCCGCAGCGGCCGTCGCCCACGTGACGGTCTCGGAGTCGATGTCGGGCTGCGCCGCGTGGAACGCGTCCCACTCCTTCTGGTGCGTGCCGTAGGGAAGGGCCGGCCACGGCCGCCCGACGGGCCGGTCGCGGTCGCCGGGGTGGAAGATGCGTGCGTACGCGTCGAAGCCGGACGGGATGAATGCGACCGCAGCACCAGATCTCGTATCGAGGCGCTCGCCGATCCAGGCGCCGGCTGCGACATCCGCTGTCCATTTCATGGCCGTCACGCTACCCGTGGAGGGGGCGACAGCGCGGATTCGGGCCTGAACGGCGCATCCGGTATCATAGGAGGGTTGTCCGGTCGCACCCCAGTGTGCGTAAGTCCGCGACGACGTGCACACACCCTCCTGCTGCCGGGAAATGCCTGGCAGCCGTTCTAGTCCGAAGGAGGTGGGTAAGTGACGCACCAGTACGAACTCATGGTCATTCTGACCCCCGAGATCGACGAGCGCACGGTCGCCCCGAGCCTCGACAAGTTCCTGAAGGTCATCACTAACGATGGTGGCACGATCGACAAGGTCGACATCTGGGGCAAGCGCCGTCTTGCTTACGAGATCCAGAAGAAGACCGAGGGCATCTACGCCGTCGTCAACTTCACCGCCACCAGCGCCGCCACGCAGGAGCTCGATCGTCAGCTGGGCCTCAGCGAGCAGATCATGCGCACCAAGGTGCTGCGTGCCGAAGAGGCGCAGGCGATGGTCGCTGCCGAGACGAAGCGCACCGAGGAGAAGGCGGCCCGCAAGGCTGCCCGTCCCCCGAAGCCCGTCAAGCAGGACGCGTAACGGTCATGGCCGGCGAGACGATCATCACCGTGGTGGGAAACCTCACGGCTGATCCCGAGCTGCGCTACACGCAGAACGGCCTCCCCGTCGCGAACTTCACGATCGCGTCGACGCCCCGCAACTTCGACCGCGCCGCGAACGAGTGGAAGGACGGCGAAGCGCTGTTCCTCCGCGCGAGCGTGTGGCGCGAGTTCGCCGAGCACGTCGCAGGATCGCTGACGAAGGGCTCCCGCGTCATCGCGACCGGTCGCCTGAAGCAGCGCTCGTACGAGACGAAGGAAGGCGAGAAGCGCACTTCCATCGAGCTCGAGATCGACGAGATCGGCCCGTCGCTGCGTTACGCCACCGCTCAGGTGACGCGCGCAGCAGGCGGCGGCAGCGGTGGCGGCGGACAGTCGCGCCCGCAGGTCGCCGACGAGCCGTGGTCGACCCCCGGCTCGCAGACCGGCGGCACGGCCGACGCGTGGAGCGCGCCCGGCACGTCGTACGGCGACGACACACCGTTCTGATCTCGGCACCCCGCGGGCTCGGCTCCCCGATCCGGCGGATCTCAGAAGCAGATTCCGGATGCCTCGGGCAGAGGCATCCGATCAAGAAAATCTAAGGAAGAACCATGGCAGGAAAAGCAACCGGCGATCGCCGGAAGCCGCGGAAGGGCGCGAAGAACGCGGCCCCCGCGAAGGCGATCCGCGTCGGCGTCATCGATTACAAGGACGTCGCCACACTTCGCAAGTTCATCTCGGAGCGTGGGAAGATCCGCGCCCGTCGTATCACCGGTGTCTCGGTGCAGGAGCAGCGTCTGATCGCCAAGGCGATCAAGAACGCGCGCGAAATGGCGCTCCTGCCCTATGCCGGCGCTGGCCGCTAAGGGGCACCGCAATGGCAAAGCTGATTCTCACGAATGAGGTCGCCGGGCTCGGTAGCGCCGGTGACGTGGTCGAGGTCAAGAACGGGTTCGCCCGCAACTACCTCATCCCCCAGGGCTTCGCGGTCACGTGGACCCGCGGTGGCGAGAAGCAGGTGGCGTCTATCCGCGCCGCTCGCGAGTCCCGCGTGATCCACGACCACGAAGAGGCTGTGGCGCTGAAGAACTCGCTCGAGTCGAACAAGGTCCGCCTCGCCGTCAAGGCGGGCGCTGAAGGACGCCTCTTCGGCTCCGTCAAGACCGCCGACGTGGCCGACGCCGTCAAGGCGGCCGGTCTCGGTGACCTCGACAAGCGCAAGATCCACATCACCTCGACGATCAAGTCGGTGGGCGAGCACGAGGCGACCGATTCGCCTTCGCGATGACCTCACCGCCGTGATCACGCTGCAGGTGGTCGCCGCCAAGTAGGCGCGATTCCTCAGCCGTCAAGGCACGGCGGATGCCGCGGACCCCTCTGGGGCCCGCGGCATCCGCTTTTTGGTCGATGCCGTATGTACCGTGCTGAGCATACGGCCGTGTCGGAGGGTTCTGGGCCTGCACATCGGGCCGAAACTGTGCACAACTTCCGCTATCAGACTCAACCTTCAAGCTGGACTTCAACCACATCTGTATCCACAGGCTGTGAATGAGAGAATCCCTGGTCAGGGGATCTATAGTTCGACCAAGTCCGACTCCGACCTCGAGTTGTCCACAGGCACTGTTCACAGGAGAGACGGCGTTTCACGCAGTCTCTCCACACACTTATCCACAGCCTGTGTTGCGGGTGGGAAGTGCCCTCTCTACGGTTGGGTTCGACCCGCGGGGATGCTTGGCGCCCGACGTCGATGTCGGAGGTCGATGTTGTAGTGAGCAGCGAAGACGAGGTGAGAACCGTCCGCGCTGCTCGATCAGTCATGTCCGCACGCACCACCACCGCCCGACGCACTACAGGAGGAACCAGCTTGTCGATTGCCGACATCTCCGAAGAGCGTCTGGGCAGGCCGCGCGAGCCTGAGCGGACTCCTCCGCATGACCTGCTCGCCGAGCAGAGCGCGCTGGGCGGAATGCTGCTCTCGAAGGATGCTGTCGCCGACGTCATCGAGACGCTCCGCGGAGCCGACTTCTACGTCCCGAAGCACGAGCTCATCTTCGAGGCGATCCTCTCGCTCTACTCGCACGGCGAGCCGACCGACGTGGTGGCGGTCACCGACGAGCTGATCAAGAACGGCGAGCTTCAGCGCGCCGGCGGCGCCGACTACCTGCACACCCTGACCTCGATCGTGCCGACGGCGGCGAACGCCGGCTACTACGCGTCGATCGTCAGCGAGCGGGCGCTGCTGCGACGCCTCGTCGACGCGGGCACGCGCATCGTGCAGATGGGCTACTCGGGTCAGGGCGAGGCGCTCGACCTGGTCAACAGCGCGCAGGCCGAGATCTACTCGGTCACGGGCACCGAGGCGGCCGAGGACTACGTCCCGCTCACGATCGCCGTCGACGCCGCCGTCGACGAGATCGAGGCCGCCCGAGGCCGCGACGGCCAGATGACCGGCATCCCGACGGGGTTCTCCGGGTCTGGATCAGCTCACCAACGGTCTGCACCCCGGACAGATGATCATCATCGCCGCGCGACCCGCGATGGGTAAGTCGACTCTCGCGCTGGACTTCGCCCGCTCCGCGGCGATCAAGCACGACATGCCCACGATCTTCTTCTCGCTCGAGATGGGGCGCAGCGAGATCGCGATGCGCCTGATGAGCGCCGAGGGCTCTGTGCCCGCTGCAGAACATGCGCAAGGGCACGCTCGACTCCCGCGACTGGACGACGATCGCGTCGATCCGCGGCCGCATCAACGATGCGCCGCTGTACATCGACGACAGCCCGAACATGACGCTCGTCGAGATCCGCGCGAAGTGCCGGCGACTGAAGCAGCGCGTCGGTCTGAAGATGGTCGTCATCGACTACCTGCAGCTCATGACCTCGGGCAAGCGCGTCGAGTCGCGTCAGCAGGAGGTGTCGGAGTTCTCGCGTGCGCTCAAACTGCTCGCGAAGGAGCTCGGTGTTCCCGTCGTCGCGCTGTCGCAGCTGAATCGTGGTGCTGAGCAGAGGGCCGACAAGAAGCCCGCGCTGTCGGATCTCCGTGAGTCGGGCTCGATCGAGCAGGATGCCGACATGGTGGTGCTGCTGCACCGCGAGGCCGCCTACGAGAAAGACAGCCCGCGCGCGGGAGAGGCCGACCTGATCGTCGCCAAGCACCGCAACGGTCCGACCGACACCATCACCGTCGCGTTCCAGGGCCACTTCTCGCGCTTCACCGACATGGCTCCGGGTTCAGACTTCGGGTAGGAGTAGCGGGTGGTGGTCGTGCGGGAAGCCCCTCATCTTCCCGAATCGCGAGGCGGTCGGCGCCGGAAGCGAAGGTCGCGCTGACCCGATCGACGGTCGCGGGCGATCGCCCCTCATGCCCGCCGGCCGTGTGCACGGTCCGTGCCTCCTGAGTCCGTCGACCGGTCGGGCCGCCGGTATGGTCGGACGGTGATCGAAGCGAGGATGCCATGGCCGAGCGCCGCCACCCGGTGACGTTGCAGGCTGTCGCTGAGCGGGCCGGAGTGTCGATGAAGACGGCGTCGAACGCCGTCAACGGCACGGGCCGGATGGCGGACGACACTCGCGTCCGCGTGATGGCGGTCGTCGAGGAGCTCGGATACAAGGTCAACGTGGCCGCCCGCAACCTCACCCGCGGACGCACAAATGCGGTCTCGCTCGCGGTGCCGACACTGAAGGCCGCGTATCTGGCCGAGCTCGCCGAGGAGGTCATCGAGGCCGCGCGCGAGCTCGACCTGGTGGTCTACGTGACGACCTACCCCGACGACGGCGTGCGAGGGTCTCGCACCTACCTCGAACAGTTCAACAGCCAGCTCAGCGATGGGCTGCTCCTGTCGTTGTCCGAACACGAGGACCTGGACGCCGCAGACCTCGACGTCGACTTCCCGCTGGTGTGCCTCGGGTCCCGCAGCACCTTCGGGAACGCCGACAGGGTCAGCACTGACGAGGTCGTCGACGCCAGCACGGCGACGGAGTATCTGCAGGCCCGAGGATCGCAGACGATCGCCGTCGTCGGTGCGCACGAGCCGTTCGACGCTGCCGTGATCTCCGCAGCACCCGAAGGGAATGCCGAGCTGCGACTGCGCGGCATCCTCGATGCGGTCACCGCCGCCGGCGGTGCCCTCGACCCTCGGCTGGTCGGAGTGACCGGCTATGACTGGAGCATCGGCTCCGGCTTCCGCGCCGCTCGAGGAATCGTCGCATCCGGCATCCCGTTCGATGGTCTGGTGTGCCTCAACGACGGTCTTGCGATCGGGGCGATCTCGGCGCTCCGCGAGAGCGGCATCCGTGTGCCCGAAGACGTCCAGGTCATCGGCTTCGACAACATCGAGGAGTCGGCGTTCCTCACGCCGCCACTCACCACCATGGACTCGCGCATCAGCTGGATTGCGCGCACGGCGCTCGAGCGGCTCGTCGCTCGCATCGATGGGCAGGTCCCGGTCGAACCGGCCGACCTGTTGACACGGTCGCGCCTCATCGCGCGCGGCACGACACGCTGACTCCGCGCGAGCGCGGTTGCCGTGTCGTGAGACGTCATGTATCTTGCTTGGTACAGCGCTGTACCAAGCCCGCTTCAGCGAGCACCTGCGACGACGGAGGACCTCGGAATGACGACCACGGCACCCGCCATCCCGAGGATGAAGGCAGCTGTTGCGACGCTGTTCGTGGATCTCCTCGCAATCTTCGGCCGGACACCGGCGCACGCCGTTGCGTCGACCTCGACGACGACCGTGGTCATCACCGACCTCACCACGCTCAAGACCCGGTGCCAGTGAGACTGGGCGCGCATCAGTCCCGACGGCCCGTGGGAACGGATCGGATGAAACTTCATCGCTCATGTTTCGCGAACACATGGCGAAGATGACGTTCCACGTTGCTTGGTCAACGTGGCACCCGAGGGCGACTCAACGCAGAGATCGGGTGAAGAGCGCTGACGCTCCTCACCCGATCACACCGGGGATTCCCCTCTCGCGAAGCGACAAGCCGATGGTCATGGCTCGTCGTCCACACGGCGCTGCTCTCCAACGCCGCACAGCACACCTGACAGAGGGAAAGGTCCTCACCGAAATGAAACACATCACCCCCTTGGGACGAATCACCCGACGCGCCACGCTCGCCGTGGCCATCGCACTGCCCATGACGCTCGTGCTGGGAGCCTGCTCCAGCGGCAGCGGGGACTCCGACTCTGGCGGCGGCGACGGCGACGAGACGCTCACCGTCTGGGCCTGGGACCCGGCGTTCAACATCTACGCGCTCGAGGAGGCCGAGAAGATCTACCAGAAGGATCACCCCGACTTCACGCTGGACATCGTCGAGACGCCGTGGGATGACCTGCAGCCGAAGCTCACCACGCTGGCGCAGTCGAGCCAGTACGACGAGCTTCCCGACATCTTCCTCATGCAGAACAACGCATTCCAGAAGAACGCGCTGAACTACCCGGAGCTCTTCAGCGAGATCTCCGGTGACGCTGTCGACTTCTCACAGTTCCCCGACGCCGTCACCGCCTACTCCACGGTCGAGGGCGCCAACTACGGCGTGCCGTTCGACTCGGGCACCGCCGTCACCGCGCTCCGCACCGATGTGCTCGAGCAGGCCGGGTACACGATCGACGACTTCACCGACCTCACGTGGTCGGAGTACATCGAGAAGGCCAAGGATGTCCTCGCCAAGACGGGTCAGCCGCTGCTGTCCGGCCAGGCCGGCTCGGCCGACACCATCATGATGATCCTCCAGTCGGCAGGCGCGAGCCTGTTCGACGAGGACGGCAACCCCACGATCACCGACAACGATGCGCTGCTGGCGGCGATCGACGTCTACAAGCAGCTGGTGGACGCGGGTGTGCTCGTCGAGGTCAACTCCTGGGATGAGTACATCGGCACCTTCGTCAACGGTGCTGTCGGGGGCACGATCAACGGCATCTGGATCGTCGGATCGATCCAGTCCGCCGCCGACCAGTCGGGCAAGTGGGCGATCACCAACCTCCCCAAGCTGGAGGATGTGCCGGACGCGACCAACTACTCCGCGAACGGCGGCTCTTCGTGGGCCATCAGCTCGAACGCCGACGTCGACCTCGCGACCGACTTCCTGGCTTCGACCTTCGCCGGCTCGACCGAGCTGTACGACACGATCCTCCCGTCCTCGGGAGCCGTGGCGAACTGGATCCCCGCGGGTGACAGCGACGTCTACGCCGAGCCGCAGGACTTCTTCGGCGGCCAGGCGATCTTCGCCGACGTGGTGAGCTACGGCGCACAGGTGCCGAGCAACAACACCGGTGCGTACTACTACGAGGGGCGCGACGCCGTGAGCGCGGCCATCACCCAGATCCTCGGCGGCGCAGACCCGGAGACGGCGCTGGCCGAAGCCCAGGCCAACGTCGAGTTCCAGATGCAGTGACGCCCGTACCGGCCGGGGAGGGAGTCCCTCCCCGGCCGGCCCGCGTCGCCGCATCCGAGGAAGGTTCATCATGTCGACCACCGCCACGCGCGCCGAGAAGCGCGCGCCGAAGCAACCCCCGCCGCCGTACGACTACACCGGCCGGAAGAAGCCGTGGCTGTCGCAGGCCCGCCGTCGCAGCCTGACCGGCTGGACGTTCCTGCTGCCGGCATCCCTGCTCATCCTGGTGGTGAGCTTCATTCCGATGTTCCAGGCGTTCACCCTGTCGCTGCAGACCGGGCGCGGCGCGAACCTCGATTTCGCCGACCCCATCTGGTACAACTACGAGCGCCTCCTGCAGGACGAGGTCTTCTGGCTGACGCTGAAGAACACGTTCATCTACCTGCTCATCCAGGTGCCCATCATGCTCGTGATGGCGCTGGTGCTCGCGAACCTCCTCAATAACAAGAATCTGAGGTTCAAGGGCTTCTGGCGCACCGCGATCTTCCTGCCCTGCGCGGTGTCGCTGGTCTCGTACTCGCTCGTGTTCCGCACGATGTTCGCGACCGACGGCTTCGTCAACGACATGCTCGTCGGCACCGGGCTCCTCGGCTCACCGATCAACTGGCTCGGTCAGCCCGAGACGGCCCGGTTCGTGATCATCCTCGGACTGCTCTGGCGCTGGACCGGCTACAACATGGTCTTCTACCTCGCCGCCCTGCAGAACGTGGACTACTCCACCCTCGAAGCGGCCAAGATGGACGGCGCGAACGCCTACCAGTCGTTCTGGCACGTCACGATTCCGCAGCTTCGCCCGATCATCGTGCTGACGGCGATCCTGTCGACCAATGGCACCCTGCAGATGTTCGACGAGTCCTGGGCGCTCACCCGCGGTGGTCCGGCATACACGACCATGTCGGTGTCGCACTATCTCTACGAGGTGTCGTTCCTCAAGAACCCCAACTTCGGCTACGCCGCGGCGATCTCGTTCGTGATCCTCGTCCTGGTGGCCATCCTCGCGTTCGTTCAGATGAAAGTCGGTGACAAGCGTGATTAAGCGACTGCGTGGGCTGCCCGGCTACCTGTTCCTCTCCCTCTTCGCTCTGTTCTCCCTGTTCCCGCTCTACTTCATGGTGGTCTCCGCGACCAACACCAGTGCAGCAGTCCTCGATTCCACGCTTCTGCCCGGCGGTGAGCTCTTCTCCAACATCTCCAAGCTGTTCGAGGCGCAGGACATCGTCTCGGCGATGTCGAACTCGTTCCTGATCGCCATCGGCACCACGGTCCTGGCCCTGGCGGTGTGCTCGATCGCCGGCTACGGGTTCGAGGTGTTCCATTCGCGGGGCAAGGATGCCGTGATGGCCATCCTGCTGCTGGCGCTGATGATTCCGTTCGCGGCGACGATGATCCCGCTCTTCCGGCTGTTCGCCGAGGCGGGGATGGTCAACTCGATCGTCGCGGTCATCATCCCGTCGATCTCGACGCCGTTCCTGATCCTGCTCTTCCGTCAGGCGTCGCGGTCGTTCCCGCACGAGATCATCGAAGCCGCCCGCATCGACGGCGTGAGCGAGTTCAGCATCTTCGCGCGCATCTACGTCCCCACGATGCGTTCCACCTTTGCGGCGGCGGCGGTGATCACGTTCATGATGGCCTGGAACAACTTCCTCTGGCCGCGCGTGATCCTCGTCAACAACGAGGTGCAGACCATGCCCATGCTCATCTCGAACCTCAGTGCGGGCTACGTCACCGACTACGGCGTGCTGATGCTCGCGGTGCTGTTGGCGTCCCTGCCGACCATGATCATCTTCCTGATCCTGCAGCGCTCTTTCGCCGAGGGCATCACCGGAGCCATCAAGTGACATTCGACCCGACTCGACTTTCCGACCCCCGCTACTACGCCGAGAACCGACGACCCGCTCACTCCGACCACCGCTGGTTCGCCAGCGACGATGAGCTGGCCGTCGGAGTGAGCCGCTACGAGCAGTCACTGAACGGACTGTGGAAGTTCCACTACGCCCGCAACATCGCCGGTGTCGTCGAGGGATTCGAGCAGCCCGACTTCGACACCGACACGTGGGACGACATCCCGGTGCCGGCGCACATCCAGCTGCACGGCTACGACCGCCCGCAGTACGTCAACGTGCAGTACCCCTGGGACGGGCACGAGCAGCTCGCGCCCGGCGAGATCCCGCAGCGTTTCAACCCGGTCGCCTCCTACGTCACGCGCTTCACGCTCGACCATCCCGCTGAGCCGGGCGAGCGGATCGGCGTCGACGTCAAGGGCGCCGAGAGCTCGATCGCGCTGTGGCTGAACGGCACGTACATCGGGTTCGCGAGCGACAGCTTCACGCCGTCGGAGTTCGATCTCACCGATGCTCTGGTGCCGGGGGAGAACGTCCTCGCCGCTCAGGTGTTCAAGTGGTCGAGCGGCTCATGGCTGGAGGACCAGGACTTCTACCGCTTCTCAGGCATCTTCCGGGATGTCGTCCTCACTCGCCGCCCGGCGGTGCACGTCGAGGATCTGAACGTCACCACGACAGTGGACGACCGGGGAGCGGGCATCGCCGTGGCGCTCAAGGTCGACGGCGCTGGGCACGTCGACGTGGAGCTCGACGGCGTGGGGATGCTGGAAGTCGGCGAGGACGGCATCCATCGCATCCGCCTTGCGGAGCCGCGGCTGTGGAGCCCGGAGGATCCGCCACCTGTACCGACTCACGATCCGGGCGTATTTCGCCGACGGCTCGCTCGCCGAGGTCATCGGCCAGCAGGTGGGCGTGCGGCGGTTCGCGATCGAAGACGGAGTGCTGTGCCTCAACGGCCGGCGAATCGTCTTCTTCGGAGTGAACCGGCACGAGTTCGGCCTCCAGGGGCGCGTGATGACCCGAGAGCAGACCGAGGCTGACCTGGCCATTCTGAAGTCCGCGGGCGTCAACGCGATCCGCACGAGCCACTATCCGAACAACACCTTCTTCTACGAGTTGGCCGACGAGTACGGCTTCCTGGTGATCGACGAGATGAACCTCGAGACCCACGGGGTCTGGGACCGCATCCGGCACCTCGACGCCCCCGACGCCGAGGCCGTTCCCGGTGACGATCCGATCTGGCGCGACCCGCTGCTCGACCGGGCAGCCAGTCTGTACGAGCGTGACAAGAACCACGCCAGTGTCGTGATGTGGTCGGTCGGCAACGAGTCGTTCGGCGGCACCGTCATTCGCGACGTTGCCGACTACTTCCGTCGAGTCGACGATCGGCCGGTGCACTACGAGGGCATCCACTGGGACTCGCGCTACCCCGAGACCACCGACGTCGTCAGCCAGATGTACACCCCCGCCACCGAGGTCGAGGAGTACCTGCGCGAGCACCGCGACAAGCCGTTCATCCTGTGCGAGTACGCCCACGCGATGGGCAACTCGTTCGGGGCCGTGGACCGCTACATCGACCTTGCCTACCGTGATCCGCTCTTCCAGGGCGGGTTCATCTGGGACTTCGCCGACCAGGCCATCCAGCTCGTCGACCGTTACGGGAACCGCTACTTCGGCTACGGCGGTGACGGCGGAGAGGCGCCGCACGACGACGACTTCTGCGCGAACGGCATCCTGTTCGCAGATCACACCCCGACGCCCAAGATGCAGGAGGTGGCATATCTCTACCAGCCCCTTCGGATCGCCGTGCACGCGGGCGAGGTCGAGATCGAGAGCCGCCTGCTCTTCACGTCCTCCTCGGAGTATGACGCCACCGTGACGCTGCGTCGGGAGGGCCGGACACTCCGCACCGCCGATCTGCCGACAGATGTCGCGCCCGGTGCGACCGCCCGCCTGGCGCTTCCGGTTTCGATGCCGGCTGTGCCGGGCGAGTACACCGTGGACGTCGCCTTCCATCTGCGCGCGGCAACCCGCTGGGCGGACGCCGGCCACATCGTGGCGCGCGGGCAGGGTGTCTTCACGGTTGCCGGTGAGCGTGCCCCGGCGGCGACACCGCCGCGTCCTGAGCTCATCGAGGGCGTCCACAACGTCGGGGTGCGCGGACGGCACTTCAGCGTTCTCTTCTCCCGCCTGTATGGCGGGCTGGCCTCGTACCGCTACGGGACGACCGTCGACGGCGGACGCGAACTGCTGACGACGATGCCCAAGCCGAGCTTCTGGCACGCCCCCACCTCGAACGAGCGCGGCTGGGAAGCGCCCTTCGAGGACGGACAGTGGCTGTTGGCGAGCCGCTACGCCCGAGCTGCGGGGAGAAGCTGCGTACCGCCCGCGTTCAGGTCGACGACGACGCCGTGACCGTGGGCTTCACCTACGAGTTGCCGACGGTGCCGGCATCCTTCTGCGATGTCGACTACCGGGTCACCGGTGACGGCCGCATCGAGGTCACCCTCTCGATGGACGTGCCGGCGGAGCTCCCCGACATGCCGGAGTTCGGCATGCAGCTGACCACGGATGCCGACCTGCATCGCCTCCGCTGGTACGGCGACGGACCGGAGGAGTGCTACATCGACCGCCGACGTGGAGCGAGGCTCGACGTGTATGACAGTGACGTGGTGCGCGAGCTCACTCCGTACGTGCGCCCTCAGGAGGCGGGCAGTCGTACCGGTGTCCGGTGGGCGCGGGTGACCGACGACCGCGGGTGGGGCATCCAGGTGGACAGTGCTGACGGCATGGAGTTCTCTGCCTTGCCGTGGACGCCGTATGAGATCGAGAACGCCGCGCATCCCCACGAGCTGCCGCCGATCCACCGCACGGTGCTCCGCCCCGCGCTGATGCGACGCGGCGTGGCCGGGGACGACGCGTGGGGAGCGCGGGTCCATCCCGAGCACCAGATCCCGCGCGATAAGCCGCTGGTGTTTCGCTTTGGGCTGAAGGGGGTCGCGGGCGCCACCGGGTAGAAGCAGGACTGAACTGGGCGAACGCTCGCAAAGCCGGTACTCGATCCGAGGGTCCGGCTCGGCAACCCGGCACGAGAGGCCCGGGCCGGACCGCCCGCGCCGCGGATCGTTTGATCCGTCGGCTGGCCGCGGGTCTCAGACGCCTCGGCCAGCGGTCGCGTCGTCGTCCATCAGCGGATCATCGCCGGATGCAGTCCGCGTCTGGCCGGATCGTCCGTTGTAGAGATCCGGGTCGGTTTCACCCGTAGCGACCAGAGGGTCGGCCGCGCTCGTCACTACGACGTCGTCCCCTGTCGCCGTGTCATCCACCGGGGTGAGCGTGACGTCGGCGTCATCGAAGTCGACGTCGTCCGCGCGGCGCTTGCCGGCCGCGACTCCTGCCGCCGCCGCTGCTGCAGCCGCGAGGCCCGCGCCTGCGATGACTTTCGCCGACACCCCCGCCTTGCCGCTGTCGCCCCGCGAAGCAGCGGCATCCTCGATCCCCGGCTCACCGGCCGCAGTCCCACCGACCGACCCCCGCCACGCTCCGGTTGCATAGCCCTCGGACTCGATGAACTCCTTGAACCGGTCCAGGTCACCCTCCGCGCGGTTCTCGACCACGTGCAGCTTGTCACCCACCTTCTCGACGAGGCCTTCCGGCTCGTACTCGAGAGACAGGTGAACCTGGGTCTGCCCACCTCCGACATCCTCGAAGGTCACCGACCCCGCGTTCGTGGCACCCTCGGTCGCTGCCCACGACACCTTCTTGTCGGGCACCTGCTCCACGATCGTGGCGTTCCACTGGCGGCGGACACCGGCGATCTCAACGACCCAGTTGAGGTTCCTGTCGTCCAATTGAGTGACCGACTTGACCCCCTTCATGAAGTGGGGGAACTCCTCGAATTGCGTCCACTGGTTGTACGCAACGCTGAGTGGGACGTTGACGAGGATGCTCTTCTCAACCTTCGTGGACATGGTCTCTCCTTCTGCTCCACGTGTCGTCTTCGTGCGCGAGAGCGCGTTGGAAGACTAAGAAGAGCTGCGGGAATGGCGTACCCCCTTGCAATCGCCCGGGATATGCAGGAAGGTACCTCCGCCGTGGTGCTACTCCGCAAACCGCGTGGGTCGGTACCGCATGGCAACCGCCCCTGAGCGGAACTCGCGACGATCCACGAGCTCGAGCTGGATGCGCTCGCGCAGACCGGCGAGCAGCGTCGGTCCGTGTCCGGCCAGGACCGGCTGCACCACGAACTCGTACTCGTCGATCAGTCCCAGATCCGCGAGCGCCAGGGGAAGCGTCACCCCGCCCAGCCACAGGCCCTCGCCAGGCTCCTGTTTGAGCAGCCGAATGGCTTGCTCCAGGTCGCCGCCCACCAGCTCGGCGTTCCAATCGGGCTGACTCAGCGTGCTCGACACGACGTGCTTCTTCGCCCGGTCGATGGCCTCGGCGAACGGGATCTCCCACTCCCGCATCCAGTCAGGCCACGGACCCGTAGTCGGCTTC
The DNA here is from genome assembly GCA_963702815.1 of uncultured Actinomycetota bacterium. Taxonomy (GTDB): domain Bacteria; phylum Actinomycetota; class Actinomycetes; order Actinomycetales; family Microbacteriaceae; genus Microbacterium. The sequence continues at coordinate 566,562 of CAVPED010000005.1, read as the reverse complement.
CGCCACGCCGACTCCATCATCTCGTAGGTCACCCGGCCGTACAGGAGAGCATCGGCCCGTGCGATCTGGTCGGTCCAGTAGCGCATCGACTCCTCGTCCGGCGGGAGCCCTGCCTCGTGATGGCAGCAGCCATCGAGCGTGACGTTGATGGAATATCTCAGTGGTCTCATCTCTGTGCTCTCCTTGATGCGCCAGGCATTCACGCGGACCAGTATGACGATGCCCTCGACCGCGATTCTCCTCTCAGTGAGTCGGGATCGGGGTCGGAAGATGCCCGCGTACCTGAGGCGCCGTGCGGCGCCCCACACGGTGGGTCGCGTCAGGTCGCGGCGAGATCCCCCGCCTGCTGCCGGAGGTAGCCGGCATAGCCACCCGGAGTGCGTCCCACGAACCGTCCTGAGGTGACGACCTCGGCCTCATCGCTTGCCACGATGACCGCCCCGAGCTCGCGGCACCGGGCGACGAGGTCGACGTCCTCATGTTCGCCGATGGGGGCGAAACCGCCTGCATCCAGGTAGGTGCTCGCGCGGACGCCGAGATTCGCGCCATGCACGTGGCCGTTGGGGCGCCCTCTCGTGTGGGTGCTCAGCCAGTGCGCGCGATGGATGCTGGAGAGGTCGTCGAAGTCGGGTCGAACGGTTCCGATGCCCACGTCGGCGACCCGCGACAGCGCGAGCTGGTGGGTGACCCAGCCCGGCGGGACGCGGGAGTCGGCATCCGTGTTCGCGATCCATACGCGCTCGACGCGAGTGCCGCCCAGGGCGTTGAGTGCGTCGGAGATTCCGAGGGCGCGAGTCGCTCCGACCCGCCCTGCTGCCGAGGTCAGCGTCGGGAATCCGGATGCGCGGGCGACGTCCTCCGAGGCATCGGTGCAGGCATCCAGCACCACCCGCACCTCGCAGTGCAGTCCGCTTCCCGAGGCGACCGCGGACCGCCTCGCCGAGCGCGCGGAGGCAGCGGTCGAGCAGCACCGCCTCGTCACGGACGGGCACCACGACCACGATCGCCTCGGCCTGTTCGCGGCTCACACCAGCCCCTCCCTCTCGGCGACGGATCGCGCGGGGCGTCTGCCGAAGACCTCGAGCAGGAAGTCCCGCTCCTCGTGGATGCTCAAGGTCTCCCAACCCTCCACCATTCGCAGCGCCGCGTGCACATCGTCACCGCTCTGGGGGTATTCCGACACGGGGTGGCGCCAATGGCATGCCAGCAGGCATCCGTCATCCGTGAGCGACCCGTCGATGAGGGCGATGGTCCGGCGCAGGTCGGCCGCCGAGAGGTAGTAGCCCACCTCCGACAGCACGATGGTGTCGAAGCGCCCTGACGGCCAGTCGCCAGGCACAGCGCCTCGGATCACTGAGACGTGATGCTCCTCGGCCGCCCGGGATCGCGCCTGGCGCACCGCAGCGGCCGCGGGATCCATCGCGATGACGCGTCGCGAGCGTCCGGCCAGCCCGACGGTGAGAAGCCCCGTGGCGCAGCCGACTTCGAGCACCGCGCCCAGCTCACGCGTCGGCAGTGCTGCGAGCGTGAGGGCGCGCTTGCGCGCCTCGTACCATCGCGTCTCGAACCGCCATGGATCATCGCCGTTGCGGCGGTAGAAGTCGTCGAACCACGCGGCGTCGAGGCTCTCGCCAGGCCGGTCGACCTGCCGCGCGGCTACGAAGAAGACCTCCACGTCCCGCTCGAAGTGCTCGATCATCGCGGCGTGCAGCATCGCCTCGTCGCCGGGCGCTCCTGACAGCGCTTCGACCTGGCTGATGTGGGAGGCGATGGCGCGGCTCTTGGCGGCGCGCTCGGCCGCGGTCAACGGCAGCGAGACCGCCTGGTCCCACGGCAGGTCGGCGGGGGTCCCCCAGTGCCATGCCCACACGGGGTACTCGATGTGCACGAAGTCCCGCTCCGCGGCGAGCTCGCTCGCGACCTCGGCGGTGATGCGATGATCGCGGTGCTTGTCCCCCCGCCACGGCGACGCGATCGCGATCCGATCGGTGTTCGTCTTCGCCACCGCATCGAGGACGTCTCCCAGTCGCTCGCGAAGCTCCGGCGCGTGATCGGCGAGGCCTCCGTCGGGAAGACCGAGAAAGCGGATGTCGGCAGCCGGCGCGACCGTCGCGACGGCCCGCTCGGTCTCCTCCCGACGACGCCGCGCCAGTTCATCCGGAGTGTGGGTGGGCGAGCGCGGGTGCGAGCCCTCCCCGTCGGTCGCGACGACGACGACGACCCTGGCGCCTCGCGCGGCTGTTCGAGCCATGAGTCCGGCCGCTCCGAGCGTCTCGTCATCGGGATGAGCGGCCACCACCACGAGGGTGTCGGGCGCGATATCCAGCGGCGCGAGCTTCCGGCGGGCGAGGTCGGCCCGCCACAGCGCCTCGGCCGTACCCGGATCGAGGTGGGTGAACCCCGCAGTCACCGTCAGGACCCCGAGTCGATCAGGAGCCTGGCGACGCGAGCCGAATCCCGCAGCCCGTGGCGCTGCCGTAGATAGAGGTGGAGGTCGGCGACCCTTCGCGCGTAGGAGTCGTCGGTCACGAGCGGCCCGGGGCCGAGCGCCGCATCGGCTTCTGCAAGGGTTGTGGCGACAGCATCCGCCACCACGCTGCGGACACGCTCCGCGAGGAGCTTCATGTCGACTCCGCCGCGCCCATCGATCAGATCCGCAGCCTCACGCAGCACCGCTCGCGCCGCCCACAGCGCGGCATCCGCCCGTCCGGCGTGGACGAGCGCGACCTGATCGGCACGCTCGGACGAAGCCGCAGCGATCAGCGCGTCTCGGATCGCGAGGGCACCACCCCACCAGCATGCGGCCACCGACATCCCTCCCCATGCGAAGCCGGGGCGCTCGAGGTACCAGCCCACTGCGCCGACCGGCACCGCTGGGGCGCCGTCGAAGTCGACGGGAGCGCTGACGATGTCTGCAAGTCCCCGGGCGACCCAGGGCCCGTCGTGCGGCCGGACACCCGGTGCGCGCAGGTCCACCGCGAAGAGCCTGCGCTCCTGGCCGACGAACGCCGTCACCAGGGCGTGCGAGAGGTGCGCCGCGAGCGAGCACCACGGCTTGGTGCCCGTGAGGGTCCACCGTTCCCCCGTGCCGGACGCGTCGACCCGCATGTCCGCGCCCTCGGCCGCGAAGACACCCCAAGACGAATCGCGGTCGACGCCGATGCTCGACAGTCCCCCGGCGTGAGGCTCCGCGGTGGGATCGGTACCCGCCTGCTGCAGGATTCCGATCGCATCGAGGTGGGGCTCCAGGATGCGAGAGACAGCGACATCACGATGCGCGGTGGCGGCGAGCACGTCCCAGAGAGTCGCGGTGTCACCCTCGCCGATTCGCGGAATCGAGCGGCCCGCGCGCACGCACCACTCGAGCGTGGAGCGGATGTCGGATGGATTCATACCGGCCGGGTCCGTGAGCGCAGCCACCGCGATGGGGCTGCGCTCCACCCGGAAGTCCAGCAGCGAGTGGGCGAGGCCTTCGGTCACGTGGCCTCGTCTTCGCTCTCCACACCGGGTCCTCGGCCAGGCCGCACCGCCGCCGTGTCCGCGATGTCGACGCGCGTGATGCCATCCGCCTTGGAGATGACGACGCGGGGCGCGGCATCGGCCTCGGTCGAACCGGCGGCGCGCAGCAGCTGGTCTCGGCGCTTGTCTTCGTCGGTCATGCCCTCGGAGTTCGCATGTGCCATGAGCCCACGGTAGGCACCTGCGCCGAGGATGACAGGACCTGGAATCGAGTGACGGATTCTGATACGACGGGCGCCGTTTCGGGAGGTGGCCTCAGGGCTTCCGGTGGTCGGGCTCCTGGCAGAACCGTCAGACCCGCCCGCGCAGGATGAGGTTCCAATAGACCCACGGCAGGACGTGGCGATCGAAGATCCACGAAAGGCGGTTTTCGCGGTACATCTGCGGCAAGAACGGGATCGTCGGCCTCGGCCGGCCCAGGTGGTCGAACTCGGCCCAGACGACCGTGCTGCGCGAGACCGTGTAAGGGCAGACCGTATAGCTGTCGTAGCGCTCCTGAGGGGCTTCTCCACTCAACACCGCCGCGAGGTTCGCGGCCAGTACGAAGGTCTGCTTGCGCAGTGCGCCGCCCGACTTCGCATTGAGCGTCTTCGCCGCATCGCCGAGTCCCCAGACGTTCGCGTACCGACGATGACGGAGCGTCTCGGGGTCCACGTCGACAAAACCGCCCGGGTCGCCCGGGACCGCGAGTGGCGAGGACTTCAGCCAATCCGGTGCCGACTGCGGAGGCACGATGTCGAGCACGTCGTAGGCAATGCGCTCTCGTGCGCCTCCGGCCTCGACCAGCACCGCCCCGGCTGAGGCATCCACCTCCGCCAGGCGAGCACCTGTGCGCAGTTCGATGCCGTACTCGGCGATGCTGCGCTCGAGCTCACGATCGATGTGCGGGATGCCGGACACCGTGTCGCCCGGAACGACCAGGAGCACGCGGATTCGCTCGAGCACCCCCTTCGCCCGCCAGTAGTCGCACGCCTGGTACATCGGCTTCTGCGATGCCCCGGCGCACGAGGCCGGATCGGACGGCTGCGTGAAGACGGCGGTTCCATCCTTGAGGTCGCGCAGCAGCAGAGAGAGCTTGGCTGCTCCATCGAACTCGTAGTGCGAGGCCACGGAGGGCGTCCGCAGCGCTTCGGCGGCGCCGGCGATGGTGTCCCAGTCCTTCTGGATGCCCGGGCAGACGATGAGGTGGTCGTACGCGATGCGTCGTCCGCTCGCGAGGACGACCCGGTCGGAGTCCGGCTCGATCGCCGTCACCGCGTCTTGCAGCCACGTGACGCCCTTCGGGATGACGTCGGCCTGCGGCCTGGCAGTGATGCTGGCGCGGGCGGTGCCTCCCGCAACATGCGAGAACAGCGGCTTGTACAGGTGGGTGTCGCTCGGCTCCACGATCGCGATGTCCTGGATGCCTCGCCGCTGGAGCCGAGCGGCCACCGAGATGCCGCCGTTGCCGCCGCCGACCACGAGCACGCGGTGGTGCGCTGCCACAGCCGGAACTTCCGTCGTCGGATCACTCATCCGGCCACGCTAGGGCGTGCACTCCGCCCGCGCGCGGGGATTGCGGGGAGCGGAGTGTGCGGGTAGGCGCTTCAGACCCAGCACCCGCCTCGACGGGTGGCGGCGGGTGAAGGACCTGGCATCTTCGGGCCATCCACGATTGGCTGGTAGCCGGTCGACGAGAGGGATCCGATGCTGACGCAGGTTGCGGAGGGCGTGCTGGTTCATCAGAGTGAGCTGCTCCAGAACAACACGGTCGTGGTGCAGGGCGAGTCCGGAGTGCTTCTCATCGACGCGGGACTCACGGGCTCGGAGATGACCTGCCTCGCGAATGACCTTCGCGAGGCCGGTCAGCCCGTGGTGGCCGGATTCTCGACGCATCCGGATTGGGATCACGTGCTGTGGCACGCACAACTAGGCGACGCGCCCCGCTACGGCACAGCGCGGTGCGCGGCGGCCATGCAAGAGCTGCGCTCGCAGGCCGACTGGACCTCTCGCGTCATCGAGGGGCTCCCGCCGGAAGTTGCGGACGACATACCGCTGGAACGCTTCGGCCTCATCACTGGTCTGCCGGCCGGGACAGTCGAGATCCCTTGGGACGGCCCCCGGGTCAAGATCATCGAGCAGCCGGCCCATTCGCCCGGTCATGCCGCGCTTCTGATCGAAGAGTGCCGTGTCCTCGTCGCCGGCGACATGCTCTCTGACGTCTTCATCCCGATGCTCGACGACTTCAACGGCGCCAACGACCCGATCGGGGAATACCTCGTGGGACTGCAGATGCTGGAGGAGGGAGCCGACGTCGATGTCGTCATCCCGGGTCACGGGTCGGTCGGGAGAGCCGGCCAGGTGCGTGATCGGATCGAACTGGATCGCAGGTACATCGAGGCCTTGCGGGACGGGCGTGAGCCGGACGACCCCCGGATCGGTGCATCCGCTGCACCCGGGTGGGAATGGGTCACCGACATACACGAAGGGCAGGTCCACAGTCTTCATGGCAGAGCTGACCAGCCGCGCCCCGGAGGGAATGGAGGAGGCTCGCCTGATGTCTGAAACGCGGAGCGGCTGGACCGACGACGAGCTCGAGCGAATCGGCCGCGCCGACGAACTGGAGATCTCTTCCCGTCGGCCGGATGGCACGGAGCGTCCGTTCGTCACCATCTGGGCGGTCCGGCTCGGCGACGAGCTGTACATCCGTTCCGCCCACGGGCCAGGCAACCCGTGGTTCCGCCGCGCCGTGCGCGCCGGGACGGGGCGCGTCCGCTCGGGAGGGGTCGACCGTACCGTCGCCTTCACCCGCATCGACCCCGCGGAGTCGGCCACTCACGAAGCCCTGGATGAGGCGTACCACGCGAAGTACGACCGCTATCCGGCCCAGTACGTGAGCCCCGTCGTCGGCCCGGCGTCGTACCAGGCCACGCTTCGCATCGACGCACTCTGACGCCTGAAGAGCTTTCCCCACGCGCAGGGGACGCGAGGCGCTAGGTTGAGCCGCAACGCGTTCGAGAGAGGGAAGCATGCCCAACTCCGTACCCGCCGGCTGGTATCCCGTGCCCGGCGGAGGCAAGCGATTCTGGAACGGCCGGGAGTGGACGTCCGACGTCCTCGGCGCCCCGAACCCGCAGGCGGAGTTCGCCGGTCTCTCCCCCACCCTCCCCCGCCCGCTGCCATCGTGCCGGTGCCCTCGCCCCAACCCGTCGCGTACGCGGCGCCGCCGGCGCATCCTGCCGGGTGGTATCCGGGCCCGTCGGGAATGGTGCAGTGGTGGGATGGGCGTGGGTGGGGGCCCTACGCCCCGCAGCACGCACGTCCTGCGAAGGAAGTGGGCATCGCTTACATCTTCTTCCTGCTGCTCGGTGGCTTCGGAGCGCACCGCTTCTACCTGGGCCGCCCGGGCTCGGCGATCGCACTGCTGCTGATCTGGTGGACAGGGTGGCTGCTCGCGTTCGCTGTCATCGGCATCCCGCTCATCATCGCCGGCGGCATCTGGCTGCTGGTCGACCTGTTCATCCTGCCGTCCATGGTGCGTGAGACGAACGCTCGGCGGCTCACCCAGGCGTAGGGATCAAGGCTCGTCGGGGAGGATGGAGGGGTGACCGCTGTTGTCCTGACCGGGGAGCTCGTCTGCGCCACCGATGACGAGGCGGCTGTCGTCGCCCGGCATCTTCCGCTCCACCTGTCGCTCACGCGCGGGGAGCCGGGATGCGAGTCCTTCGAAGTCACCCCGAGTGCCGAACCGCGCGTCTGGGCCGGTGAACGAGCGATTCCGGGATGCCGCCTCCTTCCATGCGCATCAGGCCCGGGTCGCCGAGAGCGAGTGGGGCCGCGCTACGGCGGGAATCGAGCGTCGCTACGAGATCCGAGGTCTCTGAGACGACGGGATGCACCCGAGATCGATCTGAGCCGCTCCACCCCACTGCGGGAGTGAGACGATTGGCGTGATGGACGAGCAGTTTGGGGATGAGCTGCGGTCGCTCCGACAACGGGCGTACGGGCCGAATGCCGACATCCAAGAAGATCCGATCGCGCTGGAGCGACTGCGTCAGCTCGAGGCGCAAGCTGCGTCGCGCCCTTCCGTCCCCGCGATCGCAGGCCTGACCGCGGCCGCCGGCGCTGCGACGACTGACCGAGCGGGTCGCCGCAACGTACTCAGGCTCGGATGCCGTCTCGGCCCACCAGGGACGCGAAATCGACGGGCGCAGCCTGAGCACTTCCCAGCCGGAGCAGCGGAACGAGCAGGTCGGGCAGGTCTCGAGCCGTCCCGATGACGCGGCACGATACCGCCGAACCCGGCGGCCCCGACAATCCGGACGCGCCCCCAGCCGACCTCCAGCCTGATGAGCCGATCTCGTCGCCCCAGCCCCGCCCTCGGCGTCGCGGCGCTCTCATCTGGGCGGGCGCGCTCACTGCGGCTCTCCTCGTCGGAGCGATCCTCTCGTATGTGGCGGTGGGCCTCACGCCCGGCAGCGTAGGGGTGCTCCAGGCCGACCCGGAGGCCGCCTGGCCCGACGAATTCTCGCCACGCGCAGTCCGGTTCCGACGATCTTCGAGGAGTTCCACGGCCTGACGGTCGTGCTGGTGCCTCAGGACTGGAACGGCGGCGCTCCGTCGCCGTGCCTGTTCATCCTGACCGACCGCGTCCAAAGGCCTCATCGGAGGAGCAGGGTGCGGCGCCGGCGACTTCGAACCGGTGACGGCGATCACGGTGACCGAGAAGATGCCGAAGTCCCTCCTCGAGGAGTTCCCGGTGGGCAGCGCACTTCAGTTCCAGCTTCGTGACGGCGAGGTGGTCGTCTTCGCCCACCGTCCGTGACCGCGAAGGCGGACGATCCGGGATGCCGGAGGTCGGGGGAGGCGCCGGTCGCCACGCGCCCGCATCCCCTCGCCACCGGCCCCCCGGCAGAATGGGCCTATGAGTTCGAGTGCGCTGCCCCTGACCGAGATGCCGTCCCCGCAGTACGTCATGTCGGCCGAAGGGCACCGGATCGCGACCTACACGTGGGGCGACGATCAACGCCGACACGGTCCTGTGCGTTCACGGCTTCGCATCCAGCACGCCGCGACAACTGGGTCAACACGGGGTGGGTCCGCGACCTCACTCGCGCAGGCTTCCGGGTGCTCGCGGTCGATCAGCGCGGGCACGGCGCGAGCGACAAGCCGCACGATCCGCGCGACTACACGATGCCCGCCCTCGTGGGCGACCTCGTCGCCGTGCTCGACACCTACCTGCTCGACGAGGTGATGTACGCCGGATACTCGCTCGGCGGGCGTGTCGGGTGGCAGCTGCTCGTCGACGTGCCGAACCGTGTCACGAGGGCTGTGCTCGGCGGCATCCCCGACGGTCGTCCCCTCGCACGGGTCGACATCGACCAGGCTCGCGCGTACGTGGAGCGCGGCATCCCGGTGCAGGACAAGGTCACCCAGAACTACGTCACGCTCGCCGAACGCGTGCCGGGCAACGACCTCGGCGTGCTCGTGGCGCTCGCCGAGGGGATGCGGCTCGGCGACGCCGACCCCGATCCGGCACGGCCGCCGCAGCAGCCGGTGCTGTTCGCGACGGGCAGCGAGGATGCGATTCTCGAGCGGTCCCGGATGCTGGCGGAGGCGACGCCGCGCGGGCGCTTCGTCGAGATTCCCGACCGGCACCACTTCAACACGCCCGGTTCTCGCGTGCTGCGGCAGGAGGCGCTCGCGTTCTTCGCCGAGTCGTGAGTGCCGGACCGCTCGCGCCGAGGCCGCGGGAGCGCGCAGCCGGCGTGCGGGCCCGAGCCCCGCATCCGGCCACCCCATCGACGGGCGCAACGCGGCGGCGTAGCGTGAATTCACGTAACACAAGCACCGCACCGCGCGGCCGCCCGTAGGCTGGCGAACGTGCTGACCTGTCGCTGTTGCTGTCGCTGAATGCCCTCGGCATTCACTCTCGACGACCAACGACAGCGTCCGCGCGATCGATGCGCGGCCTCACCTCAAGGACACACCGTGCGATACGCGCAGAGCGTCGCCGACCTCGTCGGCAACACCCCTCTCGTCCGCCTGAACCACGTCGCCGCCGGCATCGACGCGACAGTGCTGGCGAAGGTCGAGTACTTCAATCCCGGCGGCTCGTCGAAGGACCGCATCGCCGCGCAACATCCTGGACGCGGCGGAGCGCGAGGGCCTTCTGAAACCCGGCGGCACCATCGTCGAGCCGACGAGCGGCAACACCGGCGTGGGCCTCGCGCTCGTCGCCCAGCAGCGCGGATACCGCTGCATCTTCGTCGTGCCCGACAAGGTGGCCGTCGACAAGCAGCGGGTGATGCGGGCGTACGGGGCCGAAGTCGTGGTCGCGCCGACCTCGGTCGAGCCCGACGACCCGCGCTCGTACTACAGCGTCTCGGACCGGCTCGTGCGCGAGATCCCGGGTGCCTTCAAGCCCAACCAGTACGCCAACCAGAACGGGCCGCGCAGTCACTACGAGACGACCGGCCCCGAGATCTGGCGCGACACCGAGGGCCGCGTGACGCATTTCGTCGCGGGAGTCGGCACCGGCGGCACGATCACCGGGACGGGGCGCTTCCTCAAAGAGGCCTCGGCGGGAGAGGTGCAGATCGTGGCGGTCGACCCGGTCGGGTCGATCTACTCGGGCGGTCCCGTCCACACGTACGACGTCGAAGGGGTCGGCGAGGACTTCTGGCCCGAGGCCTACGACCCGTCGGTCGTCGACGACATCCACCGTGTCAGCGACGCCGAGTCGTTCGCCATGACGCGACGCCTCGCCCGGGAAGAAGGCCTGCTCGTCGGAGGCTCGAGCGGCATGGCGGTCGTCGGCGCGCTGCGGGCCGCGCGCGATCTGCCCGCCGACGCCGTCGTGGTCGTCCTCCTCCCCGACCATGGCCGGGGCTACCTCAGCAAGCTGTTCGACGACGAGTGGATGTCGGAGCACGGGTACTCGCTCGACGCAGCCGCTCCGGAGGACGCAACCATGGCCGACAAGACTGCAAGGAGCACTGCGTGACCGAAGAGACGACCGCCCATCCCCGCCCGCGGATTCGACAGCCTCGCGGTGCACGCCGGCCAGGCGTTCGATCCGACGACGGGTGCCGTCATCCCTCCCGTGCACTTCTCGACGACGTATGCGCAGGACGGCATAGGCGGGCTCCGCGGCGGCTACGAGTACGGACGCAGCGGCAATCCCACGCGCACGGCCCTCGAGCGCCAGCTCGCGGCGATCGAGGGCGGCAGTCACGCCTTCTCGTTCTCGTCCGGCCTCGCCGCCGAAGACGCCCTCCTCCGCGCGGTGCTCACGCCCGGCGACGAGGTGCTCCTCGGCAGCGACGTCTACGGCGGCACCTACCGCCTGCTCACGCGCGTGCTCGGGCCGTGGGGCGTCGGCGTCCGCGTCGTCGACATGAGCGATCTGGATGCTGTCGCCGCCAGCCTCGCGGACCGTCCTGCCCGCATCGTCTGGGTCGAGACGCCGAGCAATCCGCTCCTGAAGATCACCGACATCGCGGGGCTCGCGCGGCTCGGCCACGAGGCGGGGCCCTCGTCGTCGTCGACAACACGTTCGCCTCGCCCGCCCTGCAGCAGCCGCTCGCGCTCGGCGCCGACGTCGTCGTGCACTCGGCGACCAAGTACCTCGGCGGTCACTCGGACGTGGTCGGCGGCGCCCTGGTGCTCGAGCGACGACGAGCTCGCCGAGAAGGTCAAGTTCCTGCAGTTCGCCGTCGGCGCCGTCTCGGGCCCGCTCGACGCGTGGCTCACCACGCGAGGGCATCAAGACGCTCGGGATCCGGATGCAGCGGCACAGTCGAGAATGCCGGTGCGGTCGCTGAATTCCTCTCGCGGCATGAACGAGTGGCGAACGTGTACTACCCCGGCCTTCCCGATCACCCGGGGCACGAGATCGCGGCACGGCAGATGTCGGCGTTCGGCGGGATCGTCTCGCTCGCGCTCGCCGATGGGCCCGCCGCACGCCGCTTCGTCGAGTCGACGCACCTGTTCCAGCTCGCCGAGTCGCTCGGCGGCGTCGAATCGCTGGTCAACTACCCGGACGCGATGACGCACGCATCCGTGCGAGGCACCGAGCTGGCCGTGCCCGAGGAGGTGGTTCGCCTGTCGGTCGGCATCGAGTCGGCGGACGACCTCCTGCAGGACCTCGACTCGGCTCTCGCGGCGCTCTGAGCCAGGCCGAGAGGCTCGTCAGCGGCCCCGGCGGCCCCTCGCGGTCACGACCTAGACTGGAGGCATCCCCTTCCGCTCCGTCCCGCCGAGGACAACCGTGTCGTCAACGCCTGCTCCGCGCACTTTCGAGGTGCGTCACGTGCAACTCGCGCGCGCCGTCTTCGCCGCGCTCGCAGCGATCATGATCACGTTCTCGCCCGACCACTCCGCCGCGCGTGGGGATGGCGGTCTTCAGCGGCTGGGCGATCGCGAACGCCATCATCTTCTTCGTCGCGGTGTGGCTCGTGTACCCGGCCGGTGCACGCTGGCCGTCGGTGCTGCTCGGCATCGTCACGGCGATCGCGGGCATGCTGGGCGGCATCCCCTCGTGGCGCACGACCGCGCTGTTCTTCTCGGTCGTCATCGTGTGGGCCGTCCTCGCCGGGCGTCATCGAGACGGCCGCCGGCATCCGCTGGCGACGCTCCGCCATCGAGGCGGGCGACCCCCAGCGTCGGGGCGAGGCGCGCGACGCGCTGACCACCGGCATCCTCACTCTCGTCCTGGCTCTGGGCCTGCTCGTCGTGCCGACGCAGTACGCCCTCGAGTACTACATCCAGGACGCCGGCCAATCCTTCGTCCTCACCGGCATCACCATCGGGGTGGGGATCTTCGGCGGCTACGCGGCCATCGTCGCCGTCTACCTCGGGATCGCCGGCCTCTCGCCGCGCCGGGTACCCGCCGACCTCACGCACACGTCGCCGGCGGCTGCGGCATCCGATCAGGAGAAAGCGTCATGACCGACGACAAGCCCACCCGACGCGACCTCATGAAGCCCGTGCAGCTGCTCGGCCTCGCCTTCGGAGCGGCCGCGTTCACGGGGATCGTGACGCTCGTGACGCATGGGCTTCTTCCAGGAGCGCACCGGCGAGGAGCTGCAGCACGTCGGCGTCATCGCGGCGATCGCGGCCGGCGTCGCCTTCATCGCGGTGCTGCTGATCGTGTCGCTGCTGCTGCTCGCGGTCGACCCTGCCCAGGTGCAGAAGCGGGTCGACAGCCCGGTGCTCCTGGACTCCGAGCCGCGCGACGACGAGTCACCGGATGCCGCGGCATCCGGTGACGGCACCCGGCCCTAGTCGCTCGGCTGGTCGGCCGAGAGCAGGTCGACGAGCTCGGACGGCGAGGCCCGCGTAGGTGGCCGGCGTCAGCGCGAGCAGGCGGTCCTTCGCGGCGTCGCCGATGTCGAGGCCGCGGACGAACTCCGCGAGCTCGGACGCGCCGACGCGCCGGCCGCGCGTGAGCTCCTTGAGGAGCGCGTACGGGTCGGTGATCTGCGAGCGACCCTCGACGATCTCGGCGCGCACGACCGTCTGGATCGCCTCGCCGAGCACCTCCCAGTTGCCGTCGAGATCGGCCAGCAGCACGTCCTCGGCGAGCGAGATCTCGCGAAGACCGCGCTGCGAGGTTGTCGAGCGCGAGCAGCGAGTGGCCGAGGGCGACGCCGATGTTGCGCTGCGTCGTCGAGTCGGTGAGGTCGCGCTGCAGGCGTGAGGTCACGAGCGTCTGCGAGAGCGTCCCGAGCAGTCCGCTCGAGATCTCGAGGTTGGCCTCGGCGTTCTCGAAGCGGATCGGATTGATCTTGTGCGGCATCGTCGAGGACCCCGTCGCACCCTCCACCGGGATCTGCGAGAAGTAGCCGAGCGAGATGTAGGTCCAGGCATCCGTCGCCAGGTTGTGCAGGATGCCGTTCGCGTGCCGGATCCGGTCGTACAGCTCGACCTGCCAGTCGTGCGACTCGATCTGGGTGGTCAGCGGGTTGAAGCCGAGGTCGAGCGACTCGATGAACTCGCGCGAGACCGCCGGCCAGTCGGCATCGGGCTCGGCGGCGAGATGGGCCGACCACGTGCCGGTCGCACCGGAGAACTTCGCAAGGAAATCGGATGCCTCGACCTGCGCCGCGATGCGCTCGAGGCGCCACGCGAAGACGGCGAGCTCCTTGCCCATCGTCGTGGGGGTCGCCGGCTGCCCGTGCGTCCGCGACAGCATCGCGGCATCCCGATGCGCCACCGACAGGGCGCTCAGCGCCGCGATGACGGAGCGGAGCTTCGGAAGCCAGACCTCCTCGACCGACGCGCTTCACCGTGAGGGCGTAGGCGGTCGAGTTGATGTCCTCGCTCGTGCACGCGAAGTGCGTGAGCTCGGCGATGCCGTCGAGGCCGAGCTGCGAGAGCCGGTCGCGCACGAGGTACTCGATGGCCTTGACGTCGTGCCGGGTGATCGCCTCGCGCTCGGCGAGCCAGGCGATCTCGTCCTGCCCGAAGTCGAGGAAGAGCACCCGCAGGCGATCCTTGTCGGTCTCGCTGAGCGGCTGCGTGCCGAACAGCGATCGATCGGTGAGGGCGATGAGCCACTCCACCTCGACCTCGACGCGGGCGCGGTTGAGGCCCGCCTCCGAGAGGTAGTCGCCGAGGGCCGCGACGGCGGCGCGATACCGGCCGTCGAGGGGGCTGAGTGGCTGGATGCCGAGGGCCGAAGAGGTGGTCACGGGACTCCCGTCGCAACACGTCGCGTGCCGCCCTGCGCCGTCAGCCGGCGGGGCGGATCGCGGGTTCTAGCTGCCGGAAGAGCGCCCGGCTCGCGCTCTCGATCATACCGAGCACCTCGTCGAACATTCCCGGGCCCGCGTAGTACGGGTCGGGCACGTCGAGGGTGTGGGCGTTCGGGTCGAACGACATGAGGAGGGCGATCTTGTCGGCGTCCGCCTCGGTGCGCGCCCAGCCCCGGAGGATCCGCTCGTGGCTGCGGTCGAGAGCGACGACGAGGTCGTTGTGGGCGAAATCTCCGTGCGTGAACTGCCGGGCGCGGTGCAGGTCTCCGTCGTAGCCGCGCCGGGTGAGCGCCTCGATCGTGCGGAGGTCGGCCTTCTCGCCGACGTGCCAATCCCCCGTGCCCGCGCTCGTCGAGCCGACCCGGTCGCGCAGGCCCGACGGTCGCCGCGAACTCGCGGAACACGATCTCGGCCATGGGTGAACGGCAGATGTTGCCGGTGCAGACGAAGACGACGCGGAAGGGCTCCACGGCGCTGGCAGTCATGAGGACCATTCTTGCCCGTGGGATGCCGCAAGCGAAGCGCCGGGCGTGTCTATATCGTTCACCCCCCGGCCACGACAAGGTCTGTTGCGGCTCACAGACTCCGCATAGCCTGGCGCGACGTGCCCGCCCCGCGGGCCCTCCGGGAGGTACCGTGCGCCGTTCTGTCCGTCTGCCCGTCTTCGCCAGCGTCGGAGCGGTGGTCATCGCGTCGCTCGCGGCGGCATCCCCGGCCGCGGCAGCGGCCGCGCCCGTCATCAACGAGTTCTCCGCCAGCACGGCGGGCACCGACGTCGAGTACATCGAGCTGCTGGCGGCCCCAGGCGCCGATCTCTCCGGGTACCGCGTGCTGCAGATCGAGGGCGACGCGCCCGACGTTCGGCGTCGTCGACAGCGTCCTGACACCAGGAGAGCCGGACGGTTCGGGGCGCGCGCTTCTCTCGCTGCCGGCGAACGCGCTGGAGAACGGCACCATCAGCCTTCTTCTCGTGACGGGGACGATTCCCGCCCTCGGAGCAGACCTCGACGCGAACAACGACGGTGTCATCGACGACGCAGGCCTCACGGTTCTCGATGCCGTCGCGATCAACGACGGCGGCGCGGGCGACCTGACCTACGGCGGCGTCACCCTCGGCGTCGCCTATGACGGACTGGCGTTCGCACCCGGTGGCGCGTCACGCATCCCGGACGGCACCGACACCGACACCACGGCGGACTGGGTCCGCAACGACTTCGACCTCGCCGGCATCCCGGGCACCGCGGGCTCGCCCGCCTTCACGGAGGCCTTCAACACGCCCGGTGCGGCCAACAGCGCGGTGCCGAAGCCGGACGCGCCCGTCGGCGATGCGGACTGCACCTCGATCTGTCGTCCCGATCGGCTCGGTGCAAGGAGCCGGCGCCGCTTCACCGCTGGCCGGATCGGTCGTCCGCATCGAGGGCACGGTCGTCGCCGACTTCCAGACGACCGACCTCGACGGCTTCTACCTGCAGGATGCCGGGGACGGCGACTCCGCCACCTCGGACGGCATCTTCGTCTTCCAGCAGGACGGCGACAACGCCCCCGGCAACGGAGACGGCATCATCGACGTCTCGGTCGGCGACGTCGTCAACGTCGCGGGCGCAGTGAGCGAGTTCCAGGGCCTCACCGAGGTGACGGCCGCCGACACCGAGGTCTGCGAGACGGGCACCGCGGCCCTCTCGGCTACGCCGCTGACGCTTCCGCTCGAGGACTCGGCGCGTGAAGCGGTCGAGGGGATGCTCGTCACCTTCGCGCAGCCGCTGACGATCGCCGAGTACTTCGAGTTCGGCCGTTTCAACACGATCACCGTCTCGCCGGAGCGGCTCTTCCAGCCGACCGCGGTCGTCGAGCCCGGCTCGCCGGAGCAGCAGGCGCTCGCGGCATCGAATGTCGCCGCGCAGCTCATCGTCGACGACGCGCGCGGTCGCCAGAACCCCGATCCGCTCATCCACCCGAACGGAGAGCCGTACTCGCTGGACAACCTCTTCCGCGGCGGTGACGTCCTCACCGGGGTCACGGGCGTGCTCGATCAGCGCGTGCGGACCGGCGACAGCCCGCAGATCTCCTCGTACGGCATCCAGCCCACCGTCGCTCCCGGCTACCAGGTCGTCAACCCGCGACCCGCGGTGCCGGAGGTCGGCGGCGACCTGAAGGTGTCGAGCTTCAACGTCCTGAACTACTTCACGACGCTCGACTCCCGCGGCGCGAACTCCGCGTACGAGCTCGAGCGTCAGCAGGCGAAGATCGTCGCGGCGCTCGCAGCGATCGACGCGGATGTGTTCGGGCTGATGGAGATCGAGAACAACGGCGGCGCGGAGGTGCCCGCGGTGGCGACGCTCGCCGCGGCGCTGAACGCGCACCTCGGAGCAGACGTCTACTCGTACGTCGACACCGGCGAGGCGATCGGCACCGACGTCATCGCGACCGCCTTCCTCTACAAGACGGCGACGGTCTCGCCGCTCGGCGACCCGGCATGGAAGATCGACGACCCGAGGTGGGCGGCGAATCGCAACCGGCCCCCGCTGACCCAGACGTTCCAGGCGGCGGCGGGCGGAGAGCCGGTGACCATCAGCGTCAATCACCTCAAGTCGAAGGGATCCGGCTGCGGCGCAGCGGACCCCGACCTCGGCGACGGTCAGGGCGAGTGCAGCCTGACGCGGGAGAACGCGGCGGCCGCGCTGGTCGACTGGCTGGCGAAGGATCCCACCGGTCAGGGCACGGGAGACCGAACCCTCATCATCGGCGACCTCAACTCGTACGACAAGGAGGACTCGATCGACGTCTTCACCGCCGCCGGCTACACCGACATGCTCCTGGCGTATCAGGGTGAGTACGCCTACTCGTACGTCTTCGACGGTCAGCTCGGCTACCTCGATCACGCGCTGGCCGGGCCCGGCCTCGTCGCCGACGTGACCGGCGCATCGACGTGGGCCATCAACGCCGACGAGGCGCAGGTGCTCGACTACAACGTGGAGTTCAAGCCGGCATCACAGGTGACCGGGCTCTACGCGCCCGACCCGTTCCGCTCGAGCGACCACGACCCCGTCCTCGTCGGGATCGACCTCGACACCACGCCGCCGACGCTCTCGGTGACGGCGTCTCCCGAGGTCGTGTTCCCGCCCAACGGCAAGGAGCGCACCGTCACGGTGAGCGTCGTCGCCGAGGACGACAGCGGCGACGACGTGACCGTCGAACTCGTCTCGGCACGAGGCATCCGGATCCAAGAAGGCGGCGGTGACCAAGGTCGACGACACGACCTTCCGGGTGGTCGCGGCCAACAAGGCCGTCTACGAGTTCACCTATCGGGCGACGGATGCCGCAGGCAACAGCACGACCGAGACGGTCAGGGTCGTCGTCGGCGCCGCCACCGGCGGCTGACCCGTCGCTCCTCCCCACTCAGCGCGAGCGGCGCGTTCTCCCGAGGTCATCGGGCGGACGCGCCGCTTCGCAGCGGGCGGCCGCCATTCTCGACGGATGGACACGCGATGGACGGGGCACGCGACGGGCGGAGGGCTTCTCCCCGAGGCCCGGCGTGCGCTCGGCGGCGTGGGCTGGGAGGTCGATCGACTGGCCGACGAGACGGCCTGGGAGTGCGCCGCCGCGCGAGAGTTCCGCTCCGAACTCGCCGCCCTGCGCGTTCAGCTCGACACCGTGCGCACGAACGGCCCGACGCCCTCGAGGACGAGCTGCGCGGCCTGTGGCAGCAGCTCGCGGTCGGGGTCGGGCTGATGGGCGACCTCGAGATCCGCAGCGGCGGAGTCGTGGCCGTCGACACCGCGTCGCTGGGCGCGGCATCCGATCGGCTCGACGGCCTCGGGCATGACCTCGACGGCGTCGCCGCGCTCTTCCGGCGGGCATCGCACCAGATCTCGGTCGTACCGGGCTCCGACACGGTCTACGCGGAGTCGCGGGCGCTCTTCCTCGCCTCGCGGTGCAGCGGCGCTCGCCGACGCCGCGCGCTCGCTGGGTGCGCGGCTTCGCGACCTCGCCGCTGTCTACGAGGCGGTCGAGCTGCGCGCTCAGCGCGAGGCGGCGCGAGCGGCCGGTGATCTCGACAGCGGTCCAGCGCCTCGACCGGCAGCTCGTCCGGATGGAGCGGGAGCATCCCGGGGTCGGGTCCCGAGCAGCGTGGGGCGAGTGGTCGCGCGACGCCTGGTGGGCGGGCGATCTCGTTCTCCAGGCCGGCATGCTCGGGGTGGGCTTGGGTGCCGCTCACCGTCGGCGGAACGACTGCTCTGCCAACCGCGACGGCGGGCCTGGCGGGCACGATTCGCGGACGCGAACTCGGCGTCATCCCGCGGGAGGCGCGGCTGAGCGGGATTGCGGATGCCGTGCGCCTGCGCGAGCTCCCCGTGCCCGCGGCGCCGACCGCGGCTCCGACGTCACTGGCCGCGGCTGCGGCCCGCATCCCTTCGACGGCATGCCGGCCGCATACGCGTCGAGCGCTACACGATGCCCGACGGGTCGCGGCAGTTCGCCGTGTACATCCGCGGGACGACGTCGAGCGGCTACGGCCAGCGAGACGCCTTCGACAGCAAGTCGAACCTCGAGCTGTACGGCGGACAGCGGTCGGCGTCGTACGCGGCGACGCTCGCGGCTCTGCGTCGAGGCGGGTGCGAAGCCCGGGGACGTCGTCCACGCGATCGGGCACTCGCAGGGGGCCATGGTCGCCTCGCGGCTCGCCGTCGAGGGCGGCTACGACGTGAAGACGCTCGTGACCCTCGGCTCCCCCGTCGAGGCCGACGTCGGCGACGGGACGCTGAGCGTCGCGGTCCGCCACACCGACGACCCGGTCGCCGCGCTCCAGGGCGGAGGCTACGACACCGCGGTGGGTGCGCCGGGGAGCTTCGTCGCCGAGCGGCTGGCCGATCCGCTGCCGACGCGGGGGTGATCTCACCCTCGGCGCCCACCATCTGGAGACGTACGAAGAGACGGCGGCCATGCTCGACGCGTCGGCCGATCCGCGCGATGGATCAGGTGCGTGAGCGGTTCGCCGAGCTCGACGCCGCAGTGGCATGTCGACGTGACCGAGTACGGGGCGACCCGCGTCAGTCGTTCCGCTTCGGGCGCAGGATGATGCCGGCGACCCAGTTGATGATCGAGATGATGATGGCCGCGACGACGCCCCACCAGAAGTCCTCGACGCGCAGGCCCCAGCTCCAGAAGCTCGTGAACCACGCCGTGAGCCACAGGAGGAACGCGTTGATGAGCAGGCCGATGAGGCCGAGCGTGAGGATGTAGAGCGGGAACGCGAGGATCTTGATGACCGTGCCGATGAACGTGTTCACGAGCGCGAAGATCGCCGCGACGATGAGGAGCGTCAGCACGTACTGCAGGGTGTCGCCGGGAGGGAAGGCGATGACGCTGACCTGCAGCGCGGGAACCAGGGTCACGACCCAGATGGCGAAGGCGTTGATGACGACGCGAATGAGGAAGCCCATAGTGCGCACAGTCTCGCACGGGCCGAGGCGGCCCCGCAGAAGCCGCGCTCGTAGACTCGGTGAGTGACCGACGCCTCCGATATCCCCGTTCGCGTGCGCCCCGAGGTCGCGTCGCTGCCGCCGTACCGGCAGGGGCGCCAGGCCGGCGCCGACGCGTACAAGCTGTCGAGCAACGAGAACCCGTTCGATCCGCTGCCCGGCGTGCTCGCGAAGGTCAGCGCGGCCACGGCGCTCAATCGGTATCCGGATGCCTCGGCCGCCCGCCTCCGCGCGCGTCTCGCCGACCGCTTCGGGGTCTCCGACGACTCGGTCCACATCGGCGCGGGCAGCGTCTCGATCCTCGCCCAGCTGGTGCAGGCCACATCGGGCCCCGGCGACGAGATCATCTACGCGTGGCGGTCCTTCGAGGCGTATCCCTGGCTCGCCGTGGTCGCCGGTGCGACCGCTGTGCAGGTGCCGCTCGCCGACGGGGCTCGGCACGACCTCGACGCGATGGCCGCGGCCATCACCGACCGCACGCGCGCGGTCATCGTGTGCACGCCGAACAATCCGACCGGTCCGATCGTGACTCAGACCGAGTTCGACGCCTTCGTCGAGAAGGTGCCGTCGGACGTGCTGGTCATCCTCGACGAGGCCTACGCCGAGTTCGTGACCGACCCCGCCGCCGTCAACGGACTGCGGGCTCCGGGCGGACACCCGCGACCGAACGTCGTCGTCCTTCGCACCTTCTCGAAGGCATTCGGTCTGGCAGGGCTCCGCGTCGGCTACGCCGTCGGCCACCCCCGCGTGCTCGACGCCGCACGCTCGACCGCGATCCCGCTCTCCGTGACCGCTCAGGCGGAGGTCGCCGCCCTCGCCAGCCTGGATGCCGAGCCCGAGCTCATCGAACGGGTGCGGGTCATCGCCGAGCGCCGCGACGCGCTCGCGGCGGGGTTGCGGGCGAGCGGCTGGAGGATTCCCGACGCGCAGGGCAACTTCGTGTGGCTGCCGGTCGGCGACGAGACGCTCGAGGTCGCGGAGCGCTTCGTCGAGGCGGGACTCGTGGTGCGGCCGTTCGCGGGTGACGGCATCCGTATATCCGTCGGCGAGCATGAGTCAGTGGATAAAGTCCTAGGGATCGCGGCATCCGTTGTATCGACCCTCCCCGAAGGGCATCCCGGACGAGTGGATAGCGTAGAAAAGTGACCCCGACCGAAGCTTCGGTTCCTCCCCACGTCTCCACCACGGCTGAATCGCCCGTGGTGCGAGTCCTCGCGGCGGACGGGACGCTCGCACCGACCGCGGCCGCTGAGCCGTACCTCGACATCATCGACGCGCTGAGCGAAGCCGAGCTCGAAGGCTTCTACCGCGACATGTTCGTCATCCGCGCCTTCGACCAGCAGGCCACCAACCTGCAGCGCCAGGGCCAGCTGGCCCTGTGGCCGCCGAGCCTCGGCCAGGAGGCGGCGCAGGTCGGCTCGGCGCGCGCCGCCCGCCCGCAGGACCACATCTTCCCGTCCTACCGCGAGCACGTCGTCGCGCGCATCCGCGGCGTCGATCCGCTCGACATCATCCGCGTCATGCGGGGCCTGACGCACGGCGGCTGGGACCCCACCGACCCGAGCAACGGCAACACCCATCCCTACACGCTCGTGCTCGGATCGCAGACGCTGCACGCGACGGGCGTCGGCATGGGCCTCGTGTTCGACGGCCGCTGCGGCACCGGCGACCCCGAGCGCGACGAAGCCGTCATCGTCTACTACGGCGACGGCGCGTCCAGCCAGGGCGACGTCCACGAGGCGATGGTGTTCGCCGCGAGCTACCGCACCCCGCAGGTCTTCTTCCTGCAGAACAACCAGTGGGCCATCTCGGTGCCGGTCGCCACGCAGTCGCGCTCGCCGCTGTACAAGCGCGGTGAGGGCTACGGGATGCCGAGCATCCCGGTCGACGGCAACGACGTGCTCGCGAGCTACGCCGTCACCCGCCGCGCCCTCGAAGAGGCGCGCAGCGGTGCCGGCCCGCGCGCGATCGAGGCGCTGACCTATCGCCTGGGCGCTCACACCACGAGCGACGACCCGACGAAGTACCGCACGTCCGACGAAGAGCAGTCCTGGATCCGCCGCGACCCACTCGCACCGCATGCGGGCCTACCTTCAGTCGCGCGGCGCGTCGGACGCGTTCTTCGCCGACGTCGAGGCCGAGGCGCAGGACGTCGCCGAAGACACCCGGGTCGGACGACCCAGCTCGGCAGCCTCACCAACGAGTCGATGTTCCAGCACGTGTACTCCGAGCCGCATCCCCTCATCGACGAGCAGCGCGCGTGGCTCGCCGAGTACGAGGCATCCTTCGAGGAGGGCGCATCGTGACCGACGCACAGACCACATCCGTGACAGCGGTGAACGGCACGCGACCGGCCCGGGCAGCCGCCCCGACCGAGGCTGCCGAACCCGCGATCCAGACGATGCCCTTCAGTCGTGCGCTCAACGCGGGCCTGCGGCGTGCGCTCGCCGAGAACGACCGCGTCCTGCTGATGGGCGAGGACATCGGACGCCTGGGCGGCGTCTTCCGGGTCACCGAGGGTCTGCAGGCCGAGTTCGGCGATCGCCGTGTGCTCGACACTCCCCTCGCCGAGTCCGGCATCGTCGGCACCGCGATCGGGCTGGCGATGGTCGGCTTCCGCTCGGTCATCGAGATCCAGTTCGACGGGTTCGTCTTCCCCGCGTTCGACCAGATCACGTCGCAGCTCGCGAAGATCACCAATCGCCACGAGGGCGCCCTGTCGATGCCCATCGTCATCCGCATCCCCTATGGCGGGCACATCGGCGCCGTCGAGCACCACCAGGAGAGCCCCGAGGCGTACTTCGCGCACACGCCGGGTCTGCGGGTCGTGAGCCCCTCGACGCCCAACGACGCGTACTGGATGATCCAGGATGCGATCACCTCGAACGATCCCGTGATCTTCCTCGAGCCGAAGGCGAAGTACTGGATGAAGGGCGAGGTCGACACGTCGGCTCGCGCCCTGCCCCTGCACGCCTCGCGGATCGTGCGCCGCGGCACCGACGTGACACTGGTGGGCCACGGCGCCATGGTCACGACGCTCCTGCAGGCCGCGGCGCTCGCCGAGTCCGAGGGCACGAGCTGCGAGGTCGTCGACCTGCGGTCGCTCTCGCCCGTCGACTACGGCCCCATCCTCGACTCGGTGCGCCGCACGGGCCGGATGGTCTACGCGCAGGAGGCCCCCGGGTTCGTGAGCGTCGGCTCCGAGGTCGCCGCCACCGTCATGGAGCGCGCGTTCTACGCCCTCGAAGCCCCCGTGATTCGCGTGTCGGGCTTCGACACCCCCTTCCCTCCGGCCAAGCTCGAGGGAAAGTACCTCCCCGACGCCGACCGCATCCTCGAGGCCGTGGACCGCGCCCTCGCGTACTGACCCAGGAGCAACCGGATGAGCACTCAGACCTTCCTCCTCCCCGATGTCGGCGAGGGTCTCACCGAGGCCGAGATCGTGTCGTGGCGTGTCGCGCCCGGTGACGACGTGGCCGTGAACGACGTCCTCGTCGAGATCGAGACCGCCAAGTCGCTCGTCGAGCTGCCGTCGCCGTTCGCGGGCACGGTCGGCGACCTGCTGGCCGCCGAGGGCGACACCGTCAACGTCGGCACGCCCATCATCACGATCGCGGCCCCGGTCGCGGGAGCGGATGCCGGGGCGCCGGCCGTCGTCGGCCAGAGCGAGCATGGGGCACCGGTCGAGCCGGAAGGCGGAGCGGTGCTCGTCGGCTACGGCACTGGCGGCCAGGTGCAGTCCCGCCGGAAGAAGCCTCCGGTCACCGCTCAGCAGCGGGTCGAGGCATCCGTCGGAGTGGTCGCGAAGCCGCCGATCCGCAAGCTCGCACGGGATCTCGGCGTCGACCTCGCTGACGTCACCCCCAGCGGCGCGGCGGGCGAGGTCACGCGCGAAGACGTCGTGCGGCACGCGTCCCAGGCGAGCGTCTTCCGCAACATCGAGACGCCCGAATGGCCGGCGGTCCGCGAGGAGACGATCCCCGTCGCCGCGCCCGCTGCCGCACCGGCCCCTGCCCTGGCGAGTCCGCGACCCGTCGAGCCCGCCGGCGAGCGCGAGGAGTCCATCCCCGTGCGCGGTGTCCGCAAGGCGGTCGCATCGGGCATGGTGCAGTCGGCCTACACGGCGCCCCACGTCTCGGTCTGGACCGACGTCGACGCGACGCGCACGATGGAGCTCGTCCGCCGGCTCAAGACGTCGTCGGACTTCGCCGACACCAAGGTCTCACCGCTGCTGATCATGGCGCGCGCCGTCATCTGGGCCGTCCGCCGCACGCCGATGGTCAACGCCGCATGGGTCGACACCGACAACGGCGCCGAGATCCGGGTGCGTCACTACGTCAACCTCGGCATCGCCGCGGCGACCCCGCGCGGACTGCTCGTCCCCAACATCAAGGACGCGCAGGACCTCTCGCTGCGCGAGCTCGCCCGAGCCCTCGAGAAGCTGACCCTGACCGCGCGCGAAGGCAAGTCGACGGTCGCCGATCAGCACGGCGGGACGATCACGATCACCAACATCGGGGTGTTCGGGATGGATGCCGGCACCCCGATCATCAACCCGGGCGAGGCCGGGATCGTGGCTCTCGGCACGATCCGCCAGAAGCCCTGGGTCGTCGACGGCGAAGTGCGTCCGCGCTACGTGACGACGGTCGCCGGCTCGTTCGACCACCGCGTGATCGACGGCGACGGGATGTCGCGCTTCATCGCCGACGTCGCGTCGATCCTCGAAGAGCCGGCACTGCTGCTGGACTGAGCCGGAGCCGGCGCCGACCGAGACCGCGGCCGGCGACCCGCGACTGGGCCGCCCACGCGGAGGCCGAGCGTTTGGCGGGCGCCTGGCGTCAGCTCGCGGGCAGGAGCGACGCGGGCGCCAGCGAACGCGGGCGACGCGTGATCAGCAGCAGGATGATCGCGAGCACGCCGCCCAGGGTGCCCGCGATGATGTCGGTCATCGAATCGCTCAGCCCGTGCTGCGACGCCGTGCCGAGGATGATGTCGCTGCCGAACTCGCAGATCTCCCACGCCGCGGCGAACGCCATGGGCGTGAGCAGCACGACGGTCAGCGAGAACCAGCGCGGCAGCGGGGCTCCGGTCTGCTCCTCGGCGTGACGGGCGATGAACAGTCCCGAGCCAGGCCAGCATCACGCCCGAGTAGAAGTGCACGAGGACGTCCCACAGCGGGAAGTACCAGTAGACGTGCAGAGCGCTGCCCGCGAACGACCCGGCGGCGATGAACGCCAGGTAGCTCACCTGCAGCGGCCACGGCATCCGGGTCCTGAAGACGAGCTCGACGAACAGCGGCACCCAGTAGACGGGGATCAGCAGGAACGTCAGCGGCAGCTCGACCTCGGCCCCGAGCGCTGCGAGCACCAGAGCGAGCGCCACCGTCACGACCTGGAAGGGCAGCGCGATCAGCGCCGAGGTGCGCAGTCGCGAGACGATCGGGGGGACGGATGCTGTGCTCGTGGTGCTGCTCGTCATAGGTCCGCTCCCCCGCGCCCGGGCGGTGCGCATCGCGGAAAGACTAGCCGCCTGCGATCGGCGCGCGTCGCACGCCCCGCCCTGAGTTGAGAACGATTATCAGTAACGGTAGAGTCGGAGCATGCGCTCCCGCCGACTCTCCGCCCTCGCGGTGACCGCCGCTTCCGCTGTCCTGCTGACCGGGTGCGCGGGTGCGCAGGCCCAGAGCACCGCAGACGACGGTCGCCTCGACGTGGTCACGTCCACGAACGTCTACGGACAGCTCGTCGCAGGAGATCGCCGGCGACGTGGTGGATGTGACGTCGATCATCACTTCGAACGCGCAGGACCCGCACTCGTTCGAGGCGAGCGCCCAGGACCAGCTGGCGGTCGCGGATGCCGACCTCGTCATCGAGAACGGCGGCGGCTACGACCCGTTCATCGATGGTCTGATCGAGTCCTCCGGGAGCGACGCCGAAGTGATCACGGCGGTCGAGTTCTCGTCGGAGTGGACCGGCACGACCGCTCACGACGGCGAGAGCTCAGGCGAGCACGAGCACGACCACGTCGACGGCTTCAACGAGCACGTCTGGTACGACCCCGCCACCATGGCCGACCTCGTCGTCGCCATCGCGTCCGAGCTCAGCGTCCTGAGTCCGGGCGACGCGGATGCCTTCACCGCGGCGGCCGATGATCTCGCCGCCCAGATCACCGCACTCGAGACATCGCTCGGCGACATCGAGTCCGCCCACGCGGGCGACGACGTGTTCGTCACGGAGCCGATCCCGCACTACCTGATCAAGGGCGCGGGCCTGGACGATGTCACCCCCTCCGCGTTCAGCGAAGCGGTCGAGGAGGGCCTGGACGTCGCGCCCGCCACCCTGCTCGAGTCGATCAAGCTGCTCGAGGGTGGCGACGTCCGGATCGTCTTCGTCAACGCGCAGACCGGGGGCCCCGAGACGACCCAGGTCATCGACAAGGCGTCGGCGAACAGCATCCCGCTCGTGGAATTCACCGAGACGCTCCCCGAGGGCCAGACTTACCTCTCGTGGATGCAGGAGAACATCGCGGCGATTCAGGACGCGCTGGAGGAATGACGGACGCGCTGCTGCGGATCGAAGGCGCGTCGCTGCGCCGAGGCGACCGCGAACTGTGGGCGGATCTCGACCTCGCGGTCGAGCCGGGGGAGTTCATCGCGGTCCTCGGCCCGAGCGGATCGGGCAAGACGACGCTGCTGCGCGCGATCCTGGGCCTCGAGCCGCTGACGTCGGGAACCATCACCGCGCTCGGGACGCCCGTGCGGACCAAGGGCAACCGGCGGATCGGCTACGTGCCCCAGTCGCGGCCGCTGCCGCGCGACACGTCGCTGCGCGGGCGCGACCTCGTCTCGCTCGGCGTCGACGGGCATAAGTGGGGCATCCCCTTCCCGCGGCGGTCCGATCGCGAACGCGTGGACGCGCTGGTGCGCTCCGTCGGCGCGGAGGGCTTCGCCGACCGGCCGGTGGGGCTGCTCTCCGGGCGGCGAGCAGCAGCGTCTCAGGATCGGGCAGGCGCTCGCCGACGATCCGCGCCTCCTCCTGTGCGACGAGCCCCTCACGAGCCTCGATCTGGCGAACCAGCAGGCGGTCGTCTCGCTGATCGACCGTCACCGTCGCACGACCGATGCCGCCGTGCTGTTCGTGACGCACGACATCAACCCCGTCCTCCGCAGCGTCGATCGCATCCTCTACCTCGCCGGCGGGCGCTTCATGCTCGGCAAGCCCGAAGAGGTGCTCGACTCGAAGGTGCTGACCGACCTCTACGGCGCGCCCGTCTACGTGCTGCGTGCGGGCGGGCGGCTCGTGGTGGTCGGCGCTCCCGACGCCGAGGAGCCGCACCATCACCACGACGATGACGACCCCGACGCGGGAGCGCACGCATGACCTGGAACGAGGTGTGGGAGGCGATGTTCGGCGGCCTGCCCGTCTACGGCGAGATCCTCGCTCTGGTGTCGAACTCGGTATGGGCCGGTGCCGTGCTCGGGCTCGTCGGCGGGCTGATCGGCGTGTTCATCATGCAGCGCGACATGGCGTTCGCCGTGCACGGCATCAGCGAGCTGTCGTTCGCCGGGGCGGCCGCCGCCCTGCTGTTCGGGTTCGACGTGGTGACGGGATCCCTCGTCGGCTCGGTCATCGCCGCCCTGCTCATCGGGTGGCTCGGTGCCCGCGCGCGCGACCGCAACTCGATCATCGGCGTGCTGATGCCCTTCGGGCTCGGACTCGGCATCCTGTTCCTGTCGCTCTATCAGGGTCGCTCGGCGAGCCAGTTCAGTCTGCTCACCGGTCAGATCGTGTCGGTGCAGAACGATCAGCTCGGCCTGCTGATCGCCATGAGCGCCATCGCCCTCATCGCCCTCGTGCTCATGTGGCGCCCGCTGCGCTTCGACTCTCTCGATCCGGTCTCGGCAGCGGCCCGCGGGGTGCCGACGACGGCCGTCTCGCTGGGCTTCCTGCTCGTCCTCGGGCTCATCGTCGCCGTCAGCGTGCACATCATCGGCGCCCTGCTCGTCATGGCGCTCCTCGTGACCCCCGCCGCCGCCGCCGTGCGCGTCGCCTCTGGACCGGTGTCGGTGCCGGTGCTGTCGGCGGTGTTCGGGTTCACCGCGGCCGTGGGCGGCATCCTGCTCGCGATCGCCGGCACGCTTCCCGTGAGCCCCTACATCACGACCTTCTCGTTCGCGATCTACGTCGTCTGCCGCCTGATCGGCGCGCGCCGCGGGCGCGTCGAGAAGGCGCGGCTGTCGGCATCCGCCCGGTCCCTCGACGCGGCCTCCACTCAGGCGGCTCCCGTGGGCCCCGCGTAGAATCGCCGCCATGGTCGTCCAGCGCAACACGTGGCAGCGGGAGCGCGTCCGCGAGGCGCTCGCCGATGCCCGCGGCTTCGTGAGCGCCCAGAGCCTCCACGCGACGCTCCGCGACGAGAACACCGGCATCGGGCTCGCGACCGTCTATCGCGCGCTCGCGGGGCTGGCGGCGCAGGGGGCCGCCGACTCGCTGCAGAGCCCCGATGGCGAGAGCCTCTACCGTGCCTGCGCGACCCGCGGGCACCACCACCACCTCATCTGCCGGTCGTGCGGGCTCGCGGTCGAGATCGAGGCGACGGATGTCGAGCAGTGGGCTCGACGGACGGCGGCCGCGAACGGCTTCATCGAGGCGGAGCACATCGTCGACATCTTCGGGCTCTGCGCGACCTGCGCCGCCGCTCGGGCGAGCGAGCGTGACGCGGACTGAGCCGCCGGCGATCGACGCACGCCCGAGAACGGGCCGCGCGATCGTCTGGGTGGTCGTCGGCGTGGCTGTCATCGGCCTGCTGTTCGCGATCGACCTCTTCGCGCCCACGGTCTACCCGGTCGAGCTTCCGACGCGGGTGCAGGACGGCCTGACGCTGGCACTCAGCGTCCTCATCGAGTCGCTGCCGTTCATCGTGCTCGGGGTGCTGCTGTCGATCGTCGTGCAGGTGTGGGTGCCACCGGGAGTCCTGGAGCGATGGATGCCGCGCCGCGCGTGGGCGCGCCGCGCCGTGCTGTCGCTGTTCGGCATGGTGGTGCCGGTGTGCGAGTGCGGCAACGTGCCGTTCGCGCGGGGACTGCTGATGCGCGGCTTCAGCGTTCCGGAGACGCTGACGTTCCTGATCGCGGCGCCGATCGTGAACCCGATCGTGATCATCACGACGCACCAGGCCTTCGGGTTCGATGACGGCATCCTCGTCGCCCGACTGCTCGGCGGGTACGCGATCGCCAACCTGATCGGATGGCTGTACAGCCGGCATCCCGATCCCGACGGCCTGCTGACCGAGCGCTTCCGCGACACGTGCGACCTTCAGCACGCGCAAGGGCCCGCGAGCGGGGCGAGCGGCAAGTGGCAGCGCAGCGCCGGGCAGTTCGTGGTGGAACTGCGAGCCGTGCTCCCCGCGCTCGTGATCGGCTCGGCCCTCGCCGGTGCGGTGCAGGTGCTGATACCGCGGGAGGCGCTGCTCGCGATCGGCTCCGACCCCACCCTCTCGATCATCGCGATGATCCTGCTCGCCATGGTCGTGTCGATCTGCTCCAATGTCGACGCCTTCTTCGCGCTCTCGTTCGCCTCGACCTTCACGCCCGGGTCGCTCGTCGCCTTCCTCCTGGTCGGTCCCCTCGTCGACGTCAAGATGCTCGCACTCATGAGGACCACGTTCACGACGCGGGTCCTTGCGGGGCTCGTGGTGATCGTCGTGCTGTCGGCCTTCGCCATCGGGACGGCGGTGAATCTCCTTGCCTGACCGTCGTTCGCTCGTCGATCGCTGGCTCGGCGTCGGGCTCGCCGCCGCCCTCGCCGTCACGACCCTGAGCCTCGCGGCGACGGGTCGCCTCGGGCTGTACATCAACCCGGATGCGACGTGGTTCGCCGTCTCGATGGCCGTGGTCGTGCTGATCGGCGCGCTCGCGACGTTCGCGCTCCCGCTCGGCGCGGAGGACGACCACGGTCATGCGCACGACGCGGGCGAGGAGCATGGCCAGGCCATGCATGGTCGCCACCCTGTCGCAGTCGCGGCGACCGTCGTCGGCGGGGTCGCGGCATCCCTCATCGTCCTCGCCGCGCTCGTCACGCCGCCCGCGTCGCTGTCGGCCGAACTCGCGATGTCGCGAGACATCGACGCGCCGCCCCTCTTCGCCGGTGCGGACACCGTCACCCTCGCGGCCACGGGCGACACCGCGGAGTTCGGGATCGGCGAGTGGTCCACAGTGTTCGCCACCTCGACGAATCCCGACGCGTACGACGGAGATCCGGTGACCCTCACCGGCTTCGTGACGCCCGGGGACGGGAGCTTCGATCTCACCCGGCTCGTGATCACCCACTGCGTCATCGACGCACAGGCCGCCAGCATCCCCGTTCTCGCCGGCGAGGCGGCACCCGAGACCGGGCAGTGGGTGCGCGTCACCGGAACGGTGCAGGCCACCGCCGAAGGCAGGCTGTCGATCGACGCCGAAAGCGTCGAGCGCATCGATGAGCCGGGGGATCCGTATGAGTACTGAGGCCCCGGTGCGCCGGACTCGGGCGACAGCGCCGCCCGTCGCGGGCCCCACGCGGAGTGCGCGATCGCGCCGCCGCCGCGGTCGCTCGTTCCTGCTGGCGTTCGCGGGCGTCGCGGTCCTGCTCGCAGTGGCGGGACTCGCCGGTGCCGCGCTGAGCACGGCGCAGGGCCCGCGCTTGACGGACGCCCAGGTCGATCCGGTCGCGGCGGCCTCGGCATCCGGAGCCCGCCTCATCATGACGACCTCACAGGCGCTGCGCGACGTCGAGCCCGACCAGGTCACCATCACCCCCGCGACGCCGTTCGCCGTGGACACGTCGGGGCGCAGCGTGGGGGTTCGCTTCGCCCTGCCGCTGTGGGATGACACCGAGTACACCGTGCGGATCTCGGATGTCGAGGGCGTGGGCGGTGGCCCGGCGACGACGATCGAGCAGACCTTCCGCACGGGGGCGGCCGAGTTCTTCCTGCTGCAACGGGGCGAGGACGAAGACACCATCTATCGCACCGATCTCACCGGCGAGCAGGCCGTGCCCGTGTTCCGGCACCCGCATATCGAGGACTACCGCGCCACGTCCTCGCACCTGGTCATGTCGGTCCGCGCCGGCGACGATTCGGGCGGGATGGGCCCGGCCGAGCTCATCGTGAGCGACCTCGACGGCTCGAATCGGCGCTCGCTGCCGCTGCCCGGTGAGGGGTCGATCACCAATCTGCAGAGCGCGGAACGCGGAGACCTCATCGGCTACACCTACACCGACGATTCGCTCGGCGCGGCGGGCGGGCGCGAGAGCATGCTCTTCACGACCTCGCTTCGGGACGGCTCCGCCGAGCCGCAGGCCGTCGAAGTCGCCGGTGCCGACAGTCGCGTGGCGCAGTGGCGCTTCGTGCCGGCAACCGACAGCGTGCTGTTCGTCGGCTTCGACGGCACGCTGTGGCTGACGGATGCCGCGGGCGGCGACGCCACTTCGCTGGGCGCCGCGCTCGCGCTCGATGACGTCGCCGCGCAAGGTGCGGTGGTGGATCGTGCCGACGGGCTGGTGCTGCTCGACCTCGCGGACGGGAGTGAAGCCCCCCTCCCGTCGCCCGACGCGCGAGTACGGCCAGCTCCGCACGGTTCAGGCCGTGCCCGGGGGAGGAACGCTGCGGCTGTACGCGAAGCTCGACGATCGCGGGATCCCCGGAGAATCGGTGGTTGCGTGGGTGGCTGAGGACGGCGCGTCGCACCCGGTCGCCGAGGTCGCCGACACCGACACGGTGGTCCGCACGTGCGTCTCGCCGAGCGGGCGCTACGCCGTCCTCGCCATCGCTCCGGACATCATCGAGAACCGCTACGACACGTACCTCCTGCCCATGCCGACGCGGATCGAGTCCCACATCGTCGAGATCGCCACCGGGGACGAGATCGTCGCCCTCAGCGGCCTCGACAGCTCGTGGTGCCGGGTGCCGCCCCAATGACCGCCGTGCTCCGCAGCGCCCGCCGCGAGGACCTCGCCGGGCTTCCCGCGGCGGTCGCGCCGCGGCTGCTGGGCGGAGTCCTGCGCACCGTGGTCGAGGGAGAGACGGTGGCCGTGCGGCTGACCGAGGTCGAGGCCTATCACGGGCTGGGCACCGGACCGATCGCCGATCCCGGCTCGCACGCGCGCATGGGGCAGACCGCCCGCAATGCGACGATGTGGGGCGAGCCGGGGCACCTCTACGTCTACCTCAGCCACGGCATCCACTCGTGCGTCAACGTCGTCAGCGGGCCCGAGGGGTCGGCGGGGGGAATCCTCCTGCGCGGCGGCGAGATCGTGGAGGGGACGGATGCCGCGCGCCGCCGTCGCCCGGCAGCCCGGGTCGACCGCGACCTCGCGCGCGGGCCCGGACGGCTCGGCGACGCTGTCGGGCTGCGGCATCCCGTGCACGACGGCATCGACGCGATCACGGGCGAGCCGCGTCACGGGGCGGTCGCGCGCCTCGAGCTGCTCGAGGAGCCGCTGGCTGACGTCGCATCAGGACCGCGGGTGGGCGTCGCAGGGCACGCCGGGCACGGCCGCCTTCCCGTGGCGCTTCTGGATCGCCGGCGACCCGACGGTGTCGGCGTTCCGCTGGGGCCGCGGTGCGGCGGAAGCCGCGGGCCGCTGAGCGGCCGACGGACCTCGAGTCAGCGCAGCGACATCACCGCCACGAACCCGGCCTTCAGCTGGCGCGCGCGCCGCTCGTAGGTGGCTGCGAGGAAGATCAGCAGTGGGGATAGTCGATCGATGACGGACGGCGCCGGAAAGGTCCGACACGCCGACCGTGCTAGACTGACTCTTTGTCTGCGCGCACTCCTGCACGCAGTTCGTGCCCACTCCCTCTTCTCAGACCGGCAACGGTCGGATGAGCCGTGGGTGCAGACAAGGGATCTTGGGTGAGGCCGTCCGGCCTCACGGTACTAAGGAGACATCACTATGGCAGCAGTGTGCCAGGTGACTGGAGCAGTTCCCGGCTTCGGTCACAGCATCTCGCACTCGCACCGCCGGACGAAGCGCCGCTTCGACCCGAACGTGCAGAAGAAGACCTACTTCGTTCCGTCGCTGGGTCGCAACATCAAGCTCAACGTCTCGGCGAAGGGCATCAAGGTCATTGACGCACGCGGCATCGAGTCGGTCGTC
Organism: uncultured Actinomycetota bacterium; assembly: GCA_963702815.1. Taxonomy (GTDB): domain Bacteria; phylum Actinomycetota; class Actinomycetes; order Actinomycetales; family Microbacteriaceae; genus Microbacterium. Next base: position 533,688 of record CAVPED010000005.1, on the reverse strand, counting down.
AAGGACCTCATCGCGAAGGGTGTGAAGCTCTGATGGCGAAGAAGGCTCAGGACGTACGTCCGATCATCAAGCTCCGTTCGACCGCCGGCACGGGTTACACCTACGTGACGCGCAAGAACCGTCGCAACAACCCCGACCGCATCGTGCTCAAGAAGTACGACCCGGTCATCCGCAAGCACGTCGAATTCCGAGAGGAGCGTTGATCCATGGCTAAGAAGAGCAAGATCGCGCGCAACGAGCAGCGCAAGGTGATCGTTGACCGCAACGCCGCCAAGCGCGCCGAGCTGAAGAAGGCGCTCGTTTCGCCCGACTCCACCGACGAGCAGCGCGAAGCCGCCCGTCTCGGCCTGCAGAAGCTTCCGCGCAACGCGTCGCCGGTGCGTCTGCGCAACCGCGATGTCATCGACGGTCGCCCCCGTGGCCACCTGTCGAAGTTCGGCATCTCGCGTGTCCGCTTCCGCGACATGGCACACCGTGGCGAGCTGCCCGGCGTGACCAAGTCGTCCTGGTAAGCCGCAGCTGACCTGAAGAAGGCCCGGAGTTCCTCGGAACTCCGGGCCTTCCGTCGTCCCCGGCTACTCTCGCTCCGGGCGTCCGTCAAGAGCGGTGGCTGCACGGAGAGCCGGAGCTAGACTCGCCACGCTGGTGAGGAGGACCGACGCATGCCGCTCGACCCGTTCTTCGTCGACCGGCTGCGGGTGCACCGCCGGCATCTCTACGAGCGAGCGCTCAAGGCGGCCAAGGCCCGCCTCGATCGCGATGGTCCCCTTCGGGCATTCCGGCCTGCCGGCCGCCGCGTCATCGCCTTCCGAGGCGTCGACGGCGACCCGTTCGCAGGGCGACGCCCGAGGCGCTCGGGCCCTCGCTCGTGCTCGGCATCGCAAGGCCGCCTTCAACTGGGATCGCACCCAGTTCACGACCGTGGGGACGCCGGGCCCCGACCTCAGGATCGCGGAGCACAGCGTGTCGGCCGAGGGTGTGCCGTCCTTCCGTGTGCGCATCTACTACCCGCCCGACTCCGAGGGCACGCTCGTTCCGGGCTGCCTCGCGCTGTTCGGGGGCGCCTTCCGCATCGGGGGGATCGACTATCCCACGACGGATGCCGGCTACCGCCGTCGGGCTGCAGACTCGGGCGTGGCGATCGTCGCGGCGGACTACTCGCTCGCGCCCGAGCATCGCTATCCGACCCAGGTGAATCAGGCCTACGCAGCGCTCCAGTGGCTCTTCGATCACGCGGCGGAGGTCGGCATCGATGCCGAGCGGATCGGCATCATGGGCACCTCCGCCGGCGGAAACCTCGCCGCCGCCGTCACGCTGCTCAACCGCGACGGCGCCCGACTGCCGCTCAGGCTCCAGGTGCTCGAGGTGCCGGTGACCGACCTCACCGGCAGGCACATCGACCTGGCAGCACTCCGCTCTCTCGGCATCCCGAGCGTGCTCGCCCGGCGCGAGCTGCGCTCTGTCGCGCGCACCTACCTGCCCGCACGAGAGCAATGCGAAGGAGCCGCTGGCATCGCCGCTGCTCGCCCCGTCGCACGAGGGGCTTCCGCCGGCGGTGGTGCTGACCGCCGAGTACGACCCCCTGAGCGCGGATGGCGCCGCGTACGCCGTCGGCGCTGCGCGAGGCGGGGGTCGATGCATCCGCTGTCCGGTACCTCGGCATGACGCACGACACCCCGATGTTCACCGGGGTCCTTCCGGGCGCCCGGCGCTGGCACGACGACATCGTGCAGGCGCTCCGGCGCCTGCACGCGAACGGCGAGCGGGTCCAGGAGCACGCCGCCTCTTCCCATTCAATCCCTGCGTGAAGGTCGCGACCGTCGTAGCGTGAAGGCATGGCGACGCGTTTGTGGCCGGAGAGCTGGCCGTCCGATCACCCCGACTATCCGCGCCGCCTCATGCAGCGCCGCACCTGGGTGTGCCTGAACGGGCCCTGGGACCTCGCGGTCGGGGGCGGAGCCGAGCATCCCGGTGCCGTGACGGGGTGGGATCGCACGATCACCGTGCCATTCGCTCCCGAGAGCAGTGCGAGCGGCATCGATGACCGCACCCTCGGGCCCGACCTCTGGTACCGGCGCACCATCGACTACACCCGGCGGGACGACACACGGCTGCTCCTGCACTTCGGCGCCGTCGACTACGAGGCGCAGGTGTGGGTCGACGGCCGTTTCGTCGGCAGGCACGAGGGCGGGTTCACGCCGTTCTCGTTCGACATCACCGACGAGCTGAAGGACCGCAGCACGCACGAGATCGCCGTGTGGGCGCACGACGAGCCGCAGGGGCTGGCGCAGCCCCGGGGCAAGCAGGACTGGCGCGACGAGCCGCACAGCATCTGGTACCCGCGCACGACCGGCATCTGGCAGACGGTGTGGCTCGAAGAGGTGCCGCGCAAGCGGCTGACCGACCTGCGGTTCATTCCGCAGCTCGAGCGCTGGTCGATCGTGGTCGAGGCGCAGATCCAGGATGCCGAGGCTTCGGGGCGGCTGCAGCTGAGGCTGCGGCTCTCCGCCGGCGATCGAGTGATCGCCGATGACCTCTATCGGATGAACGACACCACGCTGCATCGCACCATCGCGCTGGAGGATCCCGGCATCGACGACTTCCGCAACGAGCTGCTGTGGTCGCCCGAGTCGCCGACGCTCATCCGCGCCGAGGTCTGGCTGCTCGAGGGCGACCAGGTCATAGACGAAGTGCGCTCCTACACGGCCATGCGCGGGATCGCTCTGCAGCGGGGGCGGATACTGCTGAACAACCGCCCGTATCCGCTGCGGCTGGTGCTCGACCAGGGCTACTGGCCCGACACGCTCATGACTCCCCCGAGCGAAGAGGCGCTGGTGCGCGACATCGAGCTGGCGAAGGCGGCGGGCTTCAACGGCGTGCGCAAGCACCAGAAGATCGAGGATCCGCGGTTCCTCTACTGGGCGGACGTCCTGGGCCTGCTCGTGTGGGAGGAGATGCCGAGCGCCTACCGATTCACTCGCGAGTCGGTGGAGCGGATCACCCGCGAGTGGGTGGATGTGATCGGCCGGGATGCCGCGCACCCGTGCATCGTCGTGTGGGTGCCGTTCAACGAGTCGTGGGGCGTTCCCGATCTGCCGAACGTCGGCACGCACCGCGCCTTCGTGCAGGCGCTGTACCACCTGACCCACGCGCTCGACCCCTCGCGCCCCGTCGTCGGCAACGATGGCTGGGAGTCGACGGCGACCGACATCCTCAGCATCCACGACTACGAAGAGGATCCGGAGCGGCTGCGCGAGCGGTACGCGGCCATGGACGGCCGTGGAGCTGCCCGAGGCGTCTGAGGGCGGCGGTGCCGGCCGGTCGCCTGATCACGCTGGACATGCACCCGGCGGAGGGACAGCCACTCGTGCTCAGCGAGTTCGGCGGCATCGCGTGCCGCCCCTCCGCCGAGCCGGACGGGACGTGGGGCTACTCGGTGACGGGTTCGTCCGCCGAGCTGCGCGCCGCGTACGATCGCCTGCTCTCGAGCGTGCATGCGATCGAGGCGTTCGCCGGATTCTGCTACACCCAGCTGACCGACACGTTCCAGGAGGCGAACGGCCTGTTCACCGCCGACCGCCGGCCGAAGTTCGAGCTCGACGCGATGAGACGCGCGACCGAGGGGCCGAGGCAGCCGCGGGTGGAGGTGCAGCTGCATATGGCGGCGGAGGAGCCCGGTGCTCCCTGAGCTCCGGGCTCCGCTCCTGGCGGGACGTCGAGGATCGGGCTACTTCCCGGCCGTCTTGCTCACAGCGTGGGTGGTCGCCCAGTCCAGGACGAAATCGGCGATCTCCTCCCAGCCGTCCTGGCTCACCAGGCGGTGGGTGCGTCCGGCGAACTCCTTGTAGTCCACGACCGCGGGGCTGCCGGTCGACTGGTACTTCTTGACGATCGCCTTGCCGATCGCCGGGGGCACGACATGATCGATGCCTCCGGTGACCACGAGCAGAGGCGCGCGGTCGCTGCGGGCGAAGTCGACGTGCGTCACGCCGTTCTTCTCGTTGAACACCGAAAGGACGCCTTCGAAGAACACGCGGTTGTACGAGTTGACGGCGTACTCGTCCCAGAGCCGGTCGGACTCGCTCCGCGGCAGGTCGTTGCCGAAAGTGAAGTGGAAGTGGCGCTTGGACAGCGGCTTGGCGCCGTTGCGCCCGAACGGGTTGGAGAGGATCGGCGTGCCGGTCCACAGCGTCGAGAGCGGGAAGCGCGGTGACGCCCGCGGGCTGTCCCGGAGCGACGCCGACGTAGGCGACGCCGAGTCCGCGGTCGGCGAGCATCTGGGTCAGGACTCCTCCGAAGGAGTGGCCGATGATGATCGGCTTCTCGGGCAGCGCCCGGATGATGCGCTCGTAGTTGTCGGCGATCTCCTTGAGGCCCACGCCCTTGAGCGCCGCCGGGTTGCTCCGGATATCGTCGACGGTCCGGTCGTCGATTCCAGGCCAGCCGGGAACGATGACCTGGTGGCCGGCGGCGCGGAATCGGTCGGCCCAGGTGTCCCAGCTCTTGGGGGTCATCCAGAGTCCGTGGATCAGGACGATGGGGGTCTTGGTCGTGCTGTTCATTTCGATCTCCTTGGAAGAGGTGGGAGGAGGTGAGGTGCGTCTGGCTCGATGGTAGACTGAACGTTCTATCTACGCAAGAGTATTCCGAAATGGCCGCAATCTCTTCGCGAGGCCATTCGTCGAAGCGGATGGCACGATGGAAGGCCGGGGGAGGACTCGTCATGAGCACTACGACGGATGCCGCGGCATCCCGCCCGTCGCCTGCGCGGCAGCGGCTGCTGGACGCCGCAACGGCACTCTTCTACTCCGAAGGCATTCATTCGGTGGGAGTCGACCGCATCATCGAGCAGGCGGGAGTGACCCGCGCCACGATGTACAAGCAGTTCGAGGGCAAGGAAGGCCTCGTCCTGGAGTACCTCCGGGGCGAGGATGCACAGCTGCGCGGGCTCTTCTCCGAGGCTGCGGGAGCATCCGATGACCCGGACGAGCTCCTCGAGCTCGTGATCGAGGGCATCGCCGCAGACATCCGCGATCGGCACACGCGCGGGTGTCCGTTCATCAACGCGGCAGCGGAATATCCGGACGAGGGGCCGGTGCGCGACCTCATCGCCGACCACCGCGAGTGGTTCCGGGGGACCCTCCGACACCTCGCCGATCAGGCCGGACTCACCGACCCCGATCAGGCGGCGGCATCCCTCGTCCTCCTTCGGGACGCGGCGCTGGTAGGCGGATATCTCGACGGAAAGGACCGTGTGGCGCCCGCATTCGCCCGCACGGCTCGTGGCGTGATCGCCTCCCACCGCCCGTAGTGCGGCCGCCCTCGAGGTGCACGAGGGCGTCACATCCGTCACAAAAGCCCCTCCAGACACCCGACACGCCGGTCAGAACGTCCAAAAGCCGCGGAAATCCGCGGATCTACGGCCGTTGTCGGCTAGGTTCGAGGCGGTCGATCCGACCAGCCGGAGGGCAGACTGCTCTTCGGTCCGAGTTATGAAAGGCGGCGCATGCGCCGCCTCGGAGGACACCACATGGCCGACAAGTCCATCACCAAGACCGAACTCGTCGCGAGCATCGCCAGCGCGACGGGCCAGAGCCAGTCCGCGGTGTCGGGCGTGCTCGACTCCCTCTTCTCGACCGTTGCCGAGGCTGTCGCCAAGGGCAACAAGGTCTCGATCCCGGGCTGGCTCGCCGTCGAGCAGGTCGCCACGTCGGCGCGCACCGGCCGCAACCCGCAGACCGGCGAAGAGATCCAGATCCCGGCCGGCAAGCGCGTCAAGGTCACGGCGGGCTCGAAGCTCAAGGCCGCCGTCAAGTAACAGCCAGCAGCCGGACTCGTCGATCGGAGGGGGATGCCGCGCTCGCGGCATCCCCCTCCTGCATGTCTGCCGGAGGCCGGGCATGAAACCCCCGCTTAGGCTTGAACGGTGAACCCCCGTGCGCTGCGGGCCGCCGGGCCCGCGATCCTCGTCGCGGCCGCGCTCGTCGCGCTCGTGTGGGGTCTCGCGATCGGCGGGGGTGCCGCTCCGCTGGCGATCGGCGACGCCGGGCCGTTCGTGCGATGGGGTCTGCCGACCGCGAAGCTTGTCGTCAACCTCTCGGCCGCCGGGATGGTCGGCGCACTGGTCACAGCGCTCTTCGCACTCAAGTCGGGCGAGCGCGAGTTCGATGCCGCCCTGGACCTCGCCTCGGTGTCGGCCGCGATCTTCACGATCACCGCCGCCGTCACGGGCTTCCTGACCTTCGTGGACGCGTTCAACCCCGAGGTGAGCGCCGCCCCCGAGTTCGGCGCGCAGCTCGGTCGCTATCTCGTCGAGACGGAGCTCGGCCGGACGTGGCTGATCACGATGATCGCCGGCGCCGCGCTCACGGTGCTCGCCTTCGCGGTGCGCGGATGGACGGCATCCTTCTTCGTCGCCATCCTCGCCGTCGCGAGCATCGTCCCGATGGCCACCCAGGGTCATTCCGGCGAAGAGGCGAACCACACCGCAGCGGTCATGGCGATCGTGCTGCACACCATCGGCGCCGCGGTGTGGCTGGGCGGCCTGCTGCTGCTCGTCGTGATCCGCCCGCTCGTCAGCCGCGAGACCATCGCCGCGGCGCTCGGCGCGGTACTCCAGCCTGGCGCTCGTGGCGTTCATCGTGGTCGCGATCGCCGGCACCGTGCGCGCGGCGATCGGCATCGGATCGTGGGCCGGGCTCGTCGAGCCCCTACGGGGCGATCGTGCTCGTGAAGGTCTTCGCCCTCGTCGGCATCGGCGTGCTGGCCGCTCGCTATCGCCGCAGCCTCATCGGGCGGATGGATCAGGATGCCGCGCTCCCGCCGGTTCTGGTCGCTCATCGTGCTCGAGCTCGCGTTCATGGGAGTCGCGAGCGGTGCTGCCGCCGCTCTTTCGCGCACAGCCCCGCCGACGAACTCGGCACTTCCGGTGGTGCGCACACCCGCGGAGTTCCTGACGGGCGCACCCCTCCCGCCCGAACTGACCGTCGAGCGCTGGCTCACGTCGTGGGACGTCGACCTCCTGTGGGCGTTCGCCGCCGGCTTCGGCGTCTTCTTCTACCTGGCCGGCGTGCTGGCGTCTTCGCGCGCGCGGCGACGCGTGGCCGGTGCACCGCACGATCCTGTGGATCTCGGGCCTCGCCCTGCTGTTCTGGGTGACCTCGGGGGCGGTGAACGCGTATCAGGACTACCTGTTCAGCATGCACATGGTCGGGCACATGCTGCTGTCGATGGCGGTTCCGGTGCTGCTGGTCGCGGGTGCGCCCGTGACCCTCGCCGCGAGGGCGATCCGCAAGCGCGAGGACGACACCCGGGGCGGACGCGAATGGATCCTCTGGGCCGTGCACTCGCCGGTCGCCCGCATCCTGACCCACCCGTTCGTCGCGGCCGGGATCTTCATCGGGTCGCTCTGGATCTTCTACTTCACCGACCTCTTCCGCTGGACGCTGTACGACCACCTGGGCCACGAGTGGATGGTCGCCCACTTCCTCATCACGGGCTACCTCTTCGCACTGTCGCTCATCGGGGTCGACCCGGTGCCCTACCGCCTGCCGTACCCCGGACGGCTGCTCCTGCTCATCGGCATCATGGCGATGCACGCGTTCTTCGGCATCGCGCTGATGATGCAGAGCGGGCTCATGGTGTCGGAGTGGTTCGGTGCGATGGGCCGCACGTGGGGCGCGACACCCCTCGAGGACCAGTACATCGGCGGCGGGGTCGCCTGGTCGATCGGCGAGATCCCGACGCTCATCCTCGCGATCACGGTCGCCATCCAGTGGAGCCGGACGGATGCTCGGCAGCAGCGCCGCCGCGACCGCCAGGTGGATCGATCAGGCGACGTCGAGCTCGAGGCGTACAACGCGCGGCTGGCGGAACTCGCCGAGCGTGACGCGCGCGCTGGTCGCTGAGCGCGGTCAGCGGTCGGGCTGCGCTGGACGGATGCCACCGTCGGGGTCGTCCGGGGCCGCGTCCTCCCACTTGGTGCCCTCGAGGTCGGTGCGAAGCGACCCGGTGAGCTCGTCGACCGCTGCGCCGACGGTGGGCGCGAAGCGGTCGGGACTGAAGCGGTCGCCCATCCCGTACTGGCGGAGGGTGTCGATCACCGGATCCTTCATCTCGGCGATGATCAGCCGGATGCCGTGCACCTGGAGGTACTCGTCGAGTTCGACGAGCTCGTCGATCGCCGTCGTGTCGATGTCGGTGATCGGCTCGGCGGCGAGGATCACGGTGCGGACGTCCGGACCCCGCCGCCCGCACGCGCGAGCGCACCCAATCGTCGAAGCTGGCGCCGTTGGCGAAGAACAGCGGCGCGTCGAACCGCACGATCACGATGCCCGGGCAGCCGTTCGCCGTCATCCGGATACCGCGAGAGGTCGTGGTACCCGCGGAGTCCGGGAACGCGGCCCAGCTCCGCGCGGTACGGACGCCAGGATCGGCTGATGACGGCGAGGAGCGACAGCATGATCGTCACCACGATGCCCTCGAGCACGCCGAAGATGAGCACGCCGAGGAAGGCGGCGAGCGACAGCCCGGCATCGAGCTTGTCCATGCGCCAGAGCACCCGGAAGCCGCGGACATCGATGAGGCTGGTGGCCGCGGCCATGACGACCGCCGCGAGCGTGGCGGACGGGAGGAACGCGGTGAGACCGGGTGCGAGCAGGATGAACGCCAGAATGAGCAGCGCGCCGACGACTCCCGTCAGCTGCGATCGGGATCCCGCCTGCTCTGCGACCGGCGTGCGCGAGGACGAGGCCGAGACGGGGAATCCCCCGAGGAGGCCCCCGGCGATGTTCGCGAGGCCGATGCCGCTCATCTCCTGGCTGCCGCTGACATCCTCGCCGCGCCGCGCCGCGAACGTCCGTGACAGCACGGCGCTGTCGGTGAACGCGACGAGGGCGATCCCGGCGGCGGGGCCGGCGAGCGCGCGCGACATCGCTCCAGGTGAGCCCTTGGAGCGCGGGAGCGGGAAGGCCCTGGGGGAGCGCCCCGACGACCGGAAGCGCGTCCGCGAGCCCGAACACCGCGGTCACGATCATCGACAGGACGACGACCACGAGCACGCCCGGCACCGGGGACTTCAGCCATTTGAGCACGAAGATGATCACGAGCGACGCGACTCCGAAGGCCACTGCCAGCGGCAGGGCCTCACCTGCCAGGATGCTCTGGACGATGGCGACGATCTCGGGCCAGACGCCATCGGCGTCGATCGAGAAGCCCAGCAGCTTGGGGATCTGCGACACGATCACCAGAAGCGCGATCGCGTTGAGATAGCCGACCCGGATGGGCTTCGACAGCAGGTCGGTGACGAAGCCGAGCCTGCAGGATGCCGCCGAGCAGCAGCAACGCTCCCACCATGATCGCGAGGAGACCCGCGAGGGCGACGGCGCGCTGCCCGTCCGCGAGTGCGAGCGGCAGGATCGCGGCCGCGATGATGGGGGCCAGTGACGAGTCAGGACCCAGGACCAGGATGCGGGAGGGCCCGAAGATCGCATAGGCGATGAGCGGCACGATCGTCGCATAGAGGCCGGTCTCGGGCGGCAGGCCGGCGACTTCGGCGTAGCCCATGCCGGCCGGGATGAGCAGCGCCGTGACGACCATGCCGGCGCGCACGTCGGGCCACAGCCACGAGCGCTTGTACTGCCGGGCGACGCCGAGGCCGGGCACCCATCGTGTGATCCCCTGAGCTTCCATGCGTGCTCCTCCCGGAGACATCTTGACGGACGGCCGGTCTCGGCAGGCAGAGGAGCGGCATCCGTCGCCTTCCCGATCATCCCCGGCGGGCGAGGAGCGACCGCTGCCCCCGCCGGCTCGGCGAGGAGGGTGCGCACGCCGGTTCAGCGCGTGTCGGGGCCGCCGATGACGATGGAGGCGCTGCCGTCGGGCAGCACCGTGATCGCGCCCGTCATGCGGAACGGCACGTCTTCACTGACCTGTCGGACCGAGCCGTCGAAGAGCGAGCGGATGTCGACCTCGATGTGCGCGACGGCATCGACCGCAGGGATCTTCCAGTTCGCGCCATCGGGCTCGACCGACACCGCGGGCTGCTGGACGATCGACCACTGCGGCGTGGAGGCGATGCGATCCTCGACGGGGAAGCCGAACGGGCACCCGGACGGCAGGAGGACGTCCTGCGTCGCGCACTCGGAGAGGAAGCCCTCGACGCGCTCCTGCACCACGCCGACGAACTCCTTCGTCGCCTCCGCCTGGACGTTCACCTTCGTCGCGTGCAGCGGACTGTCCGAGAGCACCGCCACTCCGGGGGTGGCCGAGATCGGCGTGTCGACCGAGACGGAGTACAGGCCGGGGGAGAAGACGAGGAGGGGCATCGCGGCAAGAGGATCAGCATCCGCTCCCTCGGGAGAGATCTGCCGCTTGTCGATCTCGAAGCCGTTGACCTCGAAGCTCATGGAGCCGAGGACGGTGAGGTCGAGGACGGCGAGCGGGCTGCGGGCGAAGCGCCACGTCGGCGCCAGGCCGATCTGGCCGTCGCGCTCGATGTCGAACGTCGTGCGACCCGGGTAGGGTCCCGCCTTGTACTCGACCGTCACCTCGGTCGTCGCGCCGTCCGTGGTCTCGGAGACCACCTCCACGCCGCTCAGGGCCACGAGCGCCGCGCTGCGCAGGAGGGCGTCCGAGGCTGAGGCCGGGAGGCCTGCCGTCTCGAGCTCGGCGGAGTCGACCGAGACCCCCGGGACCGCGAGCGCATCGCCCGTGCGTCCGTCCGCCAGCATCGCGAGGTAGCGCTCCACGAAGGCGGTGGGGCTGTAGAACTCGCGGTACAGCAGCTGGGCGCCGGCGAAGGCGGCGCCCGCGAGAAGCACGCCGACGATCCCGAGGAGCGTCAGATCAAGCGCGAGCGAGCCGCGGCGTCGTCGGGGCGCCGGTGTACCGGAACCCTGTGGAGGAAGGGACGGGATGCCGGGGGTGGAGGCGTCGGCCGGCTCGGCCGCCGGTGACCGGCTCGGCTCGCCCGCGGTCGCCCCGCCACCGGCGTCCGCCACCGGCGTCTCGGCCAGGTCGCCCGCCGTCCCTGGGCTCGCCGGCAGAACCGGTGGCACCTGAGTGCCGCCGGGCGTCGTGTCCAGCGCCCCCCGATCCACGCGATCAGTCTAGGAAGACGCGGCCCGGAGAGTCCTGTGCGTGACCGCGTGAGACGGGCTCACCGTGCACGGCGACGCCGGGCCGCGGCATCCGGTCGTTAGCATGAATCGGTGATCGCGCCGCCACTGTCCCCCGAGCAGGAGGCGCTGTTCCGGCTCATCGAAGACACGCGGGAGCACGTCTTCGTCACCGGACGCGCGGGCACCGGCAAGTCGACGCTGCTTGCAGCACCTGGCGTGGAACACCTCCAAGCAGATCGCGGTATGCGCTCCGACGGGCGTTGCGGCGCTCAATGTCGAGGGGCAGACGATCCACTCGCTGTTCAAGCTGCCCCTCGGAATCATCGGGTCGCACGACGAGCCGCAGTCCGACGCGACCCGCAAGCTGCTCAACACGATCGACACCCTCGTGATCGACGAGATCTCGATGGTCAACGCCGATCTCATGGACGCGATCGACCGCGCCCTGCGGGTCGCGAGGGGTCGACGCTCCGAGCCCTTCGGAGGCGCTCAGATCGTCATGTTCGGCGATCCCTATCAGCTGGCGCCGGTTCCGCCGCGAGGTGAGGAGCTGCGCTACGTGCGCGACCACTACCGGTCGTTCTGGTTCTTCGACGCGAAGGTGTGGGCCGGCACGCAGGCCGCCGTGGCGGACGCTCCCTCGCTCGAGGGCTTCGCCGAGCTGGGGCCCTTCGGCGCGTCCCTCAACATCCGCGAGCTGGTCGACATCCACCGGCAGGCCGATCCCGGCTTCAAGGCGATGCTCAACGCCGTGCGGCACGGGATCGTGACGGCGGACATCGCGCAGATGCTCAACGAGACGGGCGCGCGCACCCCGCCCGCATCGGTGGAGGGCGAGGCGCCGATCATCACGCTCGCCACCCGCAACGACATCGTCAACAGCATCAACGCCCGGCACCTCGACGCGCTCACCGGGCGATCGCAGACGGCGATGGCCGAGATCAGCGGCGACTTCGGGCGGGGGGATGCCGCCTACCCCGCCGATGCGGAGCTCAAGCTCAAGGTCGGGGCCCAGGTGATGTTCCTGCGCAACGACGTCGGATCCTTCGGCGAGCCGCCGCGCTGGGTGAACGGCACGATCGGGACGGTGACCCGCATCGCGGGCGGCTCGGTGCGTGTCGAGGTCGAGGGGAACGAGGTCGACGTCGAACCGGCCGTGTGGGAGAGGTTCCGCTACTCGTACGATCCGGGCTCGAACTCGCTGTCGCGGGATGTCGTCGCGGAGTTCACCCAGTTCCCGCTGCGGCTCGCGTGGGCCGTGACGATCCACAAGTCGCAGGGGAAGACCTACGACCGGGCGATCATCGATCTGGGCTCGGGCGCCTTCGCCCCCGGGCAGACCTACGTCGCGCTGTCGCGCCTCACGTCGCTCGAGGGCCTGTATCTGTCGCGGCCGCTGCGCCCGAGCGACATCCGGGTGGACCCTGATGTGCGGCGGTTCATGGCGTCTGCGGTGCGCCGGCCCGCGGCATCCTGATCCGCGGTCAGGCGCGGTCAGGCGACGTCGGCGGCCTTCGCGGCGGCGAGGTCTTCGAACAGCTCGGTGTTGAAGCGGTAGGCCAGCAGCACCTCGTCGATGACCCGCGCCTGCTCGGCGGCATCCCACGGGGCGGCATCCAGCTGCTCGCGGTAGACCTCTTTGAACGCCTTCGGGTCGGCGATGTCGGCGAAGAGGTAGAAGCCGATGCCGTTCGTCTCGAAGCCGAAGCGGCGGGCCATGAGCCGGCCGATGAACTGACCGCCCGAGAGGTCGCCGAGGTAGCGCGTGTAGTGGTGCGCGACGAAGCCGCCGACCCAGGTGGACGGCGACCTGGTTGATGCGATCGACATACCGTCGGGTGGTCGGCAGGGCGACGATCCGCTCGCGCCAGTCGGGGCCGATCAGGAACTCCAGGTCGAGCTCGAGGGCGGGCAGGCGCGTCAGGCCGTCGCTGATGAAGACGGAAGCCACCGGATCGCGCCGCATGCGCTCGGCCGCCGCCTCGAGTGCGTCGTAGATGAACCAGTGCTGGGCGACCAGGGCGACGTAATCGTCGCGCGTGCCCTCGCCCTTGATCAGGTCGGCCATGAAGCCGGCGTGCTCGCTGGTGGAATGCGCGGAGCTCGAGCGCTCGCGGAGGGCGGTGGAGAACGGGAGGAGGTCGCTCATGACCTTCATAGTAGCTCAAGGTAAGGCGGCCCTAAGTCGGGGTGCGCCGGGGCCGGTCAGTCGTGTTCGCGCGGCTCCACCTCGAGCCGCCGGCACGCCTCGTCGTACAGCGCCACCACTTCGCGGCGCACCGCGGCCCGCTCGGTGATGGGTCCGCCCTGCCACGGGACGCGCACCTCCAGAGAGTCGCCGTCGGCTCCCTCGGCGAGCCAATCGCCCCCGTCGCCGTCGAACCCGGTCATCGTCGCCGCGACGAGATCGGATTCGGGCGAGAAGGCGCGGGCGATCAGGAGGTTGTCGCCGACATGATCGCCGTTCATGTGCCGGAGGACCGCCGCCACCACGTCTTGGTCGAATCGATACGTCATCCGTCAAGCGTAGGGAGCGGACGCGGGCGGAAGCGGCGAGGTGTGTTTGAATCTATGAACGATCATCGGGGGGTGAGAGTTGAGGCACCATCGCCGCCTTCGCCGCGCAAGCGGCGCAGTGGCGTGCGCGGTGGTCGTCGCTCTCGCTCTCGCGGCCTGCTCCGCGCCGTCGGCCGCGACGGTCGATCTTCCTCCGCAGACCGACGCTGACTTCTCTCCCGAACTCGTGGAGCAGCTGCAGGGCGCTGTCACGCACGCGATGGCCGCCACCGGCTCACCGGGTGCCATCGTCGGGGTCTGGGCGCCGTGGAGCGGCGCCTGGGTGGCGGGCGTCGGCACCGAGCAGCCGGCAGGGGCAGGGGCGGCCGTCTCGGTCGACCAGCCCTTCAAGGCGGCACAGATCACGCGCGCGATGACGTGCGATCTTCTCTACCTGCTGGTGGAGCGGGGCACGGTCTCGCTCGACGATCCGGTCACCGATTACGTCTCGGGAGTCGCCGACCTCAGCGAGGTGACTCTCGGGCAGCTGTGCGACGGCACAGCCGGCATCGGGACGTACTCCGGCCAGCTGCTGGCGACCTGGCTCACCAAGCCCGACCGCGTCTGGAACCCTCGCGAGCTGGCGAGCTACGGCCTCGGAGTGGGGCGGAGCGCGCCCGGAGGGGCTTACCGCGACTCGGACGCCAGCTACGTGCTGCTCGGAGTGGCACTCGAGCACGCGTCGGGGTTGAGAGCGTCTCAGCTGATCGACGAGTACATCGCCGGTCCGCTCGCGCTCAGCGCGACCGAGCTGCCCGCTGACGGCGAGAAGTTCCCCTCGTCCATCCTCCCGGGGTATCTCTCTCAGCGCGATGCCGCGGGCGCGGTGAACTGCGCGGCGCCCCTCGACATCACGCAGTTGTCGGCCTCGACCGGCTTCACGGATGCGGGCGTCGTCACCGACATCCACGACCTCGGCCGCTACGCGCAGGCGCTGGCGACCGGCGCCCTGGTGCCGTCGAGTGCCGACCGGATGGCAGGTGCGCTGGCTGCGTATGACGGCGCTCCCTCCTGGTTCACGGTGGGCGGCGGGGTGTATCAGGCCGGGTCCCTCATCGGTCAGTACGGCTCGGTCCCGGGCTATGCGACGGCGGCGTTCGCCGACCCGTCCACAGGCCTGACGGTGGCGGTGGCGCTCAACAACTCGGGTGCCGGAGCGGCTCCTGCCGCTCGACCTCGCCTGGGAGCTGGCGGCCCTTGCATCCAAGGCCCCGGCGGCCTCCGGTGAGACCGCCCCCGAGGCGGGCCTGCCCTGGACAGCGCAGCAGTACCACGACGCCATCACGAGCGCCGCGATCTGCCCCATTCCGTGACGACCGCGATCGGTCGCGGGGGTCAGACTCCCGCGGTCCTCCTCGTCATCGCCGGTCTCGCCTGCCAGGAGGTCGGAGCCTCCTTCGCCGTCCTCCTGTTTCCGCAGGTCGGGCCGCTGGGCATGGTGATGCTGCGCCTGGTGTTCTCCGCACTCCTCCTGCTCGTCATCACCCGCCCGGCGGTGAGAGGGCACTCCCGTGACGGCTGGACCGCCGTGGTGGCATTCGGCCTCGTGCTCGCCGTGATGAACGGGCTCTTCTATCTGGCGCTCGAGCGGCTGCCGCTCGGCGTGACGGTCACGATCGAGGTTCTCGGGCCTCTCGTCCTGTCGATCGTCGCCGCGCGCCGCGCCTCCGCCTGGATCTGGGCGGGCGTCGCCTTCGTCGGGGTCCTCGCCCTCGGTGGCGGGGGTTGGGAGACGCTCGACCCCGTGGGGGTGCTGTTCGCGCTCGGCGCCGCGGCGAGCTGGGCGTTCTACATCCTCGCCTCGGCGCGGGTCGGGCAGGAGTTCCCCAAGCTCGACGGCCTCGCCCTCGCGATGACCGTCGGGGCGCTCGTCGCTCTGCCCTTCGGGATCGTCTCGGCGGGTGGGGCGCTGCTGCAGCCCCAGATCCTGGCGCTCGGTGCGGCTGTCGCGGTGCTGTCCTCGACGATTCCCTACGCCCTGGAGCTCATCGCCCTGCGCCGGCTCGCGGCATCCGCCTTCGCGATCCTGATGAGTCTTGCACCGGCGACCGCCGCGCTCGCCGGCTGGCTGCTGCTCGGACAGCGACTCTCGGTGCTCGAGATCGCGGGCATCGCGTTGGTGATCTTCGCGAGCATCGGTGCGGTGCGGTCGTCGCAGCGCGCCACACGCGAGACGGCTGAGCCGCTGGCCTGACGAACGCGCCGGTGACTCGTCAGCGACGAGCGATCGTCGAGCCGCGGATGACGAGCCGGACGGGCAGGTGATGGGTGCCCTCTCCGATGTCGACCCCGTCGATGGCGTCGAAGACCCGCTGCGCGGCGTGCCGGCCGAGCTGCTGCAGGTTGGCGTCGATGCTCGTGAGCTCGGGGCGCGCGTTCGTCGCGAGGACTTCCCAGTTGTCGTAGCCGATGACCGCCAGGTCGTCCGGCACGCGACGGCCGAGATCGCGGGCGGTGTCGAGCACACCGCGTGCGATCTGATCGGAGCCGCAGAAGATCGCATCGATCTCGGGATGCCGGCCCAGCAGCATCGCGGCCGCATCGCGTCCCCACGGCTCAGACCAGACCGAGAACATCGGCTCGCCGACCAGTGCGAGCCCTGCGCTCTCGAGGGCGGCACGCGCCCCCGCCAGCCGGTCCTGGGCGGCCGCGTAGGCAGGATCGCCGGAGATGTGCGCGATGCGGGTGCGGCCGCAGGCGATGAGGTGCTCGATCGCCATGCGCCCGCCCGCGTAGTTGTCGGGGGTCAGTGACAGGTCGCGGGGGTCATCGGACGGCGCATAGGCGTAGACGACCGGTACGGGGAACTCCTGGCCGAGCGACGGCCGCGGATCGGTCTGCCGACCGACGACGATGATGCCGTCCACTCGGCGGCTCAGCAGTGCCTTGAGGTGGTGCTGCTCGCGGATCGCGTCGCCGCGCGCGTCGCACAGGAAGACGTTGACCTGACCGGCTCCGAAGGCATCCTCGGCGCCCATCAGGATCGGCAGCATGAACCGGCCCTCGAGATCGCTGGTCAGGAGACCGACGGTGCTCGTCCGGCCGGCGAGCAGACCTCGGGCCATCGCGTTCGGGGTGAACGACAGGCTCTCGGCGGCTTCGAGCACGCGCTTGCGGGTGGCGGAGGCGACATCCTCCCGCCCGTTCAGGGCTTTGGAGGCCGTCGCGATCGAGACGCCTGCGACGCGGGCGACATCGCTGAGCGTCGCCGTACGTGACGCGCCGTCGTTCGCGAGCATCTGCCCTCCCGTGTCGGAAACGTTATCGGATTGCTGTCTTGACTGACCGCACGGACCCAGGATACCGTTCCGAAATGGGTTTCGGTTCTTTCGAAGTCCGGCCATCCATGCACAGTGCGGTTCGATCCGGCCCGATACCGGCATCCGCTCGATGAAGAGCAAGAGGAGACAGCATGACCAACCTGCGACGCCGGCGCGCACTGCGCGCATTGACGGCGATCGTCGCGACCGGGGCGCTCATCGGCGGGCTCGCCGCCTGCTCGAGCGGAGACACCCCTGCGCCCGCCGAGTCGATCGGCCCCGATGGGGTGGATGACGGCTCGACGCTCACGCTCTGGACGCGCGCACCGCTCGAGAAGCAGGCCAACCTGCTGGTCGATGCGTACAACGCCAGCCACGAGAATCAGGTCGAGCTCACCGTCGTCCCCAACGACGACTACGTCGCCAAGGTCGGCGCAGCGGCCGGAGCCAGTGGGCTCCCCGACCTGTTCGCGGCCGACATCGTCTACGTGCCGAACTGGGTGGAGCAGGGCCTCTTCCAGGACATCTCGGCGCAGATCGACGGCCTCGACTTCAAGGACTCGATCAACCAGGGCCACTTGTCTGCAGGCACAGTCGACGGCAAGGAGCACGTGCTCCCGTTCGTGCTCGACCTGTCGATGCTGTTCTGGAACAAGGACCTCTTCACCGAAGCCGGGCTCGACCCCGAGAAGGCGCCCGCCAACCTCGCGGAGTTCGCGGCGGATGCGAAGGCCATCCAGGCGCTGGGCAAGGATGGCGTCTACGGAACCGCCACCGGCCTCAACTGCGGGGGATGCCTCGTCTTCACGTGGTTCCCGAGCGTGTGGGCCGACGGCGAGGAAGTGCTGAGCGACGACGGAACCGAGTCGCTGCTGGCGAGCGACACCGCGAAGGAGGTCTACTCCACCTGGAACGACCTCTGGGAGTCGGGCGCGGTGCTGCCGAGCTCGCAGGATGAGGCCGGGCCGACCTGGACCGCCGGATTCACCGAGGGCAACGTCGGTCTGATGTTCTATCCCGCCACGCTGCTCTCATCGACCCCGTTCGACGTGGGCGTCGCCGGGATTCCCGGCCCGAAGGGCGGGGGATCGACGTTCGTCGGCGGCGATGGCATCGGCGTCTCGAAGGACTCGAAGAAGGCCGCACAGGCGTGGAACTTCCTCAGCTGGATGATGTCGGAGGACGCGCAGGTCGAGGTGCTCGCGAAGGACAACGACGTGGTCTCGCGGTCGGACCTCGCCAACAACAAGTACTCCGAGAAGGACCCGCGGCTCGTCACGATCAACGAGGTCGCCGGCAACGGCGACACCCCGGTCGCGCTGAACTTCCAGCAGGCGTTCAATGCACCGGGCAGCCCATGGCTCACCCTCGTGCGCAACGCCGTCCTCGACGGCAGCGACACCGTCGACGCCGACAACGAGGGGATCACCGAGATCCTCCAGCAGTGACCGATGGGGCGCACGCCCCCGATTCAACGCAGAGAGACGAGGGTGGCGGGATGCCGCATCCCGCCACCCCCGTCCATCGACGAGAGAGACCGAGACCCGCATGGTCGCCGACACCATCGCCGCCCCGCCCGCCCGGGCCACGCGTCCGCGCCGCACCCGACGAGCGCG
Organism: uncultured Actinomycetota bacterium; assembly: GCA_963702815.1. Lineage (GTDB taxonomy): Bacteria > Actinomycetota > Actinomycetes > Actinomycetales > Microbacteriaceae > Microbacterium. The sequence goes on along the minus strand of CAVPED010000005.1, from coordinate 515,136 downwards.
CCGCGAGGCGCTGCGCGGGTGGACCTATGCCCTCCCGACCGCGGCGTTCGTGATCTTCGTCTTCCTCGTTCCGCTGGGCCTCGTGCTGCGCATGTCGGCGTCGGATTGGCCGCTCCTGAGCGGCTATCAGGGCCCGAACTTCCCCGAGAATTACGTGGATGCCGTCGACCACCGGCTGTTCTGGGACTCCATCGCGTTCACGCTGAAGTACACCGTCATCACCACGGTCCTCCTGGTCGGACTGGGCCTCGGGCTTGCGATGCTCGTCCAGGAGTCGACGCGCTGGAAGGCGTTCCTGCGCACGTCGTTCCTCGTGCCGAGCGCGCTGGGCCTGGCCTCGGCATCCCTCCTCTTCTACGTTCTCTACTCGCCCTATGCGGGACCGTTCGCCGATCTCATGCAGGCCTGGGGCTTCACCTTCCTCGGCACCCCGGAGGGCGCGCTCTGGTCGACGGTCTTCCTCGTGGTCTGGCGCTACGCCGGGTTCTACATGCTGCTCATGCTCGTGGGACTCCAGGGCATCCCGGACGACATCTATGAAGCAGCCCGGATCGACGGCGCCTCGCGGTGGCAGACGTTCCGCGACATCACGCTGCCGCTCCTGCGGCCGACGTTCGCCCTGACGATCGTCCTCTGCGTCACCGGATCGCTCCTGGCGTTCGAGCAGTTCTACATCCTCACCAAGGGCGGACCCGACAACAGCACCATGACGATCGTCCAGCTGATCTACAACGTCGCGTTCCAGGGCCAGAACGACCTGGGGGTCGCCGCGGCGCTCTCGGTCATCGTGCTGCTCGCGCTCATCGCGATCAACATCTTCCAGCTTCGCGCGTTCCGGCGTCCCGAGGAGGCCTGAACCATGGCGACACAGCAGACCTTCACCGCGACCGACGTCATCCGCGTCGAGCCGTCCGGCTCAGCATCCCGAGGCCGCTCGACCGCCGGCCGCATCGCTCTCGGAGTCCCGTACTGGGTGCTCACGACGGCGCTCGCCATCATCTTCCTCTACCCACTGGTGTGGACTGCGGTCACGTCCGTCCAGCCTCGGGCGGGGACGAGCCAGACCGACGGGTGGGGCTTCGGCAACTACGTCGCACTGGCCAACTACCAGGCCGGCATCTGGGTGTACCTCGGCAACTCGCTCTTCGTCTCGCTTCTGACCGTGCTGCTCACCCTCACGATCTCGCTGCTGGGCGGGTACGCCTTCGCGCGGTTCTCGTTCCCGGGGAAGAACCTGCTGTTCCTGACGACGCTGGCGATTCTGATGGTCCCGTACGCGACGCTGCTGATCCCGCTCTACGTCATCCTCAACGCCGTGGGCCTCAGCAATTCGCTGGTGGGAGTCGCCATCGTCCTCACGATGTTCCAGCTCCCGTTCTCGATGTTCATGATGCGGATCTCCTTCGAGTCCATTCCGCGCGAGATGGACGAGGCTGCGATGGTCGACGGATGCTCGACCTTCGGCGCGCTCTGGCGGGTGCTGCTTCCCGCGGTCAAGCCGGGGCTCATCACGGTCGGTCTGTTCGCGTTCCTCGCCGCATGGAACGACTTCATGGCGCCGCTGATCCTGATCACGGACACCAACAAGATGACGCTGCCCCTTGCCGTCGCGAACCTCCGCGTGCAGGTGCAGGGCGTCATCGACTACGGCGCGACCGAGGCGGGGGTCGTCGTGCTGGCGCTCCCGTGCATCGTGCTCTTCCTTGTTCTGCAGCGCCACTACGTGCGCGGCTTCATGTCCGGTGCCTTCAAAGGATGACGATGACCTCGACTTCGACGACCACGCCCGCCACACCCGTGGTCCCCGGACGCGGTGCCCTGCGCCCCCTCGGACAGCGAGAGGTGCGCATCACCGGGGGCTTCTGGGGCCGCCGCCAGCAGGTGAACGGGTCGGCGACTCTCGCGCACATCGAGTCGCGGCTCGAATCCGAGGGGTGGCTGCCGAACTTCGATCTCGCCGCGACGGGGGCGCTGCCCGACGGGCGCCGGGGCCGGGAGTTCTCGGACTCGGAGGTCTACAAGTACCTCGAGGCGCTGGCGTGGGAGATCGGGCGCACGGGTGACGTGGGGCTCGAGGAGCGGTTCCGTGCGATCGTGCGGCGGGTGGCCGCGGCGCAGGAGCCGGACGGGTATCTCAACACCAGGTTCGGCCGGCCCGGTCAGCCCGATCGCTGGAGAAATCTGGAGTGGGGCCACGAGCTGTACTGCCTCGGGCATCTCTTCCAGGCCGCTGTCGCTCGGGAGCGCACGCGGCCGGGAGCCGACGACGGACTGCTGGGCATCGCCCGCCGAGCTGCAGACCTCGTGTGCGACGTCTTCGGCGAGGGGGGAATCGAGTCGATCTGCGGCCACGCCGAGGTGGAGGTGGGCCTCGCCGAGCTCGCGCGCCTCACCGGGGAGGACAGGTATCTCGAGCAGGCCCGGCTGTTCGTCGAGCGCCACGGCGAACGGACCCTCGCCGAGCACGAATGGGGCCGTTCGTACTACCAGGATGACGTTCCGGTGCGCTCCGCCGCCGTTCTGCGCGGGCACGCCGTCCGTGCCAACTACCTTTCAGCGGCGGCCGTCGATGTCGCCGTCGACAGCGGTGACGACGAGCTGCTCGATGCCCTGCGCGGCCAGTGGGAGCGCACGATAGGTCGGCGCACCTACATCACGGGCGGGCAGGGCTCGCACCATCAGGACGAAGCGTTCGGCGACGACTGGGAGCTTCCGGCCGATCGGGCCTACTCCGAGACGTGCGCGGGTGTGGGATCGATCATGTTCGCCTGGCGGCTGCTGCTCGCCGACGGCGATGCCCGGTACGCCGATCTCGTGGAGCGCACGCTCTACAACGTCATCGCCACCTCGCCCGACGCCGAGGGCACCGCGTTCTACTACGCCAACACGCTCCATCAGCGGGTGCCCGGTATCCCGGCCGCCCCCGGCGAGACCTCGCCCCGGGCATCGTCGTCACTGCGCGCGCCGTGGTTCGAGGTCTCGTGCTGCCCGCCGAACGTCGCCCGCACGTTCGCGAGCCTGGACGGCTATGTCGCGACGGCGACGAGCGACGGCATCCAGCTGCAGCAGTACGCGCCGAGCGAGATCCGCACGACCCTCGAGGGCGGCCCTGCGGTCGCGCTCGATGTCGAGACGCGGTATCCCGACGATGGGCTTGTGCGCGTGACCGTGCGCGGGGACTCCGAGGCGGAGTGGACGTTGAGCCTGCGTGTGCCCGGGTGGGCCGACGGGGCGCGGCTGCGGGTGATCGATCGCGAAGGGGTCGTCGAGCGCAGCGTAGAACCGGGGACGGTCGACATCCGCCGCGCGTTCGCGGACGGCGACGTGGTCGAACTGGAGCTTCCGATGGAGCCGCGGCTCGCCGTTCCCGATCCTCGGATCGACGCGGTGCGCGGCTGTGTCGCCGTCGAGCGAGGACCCGAGGTGCTCGCGCTGGAGTCGATCGATCTCGCCGCGGGGATGGACGTGGAGGGGGCCGTGCTCGACTCGAGCGTCCCGCCGGTCGAGCGCGACGGGAGGGTGTGGGTGCGGCTGGCCGCTTTGCCCGCCCCGACTGCGGGGTGGCCGTATGGAGGGACGACGGATGCCGCGCCCCAGGGTGGCCTCGACGTGCCGCTGGTGGCGTACCACGACTGGGCCCAGCGCGGCCCTTCCACGATGCGGGTCTTCATTCCGACGGCCTGAGGTGTGGCCGCACCGCCTTCTTTCGAACGGTGCCGCCATCCCTCCCTGTTATGCTGGCGGGGCGCCGAAAGGCCCTCCGGGGATGTAGTTCAATGGCAGAACTTCAGCTTCCCAAGCTGATAGCGCGGGTTCGATTCCCGTCATCCCCTCCAAAGCTCCTGCACGCCCGGCCGAAGGTCGGGCGGCAGAGCTTTCGTGTGGATGCCGTAGGAACCGATCCCGCCCGCGGGCGGTCCCGCTCCGTCAGAGGCTCCGCGCGACGACGCAGTCGGCGTGTGGAGAGACGGAGTGGCCGATTCCCGTCATCCCCTCCAAAGCTCCGCCGAAGGTCGGGCGGCGGAGCTTTCGTGTGGAGTGCGGAGTGGCCGATTCCCGTCATCCCCTCCCGCTACGTCTCATAAAACGTCGTATGCGCGACACTGATTCAGTACACGGACAACGGACGCCACCACGCGCCAGATTCTGTGGGCTTGATCGCTTTATGGCGGCGAGGTAGAGTCGGAGCGCGGCCGCCCATCCGGCCACCGCGCCGGCGAGAACCGACGAGAGCGGAGCGAAATGAACCGTCGACATAGGCTGCTCCGTTTCTCCCTTATGGACACCATCCCCGCGGGCCGTTCCACGCGTGCGCGTCGGCTCGATCGTCGGGGACGAACGCGTGATGCGGGCCACGGCGTGCTGCGGGGCCGCGACGGCCGGTCGTGAGCGGAGGCCCCCGGCGGGACAACGCCCACAGGCGGTCCCGCGTCGTGACGGTGGCCGCCTGCGTGACGTTGCTCGTCGTGCCGCTCGTCCCCGGGGCGCTGAGAGCCGGGACGCCGGCGGCCCTCCTCGGCCTGCCGGCCGAGTCGATCGCCGTCGTGCTCGTGCTCGTCGCGATCGACCGGCGCTGGGTGCGCGCGGTGGTCGCCGGCGCTTTCGCCGTGCTCGTCGTCGCCGGGATCGCGGTGGCGGCGCTCGACATCGGATTCCGAGCCACGATCGATCGTCCGTTCGATCCGGCGCAGGACGGCGGGGCGGTCGTCAACGCGTGGGGAGTCGTCGCGGATGCCGCGGGCACCGCCAACGCGGTCGTGATCGTCGTCCTGCTGCTGGCGGCCGCGGTCGCCGGGGCGGTCGTTCTCGCACGCGCCGCGCTTCGGGTCGGAAGGACGACCCGCGACGAAGGCCGGCGCGGGCGGATCGCCCTCGTCACTGTCACCGCGGCGTGGGTTCTCGGGTCGGTTGCGGGCCTCCACGTTCTGCCGGGGGCGCCGGTCGCGGCATCCGGAGCAGTGGAGACCATCGTCGACGCATCCGCCCGGACCGCCGCGAGCATCGAGGGGCAGCGCGAGTTCGAGCGCGCCGTCGCCGTCGACCCGCTCGACGGGATGCAGCCCCCGGCGCTTCTCAGCGGCCTCGCCGGCAAGGATGTCGTCGTCGCGTTCGTCGAGAGCTACGGCAAGGTCGCCGTGCAGGATGCCGCCTTCACGCACGGTGTCGGCGAAGGCGCTAGAAGACGGGCAGGGAGTCCTTGACCGCGACGGGTATTCGGCGCGGAGCGCGTTCCTCACGTCGCCGACGTTCGGCGGAGTGAGCTGGCTCGCGCATTCGACCTTGCAGAGCGGCGTCTGGGTCGACTCGCAGACGAAGTACGACCGGCTGGTCGTCGGCGACCGCCTGACGCTCACCCGCGCATTCGACGAGGCCGGATGGCGCACGGTCGCCATCGTTCCTTCGAACAAGCGCGCGTGGCAGGCCGGCACGTCGTTCTTCGGGTTCGACGACGTGCTCGACTCCCGCAATATGGGCTATCGCGGCCCCGCCTTCGGCTACGCGCGGATGCCGGATCAGTACACCTGGAAGATCTTCTCCGACCGCGAGCTGGGCGCTGCGCATCCGCCCGTCATGGCGGAGATGGACCTCGTCTCATCGCACACGCCGTGGACCCCGTTGCCCAGCCTCGTCCCGTGGGACGACGTGGGAGACGGGTCGGTCTTCGATCCGCAGCCCGCGCAGGGGCTCTCTGCCGCCGTCGCGTGGACCGATCCGAAACGCGTGCGGGCGCTGTACGGCCAGTCGGTCGAGTACTCCCTCGACACGGTGTTCTCTTTCCTCGACACGTACGACCAGCCCGATCTCGTGCTGGTGCTGCTGGGCGACCACCAGCCCGCGCGAATCGTGAGCGGCGCCGCGGCGGACCACGATGTGCCGATCACGATCATCGCCAAGGACCCCACGGTCTTCGACAGCATCTCCTCGTGGGGATGGGAGGACGGCGTGCGTCCCTCGGCGGCCGCCCCGGTGTGGCGGATGGATCAGTTCCGGGACCGGTTCGTGGCCGCCTTCAGCGGGTGAGGGCCTTCGGTGCCCGAGCCGGCTCAGCGAGAAACGCCGGGACGACGGACCGCTCGCAGGAGGAGCACCGTGGTGATGGCGAGCACCACGATCCCGATCGATTCCACGATGACCGTCTGCGGAACGAGCATGAAGTCCCAGGTCTCGGTGATGCCGAAGAGCCCGACCGTCAGCGCCAGCACGAGCGCGAGCAGGGTCGCGATCAGGAACAGCAGGCTCAGCACGCTCGCGAGGAGCAGCAGACGTCCGCGCAGGGCGATCATCGCGATCGCCAGCACGATCCCCGCGACGCCGTTGAGGGCGAATGCCACGCCCAGGATGCCGCCCACACCGTTGAAGATCAGGTACAGGTGAATGCCTCCCGTGATCAGGAGCAGCACCGCGCTGAGCACGCGCATCACCCACAGAACGCGCTGGCTGCCTTCGGTCATCCGTGCTCACCCCCACCTCGGCGCGGCCGCTGGGTTCCTTTCCCTGTGCACAGAATCTTCCGCAGCAGCGTGGCATCCGTCTACCCCTCTACGTCACGAAGCTCGAGAAGAAGGGCAGAGTGAAAGGCGAGCTGGACGAGGTCACTGAGTGGCTGACCGGCGCGTCGAGCAGATCGAGGAGCCGCTGATGCAGAAGATCCGCCCCCTCGCTCTCGGCACATTGTCAGGTCAGGCACATGCTGTGGTCATACCACATCTTTAGTCTGGTCGTATTAGACCTTCCAGGCCCGCGCAGCGGGGCGAGAACATCTCGTCCGGCATGCGAACGACGCGCTCCGGAGCTATGCAGGGGCGGCCGAACCGACCTGGCCACTTGACGCTCGCAAAGGGGAGATCATGACTACAACACAGGAACCGGTCGCCACCACTCAGCCCGGTCCCGCACCTTCGCTCACGAATCCGTCAGCGGAGCGTCGCCGCGGTCCTTGGATCGCCGCCGGAGTCGGCGGCGCAGTGCTGGCCGCCGTGGGTGCAGTGGCCGTCGGCGCAGCGGTGGGTCAGCCGACGGCACTCGAGAAGGCGTACTCCCAATACGAGGATCTCGGTATCACATCCTCTTCAATCGAACTCGTCGACGACGGCCGCACGATCATCGTCGATGGTGAGGGCGATGAGCAGTCCGGTGCGCCGATGGAAGCGATTGCCTCGCTGGTCACGGCCCTCGAGATGCCGACTTCGATCGTCACCAAGATCGAGAACACCCGCGCACTGGACGGAACCCAGTCGGATTCGTGGGACGGCATCGAAGTCAGTTGGTCATACCATCCGGACACCGGAATCGATATGGTTCTCGAGCTCACGGAGGAATGAAGGACCAGACGTCTCTCAAGCTCCCAAAATCGACCAGAGGCCGAGTGGGGTCGGGTGGGTGCATCAGATGGCGCGGCTCCCGGCAACTCGAAGCGATGCGTGGATTACCGCCCCGGTCCTGCCGGTGCCGCGACCGCGTCCAGATGACGGCGGGCTGCACCGATCGCGAGGCGCGCGTGCTCCTTCGCGCCGACCTGCGCCACGAGTTCGGCACGCGGAATCTCCAGCGCGTACGGGATGCCGGACGGCAGCGCCGCGAGGATGCCGAGCATGTCGATGTCACCCTCGCCGGGGAACAGCCGCTCGAAGCGCGCGGTGTGGATCAGCCCCGCGGTGGTGGTGGGAATCTCCCCGGGGGCGTCGCACACATGGACGTAGTGGAACCACTCCGGCGGAAGCATCCGCAGCTCTTCCACGCTGGAGCCTGAACGGGCGAAGTGGAGCAGGTCGATCAGCATGCCGGCGTTGGGCTGGTCGGCGGCTCGCAGCACTCGGGTCGCCTCGGTGAGGTTCGATGTCTCCGTCCAGGACGGGAACTCCAGATCCACCGTCAACCCCAGTGGCAGGGCCAGCTGGCACAGCTCCGCGAATCGATCGGTCTTCCGCGCGAAGTCCGCGTCCGGAAGCTGCGTGATCACATGGCGCGCTCCGAGCTCGGCACCCGCTTCGAGGAAGCGCAGGTAGTCGCGCGGGCTGTCTCCGGACGTGAATCGCGCGAGCTCGATGTCGAGCACCTCGATGCCCGTCGCGGCGAGATGCGTCTTGGTGGCCCGCATGAGAGCCGGGTCGTAGGTCAGCGGGTAATGGGGCTCCTCGGCGGTGACCTTCGTCATCCGCAGCCCCACGTAGCGATAGCCCGCCGCAGCCGCGGCATCCACCAGTTCCGGAGGCGACAGGCTCAGGGCTGTGAGGTGTGCGAGCGAATACTCGTGCCTGTGGTCAGTCGGCGACTCGGTCGGCGCGCTCGCGAGCATGCGAAGGCGCTGCCGTCGATGGGCGGACATCCGCATCGGGATGCTGAGCGGGGCGCCGAAACCGGCATAGCCGTCGATCCGCTGCACGACCTCGAAGAACACGCGCGACCCCAGCATCTCGGTGAAGAAGTGCAGGAACCCACCGTGCTCGTCGACGTCGTAGAGGATGGAGTGCTCGCGCAGGCTCTCGAGCAGGTCGGGCGGCAACGAGAGGCGGGCTTCGAGGTCGTCGTAGTAATTGCCCGGCATCTCCAGGATCGACAGACCTCGCGCCCGCATCACCTTCGCAGCGCCGACCGCATCTTCGGTGGCGAACGCGACGAGTTGAGGGCTCGATACTCCGGGCGCCCAATCACCGCGCCGCAGCGGGTTCGTGCTGAGCGCGATGCGCACCCGCCCGAGCGGATCGCTGCCGGACCAGCTGCGGATCACACCGAAAGGAGCGGTGATCTCCGACGGCTCTCCCGGCACAAGACCCAGGACAGAGCGGAAGAACAGCGTCGATTGGTCGAAGTCGTCGATCGAGTCCGTGATCGACACATGGTCGATCTCGCCCAGCAGCGGAGGCTCAGCCGGCGTTGTCCCGGTGGGGTGGAAGTCGTGCAGCCACTCCGGCTGGGGGTCTGACTCGCAGAAGAACAAGGCCGTGCCATCCGGCGTGGCGACCGAGCTGAGATCGGCCTCATCGGCCCGCCGGGGTCTGGAGAGCTTCGGTGCGAGCAGTCGAGCCGCCCGGAGCATCGATGCGGTCGGGTCCGAACTCTCGACCGCGAGTGCCGAGATGGATGCTGTGGCCGGCGCTATCGATCGCTGCGGGGCCAGGTTGAGCAGGACGCGTGCCCGCCCCTGCTGCCAGAGCTGCACCGGCATGGAGCGGTGCTGCGCGACGTGGGCAAAACCCAGAGAGGTGAGCGCACGCGAGAGGAGAGGTGCCGACACCGCGTCCACAGCGAGTTCCGCGAACGCGAACCCGCCGAGCGCGGGAGCGGGGGGAAGATCCCCGGTTCGCAGCCGGTCGGGGACGGGCACCAGATCGGGCGTGCCGACGGCCTCAGCGAGCGCGAGCGTGGAGCGCATCGCATCCGTCGCAGCGTGCCGCGGATCCTCCTGCTGGTAGACATCGTTGAACACCTCCAGGGCCATCGGGCCTGCATAGCCCGAGGCCAGGACCTGGCGCAGGAAACCGGCCACATCCAGCGAGCCCTGGCCGGGAAACATCCGGTGGTGGAGGCTCCACTCGCGGATGTCCAGGTTCAGTCGTGATGCGTCCGCGAGCTGGACGTGGAACACCTTGTCGCCCGCGACCTTGGCGACCACCGTCGGATCGTTGCCGATGGACAGCACATGGAAGCTGTCGAGACACAACCCGAGCGCCGGATGGTCCACTCGCTCCACGATCCGCCAGGCATCCTCGTGCGTGCGCACTCGCCCCCACGGCACGGCCTCGTAGGCGAGCCGCAATCCCCGCCTCTCGGCGTTGACCGCCAGCTCGCGGAGCTGCTCGGCGGCCAGGTCGTCGTCGTCGAGGCCCTCGGCGGTTCTCGACGAGCAGCAGACGAGAACGCTCGCACCGAGCTGCTCCAGCAGGTCGAACTTCCGCTCTGCACGGCGCAGGCTGTCCGCGAACAGGCCGGGCGCAACCGTCTCGACATGGAACGGCTGATAGACCTCGATCGACAGGCCGAGGCCCCGAGCCTCGTCAGCCACCCGGCGGGGCGACCAGGGCGACATGACGAGGTCGTACTCGAGCATCTCCACGCCGGTGAAGCCGGCGGCCGCCGCGGCGCGGAGCTTGTCTTCGAGCGTGCCGGACAGGCACACGGTCGAGATGGCCAGCCTCGGCGAGCCGATGGTCGCGCTCATTTCTGCCGCCTCACGTGTCGGTGGTCGGGGGAGTCAGGGAACCGCGACGTGCTCCACCGTCTCGCCGGGCGAGTAGATGTCCATGATGTTCCAGTGACCGGTGGTGGGCGTGGGCACGTTGACCATCGAGACGTCGATCACCACCGGCGCGCCGAGTGCGATCGCCCGCTCGAGTGCGGGCTTGAACTCCGCCGCGGAGTCGACCTTGATTCCGGTGACCCCGTACGCCTCGGCGATTGCCGCGTAGTTCGTGTACATCGGGTCGTCACCCTTGCCGAAGACCGTCCCGAACGTCGTGTCGTACGCCGCCTTCTCGAGCCCGGCGATGGTGCCGAAGGCGTTGTTGTTCATCACGACCCAGACCACGGGGATGTTCTCCTCGCGGGCCGTGGCGAGCACGGCCGGGTTCTGACCGAAACCGCCGTCACCGACGAGTGAGACCACGACGCGATCGGGTCGGGCGATCTTCGCGCCGACAGCCGCCGGTGCGCCGAAGCCCATGGTCGCGAAACCGCCGGGGGTGAGGAACGTGCCGGGGGTGAGGATGTCGAACTGCTGTCCCACCCCGTTCTTGTTCCACCCCACGTCCGTCGTGATGATCGCATCCGCCGGCAGCACTTCGCGGGTCTCGGAGAGGATCCGCTCGGGGCGCATCGGCCACGCGTCCGATGCCTGCGCATCGACGTTCCGGTGTTTGAGCGTCTGGCGGTTCGCGGCGATCTGCGCGACCAGTTCGGCACGTTCGATGCCCTCGGGGACGATCCGCCGCGCGACTCTGATGAGCACGGTCAGCGCCGCCTTGAGGTCGGCGAGCGCACCGATCTCGAGCGGGTAGTTGCGGCCGAGCTCGGCCGGGTCGATGTCGATCTGCATGAGCTTCGTGGCCGGGATGTCGAAGGTGTACTCCGTGTACCACGAGCTCGAGTCGGCCTCGGCGAACCGGGTGCCGAGGGCGAGGATCCAGTCGGCGGTCCGGGTCGACTCGTTGACGAAGGCGGTACCCCAGAAGCCCGTCATCCCGAGCACAAGGGGGCTGTCGTCGGGGAGCGCGCCCTTGCCCATGAGGCTGTGCGCCACCGGCAGCGACAGAAGCTCGGCGAACTCCTTGAGCTCGGATGCCGCATCCGCCGCGACGATCCCGCCGCCGACGTAGAGCACCGGCTTGTCGGCCGCCACCAGGTTGCGGACGATCCGCTCTGCGACCTCTTCATCGAGGCTGGGCTTGGCGAGCGAGCGGGTGTTGCTGAGCACCTTGTCGAACAGCGCGACGTCCACCTCGGCCGAGAAGACGTCCATCGGCACATCGACGAGCACGGGGCCGGGCCGACCGCTCTCGGCGAGGGTGAACGCCTTGTCGAGCACCTCGGCGATGAGGTGCGGCTGGTCGACGCGCCACGCGCGCTTGACGAACGGACGGTAGATCTCCCACTGGGCGGCATCGGCGTGGAGGTTGATCTCCTGGTGCGGGTGCTTGCCGAAGTAGTGGCTCGGCACATCGCCGGCGATCACCACCAGCGGGATGGAATCGAGTGCGGCGTTGGCCACCGCGGTGGTGGCATTGGTCAGACCGGGTCCGAGGTGGGTGAGGACGACGCCGGCACGCTTCGTGACCCGGGCGTAGCCGTCGGCGGCGTGCGCCGCGATCTGCTCGTGGCGGACGTTGATGAAGGAGATGCGATCGCTCTTCTCGAGCGCCGCGAGCAGTGCGATGTTCGTGTGCCCGCACAGACCGAAGATGTGCTCGACATCGCGGGCCTCCAGGTACCGGACGATCTGGTTCGACACCAGGTCCTGCATGACGTTCTCCTTCATTCGTTGCGTTCGTTCGGGACGGATCGGCGTGCCGGTCCGGTGTACGTGTAGCCGATCGTCTTGGGCACGGGGCCCTTGATCCGGCCCCCCTGCTGCATCTGCTCGTTGGCGTGGGCCAGGATCCCTACCGAGCGCGACAGGATGAAGACGCCCCGCCCGAGTTCGGGCGTGAAGCCGAGTTCGCAGTAGATCACCGCGGTCGCGCCGTCGATGTTCATGGGCACGCGACGGGACTTGCCCTCGCTGATCGCATCCTCGACCGCGCGGCCGATCGCGGCGAACCGTCCGCTCACCGCACCCTCCGCAGCGGCGGCGTCGACGAGCGACAACAGGCGCGGCGAACGTGGGTCGAGCGGGTGGAACCGATGCCCGAAGCCGGGGATGTATGCGACGCCCGCGTCGCGCTGGTGTCCCAGCACGGTGCGGACGGCCTCCTCGAGGTCGCCCACCCGCTCGGCCTCCGCGTCGATCTCGAGGTACAGCTCCATGCACTGCTGCCCAGGGCCGCCGTGGATGTCATCGAGGACGTTGATCGCCGACGCCATCGCGTTGTTCACGCGAGCGCCGCAGGTCACCGCCATCCGTGCGATCGCGATCGATGGCGCCTGGGGGCCGTGGTCGACAGACGCCACGAGCGCCGCTTCGAGAAGCGCCGACTGCCTGCGCGATGGCAGCTCGCCGCGCAGCATGAGCCAGATCGTGTCCACGAAGCTGACGTTGCCGATCAGTTCCTGCACGGGGTAGCCCCGCAGGTCGATCTCGCCGGGATTCACGTCGATGATGTCGGTCTGCCACCACCGACGCGCCTCGCCGAGAACCTGCTCGGCCGACTCCTCGGTCATCGGCTCACGACCGTCTCTTCGAGCGCCGCTTCGTAGAAGTCGCCGAAGAGCTCCGCATCCGACGGGCGGTCCTCGGCGATCGTGCGCGAGACCCACGTGGTGTTCAGGTAGTGCCGCAGCGACACGTTCTCCGAGGTGATGTTGCCTCCCCACGTGCCGCATCCCATCGACGAGGTCATCGGCATCCCATTCGTGAACGAGCCGGCGTTCGCCTTGGAATTCGGCTGGCGCACCATGATCCGCGAGACCGGCATGTGCTGTGCGAAGTAGTCGATGTGGGCATCGTCCGTCGAGGCGATGCCGCAGGAATGGCCCTTTCCGCCGATGTCGTACAGGTGCTTCGCGAGCTCCACGCCGTCTTCGAAGCTGCCTTCGTACTTGTGGACTGCCATCAGCGTCGTCAGCTTCTCTTTGCAGAACTGCTTGTCCTCGGCAATGCCGTCGCCTTCGACGACGATGAAGCGACGATCGGAGGGGATGCCGAAGCCGGCCGCTTCTGCAAGCGCCTGGGGGGAGATGGCGACCGTGTCGGGGAGGCGATGACCCTCGTCATCCCACATCACGGACTGAAGCGCGGCTCGCTGATCCGACGTCGCGAGGTACCCGCCTTCGGCCTGGAGTGCGTCGAGCATCTCCTGGTACCGGCCGGCGGGGACGAGGACGTTCCCGTCGGCGGAACAGCCCGAGCCGAAATCCGAAGTCTTCGAGAGCATGCAGTTGCGTGCCGTCTCCTGAATGTCGGCGGTCTCGTCGACGAACTCGGTGGCGTTGCCGGCACCGACCCCGTATGCGGGGGTGCCCGAACTGTAGGCGGCGCGCACGAGACCCTGGCCGCCGGTCGCGATGACGAGGTCGGACCGCCGCATGATCTCCTGCGACGCCGTGAGGCTGGGGAGCGTGATGCACTGGAGGATGTCGGCCGGGGCGCCCTCGGCTTCGAGCGCCTCGCGCATGAGTCGAACCGTCTCGAAGGTCGTCGCCTTGGAACGCGGATGCGGGGAGAAGACCACCACGTCGCGCGCTTTGATCGCGTAGATCGCGTTGCCCGCCGGAGTGAGGTCGGGATTGGTGGTCGGCACCACGCATCCGATGATCCCGACCGGCTTGCCGTACTTGACCAGACCCTTCTCGGGATCCTCTTCGATGACGCCTACCGAGGGACTGCGCAGCGCGTCGCGCAGCACGCCCCGGATCTTCATCCGCTTGTTCATGCGACTGTCGAAGTCGCCGAGGCCGGACTCCTCGATCCCCATCGTCACCAGGCGATGGAACGTCGAACGATTGGCGACCGCCCAGGCCACTGCCTGGATCAGTCGGTCGACGCGGGCTTGATCGTAGGTCTCGATGATGGCGAGCGCCGCGCGGGCGCGGGCGAAGACATCCTCGAGTTCGCGCTCCTGTTCGGGCGACAGGGATTTGGTTGCTGAAGCAGCCACGACAACTCCGTCCATGGGCATATGTATGACTGCCGAATGCTATGCATGCGTCGACCAGAAGGACAAAGAGTGTCTCACTGAGCAGGAACAGGGGCGGCGCCGACGCAGAAGTCGGGTGAGTTGTACCACTCGATGGGCTGCGAGGTTGTCTCCTCACCTCGCGCGGGCTTAGCGTCCGAGCGCCGGCAGGCGTGGCCGACCCCCAAGATCGGGCGCGCCGGCGGCAGCCGAGAGTGACGGCAGGCCACGAGAGCTGGTCCGTCGGATCAAGGATGATCAAGGAGCCAAAGCATGCGCAATCGACTGACCCTCAGGTGGGGTGCCGCAGGAATCGGAGCACTGGTCGTGCTCGCTCTTGCCGCCCCACCCGCCTACGGACTGGCGGGCACTGCCGACCCCGTCCCGCCGCCCGGGCTGACCGGCCTCGAGCCGACAGGCGCCGACATGCCGACCGTCGGCGGCAATCTGGGCAACCAGCACTACTCGGGGTTGACCCAGATCGACAAGGGCAATCTCGACGAGCTTGCCCCCGCCTGGCGCACTCATCTCTCCGCGGTGGCGCCCGCCAGCAATAACGTCGGACAGCAGACGACCCCCATCGTCATCGACGGCGTGATCTACGTCGACACGCCCAGCGGAGGCGTGATCGCGGTGGACGGAGTGTCAGGCGAACCTATCTGGAAGTGGGACAAGCCCGCCTACGGAACATCGACCACTCGCCGCGGCGTCTCTGCGGGGGAGGGCAAGATCTACACGCTCGCAGGTGGCAACCGCGTCGTCGCGCTCGACCAGGCCACCGGCGCAGAAGTCTGGGCGGTGCAGCCCACGGGGCCGGCCGGCGAGGACCTGGGACGCGTCGGGAAGGTCGCCACCGTCTATGCCGACGGGATCGTCTACGCGCACGCGGCCGACGGAGATCGCGGCGCAGTCGTCGCGCTGGACGCGACGGACGGCCACTATCTCTGGCACTTCTTCGGCGGGCCGAAGCGAGGCCAGCAGTTCACAGGGCTCGACGGCCTGCCGTTCGACGCGTCGGCGACGTGGGGCCCCGTGCAGGCAGACGGCACCGACTGCGCCGAAGAGGGCGGTGCGACCTCGTGGATGCACGGCGCCGTCGACACCGAACTCGGCAACTACATCATGACCTTCGGCAACCCGCGCAGCTGCACGTCGTCGCAGAACGCCTCAGGGCGCCCCGGCGACAACCTGTTCTCGGACACGATGGTCGCCGTCGACGCCAAGACCGGCGCGTTCAAGTGGCACTACCAGTCCATCCACCACGACGTGTGGGACATGGACAACGTGCACCCGCCGACGCTGGCCGACATCACGGTCGACGGCGAGGAGCGCAAGGTCGCCTTCTACGGCAGCAAGTCCGGCCACCAGTTCGTGATCGACCGCACCAACGGCAAGCCGGTGCTTCCCGTGACCGAGCAGCCCGTGGTCACCGACTCCCGCCAGCACAACACGGCGACCCAGCCCATGCCCGAGACGCGGCTCCTGCCGGATTGCGTCGTGTGGGAGAAGCTCGACCCCGACAACATCCCGGGAAACCCCTGGCGCGGCGTGCCGAACTTCAACGGGTACCAGGCGGATGCCGAGGGCAACCTCGTGTTCAACCCGAACAGCTACATCTCGGTCGACGAGCCGTTCCTCACCTACCCGGCGGGCTCGTCGGGCCACCGCGAGGGCTGCCTGTACGACCCGCAGTTCGAAGCGCCGATCCTGTCGACCACGAGTCAGAACGGCGGGGGCGACTGGTCGAACAACTCGTACAGCCAGAGCACCAACCTCGTCTACTTCCCGTACGGCACGAACCCGGTCGCGCACTATGACGGCGCCGCCACGAACGGCCTGCGTGCCATCGGTCAGTACCAGACAGGCGGCATCCTCGCCTACGACGCCTCGACCGGTGACGTCGCGTGGGAGAACCACCTCGGCACAGATATGTCGCACGGCCAAGGGCCGCTGACGACAGCATCCGACCTGCTCTTCGTGGGACAGATCGACGGTCGCGTGCTCACGATGGACGCGGCCACGGGTGACGTGCTGTGGGAGTTCCAGACTGGTTCGGGCATTGCGGGCGCACCGATCACCTACGAGGTGGACGGCGAGCAGTACGTCGCCGTGATCGCGGCGGGCTCGACGAACCCCTACGCGGGATCGGTCACGCTGGGCGACTCCCTGTGGGCGTTCAAGCTCGGCGGCAGCTACACGACGGAGTCGGGAAGCCAGGAGGGGCCTGACACGAAGCCGCTGACGATCCGTCGTCCGGTGGGCGGCAACCCCGTGGAGGGTGCGACGGTGTCGAACACCGTGCTGCTCGCACGGACGAGCCCGACCGCCGACACGGCAGCCGCGCGCGACAGCGTGTCGCAGAACGGCATGGCGCCGGCGCACCTTCGGGTGCCGGTCGGCACGACGGTGACGTTCAAGAACCCGGGGGCCGAGACCTTCCCGAACTTCCCCAACCTGAAGGAGCACTGCGCCACGCAGTTCTTCGAGGGGGAGTTCAACGTGAAGCTCCAGCCAGGAGAGACCTACAAGCACACGTTCACCCGAGCGGGCGAGTACTTCTTCAATGACTGCACCGACCCGCGGCCGACCGGAAAGATCGAGGTCTACCTGACCCCGAAGGATCAGCCAGGCGCCGCGAAGTTCACCCCGGGCCAACTCAACCTCGCGTCTGAGACGGGCCTCTTCACGGGCGTCGCAGGAAAGGTCACGGCGCAGTTCCAGCTGCCGGCGGGCTACACATATGAAAGCGGCGCCGAACTGGTGACGCCGCTCTCGGTGACTCCCGTCGCGGCCGACAAGGTGACGGCGAACAAGAACAAGGTCATCGTGCAGTTCGCGAAGGCTGACGTGGACAACAACGTGCCGACCGGGCCGGTGACGCTGACACTGCGCCTGAACGTGCTCAACGCCGCCGGTGTGCAGGAGCAGCTCACCTCGAGTGCGACGGTGACCGTCGCCAAGTAGGACACTCGACGCGTCAACGATCCGCCTCCGTCGTACTCGACGGGGGCGGATCGGCGTCCGCGGTGACTGCCCCTGCAGTGATGACGGTGTCTTGCCCGCCGCGGCATGCGTAGTGTCCCATTCGTCGAGACTCGACTTTGCACAGTTCGGCTGGACGGCCAGAGTCGCAGAGGCACCACGTGCGTGCGCGTGGTCGTTCCTGCATCAACAGAGAGGTTGGAAATGCATCCTGACACCAAGGCGGTGGCGCCGTGAGTGAAACCGGGGCCGAGCAGCCCCCGGAACCTCAGAAGCCGGCCCAACCTGACAAGGCGCTGGGGGACTCCATCTACGGAGAGACCAGCACCTTCTATACGGCTCCCCAGCTCAACAAGGGAGTTCCCGAGGACCCGAAGTTCATCAAGGTGCTCTCGGCGGTCGAGATCGCGATCGGCGTCGGCCTCTTCGCTCTCATCGTCTTCGGGGTGATGTATCAGGTCCTGGGGCGCTACTTCCCCGACGTGAACTGGACCGGCGCGGGCGAGCTCGCGCTCATGTCGATGGTCGCGATGACCTTCATCACGACGGGCTACCTGGTGGGCCGCAACGGTCACATCGTGCTCGAGATCTTCGACGGGATGCTTGCCGGCACGTGGCTGTTCGTCGCGCTGCGGGTCATCTCCGCCCTCATCATGGCCGCAACGAGCCTGGTCCTCGCCTACGAGGCATTCGTGAAGCTCGAGACCGAGTGGGGTCGGCTCAGCGCGGCGATGCACGTGCCGATCGGCGTGCTCTACATCTTCGCTCTGATCGGATTCCTGTCGGCAGCGATCCAATCCGTTTTCAAGATCCCGTACGCGAATCGCCCCGAGCACAAGCTCGACATCGGCGAGATGGAAGGCTGAGCTTTGGATCTCTGGCTCTATATTCTGCTGTTCGTCGTCTTCCTGCTGCTGCGCGTCCCCGTCGCGTTCGCGATGATCGCGTCGAGCATGCTGTACTTCTACAGCCACGGGCTGTCGGCCGGCTACGCGGTCTCCTCGGTCGTGAATGGCATCAACGGCTTCCCGTTGCTCGCCGTCCCGCTGTTCATCTTCGTCGGGACGATCGCCAACCACCTCGGCATCGCGACGCGCCTCTACGACTTCGCCCGCGCACTCCTGCCGCGGCTCCCCGGCAACCTCGCCTACGTGAACCTCGGGACCGCCATCGGGTTCTCGTGGATCAGCGGCTCCGCACTCGCGGACGCTGCGTCCACGAGCAAGGTTCAGATCCCGCAGATGCTCAAGGCCGGCTACCCGTACGGATTCTCGGCGGGGCTCACGGCGTCCGGTTCGCTGATGAGCACGGTGATGCCGCCCAGCATCCCCGCGGTCCTCTTCGCGGCGACGGCATCGATCTCCACGGGTGCCCTGTTCGCCGGCTCGATCCTGCCGGCCATGCTGATGGCGGCGGGCCTGGCACTGTACGTCTTCATCTGGGTCCGGCTTCATCCCAAAATCGCCGTGACGCGCCCGTTCGTCGGCTCGATGCTCGGCAAGGCCGCGGCGCGGGTCATCGGGCCGGCGTTCCTGCCGGTGATCATCCTCGGCGGCATCTTCAGCGGGTTGTTCACTCCGACCGAGAGCGCCGGGATCGCGGCGGTGTACATGCTCATCCTCGGCGTGATCTACCGCACGCTGAACTGGCACGTGTTCTGGAAGGCGGCCAAGGAGACAGTCGTCATCTCGGGCGGCATCCTTCTCATCCTCGGCGCGTCGAACCTCATGGGGCTGGTGCTGGCACGTGAGCAGGTCTCGCGCAACATGGGCGAGTGGCTCGCGGGGCTGACCGCCAGCCCGGTCGTGTTCCTGCTGCTGCTGAACGTGCTGCTGATCCTGCTCGGCATCCCCCTCGAGGCTCCGCCGGTGATCCTGGTGCTCGTCCCGATCCTGATGCCGATCATCGCCCAGTACGGCATCGACCCCGTCCAGCTCGGCGTGATCATGATCCTCAACCTGATGATCGGATCGCTGACGCCACCTGTCGGAGCAGTGCTTTTCGTCATCGGATCGATCACCCGCAGGCCGATGGGAGAGCTCTTCCGAGGCGTCCTCCCCTTCCTGATTCCCTTGGGAGTGGTCCTGCTCCTCCTCACCCTGTTCCCGCTCATCGTCACGATCGTGCCGACGATGCTCGGCCTGATGTAGCCCGAGCAGCACGCCCATGCGATGTTCCCCGCGGCGCCCAGCGCGTCGTGGGGAACGTCGCGGACTGTATCCCGAAAGGAGTCATTCGTGACCAGAAAGCTCTTCATCCTCAACGGGCCCAACCTCAACATGCTCGGCCTGCGCGAGCCCGAACTGTACGGGTCGGCGACCCTCGAGGACATCCGCGCGGACTGCACCCGCATGGCCGATGAACTCGGCTTCGAGCTCTTCTTCGCGCAGTCGAACGCCGAGCACGAGATGGTCGAATGGGTGCACGATGCGTTTCGTCAGAGCGCGGCGGTGGTCATCAATCCCGCCGGCTTGAGCTTCAACTCCATTCCACTGCTCGACGCACTCAAGATGCTCGTCACCCCCATCGTCGAGGTGCACATCACGAACATCCATGCCCGCGACGCCGTGCATCGCAACTCGCTCGTCTCATCTGTGTCGCGCGTAGTGATCGCCGGTGCCGGCGCATACGGATATGAGCTGGCCATCCGTGCAGCCGACAGGCTGACGGTCTGAACCGAAGCGTGACCCGGGGGATCTGGCACCGACCGTATTGCTGCGCTCCGGCCGACAGACGCCTTCCTCGGTCTGGGGACGTGGCCTCCGCCGTCAGGCGCCGGCGATCGTGTCTGCGGCCTCGAAGCCGAACACGAGGGCTTTCGTCAGTGCGGTTCCCGTCATGTACGACGCCCCGTGGAACCCGCCGACGACCTCGCCTGCGGCATACAGCCCCTCGATGGGCGTCCCGTCCATCCGGACCACCGAGGTATCGGGCAGCACTTTCAGGCCGCCGTATGTCGAGGTCATCGCGGTCACGGCGGGGTACGCGTAGAACGGGCCGACCTCGATGGGCAGCAGAGTGCCGACGCCATTGACGAGGCCGGTCCTGCCGAAGTCGTCCTCACGGCGACCCGACACGACCTCGTTGTACCGCATGACGGTGCGCTCGAGTTGTCCATCGAGGATCGAGAGCTCCCGCTCGAGACCGGCGAGTGTGGGCGCGCTCACGAGGTGTCCGAGCTCCTCGATCCGCTCCATGTCGGAGAGTGGGACGCCCGGCTTGGACTGGGACCTCACCACGGAGTCGAACACCTGATGGGCCATGCGCCCCGGCTGGCTCAGGACAGCCGAACCGAGCACCTTGTACGACTCGGACTCGTCCGTGAAGCGCTCGCCGCGGGCGTTGACGAGGATCGCGCCGAGGTAGTTCGCGGTGAGCAGCTCGTGCTCGTCGTCAGTCGTGTCGGCGTGCTGGCCATATGTGCCGGCGACGTGGCCGATGTCGGCCATCCCCGCACCGAGCGCCCACGCCATCCGAAGTCCGTCGCCGGTGTTGCCGATCCCGCCATACGGCATGGCGGCGGCCTGATGCGGCACGAAGAGATCGAGAAGGTCGCGGGAGCGTGAGAATCCACCGCTCGTCAGGATGACACCCGCTCGCGCGTGGAGCTCCCCGGTCGCCGAACGCACGCCGACCACGCGCCCCGCATCCGTCATGAGCTCGTCGGCGGCATGCGAGGGAAGGATCACCGCCCCCGCTTCCACCGCCTGGCGCTCGAGGAAGGCGAGCAGGTCGCGGATCCGGACGAGGTGGGCACGGGCAACGGTCATCCCCGCGCTGACCTTCAGCTCGTCCGTCCAGGCCGCGGCACGATCGATCAGGGCGATCGCGTTGATCTGACGCTCGACGAGACGATTCAGCAGCGCCTCGTCGGAGAAACCTCCCCCGGTGTCGATCATGTCGGCGACGAAGAGCTCGTCGGAGTCGCGGACACCGACTCTGCGCTGAATGGCGGTCCCCGACAGGGCGAACCATCCCCCGCTCAACGCCGAGCTGCCGCCGAGGCGCGCCCCCTTCTCGACAAGGGTGACACTCAGCCCGCTCGCGGCAAGCCGCTGCGCCGCCGCCAGACCTGCGAGTCCGCCTCCGACGACGATCGCATCGACCTCCCCGCCCCGTGTCGTGGTCATCATCAGCCTCGTGCGGCGTCGGCTTGGAACTGCGCGACGCTCACCGTGGTGCCGGTGCGGGCGGCCAATGCCGCCGCCTCGACGAGCGCGAGTGTCCGGGACGCGTCCTCCGCAGAGACGAGGGGTGCAGCGTTCCCTCGCGCGACCTCGATGAAGTGGTCGAGCTGCACCTGGAACGAGCCGCGCGGCGCGACGGGGAGGTAGGTGCGCGACAGTGGGGAGTGCCAGTCCGACGGCACCGTCGGCTCGTAGGAGTACTTCGCCAGGTTGGGGACAGACAGTGCGCCGCGCGTGCCGACGAATCGGTAGGCGACGCCGTCAGGGACGAACGGGAACGCCATCGTCTCTTCGGTGGACTGGTCCCAGCCCCACGGCGACACGCCGGCATCGGAGGCGAAGAAGCTGCCGACCGCGCCGCTTTCGAACCTGACGCTCAGTGAGACGGTGTCTTCCACTTCGAGGCCACGCGCGTGGGAACTCTGCATCGCCTGGATCTCCGTGATCTCGCCGCACAGATGACGGAGCAGATCGAGATCGTGCGCGACGTTGATGAGCAGGACGCCGGCGCCGGGCTCGCGGTGCCAAGGAGTCTCGCTGAAGTAGGTGTCGCCCTTCCTCGCCGACCAGAGTCCGCTGACGCCGACCACCTGTCCGATCTCGCCGTCCTGGAGCGCCGTGCGAGCACGTGCGATCGCGGGATGGTGGCGTCGATGGTGTCCGACCAGCAGCCGTCCGCGCAGACGTTCGACAGCATCGACAAGACGAAGGGACTCCGAGTAGTCGACGGCGACCGGCTTCTCCAGGAGCACAGCGACCCCGGCTTCGAGGCATTCGATCGCAGTCTCGACGTGGAAGCCGTTGGGATTGGCGATGATGACCGCCTCGAGGTTCTCGGCGTCCAGCATCGCAGCGGTGGCTCGGTAGGTCGGGCAGTCGAACCCGCCCCCATCTGTCACGGGATCGGCCACGGCGGCGAGAACGGCCTGCCGTGAGGTGCGGACGAAGTCCAGGTGCTGACGTCCCATGAAGCCGGCGCCGATGACGCCGATACGTAGGGCCGGGGCCTCGGATTCGGTCACGAAAACTCCCTGCGCTGTGGCGGTGGCGACGGTGCGACTCGAGCGTATGTCACGATCTGGCGGCGATCTGGATACGTTCCACTCAGCGGCAGGACCCCCGGTTGAGCACGGCCGAGGCGCATGTTCCACTCGACGGGACACCGCTATGCGAACCGAACGAAGTCGGTAAGAGTCGGCAATGCCACAGGGCCGCAACCTGCAAGCGTGGTCGACGCCGATCTCGCCCCGTTCGAGACGTGTCGACCGGGTGTCGAGCTGCGGCGGAAGAATGTCACGTCCAGCATGCACGAAGACGTGCGCACATAGAGGAGAGTCACATGGTCACAGCCCGATCGATGCACCGAGGCCGCATTGCGGCCGCTTCGGTGCTCGCAGCAAGCGCCCTGGTCGTCACCGGCTGCGCCGGCGGCGGCGCCACCCCGGACAGCACCGCCACCGGGGAGGCATCCGAGAACAAGGACGTCACGATCAGCGTGGCGACGAGCCAGCCGGAGGAGACCCCGAACTACTTCTGCGGCGTCGAACTGCTCAAGGAGCGCCTCGAAGATGCCGACATCGGCTTCACGGTCGACCTGTTCCCGGCGAGCCAGCTCGGCCCGGACGCGGATCGCTTCCCGCTCGTCCAGGCAGGCGACATCGACATCGACCTGCAGGGCGCCTCGGCGCTGAGCTCGACCTTCGAGCCCATCGGCGTGGTCGACGCGGCGTACGCCTTCGACGACGTCGACCACGCGTTCAAGTGGATCGACGAGGGGTCGGAGGACCTGTTCACGCAGTTCCACGACGCGACGGGCGTCAGCATCGTCGACGGATGGTTCTTCGGAAACCGCACGTTCACGACGAAGGACGTCGAGGTCACCAGCCCCGACGACCTCGAGGGCGTCCCGATCCGGTTCCCGAACTCGCCCCAGTTCCTGGCGAACGCTGCGGCACTGGGCGTCACCAACCCTGTGTCTGTCGCGGTGGAAGAGGTCTACTCCGCTCTGCAGCAGGGCATCGCCGTCGGTCAGGAGAACCCGATCGTCGCGACGCACTCGCAGAGCTTCGACGAGGTGCTCAACACCGCGATCCTCAACAACCACAACGTCGGCATCCACTGGATTCTCGTCAGCGACAAGACGTACGACAAGCTGAGCGACGAGCAGGCGGACCTGCTGAACGAGACCATCAAGGAGATCCGTCCCGAGAACCGGAAGTGCGTCGAAGAGTCGACTGAGGAGATCCTCGACGAGTACCGCGCGAACGAGGCGATGACCGTTATCGAGACGGAGGACATCGACATGGATGCCTTCATCGACAAGGCCGAGTCGTACTTCGAGGGCTACTTCACGGGCGAGAACCTCGAGGCGTACAAGGCCATCCGCGAAATGGCGGGCTGACCTCATCAGCAAGGAAGCGGGGTGGGTGCGATTTCGCACCCACCCCGCTTCTGTGTTCTCCGTATCAGTGTTTGCGGGACGCGCCCACTCGACGGCTCAGGGCGATTGCTGCCGCCCTCACCGCGGGAGCGACGCGCTCGGGCGTGGCGGCATCGACGGAACCGGTCACTGAGATCGCCGCGATCGGCGCCCCGACGTGGTCGAGGATGGCGCTGGCGGTGCAGGTGCGGCCGATCGCGCACTCCTCGAGCTCTGTGGCGATCCCCGTCATGCGGATGTCCGCAAGCTCGCGCCGGAGCGCGGCCGGTTCGGTGATCGTCTGAGGTGTGAGAGCCTCCAGCCCGCCCTGGGCGATGCGCTCGACGACTTCCTTCGACGAGAACGCCAGAATGGCCTTTCCGAGCGCCGTCGCGTGCGCCGGAAGCCGGCCGCCGATGCGCGCCAGGGGCTTCGGGATGGGGCCGGCGCGGACGATCGTGATGAAGACGACATCCACCCCGTCCAGAACCGCGAGGTGCACCGTCTGGCCGCTCACATCGCGCAGGTCGGTCATGATCGGCAGCGCCAACTGGCGGAGCCTCCGGGGCTGTTCGACGGTCTGTCCGAGCTCGAAGAGGCGAACGCCCAGGTAGAGGGTGTCGCCCTCTCGGTCGAGGAAACGCTGCGCGACGAGATCGGCGGCGATTCTGGAGACCGTCGACTTCGGCAGATGAGCGCGTCGGGCCAATTCCGAGATGCCGAGCCCTTCGTCGTGCTCTCCGAAGGCCTCGAAGACCGCGGTCACGCGATCGAGCACGCTGACCGATTCGGTCCAGTCCGACGTCCGCATGTCGTTAGGCGGCCGTGAGCCGACGGCTGAGGGTCGTGCTGGCGGCACGCACCAGCGGCGCGACACGGTCGGGGTCCATGGCTCCGCTCGGGCCGGCGATGGAGATCGCACCGAGTACGACCCGGTCCGCCGAGAGCACGGGACTGGCGACGGCCATGATCCCGGGGTACGAGGCCTCTTTGTCCATCGCCACGGCATCGGCGCGCACGTGAGTCAGTTCGGCCCGGAAATGGGCGGCTTCGTCGGCGACGAGCGACGCGCTGATCCGGTTCACCACGCCGTCGTCGGTGCAGAAGGCCAGGTAGGCCTTGCCGCTGGCGGTCGTGAGTGCGGGTGAGCGCATCCCGGCGCGGGTCGGGAGCATCGGAAGCCTGCCGGCGACGGTGGCGATCGAGATCATGTCGGAGCCCTGGTGCACCCAGAGGCCGACGCGCTCGCCGGTGACGTCGCGCAGGTTCTTGATGACCGGCGTCGCTGCGGCGAGCAGACGGCGAGGCAGGTTCGCGCGCGCGCCGAGTTCGAAGAGGCGCAGGCCCAGCGTCACCCCTTCCGGCGTGCGCTCGAGGTAGCGCTGCCCCGTCATCTCCGCAACCAGTCGGGACACGGTGGACTTCGGCATGTCGGTGAGTGCGGCGAGTTCGGTGATCGTCGTCGAACCGCCGGACTCCTTCACGGCGTCCAGGATCGCGATGATCCGGCCAAGCACAGAGACACCCCCGCCCGAGTGAGCGGAGGTCGTGTTCCATTCGGCGAGACTCGGCATTCGAGTATCCCCTTCCACCAGGTTGAATCGTCGTCGATCGACCTTCGATTACCGAACGTACTAGTTAGTACGTTTCCATGCAATGCTGTTCCGTGAAGAGCGTGGCACCAGCGCCGGTGTCATCAGAAGGGCTCCATGCGTACGTCGATCGCCACGGTCTGCCTCAGCGGGACGCTGGAGCAGAAGCTCGTCGCCGCCCACGACGCGGGTTTCGACGGTGTGGAGATCTTCGAACCCGACCTGATCGCCTCACCCCACTCGCCAGAGGCCATCCGGGCGCGAGCCGAACAGCTCGGACTGTCGCTCGACCTCTACCAGCCCTTCCGTGACTTCGAGGGCGTCGGCCCCGACCTGCTCGAGCAGAACCTCCGCCGGGCGGCAGCGAAGTTCACCCTCATGAACCGGCTCGGCATCCAGACCATGCTCCTGTGCAGCAACGTCGCAACGGCGCGCAGCGGCGACGAACAGCTCGCCGCCGCCCAGCTGCGGGAGCTCGGCGATCTTGCCGAGGAGTTCGGCGTCCGGGTCGCCTACGAGGCGCTCGCATGGGGTCGATTCGTCGACAGCTATGAGGTCGCCGCCCGCATCGTGCGGCTCGCCGACCACGATCGGATCGGCGTCTGCCTCGATAGCTTCCACATCCTCTCGAAGGGTCACAACCCCGAGGCGATCGAGACGATCCCTGCGGAGAAGATCTTCTTCGTACAGCTGGCTGATGCTCCTCTCCTCTCCATGGACGTGCTCTCGTGGAGCCGGCATCATCGTGTGTTCCCCGGAGAGGGGGGATTCGACCTCGGTGCGTTCCTCGGCCACCTGATGCGAACGGGGTACGACGGGCCGATCTCACTCGAGATCTTCAACGACACGTTCCGCCAGTCGAGCCCCGGTGCCACCGCGATCGATGCGCGCCGCTCGCTGCGATGGCTCGAGAACGAGGCCGCGAACTGGCTGGGTGCCTCGGCGGGCGGGCGTGCCGCACGGATGTCGGTCTCGGCCCTTCCTGCGGTTGAGGCTCCGACCGACGTGAACTATGTCGAGCTGCGCACGGATGCGATGGACGACATGCGTGCGCTGCTGCGACAGCTCGGCTTCCGCACGCACGGACCGCACCGGACGAAGAGCGTCGAGCTGTGGTCTCAGGGCGCAGCACGCATCGTCCTCGGTCGCCCGGAGTCTGATCACCCCCAGCCCACCGTGGCGGGGATCGGGCTCTCGGTGCGCGACCAAGGCGTCGCCCTGCAGCGCGCGACCGAGCTCTTCGCGCCGCAGCTCCATCGCGACGAGAGTGCGGACGACGAGCCGCTCGTCGGGGTCCGTGCTCCGGACGGCTCGGAGGTCTTCTTCGGCGCAGCCGGCGACTCCGAGCCCGCATGGGTGACCGAGTTCGGTGCGCCGTCCGGCGACGGGGATGCCGGCATCCAACGCGTGGACCACATCAACCTCGCCCAGCCCTGGCAGCACTTCGACGCGGGTGTGCTGTTCTTCCACTCCGTGCTCGGCCTGCACACGCAGCCTTCGATGGATCTCGCCGCACCGGTCGGCCTTGTCCGCAGCCAGGTGCTCAGGAGTGAAGACGGCATCGTCCGCATCGCGCTCAATCTGGTGCCGCCGGCCGCCGACGACGACGCGATACTTCCGCAGCACCTCGCGTTCTCGGCATCCGATGTGCTCGCCCTGGCTCGATCGGCCCGCGATCGGGGCTTCCGCCCGCTCGACATCCCCGCCAACTACTACGACGACATCCAGGCGCGGTACGACATCGACCCCGCGCTGCTCCAGGAGCTCAAGGACCTGAGTGTCATGTACGACCGTGACGAGGCGGGCGAGTTCCTGCATTTCTACACACCTCCCGTCGGGACGGTCTTCCTGGAAGTCCTCGAACGACGTGATGGTTACGAAGGCTATGGCGCGCTCAATGCTCCCGTGCGTCTGGCAGCCCAGTACCAGCAGCGCCGTGAGGCGACGACAGGAGCCCCCGCGTGATACGACACGTTGCCGTTTTCCGATTCGTGCCCACTTTCAGCGCAACGGAGCGTGAGCACTGGATGACCCTGCTTCGTGCGCTGCCGTCCCAGATCCCCGAGCTTCGGAGCCTCAGCGTCGGCACGGATGTCCTCGGCGGCCCGTCATCGCATGAGCTCGCGATCGTCGCCGACTTCGACGATCTCGGCGGGCTGGAGGCGTACAACCGCCACCCGGCGCATGCAGAGGTCCTGAGGATCTCCGCTCCCGTCAAGGTGTCGCTCGCCACGGTCGACTTCGAGGTCGCGGACGCCTCGTGACAGGGAACGAATCGAACTCGCCCGCCCCTGGGCGGACACATCGCGACCGGTATCTCGTCGGGCTCATCGGCGAGGGCATCACGGCATCCCTCACCCCGCCGATGCACGAGGCGGAGGCCGCGGCGCTGGGTCTGGAGTACGAGTACCGCATCTTCGACCTCATCGAGCTCGGACGGCGCGCGGAAGACGTCGGCTCGCTCCTCGCCGACGCCCAGCGCATGGGCTTCGCCGCGATGAACATCACGCACCCGTGCAAGCAGCTCGTCCTCGACATCGTCGACGAGCTCCACAGGGATGCCGCCGGCCTCGGAGCGGTCAATCTCGTGGTCTTCGAGGGGGAACGCCTCATCGGGCACAACACCGATTGGATGGGCTACCGCGATGGACTCATCGCGGGCCTGCCGGGAGCCTCGTTCGAGCGCGTCGTGCAGCTGGGCTGTGGCGGCGCGGGCGCTGCGACTGCCTACGCGCTCCTCGAGCGGGGCGCAGCGGAACTCATACTGTCCGATGTCGACGATGGTCGATCCGAAGCTCTCGCGATCCGCATGCGCGC
This sequence comes from uncultured Actinomycetota bacterium, assembly GCA_963702815.1. Lineage (GTDB taxonomy): Bacteria > Actinomycetota > Actinomycetes > Actinomycetales > Microbacteriaceae > Microbacterium. The sequence goes on along the minus strand of CAVPED010000005.1, from coordinate 486,872 downwards.
GCACTTCCCTGCGCAGACGATCACGACCGTTCCCCTTCAGGATCTCCCCCGTGCGATCGGGCACGCCACCGGGGTCGTCCACGCCACCCCGATGGGGATGCTCCATCACCCCGGGGTGGCATTCGATCTCGATCTCCTCAGCGAGGACGCCTGGGTGTCGGATGTCGTGTATCGACCACTCGAGACCGAACTCATCCGCCGAGCGGCCGAGCGTGGCCACCCGGTTCTGGACGGCGGTCGCATGGCGGTCGGGCAAGCATGCGCCAGCTTCGAGATCATCACGGGCATTTCGCCCGATCGCGGCCGGATGGAGAGGAACTTCCGTGACCTCATCCGTGCCGAGGAGCGCTCTGGCGCCGGAGAGGCAGCTGCCCGATGAACGATCGGCCGAGTGGCGTGCGCGACGCCGGGACGACCGCACGAGCGGATCGGACCCGGGCGGATATTCTCGAAGTCGCCACGGCCGAGTTCGCAGCGAACGGGTTCGCGGGGGCACGGGTCGACGAGATCGCCGCGCGGACGCGCACGACGAAGCGCATGATCTACTACTACTTCGGGTCCAAGGAGGGTCTCTACCTCGAGGTGCTGGAGCGCGTGTACGCCCAGATCCGCGAGGTGGAGCGCAGCATCCAGATCGATGAACTTACGCCGCAGGATGCGCTTCGGAGGCTGGCCGAGGCCACCTACGACCACCACACGACCCACGAGTCATTCATCAAGCTCGTCAGCATCGAGAACATCCATCGCGCGGAGCACCTCCGCACCTCGGAGAAGATCCTGCGCCAGAACGTGACGGCCGTCACGCTGCTCGAGCAGGTCCTCGAGCGGGGCGTCCGGAGTGGCATCTTCCGCGCAGATGTGGATGCCCTCGACGTGCATATGGTGATCAGTGCATATGCGTGCTTCCACGTCGCCAACCGTCACACCTTCGCCGCCATCTTCAATCGGGACATGCTCGACCCCGCACTGCAGGAGTCGCACCGGCGACTCATCGGTGACATGGTCGTCGCCACGATGACCGATCACAGCGCGCCTTCAGACCCCCGCTGAGACGTCTTCGGGCCCTGCTGAGACGGTCTTTCGCGCCCGCGTCACTCCGCGGATGCCAGTCGCCTCGTGAGCGCGAGCGCCGCAGTGCGGACGGCTGGTGCGGATCGATCGACGTCGAAGTCGACGGCGCGACCTGACACCGACAAGGCCGCCAGGAGCGCGCCCGACTCGGCGAAGACAGGGCTCGCCACGCTGGAGACGTCTTCGAGAAATTCACGGATCTCCGTCGCCACGCCCTGCTCGCGGATGTGGGCGAGCTGGCGTGTGAGGTCCGTTGCATCCACGATCGTTCCCGGCGCAAGGCGTGGGAGACCCGACAAGAGGATGCCCTCGACGTCTATGACATCCGAGAACGCGAGCATCGTCTTTCCTAGAGCGGTGGCATGAGCGGGCACCCGTCCGCCGACGCGAGTCAGCCAGGGTGACGTGGCGCCGCGCATCATCGCGACGCATACCATCTCGCGTCCGTCGGGTATCGCCAGCGTGACGGTCTCACCCGTCGAATCGCGGAGGTCGGCGACGAGGGGCAACGCGCTGCGCCGGAGTTCGAGCGGCTCTTCGGCGAGCTGGCCGAGTTCGAACAGCCGCAGCCCGAGATGAATGACCGGCCCGGATCGCTCCAGGTATCCCTGCCGCACGAGCGTCGATACGAGCCGTGAGACCGTGGATTTCGGGAGGCGGGCACGAGCGGCGAGCTCGGAGACGCGGAGCCCGCGGTCGTTCTCGTCGAACGCTTCGAAGATCGCCGTCATCCGGTCGAGCACGCCGACCGCGTCACCGTCCGCGCTGGTTGGTGCGCTCATCGATCAGGCCACTTGCAGGGCCAGTCGGTGCGTGAGCACGAGTGCTGCGTGACGCACGAGCGGGGCCATCCGCCCTGGGTCCATGTCGATGACAGGACCTGCCACCGAGATCGCGGCGACCGGGCACCCCTCCGGCGACAGGATGGGGCTCGCGACGCCGATCACACCGGGAAACGTGTCGCAGCGATCGACCGCTACCGCAGAGGCGCGAACCCGGGCCAATTCTCGCTCGAGGTCGTGACGCGCCGGAGGATCGAGTTCGGTCAGGATGTCGCGAAGCGTGGACTCGTCGGCGGTGAACGCGAGCACGGCCTTGCCCAGCGCCGTCGTGGTCGAAGGCACGCGAACGCCCGCCCGTGAGGGTGCGGGCCGAAGCCGCCCCCGCACCGAGATCACGGAGAGCATGTCGTGGCCCTCCTGCACCGCGACGTTGATGTGCTCGCCGGTTGCCCTGAACAGTTCCGCCAGGACCGGGAGCGCCGCGGCGCCCAGCCGACGGGGAGTGCTCGCGCGCGCGCCCAGCTCGAAGAGTCTCAGTCCGATCGCGACGCCGCCGTCGGTTCTCGTCAGGTATCGCTTGCGCACGAGATCCGCGACGAGCCGAGACACCGTTGACTTGGGGATGCCGGTGGCGAGCGCAAGATGGGTGATCGTCGTCGAGCCATGCGACTCGCGGACGATCTCGAGAATCGCGATGAACCTGTCCAGTACGGAGACCGGCACTCCTCCTTGAGTGGATCGCATGGTGCCAGTATCCGTCGACTCATGGCAGGTGCAAAGGATCGGGGACAGGGACGGGCGTGGCGGTCCACTCAGTGGAACACGCGCGCGCGCCGCGGTCGAACGATCGCATGAGGAAGGGCCTGAACCTCGGACTCCTCCGAGGTTCAGGCCCTTCAATCAGGCCTGTCAGACCGTGCAGAACGGCTGAATGCCCATGGCGCTCTCGATGCCCGCCATGACGTGCTGCTTGAAGAACACGTCCCCGTCACCGGGGAGCGTTCCCTGCCATGCGGCGTTGTCGTGACCGAGCGTCGTCAGCCATGCGCGGCCGCCGTCGTAGTACTGGCACCAGCTGACGGGGTGGTGCTCGCCGTGCCCCGCCGGAGTGGCCTCGCTCGTGGCCTTGTCGACCTCGAGGAGGACGTTGACGAAGCTCGGGTAGGGGATGAGGTTGTACCACTCGTCCTTGAAGGCCCAGGTCTCGGGCATGCCCGTCGTCGACACATCGCGGTTGTTGATCGTCTCGACGGTGCCGTCGCGGTTCGGGCCGTGGTTGAAGAAGTTCGCCCCGCCCAGCAGTCCTTCGTAGTACGGCCAGCTGTACTCGGCGCCGAAGGCGTTGTGGATGCCGACGAAGCCGCCGCCGCCGCGGATGTACTGCATGAGAGTCGTCTGCGCGGTGTCATCGAGCGTGTCGCGGTTGGAGCTCATGAAGATCACGGCCTGGTAGTTGTTCAGGTTGAACTTCGTGAGGTCCTCGGTGTAGTCCGCCTTGATGCCGCGCTCCGCCGCCCACTGCACGAGCGTGGCCTGGGCGACATTGTTGGCGTTGAGCGGGGGGTTGAGACCCGGAGCGAGGGGCGTGCCGAGGTGCGCGTGGCGCGGGCCGGCCGTGCGGCTCCAGATGAGGATCCTCTTCTCCTCACCCTCCTTCCAGCCATTGCCCCATTCGTGATAGCACGTGGGATCCACGCCCCGACAGACGCCGTAGTCCTTGATCTCATCGAGATAGATCTGGCTTGCGGTGGCGGGCTGGCCACCGAGCCCCTTGCCATTGTCATTGCCGTTGCCCATGGCAGCGCCTCCGAGCACCATGCCCGCACCGAGTGCCGCCGCGGCGACCAGCGCGGCCCCCGACCGTAGTAGCGATTTCATGTGATCTCCTTTGATCTTTCGTGCCCTGGCAGAGGGCATGCCGAACAGCGCCGATCGGCATGGAGCCGATGAGGCTGGCGAGACGCGGTCCTCGACGGGGAGTTCGACCGCGCCGTTGGGGAGAATCTAGGCGTCGGTCGGACCCTCGGGCAAAGGTCGTTCCACCCAGTAAGCCGCACCTTCGCGTGGCCGCAGGGTGCACGCCGACCGATGGGCGCGTCGCCGTCGTAGGATGCCCCTGGATCCGATGCGCCTCTGGTGTCGTCGCCCCCGAACGGTTGGAGAATCATGCGGCTTGGAATGATCGGTCTCGGCAGGATGGGCGCGAACCTCGTGCGACGGCTGATGCGGGACGGGCACGAAGCCGTGGTCTTCGACGTCAGCCCCGAGGCAGTGGCCACACTCGCGGGCGAGGGCGCCGTCGGCGCGGGGAACCTCGCGGAGCTGGCGGCGAATCTCGAAGCGCCCCGCGTCGTCTGGCTGATGATCCCGGCCGGGCTCACCGGACGAGTCGTCGACGAGGTCGCGGCGGTTCTCGAGGCGGGCGACATCATCATCGATGGCGGCAACTCGAACTATCGCGACGACGTGCGACGGGCCGCGAAGCTCAAGGAACGCGGCATCCACTACGTCGACGTCGGCACGAGTGGTGGCGTCTTCGGCCTCGAGCGCGGCTACTGCCTCATGGTCGGCGGCCCCGACGAGGCTGTCGCCGTGATCGATCCCATTCTGAAGACCATCGCGCCCGGGCAGGGCGACATCCCCCGAACCCCTGGTCGAGACGGCGACGTCGCGCCCGAGGAACAGGGGTACCTGCACTGCGGTCCGTCGGGCGCCGGCCACTACGTGAAGATGGTCCACAACGGCATCGAGTACGGCATCATGGCGGCGCTCGCCGAGGGGCTGAACATCCTGGACAACGCGGATGCCGGCATCCGCGAATCCGAGCACTCCGCCGAGGTCGCACCCCTCGAGGAGCCGGAGTTCTACCAGTTCACCATCGATACGCCGAAGGTGGCGGAACTCTGGCGTCGGGGGTCGGTCATCTCGTCGTGGCTGCTCGACCTGACCGCGGCAGCGCTGGAGGCCAACCCCACGCTGGATGGACTGGCCGGTCGCGTCTCAGACTCTGGCGAGGGGCGATGGACGATCAAAGCCGCCGTCGACACCGGTGTTCCCGTGCCGGTGCTCGCGGCGTCCCTGTTCGAACGGTTCGCCTCACGCGGTGAGGACCACTACGCCAACCAGCTGCTGTCCGCGATGCGCCTGCAGTTCGGGGGCCACCAGGAGCTCCCTGCCGGCGACGTGCTCGAGGCGGGCAGCCGGAAGGCCGACTCCGAGACGGCGTAGCGGTCGACCGCCATCGCACCCGGCGCCAGCGCTCTCCCCGGGCACCGCAAGAGAAGGCTCGGGGCGCGAAGAGCAGGATGCCCCACACGCCCACGAGCATCAGATGGATCGCTCCGTGGACCGCGGTCGTGCGCGGAGCGTGGTAGGTGATCAGCATCATCACGAGAGTGATGCAGATCAGCACCAGGTTGGCTGGCGACTCCCTGAAGGGGTAGAGCGCGGCGGAGAGCCCCTCGACGCACCGCATGGCGCTGGATATGCTGACCGCATCGACGGGGACCGATCCCGCGACGCATCGATCACGGCTTCGCCGGTGAGTCACCGGTGTCAGCAGCTCGTGCCCGAATCGCGGTGGCGCCGCACTCCGTCAGACACGGAGCCGTGATGTCGACACGCATTGGCGCGATCCACCTCCTTGAACGCCGCTCAGGGCGAGGCATCACGCGTCTCGGCTTGTCAGCGATGGCATTGGTGATCGCCGGGATGATCGCCGGATGCTCCAACGACGGCGGGCCCGAGATCACGCAATCCACGGGACCATCGAGCGGACCCGTTGGCATGGACCAACTGGATCCGGAGACCGACGAGGTCGTCGGCCACTTGGAGATTCTGGCGCGGATGGAGGTCGGCAGCGGGTTCGGCAGAGTGGTGCTCGGCGACGACGGGTGGGTGATGAACTCCGATGACAAGACGCTCAGCCGCATCGACCTCGAAAGCAACACCGTGATCGGAACCTTCCCCTTCGAGGCCGGGGAGGAGAACGGCGATCTGTCACTCGGCTCGGGTGACGTGTGGGTGACAGATCCTGATGGCGACAGGGTCCACCGCTTCGACGGTGAGAGCGGCGACCCGTTGGAGTCGGTCGCCAGTGAATATCTGCCGGTCGGAATCGTCGAGGCTGAGGGTGACATGTGGGTTGCCAATCATCACGGTCAGCCCACGGGCGCGGTGTGGCGGATCGAGCCGGACACCGGTCAGGTCGTGGCGCGCATCCCGGTGGGCACGAGCTCGATCGACGGGCCGCAATTCATGGCGGCGGGTGCCGGCTCCGTGTGGGTGGGCGTCCCCTCGCTCACGGCTGTCGTGCGCATCGACCCGCAGAGCAACGCTGTGATCGCCACCATCCCCGTTCCCGATGGCGGAGTCTGTGGGCAGCTCGTCGCCGACGATGAGGCGGTGTGGGTCGCCCCCGGTCTCTGCGGCGACGGATCGGTGGCACGAATCGACCCGAGCACGAACACCGTCGTCGCGAGCATCGAGTCCCCGCTGTGGGATGCCGCCTTCGGGGGAGCGCTCGGCTTCGGTTCATTGTGGCTGTCGACGGACGGCGGCCCCATTCAGGTCGACCCCGATACGAACGCGGTCCTCACTCGGCTGGTCCTCGAGGGATCGAAGGAGTTCGGCGGTGGCGATATCACCGCCGGAGAAGGATCTCTGTGGATCCACGACGGAGCCGACCACGCGGTGTACCGGCTCCGGCCGCCCGACTGAGGGTTCGCCGGCCGAGCCGTCGCCCCCTCGACTTCACGCTCAGGTCTCAACCTGCGCGCGACGGCAGGCAATCGCGGGGCCATCGCTCTGGCCGCCGGGTAGCGTGAGTGGGATGCGCGATCTCACCTCGGCCGGCCTCGACTTCGTCACTGAGCGGCACCTCGCCACACTCTCGACGATGGCGCCGTGGGGCGGCATCCATGCGGTGCCGGTCGGATTCACCTTTCACGATGGCGTCCTGAGGATCATCACGTCCCGGGGTTCGCAGAAGGTGCGGAATGTCCTGCGAGACGCGACCGCATCCGTCTCGCAGGTCGAGGGTGCGAAGTGGCTCAGCTTCCAGGGTGCCGCGTCGATCCACGACGATCCGGGCGAGGTCGCGCTCGCTGTCTCGCTCTACGCCGAGCGCTACCGTCAGCCGCGAGAGAACCCGCAGCGCGTCGCGATCCACATCATCCCGAATCGCGTCATGGGCAGTGCCGGGCTGCTGAACTGAGGGTTCGCGGCGCTACGCCGGCGTCTGGAAGCTGTGCCGGGCCTTGATGGCCGCGACTGAGGGAGACGACAGGAAGTTCAGGATGCCGCGCGCGGCCTCGCCCTGAGGAGACGCCGCGACGACGGCGCCGCCGAAGACCGTGACGATCTCGCAGTCAGGTGGGAGCACGCCGAGGATGCGGATGCCGGGCTGTCCGGCCAGCTCGCTGAGCTGCTGGAAGCCGAGGTCGACCTCGCCGTCGGCGAGCATGCGGGCCACGGGGTCGCCCGGACGCGCCTGGACGAGTCGGTCGCCGAGCTGATCCGTCAGGCCCCACTCCTCGATCAGCGTGACGAGCGCGGTGCCGCTCGGCCCCGTGGAGTACCCCACGCGAGTGGCGCCGAGCAGGGCCTCTCGCACGCCGGCCGAGTCGGGAAACGCGGGCTCCGTCAGCGTGCTCGCGGGCTGATCCGCTCCGGACGCCACGGCGACGGCCACCTGCGACACCAGGAGGGGCGTGACCGACACAGCATCCACATGGCCCTCGGTGGCGAGCTTGCTCAGCGCATCCACCGCGAGAAAGACGAGGTCGAACTGGTCACCGCTCGCCACACGCCGTGCGGCATCGACGCCTCCGGCCGACTCGATCTGCACCGCCGGCAGCCCGGCGGACTCAGCCGCCCGGACGAGATCGGCGAGAACGTGGCGCGTGGCCATCGAGGTGATCGCCTTCATGCGGCGTCTTCGAACGCTTCCGCGTCCACCTCGCGGGACTGGATCGCGTCGTACCGCGGTCCGGAAACGGTCGTCGTGTCGATCAGCTCGCCTGCCCGAGCGATCACGGCGGGGTCGAGCACGAGGTCGGCTGCCGCGAAATTCTCGCGGAGATGACGGATGCTGGTCGTCCCGGGGATCGGAACCACGTGGTCGCCTCGCGACAGGAGCCACGCGAGTGCGAGCTGCGCGGGCGTGCACCCGGCCGCGGCGGCGAGGGCTCGCCACTCGGGCAGCAGGGCGAGGTTCGTCTGCCAGTGGTCCGGCCGGAAGCGAGGGAGTGCGCGGCGGAGGTCCTTGGGTGCCAGGGCATCCGGATCGTGGAGGGCGTCAGCGAGGAATCCTCGTGCCACGGGCGAGAAGGCGACGAGGGCCACCCCGGAGTCGCGGGTCGCCTCCAGGATGCCCAGCTCGGGGTTGCGGCTCCACAGCGAGTACTCGTTCTGCACGGCCGCGATCGGCGCCACCGCCTGTGCCTCGCGGAGTCGGGTGACCGACACCTCGGACAGGCCGATCGCACCGATCTTTCCGGCATCCACCAGCTCCGACAGCGCGCCGACGCTGTCCGCGATGGGCACCGACTTGTCCCAGCGATGCAGGTAGTAGAGGTCGATGTACTCGACCTTCAGCCGACCGAGGGAAGCGTCGACCTGGTCGCGGAGGGTCTCGGGGCGACCGTCGATCACCTTGACCCCGTCGACGAGGGCCATCCCGCCCTTGCTCGCCAGGATGACCTCGTCGCGGCGTCCCGCGATGGCCTCGCCCACGAGCTCTTCGTTGCGACCGCCTCCGTAGATGGTGGCGGTGTCGAGCATCCGCACGCCCTCATCCAACGCGGCGCGGAGGAAGCGAACTCCCTCCGGGGCGGGGAGGGGGACGCCGTAGCCGTGGCTCAGCGACATGCAGCCGAGGCCGAGGCGGGGCAGGTTCACGCCAGCTGCTCCTCGAGCGCTCCGAGCACGCGGTAGCAGTCGATCACCTGGCGCAGCGAGGAGTTCGGCTCGCGGCCCTCGCGGATCGCGGCGACGAACTCGCGGTCCTGCAGCTCGATGCCGTTCATGCTCACCGCCACCTTCGACACGTCGATCGGCTCGTCGCGGCCGTTGTAGAGGTCGTCGTAGCGCGCGATGTACGTCTCGGTGTCGCCGATGTAGCGGAAGAACGTGCCGAACGGGCCGTTGTTGTTGAACGACAGCGACAGGGTGCAGATGGCGCCGGACTCGCTCTTCAGCTGGATCGACATGTCCATCGCGATGCCGAGGTCGGGGTGGATCGGCCCCTGGATCGCGTTGGCCTGCACGATCCTGCCCGCCTGGTAGGCGAACAGGTCGACGGTGTGCGCCGCGTGGTGCCACAGCAGATGGTCGGTCCACGAGCGGGCCTCACCCTTGGCGTTCGTGTTCGTACGGCGGAAGAAGTACGTCTGCACGTCCATCTGCTGCACGCTGAATTCGCCGGCGAGGATCCGGTTGTGCACGAGCTGGTGCGACGGGTTGAACCGTCGCGTGTGACCGACCATGGACACCAGATCGGATGCCTCGGCCGCGGCGAGGGTGGCCTCGGCATCCGCCACCGAATCAGCGAGGGGGATCTCGACCTGCACGTGCTTGCCGGCGGCGAGGACCGCCTGCGTCTGGCCGGCGTGCAGCTGTGTCGGCGTCGCGAGGATGACCGCGTCGACATCGTCGCGTTCGAGGACGGCGTCCAGTCCGACCACCGCGTTCGCGACACCGTACTTCTCGGCGACCGCCTGCGTGGCCTCGGCCTTGGTGCCGCTGACGACGGTCACCTCGGCATCGGGGATGTTCGCCAGCCCGTCGAGATGCTTCATACCGAAGGCGCCCGCGGCGCCGACGACGGCGACGCGGACCTTCTCACCGCTCATGCGTGGACTTCCTCCAACGGCTGGCTGGCTTCCGCGGAATCGACCACGCGCTGGGCGACCGGATTGTTCAGCACCAGGTGGCCGACGGCGGTGTTCGACGCCGGCACATGGTAGAAGCGATGCTTCATCTCGGGGCTCCCGCCGCCGAACTGGTCATCCATGGCGCCGCGGGCGATGAGCCAGTCGACGAGCTCGATGCCCTCGGATCCTGCCTCGTCGACGTACTCCATGTGCGACCACTCGGTGAGGCCCAGCGGGTCGGCGATGAGGTGGTCGAGGAACGCGTTGTCCCACTCCTCGTTGATGAGGCCGGCGCGGGGTCCCTGCAGCTGGTGGCTCATCCCGCCCGTGCCCCAGATCTGCACGTTCAGGGGCTCGCCGTCCCACTTGTCGAGGGCGCGACGGATCGCCTTGCCCAGCTCGTAGCAGCGGCGGCCTGACGGGACCGGGTACTGGACCACATTGACAGGAAGCGGGATGACCCGGCACGGCCACTCCTCGACGTCACCGAAGACGAGCGACAGGGGCACGGTGAGGCCATGGTCTACGACCATCTCGTTGACGAGCGTCAGGTCGAAGTCGTCCTGGATGACCGACTGGGCGATGTGGGCGGCCAATTCCGGGTAGCCCTTGACGTCGGGCACTGGGCGAGGACCGTAACCCTCGTCGGCGACCGGGTAGTGCGAGCCCGTGCCCAGCACGAAGGTCGGGATGATGTTCGAGTCGAACGCGGTGGCATGGTCGTTGTACACGAGGATGATGACGTCGGGCGTGTTCTCCTTGACCCACTTGCGCGTCCACTCGTAGCCGTCGAACACCTTCTTCCAGTACGGCTCCTCGGTCTTGCCGAGGTCCATCGCCGCACCGATGGCCGGGACGTGCGAGGTGAACAGCGCCGAGGTGAACTTCGCTGGGGCGTCGGGGCGCATGACCTCCGACTTCTCCGTCGACGGCGGCGTCCAGCCGTCCAGGTCCTTGAGGCGGTTGCCCGCCGGTCGACGCCCACCCCCCACCATCATGTCGCGGTAGGCGGCTTCGGACATCCCGGTCATGGAGCCGGCCATCTGCTGGAAGCTCAGGCCGTGGGTGGCGCCGATCTTGGCGAGGAAGTAGATGTTGCCTCCCTCGCGGATGCACGCGTTCAGGTCCATGTCGAGCACGGCCTGCTTCTGCACCTCGCTCATGGGCCACTCGTCCAGATAGCCGCGCTGGTCGGCGAGGAACCGCTCCCGGTTCTCGGGCTTCATCAGCGACATGCAGAACTGGTTGAGGTGGAAGCCCTTTCGGGCTTGGTCGGCATCGAAGATGGTCGTGCCGGGGATGTTCTTGTACGGCTTGTCGAGTGCCATGTCATGCTCCTTCGGGCCAGTAGAGGCGGCGTGGATTGTGCACGAGCAGCTTCTGCTGCAGGGCGGGAGTCCCGGCGATCTGCGGGATGAAATCGACCAGCAGCCCATCGTCGGGCATGTGGTCCTTGAGGTTGGGGTGCGGCCAGTCCGTTCCCCAGAGCACGCGATCGGGGAACTCCTCGACCACGCGGCGAGCGAAGGGGACGACGTCGGTGTAGGCGTGCTGCTCACCGTCGAGTGCGCGAGGTCCCGAGACGCTGAGTCGCTCGGGGCAGGAGACCTTGGTCCACACGTTGGGGTTCTCCCGCATGAAGCGCAGGAACAGCTCGAACTCCGGACCGTGCGGGTCCTTGGTCACGTCGGGTCGGCCCATGTGGTCGACGACGATGTCGGTCGGGATGGACGCGAAGAAGTCGTACAGCTCGGGCAGGTCCTCCGCCTCGAAGTAGATGACGACATGCCATCCGAGCGGCTGGATCTTCGCGACGATCTGCTCGAGGGCGTCGGTGGGGACGCGGTCGACGAGACGCTTGACGAAGTTGAAGCGCACACCGCGCACCCCGGCCTCGTGCAGCTCGGCGAGCTCCTCCGACGTGACATCGCGGCGCACGGTCGCGACTCCGCGGGCGCGTCCGTCACTGCGGCGGAGGGCGTCCACCAGTGCGCTGTTGTCCGCACCGTGGCACGTGGCCTGCACGATGACGTTGCGGTCGAAGCCGAGGTGATCGCGCAGCGCGAACAGCTGGTCCGCCGACGCATCGCAGGGGGTGTACTTGCGTTCGGGCGCGTACGGGAACTGCTCGCCGGGGCCGAACACATGGCAGTGGGCATCGACCGCACCGGCGGGCACCCGGAACGTCGGGGTGGTGGGACCCTCGTACCAGTCCAACCAGCCGGGAGTCTTCTCGAAGCCCCCGCTCGTGTCGCCGTGCGCCATCGTCAGTCCTCCACGTACTCGAGGCCGGCGGCAGCGAGGGGCTCGCGCATGCCGTAAAGGTCGAGGCCGAGCACGCCCGCGCGGAACTTCTGGCGCTTGGACTCCTCGTTGTCCTCCCGGGCGGCGGATGCGTCGGCCACCGCTCCGACGAGCTCGCGGGGCACCACGACGACGCCGTCGACATCGGCGACGACGACATCGCCGGGATTGACGACGGCGTTGGCGACGACGACCGGCACATTCACCGAGCCGAGGGTGGCCTTGACCGTGCCCTTGGCGTTGATGGCCCGCGAGAACACGGGGAAGTCCATGGCCTCGAGGTCGGCGACATCGCGGACACCACCGTCGATCACGAGACCCTTGCAGCCCCTCGCCGTCAGCGAGGTGGCCAGCAGCTCGCCGAAGAAGCCGTCCTCGCTCTCGGTGGTGCAGCCGGCGACGATCACGTCACCCTCCTGCACCTGCTCGGCGGCGACGTGGAACATCCAGTTGTCGCCGGGCTGCAGGAGGACGGTGATGGCGGGGCCGCACAGCTTCGCGCCGCGGTAGGCGGGGCGGAGGTACGGCCGCATCAGGCCGACCCGGCCCATCGCCTCGTGGATGGTCGCGACGCCGAACGCCGAGAGGCGCGCCACGTCTTCGGGGTCGGGGCGGTCGATCCGAGTGCGGACGATGCCGAGGTTGTTCAATCGCATGGGTGTCTCCTGCTCACAGGCCGCGAGCGGTCAGGGCGCGGTCGACGCGCGGATAGACGCGGCGGGCGTTCGCTTCGTAGACCTGGGCGCGCTGGGCGGCATCGAGGTGGGGAGTGGCGTCGATGTAGCGCTTGGTGTCGTCGAAGTGGTGACCGGTGCGCGGGTCGATGTCGCGGACGGCGCCCACCATCTCGCTGGCGAAGAGGATGTTGTCCGTCGGGACGACGGACGTCAGGAGGTCGATCCCGGGCTGGTGGTAGACGCAGGTGTCGAAGAACACGTTGCCCAGCAGATGCTCCTCGAGCTCGGGCTTGCCGAGCGCCATCGCGAGCCCGCGGAAGCGACCCCAGTGGTAGGGCACTGCGCCGCCGCCGTGCGGGATGACCAGCTTCAGATCGGGGAAGTCGCGGAACAGATCTCCCTGCAGAAGCTGCATGAAGGCCGTGGTGTCGGCGTTCAGGTAGTGCGCTCCGGTGGTGTGGAAGGCGGGATTGCACGAGGTGCTCACGTGCACCATCGCGGGGATCTCGTACTCGACGAGCTTCTCGTAGATCGGATACCAGGAGCGGTCCGTCAGCGGCGGCGAGGTCCACTTGCCGCCCGACGGGTCGGGGTTGAGGTTCACCGTCACGGCGCCGAGCTCTTCAACCGCGCGCGTGAGCTCAGCGACGCTCGTCTCGGGGGCGGCGCCGGGGGACTGGGGCAGCATCGCCCCCATGAGGAAGCGATCGGGGTACAGCTCGCTGACCCGGGCGCACAGGTCGTTGCACAGTCGCGCCCACGTCTCGCTGACCGACAGGTCGCCGATGTGATGCGCCATGAATGAGGCGCGCGGGCTGAAGACGGTCAGGTCGCTTCCGCGCTCGTTCATGAGCTTGAGCTGGTTCGCCTCGATCGTCTCGCGGATGTCGTCATCGCTGATCTGCAGCGATGCCGGGTCCGGCGCCTCATCGCGGCCTTCCGTGAACGCCACCTGGAGGTCGCGCCACGCCCCCAGCTGAGCCGGAGCGGTCGTGTAATGGCCGTGGATGTCGATGATCAACGCGAGTCCTCGTCACTGAAAGATCGGGCGGGAGTGCTCCGCAACGGGCGCTGTCGGGAGGATGCCGCTGTTACGACGATAGGCCGCATTGAAGCTATGGTCCAATAGATTCGAACCGCACACCCTATAGAGGGGATCTATGCGTGGCCATTGCCGATCTGAACCAGCTCCGAACGTTCGTGGTGCTGTACGAGCTCCGGAGCCTGACCGCTGCCGCGGAGCAGCTGCACGTGACGCAGCCCACCGTCAGCTACACGCTCGCGCGCCTTCGCGAGAGGTTCCGCGACGACCTCTTCCGGCGTGAGGGCCACACCATGGTGCCGACATCCCGGGCCGCGCAGCTCTTCGGACCCCTGCACGAGGCGCTCGCGAAGATCGACGCCACGGTGAGCGGCGCGGACCCCTTCGACCCCACCAGCTTCACCGGCGAGCTGGCGCTCGGACTGACCTCCATCGGTGAGCAGACGTTCCTTCCCCCGATCATCGGAGCCCTCGCACGAGCCACCTCGAGTCCGCACCTCCGGGTCGAGCGGCTGGATGCCGACCAGGTTGAGGAGGGGCTCGTCCGCGGCACCATCGACCTCGCCATCACCGTCTCGGTGATGGTCAGCCCGCGCCTGTGGCGCACCACCGTGCGCGCCGTCGAGTATGTGGCCCTCACGTCGAAGAACCACCCGCTTCCTCCCGCCGGGCCGGACATGTTCGCGGGTCGCCGCTTCGTGCAGGTGTCGTCTCGGGGCGGCCACCTCTTCCCCCTCCAGGCCCTGGTCGAGCACGAGCTCATGCCTCAGGTCGCCCTCACTGTGGAGGAGTACGCCACGGTGCCCGCGGTGCTCCTCGACACCGATCTCGTCGTGATGCTTCCGCGCCACGTGGCGGAGGTCTTCTGCGGCTGGTTCGCCGGCCTGGGGATCGCGGAGCTGCCCTGGCCCGGACACAGTTCGCCCGTTGCGCTGTACACGCGCTCGGATGAGGGCCTGTCTCCGGCGCAGCGATGGTTCCGATCGCTGGTGTTCGACGCCGTGGTATCCGAGGAGCTCCGCGGCACCGCCGAGCGCTAGCCCTTGCTTCGGTTCCAGCTCGACTTCGCAGGGAACATCGGGCTCCGCACGTGAATGGCCCACGTGGAGTGCGGGTGGATCGAGAGGATCGCCCGCTCCCACCACCCACGCGCCTCATCAGAGAGCCGGGGAAGCACCGCATCCTTGTCCACGTCGTCCTCGGGCCTCGGCCTGAGCGCCTTCCACACCAGCTGGATCTCGGGGGAGCCGGTGGGGATCCCGTCGAGGTCGAGCACCGCCGCGTCCCACGGCAGCTGCAGCCTCGCGTCGCGCCGGTAGACCCAGCGCTGCTCCGAGCCGTCCTCGACGTTCACCTGCAGCACCCAGGCATCGCGCGCGTCGTCGTGGATGAGCACGGGCTGCGGGTCCGCGCCCTCCGGCAGGTCAGCCCACGCGACCAGGTCGTCACCCGACGCCACCCACGCGCTGAGGGGTGCCGGCAGGCCGGCCAGCAGCTTGTCCAGGTCACCCCAGGTCGTGCTGATGTCGGTGTTGGCGCGCTCGCGGATCGGGCTGCCCAGCCAGCGGTCGAGGGCGGCGCCTCCGGACAGCCACCATCTGGCATCCGCGTGCGCGAGCAGTTCCGCAACGGCCTCCGGCGCGAGCGGCTCCCACCGCGACGCGCGTGCCGGTGCTGGAGAAGCCATAGGACGAGGCTACCTCTCGGGCTCTGCTCGACGCCGTGGGGTGGTCATGGGCGATGGAACCCCGCGGGGGCCGTGCCGGTGGCGAAGCGGGGCTGGAACCCGCGGGGGCCGGCATCCCGAGCCCTAGGCTGGTCCAATGCTGCTCTCGGACCGCGACATCCGCCATGAAATCGACTCGGGGCGGATGGCGCTGGACCCGTGGGACCCCGCGATGGTGCAGCCCTCGAGCGTCGACGTGCGGCTCGACCGGTACTTCCGGCTCTTCGACAACCACAAATACCCCTACATCGACCCCGCCGAGGATCAGCCCGACCTGACCCGCCTGATCGAGGTGGCGCCGGACGAGCCCTTCATCCTCCACCCGGGCGAGTTCGCGCTCGGCTCGACGTTCGAGCAGATCAGCCTGCCCGACGACGTCGCCGCGCGACTCGAGGGCAAGTCCTCGCTCGGCCGCCTCGGGCTGCTGACGCACTCGACGGCCGGCTTCATCGACCCCGGATTCTCGGGGCACGTCACCCTCGAGCTGTCGAACGTCGCGACGCTGCCGATCAAGCTCTGGCCGGGCATGAAGATCGGGCAGGTCTGCTACTTCCGCCTGTCATCGCCCGCCGAGAACCCGTACGGCTCAGGCCCCTACGGCAACCGGTATCAGGGCCAGCGGGGGCCGACAGCATCCCGCTCGTTCCAGAACTTCCACCGCACGGATGTCGGATCCACCGAGGCGGGGTCGCGAGGCGCCTGAGTCAGGTGGTCGCCGTCAGCTCTTCGAGCGCGTCGGCGATCTTCGCGATCACAACGGCGCTCACTTCGACCTCGGACGCCGTGAGGCCTTCGATGACGCGGACGATCGTGCCATGGTGCGCGCCGAGAGACTCGTCGACGCGTGAGATCGCCTCTTCGGTCGGCACGAGGTAGTGCGCGCGCCGGTCGGTGGGATGCTGCACCCGGGTGACATAGGAGCGGCTGACGAGTCGCTCCACGACGTTGGTCACTGTGGCGCTCGAGCTGTCGAGCATGACGATGAGATCCTTCGGGCTGAGGTCGCGCCCGTCCCGATAGCCCTGCACGAGGTAGCGCAGCGCCGTGAGGTCGAGGCTCGAGAGGCCGGACGCCCGCAGCGCCGCTTCGGCCTGGGCGCGCTCGGCGCGCCAGAGCCTCAGGATCGCGGACGTCAGGGCGCGACCAGGTTCGCTGGTCGGCGCCTCCGCGTAGAGATGCTCGTGCTCGTGCCGTACGACTGTCTTCGGCATGGCTTCCTTTCCCGCTGGTCCCTCGCCTCTGAGCTCTGACTCTCGCTCGTGCGGCCGCCGTCTCCAGGATCTGCGTCCTCACACGGTAGCACCAGCTATATGACGATCACAAATTTACACATACGTCGAGATTCTTACTCGGTGGGATTGACAGATGCTGTACTACGACGTAGAACTTGTTGCAGACGTTCCGGCACACCGACAACGAAAGGAAAGTGAGCACGATGGGACACCTGTACTACGGGTCCGAATCGCAGCCCGTTGAATTCCCCGATCGGGTCCTCGCGCACATCAGAGTGCTCGCCACATCGAAGCTGCGTCGCGGCGAGAGCTTCACCATGACCTGGCGTCATCCGTCCGAATCCGGCGAGGGCCGGACCTCCATCTGGATGCAGCCCTCCATCCCCATGAAGTTCGTCTTCGACTCCGCCGAGGCCCAGCAGCTCGACCCGGAGTACCTTCAGAGGCTGGCGCGTGAGGCGTCCTCGAGCAACGGGGTCTTCATCGAGACCGAAGATGCGACGCCGCAGCTGGCACCGGTGAAGCGGGTGCCCGCGGGCATCGCCGCCTGAGGCCGACGCCGGGCGGCGCCACGCTCACGCGGGCCGACGTCACCCCGCGTCGGCGCCCTCGTCGACGCGGGGCGGGCGACGACGCTGCCACGCATCGAGGATGTGCCGGCGCATCGCCTGCTCGGCGGCGTCGGGATCGCCGGCGGCGATCGCGTCGTAGATGGCCTCGTGCTCGTGCAGCGTGACATCGAGCTGGCTGCGCAGAGAGTACCGAGTGCTCGCCAGCGCCTGGGCGAACAGGGTCTTCACGATCGAGTCCGCCAGTCGATTCGACGCCATCTGGCCCACGATGGAGTGGAAGACGACGTCTGCCCTGCCGAATTCGACCTGGTCCTTGATGGTCTCGCGCATGAGGTTCAGTGCGTCACCGAGTCGTGCGATGTCTTCGGCAGAAGGATGAGCGGCAGCATCCCGTGCGATGACGGCCTCGAGTGCCGCCCGCACGACACTCAGGTCATCGAGCGTGCCGAGCGTCGCGTCGTTCGCGACGAGCGCCGCGAGCACGGTCTCGTCGACCATCTTCCATGAGGTGACAGGAGCGACCTGAGTCCCTCGCCCCTGTGCCACCGTCACGAGCCCCTTCTCCTCGACCCGCTTGACCGACTCGCGGATGACCGTCCGGCTGACGGCGAACTGCTCGCAGAGCACGGACTCGGGAGGAAGGGTCGTTCCCGGCGGCAGGTCGCCGCGGACGATCGCGTCGACGAGCTCCGCGACGACGGTGACCCCCAGACGGGGGGCCTTCTCGCGCGCGGAGATGGTCGGCACGATCGGCCGATCGGGAATCATGGCGTCAGCCTACCCATGGAGCTCTCCCTCGAACGGCCGCAAAGGACCATTGCTAATACATCATACGTGTGATGTAATTTCAACCGCCCGACACCTGTCGTCAGTGACGCCGATCAGTAAAGGATGCGATATGTCACAGCAATCGTCCGCCCTCCGCCCCGCCATACGGGCGCTCTCGGTGGCGGCAGCCGCCACCGTGGGCCTGCTGGTCTTCAGCGGCTGCTCCGGCGGCGACGGCGGAGGTGACTCCGCAGCCGACAGCGAGTACGGCTTCACGACGGCCGAGCAGGTGAAGGACAGCCCCATCACGGTGTGGGTGGACGCCGCCCGCGAGCCGGCGGTCACCGCCTTCAAGAAGGCCAACCCCGACACTCCGATCGAGTTCGAGACCTACGACGGCAACGCCGGCGGCAGCGGGTCGTTCCAGAGCAAGATCACGCTCATGGACCAGGCCGGCGAGGGCTGGCCCGACGTGGTCTTCTCGACGCAGCAGAACGACGCGATCTGGGCGTCGAAGGAGACCCCGAACGGCGAGCAGGGCTTCGCCGCCCCCCTGAACAAGGGCTTGTTCGACCAGGACTTCCTCGACGGCTTCGTTCCCGGCGCGAACGACATCACGACGATCGACGGCGTGCAGTACGGCCTGCGCAACGACCTCGCCCAGACGGTCTTCTACTACAACCAGCCACTGCTCGACGAGTTCGGCTACGACGTGCCGACCACGTGGGAGGAGTACGGGGAGCTCGGCGACAAGCTCGCAGCGGAGCACCCCGGGTACATCCTCGGCAGCATGGGCGACTCGTTCATGACCTACGTCTACTACGGCGGCTCGGAGTCGCCGGTCTTCCAGTCGCCCGAGGCGAACGTGTTCCACTCCGACACGTCGGATGAGAACGCCGTCAACATCTCGAAGATCATCGACGGGATGCTGGCCAACGGCACCCTCGTCCAGGACAGCCTGTTCAGCGCGGACTTCAACTCCAACTACGCCGACAAGCTCGTGGGAGTTCCCGGACCGGTCTGGTACACCGGCGCGATCTTCCAGGGTGGCCTCGCTGTGCCCGCCGGGCAGATCGGGGTGAGCGCGCCGCTCAAGTGGGATGGTGGCGATGTCGCGGCAGGAAACGTCGGCGGCGGAGTCTGGTACGCCTCGCGGCACTCGAAGAACCTCGAAGCGGTCAAGACCTTCCTCGAGTTCGTCACCAGCTCCGACGAGTTCCAGGTCGAGCTCTCATCCGGCTACCCGGCCTATGCCTCGGCGGCCGAAGGCTGGCTCGCCAAGCAGGCGGAGACCGGCTACTTCGTCAACGACGACTTCGAGCAGGTCATGACGGATGCCGCAAGCTCGGTGTGGGACGGCTGGAACGTCACGAGCTGGAGCCCCGAGACGGCGTGGGCGAAGGTCGTCATCCCCGAGATCGCGAAGGGAAAGACCGTCGAGTCCCTGCTGCCCGCATGGCAGAAGGAGCTCGAGAACGAAGCGACCGTGAACGGGTACACGGTCAAGTAGTGTCCGACACGGTCACACTCGTCACGGCCTCCGGCGCCGGCCCTCGCGGCCTGCGCCGGAGCGCCGCGGCGCCCCGCAGAGCGGCCGGGCGCCACCAGGCGCGGTACGGCTACATCTTCGTCAGCGGCTACACCCTCTTCCTCCTGGCGTTCGGGATCTTCCCGACCCTCTACGCGGTCTACCTCGCGTTCACCAAGAACGGCCAGTGGGCGGGCATCGACAACTTCGTCAAGGTCGTCGGGGACTACCGCTTCCTCCCGGCCGTCGGACACGTCGCGCTGTACGTGTTCTTCTGGCTGATCAGCCTCCTCGTGCTGGTCACGGTGCTGGCACTCGTCGTGCACGCCGTGCGCGTGCGCTGGCTGAGCGATGCCTCGCGATTCCTCTTCTACATCCCCGGCGCGATCGCGGGCGCCTCGAGTGTGCTGCTGTGGCTCTTCGTCCTCGATCCGAGCGTGAGCCCGGTGTCGGGGCTGCTCCACGCGATGGGCTTCGAGAAGCTCGTCAACGTCGTCGCCGTCGAGAATCTCCCCGTCGTGTTCACGGTCATCGCCTTCTGGGCCGGAGCCGGCGGCTGGATCGTCATCATGTACGGCGCTCTCAACAATGTGCCCCACGAGGTGATGGAGGCGGCGCGCATCGACGGCGCCGGGGCGGTGAAGACCGCCTGGTACATCCAGCTGCCGATGCTCAAGAAGTGGATCAGCTACATGGCGATCATGTCGCTCGCCGCCGGAGTGCAGCTCTTCGTCGAGCCGAAGGTGCTTTCGCAGGCCACGAAGGGCGTCGTTCCCGAGGACTACTCGCTGAACCAGCTGGCCTACCTGTACGCGTTCCGCCAGGGCGACTTCTCGGGATCCGCCGCGATCTCGCTCATGCTGCTCATCGTGGCGCTCGGTCTGTCCACCGTCTTCATCTTCCGCGGAAGGCTGTTCGAAATTGACTGACACCATGGAGCGGGCCGACACGGCCGTCCGCCGTCCTCAACGCGGTGCGACGCCGAGGCAGTGGATCTCGCGCGTGCTCGTCGTCGCGCTGATCGTCGGATTCGTCGTCTTCTTCATCCTGCCGATCGTCTGGCTCCTGCTCGCCCCGACGAAGAGCAACAACCAGCTGCTGCTGAACAGCCCCTTCTCCTTCGGCTCGTTCGAGCAGCTCGTCGCGAACTGGAACGAGCTGTTCGCGTTCGGAAGCGGCGTCTTCGCCATCTGGCTCGGCAACTCGGTGTTCTACTCGTTCACCGCCCTCGCGCTGACCCTGCTCATCAGCATCCCGGCCGGCTACGCGCTCGCGCTCATCCAGTTCAAGGGCCGCCGGCTGCTGCTGGTGACGACCCTCATCGTGATGCTGATCCCGAACACGGCGCTCGTGCTGCCCGTCTTCCTCGAGCTGAGCGCGGTGCATCTCATCGGCAACCCGCTCGCCGTGATCCTGCCGTTCTCGTTCTTCCCGTTCGGGGTCTACCTCACCTACATCTACTTCTCGACCGCCGTGTCGCGCGACCTTCTCAACGCCGCTCGCATCGACGGCGCCGGAGAGCTGCGGGTGTTCGCGAGCGTGGCGATGCCGCTCGCCACGCCGGTGATCGCGCTGGTCGGCTTCTTCAGCTTCGTCGGCAACTGGAACAACTTCTTCCTGCCGTTCCTCGTCGTCGGCGGTCAGAAGATCCCGGTGCAGGTGGGACTCGCGAACCTGCTCTCCAACGTCCCGGCATTCAACCCGACGACCTCGTCGAGCATCGTGATCCAGCTGCCGACCCTCGCCCTCGCCACCCTGCTGTCGGTCGCGCCGATCCTCATCATCTTCCTTTTCGCCCAGCGATTCCTCGTCGAGGGCATGACCGCGGGGGGCACGAAGGAATGAAGATCACCGGGTACCGGACGCTGTCGGCCCGCCACCACTGGCAGCGGGCCGTCGGAGATGTCAACGGGCACATCGAGGATGCCGTCACCGACGTGCCGATCCTCATCCTCGAGACCGACGAGGGTGTCGAAGGGCGTCGGCATCGGGTCGCACGCCGACCTCGACCGGCTCTTCCCCGCCATCCTGGGCGAGGACCCGCGGGCGGTGTCGGCGCTGTTCGACCGCATGCTGGCCGCAGTCTTCAAGGCGGGTCACTCCGGCGCCACGTACGGCGGCGTCGCGACGATCGATGCGGCGCTGTGGGACATCAAGGCGAAGCTCGCCGGCGAGCCGCTGTGGCGCCTGCTCGGAGGACGCGACCGATTCGTCCCGGCATATGCGTCCGGACTCGACATCGCCCTGACCGACGAGGAGATCGCGACGTTCTACGGGGCGTTCGCCGATCGCGGCTACGTCGCCGGCAAGCTCAAGGGCGGTCTTGATCCGGATGCCGATCTCCGGCGCCTGAAGGTGCTCGAGGGCGTCCTCTCCCGCAACACGTCACGGCCGGGACTCATGCTCGACGCCAACGAGTCGTGGCAGGTCAAGCAGGCCGTGCGCTACGTCAGCGCGATCGAGGAGCACGTCGATCTGCTGTGGGTGGAGGAGCCCCTGCGCCGCTGGGACGCCGTGGGGCACGCCCGGCTGAGCGCCAGCATCCGATCGGCCGTCGCCACCGGCGAGAATCTCACGGGCGTGGATCAGTTCCGTCCGCTGTTCGACGCCGGGGCGCCCGACATCGTGCAGGCCGGAGCGATCTGGGGCGTCACCCACATGCTGCGGCTCGCGACGGTGGCCGCCTGCGCGCGACCTGCCGATCAGCCCCGTCGGCTACAACGCCAACCCCGCGGTCGCCGCGGCCATGACGGCGGTGCCGAATCACCTCACCACCGAGGTGCAGGCCCTCGACTTCGCCCCGGGGGTGATGGTCGACCACGAGTTCGCCGACGGCGGCATCGTGATCGGAGACGAGCCAGGCAGCGGCATCCGGATCGACGAAGCGGCCATCGTCTCGGCGTCGTCGTCGGACGGATGGCGCAGCCCCGCGGGCCCGCATCACCGCCCGCAGCGCGCCGGCCTTCGCGTCGTGCTCGACGGAGTGGAGCGCTGATGGAGCTGCGCCCCGGCCTGCACCGCATCCCGGCGCCGCTCGGCGAGCGGTTCGTCGCGCTCTACCTGTTCGTCGGCGCGGAGTCGGCGCTGCTGGTCGACACCGGCATCCGGGAATCGATCACCGACACCTTGCTGCCCTATCTCGAGAGCGCCGGGATCGACCCCGGGATCGTTCGCTGGGCGGTCAACACCCACTGCGACTTCGACCACACCGGCGGCAACGGCGCGCTCAAGGCGGCGCTGCCGCACGTCAGGATCATGGCGCACCGCCTCGACCAGGGGCTCACCGAGGACGTGCAGCGCCTGATCGACGAGCGCTACGGCGAGTTCCGCGCCACCGACGGCTTCGACGACCCGCCCGAGACGACCGCCTACCTGCGATCGGTCACGGACCTCGTGCCGCTGGATGCCGTGCTCTCGGGCGGCGAGGAGTTCGACCTCGGCGGGCGCTCGGTGCGCATCCTGCACGTGCCCGGACACTCGCCCGGCCACGTCGCGGTGTTCGACCCTGCGAATCGCGCCGTCGCGATCGGCGACGCGACGCTGGGGACCACCGTGCCCTTCGCAGACGGCCGCGCCGCCTTTCCGCCGACCTACCGCGATGTCGGGCCGTACGTCGCATCGATCGAGACGTTCCGCGACGCTCGACGTCGACCTCGTGCTCACCGCTCACTACCCGGTCTACGAGGGCGCGGCCGCGGCGGCGTTCCTCGACGAGAGCGAGCGGTACACGCGCGAGATCGACGACGTGCTGACCGATCTGCTCGCTCGCGCCGAGACCGGGCTCACGACGCTCGAGCTCGTCCGCGCTGCGGGAGCGCGGCTCGGCCCGTGGGGTCCGGGCGCCCTGGACTACGCGGTCTTCCCGGTGACGGGCAACCTCGAGCGGATGCGCGAGGCGGGCGCGGTGCGCGAGGAGCTCGCGCCGGACGGTCGCCGCCGCTGGCGCACGGTGGCCGCGTGAAGCCGGGTGCGAGTCGGTGCGGTCGGCGCCGGCTGGTGGGCCACCAGCAATCACTTCCCGATCCTCGCCGGGCGAGCGGATGTCGAGCTCGTCGGCGTGTGCGGCAAGGGCCCGTCTCTCGAGGCGGTGCAGCGCCAGTTCGGCTTCGGGATGGCGACCGAGGACTACGACGAGCTGCTCGACCAGAACCTCGACGCGGTCGTGATCACGACGCCTCACGACCTGCACTACGACAACGCGGTGGCCGCCATCGAGCGGGGCCTGCACGTGCAGGTCGAGAAGCCGACGACGCTCGAGCCGCGGGCGGCGTGGGACCTCGTGGAGCGGGTGGAGCGCATGGGCGTGCACTTCCTCGTGCCGTACGGCTGGAACTACAAGGACTTCACGGTGCGGGCCCATCAGACTGCTCGCGGACGGCCTGATCGGCGACATCCAGCACGTGCTCTGCCACATGGCATCGCCGACCCGGGGGCTCTTCGCGGGCGACCCCGCCGACATCATGAAGCTGTGGGACTCCGAGACCGGATCGGCGCCCGATGTCTCGACGTGGCAGTCGCCCGCGCGCGGGGGCGGCTACGCGCACGGCCAGATCACGCACTCCAGTGCGCTCCTCTTCTTCCTCACCGGGCTGCGCGCCGCGACCGTCGCGGGGCGCGTGTCACTCGGCGGCGCTGCCGTCGATCTCTTCGACGCCGGGGTCATCACGTTCGAGGGCGGCGCGCTCGGTGCGCTCTCGGGGGCGGCGACGCTGCCCGACGACGAGCCGTACCAGGTCGACATCCGGCTCTTCGGCACCGAGGGCGTGCTCATGCTCGACACCGAGCGCGAGCGCATGTGGGTGCACCGCTACGACGGCGCGCGAGAGGAGCTCGCCATCGAGCCCGGCGCCGGCGCCTACGAGTGCATCACGCCGCCCCACCGCTTCATCGACCTGATCACCGGCGCGAGCGACGCAGAACAACTCCGACGCCCGCGTGGCCGCCCGCTCCGTCGAGCTGATCGACGCCCTGCTCCGCTCATCGGCGCAGGGCGGGGCGACCGTCGCCATCATCCCCGACCCGAAGGACATCTCGTGACCGACACCCCGGCGGTGCTGCGCGGCTACCGCGTCTCGACTGCTCCATAGCGATGGCTGGGCCCTTCGCGGCGCAGCGTCTCGGCGACCTCGGCGCCGACGTCATCAAGATCGAGCCGACCGCCGGCGAGTGGCAGCGCTTCGCCGCTGCGGGCGGCGCCATGGGCAACGAGATCAACGTGTCGTTCCTCTCGCTCAACCGCAACAAGCGCTCGGTCGCGCTCGACCTCAAGAGTCGCCGAGGGCAAGACTGCGCTGCGGGCGCTCGTCGAGAGCGGCCGACGTCTTCCTGCAGAACTACCGGCCCGGCGTCGCCGCGCGCCTCGGCGTCGACTACGAGTCGCTTCGGGCCGATCAACCCGGCCATCGTCTACGTCTCGATCTCGGGCTACGGCGAGGACGGACCCTACCGCGACCGGCCCGGCCAGGACCTGCTCGTGCAGGCGATGTCGGGCGCCATGCTCTCGCACGGCCGCGCCGGCGACGCACCGGCCCCCGCCGGGCAGTATCTGGCGGACGCCGTCACCGCCTCGACCGCCTTCGAGGGCGTGCTCGCCGCCCTCCTGCACCGCGAGCGCACCGGTGAGGGCCAGCTGGTGACGGTCAACATGCTGGATGCCGTCACGACCCTGCAGATGCAGGAGCTGTCGGTCTTCACCGTGGGCGGCAAGCCCCAGCAGCGCAGCGAAGAGCCGCACGCCCACGTCTACATCCGCGCGCCGTACGGAGTGTTCCGCACGAGCGACGGGTTCCTCGCGCTCGCGTTCGCCGACCCTCGAGCAGCTCGGGCGACTGATCGGCGAGCCCGCCTTCGAGGGCTGGGTCGGGCGAGGTCGAGGGATGGACCAAGCGCGACGAGCTGTCGTCGCTCGTCCAGGCCAAGCTGCTCGAGAAGCCGACCGCAGTACTGGCTCGAGACACTCGGCGGCGCCGGCATGTGGGTCGGCCCGGTCTACGGCTACGAGGAACTCGTCGCCGACCCGCAGATCATCCACAACGGCACGTTCATCGAGTACGACCACCCGACCGAGGGGCACGTGAAGACCCCGGGCTTCCCGTACCGCTTCAGCAAGACCCCGCCGCGGGTCGAGCGCGGTGCTCCGCTCGTCGGCGAGCACACCCGCGAAGTGCTGTCGAGGCGGGATACTCGGCCGCCGACATCGACGTGCTGATCGCGACGGGCGCAGCGGCCGCGCCGACTGCCGCGGAGGTGGCTGGATGACCGAGGGAGTGCTCTGCGACGTCGACGGCGCCGTCGCGATCGTGACGATCGATCGCCCGGCAAAGCTCAACTCGGTCACCCAGGAGATGTCCGACCGGCTGGTCGAGGTGATCGAGGCGCTCAACGACGACGACGCCGTGCGCGTCGTGATCCTCACCGGTTCGGGCGAGCGGTCCTTCTGCGCGGGGAGCGACATCCGCACGCTCGACAAGTACGCGACGCCGTGGGACTTCCGCAACCGCACCGACTACTGCGACGCCATCCGCGCGTGCCGAAAGCCCGTCATCGCGGCGGTGAACGGCTACGCGTTCGGCGGCGGCCTCGAGACCGCGCTGAGCTGCGACATCCGGCTCGCGTCGTCCACCGCGACGTTCGCCGCCCCCGAGATCACACTCGGCTGGATCGGCGGGGGCGGGATGTCGGCATTCCTGGCAGCCTCGATCGGTCCGAGCAACGCCGCGGTCATGCTCATGACGGGCGAGCCCATCGACGCCGCGACGGCGCTGCGCTGGGGCCTCGTGAGCGACGTCGTCGAGCCGGGCGAGCTGCTGCCGCGCGCGCGTGCGCTGGCCGAGGTGATCGCGAGCCGGCCGCCGATCGCGGCCGAGACCGCCAAGGCCAACCTGCACGCTGCCGCGAACATGCCGCAGGAGGCCGCGATCCGCTACGAGCGCGACCTCCAGACGGTGACGTTCGCCACCGAGGACGCCCACGAGGGTCGCGCGGCGTTCGCCGAGAAGCGCCCCGGCGTCTTCCACCGCCGTTGACCCGCGCCTTCGGCGCCGGGCAAACTCCGACACAGCGGACTCTCCGCAGAGACGAGGAGCGCATGACGCGCATGCACACGACCGACATCACTCCCTGCTGCCCGACGACGGCACGACCGGTGTGCTCGTCGGGCGGGCGTGGGACCCCGCCGTGGGGGGTCCGAGCGTCGTCGCCGTCCGTGCCGAGGGCGTGGTGGATCTCAGCGCGAGCTTCGCCACCATGCGCTCGCTGACCGAGACGCCCGACCCGGCGGCGGCCGTGGCGGCGGCATCCGGTCCCCTGCTCGGAACGCTCGGCGAACTGCTCGCGAACACCCCGCCCGATGCCCGCGATCCCGACCGGCCGTGGCTGCTCTCGCCCATCGATCTGCACGTGGTCAAGGCCGCGGGCGTGACCTTCCCGATCTCGATGCTCGAGCGTGATCATCGAGGAGCGCGCTCGCGGAGAGAAGGATGCCGCGCTCGGCATACGTGCCGAGATCACCGAGGCGCTCGGCGGAGAGCTCGACACGCTCGTGCCCGGCTCGCCCGAGGCGGCGCGCGTCAAGGCGGCGCTGATCGAGCGGGGGCTGTGGAGTCAGTACCTCGAGGTCGGCATCGGGCCCGACGCCGAGGTCTTCACGAAGGCGCCGGTGCTGGCATCGGTCGGCACCGCCGTCGATGTCGGCGTGCACTCGTCGTCGGAGTGGAACAACCCCGAGCCCGAGATCGTGCTCGTCGTCTCGTCGCGGGGCGAAGTGGTGGGGGCGGCGCTCGGCAACGACGTGAATCTGCGCGACATCGAGGGCCGCTCGGCCCTGCTGCTGCCCAAAGCCAAGGACAACAACGGCTCGGCCGCGATCGGGCCGTTCCTCCGGCTGTTCGATGCCTCCTACGGCATCGATGACGTGCGCACCGCGGTCGTGACCCTCACCGTCGAAGGTGCTGACGGCTTCTCGATGACGGGCCACAGCCCGCTTGTCGGCCATCGCCCGGGATCCGCTCGACATCGTCGCGCAGGTGATCGGCGATCACCACCAGTATCCCGACGGCTTCGTGCTGTTCCTCGGCACCCTCTTCGCGCCGGTCGACGATCGCGACGAGCAAGGCCGCGGGCTTCACGCATCACGTCGACGACATCGTGCGCATCGCCGAGCCCAGACTCGGCGCGCTCACCAACCGGGTGCGCCTGAGCGAGCAGATCGAGCCGTGGACGTTCGGGATCGCGGCGCTGTTCGACAGCCTGGCGAAGCGGGGGATGCTGCCCTGACCCCGTTCAGCCTCCCGGCCGCTTAGCCCTTCGGACGCACGCGCAGGTGCGTGAGACCGCCGTCGACATCGAGGGCGGTGCCCGTCGTCGAGCCCGACAGGGGGCTCGCCAGGTACAGGATGGCGCCGGCGACCTCTTCTGGCGTCACCATGCGTCCGGTCGCCTGCCGCGCGTCGAGCGCGGCCCGCTCCTTCACGGGGTCGTCGAAGCCCTGCAGCATCCGATCGACGAACGGGGTCGAGACCGTCCCGGGGTTCACGCAGTTGACCCGCACGCCCTCGCGCACATGGTCGGTGGCCATCGCGAGGGTCAGGCTCAGGATCGCCCCTTTCGACGCCGAGTACACCGCTCGCTGCGGCAGGCCGTTGAGCGCGGCGACCGAGCAGAGGTTGACGATCACGGCGTGCTCGCGAACGTCGCAGCCACGGCAGGGCGGATGAGCTCACGCGCGCCGTGCCGGTGACGTTGATGTCGAGCACCCTCGCCCAGTCGGCATCCGTCGCCTCTTCGACGGTTCCGACCGAGCTGATGCCCGCACTGTTGACCACGATGTCGATTCCGCCGAGCGCATCGGCCACGGCTGCGATCGCCGCATCCACCGATGAGCGGTCCGAGACGTCGGCGCGGAAGCCGGTGAGCCCTTCGGGCAGGTCGCCCGGGTTGAGATCGAGCACCGCGACGCGCGCACCCCGCGCGGCCAACGCGGAGGCCGTCGCCAGGCCGATCCCAGAGGCGCCGCCGGTGACGACAGCGACGAGGCCGGCGAACTCGCCCGAGCTCATGCCTGCACCAGCGTCTGACGCGCGCGGCCGAGCCCGTCGATCTCGAGTTCGACCACGTCGCCCTCGCGCAGATACGGATTGCCCGGGATGCCGAGAGCCACGCCGGCGGGAGTGCCGGTGTTGATGAGGTCTCCCGGGTGCAGCACCATGAACTGCGAGAGGTACCAGATCACGTAGGCGACGGGAAAGATCTGCGCCGACGTCGAGCCGTTCTGGCGCAGCTCGCCGTTGACCCAGAGCCGGAGCCCGAGGTTCTGCGGGTCGGCGACCGCGTCTGCCGACACCAGATCGGGGCCGAGCGGGTTGAACGTCTCGCAGCTCTTGCCCTTGTCCCACTGGCCTCCCCGCTCGAGCTGGAACTCCCGCTCGGAGACGTCGTGCGAGAGCACGTAGCCCGCGATGTGGTCGAGAGCGCTCTCGGGGGACTCGAGATAGCGCGCCTCAGTGCCGATCACGACGCCGAGCTCGACCTCCCAGTCGGTCTTGACCGATCGCCGGGGGATGAGCACGTCGTCGAAAGGCCCGACGACCGTCGAGGGGTCCTTCATGAACACCACGGGCTCGGCGGGAACGGCGGCGCCCGTCTCTTCGGCGTGATCGTGATAGTTCAGGCCGATGCACACGACCTTGCCCGGCCGGGCCACCGGCGATGCCACCCGCAGGTCGGCGGCGCCCGCAAGCTCGGGCAGCTCACCCGCGGCCGCGGCGGCGTGGGCACGCGCGACGCCGTCTGCGGCGAGGAACGATCCGTCGATGTCGGCCGTAAGAGGCCGCAGGTCGAAGACCCGGCCGTCGTGGCGGACGACGGGGATCTCGGTGCCGGGGTCGCCGAGGCGTCCGAGTGTCATGGTGGTTCTCCTTTGCGCGGGGTTGTTCATGCCTGGCCTCCCACATCCACCAGGATCTTCATGGCCCGCGCCGCCTCGAGGTCGGCGAAGGCGTCCTGGGTCTGGCTGAGCGGCACGATGCGGGTGATGAGAAGGTCGGCGGGGATCACGCCGTCCGCCACGAGCTCGACGGCGGTCTCGAAATCCTGTCGCTGGTACACGCGGGCGCCCAGGATGCTCAGCTCCCGCCAGAACACGCGCTGCAGGTCGATCTCGCGCGGCGTCGGGTGGATCGCGACGACCACGATGGTGCCGCGCACCTTGGCGAGCCCGGTCGCGCCGAGCACTGCCGCGGCGGCCCCCGAGACCTCGAAGACGACGTCGGCACCGGCGCCGGCCGACCATTCGGTCACCCACGCCACCTGATCGACCGCGCGGGGGTCGAGCGTCGCGAAGCCGAGTCCCTCGATCTGCGCGCGCCGCTTCTCGTCGAGTTCGATCACGACGACGTCGCCGCCGAAGTGGCGGGCGACGGATGCGATCAGCACTCCGATGGGGCCGCCGCCGATGACGACGACCTTCTGCCCGGGAGTGAGCTGCGACCGGCGCACGTCGTGGACGGCGACGGCGACCGGTTCGACGAGAGCCGCATGATCGAGACGGAGTCCGGGCGGCAGGGCGACGAGGGTCTCGGCGGGCACGTTCCATCGCCCCTGCAGCGACCCGGGGGAGTCGATGCCGATGAAGTCGAGGTTCTGGCAGATATGGGTGTTGCCGGCGAGGCAGGCCGGACACGTGCCGTCCCACGACAGCGGCATGACGGTCACGCCGTCGCCGACGCTCCACCCCGAGACGCCCTCGCCGAGAGCCGCGATCGTCCCGCTCATCTCGTGCCCGAAGACGAGCGGGGTCTGCACCCTGGCATCCATGCTTCCGTGCAGGATGTGCAGATCCGTCCCGCACAGGCCGGTGTAGGCGACGGCGATCTGCACCTGACCCGGACCGGGGGGAACGGCCTCTGCCTCGGAGACGGAGATGGTGCCATCGCCCACGTAACTCGCTGTCAGCATCGACAACTCCTAAAGATCAGATGAATGTACTCTCCCAGTCTGCACCACTGGGGCGATGCGACCGGCGGTGTTGCGGTCGCCGCAGACTCTAAACTAGCATGAGCAAACGATTGATCAGGGGCGATCATGCTCAGTGAGAAAGTGGTGCACTCCGGATGCCTACAGGGAATACCGGGCCGCTAGACGGCCTGCTCGTCCTGGACTTCAGCCAATTCCTCGCGGGCCCGGTCGCCGCCATGCGGCTTGCCGACCTCGGTGCCCGAGTCATCAAGGTCGAGCGTCCGGGTACCGGAGACATCGGACGAACTCTGGCATTCGCCGGTCGCGTGGTCGACGGCGACACCGTGTCGTTCCACGCGATGAACCGCAACAAGGAGTCGATCACCGCCGACCTGAAGGTGCCGACCGACCTCGCGTACGTCACGGAACTCGTCGCTCGCGCCGACGTCGTCATCCAGAACTTCCGCCCGGGGGTCATGGAGCGGATCGGGCTCGACTACGAATCCGTCAAGGCGATCAACCCCTCGATCGTCTACGCGAGCGCCACCGGCTACGGCACCGAAGGGCCGTGGCGCGACCGCCCGGGGCAGGACCTGCTCGCCCAGTCGATCTCGGGACTGCCGTGGCTCAGCGGCTCGAAGGCCGACGGTCCCGTGCCGGTCGGCCTGTCGATCGCCGACCACCTGCTCAGCTGCCATATCGCGCAGGGCGTCACCGCGCTGCTGGTCCGCCGCTTCCGCACCGGCGAGGGCGGTCTCGTGGAGTCGAGCCTCCTCGAGTCGATGCTCGACCTCCAGTTCGAGCTGCTGAGCACGAAGCTCAACGACGACGCGATCCACGTCGAGCGGCACGGCGAGCACTCCGCGCATGCCTTTCTCGCCGCGCCGTACGGCACCTATCCGACCAGCGACGGCTACATCGCGCTCGCGATGAACCCGATCCCGAAGCTCGGCATCCTCCTCGAGCTGCCCGTCCTCGAGCAGATGGTCGATCCGCAGGACGCCTGGGATCGGCAGGAGGAGATCGAGGCCATCCTCGCGGCGCGATTCGCGCTCGGCACGACCCAGTCCTGGCTCGACATCCTCGACGCCGCCGATGTCTGGTGCGCCCCGGTGCTCACCCTCGACGACCTGCTCGCCTCGGATGGCTTCGCCGCCATCCGCATGACCCAGGACGTCACCCGACGAGGCGCGACGATCTCCACGACCCGGAGTCCGCTGCGCATCGACGGCCGCGTGCTCACGAGCGAGAAGGCCGCACCCCTCCTCGGCGAGGACGACGCGCGCGTGCGCGCCGAGTTCCCGCCTGCCTCGCGCCCGCTCGTCGAGCCGGAGGAGGCACGGTGACCACGATCCTCAAGGGCATCACCTGGGAGCACGCGCGGGGGTACGGCAGCGTCGCTGCGGCCGCTCGCGCCTACCGATCGGTCGCGCCCGATGTCGAAGTGCACTGGGAGCAGCGCTCGCTCCAGGCGTTCGCCGACCAGCCCCTCGAATCGCTCGTCGAGCAGTACGACCTGCTCGTCATCGACCACCCGCACATCCCCCTGGCCGCCGAGCACGGGCTCTTCGCCCGGCTCGACGGCACCGGTCACGACGACGAGCTCGCGGTTCTCGCGGGCCAGTCGGTGGGACCGTCGCACGAGACCTACCGCCATGCCGGCGGACAGTGGGGACTGGCGACGGATGCCGCGGCCCAGGTCGCCGCCTACCGCCCCGACCTCCTGCCCGAACCCCCGCGCGACTGGGCAGGCGTCCTCGCTCTCGCCGAGCAGGGGCGCGTGCTGTGGCCGTACAAGCCGGTGGACGCGTTCTCCAGCCTCGTGACGGTCGCATCCGGCAACGGAGAAGAGCCGATGCGCTCGCCGGGAGTGTTCCTGAGCGCCGACGGGCTCGCCGAGGCGATGGACACGCTCCGCCGCCTCGCCCGGCTCGTTCCGGCCGACAACGCCGGCTGGAATCCGATCCAGACGGCGGATGCGCTCAGCTCCGGCGACCGGTTCGCCTATGTGCCGCTCATGTTCGGCTACACCAACTACAGCCGCGCCGGCTTCCGCGACCACCGCCTGGCGTACGTCGACATCCCCTCCTCCCGCGAGGGGGTGCGCGGTGCCCTGCTGGGCGGCGCCGGCATCGCGGTGTCAGCGCACACCCGGCATCCCGAGCAGGCGATCGCCCACGCGTTCTGGCTCGACAGCGCCGAGGTGCAGGAGGGCGTGTACTACGACGCCGGCGGCCAGCCCGGAAACGCGGTCGCGTGGGAGAGCGATCGCACCAATGCCGATTCGCTGGACTTCTTCCGCAGCACGCGGGCCACGCTCGAGGGCGCCTATGTGCGCCCGCGGTTCGTGCACTACATCGAACTGCAGAATGCGCTCTCGGAGTTCGTCACCGAGGCGCTCGTCGGCCGGCTGACGGACGACCAGCTGCGCGCACGACTCGACGAAGGCGTCGAAGAATGGCTGGTGCCCTGATGAAGACCATCGACCGCTGGTTCGAGGACATCGAACCCGGGGAGCGTCGTGAGAGCGTGGGGCGCACGATCACCGAGGCCGACATCGTCCTGCACGCGGGCCAGACGGGCGACTTCTTTCCCCATCACATGGATGCCGAATGGATGGCCACCCAGCCCGCCGGCCAGCGCATCGCGCACGGGACGCTGATCCTCTCGGTCGCGGTCGGCATGACAGCGAGCGACATCAACCCGCAGTCCATGAGCTACGGCTACGACAAGGTCCGCTTCATCGGCCCGGTCTTCATCGGCGACACGATCCGGGTGACGGCCGAGATCACCGAGAAGTCCGAGCATCCGAAGCGCCCCGACGCCGTCGGCTTCGTCAGCGAACTCGTGACGGTGGTCAATCAGCGGAGCGAGACGGTCATGGTGCTGACCCACCTCTACCTCGTGAACCGTCGCGCGGCGTGATCCTTACACTGGGCGCATGGCCACGCTGAGCGATGTCGCCGCGCGCGCGGGGGTGTCGGTCTCGGCCGTCTCGCGCGTGCTGAGTGACGCGCCGAGCGCCCGCGTCAGCGATCAGACGCGCCGGCGCATCCACCAGGCGGCCGAGGAGCTCGGCTACCGTCCGAATTTCGCCGCGCGCGCGTTGAAGTTCGCGCGCACGAACGTCGTCGGACTCGTCGTGCCCGACCTGACCAATGCGATCTTCACCGAGCTGATGCGCGGTGTGGAGGACGAGGCGCACCGCCGCGGGTACATGGTGCTGCTCGCGCGGGCGGAGGGGATGCCGGAGGGCGAGGAATCGATCCCCCGCCTGATCGGCGAGGGGAGGGTGGACGGCGTGCTCGTGCAGGTCGGCGACAACATGCGCCCGCAGGATCTGCGCACGCTCGTCGAGGGCAGCCTGCCCGTCGTGTTCGTGAACTCGATCCACCCCCAGGGCGCGGGCTCGGTGGTTCTGCAGGATGAGCTCGGGATGCGCCTGGGCACTCAGCACCTGATCGACCTCGGTCACACCCGGATCGGTCTGCTCGGCGGCCACCCCGCATCCGACTCCGCGACGCGACGCGAGGCGGGCTTTCGTGCGACCATGGCGGACGCGGGCATCGAGGTGCCGGACGACCGGGTGACGCGTCTCGGCTACGACCCTCGCAGCGGGGGGATCGCCCTCGCCCGACTGGCCGCCCTCGCCCAGCCGCCGACCGCCGTCGTGGTGGCGAACGTGAACGCGGCGCACGGGGCACTCCTCGAGGCGCGCCGCCTCGGCCTGCGCGTGCCCGAAGACCTCTCGATCGTGGCGATGCACGACGCCTGGACGGCCGAGAATGCGTGGCCGCCGCTGACAACGGTGCGGATGCCGCTGTATGAGCTCGGCTCCGCCGCCATGTCGGCGATCTTCGATCGCATCACCGGAGGAGTCGTCGCCGACATCGTCGTGACAGACCCCGCGCCGGTGCTGGTCGAGCGGGAGTCGACCGCAGCTCCAATGGCCGAATAGAACCGATCTTTAGGCCGGAATTCGGCTTGTCAGCGGCGCCCTGCGCGACTTTCATCCTTAATCATCTAATGATTCCCCTAGGATGAGGGGATCACGGAGGGAACATCATGCACGCACGCGCAACGAGGCGCGGCCTGGAGCTCACCGAGCTCGGCCTGGGCACGGCACAGCTCGGCAACCTCTACCGGGTGACGACCGACGCCGAGGCCACAGAGACGATCGAGGCTGCATGGGGTGCCGGCATCCGCTATTTCGACACTGCACCCCACTATGGCGTCGGACTCTCCGAGCGGCGCCTCGGAGCTGAGCTGGCCGGGTATCCGCGCGACGAATACGTCGTGTCGACGAAGGTGGGCCGGCTTCTCGTGCCGAGCCCCGAGACCGCGCACGAGCGCGATGGCCAGGGGTTCGATGTCCCGGCAGACCCGCGCCGGGAGTGGGACTTCAGCCGCGACGGCATCCTGCGCTCGGTGGAGGACTCCCTCGAGCGGATGGGTCTCGATCGGATCGACATCCTGTATCTGCACGATCCCGACGACCACTTCGAGCAGGCCTCGACCGAGGGCATCGCGGCGCTCATCGAGCTGCGCGAGCAGGGCGTCGTCACGGAGGTGGGCGCCGGCATGAATCACGCTGCTCCCCTCGCCGAGCTCATCCGCCGCGCGGACGTCGACATCGTGATGTGCGCGGGACGCTTCACGCTCGTCGACGATGAGGCGCTCGCAGAACTCCTCCCGCTCGCCACCGAGCGCGGCGTGGGCGTGGTGGCTGCGGCCGTCTACAACTCGGGGCTGCTGAGCAGGCCTCGCCCTGCGCCGGACGCCCACTTCGACTATCAGCCTGCCCCGCCCGAGCTCCTCGCGCGGGCGGGTCGCATCGCCGATGTGTGCGAGCGGCACGGGGTGACCCTGCCGGATGCGGCCATCGCGTACGTGCTGCGGCATCCCGCGGTCGTCAGCGTCGTGCTCGGCGCCCGCGGGGGCGCGCAGGTGCGCTCGAACAGCGAGCGGACCGCCACTCACATCCCCGAAGTCGTCTGGCGCGAGCTCGCCGACGCCGGACTCATCCCGGAGGCTCTTGCATGACCACGATCACCGCAGTCACGGCCCACGATGTGCGCTTCCCGACGTCGCTGAGCATGGACGGTTCGGATGCCATGAACAAGGACGGGGACTACTCCGCGGCGTACGTCGTCGTGCACACCGACGACCCCGCGGTGAAGGGGTACGGATTCACGTTCACGATCGGGCGCGGCAACGATCTCTGCGTCGAGGCCGCCCGCCAGCGGGGACTGCCCCTGGTCGGACGGTCCGTCGAGGACGCTGTGTCCGACCTCGGCGGCCTTTACCGCGAGCTGGCGTCGGATTCGCAGCTGCGATGGCTCGGCCCCGAGAAGGGGGTCGTCCACCTGGCGATGGCGGCGGTCATGAACGCGATGTGGGATCTCGCCGCACGCCTTGCGGGCAAGCC
The DNA here is from genome assembly GCA_963702815.1 of uncultured Actinomycetota bacterium. Taxonomy (GTDB): domain Bacteria; phylum Actinomycetota; class Actinomycetes; order Actinomycetales; family Microbacteriaceae; genus Microbacterium. Next base: position 450,915 of record CAVPED010000005.1, on the reverse strand, counting down.
CCTCTGGCGACTGCTGGCGGACATGAGCCCCGAGCAGCTCGTCGACGCCGCCGACATGCGCTATCTGTCCGACGCGCTGACACGCGAAGAGGCGATCGCGATGCTCAGCGACCTGATGCCGACGCGCGCTGCGCGGGTCGCCGAGCTGGAGGGCCGGGGAGGCTACCCCTGCTACACGACGAGTGCCGGATGGCTCGGCTACAGCGACGACAAGCTGCGCCGTCTCCTGCAGGAGGCGGTCGACGAGGGCTATCGGCACGTGAAGCTGAAGGTCGGGGCGAACCTCGACGACGACGTCCGCCGTCTTCGCATCGCCCGAGAGGTCATCGGATGGGACGCGAACCTCATGATCGACGCGAACCAGGTGTGGGACGTTCCCGAGGCGATCGAGTGGATGAGCCATCTCGCGGAGTTCAAGCCGCTCTGGATCGAAGAGCCCACGAGCCCGGACGACATCCTGGGTCACGCTGCGGTGCGCAGGGCGGTCTCTCCGATCGGCGTCGCGACCGGCGAGCACGGCATGAACCGGGTGCTGTTCAAGCAGCTCTTCCAGGCTGAGGCGATCGACTACTGCCAGCTCGACTCCGCACGGCTCGCGAGCGTCAACGAGATTCTCGCCGTCTACTTCATGGCCCAGAAGTTCGGGGTTCCGGTGTGTCCCCACGCCGGGGGCGTCGGGCTGTGCGAACTGGTGCAGCACCTCTCGATCTTCGACTTCGTGTGCGTGTCGGGCACGCTCGAGAACCGCGTCACCGAGTTCGTCGACCACCTGCACGAGCACTTCGTCGATCCATGTGTCGTCGAGAACGGTTCGTACGTGCTTCCGCAGCAGCCGGGTTACAGCGCCGAGATGTTCGAGGACTCGGTCGCCGCCTACTCGTTCCCCGGCGGCTCGTACTGGGCGGGGCGCTAGACCGCTTCTGGATCTTCGTCGGCGTGGGCCGCGCTGAACTCCTCGACTCCGAGAAGATGCACCGACATCCGGATGCGGGCCCGTTCGGGGTCGCGCCGCACGAGCTCGTCGAGGATCGCCCGGTGCTCGGCCTGAGTCTCTCGCACCGAGCCGCGGTGCGAGATGGCGCGCCAGAGGCGGGCGCGGAACGTGCGGCCCACGAGAGTGTCGATGATGGCGGCGAGCGGCGGGTTGCCGCTGGCGCGAGCGATCATGCGGTGGAACTGCGTGTCCGCGTCGATGAAGGCCTCGAGGTCCATATCGGGTTCGCTCTCGAGGATGCGGTCGACGACGGCCAGTACGCCGTCGAGCTCGACGAGCTCGTCATCGGTCAGGCGGGACGCCGCGAGCGACACGCTCTCAGACTCGAGGACACGGCGGACGGCGAGCAGATCCGCGGCATGCGCGGGCTGCTGGAGATCCGCGAGGAATCCGAGCGGACTCAGAAGCTGACGAGGGTCGAGCGCGGTCACATAGGTGCCGTCGCCCTGACGCGTCTCGAGGACGCCGAGGGTGGCGAGCGCGCGAACGCCCTCGCGCAGCGAGCCGCGAGAGACCCCCAGCTGCGCGGCGAGGTCCTTCTCGACGGGAAGACGCGACCCCGGGTGCAGCTCCCCGTGGGTGAGCATGTCCTTGATGCTCTCGATCACCACGTCAGTCTGGGAGCGGGACCCCGTCGCGGTCTTCTGGTCGGTCATGGGTGTCAGTGTACGGTTCAGCCCGTCATCCGACGACTAGCGCATGCTCAATCGATTGTCTTAGGGTGGAAGGCGGGAGACATCCGATGATCTGACGATCATGAGGACCCCGCGGCGGATTTCAGCGTCTCGCGGGGAGGTGTCCCGCCCGCCGGGTCGGGCGCCGCAGGAGTCGCCCCGGGGCGCCGCGATCCTGACGACCTGAACAGACGGAGACGAAATGACCTTCCCCGTTATCGACGCGCATCAGCACGTCTGGGATCCTGCGGCGGCCGAGTACGACTGGCTGGGACCGGACCTCGCGCCGATCGATGTCGCGATGACGTTCGACGACCTCGCGCCCGAGCTGCGTGCGGCAGGCGTCGACTTCACCGTCCAGGTGCAGTCTGCGGACAACGCCGAGGACACCGCCTTGATGCGCGCGTCCGCCGCGGCCAACCCGGAGGTCGTGGGGATCGTCGGCTACGCCCCGCTCGATGATCCTGCCGCGACGGCGGCGACCCTCGACGAATGGGCGGGGGACGGGCTGATGGTGGGAGTGCGCAACCTCATCCACAACAAGCCGGATCCGGACTGGCTCCTTCGTCGGGATGTCGACGAATCCCTCGGTGTGCTCGAGGAGCGCGGCATGGCCCTCGATGTCGTGGCCGTGCTGCCGCGGCACCTCGAGCTCGTGCCGATCCTCTCCGCGCGGCATCCCGGTCTGCGCATGGTCATCGACCACCTCGCCAAGCCGCCGATCGGGCTCGACTCGGACGAGCCCTGGAGTTCGCTCATGGCCGCGGCAGCGGAGAACCCTCTCGTGCACGGCAAGATCAGCGGTCTGTACTCGGCGACCGACGACGTCGGGGCATGGTCGACCGAGGGGATCAGGCCCTTCTTCGAGCGTGCGCTGGACCTCTTCGGACCGAGTCGCCTGATGTACGGAGGGGACTGGCCGATCGCCGTGCTGGCCGGCGGCTACACCCGCGTCTGGGGTGGCCTGCGACCGCTGTTCGACGGGCTGAGCGCGTTCGAGCGCGAGCTGGTGCTGGGTCGAACGGCCGCCGGCTTCTACCGGCTCGACGCCCGACGCCTCCGCGTCGAATGATCTAATCACTGACGCCCAATCCACTCCTGAATCGTTACCTCAGGGGTGGTCGTGATGGATTCATCTGATGTATGGTTCGACTGGCAGTGCGAAACCGACCGCCGCACGCGGGTGCGCAAACGTTTGACTCAGGGCAGTTGCGAGGATAGCGTTTGATCACGAGCGAGCGGCGCTTGCACCACCACGCAGATCACGACGGCGTGCGCTCAGCGACGCCACCCCTCATTCAAGGAGTGTCAATGAAGACCAAGAGGATCCTCACGGCGGGCGCAGCCATCGTCGTGGCGGCTCTCGCCCTCGCCGGCTGCTCCGGCGGCGGCGGTGGCGACGAGGCGACCCCGGATGCGCAGACGGACTCGGGCGGCAAGATCACGGTGTGGGTGGACCCGCCCCGCGTGCCGGCGGCCGAAGCATTCCAGGCGGCATACCCCGACATCGAGATCGACGTCGTCCAGATCGACGGCACCGTGGGCGGCAAGACCGTCAAGCAGTCGTTCGCGAACTTCGACTCGGCGGGCTCCGGATGGCCCGACGCGATCTTCTTCCCGTCCAACGACGACATCGCGTGGGCGACGAACTCGACCAGCGACTACGCGGCTGATCTCACCGACCTGCTTCCGGATGTCATCGAAGGGTATGACCCGGCCGTGCTGTCGTTCTGCGACATCGACGGCAAGATCCGCTGCCTGCGCAACGACGCGGCGCCGGATGTGTTCTGGTACAACAAGGCGTTCTTCGACGAGAACGGGTACACCCTCCCCACCACGTGGGAGGAGTACGGCGACCTCGCGGTCACCATCGCCCAGGAGCACCCCGACAAGATCAGCGGATTCCTCGGTGACGCCTATGCCGTGAACCGCTATCTGCAGGGTTCGGGCTGCCCGACGAATGACCGCGTCTCCGAGACCGAAGCGCACATCGACCTCAGCGACCCGACCTGCGTCCGCGCGACCGAGCTGCTCACCCAGATGTACGACGGCGGTGCGCTCAGCACCCAGGGCATCTTCGACGGCGACGCCGCTGCGGCCGGAGCCAACCTGGTGATGAGCCCCGGAGCCGTGTGGTGGGGCAACTACCTGTTCCGCGACACCTGGAAGATCCCTGCCGGGCAGATGACCGCTGTCGCCCCGCTCAGCTGGGAGGGTGAGTCCAAGCCTTCTACGGGCAACGAGGGCGGCGGACTGTGGGGCGTCTCGTCGCACATCACGGGAAAGCAGCTCGAGAACGCGCTGACCTTCGCCACCTTCGTGGCCACCGACCCGGCGTGGCAGGTCGAGCTGAGCACGGGACTTCCCGGCTACGGCCCCGTGCAGGACCCGTGGCTCGCGAAGATCGAGTCCGACGCCTACTTCTCCGAGATCCCGACCGTCCAGCAGGCATTCAAGGACGCCGCTTCCGCCGTGAACCCCTACTCGTACATGCTGTACGACACCGGTTCCGTGTGGGCCGAGACCGTGAGCCCGACGCTGATCGCGGGTGGCACGGTCGAGGAGGCCATCGCCGCCTTCGGTGAAGAACTGGTCAACCAGGCCAAATCCGTGGGCTACACCGTCAAGTAACGCATCAGCAGGCGGGGGCGTCGGTCCGAGACCGACGCCCCCGTTCGCACCAGAGCTTCGAGGAAGAAGTCATGACGACGACCGTCACCGAGACGCTGACCACCGGACGGCGCCGCAATGCGCCCCCCTCCCGACCGAGCCGCCGCAGATCGCTCCACCGCACCGAGGCCCGCGGTGCGTGGCTGCTGATCGCGCCGTACGCGCTGCTCTTCCTGGTGGCGGCGGCGATCCCCATCGGCTACGCCTTCTACATCTCGCTCCAGAAGCCCGCGACGCTGGTCAACCCGCAGTCGGGCTTCGGCGGACTGGATGCCTTCATCACCGTCGTGACGGACTATCGCTTCGTCGACACGTTCGTGAACATCTTCACGGTCATGATCATCTGGCTGCCCCTCATGATCCTGGGGGTCGTCGGGCTGGCGCTCCTCATCCACGCGAGCCCCGGCCGCTTCGGCGGCGCCATGCGCTTCATCTACTTCGTGCCGGGCGCACTGGCGGGCATCGCGAACTTCGTGCTCTGGGTCTATCTGCTGAACCCGTCGGAGTCGCCCATCGCCTTCCTCTGGCGGGGCATGGGCCTCGACACCCTCAAAGAGATCACGACGACCGAGAACCTCCCCTGGATCCTGACCGGGATGCTGTTCTTCCAGGGCGTCGGGACCTGGATCGTGATCGTGAACGGCGGGCTCAACGGCATCCCGGATGAGATCTTCGAGGCCGCGTCGCTCGACGGCGCGAACGCATGGCAGATGGCGTGGCGGATCAAGCTCCCGCTCATCCGCCCGTGGATCGGCTACGCCGCGCTCATGAACCTCGCGTACGGGTTCCAGCTCTTCCTCGAGCCGTATCTGCTGCGTCAGATCTCCTCGGGCTCGGTCGAGGCCGAGTGGGCTCCGACCCAGCTCGGCTACGCATTCGCTTTCAACAATCGGAACTTTCCCGCAGCTGCGGCGATGTCGATCATCCTGCTCGTCATCACGCTCGCCATCGGGATCTTCATCGTCTTCAGGAGCGGCCTGTTCGGCGAAGACAGGGAGAAGGCACGTTGAGCGCCGCGTCAGAGACGGAAGTGCACCGCCCGGTCGGGTCGCGCAGATGGAGCGCGGGCCGGATCGCCCGCGTCTCGGTCATGGTGGTCGTCGCCGCCATGTTCGTCATCCCCATCGTCGGGTTCATCGCCATGGCCTTCCGCAATCAGGAGGGCGTCGCGGCGGGCACGGACGGCTGGCTGGGCCTGCAGGGGATGTCGTGGGACAACGTCGTCTACAGCTGGAGCCAGATCACCGGCTTCGGCCCCGGCGGTGGCGGCCTCTATCAGCGCTGGATCCTCAACTCCCTGATCCTCTCGGTCGCGGGAGGGCTGCTCGCCATCTTCGCCGCGCTTCCCGCCGGGTATGCGATGGCGAGGCTGCGGTTCCGCTCGAGGAAGTTCTGGCTGTTCGCGACGCTGCTCGCGATGGTGATGCCGAACACGGTGCTCGTGATCCCGCTGTTTCTCGAGGTCAATGCCGTGGGCGCGGTCGGGCAGCTCTGGCCGGTCGCCGTCATCATGGGCTTCTTCCCGTTCGGGGTGTACCTCAGCTACATCCACTTCATGACGACGATGCCGCCGGAGCTGGTCGAGGCCGCGCGCATCGACGGTCTCGGCGAGATCGCGATCTTCCTCAGGGTCGGCCTGCCGATCTCGAAGCAGGCGGTCGCTCTGGTGGCCTTCTTCTCCTTCGTCGCCAACTGGACCAACTTCTTCCTGCCGCTGGCGCTCCTGACCGCGAACCAGCAGAACAAGACGATCTCGATCGGCATCCAGGAGCTGATCGGAGCGAGCCCTCTGTTCAACGCCACCGTCGCCGCGGGGCTGGACGTGAAGCTCTACATGCCCCAGCTCGCCCTGGCGACGGTGATCTCGATGATTCCCCTTCTCGTGGTGTTCCTCGGGGCTCAGCGGTACCTCATCCGCGGTCAGACCGTCGGTGCAGTGAAGGGGTGACGCGATGACCGACCACCCCGAGCTGCACCCGGCCGCCTCATACACCGTCGAGCTCCCGGTCGCGGCACGCCCCATCGTCATCATCGGCACCGGCGGCATCGTCAAGGACGCCCACCTGCCCGCGTACCGCAAGGCCGGGTATCCGGTGTGGGGGCTGGTCAACCGCACGGTGGCGCGTGCCCAGGCGCTCGCCGACGAGTACGGCATCGAGCACGTCTTCGGCACGGTGGCCGAGGCGGTGGCCGAGGCGCCTTCCGACGCGGTGTACGACATCGCGCTCATGCCGGAGCAGTACCTCGAGACGCTCGAGGCGCTCCCCGACGGTGCCGCGGTGCTCATCCAGAAGCCACTCGGACACACTCTGGCGCAGGGGATCGAGCTGCGCGACCTGTGCCGGCGCAAGCGGCTGGTTGCCGCCGTCAACACGCAGCTGCGCTTCGCACCCTATGTCGAGGCCGCCCGCAGCCTCATCGCGGGCGGCACGATCGGGGAGATCTACGATTTCGAGATCCGCGTCTCGGTCGACACCCCGTGGCACCTCTTCCCTCATGTGTTCGGGCTCGAGCGCCTCGAGATCAACATGCACAGCGTGCACTACGTCGACCTCGTGCGATCGTTCTTCGGAGATCCCGACGGCGTCAGCGCCGTGACCGTGCGCCATCCGCTCAAGGACGAGGTGGCGAACACGCGCTCGACGATCCTCATGCGCTATCGCGATCGACCGCTGCGAGTCACGATCAGCACGAACCACGACCACGCCTTCGGGCCCGCGCACGAAGAGAGCTTCATCAAGTGGGAAGGGACGAAGGGGGCGATCCGCGCGCAGATGGGCCTGCTCCTGGACTACCCGACCGGTGGCCCGGATGCGCTCGAGCTCGCCCTCTCTGACGACAAGGGCGCCGGCTGGCAGCCGGTCCCCTTCGAGGGCTCCTGGTTCCCCGACGCCTTCATCGGTTCGATGGGCGCGCTCCAGCGCTTCGTCGACGGATCGGTGCCGACGCTGCCCACGTCGGTCGACGACGTCCTGCATACGATGGCCGTCGTCGAAGCCGCTTACGAATCCGACGCGCGGGAGGGGATCCCACTGGTGATCCCGGATGCCGAGCCCCGAGGAGGCACATCGTGAAGCGCGTCGCGTCGGTCATCGGCCTGGCCCCGGAGAACCGCGAGGAGTACGAGCGGTACCACGCCGCTGTCTGGCCGGCCGTGCTCGCCCGCCTGACCGCGAGCAGCATCCACAACTACTCGATCTACCGCCACGGCGAGCTGCTGTTCTCCTACTTCGAGTACACCGGTGACGATTACGAGGCCGACATGGCGGCGATCGCCGCCGACCCCGAGACGCAGCGGTGGTGGGCGGTGCAGGAGCCGCTCCAGAGTCCCCTCGACGACCGAGCTCCGGGCGAATGGTGGAAAGAACTGCCCGAGATCTTCCACCTCGACTGAGGGCGACCCGCGGCGACCGGTTCCCTCGCCTGCCTGTCGCGCGCGAGCGGACCCCTCTGAAGAGCGCCGTCAGTGGGCGGTGCGCACCCCGACGAGGTCGTGCACCAGGACGGCCGCCGTCCGAGCGCCCTGACCGGCGGCGACGATGAGCTGCTGCGGACCGGGAGCGGCAGCATCCCCCGCCGCGTACAGCCCCGGCACCGACGTGCGGCCCGAGCCGTCCACCACGAGATGCCCGTCCTCGTCGCGGTCGACCTCGATCGAGCCGAGGAAGTCCAGCGCCGGGTGCCACTCGGGCCGCACGAACCCGCCGTCGATCTCGATCCTCGTGCCATCGACCAGTCGCACGGCCGACACGGTTCCGCGGTCGCCCTCCAGGTCGTCGATGCGGCGCCGCTCGACCGCGATCCCGGATGCCGCCAGCTCCGCCTCTTCGACGGTGTCGATGACGTCGGCACCGTGGGTGAAGACGGTCAGGCGGTCCGTCCACCGCGAGATGAGCCGCGCGCGAGCGGCAAGATCAGGGGTCTCGCCGATCAGCGCGAGCCGCCGGTCCTGGAGCTCCCACGCGTCGCACGCGGCGCAGCTGAAGAGCGTCATGCCGTAGAAGGCGCGGAGGCTGGGGATCGCCGGCAGAGTTTCGCGGAGGCCGGTGGCGACGATGAGCGAGCGGGATGCCACGGCCGGCGGCGTGCCGGCGCGACGGCCCTGCAGTGCCGTGATGAAGCGCATGCCTGAAACGGCATCCGATCGTCAGGAGCCCTCCCGCGACACCGCGATCGATGACGGTGACGTTCGGGTAGGCCGCCAGCTCGGCCCGTGCGAGCTTGCGCAGCTCGAGCGGTGAGACGCCGTCGCGGGTCAGGAAGCCGTGCGAGCGCAGCGTGGCCGCGTTCCGCGGGCGGCCCGCGTCGATGAGCACGACGGAGGCGCGGGCGCGGCCGAGATTGAGCGCCGCCGAGAGCCCGGCGGGGCCGCCGCCGACGATCACGACGTCGACCTCGGTCGATGCGAGATCCACGCTCTGCATCGTCTCAGCCATGGGCGGAGTCCTGGGGAGGGAGAGCGACGATGACGGGGTGGTCCTTGTGGATCACGCCGACCTTGGCCGCGCCGCCGGGCGAGCCGATGTCGTCGAAGAACTCGACGTTGGCCTTGTAGTAGTCCTGCCACTCGTCGGGGAGGTCGTCCTCGTAGTAGATCGCCTCGACAGGGCACACCGGCTCGCAGGCACCGCAGTCGACGCACTCGTCGGGGTGGATGTAGAGCGAGCGGTCACCCTCGTAGATGCAGTCGACGGGGCACTCGTCGATGCATGCGCGGTCCTTGACGTCCACGCACGGCAGTGCGATGACGTACGTCATGACAGCGTGAGAGAACTGGCCCGCGAGACCTCGACCTGCTCGTCGCGCGGCACGACCTTCACGCGCTCGCGGGTGTGCCGGTGGTCGCGCCGAGCGCGCGCTCGTGCGCGTCGAGCGCGAGCCAGCCGTCCCAGGTCGTGTAGGCGACGTCGCGCTCCTCGAGCAGCTCGAGGATGTCGGCCTCGACGGCGGGCGCCGTGAGGACGCCGGCCTCGGCATCCGCCACCAGATGTGCGATGGTCTCCATCGCATCGGACTTGGTGTGGCCGATCAGGCCGACCGGGCCGCGCTTGATCCAGCCGGTGGCGTAGAGGCCGGGGATGCTCTCGCTCGACTCCGGCGAGCCTGTCACGCGTCCTTCGACGTTCGGGATCACGCCGCGCAGCTCGTCGAACGGCACGCCGACCACGGGGGTGCCGTAGTAGCCGACGGCGCGATACACCTGCTGCACCGCGATGTCGCGGGTCTCGCCGGTGCCCCGGACCGTGCCGTCGCCGACCGGCTCGTTGCGCTCGAAGCGCAGGCCCTCGACCCGGTCGTCACCGAGCACCTCGACCGGCGAGTGGTAGAAGTGCAGGTGCAGCCGGCGGCTCGCGCCGGTCGACTCCCGCTCGCGCCAGCTGTTGAGCACGCGGAGCATGACCTTGAGCTGGTTGTTGGGGGCCTTCGCCGGGTCGGCGTCGACGAAGTCCTCGTCGTGGACGACGATGTCGACGTCGGGCACCTCGCCGAGTTCGCGCAGCTCGATGGGGGTGAACTTGATGTCGGCGGGGCCGCGACGTCCGAAGACGTGCACGTCGGTGACGGCAGAGGCCTCGAGCCCAGCCAGCACGTTGTCGGCGATCTCGGTCGAGCGGAGGTCGACGGCGTGCTTCGCGAGGATCCGCGCGACGTCGAGCGCCACGTTCCCGTTGCCGATGACGGCGACTTCGCGGGCGTCCAGCGGCCACTCGCGCGGCACGTCGGGGTGTCCGTCGAACCACGCGACGAAGTCGGCCGCGCCGTACGAGCCGGGCAGATCGATGCCGGGCACGTCGAGCGCGGCATCCCGGATCGCGCCCGTCGCGAGGATGACGGCGTCATAGCGCTCGCGCAGGTCTTCGAGGTCGATGTCGCGGCCGACCTCGACGTTGCCGATGAAGCGGATCGTGCGGCGGGCGTCGCCCTCGGGGGCGTGGTCGAGCATCTCGTGGAGCGAGTTCACGATGCCCTTGATGCGCGGGTGATCGGGCGCGACGCCGTAGCGGATCAGGCCGTACGGCGAGGGGAGCGACTCGAAGAGATCGATCGCGACCGCGCCTCCGGCGGCGGACACGGAGTTGGCGAGGATGTTGCCGGCGTAGATGCCGGCGGGGCCGGCGCCGACGATCGCGACGCGGAGCTGAAGGTTCGAACTCACGAAGAGTCCTTTCGGAAGTGAGGCGGGTTGGCTAACCCGGCTGTTGAGCAGCGGCGGAGCCGCGTGTCGAAACACGGGGTGAGGCGCTCGCGGGAGCCGCGAGCGGATCGAACGAGGACAGACCGAGCGCGAGGGCTTCGGGGGCGTAGGGGCTCACGCGGACGACATCGCCCACGACCACGACGGCCGGAGAGCGGATGCCGCGCTCGGCCGCCTGCGAGGCGATCGTGGCGAGCGTGCCGACGGTGACCCGCTGGCGCTCGCCGAAGCCGTCCTCGACGATCGCGACCGGGCAGTCGGCGCCGCGATCGCCGCGGGCGAGGGTGAGCGCGGCGGGGGCGAGCGTGCCGATGCTCATGAGCAGGACGACGGTGTGGTCGCGACCGCCGCCGAGCTCGGCGATCTGGTCGTGGCCGGTGACGACGGTGAAGGCGGTCGCGACACCGCGGTGCGTCAGCGGGATGCCGGCGAGCGCCGGCACGGCGATGGCGCTGGTGACGCCCGACACGACCTCGACCTCGACGCCGTGGTCCTGGCAGAAGGCGAGCTCCTCCGAGCCGCGGCCGAAGATGTACGGGTCGCCGCCCTTGAGGCGGACGACCTGCCTGCCCTCGAGCGCGAAGCGGACGAGGAGCGCGTTGATGTCGTCCTGCGGCACGGCGTGGTGGCCCGGGAGCTTGCCGACGTCGACGACCTCGGCGCGCAGCTCGACCCCGTCGGCGGCGAGCCCGTCGAGCACGGCGCGTGCGCCGAGGCGATCCGCGACGATGACGTCGGCGCGCTCCAGCGCGCGAAGACCCCGCACCGTGAGCAGACCCGGATCACCGGGTCCGGCGCCGACGAGCCACACCTTCCCGGCGTCGCCCTGAGCGTGCCCCCCGGTCATCGCGCGCCCGAGGTCACGAGCAGACCCCGGCGCTTCAGCATCCGGCGCTCGACCGGACCGAAGAAGACGAGCTCGATGAGCACGCCGATCACCAGGATGATGATGATGGTCGCCAGAACGCTCGCGAGGTCGGCGAGCTCGCGGGACTGCTGGAGCATCGAGCCGAGCCCGAAGCCGATCGATCCTCCGGTCGCGATGATCTCGGCGGCCATCAGCGAGCGCCAGGAGAACGCCCAGCCCTGCTTGAGCCCTGCGACATACCCGGGGAGGGCTGCCGGCATGATCACCGCGGTCGCGAGCTGCCACCGGGATGCGCCGAGGACGGTGCCGACGCGTCGCAGCTGCGGCGGCACCTGGTCGACGCCGGCGATGAGGCCGTTGACGATCGACGGGATCGCGCCCATCAGGATCACGAAATAGACGGTCGCGTCCGACAGGCCGAACCAGATGATCGCGGCGGGCACCCATGCGACGGACGGGAGCACCTGCAGGCCCGAGATGATCGGGCCGACGGCGCGGCGGATGGGCCGCACCTCGGCGAGCAGCAGGCCGATCGGGGTGCCGACGATGATCGCGATGATGAAGCCGATGATCCCGCGCTCGAGGCTGGTGATGACCGCCTCCTGCAGGCGGCCGGCCTCCCATGCGTCGCCCATCGCATTCCACACGTCGACGGGAGACGGGACGATGTCGGGTCGTGGCTGGGCGATGACGACATAGAGCTGCCACGCCACGATGAGGAGCGCGACGAAGACGATCGGAGGCACGACGCTCGCGGCGAACCGGCGCCAGCCGGTCTGCCCGGCGTCCTCGTCGGTCTGCAGCCGGTCGAGACCGGCGGCGAGGCTGCGCAGCTCGTCCGTCTGCGGGATCGGGACGGAGCTCTGGTCGAGGCCGCGGCCGAGCGCGGCGGGTGTCTCAAGCGGCATTGCGGCGGATCTCCTTCCGCAGCTGCTCGGTGATCTCGACCGAGAGCGAGGCGACCTCGGGGGACTCGATGCGCCGGCCGGTCGTCTTGGCGATCTGCCACTCCTGCACGACGCGGCCGGGTCGGCTCCCCAGCAGCACGACGCGCTGGCCGAGCCGGGCGGCCTCGCGGACGTTGTGGGTCACGAACACGATGGTGCGTCCGGTCGCGCGCCACACGCGCTCCAGCTCTTCGTGCAGCAGATCCCGGGTGATGGCATCCAGAGCGGCGAAGGGCTCGTCCATGAGGAGCACCGGTCGGTCCTGCGCGAGCGCGCGGGCGAGTGCGACGCGCTGGCGCATGCCGCCCGAGAGCTCGTGCGGGCGCTTCTCGGCGGCATCCGCGAGATTCACCGTGTCGAGCAGGGCGAGCGCCGCCTCACGCCGCTCGCCACGCGGCATCCCCCGCAGTCGCAGCGCCAGCTCGACGTTGCGGCGGGCGGTCAGCCACGGCATGAGCGCGGATTCCTGGAACATGACCGCCGACCCGCCCGCGGGGGTCTGGATGCTGCCTGCCGTCGTCTGATCGAGCCCGGCGATGAGGTTGAGCAGCGTCGACTTGCCGCAGCCCGAGGCGCCGAGGAGGCACACGAATTCGCCCGGGGCGATGTCGAGCGACACGTCGTCGAGAACCACCGGACCGCGCCCGAACCGCTTGGAGACGTGATCGATGCGGACGGCGGGAGCGGGGCCCGGTGCGGCGGCCGGAACCGGCATGACGCCGTCGAAGCTCGGCCCCAGGTGGTTCGGCACGCTCGGCCGCCGGGTCGCGTCACCCGAAGGTGACGCGACGCCGACGGCCTCGCCCGCGGGGGTTGTCACGGAGTGTCCTCACCGAGGCCGTCTGCCGAGATGGGCTCGTCGCCGGCGTCTTCGAGCAGGCCATTGAGCAGACGCAGGTCGAAGAGCCCGTCGATCGAGCCGTCCTTCTGCGTGCCGGCCTCGAGGCCGTTCGACACCAGGGTCTCGAAGGTGTCGGCGTGCGGGTCGACCGAGAAGGTGACGTGCTCGAGCGCACGTGTGATGACCTCGTCCGACAGCGGCTTGCCCGTCTCGGCCTCGATCGCGTCGTTGATCACACCGGGCGCCTCGTCAGGGTGCTCGGCGATCCAGTCGACCGCGGCGATGTGGCCCTTCAGCAGGTCGGCCACGACATCCGGGTGCTCATCGAGGAACTCCGCGCGCACGAGCAGGACCGTCGTCGGGAACTCGCCGTTCGGCCAGAGGTCGGCCTCGTCCTGGAGGACGTGGGCGCCGGCGTCGATGATGAGGCGTGAGACCCACGGCTCGGGCAGCCACGCGCCGTCGAGGTCTCCCTGCTGGAAGAGCGTGAGCGTCTGCGCGTTCTCGGTCGGGGTGATGTTGACGTCGCCGCCGCCCGAGGTGTCGGTCTTGTAGCCCTCGTCGGCGAGCCAGACGCGCAGCGCGACATCCTGCGTGTTGCCGAGCTGCGGCGACGCGAGCGTCTTCCCCGCGAGATCGTCAGGGCTGTCGATGCCGTCGGCCACGACGAGTGCCGCGCCTCCCGTCGCCGCGCCGGCGATGATGTGCGCCGACTCGCCGCCGGACTGGATGAAGGTGTTGATCGACGGGTTGGGGCCGATGTAGGTCGCATCGATCGCGCCGGCAGTGAGCGCCTCGATCGCTGCGGGGCCGGCGTTGAAGACCTGGGTGGTGACCTTGACGTCGCCGAGGGCGTCCTCGAAGAGGCCCTCCTCAAGACCCACGAGGGCCGGCGCGTGCGTCACGTTGGCGAAGTAGCCGAGGCGGAGCTCGCTCACCGACGGGGCCGCCTCCTCGTTGGGGACGGAGGCCGTGCTGGTGCCGGAGGCGCAGCCCGCCATGATCATGGCCACAAGTCCCAGGGTGGTGATCGTCGTCGCGGTGCGGATGGTGTTCACAGTTCGCCTCCTTCTATCGGCGTGCTTGGGTCGGTTACTGCTGTGCGGCGAGCTGAGTCAGCCGCGCACGATGCCGGCGGCGAGGGTCGCGCCGTCGGACGGATGGATGACGAGGAACGAGCCGCCGGAGCGGTTCGCCTCGTAGGACTCGAGCGGGAGGTCCGCCGCGAGGCGGAGCGTGGCGTGCCCGATGTCGTTCGTCTCGAGCACGTCGGCCGGCTCGTGCGCGAGCGTGTCGAGGTCGCGGCGCGCGTCGATCGACGAGACGAGAGCCTGCACGGTGCTCGTGCCGTGCTTGACGAGCACGCGCGTGCCGGCGCGCAGGGTGCGCGCGTCGAGCTGGAACAGCTCGGCCGAGATCTCGCGGGATGCCGGGGGCAGCGTGCCGGCCGCCGCGATGACCGCGCCGCGGGCGGCGTCGACGTCGGCGGCGAGCTGAAGGGCGATCGACTGCGGCGCGCGGGCCTCGAACGCCTCGGCGCCTGCCACCTCGATGCCCGTGACGGTGGTCTCGATGCCGCTCGGGAACACCGTGACGGCGTCGCCCACGCGGATCGAGCCGGACGACACGCGGCCCGCGAAGGCGCGATAGTCGCGATAGCGCTCGGCTCGGTCGGAGTCGGCGGCGAGCTCGGGTGCCAGACCGCCCTGCGGCCGCAGGACGAGCTGCACCGGAAGGCGGAAGTCCTCACGGACCTCGTCGCCGAGCAGCGCCGAAGGGGCGTATCCCGACACCAGCTCGTCGGCCGCCGGGAGACGCTCGAGAAGCTCCAGCAGTGCCGGGCCGTCGTACCAGGGGGTGCGCGCAGAGCGGTCGACGATGTTGTCGCCTTCGAGCGCCGACACCGGAAGGACGTGGACCTCCGGGATGCCGAGCTCGGCCGTCACGGCGCGCACCTGCTCGGCGACCGGGGTGAAGGCATCCTCCGCGTAGCCGAGGAGGTCGATCTTGTTGACCGCGACGATCACGTGCGGCACGCGCAGCAGGGCGATGACCGCGAGGTGGCGGCGCGTCTGCTCGAGGACGCCCTTCCGGCCGTCGATGAGGACGACCACGGCGTCGGCGGTCGTCGCGCCGGTGACCATGTTGCGCGTGTACTGCACGTGCCCGGGGCAGTCGGCGAGGATGAAGCTGCGCGCGCCGGTCGAGAAGTAGCGGTAGGCGACGTCGATCGTGATGCCCTGCTCGCGCTCGGCGCGCAGACCGTCGGTCAGCAGGGCGAAGTCGAACTCGCCGTGTGCGAACCCGCGCTCGGCGGAGGTGCGCGCGACCTGCTCGAGCTGGTCGGCGAGGATCGCCTTCGAGTCGTGCAGCAGGCGTCCCACGAGGGTCGACTTGCCGTCGTCGACGGAGCCGGCGGTGGCGAAGCGGAAGAGCGTCCCAGGCTCGAGAGCGCGCGACACCTCGGCGGAATCCAGCAGAGTCTGCGGCGTGGCCATCAGAAGTACCCGTCCTTCTTGCGATCCTCCATGGCGGCCTCCGACAGTCGGTCGTCGGCGCGGGTGGCCCCGCGCTCGGTGATGGTCGTGCGCGCCACCTCGGAGACGATCGACGCCAGGTCCGCGGCATCCGATTCGACGGCACCCGTGCAGCTCATGTCGCCCACCGTGCGGTAGCGGACGACGCGCGTCTCGACCTTCTCGTGCGGCCGCGGCGGGGAGAACTCTCCGATGGGACGCCACATGCCGTCACGCGCATACACCTCGCGCTCATGGGCGAAGTAGAGGGGCGGCAGCGGGATCTCTTCGCGCTCGATGTAGCGCCAGACGTCGAGCTCGGTCCAGTTGGAGATCGGGAACGCGCGCACGTGCTGGCCGGGGGTGTGACGGCCGTTGTACAGGCTCCAGAGCTCGGGACGCTGGTTGCGCGGATCCCACTGACCGAACTCATCGCGGAGGGAGATGATCCGCTCCTTGGCGCGCGCCTTGTCTTCATCGCGTCGCGCGCCGCCGAAGACGGCGTCATGGCGGCCGGCGGCGATCGCATCGAGGAGCGGAAGTGTCTGCAGCGGATTGCGGGTGCCGTCGGCGCGCTCCTGGAGGCGGCCGTCGTCGATGTAGTCCTGCACGCGCGCGACCTCGAGCCGCACCCCGAGACGGGCCACGGTCTCGTCGCGGAACGCGATGACCTCGGGGAAGTTGTGGCCGGTGTCGACGTGGAGCACCGGAAACGGCACCTTGCCGGGGAAGAAGGCCTTCGTCGCGAGGTGGAGCACGACGACGGAGTCCTTGCCGCCGGAGAAGAGGAGGACAGGACGCTCGAACTCGGCGACGACCTCGCGGATGATGTGGATCGCCTCAGCCTCGAGCAGGTCGAGGGTCGAGAGGCGTGTGGCGGTGGCGGTGGCGCTGGTATCGGTCATTCGTGCAGTCCGCATTCCGTCTTCGAGAGCCCGGCCCAGCGGCCGGAACGGGGGTCTTCGCCGGGCGCGACCGGTTTCGTGCAGGGCTCGCAGCCGATCGAGGGATACCCGTTCGAGACGAGGAGGTTCACCGGCACCTTGTGCTCGCCCGCGTAGTCGAGCAGATCGTCGAACGTCCACGCCGCGACCGGGTTGACCTTCACCAGGCCGTTGCGCTCGTCCCACACCACGAGCGGCGTGTTCGTGCGGGTGGGCGCCTCTTCGCGGCGGACACCCGTGAACCACACCTCGTAGCCGGCGAGGGCGTCCTGGAGGGGCGCCACCTTGCGGCGCGCGCAGCACAGGGCGGGGTCGCGGGCGAACAGCTGGGCGCCGAACTCGGCATCCTGCTCCGCGACCGTCTGCTCGGGGAGCACGTCGACGATCCGCACGTCCAGCACGCGCCCGACCTCGTCGCGGGTGAACCGCGTCTCGGCGAAGTGGTAGCCGGTGTCGAGGAACAGGACGTCGACGCCGGGCAGCTGCTCGGCCACCAGGTGCGGCAGGGCGGCGTCAGCCATCGAGCAGGCGACGGCTGCGGCATCCGCTCCGAAATGCTCCGCGACCCACGCGACGACCTCGGAGGGGGATGCCTCGTGGTCGGTGAGGCTGCCGAGCTCGATGTTGCCGCGCTCGGCCAGGGCGGCGAGCTCTTCGTGCGTGCGCTTCACGGTCACGCGGGGGGCAAGGGACACGCTCATCGCGCGGCCTCCTCGTCGGCGTTGGCGAGCAGACCCGAGGGGATCTGCGATTCCGAGGAGGAATTCGCGGGGATCGACCCTCGGAATCGCAGATCTCCTCGGAATCGCGCGTCAGTCCGGGCGAACTCGCTCACTGGAGGGCCTCCTCTTCGGCGCGGTGCGCCCATTGGGCGAAGGTCTCGTCGGATGCGGCATCCCGCTCCTGAAGAAAGCGCGTGACGACCCGCTCGACGTAGTCGGCGATCCCGTCGGCAGCCACCTTCAGGCCGCGGACGGTGCGGCCGAGACCGGCCTCGTCGCGATCCTGGGAGGCGAGGCCGCCGCCGAGGTGCACCTGGTAGCCGGGAACCTGCTCGCCGTCGATCGTGACGAGCTGGCCCTTGAGCCCGATATCGGCGGTCTGGATGCGCGCGCACGAGTTGGGGCAGCCGTTGACGTGCAGCGAGATCGGATGCGGGAGCTCGAACTGGTCGAGACGCGCCTCGAGGTCGAGCACGGCCGCGGTCGCGTAGGCCTTCGTCTCGACGATCGCGAGCTTGCAGAACTCGATGCCCGTGCAGGCGATCGTGCCGCGGCGGATGAGGCTCGGCCGCGCCTGCAGGCCGAGCTCGTCGAGACCCGCGACGAGCGACTCGACGCGGTCTTCGGGGATGTCGAGGATGACGACCTTCTGGTGCGGCGTCGTGCGCAGGCGGGTCGAGCCGTGCGCCTCGATGAGGTCGGCGAGCTTCGCGAGGTTGGGGCCGGAGACGCGGCCGACGATCGGCGTCGCGCCGATGTAGAAGCGGCCGTCCTTCTGCTTGTGGATGCCCACGTGGTCGCCCGCCGTCAGCGGCTTGGGGGCGGCCGGCCCGTCGGGCAGCGCATAGCCCAGGTACTCGTCCTGCAGCACCTGGCGGAACTTCTCAACGCCCCATTCGGCGAGGAGGAACTTGAGCCGGGCCTTGTTGCGCAGGCGCCGGTAGCCGTAGTCGCGGAAGATCTGCGCGACGCCGTGCCAGGCATCCGACACCCGTTCGGGCGTGACGAAGACACCCAGGCGCTCGGCGAGCGCGGGGGCTGTCGAGAGGCCACCGCCGACCCACAGGTCGTAGCCGATGCCGAGCTCGGGGTGGTCGACGGCGACGAACGCGACGTCGTTGATCTCGTGGACGACGTCCTGGCTCGGGTGCCCGGTGATCGCGGACTTGAACTTGCGCGGCAGGTTCGCGAGCGACGCGTCGCCGATGAACGTCGAGGTGATCTCGTCGATCTGGGGTGTCGGGTCGATGAGCTCGTCGGCCGCGATGCCGGCGACCGGCGAGCCGAGCACGACGCGCGGGACATCGCCGCACGCCTCGGTCGTCTGCAGTCCGACGGCCTCGAGGCGGCGCCAGATCTCGGGGACGTCCTCGACGCGGATCCAGTGCAGCTGGATGTTCTGGCGGTCGGTGAGGTCGGCGGTGTCGCGGCCGAACTCCGTCGAGATGCCGGCGATGACGCGCAGCTGCTCGGTCGTCAGCTGTCCGCCGTCGATGCGGACGCGCAGCATGAAGTACTCGTCCTCGAGCTCCTCGGGAGTGAGGGTCGCGGTGCGGCCGCCGTCGATGCCGGGCTTGCGCTGCGTGTAGAGGCCCCACACCCGGAAGCGGCCGTGCAGGTCGGTCGGGTCGATCGACGCGAAGCCGCCCTTGGCGTAGGTGCTCTCGATGCGGTCGCGGACGCTCAGGCCGTCGTCGACCTGCTTCCACTCCTCGTTGCCGTTGAGGGGAGCAGTGCCGTCGATCTTCCACTGCCCGTTCGGGCGGGACGAGGGGCGCGGCGGGCGCGCGCGGGCACCCTCGGGCCGCGGAGCTGCGGCGCGGGGTGAGTCGGTGTCGCTGATCGTCACGGTGGCCTCCGGGAGCCCCGGGCATGGCCGGGGGCGGACCCTATCGAGTCCACATCCGCGAGATTATGAGCGGCCGCCCCGGGGACCTATCCGAGCGTCAAGAGCCGTCACTTCACGTAATGGTGCGTCACACAGTTGCAGTGGACCGGTTTTCCGCACTCAGTCCAGCAATCCGCGCCGGTTCACTCGGCCATCGCGCCCCGGTAGCGATCGACCACCAGTTCGACGAGGGATGCCGCCGGCTCGTCGTCGTCGAGCAGCGGGCGTGCGACCGGCGAGCCGTCGGCCAGGCGCACCGCCAGGTCGTGGAAGTAGCCCGGGGCCAGCAGGTAGTTCGCGACGATCACGCGACCGGATGCCGCACCCTGCGCGGCCGCACGAGCCTGGCGGACCGCCTCACCGAGGCGCGGCTCGGCGGCGGCGAGGAAGCCGACCACGACCTCGCGTCCCAGTCGCTCGCCGAGCATGGCGCCGATCGTGCGGCAGTCCTCGTTCGCGCGGTCGTCGCTCGAGCCCGCCACGGCGAGCACGATGGTGTCGTCGGCGCTCGGGTCGAGCGGCTGGAGGCGGGCCAGCAGCGCGTCGACCAGCCGAGCGTCGGGTCCGAGCGCAGGGGAGATCGCCACCGCCTCGTGGGCGGCGGACTGCTCTCTGAGGTCGACGCGCACGTGGTACCCGGCCGACAGGAGCAGCGGGACGATCACGACGGGCTGCCCGGCAGGGAGTGCGTCGAGGGATGCCGCGACATCCGGCTGCTGCACATCCACGTGGCCGAGGCGCACGGTGACATCGGGCAGGCGTGCCGCGACCGCCGCGACGAGACCCGCGACCGCCGCCTGCCCGGCGGGGGAGGCCGTGCCGTGCGAGATCGCGAGCAGAGCGGGGCGCGTCATGCGCCTATTGTGCCTGCCGTTCGTTTCGCGGCGATTGCGCGCCGCACGCCGGGGAGATTGCTCCCCCCGGCGTGCGGACCTGCTTCGGTGAGTATGCGGTCAGCGCTCCGCCGCGCCACGGGCGTAGCCGGCGTCGAAGCCGCGCTCGTACGCCTGCTCTGCGGTGTGCTCGTGCCGCTCGTGCCCGTGACGGCCGGCCGGGGAGCCGTGGCCGTGACGGCCGTGCGACTCACCGCCGAAGCGCTCGGAGTGCTGCTCACCGCCGTGCCCGTGCCCGTGGTCCGCCGGACCGTGCGCGGCCCGTGCCCGTGCTGGTCGGCCGGACCGTGCCCGCGACCGTGGTCGCATCCGTGCTCGTGCTCGGATCGGGGATCGAACCCCGGGGAGAACTCGGGGCGGAACCCGGGGCCGCCGTGACCGAATCCGGGTCGGCCGAAGCCGAATCCCCGCCCGCGCGGGCCGAAACCAGGGCCGAAACCACGACCGAACCCGGGACCGAAGCCCCGGCGTTCCCCGTGGCCGGGGTTCTCCTCGCTCCAGCCGAGCTCACGCGCGATCGCCTCGAGCGAGGCCATCGTCGTCGCGAACTCCTCGGGCGAGACGGCGCCGGCGACGCGGGTGCGGACTCCGTCGACGATCGCGCCGATCCGCTCCTTGGCGGCACGGCCCTCGTCGGTCAGGGTCCAGGTGCCGTCGCCGGTCTGGTCCACCCAGCCGCGCTTCTCGAGTCCGGCGAGGCGCTTGCCCTTGCGGGCGAGGCGCTCGGCCAGTCCGGGGACGTCGACGTCGCCGGAGACCGCGTTGAGCAGCATCCAGTCTCGTCGGGTCACCTCCTCTTCGGCGAGCGCCGAAGCGAACGCGTCCGAGATGAGGTGGTCGACCGCGCGGAGCCAGTAGCCCAGCGGCCGGCGGTCGGTGGGGACGGCGCCTGTCGCGCCGTCCGGGGTGTCGTGATCGATGTGATCCATGGGAAGTCCTTTCGAGGGGCGATCCGCTCGTGTGCGAGGGCCGCCGTGCCATTGCATGTATTTGTGCATGTACATGCAGTGTGACATGCATTCAGGAAGCATGTCAAGTCGCATGTAAATTGGCACTATGAGTTCGCCTTCCCCTGACTCCGTCGAGGCGATCGCCGCCGCGCTGGCACGCCTGAGAGGGCGACGGATGCCGCGCCCGCCCTGGGAGGGCCCGCCCCACGGCGGCCCCGATCGCGGTGAGCCGGGATGGATGCGCGACGGTCACCACGACGGTCACCACGACGGTCATCACGATGGGCACCACGGCGGCCACGGACGTCGCGGCGGACCATTCGGACCCCCGCCGTGGGTCGCCGGCGCGCGCTTCGGCGGTCCTGCCCGCCTGCGCATGCTCGAGGCGCTGGCCTCGGCATCCGGTCCCCTGTCGGTCAGCGAGCTGGGCGAGGCGGTCGGCGTCGATCAGCCGCGCGCGTCACGGCTCGTGCAGCAGGGGGTGGAACTGGGGCTCGTCCGGCGGGAGGCCGACCCGGACGACGCCCGCCGCACCCGCATCGCGCTGACCGAGGAGGGGCGCGCGATCCTCTCGGGCTTCCGCGGAGAGCGCCGCGACGCGATGGGCGCCGCGCTCCAGACGTTCACCGAGGCCGAGCAGGCCGAGCTCGCGCGGCTCCTGACCAAGCTCGCCGACGCCTGGCCGCGGTGACCTGATCTCGATGCCGCCGGTGCAGCCGCGCCGTGGCCGGCGCTGACCGGCCCGCGCTGAGCGCCCGGCGCTACCTTCCGTCGGGAATCAGAAGCTCGTGACGAGGTCTCCGAGGACGGCCTGCAGCTTCGACGGGTCGGTTGCGTCGTAATAGTGCGCGCCCGTCGTGCTCGAGATGGACTGGAGGGTGGCGACGTCCGCATCTGCCCCGTAGGCAAGCGTGAACACCAGCACCGGGGTGGTGTGATGAAGGCTGTGCAGCGTCGCGAGCATCTGGTCGGCGCCGATGGTCGCCGTATTCGTGTCGTTCTCCCCGTCGCTCAACAGCACGATGGCGGTGATGCGATCGGGTGACCACGACTGCGCCTGCTGCGTCGCGAACGCGTCGACCGCCTGGAAGAGGGGCGTGTCGCCCATCGACTGCAGGCCACCCAGCGCTGCGAGGAACCCGTCGCGGTTCGCGCCGATCTCGGCGACGGGCGAGACGTTTCCGGGCAGCAGCACGCCTTCGGGACTCTGCGCGAAGGCTGCGAGTCCGACGTTGTCGCCTGCCGTGAAGTGATTCAGCGCCTGGGCGATGGCCGCCTTGGCAGCCGTGAGCTTGGTGTCGGTCGCGGAGATGGGCTCATCCATCGATCCCGAGACATCCACGAGGAAGAGCACCTGGGCGCGCTTGCGCACGATCGGGAACGCCTCGTTGACCGCGGCCACGACGTCCTGCCCGGGGAGTGCGAGCACGCCCTCCGGCTCGCGAGCCAGCTGGGCGACGTCCGCGACACCGTCGTCGGGGACTCCGTTCAGGTCGCGGTAGCCGGATGTGCGGACGATCGCCTGGCCCTGCGCGGTCTTGGCGAAGCGGACGAAATCAGCTGCGGCTGCCGACTCGTTGGCATCTACCCACTCGCCCGTGAGGATGGCGGCCGGGTTGTCGGCGCCGTAGAAGCCGTCGGTGGGGTAGATCGGGACCAGGGGCTCCCGAGGAGGGGCGCCCGCGACACGTGTCACGCCGTCGCGGCTGGTGATGCCGCGGTTGTAGTCCCAGACGGACTTCTCGTCGACGATGACCGCCGAGAGGAAGTCTGCGGCCGAGCCCTCGTCCTCCGCCTGCCGTGCATGCCAGAGGAAATGCTCGGGTGTGGCCATGTAGTGGCTCGTCGCGAGCTCGTGTTCGCGCACACTCGACTGCACCGCCGGATCCCCGACGACCGCAGCCGAAAGAGCCTCCAAGTCACCCGAAGCGGTGCCGAACGACGCGAACATCGCCGCTTCGCCGGAGGTCGCAACGATCGGACTCGTCTTGCCGAGCTTGAATGCCCCCCACTCGGGATGGCCCAGATCGCTCCAGAGGTTCGCGTCTGCCGCCGAGGCGAAGACGTCGTTCCAGCTGGGAGGGTCGCTGGACCAGCCGATCGCCTCGGCGAGAGGTGCGGGCATGGCCAGCACGATGTTCGACGAGCCCACGCTCTCACTGTCGGCAGGGACGGCCGAGGCTCCATCCGCGCGGGCAAGGCCCAGCCAGGTGCCGGAGTCCGGCAGCCAGACCGTGGGCCGCTGCTCAGCCGCGAGCAGCGGGAATCCTGCGGCGGCCGCCTCGGCGGCGACGCCCGACTTGTCGCGCACCGGCGCGACCACGACGCACATGCCGTTCACATCGCGCGGCTGTGCGTTGTAGCCGGCCGGCGAGGTTGGCGACCATCTCGGCGTTCTCGAAGGAGGACATCACCGTCACGGTGGTGCATGGCTCAGCGCCGTTCGCAGCGGCCGGCACGTCGTCTGGGAAGACGGTCGGCTCGGCTTCGGGCTCGGGTGCCACCGGGCTCTCGGCCGCAGGTTCGTCTGCGCCCGCGAGGTTCGAGACGATGAGGGTTCCGACGGTTCCGATCGCAGCCACGAGGAAGACGATGACCGCGACGCTCGTCCAGATCACCAGGAGTCGCTGCCGAGCACGCCGCCGCCGGCGGCGCTCCTCGATGGCCGAGGTCTGTGCGGCCATCATCGTCTGCCGTTCACAGGCGGACGCGCGGCGGAGCGGGGCGTCGGGGCAGGAATGTCCAGCGTCGGCTCGGGCACGTCGATTGTCCTCAGGTGGGGGGACCTGGAGCGGGTCGGGGGGAACCCGTCAAGCGGATCCGGGGATCCGCAAGCTCTCACATTAGACCGAGAGCACTCCCCCCGCGGAATCACCGTACGGCGGTGTTGAGCATCCCGATGATCACTGCTGTCCACCACGCGCTCTGCGAGACGAGCGCGCTCCAGATGCACCACGCGCGCAGTCGAAGCGGAAGGGCGCGGAATCGCACGCGAGGTGGCAGCCGGCGGAGGTCCGCGGTGAGGCGGGTCATGGCGACGCCGTTCATGGCGACCACGAGCACGGCCGCCATCTTGATGAGCGTGAGGGGATCCTCGAGGTTGGGCGCGAGGAACGCGCCGCTGGCGAACAGGCCGATGATGCCGATCCAGGCGAGCGCCGACACCGAGTGCTCGGTGCGCCGAAGGCTGTCCAGCGTCTCGCGCCCCGCCGTCCAGAGAAGACCGTGCATCTCGAGCAGGACCGCAGCGCCGAGCCCGACGATGATCGACGCCAAGTGGATGAACAGCATCCCGACCCGCAGCCACTCAGGCGGAGTCCCGGAGACTCCGAGCCACAGGGAGAGGGACAGTCCCAGGATCACGGCCCAGTACGCGAGTGCACGACGGTGACGAGCCGCTCGTCGGAGCTCGGTGAGAGGCGTGGTCACGCGCGACTTCAGCCTTTCATCGTGGCAGTGGCCGCTGGCGACCCCTCAGCGAGGGTAGCCGAAGTCCGATGGCGCTCCGCGTCGGCGAGTGCCGCTGGGGATGAGCGCTGTCGCAGCCGAGAGCGGCCGCCGCTGTTGCGGCCGGATCAGACGCGGCGGTGCTTGGGCAGCTTCACCATGAGGAGCAGGACCAGCCCGGCCGCGAGGACGATGACGATGCCGAGGATGCCGTAGTGGGTGGCGCCGAACACGCCGATGAACAGCGCCCACAGGAGCGGTGAGAGGAAGCTCATGACACGGCCTGTGGTGGCGTACAGGCCGAAGATCTCGCCCTGCATGTTGTCGGGCGAGAGCCGTGCCAGCAGCGCCCGGCTCGACGCCTGCGCAGGCCCCACGGCGGCCGAGAGGACGATCCCGCCGATCCAGAAGATGATCTTGCCCTCCTCGCGGAAGACGAAGACGAACAGCGCGCTCACGATGAGGATCGACAGCGCCGCGACGATGACCGTGCGCGCGCCGAAGCGATCGTCGAGCCAGCCTGCGGCGATCGTCGAGATTCCGGCGACGAGGTTGAGGGCGATGCCGAAGAGGATGACCTCGGTCGCCGAGAAGCCGAACGACACGGCCGCGAGGACGCCGCCGAACGCGAAGACGCCGGCGAGCCCGTCGCGGTACACCGCGCTCGCGATCAGGAACCAGAACGTCGGGCGGTGCTCGCGGAACAGCGCGACGACGTCGTTCACCAGCACGACGTAGCTGCGGAAGAACGGCACCTTCTCGCGGTCGTCCCGGGCGGGCGCTTCGGGCACGTTGAAGACGAAAGGAAGCGCGAAGACCACCGTCCAGACGGCGGCGCCGACGGCGATCAGGCGGTAGGCGAGACCTCCCGAGACATCGAGCCCGAACCACTCCAGCTGGTTGAGCACCACGACGATGACCAGGGCCAGGATGCCGCCGATGTACCCCAGTCCCCAGCCGAGCCCGCTCACGCGGCCGATCGTCCGGGGCGTCGACACCTCCACGAGCATGGCGTTGTAGTTGACCCCCGCGATCTCGGATGCCACCGAGCCGAACGCCACGAGCAGCGCACCGAGCCAGAAGAACGCGGGCTCGGCGTAGACGAAGAACAGCGCGAACTGCAGGACGGCGAGCACCGCGGTCCCGCCGACGACCCAGCGCTTCTTGTTGCCCACCGCGTCGGCGCGCTGACCGAGCACGGGGGCGAGCAGCAGGATCAGGATGCCGGCGCCGAAGGTCACCCAGCCGTACCACTCCGCGAGGTTCGACAGGCCCTGGCAGTAGTCGGTCGCCGCGTCCGCCGTGCGCGAGCAGACGAGGCTGCCGTCGGCGTTCTGGGCGGCGACGCGAGGCCGGGAGGAAGCTGTCCGACACGAGGTACAGCGAGACGAAGACGAACGTCAGGATGACCGAGTTGAACGGCTGCGTCGCCCAGTCCCACAGCGCCCACGAGACGACCTGTCGGCGCGGGACGCGCTGCTCGTCCAGTCCCACGGTGTGCAGCTCGCCGTCGGACAGGAGCGGCTCGGGGATGTGCGGACGCTGGGGGCCGTCGGCTGCGGAGAGCTCATATCGGTCACTCTGGGGTCCTTCGGTGAACGCCGGGTGACGCCGGCGCGCGCGCCGCGCCTTCGCGGTGCGTGCCCAGGCTAATCCCCGCTGACGCGGCCGACGATGCACGACGCCTCGACACGGCATCCCGCGTCAGACCCGCCGTGGCGAGCAGCTTCTGCTTGTCCGCCGCCCCGCGCCGGCCGATCCTCACCCACGTGACTCCGTTCGTTGGTGGCTTCGCGGGCACTGCCGAAAAGTGCTCAGGCTGATCGGCGCATTCGACCGGCGCAGTCCACCCGAGCCACCCGCTGAACCTGAGCAATTTCCGGCCGCCTCGCTCCGGCTCGCTCCGCCTCGATCCGGGCCGGCCCGCAGCGGCCGACCGGCCGGATCAACGCTGATCGAGCACCTCGCACGAGGTGCTCCGGATGGGATGATGGGCACATGCCAGCGCACGTCGAACGTGCCGAGCTCCCCGGGATCGGCGTACGACACGACATCAACACCGAAGCCGGACGACGCCTGTCGGTCATCAACTTCCGCAGCGGCGGTCGTGAGCTCGCCATCTCGGACGAGGACGATCCGGACCGGGCGGAAGAGACCGTCGCGCTGACGGACGACGAGGCCACCGCGCTTTCGGAGGTGCTCGGCGGCTCGCTGATCCTCACCCAGATGGCGGGGCTTCGCGACCAGCTCGCGGGCCTTCACATGGAGCAGGTTCCGGTGCGCGCGGATTCTCCCTTCGTCGGACGACCGCTCGGCGACACGAAGGCCCGCACCCGGACGCGATGCTCGATCGTCGCGATCGTGCGTGACGACGGCGTGCTTCCGTCGCCCTCGCCCGACGACGTCTTCGACGCAGGCGACTCGCTCATCGTCGTCGGCACCCGCGAAGGCCTGGACAAACTCGTCCGCATCATCAACGGCGGGTGATCCCGATGGACGACGGCGCCCTCGTCCTCATCGAAATCGGCGCGCTCATCTTCGGCATCGGGCTCCTCGCGCGTCTTGCGGCACGCCTCGGGATCTCGCCGATCCCGCTCATCCTGATCGGCGGGCTCGCCTTCGGCCAGGGCGGGCTGCTGCCCATCACGCAAGGCGGGGACTTCATCGAGATCGGCGCTGAGATCGGCGTCATACTCCTCCTGCTGCTGCTCGGGATCGAATACAGCCCGGCCGAGCTGATCGGCAGCCTTCGCCGATCGCGCATGGCGGCGCTGATCGACATGCTGCTCAACGCCCTGCCGGGCGCCCTCGTCGCGCTGCTGCTCGGGTGGGGGCCGGTGGGCGCCATGGCGCTGGCCGGGATCACCTGGGTCACCTCATCCGGCGTCGTGGCGAAGATGCTGCACGACCTCGGTCGGCTCACGAACCGCGAGACGCCGATCGTGTTGTCGATCCTCGTCATCGAGGATCTCGCGATGGCGTTCTACCTCCCGATCCTCACGGCGCTGCTCGTGCGCATGGACCTCGGCGGCGGAACGCTGAGCGTGCTGATCGCTCTCGCCGTCGTGTCGGTGATCCTCTACATCGCTCTCCGCCACAGCCGGACGGTCTCGCGACTCGTCTGGTCGCGCAGCGCCGAGGTCCTGCTCTTCTCGGTGCTGGGCCTCGCCCTGCTCGTGTCCGGGCTCGCCGTGCAGGCGCACGTCTCGGCCGCGGTCGGCGCTTTCCTCGTGGGCATCGCGATCTCCGGCCCCGTCGCCGCCCACGCGCAGCGCGTGCTGACGCCGCTCCGAGATCTGTTCGCCTCGGTGTTCTTCCTGTTCTTCGGACTGTCCACCGACCCGCGCGACCTCGCCCCGATGCTCATCCCTGCTCTGGCCCTGGCCCTCGCGACCATCGGGACGAAGATCCTCACGGGCTACCTCGCCGCGAGGAGTGCGGGGATCGGGGAGGCGGGTCGGTGGCGTGCCGGCCTTGCGCTCACCCCGCGGGGGGAGTTCGCGATCGTCATCGCGGGCCTCGCGGTCGCCGGGGGACTCGATCGTTCGCTCGCCGCTCTCGCGACCGCGTACGTGCTCATCACGATCATCGTCGGACCGCTCCTGTCACGGATCCCCGACACGCGTCGGTTCGCCCGGTGGGCGAAGCGGATCCAGGCCGACCGTCGTGCCCGGCTCGCTTCCGCGCCCGCTCCGTGATCATGCGCCGTCGTGCGCGGCGCTCAGTGCTCAGCCGGTGACTGCCGCGCCGGCGTGCGGGTCGCTCAGCCGCTCAGCCGGTGACCGCCGCGCCGGCCGCTCCGCTGCAGGCCGCGCCGCGCCCGCTCCGCGTCATGTCGGCCGTACCGTGGGGACCATGGATCTCGACTTCGGCGCGCTGTCGCGGCATCCCGATGTCGAGGCTCCGGAGCTGCACGCGGCGGACGCCGCCGATCGCCTGCTCCTCGATGAAGCAGCCGACGCCCTGGCGGCGGCGGCCGCCGGGACCGTCGTCGTCATCGGCGACGCGTACGGGGCGCTCACCCTCGGAGCCGCGGTCCGGCACGGGGTGCGCGGCATCCGGGTGCATCAGGACGGCCTGTCAGGAGAGCGCGCGCTCGCCGCCAACGCCGAGCGGCTCGGCATCGAGGCGACGTGGGAGCATCACGCGCTCGATGCCGCCCTCACGGCGGGGGCCGAGGTGGTGCTCCTGCGCCTTCCCCGCTCGCTCGACGCGCTGAGCGAGATCGCCGAGACCATCGCCCAGCACGCCGCGCCGGGTGTGCGGGTGTTCGCCGGCGGGCATGGTCAAGCACATGGCGGTGTCGATGAACGACGTCCTGCGCCAGCGCTTCGCCCGGCTCGACGTCACCCACGCCCGTCAGAAGGCCCGGGTGCTCATCGCCGCCGAGCCCCTTCCCGTCCGTCGCCTCCACGTGGCCGCGACAGCAGGCGGATCCCGCCACAGGCCTCACGGTGGTCGCCCACGGCGCTGCCTTCGCGGGAGCCGCCATCGACATCGGCACGCGATTCCTGCTCGAGCACCTGGATGCCGCTCCCCGCGTCGCCGAGGCGATCGATCTCGGCTGCGGCACCGGTGTGATCGCAACGTGGCTCGCCCGCGAGCGTCCCGACCTCCGCGTCATCGCGACCGACCAGTCCGCGGCGGCGGTGGCATCGGCGCGGGCGACCGCCGCCGCGAACGGCGTCGCTGACCGCGTCGAGGTGGTCCGCGACGATGCGCTGTCGGGCCGCGCGGATGCGAGCGCAGACCTCATCGTCCTCAACCCGCCGTTCCACATCGGGCATGTCGTGCACGAGGGCATCGCCCTCAAGCTCTTCGCCGATGCGGGCCGTGTGCTCGCGCCGGGCGGCGAGCTGTGGGCCGTCTGGAACTCGCACCTGCGGTATCGGCCCGACCTCGAGCGCCTCGTGGGCCCGACGCGCCAGATCGCGCGCGATCGCACCTTCACGGTGACAGCATCCCGCGCTCGCTGAAAAGTTGATATGAACCGACTCAACCTCATTTGACGCGGGACGGGGCCTCGGCGCTAGCCTTGAGTCATCGCGGCTCAACCCCGTCCGATCGGGGCGGTGGGGGATCGCGAGTGGACTTCGCAAGCCTGGGGCGCGGCATCCGCCCGTCCCGCAAGAAGGAGAGAGAACACATGTCACGTGCTGTTGGAATCGACCTCGGTACGACCAACTCGGTCGTCAGCGTCCTCGAGGGCGGCGAGCCCAAGGTCATCGCGAACGCCGAGGGCTTCCGCACCACCCCGTCGGTGGTCGCGTTCACGAAGGACGGCGAGGTGCTCGTCGGCGAGACCGCCAAGCGCCAGGCCGTCACCAACGTCGACCGCACCGTCTCGTCGGTCAAGCGCCACATGGGCACCGACTGGTCGTTCGGCGTCGACGGCAAGAAGTGGACGCCGCAGGAGATCTCGGCGCGCATCCTCCAGAAGCTCAAGCGCGACGCCGAGCAGTACCTCGGCGACACGGTGACGGATGCCGTCATCACCGTCCCCGCGTACTTCAACGACGCCGAGCGCCAGGCCACCAAGGAGGCCGGCGAGATCTCGGGCCTCAACGTCCTGCGCATCATCAACGAGCCCACCGCCGCCGCTCTGGCGTACGGCCTCGACAAGGGCAAGGAGGACGAGCTCATCCTCGTCTTCGACCTCGGTGGCGGAACGTTCGACGTCTCGCTGCTCGAAGTGGGCAAGGACGACGACTTCTCGACCATCCAGGTGCGCTCGACCGCCGGTGACAACCGCCTCGGCGGCGACGACTGGGACCAGCGCGTCGTCGAGTACCTGATCAAGCAGTTCAAGGACCAGACCGGCGTCGACGTCTCGGGCGACAAGATCGCCCTGCAGCGTCTCAAGGAGGCCGCCGAGCAGGCGAAGAAGGAGCTCTCGTCCTCGACGAGCGCGAGCCTCAACCTGCCCTACCTCTCGCTGACCGAGAACGGCCCCGTGTCGCTGTCCGAGACGCTGACCCGCGCGAAGTTCGAGGACCTCACCAAGGACCTCCTCGACCGCACCAAGAAGCCCTTCGAGGACGTCATCCGCGAGGCGAACATCAAGGTCGGCGACATCGACCACGTCGTGCTCGTCGGCGGATCGACGCGTATGCCCGCCGTCTCGGAGCTCGTCAAGCGCGAGACCGGCAAGGAGCCCAACAAGGGCGTCAACCCGGACGAGGTCGTCGCCGTCGGCGCGGCCCTCCAGGCCGGTGTGCTCCGCGGTGAGCGCAAGGACGTCCTGCTGATCGACGTCACCCCCCTGAGCCTCGGCATCGAGACCAAGGGCGGCATCATGACCAAGCTCATCGAGCGCAACACGGCCATCCCGACCAAGCGCAGCGAGACCTTCACGACCGCGGACGACAACCAGCCGTCGGTGGCCATCCAGGTCTTCCAGGGCGAGCGCGACTTCACGCGCGACAACAAGCCGCTCGGCACGTTCGAGCTCACGGGCATCGCTCCGGCGCCCCGCGGCATCCCGCAGGTCGAGGTCACGTTCGACATCGACGCGAACGGCATCGTGCACGTGTCCGCCAAGGACAAGGGCACGGGCAAGGAGCAGTCGATGACGATCACCGGCGGCTCGTCGCTGCCGAAGGACGACATCGAGCGCATGGTGCGCGAGGCCGAGGAGCACGCGGCCGAAGACAAGAAGCGCCGTGAGGCCGCCGAGGTGCGCAACCAGGCCGAGACGCTCTCGTACTCGATCGACAAGCTCATCAAGGAGAACGACGACAAGCTGCCCGAGGACGTCAAGTCCGAGGTGCAGGGAGACGTCGATGCGCTCAAGGCGGCGCTCGCCGGTGACGACGACGACGCGGTCAAGACCGCGTTCGACAAGCTCAACGCGAGCCAGGGCAAGCTCGGCGAGGCGATCTACGCCTCCAGCCAGGCGTCGCAGTCGGCCTCCGAGCCGGTCCCCGACGGCCCGTCCGACGAGGCCGGCGCTTCCACCCCCGACGAGGACGTCGTCGACGCCGAGGTCGTGGACGACGATGACGAGAAGAAGTAGGACATGACAGACAAGGACTTCGATCCTTCGGCCGGCGACGGCGAAGAAGAGGTCCGTCCTGAGGAGGGGTCGGAGGCTCAGGTCTCCGACCCCGCCCCGCAGGGCGGAGAGGATGCCGCGGCCGGCGAAGAGTGGACCGTCGACGACATCCTCGGCACCGAGCAGAACGTCGACGCCGCGGCCGAGGACGCCAAGCTCGCCGACCTCGAGTCGGTGCTGCTCAACGACCTCAAGCGCCTCCAGGCCGAGTACGCGAACTACCGCCGCCGCACGGAAGAGCAGCGTGAGCGCGACATCGAGCGCGCGAAGGGCGAGGCGGCCAAGGGCATCCTCCCCGTGCTCGACGATCTCGATCGCGCCGCCAAGCACGGCGACCTCGTGGAGGGCTCGCCCTTCGCGCAGATCGGCGAGAAGGTGCGCTCGGTCGCCGAGCGGCTCGGCGTGACGGCATACGGCGAGGCGGGCGAAGCGTTCGACCCGCAGCACCACGAAGCGATCTTCCAGGCGCCGACCCCCGGCGTCGAGGCGCCCACGGTGCTCGAGGTCGTCGAGGTCGGCTACCGGGTGGGCTCGGTCGAGCTTCGTCCCGCGAAGGTCGTCGTCGCCGTCCCGGTCGACTGACCAGCTGAGGAGCATGCATGGCCAGTCAGGACTGGTTCGACAAGGACTTCTACAAGATCCTCGGCGTCTCCAAAGACGTCTCCGAAGCCGATCTGAAGAAGACCTACCGCAAGCTCGCGCGCACGCATCACCCTGATTCCAATCAGGGTGATGCGGCAGCCGAGGCGAAGTTCAAGGAGATCAGCGAGGCGTACTCGGTGCTCTCCGACCCCGAGCAGCGCAAGGAGTACGACCAGATCCGCGCCATGGGTGCCGGCGGCGCCCGCTTCACCTCGGCCGGCCCCGGCGCCGGCGGCTTCGAGGACGTGTTCTCGATGTTCGGTCAGGGCCGCACCGGTCGCACGCAGGCCGAGGACATGGACGACATCTTCCGGATGTTCAACCAGACGCAGGGCGGCAGCTTCGGCTCGGGGCGCTTCGGCCAGACGACCGGCGGCTTCCGCGGCTACGGCGGACCGACCCGCGGCGCCGATGTCACAGCGCGCACGACCGTCGACTTCCTGACGGCCACGCAGCGGCGAGACCATCACGCTTCAGGGCGAGGACGGCAAGCCGTTCAAGGTGAAGATCCCCGCGGGCGTCGCGGACGGGCAGAAGATCCGGCTTCGCGGCCGCGGTCGGCCCTCCGCCGGACGGCGGCGAGCCGGGCGATGTCGTCGTGGCGGTCTCGGTGCGGCCGCATCCCGTCTTCACCCGCGATGGCATCAACCTGCGCGTGACGGTGCCGATCACCTTCACCGAGGCGGTCCTCGGCGCGACGATCGAGGTTCCGACGCTGGGCGGCGAGCCGGTCAAGCTGCGCGTCGCGCCCGGCACCCCGTCGGGTCGGGTGCTGCGCGTCAAGGGCCGCGGGGTCGAGACCGCCAAGGGCACGGGCGACCTTCTCGCCGAGGTCCAGGTCGCCGTCCCGTCGCACCTCGACGACGCCGCGCGCGAAGCGCTCGAGCGCTTCCACGCGCTGGAGCCGAAGGAGAACCCGCGCGCCGATCTCATGTCCAAGGCGCGCGGCTAGATCATGACGAAGAACAGGTGTTCCGGCGCAGACAGGACATCACCGCCCCGCGGGGTCCTGCCTTCGCCGGAACTCCTGTCCTGAGCGACGAGAGGCGGTGGTTCGCATGGGTGAGCAGCACGACATCGACGAGGACACGCCGATCTTCGCGATCGCCTCGGCGGCCGAGCTCTCGGGGATGCACCCGCAGACCCTGCGCCAGTACGACCGCCTCGGACTCGTCGTCCCCGCGCGCACTCAGGGCGGATCCCGCCGCTACTCGCTGCGGCACGTCCAGCAGCTGCGTCGAAGTGGCGCGGATGTCGGCGGACGGGATGGGGCTTCCAGCCATCGCCCGCATCCTCGAGCTCGAAGATCGCGTGCGCGAGCTGCACCTGCGGGTGCACGACCTCGAAGAGCGGGTGCGCGTCGAGCTCGAGCGCCGTCCGGGTGCGCGCGTCTTCGCCGCCGGTGCGACCGGCGCGGTGGTGACGCTCCGGCACGGCACGCGCGTCCGCCGCGCGACCGAGGTGGTGCTGTGGAGCCCCCGGGTCAGCATCGCGCCGATCGACGAAGGTCAGGACGAGGGGACGGATGCCGCTCCCGGCGACGAGCCCGGCCCCGCCCCCGACCACGGTCCCGCCACCGACCCCGGCGTCGGACGAGGTCGGCCCCGCCCGTCCTAGCCGATCAGCGGCGCAGCCGCCGCGGTCAGACCCTCTGCGTCCGCCTCGTGACGAGCGCGGCCCCGAGGAGGATCAGCGCGAGCGCGCCGAGCGGCACGAGCGGTGAGACGCCCCCGCCGCCCGTTGCCGGCAGCGACGCGACGCTGCCGGAGTTCGTCAGTGTGAGCTCGGCAGGGTCGTGCTCACCCGTCACGGAGATGGGCAGGATGACGCGCCCGTCCTCGTCAGCGGTGAGCGGCTCGCCGTTGGCAGTCCACTGGGGTGTCCCCCACGTGACGCTGGGAATGGCGGGCAGCTCGCCCTCCCGCACCTCGAGGATCGTCCCGACGGGGAAGTACGCCGATGTGACGGGGACATTCGGCTGCAGCTGGACGCGCGGCTGGGCCTCGCCATCCTTCCACCAGTCGACCGGGAAGGTGGTGCCTGCTGGGAGGAGATCGGCAGCACCCCCGTCCACGATCTTCACCAGCTCCCACCGCGTCAGCTCGACCGCCGTGTTGGTCACCTCGAGGACGGGCGTCTCGCCGAGCCCGATGACGACCGAGCTCGACGGACTCCAGATCGTCTCGGCCCACTCGTAGCCGGGCGGCAGGGCGGAGTCCGCGGGCTCCGTCTCGGCGAGGTCGACGACCGTGCCGAGCGGGAACTCGAGAGGGCTGCCCGAGCTGTCGAGCGGACCGGCCGGGGTGCCGTCGGCGGGAAGCGCGAAGCTGCCCGGGACGTCTCCAGCGCCCGGCACGTGTGCGACGTAGTCGACCGTGAACGAATCGGTGAGCAGCTCGTCCGCCTCGATGCCGACGAGGCTCTTGCTCACGAGGAAGGTGCCCGTGATCTGCCACTCCGCTGTTGGTGAGCGTCGAATGCACCGTCGCCTGGCCGTCGTCGCCGATGATGAGCTGCTCGGGATCGAATGTCGCCGACTGCCACGTGATGCCCCGGATGGCAGGGCTCGGCAGTTCGGCCAGATCGATGATCGTGCCGAAGGGGAAGGTCAGCGGTGCACCCTCATCATCGACGGGGCTGACCGCAGTCCCGGAGCCCGGTACGAGCAGGAACCCGCTCTGCTCGTCACCGGTGGGCAACGTCGCTCTCCAGTCGACGGCGAACTCGAAGGCCTGCACGGCCGGAATCCCGGCGAGGGCGCCCGAGAACTGCCTTCGACACGGTGAACGTGCCCTCCTTCAGGGCATTGACGACCTCGATCGAGAGGTCGCCCGTCGGGGGCAGCGGGATGTCGACGATCGCCGTCTCGAGGGGGCCGGCGCCTTCGAAGTTCTCCGGCAGGTAGTCCTTCGTACTCCCCCGCCTCGTCGGTGACGCGTATCACGGGCACGGCCCAGTCGGCCGGGTCGACGGGGACTCCGTCGAGCTTCGGCAGGAGCTCGGCGAGCTCGAGCACGGTGGCGTCCGTCTCGATGTCGTCGAGGAGCTCGGGATCTCCGACGGGGAGTACGCGGCTCGTGCGCGCGTCCGGTGACGGGTCGGTGTTGTAGCTGACGGCGTACTCGAAGGCGGGATCGGCGGCAGCGCCGGTCGCCGACTTGACGATCGTGACGGTGCGACCGTCGTCGACCAGCGCGACCGAGTTGGTCAGCTCGACCGCGACAGTGCCGGTCTCCTCGATGACGAACGTGTCTGAAGGGTTCCAGTTCGCACCCTCCCACTCGTAGCCGTCGGGCGGGGCGACACCGGTGAGATCCTCCGTGAGGGTGATCGTCGTTCCGAGCGGGAACTGCACGCCGGCTTCGACCACGGTGCCGTCAGCCGGAAGCTGCAGAGTGCCGGCACCGGTCTGCTGTCCGCCGAACTCCGCGGTCCATTGCACCGGAATGATCGTGTTCGGGGGCGCCGTCGCGCCGCCTCCCGAGAGGTCGTCGACCGTCTTGACGATGCTGAAGGTGCCGGTCTGCGCCGTCGCGGTGTTCGTCACCACCACTTCGGCGACGCCCACTCCGATCGTGAGCGGATTCGGCGCGATCGAGGGCTCTCCCCACTCCCACCCCGGGACGCTCTCGGGAGTGATCTCCTCGAACTCGATGGTCGTGCCGAGCGGGAACTGCTCGTCAGCCTGGACGAGCGTCCCGTCCGCGGGCACCTCGAGTGTGCCGGTCGAGATGACAGCACCTGACTCGTCGCGGGCGACGTAGCTGACCGCGAAGGTGGTGCCCGGCGGGAGGTCGTCGGCCTCGATGCCCGAGAGCTCCTTGCGGATCGCGAAGGTGCCGCTGTCGGCGACGCACGAGATCTCGCCGGCGAACAGGAAGGAGTGCGCCTCGCCACCCTGGAGCGTCACGTTCAATCCGACCACCTGGCCGTCAAGCGGGGCGGCGTTGACGGTGACCGACGCGTTCGGCGCATAGATCGAGCCGTCGATCCGGGCCTGGGCCGCCGTCACCGTCACGTCGCCGGTGAGCTGCGAGAGGTCCCACAGCATGTACGGCGAGTAGGCGCCCTGGGGGTCTGCGGTCGCTCCGAGGACGTTGGTCGTTCCGGGGGCGACGCGGATGACGAGCGGATTCGAGCTCCCGGGTTTCGCCCCCTCCGGCGAGAACTGGATGAGCGCGGCGCCTGCGATGTCGGCGTAGTCGACGATGTTCGGCTGATCCGCGCTCAGCGGTTCGAGGACGACGCGGTCGCCGAAATCCGCCCGGACCTCCACCGGATAGCCGATGCCCTCAATGGGATCCGCGATGTCGCCGAGGCAGCTCTGCGCCTCCTCCCACGAGGCGTCCCTGTTGGCCTCGACGTAATTCGCGACCGCCGTCGCGGAGGTGTCGGCCGTGTAGATGCTGCCGTTGCCGACCGTGCCCGTAGGCGGTGCGGCATCCGCCGGGTAGTCCTGATGCGTCGCGTCGATGAGGGGTGTCTGGTCGGCGTTCACCCGGTTGAGGTTGAGGCGCAGCCAGTCAGAACGCGCGAACGCCTGCCACAGATCTTGGCGCGCCACCATCTTGAGGTCGCCCTTGCGTGTGGGCTCGCTCGTCCCCGCGCTCGTGAT
Source organism: uncultured Actinomycetota bacterium (assembly GCA_963702815.1). Taxonomy (GTDB): domain Bacteria; phylum Actinomycetota; class Actinomycetes; order Actinomycetales; family Microbacteriaceae; genus Microbacterium. The sequence continues at coordinate 414,054 of CAVPED010000005.1, read as the reverse complement.
CTCCAGGATGCCGGTGCTCGCGGTGCTGTAGCGCCCCACGAGGAGGCGGGTGGGATCGCCGTCGACGACAGGGAGGTCGTACTTGCCGGTGCCGGCGGCGACATGGATGATCGCGTACTGGCTCGCGTTGACGGGCGCGACGGTGGCCGTGTCGCCGGCGGCGACGCTGCCCTCGATCTCCTGGTTCTCCAGCAGGACGTCTTCGCGTCCGTACACCGTGAAGCCGCCCGCGATCGCGAACGGATTGACCGTCTCAGGGAACGCTGCCGATGCCGGAGCCGGGTGTGTCGCGTCGACCGCCACGATGCCCGCGCTGGCGAGCAGCACGGCGGTGACACTGGCGACCAGGCGACGAAGCCGGCTGTCGGTACGGCGCATGGGCTGTGCTCCTCCTGCCGATCCGCGAACACGCCGGGCCGTGAATGTATCGGCAAGGTTCAGTAGACCACAACCGGACAGAGCGGTGCCACGGGACTTCTTCTACCCCAGGGCGCGGACCGCAGCTCTCGCCTCGGCCGAGCCGCTCTCGGGCTTCGGGTGTGCGGCGACGAACGCGTCGAAGTCGGACTTGGAGAGGGCGGCATAGGCGTAGGCCCACTCGAGGATCGCCTCACCGACCATCCGCCCGTTGCCGATGTAGCCGGCGACCTCGGCGGCGCGGGGGGACTGGGCGTGGGCGCGGGCGAGGACGGCGCCGCAGATCTCGGCGTAGTCGCGGAAGGTCGCGTCATCGAGCTGATCCATGTCGATGCCGCCCTTCATGTCGTTGAACTGCCGCACATAGAAGTCGCCGGCGTAGGCGCGGAGGTGCCCGAGGAACGGATCCGACACCGCTTGCAGGATCCGCTGCAAGGCGACGACGCGGCCTCCCTCGCCCTGCTCGGTCACCAGCTCCACGAGTGCATCGGGCTGCGTGATTCCCCCGTACTGCTCGAGCACGCTGCGCCCGGCCTCCTTGCCCTGCAGGATCAGCGCGTTGGCGTCTCCGTCCTGCAGCAGGATGAGCGTGCAGAGGGTGCCGACGCTTCCGACGCCGACCACGCGCAGAGCGATGTCCGACACCGTGTACTGAGCCAGGACGAGCCTGACGTCCACGTTCGCGGACGCCATGTACTTCTGCAGGTTGTCGTGCAGCCGCCCCTCGATCTCGGGCGTCGTGTGCGTCATCGTCGGCGGCCGGTCGACGAACATGAGCCGACCTTCTTCGTCCAGCGTCGTGAGGCGCTTGGCCGCGCGATCGCCGGTCTTCTTCTCGGCCTCCCTGATGGCGCTGCGCATGGTGCGCTGCGACTCCGGATTCCATGGCCTTCAGGCCCGACTCGGCGTCGAAATGCTCGAAGAAGCGACGGACGCTGCTGCGCGCGGCGTTCGCCGCCATCGAGCGCGCGTACGTCCGCACCGCCTCGAGCGCTGCCTCCTCGACGACCCTGCCGATCGCGGGATGTCGCCTGCCCGGCGATGACGATGCTCGTCACCAGGCGCTTGAGATCCCACTCCCAGGGAGCCCACGCCGCCTCGTCGAAGTCGTTGAGGTCGAACATGAGCGTGCGCTGCGGCGAGGCGAAGAAGCCGAAGTTCGAGACGTGCGCGTCACCGCAGGAGGCGACGAGGATCCCGCTGTGCGGGTCGCGGGCGAGGTCTGCGGCCTGGATCGCGGCGGTGCCGCGGTAGAACGCGAAGGGGCTGGCCGACATGCGCTCGATGCGCAGCGGGACGAGCTCGGCGAGCCGCCCCTCGTTCTGGGCGTCGAGGATTCCGAGCGGATCCCGGTCACCGGCGGTGAGGTGGGCGAGCCTGCTCCGCGACACCGAACGGCGCGCGTCCTTGCCGGCCGCCATGCGCTGCTCCACCGTCGCCGGTCGCGTCCACTCCAGCGCAGATGTATAAGAGTCCGTCATGGGCACATCATGGCACCGGCACGCCGGCGGTGCCACGGACCCGGTCGCTCGCCACGTCGCGCGGTCACACCCCTCGGGTGACCACTCGGCGGTGCACCTCGGGCGGCGAGCCCCTCGGCTCTAGAGTGCACCCATGGCGAGCCGATCCGAGATCATGGCGCGGTGGGAGAGCGCCACTCACTGGCCGCTCATCGTGGCAGCCGCCCTGTGGCTCATCGCGTACTCGTGGAAGTCCATCACCGACGCGCAGGGCTCGGAGGCGTTCGTGCTCTGGCTGATCATCGGCCTGACGTGGGTCGTCTTCATCGTCGACTACCTCGTGCGGCTCACGCTCGCCAAGCCGCGCGCCGTGTGGTTCCGGGGACACCTGCTCGACCTCGCGATCGTGGTCATCCCGATGCTGCGGGCGCTCCGCCTGCTGCGGGTGCTGACGGTCATGACGTTCGGCAAGCAGACGGCGGGGACGGCACTGCGCAGCCGCATCGCCATCTACGGAGCAGGCGCGTCGCTCCTGGTCATCTATCTCTGCGCGCTGGCGGTGCTCGACGTGGAGCGGGGCGCGCCCGGGTCCAACATCGAGACCTTCGGGGACTCGATGTGGTGGGCGTTCGTGACCGTGGCGACGGTCGGCTACGGCGACTTCTACCCCGTCACCGCGGTGGGCCGCATCTGGGCAGTGGGGCTGATGGCCGGCGGTGTCGCCATCGTCGGCACCGTGACGGCGACGGTGTCGTCGTGGGTCATCGAGAAGGCGGCGCGCGGTCGCGACGACGACGAGCCGGCGACGCGAGGCCAGATGCGCGCCCTCGTCCAGCAGGTCACCCAGATGCACGAAGAGTTCGCAGCGCCCGCCCGAGAGGACAAGTCGCCATGACATCCGAGGCCCCCGCGGCATCACCAGCCGCCGACAGCCGATCCAGCGAGCGGACGCTCGAGTCGATCTCCCTCGCGATCGGCGCGGGCGCCTTCATCGTCGTCGCCTTCATCGCGATCCTGGCGTTCCGGTTCCAGTCCGCACCCATCGCCGGGCCGGACTCGCTCGGCCAGTTCGCCGCCGTCACGTCGGCGCTCGTCGCGATCGTCGCCTTCGCGGGCGGACGGATGCTGCGGGGCGGCGTTCGCCCGAACATCCTCGACATCGTCGACCTGGTCGCGTTGGCCTTCGCCCACGCCGTGATCGCGCTGCTGAGCTGGACTCTCGTATCGGTGATCTTCGAGCAGGCGTTCATCGGCGCCGAGGTGTTCGGCATCCCGGTCATCGTCCTGTCGGGCGCGGTCGCCGCGGTCACCGGGTACGTCGCCTTCTACTCGGGCACGCACATGGACCTGCAGCTGCTCGCCGTGGTGCTCGCCACCTTCCTCGTCGAGGGGATCGTCGCGAGCATGCTGACGGCATCCGATCCGCAGTGGTGGCAGAAGCACCTCAGCTCGCTGGGGGTCACGAACGACATCTCGTCGCTCGCGTTCAACCTCACTCTCATCGTCGCGGGCATCATCGTGACAACCCTCGCCCGCGCGGCCACCTCGGGCATTCCGACGGCGGCCCCGCACGGCATCGCGCGGGTGCGGCTGTGCCTGATCCTGGTCGGCGTGTTCCTCGGCTTCGTCGGGGTGTTCCCCGTGGACGACTGGTTCTGGATCCACACGTTCTTCGCCTCCGGCATGGCCGTCGTCTACGCCGTGCTCGTCATCCGGCTGCGCGCATGGATTCCCGGGATGTCGCCGTTCTTCATCTATCTCGGCTGGGTCTTCCTCGCGCTCGTGGTGGCGCTCGGCGTGCTCTTCGGAATCGGCTACTACACGCTCACCGCGGTCGAGCTCGTGGCGGGAACGCTCGTGTTCACCTGGATCATCCTGTTCATCCGCAGCGCCGCGGCACTGCACGAGGACATGCGCCTGACCGACTGAAGGATGCCGCGCCCGCCGCACGTCGGGCAGGATGAGTCCGACCGTGAGGAGTCAAATGACCGAGCCGACCACCCCGAGCGTCCGCAATCTGCTGCTGCTCGCGGTTCCCGCGCTGCTCATCGGCATCGGCTCGGCCGTCGTGCTGCGCCTTCTCGACCTCGTGTCGGAAGGCCTCATGCACTACGTGTGGAACACGCTCCCGGGCTTCTTCGGAGCCGATGAGAGCACGCCGTGGTGGATCTTCCTCGTCCTGACGCTGACCGGGGCGGCGGTCGGCGCGGTGGTCTGGCTGCTGCCGGGGCACGGCGGACCGGACTCGGCCACGACCGAACTGGGCGGCACGCCGCCGAAGCTCCTCGACCGTGCCGACGATCCTCCTCGTGACGATCCTGGGCCTGGCGGGAGGGGTGAGCCTGGGACCTGAGAACCCGACGATCGCCGTCAACTGCGCACTCGCGGTCGCGGTCTTCGGGCGGTTCTCCACGAAGGTGCCGCCGGCGCTCCTGGTGATGCTCGCCGTCTCGGGGACGATCGGCGCGCTGTTCGGCACGCCGGTCGCGGCGGCTCTCGTCTTCACGGGGATGGTCGGAACCCTCGCCATGCCGGGGTCGCTCTGGGACAAGCTGTTCCTGCCGCTCGCGGCGGCGGGTGCGGGCGCAGTGACGATGCTCCTCCTCGGGGGAGAGGCGATCGCGTTCACCCTCGATCCGATCGGCGCCTACCAGCCGATCTACCTGGTGACCGGATTCGTCGTCGCGGCGGTCTCCGCGCTCATCGGCGTCGCGGCCGCGTTCGTCTTCCCCCACCTGCACCGGCTGTTCCACGCGCTGCGCAACCCGCTGATCTTCACCACCCTCGGCGGCATGCTCCTCGGTGTGCTCGGCATCATCGGCGGACCGATCACCCTCTTCAAGGGCCTGGAGCAGACCGGCGAGCTGCTCGAGCATCCGGATGACTACAGCCCGCAGCAGCTCGCGCTCTTCACTGCGGTGAAGGTCGTCGCGCTGCTCATCGCCGCCAGCGCCGGATTCCGCGGCGGCCGGATCTTCCCCGCCGTCTTCATCGGAGTCGCCTTCGGGCTGCTCGGCTACGCGCTGATCCCCGGCATTCCCATCTCGCTCGCCGTCGCGTGCGGCACGCTCGGCATCGTCCTCGCGGCGACGAAGGACGGCTGGATCGCCATCTTCGTCGGTGTCGCCCTGTGCGGCGACATCGGCGGTGCTGCCGCTCCTGTGCCTCATCGTGCTGCCGGTGTGGCTCATCGTCACCAAGGCACCCGAGCTCGTCGTCCACGTGCGCGAGCCCGAGCCCGCGGGCAACGCCGCGGGCAAGGCGGCCTGAGCGCGAGGGGGGCAGGCCCGCCTGATCTCAGAGGGTCTCGGAGGGCACGAGCGGCGGAAGTCCGGGTTCGCTCGTCACGGTGCTCTCGACACCTGCCGCGCGGAGGGCGGCAGCGATCGCCTCGACGACACCGGCGGTCACCGTCAGCCCGTCCGGCGGGGTGTGCCAGAACAGGACGCGCGCCGTCAGCCGCTCGGGCGAGATCGACACCGCGATCGCGCGGCTCGGCTCGGTCTCGGAGACCCCTGGAACGGATGCCGCCGCCTCGGTGAGCCGGGCGAGCACCTCATCGAATCCGGCGCCGCTCCGCGCGGCCCGAACCTGCACTTCGCTGCGGCGCAGTCCCCGCGCCGAATGGTTGACGATCGGATCCTGCACCATCTTCGCGTTGGGCACGTGCACCGTGCGGCCGTCATAGGTCTCGAGCACGACGGTCCGCGAATTGAGGTCGGTGACGACGCCGGTGACCGCGCGGCCGTCCGGGCCCTCCACCTGGATCTCGTGGCCGACCTCGATCGGCTTGCTTGCCTGGATGACGACGCCGGCGGCGAAATTGTCGGCGACCCCGCGCAGGACGAGCACCGCGACGACGGCGAGCACCACGGCGAGCACCAGGAGCGGCTGCATGTTGACCCCGAGCACCGCGAGGGCGATGCCGACGGACAGCAGCACCACGGAGTACGAGACGAGGCGCGCGATGAACGTCGACACGATCTCCGAGACGCTCGGAGCCAGCCGCAGCAGCCGGATGGTGCCGGCGCGGGCGAGTCGCGAGAGGATCCAGCCGGCGATGATCACGACGACGGCGATGAGCAGCTGCCACCATTCGACGGTCGTCGGAAGCAGCTGGCTGAGATCCACCCGCTCACGATAGCGACCGGTCAGGGCGCGCCCGCGTCGCCCCGCCGCCGGCCGCGGCTAGCCTTGCGCCCGTGAAGCAATCGCGCCCGCCCGCCACGCCCGCCGCCGGCGCGGCAGCTCCCTCGCTGTCGCCGACGCTGCGGATCCTCCTCGGCCTCGCGGCGGCCGTGATCGCGCTCGCCGGAGTCTCGTACGCGCGGGAGCTGATCGGCCCGCTCGCGATCGCCGCGGTCATCGTCATCATCTGCCACCCGGTGCGCTTCCCGCTCGAGCGCTGGGGCTGGCCCCGCTGGGCTGCGACGACCGGAGTCATCGTCGTGGGCTACCTGATCCTCGCGGTCATGGCGCTGCTGCTGACCTTCGCGGGCGTCGAGTTCGCCCGGCTCGTCGCCGACTACAAGGACGAGCTCCAGCAGGCGGCCGAGAACGTCGTGGCGCTGCTGCAGTCGTTCGGCGTCACCTCTGAGGCGGCGGATGCCGGCGCCTCGATCATGCAGCCCGAGAAGCTGATCTCGTTCGCGACCTCGCTCGGCGGCACCGTCCTGAGCGTGCTGACGGCGCTCTTCTTCGTGCTCGGCTACGTCATCTTCATGGCGGCCGACGGGGCGCGCTATTCACGCGCCGAAGCGTCCTTCGGCCGCGGCATCCGTCCCACCGTCCGCCGATTCCAGGTGTACAACTCGAGCGTCCGCCGCTACTACGTCGTCAATGCCACGTTCGGGGCGATCGTCGCGGTCATCGACGGCTTCGCGCTGCTGGCGCTCGGCGTGCCCGCTCCTGCGGTGTGGGCGATCCTCGCGTTCGTGACGAACTTCGTCCCCAACATCGGCTTCGTGCTGGGTCTCATCCCGCCCGCCGTCCTCGCCCTGGTCGTCGGCGGCTGGCCGCTCGCTCTGGCCGTCGTCGCGATCTACTGCGTCGTCAACGTCACGCTCCAGGTGCTCGTGCAGCCGAAGTTCGTCAGCGACGCCGTGAACCTCAGCCTCACGCTGAGCTTCTTCGCGGTCATCTTCTGGACGTTCATCATCGGCCCGGTCGGCGCGATCCTGTCGATCCCCCTGACCCTGCTCGTGCGCGCGCTCATCCTCGAGAGCGACCCCGGTGCGACCTGGATGCGATGGCTGTCGGGCGACCACGACGTCGCCCCGCTGCATCCCGACGCGGCTCCCGAGCCCGACTGAGCTCAGGCCTTCGGCGGAGCCGGGTCGATCCGGAGGACCGTCGGCGACTCGCCGATCGTGAGGTCGTCGGCGATGCGGATCGTGCGGGCGAGGTCATCGAGGCTGCCGATGATCGTGCCGAACCGCTCGCGCTCGGGGCATACGGCGGTGACGCTGACGAAATGCGTGCCGGTGTCCCACGTGTAGGTCGCGAACGGCGGCGTGCGCGGGTCGCGGGGGAGCGGCATGGCGAGCTTCTCGCCCACGCCGAGGTACGGGTTGCGGAACTCCTCGCTGTCGTCGTACTCCATCGGCATCATCGCGCGGGCGGTGCGCAGCTGCGGGGTGGCCTCCTGCACCTGCGCCATGACGACGGCGAGCTCCGGGTCGGCTTTCCACACCCACACCAGCACGCGGCCGGCCGCGCGGCGCATGAGGAAGGGCGCGGCCTGGCTCATCCCCCAGGCGAGGACGCTGCTGCCCGGCCGCTCGCTGGAGCCGATCGCGCGGTTCGCCTGGGTCAGCAGCATCCGGATCGCGGTCTTTCGATGGCGACGCCCGGAGAGGCCCAGCGATGAGGTGACCGGTACCCAGAGCGTCGCGTCGGCGTCGGCGTGGAGTGTCGGCATCCCTCAAGGGTAGGCCGTGGGCGGTCGCCGCTCTCTGAGGATCAGTTGAGCGCAGAGGTGAGCCGGGCGATGCCGTCGAAGAAGGTGTCCTTGCGGGACTCGCGACTCCACTCCTCGCGCGTCAGCTCGCGTCCGGCCTGCCGGTAGCCCTCTTCGACTTCGCGCATCCCGGCGACGAAGGACGCCCCGCGGACGAGCACCGAGACCTCGGCGTTCAGGCTGAACGAGCGGATGTCCATGTTGCTCGACCCGATGACGGCGATGTCGTCGTCGATCGAGAAGTGCTTCGAGTGCAGGATGTAGGGCGCCGGGTAGAGGAAGATCCGCACGCCGGCGTCGAGGAGCACGCCGTAGTACGACCGCTGCGCGTGCCCGACGAGCCACTGGTCTGCGACCTCCGAGACGAACAGGTGCACTTCGAGACCCCGCTCGCACGCCGAGGTGATCGCGTAGACCATCGCCTCGTCGGGCACGAAGTAGGGGCTCGTGAGGATGACCTTCTCGGTGGCGCCGTAGATCAGCGAGAGGAAGAGCCGAAGGTTGTTCTCGGTGCGGTAGGTCGGTCCGCTCGGGACGACCTGGCAGACGAGGTCGCCCGACACCGGAGCCTGCTCGGCGGGCACGTACTCCGACGTGATGTCCTGCCCGGTCTCGATCAGCCAGTCGGACAGGAAGACCACGTTGAGCGCGGCGGCGGCCGGTCCGTCGATGCGCGTCACGAGCTCCTGCCACTGCAGGCCGCGCTTCTGGTTCTTGGGCGAGTCGTAGCTGCGGTCGATCAGGTTCTGCGAGCCCGTGTAGGCGATCAGACCGTCGATGACGACGATCTTGCGGTGGTTGCGCAGGTCGGGCCGCTGATACTTGCCCTTCGTGGGCTGGACGGGCAGCATCCACTGCCACTCGACCCCGATCCGGTCGAGTTCCGCGATCATCTCCTTGGACCCGGCGACCTTGCGGGTGGCGATGAAGTCCATGAGCATGCGGACGGTGACGCCGCGCTTGACGGCATCCTCCATCGCGGTGAAGAACCCGCGGGTCGTGTCGTCCCAGCCGACGATGAAGTACTCCACGTGGACGAAGCGCTTCGCGGTGCCGAGCTCGACCGCCATCTGGGTGATGGTGGCGTTGTAGTCGCCGTTGAGCGTCATCGAGTTGCCGTGGAGTGCCGGGATGCCGGTCAGCGCCTCGTTCTGCTCCACCACCCGCTGGAACCAGCGGGGCTCGGCAGCGTCGGGCTTGGCGAAGTCCGTGAGCGCGACGCGCTCCCGGATCCGGGCGTCGATGCGCGGCCTGCTCCTCCATGCGGGACTTCGGCAGCTTGATGTTGCCGATCACCAGGTACAGCACGATGCCGACGAACGGGATGAGGAAGATCGCCAGCAGCCAGGCCATCGCCGCCGTGGGCTTGCGATGCCGGGGGATGAAGATGAGCGCGAGCACCTTGATCGCGAGATCGGCGAAGAACGCGATCGTCCAGATCAGGTTGGCGAGGTTTCCAGCTTCCACCGAGGCCTCCCGTGGCGAGGGGCAGGCCCGGTGCGCCCGCCGTTGAGTGAACGCTAGCGTGCATCGGGCGAGTTCGGTCATCCCACCCGGGTGATGAGGGGCCCGGCGTTCCCCGGGGTCGACGGGGTGCGCACAGCCCTAGAGTGGCGCCATGAGCGATTCGCCGTCGGCTGTGCCCGCCCCGCAGCCACCGCCAGACCCCGCAGACGGGACGGCCGCACCGACCGCCGACCTGGACGCGGCTGCGGTGCCGCACGAGAGCCTGATCCGGACACGGGTCCTCGCGGCGCTCGACCGGCCGCTGGCGGGAGGCTTCGCCGCCACGGTCGGCGTGCTCGGAGCCCTGGTGCTCGGCAGCGCGGTCCTGTCGATCTCGACGATCCTCGTCTACATCGTGCTGGCGCTCTTCCTGGCTCTGGGGCTGGACCCGATCGTGCGCCTGCTCGAGCGCCACAACGTCAAGCGCGGCGCCGGGATCGGCATCGTCTTCGGGGCGTTCGCGCTGCTCATGACGGCGTTCCTGGTCTTCGTCCTGCCGCCGGTGCTCGCGCAGATCGGACAGTTCATCCAGGCGATCCCGCAGGCGCTGGACGAGATGCCCGAGTCCGAATGGTTCCTCGAGCTTCCCGCCGAGTGGCAGATCGGCCTCGGCACCGCGATCGACCAGCTGGCCGTGACGCTCTCGGACCCGGCTTTCCTCGCGGCGGTCGGAGGCGGTGTCCTGGTCGGTCGCCGCCGGCATCATCGGCGCGATCTCGGGCGGCTTCATCGTCGTCGCCCTCACGCTGTACTTCCTCGCTTCGCTGCAGGCGATGAAGAACGCCCTCTACTCGCTCGCCCCGGCTCGCAACCGGCCCAAGCTGAGCAACATGACCGAGCGCATCACGGCGTCGGTCGGCAGCGCGCTCATCGGTTCGGTCACGCTGGCGTCGCTCGAACGCCGCCGCGGTCTTCGTGCTCCACATCGTGATCGGCCTCCCGTTCCCGGCGCTCATGGCCGTGGTCGCGTTCGTCATCACGCTCATCCCGCTGTTCGGATCGGTGATCTTCTGGATCCTCGCGTCCGTGATCGCCCTCTTCTCCAGCCCCCAGCAGGCGCTCATCTTCTTCATCGCGTACCTCGTCTACATCCAGATCGAGTCCTACGTGATCAGTCCGCGCGTGATGAACAAGGCGATCTCGATCCCGGCCGCGCTGGTCCTCATCGCCGCGATGGTGGGCGGCAGCGCTCATGGGGGTGCTCGGCGTGCTGGTCGCGCTGCCGATCACGGCCTCGATCCTGCTGATCATCAATGAAGTGGTCGTGCCCAAGCAGGACCTCAAGATCTAGGCGCGCGGCCGACGGCATCCGTGCTGACGAGCTCGCTCCCGAGCACCTGCGAAGCCCTCCGGTAGAGTGGAACAGAGCCAGGCAACCTCCTGACGCGCCGCAGAGATAGGCAGCCACCGATCCCGTGACTCCCCCCGCGACCCCCGAGAACACCGCCGCAGACCCGGCCGATCAGCCCCATTCACCCGATCGGCTCACGGTCCTCATCGGCGCCGACACCTTCGCCCCCGACGTGAACGGCGCCGCCCGCTTCGCCGAGCGCCTCGCCGCCGGACTCGTCGCGCGCGGGCACGACGTGCACGTCGTCGCGCCCAGCACGAGCCACGCCAAGCGCGTGGGCACAGAGGTGATCGAGGGCCAGCCGATGACCGTCCACCGCCTGCCGTCGTGGCGATGGTGGCCGCACGAATGGCTGCGCTACGTCATGCCGTTCCGGACGAAGTACTACTCCCGCCGGCTCCTCGCGGCCGTGCAGCCGGACGTCGTGCACATCCAGTCGCACATCATCGTCGGTCGTGGTCTCACGCGGATCGCGCGGGAGCGCGGCATCCCGATCATCGCGACCAACCACGTGATGGCCGACAACCTCGTCGATCACAGCTTCTTCCCGAACACGATCACGCGGTTCATCGTGAAGCTCGCCTGGGACGACGCGAAGCGCACCTTCGACATGACCCGCGCCGTCACGACTCCGACGCGCAGGGCCGCCGACTTCCTCGAGAAGACGATCTCGCTGCAGGGCGTCATCCCGATCAGCTGCGGCATCGACAAGGCCAACTACGTCGCCGACCTGACCCCCCGCTCCGAGAATCGCATCCTGTTCGTCGGGCGCCTGACGACCGAGAAGCACACCGCCGACATCGTGCGCGCCGTCGCCCTGCTCGACCCCGCGCTCGACGTGCACTTCGACATCGTCGGCGGCGGAGACCAGCGCCGCAACCTCGAGCAGCTCACGCACCATCTCGGAATCGACGGTCGCGTGACGTTCCACGGCCACGCCGTCGGATGAAGAGCTGCGTGCGCTCTACACGCGCGCCAGCGTCTTCGCGATCGCCTCGACGGCCGAGCTGCAGTCGATCGCGACCATGGAGGCGATGGCGTCGGGTCTGCCCATCGTCGCCGCCAACGCCGTGGCGCTCCCGCACCTCGTCCACGACGGCGAGAACGGCTACCTCTTCGAGCCCGGCGACGTCGACGCACTGGCGGCGCGCCTGACGGACGTCCTCACCGCCGCGCCCGAGGAGCGGCTGCGCATGCAGCAGGCGTCTCTCGACGGCGTCACCGTGCACGACATCCGCCGCACGCTCGACACGTTCGAAGCGCTCTACCGCGACGAACCGCTCCCCGAGTAGGTCCGATGCACGTCGTGATGTTCGGCGACCAGCACGTCGAATCGTTCGGCGGTGCCCAGGTGTCGATGCGCCTGCAGCGGCGGTTCCTCGAGAAGGCCGGTCACACGGTCACGATCGTCGCGCCGGCGCGGCACGGAGCGCGCCGGCGGGCGGCGACGCCGGATGCCGCCTACGTCGACCTGCCCTCGGTCCCGGTGACGCTGGATCGCGAGTATGCGATGACCTGGCCGGGCGCGCGCACCGATCGACGGGTGGATGCCGCGCTGCAGGCTCGCCCGAAGGTCGACGTCGTGCACGTCCAGGCCGACTTCTGGGGCGCGTTCATCGGGCACCGCTTCGCCGCGCGCCATGGGCTGCCGGTCGTGCACACGATGCACAACCGCGTGGACGTCGGCATCGAGGCCACCGCGCCCGTTCCCGGGCACGGTGCTGCGGGTGCTGAACGCGTGGGAGCGGCGGGCCCTCGGGTCGCGCACCGGCGGGACAGGACGGGTGGGCGTACCTCCGCGGCTTCGCCGAGCGAGCGGATGCCGTGACCGCGCCGTCGTCGCACTTCGCGCGACGGCTCGAAGCCCACGGCGTCGTGCCGGGGCGCGGCATCCCCTCTTCCGGCGAGAAGCACGTGGACGTCGTCTGGAACGGGATCGACGACGACCTGCTCGACGCCGCCCTCGCGTCGCGCACGGAGCGGGCACCCGGGCCGCCGCGCCTGGTGTGGCTCGGCCGGATGAGCCCCGAGAAGCGACTGCTGCCGTTCCTCGAGGCGCTCGCGGTCTCGGGGATCGAGGCCGATGTCGAGGTGCTCGGCGGCGGCGGGCAGCTGCGTGCGGCAGAGCGCCTGGTCGACCGGCTCGAAGCCTCGGGCATCCGTCGTCTTCGCCGGACGGATGCCGTACGGCGAGTCACTTCAGAGACTCGCGGCCGCGGACGCCCTCGTGCAGACCTCGATCGGCTTCGAGACCCAGGGCATGACGCCCGTTCGAGGCCGCGTCGCTCGGGACGCCGTCGATCGTGAGCGACCCCGACATCGCCGCCGAGCTGGGCGGCGGGCTCTGGCCGGTGCGCGATGCCTCGGTCGAGGCGCTCGCCGAGACGCTGCGACAGGCGGCCGCCGACATCGAAGCCGGTACGCCGCCGCCGGTCGACCCGTCGGTCGCCGCGCGGTTCCGCCAGTCCTCGCGGACCGCGGCGATGGTCGAGGTCTATCAGCGAGTGCTGGGCGGTCTGAGCCCGAAGCTCGATGCCGCGGTCGTTCGCGGGGCGGTTGCCCCACCCGGCGTCGACCTGCCACATCGTCTGGCCTGCCGGCGTGGAGTCGTGGATGGACCTGTCGGGAATCCGCGACCAGTCGGTCGGGACGCGACGGTAGCCGTCCTTGTGCGAGGGCGGCGATCGTCGAGGCGATCGCGAGGATCGAGAGCGCTGCGAGAAGAATCACCATGAACATGGCAGTCACGCTACGCTTGTGCCATATCTGCCAACAGTGGCAGAATGGCCACCGACCGTAAGAAAACTGCCACTTCCGCCGAGGTGGCCGGCTGAGAGGTGAAGCGGATGAAGACCGTCGCTCTGATCGTGCAGGACGGTTTCGCGCCCTTCGAGTTCGGACTGGCCTGCGAGGCCTTCGGCCTCGACCGCTCGGATGACGGCATCCCGAACTTCGACTTCCGCATCCTGGCGCCCGAGCCGGGTGCGATCGCCTCGAACCTCGCCTTCTCGATCAATGTCGAGCACGACCTGACGTTCGCCGACGAGGCGGACCTCGTGGTGGTGACGCCGATTCCGCGGCGCAGCTGGGGCAGCGTCGACTCGCGCGTGACCGATGTCGTCCGACGGGCGGTCGACCGCGGTGCGTGGGTGCTGAGCGTCTGCAGCGGATCGTTCGTCATTGCGGCGTCGGGCGTGCTGGATGGGCGCCGGGCGACGACGCACTGGATGTACGCCGACACGATGCAGCGGATGTATCCCGTCGATCGAGGTCGACCCCGACGTGCTCTACGTGCAGGACGGCCGCATCATCACGAGCGCCGGCACGGCGGCGGGGCTCGACGCGTGCCTGCACCTGCTGCGCCAGGAGCTGGGTGCCGAGCTCACCAACAAGATCGCGCGGCGCATGGTCGTGCCTCCGCAGCGCGACGGCGGGCAGGCGCAGTTCATCGACAGGCCGCTGCCGGTGGCGCAGAGCCTGTCGCTCACCCCGGTGACCGACTGGATGCTCGACAACCTGCGCGTCGAGCTCACCGTCGATCAGCTCGCGGCGCACGCCCACATGTCGCCGCGCACGTTCGCCCGCCGCTTCAAGGCCGATTTCGGCGCGACGCCGGCGGCATGGCTCGCCCGGCAGCGGATCATCCACGCCCAGCGGCTGCTCGAGCAGACCGACCTCGGCCTCGACCGGATCGCCTACGAGAGCGGCTTCGGCTCGGCGGCGGTGCTCCGCCAGAACTTCGCTCGCGTCCTCGGGACGACGCCGACCGCGTACCGCGCGCGGTTCTCGTGCTCGCTCGACGACATGGGCGCGGCGCCCGAGGCGGATGCGGAAGAGCGAGAGCTGCAGCCGGTCGCCTGACCGTTCCCCGCGACGGCGCCCGGCGCTCCCACTGCGCCTGCGTCTGCATAACTCCTTCGAAATCCACCGCTGCGGGCCTCGCAGCCCCTGGATCGCGGCTCAGAGCGCTGATTCGACGGAGTTGTGCAGCGCCGCGCGGCCCCCAGCGCCCGCCGACCTTCTCCCGCGCGTTGCCCCTTCCACCGTGGCTTGCTAAACTTGAGTGAAGACGACTCAACTTTGAGTCCTACAGCTTTCAGGAGACAGATGAACGCCACGCAGCAGCCCGGGCAGGAGGACTCCCGCAGCGCCCTCGAGCAGTTCGGGATCAACCTCACCGACCGCGCACGGCAGGGCAAGCTCGACCCTGTCATCGGCCGGGACGCCGAGATCCGCAGGGTCAGCCAGGTGCTGACCCGCCGCACCAAGAACAACCCGGTCCTGATCGGCGAGCCCGGCGTCGGCAAGACGGCCGTCGTCGAGGGACTCGCCCAGCGCATCGTCGCGGGCGACGTCGCCGAGTCGCTGAAGGACAAGCAGCTCGTGACCCTCGACATCTCGGCCCTCGTCGCAGGCGCGATGTACCGGGGCCAGTTCGAGGAGCGCCTGAAGAGCGTCCTCAAGGAGATCGCCGACTCCGAGGGTCGCATCATCACCTTCATCGACGAGCTGCACGTGCTGATGGGCGCGGGCGGCGGCGAGGGGTCGGTCGCGGCATCCAACATGCTCAAGCCCATGCTCGCGCGGGGCGAGCTGCGCCTCATCGGCGCCACCACGCTCAACGAGTACCGCGAGTTCATCGAGAAGGATGCCGCGCTCGAGCGCCGCTTCCAGCAGGTCTACGTCGGCGAGCCCAGCGTCGAAGACACGGTCGCGATCCTGCGCGGGCTGAAGGGCCGCTACGAGGCGCACCACGGTGTGACGATCAGCGACAGCTCTCTCGTGGCGGCGGCGGCGCTGAGCAGCCGCTACATCCCCAGCCGGCAGCTGCCCGACAAGGCGATCGATCTGATCGACGAGGCGATGAGCCGCCTGAAGATGGAGATCGATTCCAGCCCGGTGGAGATCGACCAGCTGCGCCGCCGTGTCGACCGCATGCACCTGGAGGAGCTGGCGCTCAAGAAGGAGAAGGACGACGCGTCCAGGGAGCGGCTGGCCGCCCTGCGCGAGCAGATGAACGCCGCGCAGGCCGACCTCGCCGAGCTCGAGGCGCGCTGGGAGCGCGAGCGGGCGGGACTGAACCGCGTGGGCGAACTGAAGAAGCGCCTGGACGCGGCCGAGACCGAGCGCGACCTCGCGCTGCGGGCCGCCGATTACGCCAAGGCGTCCCGCCTCGAGTACGAGACGATCAAGCAGCTCAAGGCCGACCTCGCGCTCGCCGAGAGCGCCGAGGCCGATTCCGAGGAGCCCCGCATGGTCAACGAGCAGGTCACCGAGGAGGACATCGCGGCCGTCATCGCCGCCTGGACCGGCATCCCGGTGGGTCGTCTGCTGCAGGGCGAGACCGAGAAGCTGCTGCACCTCGAGTCCGAGCTCGGCAAGCGGCTCATCGGGCAGAAAGAGGCGGTGAAGGCCGTCTCGGATGCTGTCCGCCGGTCGCGCGCGGGCATCAGCGACCCGAACCGGCCGACGGGATCGTTCCTCTTCCTCGGCCCCACCGGCGTCGGAAAGACCGAGCTCGCCAAGGCGCTCGCGGAGTTCCTCTTCGACGACGAGCACGCCATGGTGCGCATCGACATGTCGGAGTACGGCGAGAAGCACACGGTCTCGCGCCTCGTCGGCGCCCCTCCCGGCTACATCGGCTACGAGCAGGGCGGGCAGCTGACCGAGGCGGTCCGGCGGCGTCCGTACAGCGTCGTGCTGCTCGACGAGGTGGAGAAGGCGCATCCCGAGGTCTTCGACGTGCTGCTGCAGGTCATGGACGACGGCCGGCTGACCGACGGCCAGGGCCGGACGGTCGACTTCAAGAACGTGATCCTGATCCTCACGTCGAACCTCGGGTCGCCGATCCTGATCGACCCCACGCAGTCGATCGAGCAGAAGCGCGAGCAGGTCATGGCGCTCGTCCGGCAGGCCTTCAAGCCCGAGTTCGTGAACCGGCTCGACGACATCGTGATCTTCCAGGCGCTCACCCAGGACGACCTCGCGCAGATCGTCGAGCTCAGCGTCTACGCCCTGCAGCGACGCCTGCGCGATCGTCGCCTGACCCTCGCCGTCACGCCCGATGCGCGGGGATGGCTGGCCACGCGCGGCTACGACGCCGTGTTCGGCGCCCGGCCGCTGCGGCGCCTCATCCAATCCGAGATCCAGGACCGGCTCGCGATGGCGATCCTCTCGGGCGACGTCCACGACGGCGATGTGGTGCGGGTGGATGTCGCGCCCGACGGCTCGAGCCTCGTGCTGTCCAGCGGTGGGCCGGCCGAGGCATCCGATTCGCCGTCGCCGGACGATGACGACGTGATCGAGGCGATACTCGAGGACTGAGATGCCGGGCTCATCCGGAAGCGGGCGATACGGTCGGAGCATGCGATTCGCGGGCTCCGGCCGTTTCGTCTTCATCGCCCAGTGGGTGCTCGCCGTGCTGCTGCCGATCTTCTTCTTCATCGGCCGTGACTGGGTGGGCGCCGATGTCGGCTGGCTCGGCATCCTGGGCATCGTCTACGGCGTGTTCACGATCCTCATCCTGCTCGTGCCGCCTCTGCTGACGCTGTTCGACCCCGAGGCGCGGAAGAAGCGCGCGACCCGGCTCGGCTATGACGTCGCCACGATCCTCCTGTGGCTCACCATCCTCGTGGGGGCGCTCACGGTGCCCGACTCGGGTGACTCGGGCCACCTCGACTCCGCCCTGGCGAGCTGGACCGGCATCTCGTACGAGACGTCCGCGGCCATCTTCTATGCGACCTCGGTCGTGCTCGGGATCGCGTACCTGGCGGCCTTCGTCCTCGCGGTCGTGGGCATCGTCCGCGGACGCCGCGTGGCGTCCTGACGCGGCCAGCATCGTGAGGGCCGTCCGGGCGCTCTGGGGGTCGACGCATCCCGGCCCCACGCTCGTCGTCACGGGCCTCGCCCTCGCGCTGGGCATCGCGGTGGGGCTCGAACCATGGCGGCTCGTGCTGCTGACCCTCTCGGTGCTGGCAGGGCAGGTGTCGATCGGACTCTCGAACGACGCGATCGACGCGCCGCGCGACCGTGCCGTGGGTCGCAGCGACAAGCCGATCGCGCGTGGCGACATCAGCGAGCGGCTGGCATGGGGATGCGCGGTCGGAGCCGTCGCGATCGCCCTGGTGCTGGCCGCACCGCTCGGATTCGGGATGCTGGCCGCCCACGCCGTCTTCCTCGCCTCGGCGTGGGCGTACAACGCGGGGCTGAAGGCGACGGCCTTCTCGATCGTGCCGTTCCTGGTGAGCTTCGGGATCTTCCCGTCGCTCGCCACGCTGGCCCTGCCGGATCCTCGCCTCGCCGCCGGCGTGGGGATGGATCGCGGGCGCGGCGCTCGGCGCCGCGGTGCATCTCACCAATGTGCTGCCCGACCTCGAGGACGACGAGCGGACCGGCGTCAGGGGTCTGCCGCACCGGATCGGCCCGCGGGCCTCGGCGGTCGTCGCGGCGATCGGGATCGTCGTGGGTGCCGTCGCCGTGCTGGTCGGCTCGTCGGGCGGGATGCTGGGCGACGTGTCGCCGCTCGGCTGGGTGTTCTTCATCGCCGTCCTGGCAGCCGCCGGTGCGACCGCGGTGCTCGCGCTCGTCCGCCCGCCGACCCGCGCGCTGTTCCGGCTCGTCATGCTGGCCGCCCTGCTGCTCGCGGCGCAGCTGGTGGCCACGGGCGGAGCCGTTCACGGCCTGACGCCCGGGGTCGCCGTCGGCCCAGCGCGGCTGGCGGGGCTCGGCCCGGCGGCCAGCGTTCGCCTGGGTCGCCGACGTCAGGCGTCCCGGTCGAAGCCCATCGAGTAGGCGTGGGCGAGCAGGCGTGCGCCGGGCGGACGCAGGGCGACCCGCAGGCCGGCGCGACGGACGGCGTGGGCGCGCGGACCGAGCGCCCGACCGAGCGACGTGTTGAGCGTGGCGAGGGCGGCGGCCGTCCGCGCCGAGGCCAGCCGCCGTCGCTCCCACGCGGCGAGCTGCTGCTCCGGCGCGGCGCCGGTGCGCACCCACGCGGCGAGGAGCGGCGCGAGGGTGGCGGCATCCAGCAGTCCGAGATTCATGCCCTGGCCGCCGATGGGGCTCACTTCGTGCGCCGTATCGCCGATCACGAAGAGCCCGCCGCGGCGGAGCGCCGGCGCCACGGCCCGGCGCACCTCGAACGCCGCGGCGACGTCGACCTGCGACGCCGCGGCGTCCTCGCCGCGCTCGCGGAGCGCGGCACGCAGCCGCTCCGCACGCCCGGCGTCGGACGAGTCCGACGGAAGCGGGTCCCACGTGACGAAACGCCGCCTGCCGTTCGGCAGCGGGAACGACTCGAGCACCCCCGAAGCGTCGATGTTGATCACGGCGAGATCGCCGTCGCGGCCGGTCTCGACATCCGCCATCAGATAGCGATCGGCGTACGGCTGCACCCGTACGGCCCCAGAGCGGTAGACGAGCGGACGCGATCGCCACCCCGCCGCCACGACGACGATGGGCGCGTCGAGCGTCTCGGAGTCGTGGAGGGACACGCGGATGCCGCGGCTCGTCGGGGTGACCGCGCTCACGTCCGCACCGCGCCGGGCGAGCGGAGCGTCCGCGCCGAGCGCGGCCTCGGTGGAGGCCTGGGGGAGCGCCGCGACGAAGGGGAAGCGGCGGTGCAGGCGGTCGAACCGCACCACACCGAGTGGCCGGCCCTCGGCGCGCGCCTCACCCCGGGTGACGCGCACCGCGGATGCGAGGAGCCGCTCGGTGATGCCCGACGGCTCGAGCGCGGCAAGAACCGGCGAGTGCACGCCGATCGCGCGCGTGCCCTCTCCGGGTGACGTGCGCCGTTCGAGCAGCGCGACCTCGACCCCGCGCCGGCTCAGCTCGCCCGCGAGGAGCGTTCCGACCGGCCCCGCGCCGACGACGATGACGTCAGTCACCGGTCAGCCGTCCGCCGCCGTCGGCCATGACGTCAGCCACTCGTGCGCGCCAGCGCGATCACGCGGAACGGCGACGCCGTCTCGACCCGCCAGCGATGCCCGAGCGCGGTCGCAAGCTCGTCCGGCCGGTAGCTGCGCCGGATCGAGCGCAGACCGTCGGTCCGCAGGAAGGTGCCGGGTGCGAAGGGCGTCACCCCCACGGCGTACAGCCAGTACGGCAGGTGCCCCCGCCGGATGTCGGAGTGCAGAGCGAGCCCGTCCGCGAGCCTCAGGGATTCATCGGCGAACGTCTGCAGGCCGGAGGCGGACAGGTGATGCAGCACGTGGTTCGACAGCACCGCGTCGAACCTCTCGCCCTCGGCGATGAGGGTGGCGGCATCCGTCGCCCGGAACCGGATGCGGCCCGACGCCCGCCCTGCCGCCACGGCGTGCGCGCGCGGATCGGGATCCGCCCCGAGCCAGTGCACGTCGAGACCGTCGCGTTCGGCCAGCCCCGCGAGCCGCGCGACGAGGTCGCCCCCGCCGGAGCCGAGATCGAGCACGCGCGCGGGGCGCCCGAGCGAAGCGAGATGGGGGAGCAGGTGGGAGCGGTAGACGCCGCTCCATCCGCTCCAGAGGCGGTTCACCGTGTCGAACCGCCGCAGCGTCGCTTCGAGCCGGCGCGCATCGCAGTCGGGGTCGTCCATCAGCTCGAGGACGTCGGCGTCGCGGACGCTGAGGTTCACGCGCCGCCCGTCCGGGTCAGGAGAGCCGATTCGACGGTGAGCCCGGGCCCGAAGGCCAGTGCGGCGATCCGCTCGTCGTCGCCATTCCCGCTGTGCAGCAGATCGCGGAGGATGAACAGGATGGTCGCGCTGGACATGTTGCCCTGCCGGGCGAGGACGGCTCGGGATGCTTCGAGCGCGGCCGGGTCGAGCCCGAGCCCCGTCTCGACGCGGTCGAGGACGCTGCGACCGCCGGGGTGCACGGCCCAGACCGCCGGCTCATCGCCGTCGAGGAACGCGCTGACGGCCTCACGGATCTCGCGGCCGATGATCCGCGGCACCTCGGCCGTCAGGACCATGTCGAAGCCGCGGTCGCCGATCGTCCACATCATGTCCTTGTCGCCCTCACTCGTGAGGACCGTGCCGAAGCGCTCGAGTTCGAGCCGCGGGCCGGTGCCGAAGGTTCGCGCCGAGACGACAGCGGCGGCCGCGCCGTCGGCGAAGACCGACGCCGAGACGATCTGCTGCGGGTCTTCGGACGACCGGATGTGGAGCGTGCACAGCTCGGCGGCCGCGACGAGGACGACGGCATCCGGCTGAGCCGCGCAGATGCGAGCGGCCGCGCGCAGCCCGGGGAGTGCCGCCGCGCAGCCCATGAAGCCGATGTGGTATCGCTCGACGTTCTTCGCGAGCCCGAGATCCCCCACCAGCCGGAAGTCCGGGCCGGGGGCGAACATGCCTGTGCACGAGACCGTGACGACGTGCGTCACCTGGTCGGGGGCGACGGATGCCTCGGCCAGCGCCTGTGCGGAGGCCTCGGCGAAGAGCGGGGGCGCGAGCTGGATGTAGGCGTCGTTGCGGGCGCCGGTGGACGGCGACAGGATCGTCCCGCCTGCGCCGGCTGTCGGCATCCCCTCTGCCGTTGCGGGTGTCTCGCCGTTGGCGGCGGCGACCAGATCGGTCAGCACCGTGTTGCGATGATCGATCGCCGATGCGTCGAAGGCGGCGTGGATCAGCCGCTGCGAGATGCGCGAGAGTCCCGGCTGGGCGGCGAAGACATCGCGGGCGGCCTGCTGCGCGACCCGAGCGGGCGGAACGGCGGTGCCGATCGACAGGATGCTCGCGGTCATGGTCCCCACCTTAGGCACGCGCCGGGGTCACTCGGCGCGCCGACCCGGTCGGCCTGCAGCCGCCCTCACAGCGGTGACCAGTGCTCGGGGCCCGTGGATCCCGCGGGGTACTCGTCGAGGGGGACCGCGTCGCGCTTCCAGGCGTCGAGGACCGGCTGGACGATGTGCCAGCACCGCTCGGCCGTATCCCCGCGCACCGAGAGCGTCGCGTCGGCGTCGAGGATGCCTTCGAGCACCTCGGTGTAGGGGCGGCGGGCGGCCGCCGTCAACTCGGTCTCGAGCGCCGCACGTTCGAGGTGGAAAGGTTCGCCCGGGGCGTTCACGTTGATCTCGAGCGCCATGCGATCGGGGCCCAGCGAAAGGCGCAGCGCCGACGGCTGGGTCGATCCGTCCAAGCCGCGCGGGATGTGCGACACCTGCTTGAATCGCAGGACGATCTCGCTGTACTTCTCCGCGAGGCCCTTGCCCGACCGGATCGTGAAGGGCACTCCCGCCCACCGCGCAGTCTCGATCGCGAAGGTCACCTCTGCGAGCGTCTCGGTGCCGCGCGCAGGGTCGACACCCGGCTCCTCGGCGTAGTCGGGGAGCTCTCGGCCCTCGATGGACCCCGCCGTGTAGCGGGCCCGCCGCGAGTTCGCGACAGGATCGTCGTCCCACACTTTGGTAGCCCTGAGCACATCGGCCTTCTCGTCACGGAAGTCGTAGGGATCGAGGGCTGCGGGCGGGTCCATCCCGACGATCGCCAGCACTTGGAGCAGGTGGCTCTGGATCATGTCGACCAGGGCCCCCGCCGTGTCGTAGTACCCCGCACGACCCTCGAGCCCGAGCTTCTCGTCGTATCGGATCGACACGGACTCGATGTGCTCGTTCGACCACACCGGCTCGAAGACCCGATTGGCGAAGCGCAGTCCGAGGAGGTTGAGAACCGTGGACCTGCCGAGGAAGTGGTCGATCCGGTACACCTGATCCTCGGGCACGAGGCGCCGCAGGAGCTCATTGAAGGATGCCGCACTCGCCTCGTCGGTGCCGAAGGGCTTCTCCAGAGCGAGGATGAGCCCTTCGGGCAGGTCGATGCTCTCGAGGGCCTCGCAGCCCTTGAGAGCGACAGCCGGGGGCACGGCGAAGTAGAGCGCGGTGCGGCCTTCGCATTCCTCGAGCAGGGCCCGGAACTCGCCGGCGTCGGTGATGTCGGTCCGGCGGTAGACGGCGGTGTCGCGCACCCGCGCGAGCGACTCCCCCGGCTCTTCGCCCGGCTTCGCCGCGGCCGAGAAGGCCTTGTCGATCACCGCGCGCCACTCCTGATCGCTCCACTCCTGTCCTCCCGCGCCGACCAGCAGGACGTCGCGCTCCGGGTCTTCGGCCAGAAGCTCTGCCAGGGCGGGGAGCAGCAGTCGCGACGTCAGGTCGCCCGAGGCCCCGAGAATGCACAGCGTTGTCTGCGTCTTGCTCATGCCGTCACAGTATTCGTGTCACGTCCACTCGTCGGGGGGCTTGCGCTGAAAGAATCGGACGATGGCGACGCCGATCGAGGACTACGCGTTGCTCAGCGACTGCCATTCCGCTGCGCTGGTGTCGCTCGACGGCGCCATCGACTGGCTCTGTCTGCCGCGGTTCGACTCGCCGTCGATGTTCGGCGCCCTCCTCGGCACCGAGGAGCAGGGCCGATGGCTGCTGCGTCCCGACGACCCGGAGGCGAAGGCGACGCGGTCCTACGACGGCGACTGCTTCGTGCTCGTCACCCGATGGGAGACGGCATCCGGTGTCGCCGAGGTGGTCGACCTGATGCCGCACGGCGGTCACCGGGCCGATGTCATCCGGCGGGTGAGGGGCATCTCGGGCACGGTCGCTTTCACGCAGGACCTCCGCATCCGCTTCGACTACGCCAGCGCGCTTCCGTGGGTGCGGCAGATCACCACGGCCCACGGCCAGGCGCTCGTCGCGACAGCAGGACCCGATGCCATCGTGGTGAGAGGGCCGGGGCTCACCCCCGCCGGCCGGTCGCACGTCGGCACCTTCGACGTCGGCCCGAGCGAGACGGTCGATCTGCAGCTCACGTGGTACCCCTCGCACCGGGAGCCGCCGGCGCCCCTGGACGCCGACGTCGCCCTTCAGGAGACGAGCGAGTGGTGGACCACGTGGGCAGGGGGCATCGAATACTCAGGTCCTTACCGTGAAGCGGTCATCCGGTCGCTGCTGGTGCTGCGCGCACTCACCCACGAAGCGACCGGCGGCATCGTCGCGGCCGTCACCACGTCGCTGCCCGAGAACTTCGGGGGCGTGCGCAATTGGGACTACCGGTATGTCTGGCTTCGGGATGCCTCGCTCACCCTCGAAGCGCTCATCGATCACGGCGTCCTCCACGCCGCCCATGAATGGCGCAGATGGCTGGTGCGGGCGGTGGCGGGCGACCCGGCCGACGTGCAGATCATGTACGGCATCGCGGGGGAGCGCGACCTGCCGGAGCGCGTGGTCGCGACCCTTCCCGGCTACGACGGCGCCGCGCCGGTGCGGATCGGCAACGGCGCGGTGGTGCAGTACCAGGCGGACGTCATCGGCGAGGTGATGGTGGCCCTCGAGGCTGCCCGCATCGCCGGGCTCGACGAGACCGAGTTCTCGTGGCCCCTCCAGCGCGCGCTGCTCGCCTTCGTGGAGGCGAACATCGATCGACCCGACAACGGCATCTGGGAGGTCCGCGGCGAGCCCCGCCTTTTCACCCACTCCCGCGTCATGATCTGGGCGGCGTTCGATCGCGGCGTCCGGGCGGTCCGCGAATCCGGCCTCGAGGGTCCTGTCGAACGGTGGACCGAGCTGCGCGACCGGATGAAGGCGGAGATCGATGAGCGCGGCGTCGACCCCGGACTCGGCCACTTCGTGCAGGCCTACGGCTCACAGGAGGTCGACGCCTCGCTGCTCCTGATCCCCGAGGTCGGATTCTGCGCGCCGGACGACCCGCGAATGCTGGCCACCGTCGCCGCGCTCGAGCGCGACCTCATGCACGACGGTCTGCTTCACCGGTATCGCACCACGACGACCGACGACGGTCTGCCCGGAGGCGAGCATCCGTTCCTCGCCTGCTCGTTCTGGCTCGTGGCGCAGTACGCCACCAGCGGGCGCCGGGAGGATGCGGCGTCACTGATGGACCGGCTCTGCGGCCTCGCCAACGACGTCGGTCTGCTCGCGGAGGAGTACGACGTCGAGGGGCGTCGCCATGCCGGGAACACGCCGCAGGCGCTGTCGCATCTGGCTCTCGTCAATGCCGCCGACGCGCTCACCGGTCATCGCGGCCGGGCCGCCGACCGGCGTCGGTACAACGGCCACCGCTAGCAAGCAGAAAGGCCGCGACCCAACGGGTCGCGGCCTTTCAGCATGGTGTCAGGCGTTCGCGAGAACGGACTCCGCGAGAGGACGGCGGCTGCGCGGCGCCGACTCGCGCTCGCGAAGGCCGTCGGGCAGAAGCTCGGGGTCGCCGAGGTCGCCGAGGGTGATGACCGTGACGGGGAGGAACCGCTCTTCAAGGCCGAAGTGGGCGCGCAGCGCGTCGCGGTCGAAGCCTGCCATCTGGTGCACGTGCAGGCCGTCGTGGTGCGCCTGCACCGAGAGGTGGGCGACCGCCTGGCCGAGGTCGTACGAGGCGGTGCCGAAAGCGTCGCCTTCGGCATCCTCGTCCTCGCATCGCGACGACGAGAGCGCCGGCGTCGCCGGCCCACAGCTGGTTGAAGCCGACGAGGGTCTCGACGATCGCGGCGTGCTCGGCGGTGCCGCGACGGGCGACGATGAAGCGCCAGGGCTGCACGTTGTTGGCGGACGGCGCCCAGCGCGCCGCCTCGAGCGCGCTCGCGAGCTTCTGCTCATCGAGCGGCGCGGTGGCGTCGTACGCGCGGGGGCTCCAGCGGCCGGCGAGCACCTCCATCACGGGGTGGTCGGTCAGCGGCCGTACGGTCGAGAGATTGCGGCGCCCATGGCGTCCTCCTCAGGATCTGCGAGATACGTAGAGGGACGCCGTCGGCCCAGGGTGGACAACATCATTCTTCCGCATGTATTCCCGCATGAACCTGGATGACGTTCAGGATGCCGTCGCCTCACCGGGCGACGGCATCCCGAACCGTCTTCACGACAGCGAGGGCCTCGCGGAGCTTGACCCGGCCGCCCATGCGGAGGATCGCGTTCTCGTAGATGCGGGCCGCCGACGAGGATCGCGGCGAAGCAGGTCGCGATGAGGATCGCGAGCGACAGCAGCGGCTCCCACCACAGCGCGTCACCGAGGAAGATGCGCATGGGCATGCCCACCGGTGCCGAGAACGGCACGTACGACATGACCGCGAGCACCACCGGGTTGTCGTTGAAGAAGATCACCAGGAAGTACGGCGCCATCACGAGCATGGTCAGCGGCATCGTGGTCGAGCCGATGTCCTCCTGTCGCGACACCATCGACGCCGCGGCGGCGAACAGCGACGCGAGCAGGATGAAGCCGAACAGGAAGAAGATCGCGAACCAGGCGATCGGGCCGCCGAGTCCCTGCAGCAGCGCGGTCTGGTCGGTGACGGTGAGGCCGATGATCGCGATGGCCGAGAGGATCAGGATCTGGCCCATCGCGAGCACGGTGTTGCCGATGACCTTGCCGGCCAGGAGCGAGCGCACCGGGATCGCCGAGATGAGCAGCTCCACGACGCGCGTCTGCTTCTCTTCGACGACGCTCTGGGCGATCGTGCCGCCGAACAGCGACGCGGCGAGCAGGAACACCACGCCGAAGCCGATGGCAGCGATGTACGCGAGCGCGGCGTTGCCGTCATCGGGGTTCAGCAGTTCGACGGGCGGAAGCTGAGCCAGCTGCAGCATCAGCTGCGTCGGTGCCGAGGAGTCGGCGATGACGGTGAAACCCGTCGGCGACGAGGGGTCGCCCACGATCGCCGCCTCCACATCGCCGTCCGCCACGAGCGCCTCGGCCGCGGCGCGATCGGCTGCATCCGTGACGTCCACGCCCTGCGCGTTCGCGACGTACTGCTGGGCGTCGGCGGTCACCGCGATCGGCGTGCCCGTCGCATTCGCGGCCTGGAAACCGCCCCAGATCACGAGTGCCAGGGCGCCGAGGAACAGGATCGCGGTCGAGATGACGAACGCCTTGCTGCGCAGCTTCGAGCCGATCTCGCGCTCGGCGACGAGCCAGATCGCCTGACCGCCGCCGAGACCGGGGGACGTGCCGTTCGGCGTGCGGTCGTTGCGGGGGATGTCTGTGGTGCTCACTGGATGACCTCCTTGAAGATCTGGGCGAGGGACGGATGCTGGGGCGCGAAGCTCGCGACGTCTCCTTGCGCGACGGCTCGGCGCAGCACGCGCTGGGCGGTCTCGGCGCTGTCGGCGTCGAAGACGGCGTACCCACCGTCGAAGTCGATGACCTCGACGCCCGGCTCGCTGCGCGAGCCACCCGGCATCGCCGGCGGAGACGAGCTCGAACCGACGCCTCGAGTGGCTGGTGCGCAGGACCTCGCGGGCGCCGGCGGCGCGGATCGTGCCGCCCGCGATGATCACGAGGTCGTCGCACAGGCGTTCGACGACGTCCAGCTGGTGCGACGAGAACAGCACGGCGGCGCCGGCCGCCGCACGCTCCTGCAGCACTCCCGCCACGACGTCGACGGCGAGGGGGTCCAGGCCTGAGAACGGCTCGTCGAGGATGAGCACCTGCGGGTCGTGCACGAGCGCCGCGGCGATCTGCGCCCGCTGCTGGTTGCCGAGCGACAGCGTCTCGACGTTGTCGTTCAGGCGCTCGCCGAGGCCGAGGCGCTCGAGCAGTGCACGGGCGCGGGTCGTGGCATCCGTCTTCGAGAACCCGTGCAGCCGGGCGAGGTAGGCGATGTGCTCGAGCACCTTCATCTTCGGATAGAGGCCGCGCTCTTCGGGCATGTAGCCGAATCGGCGGCGATCGGATGCCGTCACCAGCGAGTCGTCGAGCGTCACCGTCCCGGCGTCGGCGACCAGCACGCCCAGGACGATCCGCATGGTCGTGGTCTTGCCGGCGCCGTTGCCGCCGACGAAGCCCGTCAGCCGCCCGGGCAGCACGTCGAACGACACGTCGTCGAGCACGCGACGCCCCCCATAGCTCTTGCCGATACCGCGAAGCTGCAGCATTGCCGTCTCCTCTCGGGGCTCGGTGTGAAGGCCCCTCGGGATCACGCTACGCAGAGCGGCCGAGGGTCACCTCCCCCGGGCGGCGGATCATGCGCGGTCCCCCCTGCGGGGGAGACGCCGCCATGGGGCGGATGAACCAGACCCGTCTCAGACCAAGCCGTGCCGGTGGGCGTACACGACCGCCGCAACACGGTCGCGGGCGCCGAGCTTCTGCAGCACGTTCGACACGTGCGTCTTGACCGTGGCCTCGCCGATGAAGAGCCGGTGGGCGATCTCGGCATTGCTCATCGCCTGAGCCACGAGCTGCAGAACCTCGGTCTCGCGCTCGGTGAGCTCGATCGCCGGTGCCGCGGGGGTCGTCTGTGCCGTGTCGGATGCGTCGCCCTTGCGGTCGGCGCCGCGGGAGCGGTCGTCGTCGGCGTGAGCGGTGTAGTCGGGGCGGTCGGCGAAGCGGGCGATGACCCGGCGCGTGACCTCGGGGGCGAGCAGCGCGTCACCCGCCGCCGCCACGCGCACCGCCGAGATGAGCTCCTCGGGCCCGGCGTTCTTCAAGAGGAAGCCGCTCGCGCCCGCCGCGAGAGCCTCGAACAGGTAGTCGTCGCGGTCGAACGTGGTGACGACGACGACAGCGGCGGTCGAGCGAACGGTCGCGGGCGATCTGCCGGGTGGCCTCGAGCCCGTCCATGTCGGGCATCTGCACGTCCATGCAGATCACGTCCGGACGCAGCTCCGATGCCGCGGCGACCGCCTGAACCCCCGACGCGGCCTCGCCCACCACCGCGATGTCGCCCACCGATTCGAGGATCATGCGGAAGCCTGCGCGCATCACGGCGTGGTCGTCCACGAGGAGCACGCGGATCATGCGCCGATCCCGGCTCGCGCCTCGGCCGGCACGGCGAGCGGCACGCGCAGGCGGACGAGGAACCCCCCGCGATCGCGAGGGCCCGCCTGGAGTTCTCCCCCGGACGAGGCCGCCCGCTCGCGCATCCCGAGCAGGCCCAGCCCTGCGCGCATCGGCGCGGCGACGAGGCGGCCGGTGTTCACGACCTCGAGCTCGACGGCGTTCGCGGCGTAGCGCAGCCGGACATCTGCGGCGGCATCCGGTCCGCCATGGCGGCGCGCGTTCGTGAGGGCCTCCTGGGCGACGCGATAGACGTTCACCTGCACGAGGTCGGGCAGCTCGGCAGTGTCGCCGATGACGGTCAGAGTCGTCGGCAGGCCGTTGGCGTTCGCGTGCCCGACGAGGTCGGCGAGTCCCGACAGGCGCACGGTCGAGCCGCCCTCGGTGTCACCCGCGCTCGTACGAAGCGTCTCCAGCAGCTGCCGCAGGTCGACCAGCGCCGAACGGGCGGATGCCTCGACTCCGAGGAGTGCGGTGCGCGCGGCGTCCCGATCGCGATCGAGCACCGCCCGTGCCGCGCCCGCCTGCACGCCCATGGCCGAGACGTGGTGCGCCACGACGTCATGCAGCTCGCGCGCGATGCGCACCCGATCGAGCGCCACGGCCTGGGCGGCTGTGACCTCGCGCTCGCGCTCGAGTTCGAGGGTGCGCTGCTCGAGCGCTGCACGCGACATCGCGGCCGCGTAGGCGCGGTCGCCCATGTAGTACGCGCCGCCGAAGAAGGCCGCATTGATCAGCAGCTGGATGAGCATCATGGCTGCGAACGGCGAGAACATCCCCGCCTTGGACAGGGTGTGGTCGGCAGGATCGATCGCCGCCTGGAACATCGTGATCGAGCAGCCAGACGAACATGCCGACGACGACCGCCCCGCGCACCCACATCGCCCGGCGGCGGTCGTCGACCCACGCCCCGACGGTGTAGATCGCGATGAACATCGCGATGTTCGACACATAGAGATCCGGGATGCGGAAGGTGACCCCCGCGAAGAACACCAGCGCGACGGCGACCACGACGACCTCGGGGAAGCGCCGGCGCACCGCGAGCGGGGCGGTGAGCCCGAAGCTGTAGAGGAGCGCCCACTGCATGCCCGCGTTCGCGTCTGACCCGTAGATGCCGGCGACCGAACCGAGCGCGGTGCTGAGCACGGCCGCGAGGAACAGGCCGGCGGCGAGCCAGATATCGTTTCGCAGGTCGCTGCCCCGTCGGTCGCGGACGCTTCACCGGATGAGCAGCAGGAAGGTCGGACATCCCTCCACGGTATTGCCGGCGGTCCGTGGGGGCATCCCCCGTGAGAGGGAGAGCGGGTGCGCACCCCCGCATAGCCCTCACCGTCGCTCTCGCAGTCGCCGCGATGTGTATTCGTATACATGGGTGTGATGAAAGTGTGACACTTCGCGACAAACTTAGGCTTCCCTTAGGCCTGTGCATACGTATACTCTCGGCCTCATGCACACCAACAAGACGCGAATGCTCGCGCTGACCGCCGCCGCCGTCGTCGGCACGTTCGCACTGTCCGGCTGTGGTGCCGGCAGTCGGACCGTCAACGACAACGCGACGGAGGTCACCTGCGACTACGAAGCCCCCGCAGAAGCCACGACCGTTGACGTCCTGGCCTACAACTCCTCCGCCATCGACCCCTTCACCGACACGATGGTCGCCAGCTGCACGACCGACAAGGTGACGGTCAAGCACGACCCGATCGACTTCGGCGGTCAGGTCACCAAGACGACCGCAACCCTCTCGGGCGATACCGGCACCTACGACATCGTCGAGACCTACGGCTTCGTCATCCCGTCGCTGGCGACGGACGAGAAGCTCGTTCCGCTCGACGATCTGTTCGAGAAGTACGCCGACGACTACGACCTGAACGCCCTCAGCGAGTCGATGCGCACCGGCATGTCGTACGACGGGCACCTGTACGCGCTGCCGATGCAGGCCCAGATGTTCGTGATGGCCTACCGGGCCGACGTCTTCGACGACCTCGGGCTCGAGGTCCCGACGACCTTCGGCGAGATGATCGACGCCGCCAGGCGATCAAGGATGCCGGTGTGATGGAGTACCCGATCGCGCTGCCGTGGCTCGCCACGTCGGATGTCGCCACGAGCTTCCAGGCGACCCTGAACTCGCTGGGCGCCGACTACGTCGACGCAGACGGCAACGTGACCCTCGACACTCCCGAGGCCAAGGCGGCGCTCGAGGCGATGCTCTCGCTGAAGCCCTACATGGACCCCCAGGTCACGACCTTCGACCAGCCCAAGGTCCAGCAGCAGATGTACAACGGCACCGCGGCGATGTCCATCATGTTCTCCGGGTCGCATGAACGACCTCACACTCGAGGCCAACAGCAAGCTGTCGGACACCTTCGAGTTCGCGGCGCCGCCCAAGGCCGACGACAGCGCCGAATTCCTCTACGACCGCCTGTCGATCGACGGCTGGTCGATCCCCTTCAACACCGAGCTCGATCACGACATGCTGTTCGTCATGATGGCTTCTGCGGTGAGCGAGGACGCGTCGACGGCGTCGGTCCCCGCGGCGTACCCCGCGCGCGAGGGCATGGTCACAGCGGAGAACTCGCCGTACGGCGAGGCGGCCAACGATTCGATCGCCGGCGCCATGCCTCCGATCGTGTCGCCGATCATCGCGCCCATCTCGACCGAGATCACGCCGATCATCGCCCGGATCATCTCGGGTGAGCTGTCGGTCGATGAGGGCACCGCCCAGATGCAGGCTGCCGGCGAGGCCATCGCCGGCTGATCGACGTCCGTTCGGCCACGATGAGACAACTGCTGTGGTCCGGAGCCGGGGGGCTCCGGACCACAGCGATCACAAGGAAGTGATGCCATGAAGGCGCGCGAGTTCTGGTTGCTGTTCACACCGAGTCTGGTGGTGATGGGAGGGCTGCTGTTCCTTCCCCTGATCCGGACCATCCAATGGAGCCTGGAGAGCGTCCACTACGGCGTCCCAGGGACGTTCGTCGGTCTGGCGAATTTCGTCCGAGGCGCTCACCGACCCACGGTTCGCCCGGGCGGTGATCTTCACGGTCACCGTCACGGTGATCACCGTCGCGCTGCTCCTGGTGCTCGGCTACCTCATCGCCACGGCGATCAACCGCCTGGGTCGCGCTCGGCCGCTCGTCCTCGGGATCATGCTCATCTCGTACGTGCTGCCGACGCTCGTCGGCGCGGTCGCGTACTCGTGGCTCTTCGACGACAACTTCGGCGGCGTGGTCAACCGCATCATCGCCTTCTTCGGCGGCAGCCAGGTGCTGTGGTTCACCGACCAGGTGCCCAACGCCATCCTCATCATCGCGAACACCGTCTGGCACATGCTGCCGTTCGCGATGCTCATCATCCTCGCCGGGCTCCAGGGCGTTCCGGCCGAGCTGCGCGAGGCCGCCACGATCGACGGCGCCAACGCGTGGCAGACGCACATCCAGGTCATCATCCCGACGATCCGGGGAGTCATGGGCTTCGTCACGCTGATCTCGATCATGGACGTGCTGCGCATGTTCGACAATCTGATCCCACTGTCGCCGCAGGCCGAGACGATCGGCAACGAGTCGATCATGCACTACGTCTATTCGGTCGCCTTCGCGAACGGCGCGCAGCAGCTCGGACTCGGCAGTGCGATCAACGTGCTCACGATCCTGCTGATCCTGGTGCTGCTCCTCCCCTTCATCCGCGGTGTCTTCAAGGAAGCGAGGGCGGCCGCATGACGCTCACAGCAGAGGAACTGTCCACTCGCACGATCGTCACCGGAGGACAGACCGGAAAGACCCGTCTGAACCGTCGTGGTCGGCCCGGTCAGCGCACGCCCGTCTGGGTGAGCATCCTGCTCACGATCGTCTGCCTGGCGGCGCTGAGCCCGTTCATCTGGATGACGCTCTCGGTGACCAAGCCCACCGATGTGGCATTCGCGAACCCGCCGGTGCTCTGGGACTACCAGCCGACGCTCGACGCCTTCGTCAACCTCTGGGAGACGACGTACTTCGCCGACTACCTCGTGAACACCCTCTCGGTGGCCGTCATCTCGACCGTGATCGCGCTGGTGATCGGCATCCCCGCCGCCTATGCCCTGTCGCGCTACCCGAGCTACCTCTCGGCGTGGCTCCTCGTCCTCGCGCTCGTCTTCCGGGCGCTCCCCCGGTTCGCGGTGGTGCTGCCGATGTACGACATCAGCCGGGCGCTGGGCATCTACGACACGACCTTCGCCCTGGCGATCGCGCTGGTGGCGATCAATCAGCCGTTCACGATCTGGCTGCTGCGCAACTTCTTCGCCGAGATTCCGCGTGAGCTCGATGAGGCGGCGATGATCGACGGCTGCACCCGCATCGGGATGCTGCGACGCGTGATGATTCCGCTCATGGGACCGGGCATCCTGACCGCCGGGATCTTCGTGTTCCTCTTCGCCTTCCAGGAGTACCTGACCGCGCTCGTTCTCACCGACACGTCGTCGAAGACCGTGCCGGTGTTCATCGCCACGCAGCTCGGCCAGACGCTGCCGATGCTGCAGCAGGCGGGGGCGGCATCCATCCTCCTCACCATCCCGGTCGTGCTCATCGCGTTCGTGGCGCAGAAGTACCTCGTCGCGGGACTCAGTGACGGCGCGGTCAAGGGGTGAGGTGATCCCGCTCGTCCTCCTCCCGGGCATGAACTGCACGGCCGACCTGTGGTCGGGCTGCGGTCTGGATCGACGCGATCACTCCGGACCTTTCGGCCGCGAGCATCGAGGAGCAGGTGGACCGGCTCCTCGAACGGCTCCCGGGGCGATTCGTGCTCGGCGGACTGTCGCTGGGGGCGATCGTCGCGATGGCCCTGGCGATCCGCGCGCCGGAGCGGGTCGCCGGGCTGATCCTCGCCTCGACCAACGCCAAGGCGCCGACGGATGCTCAGCGCCGGGCCTGGGGTGACTGGCTCGCACGGCTGGACGCCGGCGTGAGCGCCCGCGAGCTGCAGCGCAGCATCCTGCCGGGGCTGCTCACGGCGTCCTCGCGCGCGGCTCGGCCCGACCTCGTGGAGCGTGCGCTCGCGATGGGCGATGCGACCGGCGAGGACACGCTGCGCGCCCAGCTCGTCATGCAGGGCACGCGCGTGGACCTTCGCCCCGGGCTGCGCGGGCTCACGCTGCCGACACTGGTGGTGTCGGGGGTCGACGATCCGATCTGCCCGCCGGCCTTCCATTCGGAGCTGGTCGAGGCGATCCCCGGTGCGCAGCTCGAGACGATTCCCGCCGGGCATCTGCTGCCGATGGAGAAGCCCGCCGAGTTCGGCGCGCTCGTCCGGCGATGGCAGACGGAGAGCGCGGGATGAGGGTGCCGGCCTAGCGGCCCGGGACCGTATCGCGGTCGGCGATGTCGGGACGTTCGGCGCTTGACCGCTCCCCATGGCCGCGCCGAAGCCGCGTGAGGAGCAGCGACCCCGCGATGCCGATGATCAGCGCCACGACCAGCGGGGATACGGCGAGTTCGGGCATGGTCAGTGCCATCACGAACACGTGGAGGGCGTACTCCGCCATCTCCGCCGGATAGGGCGCGAGCACCCGTGTCCCGGCTGCCGAAGAGACAGCCGTGAAGAACGCCGGTCCGATCCACAGTGCGGCGAGACTCACGATCACCGCGGCGACCCGGCCTGCCGTGCGAAAGCCGCACCAGGCGATCGCGCACCCGACGAGCACGGCGGGCATCCACCGCAGGATGAGCGAGATCACCTGGACGAGTTCGTTCGGACCCAACAGCATCAGATCGCGGAACGCGGCGCCGACCCAGCTTGCGGAGACGATCGCGGCAAGCGATAGAGCGATCGTGGCACCCGGCGCGGGGGCGCGCGCGATGAGCAGCAGTACGAGCTGGCTCATCGCGAGCGACAGGACGATGACGGCGCCGATCGCGGCGGCGTAGACCTGCGTGCGCGAAGACTCCTCGAGCGATCGGACAGTCACCACACTGGACTGGACCGCCGCAAGCACCTGCACGGCGAGCACACCCAGGACCAGCGCTGACGTGCCGAAACGCGGACGTCGGCCGGCGAGCGCGCGGGCGGCGATGCCGGCGGCTGCTCCGCCGACCACGAGCAGAGCGACGATGGTGGTCAGGTAGTACTGGCTGAACGGCAGGAGGGCGAACGGCGTCACGGTGGTGGACTGGTCTGCGGCGAGGTTCTGCAACGGGAGGCGCGCGCCGGTGGCGAGCCACGGCAGCAGTCCGACGACGGCTCCGCCGGCACCGACGAGGAACCAGGCGAACGCAGACAGCGGTGGGTGGTGGGCATTGCTCATCCGCGCAGACTATCGAGGGGGTAGCGTGCGACCATGCCCATCAAGCTCGAGAACGTCGGGATCGCCGTCCGCGACCTCGAGGCGACGATCGCCTTCTTCACCGACCTCGGCCTGACGGTCCTCGGCCGCGACACGGTGAGCGGCGAGTGGACCGACACCGCGGTGGGCCTGGACGGCAACCACGCCAACATCGCGATGCTCCAGACCCCGGACGGCCACGGTCGCCTCGAGCTGTTCGAGTACATCCATCCCGACGCGATCGAGACGGAGCCGACGCTGCCGAACGAGATCGGCATGCACCGGGTCGCCTTCTCGGTGGACGACATCGACGAGGCCCTCGCGATCGCCGCGAGGCACGGCTGCGCACCGCTTGCGTGGCGTCGCCACCTACCGGGACGTGTACAAGCTGACCTACGTCCGCGGGCCGAGCGGCATCATCGTCATGCTCGCCGAGGAGCTGAAGAAGGACTGATCCTGGAGTTCGATGGTGGCGCGGGCAACGGCCCTCCGGTAGATTTCGAGGCCGATCGCCATCACCGTCGAAGGGCCGCGGATGCCGGACACCACCTGCCACATGTCGATCTCGCTCGACGGCTTCGTCGCCGGGCCGGACCAGAGTCGCGAGGATCCGCTCGGCAAGCGCGGGATCGAGCTGCACGCCTGGCACATCGGCGACCCGCGCGCGACCGAGGCCGACGCGGTCGCGGCCGGCTGGCTCATGCGGCCGCGCGGTGCCTACGTGATGGGCCGCAACATGTTCGGGCCCATCCGAGGCGAGTGGGACGACGACTGGCGTGGGTGGTGGGGACCTGAGCCGCCGTACCACGCGCCGGTGTTCGTGCTCACGCATCACGCCCACGAGCCGATCGAGATGGAGGGCGGCACGACCTTCCACTTCGTCACCGACGGCTTCGATGCCGCCTACGCGCTGGCGCGCGAGGCGGCCGGAGACGGCGGCATCGACATCGCGGGCGGCGCCTCCACCGTTCGCCAGGCCCTCGCCGCCGGAGTCGTCGACGAGCTCACGCTCGACATCGCCCCGGTGCTGCTCGGGTCGGGAGAGCGGATCTTCGACGGAGCCGAGGCCTTCGGCTTCGAGCCCGTCGAGGTGCTGCACTCGCCGCTCGCCACGCACATCCGCTACCGCCGGGTGGACTGAGCGAGGCCGCTGCTGCTGCGGCTACCGACCTGCCTCGTCGCGAGGGCGAGTGACGATCAGCCACGACGAGTAGTGCTCAGTCACCGTTCCGCCGAGATCCCGCACCGCGAGCGCCGCGCGATCCACCTCGTCGGCGGACCAGTCGCTGAAGGTGGTGAACAGCCGATGCACCTCGTGTTCATCGAGGACGATGCTCCAGCGAAACGTGTGGACTGCTTCGCGTGCGAACAACCCGGAGCGAGTGAGCGCAACGCGCGGTCTCCTCGATCTCCTCGCCGCTGTCAGTGCGGGGCGGAGCGTGCCGGTCGGCGACGATGCGAGCGATCTGCTCCCGGAACGGCGTCTCGACGGCGGGGTCGCCGAACACGGTGCGCCAGACCAGGAATGCGCCCTCCGGGCGAAGCCATCGATGAACCTTCGGAAGCAGGACGTCGAGATCCATCCAGTGGATCGACGTCGCAGCCACCGCCAGGTCGAGAGATCGGTCGGGCAGCCCGACGTTCTCGGCGCGATCCTGGATGACCGTGGCCATGGGATGCCGGGCTCTGAGCTGTGCGGCAAGCCGAGGTCCCGGCTCCACCGCCGTGACGCGGAGGCCGGCGGCGAGGAGCGGGCCGGTGGCCTGTCCGGAGCCGGCTCCGAGGTCCACCGCGTGGCCGCCAGGGCGAAGCACGCCCAGATTGCGGACGGCATCCCAGAGCGCGGCTGGATAGGGCGGCCGAGCCTCGTCATAGATTGCGGCATGCGCGTCGAAGTGCATCCCATCCGCCATCGGCCCAGTGTACGAACCGTCCATCGACCAAGCACTCGTCCGGCAGAACGTCAGGGTCCGGTACTCCCTCTGGAGTAGCTCCGTTGTACACCGGCGGAGGATGTGGTGGCGGCTGCCGACTGTGACGATGGGACCATGAGCGATTCTCCGCGTCCGATCCGGTTCGGTGCCGTCATGTCTCTCCGCGGGGCCGCGCGACAGTGGGCTGATGCGGCGCGTGATGTCGAGGCATCCGGGTTCAGCACTCTGCTCGTGCCGGACACCCTCTGGACGCCTTCGCCGTTCCTGGCCCTCGCCGCCGCCGCCGCGAGCACGTCGACACTGAATCTGGGCACGTGGGTGCTGTCGTCGTCGCTTCGCAGTCCGGCCGAAGTCGCACGAGAAGCGCGGACGCTGCAGGAGTTGGCCGAGGGCCGGTTCGAACTCGGCATCGGGGCGGGCCGACCCGGGGGCGAGAAGGATGCTGCGGCCCTGGGGGTCGCGTGGGGCACCCCACGCGAACGCGTCGATCGCGTCGAAGCGACCATCGCCGCGGTCCGGGCCGCCGGCGAGACCGCACCCCGCATCGTGATCGCCGGGCAGGGAGATCGGATGCTGCGCATCGCCGGCCGCAGCGCCGCCACACTCGCCCTGCCGGTGCCGCCCGCCGTCACCCGTGAGGAACTGAAGGAGGTGGTCCGTCACGTTCGCGCCGTCGCCGGCGCCGACCTCGAACTGGCCCTCCAGGTGACCGGGGTCGGTGACGACCTGCCGGACTGGCTCCGCCATCAGATGGGCCTGAGCCCCGAGGATCTGCGGCGCAGAGGCGCCGTCGCGATGCTCTCGGGGGACTCCGAGCGCGACGCCGAGTTCCTCATGGATCTGCGGTCCGAGACCGGGATCTCCTACTTCACGGTTCCGGGTCAGTTCACCGCGCGGCTTGCGCCGCTTGTGGCATTGACGGCGGGTCGGTGACGGGTCGGAGCGGGTGGCTCATCAGCGGATCGAGCCGGTGAGGTAGCGCTGCACCGTCGGAGCGACGGCCGCCACCACCGTCTCCGCATCGGCGGATGCCAGCGGCTCCACCCGGACGATGTACCGGGCCATGACCAGGCCGACGATCTGGCTTCCGATCAGGCTCGCGCGAAGCTCCCGGTCGGGCGCGTCCACCGCCGCCGCGATCCGGCCGAGGACCTGGCTGCTGATGAATTCGCGGAGCATCCGGTTCGACTCTTCGTGCGTCACGGCCGATCGGACGAGGATGATCATCGCGCTCGCGTTCCCCGCACGATCCCACTCGGCGAGGAACTGTCGGATCAGTCGCTCGCCCACACCTTCCAGATCGCCCGGGAGGAGTGCGGACAGGACTCGCGCCCGGATCGATCGGCAGTTCCATAGCGGCGCGGAAGAGCCCGGCCTTGTCGACGAAGTAGTGGCGCACCATCCTCGCGTCGACACCCGCCTCCCGCGCGATGTGCCGCAGGGTCGCTGCGTCGTAGCCGCGCTCGGTGAACGTCTGGCGGGCAGCCACGCAGGACCCGAGCGCGGGTGTTCTGGTCTCCCGACGGCCGCCCTCGTCTCGGCGCCGGCGCGGTCGTCACGACGATGACCGATCGTCAGCGCCGGCAGTCGGCGAGGAGAGGGTGACGATCCCGCCGGCTCCGTCGACGGTCACCTCGACCCCCGTGACGATGGCCTCTGTCGCGCGGGGCACTCCGACGACGGCGGGGATCCCGTACTCGCGGGCGACCACAGCGCCATGGCTGTTGGCGCCGCCCATCTCCATCACCAATCCGCCGGCCGTGAGGAAGAGCGGGGTCCATCCGGGATCGGTCGAGGGCGCGACGAGGATCTCGCCCGGCTCCAGCCGGGCGCCGACCGGATCGAGGATGACGCGGGCGGATGCGGTGACCGTCCCGGCCGAGGCGGGCGTGCCGCGGAGCGCCCCTTTGCGGCGCTGTGGTCGCGTCGGAGCCGACGGCCTCGAGTTCGGTCCCGTCGGACAGAAGCACGCGCGGCACGTGACGTCGCCGCAGCTCGGCGTCGTACCGGTCCCTCCGCTCCGCGATGACGGCGCGCAGGTCAGCCCCGCCGCCTGCGCGTTTCGGGTCTCCTCGAAATCAAGGAAGAAGACATCCCCGGGCTCTCGCGATCAGTCCCGATTCGGCCAGTTCGACGCCGATCTCGAGCATCGCCGCGCGTGCCCGGCTCATCGCGATGATCACCAGGTACTTGGGCATCTCCCGCATGCCCACCAAAGCCCGAGCCCGACGGAGGCAGAACCGCACCGCGGCCGCGCGGATCGCGACTGCGGCGGCGGGCACGGCCGATCAGCGTGCGCATCATGGTCGTCGCGTCGCGCGCGCCGTCGGCGAAGTGCTGTTCGGGGGAGTCCGCCTGTCGGTCGAGTCGCAGATAACCCGAGAGCACGCCGAACAGGTGAGCAGGGTCATCGGACCACCGGGGCATGCCCAGATCGATCTCCGCGACGGCACGGTGACCGTAGCGCTGCAGGAAGTCCGTCATCGCGCGCTGGAGAACGGCGGGAAGCGTGCCGGCGCGGTAGCTGTCGGCCAGGTCCCGCGCGGTCCGCGTGCCCAGTGCCGTCGCGGAGTCGTCGTCCTCGCGCGCGAGCACGGCGATGCGCCACAGTTCGACATCCATCTCGGTCGTGACGTTGTCGGGCGCGCTGCGAAGCACGGTCTGCAGGTCGCCCTCCTGGGTGGAGCCGCGAAGCAGCCGGCCGGCGAGCCCGAGCATCGCGAAGCCCACGACCGCGCCGGGCAGGCTGCGTGGTGCGACCGGCATGGTGCGGAAGAGCAGATCGACGACGTCGTCGACTCGGGTGGCGATGTCGCCCTCCGCCGGGATGCTCTCGTGCGCGCACCTCGGCCTCGAACCGCCGCACCCGTCGCTGCGCCGCCGCGGGGCTGACGAGCGCCTGTGCGACGACGAACGGCAGCCGGATGCGAACAGCGAGATGGAGCGCCCCGCGCGCGAAGCGGCGTCGTGAGCCGGGGAGCACCGAGAACCGTCGGATCGGCGAACAGGCCGCGCAGTACGACGGCAGACCGCGCCTCCATCACATCCAGGGCCCTCGGGCATGATCTCGCGACCGACGCGACGATCGGACGATCGTCGTCGCGTCGAGGAAGATCCGGTCGCCGCCGACCGCGAAGCCGCCGGGCCCGCCCTCGATCAGCTCAGGTCGGTGGCCGACGAGGTCGAGGAACCCCGAGCCGATCACGCGGAAGGCCGCGATGCCCATCGGCGTGAGCGGCCGATGGAGGCCCTGCGCGAGGCTGACGCAGAAGAACACGCGGGCTGTCGCTCGGGCGGCAGTGGAGCGTGCCGCACCGGGACCGGGTACAGCGTCGTGATCGGCCGGGACTGCGTCAGCCACATGTGTCCGTCGCGCATCGATCGGCCCACTCGATGTCCTGCGGGCTGCCGAACGCGGTCTCCACGCGATCGCCGAGCGACGCGAGGGCGCGCACCTGGCCGTCTGTGAGGCTGGGCGATCGGGTGGCGTCCCCACCGCTCAGCCGCCGGTCGAGAATCCGCCCGGTCGCGGTGTCGACGACGAAGTGATCGGGGTCGACCGCGCCGGACACCACCGCGTCGCCGAGGCCGAGCGCGGCATCCAGCACGGCCTGCCGCCGACGGCCCGTCACGGGATCGGCGGTGAACAGCACGCCCGCCGACGCGGCATCCACCATCCGCTGCACGACCACGGCAAGCGCGACTCCGCTGCCGTCGATCCCCTGGGCGGCGCGGTACGCGACCGCCCGGTCGGTCCAGAGCGACGCCCAGCACCGGTGCACGGCATCGAGCACCGTCATCGATGCCGGCGACGTTGAGATACGTGTCCTGCTGCCCGGCGAAGCTCGCGCCGGGGAGATCCTCCGCCGTCGCCGACGATCGCACCGCCACCGGGCCGTCGGCACCCGACTCGCAGGCGGGCGTACGCGTCTCGCACGGCGTCGGCGACCGCCTGCGGGAACGGGCGCGCCGAGCACGGCCGCGCGCGCCGCGGCGGCATCCGTCGGCTGTCCCGTCCTCGACCGCGTTCCACGAACCGCGACCCGATAGGCCTCCGTGGTGATGCAGAAGCCGGGCGGCACGTCGAAGCCTGCGCGGATCAGTTCACCGAGATTCGCAGCCTTGCCACCGACTGCCGCGACACTGCCCGACGACAGTTCAGCCAGATCGACGATCAGGGCGGTGTGCTCAGCGGAGGACATGCTGGATCGGCGCGTCCATGGCAACATCTCCCGGCTAGAATTCCGCAGGCGTGGAATTAGGGTGGCACTCGAAGGGCGCGGCGACAAGACCCCTGACCGAGTCACGCTCCTGCGGCAAACCCTCGGCAAAGCGCCGATCGCCGCATAGAGTGGCGAAACCGGTCGCGTGGCTACATCACCGCCATGCATGTCGCAGTCTGTGGACAGGCCGTTCCGCCGGTCGACCTGGTCGGCGGTGCACCGCTTCGGATCAACGGAGATACGGATGAAGAAAGTCAAGATGATCGGCGCGGTCTCGGCCGCCGCCCTCACCCTCGGGATGATCGGGGTGGGTGTCGTACCCGCGGCATCGGCCTCAGGGCCCGAGTCGAGCTACCTCGTGCTCGCGCCGCAGGGCAAGAGCACCGCCAAGGCGGCGGCGCGGGTCGCAGCCGCCGGTGGCACCGTCGTGGCCACCTACGACCAGATCGGCGTGCTCGTCGCACGATCGACGAACACCGCGTTCGCCAGTGCGGTCGCGGGCAGCGGAGTGGAATCCGTCGCGTCGACCGATGGCCTGGGCACCACGCTGATCGACGATGAGACCGTCGGCGTGCTGGATGCCGCCGCGGTGGGAACCCCGGGCAACCCGACGGCCGAGCCGCTGTGGGGCCAGCAGTGGGATATGGCGCAGATCGATCTGCCTGCCGCGCACGCCATCACCACGGGCGACCCGTCGATCGTGGTGGGCGTGCTCGATTCAGGCATCCTGAGCACTCACCCCGACCTCGCGACGCAGATCGCGAAGGACAAGAGCGCGTCCTGCATCGGCGGAGTCGTCGACACGGCGGAGGCCGCATGGAACCCGACCACCTCGGACCATGGCACGCACGTGGCCGGCACGATCGCCGCAGCCATCAACGGAGTGGGCATCGCAGGTGTGGCGCCGGGCGTGAAGGTCGCCTCGGTCAAGGTCGTCAACGACGACGGGTTCATCTACCCTGAGGCCGCGGTCTGCGGTTACCTCTGGGCTGCTGATCACGGCATGCCGATCACGAACAACAGCTACTTCATCGACCCGTGGGAGTTCAACTGCCGCAACGACGAGCGGCAGCGTCCGGTCTGGCAGGCCGTTCAGCGCGCGCTCCGCTACTCCGCGGCGAAGGGCACCCTCACGGTGGCCTCGGCCGGAAACAGCAACGTCGACCTGCAGCACAAGTTCATCGACTCCACGAGCCCCAACGACGGCAGCTACCCCGTCGAGGACCGGGTCATCAACGGCGCATGCCTGGACCTCCCGGCGGAAGCACCCGGAGTCGTGACAGTCTCCGCCGTCGGACCCGGCGAGCTGAAGAGCTACTACTCGTCGTACGGTCAGGGTGTCGTGGACGTCGCGGCCCCGGGTGGCGACACCCGCTGGCGCAACCCTGCCGTGTCGACCATCACCGACGCCGTGCTCTCCACGGTCGACCCCGCCCTGGCCGGTGGACAGCTCTACGGTTACAAGCAGGGCACCTCGATGGCCGGTCCGCACGTGGCCGGTGTCGCGGCGCTCGCGCTCTCGGCGCACCCCGGCATGAAGCCTGCTGCTCTGGCATCGCTGCTCGAGCGCACTGCCGAGGCGCTGCCGTGCCCGGAGGGCGTGTACAACCCGCGTCCGACCCTGCCGCAGTACCAGGCGACCTGCACGGGTGGCCAGCGCAACGGGTTCTACGGCGCGGGCAACGTCAACGCGTACAACGCGGTCAAGTAACAGCCTGAGCCACTGACGCGCGAGGGGCCGGACCGATGGTCCGGCCCCTCGTCCGTTGGGGCTCCCTTTCTCACATCGACCGAGACAGACGGATGCCTCGGCGCGAACGTCGCGCCGAGGCATCCGTCCTGGAATCAGCCCTTCGCGTCGAAGTGGAACGACCAGGTGAACGGGGCACCGTCCGCGACCACGAAGCCGGGCTTCGGGACGGCGGTGACCGTCACGTCTGCATCGCCTTCGATCGGGACGACGCGCTTCTGCGTCTTCACTCCGTCGACGTAGTAGTCGAACTCGGCATCGGGCACCAAGACGACTCGGCCGGCGGCGGCGCCGCGAGGATCGACGAACTTCGGAGCCGTCGGCGTCGCGGCCTGGCTTCCGACCGGCACCGCCGAGAAGTCCATGTCGCTCGCGAAGTAGAAGCTCGTGTACGACGGCTGGTTGTAGGTCGTGTTCTGGCGAGCGACCTCCGCGCGATACTGCACGTCGTGCATCAGCGTCGGCAGCTTGTGCGTCGTCACCTCGGTGCTCGTGTAGATGCGCAGCGCCGACGAGTCGACCGTGCGCACGAGCAGTTCCTCGCGCCAGTCGCCGAGCACGTCAGCCACGAGCGACGGGTTGCCCTTGGTGCCGTTGTTCGTGCGCGTCCCTTCCGCGGTGAGCACTGTGCCGCGGGTCCAGTCCTTGATGGTCGGCGTGACATCGAGTGCCCCGTCGACGATCTGCGTCGTCAGGTCGGCCGCCCATCGGATGGACTGGTTGGTGCCCGGAGTGCCCGACTCGAGCCTCGCGCCGGTGGCGCTCAGCAGGCCCGATCCATCGGAGCCGCCGGGCATGCTGGCCCACACCTCGATGCCGGGGACGTCGGCCCGCACGTCTCCGATCATGCTGCGACCGGTGTCCTTGCCGGAGTACGAGCCGAAGATCGTCTCACCGGTCGCGGCATCCCGCATCGCGGATCCATACGGAGCGAATGTCGCGCCCTCGTGCGCGGTCCAGATCTCGAGTCCCGGGCGTGCGGGATCGATGTCGGTGACGTGTATCGCATCGCCGTGGCCGAGGCGCACGGTCTCGCCGGGCGCGGCGCTTCCCGCGGGGAGGACGTCGAACGAGCTGTAGAGAAGTCCGCCGTCGTCGTCGATGGTGGCGGCGCCGTAGACGATCTCGTGCTTGCCGTCGCCGTCCACGTCTGCGGCGCTCAGCGAGTGGAAGCCCTGCGTGGTGAGCGTGCCGTACACCGGGTCGGTGCCGTCGCGGCCGTGCGGGCTGTCGTTGAAGGGATTCGTCATCGGCACATGTCCACTGTCGACGTACCACCGCTCGGCGAGGTGCTCGCCGTCCCAGTCGTACGCGACGAGCGTCGTGCGCGTGTAGTACCCGCGTGCGAAGACCGCCGACGGATGCCGGCCGTCCAGGTACGCGACGCCCGCGAGGAAGCGGTCGACGCGGTTGCCCGGCTCGATGCGCGCCATGGCGTAGTCGCCCCAGAGCAGGCCGTCGTCGTCCCGCCCGGGCTTGTACCGGACCGTCTCGAGTTCCTCACCTGTCGCGGAGTCGAAGACCGTGAGGTACTCGGGACCGTCCACGATGAAGCCGTCGAACGTCGTGAGGTCGTTGCGTGCGCTGCGTGACGGCGCATACGTCGAGATGAAGTAGTCCGTCAGCTCGGTGGCGGCGGCCTCGGTCAGCGGATACTCGTGCGTCACCGGGATGCCCCACGCCTCCTCGAGCGTGGCCGGCCAGTGGCCTGCGA
This sequence comes from uncultured Actinomycetota bacterium, assembly GCA_963702815.1. Classification (GTDB taxonomy): domain Bacteria; phylum Actinomycetota; class Actinomycetes; order Actinomycetales; family Microbacteriaceae; genus Microbacterium. Next base: position 369,702 of record CAVPED010000005.1, on the reverse strand, counting down.
CCACCTCGGGGTGCTCGCTCCACCCCTGGAAGAGCTCGATGAGGTGAAGACGGTACTCCGCGGCGGTCATCCGGTAGTCGTCGGTGGCTGCGTACCCTGCTGCGACGTCCTCCGGGAGCATCGTGATGCCGGCGGAAGAGGCCACCGAGCCATCCGTGTTGTAGCGGATCGACTTCGTGCCCGGCGCGGTCTTCAGCATGGTCTCGGAGCGCCCGTCACCGTCGAAGTCGTAGACCATGAACTGCGTGTAGTGGGCGCCCGCGCGGATGTTGACACCGAGGTCGATGCGGTTGAGCAGCGTGCCGTCGAACTCGTAGGTGTCGACGTACACGGTGCCGGTGAAGCCCTTCTGCGAGACGTCCTTCGAGTTGGAGGGGTCCCACTTCACGACGAACTCGTACGCGCCGTCGCCGTCGACGTCGGCGACCGAGGCGTCGTTCGCGGAGTAGGTGAAGGCCTCGCCGGTGGGCGTGATGCCGTCGGCCGGCTTCTGGAGCGGCAGGTCGTAGTGACCGGCGCTCCACGCCGAGACCTCGGCCGACTGGTCTCCCACCACGTCGTTCCACGCGGGGGCGACGGTGTAGACCGATGACGCGCTGCCTGCCGGGTCGGCGTAGTTCGTGCTGTCGTCGACGGTGGCGATGCGCTCGCCGTCGCGGAAGACGGCGAAGGAGCTGCTGCTCACCCCCGTCGCGGTGGCGGGGCCGGCCTCGCTCTTCAGCAGGCGCCAGCTGAGGAAGACGCCCTCTGCCGTAGACACCGCGACGAGCCCGCGGTCGAGCGCCTCGAGCTGTGCGGAGTCGGCCGGTGCGGAGGGTGGCGTCGTGGCCAGCGCGGGCTGCGCGACGCCGAGCGTCAGGGCGCATGCGGCACTGCCTGCCACCAGCGCACGTAGGGAGGTGCTGCGAAGATTCATCGTCGAACCGGTCTCCTGCCAGGCCCGCGCGGAGGCGGGCATCGGTGGTTGCAAACGCCGGAATGCGTTTTCCCAGGAGGTTAGTTCGAGCGAACTCGACGGAGTCAACCCGTTGCGCGGGTTCATTGGAACGTTTTAATGAAGGCGGGATGCCCGTCGGCGGGACGTGGCCATCGCGCCATCGACCGTTCAGTTCGGCCGGTCGAGCACCTCTTTCAGAGTGCGCATCAGCACGTCGGTCAGGTTGTAGACGACCAGCTGGGCGCCTGCGGCGAACGCGGCGGTGGCAGCATCCCGGGTCCCGACGATGTCCATGCGCAGGATGCCCGCCTCGGCGACCGCTCGATTGACGCGCTCCGTCGCCTCAGCGACGGGCAGATCGTCCGGCCCGCTCGCTGCGAACAGGTCGGACGGGCCGATCATGATGCCGTCGATTCCCTCGGTCGAGGCGATCTCGGCGACCGCTGCGACGCCGGCCGGCGATTCGATCATGCCGATGACGAGAGTCTCGTCCCGCAGCCGCTCACGGTGGCGGTCGCGGTCGATGGTGCCGAACCGCCCGGCGCGGTTGTAGGTGGCGAAGCCGCGCGTGCCGAGCGGCGGGTAGTGGCTGGCCCGCACGGTCGCGAGCGCGTCGGCCGCGGAATCGAGGTGCGGGACGAGTACTCCCTGCGCGCCCTGGTCGAGGGCGCGCAGGATGGAGCCGGCGTCGCCCTCACCCACGCGCACGATGGTCGCGACGCCGTATGCCGCCGCGGTGGCGATGTGCTGGCGCAGGGCCACGCCATCCGCAGGTCCGTGCTCGCAGTCCACGACCACGAAGTCGCTGCCCGCGACCGCCGCCATCTCGATGAGCTCCTCGTTGGGCATCCGGAGGAGGACGCCGAGGAGGTTCTCGCCGCCCGTCGCCCGCAGACGCAGGGACGGGATGTTCATGCCACCATTCCCGCCGACAGATCGACGTCCGCACCGCACAGGCCCGGCATCCCGAGCATCGCGAGGACGGCGCGGCCCACCTCCTCCTCGGTGACCATCCGGCCGAGGGCGGAGCGCGATACGAACACGGCCTCCGCATCGGCGGGTGAGCCGCCTGACCGCTCGGCCTCGAGCCGGAAGTTCCGCTGCATGCGGGCTCCGGCGACGGGGCCGGGGGAGAGCGTGTTGACGCTCACCCCTTTCGGTCCAGCCTCGAAGGCGAGCGTCGAGGTCAGGCCGATCACCGCCATCTTCGAGGCGCAGTAGGGCGTCCGATGGATGAGCGGGCGCTTGCCCGACACCGAGGCGATGTTGATGACGTCGCCGGCCCCGCGCTCGAACATCGCCGGCAGGAAGGCCCTGCAGAGCAGGAACACGCCGCGGACGTTGATGTCGAAGACGTCGTCCCATTCGGCGACCGAGATGTCGACGAGGTCGGCGACCGGCCCAGGGACGCCCGCGTTGTTGACGAGGATCGACACCTCGACATCGGTCAGGCGCGCCCGCAGCTCATCGACGGACGACGGATCGGCCACATCGCAGGTCTCCCAGCGCGCGCGGTCGCCGAGCGCACCCGCGACCGAGGCGAGCTTCGCCTCGTCGCGCCCCACCAGCACCACGTCGGCGCCCGCGCCATGGAGGATCCCGGCGATCGCAGCCCCGAGACCGCTGCCGCCGCCGGTGATGAGGGCGGTGCGCCCGGCGAGCGAGGTCATCGCGAGAGCGGTGCCGACGGGGCGACCTCGGAGTCGAGGGCCTCGTCGATCCAGTCGAAGCGGCGCCCGCCGTGACGCCACGCGCGGGCGTCGCCCGAGCGGGCGTGGCCCTCGAAGAGCTCGACGCGCGCGGCGCGGCCGCAGACCTCACCCAGGAGCGCGGAGGATGCCGGGTCGACGATCTCCTGGTAGGTCACCGTGCGCAGATACTTGCCCACCCACAGCCCACCCGTGTAGCGGGCCGCACCGAGGGTCGGGAGCACATGGTTCGTGCCGATGACCTTGTCGCCATAGGACACGCACGTGTTCTCGCCCAGGAAGAGCGCGCCGTAGTCGTGCATCTTCTCGAGCGCCAGGCGCGGTTCCGCAGTGAAGACCTGCACGTGCTCGAACGCGAGTCCGTCGGCGATGGCGTAGGCCTCGTCGAGGTCGTCGGCGACGATCACCTGTCCCCAGTCGCGCCACGCGGGCTCGGCGTAGTCGCGGGTCGAGAGGTTGGGCAGCAGACGCTCGATGTGCTCGATCACCTGTTCTCCCAGCGCTCGCGAGGTGGTGACGAGGACGGCGGGGGACTCGGGCCCGTGCTCTGCCTGCGAGAGGAGGTCGACGGCCGTGAGGAACGGATCGGCGTGCTCGTCGGCGACGATCAGGATCTCGGTCGGGCCGGCGAAGAGGTCGATGCCGACCTCGCCGAACAGCTGGCGCTTCGCCTCGGCGACGTAGGCGTTGCCGGGACCCGCGATCAGATTCACGGGTGCGATCGTCTCGGTGCCGATCGCCATCGCCGCCACTGCCTGGACGCCGCCGAGGATGTAGATCTCGTCCGCGCCCGCGAGCTTCATCGCTGCCACGGTGGCCGCGGGGATCTCGCCCCGGATCGGCGGAGTGCACGCGACCACGCGGGGGACGCCCGCCACTTTGGCCGTGATGATCGTCATGTGGGCCGAGGCGGTCAGCGGGTACTTTCCACCGGGGATGTAGGCGCCGGCGGCCTGGACGGGGACGTGCTTCTGCCCGAGGTGCACGCCGGGCAGGGTCTCGACCTCGATGTCGACGAGTGAATCTCGCTGAGCCTGTGCGAACGTGCGCACCTGCTCCTGGACGAAGACGATGTCCTCGATCACCTGCGGGATCGAGCGTGGCCATGATCTCGTCCACGGCCTCGTCATCGAGGCGGAACGCGTCGGGCGCCCAGTTGTCGAACTGCTGCGCGTAGCGCCGCACTGCGCTGTCGCCGTCCTGACGGATGTCGGCGATGATCGCGCGGACGCGGTCTGCGACGTCCTGCTGGGCCGTGTCGCCGAACGATTTGGTCGGGGCGCTCTTCAGGTAGGCAGCCATTGCCATGGGGTCCTTTCGATACATACGTATGTCCAAATTATGCATGCGTGTGCACAATGGGTCAAGGTCGGTACACTTCGCGAGGGGAACGAGGGGAGCCATATGGGCGTCACGAGCCGCGACGTAGCGCGCCTGGCAGGCGTGTCGCAGCCGACCGTTTCCCGTGCGCTCCGTGATGATCCGCGTGTCTCGGACGAGACGAAGCAGCGAGTGCGCGATGCCGCCGCGCTTCTGAACTATGTGCCCAGCGACGTCGGCAGGGCGCTGTCGTCGGGTCGCACCCACCGCATCGGCCTGCTCGTGACCGACCTCGACAACGAGTTCTACGCCCACATCATCGCCCCGATGCACCGGGAGCTCGAGGGCCGCGGGTACCAGCTCATGCTCCATACCGAGACCGCCGACAACGAGACGGTCGTCGAACGTCTGCTGGCCAATGGGCTCGACGGCGTGATCCTGGCCACCACGACGCTCGACGCCGTCGCACCGCTGCGGCTGCGCGACCGAGGCATGCCTTTCGTCTACTTCAACCGCGTGGCGCCGATCGCGGATGCCGATGCCGCCGTGGTCTCGCCGCTCGCCGGCCTGTCTCAAGCCGTCGATGAGGCCGTCGCTGAGGGGCATCGTCGCTTCGCCGCGATTCTGGGTCCCGGCAACACGAGCACCGGACAAGGCCGAGGCATCGCCCTGCGGCAGGCACTGGAAGCGCACGGGATCCCACTCGCCGCCCAGTATGTGCGCAGTGGCCCCTACGACACCGACTCCGGCGATGCCGCGACGACAGCGCTGCTGGCGCTCCCTGAACCGCCGACGGTGATCTTCTGCGGAAACGACGTGGTCGCGATGGGGGCGCTCAATGCCGCCAAGCGTGCGGGCCTGGAGATTCCCGGCGATCTCTCGGTGATCGGGTTCGACGATCTCCCGGTCGCCTCGTGGCCGATCATCGAGCTGTCGACCGTCTCGTACGATCTCGCAGGCATGGCGGCTGCTGCGGCCGAGCTCATCACCCGCCGTATCGCGGACCCCGGTGCTCCGGTGGTCCGGACGGAGTTCGACAGCAGCTTCGTACGGCGGAGGACGCTCGGTCCCGCCCTCGTCCGCTGATCGGATGCACCCTCCATCCCGCTCGAGGACTGTTGCGCTGGGTTGTGCATACGCATACACTGCTTCGTATTGCACAATGACCGTGGAATCCGATTCCGGGTCGACCAACCTCCAAGGAGCAGCACGTGCCTCTCGACCCGGTGGCCTATCGGCCGTACGCCGACCCGGACGATTTCATCCGTGAGGTGACCGACCTCATCTGGGTGGACCGCTCGATCTCGTTCATCCGTCAGAACTACGAGAACGACTCGATCGTGCACGGCGCCTATGGCACGTCGACCACGCGCGACGAGGTCATCGAGGGCACGCTCATGCGCATCTCGGCGACCCCTGACCGCACCGGCCAGGCTGAGGACGTCATCTGGGAGGCGCGCGGCGAGGACGCGTTCCTGAGCTCGCACCTCGTGCTGTCAGGCGACCTGCGCACCTCACGGCACAGCCGCACGATCGCGAACTGCCTGTACCGCCGCGGACGGATGGTCGAGGAATGGGTCGTCCGCGACAGCCTCGCCGGCGCGCTGGAGCGCGGCGACGACCTCGACGAACTGGCTCGAGCCCAGGCCTTCCGCGGCTACTCGGGCTCGTGGACGCGGCCGGCGCCTGCCGACCCGATCTCGGTCGGGGATTCGGGAGAACGTCCCGACGATCACCGGCCCGAGGTGGAGCGGGTGCTCGAGATGATCGAGCGGGTCTGGAACGAGCGCGACCTGCAGAAGGTCGACTCGTACTTCGACCGCGACCTGGTGCTGCTGACCGTCGGCAACCGCGTCATCATCCGGCCGGAGGGCTACCGCCGCGCACTGCTCGGATTCCTCGAGTCGTTCCCGGGCGGTCGGTTCGAGGTGCGCGACATCCAGACCAACTACGACGTCCGCTACGCGGGCCTGCGCGTGGCGGTGACCTGGAAGTTCGTCGGTGATTACACGGGCAAGCCCAACTACGGCCCCCTCACCGGCAAGCCCGTCGACGTGCTGGGGATCTCCCAGTTCACCTTCCACAACGGCGCCCTGGTCAAGGAGGTGCGCCTGTGGGACGACATCGCCCTGCGGGCGCAGATCGCCGGAATGCGCGGTGACGAGCCGGTCGGCCCGTCGAACATCTACTGATACCCATCGAAAAGGAAGAGAACCAGAAATGAGTGACGTCGTCCTCGACAGGACCGAGATCGATCGTCGGACGATCCGCCGGAGCGACTGGGTGGCCTGCAACTCGGCCTTCATCGACTGCCGGACGCCCGGCTCAGACCAGAAGGAGAACTACGCCTTCATCGGATCCGGTGTGTCTCAGAATCCGGCGCAGGTCGTGAACCTCACCGAGAACCACGGCTTCAACACGGGTGCCGCCGGGATGCCGAACGGCATCTCCAACAATCTGCACCTGCACTTCACCGCCGAGGTGTTCATCAACCTGGGCGGCCGGTTCCGGCTGCGGTGGGGCGTGGACGGCAAGGAAGGCGAGTACGTCAGCACCGACGGCGACATCATCTCGGTGCCGACCTGGATCTTCCGCGGCTTCACCAACGAGGGACCGGACGACGGCATCCTGTACACGGTGCTCGGTCGCGACGTGACGGGCGGCATCATCTGGGGCCCCTCAGTCCTCAACGAGGCAAAGGGCTACGGCCTGTATCTCACGGCCGACAATCGTCTCATCGACACCGTCGCGGGTGACGAGGTGCCTGCGGACGTGCCGCTCATCACGCCGATGCAGCAGCGCTACATCGACGAGCTCTCGACCTACTCCGTCGAGGAGATGCGCCAGAGGGTCGTTCAGCCGGCCGATCGAAAGTACAGCCGCAACGCACTGCTGTGTGCAAGCTTGCCCGGCGGTGCCGCAGAGCTGGCACTCGTCATCGGCTACGGCATGAGCGAGGACCGTCGCCAAGTGCCCGCGATCCACGAGCCGCACTCCTTCAACCTCGCGTGGGTGCGCGCGGCCGAGGACGAGGGCATCCTGCGCCATCGGCACGACAAGGCGCAGGCGCTGCTGGTGAAGTCGGGCCGCTGGGTCGTGACGCTCAACGGCGACCCCAACGAGACCGTCGAGCTCGGCCCGTCCGACGCGCTGTCGGTCCCCGAGGGCGCTTGGCGCGCGTACCGCTGCGTCGAGGCGGGCGAGGACGGTGCCGGCGAGCTCCTCGTGATCAACTCAGGCGATGACCGGGTCTATCTCGAATGGGCTCCGGAAGTCGTGGACGCGGCTCGTCACGCCGACTGGGTACTCGACCCCAACGGGTACCTCGCTCCCCAAGGCGTGATGGTGACGGCGACCGAGGACGACTGACACTCCCCTTGTCACGTCTGCTCGCCGTCGCGGCGGTGTCGCCCGAGATCGGGCTGGGCGACACCGCTGGCAACATCGTCCGGTGTGCCGCCTCGATCGCCGAGGCGGCGCTGCGGGATGCCCGGCTCATCGTCCTTCCCGAGCTCGCCCTCAGCGGCTATGTCTTCCACGATGCCGCCGAGGCCCGCGCCGCGGCGATCAGTCGCGAGGACCCGGCCTGGCGGACGCTCACCGACGTGATCCCCGAGGGCGCTGTGGCTGTCGTCGGCTACGCGGAGGCTGCCGGGGCCGCCGTCTACAACTCCGCCGCGGTGCTCACTCACGGGAAGCGCATCGGCGACTACCGGAAGTCGCACCTGTGGGGTGCGGAGTCCTCCCTCTTCTCCACCGGCGATACGGCGGGAGCGGTGTGGGACACTCCGATCGGACGCCTCGGCGTCGCCGTCTGCTACGACAACGAGTTTCCCGAGGTGCCGCGCCGGCCTCGCGCTCGCCGGCGCCGAGGTGCTCGCGCTCCCGGTCAACTGGCCGCTGGTCGATCGCCCTGCAGGCGAGCATCCGCCCGAGACGATCCAGGCGATGGCGGCGGCCCGCTCGTCACGGCTGCCGACCGTCATCGCCGACAGGGCGGGGACCGAGCGCGGCGTCGAATGGACGGGCGGCACTGCCGTCATCGACGGCGACGGCTGGATCGCCGCACTCCCGGACGACGACGGGTTCGCCGTGGCGCGGCTCACCGTGAGCGATGCCGGCGACAAATCCCTGCCGCCCTTCAACGACCTGTTCGCCGATCGGCGCCCCGAGCTCTACTGACCGACGACGGCCGGGACGCGGCCGGGGTGCGCCGCGATCGCGGAGAGCAGCGCGTCTTTCGCCAGCGCTGCGAACCGCTGGGTCGCCGGCGACAGTGACACACCCGCGCGCTGCACGAGCGCGATCGTGTCGACGAAGGGTTCGGCGAAGGGCACGAGACGGATGCCGGCCGGAAACGACTCGGATTCCGCAATCGTGCGCGAGACGATCGTGTCGGCTGCCCCCGACGCGACGATGCTGAGTGCCGTCTCGACGTGCTCCACCTCCATGGCCGGCTCGATCGACAGCCCGCGCAGCCGTGCGCGCTCCAGCAGCTGGCGCCGGGTCGGATCGCTCCAGCCCGCGTAGGCGTCGTAGAGCACCAGCGTCGCGGCGGCGACCTCCTCGATCGTCGCGGGTCCGGCATCCGGGTCCCGCGTCGCCGACGCGTACAGCACTTCGTCTCGGAAGAGCGGCTCGATCGAGAGGCCCGCGTCGTCGATCGGGAGCACGAGCAGGCCGGCCTCGATCTCGTCGCGCGCGATCGAGTCGGCCACCAGGGCGGAGTTGAGGCCCACGAGTCGCACGCGCACCCCCGGGTGCAGGCCGTGGAAGCGCTCGACGAGGTCGGAGAGGTTGTAGTACGCGGCGTTGCGCAGGACGCCGAACGTGCAGGTTCCGGTCTCGAGGGACTGGACTGCGCGCACCGCGTGGATGCCGTGGTCGATGGCGCTCACCGCGGACTGGGCGTGCGCCCGAAGCGCGAGTGCGGCTTCTGTCGGCACGAGCCGGCGTCCGCCGCGTGTGAACAGCCGCACCTCCAGCTCTCGCTCGAGCCGAGCGATCAGTTCGGACACGGATGCCTGAGTGGAGTCGAGGTCGACCGCCGCGGCCGTGAACGACCCGAGCTCGAGAGCGAGCAGGAACGCGCGCAGCTGCGTGATCGTCATTTCCATAGGGTAACCCGATGGATATCATCGGAAGGGACCGGCTTGTGCCGTGGTCACGCATTTTCTACTGTTCAGGAATGCGTTACAGCAAGCGACTCCTCGAGTCCCTCTCCGGCTCCTACCAGCACCTCAAGACCCCCGGCATCGATGCTCCCGCAGCGCAGCGGGACCCCGCTGTGATCGAGACCGTGTCCTCGATGCTCCTCGACATCGACCGCCGCGGCATCGACGCCGTCCGGGACTACGCGCTGAAGCTCGACCGCCAGGAGAGCACCGACTTCGAACTGGATGCCGCAGCCATCGCGTCCAGTGGCAGCCGGCTCCCCGCTGACCTGCGCGAGGCGATCGAGCTCGGCTCCGAGCGAACCCGCGCTTTCGCCCGCGCCCAGCGCGCCAAGCTCGTCGACCTCGAGATCGAGCTTGTGCCCGGCCTCGTGACCGGCGCGCGCTACATCCCCGTCGGCCGTGTCGGTGCCTACCTTCCCGCCGGACGCTTCCCCCTCACCGCGAGCGCCTTCATGACCGTCGGCGTCGCCAAGGAAGCCGGCGTGCCGACCGTGATCGCGTGCTCGCCGCCGCAGCCCAACGGCGCTGCCAACGACGCCGTCGTCTACGCGGCGCATCTCTCGGGTGTCGACCGGGTGTTCGTCCTCGGCGGCGTGCAGGCCCTCGCCGCGATGGCCTACGGCCTGCTCGGAGAGGCCCCGGTCGACATGCTCGTCGGGGCAGGCAACGCCTTCGTCGCCGAGGCGAAGCGCCAGCTCTTCGGCACGGTCTCCATCGATCTGCTCGCCGGTCCGTCCGAGGTGGCCGTGATCTCGGACGAGACCGCTGACCCCGAGCTGGTGGCTGCCGACCTGCTGGGCCAGGCCGAGCACGGACCCAATTCCCCTGCCGCTCTCATCACGACGTCCGAGGAGCACGGCCGCGCCGTGATCGCCGCCGTCGAGCGCCAGCTGGAGACGCTCGCGACGGAGTCGATCGCCGGGCCCGCCTGGCGCGACTACGGCGTGGTCACTGTCGCGAAGGACCGCGAGACGGCCGTGACGCTCATGGACGATCTCGCCCCCGAGCACCTCGAGGTGATCACTGCTGACGACGAGTGGTACCACGACCGTCTTCGCAATTACGGCTCGATCTTCCTCGGCCCGTGGAGCACGGTCGCCTACTCGGACAAGGGGATGGCGGGTACCAACCACGTGCTCCCCACCGCCGGCGGCGCGAAGCACAGCGCGGGTCTCTCGGTGTCGCGGTTCCTGAAGCCGCTGACCTATCAGCGGATCGCCCGCGAGACCACGCCCGAGCTCGCCCACGCCGTGCAGGTCATCTCCGACTCCGAGGGAATGGCGGCGCACAGCGCGACGGCGACGCTGCGGCTCGATCGTCTCTAGGCGCAGCGCCAGCGTCATTACTTGCTATTGACAAGCAGAGTTGTTTTTTGCAAGTATCGGCTCAGCGGGGCAACGGATGCCTCCACTGCACCGACAGGAGCATGAGATGACCAGCCTCTTCGTCAACTTCGCCACGGACGATCTCGAGCGGGCCAAGGCGTTCTACATCGCCCTCGGCGCGACCATCAACCCCCACTTCACCGACGAGAACGCGGCGTGCGTGGTGTGGGACGAGAACGTCTACTTCATGGTGCTCACCCGTGCCTATTTCTCCACGTTCACCGACAAGGAGATCATCGACGCGAAGACGCACGCCCAGGTGAGCCTGGCTCTCAGCCGCGACTCGCGCGAAGACGTCGACAAGGCGCTCGAGGCCGGTCTCGCCGCCGGCGGCAGCGAGCCGCGCCCGGTGCAGGACTACGGCTTCATGTACTCGCGTGACCTGGACGACCCGGACGGCAACAGCCTGGGCTTCCTCTACATGGACCCGGTGGCAGCCGAGAAGGGACCCGAGGCCTACATGGCGGAGCAGGGCGCGCAGGCCTGACGTGGCATCCCGCAGCTACGGGCAGTACTGCGGGGTCACGACGGCCGTCGAGCTGATCGGCGAACGATGGGCCATGCTCATCATCCGCGATCTGCTCGTCGGCGCTCGCCGCTACACCGACCTCAAGCAGGGGCTCCCCAGGATCCCGACGAACATCCTCTCGGTGCGGCTCAAGGAGCTGCAGGAGGGTGGCGTCGTCCGGCGCGTGCCCCTCAAGAACTGCGGGCTGGTGTACGAGCTCACCGAGTACGGGCGCGAGCTGGAGCCGATCGTGCTGGCCCTCGGGCGCTGGGGATTCCCGCAGATGGGGGAGCCGGGCATCGACGACGTGGTGACCGCGGACTCGCTCACGATGGCCCTGCGAACGGCCTTCCAGCCGGAGGTCGCGGCATCCCTCCCGCCCGCGGATTACGAACTGCATGTCGGGGATGTCGTCCTCCGCGTGGAGGTCGACGGCGATCGTCTCACGGTGACCCAACTCTCACCTGCTGGCACGCCCGTCGGAGCCAAGCGGCCGGCGGGCGACCCCGAACTCGTCTTCGCGGCGGGGCCCGGCATCCGTCGCCTCATCTCGGGGGAGCTGACCCCCGGCGAGGCGATCGACCAGGAGGTGCTCGCCGTGGTGGCGGGCGATGCGACGCTGCTGCAGCGCTTCGCGGCGACCTTCCACATCGACGTGCGGCAGCGAGTCGCCGCGTAGCTTCACACACAGACAGGAAAGGACTCGGACATGAGCACCGACACCGACGTCGCGGCGCGCGGCCGGATCTTCATCGACATCTTCACGACGCTGGACGGAGTGGCACAGGCTCCGGGCGGGCCCGAGGAGGACACCTCGGGCGGCTTCCCGTTCGGCGGATGGCAGGCGCCTTTCCGCGACGAGAGGATCGGCTCCGAGATCATGGCCGGCATCTCCAGCCTCGACGCACTCCTGCTCGGCCGGCGGACGTACGACATCTTCGCCGCGTACTGGCCGAACTACGGCGAGGGCGAGGACAACCCGATCGCCGAGAAGTTCAACGCCGTCCCGAAGTACGTCGCATCGCGGGGGACGCCGACGCTCGAGTGGGAGGGCACGACCCTGCTCGGGCCCGACGTGCTCGCAGCGGTCGACGCGCTGCGAGACACCCACCGCGAGATCCATGTCATCGGAAGCATCGACTTCGCGCACACCCTGATCGATGCTCAGCTGTTCGACGAGCTCGTGCTGTGGGTCTACCCGATCGTGCTCGGACAGGGCAAGAAGGTCTTCCCGGATGGTGTCGCTCCGGGCGCCCTGCGACTCTCGGCGCCGGCGGTGACCGGAGATTCGGGCGCTGTGTCGCTGCGGTATGCGCCGGCCGGCAAGCCCACGACGGGCGACATGACGCTGCCGGGACGAGGGGTCTGAGCGCGCGAACTGCGCTGGGCTGACCCGGGGGGTTTCGATACGGGCGCCTTCGGCGGCCTACTCAACCAGCGGGAGGAGAGGCGCCTTTCTGCGGCCTCCTCAACCAGCGGGTGTCGACGGGCACCTTCGGCGGCCTCTCACCCGCGGGGAGGCGGGTCAGAAGATCATGGGGCGATCGTCGTCCTCGTCGGCCGGGCCGGCGAAGTCGAGATCGACCACCACGGGGACGTGATCGCTCGGCGCCTCGCCCTTGCGCTCGTTGCGGTGGATCGACGCGCCTGCGACGGCATCCGCGAACGCGCGAGAGCCGAGGATGAAGTCGATGCGCATGCCCTCGTTGCGAGGGAAGCGGAGGCGCTTGTAGTCCCAGTAGGTGAATCCGGACGGCACGAACGGCCGCACCGCATCGCTGAGGCCCGCGGCCTCGAGGCCGGCGAACGCGTCGCGCTCGGGCGGAGAGACGTGGGTCGAGAAGCCGACGACCACCGCCGGGTCGCCGTTGTCGGCATCCGTCGGCGCGATGTTGAAGTCCCCCACCAGCGCCAGGGGCAGATCGGGATCGGCGTCGAGGGTCGTGCGGACGTAGGTGCGCAGCGCCTCGAGCCACTCGAGCTTGTAGTGGAAATGCGGGTCGCCGAGCGCTCGGCCGTTGGGGACGTAGAGGCTCCACACGCGGACGCCGTCGATCGTCGCACCCAGCGCCCGGGCCTCGAGCGGAGCGTCGGGTCCCGACGCCCCGGCGGCGAACCCCGGCATCCCCGGGAACTCGGTCTGGATGTCGGTGATCGGCGTGCGGCTCGCGATCGCGACGCCGTTCCACTGCGAGAAGCCGTGCGCCTCGACGTGATAGCCCGCGTCCTCGAAGGCCGCGTAGGGGAACTGCTCGGCCTTGCACTTGATCTCCTGCATCGCCAGCACGTCGACGCTCTCGCGCACCGCGAAATCCACGATGCGGTCGACGCGAGCGCGGATCGAGTTGACGTTCCAGGTGGCCAGGCGCATGGCGCTCAAGCCTAGATCGCACCTCCGACGCCGGCTGCCGCTCCGGCGACGGCGGAAAGGGGGTCGGGTACAGTGTGCCTGTGGTGCGCCGCACGTCTCCGCCCGGCTCGCAGAGCTCGCTCCGCGAGGCCAATCGCGCGCGCCTCATCGAGTCGCTGAAGCGGCACGGCCGGCTCACCCAGGTCGAGCTCGCCGGCAGCACGGGGCTATCGCCCGCGACGGTGTCGAACATCGTCAAAGAGCTCACGGCGGCGGGCCTGCTGCACACCTCGTTCACCTCGCGCAGCGGGCGCAGGGCGACGCTCGTGTCGCTCGCCCGCCAGCTCGGGCTCGTCGCGGGTGTGCACTACAGCTCGCGTCAGCTGCACATCGCGATCGCCGACGTCACCCGCACCGTCGTGAGCCAGACATCGCTTCCGCTCCCGCTCGACCATCGCTATGACGCGCAGCTCGATCGTCTCGCGATCCTCCTGGGCGAGCTCATGGAGTCGCTCGGCGGGAGCGTCGCCGATCTGCTCGCCGTCGGACTCGCTCTGCCCGCACCGATCGATCCGCGCACGGGGATGGTCTCGACCCCCGGGCTGCTCCGCGGCTGGGAGGGCGTCGACGTCGCAGCGAGTCTCATCGAGCGCATCGGACGGCCCGTCTACGTCGACAGCGAAGCGAACCTCGGAGGCCTCGCCGAGGCACGCGAGGGAAGCGGGCGCACCGCCTCATCGTCGGTCTTCCTGCGCATCGGCCACACGATCAGCGCGGGGCTCATCGTCGGAGGCGACCTCTTCCGGGGCGTCAACGGCAAGGCCGGCCAGATCGGCCACGTGACGATCGACGAGAACGGCCCCATCTGCCGCTGCAGCAACCGGGGCTGCCTCGAGATGTACGCGGGCGGACCCGCGCTGCTGTCGCTCTTCCCTCCGGAGGCGGGCATGCAGCGCATCAGCGACCTCCTGCAGTCCGCCGAGGACGGGGACGGCAGCTCGCGCCGCGTGATCGCGGATGCCGGGCGTCACATCGGCATCGCGGCCGCGAGCCTCTGCAACCTGTTCGATCCCGAGCTCATCGTCGTGGGGGGCGAGCTCGCGCAGGCCGGCGAGATCCTGATGGCGCCCATGCGGCACTCGCTGGAGCGCTCGGCGCTCCCTTCGGCCGACGGCCTCCCCGAGATCGTCGGCGCCTCGTTCGGCGAGTGGGCCGAGACGCGCGGAGCCATCGCGGTCGCGCTCGATCACGTCACGGTGGACGCCGACGTGATCGCCGTCTCGGCATGATCCTCCGCTCAGCCCCGCCGATTCCGCGGCGGGGGATGCCCCTCCGGGCGGCACTCGTGGCCGCGGTCGTGCTCGCGGCCTTCGCGCTGCCGGGCTGCACCTCCGGCGAGGCGCCGGGCACCGAGGGCACCATCGCCCTGCTCCTCCCCGACGTGAAGACCGCTCGCTACGAGACGTTCGATCGGCCGTACTTCGAGGAGCGCGTGGCAGAACTGGGCGACTTCAAGGTGCTCTACTCGAACGCCGATCAGGATGCCGCCAAGCAGCAGCAGCAGGCGGAGTCGGCGCTGGCCGCGGGTGCGCAGGTGCTGGTCCTGGACGCCGTCGACACCAAGGCCGCGGCCAGCATCGTCGCCGAGGCGACCACGCAGGGCGTGCCGGTCATCTCGTACGACCGCCTCATCGCGGGCGGCGACCTCGCGTACTTCGTGTCGTTCGACAACGAGCAGGTGGGCGAGCTGCAGGCCACGGCCCTCGTCGAAGGGCTGGAGGCTGCGGGCCACGCGGGCGGCGGCATCCTGATGGTCAACGGATCGCCCACCGACAGCAACGCGGCGCTGTTCCGCGACGGTGCCGATGCGATCCTCGGCGCGAGCGATCTGCGGATCCTCGCCGAGTACGACACCCCGGACTGGAGCCCCGACAAGGCGCAGGAGTGGGTGGCGGGCCAGATCGCCCAATACGGCGACGAGATCGCCGGGGTGTACGCCGCGAACGACGGCACGGCCAGCGGTGCCATCTCGGCGCTGCGCGCGGCGGCGGTCGAGCCGATACCGATCGTGACGGGGCAGGATGCCGAGCTCTCCGCCCTGCAGCGCATCATCACCGGCGACCAGTACATGACCGTCTACAAGGCGATCGAGCCCCAGGCGCAGCGCGCGGCCGAGGTCGCGGTGGCGCTGCTGCGAGGCGAGGAGGTCACCGCCCCGATGCGGATCGACGGCACGCCGACGACGCTGCTCACGCCCGTCGCCGTGACGGTCGACACCATCCTCGACACCGTCGTGGCCGACGGATTCTGGACCGTCGACGACATCTGCACCGTCGACTACCGCGCCGCGTGCGAATCCGCTGGCATCCTTTAGGCGATGTCGATTCCTGCCAGCTCCCCGCCCCGCCGCAGCCGCGTGCTCACGATGCGCGGCATCGGCAAGCACTTCGGCGCCGTCAAAGCGCTCACCGATGTCGACTTCTGGGTGAACGAAGGCGAGGTCGTCGCTCTGGTCGGCGACAACGGTGCCGGCAAGTCCACGCTCGTGAAGATCCTCGCGGGCGTGCACCCGCCGGATGCCGGCACGATCGAGTTCGACGGCGACGAGGTCGAGATCGCGAGTCCCGCCGACTCGCAGGACCTCGGGATCGAGACGATCTTCCAGGACCTCGCGCTCTGCGACAACCTCGACGTCGTCGCCAATCTGTGGCTCGGCCGCGAGCTCGTGACGAGCGGCGGCCTCGACGAGGTCGAGATGGAGCAGCGCACGTGGACGCTCCTTCGCGAGCTGTCGGCGAAGATCCCGTCGGTGCGGATCCCCGTCGCGGGGCTCTCCGGCGGGCAGCGCCAGACCGTCGCGATCGCACGCTCGCTGATCGGCGATCCGCGCGTCGTCATCCTCGACGAGCCGACCGCCGCCTTGGGCGTCGCTCAGACGGCCGAGGTCCTCAACCTCATCGAGCGCCTCCGCGAGCGCGGACACGGCGTCATCCTCATCAGCCACAACATGGCGGACGTCCTGGCCGTCGCCGACCGGGTGGTCGTGCTGCGGCTCGGCCGCAACAACGGCGTGTTCAACGCCGTCGACGTCACCAGCGAGACCCTCGTCGCCGCGATCACGGGTGCGAGCGGCGGCGCACGCCGTGCCGCTGCAGCGCCGCCACCGCCTCCCGAGGCCAAGATCACCCGTCTGCCCTCCGCCAGGCCGCGGCGCATCGACCCCCCGTCGGCGGGTGGGCGATGAGCGGCATCCGCGACGACCGGCTGCCGGTCATCCGAGACGGCGACGACGAGGGCGACGGGATGCTGAGCCCCGGCGCGCTGCGGCGGGCCGGCGCCGCGCTGGCCGAGCGGGTGAAGGGCGGCGACCTCGGGTCGCTTCCGGTCATCGTCGGGCTCATCGTGATCTGGAGCGTCTTCCAGATCCTCAACCCCGTGTTCCTGTCGAGCCAGAACCTCGTCAACCTCTCGATGCAGTGCGCCGCGACCGGCACGATCGCGCTCGGGCATCGTGATGGTCCTGCTCGTCGGCGAGATCGACCTGTCGGTCGGGTCGGTCTCGGGTCTCGCCGCCGCGATCCTCGGGCGTCGGGCTCGTGGAGCTGCAGTGGAACCTGCTGCTCGCGCTCGGAGCCGCCGTCATCGCCGGCATGCTCGCGGGGCTGCTCTACGGCTGGCTCTTCACGAGGTTCGGCCTGCCGAGCTTCGTCATCACGCTCGCGGGGCTGCTCGGGTTCCTCGGCGTCCAGCTGTGGGTGCTCGGATCGAGCGGCTCGATCAACATCCCGACCGACTCCTGGATCGTGGAGTTCGCGCAGCACATGTTCCTGCCGGCGTGGGCGTCGTACCTCGTCGCCGTGCTCGCGGTCGCGGCGTACGCCTTCTCGCTCGTCTCACGCGCTCGCAGGCGAAGCGCGGCGAACCTCGTCAGCCAGAGCTACACCGAGATCGGCATCCGGAGCGCGGCGCTGCTCGTCTTCCTCCTCATCGCGGCGTGGTACCTCAACCTGTGGCGCGGTGTCGGGCTGATGTTCGTGTTCTTCCTCGTGCTCGTCGTGGTGATGCACCTCGTGCTGACGCGCACGCGCTGGGGCCGCGCCGTCTACGCCGTCGGAGGTTCGGTCGAGGCGGCTCGCCGCGCCGGCATCCGGGTGGATCGGATCTACCTCTCGGTCTTCGCGCTCTGCTCGAGTCTCGCGGCCGTCGGCGGCATTCTGGCGGCCGCGCGCCTCGCGGCTGCGAACCAGAGCTCGGGCGGCGGCGACATCAACCTCAACGCGATCGCCGCCGCCGTCATCGGCGGCGCGAGCCTCTTCGGGGGCCGCGGCACCGCGTTCTCGGCCCTGCTCGGCATCGTGGTCATCCAGTCGATCTCGTCGGGGCTGACCCTGCTGAATCTCGACTCGTCGGTGAAGTTCATCGTGACCGGAGTGGTGCTCGTGCTCGCCGTCATCGTCGACTCGATCTCGCGCCGCACGCGGGCCGCGACCGGCCGCGCCTGAGAGTCGGGAACCGGAAAGCCCTCTCCGCTTCGTGGGAGCGGTGTATTCAACGACCGAACACATCGAGCGCCGTTGCCAAAGCGTTACGTTCAAGACTTGACGACATGAATCACCAGTAGCCATGATCACTGAAGACGCGCGATGCCCTTGGGGGCGCGTCCCGCATATTCAACGATGAAAGGCGAATGATGAGGAAATCATCGATTCTCACCGCGGCTGCACTGACCAGTGTCGCCGTGGTTCTGCTGGCCGGGTGTTCCGGCTCCAGCGGTGACGACAGCTCGAGCGCGAGCGGCGACGCCGCGAGCGCAGGCCGCGCGTGCGTGATCCTCCCGGACTCGGCGTCCTCGAACCGGTGGGAAGACCTCGACCGCCCGTACCTCACCGACGGCCTCAAGGCGGCCGGCTTCGAGGCAGACGTCCAGAACGCGCAGGGCGACAAGGAGAAGTACGCCACGATCGCCGACCAGCAGCTCACGAAGGGCTGCGGTGTCATGCTGCTCGTCGACTACCAGGGCGCTGCTCTGGGCGTCGTCGACAAGGCCAAGGCCGAGGGCATCCCCGTCATCGCCTACGACCGTCCGCTCGCGGGCGCTGACTACTACGTGTCGTTCGACAACGTGAAGGTCGGCGAGCTCGAGGGCCAGACCGTCGTCGATGGACTCACCGCCGCCGGCAAGGACCCCGCCACCGCCCAGGTCTTCTACATGGGCGGCGACCCGACCGACGGCAACGCGGCGATGTTCAAGGAGGGCGCCGTATCGGTCGATGGAGGCCGCCGGCATCAAGCCCGCGCAGGAGCCCCCGGGGATCTGGGACCAGGAGAAGTCCGCGACCAACTTCGAGCAAGCGCTGACCGCGAACGGCGGCAAGGTCGACGCAGTGTGGTCGGCCAACGACGCGAACGCAGCCGGTGTCATCTCGATCCTGCAGAAGAACAAGCTGACCGGTGTACCGATCTCGGGCCAGGACGCCCAGCTCGCCGCACTGCAGTTCATCCTCACCGGATGGCAGACCGCCACGGTCTACAAGCCGGTCAAGGACGAGGCCGACGCCGCGGTGGAAACCGCTGTCGCGCTCCTGAAGGGCGAGAAGCCGACCGCCGGAGCGAAGCTCGATGACGGCACCCCGTACATCCAGGTCACCCCGATCCTCGTCGGACCGGACAAGGTCAAGGATGTCGTCGCCGCCGGCGACGCGGATGCGGCCAAGCTCTGCACCGGCACGATCGAAGGCGTCAACGTCGCCGACAAGTGCGCGGAGTACGGCGTACAGTAAGCGCCAATCGCACCGGGGGCGTCGCGCCGACTGAGGTGCGGCGCCCCTGCGCGCGACCCGATCGAATCGCAAGGAAGCGAGCATGCCAGAACCCATCATCGAACTCGTGGGCGTGAAGAAGTCCTTCGGCCCCGTCAGCGTCCTCAAGGGCATCGACCTGAAGGTGTACCCGGGCCGGGTGACCGCTCTCGTCGGTGACAACGGCGCAGGAAAGTCCACCCTCATCAAGGGCCTCGCCGGGGTGCAGCCCTACGACTCCGGCGAAGTGCTGGTCGACGGCACGCACCGCGACCTCCACTCGCCCAGAGAGGCAGGCTCGCTCGGGATCGAGGTCGTCTACCAGGACCTCGCGCTGTGCGACAACCTCGACATCGTCCAGAACATGTTCCTCGGGCGGGAAGAGACCTCGACCGGCACGTTCGACGAAGGGCGCATGGAGAAGGAGGCATCCGACACGCTTGCGCTCGCTCTCGGTGCGCACGGTCAAATCGGTGCGGCAGAAGGTGTCGAGCCTCTCCGGCGGCCAGCGCCAGACCGTCGCGATCGCCCGCGCGGTGCTGAAGAAGGCACGCGTCGTCATCCTCGACGAGCCGACCGCCGCGCTCGGCGTCGCCCAGACCGAGCAGGTGCTCAACCTGGTTCGGCGCCTGAGCGAGCAGGGCGTTGCCGTGGTGCTGATCAGCCACAACCTCGTCGACGTCTTCGAAGTCGCTGACGACATCGCCGTGCTCTACCTCGGCCAGCTCGTCGCCCAGCTCGAGACGAAGGACACCAATCGCGACGACATCGTGGGATACATCACAGGCACCAAGACGCAAGGCGAACATCACGCTGATGGAGACATCCACGATCGGCACGGATGGAGGCATCGCATGAGCGCGCCGACAAGCACCCAGGCGTCCCCGGATCCGGTGACGAGCGACCTGATCGGCAGTGGTGTCGAGGGCGGACTCAGCGACCAGGTGCAGGCGTGGTGGCAGCGCATCCGCGGAGGCGAGATGGGGGCGCTGCCGGCGGTCGGCGGCCTGGTCGTGCTCTGCCTGCTGTTCGGATTCCTGAGCGGCTTCTTCTTCACCGAGCGCAACTTCGCCAATCTGTTCAACCAGGCGGCTCCGCTCGTCATGCTCGGGATGGCGCTCGTCTTCGTCCTTCTGCTCGGCGAGATCGATCTGTCGGCCGGTGTCACCGGCGGCAACGCGATGGCGATCTTCGTGGTCCTCAACGCCAACGGCGTGCCGTGGCCGCTGGCGCTGGTGGCCGGTTTCCTCTTCGGCATCGCGATCGGCGCCCTGATCGGCTTCTTCGTCGCACGAGTGGGCATCCCGTCGTTCGTCGTGACTCTGGGGCTGTTCCTGGGTCTTCAGGGTCTCGCCCTGCTGATCATCGGAGAGGGTGGGCTGTACCGACTGGACGTGCCGGAGCTGCGAGCGCTGCAGAACGGCAACCTGCCGGTCTGGGGCGGTTGGGTGATGCTCGCCGTCATGCTCGCGATCTCGGCCGCGACCTCCTTCTGGGATCGTGCTCGGCGCAGCCGCGCTGGTGTGCCGAACCGGCCGATCTCGCTGGTGTGGATCAAGCTCGGCGTCATCGCCGTGCTGGGCGGCGTCGTGGTGTACTTCCTGAACCTCGATCGCGGCCAGTCGATCAACGTCGTCCAGGGCGTCCCCATCATCATCCCCGTGACCCTCGTGATCCTCTGGATAGGCACGTTCGTGCTCGACCGCACGAAGTTCGGCCGCTACATCTACGCCATCGGCGGCAACGCCGAGGCGGCGCGCCGCGCCGGCATCAAGGTGCGCTGGATCAAGTGGTGGGCGTTCGTCATCTGCTCCTCGCTCGCGGTCGTCGCGGCGCTGTTCAGCGTCACGCGCGTCGGGTCGGTGGATGCCACAGTCGGGCGTGACATCGTCCTGAGTGGTGTCGCTGCGGCGGTCGTCGGCGGTGTCAGCCTCTTCGGCGGACGCGGTCGCCTCATCCATGCGGCCATCGGCGCGCTGGTGATCGCGGTCATCACGAACGGGCTCGGCCTGCTCGGCCTGACGTCGGGCATCAACCTGATGGTCACGGGCGGGGTGCTGATCCTCGCGGCAACCGTGGATGCCGTCTCACGGCTGCGCAGCGGCGGAGCGCGGACCTAGCCCGCGCGAATCAGATGGGGAGCTCAGCCCGGATCGCCGGCAGCCGCTCGAGGAACATCTCGACGCGGCCCCGGGTCCGGGCGGGCTCCCCGTTCTGCTGGAGTGACAGCATCCCGGGATCTCCCCGCTCGATGCCCTCCGCGATGCGATCCGAGGCCCGCGTCATGCGATCGGCGACGGCATCGAGGAGATCGGATGCCCCCACCCCGCCATACGCGCGAGCCACCACGTCGACGCGGCGCGCGGCATCCGCCACCGGGATCTCGCGGAAGAGCGGAACGCCGGTCCAGCACAGGAACGTCACGTCGTCGATCGGATGCCCTGGCCCGGCCTGGTCCCAGTCGATGAGGCCGACGAACGCGTCGCCGTCGACGATCCAGTTGTAGGTGCCCGGATCGTTGTGGCAGACGATCTGGCCCGGCGCGAGGTCGGCTGTCGTCTGCCGCCAGACGCGCGGACCGTCGGGCTGGAATCCCGCCACGGCGTCATGGAACCGCCGCAGCCATGCCGCCGCGCTCGCGAGCAGCGCATCCGAGGGCTCTTCCTCGTCGGGGGCGAGCGAGCGGCCGGCCAGGAAGCTCAGCATCTCGGCGCCGTCCGAGTCGATGCCCACCACGTCGGGCACACCGTCGAGGCCTGTCTGCCGGAGGTGGCGCAGCAGTTCGTGCACAGCGCTCGTCCACGGGCCGGTGGGCCGGTGGACGATGCGCCCGAACACCGGGTCCTTCTCGTACCAGACTCCGCCGGACCCGCCGGGAAGGTGGACTCGTCCGCTCATTCTTTCGACGCTATCGCCCGTTCACGCGGCCGCCGACGCCGGGACGGGTTCCCGCCGTCGATGGCCACGTGCCGTTCACCTACAGTTCGCGCAGGATGTCTTCCACCCGCTCCTTCGCGTCGCCGAAGAGCATGGCGGTGTTCTCGCGGAAGAACAGCGGGTTCTGGACGCCGGCGTAGCCCGACGCCATCGAGCGCTTGAAGACCACGACGTTCTCGGCATCCCACACCCGCAGGACCGGCATGCCCGCGATCGGGCTCTGCGGATCCTCGGCCGCCGCAGGGTTGACGGTGTCGTTCGCGCCGATGACGAGCACCACCGACGTGTCGGCGAAGTCGTCGTTCACCTCGTCCATCTCGAGCACGATGTCGTACGGCACCTTCGCCTCGGCGAGCAGCACGTTCATGTGGCCCGGGCAGGCGCCCCGCGACGGGATGGATGCCGAACTGCACGTCGACGCCGCGCTCGCGAAGCCGCGCGGCGAGCTCGGCCACGGGGTACTGCGCCTGGGCGACGGCCATGCCGTACCCGGGTGTGATGACGACTCGGGATGCCGCTGCCAGCAGCTCGGCCACTCCCTGCGGATCGATCTCGCGGTGCTCGCCGACCGTCTCGTCCGACGAGCGCGGCGCCTCGATGCCGAAGCCGCCGGCGATCACCGAGATGAACGACCGGTTCATCGCCTTGCACATGATGTAGCTGAGGTAGGCACCCGACGAGCCCACGAGAGCGCCCGTGATGATCAGCAGATCGTTGTTCAGGAGGAAGCCGGCCGCCGCGGCCGCCCAGCCCGAGTAGCTGTTGAGCATCGACACGACGACGGGCATGTCGCCGCCGCCGATCGACGCGACGAGGTGCCAGCCGAGCAGCAGCGCGAGGATCGTCACGACGACGAGCAGCCACAGGTCGGGAGTGATGACGTACCAGACCGTCAGGGCGACGAACGCGACGAGGGCGCCGATGTTGAGCGCGTTCTTGCCCGGCAGCATGAGCGGCTTCGACGACATCCGCCCCGACAGCTTGAGGAACGCCACGATCGATCCGGTGAAGGTCACCGCGCCGATGAAGACGCCGATGAAGACCTCGGCGTGGTGGATGTCGGCGAGCGCTCCCTCGAGTCCCGTCTCGTAGAGGGCGCCGTTCCAGCCGACGAGGACGGCGGCGAGTCCGACGAAGGAGTGCAGCAGCGCGATGAGCTCCGGCATCCCGGTCATCTCGACGACCCGCGCGCGCCAGAGGCCGATCGTGCCGCCGATGAGGATCGCGACGACGAGCAGTCCGATGCCGACCAGGGCGGCCTGCGTCGTCGCCGAGTCGGCCGACGTGTCGAACGCGGCCTGCGCGGTGACCCAGCGCCGTCGCGATGAGCGCGATCGTCATGCCGGCGATGCCGTAGCGCACGCCGGATCGCGCGGTCTCGTGCTTGCTGAGCCCCTGCAGGCTCAGGATGAACAGCAGTGCGGCGACGAGGTAGGCGCCGGTGGCGACGGATGCCGCGGTCACCTGTCGCCGCCCTTCGAGAACATGGCGAGCATTCGCCGGGTCACCGAGAAGCCTCCGAAGATGTTGATGCTGGCGAGCAGCACCGCGATCGCGGCGAGGATCTGCACCGTGACGTCCGGCACGGTGATCTGCACCATCGCGCCGACGATGATGATGCCCGAGATCGCGTTCGTGACGCTCATGAGCGGCGTGTGCAGGGCGTGGTGCACGTGCCCGATGACGTAGAAGCCGACGACGACAGCGAGGACGAGCACCGTGAGGTGCTGAGGGAGCGGGGCCGGCGCGATGGCGCCGAGCCCGAAGAGCACGGCGATTCCGAGCGTGATCAGCCCGCTGCGAGTGCGCGGCGACATGCCCGTCTTCTTCGGCGACACCGCCGGGGACGGATGCCGCGGCCGGCGCGGCGACGGGTGCGGCCGACACCGCGACCGGCGGCGGCGGCCAGGTCGACTCGCCGTCGCGCACGACGGTGATCGAGCGCTGGACCACGTCGTCGAAGTCCAGGACGAGCTCGCCGTCCTTGCCGGGGGTCAGGAGCTTGACGAGGTTCAGCAGGTTCGTGCCGTACAGCTGGGACGCCTGCGTCGGGAGGCGCCCCGCGAGGTCGGTGTACCCGAGGATCACGACGCCGTTGGCCGTCACGACCCGCTCGCCCGCCACGGACCCCTCGACGTTGCCGCCCTGGCCGGCGGCCATGTCGACGATGACGCTGCCGGCGCGCATGGCCGCGACATCCGCCGCCGTGAAGAGCCTCGGGGCCGGGCGGCCGGGGATGAGCGCCGTCGTGATGACGATGTCGACATCGCGGGCCTGCGCGGAGTAGAGCGCCGCCGCAGCGCGGTCGTAGGCCTCGCTGGTCGCCTTCGCGTAGCCGTCGGTCGACTGCATCTGCTCGTCGACCTCGACGGGCAGGTACTGGCCGCCGATCGAGCGCACCTGGTCGGCGACCTCGGGACGCGGGTCGGTCGCGCGCACGATCGCGCCGAGGCTCGACGCGGCGCCGATCGCGGCGAGTCCCGCGACGCCCGCGCCGGCGACGAGCACCTTGGCGGGAGGCACCTTGCCGGCAGCCGTGACCTGGCCGGTGAAGAAGCGGCCGAACTCGTGCGCCGCCTCGATGACGGCGCGGTAGCCCGAGATGTTCGCCATCGAGCTCAGCACGTCCATCGACTGGGCGCGCGAGATGCGCGGCACCGCGTCGAGCGCGAGCGCCGTGATGCCGCGGGTCGCCAGGCTGTCGCGCACGTCGGGGCGGAGAGCCGGGCTCAGCAGGCCGATGAGCGTCGCACCGTCGGCGAGAAGCCCGACCTCGGCAGGAGTCGGCGCATCGACCTTGAGCACGACATCCGCTCGCCATGCCGTCTTCGCGGTCGACGATCGCCGCCCCCGCACGCTCGAAGTCCGCGTCGGGGAACGCGGATGCCGCACCCGCGCCGCGCTCGACGACCACCTCGTAGCCGAGTCCGGCGAGCTTCTCGATCGTGACGGGAGTCGCAGAGACCCTCGTCTCGCCGGCCTGCTCGCCGACGATGCCGATGCGCGTCATTCGGTACTCCTGTGCTCGAGGCTGCCGCGCGCACTCGAACCGCGCGTGCCGTGCCGATTGGCCATTCTCTCGGATGCCGCGAAGCCTGCGGCGACTTTCGGAGGAGATGGGTGAGAAAGTTCGCGAGAACTTTCCGTCGGCGGTGCGGTCTGCCGGTCCTCCGTAGACTCGTGGGCATGACCGCCGCCTCGTCGCCCGAGCTCGAATCCGACCGCCAGAGCCTCATCGCCCTCATCAAGGATGAGGCCGTCTTCCACGGGGACTTCACCCTGTCGAGCGGCAAGAAGGCGTCGTACTACGTCGACATGCGCAAGCTCACGCTCGACCACCGCGCCGCTCCGGCGATCGGCCGCATCGTGCTGGATCTCATCCGCGAGGTCGACGGGATCGTCGCCGTCGGCGGTCTGACCCTCGGCGCCGACCCGATCGCCAACGCGGTCATGCACGAGTCGGCCCGCACCGATCACCCGCTCGACGCCTTCGTCGTGCGCAAGGAGCCCAAGGACCACGGTCGGGGACGCCAGATCGAGGGGGCGGATGTCGCGGGCAAGCGTGTCGTCGTCGTCGAAGACACCTCGACCACGGGCCAGTCCGCGCTCAAGGCCGTCGAGGCCCTGCGCCGGGAAGGCGCCGAGCCCGTGGCGGTCGCCGTGATCGTCGATCGCAAGACGGGCGCGCAGGCGGCCGTCGAGGCCGCGGGCCTGCAGTGGCTCGCCGCCATCGATCTCGACGACCTGGGCCTCGACCCGCAGTAGGCGCCTGCGGCCTCAGGCGCGGAAGAACGTCTGCGACGCGAGAGCGAGCAGCACGCCGGCCAGGATGAGCACGATGATCGCGATGCGGGTGCCTCCCGTGCCGGCGCCGTCGACCCCGAACTTCTTGTTGCGCTGCCAGAGGATGGTGGCCGCGACGAGGCAGCCGAGCGCGAGGAGGATGACGGCTAACGACATATCCCGATCGTACGGGCCGGTGTCACTGGTCCTTGTCGCGGCGGTTCATGCGGATGTACGCCGCCACCCAGACGATGAGCGTCCCCGTCAGGATGACGATGCGTGACGCCGTAGAGGAGCGCCTGCTCCGTGGGCATCAGGGGCGCTTCCCGCCCGCGGCATCGCCGACGATCTTCGCGATGCGTGCCGCCCGCGTCTCGGGGCGCCGCGCGGCGTCGACCGCGGAGATGCCCAGCTTGCGCGACGACGGCGGGAACGTGTCCCAGTTCGCGCGAGCGGCGGCATCCTGATCCAGCGCGGCAGCGAGGTCGTCGGGCTCGATGCCGGCCTCGGCGTTGTCGAGGATCGTCCACGAGCCGTTCGCCTTCGCCGCCGCGACGGCCCGGATGCCGGCGGGAGCCATGAGGCCCGCGGCCTCGAGCTCGATCAGGCGCGCCTTGTTGGTGGCGGCCCAGCCGCTCGATGCCCGGCGCGGCGAGAACCACAGCCCGCCCGTCGTCTCGTCGAAGGTGCGGACCGGACCGTCGATCCAGCCGAAGCACAGCGCGTGACGGATCGCGTCCTCGTAGTCGACGAGCTCGAGACCCGAGCCGGGCCGGGGGCGCACGAGCCAGGCGCCCTTCGAGCGCGAGTGGTGGGTCTCGAGCCAGGC
Organism: uncultured Actinomycetota bacterium; assembly: GCA_963702815.1. GTDB lineage: Bacteria > Actinomycetota > Actinomycetes > Actinomycetales > Microbacteriaceae > Microbacterium. The sequence goes on along the minus strand of CAVPED010000005.1, from coordinate 342,969 downwards.
GCGCCAGGTGGCGGCATCCCGCGCGAAGACCTTCTCACCGTCGTCGAGAGCACCCATCCCGCGACGATACCGCGGCGCGCTGACAGCCATCGGGGTGGGGCGCACAGCGGCGCGGGTGACGGCGGCAGGCCCCGGGGACGGATGCCGGGGCTCAGAGCCCGTCGGGATCTTCGGACTCGATCGGCTCGGCCGAGACGAGGTCGGCGACGGAGTCGAGGATCTCGTCGGGGCGGAACGGGTAGCGCTCGATCTCGGCCGGGTCGCTGATGCCGGTGAGGACGAGGATGGTGTGCAGGCCCGCTTCGATGCCGGCGACGACGTCGGTGTCCATGCGGTCGCCGATCATGCCGGTGTTCTCGGAGTGGGCGCCGATGCGATTCATCGCCGAGCGGAACATCATCGGGTTGGGCTTGCCGACGACGTAGGGCTCTTTGCCGGTCGCCTTCGAGATGAGCGCGGCGAACGATCCGGTCGCGGGAACGACTCCGTGCGGAGTCGGACCGGTCGAGTCCGGGTTCGTGATGATGAACCGGGCCCCCGCGTTGATGAAGCGGATCGCCTTGGTGATCGCCTCGAACGAGTACTGCCGGGTCTCGCCGACGACGACATAGTCGGGCTGCGACTCGGTCATGATGTAGCCGGCCTCGTGCAGGGCGGTGGTGAGTCCCGCCTCGCCGATCACGAACGCCGTGCCGCCGGGCAGCTGCGACCGCAGGAAGTCCGCCGTCGCGAGGGCCGACGTCCAGATGCGCTCCTCGGGCACGTCCAGGCCCGACAGCTGCAGCCGGGCGCTCAGGTCTCGCGGCGTGAAGATCGGGTTGTTCGTCAGCACGAGGAACGGGGTGCCGGTGTCTCGCCACTGGGCGAGCAGCTCGGCCGCTCCTGGTATCGGACGATTCTCATGGACGAGCACGCCGTCCATGTCGGTCAGCCAGCACTCGATGTCGGCGCGCGTCCGCATGTGGCCAGCCTATCCGGGCCCGCGGGGACGTAATGTCGGAGCGTGGCGAGCGCAGAATGGGACCCCGAGCACCTTCCTGACCTGCACGGGCGCGCGTACCTCGTGACGGGGTCGAACGCCGGCCTGGGCTACTTCTCGGTCGAGCAGCTCGCGGGTGCCGGCGCGCACGTCATCATGACCGGTCGCAATCCCAACCGGCTCTCGAGCGCTCGTGGCGCGCTCATGAGACGGAATCCGGATGCCTCGGTCGAGACGCTCCTCCTCGACACGAGCAACCTCGGCTCGGTGCGAGCGGCCGCGGCGACCGCGCGCATGCGCGGACCGCTCGACGGGGTGCTGCTCAACGCCGGGATCGTGCATCCGCCCAAGGAGCGCGAGCGCACACAGGACGGCAACGAGCTCGTGTTCGCGACGAACGCGCTCGGGCATTACGCGCTCGCCGGAGAGCTGCTGTCGACGCTGGCGGCGGCATCCGGTCGCCTTGTCTGGCTCGGAAGCATGTCGACGACGATCAGCCCGTACGACCCCATCGACCCGCAGCTCGTCGACGGGTACACGCCGTGGCGCGCCTACGTGCAGTCCAAGATCGCGACGAGCGTGCTGGGATTCGAGGCCGACCGGCGGCTGCGGGCGGCGGGGGTTGCCGGTCTCGAGCGTCGTCGCGCATCCGGGCTACTCCACCAGCGGACGGACGACGGGGATCCGCGGGGTCAACGAGCCGTCCCGCACGACCCGGTTCGTCGACAACCTGCAGGCGGCGTTCACGCAGTCCAAGGAGCACGGCGCCTGGCCGCTCGTGCGCGCGCTCGTCGACCCCGTCGGTCGAGGGCGGCTCGTTCGTCGGGCCGCGCTTCGGCACGCGCGGTGCGCCGCGCGTCGTCAAGCCCTCTCGCGTCGTGCGCAGCGCCGAGATCGCCGAGCGCATCTGGGTGGTGTGCGAGGAAGCGACCCGAATGCCGTGGCCGTTCGAGAAGGCGGCGAAGGTCCGCAGGCGCTGAGGCCAGGGCCGCTGCACGGCGTCGCCGCGCAGTCGTGCGCGGCGGCTCGCGCGCACCTCCGCGTCCAGGCGCGGCGGGTCAGGCGCTGAGCCACACCGCGTCGGCCACGCCCTGCGGCAGCGCGAACGGCGACGCGCCATCCACGGCGACGGTGCCGGCATCCGTCACCAAGACCGTGCGGCCGACCTCGACACCGACCTCGACGAGCGTGCGCAGGATCGAAGCGTCGCGGTCGCTCACGCGCAGCACGCGTCCGGAGTGCCCGGCGTGGGCGCTGGCGAGCAGCACGAAGGGCTCGCGCTGCACGTGCCCGGCGGCATCCGGAATCGCATCGCCGTGCGGATCGTGCGTCGGGCGCCCCAGCCGCTCGTCGATGCGCTCGAGCAGCCGGTCGCTGATGGCGTGCTCGAGGATCTCGGCCTCGTCGTGCACTTCGTCCCAGCCGTAGGCGAACTCGCGCACGAGCCACGTCTCGATCAGGCGGTGTCGCCGGATGATCGCCGCCGCGCGGTGCGCACCCTCGTCGGTGAGCGCCACCGGCCCGTACGGGCGATGGGTCACGAGGCCCTGGGCCGCGAGCTTCTGCACCATCTCGGTCACGCTCGAGGGGGCGAGTCCGAGCTCGGCCGCGAGCTGCGACGGGGTGATGCGATCGTCCTGCCACTCGGTGTGGTGGTAGATCGTCTTCAGGTAATCGTCGACGGCGGGGGACGGCACGGTCACAGGCTACCCGGGCGGAACGCGTCGGCCGATGTCAGGCGCCGGTGAAGATGAGCCACAGCAGCGTCGCGTTGAGCGCGATCAGGAAGACGGATGCCGCCACTCCGGCCGCCGTCGTCAGCGCGCGGCTGCGGAACTCGCCGAGCAGCTCTCGCTTGGCGGTGAGCGACACGAGCGGGATCAGCGCGAACGGGATGCCGAACGAGAGGACGACCTGGCTCAGGACCAGCGCGAGCGTGGGGTCGAAGCCGATCGCGAGGATGATGAGCGCCGGGATGAGGGTCACCAGCCGGCGGGCCAGGAGCGGCACGCGGATGTGCAGCAGGCCGTGCATGATCTCGGCGCCGGCGTACGCGCCGACCGACGTCGACGCCAGGCCGCTCGCCAGCAGGCCCACGGCGAAGAGGGTGGCGACGGCCGGTCCGAGTCCTGCGTAGAGGGCCTCGTAGGCGCCCTCGAGGGAGTTGGTGCCGGGAACCCCCGCGAGGTTGGCGGCCGCGAGGAACAGGATGCAGAGGTTCACGGTGCCGGCGATCGCCATCGCGATCGACACGTCCCACTTGGTAGCCCGCAGCAGGCGGCTGGTCGAGATGCCGCGGAGCTCTTCGAGGCCCGTCCGGGCTGCGGCATCCGTCATCCCCTGGCGACGGGGCCCGAAGCCCTCTCCGGCGGGGGCGAAGCGGTCTCGGGCGAGGGCGCTGTGCGCATAGATCGCGTGCGGCATGATCGTCGCGCCGAGGATGGATGCCGCCAGCAGCACCGAACCGCTGTCCTCGAACCGGGGGACGAGGCCGGCGACCACCCCGGCGGCATCGGGCGGCGCGATGATCACGCCATACGTGAAGCCGATCGCGATGATCGCGAGCAGGCCGATGACGACGAACTCGAACGTGCGGGGGCCGCGCCGGGACTGGACGAGCAGCAGCACGATCGACACGCTGCCGGTGATGACGCCGCCGACCAGCAGCGGCAGGTCGAAGAGCAGGTTGAGCGCGACGGCGCCGCCGATCACCTCGGCGATATCGGTCGCCATCGCGACGAGCTCGGCCTGCAGCCAGTACGCACGACGCGCCCACCGGTTGCGGATGCGCCCGCCCAGCGTCTCGGGCAGGCTCCGCCCCGTCACGATCCCGAGCTTCGCCGACAGGTACTGGATGAGCCAGGCCATCACGTTGCCGAGCACGACGACCCACACGAGCAGGTAGCCGTACATCGCGCCGGCGGTCATGTTGCTCGCGACGTTGCCGGGGTCGAGGTAGGCCACGCCGGCGACGAGGGCCGGTCCGATCAGCCATGCGACGCGCGGGAGAGCGACCCCGCGTCCCCGGAGCGGGCCGCCGGTGACCTCGGATGCCTGCTCCGTCGCAGATTTCGGCATACCGAAAAGCTACCCCGGGACCGCGCCAGAAGGAAGTGCGGGCGGGGACTCCCTTCTCGGCGGAGGGGAGCCCGAAGCGGCTCGAGGTTCCGGGGAACGTAACCTGGGCCGGTGACCGACGAGCACGAACCTGCCGAGCCGACCCTCTCGCACGGGGTCGGCCCGTGGCCCGGCGGTTCGGAGGAATGGCCGGACGACCCGCGCTACGACCGGGAGCTGCTCGCCCACGGCGACAGCGCGCAACGTCGTCGACGAGTTCCGCTACTGGACGATGGACGCCATCGTCGCCGAGCTCGACGGTCGCCGCCACGGCTTCCACGTGGCGATCGAGAACTGGCAGCACGACATGAACATCGGCTCGATCGTGCGCAGCGCCAACGCGTTCCTGGCCGCCGAGGTGCACATCATCGGTCGCCGCCGCTGGAACCGTCGCGGCGCGATGGTGACCGACCGCTATCAGCACGTGCGCCACCACGAGAGCGTCGCCGCGTTCGCCGAGTGGGCGGATGCGGCATCCCTCCCGATCCTCGCGATCGACAACGTCCCGGGCTCGGTGCCGGTCGACCGGGCGGAGATCCCGGAGCGCTGCGTCCTGCTGTTCGGGCAGGAAGGACCGGGGCTCTCGCCCGAGGCGCTGAGCGCGGCATCCGGTGTCGTCGAGATCACCCAGTACGGGTCGACCCGGTCGATCAACGCGAGCGCGGCGGGCGCGGTCGTGATGTACGAGTGGTGCCGGCGCTGGGCATGAGAGGCGTGAGGCGCGCTGAGCGGCGGGAGCTAGGCGCCCGCGGTCATCCAGGCGGCGCCGCGCACGCGCAGGCCCAGCGTCGCGAGCCGCGCGAGCATGTAGACGCCGAAGAAGGCGACGGCGAGCCACGCGAGACCCGCCGCGCCGGCCGGCTGCAACGCCCGCGATGAGGATCAGCGCGGGGACGAACGGCACCAGGTTCAGCACGCCCGCGATCGCCAGGTACTTCGAGTCGCCGGCGCCGATGAGCACGCCGTCGAGCACGAACACGACGCCGCAGAGGGGCTGGGTGATGGCGAGCACGAGCAGCGCCGGCTGCACGAGCGCCGCGATCTCGGCATCGCCGGTGAACACGAGTCCGATGACCCCCGACAGCGCCGCCGATGACAGCGCCGACGATGATCCCGAACCAGGCGCCCCAGGCGACGGTCCGGCCGAGCACGCGGTGGACGAGCGGCTGGTCCTCGGCGCCCGAGTCCCTTGCCGATGAGGGCCTGCGCGGCGATCGCGAGCGCGTCGAGCGCGAACGCCGCCGTGGAGAAGATCGTGAAGGCGACCTGCCAGCCCGCGAGCTCCTCGGTGCCGAGCGTGGTCGCGACGGCGACGGTGGCGAGCAGCGCGATGCGCAGTGAGACCGTGCGGAGGAACAGCCAGCCTCCCGAGCGCGCCGATCCGCGAACCCCCTCACGCTGAGGGCGGACGGATGCCTCATGCCGGCGCGCGAGCCGCCCGATGACGGCGACGTATGCGGCCACCATTCCCCACTGTGCGACGACGGTGCCGGCGGCAGACCCGGCGATGCCCCAGCCGAGGCCGTAGATGAAGGCCCAGTTGAGCAGCGCGTTCACGCCGAACCCGATGCCCGCGATCCACAGCGGCGTCACGGTGTCCTGCATGCCGCGGAGGAGCCCGGTGGCCGCGAAGACGACGAGCATCGCCGGCAGGCCCCACATCGAGATGCCGAGGTAGATCTCGGCCTGCGCCGCGACCTCGGGCGTCGCCCCGAACAGCCCGACGAGGAAGGGCGTCGTGAGGAATCCGACGAGCGCCAGGATCGCGCCGAGCCCGAGCGCGAGCCACATCCCGTCGATGCCCGCCGACACGGCCTTCGACGGGTCACCCGCTCCGAACCGCCGCGCGACGGCCGGCGTCGTCGAGTAGGCGAGGAACACCATGAGCCCCACGATCGTCTGGAGCACGGCCGAGGCGATCCCGAGTCCGGCGAGCGGCTCGATGCCCAGGTGGCCGACGAGCGCCGCGTCGACGATGAGGAACAGCGGCTCGGCGATGAGCGCGCCCAGGGCCGGAACGGCGAGCCGCAGGATGTCGCGGTTCAGGGTGTCGGCGGCCATTCCACGAGCCTACGGGCGAGTGCGGGCCCGGCATCCTTCGGCGAACGGGGCGGGACGGGACCGCGCATGGCTGTCGGGGCGAGCGCATATCCTGGAGGGCATGACCGAGAGCCCCCGATCCGGTCTCATGCTCGATGAACTGAGCGCTGAGATCCGCCCGCAGGATGACCTCTTCCGCTACGTCAACGGTGCGTGGCTGGAACGGACCGAGATTCCGGAAGACAAGGCGCGGTGGGGTTCGTTCCACCTCATCGCCGAGCAGGCCGAGAAGGACGTCCGCGCGATCGTCGAAGAGTCGCAGGGCGCCGAGCCCGGCACCGAGTCGCGCAAGATCGGCGACCTCTACACGAGCTTCATGGACACCGAGCGGATCGACGCCCTCGGCGCCGGGCCGCTCACCGACCGTCTCGCGCGGATCGACGCGATCTCATCGATCCCGGAACTGCTCCGGACAGCAGGCGAGTTCGAGCGCGACGGGCTGGGCGGAATGTTCACGCTCTACGTCGAGCCCGATCCCGGCAACCCGACGCGGTACCTGCCGTTCCTCGTGCAGGGCGGCCTGTCGCTGCCCGACGAGTCGTACTACCGGCTCGAGAACTTCGGCGAGACGCGCATCGTCTTCCGCTCGCACATCGAGCGGATGCTGGAGCTTGCCGGTGTCGCCGAGGCGGCGGCATCCGCTGATCGCATCACCGCGCTCGAGACCGAGCTCGCCTCGCATCACTGGGACAACGTCCGCAGTCGCGATGCCGTCGCGACCTACAACCTGAAGTCGTGGACCGAGGTGCTCGAGCTCGTCGGCGTCGACCTGCAGCCGTGGCTCGACGGTGCGGCGCCCGGACCACGCCGACGCCTTCTCCGAGGTCGTGGTCTACCAGCCGAGCTTCCTCGAGGGACTCGGCGCGCTCCTGGTCGAGGACCGGCTCGAAGACTGGAAGGCGTGGCTGCGGTTCCAGATCGTGCACTCGGCCGCGCCGTTCCTGACCGAGGCGTTCGTCGCCGAGAACTTCGCGTTCTACGGCACGCAGCTGACCGGCGTGCCCGTCATCCGCGAGCGGTGGAAGCGCGCCGTCGGCCTCGCCGAGGCTGCGATGGGCGAGGCGATCGGCAAGGTCTACGTCGAGCGGCACTACCCGCCGGCGGCGAAAGAGGCGATGGACGAGCTCGTCGCGAACCTCATCGAGGCGTACCGGCAGAGCATCGCCGAGCTGGAGTGGATGAGCCCCGAGACGCGCGAGCGCGCCCTCGCCAAGCTCGACGCCTTCACCCCCAAGATCGGCTACCCGGTCAAGTGGAAGGACTACTCGGGCCTCGAGATCGACGCCACCGACCTCGTCGGCAACGTCGCCCGATCGCACGTGCTCGAGCACGAGCGCCAGCTCGACAAGGTCGGCCAGCCGATCGACCGCGACGAGTGGTACATGACCCCGCAGACGGTCAACGCGTACTACAACCCGCTCATGAACGAGATCGTCTTCCCCGCGGCGATCCTGCAGTACCCGTTCTTCGAGGCCGATCGCGATGCCGCGGCCAACTACGGCGGCATCGGCGCGGTCATCGGCCACGAGATCGGCCACGGGTTCGACGACCAGGGGAGCCGCTTCGACGGCGACGGATCGCTGCGCGACTGGTGGACCGATGCCGATCGCACCGCCTTCGAAGAGCGCACGTCGGTGCTCATCGAGCAGTACAACGCGCTCACGCCGCAGGGCCTGGCCGACGAGTACAAGGTGAACGGCGCGCTCACGATCGGCGAGAACATCGGCGACCTCGGGGGACTCGGCATCGCGCTCAAGGCGTACGAGCTGTCGCTCAAGGGCGCGGAGTCTCCGGTCATCGACGGTTTCACCGGCAGTCCAGCGCCTCCTGCTGAGCTGGTCGCAGATCTGGCAGCAGAAGGGGCGGGATGCCGAGACCATCCGCCTGCTGACGATCGACCCGCATTCGCCCAACGAGTTCCGGTGCAACCAGATCGTGCGCAACATCGACGCGTTCTACGAGGCGTTCGATGTGACGGAGTCCGATGCGCTCTGGCTTCCTGAAGACCAACGCGTCACCATCTGGTGACACACTGAGTGCGTCGCCCGGGTACCCGGCCGGGCGACGCACCATGCCGAGCAGTTCCAGCAGCAGGAACGCAAGACGAGGATCGTCCCGTTCTCCGCGCCTCCGGGCGCAGCCTTTCATCGCACCCGAGCCCCCCGAAAGGAACAGCCCTCGTGGGCACGCCTCCTGAGCCGACCGACAAGGCGGGCTCCCCTCTCCAGGAACCTTCTGAACACGCTGCAGAGCCGCCGCGCACATCCCGACGCGGCGGTCGACGGCTCCCTCGGCGGGCGGCCGTCGGCCGCCGGTCGTTCACGTCGACGCTGAAGTCGCTCGATGAACTCGCCGGCTACGGCGCCCGCATCTCGGTGCGGGTCAACGACCTCGATCGAGGCACGACCGTGCTCTCGGGCGACGACTTCGTCACGCTCCCGGTCGCGGGCCTCGGCGTCGTGCCCCTGCTCATCGAGGTCGCCGCGCGGTTCGAGGACGAGACGCTCGACCCGCTACGAGATCATCGAGCGCACGTCGGTCGAGCCTGTGTCGGTCGGCGGGGTGTGGCAGCACCTCAAGGCGCCCGCGCTGCCGCTCTGCGACCTCGCCGTGCTGACGGCGGCGACGGGCGACGCCATCGCCGCGAACACGCTCATCGCCCGCGTCGGTCTCGAGGCGGTCCGCGCGCGCATCGAGCAGCTCGGGATGTCGCGCGCGGCCCTGCTCGACAGCTTCCGCGACCAGCGCGGCCCCGACGACGCGCCGCACTTCGCGCTCGGCTCCGCGCGCGAGCTCGCCGAGGTCTTCGCCGCGCTCGTCAACGCGCAGGCGGTCTCGCCGGGCGTGAGCGCTCAGGTCGCCGAATGGCTGAGCCTCAACCACGACCTCTCGCTCGTCGCGGCGGCGACAGGCCTCGATCCGTTCGCGCACGAGAACGACGAGCACGGACTGCTCTTCATCAACAAGACGGGTCGGGATGCCGGCATCCGCGTCGAAGCGGGCGTGATCGCCGGTCCGCGTGCGGGCGTGTCGTACGCGCTGATCGTCTGCTTCGACGACCTCTCGATCTCGCATCGGCTGCGGGTGCACGACGCCTTCCGGACGCTCGGGGTCGACCTGATGGAGTACGTGTTCTGACGCCGAGTCGAGGCTGGCGGCTGAGGCTCCTCCGGGCTGCCGAGACCGCGGGTGGGACTCACGCTCTCGGCGCTCCAGACGGTGGCTCAGCGAGTGGGCGACCGTGCACGACGACCAGGACGTCATCGTGAGCTCGTGCCGGCATCCGTCGTCTCCGGTCCGCACCGTGACGAGCGACAGGTCTGAGCCCCGGAGCGAGATGATCGATCCATCCAGCCTGTCCGTGCACCCTGACGTGCCAGCCGTCTCGCGGACTGAACTGTTCCCGCAGCAGGGCGGGCCACCCCGGCAGGTCGAAGGTGTCGGCCAGGACGATGACGCGACGCAGCTGCACGGCGGCGGCGCTCTCATCCGTCGGACACGGCACCTCGTCCGCGGTCGACGTCGTCGGAGAGGACGAGCTCGGCGGGCAGCGTCTGGAAGACGGCCTCGACGGCAGCGATCGACCTCGGCGCGCGCGTTCTCGACCGTCTGGGGCTTGGTCAGAGGCAGAAGCAACCAGGCGATGGGAACGCATGAGAAGGAGCGCGACACAGCAGACGATGAGGACGATCGTCCCCTTGTCGCCCCGCAGCCGACGAGGGCTGGCCATGCCTCAGGGTACGCCCGTCGCGCGGGCGGGATCCATGGCTCCCTCAGCCGCTCGTCAGAAGACGATCGTGTGGTTGCCGTGGCGGATGACGCGGTCCTGCGCGTGCCACAGCACCGCGCGGGAGAGCACCGCGCGCTCGACGTCGGCGCCGTGGCGCTGGAGGTCGGCGGCGGAGTCGGCGTGCGTGACCCGGACGACGTCCTGCTCGATGATCGGGCCCTCGTCGAGGTCTTCGGTCACGTAGTGCGACGTCGCGCCGATGAGCTTCACCCCGCGATCCTTCGCCTTGCGATACGGGCGCGGCGCCGACGAACGCCGGCAGGAACGAGTGGTGGATGTTGATCACGGGCACGCCGATCGCCGCGAGGAAGTCGCTCGAGAGGATCTGCATGTACCGCGCGAGCACCACGAAGTCGACGTTGCCCTTGAGCAGCTCGACGATCTTGGCCTCGGCCGCCGACTTGTCGCCGCCCTCGGAGGGCACGTGGAAGAACGGCACGCCGAAGGAGCGGACGTCCTCCGCGGTGTTCGTGTGGTTCGACACGACCATCGGGATCGTCACGGGGAGGTCACCGCGGCGGTGACGCCACAGCAGGTCGAGGAGGCAGTGGTCGGACGTCGACGCGAGGATCGCCATGCGCTTGGGGATCGACTGGTCGGTGACGCGCCACTCCATCTTGTACGGCGCGAGCGTCTCGGCGAGGTCGGCCTCGATCTCGGGGAGCGCGGCCGTCAGGTCGCTGCGGTGGAAGACGACGCGCTGGAAGAAGCTGCCGCCGGCGGGGTCGTCCGAGTACTGGTCGAGCGAGACGATGTTGCCCTGGTTGCGGGTCACGAGGGCGGTGACCGCCGCGACGAGGCCCGGCTGATCCGGGCCGTGGACGATCAGGCAGGCGTGATCGCGGTGCGTCTCGGTGTGCAGTGTCACGTCGAAAGTCTAGGAGGGCGTCCCGGCGCGGGGGGTATCCGCTGACCGGAGCCGCTCAGGCGAGGCCTTCCAGCGGCCAGCCCGTGTACGCCTCGGCGAGGTAGCGGCGACCCGCCTCGGACTCGACGACCGAGCGCAGTTCGCCGAGCTGACGGAGCCGGTCGAAGTCCGAGGCATCCGGTGCCACGTGAAGCATGCTCGTCATCCACCAGGAGAAGTGCTGGGCCTTCCAGATGCGGTGCAGCGCCTTCTCGGGGAACGCCTCGAGCGGGCGCTCGTCGTTCTCGAGCAGCAGGGCGCGGAGCGCCTTCTCGAGGACGACCACGTCGGCGACGGCCAGATTCATGCCCTTGGCACCGGTCGGCGGGACGGTGTGCGCGGCATCCCCGATCAACGCGACGCGACCCTTCAGCAGCTCGTGCGCGACGAAGCTCCGGAAGCGCAGCACGTCGCGCTGGAAGATCGGGCCCTCCTTCAGCGTCGTGCCGGGCACGCGCTTCTGCAGCTCGTCCCACAGCTGCGCCTCGCTGAACGAGTTCGGGTCGACGGCGGGGTCGCACTGGAAGTACATGCGCTGCACCGTGGCGCTGCGCTGACTGATGAGTGCGAAGCCGTCGGGGGAGTTGCTGTAGATGAGCTCGTCGGCGCTCGGCGGCGCCTCGCAGAGGACGCCGAACCACGCGAACGGGTACTCGCGGAAGTAGCCCCCGGTCGACGCTCCGGTCACCGCGGGCCGAGCGACGCTGCGGGAGCCGTCGGCTCCGACGACGAACTCGGCCTCGATCGTGAGCGGCTGTCCGTCGGCGTCGATCGCGAAGACGGTCGGGACGCTCGGTCTCGGCTCCCTCGACGCGCTGCGCGGTGACGCCGAAGCGGAGGTCCTGCCCCGCGGCGAGCCGCGCCTTGATGAGGTCTTTGAGCGCCTCGTGCTGCGGATAGAGATAGACGCCGCGGCCGACGAGCGCCGCGAAGTCGATGCGATGACCCTCTCCCGAGAACCGCAGCTCGATGCCCTCGTGCCGGTTGCCGACGCTCAGCACGCGGTCCGAGGCGCCGGACGACGAGAGCACGTCGACGGTGCCCTCTTCGAGGATGCCGGCGCGGATCGTCGTCTCGATCTCTTCGCGCGAGCGCTGGTCGATGACGACCGACTCGATGCCGGCGATGCCGAGCAGGTGCGAGAGCAGGAGGCCGGCGGGCCCCGCGCCGATGATGGCGACACGGGTGCGGACGGTGGAGGTCATGGCGTCTCCTTCGACGGTGGATCGGGATGCTGGTGTCCAGTGTCCGACGCCGGCGGAGCCGACGGCGTCCGGCCGATTCCCGATCAATGGGACGCGGTTCGCGGACTCGTCACTTCCGGCCGAAGCGTCCTGCGGAGTCGTGGCCGACCTGTCAATCGCTCGGCGCGACTCAGCGCGCGCGCCCGCGGGAGAGGGCAGCGCGGATGTCACGCGCGCCGCCGAGCAGCTCGGTGATGGCCACTTCGGGCGGCGGTCGTCGCGCGGCAGCACCACCGACAGTGCCGCGACGACCTGACCCGTCTCGTCGCGCACCGGGACGGCGACGCCGGTCGAGACCGCCTCGACCGAGCCGGGCGAGACGACGAAGCCGGAGCGCCGGATGCCCGCGAGCGTGCGGCGCAGGGCCGCGGCATCCGTCACCGTCCCTTCGGCAAGTGCGGTGAGCGGCGCGGACAGCACGCGCTCCTGCAGCTCGGGCTCGGCGTACGCGAGCAGCACGAGCCCGGACGACGACGCGTGCAGCGGGAGGCGTCCAGCGATGCGGGTGATGTTGGCGCCGGCATCCGGATGCGACAGCCGCTCGAGGAACAGCGCGGTGTCCTGCTCGAGCACCGCGAGCTGGGTGTGCTCGTGCACCCGAGCCTGAATGCGCTCCATGGACGGCAGCGCCGCCTGCCGCAGGCGCAGGGCGCGCGAGCCGCGCAGCGCCAGCTCCCACAGCCGCATGCCGAGTCGAACGCGGTGCTCGTCGTCCCGCTCGAGCAGACCGGCTTCGCACGAGTTCGGCCACGAGGCGGTGCGCGGTCGAGGACGGCAGCCCGGCCCGGCGCCCGATCTCGGCCGCGGTCTGCACGGTGCGGTCGGGCCCGAAGGTCTCAAGCACGCGTACGACGCGATCGCGTCACGGAGTCGCCGGAGGGCGAGTTGGCCATGAGGCCAGCTTGCCACTCCGGCGAAGGCGGTCAGCCGCCGCCCCGTCAGTCCGTCTTCTCGAAGGCGTGGGAACCGACCCATTCCGAGACCCTGTGACCCATGGCATTTGCGTCGGTCATCGCCTTGCGGAAATGAAGACCGAGCCAGATGCGGGCGTTCATCGTCTCTTCGTCGAGAGCCGCGGTGGTGTCGAAGTGGCGGGTGGTCTGCGTGACCGAGGAGAACACGTCCAGGTCGATCGAGTCGGCTCCGAAGAGCTGAGTGAGGGCACCGGACGTGGCGCCCATGACGCAGGCGTGCCCGCTGGGGTAGTCCGGATAGGCCGGCGTCTGGATGAGCGGAGTCCACTCCGCGTCGGGCTCCGTCGCGGCGTTGCCGTCATCCAGTGTCGCGAATCGCGGTGACCGGCCGCCAGAACGCGGCGTCGTACTTCTGACGCCAGCACGCGACCTGCGAGTCCGCGACCGAGACGTTGAGCAGGGCGAAGGCCTGCGCTGCCTCGGCGATGTCGAGCCCGCGCTCGGCGACCTGGGCGGTCATCGCCACCTGCAGCTGCAGGGGAGGCGCCGCGCTCCAGAAGAGAGCCGTCTGGGTCTGGGCGTCGGAGCGGAGCGAATCAACCTTGGCGCCGTAGTCCTTCACCTCCAGGTAGTCGGCTGCGTACTCCGCGGAGCCCACGGGATCCGGGCCGTCCCAGGGGAACTGCGTCGCGGAGTCGAGCGTGTACGGGGTCGCGAACCCCAGCCAGGCGACGGCCATGGGCGCGTAGGCGTCGGGTGTGGGGACCCAGGCGCCGATGCCGGACTGCGGCGGGAGCGTGATCGTCTTGTCGACGCCGTTGTCGCCACGCTCCGCGATGAGTGCAGCGGCTGCGGCTTCGCCCACCCGCTTGCCGTGCACCTTGCCGACGCCTTCGGGCACCGTCGGCCAGTGAAGCGGCGTAGTCGGTGGCGAGATTGTCCGCCGACGTGGGGAAGTAGTGGCTCAGGACTCGGTAGGCGGCGGTGGCAGCGGCCACTTCAGGAGAGGCGTGCGCCTGCGCGCGGGGCTGGGACACGTACGGCTCGTATCCGCCCTCGATCGTGACGACTGCGTCGTACATCGCGATCGATGCAAGCGAGAAGTAGAAGGCCATGGCGGGAACGGGTGTGGCGTTCTCCGTGGCTACCGTGCGTGCGGCGATGGCATGCCACTTGCTGATCGTTGCGGGATCGTCGGCCACCCGCGGGGTGGCTTGGCTCGGTGCGGCGACCGCGACTGAGGCGAGTACGGCGACGGTGGCGGCGATCGCGACGGCGATGGCGCGTCTCCTCGGAAAAGGCATGAGAACCTCCTGGACGCGCAAGACTCGCGGCGGCGATCGGGAGGTCGTCGACTTGTCGGGACGCAAGTCTTGACGACGCCAGTGTCCTCTCCTGTCAGGAGTGCCGCAAGAGAGCCCGTGGATGGGCGAAGAGCCGGTCGTTCTGTCCGATCCGGGCCCTTTGAGGTCCCGATCGCGGAGGAGGTTTCGCCCCGGTGTTGAAGTGCTCAGGCTCGGTCGTCGAAAGTGACGTCAGCAGGGCCGGAATCGACGGCTGAGCCTGAGCACTTTCCGCAAGATCGGCGATTCCTTACCTCCGGACAAAGCCTGGCCGAGCGACCCGGCATCCCACTGTCGGCTCCGGCGGGCGCGGTTCTAGGCTGGCGCCGTGACGACCACGACCGCGGTGCGAGCCCCCGCGCGCGACGACCGCATCACCATGCGATTCATGACGACGCCCGCCGACACCGCCGCGGGAGGCCGGTCGATCGCCGCGGGCAGCGTCATGGAGTGGATCGACAAGGCCGGCTATGCGTGCGCCGTGGGCTGGTCGGGTGCGTACTGCGTCACGGCGTACGTCGGCAACGTGCGCCATCGCCGCCCCATCGCGCCGGGCAGCCTCATCGAGGTGCAGGCGCGGCTCGTGCACACCGGGCGGACGAGCATGCATGTCGTCGTGACGGTCTCATCCGCCGAGGTGTCGTCGCGCGTGTACACGCCGGCCACGACCTGCATCCTGATCTTCGTCGCGAAGGGCGAGGACGGGCGTCCGACCGACGTTCCGGCGTGGGAGCCGGCATCCCGCTCCGACCACAAGCTCGCCACCGCGGCGCTCGACCGCATCCCGACCCGCACCGAGATCAAGCAGCTGATGCTCGGCGAGGACTACGGCGCGCCGACCGAGGCGCCGAGCGTCACTCTGCGATTCCTGGTGCCGCCGGGTGTCGTCAACTGGGGCGGCAAGGCGCACGGCGGCACCGTCATGCGGTGGATCGACGAGGCGGCCTACGCGTGCGCCGCCTCGTGGGCGAGGGACGGGGATGCCGCGAGCGACGCCGTCGCCGTGTACTCGGGCGGCATCCACTTCTTCGCGCCCGTCCGGATCGGCGACCTCGTCGAGGTCGAGGCGCGGATCGTCTACACGAGCGCGCACAGCATGCACCTCAGCATCCGGGTCTCGTCGGCCGACCCGCGCACGCCCCACGATCTGACCCTGACGACCCAGTGCATGAGCGTCTTCGTGGTGCCCGGCGCGGACGGCGTCGCCCGCCCGGTGCCGCACTGGGAGCCCTCGACGTCGGAGGACGTGCGGCTGCACGACCACGCGCGCGAGATCATCCACCTGCGCGAGGGGATCGTGCCGATCCCGGCCTCGCTGACGCTCGAGCCCTGACATGCCGCGCATCCGTTCGTCTACGACGCCGTCCGGACGCCGTTCGGACGGGCCGGCGGTGCTCTGTCCGGCGTTCGGCCCGACGACCTCGCCGCCGTCGTGATGAGGGCGAGCCGTCGAGCGCACCGGCATCGATCCCGCCCGGATCGACGAGGTCATCTTCGGCGACGCCAACCAGGCCGGCGAGGACAACCGCAACGTCGCGCGCTTCGGTGCTCTGCTGGCGGGCTTCCCGTCGTCGGTGCCCGGGGTCACCGTCAACCGGCTCTGCGGATCGTCGGTCGAAGCCGTCATCCAGGGCGTCTCGTGCGATCGAGACGGGGGATGCCGACCTCGTCCTCGCCGGCGGCGTCGAGTCGATGAGCCGCGCGCCGTTCGTCGTCGAGAAGTCGCCCAGGCCCTGGCCCGCCGGCAACCAGACGATGTGGAACACCTCGATCGGGTGGCGGATGGTGAATCCCGTGCTGCGGAAGGACTGGACGATCTCCAACGGCGAGTCCGCCGAGAAGCTCGCCACGATCTACGGCATCTCGCGCGACGAGCAGGACGAGTTCGCACTCCGCAGTCACCGGCTCGCCGCTGAAGCCTGGGCTGCGGGAGGTACGACGGCGAGATCGTGCAGGTCGAGGGGTTCGAGCTGGCGCGGGATGAAGGCATCCGCGATGACACGACTCTCGAGAAGCTCGGCGCGCTGCGTGCGCTGTTCGCGAAGGACGGCACGGTCACGGCCGGGAACGCCTCATCGATCAACGACGGTGCGTCGGCCGTCCTTCTCGGTGGCGAGGGAGTGCTGGATGCCGAGCCCCTCGCCCGCATCGCGGGCCGGGGTGTGTTCGGCAACGACCCGGACGTGTTCGGGGTGGCGCCGGTCGAGGCCGCGAACCGCGCGCTCGCGCGTGCGGGCAGGACGTGGGCGGACGTCGACCTCGTCGAGCTCAACGAGGCGTTCGCGTCGCAGAGCCTCGCGTGCGTGAAGCTGTGGCCCGAGCTCGACCCCGAGAAGGTCAACGTCCACGGCGGTGCGATCGCGATCGGCCACCCGCTCGGCGCATCCGGCGGCCGCATCATCGGGCACGCGGCCCACGAGCTGAAGCGGCGCGGCGGCGGCGTGGCGGTCGCCGCGATCTGCATCGGGGTCGGTCAGGGACTGGCGGTCGTGCTCGAGCGGTGAGCCGGCCGGCCTGGTGGCCGCCCGGTCAGGTGCTCCCCGGCGTGCTCGAGCGGTGAGCCCGGCCGGCCTGGTGGCCGCCCGTCAGGTGCTCCCCGGCGTCGCCGCGCTGGCGCGTCTCACGGGACCGGTGCGATCGCGGCAAGGCGACTCGACACCTGGGCCGCGGCCTTCTCGAACACGCCGCGCATCCAGGCGTGCTCGGGGTCGCGGCCGTGCACGGGGTGCCACCACAGCGCGTTGACGACGGGCGTCGCATCGAAGGGCGGCTCGAGGATCCGGATGCCGCCGACCCTGGACGCGGCTTCGGCGAGCCCCGTCTGCAGGAGTCCCAGGCGGTTGGTTCCCGCGATGAAGTGCGGCAGCGCCAGGAAGCTCTCGACGACGGCCTCGACGTGCGGCTCGATCCCGAGCTGCTGCAGCTGACGCGCGGCCGACGTGAAGGCGGTGCGCGTCTGGAACGTGAACACCCACGGCAGCCGGCCGAGCACCTCCATCGTCAGCTCCTCGCCCACCTGCTCGTTCGACTCGGATGCGACGACCACCCAGCCGTCGCGCCAGAGATCCATGTAGGGCAGGTCGGTGAGGTGGCCGTGCGGGATCACCATCCCGTCGACCGAGCGCAGCCGGGTCGCGGCCTCTTCGACGATCGAGGGGTTGTGCAGCATGAAGCGGAACCGCACGCCGGGGGCCTCTTCGGCGGCGATCTGCGAGACGGCCCTGCCGATGGTCGCGAAGCCGTAGTCCGAGCCGTAGATCGAGAACTCGCGCGTCGAGTCGTGCGGGGTCCACGTCGCCTGGCTCTCGAACACGCGGCGCGCAGCATCCAGTGCCGTCGTCGTGTGCTCGGTCAGCCGCAGCGCGAGCGGAGTCAGCTCGTAGGAGTTGCCGCGGCGGGCGAGGATCGGGTCGTTGAAGTGCGTCCGCAGCCTCGCGAGCGAGGCGCTGAGCGCCGGCTGGCTGAGGTGCAGCTGCTCCGCCGCGCGGGTCACGCTGCGCTCGGTCAGCAGTGCATCGAGCGCGACCAGCAGGTTCAGGTCGAGGCGGGAGAGCAGGGGCTGATCGGACACGGCGATGTGTTCCTTCGGGTGTGTTCCTTCGGGTGACGCGATGCCGCCGAGTGTATCAACGCAATCTATCGAGCCGACAGGGCACATCGCCCGGGGCGATACGGCGCACGCGCGACGTCCGAGGACAGGCCTCGCGACGGTCGTCGGCGCATCCGCGACGCTTATGCGCGCATGCAACTTACTTATGACAGAAAAAGACGTAAAGCTGTTACGGTGCAGGAGGTGGAGCTGACGGCAGCGGTGCCGCGCCACCGGAGAAAGGTGCATCGATGCTTCTCGAACGCGAGCTGATCCAGTCCACGGGCTTCCGCAACGTGCGCGAGGGCGACTGAGGTCACCGGCTTCCAGCTGCGGCTGCGGATGCCGTCGTACCGCGGGATGGCGGCATCCCTCATCGACGGCGTCTCGGTGCGGGTCGGCGATCTCGTCGACGTCGCCCGCCGACGTGCCCCGCTGGACGTTCGGCGGACGCACCTACACGCTGCAGGAGCTGTGGGACTCGGAGGGCGTGCGCTGGCCGCTCGAAGAGGCCGCGGTGGTCACCGTCCCGTTCGAGGGGGGACTGCCCGAGGGCACGCACGAGGTGTCGATCGAGCTGCGCCTGCGGATGTCGTACATCCCGCTCGAGCACCAGCCGTCGACGTACCGGGTCTCGCGTCACATCACCCTCACCTCGGCCGAGGACGGCGGCCCGTTCCAGTACGGAGTCTCGCTCTACAGCTTCATGACCGACTACGGCACCGTCCTCGACCTCGAGACGGCGCTCGCCGCCGTCGCCGACGTGGGCGCGACGGGCGTCGAGATCCTCGGCGAGGGGCACATCGAGCGCTACCCCGACCCGACCACGGAGTGGATCGACCGCTGGTTCGCGCTGCTCGAGAAGTACTCGCTCGAACCCACCAACTACGGATCGTGGATCGACACCCGCCTGCACTCGAGCGGTGCGCACGCGCGCGACCTCACGGCCGAGGAAGGGGCCGGGATGCTGCAGCGCGACCTGCGCCTCGCCAAGCGGCTGGGCTTCCGCTTCGTGCGGCCGAAGATCGGCGTCGTCTCGAGCGACCTCGTGCCGCACCCGATCTGGACCGAGTCGGTCGAGCGCTCGCTCGACCTCGCCGCCGAACTCGACGTGATCATCTGCCCCGAGATCCACTCGCCGACCCCGATCAAGCACGAAGTGGTCGACGACTACATCGGGCTGATCGAGCGCACCGGCACGAAGCACTTCGGGCTGCTGCTCGACACCGGGATCTTCCAGGACCGGCCGATCGCGCTGCAAGCCGGGCGAGCTGCCCGGCCAGCGCCCGGCGTTCATGGACGGCATCGCGGTCGACCCGGCCGACATCGCCGACATCGCGAAGTACGTCGTGTTCATCCAGGCGAAGTTCCACGACATCGACGAGAACCTCGAGGACCAGCAGATCCCGTGGGAGCCGGTGCTCGGCGCCCTCAAGAACGCCGGGTACACCGGCTACCTCTCCAGCGAATACGAAGGCGAGCGCGAGCCCGTGGCGCTCGATCGAGCAGGTTCGCCGGCAGCACTCCCTCATGCGCCGGGTGGCCTCGCGGCTCCCCTGAGCCCGACACCTCGGCCGACAGACCTCGACAGACAGGACCCGACATGCCCAACGGACTCATCCACGACGACAGCCTGCGCGTCGCACCCCGACGGGCTCGCGCTGCGCCTCACGCTTCCCTGGTACCGGAGCCTCTGGCTCTCGTCCGTCTCGACGCTCGCGCTCACGATCGACGGCGAACCGCGTGGACGAAGAGGACCTCGCGTTCGAGCTCGGCGGTCGGCGGTACGCGCTCGCCGAGCTTCCGCAGCAGAGCGAGGTGCTGTGGTACCTGCAGGAGCACCCGCTGCTGATCGTGAAGCGACAGCATCCCGTCGCCCTCGGCGAAGAGCACGACGTCGTGCTGCACGGCGAGCTGCGGCTGCCGTACATGCAGATCGCGCCGGGCCAGGACGGCGGACCCGGCATGTACGTCCCGAACATCGTCCACGACGTACGCCACCTGACGGTCGTCGACCGGGATGCCGCATCCCCGGCGCTCGTCCGGGATGTTCCGCCGCCGCCCGCCGGCGACCGACGCCGACCCGTTCAAGCTCGGCCTCACGCTGTACTCGGCGAGCGCGGAGTTCCGCGCCGGCTGGTTCGACTTCGACGGCCTGCTCGATCGCGTCGCCGAGCTCGGCATCGGCCCCGGCATCGAGATCGTCGCCTCGCAGGTGCTGCCGACGTACCCGGTCGTCTCGGACGAGTTCGTCCGCACGTGGCGCGCGGCGTTCGACAAGCACGGCTTCGACGAGAGCTCCTTCGGCGCCAACCTCGACATGGGCCGCCGCCGCGACCGCGACATGACGCCCGACGAGGAGTTCGAGTTCAGCGAGCTGCATGTTCCAGGGCGCCAAGAAGCTCGGCTTCCCGCTCGTGCGCATCCAGAGCGCCAAGCCCGAGCTGCTGCGCCGCCTGCTGCCGGTCGCCGAGAAGCTCGACCTCAAGCTGGCGTACGAGATCCACGCGCCGATGGGCCCGAACGCGCCCGCCGTGATGAAGGTGCGCGAGACGTACGCCGAGCTCGACTCGCCGCTGCTGGGCTTCGTCGCGGACTTCTCCTCGACGATGCACGCGATGTCGCCGACGCTGCTGCGCGCCGTGCAGCGCGCGGGGCTCGACGACGAGGCGCTCGCCAGGCTGCAGGAGATCTGGGCGACCGACGCCACGATGCAGGAGCGCCAGCAGGAGTTCATCGGCTACCTCAAGGGCCGCGACTTCGACCCGGGCCGCCTCGGCTCGTTCGCGCACCTCGCCTTCAACATGCACGGACACGTCGACCCGCGGGAGTGGGCCGACATCATGCCGCAGATCCTGCACGTGCACGCGAAGTTCTACGACATCGACGAGAACGGCCAGGAGCCGGCGATCGACTACCCCGAGCTCGTCCGCGTCTTCGTCGAGGGCGGCTATCGCGGGTACTGGTCGAGCGAGTGGGAGGGCCACGCCTTCGCCGAGCTCGGCGAGGTCGACCCGCTGCTGCTCGTCCGCAGGCAGCACGACCTGATCCGACGCTCGATGCGCGAGCTGCAGCCGGCGTGAGCGCCGGCGCGCGGCATCCAGACTTCGCAGAATCTGACGAACTTCGCAGGCCGACCGGCGAATGCGTGCGAAGTTCGCGCGGATCTGCGAACTTCGAACGTCAGAGAGACCACAGAGAGGTGCGCATGACCGACGAGCCCGACTTCCGCCGGATGCCGATCGCGGATGGCATCCGATGGCTCGCCGAGCACGGTGAGCCGGCCGACCCGCGGACCGACATCGATACGGTGTCGCTGAAGCGCCGGTTCCCGCACCTGGAGAACGTCGAGACCGCCGATCTGAGCATCGACGGACCGCACGGCAGGCTCGTCCCGGCGAGGCTGTATCGGGATGCCGCAGCACCGGCATCCGGTCGTGCCCTCGTCTGGGTGCACGGCGGGGCGTTCATCGGTGGGCATCTCGACATGCCCGAGGCGCACTGGGTCGCTCTCGAGCTCGCGGCGCGCGGCATCCCGGTGCTGTCGGTGGACTACGTCAAGTGCCTCGGCGATGTGCACTTCCCCGAGCCGACCGACGAGGTGCGCGCGGCATGGCGGCACGCGCGCGCACACGCGCAGGAGCTCTTCGGCGTCGATGCCGATGCGGTGCTGCTCGGCGGCGGAAGCGCGGGCGGCAACCTCACGGCGGGTGCGGTCGCGCAGCTGCTGGATGCCGGTGACGAGGTTCCCGCGGGACTGGTGCTCGTGTACCCCGTCGTGCACCCGAACGGACCCGAGGCATCGGCCGAGGTCGACCTCGCCTCTCCGCACGGCCAGCTCGCCCTCAACTTCGCCGGGTCCGAGCAGGCTCTTCGCGACCCGCACGCATTCGCCGCGCTCGGTCGGGTGGACCGATTCCCCCCGACGCTGGTCGTCGTCTGCGAGAAGGACGACCTGCGTCCCTCGGGCGAGGCGTTCGCGCGTCAGCTCGAGGATGCCGGCGTGCAGGTCGAACTGCACTGGAGACGGGGGCGGATCACGGTCACATCAACGAGCCGTCCGACCCGACGGCCGTGCCGACGATCGAAGCGATCGCGGATTGGATCCGCGCGTGAACCCGCAGACCGCCGAGCTGATCCGCGCCGCGCTGCGCGGCGCAGTGGACGTCGAAGTGAGGCCGCGCGTCGAGACCCGCGTGGATCTGAGAAAGGCCGGCTCGCTCGCATGACCACGTTCACCAACCCGGTCCTGTCCGGCGACCGGCCTGACCCCGCCGTCATCAAGGTCGGCGACGAGTACTGGATGACGTACTCGTCGTTCGAGGCGGCGCCGGGCCTTCTGCTCTACCGCTCCACCGATCTCGTGAACTGGACCTACGTGACGGCCGCGCTGCCCCACCCGGTCGGCAACACGTTCGCCGTCGACATCGCCGAGCACGACGGCCGCTTCTTCATCTACATCCCCTTCATCCCGACGCCGTGGTCGACGCTGACCGATGCGTCGATCTTCGTGATCCACGCCGACGCGATGAGCGGTCCGTGGTCGGAGCCGATCGATCTCGGCATCCGGGGCGTCATCGACCCGGGCCATGTCGTCGGCGAAGACGGCACGCGGTATCTCTTCACGAGCGGCGTGCGCCGCATCCAGCTCGCCGACGACGGGCTGTCGACGGTCGGCGAGCTCGAGAAGGTCTACGACGGCTGGCGGTACCCCGACGACTGGATCACGGAGTCCTACGCGCTCGAGGGTCCGAAGCTCTTTTGGCGGCGGCGTCAGCAAGCCGGGGGTCTGGGCGGAGCCCCAGAAGAATCCGGAATGGGTCTACCTCGTGAGCGCCGTCGGCGGCACGGGCGGCCCGCCCACCGGGCACATGGTGATCGTCGCCCGCTCGCGATCGGTCGACGGGCCGTGGGAGAACCATCCCCGCAATCCGATCGCCCGCACCGTGGATGCCGCCGAGGCGTGGTGGTCGCGCGGACACGCGACGCTCATTCCCGGGCCTTCGTCTGACGCTGATGACTGGTGGATGGTCTCGCACGGCTACGAGAACGGCTACCGCACCCTCGGCCGGCAGATCCTGCTCGAGCCGATCCGGTGGAGCGAGGACGACTGGCCCGAGGCGGTCGTCGCCGACCTCGGCGGACCGCTCGAGGCGCCCGCGGGTGCCGCCCCGCAGACACCGGAACACGGACTTCAGCGACGACTTCTCGCAGCTCGAACTCGGCAGCCGGTGGACCTTCCACGCGCCCGACCCGGGTGAATCCGAGCGGGTGCGCGTCGACGACGGCCTGGTGCTGCGGGGCAAGGGCACCTCTCCCGCCGACACGTCACCCCTCGCAATGCTCACCGGAGACCACGCCTACGAGATCGAGGTCGAGGTGTCGGTCGAGCCGGGCGTCGAGGCGGGCCTGCTGCTCTTCTTCAACAACCGGCTCTTCTGCGGCATGGGGATCGACGGCGAGCGGATGCTGAGCTATTCGGGCGGCATCCGCACGCACTGGCGCGAGCCCGCACCCGCCACGGACCGCATCACGCTGCGCATCCGCAACGACGAGCACATCGTCACAGGCTGGTACCGCGTGCCGGGCGGCGAGTGGACGCGGCACGCGGTGCGGTACGAGACCTCCGGCTATCACGCCAACGTGGTCGGCGACCTGCTGAGCCTGCGCCCCGCCCTGTACGCGGCGGGCACGGGCGAGGCGCGGTTCACCGACTTCCGCTATCGGTCGCTGGACTGACCCGACGGCGACACCCGACCACGAGCGCCGCCCGCGCAGATCGCCCGGGCAGAACAGGACACCTCATGACCGACCACGTTCCTCCCGCTGTGCGGCCGTGGACCCTCTCGACCGAGCCGCCCTTCGCGCTGCGCCACCACGAGAAACCGGCGCTGCTCGTCGGCGGTCAGGTCTTCAACTCCGCCTCGTCCTCGCCGAAGGCGATTGCCGACTCGTTCGCGCACGTTCGGAACGTCGGCTCCAACGTCGTGCTCTCCCCCGTGAGCTGGGCGCTGAGCGAGCCGGTCGAGGGCAGCTTCGACTTCTCCCTTGTCGACACCATGCTCTCCGAGGCCCGCCGGAACGACCTTCGCCTGGTGCTGCTCTGGTTCGGCGCCTTCAAGAACGCCGCCTCCACCTACTCGCCCACCTGGGTCCGCAGCGACCCGGCTCGGTTCCCGCGCGTCGTGGTCGAGCCGAAGGGCATGCAGGCGTTCACGTACGAAGGCGCGACGGCCAAGCCGGTGCTCTCGGTCTTCAGCCCCGAGCTGCGAGAGGCCGACGCGAAGGCTTTCGAGGCGCTCATCAGGCACCTCGTGGATGCCGATCCCGACGGCACGGTCGTGATGGTGCAGGTCGAGAACGAGTCCGGGCCTGCTCTCGGACAGCCGCGACCGCAGCGCTCTCGCGGAGGCGGCGTGGGCCGCAGCCGTGCCGCCCGAGCTGCTCACGCACGTGCGCGCGACACCGCAGGGCAGCACGTCGGCCCGGCGACTCTGGGAGTCCAGCGGCAGCCGAGATGCCGGGACGTGGTCGCAGGTCTTCGGCGACACGCCTGCCGCCGACGAGATCTTCATGGCCTGGGCCATCGCCACCTACGTCGAGCACCTCGCGGCTCGCGGTGGGGCGATCGCGGACATCCCCATGTACGCGAACGCGTGGCTGGGTCCACAGCCCGGCCAGGACACCCCGGGCCAGTACCCCAGCGGTGGTCCGGCATCCACTGTGCTCGACGTCTGGCGGGCCGCGGCACCGTCACTCGCCTTCCTCGGCCCCGATCTGTATGTCGATGACGCCGATGCCGCGATGGCGCAGTATGCGACCGGCATCCAGCCCTTCTTCGTTCCGGAGTGCCGACTGAGCGCCGGCGAGCTCGTTCGGGCCATCGGCGCGTACGGGGCGTTCGGCTGGTCGGCGTACGGGCTCGACCGCGCGAATCCTGACGCCCAGGTGGCCACGACCCTGCGGTTCCTCTCGGCGCTCGAGGACGAGGTCACCCGGGCCCAGCTCCGCGGGAGCATCAGCGCCGTGGTGATCGAGCCAGGCGTCGAGATCGAGACGCGGCACGTGGACGGCATCGACATCACAGCGCGGGGTGCGCTCGCGCTCTTCCAGCGGATGCTGCTGGATGCCGGGGTGCACGTCCCCGCGTCCGCGCTCGAGGTGCCCGACGAGACGCTGCCGAGCGCGCGAAGTCACCCACCACGGCGACATCCGCCCGTTCGGCCTGATCGTCGGCACGGGTGGGGACGAGTTCCTCGTCATCGGGCGGGAGCTCACCCTCGACTTCTTCGCTGCCGACGCACGCGTCGAGATCGACTCGGTCGTGGAATTGCTGTTGGACGGCCGAGAGGTGGTCGAAGGTCGGGTGCTCAACGGCGACGAGCGACTGATGGTGCTGCCCTCCGATCGCGTGGGTGCTGCGCGCATCCGGCTCCTGCGGCTGTGAAGCGCACCGCGCCGCCGGTGACGGCGCGTCGACCAGGTTCCACGACTGAGGAGAGTTCGATGACAGATGGCGTGACGACGATCGTCGATGAGCTGTCGCTCGAGCAGCAGCTGGGACTGCTGCTCCACCCGATGGTCGACATCGATGAGCACACGGACGTCGACTCGTCCTCCGGCTTCGGCGGCCCGACCTTCCGCGAGCTGATCGAGGGTCGCGGCGTGCGCTTCATCGCGCTTCGCATGATCCCCTCGCCCCGCTCGACGGCGGTCGTCCTCGAGCGCTTGCAGGTGCTTGCACGGTCGACGGGGTCGCGCCTGCCGATCGTGTTCTCGACCGATCCGCGGCACTCGTTCACCGACAACCCCGCGGCCGCACACAGCGCCCAGGGGGTCTCGCAGTGGCCCGAGAACATCGGGCTGGGCGCGATCGGCGATGAGGAGCTGGTGCGCAGATACGGCGACATCGTCCGCCGTGACTACCTGGCCATGGGAATCCGCATGGCACTGCACCCGCAGGTCGACCTCGCGACCGAGCCGCGGTGGGCGCGACAGGCGCAGAGCTTCAGCTCGGATGCCGGCGAGACCGGTCGGCTGCTCGCCGCCTTCCTCGCCGGGCTTCAGGGGCCGGAGCTGGGCCCGACCAGCGTCGCAGCGACGGTCAAGCACTTCCCCGGAGGCGGGCCGCAGCTCGACGGTGAGGACCCCCATTTCCCCTACGGTCGCGAGCAGGTCTACCCGGCCGGTCGCTTCGAAGACCACCTCGCACCGTTCCGGGTCGCGATCGAAGCGGGCGTCGGCGCGATCATGCCCTATTACGGGATGCCGGTCGGCCTGAGCCTCGACGGGCGGCCCGTCGAGGAAGTCGGCTTCTCGTTCAACAAGCAGATCATCACCGGACTCCTGCGCGAGAAGCTCGGATACGACGGCGTGGTCCTCACGGACTTCGGACTCGTCACCGATGTGACGGTCCTCGGCAAGCCGTTCCCGGCCAAGGCGTGGGGAGTGGAGTCGCTCTCGCCCGTCGAGCGCGTCGGACGGCTCTTCGCCGCGGGCATCGACCAGCTGGGAGGCGAGGGCGACGTCGCCCTCCTGCAGGCGGCGGTCGAGCGTGGCCTGATCGCACCGGACCGAGTCGCGCAGAGCGCGCGGCGCATCGTGCGACTCATGTCGTCGCTGGGGCTCATGGAGTCAGGGAATCCACCCCTGATGCCGGCGGCGGATGCGCCGCGACGTGAAGACCTCCTCCTGGGTCGCGAGGCGCAGGCCCGTTCGGTCGTGGTGCTCGACAACGGGCCCGGCGAGGCCCCGACGCTTCCCCTCGTGGGACCGCATCGTGTTCACCTCGTCGGGGTGTCGGAGACGACTCTTCCTGCGGGCTGGTCGGCCGCGGTACCGGAGGAGGCCGACGTCGCCATCGTGCGCGTCGGTGCTCCCTTCGATGAGCGCGACGAGTACTTCCTGGAGTCCGGGATGCAGCAGGGGACGCTGGAGTTTCCGGCCGAGACCGTGGACGCCATCCTCGCGCTCGCCGAGTCGCTGCCGGTCGTTCTCGTCGTTCACCTGAGCCGGCCCGCCATTCTCACGCCCTTCGTCGGCCATGTCGCGGCGATCGTCGCGGAGTTCGGCATCTTGGACGAGGTCCTGATGGAGGTGCTCTCCGGTCGAGCCCCCACGGAAGGGCGACTCCCGTTCGAGCTGCCGTCGAGCATGGATGCCGTCCGCGTCAGCGCACCCGACGCGGCCAATGACAGCGAGAACCCGCTCTTCCTCGTCGGCAGCGGCATCCCGCTCCCGGCGGAAGACGGCCTCGCTCGCCGGAACTGACGGCCGCAGGTCCCGCTACCGGACGCGCAGGGCGACCGGCTGGGTGCTCTCGAGTGTCGAGCCCACGTGCAGCACGAAGGCGCCCGGCTCGACCGTGAACCGGCCGTCGGCGAGCCGGAACCCGAGCTGCTCTGGGCCGATCGCGAACGTGAAGCGCGAGGTCTCGCCGGCGGCGAGAGCGCGCCGCTCGAATGCCGCGAGGCGGCGCACGGGCGGTGCCAGGCTCGCCACGAGATCTTCCACGTAGACCTGCACGACCTCGTCGCCGGTGCGGGCCGACGTGTTCGTGACCTCGATCTCGAGCACGACCGAGCCGTCGGCATCGATCTCGTCGGCCGAGATCCGGGGCTCGCCGTGCACGAACGTCGCGTACCCCGAGCCGTGCCCGAACGCGAACTGCGGTCCCAGGTCGAGGTCGAGGTACTTGGAGGTGTACTTGTCCTTCACGTTGGCCGGCCCGTCGAGCACCACATCGACGGAGGCGAGGGTCATTTCGCCGCGCACTGTCGCGGGGCGACCGGTGTTCTCGTGCGCATAGTGGATCGGCACCTGCCCCTCCGAGCGGGGGAACGACATCGGCAGGCGCCCGGCCGGCTCCTGATCGCCGAAGAGCAGATCGACGATGGCGGCCGGCGCCTCGGTGCCGCCATGCCACACCTGCAGCACGGCGGGAGCGTGGTCGATCCAGTCGGCGACGACGAGGGGCCGGCCGCTCACGAGGACCACCACGAACGGGATGCCGGTCCCCGCGATCGCCCGGATGAGCTCCGCCTGCCGCCCGGGCAGCCGCAGGTCGCTGCGCGACGCGGCCTCGCCCGAGAGCGAAGAGGGCTCGCCGACGCAGACCACGACGACGTCGCTCTCCAGCGCCTGCGTCGCAACGGCGTCGAGATCCTCGGAGCGGTCCCCGAAGAACGACACGCCCTCGGCGACCGTGAACTCGACGTCGCTCCGCGCGCCCAGCGTGTCGGCGATGCTCGTGGAGCGGGCGGAGAAGGCCTGGGTCCAGGCCCCGAGATGATCGGTCGAGGTCGCGTAAGGGCCGGTGAGGAGCACGCGTGCGGAGCGTGCGAGGGGCAGAGTGCCGTCGTTGCGCAGGAGCACGGCGGAGCGCGCGGCCGCGAGTCGCGCCTGCGCCCGCGACGCGGGGGTCGGCTCGGTCAGCTCGGCGGCTTCATCCGCGTACGGTCGCTCGAACAGGCCCAGCGCCTCTTTCATGCGGAGCACGCGGGTCACGGCGTCGTCGAGCCTCGAAGGGTCAAGAGTCGGCGGCATCCCATCCGATCGCGGATGGCGTTCCGCCCATCTCGATGTCCAGGCCCGCCCCGTAGGCAGCGAGCACGGCCTGCTCGAGGGTTTCGGCCACGCGATGGGGCAGCAGGTTCGCGACGCCGTCGGCGTCACCGACGACGGCGCCTTCGAATCCCCACTCGTCCTTGAGCACGTCGGTCAGCAGAGCCCGGTTGACGTGCATCGGGATGCCGGCCACGGTGTTGAAGGACGCCATCACCGATGCGACCCCCGCCTGCACGGCGGCGCGGAACGGCTCGAGGTAGACGTTGCGCAGGCGATGGGCCGAGACATCCACCGTGTCGTAGTCGCGACCGCCCTCGGGCTGTCCGTAGGCGACGAAATGCTTCGCGGTCGCCGCGATCGTGCCGGGAGCCGCAAGGTCGGCACCCTGGTAGCCGCGCACCATCGCCGCGCCCATCGTCGCGTTGAGGAGCACGTCCTCGCCGAAGCCCTCGACCACACGGCCCCACCGGGGGTCGCGCGAGACGTCGACCATCGGCGAGAAGGTCCAGGTCACCCCGCCCGAGCGGGCCTCGAGCGCGGCGGTGCGCGCGAGGGCCTCGACGAGGGCGGGGTCGAAGGACGCCGCCTGCGCGAGCGGCACGGGGCCGATGGTGCGCTGACCGTGGATCACGTCGAGCGCGATCAGGATCGGGATGCCGAGCCGCGTGTTCTCGACTGCTTCGCGCTGCAGGGCATTCGATGCCGCGGCCGACTGCGGCCAGAACATCGATCCGACGCCCTGCCGCACCAGCTCGGCGGCATCCGCCAGGGCAGGGCGGAAGACGATCTGCAGCTGACCGAGCTTTTCGGCGAGGGTCATCTCCGCGAGGAGTGATCGGATGCGGTCGCTGATCATCGGGATTCCTTGTCAGAAAAGGGACCGCAGCCCAGAGAACGGGTCTCTGGGCTGCGGTGGGAACTGCTGGTGGTCACTCGCCCCAGGCGGCGTCCATGTCGTCGAGCACCTGGTCGACCGTCTTCTGGCCCGTGAGCAGCCCCTGGACGCCGACGCCGAGAGCGTCGTACACCGCGGGGTTGGGCCAGGTCGCGTTCGGGGTTCCGGTGAAGTCGCCGTTCGCGAGCAGGTCGCCGATCGGCTGGTAGGCCGGCGCGAGCTCATCGGGGACGATGCCGGTGATCGGCACGCTGCCGGAGAGGTCCGCGTACTCCTTGGCGTTGTCGGGCTCGGCGACCCAGTCGAGGAAGGCCTGGGCCGACGCCTTGACCGCGTCGTCCGACGAGGCGTTGATCGCCCACGCGTAGTTCGCGCCGGTCACCGTGAACGCCTTGCCGCCGTCTGCCGGCGGGAAAGCCTGCACATTGAGCTCTGCGCCCGTCGCCTCGGAGATCGAGGACGCGGCGCTGCCGGGGACGGCCGCTGTCAGCGACGTGCCGCCGCCGAGGCCCTGGGTGATCGAGTCGAAGGTGCCGCCCGCGGCTCCGTCCTGGAAGCACCCGCTGTCGTTCAGCTCGACGATGTCGTCGAGCACATCGCGCCAGCCGCTGTCGGCGAACGTGACGTCACCGGCGGCGCGCTGCGCGTTCCAGTCCGGGGTGTCGGCGTAGACACGCGTCGCCGAGATCAGCATCGAGATCAGGCCCGTGTTGAACGGGATGCCGCCCGCGAGGACGATGAAGCTCTTCCCGCCGTCGCGCGCCGTGGCGCAGTCCTTCAGCAGGTCTTCGAAGGTGGCGGGGTACTCCTTCAGACCCACCTCGTCGGCAGCGGTGACGTTGAAGACCATTCCCACGGGGGTCAGGCCGGCGGGCTGGGCGAACGTGTCGCCGTCGATCTGGTACTCGGCCTCGCTGCCCTCGGGGATGAGGCGACACGGAGGTGTCATCGAGCGGCTCGAGGAAGCCGGCGTCGGCCAGCGTGACAACCGAGATCGGCTGGCCCGTTCCGGGTGCGAGCACCATCATGTCGGCGGCGTTGCCGGCCTGCAGCTGCGTCGTCACCTGCGTGTTGTACGCCTCGGACGGGTAGGGGATGACCTCGACCTTGACACCGGTCTCTTTCGAGTACTTGTCGAGCATCTGCGCGTACGCGTCATCCTGATCGTTGGCCTGGGCGACCATGACCGAGAATCCCGTCTTGGCGGGGTCTCCGCTGCTGTCGCCGCTGTCGTCGGCTGAGCCGGAGCAACCGGCGAGGACCAGGACACCGGCGACCGGGACCGCGAGAAGCGACCACCGGAGATGCCGGCTGATGGAAAGCTGTGACATTTCGAACCTTTCGTGACGTCATTGTCGTCAGCGGTGCAGCTGACCTGCGGCTCGGGAGGCCGTACGTCCACTGTGACACCATTTGCACCATTTCGACATAACTATCGCTTATGTGCGGCAATAGGGTCACTGATCCGCTGGCGCAGCCTCGGTCAGCGGTGGATGCGAAGGGCGACCTCGCCCGCGAGGCCGGCGGGCAGGGCGAGGGCAGACGGCTCGAAGACCGACGCCATCGGCGCGAAGATCTGCCCGGACGGATGCGCCGCCTCGGCGATCAGGCGATTGCGCCACGGCGTCGCGACCCGGACCTCGAGCCGATTGGCTCCCGCGCGCACGGCCGATGTGACGTCGATCTCGAAGGGCGCCGTCCAGACGACTCCGCAGTCCACGTCGTTCACGAGGATCCGCGCGATGTCGCGGACCTCGCCGAGCGAGAGAGTGACGCGAGCGCCCTCGCCCCCCACCGGGGCCTCGAACGTGCACCGATACGTCGCCGTGCCCGAGAATCCGCCCGGCTGCTCGCCGAGGTCCGTCCACAGGACCGGCCCGTCGGGCAGATCGATCTCCTCCTGACCGATCGTGAGCGTCCATGCTCCTCGCAGAGGAGAGGAGCGAGGGGATGCCGCCTCCCCACGATTCTCGCGCGCGGCCAGGCACGATGAACACCGAGCCGAAGGGCGGCAGGCGGACGTCGAATGAGAGGCGCCCGTCGGATGCGGGCACCCCTGCCAAGCCCGTCGCCCGCAGGCTGACCGGATCCCACGTGCTCAGCCCGCCGACGGATTCCGGCACGATCACGCGCGCCCGCACCTCCTCTCCGATCCGGATTGGCGAGGAACGTCACGCGTCGGCCGTCGACCAGGCGCGCGATCGATCGCAGCGGCGCGCCCGTCACCTCGAAGTCGGAGTGGATCCCCAGCTCGTGCAGCGCGGCGGCGAGGTCCGACGTCGGCACGACTCGCCCACGGGCGCGCGGGAGCGCCCAGATGCGGTCGCACACGCCTGCGAAATCCCGATCATCGTCTGCGAGAGAGGGCGAGCGCTCCGGGCGGGACCCCACCACCGTCGCACCCGCATCCAGCAGCGTCTCTATCCGCCGCAGCGCCGTCAGACTCATGCGCCTGCTGGAGCCTCCGAGGTACAGCAGGCGATACCGGGCCCCGGCCGATCGCAGTCCCTCGGTGCCGACCGTGAGCATCGACAATCCATCCATCCCGACATAGTCGAAATCGAAACCGGGCGGCACCGTCCGATCGAGGTGCGCATCGAACAGGCCCGTGACGGGCGCCTCCTCGCCGACGAAGACCGCGATGTCGACGGCGGGTTCGCCGCTCGAGAGCACGGCTGAGCACCGGGCCAGGTAGTCGATCCACGGACCGGCCATGTCGGCCCAGGTCTCGTTCGCCGTGAACGACTGCCCGAGGAACGGCGCGAGGGCGATGCCCGGGGGCGGCACCGCGAGGGGCTGGTGCGGCGACGTATGGATGCAGAACCGGGTCACCCCGAGCGAGAGCTGCAGGTCGGCGATGTGCTTGAGGGTGCGCGGGGTCCATGACCAGGGATTGTCGAACGACGTGAATGCCTCGCTGCCCACCCACTTCTTGCCGTGCACGTGAGCGACCGAGGCGGCGCCCTTCAGATCGGCGACGTAGGTGGGCCGCGGGCCGGCATCAGGACGGAACGTCCACATCGCGCCCATCGGCACGTCGGCCGCGGCGCGCATCGCCAGGTCGTCGCCGAGAGACGGTCGCCCGTCCTCCAGCGCTTCGGCGTAGTAGAGCATCCCTCGCCGCCGAGCTTCGGCGCCGAGGGTGCCGTAGTACTGCTCGGCCAGCAGCTCGGCGAGCGTGCGGCGGTAGTCGAAGAGGAACCGGTCCGTGTCCGCCGCGCTCTTCGACGAGCCGGCCGGTCAGGGCTGGGAGCCACCGGAGAGGGTCGTAGCCCCGACGTTCGCGGAAGTGCTCGCCGATGGCGTCGGTCCAGTTCTGGGGACCGGCCTCGATGCTGTCGCTGAGCAGCGCGGCGAACCGCGCGGGTGCGGCGTCCTCCCCTCCGAAGCGGGCCAGATGCGTCGCGAGGTAGGCCGCGACCCGTGCGCCGTCGAGCTTGTCGACCTCGAGACCGGTCGAATCCCGCGGTGCCGGCCCATTGGTCTGCCCCGTCAGCGACGCCCCGAGGCGCAGGATCAGCCAGCGCCCGGGGGGCGCATCCCAGCGGAGTCTCCCGTTCGCGACGTGCCCGGTCAGGTCGATCACGTCGTCGGGCGGCACGGCGCCGCAATCCTCCGCGCCGTCGACCGCGTAGTAGTCCGGCACGACGCCGAAGCCGGCCTTGACCTCGGCGTGGTGCACCCGGGCATCGGTGCGCAGCGCGAACTCGGACACGAGGAACTCGTGTGCCGGCCGCAGGACGGGGGGCAGCCGCACGCCGGGCGACGTGGGAGGAAGCGCCTCGGCGGCGCTGCCGCCCGAGAGCACGAGCCGGAACCGGCGCGCGGTGACGGGCGCGAAGCTCGCGGTGCGTGCGGGCACCGACGTGGGGTCGAGCCGCACGACATCGCGGTACGCGAGACCGTCGTCGCTCGCCTGCAGCACCGCGTCCGGCGGGGGCGCGGCGCCGAAGCCCCGGGCGCCGGGGAGCCCGATCGTCACCGAGCGCACGGTGACCGGCTCGTCGAAGCGCTGCTCGATCCACGCCTCCGACCACGCCTCGGGGTCGCGCGGCAGAGACACAGCGGGGCCGAACGAGGCGTCGACGAGCGGGTCCCACGTCGAGAGGGGGGAGGATGCCGTCACCGCGGCAGGCTGAAGCGCCTCGCCCTGCTCGCGGTGGGGCATCGCCAGCACGGCCCAGTCGGTCGCGAATGGAGGCGCGGTCGAGTCGCCTTCTCGGGGACTGTCCTGATAGAGCCCCGCGACGGTCGGGAGGGGCGCGAGCGCGACCTCGACGAGAGCGCCGCCCTCGATCGCCGTCTCCGACCAGACGACCTTCTTCATCGCGTCTTCGGGTGCGACCCAGGGCCCGCCGGAGGCGCTCCATCCCGACGACGTCGCCACGGCGAGTTCCAGTCCGAGGTCACCGGCCGTCCGCACGGCCGTGTCGATCGCGTCAGCCCAGGCCGCCGACCCAGGGCGCACCGCCTCGGGAACGACGAGGGGCACGCCCATACCGCCGTCGAACAGCTGCACTCCGCGCACCCCGACGCCGTGCAGCCAGGTGAGGTCGCGGACGATGCCCGCGGAGTCCACGTTCCCGTCCATCCAGTGCCACCAGGCGCGGGGCCGAGCGTCGTCGGGAGGGTCGACGAGGGTCTGCCACAGGTCGTCTCCGGCGGGGGGATTGTCGGGTGCCGTCACGGTCCTCATCATCGCCCGCGCGGCGGTCGCGTCAGGGTTCGTGCCACTTATATCGGATATCGCTAACACTAATGTGTGCTTCCGACACAAGTGTGTGATAGTGGCTCCAGGCGCCGCAGAAGTCGCGGTGCATGACGACGAGGTCAGAGAGCAGATGACAGTGACGATCGAGCAGCAGGACAGCACTCGCACCCTCACCGTGCCTCCCAAAGCCAGGCGCACACCGCGACCACGCGGTCGCAGGCCGCTCATCAGCTACGGCCACTGGTGGTGGGCGCTGCCCGCGATCCTCCTCGTGATCGCCGTCCACTACGCCGCCACGCTCACCGGTGGGTTCTTCGCCTTCACGAACTGGACCGGGCTGGGCGACTGGGAGTTCATCGGCTTCGACAACTTCGTGCGCATCTTCAATGACCCGACGCTCCTCGGATCGGTGTGGAACACGCTGTTCCTCGCCTTCGCGTCGGTGATCGCGACGAACGTCATCGGCCTCATGTTCGCCCTCGCCATCAACCGCACGCTCAAGACCCGCTACATCCTCAGGACGCTTCTCTTCCTCCCCGTGGTCTTGAGCCCGCTGGCCGTCGCCTACATCTGGAAGTTCATCTTCCAGTTCAACGGGCCGCTCAACGGCTTCCTCTCGCTCGTCGGACTGGAGAGCCTGCAGAAGGTCTGGCTCGCCGATCCCACCTGGTCGATCTGGGCGATCCTCGTCACGGTGGTCTGGCAGCAGACCGGCTTCGTCATGGTCATCTACCTGGCAGGACTCGCGTCGGTGCCCGTCGAGATCGAAGAGGCCGCGGCGCTGGACGGCGCCGGCATCTGGCAGCGGTTCATCCACGTGACCGTGCCGGCCATCCGCCCCTCGATCGCCATCGCCACGACGCTCGGGATCATCCAGGGTCTGCGGATCTTCGACCAGATCTTCGCCCTCACGGGCGGCGGTCCTGCCGGCGCGACCGAGACGCTCGCCACGCAGGTCTACAAGCAGGCGTTCTCGCTCGGCCAGTTCGGATTCGGGTCATCGCTCGCCCTCGTCCTGACTCTCATCATCCTCGTCTTCGCCATCATTCAGCAGTACGCGACGCGTGACCGCGACGCGGTCGGAAGGGCCTGACATGTTCCGCTACACCAAGCTCACCGCCGTCCGCGAGGTCGGCATCTGGATCGTCGCCCTCATCTGGCTGCTGCCCTTCTACTTCCTGATCGCCACGGCGTTCAAGACAGACCAGGAGGCGCTGACCTCGAGCCCCGTCGCGCCGCCCTCGTCGCTGGACTTCAGTGCCTTCGTCCAGGTGCTGACCACCGGCGGGCGCGACAGCATCCCGCTCAGCATCCTGAACAGCGTCATCATCACCGCCGGCGCGATCGTGGGGCTCGTGCTCGTCGGCTCCATCGCCGCGTACGTCATCACCCGTCGCACCCGGAGGTGGACGAACTTCTCGTTCTACCTCGTCCTGATCGCGATCATCCTGCCGGCGCAGCTCGGCACCGTTCCCCTCTACATCGGGGCTCGCACAGTCGGTCTCACGGGCAACGCGATCGGCATGATCCTGCTGTGGATCGGCATCCTGATCCCCCTCTCGGTCTTCCTCTACGCGAGCTTCTTCCGCGGGCTCACCACCGAGTACGAGGAGGCGGCCGTCATCGACGGCGCGTCGCCGACGCAGGCCTTCTTCCGGGTGGTGCTGCCCCTGATGGCGCCGGCGACCGGCACGGTGGCGATCCTCGCGGGACTCATCGTCTGGAACGACTTCTTCAACTCGCTGATCTTCCTCGGCGGCTCCACCACGCAGACGCTTCCCGTGGCGATGTACACCTACGTCGGAGGCCTGGTCTCGGCGTGGAACAAGATCTTCGCCGTCGTGATCATCTCGATGGTCCCGATCCTGATCTTCTACATGTTCGCCCAGAAGAAGTTCATCCAGGGCTTCGCCGGAGGCCTGAAGGGCTGACAGGCGCCCGCCTGCAGCAATCGATTCGAGGACGGCCGGATCGTCGAGCACGAGAACCGCTTCCGCGGGCCCCGTGCATGCCGCCCACGACCACCGATGTTCTGACGACCCAGGAGCAACCATGTACGAGCTCGCACCCAATATCGAACTCCTCTTCACCGAGGCCGGCGACTACCACGATCGGGTTCGCGCCGCCGCGGCGGCGGGCTTCACCGCGGTCGAGATGTGGGGACCGACGGGAGCCGACGCCCCGTCGACGCCCAAGGATCTCCCGGCCCTGAAGGCCGCATTGGAGGAGACCGGCACGCACCTGACCGCGCAGCTGTCGGAGCCGCGCACCCAGTTCATGATCCCGCCGTGGGACCACTCCGAGTTCTACCGCAAGCTCGACGAGGGCGTGGAGATCGCGCACTTCCTCGGCACGCCGCGGCTGGTGGTGGGCAGCGGCACCGGCTTCGGCGGGTGGAAGCGCCAGGTGCAGCTCGACAAGCTCATCGAGATCTACCAGAAGGCGATCGCGCAGATCGACGGCTCGGGCATCACCCTCGTGCTCGAGCCGGTGAACGTGCGCGTCGACCACCCGGGCTCGCTCCTGGACCGTACGAGCGAGGGCGTCTACGTCGCGCGCGGCGTCGACTCGCCGAACTTCGGCGTGCTCTACGACATCTACCACTCGGCCGTCGAGGGCGAGGACATCGAGGCAGAGCTGGCGAATGCCGGCTCCATCATCAAGTACGTCCAGCTCGCCGACGCGCCCGGTCGCGGTGAGCCGGGCACCGGCGACCTGGACTGGCCCGCCACGCTGGCTGTTCTCCGCGGCTCGGGCTACGACGGGCCCATCGGGCTCGAGTACTACCCGCAGACCGCATCCGAGGAGTCGGTCCGCTACATCCGCGACGTGGCGGCACAGGCATGACGGGCCGCTACCCGGCGGCGGTGGATGTCGCGATCGTCGGCAGCGGCCCTGCCGGCGCCGCCTACGCGCGGATCCTGAGCGAGAGGGCGCCCGGCGCCTCGATCGCCATGTTCGAGGTCGGTCCGACTGTCACGAACCCGCCCGGCGCGCACGTGAAGAACATCGCCGACCCCGTCCAGCGCGCCGGCGCGCAGACGCGCTCGGAGGGTCCGCATGCGCAGGAGAGCGGTGATCGCACCGGCGGCATCGTCAAGACCACGCAGCGTCGCGCCCGACCCGGCACCTTCCTGCTCGAGAGCGGCTACCAGGTCGAGGGCGAGGACGGCCTGCCCGTGGCGGCCATGTCGAGCAACGTCGGCGGGATGGCCGCGCACTGGACCGGCGCGTGCCCGCGACCGGGCGGCAGCGAGCGGATCGCGATCCTCGACGCCGACGGGAGCTTCGACGAACTGCTCTCCGAGGCCGAGCGGCTGCTCGGTGTCACGACCGACGCCTTCGACAGCTCGCCCTACGCGCCGCTCGTGCGCGAACGCCTGGCCGCGGCCGAGGACGCCGGACGCATCGCGACCGCCCGCGTGCAGCGGATGCCCCTCGCGGTGCACCGCCGAGAGGACGGCAACCTCGTCTGGTCGGGGTCGGATGTCGTGCTCGGCGACGTCACGCGTGACAACCCGCGGTTCACGCTCTTCGACGAGTCGCTCGTCACTCGGGTGCTGGTCGAGGACGGCAGGGCGGCGGGCGTGGTCGTCACCGACAGGCGCACGGGCGAGAGCTCCGAGGTCCGGGCGACGTACGTGGTCGTCGCCGCGGACGCGCTGCGCACCCCGCAGCTGCTGTGGGCGTCCGGCATCCGCCCTGAGGCTCTCGGCCGCTACCTCAACGACCAGGCGCAGATCGTCTTCGCGGTCCGCATCCGCGATCTCGAGCCCTCGGCCGACGGCGAGCAGGCGGGCGCCACGGGGCTGAGCGAGTACAGCGGCGTCACGTGGGTGCCGTTCACCGACGACATGCCGTTCCACGGCCAGGTGATGCAGCTGGATGCCTCGCCGGTGAAGCTCGCGGAGGACGACCCGGCCGCGCCGGGCTCGATCGTGGGCCTCGGCCTGTTCTGCGCGAAGGACCTGCAGGCCTCCGACCGTGTCGAGTTCTCGGAGTCCGACGCGGACGGGTACGGGATGCCGGCCATGACGGTGCACTACCGGCTCACGCCGCGCGATCACGAGGTGATCGCCCGTGGCAAGGAGGAGATCGTGCGCCTCGGCAAGGCCGTCGGCGAGCCCCTCGACGACCGTCCGTTCATGATGCCCCTCGGCGCCTCGCTGCACTACCAGGGGACGACCCGCCTCGGCGCCACGGACGACGGTTCCAGCGTCTGCTCGCCTCAGGGCGAAGTGTGGGACGTGCCCGGGCTCTTCGTCGCGGGCAACGGCGTCATCCCGACGGCGACCGCGTGCAATCCCACGCTGACGGGAGTCGCGCTCGCCGTCAACGGCGCTCGCGCGATCTCCGACAGGCTCGCAACTCACTGACGCGGGCTTGCTTATGTCTGAATCAGACATTAGAGTGTAGAAACAATGACAAAGATGTCCGGCCGACCTGTTCGGCCCCGAACCAGGAGGTCATCGTGATCCCCGATCGCATCATCGAGCAGGGAACGCTCACGACCCATGGATCGCGCACCGCGGTCGAGGTCCGGCTGCCGTGGTACCGCGCGCTGCCCGGATCGTGCATCGCCGGCGCGAAGCTGACCGTCGACGGCGTCGAGGCGCCGGCCGAGTCGCTGCGCTGGACCATGAACGGCCGCGAGTTCGGGTTCGCCGACCTCGTCGACGAGACCGGCGAGTGGTGGTTCCCCACCGATTCCGCCGTGCTCTCGGGCGACCTGCCGATCGATCCGGATGCCGAGCACGAGGTGACGGTGGGCCTGACCCTCTACATCCCGTACATCATCATC
Organism: uncultured Actinomycetota bacterium; assembly: GCA_963702815.1. Taxonomy (GTDB): domain Bacteria; phylum Actinomycetota; class Actinomycetes; order Actinomycetales; family Microbacteriaceae; genus Microbacterium. Next base: position 304,013 of record CAVPED010000005.1, on the reverse strand, counting down.
TCCGACACCGAGACGCTCCACATCGACGAGAGCAACACCAAGACCATGAAGGCGGTCGCAGCATGACTGAGCTCGGTTCGCCCATCCAGGGCGTCACTCTCTACAGCTTCACCCGCGCCTTCCACGGGCGCGAGTACGACCTCGAGGGCCTGATCCGCAAGACGGCGGCCGAAGGGTACGGCCCAGGGCTGGAGATCATCGGCTTCTCGAGCTTCCGCGGCTTCCCCGAGATCGACGACGCGTACGCGGGCTGGTTCCGCGACCTCGTCGACGAGGTGGGGCTCGTCACGACCTCGCTCGCCGTGAACGCCGATATCGGCATCCACCGCGATCGCCTGCTTGAACCAGGACGAGCTGATCGAGTACATGACGCGCCAGATCAAGGCGGCGGCAAAGCTCGGCTTCCCGATCGCACGCGTGCAGATCTCGATCGAGCCGGACTCGATGGAGGCGCTCGCGCCGATCGCGGAGGAGCACGGCGTCACCCTCGCCCTCGAGGTGCACGCCGACCAGTACGCCTCGCACCCCCGGATCCTCGCCCTCCGCGACCGGTATGAGAAGGTCGGGTCGCCGTTCCTCGGGTTCACGATGGACTGGGGCGCCACCGTCTCGGGCTTCGCCCCCTCGCTGATCGAGGCCTACCGGCGGCGCGGTGCGTCCGAGGAGCTGCTCGGACAGGTCGTCGACCTGTGGAACACGTACTACGAGCAGGGACCGCCGGCAGACCAGGCCGAGCACGGCCAGCGCTTCGGGTCGTTCATCGGGCTGGCGGCGCGCAACGGGCGCCCCGACCTCGGCATCGACTTCGGCATCAACGGCACCGGCCTGTTCGGCCCCGCGCGCGTGGACGACTGGCTCGCGATCGCGCCGTGGATCAAGCACGTGCACGGCAAGTTCTTCGGCATCGACGAGAACGGCGAAGAGCCGTCGGTGCCGGTCCGCGACCTCGTGAAGCTGCTCGTGGAGAACGGCTACAAGGGCGCCATCTCCAGCGAGTACGAGGGCTGGCACTGGAACCACTGGGAGTCGCCGTTCGACATCATCCGCGCCGAGCAGGCCGTCCAGCGCTCCGCCGCCGCCGACGCCGGCTCGCGCATGGTCACCGATCTGGCAGAGGCACGGGCACAGCTCGACGCGTGGCTGCCCGCGAGAGAAGGAGCAGGAGCATGACCGACGGCATCGCCGGAACCGGCATCAAACTCGGAACGACCCTCTATTCGATGACGAGCGAGTTCGCGGCCGGGCTCTATACGCCCGAGACGCTGATCGCCGCCGTCGCCGAGGAGGGCATCGGGCCCGGTGTCGAGTTCAACATCGCCCAGCTGCTGCGCACGTATCCCGACGTCGACGACGCGTTCGTGAAGCTGTGGTTCGACTCGCTCGACAAGTACGGACTCGAGGCCAGTGCCGTGGGCACGAACCTCGACATGGGTCGGCGCAAGGACCGCGACATGACGCCCGACGAGGAGCACGACTTCCTCGCCCGTCAGCTGAAGACCGCGCACACCCTCGGGTTCAAGAAGGTCGTGATCCGCTCGCACGGCAAGGAGCTGCTGCGCAGCCTCCTGCCCCTCGCCGAGAAGTACGACCAGTACCTCGGCTACGAGATCCACGCGCCGTCCGGGCCGAACAACCCGCAGGTGCTGCAGATGCGCGAGATGTACGACGAGCTGCAGTCCGAGCGGCTCGGCTTCACGGCCGACTTCTCCTCGACGATGCACTCCCTGTCGCCGACGCTGCTGCGCACGCTCGGCCAGATGGGCATGGACGAGAAGCACTTCCCGGTCATGGACGAGATCTGGCACGAGCCGACCCCCATGCACGTCCGCAACCAGAAGTTCGAGGACTACCTGTCGGGCGAGGGCGTGGATCCGCTGCGCTTCGGCCCGTTCACGCGCCTCGCGTTCAACATGCACGGGCTCGTGCCGCCGGAGGAGTGGCTCGACATCATGCCGCAGATCTTCCACGTGCACGCGAAGTTCTACGACATCGGCGCCGACGGCGAGGAGCCGGCGATGGACATCCCGCGCATCGTGCGCCAGTTCGTCGAGGGCGGCTACCAGGGCTACCTCTCCAGCGAGTGGGAGGGCCACGCCTTCTCCGACCTCGGCGAGGCCGACCCGATCGACCTCGTGAAGAAGCAGCACACCCTCATGCGCAAGGCCATCGAGGACACCGTCGCCGCGAAGGAGCACGCGCGTGTCTGACGCTTCGACAAGCTCAGCGACCGTGGAGAGGGCATCCGTCGCCGACCTCCAGGCCGAGCTGACCGCTCTGCGTGACGAGGTCGCCACCGTGCGCGCGCTCGCCCAGCGCGCTGAGGACCGCGGGCAGGTGGAGAACCTCTTCAACCGCTACATGTACCTGCACAACGCGTTCGAGGACGAGCAGATCGTGCCGCTCTGGGTCTCCGAAGGCACGCCCGGCATCCGTGCGCGCTACACGAACGCAGGCCAGTACACGACGTGGAAGAGCGTGACCGACTACCACCGCGGCCGGCCGCACCCGGAGGGCAAGCTCATCCTGCACGCCACCAACACCCCCGTCATCGAGGTCGCCGCCGACGGCAAGACGGCCAAGGGCGTGTGGATGATGGCCGGCACCGAGTCGGGTCTGACCGACCCGAAGGTCGCGGAGGAGTTCCCCGACATGTACTCGCCCGAGGAGGTGCTCGGCAAGAAGGTCTGGGCGCACTGGGTGTGGTGCAAGTACGCCATCGACTTCCTCAAGCAGGACGGCGAGTGGAAGTTCTGGAAGTTCCGCTGCTACGAGCTGGCCCGCGCCCCGTTCGAGGAGAACTGGGTCAGCTTCGGCCTGAAGAACCAGGGCGCGTTCGATCTCGACCTGATGTACTTCGGCGACGACGGCAAGCCGGTCTTCATGCCGCCCGCCGACGAGCCCGCGCCTGACTTCAACCACCCTTACAGCCCGCAGACGGTGCAGAAGCTCGAGCCGGTGCCGCCGGTCGCGCACGACACCTTCACAGACACCTTCAAGTAGGGACCGATCATGGCAACGCACAATTCCCTCTTCTCCGAGAAGGACGTCCGCCGCACGGACGACGGCATCGCCGTCTCGGTGCAGCTTCCCTGGTACCGCAGCCTCTGGCTGTCGGCGGTCGATGATGTCGCGGCATCCGTCAACGGCGTCGAGGTGCCGAAGGACGAGCTGCGCTTCGCGCTGAACGGCACGAGCTACCGCATCGAGGAGCTGCCCGAGCAGTCCGAGACGCTCTGGTTCGTCGCCGACAAGCCGGAGGTCGTGATTCCGCTCGATCACGCCCCCGCGGCGGGCGAGAAGCTGACGGTCGAGGTCGTGCTCACGATGCGCCTGCTGTACATGCAGATCATGCCCGGCGCCGACGGCGGACCCGGCCGGTACGTGACCAACCGCGTCCCCGTCGAGCGCGAGGTCGTGCTGGCATGACCGAGCGGGCCCCGCTTCGCGTCGCGATGATCGGCTACGGGTTCATGGGCGCCACGCACTCCGTCGGCTGGCGTCAGGCGCCGCGCATGTTCGACCTCCCCGAGGCGGTCGAGATGGCCGTGATCGTCGGTCGGAATCCGGATGCTGTCGCCGCCGCCGCTGACAAGTGGGGGTGGGCCGAGTCCGCCACCGACTGGCGTGAGGTGATCACGCGCGACGACATCGACATCGTCGACATCGTCACCCCCGGCGACTCGCACGCCGAGATCGCGATCGCCGCGCTGGATGCCGGCAAGCACGTCCTGGTCGAGAAGCCGCTCGCGAACACCGTCGCCGAGGCCGAGGCGATGGCGGATGCCGCAGCCCGCGCCGCCGAGCGCGGCATCCGCTCGATGGTCGGCTTCACCTACCGCCGCGTTCCCGCGGTGACCTTCCTTCGCGACCTCATCGCGCAAGGCGTGGTGGGGACGGTGCAGCAGGTGCGCGCCGCGTACCGGCAGGACTGGCTCGTCGACCCGCAGATGCCGCTCGCGTGGCGGCTGCAGAAGGAGCACGCCGGCTCGGGCGCGCTGGGCGACATCGGCGCGCACATCATCGACATGACCCAGTTCGTGACCGGCCAGAACGTCGAGGCGATCTCGGGCACGATCGACACGATCGTGAAGCAGCGACCGCTGCTCGGCGCCGGGTCGGGCCTATCGGGTACCGCGGCGGAAGGCTTCGGCGAGGTCACCGTCGACGATCTCGCGCTGTTCACGGGCCGGCTCTCCGGCGGTGCGCTCGTGTCGTTCGAAGCCACCCGGTTCGCGACCGGGCGCAAGAACGCGCTCACCATCGAGGTTTCGGGCGACAAGGGCGCCCTCGCGTTCGACCTCGAGGACCTCAACAGCCTGCAGTTCTACGACCGCACGGCCCCCGACGACCGCCAGGGCTTCACCAAGATCCTCGTCACCGAGGCCCAGCATCCCTATGTCGCGGCGTGGTGGCCCGCCGGGCACATGCTCGGCTACGAGCACGGGTTCAGTCACCAGGTCGTCGACCTCGTGACCGCGATCGCCGAGGGCGACGATCCGCATCCGTCGTTCGAGGAGGGCCTCTCGGTGCAGCGCGTGCTCGCGGCCGTCGAGGAGAGCTCGGCGAACGACTCGGCGTGGGTGCGCACCGGCGCCCTCGCGGCTGCCCGACGCTGAGTCACTCGGGTCCGCTCAGCCGGCCAGCGAGTGGAACGCCTCGGGCGACAGCGCGTACTCGATCGCCAGCATCCCGGCGCCCACGACTCCCGCGTTCTCGGCGACCGAGGACTGCACGATCGACAGGTGCTCGGTGGCCAGGGGCATGGACCGCGTGTAGACGACCTCGCGCACCCCGGCGATGAGGTGCTCGCCGACGCGGGCCATCGAGCCGCCGAGCGCGATGACCGAGGGGTTCATGATGCTCACGCACGCCGTCAGCACTTCGCCGATGTCACGGCCGGCCTGACGCACGGCCTGGATGGCGTCGATGTTGCCGCTCTTCACGAGCGCGACGACGTCGTTGCCGTTCTCGGCCGGAAGTCCCTGCTCGCGGAGCGTCCGGGCGATCGCCGGGCCCGACGCCAGCGCCTCGAGACAGCCGAGATTGCCGCAGTGGCACGGGACGGTCGATCCGCGAGCGACGCGCACGTGGCCGATGTCACCGGCGACCCCCTGCGCGCCGCGCTGCAGAAGGCCGCCCGAGATCACGCCGCAGCCGATGCCTGTCGCGATCTTCACGAACATGAGATGGGATGCCGCAGGCCAGGCGACCGCCCGCTCGCCGAGCGCCATGATGTTGACGTCGTTGTCGACGAGCACCGGAACCTGCAGGTGCTGCTGCACCCAGCCCGGCACGTCGAAGCGATCCCAGCCCGGCATGATCGGCGGGTTCACCGGCTGGCCGGTGGAGTGCTCGACCGGGCCGGGCACACCGATGCCCATCGCGACGAGCGCCTTGGCCTCGTGGCCGCTCTCGGTCAGCAGCGCAGCCGCCGCGTCGACGACCCACGTCAGCACGACCTCGGGGCCCAGGGCGATGTCGAGCGGCTCGCTGCGCTCGGCGAGGATCGCCCCGGTGAGATCGATGATGGCGACGGTCGCGTGGGATGCGCCGATATCGGCGGCCACGACGACGCGCGCTCTCGGGTTGAGGGCGAACAGCGAGGACGGGCGGCCGCCCGTCGACACAGCCTCGGCGACAGGCGCGATGAGCCCGACCCGCATCAGCTCGTCCACCCGCGCGGCCACCGTGGAGCGCGCGAGCCCGGTCGACTTCGCAAGCTCCGCGCGCGTGCGCGGCACACCGTCTCGGAGGAGCTGGAACAGCTCCATGGCGCTGGTGCCGACGGGTGGGGTCTCCGAGGGGAGGGTGGTCACGGCTCAGTCAATCCCGCGACCGTCAGGTCGCTCGGCCGGTCGGCTTGGCGAAGCGCTGCTGCAGCAGCACCGCGATCACGATGATGATGCCCTTCGCGACGGCCTGCACCGAGGACGACAGGTTGTTCTGCACGAAGACGTTCGAGAGGGTGGCGAAGATCAGCACGCCGAACACGGTGCCGGTGATCGTGCCTCGCCCGCCCACGAGGAGGGTGCCGCCCACGACCACGGCGGCGATCGCATCGAGCTCGTAGAGCTGGCCGTGCGTGGAGGTGCCGGCTGTCGTCCTTCCGAGGATCATGACAGCGGCGATGCCGGCGGCGAGCCCGCTCAGCGCGTAGAGCCACATCGTGTGGCGCCGCACGTTGATGCCCGCGAGGCGGGCGGCCTCGCGGTTGCCGCCGATGGCGACCGTGCGCCGGCCGAAGGTCGTGCGGTTGAGGAGGACCCAGCCGAGGGCCGCGACGATCGCGAAGATCCAGATGAGCACGTCGACGCCGATGAGGTCGGCGTTCATGAACTCGATGAACCCGCGGTCCTTCACCTGGAGCGTGCGCTTGTTCGCGAGGATCTCCGCGAGGCCTCTCGCCGCGACGAGCATCGCCAGGGTGGCCATGAACGCGACGACGTTGCCGTAGGCGATGACGACGCCGTTGATGAGGCCTGCCGCGATGCCGACGGCGAGGGCGATGACGACCATCAGGATCCAGTGGGTGCTGACGACGGCGTCCTGGATCGCGGTGAGAGTCGCGACGACCGAGGCGAGGCCCATCACGGACCCGACCGACAGATCGATGCCGCCCGCGATGATCACGAGCGTCATGCCGATGCTGATGACGCCGATGATCGACGCCTGCCGGAGGATCGTGAGCACGTTGCTGAGGCTCGTGAACGTATCGGGGGCGGTGATCGCGCCGACGATGACGATCAGGACGAGTGCGAGGACGAGGCCCAGGTTGCGCCCCACCGAGCCCGACATGAATCGCTGGAAGCCGGTCTTCTCCGAATCGCGCGCCGGGGGCGGCGTGACCTCGCTCGCCTGAGTGCCGGGGGATGTCTGCTCGCTCACGCGGCGGTTCCTTTCATGACGAGGTCGAGCACTCCGTGCTCATCGATCTCTGAGGCGGGAAGGGTCTGCAGCACGCGTCCGTCGGAGATGACGAGCACGGTGTCGGCGAGGCCGAGGACCTCCTCGATCTCGCTCGAGACGACCACGATGGCGTTCCCCGCTGCGGCGAGGCGGCGGATCAGGGCGTAGATCTCGGCGCGCGCGCCGACGTCGACACCGCGGGTCGGCTCGTCGAGCAGCAGCACGCGCGTCCCGTGGACCAGCCACCGGGCGAGCAGGATCTTCTGCTGGTTGCCACCCGAGAGCGTCGCCGCGGCTCGATCGGGATCGGCGGGCCGCAGTTCGAGCGCTTCGATCTGCTCGCGGGTGACGGCGCGCTCGGCGCGCTCGTCGAGGAAGCCGCCTTTGGCATGGCGCGAGAGGGACGACAGCGTGACGTTGACGAAGATCGGCTCGTCGAGCACGAGCCCCTGGCTCTTGCGCTCCTCGGGAGTCAGGCCCATGCCCGCATCGACGGCCGACACGACCGAGCCGCGCCTGAGCGTCTTTCCGGCGACGCGCACGCTTCCGCTCGTCGCTCGGCGGGCACCGTAGACGGTCTCGAGGATCTCGGATCGACCCGAGCCGACGAGCCCGGCGAGCCCGATCACCTCGCCCGCCCGAACCGCGAACGAGACGTCCTCGAAGACGCCGGCAAGGCCGAGACCCTCGACTTCGAGCACGACGGGCGAATCGGGCGCCACCGGCACGGCCGGCGGGAAGACGTTCTCTACCGTGCGACCGGTCATGAGCCGGATGAGGTCGCCTCTGGCCGTGTCGGCGACCGGCAGGCCGCTCGCCATCGAACGGCCGTCCTTGAGCACGGTGATGCGATCCCCGATCTGGCGGATCTCCTCCAGCCGGTGCGTGATGTAGACCACCGCGATCCCGGCGGAGGTCAGCTCCTTCACGACGTGGAAGAGGTTCTTCACCTCCTCCGTGTCGAGCACGGCCGACGGCTCGTCCATGATGATCAGCTTGATGTCGTGCGACAGAGCGCGGGCCATGCTCACGATCTGCTTGTTGGCCGCGCTGAGCTGGCCGACGTCCGCATTGGGCGAGAGGTTCGCGTGGCCGAGCCGGCCGAGCAGTTCGCGCGTGCGGCGGGCGGCCTCGGCGCGGCGGGTGAAGCCGCCGGTCGCCAGTTCGTGCCCGAGGAAGATGTTCTCCGCGATCGTCAGGCCGTCGACGACGTCGAGTTCCTGGTACATCGTCGCGATGCCGAGCTCGATCGCCGCCTCGGGCGTCGGGATCTCGACCCGCTCACCCGACCAGGTGATCTCGCCGTCGTCGGGCCGGTGAACGCCCGCCAGCACCTTGATCAGAGTGGACTTGCCCGCGCCGTTCTGTCCGAGGATGCAGTGCACTTCGCCGGGAAGCACCTCGAGGTCGACGCCCCGCAGCGCGTGCACGCCCGAGAAGGACTTCGTCACTCCGCGAACGGCGAGTAATGCCGATCCATGGTCATCTTTGATCACGTGCCGAACACTACACGACGCAGGCGCCGACTCCGAGGGGTCTCTGTGTTCGCCCATTACTGGTTTGGAATGCCGGGACTCGTCATCCACCGCGGGAATTCAGGCGCCGGCGCACCGAAACCGACTTACGACGACTCCACGACAAAAGCTGATGCACGAACGCGTCCTTCTGCTACGGTGAGTCGGTCAGCGTGGACCCCTCGGTGTGAACAGCATCACCTTCGAACGCGCTGCGTCGTGCATCACATTCAAGGAGGAATACACATGCGCTCACATCTCAACTCCCGCAGCCGACTGGTTCTCACCGGAGTCGCGGTCATCGCCGCCGTCGGACTGCTGGCCGGCTGCACCGGATCCGGGGCCGAAGAGAGCACCGTCGACCAGGGGACCACGAAAGACGAGAACGCCTCATCGGGCGACACCGTCGTCATCGGGTTCTCCGGCCCCGCCGCCGACCACGGCTGGCTCGGCGCCATCAACTCCGGTGCACAGGCGGCCGCTGACAGCTTCGACGACGTCGACTTCCAGACCGCCGAGGGCACGAACGATCCGATCGCCCAGATCGCCGCGGTCGAGACCTTCGTCAACCAGAAGGTCGACGCGATCGTGCTCCTGCCGACGGACGGCGCCGCCCTCACCGAAGCCGCGATCAAGGCGATGGAGGCCGGCATCCCGGTCATCAACGTCGACCGCGAGTTCTCGAGCCCGTTCGCGGCACGCGCCACGATCCTCGGCGACAACTACGGCATGGGCGTCAGTGCCGGCACCTACATCTGCGAGCAGCTCGGCGACAACCCCGACGCGATCGTCGCCGAGATCGCCGGCATCGACTCCCTGCCGCTCACGCAGGACCGCTCCGAGGGCTTCGCGGACGCACTCGACGACTGCGGCCTGGAGGTCAGCGCCCGGGTGGCGGCCGACTTCACCGTCGCGGGCGGCGAGGCTGCCGCATCGCAGCTGCTGTCGGCCAACCCGAAGATCGACGCCATCTGGAACCACGACGACGACCAGGGCATCGGAGTCCTGGCTGCCATCGACTCGGCCGGCCGTGACGAGTTCTTCATGATGGGCGGCGCGGGCAGCAAGTCCGCGATGGAAGCCATCAAGGCCGACAACACGGTCCTCAAGGCGACGGTCATCTACCCGTCGACGCAGGCCGCCGACGGCGTGGCGCTCGCGCGCCTCATCGCGCAGAGCAAGACGATGAGCGACCTGGTCACGCCCAGCATCCCGAACCGGATCGTGCTGGACGCACCGGTCGTGACGAAGGACAACGTCGACCAGTACATCGATCTCGCGTTCGAGTAAGCGACTGATCGCGGGGCGCCCGTCGACACGGCGGGCGCCCCGCGGCATCATCTCTGGAGGAGGAAGCACGTGACCCAAACGCTCCGCGTCGCCATGATCGGCTACGGGTTCATGGGCGCCGCGCACTCGGTGGGCTGGCGTCAGGCCCCGCGGGTGTTCGATCTGCCCGCGGCGGTCGAGATGGCGGTGATCGTCGGTCGGAATCCGGATGCTGTCGCCGCCGCCGCTGACAAGTGGGGGTGGGCGGAGTCCGCCACCGACTGGCGCGAGGTGATCGCGCGGGACGACATCGACATCGTCGACATCGTCACCCCCGGCGACTCGCACGCCGAGATCGCCATCGCGGCCCTCGAGGCGGGCAAGCACGTGCTGTGCGAGAAGCCCCTCGCCAACACCGTCGAGGAAGCCGAGCGGATGCTGTCAGCCGCCGAGCAGGCGCATCAGCGCGGGCAGCGGGCGGTCGTCGGGTTCACCTACCGGCGGGTGCCGGCGGTGACCTTCCTCCGCGACCTCATCGCGCAAGGGCGTCGTGGGGACCGTCCAGCAGGTGCGCGCCGCGTACCGGCAGGACTGGCTCGTCGACCCGCAGATGCCCCTCGCCTGGCGCCTGCAGAAGGAGCACGCAGGTTCGGGCGCGCTCGGCGACATCGGCGCCCACATCATCGACATGGTGCAGTTCGTCACCGGGCAGTCCGTGACCTCGGTGTCGGGTGTCGTCGAGACCATCGTCAAGGAGCGGCCGCTCCTCGGCTCGGGGTCAGGCCTCAGCGGGACGGCCGCCGAGGGCTTCGGCGAGGTCACCGTCGACGACGTCGCGATCTTCACCGGGCGGCTCGACGGCGGAGCGCTCGCATCGTTCGAGGCCACGCGGTTCGCGACCGGTCGCAAGAACGGACTCACGGTCGAGATCTCGGGCGACAAGGGCGCGCTCTTCTTCGACCTCGAAGATCTGAACGCGCTGCAGTTCTACGACCGCACGGCGCCCGAAGACCGGCAGGGATTCACCAAGATCCTGGTGACGGAGTCCACGCACCCCTACGTGTCGGCCTGGTGGCCGGCCGGACACATGCTCGGCTACGAGCACGGGTTCGTGCACCAGGCGAAGGACCTCGTCGAGGGCATCGCCGCGGGCACCGACCCGCACCCCACCTTCGCGGAAGGACTCAGCGTGCAGCGGGTCCTGGCCGCAGTCGAGCAGAGCTCGGCGAACGACTCGCGCTGGGTGCCCATCGACGCGCCCACCACCCGATAGGAGATTCATGATGTCGCGTCCGATCACGTTGTTCACGGGCCAGTGGGCCGATCTTCCCTTCGAGGAGGTCGCCCGGCTGGCGGGCGAATGGGGCTATGACGGCCTCGAGATCGCCTGCTGGGGTGATCATCTGGATGTGTCCCGGTGGGATGACGAGGCCTATGTGCAGTCCCGTCTCGACATCCTCGAGCGCAACGGCCTGAAGGTCTACGCCATCTCGAACCACCTGACCGGCCAGGCGGTGTGCGACGACCCGATCGACGCCCGGCACCGCGACATCCTCTCGGACCGGGTCTGGGGTGACGGCGATCCTGAGGGCGTGCGCCAGCGCGCGGCGGAGGACATGAAGAACACCGCGCGCTTCGCGGCGAAGCTCGGCGTGAAGACCGTGAACGGCTTCACCGGGTCGTCGATCTGGAAGGCGGTGGCGATGTTCCCGCCCGCGTCGGACGAGTGGATCGCCGCCGGCTACCAGGACTTCGCCGACCGGTGGAACCCGATCCTGGACGTGTTCGAAGAGGTCGGGGTGCGGTTCGGGCTCGAGGTGCACCCGTCCGAGATCGCCTACGACTACTGGACGGCGAAAGACACGCTCGAGGCGATCGGCCACCGCAAGAGCTTCGGGTTCAACTTCGACCCCTCGCACTTCGTCTGGCAGCAGCTGGACTACGTGGCGTTCGTGCTCGATTTCGCGGACCACATCTTCCACGTGCACGTCAAGGAATCGATCACGAACCTCGACGGGCGCAACGGCGTGCTCGGCTCGCACCGGCCCTGGGCCGACCCGCGGCGCGGGTGGACGTTCGTGTCGACCGGCCACGGCGCAGTCCGGTGGGAGCCCCTGTTCCGCGCTCTGAACGCGATCGGCTACGACGGCCCGACGAGTGTGGAGTGGGAGGACGCCGGCATGGATCGCCTGATCGGCGCACCCGAGGCCCTCGCGTTCGTCCGCAACCTCAACGCGATCACTCCGCCCGCCGCCGCCTTCGACTCCGCGTTCTCGACGAAGACGGAGTAGCCGCCCGTACGCAGTTCAGCGCTCAGAAGGGCGCGCGCTCGTACTCCGACTCCGACTCCGAATCGGAGGCGAAGGCGACCGTGCTGACCGGGCGGTCGATGTAGGGGATGCCGGCAGGACTGGTCCACTCGAGCACCCCGCCGGGGTGCTGCACCACACTCCAGCGCGTGTGATGTTTGAGCGTGTGGTGTCTTCGACAGAGATGAGCCAGGTTGGCGCCGGTCGTCTGCCCGCCGAGTGCGAAGTCGAGGGTGTGGTCGACGTCGCTTCGTCGGGCGGACATGCGGCATCCGGGAAACCGGCAGTGCTGGTCTCTGATGCGAAGGTGGCGGCGCAGCTGCTCGCTCGGGGTGTAGCGGTCGACCTCGAGGACGGCTCCGGTGACCGGGTGCGTCAGGATCCGATCCCATCCGCTGGCGGCTCCGGCCAGGGTTCGCGCGGTGTCGGTGTCGATGGGGCCGTGTCCGTCGAGGGTCATGCTTTCGAACGGGTCGCGGATGCCGTCATCGATCAGCGCGAGCACCGGCACGGTGACGCTGACGGTGGCGTGGATCGCGGCCAGCCCGGTGTCGTGCGCGACGGGGTCGGCGGCGAGGACCAGATCGAGCAGGATGTCGGCGCGCAGCTGGTCGAGCGTGCGGGGGTCCTGAGCGTCGGGCTGGGCGGTGTCGGCTGTGCCGGTTTCGTCCTCCGCGGCATCGCCGTGCGCCCCGCTTCTGACCTCGTGAGCGAACTGGGTGAGTCGGTTCAACGAGGCGTGAACGAGGACGCTCGGCGCGATGAGGTGCAATTCGCTCATGCCGTCATCGAGGTCGCCGGCCCAGATGCGCCGGCCCTCGCGGGCGCGACGGTGGCGGTCGTCGAAGGTGCTCTCGGCGTACCACTCCGCGCGGCGCTTGGCGATCGGCCCGAGCCTCGACGCCGACTCGGCCTTGGCGTAGTCCAGGACGGATGCCTCGAACTCCGTACGCAGTTCCGCCCGTTCGACGATCGACCCTGCCTCGCAGATGGTCCGGGCGTGCGCGGCTGAGATCTCCCCATGGGCGAGTGCGGCATGCGTCTCGGGGTAGTCCTCGACGAGCGTGGCGGCGTCGCTGATCTGCCGCTGCACCGTGCGGTCGCTGACCCGCCAGGCTGCCGCGATCTCGGCAGCGACCGAGCGGTGCGGGAACTCGCTCGTGCTCCGCGACGCGGCGCCCGAGTCGGCTGCCCAGTCGTCGGCGATCCGCCGCGCTTCGGCGAGCAGGGTCGCCTCTTCGGCCTGCAGTCGAGCCATCTCTCGGCGGGTGGCGACGAGCTGCGGAATGAGCCGCGCCAGTCGCGCGTCGGCCCGCCTCGAGGCGGCGACGGCGAGGATGTCCATGCATCGATTGTTCCAGGGGCCTCCGACATCCGAGGCCCGCTTTTGGCCAGGTGGACCGCCAAATCCGATGCCGTGGCCACCGTAGAAGAATGGGTTGTCAGCCCTCCCGGTTGTAGTACGGCCAGGGGAGGAACCGGCGCTCGCCGCGGCGGTCCGGGCCGGTCAGCGTCACTTCGCCCGTCGCCGCCCATTCGACGCCGCGCGGGAACATGCGGATGAACTCGATGCGCCGGAACGTGTCGATGTCATGGCCGATCGTGATCGTGAACGAGCGGCCGGCACCGTACTCATTGATCCACGCGATCGGCTGGTCGGTGTTGATTCCCGGCATCCCGGCGAGGCCCTGCTCGGGAATCGTCACCGGGTAGTGCGACATCGGCCAGACAGGCGCCTTCTCGTACGACTCCAGATCGTCGAACGTCGTGAGCAGCACCTGCGCTCCGTCGTACACCTCAACGCCGACGAGGATGTCGTCGCCGGTCACCGTCCACGGCTTGACGATGCCGTCGGTGATCGGGTGGCCGGGCTCGGCGATGCTCAGCAGGGCCTCGCCCCACGGCCGCGGGCGCAGACCGGTCGGCACGCTCAGCTTGGCGCCGCGCATGACGTTGTACTCCTCGGGGTAGCCCCAGTCGTCCTCCTGCGCGGCCGACCCGTGGAACCACACGATTCCCTTGCCGTCGTCGTGCACGAAGCGCAGCAGCGCGGCATCCGTCTCGGCGCCGAACCCGACGGCCTTCTCGTGATAGCCGTCGCGACCCTCGAAGACGACGATCACCACGTCGTACTTGTCGATGATCTCCGCCCCGAGCCCGCGGGGGTCTTCGATCACACGCACGCGGAAGCGCCCCGTGTCTTCGAGCAGCGTCGTGATCCACTGGTTGTGCGTGCGGAAGCTGCGGTGCTCGTTGTCGTGCTCGCGCGTCATGTGCCCGGACAGGATCAGCACGTCCATCACATCGGCCATGGTCACTTCGCCCTTCCGGCGACGGCGGCCCCTTGCAGCACGGCGGCGCCCAGGGCCGCGCGCGCGAGCGCGAGGTGCGCACGCGTTGTCTCGGTGGGGTCTGAATCCAGCCACTCGTGGCCGCCCCACTCGCTCGTGAGCGGACCCGAGAAGCTGGAGCGCTCGAGCTCGACGCCGAGCTCGCGGATCGGCGCGGACACCCGCTCGTCACGGTCGTCGAGGTCCCAGAACTTCAGATGGATCGCACCGACGAGGGGGAGGATGCCGCGCAGGGCCGCGGCATCCGATCGTCCGAATCGGATCAAGAGGTTCATATACAGCGTGTGGACCGCCGGCGGCACCGAACCCGAGCGCAGGTAGTCGACCACCGCACCCTGAGTCCCGGGCTCGCGCCAGTCGGTGGCGAGCCGGTCGAGCAGGGCAGGATCGACTCCGCCTCCCCGAAGTCGCTCGAGATAGCTGAGCGGGAGTGCGGGCATGAGCATGCTGATGTCGACGAGCAGCCGCACGTGGTCGTCGTCGATGGCCGCGATGGTGTCGATCGCGGCCGCCGCTGCGGGGGAGTCGGGGTCCTGCTGGCCCTGGATCTCTTCGTACAGCAGCAGGTCCAGCTCGTGGAGGGTGGGAAGCAGCCGGCGCAGCAGGGGCTCACCGGCCTGCCCGATCGGCAGCCGCACGCCCTGCGCGCCGACCCGGTGAGCGGCGTGGAGCTGCGGGACGAGGAAGGCCAGGCGCTGGTCGTCCGATCGACGCTCGCCCGAGGGGAGCCAGTCGTCGAGGCTCGCTCCCACGATGCTCACGGATCCGCCCGCTGCGTCGAGGTCCGAACGCAGCGCGTCGACCTCGGCGTCAGTGGACTCCGGGTACGACCGCCACAGCTGTCCGGGCTCGAGTTCGATGACCCGGGCCACGCCATCCGTCACGATGCCGGCAACGATGTCGTGCGCGGAGCGCTCGGCGCGGATCACCTCGGGTGTCCAGTTGAAGGCGCTCGCGCCGAGCGTCCAGGGGATCTGCGACGGCGCCGGGATCGGATCGTTCTTCCGAGTGCGCGACCGCAGCCGGCGCGGGATCCGAGAGGAGTGCATTCGGCCGGTCTCGGAGAGGTGATGGAGGGGCAACGGATGCCGGGGCATCCGTCTGCAGAGAAGCAAGGTGCGCGAACGGGAGGGTGAGCGGGCCCGCAGGCCCTGCCTGCAGGTAGGGGATGACGAGGGAGAACGACACCCTCACGTCATGGATGCCGGGGTCCAGCATCCGCTCGCCGACGAGAACGAGGCGGTCCTGGATGAACCACCAGCCGGACTCTGAGGCAAGGTCGGCTGGATCGACGGGATGCCCGTCCACGATGACCCGCACATCGGCCGGCTCTTCGTCGATCGAGACGGTGAGGTGGGTGACGCTCGCGAGGGGCAGAGAGCGGATCCACGGGAGGCTCACGCCGAGTTCGAAGCCTGCCGCCGTGATCGTGAGGGCGTCCTCGCCGAGGAGGGGGAGACTCACGCGACGACCGCCCGTGACTGGTGGGATCGCGTGCGTGGGGGCGCGGTCATGGCACATCCTCGTGTCGTGGCCGAGCAGGTGCCTCGGCTTCAGACAGGAAGCTACACGCTTTTGTCGCTTTTCGTAAGAAGTGGTTTTCAGGCCAGGACTTCGGCCATCCCCCGAACCGCGGCGATGGTGGGGCGGCCGATGCCGAACCAGCGGGGGAAGGTCGCATCGAACAGCTGCTCGCGCACCATCTCGATGCCGCCTCGCAGGGGTTCGCGCACGTCGTTCTGCGAGTTGACGATCGCGAGGTCGCGCGTGGCGAGGGGGAGCGACAGCTCGTAGACGCGCTGGCGGACCTCCGCGAGGAACAGCTCGCCGGCGGCGGCGACCGCGCCGCCGATGACGATCGTCGACGGGTTGAACATGTTGACGAGCGCCGCGATCGACTCGCCGACGATGCGCGCAGAGCGCTGGACAAGCCGGATCGCGAGCGCATCGCCCGCCTCGGCCGCGATGGAGATGCGCTCGGGGGTCATCTCGGCCCCGTCTGCCACGACCGTCGCGAGGGCACCGGTGGCGCCGGCGTCGATCTCGGCGAGCGCGTCGCGAATGAGCGCCCACCCGCCGGCGACCGCTTCGAGGCACCCGACCTTGCCGCAGCGGCACTGCGCGTCCGAGTCGCGCACGCGGACGTGGCCGATGTCGCCCGCCGCCCCGTTCGCACCACGGTGGATGTGACCGTTCGAGAGGAGCCCGGCCCCGATGCCCGAGCCGATCTTGCAGTAGATGAGATCGAGGTGATCGTCTCCTCGACGTGCCCGTTCGCCGAGCGTCAGGAGGTTGACGTCGTTGTCGACCCAGACTGGAGCCTCATAGCGCTCCTCGAATCGCTTCCGCACGTCGAACCCGTTCCAGCCCGGCATGATGGGCGGCGCCACGGGTCGGCCGGAATCGAAGTCGACAGGTCCTGGGACCCCCACGCCGATGCCCCAGACCGGAACGTCGGGAGTCCGGGCGAGCAGGCTGTCGATCATGCCCTGGGCCTTCTCGAGCGTCTCTGCCGGTCCGCGGGAGATGTCCCACGGCGAGTGCTCCTGGTCGATCACGTCGCCGTCGAGCAGGGCGACGCCCACGTGGATGTGGAGCGCGCCGAGTGCGCACACGATGATGCGCCCGGCGTCGCCGCGAAATCGCAGTGTGCGCGGCGCGCGCCCACCGGACGACGGGCCGAACTCCCCATCGACGAGGTAGCCCATCTCGATGGCCACGTCCACCCGCTGCGTGACGACGCCGCGTCCGAGTCCGGTCACGCGCCCGATCTCGGGTCGTGTGGCCGCATCGCCGATGCGCACCATGTTGACGATCCGCAAGAGGCTCGTCATCTCATCGGTCTGAGCGCCGAAACGCAGTGTGGACTCCCTGGCCATGGTCGATTCTTGCATAACCGATGCCGCAAGAAGCGCAATCCGAGCCATCTATAGTCAAACAGGCACCGACTTAGGTACTCTTCAAGCCGAAGTAGCGGAGGACGAAATGGCATACGGAGTGGGGCTCATCGGGGCGGGACCCGGCGTGGCAGCCCTTCATGTCCCGACGCTCGCGCGCCTGGCGCGCGAGTTCCGGATCGTCCATGTCGCGGACTCCGGCAGCGGTCGCTCGGACGCGATCGCCGAGCAGGTCGGCGCTCGGTCGTCTCGCGGGATCGACGAACTCCTCGCCGACCCCGAGGTCGAGGTGGTGGCGATCTGCAGCCCGCCCGGCGACCACGCGGCCCAGATCCTCGCGAGCGTCGCGGCGGGCAAACGGGCGATCTTCTGCGAGAAGCCGGTCGCCACGACCGTGGATGAGGCGCAGCGCGCCATTGAAGCGTGCCGGGATGCCGGCATCCCGCTGCTCGTCGGAACCAACCACTACTTCGACCCGGCGTGGGGCAGGGCGAAGCACTACCTCACGGCGACCGGAGGCCCCGTCGTCTCGATCTCGGTGACCCTCGCGCTGCCGCCGAACGGGCGCTATCACGACGTCGTGGCGGAGCTCGAGGTGCCAGCAGGTCACCGCTCGGCACCCGACCTCGGCCGGCCCGAGATCGCCGCGGGCGTCGTTCGCCAGCTGATCTCCGGGCTCGCGATCCACGATCTGCCCCTCGTGCGAGACCTCGCGCCGCGATTCGAGCGGGTCGTGTTCGCCCGGGCGCTGCCGCCGATCGGGTTCGCGGTCGGCTTCACCGCGAGCGGCATCCCGGTCCAGCTGACGACCGTCATGCTGCCCGAGGGCGCCGACGCGCTCTGGCGGCTGACCGTGACGACGGAGCGGGACCGCCTCGACGTCACCTTTCCTCCGGCGTTCGTCCACTCGGGCAGCGCCGGCGTGCGGGTCCTGGCGGCGGGCGGCAATGCCACGACGTATGGACGCGTGGCCGATGACGGCTACATCGCGGAATGGCGCGCGCTGGCGGAGCTGCTCAGAAGCGGGATGCCGGTGGAGTACGAGGAGCTGCTGGACGATGCCCGCTTCGCGCTCGGCCTCGCCGACGAAGCGGCGGCGCTGATCGGGGCGGCGGCATGACGCACTCCATTCCCGTGCATTCGGCGCTCGAGCGCTATCGCGTCGCGGCAGCCGAGCTTCCGGTCAGCACGCGCCTCGCCGGCGATCGCGGGGGAGCCATCGTTGCTGTGGACGGCGACGACGGCTGGTGCGATGCCGCCGTCCGCGCGTTCCGCGACGGAGCGGCGGCTGTCGTCGTCTCGTGCCCGAACTCGGCGCCGGCGCAAGGACTGAGGGCGCTCGACGCAGCGGCCGCGGGCCGGCCGGTCGTCGTCGAGCGCCCGCTCCTACGTGCCGATATCGCAGAGATCGTCGTCGCCGCCGGCGCCGAGCTCGCGCCGCCCGCGGCCTTCGTGGTCGAATGCCACGCTCCGGCCATCGCCCTTCGGTCGGCCCTGCGCGACGCGCTGGGCTGGGCCCGCGTCATGGGGCGCTCGCCGCTGGCGCTCCGCTCGGCGGAGGCGACGCGCGGCGGGGGGATCGCGCTGCTGGAGACTGCGGCCGGCGCGCCCGTGTCGCTCGTCTTCGCGGCGCAGCCGGGAGCGCCGGAACGGGGGCGGCTGCGCCTGACCGCTCTCGGCGCCACTCTGCGGGAACTCGACGGAGACGAAGCCGACCTGCAGTTCACCATGACGGATGCCGCCTCCCGGCGCACAGTGCCCCCGCGGTTCGAGCGTGCCGAGCGCGTGGCGCTCCGCCGTGCCGTCGACGCGCTGGTGGACGGTGACGGGCCGTCGGATCTCGACGACCTCGCGCTCGACGCGACACTCGCGGCTGCGCTGGGCGCAGCATCCGCTCTATAAACGGAACTGATTCTCACCATTGGTGATATGCCGTTCCCAGATATGCCCGACTCGGACGAAAGTGGTTCTCGGGATCACCCCGAAGACTCATCCGAAAGGGATCGAAGATGATCAAACTGCTCTCCCACCTCTCATACGTCGAGATCACCTCGCCGGATGTCGAGGCCTCCGTCGACTTCTACGTCAACCAGGTCGGCCTCACCGTCGTCGACCGCGTCGACGGCGCCGTGTACCTGCGCTGCTGGGGTGACTACTACGCCTACTCGGTCGTCGTGGTGCCGGGTGACCAGCCCTCGCTCGTGACCGCCGCGTGGCGCACGTCGAGCCCGGAAGCGCTCGAAGAGGCAGCCAAGCGCGTCGAGGCCGCCGGCATCCAGGGCGAGTGGGTCGAGGTCCACAAGATCGGCCGCGCCTACCGCTTCACCGGGCCCTACGGCCACACGCTGACCCTGCACTGGGACGTCACGCGTCACAAGGACACCGAGGGCGACGCCGCGTCGATCTACCCCGACCGTCCCTCGCGCCGCAGCAAGGTCGCCGGCGCTCCCCGCCAGCTCGACCACGTCACCATCGCCACGAGCGATGTCGACGGGTTCGTCAAGTGGTACGTCGACGTGCTCGGCTTCCGCTTCATGGCCCGCACGGTGCTCGACGAAGCGCCCATCTCGGTCTTCTCCGTGCTCACGACGAACGAGAAGTCGCACGACCTCGGCGTGGTGCTCGACGGCTCGACCACGGCCGGTCGCGTGAACCACTACGCGTTCTGGGTCGACACCCGCGAAGAGCTGCTCATCGCGGCCGACGTCCTCGGCGAGAACGGCTACCCGATCGAGTACGGCCCGTCGATCCACGGCATCGGCGAGCAGAACTTCCTCTACTACCGCGAGCCCTCGAGCCTGCGCATCGAGCTGAACACGGGCGGCTACCGCAACTACGTGCCGGACTGGGAGGCGAACACCTGGAAGCCCTCGCAGGGTTCGAACAACTTCTACCGCAACAGCGTCATGCCGATGTCGATGACCGAGTCCTTCCCGCCGGCCGACGGCCCCTCCGCGACCGAAGAGGGCGTGCCCGACGAGATCAAGGACGCGCTCTTCAACCCCTACGCCAAGCACGGCCAGGGCTGATAGACCGGGGGCAGAGGCATCTCAGGATGCCTCTGCCCCCGCACCACGTTCCGCACACCGCACACCGCACACCGCACCAAGAGGAAACATGACAACGACGTCGGCCGGACTGACCGCCCCCATCGCCCTCGCCCGCTATCGCGACGGCGATGCCGTGCGTCTCGGCCTCGTTGCGGGCGACCGCATCCGCCCGCTCGGACCCGACGAGCTCGGCGCCCCCGACCTCAACGCCTTCCTGGCGCACGCCGACTGGAGCCGCCTGGCCGCGCTCGCAACGAGTGACGGAGAGTGGATGCCGCTCGACGGCGTCGTGCTGACGGCACCGGTCGAGCCGCGCCAGGTGCTGCAGGCAGGCGCCAACTATCGCCAGCACGTCATCGAGCTCGTGGCCGCAGGGCTGACGAACAACTCCGACCGGACGCCCGAAGAAGCGCGCGAGTTCGCCGCCAAGATGATGGACGACCGGGCCGCGAACGGCGAGCCGTACTTCTTCATCGGCCTGCCGACGGTCGTGGTCGGCGACGACGTGCCGCTGGTGCTCCCGGCCTACAGCGAGGTGCACGACTGGGAGCTCGAGCTCGCCGTCGTCATCGGGAAGGAGGCGTTCCGGGTCACCCGCGAACAGGCCCTCGACCACGTCGCCGGCTACACGATCGTGAACGACGTCACCACCCGCGACCTCGTGTTCCGCAAGGACATGAAGGAGATCGGCACCGACTGGTTCCGCGCGAAGAACGCGCCCGGCTTCCTGCCGACCGGACCCTTCCTCGTCCCGGCCCAGTTCATCGACGGCGGGGACGTCACGGTGCGGCTCGAACTGAACGACGAGGTCAAGCAGGACGGCTCGACCAGCGACCTGCTGTTCGACATCCCGGCTCTCATCTCCTCCGCCTCGCAGACCACGCCGCTGCTGCCGGGCGATCTGCTGCTGACGGGAAGCCCCGCCGGCAACGGCCAGCACTGGAAGCGGTTCCTGCGCGACGGCGACGTCATGACGGGGTCGATCACCGGACTCGGCACGCAGGTCGTGCGCTGCATCTCCGAGGGGCCGGCGGTATGACCGCGGTCTCGGACGACCCCAACGACCTCGACCGGCAGAATCCAGAGGCCGAGATCGGCGCGCGCGCCGAAGCCTTCCGCAACTGGGGCCGGTGGGGTGAGGACGACGTGCTCGGCACGCTCAACTTCATCGACGAACCCAAGCGCGTCGCCGCCGCCGGGCTCGTGCAGCGGGGCATCGTCGTGTCGCTCTCGCAGTCGTTCGACACCAACGGCCCGCAGAAGGGCTGGCGCCGCCGCACGAACCCCGTGCACACGATGACCGACACGGGAGTGGATGCCGAGCGCGGCAACCAGGGGTTCCCGCACGGCATCGGCGGAGCGGACGACGTCATCTCGATGCCGCTGCAGTGCTCGACCCAGTGGGACGGCCTCGGCCACATCTTCGACCACGGCATGGCGTGGAACGGTCGTCGCGCCGGCGACGTCGTCACGAGCGAGGGCGACCTGGTCACGGGCATCGAGCACACGGCATCCGTCATCGTGTCGCGCGGCGTGCTGCTCGATGTCGCCCGTCACCTGCGCCCCGAGACGGGCGAACTCGAAGACGGCTACGCCATCACCGCCGCCGACCTCGACGCGACGATCGCGGCACAGGGCGCCTCGAGCGCCGTGGGCCGCGGCGACATCGTGCTCGTCCGCACCGGGCAGCTCGCCCGCACGCGCCGCGACGGCTGGGGCGACTACGCGGGCGGCCCCGCCCCCGGGCTTTCGCTCACCACCGCCGGCTGGCTGCACCGCACCGAGATCGCCGCGATCGCGACCGACACGTGGGGCTTCGAGGTGCGTCCGAACGAGTTCGACGTGCCGGCGTTCCAGCCGCTGCACCAGGTGGTGATCCCCAATCTCGGCCTCACCATCGGCGAGCTGTGGGATCTCGACGAGCTCGCCGTCGTCTGCGCGGAGCAGGGCAGGTACGAGTTCCTGCTGTCGGCTGCGCCTCTTCGCATCACCGGGGCGGTCGGCTCGCCGATCAACCCCGTCGCCATCCTCTAGACACCCCCCGAACAGAAGAACAGAGAGGTTCTCACATGACCGCAGTCAGCAAGGTCGCCATCGCCGGAGCCGGCGTCGCCGGACTCGCCGCCGCCATCCAGCTCGCGAAGGCGGGCGTGACCGTCGACGTGTTCGAGTCCAAGCCCGAGCTCAGCGCGCTGGGGTCGGGCATCTCGCTGCAGGGCAACGCCCTGCGCGTCTTCGACGCCCTGGGCGCATGGGACGACATCCGCGCCGCCGGCTATCCCTTCGAGGGGCTCAACCTGCGGGCCCCCGGGCCGGGCGCGCCGATCGTCGCCGAACTCCCCGATGTGAAGACCGGCGGGCCGGATTATCCGGCGGGCATGGGGATGCCGCGCCCGGCTCTCGCGCGGATCCTCCTCGACCACGCGCAGAAGGCGGGTGCCAGCATCCACTTCGGCACCACGGTGACCGGTGTCGAGCAGACGGATGAGGCCGTGGAGGTCTTCGTCGACGACGCGTCGCGCGGCATCTACGACCTGCTGATCGGCGCGGACGGCCTCCACTCTGCGGTGCGGAACCTCATCGGCATCGAGGCGAAGCCCGAGCCGACCGGCATGGGAATCTGGCGATCGTTCGTCTCGCGCCCCGAGGAGGTCGTCCGCAGCGAGCTGTACTACGGCGGTCCGGTCTACATCGCGGGCTACACCCCGACGGGCGAGGACACGATGTACGCGTTCCTCGTCGAGAAGGCGCAGGACCGCTTCGGCACGCCCGACGAGGAGGCGACGCGCATCATGCTCGAGGAGTCCCGCGCCTATGACGGACCGTGGAACTCGGTCCGGGCAGACCTCGAGCGGGGCGCCCACGCCAACTACACGTGGTTCACCAGCCATCTCATCGATGGCGCCTGGAACCGCGGCAGGGTCGTGGTGATCGGCGATGCCGCGCACAGCTGCCCGCCGACGATCGCACAGGGCGCGGCCCAGGGCCTCGAAGACGCATTCGTGCTGACGGAGCTGCTGGTGCAGTTCGACTCGCTCGACCAGGACCTGTGGGAGATCTTCCACGCCCGCCGCGTGCCTCGTGCCAAGGCCGTCGTGGACGCATCCGTCCAGCTCGGTCGCTGGCAGCTCGACGGCGTCCGCGATGCCGACGTCCCCGGCCTCATGTTCGGGGTCGCGCACCAGATGGCGCAGCCGGCATGACCGCCCCCGATCACCGACGTCCACGCGCACCTGCTGCTGCCCGAGCTCCACGCCGAGGTCGAGCGGCGGGTCCCGCAGCTCGTCGCAGAGGCCGCCGACCTGGAGCGCCGGCGCAACGGCGTCGAGAGCCTGAAGGCCTCGGGCGCGATGGTCGGCTCCCGCATCCCGAAGCTCACCGACGTGCGCGCGCGACTGGCAGCCATGGACGAGCAGGGCATCGACCGGCAGTGGGTCAGCGTCTCGCCGAACCACTTCTACCCCTGGGCGCCCGAGGGCCTCGCGGTCTGGGTCGCGATGGAGACGAACCGCCTCATCGCCGCGCACGTCGCCCAGGCCCCCGATCGGCTGACGGGGCTCGGCGTCGTGCCGCTCCAGCATCCGTCCCGCATCGTGGAGTACCTCGACGACGCGATCCTCGGCCGCGGCCTCGCGGGCGTCGAGATCTCGTCCTTCGCCGGCGATGTGGAGCTGTCCGACGAGCGGCTCGAGCCGTTCTGGGCGCGCGCCGCCGAGCTCGGAGCCGTCGTCTTCCTGCACCCGTTCGGCTGCAGCCTCGACGAGCGTCTCGACCGGTTCTACCTCTCCAACACCGTGGGGCAGCCGGCCGAGAACGCGGTGGCTCTGTCGCACCTGATCTTCGCGGGGGTGCTGGACCGGCATCCGGATCTCAAGATCGTCGCCGCGCACGGCGGCGGATACCTCCCCTTCGCGATCGGGCGCTCGGATCGGGCCTGGCAGGTGCGCCCCGAGGCGCGGCGCTGCGAGCACGCTCCTTCGACGTACCTGCGCAAGCTGTGGTTCGACACCGTCGTGCACGATCCGGTCGCGCTCCGGCACCTCGTCGAGGTCGCCGGCGAATCGCAGGTGCTGCTCGGCAGTGACTTCCCGTTCGACATGGGGCTGGACGATCCCGTCGCGTTCGTGCGGGATGCCGGCCTGCCGGACGAGATCGCGCAGCGCATCCTCGCGGACAACGCCGAGGCCCTGCTTGAGACGCGGGTGCGCGCATGAGGATCGCGCGGTGGGTCCCCGACGGCAGCGACGCCATCGCTGAGGGGTTCGTCGTCGATGATCAGGTCATCGCGTTCCCCGACGGACAGACGGTCGCCGACATCCTCGCGGGCGGATTGGATGCCGCGCACGCGGCCTTTGCGCGGGTTCGCGGTGAAGCGGGCGCGGGTCTGGGCGAGGTCCGGCTGCTCGCGCCGCTGGTGCCGGCATCCGTCCGCGATTTCGTGGCCTTCGAAGAGCACGTCGAGGGCATCTCGGCGTCCGTGGACGGCAAGAGCGAAGTCGTCGCGGAGTGGTACCAGGCGCCGACCTTCTACTTCACCAATCCGCACACGATCCTCGGGCCCACCGACGCGGTCGCCCCGCCGGTGACCGAGCGGCTCGACTTCGAGCTCGAGATCGCCGCTGTGCTCGGAGGTGAGTCGGGCGCCAACCTCACGCCGGAACAGGGCGCCGGCCGCATCTTCGGCTACACGATCATGAACGACTGGTCGGCGCGCGACCTGCAGTCCCGCGAGATGAAGGTGCGTCTGGGTCCGGCGAAGGGCAAGGACTTCGGCACGACGCTCGGCCCCTGGATCGTCACGGCCGACGAGCTCGAGTCCTACCTCGACGAAGACGGCTTCCTCGCGATCCGCGCCGAGGTGCGCATCAACGGCGAGCTCGTCGGCGAAGACCTCGTCTCGAACATGGGCTGGCCGTTCGGCGACCTCGTCGCCTACGCCTCGCGCAACGCGCGGGTGGTCGCGGGCGACGTGCTCGGCAGCGGCACCGTCGGCAACGGCGGATGCCTCGGCGAGCTGTGGGGTCGCGGCTCGACGATCCCGCCCTCTGCAGGAGGACGACGAGGTGCGCATGACGGTCGAGGGGATCGGCGAGCTCCTGGGGTTCGTCGGGGCCGCGGTGCCGGCGCCCGAGATCCCGGCGGCTCGGCGGCGGTCGCGGGTGCGGCAGCGGGCCTGACGCCCGCCCTCCTTCTCCCGCCCGTTCGAGTGGTCAAGACACGCCGACGCGCGCCCCGCCTGTCGGCGTGTTTTGACCACTCGAGGTGCGTGCCGGGAACGGACGCGCTGAGCTCGTGCGTGTGCCGTCTCCTCTCCAGTGGTCAAAACACGCCGACGCGCGCGCGCCTGTCGGCGTGTTCTGACCACTCGAGGTGCGTGCCAGGAACGTGACGCGCTGAGCTCGGGAGCACGCCGTCTTCCCTCCAGTTGTCAAAACACGCCGACGCGCGCCCCGCCTGTCGGCGTGTTTTGACCACTCGAGGCGCGCCGACTCCGGCGACGCCGCGCGTTCTGACCACTCGAGGCGGGCCGGGAAACGGGCGAGCTGACGCTTCGTCCGTCACGCCACGTGCGAGGCTGTACACCGGACCGGAGGAGAAGCATGGCCTACACGCGGGATTCCATCCCCGACCTCAGCGGTCGGGTTGCGGTTGTCACCGGCGCGAACGGCGGGCTGGGCTTCGAGACCGCCAAGGCTTTCGCGGCGAAGGGCGCCCACGTCGTGCTGGCGGTGCGCGACCAGGAGAAGGCCGCAACCGCGATCGGGCGCATTCGCGAAGAGACACCGGATGCCGCGCTCGAGCTCGTCGAGCTGGATCTGGGTTCGCAGGCCTCCACCACTCGAGCCGCCCGCGACATCGCCGAGCGGCATCCCTCGATCGACATCCTCGTCAACAACGCCGGCGTCATGGCTTTGCCCGAAGGGCGGACCGTCGACGGCTACGAGACGCAGCTCGGCATCGACCACCTCGGGCACTGGACGTTCACGGCGCTCCTGATCCCGTCGCTCCTCGCCGCGCCCGCGGCCCGCGTCGTCACCGTCAGTTCGACGGCGCATCACTTCGGACGGGCGATCGACCCGGAGAAGCCGTATCCCCCGGGGCGGTATCAGGCCTGGCTCGCGTACGGCACCGCGAAGCTCGCCAACTATCACTTCGGTCTCGGCCTGAACCAGCGATTCGCCCAGGCGGGGGTCAGGGCCCAGAGTCTCATCGCGCACCCCGGGCTCTCGCACAGCGATCTGCAGCTGCGCACGGTGCGCGAGGGCGGCGGCGGCAGGCTCGCACCGTTCTTCGCGCGCGCCGCCGAGTCGACCGGCATGGAGCCTCCCGAAGGTGCGATGCCCCAGATCCGGGCGGCCACGGATCCGGCCGCGAAGGGCGGCGAATTCTACGGACCGCGGTTCGTCAACACCGGGCGACCGGTGCGGCTCCCCGTCCTGCGCCCGGGACGCCGCCGTGCGATCGCCAACCTCTGGAAGTTCTCCGAGCGCGAGACGGGCGTTCCCCTCTTTAGTTGAAATCGGACTAAAGAGCACCTATAATCGACAGTGACGTCGGGATCCTCACCGGATCCGTTCCCACCGTGAAGTCGCGGATGGGGCACACCGAGTCGCGTCGACCGCCCGATCTCTCGGGTGAATCGGAAATGCCGCTCACACCTCTGAGGCTCCGCCTCCTCGTCGTCTCGCTCCTGACCGTGTCGCTCCTCGGCGCGCTCGACCACACCATCGTCTCGACCTCGCTCGCGACGGTCGCGGGCGAGCTCGGCGCGCTCGAGCAGATGGGCTGGATCGTCGTCGGCTACACGCTCGCGAGCACCGTCCTGCTGCCGGTGCTCGGCAAGCTCGGCGACATGGTGGGGCCCCGCTGGATCTTCATCACGTCGCTCATCGTGTTCCTCGTGGCATCGCTCGTCTGCGGGTTCGCCCAGGACATGCCGCAGCTCATCGTCGCGCGCGTCGTGCAGGGGATGAGCTCGGCGGGCCTGCAGCTGATGTCGCAGACGATCATCGCCCAGGTCACCACGCCCCGCGAGCGCCCGCGCTACCTCGCGATCATCGGTGCCGCCTTCCCGATCGCCATCCTGATCGGCCCCGTCGTGGGGGGCCTCATCACCGACTACTGGGGATGGTCCTGGGTCTTCTGGATCAACATCCCGTTCGGCCTCGTGGCCCTCGGCCTCGCCCTCGTCGCGATTCCGCACATCGAGCCGGCCGGGCGTCGCCGCTTCGACTACGCCGGATCGATCGCGTTCACCACGGCGCTCGTCGCACTCGTGCTCGCGGTCACGTGGACCGGCTCGACCGGCATGGCGGCGGCATCCGTCGTGGCCTATGTCGTCTCGGCGATGGCGTTCGCCGCCTTCTTCCTGATCGAGCTGCGCACCGACGAGCCGATCGTGCCCCTGCGCCTCTTCCGCAACCGCACCATCTCGGCGGGCACCGCGCTTGTCGGCGATCATCGGCATCGGGCTCTTCTCGGTGACCGCCTACCTCCCCACCTACTTCCAGATGGCCTACCAGACGAGCGCGACGGTCTCGGGTCTCGTCCCGATCGCGACCGTGTTCGGGATGCTGGTCAGCAACCTCGCCACCGGGTTCCTCGCCAGCCGCACCGGCCACTACCGCGTGTTCGCGATCGTCGGCACGGCGCTCGAGCGCCGCCGGTCTGCTCGTGATGTCGCTGCTGCCCGTCGGGGTGCCGCTCTGGGTGCCGATGATCGTCATGGCGGTCGTCGGCGTCGGCACCGGAGCGTTCATGAGCCTCATCGTCGCCGTCGTCCAGAGCGCCGCGCCGCGGAGTGAGACAGGCGCCATCACCGCGTCGATCAATCTCGTGCGCCAGGTCGGATCGACCGTCGCCACCGCGGTGATCGGGGGTGTGATCGCCGTCGGCGTGGCGGCCGGCGTGCCGGCCGGACTCGAGGCATCCACCCTCACTCCGCAGTCGGTCCACTCCGCCTCGCCCGCGATCCAGTCCCAGGTCGCCGACCTCTACGGCGGCGTGCTCGCGCCCGTCTTCCTCGCGCTCGCCATCGTGTACGCGGTGGGGATCGTCGCCGCCGTCCTGCTGCCCGCCGGTCGGCTCTCCGACGAGCAGGACGCGCAGACCGCCTCCACAGCATCCAGCGAAACCGTCACCGCGTGACACCCGAGGAGCACCCCATGTCGCACACCACCACCATCGCCGTCGTCGGCAGCGGCCCCATCGGCGCCACGTACGCGCGGACGCTGCTCGAGGGACTCCCCGACGCCCGCGTGATCATGTTCGAGGCGGGTCCGCAGGTGACCGAGCGGCCGGGCCAGAGCGTCCGCAACATCGAGGACCCCGACGCCAAGGCCCGCGCTCGCGAGCTCTCGCAGGGGCCTCAGGCCGGGGATCACCGCGAGTCGCTCGGCATCCCGTCGGCCACGGTCGTGGAGGGCATGTTCACCGCCCGCCAGGGAACCCACCTCTTCGACTTCGGCGGCGAGGGCTCGGCGCACGCGCCGACGTTCGCCGCGGCGGCCGGTGCGACGAACGTCGGCGGTCAGGGCGCGCACTGGACCTGCGCCACCCCGTCGCCCGGATTCAGCGAGAAGATCCCGTTCATCCCGGATGCCGAATGGGACGACCTGCTCGCCGCCGCGAAGGGGCTTCTCCACGTTCAGGACGCCGCGTTCGCCGACTCGGCCGTGGGGGCGGCGATCCGCTCGCTGCTCGCGGAGGAGTTCGGCGACGAGCTTCCCGAGGGCTACGGCGTCAGCACGCTCCCGGTGTCGGGCGAGCCCCAGCCCGACGGGTCGATGCGCTGGGGCGGCACCGACTTCGTCCTCGGTCCGCTCATCGAGCCGGGCAACCCGCTCGCCGATCGCTTCGAGCTGCGCGATCTGTCGCTCGTGCGCCGCGTCGAGCGCGAGGGCGACCGGGTCACGGGCGTCACGGTGGAAGACCTCCGCACCCACGAGACCTCCTTCGTGCCCGCCGATCTCGTGGTGGTGGCTGCTGACGCGTTCCGCTCGCCGCAGCTGCTGTGGGCCTCCGGCATCCGTCCCGCCGCCCTCGGCCGGTACCTCACCGAGCACCCGGTCGTGATCACGACGGTGGCGCTGGACGCCGAGAAGATGAGCCGGTTCGCGACCGAGGAGCAGCTGGATGCCGAGCTCGCCCAGCGCGCGAAGCACGCGGCGGACCCGGTCGCGGCGGTGAACCGCATCCCGTTCTCCGAGCCCGATCGCCCGTTCTCGCTGCAGGTCATGTACTCCGAGAACACGCCGTTCCCGCTGCCCGAGGACAGCCCCTTCGCGGGAAACCGGTGGGGCTTCGTCAACATGGGCAACGGGCTGCGCAAGCGTCCGCGGTTCGAGGACGGCCTCACTTTCACCGACGACGAGCGTGACTATCGCGGCTTCCCCAACTTCACGATCGAGTACGAGCTGACGGATGCCGAGCACCGCGAGATCGCGGCGGCCACGACCGACCTGCGGCGCATCGGCGAGGCGCTGGGCGAGTTCGTCGCCGAGCCCCGGCTCATGCCGAACGGCTCGAGCCTGCACTACATGGGCACCATGCGCATGGGCGAGACCGACGACGGCACCTCGGTGGCCGACCCGTATTCGCGCGTGTGGGGCGTCGACGGGCTGGTCGTCGGGCGGCAACGCGCTGATCCCGACGGCGAACACGATGAACCCGACGCTCACGAGTGTCGCGATCGCCGTGCGCGGCGCTCGCCAGGCGGTCGCGGAGCTGCAGGCCGCGGCATCCGTCTCCGCCTGACCGCTGTCTCGATCGCTCCGCCTGACCCCCCTGCTACCCGCCTGGCCCTCTGCCTGACGTGTATGCAGGCTCGCCCGGCTCGCTCTCCTTTTGTTCCCCTTCCTGCCCTTCGAGTAGCCAAAACACGCCGACGCGGAGGCCTGCTGTCGGCGTGTTCTGACCACTCGAGCAGTCAGCGCGGCGCGCGCGGGCGCAAGCGGAGCGAGCAGAGGTAAGCGGGTGCCGCTGCGCGACAGCATCCCGCCGCGCGGTCCAGAGGAGATCTGCGTTTCCGAGGAGGATCGGCGCCGATTCCGCCCTCTGGAATGCGCATCTCCTCGGTTGTGCGCGGGCGTGCCTGGCATCAGCTGGGCGCACAGAGGTAAGCGGTTCGGCCGCGGGACAGCATCCCGCCGCGCTTCTCCGCCTCGATCTTGCGATTTCGAGGAGGATCGGCCGATCCCGCCCTCTGGAATGCGTATCTCCTCGGTTGCGCGGACGGGTGTGCCTGGCATCAGCGGAGCGTGCAGAGGTAAGCGGTGCGGCTGCGCGACAGCATCCCGCCGCGCGTTTCCGAGGAGATCTGCGATTTCGAGGAGGATCGGCGTCGATTCCGCCTCTGGAACGCGCATCTCCTCGGTTGTGACGGTTGCGCTGCGGCGCACGCCTCGCCCAGAGTGCGCGCACATCACGGCAGCGGTCAGCGCACAGCGCCGCGGTCACCGCACCGCGCCGGGTCAGCGCACCGCGCGCGGTCAGCGCCCGGCGATGCGGTCGGACATCAGCTTCGCGCCAGCCGACGAGGTCGAGCCGCCATCCACCGGGATCTCGGCGCCCGAGATGTAGGCGGCGGCATCCGACAGCAGGAACGCGACGACCTCGGCGACCTCGCCCGACCGACCGAGGCGCTCGAGCGGGGTGAGGGCGAGCTGCGTCTCGCGCATCGCCGCCGGTGCGCCGGCAGTCATCGGCGTCTCGATGAAGCCGGGATGCACGATATTGACCCGGATGCCGCGCGGTCCGAGCTCGGTGACCGCGACGTGCGTGAGCCCGCGCAGCCCCCACTTCGACGTCGTGTAGGCCACGGGGTAGTGACCGTTGAGCGCCGCCGACGAGCCGACGTTGACGATCGAAGAGCCCTCCGCCATCAGCGGCGCGAGCGCCTGGATGCCGAGCATCGGTCCGGTGAGGTTGACGGCCAGGACCCGATCCCAGTCCTCGCGAGCGGTCGCGCCGAGCCGCGATCGATGGGTGATCCCCGCGTTGTTGACGAGGCCCTTCAGCGGCAGATCGCTCGCGCCGAGCTCCTCCGCGAGCGAAGCCCACGCCGCCTCATCGGTCACGTCGAGACGTCGATACCGGATGCCGCTCCCCGCGAACGTCGCGGGCGCGGCATCCGTCACATCCGTGGCGAAGACCACCGCGCCGGCCGAGGCCAGCAGCACCGCCTCAGCCGCGCCCTGCCCTCCACCGGCGCCGGTCACCACGACCGTGCGGCCCTCGAGTCCGGGATACGCGGCGCTGGTCATCCTTCGACGCTAGCCCCGGCATCCGTCCATGCAAACGTGCCGTCGCTGATGCAGCACATCAGCAGACCGCGACGCAGGCCTTCCAGTGGCCAAGACACGCCGATGCGGAGGATGCCTGTCGGCGTGTCTCTGACCACTCGAGTGACGCTCAGCCCCGCGCCTCGCGCACCTGCGCGGCGATACACGCTCGCGCCGTGCTCGAAGCGCGCTCAGAGCCCGCGAGCCTTGCGCGCTCCAGATCAGGCCCGACGCAGCCTTCCAGCTGGCCAAGACACGCCGATGCGGCAGGATGCCGTGTCGGCGTGTCTTGACCACTCGAGTGGAGCCCAGCCCCGCGCCTCGCGCACCAGCCCGGCGGCACACGCCAGCGTGGTCGAGTCCCACTCCGAGCCCGCGAGCCTCGCGCTCCAGCAGGCCCGACGCAGCCTTCCAGTCGGCCAGACCGCCGATGCGGCAAGATGCGCGTCGGCGTGTCTTGACCCCTCGAGTGGGCTCAGAGCCCGCCAGCCACGCTCTTCGCCAGACCGGACACTCCCTTCCAGCGGCCAAGACACGCCGACGCGGCAAGATGCGTGTCGGCGTGTCTTGACCACTCGAGTGGAGCTCAGAGCCCCCGCGCCTCGCGCACCAGCCGGCGGTACACGTCGGCGCTCGGCTTCTCGGTGCGCTCGAACGTCTCGCGATCCACCGAGTGCAGCCCGAGCTTCGGGCCGTACCCGAAGATCCACTCGAAGTTGTCCATGAGCGTCCAGTGGCAGTAGCCCAGCACCGGCACGCCGTCGGCGATCGCCTGCGCGAGGCCCGCGAGCGAGGGCTCGATGAAGGACGCACGGATGCTGTCATCCTCGGTCCCGATGCCGTGCTCGCTGACGAGCACCGGCACCTGCGCCACCGAGTACACGTACTCCACCGCGCCGCGCAGCGAGTCGGGCTCGACCGCCGTGCCCATCCCGTTCACGACCACCCCGTCTTCGGGACGCACCTGGCCGTCGGGGCCGTAGACGATGCGCTCGTAGTTCTGCACCCCGATGAAGTCGTCCTCGCGGGCGAGCACGAGCCAGTGCTCGTAGACCTCGGCGCGCTTGCGGTCGCGCAGCTCCTCGCCGCCGGCCACGGCCGTGTCGTCGACGATCGCGAGCGACAGGCCCACCGGCAGGTCGGGTCGACGTGCCTTGATCGCGGCCTTCGCCGCCTTGTGGCCCGCGGTCATGCCCGGCCCGCATGCCGGCGAAGTCCTCGTGCAGCATCACGTTGCCCGCGCGGTACCGCTCCACGCCGGCGGCGGCCGAGGCGGCCTCGAGCGTCGCGCGCTCGAGCTCGGGCATGAAGTCCGGGAGCCCGCGCCCACGTCAGCATCTCGGGCAGGTCGGGCTCGTTGAAGGTGACGGCCAGGTGGATGCGGTCGCCGAAGCGATCCATGACGACGCCGCAGAATCGCGCGAAGAGCTCGGGCGCTTCCGCGTCGAGCCACGCACCGCGCGCCGGCGAACCAGTGCGGCGACGTGAAGTGGTTGAACGTCACGATCGGCGCGAGGCCGCGGGAGAGGCATCCGTCGATCACCGCCTCGTAGTGGTCGAGCGCCTGCTCGGAGAACTCGCCCTCGACCGGCTCGATGCGGGCCCATTCGACCGAGAAGCGGTAGGCGTTGAGGCCCAGGCCGGCGACGATGTCGAGGTCGGACTCCCACAGCTCCCAGCCGTTCGTCGCCTTGCCCGAGCGGTCCTTGAAGATCGTCGGCGTCACGTTCTCGAGGAACCATGTGTCGCTCGTGACGTTGTCGCCCTCGTTCTGGTGGCCGGCGGTGGCGACGCCCCAGAGGAAGTCGGCGGGAAAGCGGAGGGCGGTCATAGCGTGCCTTTCGGGTCTGCGAGTCGGGCGCGGAGGAACTCCACGGCCTGTCGGATCGGAGGAAGCGGGTCGGCGCCGAGGAAGACGTGATCGCCGCCTTCGACGATCAGCCAGTTCCGCGGGCACCCCCGCAGCCTGCAGCGCCTCGAGGAGCTGATCGCTCTGCGAGAGGGGAACCACGCCGTCGGCGTCGCCGTGCACGAGCAGGAACGGCGGGGCGTCCGCCGCGGGCGTGGTGGACCGGCGAGAGCACGCGCCGTGCACGTGGTGCATCCAGCGGCGTGCGGGCCAGGATCACACTCGTCGGATCGGCTTCGGATGCCGGACCCTGGGCGAGGATCTGCGCGACCCACTCCGGGGGCAGCGTGTCGAGGAACGGGGGAAGCGTGTCGACGTCCGAGACGCCGTAGAAGTCGACGACGGCGGCGACGGCGCTGCTCTCGCCGAGCACGCCCTCCGTGCCCTCGAGTGCCGGGTCGTCCACCAGGCCGAGCAGCGCGGCGAGGTGTCCGCCGGCGGATTCCCCCCACGCGCCGATCCGGCTCCCGTCGATGCCGAGCTCATCGGCGAACCGGCGCAGGTACCGCACGGCCGCCTTGGCGTCGTGCAGCTGTGCCGGGAACGAGGCCTCGCGCGAGTGCCGATAGTCGATGGAAGCCACGGCCAGCCCGGCGTCGATCGCCGTCTGGAAGAGCGCGCCCTCGGGCCAGTAGTCGGGCGGCGTCTGCCGGCTGCCGAACAGCCACGCGCCCCCGTGGATCCAGACGACGCACGGCGCGGGCGCCTGCGAGCCCGGCGGGCACGTAGACATCCATGTGCAGGGGCCGGTACCCATCCGGCGTGGAGTACGTCAACGACGGGTGAATGACCGCGCCGATCGGATGCTGTCGCTCCGCCGTCCCGGGAGCCAGGAACGGGGGAGGTCCGATGCGCACCGTCGAATCCTCTGCGATCACCGTGCGGTCGTCGACCATTTCGCCTCCTCGCGGAACGGGTCGGGAGCTCTTCTCCGCGATCTCCGGTTGTTCATTCAATGAAAGCATGTTTCACTAGAGAGAAGCAACCGGAGACCAACGTTAGGCATCCGCTAACGGCATGGCTTGCGAATCCGAATGGCCAAATGCGCATGCCGCGGTCACTCTGGTCGAGGGAGCCCGGTCTTGCAACGGCGGTCCCTCGACACCGAAGTCCTCAGCAGCACCCGATCACAGGAGATCAGATGTCCCGAATCATCACAGCGCGAGCAGGCGGCGTGATCGCCGCCGTCGCGGTCGCAGCTCTCGCCCTCACCTCATGCTCGGGCGGGGGTGGCGGCGACAGCGAGAGCGGCGGCGCGGCCGACACGGCGAAGCTCATCATCGCCACCGATTCCGACCAGGCCGCGTTCGGCTACGACCCGATCCGCTACGGCAGCGGCCAGCGGATGTTCTTCGAGGGCATCTACGACTCGCTGTTCGTACTCGACCAGGACGGCAAGATCGTCCCGCAGCTCGTCACGAACTTCGAGTACAGCGAGGACAAGACGCAGCTCACGCTCGACCTCGACACGAGTGCGACGTTCAGCGACGGCACCGCGCTCAGCGCCGAGCTCGTCAAGCAGAACCTCGATTCGCGCGGCGACCCCGACCTCAGCGGCTACTCCGCGTTCGCGACGGGCGGCCAGAACGAGATCACCGATGTCGTGGTCGTCGACGACGACACCGTCACCCTGAAGTTCGCTGCGCCGAAGCCCGGCTTCGAGTCCAACCTCGTCTCGCCCGCGGGCATGATCGTCGGCCCGGCCGGCGTCGCCGATCGGTCGAGCCTGGATGCCACTCCCGACGGGTCGGGCCCCCTC
This sequence comes from uncultured Actinomycetota bacterium, assembly GCA_963702815.1. Lineage (GTDB taxonomy): Bacteria > Actinomycetota > Actinomycetes > Actinomycetales > Microbacteriaceae > Microbacterium. The sequence continues at coordinate 268,767 of CAVPED010000005.1, read as the reverse complement.
ACGGTCGACGCCGACGCCACGGTGAAGGGCAACTCCTACCTGCTGGTCAAGAAGGAAGACGACGCGGATGCCGACGCGTACCCGTTCGACTCCTACGAGTTCAAGCCCATCCTCGACTCCCAGGCGCGCGTGAACGCGGCGATCTCCGGAGAGGTGGACCTCGCCCTCCTCGCCGCCGAGACCCAGGACCAGGTCGAGTCCGCCGGAGTCGGCCTCGTCGCCAACGGCGGAACCATCCAGAACATCATCGCCTTCGACAAGGTGGGGGCCCTCGGGCCGCAGTGGGCCGAGCCGCTCGTCTATCAGGCACTCTCCACAGCCATCGACCGCGAAGCGTTCGTGACGGCGATCCACCCGGGCGAGGTCCCGACGGCGAACGCGCTGCCTGCCGACAACCCGGGCTACCTCCCCGAGCTCGAAAAGCAGTACGCGTACGACCCGGATGCCGCGAAGGATCTGCTCGCGGAGGCCGGCTACCCCGACGGCTTCGAGTTCGACTTCACGATCAGCCAGGGCAGCCAGCGCGACATGGAGGCCATCCAGCCCTACTGGGAGGCCATCGGCGTGAAGATGAACCTGAAGAACGCGGCATCCACCGAAGAGCTCTTCACGGTCGTCCAGACCGAGCCGCTCGGCGGACCCATCCCGTTCCAGTGGACCAACCCGCTCGGCCCGGTGTTCGGCGCCCTCTTCGGCTTCGCCAACTTCCACGGCGCCGACGAACGACGAGATCCAGGCCGCGGCCGGCGCAGTCGGGGCCGCGCAGGGCTCGGGCGACGAGGATGCGCAGGCCACTGCCCTGCAGGACCTCAACCGCGCGATCGTGGATTCCGGGTGGCTCATCCCGCTCTTCGAGCAGCTGGCGCCGTGGGCGTACAACACGGCCAAGCTCGCCGAGCCGACCTTCCCCGGCGCAGAGGCGTTCCCGCTCCTCGCGTCGCTCCAGCCCGCGTCCTAACCTGATGTCGGTGCCGGCGGCTGAGGTCGCCGGCACCGACCTCGCAAGGGAGTGATGATGCTCATCTTCGTGCTGAAGCGAGTCGCCTGGGCGCTCTTGACGCTGCTCGTGGCGTCGTGGATCGCCTTCGTGCTCGTTCACCTCTCCGGCTCGACGCCCGGCGGCGTCGCCCTCGGGCAGTCCGCAACGCCCGAGCAGGTCGCGGCGTACAACGAGTCGATCGGCTGGTACGACCCCTGGCTCCAGCAGTACTTCGCCTGGGTGGCGCAGGTGCTGCAGGGCAACCTCGGCGTCTCGCTCATCGACGGGCGTCCCATCGGCCCCGACATCGCCAAGCGGCTGCCGGTGACCGCAGCCCTCGCGGTGGGCGGCACGATGGTGAGCGCCATCATCGGCATCTCGCTCGGAGTGGTCGCCGCCGTCCGCCGCGGCTCCGTCGACCGGTTCATCACGGTGCTCACGGGCATCCTGCTCTCTCTTCCGGCCTTCTGGGTCGGCATCCTGCTCGTCTACGTCTTCGCCGTGCAGCTGCGACTGCTGCCGGCCACCGGCTTCGTGCCCTTCGAAGTGAGCCCCGACAAGTGGTTCAAGTCGCTCGTCCTCCCCGTGCTCACGATCGCGCTCACCTCGGCGGGCTTCATCGCCCGGCAGACCCGCGCGTCGATGTCGGAAGCCCTGGCTCAGGAGCACATGCGCAGCCTCCGCGCCGTCGGCACTCCGACCTGGCGGATCATCTACGTGCACGCGCTCCGCGGCGCCAGCCTCCCGATCCTCGCCACCATCGCCGTCCAGTTCATCGTCCTCTTCGGCGGCTCGGCGGTGATCGAGGTGCTCTTCGCCCTCCCCGGCATCGGCCAGGCGATGCAGTCGGCTGTCGGATCGGCTGACCTGCCCTTCGTCCAGGCGCTCGTCCTGATCGCGACGCTCGTCGTCGTGGTCGTGAACGTCGTGCTCGAGACGCTCAACCGCACCCTCGACCCGAAACTGCGCACATCATGACCGTCTCGACCACCGCGATCCTCACGATCCGCCGCGCGGAGCGCAAGCGGGCGAACCGGCTGTTCCGCTCCCCGACCGCCGTGCTCTCGCTGGTCTGGCTCATCGGCCTCACCGCTCGCCTCGCTCACCTCGCCGCTGTGGCTGCGGTACGGCCCCCTCGAGCAGGACCTCACGGCGGTGCTGCAGGGACCGTCGGCCGCGCACATCCTCGGCACGGACGAGCTCGGCCGCGACCTGCTGTCGCGCATCGTGACCGCTGCCGCCTCCACCCTCGCGATCGGCCTCATCCCGCCGATCGTCGCCGTCGCCATCACCGTCCCGGTCACCCTGTGGGCCGTGCGCAGCGCGTCGCGCCGAGGGCACCATGAACCGCATCAGCGAGATCGTGATGTCGCTCCCCGGCACCGTGATCATCCTCGCCTTCATCGCCGCCGTCGGAACCAACATGCCCCTGGTCATGGCCCTGTTCGGCGTGCTGCTCTTCGGTGCCCTCTACCGGGTCCTGTTCGGTCAGGCCAAGAACCTGCAGAAGCAGCTGTTCGTCGAGGCCGCCGCGATCGACGGGGTGCGTCCGACGGCCTCGAGCTTCCGCCACGTGCTCCCCAACATGTCGACCACGGTCATCGTGCAGTTCGTGCTCTTCTTCGGCGTCGGCATCATGATGCAGGCGGGGCTCGCCTTCATCGGCCTCGGCCCGCAGCCGCCCGAGCCGACCTGGGGTGGCATGATCCAGACCGCCGCGCGCTTCATCTTCCAGCAGCCCTGGATGATGGTGCCGACCGGCGTCGTCCTCGCGCTCACGATCATCGCCGCCAACGCGCTCGCCGACGTCATCTCCGGCGGCGCGGCCACCCCGCCGCCCCTCATCGCGATCCGCCGCCGGAAGAAGAAGACGACGACTCCGGATGCCGAGTACGTCGTCGCCCTCGCGCCCGCGCCGGTCGCGGCATCCGACGGTCCCGCCGAAGCCACCGTGCTGTTCCCCGTCGAGCCGAGCCTTCCGGAGGTCGTCGCGACGCTGCCCGCCCAGAACATCGAGACGAGCGCTCCCGACCTCACCGTCCACACCCCCGCGCGAGCGGCGGCGGACGGCGAGCTCATCATCGAGGACCTCGTGCTCGGCGTCGACGGCGGCCCCGCGCTCGTCACCGGGGTCTCGCTGCACGTCCAGCCCGGCCGGGTCATGGGGCTCGTCGGAGAGTCCGGCTGCGGCAAGAGCGTGACCTCCTACGCGATCCTCGGCCTCCTCTCGCCGGGTCTCTCCGTGCGGTCGGGGCGCATCCAGTGGGGCGCCACCGACCTCGCGCAGGCCGACGAGAAGACCCTCGCGAAGGTGCGCGGCCACGACATCGCGTTCATCTCGCAGGAGCCCAGCCGCGCGCTCGATCCGATGTTCACCATCGGGTGGCAGCTCGGCGCCGCCATCAAGCGACTGCGCGGGGTCGGCTCCGGCGCGGCCAAGGGCATCGCCGCCCAGCTGCTCGAGGACGTCGGCATCGTCGATGTGCCGAGGGTGCTGGGAAGCTACCCGCACCAGATCTCGGGCGGCATGGCCCAGCGCGTGGCGATCGCCCTGGCGCTCGCCGGCTCGCCCCGCCTGCTCGTCGCCGATGAGCCCACGACCGCGCTCGATGTCACGATCCAGGCCGAGATCCTCGCCCTGCTGCGCGGACTCGTCGCCTCGCGCGGCATGTCGATCATCCTGGTGACCCACGATCTGGGCGTCGTCGCCGACATCTGCGACGACGTCTCGGTCATGTACGCGGGCCAGATCGTCGAGACCGGAACGGTGCGCGACGTGCTGGTCCGCCCCGAGCATCCGTACACGATGGCCCTGCTCGCCGCCGACCCGCACGCGATCCTCGACTTCGAGGGCACGACGCGCCTGGCGTCGATCCCCGGCCAGGTGCCGCTGCCCGGCTCCTGGACGACGGGATGCCGATTCGCTCAGCGCTGCCGGTTCGCGCGGGACGAGTGCATGACGCGGCATCCCGCTCATGGAGCGCGCCGAGGGCGAGGGCGGCGTGCGCTGCATCCGCCGCGACGAGGTGCGCGGACGTCAGGAAGAGTGGCGGCAGCCCGTCGCGATCGGAGGAGGAGACCTGTGAGCACCGTCAGCGCTGCGCCGTCCGCATCGGAGCGCACGGATGCCGCGCCCCTCCTCGAGGTGCGCAACCTCGTCGTCCGCTTCAACAAGAAGGGCGCCCCCGCCGTCGACGACGTGTCGTTCTCGATCGGTCGCGGCGAGACGCTGGGCCTGGTCGGAGAGTCGGGTTCGGGCAAGACCACGATCGGCCGCGCGATCCTCGGGCCTGCAGCCGGTCACCAGCGGCCAGATCCTCTTCGAGGGTCGCGACATCACGCACCTCAGCGCATCCAAGCGCCGTGCTCTGCAGGGCGACCTGCGTGCGGTCTTCCAGGACCCGTTCTCGTCGCTCAATCCGCGCCGGCCCATCGGCGATGCGATCACCGAGCCGATGCGCGTCGCGGGAGTCTCCCGCGCCGAGCGCGACCGGCGTGTCAAAGAGGTGCTGGATGCCGTCGGCCTCGCGCCCGGCTCCGAAGCGCGCTACCCCCGTCAGTTCTCGGGCGGCCAGCGCCAGCGCATCGCGATCGCGCGGGCCCTGGTGACCGACCCGCGGCTCGTGGTCTGCGACGAGGCGGTCAGCGCGCTCGACCTCTCGACGCAGGCTCAGGTGCTGAACCTGCTCTCGGACCTCCGCGCCGGCAAGGACCTCGGCTACCTCTTCATCGCCCACGACATGGCCGTCGTCGAGTTCCTCGCGCAGCGCGTCATCGTCCTCAATCGCGGCCGGCTGGTCGAGGAGGGGATCACCGAGCGAGGTGATGCGCAACCCGCAGCAGCACTACACGCGCGTGCTCATGGCCGCGTCGCCCGTGCCCGATCCCGACGAGCAGGCCCGTCGTCGCGAGGCGTGGCAGGCGCTGAAGGCGGCCGCGCCGGCGGCGTAGAAGACGTCGGTCAGTGCAGCGTGGCGTCCACCAGCGGTGAGAGGGCGTGCGCGGTCTCGCGGAACGTGGCGACCATCGGGTTCGGCGAGTCGCTGAGGCTGCACAGCACGATCATCGCGGGCTCGATGTCGGTGATCGGGATGAACCCGAGTTCGTCGCGCCGGTACTGGCGCGACGCCGACTGACCGGCGATGTTCACGCCCGCGCCGGCGGCGACGAGCTCGAACAGCCCGTCGACGCTGTCGGCGGTGGGTCCGCGCTTCACCCGGGAGCCATCCGGGCGCGGATCGACGATCCACCAGTCGACCACCTCCGGCGTGCCGCCGGCCACGGACACGAAGACCTCGTCGTTCGTCTCCGCGATCGCGACCGACTCGCGATCGGCGAGAGGATGACCCGCCGGCACCACGAGCACTCGGGGCTCGACCCACAGCGGCTCGACCCTGATGCGCGGGGGGAGCCGCATGGGCGAGGGAGCGAAGACGACGTCGACGTTCCCGGACTCGAGCTCGGACGCGACATCGAAGAAGCCGAGCCGCCGCATCTCGATGCGCGCCTGCGGAATCGCCTGCATGGTCGAGGCGATGGCCGCGGTCGTGAGTGCGCCGGCTCCCGCGGCGACGACGCCGACCCGCAGCAGAGGTGTCTTCTGCTCGCGCTGCAGCGAACGGCCCCAGGCGAGCAGCTGGTCGTGATCGTCCTGCACTCGCCGGGCCAGCGGCAGCAGCTCGCGGCCGTGCCGGGTGAGCTCGACCTTGCGCGGACTCCGATCGAACAGCTTGACGTCGAGCTGCTGCTCCAGGCGGCTGATCTGCTGGCTCAGCGACGGCGGGGTGATGCTCAGCCGCTCTGCGGCTCGACCGAAGTGCAGCTCCTCGGCGAGCACGCAGAAATAGCGGATGACGTGAATCGGCACATCCATGCTCGGATCTTAGTCCCGAGGCTAACGCCGGGTAGGGATGTCGAACTTCCTTGCCTTGCGGATCCTGGCGAGACTTGAGGCACCAAGAGCGATTCGCCGGCAGCGTCCGGCGAGTTCTCCGCCTAACGGCACCCACTGCTTTCACAAGGAGGTAAAGCATGACCACTTTCCCCACAGACGATCCCGGACAAGGTGCCCTTCGCCGGCATCCTTCCCGGCGGCCCCGAAGCCGTTCGTCCTCGGCAACGGCGAGGGCGAGAAGTCCCTCGTCTTCGATCAGCTGTTCACATCCTGCTGTCGGCCGACGAGACCGACGACCAGTACGGCGCGTTCACGATGGTCGGACCCAAGGGTGACCGCATCCCCGCGCACAAGCACTTCAAGACGCACGAGATCTTCTATGTCGTCGACGGCGAGATCAGCATCTGGATGGACGACCAGGCCGACTACCACACCAAGACCACGCTGACGACGGGCGACTTCGCGTTCATCCCGGCGAACATCGTGCACGCCTTCCAGATCCACAACACCACGAAGGTGTTCGGCGTCGGCACCGCCGGCTTCGAGCGGTTCTTCCACGCGATGGGCCAGCAGACCGATCTCACCTCAGCCGCAGGGTGTCTACGTTCCGGACTACCCGACCATGCGCGCCGCGGGCGAGAAGTACTGGACGCAGTTCATGCCCGAGTTCCAGTTCCGCGACTGAGGTCGCCGTGACTTCGATCCTCGAGATCGACTTCGCGCAGCCCGCGGGATTCCGCCCGCTCTCGCTGGACCTGCGGACGCCGGATGCCGAAGCCGCCCCCCTCGTCGTGTTCCTGCACGGCGGGGGGTGGCTGCGCGGGAGCCGCAAGGTCTTCACGCCCGGCATCAGCGACGCGCAGTCGTTCGACCGCATCGTGGCCGCCGGCTTCGCGGTCGCCTCGTGCGAATACCGGCTGAGCGGCGAGGCGCGGTTTCCCGCGCAGCTGGACGACGTGGATGCCGCGCTCGCGTGGCTGCACGCGCACGCCGCCGACCACGGGAGTCGATGCCTCGCGCATCGCGCTGTGGGGAGTCTCGGCCGGCGCGACCCTCGCGGCGCTGACCGCGCTCCGTCGCGACGACGTGCGCGCGGTCGTCGACTGGTTCGGCCCGGCCGACCTCTTCACCATGGCTGAGCACGACAGTGCCTGCAGAGGCCCGGCGAGGCGCCCGGCGAAGCCGAAGACCCGCGAAGCCCGGTGGATCGGCGGGCCTGCGGCCCGGCATCCCGAGACCGCGCGGCTCGCCAGCCCCGTCCACCAGGTGCGGCCCGGCGCCCCGCCCTTCCACATCGCGCACGGCACGGCCGACGAGCACGTGCCCTTCGCGCAGAGCGTGGCGCTCGCCGATGCGCTGCGCGGTGCCGGCGCCGAGGTGGACTTCCACCCCGTCCAGGGTGGCAGGCACTTCTGGCAGGGTTGCGCGGACACCGGCCCGCTCTTCGACCGAGCCATCGACTTCATCTCGCGCCACACGGCGCGCTGAACCAGAGGATCACCATGACGGACGCCGCAATGATCGCCCCCGACAATCCGACCGAGGCCGCGCCGCTGCTTCGCCGAGAGTTCGCCCTCGACACCGGCCATGGGACGGTCGTCCAGGCCACGCTGCGCACGAGTGCACAGGGCGTCGATCGAGTCGTGGGTCAACGGCATCCCGTCGTCCGACGAGCTGCTCGCCCCGGGCTGGACGAGCTACGAGTGGCGCACGCGCCTGATCGAGCACGACGTCACGGGGCTGGTCGCAGAGCGCACCGTCATCGCGCTTCGCCTGGGCAACGGCTGGTATCGCGGGTACCTCGGGTTCACGGGGGCGCGCGCGGTCTACGGCCATGAGCGGGCCGGCTGGGCCGAGCTCGAGATCCGGTTCGCCGACGGTCACCTCCAGCGCGTCGTGACCGACGAGTCGTGGCGCGCGGGGACCGGCGAAGTGCTGGCCGACGACCTCTACAACGGCGAGACGATCGACGCGCGACTCCGCGACGACGCGTGGCAGCATCCGGGATTCGACGATGCGGGGTGGGATGCCGTGCACGCCGTCGCCTTCGAGGCGAGTCAGCTCGTCCCGCGTTCATCACCGCCCGTGCGCCGCCTGGGCGAGCGTCCCGTGGAGCTGGTCTGGACGTCGCCGTCGGGGAAGACGCTCCTCGATTTCGGGCAGAACCTCGTCGGCTTCCTCCGGGTGCGGGTGACCGGGCCCGCGGGCACCGAAGTGGTGCTGCGGCATGCCGAGGTGATCGAGGACGGCGAGCTCGGCACGAGGCCGCTGCGCCGCGCCGAGGCGACCGACCGCTTCATCCTGAGCGGCGGCGACGACGTCTTCGAGCCGACGCTGACCTTCCACGGCTTCCGCTACGCCGAGGTCGAGGGCTGGCCCGGCGCGTTCGACCCCGACGCGGTCACCGCGATCGTCGTGGGAACCGACATCCGCCCGATCGGATCCTTCGCGTGCTCGGATCCGCTGCTCAACCAGCTGCACAGCAACGTCGTGTGGGGCATGAAGGGCAACTTCCTGAGCGTGCCGACCGACTGCCCGCAGCGCGACGAGCGGCTCGGCTGGACGGGTGACCTGGCCGTGTTCGCACCGACCGCCGCCTTCCTGGGCGACGCCGAGTCGTTCCTCGCGGACTGGCTGACGGATGCCGAGCTCGAGCGTCAGGGCACTCCCCAGCAGACGGTTCCGGTCGTCGTGCCCAACTCCCTCAAGTACCTCGACACGGGCTTCCCCGAGCCCGGTGCGACCGCGGTCTGGGGCGATGCCGCCGTCTGGGTGCCGTGGGCGCTGTGGATGGCCTACGGCCACGAGCAGACCCTGCGCGACGCGTATCCGCTGATGACCGCGCACACGCGCAGCGTCGCTCGGGTGCTGGCGGCGGACGGCGCGTGGGACACCGGCTTCCAGTTCGGAGACTGGCTCGACCCGGATGCCCCCGCCGACGATCCCGGCAAGTCCAAGGCGCCGTCCGAGGTCGTCGCGACGGCCAGCGCGTTCCGCACCGCGACGCTGATGACCGAGGCTGCCAGGGTCCTCGGCGAACACGATGACGCCGCTGAGTTCGCCGCCCTGCGCGACCTGATCGGCACCGGCTTCCGGGCGCGCTATGTGCGCGACGGGCTGGTCGAGAGCGACAGCGCGACCGCCTACGCGCTGGCGATCGCGTTCGGACTGCTCGAAGGGCGCCGACAGGCAGAGAGCGGGCGACCGGCTCGCCGCGCTGGTGCGTGAAGCGGGTCACCGCATCAGCACCGGGTTCGCCGGCACCCCGTTCGTCGGCGATGCGCTCGCCGCGACGGGACATCTCGACGACGCCTACGCGCTGCTCCTGCAGCGGGAAGCGCCGTCGTGGCTCTACGCGGTGACGATGGGAGCGACGACGATCTGGGAGCGCTGGGACTCGATGCTGCCCGACGGGTCGATCAACCCCGGCGAGATGACCTCCTTCAACCACTACGCGTTCGGCGCCGTGGCGGACTGGATGCACCGGACGGTGGCCGGCCTCGCTCCGCTCGAGGCGGGCTACCGTCGGATCCTCGTCGCCCCTCAGCCCGGCGGCGGGCTGACCTGGGCCGAGGCGAGCCTCGAGACGCCGCACGGCCTGGCCGCCGTGCGCTGGGACCTCGAGGGCGGGGATCTCCGCGTGGAGGTCACGGTGCCGGAGGGTTCCGAGGCGGTCCTTCGGCTGCCTGGACGGGGCGATGAGACGATCGGTGCGGGTACGCATCGGCGGACCGCGGCAGAGGGAGTGAAGGCATGAGCGAGACCCACGACATCGCGCTGGAGGCCGGCGGCTACGACTTCCGGGTGCGCGTCTACCCGGCCTCAGAGCCCAACGGAGCGGCCCTGGTGTGGCTGCACGGCGGAGCGTTCATGTTCGGCACCCTCGAGATGCCCGAGGCTGATCAGGTCGGCCGCCGTCTGAGCGCGGCCGGCATCACCGTGATCAGCGTCGACTACACGCTCGCACCGCTCGATGCGCTCGAATGGCTCGCACCGCCCGACTCCGACGCCGACTTCCCGTCGCCCGAGCAGCTGCGGGCCGAAGCCGAGGCGGCCGGTCCGCGGGCGCGCTTCCCGGTCGCCGGGCTGCAGACCGTGGCCGCCTTCGACTGGGCGGTGGCAGAACGCCGGCACGTACGGCGCCGACCCCGCCCGCGTGGCGCTCGGCGGCGCGAGTGCGGGCGCCAACCTCTCGGCCGGCGCCGCCATGCGACTGCGCGACCGGGGGACGCTGTCAGCCCAGCCTGCTCGCTCTGGTCTATCCGTCGCTGCATGACGGCATCCTCGAGCCGAACGACGAGCTGGCGCGACTGCTGGAGACCGTCCCGCCTTCGCGCATCTTCACCCCGGAGGACCGTGACGCGATCAACCGCAACTACCTGCCCGACCCTGACGGCGACCCGGACGGCTACGCGTTCGCGGGCGGTCACGATCTCGCCGGGCTTCCCCCGGTGCTGATGGTCAACGCCGAGCTCGACAGTCTGCGCGCGTCGGGCGAGGCCTTCGCGGGCGAGCTCGCCACAGCCAGCGTCGACCTGCACGTGGTGCGCGAGCGCGGTGCGATGCACGGCTACCTCAACGAGGTCGGCCATCCTGCCGCGGAGCTCACCCTGAGGCTCCTCCAGGATGCCGTGTCGGGAGCTAGGCAGCGGCGCCCTGGGCGGCAAGCGGCGTCGTCGTCTGCGGCAGGCGCGGCGTCGGCTCTCTCAATTTCGGACGGTTGCGCGAAGTTCGGAGCATCCGCGCCGACCATCCGATTTCGGTGCAATGGTCCGAAATTCGGATGGGGCAGACGGCGGCCCGGGCAGCCACGTCGGCGGCCGCGACGCAGATCGCCAGAAGGTCAGGTCGCGCGCAGCAGCCGCGAGATGTCGTCGGCCGTCGCGCGCAGGCGCTGCAGGATCGGGCCGCGGAGGGACGCCAGGTCGTGACGCTGCGTCGACACGGCGATGTTGATCGCGGCGGCCGGCTTCGCGGCATCCCGCCCGAACACCGGCACCGAGACCGACCGCAGGCCCGCCGCGACCTCCTGGTCCTGCAGCGAGTAGCCCTGCTCGCGGATGACGGCGAGGCGCTCGCGCAGCTCGTCGAGCGACCCGGCGGCGTTGGGACCGGCATCCCTCGAGAAATCGTGGTTCGCGAGCGTCGCCACCAGCTCCGCGTCGCTGAGGTAGGCGAGCAGCAGCTTGCCCATCGAGGTGTAGGCGGCGGGAAGAGTCGAGCCGACCTGGATGTTCGCGGTCACGAGATCGGAGTTGCGCAGGCGCGCGAGGTAGAGCACCTGGTCGCCGACGAGCACGCCGAGGTTCACGGTCTCGCCCGACTGCTCGGCGAGGTGCCGCAGGGGCTGCTCGCTCAGCTGCACGAGGCTCGATCCGCGAAGGGCGGCCGACCCGAGCAGCAGGACGGCGACACCGGGACGGATGCTGCCATCCGGCAGTCGCTCGAGGTATCCGCCCTCTTCGAGCGTGGCGACGACGCGGAAGGCGGTCGGCATCGGGATGCCGGTGCGGTCGCTGATCTCGCGCAGCTTCAGCGAGGTCACCGACTCGTCGAAGAGCCTCAGGACGTCCAGGCCCTTGGCGAGCGCCTCGATCCGGTAGCGGCTGGGCGTCTTCTCGGCCGCACTCGGCCGGTTCGTCAGTTTTCATTGTGTGAAACCGTATCTTCGGATGCGAGCGGGTGCAACGTCAGGCCTCCACGCGGAAGACGCGCAGCTGCAGCGCGAGGGTCGCGTAGTAGCCGACGAGCACCGTGAGCTCGAAGACCACCTCGGCGCCGAGGGTCGTGGATGCCTCGTCCCACAGGTCGTCGTCGAGGTCGCCGTCGAGCAGCGCCGCCGTCACCCGCGCCACGAGCCCTTCGTCGCCCGAGAAGGCGGTGACGTCGGCGGCGCGCAGACGCCGAGAGCTCGGCGTCGGTCAGGCCCGCCGCGGCACCCACCGCCTCGTGCGCCTCACGCTCGAACGCGCTGTCCCAGCGGGTGGCGACCAGCAGGATCGCGATCTCGCGCGCCCGGTCCGTGAGCGCACCTCGGTAGCGGATCGCGGCTCCGACGTCCTGGAGTGCGGTGCCGAGGTCCGGTGCGAGCAGAAGCGCGTTGAAGGGTCCGCGGAGCGAGCCGTCCGCGCGGGTGAGCGCGAAGTGCTGCGGCCCCTGTCGCCCGCGGGCCGCCGGTGATCGCGTCGTACAGATCGCGCCGCGCGCCGGTGAGTGCGTCAGGGGTGAACGGATGCACGCGGCCGGCCATCGATGAGCTCCTCCATTTGACGAATCGCTGGGATCAGCATACATTCAATGTACGAAACGCACTTTCATTCAATGAATCGACTCGAGAGAAACGTCATGACAGACACCGCCCTGAGCACGACCGCCGACTGGCTCGGACTCGACGGATCGCGCGTGCTCGTCGCCGGTGCCGGCGGCATCGGCGGAGCGTGCGCGCTCGCCTACGCCAAGGCGGGGGCGTCGGTCGCCGTCGTCGACCGCGACCAGCGTGCACTCGACGCGCATCGGGGACGAACTGGCCGCTCTCGGCACACGGCACGAGCTGATCCAGGCCGACCTCACCGAGCACGGATCGGGCGACCGCGTCGTCTCGGAGGTCGTGGAGCGGCTCGGCGGACTCGACGTTCTGCTGCACGCCGTCGGCATCAACGACCGCCGTCCGATCCTCGAGTTCACCGAGGACGAGTGGGACCACATCCTCCGCGTCAACCTCTCGTCCGCTGTTCGGCCTGGCGCAGGCCGCCGGCCGCCACATGGTCGCCCAGGGGCACGGCCGCGTGCTCGCGCTGTCGAGCGTCTCGGGGCTGCTCGCCCACCACTCGCACGGGCCGTACGCCGCGTCCAAGGGCGGCATCAACCAGCTTCTGCGGGTCATGGCGCGCGAATGGGCATCCTCGGGCGTCACCGTGAACGCCCTCGCCCCCGGCTACATCGAGACGCCGCTCACCGCCGGCGAGCTCGCGAAGCCGGGCAAGCGCGCAGACCTCGAGAGCCTGGTGCCCGCCGGGCGCCTCGGCACCCCCGACGAACTGACCGGTCCCGCGCTGTTCCTGTCGTCACGTCACGCCGGCTTCATCACCGGCCACGTGATGTACATCGACGGCGGCCGGACTCTGGTCTGAGACTCGAACGACGATAGGAGAGACACATGTCGCAGATCTTCCCCCGCTTCGCCGGCAAGACCGTGCTCGTCACGGGCGCCGGCACCGGCTTCGGCGCCGAGATCGCGGTTCGCGCCGCACAGGAGGGCGCCAAGGTCGCCGTCCACTACCGCTCGTCCAAGGCCGGCGCCGAGGCGACGCTCGAGCGCATCCGCGAAGCGGGCAGCGACGGCATCCTCGTGCAGGCCGACATCGGCTCGTGGGCTGAGATCAAGCGCATGGCCGACGAGGTGTGGGCGGCGTTCGGCACGCTCGACGTGCTCGTCAACAACGTCGGCGACGTCTCGAGCGAGCAGATGAACTGGGACGAGCTCACGCAGGAGGCGCTCGACGCGGTCATCGACATCGACGTCAAGGGCACGCTGCTGATGACCCATGAGTTCGGCGAGCGGATGCTGGCGCAGGGCCACGGCAGCATCGTGCAGGTCGGCTCCACCGTCATCGTGCGCGGCTCGGCGCGCGCGCCGCAGTACGCCGCCGCGAAGTACGCGATCCTCGGCATCACCAAGTCCTACGCCAAGGCGTTCGCCCCGGCCGTGCGCGTCAACACGTTCGCACCCGGCTTCATGGAGACCGAGCGGCTCCTGAACCGCGAGGACTGGAAGAGCGGCCGCCGCGAGGTGCTGCTCTCGCAGACGCCGATGGGCGTCATCCCGCCGCCCGAGTTCGTCGCCGGCGCGTGCCTCTGGCTCGCGACCGACGAGGCGGCGCACCTGACCGGCGGCTACATGCTCGCCGACGGCGGCTTCAACATGGTCGGCGCCTGAGCGCCGATCCGACACCTAGGAGACAGAAACCATGAAGCTCATCACCTTCGACGACGGTCGCGTCGGCCGGCTCGAACTCGAGGAGAACCTCGTCATCGAACTCGACGTGCCCTCGACCCGCACCTACTTCGAGCTCGAGGGCAAGGTCGGCGAGACCGGCGAGCGCCTCGCCTACAGCGACGTGCGACTGCGTGCGCCCATCGTGCCCAAGAAGTTCTTCCACACCGCCGGCAACTTCGCCGCCCACCACGAAGAGCTCGAGAAGGTCAACTGGTCGCACCCCGTGCACAAGGGCATCGTGTTCTTCCAGAACGTCGACGCGATCATCGGCCCCGACGACGAGATCGTCTACCCCGACCACCTCACCCGCGAGATGGACTACGAGCTCGAGATGCTCGCCGTCATCGGCAAGCCCGGCAAGTTCTTCAGCCCCGACGACGCCGTCGAGCACATCGCCGGCTTCACGATCTTCAACGACATCAGCGCGCGCGACATCCAGCGCAAGGAGATGGAGTCGGGCGTCTTCTCGTTCTCGAAGGCCATCGACACGTTCTGCCCGATCGGCCCGTACATCGTCACGATCGACGAGGTGCCCGACTACCAGAACCTCGCGATGGAGCTGCGCGTCAACGGCGATGTCCGCCAGAAGGGCAACACGAACGAGATGGTCGTCACGCTGCCGCACCTCATCTCGTACCACTCGCCGCAGACCTTCAGCGCGGGCGACCTCATCTCGACCGGCACCATCCGCGGCGTCGCGGCGATCCAGGAGAACCCGTTCGACTTCTACCTGAAGCCCGGTGACGTCGTCGAGGCCGAGATCCAGAAGCTCGGCATCCTGCGCAACCGTGTCATCAGCTGGGAAGAGCGCTACGGCGAGCCCGCGCCGCAGCGGGTCGACTGGTGAGAATCGCCAACCTCGCCGGTCGCGCCGTCCTCGTCTCCGAGGGCGGCGCGGTCGACGTCGCCACGGCGTCCGACGGACGCTTCGGCCCCGATCCCGCAGGCGCTGTTCGACGACTGGGCCGCGTTCGCGGAGTGGGCATCGACGGTCCCGGATGCTTCGCCCGAGGCATCCGTCCCCTTCGACGTCACCGACCTCGGCGCCCCCGTGCCGCGCCCCCGCCAGGTGTTCGCGATCGGGCTGAACTACGCCGAGCACGCCGCCGAGGCCGGCTACCCGCCGGACTCGATGCCGGTGACGTTCACGAAGTTCCCGTCGTCGATCGTCGGCCCCGACACCGTGGTCGACCTCCCCGAGGGCAACGTCGACTGGGAGGTCGAGCTCGTCGTCGTGATCGGTCGCGAGGCGCACAAGGTCGACCGCGAGAGCGCGTGGGACCACGTCGCCGGCCTCACGATCGGGCAGGACCTCTCGGAGCGGATCACGCAGCTGCAGGGCTCGGCCCCGCAGTTCAGCCTCGGCAAGTCGTTCCCTGGGCTTCGGCCCGACCGGCCCGTGGCTCGTGACTCCCGACGAGTTCGCCGACCGCGACGACCTCGCGATCTCGTGCAGCCTGTCGGGCGAGGGGATGCAGTCCTCCCGCACGTCGATGATGCTCTACGACGTGCCCGAGCTGCTCGTGCGCCTGTCGGCGGTCTGCCCGCTGCTGCCGGGGGACATCATCTTCTCGGGCACGCCCTCGGGCATCGGAAACCGCCGCACTCCGCAGCGGTTCATCGGGCCGGACGACGTACTGGTGAGCGAGATCGAGGGCATCGGCACGCTGACCACCCGATTCACCGCGGGCGCTTGAATGGAGGAGATGTGACGAAAAGAGGACCATCGCCTGCTCGGCAGCCCTCGGCTCGTCACCTCTCCTCCGTCCGGTTCGCCGCGGGCGGCTGAGAGTCAGACCCCGGCCAGTTCAAGGAGGCACCATGACGAGCCTGCGATGGCGCGTGATCGTCGACAATGACTTCGCCGGAGACCCCGACGGCCTGGTCTCGCTCGCGCACGTGCTCCTGACCGATGACGTGCGGGTGGAGCTCATCACCTGCACGCCGGTCGATCCCGAGCTCGCACATCTGGCGGGCATCGACGCGTCGGCCACGGCGTCCCTCGGAGCGCGGGGCGCGCACGCACTGCTCGAGGTGCTGGGTTCGACCCATCACGACGTGGTGGCCGGCGCCGAGGATTTCACTCCCGGGAACGAGCCTTCACCCGCAGCACACGCGATCGTCGACGTGTGCCACGCCGAGTCAGACGTGCCGCTCGCGATCCTGTGCGGCGGCCCCCTCACCAACGTGGCGGCGGCGCTCGCCCTCGAGCCGGCGATTCGCGAGCGTGCGACCCTGGTCTGGATCGGCGGCAGCGTGCACGATGCGCCGGAGTACAACAGGGACACGGATGCCGCAGCCGCAGCATCCGTCCTCGCGTCGGGCATGTCCGATGGTGCAGGTTCCGCTCGAGACCTACGAGCGCCTGCGCGTGTCGGTCGCAGAGGTCAGGGCGGAATTGGCGCATGCGTCATACCCCGGCGGCTGGCTCGCCGAGCGCCTCCTCGACCTTCCGGCATTCGTCGACGCTTCATGGCGTTGTCACCCTGGGCGACAGCGCGCTTGCGGCGGTCGTCGGGCTCGACCCGGATTTTCGACCGGATGGCGGCCGTCGGGTTGTCACGGACATCGATATGAGGCTGCTGTGGGGTGACTTCCTGGCCAAGCTGCGCCTTCATCACCGGGAGGAAGACGAGGGATGAGCTCCGTCAATCCCGCCGGGCCCGGTCTGCATCCCCGTCGTCTGCGAGTGGAGTACCTCCGCGCCCCGATCGGAATCGGCACGCGCACCCCCCGGTTCTCGTGGATCGTCGACCGCGCGCAGGACGCGTACGAGCTCGAGGTGCACGGCGGGCGATCGAGTGCCGTGGGCGACCGGGGCCGTCGAGCAGCGCGAGTCGTCTCTCATCGAGTACGCGGGCGAGGGCCTCACCTCGAACACCGCCTACACCTGGCGTGTGCGCAGTCGCAGCGCCGGCGAGTGGTCGCTCTGGGCCGAATCGACCTTCGAGACGGCACTGCTGGATGCCGCGGACTGGGTCGCCGCGTGGGTCGAGCCGGAGCAGCAGGATGCCGTCGTCGAGCGGTGGAGCATCGTCGACTGGATCCGCGGCCTCGGACCCGACACCCCTCCCGAGGAGCGGCTGCGCCCCCCGCAGCTGCTGCGGCAGTCCTTCGCGGTGCGGGACGGGCTCGTCCGCGCCCGCCTGTACGCCACCGCGCGCGGGTCGTACTCGGCGTTCGTGAACGGCGAGCGTGCCGACGACCAGGTGCTCGCGCCCGGCTCGGACGCCTACGAGCACCGGATCTCGGTGCAGTCCTACGACGTCACCGCACTGCTCGCCGAGGGCGAGAACGTGCTGGGCGTCGCGCTCGCCGACGGCTGGTGGGCCGGCCGGCTCGGACTCACGGGGTCGAGCGCGCAGTTCGGCACGCGCACCTCGGCGATCTGGCAGCTGCACCTCGACTACGCCGACGGCGCGTCCGAGGTCGTGCCGTCCGGAGCGGGCGTCCGCAGCGCGACGGGTCCGTGGGCGTATGCCGACCTCTTCGTCGGTGAGCATTTCGATCGTCGTGAAGTGCAGCGTCGGGTGGGACCGACCTGGCTTCGACGACAGCGACTGGATGCCGGTCACCGAGGTCGGTCGCGAGCATTCCGTCCTCCGCCCCTTCACGGGAGAGCCGTCCGCCGGGTGCTCGAACTGCCGGCCGTGTCGATCATCGACACCGCCGAAGGTGCGATCGTCGACTTCGGCCAGGTGCTCGTCGGCCGGGTGCGCCTCCGCGTCCGTGACACGGCTCCCGGCCAGCGGATCGTCCTCGAGCACACCGAGACGCTCGCCGCCGACGGCTCGTGGTTCGCGAACATCGTCGGCATCAACAAAGAGCAGACCGACGTCTTCGTCTCCGCGGGCGGCGACGACGAGTGGGAGCCGGAGTTCACCTTCCACGGCTTCCGGTACGCCCGGATCAGCGGGCTCTCGAGTGCCCTTCGCCCCGAGGACGTCACCGCGGTGGTCATCGCGAGCGACCTCGAGCAGACCGGGTCGTTCCGCTCGTCCGATCCTCGCCTCAACCGCCTCCACGAGAACGTCGTGTGGAGTCAGCGCGGCAACTTCCTCTCGATCCCCACGGACTGCCCGCAGCGCGAGCGCGCGGGCTGGACCGGCGACATCCAGGCCTTCGCCGGTGCCGCCACGAACAACGCCCAGGTCGTGCCGTTCCTCTCGCGCTGGCTCGACAACCTCCGGGCCGATCAGCTGCCCGACGGGCGCATCCCGATCTTCTCCCCGCGCTCGCCGTTCGACGCCGAAGCCGCCGCGACCGCGCAGGGCATCGGCTCGATCGTCGCCGCAGCGGGGTGGAGCGACGCCATCGCGATCGTCCCGTGGACCCTCTACGAGCGCACCGGAGACCGCCGCGTGCTCGAGGAGAACTACGACGCGATGCTGCGCTGGATCGAGTACCAGCGCGCGACGGCGGCGGCCGAACTGCCGCCCGGGCTCGCGACGACCTGTCGCCCGAGCGCCGAGCGGCGCAAGCGCTGCTCTTCAACACCGGCGACCACTTCGGCGACTGGCTCACTCCGTCCACGATGGAGGGCAGGCCCGATCCACGAGGCGCTCGGCATCGCGCCGGCGCTCACGAGCGAGTACCTCGCGCCGATGTTCCAGGCGCACACCCTCACGCTCGCGTCGAGAATGGCGGCGGTGCTCGGCAGGCAGACGGATGCCGCGGACCTCGCCGACCGTGCCGCAGCGGTCCGCGCCGCCTTCGCCGCCGAGTACGTCGACGAGCACGGCGACCTGCCGGTGCGGCTGCAGGGCGTCTACGTCGTCGCGCTCGCGTTCGACATGGTGCCCGCGAACCTTCGCGCTCAGCACCGCGGCCCGGCTCGTCGAGCTCATCCGCGCGACGAGGCGATCGGCTCGACACCGGCTTCCTCTCGACGCCGTATCTGCTCGACGTGCTGTGCGACCACGGCTACCCGGACGTCGCCCGCACCCTGCTCTGGCAGACCGAGATGCCCTCGTGGCTCTACGAGGTCGACCGCGGCGCGACGACGATCTGGGAGGCCTGGGACGCGATCGCGCCCGACGGCGAGATCCGCCCGATGTCGCTGAACCACTACGCACCGGGCAGCGTCGACGACTGGCTGTATCGCCGGGTCGCCGGCATCCGCTCGACGTCTCCCGGCTTCCGCACCGCGCGGATCGAGCCCGACTTCGACGCGGGCCTCGAGCACGTGCAGGCGCATGTCGGCACACCTTACGGCCCGCTGGCCGTGGAGTGGGAGAGCAGACGGGGATGCGGCATCCGTCACCGTCGAGGTGCCCCACGGGATCACCGCGCACCTGGTCGCCGGTGACAAGACGTTCGCCCTGCCGCCCGGGCGAACGTCGTATTCCGTGAGTCTGACGGGTCTGCACGCGTGACGAGCCCCTCGAGCCGCGCAACCCGCGGGCGCTGCTGACGCCGGGTGCCGGGTAGGGTCGGGGAACGATCGTGGCGACCTCGAAGGAGCGCTCATGGCAGACCCCGGAGCGGTGCCGCACACCGCTCGCCCGCGCGGGCCATACCGGAAGACCGATGCCCGGCGTCGAGAGATCCTCGACGCCGCCTTCGAGGTCTTCTCCGCGGCGGGCTACCGTGCGGGGTCGCTCAAGGACATCGGCGCACGGATCGGCATCGATCCGTCGACGATCCTCCACCACTTCGGATCGAAGGACGCGCTCCTGCTCGCGGTCCTGGACGACAAGCAGACGCGGGACTCGCATGGCGCCCCCGACATCGAGGCGTGGGACCCCCGAGAGCTGCCCGAAGGGCTGATCGCGCTCGCTGAGCTGAACGATCGTGTCCCCGGTCTCATCTCCCTGTACGCGGTGCTCTCGACCGAGTCGACGACGGTCGATCACCCAGGCGCGGCGTACTTCCGCGAGCGCACGGAGCGCACCCGTCGCGATTTCGCGAGGGGCTTCCAGCGGATGGCCGACGCGGGCCTCCTCGCGCCGGGCGTGGACGCCTCTTACGCCGCGACCTCGACGTTCGCACTGTGGGACGGCATCCAGATCCACTGGCTGATCACGCCCGATGCCATCAACGTCGCGGATACCTTGCGCCGCCACCTTCGACTCATCACCACCGTCGAACTCTGAGTTTGCAGGCTGGTCGCTGCCGGGATAAGGTCTGTTCAGCGAAACCCCAACGCACGTTGGAAATTCAGTCGCACCGCAGCAAAGGCGCACGCAATGAGATCTGCCCCCCTCCTCACCGACTGGTCGGTCTCGCCCAAGCGCGGACTCTTCGACGGATTGAACGGCGACACCGCGCCTGTCACCCCCGTCACGCTTCCCCACGATGCGATGCTCGGCTTCGAGCGGTCTGCGGACGCACCTTCACGCGAGCACGGCGGCTACTTCCCGGGCGGGGCGGTCGAGTACTCCCGCATGCTCGAGCTGGATCCGGCGGAAGCCGACCGGGTGCACACGCTCGTGCTCGACGGCGTCTACCGCGACGCGATGGTCTACGTGAACGACGAGTTCGCGGCGCAGAGGCCGGCAGGCTATTCGCGCTTCGCCGTGCGCCTCGACCCCTTCCTTCGCTTCGATGCCCCGAACGTCCTTCGCATCGAGGCCCGCGCGCACCGTGATTCACGCTGGTACTCGGGACTCGGCATCCACCGCAATGTCTCGCTCGCCACCGGGCCGCTGGTGCACATCGCCCTCGACGGCGTGCGAGTCTCCACCCCCGACATCGACGGTGACGGCGCCCTCGTGCAGGTCGAGACGACGGTCGCCAACGACGGTCTCCGCACGCGCACGGTGGTCGTGGCGGTCGAGCTGCTCGCACCCGACGGCTCGGTGGTCGCCCGCGGTCGTGCGCCGATCACGCTGCTCGCCGGCGAGTCCGGCGTCGCTCGAGAGCGCCTCTGGGTGAAGTCTCCCGAGCGCTGGAGCCTCGACACGCCCGCTCTGTATCGTGCGCAGGTGCGATTGATGGGCGACGGCGGCGAATCCGACATCGAAGACACGGATGCTGCGGCCTTCGGCATCCGCACCCTGCAGCTCGACACGCACCACGGCCTTCGGATAAACGGCACGAGCGTGAAGCTGCGCGGCGCCTGCATCCACCACGACAACGGCGTGCTCGGCGCACGCTCGATCGCCCGTGCGGAGGAGCGCCGCGTCCAGCTCCTCAAGGATGCGGGCTTCAACGCGATCCGCGCCGCCCACAACCCGCTCGCACCCGAGACGCTCGACGCGTGCGACCGGATCGGGATGCTGGTGATGGACGAGTCGTTCGACATGTGGGCCGAGTCGAAGTCGCCGTTCGACTACTCCCTGTCGTTCCCGGAGTGGTGGGAGCGCGACATCGAGTCGATGGTCGCGAAGGACTTCAACCATCCGTCGGTGGTGTTCTACTCCATCGGCAACGAGATCCCCGAGACCGGACGCCCGCACGGCTCACGGCTCGGCCGGCTGCTCGCCGAGAAGGTCCGTGAGCTCGACCCCACCAGGTTCACCACGAACAGCATCAACGGGCTGGTCTCGGTCATCAAAGAGATGCCGCCGATGGGCGGAGCGTCGGAGGGTCCGCAGGACATCAACGCCACGATGGCGGACGCCGGCGAGATGATGACGGCGCTCGTCGGTTCGGACCTCGTGACCCGTCGCACCGAGGAGAGCTTCGCCGCCGTGGACGCAGCGGGCCTGAACTACGGCGACAGTCGCTATCTTTCGGATGCCGCGGCCTTCCCGAACCGCGTCATCATCGGCACCGAGACCTTCGCGACTCGTCTGGCCCTCGCCTGGCCGCTCATCGTCCGGAACGATCACGTGATCGGCGAGTTCACCTGGACCGGATGGGACTACCTGGGTGAGGCCGGGATCGGCCGCATCGACTACACCCCGGAGGGTGGCGCCTTCGCGGGCACCTCCGGCCCGTTCCCCTGGCAGCTCGCCTGGTGCGGCGACATCGACATCACCGGCTTCCGCCGTCCTGCCTCGTACTATCGCGAGATCGTGTTCGGTCTTCGCCGCGCCCCCTATATCGCGGTGCAGCGACCGCGCACCGATGGGCTTCTCCCGGCGGGTGGTCCCTGGTCGTGGACGGACAGCATCTCAACGTGGAGCTGGTCGCTCGAGCCGGGCACCCCGATGACGGTCGAGGTCTACAGCGATTCCGACGAGGTGGAGCTCCGACTCGGCGGCACTCGCATCGGGCGCGCTCCGGCAGGGCCGGACCACCGCTACCGCGCCTCCTTCGAGGTGCCGTTCACGGCAGGAGAGCTGGTGGCCGTCGCCTTCACCCATGGTGTGGAGACGGGACGCCACACGCTCGTCTCGGCGATCGGTGGATCCGTGCTCCGCGCGCGGGTCGACCGCGACAGCATCCGCTCGACGCCGGACGATCTCGCGTACGTCTCGATCACGGTCGAGGACGCCGACGGCATCGTCTGGCCGGAGCGCGACATCGAGGTCGAGGTGTCGGTGAGCGGACCCGGTGAGCTCATCGGCTTGGGGAGCGCGAACCCGAAGACGACCGAGTCCTATCTCGCGTCGCGCCATCACACGTTCGACGGCCGTGCGCAGGCGGTCATCCGGCCGACTGGCGCGGGAGAGATCGCGATCACCGTGAGCGCCGAGGGTCTCGGCGCGCGCACGATCCTCGTGAACGCCGTTGGCCCCGACGAGGTCGCCCACCAGTTGCCTGATGCGGGGCTTCAGCACGGATCGGTCGTCGTGGCCGGGGATGCCGCCGATCAGCACGTCGTTCTCTCTGGACCTTCTCTCCCGCGTTGAATGTCGGACCCGAGAGCCCACGGATCGCCGGTGCCGACCGTCGTCGGAGCCTGATCGGCCCGTTGGGCGCCTAGCGCACGCCCTTCATGAGCGCGAGCACGGGCTTCACGGCGAACAGCAGCGCGATGCCGAGCCCGATCGCGATGAAGCCGAGGATCGTGAAGTACGGCACCTCGTTGGTCGGGTCGTAGAACTGCGCGAGCCAGCCGGCGATCGAGGTGCCGAGCGCGACCGACAGGAAGTACAGCGAGACCATCTGCGTGTGGAAGCGCTGCGGGCGCGAGCTTGGTCGTGACCGACAGGCCCGGGGGAGAGATGAACATCTCGGCGATCGTGAAGACGAACAGGATGAGCACGATCGCCATGAGCGGCGTCGAGTTCGGAGCGCCGTTGGCCCAGGGGAGGAAGAGCAGGAACGCGATGCCCATGACGATCGCACCGAGCGCGAACTTCACCGGCGCGGAAGGCTGGCGGGGTCCGAGCTTCGTCCAGATGGCCGCGAAGATGCCCGACAGGATGATGACGAAGACCGGGTTGATCGAGTTGATCCACGAGACCGGCATCTCCCAATCGCCGAGCATGCGGTTGAGTCGCTGGTCGGAGTAGATCGTCAGCACCGTGAACTGCTGCTGGTAGAGCGACCAGAAGCCGACGTTGACGATGAACAGCGGCAGGAAGCCGAGGACACGTGACCGGTCGTCCGAGGTGATCTGCTGCGACGAGACGATGACGAAGAAGTAGGCGATGGCGGCTGCCGCCGTCGCGATGATGACGACGCCGGCGAGGTTGCGCGGCGTTGATGACGCCGAGGAGCACCAGCACGACGATGACGGCGACGCCCGCGAGGCCGATGCCGGCGACAGCGCCGTAGCGGTTGCGGGGGAGCGGGTTGGCGACGATCCCCGCAGACTCCGGGAGGTTCTTGCGCCCGATCGAGTACTGGATGAGGCCGATGCCCATTCCGACCGCAGCGGCCGCGAAGCCCCGTGGAAGCCGTAGCTGCGTCTGCAGGAAGCCGGTGATGAGCGGACCGAGGAACGCACCCAGGTTGATGCCGAGGTAGAAGATCGAGAACCCCGCGTCGCGACGCGTGTCGCCGGCGCGATACAGCGTTCCGACGAGCGCGGTCGCGTTCGCCTTCAGTCCGCCCGACCCGATTGCGACGAGGATGAGGCCGACCCCGAGACCCCAGACGTTGGGCAGGACGGCAAGCGCGATGTGCCCCGCCATGATGACGATCGCGCTGTAGAACAGCACGCGCTCCGACCCGAAGAGCCGGTCGGCGAGCCACGCCCCCAGGATCGTGCAGAGGTAGACCGTGCCGCCGTAGGCGCCGACGATGCCCGTCGCGATCGCCTGATCGATTCCGAGGCCGCCGTCGGCGACCGAGTAGTACATGTAGATGAGCAGGATGCCCTGCATGCCGTAGAAGCTGAACCGCTCCCACATCTCCACGCCGAAGATGTTCGCCAGCGCCCGCGGCTGCCCGAGGAACCGGGTGTCGTCGCTGCCGGCGCCGGTGGTGGCCGCGGCATCCGTTCCGCTCGCCGCCGCAGCCGTTGCCGCGGCCCTCGCGCCAGCCCGGGTGCCGGTCGCGGCCGCGGCAGCCGTCGCCCCGTCCGGCGGCCCGACGGGCACCTGCTCCGGAACCTCGTCCGACCCGCCGTCTCGCCCACCCGATGCGCCGCTCATGGGGTCAGGGTACTGGCACCGGATGCCGCGTCAACAGGCCGCGACCCGCTTCGTCACTCAGGCAGGGAAGGGTGCTTCTCCTGCGCGGCATGCCGCCGGGGGATGAACAGCGCCATCACGAGGGCCACGACCGCGGCGATCCCGCCGAGCACGAAGGACAGCTGGAAGGCGGCGGGCGTCGGCATCGGCGTCCCCCCGACGTCGACCACGAAGGATGCCAGCACGGCGCCGATGACCGCGGCGGCGACGCTCGTGCCGAGCGAGCGGAACAGTGCGTTGAGTCCGTTGGAGGCGCCCGTCTCGGACTGCGGCACCGAGCGCATGATGAGCATCGGCATGGCCGCATAGCCGAAGCCGATGCCGGCGCCGATGAGGAAGTTCGCCAGGACGAGCTGCCACACCTCTGCGGAGAAGAGCAGCGTGAACCCGTACGCGGCGATGAGCGAGACCGCGCCGAGGACCAGGAGCAGCTTCGGCCCCACCGTCCGGGCGAGCCGGCCCGAGAAGGGCGAGAGCACCATCATCACGATGCCCGCGGGCATGACCACGAAGCTCGCCGCCAGCAGCGACAGCCCGAATCCGCCCGCCGCCACCGGAAGCTCGAGCATCTGCGGATACGCGACGTTCGACGCGAACAGCGAGAAGCCCATCGCGACCGACGCGAGGTTGGTGAGCAGCACCGGACGCCGGGCTGCGACCCGCAGGTCGAGCAGCGGCTCGGCGATCCGCAGCTCGAACCATCCCCACAGCAGAAGCACGACGAGCCCGCCGAGGCCGAACAGCAGGACGGGCGTCGAGGTCCAGCCCCAGACGTTGCCGCGAGAGACCGCGAGCAGGATGCCGAACAGACCGACGCTGAGCCCGGCGGCGCCCACGTAGTCGAAGCGCCCCGCGGTGCGCAGCACGCTCACCGGCACGATCCAGAGCACGAGCGCGAACACGACCACCCCGAGAGCGGCCGAGACCCAGAACAGGGCGTGCCAGTCGCTGCGCTCGGTGATGAAGGCGCTGATCGGCAGGCCGAGCGCGCCGCCGACGCCGAGGGTCGCGCTGATGAGGGCGATCGCCGTGTCGACCCGGTTCTCGTGCAGCACGTCCCGCAGGATCGAGATGCCCAGCGGGACGACGCCGACCATCGCTCCCTGCAGCGTGCGCCCGACGACGACGCCGACGATCCCGGGCGACAGCGCCGCGATGACCGAGCCCGCGACCATGACCGCGAGCAGCACCAGCACGATCCGGCGCTTGCCGTACATGTCGCCGAGCCGGCCCGAGATCGGGGTGATGATCGCAGCGGCGAGCAGCGTCGAGGTGACCACCCAGGCGGTGTCCTCGCGGCTCGCGTCGAGCAGTTCGGGGAGCTTCGCCTGGATCGGCACGACGAGCGTGAACATGAACGAGGACGCGAGTCCGGCGGCGGCCAGGACCGCGATGATCGCGCCTTGCCGCGGCATCCGGGTGAGTCTTCTGCGAGCGTCCTCATCCTTCGATGCCATCCCTCCAGGCTATCGGCGGGCCGCTGCGGCAGGCTCCGGATGCCGGCATCCCCCGGCCCTCGCAGGCTGATGGCCGGGCGTATCGTGGGCGCATGAACGACCCCGCCGCACCGGTCACGCCACCGGGGATCGAGATCCGCTCGCTGCAGACCATCGAGGAGATGTTCGCCGCGTCCGACGTGCTCGCCGAGGTGTGGGGCGGCGACAAGGCCGGGATGCCGCCGAACCTGCTGCGCGCGCTCGCGCACTCCGGCAATTACGCGGTGGGCCTGTACGACGGCGATCGGCTGATCGGGGCATCCGTCGCGTTCTTCGCGGCGCCGGCGGCGCGCTCGATGCATTCGCACATCACCGGCGTGCTGGCCGACTACCAGAGTCTCGGGCTCGGCCGCGTGCTCAAGCAGCACCAGCGTGCGTGGGCGTTCGCGCGGGACGTCGGGCACATCACGTGGACCTTCGACCCGCTCGTGTCGCGCAACGCGCACTTCAACCTGCGCACTCTGGGCGCGCGGGTGACCGAGTACCTCGTCAACCAGTACGGGCCCATGGACGACGGCGTGAACCGGGGCGACGAGACCGACCGGGTCATGGTCACGTGGGCGCTCGCCGCACCCCCGGTGCCGACGCCGCCCGACGACCAGGTGGTCGCCTCGGTCGAGGTGCCGCACGACATCGAGGCGCTTCGTCGGGATGCGCCGACGGATGCCGCGGCCTGGCGCCGACGCGTCCGCGACGAGTTCGCGGCGCATCTGGACTCGGGGCTCGAAGTGGGCGGGTTCGACGATGCGCGGGGCTACCTGTTCGTCCGGCCCGACCGGCCCTGAACGCGCCCCCAACCCCGGCCTTTATCGCCGCCGTCCGGACGCGCTCGCACGTCGGTGAATTGCCGGGAGTTCGGCCTAATCGTATGGAAATCTCCGCGAAGCCGGATCGATCCGACGGAGCGCGCCTCGAGGGCATTGACGTGGCACCCTCTGAGGCCCACAATGTGGCTCGGGTCGTTTGAGCAACGTCCCCGAGCGACGAGGGGGATCGTCGTTCGCCAGTGTGCGCTCGCGATGAGGCGGGCGCCCGACTTGGGAGGTACCCATGCGCTCATCGTCACGTGCACTCGTCGCCGGCTCCGCGGCCGCGGTGCTCGTTCTGACCACGCCGATCATGGCGACGGCTGGGGGGAAAGGAAACCATCCGGATCCCGAGGTCCGATCGGATCAGGTCATCGCCCCGTTCAACCTTGCGCTGCCGGGGTCGGATGTCTATGTCGCCGACGGCTTCTCGGGCATCGTCGGCACACTGCAGCCGGATGGTGCGCTCGCGCCCGTCGCGGTGGACCAGCCGGGCACCTCGGGTGTCGCGCTGTCCCCCGATCGAAGCGTCCTCGCCTTCACCACGACGGTGACCGACGAAGCGACGTTCACGAACGTCGAGAGCGGCCTCAACCTGTGGGGACCGGGCGACGAGAAGATCTATGCGGACACCCTCGCCTATGAGACGGAGCACAACCCGGACAGCGTCAACCACTACGGCGTCGACAACCCCAGCCAGTGCGTCGCCGACGCCTTCACGGCCCTCGGGGTCCCATACGACTACGCGGGTCAGGTCGACTCCCATGCCTACTCGGTTGCCGCGTACGGCTCAGGCTGGGTCGTCGCTGACGCCGGAGCCAACACGCTGTGGAGCATCGACGCGGACGGCGACATCAGCACATTGGCGGTGCTTCCGCCGCAGCCGCTGGTGATCTCGGCTGAGCTCGCCGCTGCCCTCCAGCTGCCGGACTGCGTCGTGGGCGTGACGTACGCCTTCGAGCCGGTGCCGACCGACGTCGAGGTGGGCGCCGACGGCGCGCTCTATGTCACCACGCTTCCGGGAGGACCCGAGAACGCTGTCGCCGGGGCGCGCGGTGCTCTGTGGAAGTACACGCCTTCGACGGGTTCCCTGCAGAAGATCGCGGACGGATTCCTCGGTGCGACCAACCTCGCACTCGGCTGGAAGGGTGAGATCTACGTCGCCGAGTACTTCGCCGGCAAGATCTCGGTCGTCAAGAAGAACGGCAAGAAGTCGGACTACGCCACGCTCCAGAACGTCATCGCCGTCGAGACCGCCGCCGACGGCACTCTCTGGGCCGGCACGACGATCAACCTCGACCCGACGCTTCCGCCGGTCCCGGGCACGATCGTGCAGATCAACAACGGGCATCCGGGCAAGCACATCGGGCTGAACTGAGCCCACACGGCTTCAGCGACGCTCCGGCGCCGCGCCAGGCATGAGCCGGCGCGGCGCCGGAGCTTTTCGGTGTCCATGCTCCGAGAAATGCCGGAACCGCGGAGGATTCCTGCCGAAATCTCGGGCGACGGCCGATTGATCCGACCGCGGCGAGGGCGCGGCATCCGTCGCTCATAGGATGGCGCGCATGCCCGAATACCGTGCCCACTTCGACTTCCAGCTCTCGTTCGCCAACGGAGGGGAGCTGGCCGGCACCGGCTTCCGCCTGGATCTTGCCGACTCCGGATGCCGATGCCGACGTCGTCGCGACGCTGCTCATCCAGCACCTGGGCCTCGCACTCGTCGACGAGGTGGAGCTGCGTGGGCTGCGCATCGTCGAAGAGCGGCACCGGGGGAGCCGCGGCGTCGCCCGAGTCGCGGAGCCCGGCGCCGCCACGAGGGTCGTCGACCTCAGCCACCCCATCCGCGCCGGGCTCGTCACCTACCCCGGGCTTCCCGCCCCGACGATCACGCCGCACCTGACGCGCGAGGACTCGCGGGCGAAGTACGCTCCCGGCACCGAGTTCGCGATGGACGTCATCACGATGATCGGCAACACCGGCACCTACCTCGACTCGCCGTTCCACCGGTACGCCCAGGGCCCGGATCTCGCCGGGCTCTCGCTCGATACGCTCGTCGGGCTTCGCGCCGAGGTCTTCCACCTCGAGGATGCCTGGAGTCCGGAACGCCGCGGCATCCGGGCGGAGACCCTCGCCGACCGTGACCTGCGCGGTGCCGCCGT
The DNA here is from genome assembly GCA_963702815.1 of uncultured Actinomycetota bacterium. Taxonomy (GTDB): domain Bacteria; phylum Actinomycetota; class Actinomycetes; order Actinomycetales; family Microbacteriaceae; genus Microbacterium. Next base: position 239,965 of record CAVPED010000005.1, on the reverse strand, counting down.
CCTCCTGCACACGGGCTGGGATCGCCTCTTCGGCGAGCCCGAGTACGGCAAGGGCGCGCCGTTCCTCACGGAGGCGGCCACCAGGCACCTCATCGCTGCGGGCGCCGTGCTGGTCGGCATCGACTCGCTCAACATCGACGACACCGAGTCCGGGGGCGAGCGCCCCGCGCACTCGCTCCTGCTCGACGCGGGCATCCATGTCGTCGAGCACCTGACGAACCTCGGAGCGCTCCCGCCTCAGGGCGCGCGCTTCACGGCGGCGCCGCCCGCCGTCGAGGGCTTCGGGACGTTCCCCGTGCGCGCCTTCGCCGAGGTCCCCGCCTGACGCGCCGGGTGCCTCAGCCCTTGCGCCACTCGTCGCTCTTCAAGTGGGAACCGGCCTGCGGGCCCATCTGCAGCATCCCGCCGTCCACGACCCAGCTCGCCCCGGTGACATAGCTCGACGCAGGCGAGGCGAGGAACGCGATCACCTGCGCGATCTCGTCGGGCTTGCCGGGGCGGCCGAGGGGGATGCCCTCGCGGCGGGTGTCCTCGGCATCCTGCGGCTCCTGGCCGGTGAGCTCGGTCGCGATCTCGCCGGGAGCGACCGCGTTGACGGTGATGCCGTGCGCGGCGAGCTCCAGGGCCATCGTCTGGACGAGCCCGCCCAGTCCGTGCTTGGCGGCGACGTAGGGCGACGAGCCGACGCGGGGCTGATGCTCGTGCACGCTCGTGACGGCGATGATCCGCCCGCCCGCCCCGGCCTTCACCATGTGCCGGGCGGCCGCCTGCATGCCCACGAACGCCCCGTCGAGGTTGAGGGCGAGCACCGAGCGCCAATCCTCGAGGCTGAGATCGAGGATCGGTCCCCCCGATCCGCCGCCCGCGTTGTTCACGAAGACGTCGAGCCCGTCGAGCTCCCCGACGAGGTCGTCGATCACCCCGGCAGCCCCGGCCAGGTCGGTCGCGTCGAAGCGGGCGACGAAGGCGTGGCGCCCGCGTTCGCGCACGCCGTCTGCGGTCTGCTGGGCGCCCTCCTCGTCGGAGTGCCAGGTGATGCCGACGTCGATTCCCGCGTCGGCGAGGGCGAGCGCCGTCGCCCGGCCGATGCCCGAGTCCGAGCCGGTCACGATCGCGCGGCGAGCGAAGAAGTCCTGGGTCTTGGTCATGGCGTCGACCCTAGGGTGCGGGTGGCCGCGGGCGAGCGGGGGTTTACAGGCATCCGGTGAGGAGGTAGCCCGGGCCCTCCTCGGGCGACACGTGCGCACGCGCTCGAGCATGCGTCAGCAGACACGCGCGACACGGACCCGCTTCCTGTCGGCGTGTCTTGACCACTCATGAAGAGAAGCCGGGCGAGCGATCGGCCGGTACCTTGGACCGCATGATCCCGCCCGAATGGACTCCGCACCGCCGCGAGGACGGCGAGCTCGTCGGGTGGATCCGTCCCGAGGGCCAGGACTGGGTCGCCGTGGATCTGCTCGGACGCGAGGCGTCGGGCCCGATCGACTGGCTCGACGCCGAAGCGGTGCTCGAAGAGCGCGGGCTCTCCTGGCTCGCCGACGTCTGGATGCTCGAGCGCGACGTCGGGCGATCCTGTCCGGGTCAAGCTGGTCGAGATCACGCCGGGCGGCGCCGCGGAGCCCGGCCGCGTCGTCGTGCAGACCGACGACTTCGGGGCGATCGACGTCCCGGTCGCGAAGTACGGCTCGACTGGCCGGCGCCGGCGACACTGCGACCCCGGCGGCGTGGCGACGCGTCAGTGAGCCCCTTCGGCTGAGCGGAGCCATCGTCATCCGGCGTCAAGTGGGTGACTCGGGGTCGGGAGGGCGCTTGACTCGACCTATGACACTGAAGGAAAACGCCGACCGACTGCTCGCGCTCCACGAAGACCAGGCTCTGCTGACGGTCGTGAACGTGTGGGATCCGATCTCGGCCCAGGTCGTCGCAGCCGAACCGGGCACGACCGCGCTCGCCACCGCGAGCCACTCGATCGCCGCGAGCTTCGGCTATGAGGACGGCGAGCGCATCCCGCTGAGCCTGCACCTCGAGGCCATCCAGCGCATCGTGCAGGCGACCGATCTTCCGGTCTCGGCCGATCTCGAAGCCGGGTACGGCGACGTGGGCGAGACCATCCGCCGTGCGATCGGGGTCGGGGTCGTGGGCGCCAACATCGAGGACCAGCTCAAGCCCCTCGACGAAGCCGTGCGCGGCGTCGAGGCCGCGCTGGCGGCGGGCGAGGCGGAGGGCATCCGCTTCGTCCTCAACGCTCGCACCGACGCGTTCGTCCGCGGCGGCGATCGCACTCCGGAGGAGAATCTGCAGGATGCCGTCACCCGCGGCCAGGCATACCTCGCGGCCGGTGCGCCTGTCGTGTTCGTCCCCGGCCGGCTCGACGAGCAGCAGGTGCGCACGCTCGTGGACGCCTTCGGGCCGCAGAAGCTGTCGGTCATCGGAGTGCCCGGCTCCCTGCCGCTGGCGAAGCTCGAGGATCTCGGCGTCGCCCGCGTCTCGTACGGGCCCTTCTCCCAGCGCGTCGCCCTGACCGCCCTTCAGGACTTCGTGCGCGACGTGCACGCCGGCGGCGGAATCCCCGAAGGCACCCGCGCACTCAACTGATCGCCGACTGTTCGCGGGCGGGTCGGCGGGTCCGAGGGCCGGACTACCCTGAACGCATGCCCATCGCCCGGCCCGCGGCATCCGTCACCCTCGAAGGCTTCGAGCTGCGCGTGCTGCACCTCCCGCTCGTCTCGCCGTTCACCACATCGTTCGGCACCGAGACGGTGCGCGAGGTGATCGTCGTGCGTGCTCTGACCTCGGACGGTGACGGCTGGGGCGAGATCGTCACGCAGGACGCGCCGCTGTACTCGAGCGAGTACACGCAGGGCGCGTGGGACGTCGCGACCCGGTGGCTCATCCCGGCGCTGCTCGGACAGGGAACTGTGGCGCCGGGCGACGTGGCCGGGATCCTCCATCCCTTCGTCGGCCACCGCATGGCCAAGGCGGGCCTCGAGCTCGCGGTGCTCGATGCGGCGCTGCGGGCGGAAGGCCGGTCGCTCGGTGAGCACCTCGGCGCCGTCCACGATCGAGTCCCGAGCGGGGTGAGCGTCGGCATCCAGCAGGATCCGACAGCCCTCGTCGAGACCGTCGGCCGGTACCTCCACGAGGGGTACGTGCGCATCAAGATCAAGATCAAGCCGGGCCGCGATATCGGCGACACCGCCGCTGTGCGCAGCGCCTTCGGCGGCATCCCGCTCCAGGTCGACGCCAACTCCGCGTACACCCTCGGCGACATCGAGACGCTGGCCGAGCTCGACCGCTTCGACCTCCTCCTCATCGAGCAGCCGCTCCAGGAGGACGACATCGTCGACCATGCGACCCTGGCCCGGCGCCTCACCACGCCGGTGTGCCTCGATGAGTCGGTCGTATCGCTCAAGGCGGCGACCGACGCGCTCGCGCTGGGCGCGGCATCCGTCATCAACATCAAGGCCGGCCGTGTCGGCGGGTACCTCGAGGCGGTCGCCATCCATGATCTGTGCCGGGATGCCGGCATCCCGGTGTGGTGCGGAGGCATGCTCGAGACCGGCATCGGGCGCGCGGCGAACGCGGCGCTCGCGGCCCTGCCGGGCTTCACCCTGCCCGGCGACGTGTCGGCGTCCAGCCGGTTCTACCACCGCGACATCGTCACCGAGCCGGCGGTGCTCGAAGACGGGCACGTGCGGGTGCCGACCGGACCCGGCCTCGGCGTCGAGGTCGACAATCAGGCGCTCGAGGATTTCACGGTCGAGCGGGTGGTCGTCCGAGCATGAGGGCACCTCGCCGGCGTGATCGAGGGGCCCGAGGGGCTGCGCGATCGCGTGCGAAGGGCGCTGTGCTCGTGTCATGGGGCGTGCTCGCGACTCTCGCTCTCGCCGGGTGTACCGCGGGCACCGCGACGGATGCCTCGTCCCCGGCGTCTCAGACCGGGCTGCCGGAGGGTGTGACGGTGGAGCTGCAGCAGCTGCGGTCGGACGTCGCGGCGCGTCACGCCCAGGTCACCGTGACGAACGACACAGCTCAGACGCTGATTGTGGGAGCGATCGCGGTCGATGACCCACGGTTCGACGGTCCCGCCGAACGGGTTCACGACCGCGAGAGCCGCGTCGCACCCGGCGCGACGGTCTCGATCCCGGTGCAGCTTCCGCCGGCGACGTGCCCGGCGCCGGACGAGGCGACCGCTGAGGTGACCCTCGACTGGTCGACGGCAGATGCCTCGGGCTCGGCGACCACGGATCTTCCCGATCCGCTGTCGTTCGTCGCGCCGCTCCACGACCGGGAGTGCCGCGCGGCCGCCCTCGCCGAAGCTGCCGACGTCTCGTTCTCGTCGTTCGCGCCGTCACCTGCGGGATCGCCCGCCGATCTCACCCTGACCATCGCTCCCACCGGCAGCGGAGCGGCGGTGGTGGACGGCATCCACACCACGAACCTGCTGTCGTGGGCGGAGTCTCCGGGCCAGCTGTACCCGATCGACACCCGGGTGCACGAGGGCGACACGCAGGCGATCGAGGTCCACCTGCCGCTCGTTCCCCTCCGCTGCGATCCCCACGCCGTGCAGGAGGACAAGCGGGGCACGGTCTTCACGCTCGACGTGGAGGTCGAGGGAGAACCGGGCGAGATCGAGATCGCCGCGACGGAAGACATGCGGGGCCGCATCCTGACCTGGGTCGCCGAGTGGTGCGGATTCGGAAGCTGACGGTGCTCGCCGCATGCCGCCCCGCGGTTCACGGACTGTTCCAGCTCTACTGGTCGGCATCCGATGCCCTGAACCAGTGGCTGCCCCCCGGAAAGGCGGGGGACAGCCCCCGCGCGCGACGCCGCGCCGGCGCCTAGGGTTGTCCCGTGACGTACCAGAACCCCGCGCCATACGGCGGACTCCCCGCCCCCATGAACCCCTCCGACGAGAAGCTGTGGGCTGTCCTCGTGAACCTCGGTGGCCTGCTCTTCAGCTTCGTGCCCGCGCTGATCGGCTACCTCGTCCTGAAGGACCGCGGTCCGTTCGTCAGGGCACACACCGCCACGGCGCTGAACTTCCAGCTGACGCTGCTCATCGCGTACCTCGTCGGGGGCATCCTGACGGTCGTCTTGATCGGCATCCCGATTCTCGTCGTCGCCGGGATCGTCGCCATCGTGTTCCCCATCATCGCGGCGGTGAAAGCCGGTGGCGGTCAGTGGTTCACGTATCCCCTCACCATCCCGTTCGTCCGCTGAACGACGCCGTGTGAGAGGGCCGATGCATCCGTGCATCCGGCCGCTTATGCTTGCCACATGATGGCCGGCTCACGGCGCACTCTCGCCGGTTCACCCTCCTCGCCACCGCAACGTCGCAGGCGGTCCTCGCGGCTGGCCGGTGCGTCCTCCCTCGCGCTCGTGGCAGCCCTCCTGCTCTCGGGATGCTTCGGCTCCGACCCCGAGACCGCCGAAGGCGTCGACGGCGATTTCGCGGACGACGGCTGCACGAACGTCGTCGTCGCGACGTCGTCCGAGAAGGTCAACATGCTCGACGCGCTCGCCGATGCCTTCAAGGACTCCGCGGAGCACGACGGGCTCGACACCTGCGCGACGGTGCATCCCATCAACGTGTCATCAGGCGACGCCACTCGGTACCTCACCTCCGGCGAGGACTGGCCCGACGAGAACGAGCGCCGCTGGCCGTCGATGTGGTCGCCTGCCTCGACCGTGTGGACCGACCGGGTCGCGGCAGCGGCATCGCCCTCCCTGGTCGGCGATCCTGCCTCGTTCACGCACACCCCCGTGGTGTTCGGCGTCCCCGAGACGATGGCCCGCGCGCTCGGCTGGCCCTCGGCCGAGATCGGCATCTCCGACTTCGCCGCACTGTGCTCCGATCCAGCGGGCTGGGGGAGCGTCGGCAAAGAGCTGTGGGGCTCGTTCAAGATCTCGAAGACCAACCCGAACACCTCGACGACGGGCCTGTCGACCATCCTCATGCAGTCCTACGAGGCGTCCGGCAAGACGTCTGACCTCACGGCGGAGGACGTCGCCGCAGCGGCGGACTTCTCGCGGGTGTTCGAGGAGTGCGTCATCCACTACGGCGACACCACCGGCAAGGTCCTCTCCCGCCTCTACAGCCAGACGCAGGAGGGGTCCAGCGGCTCGGGTTACGTCTCGGCGATCGCGGTCGAGGAGACCTCGCTGCTCAACTACAACCAGGGCAACCCCGACTCGCACACGGTCCAGCCCGGCGAGAAGCTCACGCCTCCGAAGGAGAAGCTGGTCGCGGTGTACCCCGAGGGCGGCTCGATGTGGTCCGATAACCCGGTCACGGTGCTCGGCGCCGATTGGGTGACCGCCGAGCAGCGCGAGGCGGGGCTCGCGTTCGCCGCGTTCCTGCAGACGAAGGATGCCCAGAAGATCCTGCCCGAGTACGGCTTCCGGCCGCTCGACGAGTCCGTGTCGCTCGGCAAGCTCTTCTCCGAGGCGTACGGCGTCGACCCGGCCGGGCCCGCCGTCACGCTGCCGAAGCCCTCGGTCGAGGTCGTATCGGCGGCGATCGACCAGTGGACGCAGATCCGCAAGCCGTCGTCGGTGCTCGAGGTCATCGACATCTCGGGCTCGATGGACGACCCGATCGGCGACGGCCGCTCGAAGCTCGACGGCGCCATCGAGGGCGCCCAGAAGACGCTCGGTCACTTCCGCCGCACCGACGAGGTCGGCGTGTGGGCGTTCACGACGGGGATCACCTCCGCCGCCGGCGAGAACCTCGCGGTGCTGCGGGACGTCTCGCCGCTCGCGTCGGACCTCGAATCGCTGCAGTCCTCGATCGAAGACCTCCGCTTCTCGAATCGGCAGGGCACCCCGCTGTACGACGCGATCGCCGCCTCGTACGAAGAGATGACGAGCCGGGCCGAGCCCGGCCGCATCAACGCGATCGTCGTGCTCTCGGACGGTCAGGACACCGACTCCCAGATCTCGCTCGACTCGCTCATCGCCAAGATCGGCGTCCAGTCGCGCGAAGGCGCCGACGCGGCGCCGGTGCGCATCTTCCCGATCGCGTACGGTGAAGGCGCCGACACGGCCGCACTGCAGCGGATCGCCGAAGCCACGGGCGGCCAGTGGTTCGATGCGTCGGATCCGGCCAAGATCGACCTGGTCTTCGCCTCGGTCATCAACAACTTCTAGCCGGCGGGAGGGCCATGCACGTTCCGCCGATCACCGTCGCGCTCTCGACCGGGGGCTACATCGACGACGCGGTCGACGCGCTCGCCGGCACCAATGTGTACGTGTCGTCCGAGGTCGGCGGCGCCACGGCTCTCGCCGGGCAGCTCGAACAGCAGATCGGGGATGCCTCGATCGGCGTCGCGGTCTTCTCGGACAATGCGTCACTCGAGGCATCCGGTCCCGAGATCGTCGCCGAGATCGCGTCGCAGACAGGCTACGACACCGTCATCGTGGCCGTCGGCGACGATCTGTCCGCCGGCTCGCGGGTGCTCGAGGCGGGAGAGGCGCTGCGGATCGCGAACGAGGCCGAGCAGTCCGCGGGTTCCGTCGAAGACGCCCTGACGCAGACGGTCGAGCAGGTCGTTTCCATGTCGGGCACGCCCGCCGGGTCCGACCCCGGTCCCACCGGCCTCGACGGCGGAGTCATCGTCGGCCTGGCCCTCACGGTCGCGGTCCTCGTGGGCGCCGGCATCACCGTCGTGCGGGTCGTCCGGTCTCGGGGTCGCCGCGTCGATGACGACGAAAGGATGCCCGAGGGACTCAGCACGCAGATCGCGACGCTGAAGTCGCTGAGCGCCGAATACGCGGCGGTCGGCGCATCCGGGAATCAGGTCGCCGCGCAGACGGGGCAGGAGATCGGTGTCCTCGCCGACAACGCCGCCGAGCTCTTCGCACGCCTGGATGGACGCAGCGCGGATGACCAGCGCAGCATCGCCGCCGTCGAGTACGACGACAAGCTGCGGAAGCTCACCGCAGCGCTCAACCGCGACTACCTCCTCGACATCCTGACCCACCCCCACCTCTGGGACGACCCCGACGACCGCGTCCAGGAGGTGCTGGAGGGGCTGCACGAGGTCTCGGCCGAGCTTCTGCAGAACATCAAGCAGGTCAACGCTCGACGGGGCCTGCACTTCCAGGTGTCGCTCGACGGCCTGATCGGCGGGCGCAAGGAGCTGCAGGACTGGGACCGCGCCTTCAACGACGCAGCTGACGATCCCGGCGAGGCCCCGGCTCAGGGACGGTGACCCCGATGGATGCCCACGGCGGGACTGAGCCGCCTGAAACGGCAGCGGGTCAGCGCTCCAGCAGGTAGAACCGGAACGCCGAGAAGCCTTCGATGGGAAGCACCGAGACACCGCTGAATCCGGCTTCGCGTGCGTAGCGCTCGAGTGTCGCCTGCCGCATCACCGTGCCCGTCGCCACCGATCCGGGCGTGGACATCGAATCGGGGAGGCAGACGAAGAGGCTGTAGCCGTACATCACGCGCTCGATCTCGTCGCCGGGCGGGGAGAACGTTTCGGCGACGGCCTCATCCATCACCACGACGACGCCATCGGCGCGCACCGCTCGCCGCAGAGCCGCGAGCACTCCGACCGGGTCGGGCATGTCGTGGAGCGCCTCGAAGATGAAGGCGGCGTCGTAGCGGTCCTCCCCCTGCTCTGCGAGCTGCTCGCCCCGCATCTCGGAGAACGTCACCCTGTCGACGCCCGCCGAGTGCTCGCGCGCCGCCTCGATCGCAGGCTCGTCCAGGTCGAATCCGTCGACGATCGCATCGGGGTACGCCTTGGCCAGGGCGATGGTCGACCAGCCGTGGCCGCACGCGACATCAGCGATGCCGGCATCCGGTCGCGACAGGACGTCGTGCACCGCGGGAACGCTCGCGAGTGCATCGGCGAGGGCCTGCTCGAACCACGGCCGGTTCGCGTCGCCTTGAGCGTCCCTCGCGTCGGCGCCGAATCGGGCCCAGCCGATTCCGGCGCCCGACCGATACGCGCCCAGCAGGGCCGGCAGCTGCCCGCCCACCGCCCCCACCATGCGGGCGAGGGGCGCGAGATACGCAAGCGATGCCGGGTCGGCGAGCACTTCAGCGTGCGCCGCCGGCAGGTGAAAGGTCGCCTCGCTGCCCTCGCCTTGGACGTCGAGGATCCCCGCAATCGCCTGCTGCTCGAGCCACTCTCTCGCGTAGCGCTGGTGCACACCGGCGCGAGCGGCCAGCTCGTCCGCGGTCGCGGGCGCGTCCTGAAGTGCCCGGTACATGCCCAGGCGATCGCCGAGATAGATCGACAGCGTCTCCATGCTGCCGAGAATGCGGTCGAAGACCCAGCCGGCGAACACGTCCACCTGCTGCTCGGTTCCCTCCGCAGTCGCGTGCTCTTCCATTGCCGAACCTCCCCGATGACGCAGCCCGCAGATGCGCCACATGCTAGAACCGCGCGGCGACGTGCGCCAGGGCATCCTTGGGTCCGCTCAGGGAGAGCGGATGGCGGCCGGATAGGATTGACGGATGCCGCGCTTTTCGCGGCATCCCGCGGAATCCCGCGAAAACCCTCACCCGACCATTGGAGCCACCGTGGCCGAGCAGTCCCGTCTCGACAAAGTGATCGCCCTCGCCCGCCACCGCGGATTCGTCTTCCAGGCGGGCGAGATCTACGGCGGATCCCGTTCGGCGTGGGACTACGGACCCCTCGGCACCGAGCTCAAGGAGAACATCCGCCGCCAGTGGTGGCAGACGTTCGTGCGCGGCCGCGGCGACATGGTGGGCCTCGACTCGTCGGTGATCCTGCCGAAGCGCGTGTGGGAGGCATCCGGTCACGTCGCGACCTTCACCGACCCGCTCGTGGAGTGCCTGCAGTGCCACAAGCGGTACCGCGCCGACAACCTGATCGAGGACTTCGAGGCACGCAAGGGCCGCCCCGCCGAGAACGGCCTGGCCGACATCCCGTGCCCGAACTGCGGTACGAAGGGCCAGTACACCGAGCCGAAGGCGTTCTCGGGCCTCGTGAAGACCTACCTCGGCGTCGTCGACGACGAGTCGGGGCTGCACTTCCTGCGCCCCGAGACGGCGCAGGGCATCTTCGTGAACTTCTCGAACGTGCTCACGGCGTCGCGCAAGAAGCCGCCGTTCGGCATCGGCCAGGTGGGCAAGGCGTTCCGCAACGAGATCACCCCCGGAAACTTCATCTTCCGCACCCGTGAGTTCGAGCAGATGGAGATCGAGTACTTCGTTCCCCCCGCCGATGCGCAGGAGTGGTTCGAGCACTGGGTCGAAGCCTGCTGGAACTGGTTCATCGACCTCGGCGTCGACGCCGAGAACATCCGCCGCTTCGATGTGCCAGAAGAGGACCGGGCGCACTACTCGGCCGGCACCATCGACGTCGAGTACCGCTTCGGCTTCCCCGGCAAGGAGTGGGGCGAGCTCATGGGCGTCGCCAACCGCACCGACTACGACCTCGGCAGCCACACCGAGGCCTCGGGTCAGAGCCTCACCTACTTCGACCAGGCGTCGGGCGAGAAGTACGTCCCGTACGTCATCGAGCCCTCCTTCGGCCTCACTCGGGCCATGATGGCGTTCCTCGTTGACGCGTACCACGAGGAGGAGGCGCCGAACGCGAAGGGCGGCACCGACACCCGTACCGTGCTGAAGCTCGATCCGCGCCTCGCTCCCGTCAAGGTCGCGGTGCTTCCGCTGTCGCGCAACGAGCGGCTCTCGCCGGTCGCACGCACGCTCGCCGACGACCTGCGGGCGAACGGCTGGAACACCGATTTCGACGACGCCGGCGCCATCGGCCGCCGCTACCGCCGCCAGGACGAGATCGGCACGCCGTTCTGCGTGACGGTGGACTTCGACACGCTCGACGACCAGGCCGTCACCGTCCGCGACCGCGACACGATGGGCCAGGAGCGCGTGCCGCTCGAAGGACTGCAGGCCTACCTCGCGGATCGTCTGAAGGGCGCCTGACTCTTCGGCGCGGCCGTCCGCGTCGGTGAGCGCGGCGGCAGGTCCGCGGGCAGGAGCCCGGGTGAGGTCGCTGACTTGCTGGGGATGTGAGCAGCAGCCGCGATCACGCGCGTTCGGCCAGCGCCCGGATCTGCGCGTCGATGTCATCGGAGAGCGAGAGGGTGAAGAGTCCTCCTCCGTCCTTCGGGACGACGATGGGCGCGTTGCCCACGAGCATCGCGTCGAACTCGTCACGCTCGATGTACGCCCTGCCCTGGTAGAAGAAGACCCAGTAGGGGCCGGCGTCGACCGGATCGCCCAGGATGGCGCGCTCGATCCCATCTCCGAGGGCTGATTCGCTCAGCGACGCTTCGACGAGCAGGCGGGCGTCGGCGCTGGTTCGTCCGCTCCTCGCGCTCCAGCGTGCGTGATGAGAAGCCGGAGGCGGTGGGTGTTCTCCAGGATGCTGCGTCATTCGAATCGCCTCGAATCTCTCGGATGAGCCCGGCGATGACTCCAGCTGATTCGCGCCCAGTGCCCGGAGGTCAAACCGGCGTCCCCCGGTTCCACCCCGGCTTCTGGATCAGCCGTTCGTCCTCCTGGTGCAGTCGGCACGACTCGGCGAACAGCGCGGCATCCGCGGGATCACCAAGGAGCCGGTCGTACTCCTCTCGGCTGAGCTCGTAATACTCCTCGTAATCGACCGGCCCGCTGCTCACCGGGACCGACAGGTAGAGCCGACCGGTCTCCACCTCCTCGCCGAGCGAGTAGCGGTCTGCTCGTGAGAAGAACGCGTCGACGAACTTCATCAACCCTCCCCCATCGCATGTCATCCCATTTCCGCAGCAGCGTCCAGCCTAGACAAGCGCTCGCCGGCGATCCTGCCCGTCCACGTGCGAGAGAATCGTCAGATGATCGATCCCCTCGTGAACGAGTGGGCTGCGCGGGTAGGTATGAAGCACCGCGTCGAAGGCGCCGACGCCGACGTGTGGATGGATCTCGAGACGGCGTATCGGCTGTCAGAGACGCCGACAGGCTTCGACGTCTCTGACCGCAGCCGCGGCTCGTTCCACGCGTCGGCCAGACTGCGCAACCTCCAAGACGCGGAGCGCTTCCTGCTTCTGTTGCTCGCGATGCCGTGGCGCTCGCAATTGGGCCTTCCCAGCCCGCTCCCTCCAGGACTTGCCACAGAGACGGAGCTGCTTCCCCGATCCGCGGGGTTCGAGCTCGCCTGGGGGAGCGGGTCCGGCTGGTTCCGCAGTGAGTCCGACGCGAGACGCTTCAGCCACGTTTCCACGCTCGATCTCGCTGCGCTCTCGGATGTGCTCGAGAGCCGCTGAGACGACAGGTCGGGTCAGCCGCCGTCTTTCAGCGCTTGGATCTGAGCGTCGACGTCATCCGAGATGGAGAGGATGAACAGTTCGTTCGTGTCTTCCGAACGACGATGGGCCGTCGACGAGCGCCGAAGGTGGAGGAGCCTCCTGCCACGCATCCCTCATCGGGCACCTCTCGGAAAGATCGGCATCAACCCTACCTAGGCACGGTGGGGGGTTCTGGGCCGATTCACGCGCCTCGTCCTGCGTCATTCGAATCGCTTCAGACTCGCTCAACCGTGACGAGCGATGTAACCCCACCGCCAGACGAGAGCGTCTATCGCGCGATCATCGAGATCGGGAAGCAGTTCCCGATGCTTTGCGATGACCGCCCCCTTGATCTCGCTTCGATCGCTCTCATCGACGACTATTGAGTCGGATGCCGCCACAGCTGCCTTGACCCACGCAATGACGTCGTCGAACCGCTGTGGATCGAGTGCGACCACCGCGGCTTCATCTGCAGTCGGTATCTTGCGAGACCCGCGACCGATGAATGCGACGATCGCTTCATTGAGAAGTGCGCTCGATGGCCGGTCAGCGTGGGTAGACATAGGGACATCTCCTGTTCGCGCAGGCGAGTGGTGCTGCTCCAACTGAGAAGGCCGTGGACGTCGACCGCGGATGAGTCACTCTGGCGCCTGTTCGACGGTCACTGTGGCGAGGGTCTCGCGGTAATCACTGACGTCGCTCAGGCGGACCGTCAACGCGGCGCCGCCAATCGAGGATCGGTCGTCGAGGTTTTGCGCGCCGGGGAGTTCGAGCACGGCACTCCTGTGATTGCCGATGTAGAGCAGGCCCGCGAAGCAGTCCGGCGCTGTCAAGGGGGTCGGGTCCCAGATTCGTGTTCGGTCCGAGGTCCAGAGGCTTCCGAGACGAAACCAGAACCCTTCGTATTCGACTTCCGGGGTGACGCGCGTTGTCGCTTGCACCGCGACGACGGGAATTCGAAAGGTTCCCTCATCTCCAGGCCTGCGCAGTTCGACCCAGGGGAGCTTCGTGTGGCCGGCCCAGGTCTGCGTCGATAGGTACCATTCGTCGCCGGTTCGGACGTAGACGCCTTCCAGGCGCACGACACCGGGGCCGAGAGGGGCAGCCTCTGTCATCAGAAACGCCCCCACTGGTTGTTCAGGCGGGCCGCGTAGAGCATCTCGTCACCCGCCGGAGTGATTCGCCAGATCTCCGTGCCGTCAAGCAGGACCGGGGCGTAACTGGGCAGGTGGTATTCCGGAATGATCTCGTGTGCACCCGTGCCCTCGAAGCCGTTGCCATGGTACGGATTCTCCGTTTCGTGCGCACCTCCAACCTACGGGGCGTGATGCGTTGCTACAGCCAAACGAAGTGTTCGAGGAACATGCAACGCCGGTGGGTTCTCAAGGCGAGTCGCTCCAGCCGCGTGCGGTCAGGAATTTGTCCGGTACCCGCTCCCGAGCCGCGAGGACCACGTCGTCCAGGAAACGCTCGAGGTCGGCGTGTGATCGGAGGCCCGCTGGGCCGCTCGGCGTGGCGAGGCGGATCTTCCGGGACCCGTAGTCGACGCTGAAACCGCAGCGGCCTCGGTCGTAGAAGAAGACGAGCGGCAGATAGTCGAACACCGTGCATTCGAGCGTCAGCCACGGCGTCGGTGCATCTCGTGCCTCGCTCACCGCGAAGTCGTCGATCGCGGACCCGAGGCGCCGCTGAAGCCCAGCAATGATGTCACGAGCGAGCGTGTCCATCGACTCAGGAAACCGCGATCCAGCCATCACCATCCTCCTTCAGATACGTGAACCCGTGGTGGCTCTTCAAGTAGTCCCACTCGTCGTACAGGGCCGACGGGTTGTAGCTGCGCGGATCGTGGGAGAAGCGGATCGTCTTACCCGCCGCGACCGCATCGTCGAGGGCCGGTTTGTTGAAGAACTCGAACATCTGCGGGTTATCGAGATCGTAACGCGTCTGCACCTCGCCCCATCCGGCGTGACCCATGTCGAAGTACGTCGCGTCGTAACGATGGGCGACGTCGATGTACGAGTTGCCGTCGGAGGTGTACTTGCCGAGGACCAAGGTGTCGGCATCCGTATTGTGCATCGACCAGTCGCGGATCTCGACATAGTCGGCAATCGGCACCGAACCGAGCGTCTCACCGTCGACCACCCATGCGACACGGTCGTCAATGACAGTGAGTGAGTCCGGGTAGGTGGCGATGCGGCTACCGTCGGACACCCACGGCTGGTCCGCGTCGAATCCCCCCGCAGAGGATCCGTCGCCACTCGAACCGTTGCCGGAGTCGCCCCCGGATCCCGTTCCCGACCCCGAGCCGTCGCCCGTGTAGGAACCGGATCCGCCGTCGCCCAGCGAGCCTTCGCCGCTGCCCGTCGTGGTCTCCGGATCGCGCACGACGGTCGACTCGCCGGACCCACCGGTCTCGGTGTGCACAGGTGCGTCATCGACGATGGAGTTCACGGGGCCGGGGCCGGTCTCGCCGCGCACGCCGCCGGCGTGGACGAGCTCGGGTTCGCGGACGGGCGCCGTGATCGAGGCATCCACCCCTCCGTCGCCGCTGCGCACGCCGCCGAGGGCGTTGTCGAACGAGCCGGCGGGCAGTTCGATCTTGCCGCCGGGGAACTCGAGGACGGGGATGCCGTTGTCGGCGTGGGCGGTGACGGTATTGAGGTCGACGCCCCAGTCGTCGAGCGCCTTGACCGCCGAGGCGGCGTCGGTGGCGGCGTAGACCTCGATGTGCGGCGGGTCGAGCTTGGCGCCGAGGTCAAGGCCGCCGATGAGGTTGTCGAGAGAGCCCAGGCCGAGCCCGCCGACGCGGACGGCGCCGTTCACGGCCAGCGAGGCCGGGTCGATGAGGTCGACGACGCGGGCCATCTTGGACAGCACGGATGCCGCGGTCCCGGCGGTCTTCACGCCGGTGATCGCCGCGCCGGCGGGGATGAGGATCGTGCCGACGTTGAAGACGGATTCGCCGAGGGCGGTGCCGGGGTCGTCAGCCCACTTGTCCCAGGCGATGAGCGCCTTGCCGGTGTTCAGGGCGGCTTCGTCGGCCTTGGCTTTGAAGTCCCGCACCTCCTGGGGGAGGAAGCCGCCGCCACCGAACGCCTCCATGCCCTGATCGGCCCAGAGAATGGGGCCGAGGATCGCCGAGTTCATCGCACCCGATGCGACGAGCAGCCCGAGGCTGCCCCACGCGGCGCCATAGGCGTCGCCCGAGAACCAGTCGCCGGTGGCGGGGTTGTAGCCGAGCACGAGAGTGCCGAGGCCCTCGACGGTGCCCCAGACCCCGCCGACGATGAGGCCTTCCCAGAGGAAATCCTTGAAGACGAACTTCGCCGTCGCCTCACCGCAGCCCTCCGACCGCTCCACGGGCGCACCCCAGGGCATCTCGGTACCTTCGGGGATCTCCTCCAGGCCGTAGCCGAGGGGATCGTTCTCCGACGTGTAGGCGTGCAGTGGCGCACCGCCGAACAGGGCGCGGATCGTGTTCGCGCAGGTGCGCTCGGCGTCCCAGAGAGCGACCTGCTGCGCGTTGACCTCGCCGATCAGGTCGTTGTTGCGGTCGACGTACTCCTGGACCTCGTGCCACTCCTTCGTGACGGTCTGATACTTCGGGATGTCGGACGGCGGGGCGCTGGTGCCACCGACCGAGTACGGCGAATAGCCGGCAGCCGGCGCGGTGCCGTAGTAGCCCTGCGTGCTCAGATACGCGGGGTTCAGCTGCTGCACCGGCACGCCCCCGGCGATCTCGTTGCGGAACGCTTCGGCCTGATGGCGCAGCGAATCCAGTTCCGCCTTGATCGGCCGGACATCAGCGGCGAACCGCTTCAGCGCGCCGGCGACGACCTCGAGGTTGTCGCCCGCGGTGGTCGCCTGCGCCGACACGGGCTGCATCAGGCCGAGCAGAGTGCCCGCTTCAGGCGCCTCGTACACGCCGGCCATGCCCTGCCACTTCAGGTGGACATTCGATCCGTTGTCACGGACCGATCCGCCGATCGTGTCGATCGTGGAGGCGTTCGACTCGATCGCGTCGGGGTCGATGTCCTTGCCCGGGATCTGGGTGGGGTCGATGGCGGACGGCACTCAGCTCACCCCCGGCGGGAGGTGCGGCGGATACACTGCGGCGACCGACGCGGACTGCGCATTCGCCGCCATCTCGAGATCGCCCGCCACATACGCCTCGGTGGCTTTCACGACACCGGATGCCGCCGCCCCGATCCGGGTGTTGATGCCCTGGAGACGCGGGCCCTCTTCCAGCGTGAAGTACGACTGGATCGCCTCAGAGATCGCGCCGGACTGCGTGGCCTTGACAGCCCCCTCCATGGCGGGGCTCAACCCGTTCAATGCCTCACCGAGGGCGGTCGCGTACGTATTGACGTCCGTGAGGACGGCCACGACCCCCGACGGCTGGATGCTCCAGTGCGTCATCGATCAGCGCGATCGGGTCAGCCGATCGACTCCACAGCCGCACGCGCCTTGCGCAGCGCGTCCTGCGCGGACTCGTCGTTGCGCTCCAGCGAGGAGCGGAGCGTCTGGACGATGCCGCGCACCTCGGCGGCGGCGTTCTTCCAGCGCGTCTCCTTGGCGCGGTAGTCCTCCGACACGCCTTCCGCGGCGTAGTCCGCCATCGCGGCCTGCACATCGCGGTCGCGCTGGTCGATCAGCGCCTCGAGCTGCGAGGCGACGCGGTTGAAGTTGTCCTGTGCGTTCTGGGATGCCGCGATGTCGTAGTCGCGGCGGTCGCTCTGGTTCGCCATGTCTCTCAGTCCTTTCCGAATCAGCGGCTCGAGCCGAAGCGTGCAGCGTCGAACGACGACCCCGCCTCGAGGCTCTGGGTCTGGTCGACCATCGCGGACTCGCCCTCGATGAACGAGCGGTTCATGCCGCCGATGCCGCCGAGCACGCCGTCGAGAGCTGCCTTCAGCTCCGCAGAGATGGCGTCGGTGCGACCCTTGAAACGGTCGAACGCCGAACGCCCGGCACCCTGGAACCGGCCCTCGAGCGGCTCGGCCGCTTCGAACAGCTGGCGGACCAGCACAGAGAGGTCATCGCTCGACCCCGAGGTGGCCTTGCTCAGCACGGTGAGGGTATCCGCACCCATTGCGAACTTCATCCGTCGTCATCCCTTCTTCTCGGCGCAGAAACGTCGCCGACCCGATCGACTTGCATGGACTGTCCACCAGGCTAACCGATCTCTGCGAAAGCTCATGTCCACTTTTCGGGACATGCACCGACCTTGCGCCGCCTCGAGCGAGTGATGCCGCTCGATCAGCTCGCGGAACGCCAGGAAGGTGCCAACCCCTGGTGCACGATGACTGCCCCGGATGCCGCGGCCAGCGCGTCGAGGATCGCCACCCCGATCGCGCCCTCCGGGCGCCATGGCGTGTAGGCGTCACTCCACCACGAGGTGGACTGCGGTGCCTCGACGCCGGGCAGCAGGCGGGTGACCTCGTCGAGGCGTGGAAGCATCCGGGGGCGCAGGACGGAGAGGACGACCAGGTCGCCCGCCAGCACCTGCAGCACGGCGCCGTCGTCGAGGGGGCGCAGTTCGAAGGGGGATGCTGTCGGATCCGCACCGGCCCGCCAGACGGTGCCCGCGGCTTGCGCGACCGCTTCGGCGTCGACGGGAGCGGGGCTCAGCAGCACGCTGCTACGGGGCATCCTGTCTCCTCTTCCGGCGAAGGCCCGGCGCCCCATCGGCTCCGACGGGCTCCACGACCGCCGGCACGTCGGCGGGGAGCGTCGGCGCGATGCCGGCAAGCACCTCGGCGCCGCCGCCGTTCTCGGGGAGTGCGGCGACGACCGGATGGGCGTCGGGCAATGGGGACTCGGTCGGCAACCCCGGCGCCGTGGGCGCGGCATCCGTCGTCACCGTCGTCTGGAACTGCGCGATCTGAACGAGCGCGGGACGCTCGCCGCGGCGAGCGAGACGGCCGCGACCTGCCACCATCGGCTCGGCGTAGAGCTTCGGCAGCAGCTGGCCCTCGGACCGGTCGCCCGACATGATGAGCGCCGTGCCGCCCGTGTCGCGGACGCCCTGCAGGGCGACGTCGAACATCGCGCGCGACGCACCCGCGACGGGCCGGCTCACCACGACCGTGAATCGCAGATCGCGCGCCGAGGCGAGGTAGGGCACCAGAGGTCGCAGGGGCTCGGCGCCGCCGGCCGCGAGGATGTCGAAGTCGTCGGCGATCACGAGGATCCGGGGGCCGCCCACGGTGCGGTCGGCAGCGCGCTTCTCGAGCTCCGCGGCGATCGACTCAGCCAGCAGGCGGGCCTGGCGTCCGGAGGTGGCGTGACCCCCCAGATAGTCGTCGGGGATGTCGGCGGCCAGCTCGCCGCGGGCATCCATGAGGCCGATGACCAGCTCTTCCGGCGAGTGCCGGTCGATCGCGCCCTGCACGACGCCTCGCAGCACCGTCGTCTTGCCGCAGCGGGAGTCGCCGAGCACGAGAAGGTGCGGATCGCGGTCCGCGAGGTGCACGGTGAAGGGGGTCATCGTGTCCTGGCGCAGGCCCATGGGGATCTCATCGGGCTCGTCGAGCGCATCCGGGAGATCGAGCGGTGACAGCTCCTCGGGAAGGAGGCGGATCGGCGCAGCGCCCGGTCCTCCCCACTGCGCGGCGCTCTCGCGGGCGATGCGCTCGAGCGCATCGCCGATGTCGGCGTCGTCCACCTCTTCGAGGAGCGGCAGCGCGACCTGGGCGAAGAGCTTGTCGTCGGTCACGACTCGGCCGGGCTCGTCGGCCCGGAGCGTCGAGGAGAGCTTGCGCGCGATCTGCGAGTCGGCCGGGTCGTTGAGCTTGAGCTCGAGCCGTGTGCCGACCAGCCCCTGCAGATTGAGGCGGAGCTCGTTCCAGCGCGAGAGAGTGACGACGATGTGGATGCCGAAGCTTCCGCCGCGCTCGAGGAGCTGGCCGAACGCCGGCTCGAGATCTTCGAACTCCGTGCGCAGCGCGCCGAGCCCGTCGACGAGCAGCACGACGTCTGCGCTCGGGAGTTCGGGCAGCCGTCCCTCGGCGTGCTGGCGCCGCATATCGGGGAGGGAGTCGAGTCCGTGGTCGCGGAACACCCGTTCCCTGACGGCCAGCATGGCGGTGAGCTCCTCGAGGAGGCGGGAGAGCCGCTCACGATGGCCGCGCGTCGCCACGCCTCCGACATGCGGGAACGGCTCGATGCGGGCGAGACCGCCACCGGTGAGGTCCATGCCGTACACGCTGACCTCGCGCGGCGAGTGGGTGAAGGCGAGGGATGCCGCGAGCGTGCGGAGGAACGTCGAGCGGCCCGACTGCGGTGCGCCCATGATCGAGACGTGCCCGCCCGACCGGGTGAGGTCGAGCAGCCACGGCGCCTGCTGCTGACGACTCGGGTCGTCGAGGAGTCCCAGGGGCGCGCGAAGCCCCCCGCTTCCCTCGGTCGTGGAGAGCACCCCGCCCAGCGTGAGCACCGGCGGCAGGGGCGGCAGCCACACCGGACGCGTGCGCACCACGCCGCGCGTGAGGCGCGACGCGGCGGCCTGCACGAGGGTTCGCCCTGTCACGGGGGCCTCGGGCTGCGAGAGGGCGACCGCCGCGTCGTCATCGTCCACGGCCGGGCGATCGTAGGGCGGGAGCTCGAGGAGGGTCGCCACGTCCAACCGGGACGGGTCGGATTCCACCGGGGCGGGAACGGCTCCGGAGACGTATCCCGCGCGGAAGCGCGTGTAGACCGAGGTGTCGACCTTGAGATAGCCGAAACCCGGGATCGCCGGGAGGTGGAAGGCGTCGGGGGTGTCCAGGACGACGGCCGACTCGGATTCGGAGAACGTGCGCAGGCCGATGCGGTACGAGAGGTACGTGTCGAGGCCGCGCAGGCGGCCACCCTCGATCCGCTGGCTGGAGAGCAGCAGGTGCACGCCGATCGACCGCCCGATGCGGCCGATCGTGAGAAGCAGCTCGACGAACTCCGGCTCCGCCGTCAGCAGCTCGCCGAACTCATCGATCACGAGGAAGAGGTGGGGAAGGGCGGGAAGCTCGGGGCGCTCGCGCCGGAGCCGGCGGTAGTGCCCGATGGACGCCGCGTTCTCGGCCTCCTTGAGCAGTCGCTGCCTGCGCACGACCTCGCCCTGGATGCTGGCTCGCGCCCGCTCGGTGAGCTGCGGGTCGTCGGCGAGATTGTCGATGATGCCCGCGACGTGGGGGAGCCCGGCGAACGGGGCGAACGCCGCCCCGCCCTTGTAGTCGACGAGGATCATGCTGAGGTCGTCGGGGGAGTGCGTCAGGGCGAGACCGAGGATCAGGGTCCGCAGCAACTCGCTCTTGCCGGATCCGGTCGCGCCGATGCAGATGCCGTGCGGGCCCATGCCGAGCTGTGCCGACTCCTTGAGGTCGAGCAGCACCGGCGCCCCGCCGTCGTCGACGCCGATCGGCACGCGCAGGAAGTCGCCCGCCGAGCGCGGCCGCCATGCCTCGCGCAGGTCGAGCGCGTCCACGTCGGCGATGCCGAGCAGTTCGGTGACGTCGGGGGCAAGCGAGGTCTGGGCATCGACGGCGCTCGTGCGCGTGAGCCGAAGTCCGGCCAGCGGACGGGCGATGACCTCGAGCAGCGCGGTCGACACGCCATCGGGGCGGATGCCCGTCACGGCCTCCTCACCGGTGCCCGGGGTCTCGATCGTCGCCTCGCCGTCGTCGAGGGTGACCCGTGCCGCGACGGCCGAGGGCTCTTTCAGACGGTCGTCGACGACGTGCACGACGGTGATCCCGAGGTCGGCGAGATCCAGCGCCGGGTCGAGGCGCGGGAGGGCGGACGCGGCATCCGTCCCCTCGTCGATGAAGATCACCAGGCGGGCGGGCTTCGTGCGGCGTCCGGTGCGGCGCGTCGCGGCGGCCGAGGCGACGCGGTCGCGCAGCTCGTCGCCGAGAAGGGACAGCAGCTCGGCAAGCGTCGGGGCGATCCGCCGCGCGGCGACCTGGCCGGCCGGCACCACCGTGGCCGAGACATGGGGCAGGAGGTCGAACCCACGCCACTCGTCGCGAGCCCACGTCGGGATCACGGCGGCCAGCTGCACGTCGTCCGGGGAATGAAGGCTGCCGACCTGCGCCGCGATGGCGCGGCAGACCCCCACCGTCTGCTCGCGAGGGCCGACGACCGAGACGTGGCCGCCGCGCTCGAGGTCGAGGACCGCGGGGAGGCCTTGGACGACGCCCGCGAGCTGCACGAGCCTCGCGGCGGCGCCCTTCATGACCGGGTCGAAGGGCTGCACGGGGTTCTGCTCGGGAGGCAGCCGCACCTCGACCGCGCGGAGGTCGCCGGTGCCGATGCGGACCCGGAGGAAGTCGGCGTCGCCGGGGCGGCGCTCCCACCGCCGGGCGGGGTCGGCGCCGATCTCGACGAGCGTCGCGGGAGCGGGATCCAGGGCGAGCGAGGCATCCCGATGCGCATCCGCGATCTCGCGCACGGCGATGCGCTGCTCCTCCAGATAGTCGAGGTAGCGCTCGCGCTGGACGCGGCGCTGCCGGGCGGCATTGCCGCGGGCGCTGAAGGCCATGCCGAGCCCGCCGACGAGCGCGACGACGAGGATGACGGCGCCCACCACGACCATGACCGGGTTGTTGCGCAGCAGCACGATCATCGTGATGGACGACAGGCTGCCGAGGATCGGGAGCAGCGACTGGATCGGGAACGGCGTCGAGCTCTCGCCGATCGGCGGCGGGGGAGCGAGGACGAGCTCGGCGGGCTCGTCGAGCGGCCGTGTGATGCGCGCCGGCCGGTGGACGACACGGATCGTCACGCGGTCACCGCCTTGCGGGCGGACAGCAGCGTCGCCGCGAGCTGCAGAAGCGCGTGACGGGCGGGACCGCTCGGTCGCCCGCCGCTTCGCAGACCGCGGTCGAACGGGATGCCGACGACCGGCCAGGCATCCGCCGTCATGGTGCGCGCGACAGCGCCCCCCTCGCGACTGTGGTCCACGAGCGCCAGCACCGGGGTCGGACCCTCCGGCAGCGCCGCGATGGCGGGTGCGACGGCGCGCGCGAGTTCGGCGGGGGAGCGAAGCGCGCTGCTCACGACGCACACGACATCGCACAGCGCGGCGCAGCCGGCGAGGTCGACGAGCGGATGCCGGACGCCGAAGTCCGTGATCGACACCTCGAAGAAGCGCGTGATCGGCGCAGCCTCGGCGAGCCAGGGGCCGATCGCGCCGTCGGCGGACCTGGGGGCGCAACGTGAACCAGCCGTCTCCGGCGGCAAGTCCCGTGACGGCGTCGGCCGTCGTCCGCGCCCCCGCACGGGCCTCGCTCGCCGGGATCGGCGCGGCGCCGAGTCGCGCGCCGAGATCGTGCTCACCGCCGGCGACGTCGATGGCGAGCGTCGGTTCAGGTCGCCGCGCCGCGACGACGCGGAGCACCTGCTCAGCGAGGGTCGTGGCACCGGCGCCCCTCTCGAGTGACACGAACCCGATCCGCCGTGCGGTGGGGCGGATGCCGCGGATCGCGGCATCCCACTCCGTCAACCGGGTGCGGGTGGCGGCGGCGCTGCCGAACAGCGCAGAGGGCAGATCGCGCGTGGCGATGCCCGTCACGATCCGCCGCCGAACATGCCGAGGAGCTCGCTGTAGACCCCCAGTGCTCCGAGGAGGAGCGGGAGGAGCGCGACGACGGCGAGCGTCTCGATGACATTGCCGGCGCCCCGCAGGCGTGCCCGAACGTGCGCGGCCGGACGCGCGAGGACGGCGACCGCGATCAGAACGGCGGACGCGGCCGAGACGGCGATGCCGATCCAGGCGAGGGAGCTGGTGAGCTGTGTGAGCACGGCCGTTCCGGCGATCGCGGCGACGACGGCCCACAGCGCCCACACCTGCGCGCGCAGTGGGAATGCCCGCGACCGGAGAGCCGCCACCAGTGCGAACGCGAGGGCGAGCAGCCCGCTCCACAGCTCGGACGCGAGCACGAGAGCGACGCCCGAGACGGCGAGCACGGCAGAGACGGAGAGGACGCTCCACGTCAGAGCCGAGTAGGCGTCGTCGATCGCGGCGAAGGCGCGCGGACGTTCCACTCGCTCGCCTCCGGCGACGCCCTGGTCGAGGCGCGTGAGACCGGCGGCGGAGAGAGCGATCCACGGGAGCGGGCCGGTTGCGAAGGCGGCGATCGTGCCCGCGACGGCGGCGGACGCCTCCGCGCCGACTCCCGCGAGGAGCAGCACGAGGAGCAGCGTGGCGAGGACGGCGCCGACCGCCCCGCCGGCGGCCGCGCCTGGACGGCGCAGGGCGACGCCGACGCCGAGGAGCACGACGGCGGACCCGGCGGCGATGACGACGGCCGCGCCGATCAGCGCGGCGCTCGCCGAGTCGTAGCCCTGCGCGCCGGCCGCGGTGAACGCGGCGAGGCCGAGCGGCACGGCGAGCCCTGCCGCAGCCGCCGTCACGCAGGCCGAGACGCCGGGCAGGCGAAGCAGGCCGAGCGTGGTTGCGATCGCGAGGAGGACGGCGATCGTGACGAGGATCACCCACGCGGCCGTCACGGCTCCCCCGTACGGCGCGATGAGTCCCGCGGCCGCCGCCGCGAGCCCGATGCCGATTCCGCCGGCGATGCTCCGGGCGCGGCCGTCCCAGCGATCGGGGCGGGACTCGTGCACGTCGGCTGCGGCATCCGTCACATCGATCACGAGCGGAGGGGGCGGGGCCGCATCCAGTCGGACGAGGTGGAGGAGGGCCCCGTCTCCGAGGTCGAGCTGCTGCGGAGAGCGTCCGACGTCGACCTGCTCGCCGTCGGACGCCACGAGCGTCAACGGCCGTGCCACCGTGCCGCCCGTCTCGCCCAGCAGGTCGAGCAGTCGCGGAAGGACCGCGCCGAGCGGCTCGTCGCTCGAGACGACGACCTCGGCGCGGCGGGTGCTGCCGGCGACGGTCAGTCGGGTGTAGGTGCTCACGATGCTTCCCAGGGGGTCGATTCGAACGAAGGCGCCGAGATGGACGTGCTCGTCGGTGAGGGCTGCGGCGCCTGGCGATCGCCGAGCAGCTGCAGGACGAACGAGATGCCGACGCAGGTGGCGCACGCGACCGCGCCGAGGATCAGCGAGGCCATGAGCCGGCGGGAGTGGTCGTTCACGGTGCGGCGCTCGTCGATCCGGCCGTGGAGAAGGGCGGACCCCAGGCGCATGCGCTGGATCTTCGCCTGCTCGATGAGCACGGTGTCGCGCTGATCGGGCATCAGGCACCTCCTTCTGTCGCGCCGGGGCCGGCTCCCTGACGCAGGCGCGCCGCGACCTGAGGCGAGACCGAGAGGAGCGCGCCGACCCGAGCAGGATCGAGTGTTCCCAGCACCTCGGCGAGGCGCTGCCAGCCGCCGCCCGCGGGCGAGCCGAGGGGCAGCAGCACCCCGGGAAGGCGGGGACTGCCGACGACCGCCGCGCCGAACTCGCTCGCCCAGCGGCGGGCATCGATGCCCGAGGCGCGCACGCCGGGCGGCCCGACGAGGAGCGCGAGCGGCTCTGGCTGCATCGCCGCGGTCGACCGGCGAGCGAGATCGGGTGACCCGACGGCGGCGAACGCGACGCCGAGGAGCGGCATCCCGATCCCGGCCGCCTTGGCGAGGAACTCGCGTGCGGCGAGTCCGAGGCCGTCGACGGCGTCATCTGCGGGGCCGGCGATGTCGGCCCACAGTCGGGTGGTCTCTTCGAGTCCTTCGGCGGTGCGCGCGATGTGCAGCGTGCCGAGCACCGGGTGATCGCCCGAGGTGACCGCGGCCCAGCGACTGTCGATCGGGATGCGGCGCCGGGTGCGCTCGGTCAGCTCGTCGCGATCCCAGGGTGCGACCAGCGGCTCGGTCGGCCCCCAGGCATCCGGAATCCGCCCGGCGAACCGCTCGGAGGCGGCTTCGAGGACCCCGCCGAGTCGTACGGGTCTGCTCACGCGGTGCCGTGTCGACACGGTCACCACGATCTGCAGCCGCGTCGACACGGCGGCACGAAGGAAGGCGCGGTGCACGCCGTCCCGCGTCGGGTGCGCCGGAAGCCCGAGCACGGCCTGCGGCTCGGCGAGGGGCACCCCCGTGCGGGCGTCGTAGCAACCGTCGTCGGTCGTGCGGATGACCCAGTGCCCCTGCACGGCGGAGAGCGCCTCGGCGAGCGGCTGCGTCATGCGCGAGTGCTCACCCGACACGACGATCGGCCGGTCGCCCGCGGTCACGACGCGGTGGAGGAAGTCGCTCATCCCGACCGTGAGCGCGACCACATCAGCGCGCGTCTCGGTTGCCGCCCAGCCGGATCCGCGGCCGTCGAGGAGCGGATGATCGATCGTGCCCGCGCTCATGCCGCAACCCTCACAGTCACGAGCCGATCGCCGAGCTCGAGGATCGTCTCGCCGCTGAGAGGAGTCCGCTGGTAGGGAAGGAGCGGCTGCGACGCGCTCGCCGTCCGCACGAAGGTGCCGTTGGTCGAGGAGAGGTCGGTGACCCACACGAGTCGGCCGTCCCACTCCAGCCGTGCGTGCGACTTGGAGAGGGTGCGCGAGAGGTCGGTCCAGCGGTAGATCTCGGCGGGGGCGTCGGCGGGGGCGGAAGGATTGCGGCCGAGGACGAGCGCCGCATCCAGCGTCAGGCGCTGCCCCGAATCCAGTTCCAGGACGGGGGCGAGCGTGCTCCGCGCGGGGGTCGCGACGACCCGCTGCTGCACGGGGAACTCGAAAGGCGAGAGCGCAGGCGCGAACGGGTCGCGGCCGCGGTGGATATCGAAGGTTCCGAGGCGTCCGGAGATCAGTCTCCAGAGGACGGATGCGCCGGCCGCCGCGCCCGTCGAGCGCTCGACCGTCCGGGTTCCCGCGGCGATGCGGCCGAGCGTCCGCCCCGACCGCCCGAGCGTGACGAGGCTCACGACGACGAGCACGCCGGTCGCGATGGCGAGGATCCAGCCGCCCGATTCGAATCCCAACACGAACAGGAGGCTCGCGATCACGGCGAGCGCGACGGGGACGAGCACGTCGAGGGCCAGCGCGGCGAAGCGCTGCCCCGCGCGTGCGGGCGCCGTGAGGACGAGCGGATCAACATCGCCCGGTGTCGTCTGGTCCACTGTGGTCATCGCAAAGGTGCTTCCCCCCGAGGGAACCCCCCGAGTCTAGACGGACGCACGGCGCCGCCCGCGTGGAGGCCGCACCGGAGCCCGCTCACAGCGCCGTGACAGCGGGCTGACAGCGCCCGCCCCGCCGCGACAGCGGAGTGACAGCGCTCCACCGGCACGCTGGGGGAAGCCATTCAGAGAAAGGCATTCCCATGACTTCATCCATCTCCGCCGGCACCCTCGCCGTGCGGGCCGAGGGCCTCGTGAAGGTCTTCGGCGACAACCGTGCCGTCGACGGCGTCGACCTGCGCGTCGAGGCCGGCACCGTGTACGGCGTCCTGGGCCCCAACGGCGCCGGCAAGACCACGACCATCAGCATGCTCGCGACCCTGCTGCGCCCGGACGGCGGACGTGCCGAGATCTTCGGGCACGACGTCGAGCGCGAGGCGCAGATCGTCCGGCAGCTCGTCGGCGTGACCGGCCAGTACGCCTCGGTCGACGAGACGCTCTCGGCCACAGAGAACCTCGTGCTGTTCTCGCGTCTGCTCGGGCTGTCGCGCGCCGACTCCCGCCGCAAGGCGGCTGAGCTGCTCGAGGAGTTCGGCCTGACCGAGGCGGCCAAGCGCCCCCTCAAGAAGTTCTCCGGCGGCATGCGGCGGCGCCTCGACCTGGCGGCATCCCTCATCGCCCATCCGCCGCTGATCTTCCTCGACGAGCCCACCACGGGCTTGGATCCCCGCACCCGCGCGCAGATGTGGGACACGATCCGCCGCCTCGTCGCCGACGGCTCGACCGTCCTCCTCACGACCCAGTACCTCGACGAGGCCGACCAGCTCGCCGACCGCATCGCGGTGATCGACACCGGCAAGGTGGTCGCCGAGGGAACACCCGACGAGCTCAAGAGCTCCATCGGAACATCGAGCCTGCAGCTGCGCCCGGCCGACCCCGCCGACCTCGACGATGTCCGCATCGCGGTCGAGCGCGTGCTCGGCGTGACGGCCACCGTGACGCCCGAGGCCACCCGGCTCACGGCGCCGATGCAGGACCCGGATCGCGTGACCGACCTGCTCGTCACGCTCCGCGAGGCGGGCATCCGCCTCGCCGAGATGAGCGTGCAGAAGCCCACCCTGGACGAGGTCTTCCTCACCCTGACGGGCCACGGAGTCGTCGACTCCGAGAAGCCCGAAGCAGCGCTCGAAGGGAGCCGCGCATGACCACCTCACCCCTCACCACCACCATCGCGCTCAAGAACCATGTGAGCATCGGCCAGTCCGTCCGCAACTCGCTCACGATGGCCGGCCGCGGTCTCCTCAAGGTCCGGCGGACGCCGGAGCAGCTCATCGACGTCACGGTCCAGCCGATCATCTTCACGGTGATGTTCGCGTCCATCTTCGGCGGCGCGATCGCCGGCAGCGTCGAGAGCTACCTGCCGTTCCTGCTGCCCGGCATCCTGGTCCAGACCGTCATCACCACCTCGGTCGTGACGGGGGTGCAGCTGCGCGAAGACATGGAGAAGGGCGTCTTCGACCGGTTCCGGTCGCTGCCGATCGCGCGGGTCGCGCCGCTGGCGGGGGCGCTGCTCGCCGACACCCTCCGCTACGCCATCGCGACGATCCTCACCTTCGCGACGGGATACCTCATGGGCTACCGGCCGGCGGCCGGCCTCGGCGGCGTGCTCGCTGCGGGGCTGCTCGTGATCGGTGCGGCCTGGGCGCTGAGCTGGATCTTCGCGTTCTTCGGCGTGATCGCCCGCACGGCGGCGTCGGTGCAGGGCATCTCGTTCCTGATCCTGTTCCCGCTGACCTTCCTCTCGAACGCCTACGTGCCGATCGACACCCTGCCTCCGGCACTCGCCTGGTTCGCGTCGATCAATCCGGTCACGCACCTCGTCTCGGCGACCCGCGCGCTGACGATGGGCGTCGATGCGGGGGCGGACATCGTCGCGACCCTCGTCGGCGCGCTCGTGGTGGTGGCCGTGTTCGCGCCGCTCACGGTCAGGGCGTACATGCGAAAGGCATGACGGATGCCGCGCCCTCGCCTAGGCGGGAGGCTGCGGCAGCAGGGCCGCAAGCCCGTCCAGCTCGTCCGATGCGGCGCCGAGGAGAATCTCCTCCGGCGCCGCATCGCCGTCTGCGAGCACGAGGCGGTAGAAGACGTCGGTCACATCTGCCCGCCCTCGCACGGCGGAGGACAACGCCACAGCGCGGTGCGCGGCGGCACGCTGATCGGTCGCCGCGAGCCAGCCCGCGAGCGACAGGATCACGTCGGCGAGGATCGGCTGGTCGCCGGTGCGGCGAGCGAGCGGAAGCGCCATCGCAATGGTGCGCCCTGCCTCCTCGAGCCTGCTCAGCAGGATGAGCGCCTGGGCACGCTTGGACGCGGCCCACGCGGTCATCTGATCAGGGAACCCGGGCGCCCTCGCGTCCTTCGGCAGCTTGTCGAGGTGCGCCAGCGCGGCGGCGCCGTCGCCGGCGGCGATCTCGACGCTCGCGGCGCTCATGCGCAGCTGGGCGAGGGTGCGGTCCGACCCCTCATTCCGGGCGATGACGTCGATCTCCGCCAGCCGTGCGCGCGCTTCTTCGATACGCCCGAGCCGGAGCAGGATGCCGAGACTCTGAGACCGCTGCTGCAGCAGGTCGCTCACCGACGTCAGCCCCGTGAAGCCCCGGGTGGACGCATCCGCGACCTCGAGTGCCTCCTCGAGGCGCCCCTCGAGCGCGAGCCACTCGCCGCGCAGCTGGCTCGCGAAGGCGGTTCCCCAGACATCGCCGAGCCGGCGGAAGCCATCCATCGCCCGCTCGCTCTCGAGTCCGAGGGTCTCGACGTCGCCCATGTTCTGCGCGACCGCGGAGCGCAGCATGCTCACGAAGGCCCAAGACCAGGAGGGGGCGTCGGGCGCGGGGTCGGGGATGCGGAAGCTCTGGGCCCACAGACCCCCTTCCACGCGCCGGTCGATCGCCTCGGCTATGGCTGACAGGAGCGGTCGCAGCACGTGCGTGAGCGCGGACGGGTGCCGCCGGGCCGCCTCTGCGAGCCGGTCGCTGCGAGGTCCGAAGTCGCCGAGCGCCTCAGCAAGCGGATCGTCTGCTCGATCCCTCGCCATCGCTGCGAAAAGCAGGGCCACTCCGTTCACGACCGTGGCGGGCTCAGAGTCGATCGCGCCGTCCGCCGATGAGAACCGGCGGATTCCCGCTTCGAGCTCCGGGAACCGCTCGCGCATGAGCCACTGCCAGAGCGAGCCTCGGACGAGCGCGACGCCCGTCTCATGCAGTCCTGGCTGCTCGGCGCAGGCGCGGAGGGCGGCCGACAGGTTCTCCTCGTTCGCGTCGAACCAGTCGAGCGCGCGCCGCACCTCCGGGCCGCGCAGCGAATCGTCGCGGGTTCGCGCCAGCTCCGCCATCACGACCGCCTGCCGACGACGGGCGTCCGGCTCACCGCCCGCGGCGCGCAGGCGATCGAGTCCATACGCCCGGACGGTCTCGAGCATCCGGTACGCGCCGTCGCCGCGGCGGAGCAGTGACCGGTCGACGAGCCGGTCGAAGGCTGCGGCATCCGTCTCGAACCGCTCCGCCACCGCCGCCGCGTCGACGGCGGCGATCCCGTCCGGGAAGACGGATGCCGCCAGCAGCGCCTCGCGCTCCGCTCCGCTGAGCGTCTCCCAGCTCCAGTCGACGAGCGCCCGCAGCGTCTGATGCCGCGGGTCCGAGGTGCGGGGCCCCGCCGCCAGGAGGGCGAATCGATCATCGAGACCCGAGTCGATCTCGTCGAGCGTCAGGGTGCGGGCCCGTGCCGCGGCGAGCTCGAGCGCCAGGGGAAGGCCGTCCAGTCGCCGGACGATCCGCTCCACGACGATCGGCCTCGTGCGGTGCCGGGGCCTCTCCGCGGGCGGCGCGGACGCGCCTGGAGAAGAGGTCGATCGCATCCTCCGCCGGCAGCGGGCCGAGGTCGACGAACGCCTCGCCCGCAACACCCAGGGGCTCGCGGCTCGTCGCGAGGATCCGCGCGGCGGGTGCCGCGCGCAGGAGCGCCAGCCCGACGTCGGCCGCCTCGGCAGAGACATGCTCGCAGTTGTCCAGCACGATCAGGACCGCTCGACCGGAGAGCGCATCCAAGGCGCGCTGCCGCGGCGTCGTCGGGCGCCGGCGACGTCGTGTCTGCGGTGCGGATGCTGCGGCTCGCGGCGGCCGCGACCACGGCCCACACCTCGCCCGGGAGCCGCCGGGGCGAGCTCGACGATGACCGTCGCATCGCCCCACGCCCGCGCGGTCTCGAGCGCGAGCGTGGTCTTGCCGGCGCCGCCGGGTCCGATGAGCGTCACGAGGCGCTCCGAGCTCAGCTGCGCCCCGATCGTCGCCAGCTCGCGGTGCCGGCCGACGAGCGGCGTCAATGCGGCCGGGATCGCGGCAGGCGCGGCCGGTGGCGCCGGCTCAGCCGTCGGCGAACCCGCTGCCTCCCGGATGATGCGCTCCGCGTGCGCCCGGTCCTCGAGCAGATCGCGCACGACCCAGTCGAAATCCAGGCCCGGAGTCCAGGGGTCGCCCGTCCACAGGCTGAGCGCCTCTGTGGCCTGCACGGTCGCCAGCGCCGCATCCTGGTGGCGTCGCGCCGCAGCGACGAGGTCCTGGAACGCGGTCAGATCGACGTCTTCGCGAGCGACGGCGAGCCGGTAGCCGCCCGGTTCTGACGCGATGGCCTCTGCCCCGAGGACCCTCCGCAGCCGCGACACCAGCGACTGCAGTGCCGCACGCGGATCGTCGGGTGCGTCATCCGGCCAGACGTCCTGCGCAAGCGGACGGTACGCGACCGTGGTGCCCGCATCGAGCGCGAGCCGGTACAGCAGCGCCTGCTGGCCGCGGCCGGGCGACGACGAGCGCCTCGCCCGCCGAGCCCTCGAGGGCGAGCCCGCCGAAGAACCTCAGCCGCACGCGTCAACCCTAGGAGCGGCGTGGGGTGCAGCGCCCACGGCCTCGAGTCCGCGGACCACGTCGAGCATGGTCGCTTCAGACCCCGCCGGCGGTCTTCGCAGCAGCCTTCATCTCGCGCTTGTGCTCGCGCACCTTGGCCAGCGAGTCGGGCGAGACGATGTCGGCGACGCTCCGGTACGAGCCGTCTTCCCCGTAGGGGGCGGACGCCTCACGCCAGCCCTCGCCGGTGAAGCCGTACTGCTTGCCCAGCAGCGCCAGGAAGATCTTGGCCTTCTGCTCGCCGAATCCCGGCAGCTTCTTCAGCCGACGGAGGACCTCCGCGTCCGTCGGGGTCGTCTCGGGTCCACAGCGCCGCCGCCTCGCCGCCCCAGTCCTGCTCGAGCGCCGTGCACAGGCTCTGCACCCTCGCGGCCATGGATCCCGGGTACCGGTGGATCGACGGCGTCTGGCGGAACGCCTCCACGAGGGCGTCCGGGTCGTAAGAGGCGAGGGTCGCGGCATCCACCGATCCCACGCGCTGCTCGATCTTGAGCGGCCCCGAGAAGGCGACCTCCATCGCGACCTGCTGATCGAGCAGCATCCCGATCAGGAGCGCGAGGGGATCCTCGCTCAGCAGCCGGTCCGCGTCGGCGTCTCCCGTGATGTGAAGCGTCATGCCGCCAGTCTCGCACTCGGGTGGGGCGCCCGCCACGACGGGCTGCGACGGCCCGGATGGGAGGATGGATGAGGAGGTGCGCATGGCGGAATCGAGTGGGCGGGACGCCCTCGGCGACCTGGCGGCGGCCGCGCACGAGCGCGCACGTCGTGGTGGTCGGCGCCGGCATCGCGGGGCTCGTCGCGGCGCTGGAGTGCGCCAAGTTCGGCCTGCGCGTCACGCTGGTGGAGGCATCCGATCGCCTCGGCGGCACCCTCGCACCGATCGACGTCGCCGGGCTCCGGCTCGACGCCGCCGCCGAAGGGTGGTCGACGCGCGGCGACGCGGTGCGGGCGCTCGCCGTCGAGCTCGGGCTCGGGGACGTCGATCGTCCCGCCGCAGACACCGCGACCTGGATCTCCGGTCTTCGCTCAGGGGCCGCGCCCCTCCCCGTCAGCGACGATCGCGGGCATCCCGCAGAATCCCTGGGACGAGTCCGTCCGCGAGGATCATCGGCTGGGGCGGCGCCTGGCGCGCCTTCCTCGACCGTGTGCGGCCACCCCTGACGATCGGCAAGGAGCGCAGCCTCGGCAGGCTCGTCCGCACGCGCATGGGCGACGCCGTGCTCGAACGACTCGTCGCGCCGGTGAGCCTCGGGCATCTACGGGACGCACCCCGACGACATCGACGTCGAAGCGGTCGCCCCCGGGCTCAGCACCGCACTCACCCGCACCGGCTCGCTGAGCGGCGCGGTGGCCGACCTGCTCGTCGACCGCATCTCACGGCCCCGCTCTCGAGACGATCGACGGCGGGATGCTGCGCCTGGTGCAGGCGGCCGAGTCCCGGCTCGTCGAGCTGGGCGCCGACATCCGCGTCGGCGCACCGGTCGATTCGCTCGACAGGCTCGACGACGAGCGATGGGCCGTCGGCACTCGGATCCGCAGAGGCCGCGCCGGTCGATCCCGCCGACCACGTCATCATCGCGACGCCCGAAGCGCCGGCGCGCGCCCTCCTCGGGCCGCTGGCTCCCGCGCTCCCGCCGACCGCGCACCCAGCGGAGCCGCTGGACGTCGTGACCCTCGTGGTCCGCGCTCCCGCGCTGGACTGCGGCACCGCGAGGCGGCGCGGTCTACCCGGTCGCCGGCACCTCTCGCGCCGCCGGCCTCATCCACTCCACCGCGCGGTGGCCGTGGCTCGCGGCGACCGCAGGGCCGGGGGTTCACGTGCTGCGCGTGGTCTTCGGCGCGGGCGGCTCGCCGGCGGCGACGCCGGCGCTGGACGACGCCGCAGCGACGGCACTCGCCCGCGAGGAGGCATCCGCTCTGCTGGAGATGCCGCTCACCGACGTGCTCGGGGCTGGCGCGGGTGCGATTCGCAGCCGGCGGCCCCGGCCTCCGCGCTCGGGCACCAGGCGGCGACCGAGGCGGCGCGTGCGGCGATCGGCGCCGTGGGAGGGCTCTCCGCCGTCGGCGGATGGCTGGCGGGATCGGGTCTCGCGCAGGTGGTTCCGGATGCCGTCGCCACCGCCGACGACGCCCGCCGGCACGCGCTCTGGGGCGACGACGTCGGCCTGACCTCGCCCACGACGGAGGTGGATGTGTCAAGGGCAGATGCCGGAATCGGCATGCGGGACTAACCTGGGACGACGCACCACCCGTCGAGCGTGAGGAGACGCCCATGAAAGGCAAGGTAGGACTCGTCATCGGACTCGCCGCCGGCTACGTGCTCGGCTCGCGTGCCGGTCGCGAGCGGTACGAGCAGATCAAAGCCCAGGCTGAGAAGGTCTGGAACCTCGAGCCTGTGCAGGAGCAGGTCGACGAAGGCCAAGGAATTCGCCAAGTCCAGCGCCATGGCGCTCCCGTCGACCCTGTGGGACGGCGCCGTCAAGGTGACCAAGGCGGCCTCCGTCAAGGGGACACCCGCCGAACGCTTCGACGCCGCGGTGAAGGCCGCCAAGAATTCGGCCGACGACGTGCAGCGCTCTGCCGACGTCAGCGCACAGGCAGCCGAAGACGCGATCGACGAGGCCCTCGACGACATCGCCACGCCCGGCCGCGGCGGCGCCTGATATGACGACTCCGCGCGGTTTTCGCGACCGCGCCGACGAGAGTCTGCTCACCCTCGTCGGCGAACTCCCTGAACTCGTCCGCAACCTCGTCACCGCCGAGATCGAAGCGGCCAAGGCGTGGGTGCGACGCACCTCGAAGGACGCCGGGATCGGCTCCGGCTGGATCGTCGGCGCGCTCTTCCTGCTGTTCTGGTCGATCCCCGCGCTCGGGGCGTTCATGGTCTACGGGCTGGCATCGTGGATGCCGCTGTGGGCCGCGGCGCTCACGGTCTTCGGGATCCTCCTTGTCGCAGCCATCGTGATGGGGCTCCTGGGGTACCTGAAGTGGAAGAAGGTCGTCAAGAGCGAGAATCCCGTTCACTCGATCGTCAAGGATGTGGAGGCCGTTCGCGATGAGTTCTGAAGCCGTCGGTTCTGAAGTCGCGCGAGTTGAAGCGGTTGTGCTTCCGCGCACGGCTGTTCCCCTGGGTCTCACCGATCCGGTGGAGCGCGCCCGCGCCGAGCTCAAGGCCGCTCTGGCTGCGATCGAGCAGAAGGGGAACGTGCCCCGGCGCGTCTCCCGCGCGAGCGACCGCTTCGCGGCGCGGGCTCGCGTGTTCGCGAAGGACGAGCCGGTCACAGCCACCGCAGCGGTGATCGCGGGCGCGGCGGTGGTGGGGGCGATCGTCTGGGCGATCGTTCGGTCGTACTCCCGCTGAGCAGGCCTCCGATGCTGTCCACATGCCCAGCCGGACGCCCCCGCGAGGCTGGGAGTATGCTCTGAACGAGGCAGTGCAATGGTGCGGATGCTGCCGACGGCGAGAATCCCGATCCTCGGTGATTCCACCTCGCTGGTCGGCTGCTCGATACACGGGGCGGCTGGCTGAGCAGTACGCACGAGAGTCGACCCCATGAATGCATCACCACAGCACACCGCAGCCAAGCCGCTCGCTGGGAGGCGCGTGCTCGTACCCCGCGGTGGACCCTGGGGTGACAGCGTCGCCGCGTCTCTGCGCCGCCGTGGCGCGGTGCCGGTGATCGCCCCGCTGATCAACTTCGCACCGAGCAACGATCCCGCGACGCTCGAGCAGGCGCTCGACGACCTGCAGTCGGGCCGCTTCGACTGGTTGACGCTCACCAGTGCGACGACCGTCGACGTCCTCTACTCGTATCGCGCGACGATCCCCGAGCGCACGAAGGTCGCCGCGGTGGGAGAGACGACCGCAGCCGCGCTCACCGCTGTCGGCTACCGCGTCGACCTCGTGCCCGACCGCGACAACTCCGCCGCGGGCCTCGCCGAGCAGATGCTGGCCCTCGAACCCGAGCCTCGCGACATCCTGACCCTCCGCAGCGAGATCGCGAAGCCCGTCCTGACGCGGATGCTGGCCGAGGCGGGTCACCGGGTGCGCAGCGTGGTCGCCTACCGGACGGTGGGCGTCCCTGTGACCGACCGGATCGCGGAGGACGTCCGCAATGGGCGCATCAACGCCATCCTCGTCACGAGTGGGTCGGTCGCCGACCAGGTCCAGGCGCAGTTTCCCGAGATTCCTGCCGGGCACGTTGATCGCGGCGATCGGTCCGCGCACCGCGAAGGACGCCCGGCGCGCGGGTCTCACCGTCGACATCGTGGCCGACAGGCAGACGGTGGACGCGCTGCTGGACGCTGTCGAGAAGTTCCCGCTGCCCCAGCCAGCGGACCAGTTCGTGCGCTGATCTTCGGGTTCCGACAAAGGGATCGTTGCGGTCCTGTGAGCAAACGCACCCCGTGGCGCCGCTCCGCCGCTGGCAGACTAGTCGCATGGTGACGCTCCTCCTCGACTCGACCCGTCTGGAGGTCGTCCTGTCGCCGACGGAGCGGCTGCTCGCATTCCGCAAGGGGAATGTCACGGTCGAGCGCACGGCCATCTCGAAGGTGCAGCTGACCGATGACGCGTGGACGTGGCTTCGCGGCGTGCAGAGCCCCGGCACCTACCTGAAGGGCGTCACGGCGATGGGGACGTGGAAGTCCACGGGCGGTGCCGATTTCGCGGTCATCCGCCGACACCGCGCGGGAGTCGTGATCGACCTCGACGGCCATCCCGAGTTCGAACGGCTCGTGCTCACCACTCGTCATGGCCTGGCGCTCGTGCAGGCGCTGCGTCTCGACGTTCCCGACGAGGCGGCCGACGTCGCCGAGATCGCCGCCGAGGCGAGGCGCCCTCGCGCGCCCAAGCGGGCGGCGGTCAAGCCGGCCCCGGCCGCGGGCTGAGCCGGCTCTGCGCCAGGCTGGGCCCGCACTCGGGCATCAGCTGACGTCGCGCCGCCAGCTCACCAGATAGCCGAGCAGCACGAGCACCGCGCCGTAGGCCAGGAGAACGAGTCCGCCGACCCACCATTCGAGCGCATCGTCCGTCGCCCCCGGCGTCATGCCGGTGAACACGCTCGCCCCGACCAGCGCGTCGCTCGCCGCTCCGGGCAGGTAGTCGCGACCACTCGCTGAGGCCCTCGACGAAGGATGCCGCCGCGCGTGCCACCGGCTCGATGAACTGCGTGAAGACCAGCACGCCGACGATCGCGCCGACCTGGTTGCGCACCAGCGCGCCGATGCCGACGCCGATGAAGACCCACAGCACGTAGGCGAGCAGCATCCGTCCGAACATCGCCCAGGTGTCGACCGACGACGAATTCGGTGGACAGGCCGTATCCGGCCAGGAACGCGGCGGAGGGAGCAACGGCGGCGATCACGCCGATCACGCCGTAGAGGAGACCCAGCAGAGCGCCCACGACCAGCTTGCCCCCGAGCACCGTGCCGCGCCGCGGCGTCGCGAGGAACGTGGGGGTGAGGGTGCTGTGGCGGAACTCGGCCGTCACCATCAGCGTGCCGATGAGCAGGGGGAAGACGTAGCCCACCGACGTCGCCGTGCTGTACAGCGTCTGGGCGAGACCGTCCTCGGGCGCTTGCGGCGCGTTTCCGCCGAGTGCTCCGGTGGCCGACATCGACAGCACGAAGGCGAGCACCGCCGCTGTGAACCCGATGTACACGAAGAGCACCAGGGCGAGCACCCACCATGCCGACGTCGTGAACTGCTTGGTCGTCTCGGACCGGGTCGTCGCTGCGAGCGTCATCGCGGCTCCCCCCCTTCGTTCGTGTCGTCGTCCCCTCGCTCGGCATCCGCCCACTCCGAGGAGAGGTCCCCGATCGTGCCGAACGAGCCGGTGTCCGTGTCGGCGTCGGGGTTGTCGTCGCCGTCCGCGTCCGCATCGCCGGCGGGATCGGAATCGGGATGCTGTGCACTCGGCTCGTCCGCATCGGCGGCGTCGCCGTCATCCAAGGTGTCGGCGTCGTCGTCATCCAAGGTGTCGATGTCGTCGTCGTCGCCGATGTCGGGGCTCTCGGCGGCCGCGGAGAGCGGCTCGGGCTGTACGTGCCAGTGCGGCGCCGAGCCGCCGAGGTCGGTGGCGGCCGGCGTCTCCATCGCGGTCACCAGAGGCTGCCCGCCGGCCGGGGTGGCCGGCTCACCGGCATCCAGCCCCTCGTCGAACGATCCGAAGAACCGATCGGCCTCGAGGTCGGATTCCAGCTTGACGTAGGTCTCCCACGGACGATCCGAGTCCTCGGGGATCGACGTGGCCGGCTCGCCCTGGAGATCCTCGGAGGACCGGTCTTCGGCCTCTTCGGGTGCCGGCTCCGCGTCGTGCTCGGGCAGAGACCCGTCTTCGGTCTCGTGTGCGACCGCAGCGACGACCGGCATCGCTCCCGTCCACTCGGCGGGCGCCCGCCATTCCACCGGCTCCGCCCACCCTGCGGGCGGCTTCCACTCGCGCTCTGCGGGGCGCACCGGCGCGATCGGCCCCGCGTCCGCATCGGATGCATCGTCGGTGTGGTCGTCCGCAACGCCGTTCGGAACGGCGTCGCCGGGCGCGTCGGCATCGGCGGGATCGTCCACGCCGATGTCGTCGCCGTCCGCGTCAGCGTCGTCGCCGTCAGCGTCGTCCACGTCCTCACGTCCCGCTTGGTCAGCTGGACGGTCGGCTTCGGCTTCAGCTTCGGTCTCGGCATCGACCGGCACCGCCGGAGCATCGGCAGAGTCTCGGTCCCCGTCCTGCGATGCCGCCTCGGCAACGCCAGCCCCCGCGGCAACGCCAGCCGCATTGCCTGCGCCTGTGCCAGCCCCCTCGGCAACGCCACCCTGCTCGGCGATGCCCGCGGCCGCGGCGGCTTCGGCTGCCGGGATGATGTCGATGATGCCGGTGCTCGCGACGGCGAAGGCCGCGGCCCCAGGTGCCGGAGCCTCGTGCGCTTCCGAGGCCTCGGTCTCCAGGTCATCCTCGGCGTCCTCGCCCGAGGCGCCATCCAGAGGGGAACCCGCTTCCCCGGGAGCATGCTCGACGGCGCCGGGGAGGATCTCGTCATCACCCACGACATCGTCGACGACGGCGTCGGCGTCGGAATCGCCGGTCGCCTCACCGCCGGGTGCCGAGGCATCCCTCTCATCCGCGGCGTCGGCGACAGCAACCGCCGCGACGGCGCCGGCGGCCGCGGCGGGGACGGTCCCGTCGGTCGGAGCGCCGGCATCCGGAGCCTGCCCGGCGGGCCCAGCGGCGCTCGAGTGCACCCGCGTGCCGTTGACGAGGTCGAGGAAGATCTCTTCGAGAGCAGGCCCTCGGCGCTGGAGCGCCGAGAGCGCGACGCCGGCATCGGCGGCGATCTGGCCGACCTCGGCCGGCTCGAGCCCGCGCACCGTGAGACCCGAGCGCAGACGTCGAAGTCGACCCCTGCGGCATGCAGAGCCGCGGAGAGGGCGCCGCGATCGCCCGCATCGGCGACGGTCGCGTACTCGGAGGGGTCGGCGAGGTCGGTCAGCGCGCCCTCGAACACGAGTTTCCCGGCCGAGAGGATGAGCAGCGAGTCGACCGTCTGCTGCACCTCGGCGAGCAGGTGCGACGAGACGAGCACCGTGCGTCCCTGTCGGGCGAGGTCGCGCAGGAGCCCGCGCATCCACTTGATGCCCTCGGGGTCGAGCCCGTTCGCCGGCTCATCGAGCACGAGCACTCCCGGATCGCCCAGGAGGGCGTAGGCGAGGCCGAGGCGCTGGCGCATGCCCAGGGAGTATCCGCCGACCTTGCGCCCGCCGACATCGCCGAGGCCCACCAGGCCGAGCGCGTCGTCGACGCGGGACGTCGGCAGGCCCGCGGCCTGCGCGTAGACCTTCAGGTGGTTGGCGGCCGTCCGGCCCGGATGGAAGCTCGATGCCTCGAGCACCGCTCCGACGTTCCGGAGGGGGTGGCTGAGCTTGGCGTACGGCACCCCGCCGATCGTCGCGGTGCCCTCCGTGGCGCGCACGAGCCCCAGCAGGATCCGCAGGGTCGTCGTCTTCCCCGCGCCGTTCGGGCCGAGGAAGCCGGTGACCCGTCCGGGTTCGACGCGGGCGCTGAAGGAGTCGACGGCGGTGACCACGCCGAAGCGCTTGGTGACCGCCGAGAACTCCAGCAACTGTCCTTCGGGCATGGCGAACCCTCTC
This sequence comes from uncultured Actinomycetota bacterium, assembly GCA_963702815.1. GTDB lineage: Bacteria > Actinomycetota > Actinomycetes > Actinomycetales > Microbacteriaceae > Microbacterium. Next base: position 200,569 of record CAVPED010000005.1, on the reverse strand, counting down.
GTGGTCATGAAGCCGTTCCCCCTATCTTTGCGGATAGTCGCGCCCGACAGCGGGAAGGCGGCACCTCGGCGCCCGCGTCGTTGCGGGCAGGGGCGCACCATCCGGGGGAACGGTAGCGTGGCTCCCGTGAGCGTACCGGGGGACGGGTCTGAGCAGAAGGTGCTCGTTCGGGCAAGTGGATCGCTCGGGCGGCTCACGCTCAACCGGCCACGGTCCATCAACGCGCTCGACCTCGACATGATCCGGTCGCTCAGCGCCGCCCTCGACGACTGGGAGCACGACACCGACATCGACACGGTGCTGCTCGACGGCGCGGGCGAACGGGGCCTCTGCGCGGGCGGAGACGTGCGCGGACTCTACGAGCGCACGATCGATGGCGCCGCAGAGGAGTCGGCGGTGTTCTTCCGCGAGGAGTACGCCCTCAACGCCCGCATCGCGGAGTACCCCAAGCCCTTCGTCGCCTTCGCGGACGGCATCACGATGGGCGGCGGCATCGGCCTGGCGGGCCACGCGCCGCTCCGGATCGTCACCGAGCGCTCGCAGCTCGCGATGCCCGAGACGCGCATCGGCTTCACGCCGGACGTCGGCGGCACCTGGCTGCTGTCCCGGGCTCCGGGCAGGCTCGGCGAGTACCTGGGCCTCACCGGTCAGGTGATGGACGCCTCGGATGCGATCTACGCGGGCTTCGCCGACCACTTCGTCCCCTCGGCGCACCTCGACGGGCTGCGCGAGGCGCTCCAGACCCGCGCGGATCCCAGCAATCCCGCCGAGCTCGTGCTGCTCTTCGATGAGACGCCGCCCGCCGTCGAGGCTGCAGGCGGCCCGCGCGTGGGTCGACGACGCCTTCGCGGCCGACACGGTGAGCGAGATCGTCGAGCGCCTCCGCGCCCGCCCCGAACCTGAGGCGATCGCCGCGGCGGACGTGCTGGCCGAGCTCGCGCCCACCGCGCTCGTGGTCACCCTCGAAGCGATCCGGCGTGCGCGGGAGCTTCCCGACCTCCGCTCCGTGCTCGTGCAGGAGTACGGGCTCGTCCTCTGGTTCGCCACGAGCCAGCCCGACCTCGCCGAGGGCATCCGCGCCCAGCTGGTCGACAAGGACCGGTCGCCGCGCTGGCAGCCCGCGACGCTGGACGAGCTCGCTCCGGATGCCGCGGCATCCGCTCTCGCCTACTCGCCGGCGACCCCGCTCTGGGGCTGAGAGGCCCTCCCGCATGTTCGACTCGCCCCTTTCCGCCTCGGCCTACCAGGTGCTCGACGTCGAGCCCACGGTGGACGAGGAGATGCTGCGCAAGGCCTACCGGCTGAGGCTGCGCCAGACCCATCCCGACACCGGGCGGCGAGGCAGCCCAGTTCATCCAGGTCCAGCGCGCGTGGGAGCTCGTCGGCACCCCCGAAGCGCGAGCGGCCTACGACCGCGGTCACGGATTCGGCGCGCATGCGGCGCCGTCGTTCAGCCCGGATGCCCCGGCCTGGCGTCCGCCGTCACGGCCGGCCGACACCCGGCCCCGCGCCCGCTCGTATGGTCAGCCGGGCGGCTGGCGGCGAGAGCGCTACCTGGTCCTCATGCGGGAATGGGTGGGGCGCGGCGTGGAGCTCGACGACCCGTACGACCCTGCGCTCGTGCGGCGTGCGCCGAGACAGCTGCGGCGGATGCTCGCGGATGCTCTGGCGGAAGAGGCGACGGCTCGGATCGTCGCCGACCTCGGCATGGGCTACACCGTCTGGCACGACGTCGCCGCAGGGCGCGAGCCCGACGAGAAGGTCGATCACCTCGTGCTCGGCCCCAGTGGCCTCTACGGCGTGCTGTCCGAGGATTTCGGCGGACCGGTGCGGATCCGCCGCGGCGAGCTCTTCGGCGAGGGGGTGGAGGGCACGCCGGTGGCGAGCCTCACCTCGCACATGCGGGCCGTCGCGCGAGCGGCCCGCGTCCGCTTCAGCGGAGCGATCGTCGTGCTTCCCGACGACGACCTGGAGCATCCGATCGAGGAGATCGGCCGCGTGCGAGGCGTGCCCGTCGCCGTGATCGCGCGCAGCGCGCTGTCCACGATGCTGCGCCGTGGCCTCACCGGCGCGAGGGAGATCGGCGGCAACGAGGTCTTCGACGTGCGGACGCGCCTGCAGCACGCCGTGCGGCACGTCTAGCAGCGAGTCGGGTCAGTCGGCCCGTCCGGTCAATCCGCCAGGCCGAAGAGCTCGAGCGGGTGCCCGAGTCGCCACCACCCTGAGGGTGGATCGATGTCGCCGGCGAGGCTCGTCTCGACCGTCGTCGAGCCCAGCGGACCCGTCACCGTCAGCGACGCCGACCTCGTCGCCGGCATCGCGGTCGTCTCCGAGTGAGAGATCGCTGGCGACGGTGCCCGTCGCCCCGTTCCACAGCACGACGGAGGCGTCGGCATCCGTCTTCACCTCGACGTGCTCACCCCACGCGGTGTCGATCACGCCGACCGTCGTGCCCGCGAGCACCGAGGGCCGCAGCTGCAGCTCCTGCTCGAGCTGGGCGAACAGCGCACGGGTCGCATCGACGCGGGCCGCGTCGTCGTCCTGGCCGAGCACGGCCGCGTAGAGGCGCACGGGGGTGTCGCCGACGGTGATGTTCTTGGCGGCCAGCAGGTTGAAGTCGTCGAGCGACCCGGTCTTGACGCCGATGACACCGGCGTCGGCGAGCAGGCCGTTCGTGTTCGTGACGTGGCCCGCACCCGGCAGGTCGGTCGAGGTCTTCGCGACGATCTCGGCGATGACGGGATTGGCGAGGGCCTTCTGCGCCAGCGTGATGAGGGATGCCGCGCTCGCCCGGTCGCGCGAGTCGAATCCCGTCGGCTCCACCACCGTGATCCCGGGCACGCCGTGCACCTCGAGCCAGGTGCGCGCCGCGCTGGCGTAGACGGCGTCACTCGGCCACAGGAGGCTCGCGAGCTTGTCGGCGTAGTTGTTGGCGGACCCGATCAGCATGCCCTCGAGCAGCTGGTACTCCGTGAGGGTGCCGCCGACCGGGACGTCGAGGGCCGACTCCCCGCGCGAGCGGTACGCCCAGTAGCGGGAGCGATCGGCCGACGTGAATCTGGTACTCCTCGCCCTGCTCGCCGACCGCGAGCGGGAGCTCCTCGAGCACGAGGAGCGCGGTGACGACCTTCGTGATGCTCGCGATGGGGGCGGCATCCTGCGTGGAGGCGAGTGTGCCGTCGAAGCCGGTCACCGCGACGGCGCCCGACCCTTCGGCCGGCCACGCGATGGTCGTGGCGGGGGCGGGCGCCGAGTCCACCTGCACGGCCTCGATCTCGGGCGCGACCGCGTGGAGCGGCCAGAGCAGCGTGGTGCCGGAATAGCCGCCGATGAGCGCGGCGATGATCGCGATCGGCACGAGCACCCCGGCCCGGAACGGCGAGCGCCGGGGGGCGCGAGCGAGCAGGTCGGCGCCGACAGCGACATAGGAGGTCGCTGCCGCCGACAGATCGCGCGGTGCCAGGGCGGTCTCTGCGACGGCCGCCTCGTCGACCCACTGCAGGGCGATGCGGGGAGTCTTGGCGGGGCGGCGGGGCTCTTTGCCGGGCTTGCCCGGCTTCCCGGGCTGGGGTTCTCCCAGCGCCGCTGACGCCCCTTCGTCGAAGGGAGGCTGATCAGGCTCCTGCACCGGCACCGCACCCGTCTCTGCACGCCGCGAGCGTCGCGTCGGAGGCGTGTCAGCGAGAGTCACCCGCCTAAGATACCGCGCCGGGCCTGGACTATAATCTTCCTACAACCACGGGAGTCCGGTGTGCCGGGCTGAGAGGAAGCGACCACGCTTCGACCGTCGAACCTGATCTGGATAATGCCAGCGCAGGGAGGAGAGAAATGAACGTTTCCACGTCTGCCGTCGAGACCGCTCCGGCGCCCGCCCGGAACTTCCGGTGGAGGGTCGTCGACATCGTCGTAGCCAGCGTCATCGGCGTCGCGTCGGGCCTCGTGTTCCTGCTCTGGAACATCGCCTATCGCGGTCCGAGCGCGCTGCTCGAGCCGCTCCTGCCGGGGCTCCAGGGGCTCCTGGACGGTCCGTGGCTGTTCGCCGGGGTGCTGGGCGCGCTCATCATCCGCAAGCCGGGTGCGGCGATCTACACCGAGGTCATCGCGGCTGCCGTCTCGGCCATCACCCTCATCGGCAACACCTGGGGCGCTGCGCTCACGATCGAGGCCGGGCTCATCCAGGGCCTCGGTGCCGAGCTCGTCTTCCTCCTCTTCGCCTACCGGCTGTGGAATCTGCCCGTCGCGATGCTCGCCGGCGCAGGGGCGGCGCTCGCCGGCGGGCTCAACAACCTGGTGCTCTGGTACGCGGGCGCCGATCTCGCCTTCACCGTCACCTACCTCATCAGCACCGTGATCTCGGGCGCGCTCATCGCGGGCGCCCTGCCGTGGGTGCTCACCCGAGGTCTCGCCTCGACCGGAGCCCTCGATCGCTTCGCGTCGGGTCGCGAAGCCCGCGTGCGCGTCTAGCGTGACGTCGTCCGCAGCATCACCGGCCGCCGTCGAGGCGCGCGGCTGGGGATGGCGGCACGCCAGCAGGAGGGCATGGGCGATCCGGGATGCCTCGTTCCGCATCGATCCGGGCGAGCGCGTGCTGCTGCTCGGCGCATCGGGGTCGGGCAAGTCGACGCTGCTGCACGGCCTGGCGGGAGTGCTCGGCGGCGACGACGACGGTGAGGCGGTCGGCGAGCTGCTCGTGGGCGGCCGGCCCGCGGCATCCGCTCGGGGGATCTCCGGACTCGTCCTGCAGGACCCTGACGCCCAGGTCGTCCTCGCCCGCGTGGGGGACGACGTCGCCTTCGGCTGCGAGAACCTCGGGGTGCCGCGAGCGGAGATCTGGCCGCGAGTGCAGGAGGCGCTCGACGATGTGGGGCTCGACGTGCCGCTCGACCGGCCGACCAAGGCGCTGTCGGGCGGCCAGAAGCAGCGCCTCGCGCTCGCGGGCGCGCTCGCCATGCGGCCCGGTCTGCTGCTGCTCGACGAGCCGACGGCGAACCTCGATCCGGCGGGGATAGCCGAAGTGCGCGAAGCCGTCGACCGCCTGCTGCAGCGGCATCCCGCGACCCTCGTCGTGGTCGAGCACCGCGTGGACGTCTGGCTTCCGCTCGTCTCACGGGTGATCGTCCTCGGCGAGGGGGGAGTGGTCGCCGACGGCGCGCCCGCTGACGTGCTCGTCCGCGAGGGTGCGCGGCTCGCCGCCCAGGGGGTGTGGGTGCCCGGCATCCCGCCCGCGGTCCCGCCGGCGCCCGTCGCGGCCGCCGGCGAGACGCTTCTGGCGGCCCGCGGTCTGGCGGTCGCCCGCGTGCAGGGCCATCCCGTCGCCGAAGGCATCGATCTCGCGGTGCGCCAGGGTGAGGTGCTCGCGGTCACCGGCCCGAACGGCGCCGGCAAGTCGACACTCGGGCTGACCCTGGCGGGGCTGCTGAAACCCGCCGCAGGCGAGCTCGTCGCGACTCCCGCACTGGCAGGGGATGCCGGGGCCACCCCCATCCGGTGGCGCTCGCGTCAGCTGCTCACACGCATCGGCACGGTCTTCCAGGACCCCGAGCACCAGCTCCTCGCGCGGACCGTGCGCGACGAGCTCGAGGTCGGGCCGCGCGCCCTCGGGCTCGACGCGGCGCAGACCTCCGCAGCGCATCGACGAGCTGCTGGTCCGGCTGCGCCTCGACCGGCTGACGGCGGCGAATCCCTTCACGCTCTCGGGCGGAGAGAAGCGGCGGCTCACGGTCGCGGCCGCGATCGCGACGAGGCCCCGCGTGCTCGTGCTCGATGAGCCGACATTCGGGCAGGACGCGCGCACGTGGGCCGAGCTCGTGGCGCTTCTCGCGGGACTCCGAGACGGCCTCGACGGTGACGAGCGCTCGGCGATCGTCACGATCACCCACGACCTGGACGTCGTGCAGGCCCTGCGCGCCCGTGTGCTCGAGATGGCGGCATCCGCATGACCCTTCTCGACTCGCGCGCCCGCACGGGAGTGGTCGCGCGCCTGAACCCCGTGGCGAAGCTCGGCGCGAGCACGCTCATCGCCCTGCCGCTCGTGCTCGACGCTGGACTGGGTCTCGGCGCTGGTCGCACTCGTGCTGGAGTGCCTGCTCTTCCCGTTCGCGGGCATCGGATGGCGGGAGTTCTGGCTGCGGACGTGGCCGGTGTGGGTCGCCGCACCGCTCACCGCGCTCACGATCGCGCTCTACGGGCAGACGTCGGGCGAGGTCTACGTCGACTGGTTCCTCGTGCAGATCAGCGAGGGGTCGATCGAGCTCGCCGTCGCGACGCTGCTGCGTGTGCTGGCGATCGCCCTGCCGTCGGTCGTGCTGTTCGTGACGGTCGACCCGACCGATCTGGCCGATGGACTCGCCCAGGTGCTGCGGCTGCCCGCCCGCTTCGTGCTCGGTGCGCTCGCCGGGCTGCGGATGGTCGGGCTCTTCATGGACGACTGGCGCGCGCTCGAGCTCGCGCGCCGCGCGCGCGGGGTCGCCGACCGCGGGCGCATCCGGCGCTTCCTCGGGATGGCGTTCGCGCTGCTCGTACTGTCGATCCGGCGGGGATCGAAGCTCGCGACGTCGATGGAGGCGCGCGGCTTCGGCGCGCCGGGCCCGCGGACCTGGGCTCGGGAGTCGACGTTCGGCTGGCGGGAATGGATGCTGATGGCCATCGGCGCGGCGATCTCGACCGTCGCGGTCGCCGCGGCGGTCGCGGCGGGCACGTGGAACTTCATCATCGGGCCGGGGTGAAGCCGGGGTCTCACAGACCGGCTTCGGGCTCGGGGCCGGCTTCGGGCTCGGGGCTAGACCCCGGGCTGCGGCGTCAGGCCGGCGTACTCGTCGCGCAGCGCCGGGAAGTAGTCGTCCCAGGTCACGGCAGCGGCATCCCGCCCCTCATGAACCTCCTGGGCGCGGTCGAGGTAGTACTCCCAGCCGGGGCCGATCGAGCCGAGATCGTCGGCCGGTGCGAGGATGTGCCCGAACCTCAGCGTCGTGACGCCCGCGACCTCGTCGAGTTCGAACCAGAGCCGCCAGGCCCCCGCCTGCTCGCCGGCGATGCCCGCGAACCGGCGGGGCCGATCGCATTCGACGATCGTGTACCGCTGTGGCTCGGGATCGTCGCTCTCGGCGGTCATGAAGAACGACACGTGGCCGGTGGTCGGATCGCCCTCCCAGTAGCCGATCCACTGGCGCAGCCAGTGGGTGTCGATCAGCGTCTGCCACACCGCCTCCGCGGGGGAGCCGAAGGAGCGGGTGATGACGAGGTTCGGCTCGCCGTCGATGGAGACGAGGTTGCCGGTGCGGATCGGAGTCATGTCGCGTTCCAGAGCTTTCGGTAGTAGTCCATGCGCTCAGGGTCGGGCTCGATGCCATAGGCCGCGAGGAGGTCGGCCTCCCATCCCGGTCCATAGTTCCATGCCGTGCTCATCGTCGCCACGGCCAGGTCCGCCCAGCGATCGGCGACGCCGAGCGCGCCGAGGTCGACGTGACCCGCCCATCGCCCGTCGTCGCCGATGAGGGTGTTCGGGCAGCAGGCGTCCCCGTGGCAGACGACGAGCCGGTCGATCGGGCGGCGGTGCGGTCATGGATTCGGGAAGACGGATGCCGCGCCCCGCCGCGTTCGCGATGCGCGAGGGCACGCTCCAGTCGAACGGGCACTCGTCGACGGGCAGCGCATCGTGCAGCGCCCGCAGCCCCTCCCCGACCGCGCGGACGGCTGCCGGCGGGTCGGCGACCCAGCGTGGATCGACCGCGGAGCGCCCCGCGAGGGTGGCGGTCACGAGCCACTCGTGCGTCTCGTCGGCGCCGACCTCGATCACGCTGCGGCACCACGATGTGCCGCGCGGCCCATTCGAGCCGCTCGCGCCTCGCCGGCGAACGACGTCTCGGCGTTGCGTGGACCGTGCTTGATGTGGCGCCCGTCGTCGGTGCGGAAGGTGACGCCGCCCAGCTCGTTCTCCCACACCGCGTCGAGGCGCGCCCCGCGGGCGAGTGCTCGCACCCTGTCGGGGACGCGGACGGGCTCCAGGGGGATCGACACCCCTCGATTGTCACTGCCTCCCTCGGTCACCGCGAGCTCCCACCGTGCGGTCATCCCGGGCTAGCCTGGTGGCAGTCGTCGGCAGCGAAGTGAGACGCAGTCCCGCCTATGCTGGGACTGAATGCCAGAATCAGCCGGTTCGAAGGAGAACGCATGGACATCTCGGGCGCAGCAGCCCTCGTGACGGGCGGGGCGAGCGGACTGGGACTCGCGACGGCGCGACGGCTGGCAGAAGCGGGAGCCGCGGTCACCATCGTCGACCTGCCGACCTCGGCCGGAGCCTCCGTCGCAGAGGAGCTGGGCGGATCCTTCGCCGCCGCCGATGTGACCGACCCCGAGCAGGTCGCCGCGGCCGTGGCGCAGGCATCCGAGGCCGGTCCGCTGCGGGTCGTCGTCAACTGCGCGGGCATCGCTCCCCCCGCGAAGGTCCTCGACCGCGAAGGCAATCCGTCGCCGCTCGCCGACTTCGAGCGGATCGTGCGGATCAACCTCGTGGGCACCTACAACGTCATCGCCCAGGCCTCCGCCGCCATCGTCAAGACCGACCCGACCGAGGGCGGCGACCGCGGGGTCATCGTGAGCACGGCGAGCGTCGCGGCGTTCGACGGCCAGATCGGGCAGCCGGCCTACTCCGCGAGCAAGGGCGGGGTCCACGCCATGACGCTGCCCATCGCGCGCGAGCTCGCGCGCTACGGCATCCGGGTGCTGACGATCGCGCCCGGCATCATGGAGACCCCCATGCTCAAGGGTCTCCCGCAGGCGGCGCAGGACTCGCTCGGCGAGCAGGTGCCGTACCCCCAGCGACTCGGGCGACCCGACGAGTACGCGAAGCTCGTGCTCTCGATCATCGACAACGGGTACCTCAACGGCGAGACGATCCGCCTCGACGGCGCGATCCGCATGGCGCCGAAGTAAGGAGCAGCATGACCGACTCGATCCTCATCTCGCGTGACGGTGCACTCGCCCGCGTGACCTTCAACCGCCCCGCGTCGCTCAACGCGATGGACTTCGCGATGGGCGAGCGGTGGCGCGATGTCGCGCACGAGCTCACGTCCGATCCCGCGGTCGGAGCGATCATCCTGGATGCCGCGGGCCCGGCCTTCTGCGCGGGCGGCGATGTCATCGCGATGGCGACCTCCCAGGCCACCGGCGCGGATGTCACCGCGGCGGCACACGTCATCCACGACGGCATCCGCACGTTCGTCCAGTCCGACAAGCCGATCGTCGCCGCCGTGCAGGGCGCGGTGGCGGGCGGAGGCCTCGGGCTCATGCTGACCGCCGACTACATCGTCGCGTCGGACTCGTCCAAGTTCGTCAGCAGGTACGCCAACATCGGCCTGACTCCGGACCTCGGAGTCTCGACGCTGCTGCCCGCCGCGATCGGCCAGCGCCGCGCGCTTGCCGCTGCTGCTGCAGGACACCGCGATCGACGCGGCCACGGCGCTGGACTGGGGGCTCGTCACCGAGGTCGTGCCGGCGGCAGAGGTGGCGTCGCGCGCCGAAGCGGTCGCCCAGTTCTGGCTCGACAACGCCACCGGCGCCTTCGGGCAGGCCAAGCGGCTGATCCGGACCGGCGCAGACCGGACGTTCGACGCGAACCTCGCCGACGAGGCGGCCTCGATCGGCGCCCGCTTCGACACCGCTGAGTCCCGTGCCCGGGTCGCCGCGTTCGCGGCGGCGTCGGCCAAGTCCGCCACCTCCACCCGTCTGATCTGAAGGACCATGAGATGACCGACTCCTCGACCGCCCACGCGGCTCCCGCCGCAGGCAGCCTTGCCGGCAAGACGATCCTCATGTCGGGCGGAAGCCGCGGCATCGGCCTGGCGATCGCCCTGCGCGCGGCGCGCGACGGCGCCAACATCGCCCTGCTCGCCAAGACCGACACCCCGCATCCCAAGCTCGAGGGCACGGTGCACACCGCCGCGCAGCAGATCCGGGATGCCGGGGGCCAGGCCCTCCCGATCGTCGGCGATGTGCGCAACGACGACGACATCACCCGGGCCGTCCTCGAGACGCAGGGCGAGTTCGGCGGCATCGACATCGTCGTCAACAACGCCAGCGTCATCGATCTGTCGGGCTCGATGGAGCTCGCCGCGAAGAAGTACGACCTCATGCAGGGCGTCAACGTGCGCGGGACGTTCCTGCTCTCGCGCGCGGCCGTCCCGATCCTGCGCGACAGTGCCAACCCGCACATCCTGTCGCTGTCGCCGCCGCTGAACCTGTCGCCGAAATGGCTCGGCGCTCACACCGGCTACACCCTCGCGAAGTACGGCATGACGATGGCGACGCTCGGACTTGCGGCAGAGTTCGCGAAGGACGGCATCGCGGCCAACACCCTGTGGCCGCGCACGACGATCGCGACGGCCGCGGTGCTGTTCGCGCTCGGCGGCGACCGGATGATGAAGGCGAGTCGAACCGCCGAGATCTACGCCGACGCGGCATACGAGGTCCTCATCAAGCCCGCCCGCCAGTACACCGGGCAGACGCTCATCGTCGAGGACGTGCTGACGGATGCCGGCATCACCGACTTCTCGGGCTACGCGGCCGTTCCCGGCACGCCTGACGAAGAGCTGTTCCCCGACATCTTCCTCGACTGACCCGCCGTTCTCGCGGGCCTCAGGCGAGCAGGTTCTCGAGGGGCAGCACGGTGAAACGATAGTGGCCGCCGAGCTCACCCTCAGTCCTGGGCGCGCGCGGGCGCGCGGAGCACCGTGACGGCGTCCTCGGACCGCCACCAGAACCCGATGCGCTCGCCCGGCATGAAGCCCGGTGGACGCTCGTCGGCATCGATGGCCCGGTAGGGGAGCGTCACGACGAGCGCGCTGAAGGGACGGAGCGCCGCAGGGATGCACCGCGCCCTCGCCACCCCGCCGTGGAGGGCGAGGAGGCAGTGCTGCTTCTCAGGCTGGTCGTCGGTGCCCCCGATCCAGATCTGCCAGCCGTAGTACTCGCCGAGGGGGACGGTCCATTCGATCTGGTCGGTCGTCGGGAAGAGCCACAGCACTTCCTCGGCAGAGGTGGTGGTGTTGATCCACGGCCCGAAGGGGATCTCCAGCAGCACCCGCGCGTCGGCATCCCGCGTGATGCTGTACGCCGAGCTGGCCGGTTCGATCGTGACTTCGCCGCCGGCCGGCCCGGATGGGGTGACAGGAGTGGCGACGACGACCGCTGTCGCGACGACCGCCGCCGCGGCCGCGACCGCCCAGCCGTCTCGGCGCCGCACCCGCGGTCGGCGAGGGGCGGAAGCATCCGGCGCCAAGGTGGCGGCCACGCCCTGCTCAGCATCCGTCGCGAAGGTGACAGCCTCGCCCTGCTCGGCATCCCTGGACCGGACGACAAGGGGCGACTGGCGCGAGTCGGTCCCCGCGTCCACGGGCGCATCCGAGGGGAGGCGTCCCCCGCTCTCGGCGGCGAACGATGCCGCATGCTCGACGAGCACGAGCTGCTCGAGATCGACCAGGCGCGCCGTCGCCACCGGATCGCCCTCGATGTCGGGGTGCAACCCGAACGCCCGGCGCCTCAGCTCGGCGAGCTCTGCCTGAATCGCGGCATCCATGACTCCCGCCCCATCACGACGACAGACGCTTGCGCAGGAAGACCTGCTCGATGCCGTCGTCGCCCGCCACGCGCTGGGTCTCGACGTAGCCTTCGCGCTCGTAGAGGCGCAGATTCGCCTCGCTGAGCGAGCCGGTGAACAGCTCGGCCTCGCCGGCGCCGGCCCGACGCCCGCGCTCTTCCACGGCGCCGAGCAGTCGCGAGCCGATGCCGTCGCCCTGACGGTCGGGCGCGATCGCGAGCCGCCCGACGAGCAGCAGTGACCCGTCGAGCCGAGCCCGCACGGCACCCACTATCCGGCCGCCCACGAGCGCGACCAGGCCGAGGTTGTCGTGCAGCTCGTGGACGAGCTCATCGAGCGTCTGGGTGAGGGGCGGCATGTCGGGCGTGCCGTAGATGATCGCCTCTTGGACGAAGGCGGCGCGCTGCAGGGTGAGGACCTCCCCCGCGTCCTCGATCCGGATGTCGCGCACGGCGACCTCGTCAGTGCTCACCCTTCAAAAGTACTCCCGGGGGGAGGCCTTGGCGCGGGGCTAGACAGCCAAGAGGGAGACGGCGATGAACGCGCCGGCGACGCCGGCGAGCACCATCGACTGCCGGATGTTGCGGTACTTCCGCTGCGCCACTGCAGAAAGGACGAGCAGCTGCTGGTAGGTCCGGGCGGGCGGCTGCAGACCGCGCTCGGCGAGCGCGTCGGCGACGGCCTGCGGTGACGCCATTCCGCGGACCTGGCCCCAGTAGGTGATCGCGCCGGTGGCCTGGCCCTTGCTGAGGCGGGGCCACACCGCGAGCGCGGCGGCGACCACCGAGGCGGCTGCCGCGACGCCCCCGACAGTCCACAGCGTGACCCCGGCCGGGCCGAGTCGAGCCGGCGACCAGCTTCCGCCGAGCATCCCGCTGAGGACGATGCTGAAGGCGATGCCGAGGCTGCCGATGAGCAGCGACGCCTTCTGGTCGGCGCGGTCGATCTCGACCATCACCTCGCCGAGCATGGCGGCGGCGAGGGCATGGGTCTGCTCCGCGTCTGCGGCCTGCGCGGCGGTCGGTCCGAGCGGGGGCGCGTCGTCGCCAGGCACCCCGCTGCCATCGGTGACGGTCATCCGCTCACCCCGAACGTCAGCATGAACGAGGTGCCGTCGGCGAGGTCGACCCGGTAGGTGTACTTCTTCCCGGCCTCGAGATCTGCCGTCGGGATGGTGCCGAGCCACACGTCCGCCGCCTTCGCGTAGACGAAGGGGAAGGGCAGGAAGTACGCCTCGTTGGCCCCGGATGCCGCGGCCGCTGCGGGGAGGGTCTGCGACGAGACGAGCACGACACCGGTCACGTAGTCCTCGGTGCCGATCGCGTCTCCGTTCTCGTCGAGCGCCCGGAAGATGACGGGGACAGCCGAGCCGTGCGAGTAGACGCTCGAGCCGTCGGCCGCGACGGGCCCGAGCGCCTGACGGTCGGGGAGCGCGACGCCCGGGCAGGAGCGGTGCCGTGGTGCCGGTCGATCCGCCGTCGGTGCCGGTGCCGGGCGCGGTCGCGCGCGAGGGAGCCGATGTCGTCGGCGGCTCAGGGGCCGGCTTCGGCGCGGGCGATCCGGTCTGCGTTGGGGGTGGGCTAGGCGGCGAGGTGGGGTTAGGGGTCGGGGTGGGGTTAGGGGTCGGGGTGGGGTTAGGGGTTGGGGTTGGGGTTGGGGTCGGGGTCGGGGTCGGTGTCCCGTTCGCGACGACCGTGTAGTACCCGAACGCCGTGGCGGTGTTGCCGGCGACGTCGGTCGCGCGGCAGGTGACGGATGCCGCGCCCGCCGTCCCCGTCTGCGGGCACGTCGCAGGACTCCGAGGCGACGCCCGAGCCGGCATCCGTCGCGTGCGGCGTCGCGGTCGCGGTGCCGCCGACCTCGACCGTCTGGGGAGTCACGACGGGTGAGAGCTCAGGAGCGGTGGCATCGACGCGCACGAGCACGGAGGTCGTCGCGACGCGGCCCAGCAGGTCGGTGATCGAGCCGGTGACGAGCGTGCCCGCCAGCGCCGGTGTCGGCCGTCACAGTCCGGGGTGCGGGGCAGGCGCTGAACAGCGGCGCCCCCGCCGTGCAGGCGAATGCCACGGTGACCGGCGAGGTGCTCCACGCGCCCTCTGTGTATGCGCCTTGGCTCGTCGTCGCGGTCGCAGTGATCGTCGGGGCGGACGGGAGGACCACTTCGCGACCCACGACCACCTCGTCCGACGCCGCGTGACCGGGAGTCGTGCCGTCGCTCGGCACGACGGTCACCCGGATGATGTCGCCCGGCTGCGCGATGCCCGCCAGATCGAGCGTCGAGGCAGACTGCCCTGCGATCGCGATGCCGTTGCGCATCCACGAGTAGGCGGCGGTGACCGCCTGCCCCTCGGGATCGGTCGCGGTGGCGTGAGCGGTCAGGATGCTCGAGGGCTGCACGGGGTCGGTGTCGGACGTCAGGGTCACGTCCGCGATGGGCGCCTCATTGAGGGCGGGAGTGTCGACTGCGAAGGATGCCGTGGCGCAGGCTGCGCCCCGGCAGACGCTCAGCGTCAGTGTGGAGGCGCCCGGGCTGACGATCGGCTGGTCGATCAGCGCCCGCATGGAGTCGTCCCTGCCGGTCTGGATGGTGGCCGGCGCCGACGAGATGGGGCTGCCCGCGGCATCCGTCACCGTCGTCGACGCCACCAGCCGCTCGCCGGGGATCCCGTCCGTGATCTCGACCGCGCGCTGAAGGCGCTCGCCGAGCGGGATCGTGACGGCCGGACCGGGATCGCCGAGCGTCGGGGGCCACAGCTCCCGCGACATCGAGGTGCCCCTGCGACGAGTCGACCGTGACGTTCCCGCCCGAGTCGATGACCTGAGCCATCCAGCGGAACGAGCCGACGGGAGGCGTCACCTTCCAGTAGCGCTCCGCCACCGTGCCGTCGGGGTTCTTGACGACCACTTCGGCGGCATCCCTGCGTTCCCACTGGTCGCTGCCCTCGGGCTGGACCAGCAGGATGACCGCGGCGATCGGTCCACCGGCGTCGGTCGCGCGGATCTCGATGTCGCTCGAGCCCGCGCCGGGAAGCGTGACCGAGTCGATCACGGGCGGAGTCGTGTCGGTCGACGTGTCGGGGCCGTAGACGACCTCGGCCGTGAAGGTCGTGAACAGCTCGGTCGTACCCTGACCCGCCTGGGTCATCTGGACGCGGGCAGGCGTCACCACGAGGAGGTCGACCGGGCCTGCGGGCGTCTGCTGATGCGTGATCGTCGCAAAGCTCGACGGGAAGGCCGATCCCGATCCCGTCTCGGAGGTCTCGGACACTCCGATCGTCGGTGCGGACAGGGCGGGAGTGCCCGTCTGCGACTGGGTCGTGAGAGCGGTGAGGATGGCGCCGCGCGGCACGAGCCCGGGCTGGGGCTCGAGCCTTCTCACGATGCTGGGGAGGATGCCCTGTGCGGTCGGCACCGCGAGGGCGCTGCCGTCGACCGTGTAGTACTCGCCGCCGTCGGGCGCGGTCTGCTCGTCGAATCGGGGTTCGAACGACAGCCCGGCGGTCGTGATCCCGCCGCTCGTCGCAGGGGTCAGGTCGGGCGCCTCGGGAAGCGGCATCTGCGTGTTGGACGGCTCGGCGAGCGAATACATCGGCAGGCCGTAGTACACGGCCTCCATCAGAGCCTTCTCGTCATAGCCCGAATAGAGACCGAGGCCGCCGAGGTAGGACTGCTTCGCATACGTCAGCGCCGCCCCGGACGAGACCTGCCTCCCGTCGACCGAGACTCCCAGCCACTGCGAGTAGAGGCTGAGCAGCCGCTCGCCCAGCGCGGTCGTGACGTTGTTGGCGAGACCGTAGCCCGTGTTCCCGATATAGCCGCCGGCCTGCGAGAAGACGTCCACCCAGTCGGTCACGGGGCCGTAATAGGCCGTGGGGAGGTTGTTTCCTGCGTGGCAGCCGATGCCGAAGATCAGTGAGCCGGCCAGGGACGAGGCATCCTCATGATCGCTCGCAGTGAAGAGGTCCTGCTTCGAGAACCTGCCCGACTCGGCGCCGGGCACGCCGGGGAGCATCTCGGTCTCGTTCGCGTGGGTGTTGACCGAGACCACCTTCGGGGTGTCGGCCCCCTGTGGGAAGAGCCTGCTCTCGAGGTCGGTCGCGGTCCACGGCGTCGTCGAGCTGCTGGTTGACCGCGGACCGCCAGGCGAGCGCCTCGGTGACCTGCTGCGGCAGCTCGCTCCACGCTCCGTAGCCGCCGGTGAGAGTGGAATCCGCCGTCAGCAGGCCGTCCACGCCGAGGAAGCGGTCGATCGTCGCGATGATCTGGTCGGGTGTCTCGACGAGGCGGCCGAGCGCAGCGGTCGGCATATAGAGGTGACCGCCGAGCGTCTCGTACGAGGTCGCGAGTCCGTAGGGGTCGTCGGTGAGGATGTGGGACGTGCGGGCGGCCGCCGACAGTGGGGTCTCGCACGGGTCGACGATGACCGATGTCGGGCAGGGCTCGGTGTCGGAGACCTTCGGCAGCCGGAGGTCGTCCGCGTGGCTGACTTCGCTGAACTGCGACGTGTTCTGCGCCACGGGCGCCAGCGGGATGATGTCGTCTCCGCCCACGATGACGACCGAGGAGATGTGCGACCGGTCGTCGCCCAGCTCGTCCGCCACGAAGTCGTTGATGGCGGACGAGAGCCGCTCGCGGGCTGTCATCGAGCACGGGTTCCCGTCGAGCTCGGCCCGGGCGGCCTGCACAGCGGGGCTCGTGTCGATCGCCAGCACGGCCCCGTCGACGCGCTCGCTGCCGACATGGCCGTCGCCCGTCAGCGAGACGAGCGATTCGCGAACGCGAGCTGCCTCGGCCGCGCCGTACGCGTCGCCGTACCGCTGCTCGTCGAAGAGGAAGACCGTGTTGGTCACCGCGCTCACGGGATCGCTCACGCCCAGGGTGCCCGGGTCGGCTGTCTGCGGGGGAGTCCACGGCGTGCACTGCACCTCGGGCGCCTCGTCGATGTACTGGACGCGGAGCGAGTAGAGCGACGAACTCGGCTGCCGGTTGCCGCTCGTCACGCGGACGAGCATCGGAGAGCCGGCCGTCGCGTCCGCGGGCACCGCTTCGACCTGTGCGACGCCGTCGCCGCCCACGGACGTCTGATCGACGAGGGTCTGGTCTTCGATCGGCACCCCCGCATCCTGACCGGACTGCGCCTGCTGGCCCGCGGGACCGTTCTGCTCCACGACGGGCGTGCCCGGTGCCGCGCCGGCGTCGGTGATGCCGAGCGGGCCGTCCGCGCTCTGCGGGGAGTAGAGCGAGAGCGAGAGCTGGCCGTCGGACGCGTTCGTCGACACGACGAGCCGCTTGCCCGGCGGCGGCGGATCCACCAGGTAGTAGTCCTCGTCCTGCGCGGGTCCGTGTACCTGGTTGCCGTCGTCGTCCAGCGCTCGCCACTGCGGCGAGATCCACTCGTAGTAGACCTCGGCGCTGCTGAGCGGGAACGGATTGCTCTCCCAGACGCCGTTCACCAGGTTGTGGCTGGGGTTGTCGAACGAGCGCAGCGACGCGCCTCCCGACAGCTCATCGGATGCGGAGATCGACCCGCTCGAGAGCTCTCCCGCGGCGCGGGTGTCTCCGGGCTGCGTGGTGGCCGTGTAGTAGCTCCGGACGGTGATCACCGTGCCGCCGGGAGTCTCGGGAAGCGGCACGCGGGTGCGCTCGGCGGTGACCTGGCGCGCGGGCGGCGTTGCGAGGAGGGCCGAGTCCGGGCCCGACCCGGTCACGTAGGTCAGGTACGGCGACGTGCCCACCGGGGTGGAAAGGGCCGCTGTCGGGGCGGCGAACCGGGTCCGCTCGCCGGGCCCCGGGTCGAAGGCGTACTGGAACTGGGCGACCTGCTGGCAGCGCACGCTGCCTTCGCAGCCGCTCAGCTCGGTCGAGGCCTCCATCAGGTTGGGGTCGATCGATGCGGCCGAGATCTGCTCCCACGGATAGCTCTCGCGATTGATCATCGACATCAGCAGGATGCCGACCGTCACGGAAGGCGGTGCCCCCGCGGCGAGATCGGCCACCGTCGCCGAGGAGAGGAGCTGAAGACTCGAGATCGGCCCTGTGACGTCGGCGTTTCCGAACATCGCGATCCGTGCGGACGTCGTCGAAGCTCGAGGCGTCGGTGCCGCCGAGCGGCGTGCCGGCCAGGAAGAGCGAACTCAGAGCGAGGTGGCTCATGGAGGTGAGCGGGACGGGGAGGGACCGCAGTGGCACGGCGTCGACGCCGGAGCGCGCGATGTCGAGACCTGCGGCATCCAGATCCGAGAGAAGCCACTGCGGATCGACCTGGAAGCCGAGTCCCTGCGCGTCGACGAGAGCCTGCCAGCGCTGGACGGGCGTCCCTTCGCCTGCGAGTGGAATCTGGCCGAGGGGTGCGTTCCCGAGGACGTACGAAGCGAGGGTCAGCGCGCTCAGCGCGCTGCTGTCGACGTCGACGTCTCGGAGGGTGAGGCTCTGGATGCGGTCAGCCGCTGCTCGCTCGGCCTCCGTCGCGGTCGACCCGCTCGCGAGGGTCTGCTCGGCCCACTTGAGGACCTCGGCCAGGCCGACGCTCTGGAGCAGCTCCCCTTCGAAGGGGGTGTCGGCCAGCACCTGCGGCCACCCGCCCGGGAACTCGAGCTGGTAGATCGGCAGCTGGTAGATCGGGCAGCTGGTAGATCGGCAGCTGGTAGATCGGCGAGTCCGAGATGAGCAGCTGGTAGATCGGCAGCTGATAGATCGGGAGCTGGTAGATGGGCAGCTGGTAGATCGGCAGCTGGTAGATCGGCGCGTTCGCGATGGTGGAGCTGTAACCGCGCAGCGAGGTGAGCGGGATCCCGACCATCTCGATGGACGACATGATAGCCGGGGGTGACGAGCTGCCCCTGCGTGCTCGAGACCGAAAGACCCTCGTGGCGATGCGTGTCGATCGCGAACACGGTCGACCCCGCGGGCGCCGGCGCGCTGAAGGCGACAGTGCGGGCGGATGCCGATACGGATGCCTCGGATCCCTCGGCGACATCGGACCAGTCGGGAATCAGCCCGGAGCAGTCCACCGTCGGCCGAGAATCCGACCAGCCGATCTCCTGGGTTCGGACGACGGGCGCGTCCAGCTCGGCCGCCGGAGCGGCGAAGTCGTATTCGGGAACAGTCGTCGTCCACGTGACGCGGCTGCCGTCCGCCGAGATCTCGGGGTCGGCGATGTAGCCCACCCTCCGGTCGGTGAGGATCGTCCCCGCGGCTGCGTAGTAGAAGTTCTGGTCGAGGGTCCCCGCGATGATGGCGGGCATGCCGTCGCACTCGTCATCGTCCACGAAGGCGAAGGTGTCGCCGGTGGCGTCGATCGTCGGCTCGTGGGCGTTGCGGCCGACGAGGTTCGCGAAGGTGTCGACGCTCGTCGTCGCGGCCCGATAGACGAAGTCTCCTGTCGTGCCCGCGGCCGGCGGGATCGCATCGCTGTGCGCCGTGAAGACGACGGCCGAGCCGTCACCGCTGATCCGCGCCTGCTCCGTGCCGCCCGGCATCGCCGAGGCGCCGAGGAACCGCGTGATCGCGATGTCTCCGATGATCCCGTCGTCGTTCACGTCGAGATCGGCGAGGAACGCGTCGGGGGCGGCGTTCGTGTCGCCCGCTGAAAGGTCGGTCGCCTCCGACGTGAAGACCAGCTGCGTCCGCTGTCGCTGATGTCGGGCTCGTACGACGAGCCGTCCGGCTCGCCCGGCGCCCTGAACCCGGAAGGTTCTGCCCAGGAGCGGTGTCGCGGACGTAGATGCTCGTGCGACCCGCCGTCCCGCCGGCTGCGACGAGGTTCGTCGCGGCGCTCGTGAAGGCGACATAGCGACCGTCGGCGCTCGCGACGGGCTGCGAGCTGGCCCCGTTCGCCGCGGTCGCCGCGAGGGCGTCGTCCGGGACGCTCACGAGCGTGGGCACCCCCGAGAACGGGTCGTCCGAGCCCTGCGCCGCGACCGAGACGAACACGTCCGAGACGCCGTTCGGGTCGTCCTGCACCAGATCCGCCGCGGACGACGTGAAGAAGACGCGCTGGCCGTCGGGTGTCAGGTACGGCTGCGGTCGACGCGCCGACGTCGGTCTGCGAGACGCGGAACAGCTCTGCCCCTGCCGGCAGCGGGCCGGCCGCGGAGGCGGCTGGCGCGAGCGGCGGTGAGACGGCCGCCAGCCCCGAGACGAGGAGGGCGCCGATCGCCGCGATGGCGCCGAGGCGCATCGGGGGGTGGCGCGTGCGAGCGGATCTCATCGGGCAGGCTCCGCTTCGGGGACGAGGGGTGAGCGGTCCAGGATCGCGGACACGTCGGCGACGCCGAGGCCTGCCAGCAGTCGCTCGGCCTCCGCGCGAACGGTGGGGTCGGGCTGCAGCGCGTGGAGCTGCGCGAGCGAGAGCGCCCGCTCGAGCGGCGTCGCCGAGTGATGCTCGACGGCGGCGAGTGCGAGGACGAGGGCCTCGGGCTCGCGGCCCTCCAGAGCGGCCAGCCGAGCCCGCTGGCGCGTGTGGCGCGGTCCGCCGTCGAGGGCGGCGAGCTGGGCGGCGAGGTCTGCCCCCGCTGTCCGGTCGCCGGCGTCGATCGTCGCCTCGAGCAGCCGCACGCGCGCGTCGAGCGCGGCATCCGTCTCCTCCAGCGAGGCGAAGCCGTCGGCGGCCGCGCGGAAGTCCGCCCGTGCGGCCTCGGTATCGCCCTCCTGCTGCGCGATGCGTCCACGGAAGCCGGTGACGAACGCGATCAGGTACGGATTGTCGGATGCCTCGAAGACGCGCAGCGCCTCGGTCACGAGCGGCCGGGCCTCGGCGATTCGGCCCTGGTCGATGAGGACCTCGGCGGCATTCGCCGATTCGATCGCCGCTCCCACCGGGTTGCCTGCGGCTTCGTGCGCGGCGCGCGCCTGGTCGTAGAGCGCTGCGGCGGTCGTCCAGTCGCCGCGGAAGTACGAGCGGACTCCGAGGACGTTCAGCACCTTGGACTTGGACAGCTCGTCGCCCGCCTGGTCGTAGAGCTCGAGCGCGCGCGGCAGGTTCGTCATCGCGGCGTCGCCCTCGAGCTCACCGGCCGCGATGTCGTGATAGCGGAGGGCGTCCGCGAGCGCGCGCTTGACCGTGTCGTCATCGGCCAGTCCTTCCAGGAGCGAGATCGCCTCGCTCGCGAGCCGTCGCGCGTCGGCCCACCGCGCCTGGCGGAGGCGCAGGCCCGACTCGGTCACCGCGACCGCGCCGAGCACCCGCTGCCCGTCGGGACCGGACCCGGTCAGGGCGCGGCGCGTCGAGCGCAGGGCGCGCACCGCCTCGTCGTGCCGGCCGAGGATGTTGAGCGCGTAGGCGCGCTCGCGGTCCACCCGCGCCCGTGCCACGGTGTCGGTGATGAGCTTGCGGGCGCTCGAGAAGGCCTCGAGCCCCTCCTTCGCCCAGCCGCCGGCGACCGACACGCGCCCGAGCGCCTCGAGCAGCGCGGCGAGATCCTCGGTGTCGCTCGACCGGCGGGCCGCCTCGACGGCGAGCCGATAGCTGCGCACCGCCTCCTCGAGTGCGAAGGCGCTGTGGGCGGCTTCGGCCGCGACGACGGCCGCCCGCCGCGCGGCCTCCCAATCGCCCGCGGCCCGGTAGTGCGTCGCGAGCATGACGGCTCGTCCCGACCCGCCGAGGGCGGGGTCGGCCTCGAGGGTGGCCGCGGCCAGGCGGTGCAGCTCGCGGCGGGCCTGGAACGTCAGCTGGTCGTAGGCGACGTCGCGGAACAGCTCGCTGCGGAAGGTGACGCCATCGGGTCCGAGCTCGAGGAACGACCCGAGTCCGCCCGCGATGAGCGGCATGCCGACGCACTTCACATAGAGCCCGAGCGGGATCCGGATGCCGAGCACCGACGCACGGCGGAGGGTCGTGCGCTCGCTCTCGCTCAGTGCGTCGATGCGCTCGCCGATGAGCTGCTCGATGCCGAGAGCGTCGTCGCCCGTGGCGTGGCCGGTCGCGAGCTCGATCGCGTACAGCGGATTGCCTTCGGCGCGCGCCACGAGCGGACGGGCGTCCGCGGGCAGCAGCCGGCGGCCCGTCACCGCCTCGACGATGTCGCGGATGTGCTCGTCGTCGAGCCCGGCAGGCGCAGCTCCTCGCCGAGCGGACCGAGGCCACCCGGCTCGGGCCGCCGCACGATGATGACGGCGTGGCGGGTGTCGCGCTCGATGAGCTCGGTGAGCACTGCCGCCGATGCCGGATCGACCCACTGGGCGTCGTCGAGGACGAGGCATCCCGGACCCGTCGTCAGTCCCGAGGAGGAAGTCCGAGACGATCTCCGCGGTGCGTTCCGCGCGGAAGCTGTCGTCGAGGGCATCGGTCTCGGGCGTCGGCTCGGCTTCGGCGCCGACCGCCGGAGCGAGCAGGGGGAGCCACGGGGCGAAGCTGCGGGAAGTGGTCGGCGACGACCTGTGCCAGACGCTCGCCGGCCTCGGGCCCGCGCGACGAGGGCGGTATCCGCAGGAGGGGCCGCAGGAGAGTCTGGATCGCCCGGTACGGGATGCCGGCCCCGTACCGATCGCCGTAGGCACGCAGCAACGGGAGCGGCGTCTCGTCCAGCACGTGCTCGAGCAGGCGGGTCTTGCCGACGCCGGCGGGCGCCGACGATCGTGAGGACGCCGCCGACCTCGGCCGCGGCATCCGTCACCAGCTGCCGCAGGCGCTCCTTCTCGTCGTGGCGTCCGACGAACGGGGTCAGCTGCTCCGACAGGGTGGTCGCGCCGCCGTGCCCGGTGACGACGGCCACCGGGATCTGCTGCGTCTTGCCCTTGACCGAGATGGTGCCGCCGTCTTCGGCCTCGAACGGCCGGGCCGTGCGCTCGAGGGCGGCGCGCGAGACGAGCACCGTGCCGGGGTCGGCGCGCGAGGCCAGGCGAGCCGCGAGATTGGTCGGGTCGCCCATCACCGTGTACGTCTGCCGGTACGTGGCGCCGACGAAGCCCGCGAAGACGCGGCCCGAGGTGACTCCGGCGCGCAGCGCGTAGTCCGTCGCGCCGTGGACGATGCGCAGCGCCGCGCTGATCAGGCGTCCCTCCGGGTCTTCGCCCGTGGTCGGCGCGCCCGCGGTGAGGAAGTACCGGTAGCCGCCGATCGCCGGGTCGACGTCGAGCAGGGTCGCACCCACTGTCGGCCGCCGCCTCCTCGACGAGCGTCGTGAGGCGGTCGATGCGCCGGAGGTCCTCGTCGGTCGGGAGCGTCGGGCACGTCCGAGACCTGGACGAACGCGATCGCGGCCCAGCGGTGGTCGGGCTCGGCGCCGAGCAGGTCGGGCCGCTCAGCGAAGGCGCGAGGCAGGAAGCGCTCCGCCGCCTCGGTGCGCCCGACGCTCAGCGCCATCAGCGAGTCGGTCGCGACGGACCCTGCCTTCAGGAGACGCCGGGCTCCCGGGGTGCGCGTCAGCAAGCCGGGGGTTTGGGGCGTAGCCCCATCGGGCACCTCTCTTTCGCGACCTGCGCGGTCGGAAGGAGGGCCGCGGTCTCTTCGCTGACGAGGATCCTGCCCGGCTCGGCCGCCGACTGCAGCGCGATCACCCGTGACGTGTCGCCTCCCGTCAGGACGACCGAGGTGCTGCCGCCGCCCGACAGGAAGAACTCGAACACCCCCGAGTGGACGCCGACCGACATGCGCAGCCTCGCGCGCGCGGCGGGCAGGTGGATGTCGCCGATCGCCGTCAGCACGCGGTTCATGTTCCACGCGGCATGGGCGGCGTGGCGGGCGTGGGCGGGGCCTGTGAAGAGCACGAAGAGCGCGTCTCCGGCGAACTTCACGACGTCGCCGCCGTCGTCCGTGGCGGGAAGGAGCACGGTGAAGATGCGCGACAGCGTCGCGATGAGCTGCTCCGTGCCTTCTCGCCCCGCGGCCGCCAGCTGCTCGGAAAGTGTGGTGAACCCCGAGATGTCGACGACCACAGCGGTGCCCTCGACGCGGAGCCGCGGGTCCGCGTCGTCGGCCAGACCATGGAGAAGGCGCGGACTCAGAGCCGACGCCGTGACGTGCGCGTTCAGGCTGAACCCTCCTTTGGGCGCTCCCGCTCGGCCTGGGCGGGGGGAACGGACCGGGTGGTCGCCGTAGATGAGAAGACTCTCACGATTAGGTCATCTCCCGCTATGGGGTCGTGTTCCTTGATTTTCCGCGGTATGCGTCCTTGGCGCCAGCCTTCGCGCAGGTCGGTCGCCTACCCTGGACCCATGACTTCGACGCGCCCTCCTGCCCGGCCGGCGCAGCCGGTGACTCCGCCGGTCGAACACCCCCGTGCTGCAGGTCAGGCCGAAGACCGAGGGCTGGACGCAGAAGAAGGATGCAGAGGGCCGGCCGCTCCTGCAGTTCGCGTCTCCCAAGCGCGGCAAGCCGCCCGTGCACCTGGCCGATCTGACGCCCGAGCAGCGGGTCGAGAAGGTCAAGGAGCTCGGGATGCCGGGCTTCCGCGCGAAGCAGCTCGAGAAGCACTACTTCGAGCACTACACGCACGATCCGGCCGACATGACCGACCTTCCGGCCGAGGGCCGGACAGACCTCGTGCACGGGATGCTGCCGCCCCTGCTGACCGAGGTGCGGCGGCTCGAGACCGACCGCGGCGACACCATCAAGTTCCTCTGGAAGCTGCACGACGGCGCACTCGTCGAGTCCGTCCTCATGCGCTACACCGGCCGCATCACGCTGTGCGTCTCGTCGCAGGCGGGCTGCGGCATGAACTGCCCGTTCTGCGCCACCGGACAGGCGGGGCTCACCCGCAACATGTCGGCCGCCGAGATCATCGAGCAGGTCGTCCGGGCCAACCGCCTGATCGCCGACGGCGGCCTCGGAGACCCGCGCCGCGTCGGGCACAAGGGCGAGCGCGTGACCAACATCGTCTTCATGGGCATGGGCGAGCCGCTCGCCAACTACGCGCGCGTGATGCAGGCCGTCCGCGTGATGACCGACAAGAAGCACGGCATCGGCATGAGCGCGCGAGGCATCACCGTGTCGACGGTCGGGCTCGTCCCGGCGATCACGAAGCTCGCGAACGAGGACATCCCGGTGACCTTCGCGCTGTCGCTGCACGCCCCCGACGACAAGCTGCGCGACGAGCTGATCCCGGTCAACTCGCGCTGGAAGGTCGACGAGGCCCTCGACGCCGCCCGCGCCTACTTCGACAAGACCGGTCGCCGCGTCTCGATCGAGTACGCGCTCATCAAGGACATGAACGACCACGCCTGGCGTGCGGACCTCCTCGCCGACAAGCTCAACGCCCGCGGGCGCGGCTGGGTGCACGTGAACCCCATCCCGCTCAACCCGACTCCCGGCTCGATCTGGACCGCGTCCGATGTCGACGTGCAGAACGAGTTCGTGCGGCGGCTCAACGACGCCGGCATCCCGACGACCCTCCGCGACACCCGCGGCAAGGAGATCGACGGCGCGTGCGGCCAGCTCGTGGCGACCGAGGACGACGAGCGCGTCGCCGCCGAGACTCCCCTCGAGGACTGACCGGGCGCGCGGGACTCACCTGGCGCACAGGTTGCCCGCTCTAGGGTGGCCGGATGTCTTTCTCCGTGCACCGGCCGGGCCGGTTCGGCTCCGATGGCCGCATCGAGTTCGAGATCGACGGCGAGACGCCGGACGACCTCTACCTCGATGACGTGCGCGCCGCCCAGGCCGCCGAAGGGCGCGACGCGCAGCCCGAGGCCGACGGTCCCGAGGACCCGTATCCCGGTGACCCGCGACCTGCTCGAGGACGCGCTGGCGATGAACCCGACGCAGCCCGTCGCGACGGCGGCCGAGCCCGCGGTCGACGACGCGCAGCCGACGATCGGCGAGTGGGGCGCGCTGGACGAGCCGGCGACCGCGAGCTCGAGCCCGCGGAGGAGCCCGTGCCCGCGGCATCCGTCCCTCCCGTCCGGGCGAAGCGCGTGACGCGCCGTCGTGAGCGCGGCTCGGGGTGGCGCCGGCTGGCGATCCTCGGCGGTGCCGACGGCTCGGTGCTCGAGCATGTGCCCACCGAGACGCCGCGGTTCGTGCAGATGTTCTTCGTGATCGCCGGCACCGCGCTGATCTCGGCGATCTCGATGTACTTCGCCCTGACCACGGGCGTGCGGATCGTCGCCTGGGGCGCGTTGCCGCTCGCGATCATCTGGGCGCTCATCATCTTCAACCTCGACCGCTTCCTCACCTCGACGATGCGTTCCACGCACAGTGTCGGCAGGCTCATCGGCCTCGCGATCCCCCGCGTGATCATGGCCGCCGTCATCGGGATCGTGGTGGCCGAGCCCCTCGTGCTGCAGGTGTTCCACAACGACATCGCCCGCGAGGTGACCGCGACGAACCTCGTGCAGGCGCAGTCGGATCAGGATGCCGTGACCGGCGGGCCCGAGAAGCGGGCTCTGGATGCCGCGAGCGAGCGCGTCGCGGCACTGGAGAGCCAGGCCGCCAGCGGCGTGGTCGCCGGAGCCGACACGACGTCGGCCTCGACGGCATCGGCGCAGCAGACGGTCGACGACCTGACCGCGAAGCTCGCGGCCCAGCAGCAGGTGATCGACCAGGCGCGCGCCATCTACCAGTGCGAGCTCACCGGCCAGGGCGACGTCGCCGGCTGCAGCGGCGTGGCCGGCGAGGGTGCGAGCTCGACGGCCGCGAACGACCAGCTCGCGCAGGCGCAGGCGTCGTACGACGACCTCGCCGCGAAGCTGCGCAGCGCCGAGGCTGACCTCGCCGCGGCGCAGGCCGCCGGCACCGCCGACGCCGGAGCGTCGGAGGCTCAGAACAAGCAGCAGGCGAAGGACGAGCTCCCCGCCGCGCGCCAGCAGTACGAGGCGGCGCTCGCCGCCTACGACGCCCGCGCCTCCGAGGTCGCGAGCGGCAACGCCGGAGCGGTGGGCCTCCTCAGCCAGATCACCGGCCTCGAGCAGCTGTCGGCGCGCGAGCCGACCCTGACGTGGGCCCACTGGCTGATCGCGGTGCTGTTCTTCATGATCGAGCTGCTGCCTGTCCTGGTGAAGGTGCTGACGAGCTACGGCGAGCCGTCGCTCTACGAGAAGGCCGACGGCGCTGCGCCGTCAGGTCGCGCTCGACCGCGTCACGGCTCGCAGCTGGCTGGAGCGCGCCGAGATCGCGAAGGGCGCCGAGGCGTAGGTCTCCGCGGCATCCGAATCACCTTCTGCGGGAATGCATGCGGCGGCACGCCGTTGCACTCCGATGCCCACCCGCGCGCACTGCGCCGGGCACGATTCAGGAGAGAATTCACGCATGGTCGAATATCGCTATCTCGGAAACAGCGGCTTCAAGGTCTCGGAGATCACCTACGGCAACTGGGTGACCCACGCATCGCAGGTCGGCGACGACGCCGCGATCGCGACGGTGCACGCGGCGCTCGACGCCGGCATCACGACCTTCGACACCGCCGACGCCTACGCCAACACCGCAGCCGAGGTCATCCTCGGCAAGGCGCTCGCCGGTCAGCGCCGCGAAAGCCTCGAGATCCTCACCAAGGTCTACTGGCCGGTCGGGCCGAAGGGCCCCAACGACCAGGGCCTGTCGCGCAAGCACATCCACGACGGCATCAACGGCTCGCTCACGCGCCTCGGAGTCGACTACGTCGACCTCTACCAGGCGCACCGCTACGACTACGAGACGCCCCTCGAAGAGACGATGCAGGCCTTCGCCGACGTCGTGCGGCAGGGCAAGGCGCTCTACATCGGCGTCTCGGAGTGGACCGCCGAGCAGCTGCGCGACGGCGCACGCGCTCGCGAAGGAGCTCGGGTTCCAGCTCGTCTCGAACCAGCCCCAGTACTCGGCGCTGTGGCGCGTCATCGAGGACAAGGTCATCCCGGCCTCGGAAGAGCTCGGCATCTCGCAGATCGTCTGGTCGCCGATGGCGCAGGGCGTGCTGTCGGGCAAGTACCTGCCGGGCCAGCCGGTGCCCGAGGGATCGCGCGCGACCGACGAGAAGAGCGGCGCCGCCTTCATCCAGCGGTTCCTGGCGGACGACGTGCTGACCGCCGTCCAGCGGCTCAAGCCGATCGCCGACGAGGCCGGCCTCACGATGGCGCAGCTGTCGATCGCGTGGGTGCTGCAGAACCCGAACGTCGCCGCGGCGCTGGTCGGGGCATCCCGTCCCGAGCAGATCGCGGGCAACGTCAAGGCCTCGGGCGTCAAGCTCGACGCCGAGGTCCTCACGGCGATCGACGACGGCACTCGGCGGCGTCGTCGAGCGCGACCCCGCAGAAGACCTACGAGGTCTCGCCCGACGTCGCGCCCGGCCTGACCTTCCGCTCCACCGACTCGGCGTCGGAGAATCGGCCTGACGTCGGAGGGATCCTGCGCTGAATCCTCCGACCGAGCGCCGGATCTCCGACGTCGTGGCGTGAAAGGGGCCGACATGCCGGTTCACAGCGCGGGACTGCTGCTCTATCGGGTGACGGATGCCGGGCCCGACGTGCTCATCGCGCACATGGGCGGCCCGTACTGGGCCGCCAAGGACGAGGCGGCCTGGTCGATCCCGAAGGGCGAGCACGACCCCGAGACCGAGTCGGCGCTGGACGCCGCGCTGCGCGAGTTCACCGAGGAGCTCGGGGTGGAGCCGCCGCCCGGTCCGTACGCCGAGCTCGGCACCTGGGCGTACTCGTCGGGCAAGCGCATCACGGTGTTCGTCGCCGACGGCGCCGGGTTCTCGCTCGAGGGGCTGGAGTTCGGCGAGTTCGAGCTCGAGTGGCCGCCGCGGTCGGGCCGGATGCAGTCCTTCCCCGAGGTCGACAGAGCGGAGTGGATGCCGGTGGCCGAGGCGCGCGAGAAGCTCGTGAAGGGCCAGCGCCCCGCGCTCGAGGCGCTCGAGCGTGCACCTCGCCGAGGCTGCCGGCTGACGCTCGACGGGGGCTTGTGGCGCGACCGGCCGTGGGGTGAGACTGGCGCGGTCGGAAACGCACGAGAGGACCACCCATGGCTCACGGCGACATCACGCACATCGACATCCCGGTCAGCGACTTCGCGCGGGCGACCGCGTTCTACTCCCGGCTCTTCGGCTGGGACGATCGCCGAACGGCCGGGCTTCGAGGGGTACCCCATGTGGCGGGCGCCCAACCAGATCTCGGGCGGCGGGCTCGCGCCGCGCGACGACGGGTTCACCCAGCCTCGCTCGTACGTCGAGGTCGACTCGATCGACGACACGGTGGCCGCGACGCGCGACGAGGGCGGCGACGTGCTGATGGAGAAGACCGAGATCACGCCGACGAGCTGGTGGGCGGTCATCCGCGACCCGGACGGCAACGCACATCGGCCTGTTCGAGGGCTCGACCGAGGGCTGACGCGCGGCGCCCGCGCGTGCGCGTCTCGGTCAGCGCCCGTTCTTCGGTGCGGCCGAGACGTCGAGCTTCGGCTGGGTGCCGAGCGACGACCAGGCGCTCTCGATGCCCTTCGCCGCGTGCTCCGAGGCGCGCACGGCGCGTTCGTCGGCCCACGCGTTGAGCACATGGCCCGAGTGCCCGCGCACGTGCTCGAGCACGACATCCGGAAGCCCCGCCGCGCGCCGCTCGTCGCGCGCGACGATGAGCCGCTCGAGCAGGTCGCTGGTTCTTGGTCGGTGCGCCCGCCGAGGTCTTCCAGCCGCGGCGGCGATGGCCGTCCATCCACTTCTCGTACGAGTCGATCGCGTACTTCGAGTCGGCCTGCACCACGAGGTTCGCGACCTCCGCGTGGTCCTCGATCGCCTTCAGCAGCCCGAGGAGCTCGCCGATGTTGTTCGTGCCGAGCGGGATCGAGCCGGCCGCCCAGTGGCCGTCCTCGCCGACCCACGCCCAGCCGGCCGGTCCGGGGTTGCCCTTGCAGGCGCCGTCGGTGGCCACGATGTAGCGGTCGTCGGAAGTCACCCGGCAACGCTACCCGCTCGCGGCTGCCCTCCGATCTCGCGCTCCGCTCGCCACTCGCCGACGAGCTCCGGCATCCGCACGGCGAGATAGCGCAGGAACTCGGCGACCTCGCGCGCGCGCTCGACCGAGAGCGGAGCATCCGCTGTTCTCATCGGCGATCTCGTCCATGAAGCCGGCGAGATTCGCATACAGCGGGGCGTTCGCGGTCATCATGCCGTGCCACGCGTCGCCCGTGATGTCGTAGCGGTCGCGCCGGTCGCCCGGCCGTGAGACGCGGTGGATGAGTCGCATCGAGGTGAGGTAGCGCACGGCGCCCGACACCGCCGCCGCCGAGACGCCGAGGCGCTCGGACAGGTCGGCCGCCGTGTAGCCCTCGTCGGGCGAGCCGACGAGGGCCATCATGACGCGTGCGGGCATGCGTGCCATGCCCGCGGCGGTGAGCATCGCCGCGGCCTGCTCGGCCGGCTCGATGCCCGGGTGCGCGTTCTCGGCGGGCATCGCTATCCGCCCGTCGCCAGCTCGCGCCGGCGCATGAGGGTGAGGGATGCCGCGGCGCCGGCGACGACGACCGCGATGAGCCACCAGAGCCCGTTGAGCTGGACGCCGTCCGTGGTCACCTTCGGCGCCGCCTCGAGCGGTGAGAGGCTCGCCATCCACTCGGGGAATCCGAACAGCGGGCCGAACAGACCGAAGATCGCGCCGACGGCGATGAGCGTCCATCCCGCCGCGATGGTCGCCCGGGGTGCCAGGACGAAGACCAGTGCGGTCAGGACGAGGAAGACGGATGCCGCGGCCAGCTGGCCGAAGGCGGTGACGACGAATCGTCTCCATGAGCTCCGAGCCGCCGTCCACCGAGGCGAGCCCGAGCGTGGCCCCGAGTATCGCCCGCCACGACCACGAGGACCATGGCGACGAATGCGATGACGAGGTAGTCGACCAGCCAGCGCACGCGACCGACGGCCGCGGACAGCACCGGCTCTGCGGTGCCGTGCGCCTCTTCCTGGCGCGCGCGGATCACGATCTGCACCGCGGCGCAGGCCGCGAAGATCCCGAGCATCAGGAAGAAGACCGAGACTGTGGCCTGCTCGAGGCTGCCATTGGAGCCCCCGATCTTCTCCAGGATGGCCACGATCGCGGGGTTGTCGCCGCTGACCTGGTCGACGACCGAGGCGAGCGAGGTCGACAGCATCCCCGTGAGCAGCCCGCCGATGGTCCAGCCGAGGATCGCGCCCCACGTGAGGCGCCAGACGAGTCCGGTCGGCGTCGAGAGCAGCGGTCCCGCCTCCGCGCGCCCGAGCCGCTCGGGGACGAAGCCCTCTCCGAGGTCACGCACCGACTGGAGCGCGATGGCGACGCCGGCGAGGACGAGTCCGAAGACGAGGGCGAGGACGCCGGGCCACAGGTTGTCGTCGGCGTAGGCGCGGGTGTTCTCGCCCCAGCCGAACGGCGAGAGCCACGTCAGCCACGAGCTCTCCATCCGCTGCAGATCGTCGCTCGGTGTGCCGAGCGCATTGCCGATGCCGCAGAACGAGGAAGGTGATGACGAGGATCCACACCGCGAGCGAGTTCGCGCCGCGCGACGTGCGCATGATCTGGCCGGCGATGAGTCCGATGCCGAGGAAGGCGACGCCGACGGCCCCGACGGCGAAGCCGGCGACCTTCGCGCCGGCGACATTCGCCTCGGTCATTTCGAGTCCGGTCGCGAGGAACCCGAGCGTCGTGAATGCGGCGAGGACGAAGTTCGCGATGAGCCCATGGATCACGGTCGCCACCACGGGGGTCGTGCGACCGGCGGGCGTCGCCGAGACCAGCTCGGCGCGCCCCTGCTCCTCGTCCATGCGCGTGTGCCGCACGGCGAGGAAGGTGCTCATGAACGCCGCGAGCATGCGCCAGCCACGGGAAGATCAGGAACACCATGAGCTGGCCCTGCTCGGCGCCCGAGGGCAGACCGCGGAAGAGCAGGATGACGGGGTTCGCCATCACGGTCACGAGGAGTGCTTGGCGTTCCTGCAGCTCGCCGTAGGACTGCGAGACCCCGGCGTACGACGGCGTACGCGAACAGCCCCGTGCCGAGGGTCCAGATCAGCAGCTGCTTCCAGTCGCGCCGCATCCGCTGCCGCAGCAGCGGCAGGAGGCCGCTCATCGCTTCACCTCGGCATCCTCGAGCGCCGCCAGATCGTCGCCGTAGTGGCGGAGGAACAGCTCCTCGAGCGAGGGCGGTTCGATCCGCAGTCCCTGCACGTCGCGCTGGGCGAGGACGGGAAGGATGCCGTTCACGGCGTCGCTGTCGACGGTGAATCTCGCTCGGCCCTCGGACACGATCACGTCGTGCGCCCCGGTGATGGCATCCGGCGACGTGGTGGCGTCGAACGACACCTCGGTGCGGGTGAGGTGCCGCAGCTCCGCGAGCGTCCCGGACTCGACGATCTTGCCGGCGCGGATGATGCTCACCCGGTCGCACAGCAGCTCGACCTCGGAGAGGATGTGGCTGGAGAGCAGCACGGTCGCCCCTGCCGCGCGGAGCCGGTCGATCTCGGCGCGGAAGACGACCTCCATCAGCGGGTCGAGGCCGCTCGTCGGCTCGTCGAAGACGTACAGGTCGGCGGGCACCGACAGCGCCGAGATCAGGGCGACCTTCTGCCGGTTGCCCTTCGAGTAGGCGCGGCCCTTCTTGCGCGGGTCGAACTGGAACTCGTGCATGAGCCGTTCCTTCTCGGCCTTGTAGACGGCATCCCGGCGCGGGACGCCGCGCAGCCGTGCGAGAAGGTCGATCGCCTCTCCGCCGGAGAGGTTCGGCCAGAGGCTGACATCACCGGGAACGGAGGCGATGCGGCGGTGCAGCGAGACGGCGTCGCGCCAGGGATCGCCGCCGAAGACGGTCGCCTCGCCGGACGTGGCGCGGGCGAGCCCGAGCAGCACGCGGATGGTGGTGGACTTCCCCGCGCCGTTCGGACCGAGGAAGCCGTGGATCTGCCCGGCTTCGACGTCGAGGTCGAGTCCGTCGAGCGCGCGGACCTTTCCGTAGCGCTTGACGAGCCCTTTGGTGTGGATGACGGTGGCCATGAGCGCGACGCTACGCCGATTTCACGAAGTTATGAATATTCCTAACGAAACCCTTACACCGCGCCCGCGCTGGACTCGTGGGACGGAGGTGGCCGAGGTGCCGGACACGTGAGCGGATGCGATTATGTATACCAATGATCGCTCTGGCATCCAGGTTGTCGCGTCAGATGCCTTGTATGTATACAATATCGACGGACGTGAACGGAGGTGCGGGGTGCGGGCAAGCGACAGGGCGTATCGCACGCTCCTCGATGAGATCCAGTCCGGCCGCCTCGCGCCCGGCGCCGTCCTCGGCGAGGTCGAGCAGGCCGCCCGGCTGGGAGTGAGCCGCACACCGCTGCGCGAGGCGCTCGGACGCCTCGCGGCGGACGGGCTCGTCGTGCAGCAGTCGCCGCGGGTCACGGTCGTGAGCGACCTCGACGCGGGTGACATCCGCGAGCTGTTCGAGGTGCGGCGCGCCCTCGAGGAGACCGCCGCCCGCCTTGCGGCGGCGCGCGGCGATGCCGCGACCTTCGCCACCCTCGCCGACGAGTTCGCCGGCGCACCCCTCGACGGCGCCGCCGCCGCCGACGACTACTACCGGCTGATCGCGCGGTTCGACGACGGCCCTCGACGGGTCCGTCGCCAACGACTACCTCACCTCGGCGCTGCGCGGCATCCGCACGCACCTCGTGCGCGTGCGCCGGCTCGCGCGCGACAATCCGCGCCGGCTCGCGGCATCCGTCGCCGAGCACCGGCTCATCGCCTCGGCGATCGCCGCGCGCGACGCCGACCTCGCCGCGCACGCCACCCACGTCCACCTGCACAACGCGCTCGCGAGCATCCTCGAGTCGCTCGCCGACCACGCGAGGGTGCGCCGGCCACGTCCGGCGGCACCCGCACGACCCACATCCACCAGGGAGCAGCATGACCGTCTCGCATCACGTCCGCGTCTACCGCAGCGAAGAGCCGCTTCCGCGCGAGGAGCAGCTCGCGTGGAAGATCGCCGAAGTCGCGACCGACCCGGTGGAGGTCGACGCCGACGTCGTCGACATGATCATCAACCGCGTGATCGACAATGCGGCGGTGGCTGCGGCATCCCTCACCCGTGCGCCGGTCAGCGCCGCCCGCCAGCAGGCGCTCGACCACGCCGTGTCGGTCGGAGGCTCGGGCGCCACCGTCTTCGGCTGCGCCCTCGAGCGCCGCACGAGCCCCGAGTGGGCGGCCTGGGCCAACGGCGTGGCCGTGCGCGAACTCGACTACCACGACACGTTCCTCGCGGCGGAGTACTCGCACCCGGGCGACAACATCCCGCCGATCCTGGCGGTCGCGCAGCACGTCGGCTCCGATGGCGCCGCGCTCGTGCGCGGGCTCGCGACGGGCTACGAGATCCAGATCGACCTCGTGCGCGCCATCTGCCTGCACAAGCACAAGATCGACCACGTCGCCCACCTCGGTCCGTCGGCCGCGGCCGGCATCGGCACGCTCCTGGGGCTTTCCACCGAGACGATCTACCAGGCCGTCGGGCAGGCGCTGCACACCACGACCGCCACCAGGCAGTCGCGCAAGGGCGAGATCTCGACCTGGAAGGCGCACGCGCCGGCCTTCGCCGGGAAGATGGCGGTCGAGGCGGTCGACCGCGCGATGCGCGGCGAGACGTCTCCGTCGCCGATCTACGAGGGCGAGGACGGAGTCATCGCGTGGCTGCTGGATGGCCCGGATGCCTCGTACGACGTGCCGCTTCCGGCTCCCGGCGAGGCGAAGCGCGGCATCCTGGACTCCTACACGAAGGAGCACTCGGCCGAGTACCAGGCCCAGGCGTGGATCGACCTGGCGCGCAAGCTCCACGGCGAGCACCCCGACGCGTTCGCGCCCTCCAACGTCGAGTCGATCGTGCTGCACACGTCGCATCACACGCACTACGTCATCGGCTCGGGCGCGAACGACCCGCAGAAGTACGACCCGACGGCATCCCGCGAGACGCTCGACCACTCGATCCCGTACATCTTCGCCGTCGCGCTGCAGGACGGCGGCTGGCACCACGTCGACTCGTACACCCCCGAGCGCGCGGGACGTGCCGACACCGTCGAGCTGTGGAACAAGGTGACGACGGCGGAGGATGCCGAGTGGACGCGCCGCTACCACTCCGACGATCCGAACGAGAAGGCCTTCGGCGGCCGCGTGGTCATCACCTTCGCCGACGGCGGCGAGATCGTCGAGGAGATCGCCGTGGCCGACGCGCACCCGCTCGGTGCGCGGCCCGTTCGCCCGCGAGGACTACGTCCGCAAGTTCCGCCTGCTGGCAGCGCCTGTGCTGGCCGAGGCCGAGATCGAGCGCTTCCTCGATCTCGCCCAGCGCCTGCCCGAGCTGAGCCCCGAAGAGGTGCAGCAGCTGACGATCGTCGCGCAGCTGGGCGTGCTCGCGGGTGCGCCGGCGCCGAAGGGGCTGTTCTGATGCCGGCCCGGCGCGCTGCCCCGCCTGTCCGCTCACAGCCTTCGCAGTATCACGCCGAGCGCGCAGAGAACCGGCGAATTCCTGCGAGCTTCGCGCACATCTGCGAACTCTGTGAAGGGAGAGTGGCCTGATGCTCTACTCCGCGACGCCGGCCGCCGAGAAGCGGCGCCTCTTCCGCGAGCGGCTCGCGAGCGGCGAGCTGCTGCGCTTCCCTGGTGCCTTCAACCCGCTGAGCGCCCGGCTCATCGAGCAGAAGGGCTTCGAGGGCGTCTACATCTCGGGCGCGGTCCTGAGCGCCGACCTCGGTCTTCCCGACATCGGCCTCACGACCCTCACCGAAGTCGCCGGGCGCGGCCAGCAGATCGCCCGCATGACCGACCTGCCCGCGATCATCGACGCCGACACCGGGTTCGGCGAGCCGATGAACGTCGCCCGCACGATCCAGACGCTCGAGGACGCGGGCCTCGCCGGCACCCACATCGAAGACCAGATCAACCCCAAGCGCTGCGGTCACCTCGACGGCAAGTCCGTGGTCGACGAGAACACCGCGATCAAGCGCATCCGCGCCGCCGCCGATGCCCGCCGCGACCCGAACTTCCTCATCATGGCGCGCACCGACATCCGTGCCGTGGAGGGGATGGATGCCGCCATCGACCGCGCGAAGGCGCTCGTGGATGCCGGAGCCGACGCGATCTTCCCCGAGGCGATGCGCTCGCTGGAGGAGTTCGCCGCCGTCCGCGCCGCGATCGACGTGCCGATCCTGGCGAACATGACCGAGTTCGGGAAGAGCGACCTCTTCTCGACCGACCAGCTGCGCGATGTCGGCGTGAACATCGTCATCTGGCCGGTCTCGCTGCTGCGCATCGCGATGGGAGCGGCATCCCGTGCCCTCGACACGCTGACCGAGCACGGGCATCTCACAGCCAAGCTCGATGAGATGCAGCACCGCGCCGACCTCTACGAGCTCATCGACTACGAGGGCTACAACCACTTCGACCAGGACGTCTTCAACTTCCAGATCAGCCGCTGACCGCGGGCAAAGGAGAACCCATGACCGACACGATCGAGATCAAGAAGGGCCTCGCGGGGGTCACCGTCGACTACACCGCGGTGAGCAAGGTCAATCCCGACACGCAACTCCCTGCTGTACCGGGGCTACCCGGCGCACGAGCTCGCCGCCACCCAGCCGGTCGAGGCGGTCGCGTACCTCCTGTGGAACGGCGAGCTGCCCTCGGATGCCGAGCTCGACGCGTTCCGCCGGCGCGAGCGCTCGCAGCGGGCCCTCGACGAGAACATCACGAAGACGATCGACCTGCTGCCGCTCGAGGCGCACCCGATGGACGTCGTCCGCACGGCCGTCTCGGTGATCGGCGCGTCCGACCCGGAGGCCTACGACGCCTCGCCGGAGTCCGATCTCCGCAAGGCCGAGCGGCTCTTCGCCAAGCTTCCCGCGATCGTCGCGTACGACCAGCGGCGGCGCCGCGGGCAGCAGGCGATCGAGCCGCGGGACGACCTCGACTACTCGCACAACTTCCTCTGGATGACGTTCGGGGTCGAGCCCGAGCCGGTGGTCGCCGACGCCTTCAACGTGTCGATGATCATGTACGCCGAGCACTCGTTCAACGCGTCGACCTTCACCGCCCGCGTCATCACCAGCACCATGGCAGACCTCTACTCGGCCGTCGTCGGGGCGATCGGCGCGCTCAAGGGAGCCCTGCACGGAGGGGCGAACGAGGCGGTCATGCACATCTTCGACGAGATCGGATCGGCCGAGAACGTCGGGCCGTGGCTGGATGCCGCGCTCGCCGAGAAGCGCAAGATCATGGGCTTCGGGCACCGGGTCTACAAGAAGGGCGACTCGCGGGTTCCGAC
This sequence comes from uncultured Actinomycetota bacterium, assembly GCA_963702815.1. Lineage (GTDB taxonomy): Bacteria > Actinomycetota > Actinomycetes > Actinomycetales > Microbacteriaceae > Microbacterium. The sequence continues at coordinate 163,808 of CAVPED010000005.1, read as the reverse complement.
GATGAAGGCCGCCCTCGACACGCTCGTGGAGCACTACGACGCGCAGGACCTCGCCGACCTCTACGACGAGCTCGAGCGCGAGTTCGTGGGCCGCAAGGGGATCTACCCGAACCTCGACTATCCGTCGGGCCCCGCGTACCACCTGATGGGCTTCGACACGCTGACCTTCACCCCGCTGTTCGTCGCGGCGCGCGTCGTGGGCTGGACGGCGCACATCGCCGAGCAGGCGGCATCCAATGCCCTCATCCGCCCGCTGTCGGCCTACAACGGCCCGGACGAGCGGCACATCGAGGGCTATGTTCCCGATGCCGCGCAGGTCGAGGCGAGCGCGCGGGCCGAGGAGGCCGACGGGTGAGCATCTGGCACACCGAGCCGTCGGTGGCCGACATCGACGCGATGGCCGGTCAGACCCTCATCGAGGCGCTCGGGATCGAGATGCTCGAGGTGCGGGACGACGCGCTGGTCGCACGGATGCCGGTCGACCACCGCACGGTGCAGCCGGCCGGTGTGCTGCACGGCGGGGCGTCCGTCGCCCTCGCCGAGACGATCGCGTCGTGGGCGGGCTTCCTCACGGTCGATCGCGAGAAGTTCCACGTGGTCGGCCAGGAGATCAACGCCAACCACATCCGGCCCGTCTTCTCGGGCTGGGTGACCGCGACGGCGACGCCGGTCGCGCTCGGTCGCCGCAGCCAGGTGTGGGAGATCCGGATCGTCGACGATGCCGGCAAGCTCGCCTGCATCTCGCGCTGCACCCTCGCGGTGATCGAGCAGCGCAGCACGTACGCGACGGCGGAGGGTCGATCCGGCGGTTGAGCGGGCGGTAGGCGTGGCGCGGCCTTCGCGGCGGTTGCCGTGGGCGCAGCGAGAGCTGCGGGGCGGTATGCGCGCCGTGCCCCGGCTGTGGCGGCGCGGGCTGAGCGGGCGGTTGCCCCGGCGAGCGCGGCGCCGGGGCAGGTCCGTGCGCCGCGCCCCGGGTGTGCCGGCGCGGGCTGAGCGGGCGGTTCGTGCGCCGTGCCCCTGGCGGCGCGGGCTGAGCGGCGAGGCTCAGCTCACCACGGCTGCTGGCGGGCGAAGTCCCACCCGCGAGAGACGGGGTGACCGGCCGCGCCTCGAGGGTCTTCCGCGATGACCGTCAGTCGAGCGCGCTCTGCGACGATCTCGAAGACGTCGTCGAACCCCGGCGCAGCGCCTGTCACATCGAGCCGCGACAGGTGCACGTCTTCGAACTCCCACCGGATGACGACGTCGCCGTGTCCGGCCGACACCTTGACCACCTCGACTGTCGCGGTCGCCAGGTGCGCACCGCGGGCGACAGCGTCGAAGATGAGCGGCGTCGCGGTCGTCGTGGGAGCCGTGACGACGAGCGGATGCTGGGCCGAGCGACCTCCGCGACCGCCTGCGCCTGGACGACCTGGTCCGCCGCTCGGCCCGGCTGCCTGGGACTGCTCGACGCCCCACGTCGCGCTCGCGAGCTCGATCCAGTCCTCGTGGCCGCGCGCGGTCGCGGTGCCGGGGATTCCCGGGAGCTGCAGGTAGATGTCGCCGGCCATTCGATGGTCCTCCCCGGGTCCTCAGTGTGTCGTCTCGGCGTCAGCCTGGCACGGGAGACGAAAGGTCGCCAGATGGCCCCGGGCCCTGCACGACCCGCCCTCACCGCCCCGGTGCACGATCGCGCTCGTACGCTGGAACCACCGCGAGAGCCGCAAGGAGATCCGATGTCCCGCACCGCCGTCATCGTCGACGCCGTCCGCACGCCGTCGGGCAAGGGCAAGCCCGGGGGAGCGCTGTCGGGACAGCATCCCGTCGACCTCGCCGCCTACGTGATGTCGAGCCTGCTCGAGCCGCAGCGGGCTCGATTCGCGGCAGCTCGACGACGCGATCCTCGGCTGCGTCAGCCAGATCGGCGACCAGTCGATCAACATCGCACGCCAGGCCGTGCTCGCCGCCGGCTTCGACGAGTCGGTTCCTGCGACGACGATCGACCGGCAGTGCGGGTCGAGCCAGCAGGCCGCGCACTTCGCCGCGCAGGGAGTCATGGCCGGCGCCTACGACATCGTGATCGCGGGCGGGGTGGAGTCGATGAGCCGAGTGCCGCTCGGGTCGTCGAGGCAGGGCGGCACGACGGCGCCCGGCATCCGGAAGCGGTATCCCGAGGGGCTCGTGAACCAGGGCGTCTCGGCGGAGCTCATCGCGCAGAGATGGGACCTCAGCCGCGATGAGCTCGATGCCTTCTCGGCCGAGTCCCACCGAAGGGCGGCGGATGCCTGGGCCCAGGGTCGCTTCGACGGCCAGGTGCTGCCGACGCCCATCGACGACGGCTCGATGCTCCGCGAGGACGAAACCGTCCGCGCGGGCACGACCGCCGAGGCCCTGGGCGGGCTGAGCCCGGCGTTCCGCACCGACGAGCTCGCCGCTCGCTTCCCCGACCTCGAGTGGAGGATCACGGCGGGCAACTCGTCGCCGCTGACGGACGCGGCATCCGCTGTCCTGATCATGAGCGAGGAGAAGGCGGCGGAGCTGGGCCTGCGGCCTCGCGCGCGCTTCCACTCGTTCGCCGTCGTGGGCGACGACCCGATGATGATGCTGACGGGGCCGATTCCTGCGACGAAGCGGATCCTCGAGCGCAGCGGCCTGGCGATCGACGACATCGACGCGTTCGAGGTCAACGAGGCGTTCGCCTCGGTGCCGCTGGCGTGGCTGCGCGAGACCGGCGCCGATCCGGCGAAGCTCAACCCGTGGGGCGGCGCCATCGCTCTCGGGCACGCCGTGGGAGCGTCGGGCACCCGGCTGCTCGGCACGCTGCTGGCGTACCTCGAGGCGACGGGCGGCCGCTACGGCCTGCAGACGATGTGCGAGGGCGGCGGCATGGCGAACGCGACGATCATCGAGCGGCTTTAGGGCCGGCGGCTTTAGGGCCGGCATCCCGCGAGGCCAGCGCTGCGGTCGCCTGTGAGCGCTGCGTCGGGCGACGGCGCCCTCGCAGGAAACTGCCGCGCTCGCACGGGACGTCGGCTTGCCGCGTGCGCGCTCGCACGGGACGTCGGCTTGCCGCTAGGCGAGAGTTGGGCAGGGTCGCGGGGCTCAGGCCCTCTCCACCTCCGCCTGGCATTCCATGCAGGTCTCGGCGTGGGGCAGGACTTCGAGCCGTGCGGCGAGGATCGCGGCGCCGCAGCGGATGCACCGTCCGTAGGTGCCCTGCTCGATCCGGTCCAGTGCGGCTCGGATCCCGTCCATCGTGCGAAGCGTGGTGACCGATGTCAGGTAAGCCCCGGGATCGATGTGGGGCACTGCGCGGGATTCCAGTCCGCGGACGATCTCTTCGCCTCGCGCCAGCTCGGCGTTCAGGGTGTGGCGGACCGACGCCAGATCGAGGTCGGACATGGTGACGGGGTCCAGGGGCTGGTGAGTGAGCATTGTTCATTCCTCTTCCGTTGGTGGCGCCGTCGACCGGGGCCGGGACGGTGCGATGGCGATCGGGATGCCGTGGCATGGGTGGTCGGGGACTAAGCCCGAGGGTGCAGGAGCTGCCACTGGCGTCGGCCGCGCCGGGACTCCTCGGCGAGCCGGTGCAGTCGGAGCCGCTCGGTGAGATCCCGCAGCTGCGCGGTCGCCGCGCTCAGGCTGAGCTGACGCCGCGCGACCCTCGCCACAACCCGGCTGATCTCGGAGCGAGCGCGGGCGCAGATCGCCCACGACCGGTGGCCGAGCGACGCGAGGGCCCGCTCCGCCTCGAGTCGGGCGCTCAGCGCGACAGGCGACCACATCACCGGCAGCGGCGCGAGCGGATCGGATTCGCGGGCGCCCCCGTCGTCCAGCCAGCGCTGGTGCTGCATGAACTCGGTGGCGTTCTCGGTGCTTCGTCCTGATGGGGACGGTCCGAGCCTTCTGATGGGCATGGATGCCTCCTCTGGGTACAAAAAAAGCGCCGCAGTTGCGACGCGCTGGGTGGCCGGATGACCGTGGTTGACACGGGATCAGGGCGGCGAAGCGCGAGCGTAGGAGCGGTAGAGCACATCAGCTCCCCGCATCCGGAACGGCGACGCCGGCACCCCGAGGCGCGCCCCGGCGCCGGCAGTGCGCGCGCACTGCGAAGCGGCGTCGGAAAGACGCAGCAGCGGGTTCGCAGAGTCGAGGGTGGCCATATCCTCACCATAGCCTGGAAAAAGAAAAAGGCAAGTCAGGGGCATTTTTCTGCTTTCCGTAAGGAGGCTTAGTCGTCTCCCGCGCCGGCTTCCACCGGACGAGTTGACTTCCTGCCGAACGGGGCTATGGTCGGGGGTTCACCCGCCAGCCGAAGAGGGGAAGCGAGTTCGATGTCTCGAACGTCACCGCACGATCGCGGAGCCAAGAAGGTCGCGCAGCTGTCGATCAAGGAGAAGCGCGCGGCGAAGCAATCCAAGCGCCAGCCAGACACGTTCATCAAGCCGCGGAAGGATGCTCGGCACGGCGTGAGGCCGGGGCGCGCCTGAGCAGGCGCTCGCGAGCCTCCGAGTCCGTCCGACGTCGCGCTGGCACGAAGGCGCGCGTGCGGGTCCTGCCTGCGCATCGCTGCGTACCGAGCAGCCACGCTGCAAGGTGTCTCCTCCCACCAGGGGCCCGCTTTTCCTTGCTTGATCTGGCACTTATCCGCCCGCGAATGTCGGTGGCCCTCGGCAGAATGGAGTCATGGAAAGCCTCGCCGACACCCTTCATGAGGTCCGGCGAGCCCTCGATGAGGCGGTCGGCGTGGCCTTCCGCTCGGGTGACCTTCGGCGCCTCGACGATGCATCGGTGATGGCGCTGATGGCCGAGGCTGCGGGCATCGTGAGGCGGGCCGAAGCGGTGCTGGTCGCGACCGTCGCTGAAGTGCAGGAGCGAGTGGATGCCGCGCCCCACGGTGAACGCCCCACCACCCGCTACGGGTGCCGATCGATGAAAGAACTGGTGCAGCGCACGACGTGCGCCTCGGGGCGGACGGTCGGTGACCTCCTTCGGGGAGCGAAGGCGATCAGGCAGCCGGTCTCGACGGCGACCGGCCAGGTGCTCCCGGCGCGGTACCCCGCGATGCGCGAGGCGGCCGCCGACGGAGCGATCGGACTCGACGCGCTCGTCGCGGTTGTCGGCTCGCTCGATTCCGCCGTGTGCGCGACAGAGGCCCGGTGGGCAGCCGATCGCGAGCTGTCAGCATCGGCTCGCGGCTGCGGTGAGGGCGGCGGTCCGGTCCCGAATTCCGACGAGCTTCGGCTTCAGGCGCAGGTGTGGGCGATGTATCTCGATCAGGACGGCGCAGAGCCCCGAGAGGCGCGTGCTCTCCGCAAGCGCGGATTCACGATGGGCGTGTGCAACGACGGGCTGGTCCCGTTCCGTGGCAACGCCCTGCCCGAGGTCGCGTCGCAGTTTCGCCGGTTGTTCGACAGCATCCTCAGTCCGAAGGGTGCAGGCGCGGACGCACCGACAGGGCCTCATTTCGTCGAGCTGGACACGAATGGACTGGTGCCGGCGGTCGACGACCGATCTCGCGCGATGCAGCAGCACGATGCGCTCGCGATGATCCTCGCAGCAGCCGCCCGCTCGGGTGAACTGCCGACGATCGGTGGTGCGGCGCCCACGCTCGTAGTCTCGGTCGACTCCGCCGTTCTCGAGTCGGGCCGCGGGCACGCGCACATCGACGGGTGCGAAGAGCCGGTGCCGATCGCGGTCGCTCGTCAGGTGGCGTGCACGGGAGCGGTCCAGCGCGTGAGCACCGACCGGGGCGGCAGGATTCTCGCCATCGGCATCCCCGACCGGGTGTTCGCGGCGCATCAGCGCAAGGCGATCAGCCTGCGCGACGGCGGATGCATCATTCCGGGCTGCCACGTCACCGCCGCGTGGTGCGAGATCCACCACGTGACCGAGCACTCGGTCGGCGGGCCGACGCACACCGATAACGGCGTGCTCCTGTGCTGGTACCACCACCGCACGCTCGACTCGAGCGGCTGGAAGGTCCGAATGCGCGGCGGCGTGCCCGAAGTGCGCGGACCGTCGTGGTGGGATGCGTCGATGAGCTGGCGTGCCGTCACCAAATCGCCCGTTCGCTTGAGCCAGGCACTGAGAGCGAGAAGCCCCGGAGGCTGACCGAGTGAGGGTGAGAAGTCCTGGAGGCTCACCGAGTGAGCGCGAGAAGCCTGGAGGCTGACCGAGTCAGGGTGAGAAGCCCTGGAGGCTGACCGGTACGGGTGAAAGCCTGGAGGCTGACCGAGTGAGGGTGAGAAGCCCTGGAGGCTGACCGAGTGGGCGCGAGAAGCGGCTGGAGGCTGGTCGAGCTACGGGTGAGAAGCCCTGGAGGCTGACCGGGTGAGGGTGAGAAGCCCTGGAGGCTGACCGGGTGCCGGGGTGAGCGCGAGAAGCGCTGGAGGCTGATCGAGTGGGCGCGAGAAGCGCTGGAGGCTGGACCGGCTGACCGGGTGAGCGGGTGAGCGCGAGAAGCGCTGGCCGCCGGCGACGGGTGAGAAGCCCCGCGCACTGAGTCCGCCGACCGCAACGTCGCAGGTCTGGTGGGTCCTGGTCTCCCGGTCGTCGACCGGGTCGTGGTTCCAGCGCGCTCCGAGCCACTTCCTCGATGGGCGCCTGTACCGATGCTCTGTACCTCACGGGTACGGAAACTGCAAGCGATTGCGTGACCACTGCTCCATCGAGTATGCGTCCCCACCACTCCCGCTGGATGAGCGAACTCTCACAATGTAAGCGCTTGCAGAATGTCGGAGATCCGGGGTAGCCTCGCATCCGCAAGGAGGGCACGCCGCCGCGCCCTCTCGATCTCCCAGGAGCCCCAGTGTCGAAGACGACCACTGCACGTCGCCGCGTGCTCGCCTCACTCACCGCCGCAGCACTCGTGCTCGCCGGCAGCGTCAGCGCCCTCGCGGCGCCCGCCGCTGCCGCCGACCGCACCTTCGCCCTCGTCGGCAGCCTGCAGTCCGAGCTGGGCTGCCCCGACGACTGGCAGCCGGCGTGCGCCGCGACCGCACTGGCGCCGACCGCGCAGGACGGTCTCTACGCCGCCGAGTTCGAGGTGCCGGCCGGCTCGTACGAGTACAAGGTCGCCGTCAACGGCTCGTGGGACGAGTCCTACGGTCTCGACGGCGGCGGCGACAACATCCCGCTGACCGTCGGCGGCCCCTCGACCCTCCGCTTCACCTTCGACGACGCGTCGCACCGCATCGGCGTCGAGGTCCTCTCGCTGCGCGCGGGATACACGGATGCCGACGCCGACCTCGTCGACGCGCCCGTGCGTCAGCCCGGCAGCGGCGAGCAGTTCTACTTCGTCATGACCGACCGGTTCGCCAACGGCGATCCGTCGAACGACCAGGGCGGCCTCACCGGCGACAGGCTGACGACCGGCTACGACCCGACCAGCACGGGCTTCTACAACGGCGGCGACATCGAGGGCCTCCAGAACAACCTCGACTACATCGCCGGACTCGGCACGTCGGCGATCTGGCTCACGCCGAGCTTCAAGAACAAGCCGGTGCAGGGCACCGGCGACAACGTCAGCGCCGGGTACCACGGGTACTGGATCACCGACTTCACGCAGATCGATCCGCACCTCGGCACCAACGAGCAGCTGCAGGACTTCATCGACGCAGCCCACGCCAAGGGCATCAAGGTCTACTTCGACATCATCACCAACCACACCGCCGACGTGATCTCGTACGCCGAGGGGAGCGGTGAGACGTACATCGACATCCCGACCTCGCCGTATCGCGACGCCGACGGCAACGAGTTCGACGTCACCGACTACGCGGGCACCGACACCTTCCCCGCACTCGACCCGGCGGTCTCGTTCCCGTACACCCCGGTCGTCGCCGACGCCGAGAAGGACGTCAAGGTTCCCGCGTGGCTCAACGACGTGACGCTGTACCACAACCGCGGAGACTCGACCTTCTCGGGCGAGTCGACCACCTACGGCGACTTCGTGGGGCTCGACGACCTCATGACCGAGCACCCCAAGGTCGTCGACGGCTTCGTCGACGTCTACGACGACTGGATCGACCTCGGCATCGACGGCTTCCGGATCGACACGGCGAAGCACGTCAACTTCGAGTTCTGGCAGAAGTGGACCACCCAGGTGCTCGACTACGCGCACGCCAAGGGCAAGGACGACTTCTTCATGTTCGGCGAGGTGTACGACGCCGATCCCGCGAAGCTCTCTCCCTACATCCGCAAGACCGACATGAACTCGGTGCTGGACTTCACCTTCCAGGCGGCCGCGCAGAGCTATTCGGCCGGCCAGTCGGCGAAGGGCCTGAGCGCCATGTTCGCGGGCGATGACCGCTACACGACGCCCGACTCGTCGGCGACGGCGCTGCCGACCTTCCTCGGCAACCACGACATGGGGCGCATCGGCTACTTCCTGAAGTCCAAGGACAACCTCCTCGACCGCGACCTCCTCGCGCACGACCTGCTCTTCCTCACCCGCGGCCAGCCGGTCGTCTACTACGGCGACGAGCAGGGCTTCGCGGGCAACGGCGGCGACCGCGCCGCACGTCAGACGCTGTTCGCCAGCCAGGTCGACGAGTACGAGAACCAGCCCCTCGTGACGGGCGAGACGCTCGGCTCGCAGGATCGCTACAGCACCTCGGCCCCCGTCTACGACCACATCGCCGAGCTCTCGCAGCTGCGCGACGCCAACCCCGCGCTCGCAACCGGCGCGCAGATCGAGCGCTACGCCGCCGACGGCCCGGGCATCTACGCGTTCTCGCGCGTCGACCGCGAGCAGAAGGTCGAGTACCTCGTCGCCACGAACAACGCGACGAGCGCCCAGACCGTCTCCCTCACCACGCTGACCGGCGGTGCGACCTACTCGCCGATCTACGGCAGCGGCGCGGGAGTGACGACGGATGCTGCGGCTGCGGCATCCGTCACCGTCCCTGCCCTCTCGACCGTCGTCTGGAAGGCCGATCGTCCGGTGTCGGCGCCCGCCGAGGCCGCCGACCTCTCGCTCACCGTGCCTCGCCGCGGGCGCCGCGGTCACGGGCTCGGCCGCGGTCTCGGCCGACGGCCGACCAGTCGTGGCGTGAGACGAGCTTCTCGTGGCGCGTCGCGGGTTCCGACGACTGGCACGCGCTCGGCACCGCCGAAGACACCTCGCCCGGCGTCTTCCACGACACCGACGGGCTCGCGAAGGGCACCCTGGTCGAATACCGGGCTGTCTCGACGGATGCCGCCGGTCACCGCTCGGCCGCCTCGACGTACGCGTCGGTCGGCCTCCGGGTGAACCTCGCCGAGGAGCCCGTCGAGCCCGAAGACCCCGACGAGCCCGAGCCCCAGGAGCCGACGAACTACGGGTCCGTCAGCGTTCCGGGTGCGTTCAACAGCGAGGCCGGATGCCCCGGCGACTGGCAGCCCGACTGCGACGCCGTGCAGATGACCAAGAAGGACGGCATCTGGACGCTCACCGTGCCCGCGCTCGCGGCCGGGACGTACGAGTACAAGATCGCCACCGAGAAGACGTGGGACGAGAACTACGGAGCCGGCGGCGTGCCCAACGGCCCGAACATCACCCTGACGCACACGAGCGACGGCGGCCCGGTCACGTTCTACTTCGACCCGCGCACCAAGAACATCCGCTCCACGGACGATGGCCCGATCATCACGCTGCCCGGCTCGCTGCAGAGCGAGCTCGGCTGCCCCGGCGACTGGCAGCCGGAGTGCCTCGCCAGCATGATGTTCGACCAGAACTCCGACGGGGTGTTCCAGTTCACGACCGACGACCTGCCCGACCGGCTCGTACGAGGTCAAGGTCGCGCACAACCTCAGCTGGGACGAGAACTACGGTGCGGGCGGTGCGCCCGGCGGCGCGAACATCTCGTTCAGCGCCACGCGCGGGCAAGGTCACGACCTTCCGCTACACCCTCGAGACGCACGTCCTCACCGTGAAGGCGACCGACCCTCCGCGTCGCCGGCGTCGGCGAGCTCCGCGCGCACTGGATCGACGCCGAGACGATCGCCTGGCCCGCCGACCTCGGGTCCGCGGCCGCGGGGACGACCTGGCAGCTGTACGGATCGGCGGATGCTTCGCTCGCCCTCTCGGACGCGGGCGAGGTGACCGGAGGCGGCGATCCCGTCGCGCTGACGCCCGTCGACGGCGGATTGTCGGACGACCAGAAGGACCGCTTCCCCGCGCTCGCCTCGTACGTCGCCCTGCATGTCGAGGATCTCGACCGGGATGCCGTCGCCACGCTGCTGAAGGGGCAGCTCATGGTCGCTCAGCGCGACCGCCGACGGCGCGGTGTCGGGCTTCACCGGAGTGCAGATCCCCGGCGTGCTCGACGACCTCTATGCCGACGCCGTCGACGATCTCGACCTCGGAGTCGACGTTCACCGGCAAGAAGCCGACCTTCCGGCTCTGGGCGCCGACGGCGCAGCAGGCGACGCTCCTGACGTGGGACCCGGCGACCGCCTCGGGCGAGCCTGTGCGCCACGAAGCGACGTGGGACGCGGCATCCGGAACCTGGACGGTCGAGGGAAAGAAGGCGCTCAAGGGCGACGAGTACCTCTGGGAGGTCGTCGTCTACGCCCCCAGCACCGGTGCGATCGAGACGAACGCCGTCACCGACCCGTACTCGGTCGCGCTGACCGAGAACTCGCGAGCGGTCGGTCGCCGTCGACCTGGACGACAAGCAGTGGCGGCCCGAAGACGTGGGAGAAGACGGCGGCGCCGATCGTCGAGCGTCCCGTGGATCGCGCGATCTACGAGCTGCACATCCGCGACTTCTCGGCCACGGATGAGTCGGTGCCCGAGGACCTGCGCGGCACGTATCTCGCCTTCGCTCAGAAGAGCGCGGGCACCGATCAGCTGAAGCAGCTCGCGGGTGCGGGCATCAACACGGTGCACCTGCTGCCGTCGTTCGACATCGCGTCGATCGAGGAGGATCCGGCCGCCGCAGAAGACGCCGGCGTGCGATCTGCCCTCGCTTCCGGCCGACTCGGATCAGCAGCAGGCCTGCATCGCCGCGGTCGCGGACGCTGATGCCTTCAACTGGGGCTACGACCCGTACCACTACTCGGTCCCCGAGGGCTCGTACGCGACGAACCCGGAGGGCGGAGCACGCGTCGGGGAGTTCCGCACGATGGTCGGGGCGCTCCACGGCATGGGCCTGCAGGTCGTGCTCGACGAGGTCTTCAACCACACGGCAGCGTCCGGCGAGGACGAGAAGTCGGTGCTCGACCAGGTCGTGCCCGGCTACTACCAGCGCCTCAACGCGGCCGGGAACGTCGAGACCTCGACGTGCTGCCAGAACGTGGCGACCGAGCACGAGGTCGCCGAGAAGCTCATGGTCGACTCGCTCGTGATGTGGGCGCGCGAGTACAAGGTCGACGGCTTCCGCTTCGACCTGATGGGCCACCACTCCAAGGCGAACATGCTCGCGATCCGCGCGGCGCTCGACGAGCTGACGCTCAAGAAGGACGGCGTCGACGGCAAGGCGATCTACCTGTACGGCGAGGGCTGGAACTTCGGCGAGGTCGCGAACAACGCGCTCTTCGAGCAGGCGACGCAGGGGCAGCTCGGCGGCACCGGCATCGGGACGTTCAACGACCGCCTCCGCGACGGCGTGCACGGCGGCAGCCCGGTCCGCGAGTCGACGTACGAGCAGGGCTTCGGCACCGGACTCGCGACCGACCCCAACGGTCACGGCGCCGACGGCACGCCCGAGCAGCAGCTCGCGCGGCTCGGCCAGCTCACCGACCTCGTGAAGATCGGCCTGACGGGCAACCTTCGCGACTTCGAGCTCACGGCCGCCGACGGCACCGTCAAGGCGGGCGACGAGATCGACTACAACGGAGCACCCGCCGGCTACGCCGACGAGCCGGACGAGACGATCAACTACGTCGACGCGCACGACAACAACACGCTGTACGACCTGTCGGTGCTGAAGCTGCCGGAAGACACCACGATGGCCGAGCGCGTGCGCATGAACACGCTCGAGCTCGCGACCGTGACGCTCTCGCAGTCTCCGTCGTTCTGGCACGCCGGCACCGAGCTGCTGCGGTCGAAGTCCCTCGACGACAACAGCTTCAACTCGGGCGACTGGTTCAACCGGATCGACTGGACGGGTCAGGAGTCCACGTTCGGCTCGGGCCTGCCGACGGCTGCCGACAACGCCGACCGCTGGAGCATCCTGAAGCCGCTGCTGGCCAACCCGGCGCTGAAGCCCCAGGCGGCCGACATGGCGACCGCCGAGGCATCCGCTCTCGACCTGCTGCGCGTGCGCAACGAGGTCGACCTGCTGCAGCTCGGTTCCGCCGACCTCATCGAGAAGAAGGTCAGCTTCCCGAACAGCGGGACGGATGCCGCTCCCGGCGTCATCGTGATGCTGATCGACGATCTGCTCGGCAAGGACGTCGACCCGAAGCTCGAGGGTGCGCTCGTCGTGTTCAACGCGTCTCCGGAGGCGACGACGCAGACGGTCTCGTCGCTCGCGGGCCGCGGGTTCGCCCTGACGCCCGCGCTGGCCAACGGCTCGGACGCCGCTCGTCAAGACCACGACCTGGGATGCCGCGACCGGCACGGTCACGGTTCCCGCGCGGTCGGTGGCGGTGCTCGTCGAGAAGGAGCCGGTCAAGACGACCATCTCGGCGGCGCCCAGCAAGCTCGTGGCATCGGCAGGGACGACCATCAAGATGACCGGCAAGGTGACCGCGGTGGGCGGCGAGGCCCCCGTCGGAACGGTCACCGTGACCGACCACGGCAAGGTCATCGCGACCCAGCCGCTCGTCGCGGCGGCGAAGGGCAAGATCGACCTCGCGCTGCCGACGCTCGCCCGCGGCATCCACCTGCTGACGGTGTCGTTCACGGGTGCACCCGGCTTCGAGGACTCCCGGTCGGCGCTGCCGTCGCCGGTCGTCATCCACTGAGCCGGGCGAATGCGAGAGGGCCCCGGGCGACCACGCGTCGTCCGGGGCCCTCTGCTGTCGATCAGCGGTTGACGCTCACCTCGAGAAGCGTCGTCGAGCCCGAGACCTCGTTCGCGACGGCGACGAGCGGCTCGCCCGTCGGCGACTCGGCGGCCGGGATGAACGACAGTCCCTCGGGACCGAGGTCGCCGCTGTTGTCTGCGAAGTCGCGGTTGTTCAGGTAGGTGACGAAGAACGCGTTCGTCGGCACCGTGATGTCGTAGACGATGACCCCGCCCACGCGCTCCAGGCCGATGAAGGCGTACGTGCGGCCGTCGATCTCGCCGATCGTGAGGTTCTCGGGCTCCGGGCCCTTGTCGTCGCTGCGGCCCTCGCGGTTCGCCTCGGTGTGGTTCGAGTTGACGAAGGCCGGCTCCGCGGCGTTGGTGATCTGCTCGAAAGCCGATCCAGAGTCGAAGACCTGCTGGCCCGCCGTCGTCCAGATCGAGAACGAGCGCGCGCCGAACGCATACAGGTCGGAGTAGCAGCCCCTCGCCGAGTCGAAGCCGAGTTCCTTCGTGACGTTCAGCCGTCCGAGGTCGGCGTTGCCGGTCTTGCCTTTGAGCGGGCTGTCGGCGCAGATCGGAAGCGATCCGGCGCGGGCACCCTCGACGTACGAGCCCCACTCGCGGGCATCGCCCTCGTTCGCCGTCACGAGGTACGAGCTGCCGCCGGCGCTGTAGGAGTTGATGCCGTCGGGCATGTAGACGCCGTGGAGCCCGGGGTAGGTGCGCAGCGCGAAGACGTTGTCGCGGTCGCTCGGGTCGAGCGGGACGACGCCGTGATCCTTGTAGCCGAGCGGAAGGATGCCGGTGACCCGCGCCGACGGGATCTGCACGACCGCGATCGCGTTGGCCTCCTGCAGGGCGACGTACGCGTTGTTCCCGACGACCGAGATGTACTCCGGCTCGAGGTTGCGCGAGACGGGGTGGTCCGCACCCTGAGGTGCGGGCCCGAAGACGCGCACGCCGTCGGGGAGCGCCCCATTCTCGTACGCGTGGAAGTCGGCGGTCGAGACGTCCTTCTGGCGTCGATGCGACCACCTTGGGTGTCGACAGGCGCACGATCGAGACCGAACCCTCGGGGTCGATCGAGAAGTCGTCGGCCGGCTCACCCTCGTTCGCCGTCAGCGCGAAGCGTCCGTCGGGCGTGATGACGACGTTGTCGGGCTGGGCTCCGACCGTCACCGTGCCGAGCACCGTCGGTACGTCGGCCCGGGCGTCGAAGAAGACGAGGTGGCCGGGGTCGGTCTTGACCGGAGCCTCGAAGGCGGCGATGCCGAGGCCGTCTGCGCGCACGGCCACGGAGTTCGCGACGCCATCGGAGGCGATCTCGTACTCCTCGCCGATCTGCCCGGGGTCGGCGAAGTCGAGCACCTGGACGGCGCCCGCCTTGGCGCTCACCACGAAGAGCCGGTCCTGGTAGTGCGCGACGATCTCCGCGGCGGACTCGTCGAACGAGCCGGTGTCGTAGCTCCCCACCGGCGTGAGCGTCAGCGCGGCGTCGTCGGCGGAGTAGGTGACGGGGTCCGAGACGATCTCGGCCGAGGCGGCGAGGGCCGGCGCGAACGCGAGCGCGCAGGTCGCCGTGGCGGCCGCGGTGAGCATGGCCGCTCGGTGAAGGGCAGAAGGCATGGGAGTCCTCGAGTGATGGTGGGTCGCGCGCGGGCGCACGCTCCTCCGTGCTATCCGCTGCAGGTGTCGGCCGGGTGAACGGCAGTGGGCCGCAGATATCTGCTGGGCGACCTAGCAGATACTAGGAAGTCCAGGTATTCTGATCACAGTGACAATGCCGTCCCACAAGGAAGTTGCACGATGACGCTAGAAACCCCCGTTGCAGAGTCAAGCGCTCAGCACCTCACCGCCGATGAGCGATCGGCGATCCTCGACGTCGTGCGCGAGTACGCGGCGAGCGAGCTGGCTCCGTTCGCGATCGAACGGGATGCCGCGCAGGAGCTTCCGCGCGAGGCGCTGGCGCGCGGCGGCGAGCTGGGACTCGGCGGCCTCTACATCCGCGAAGACGTCGGAGGCTCGGCGCTGTCACGGCTGGATGCCGCCGCCATCGTCGAGGAGCTCGCGATGGCCGATCCCTCGGTCGCCGCCTACATCACCATCCACAACATGGTGGCGTGGATGATCGACACCTACGGCACCGAGGCGCAGCGCCAGGAGTGGCTGCCGCGCCTCGTGGCCATGACCGACTTCGGGGCGTACTGCCTCACCGAGCCGGGTGCGGGATCGGATGCCGCTGCGATCACCACCAGCGCGATCCGCTCGGGCGACGACTACGTGCTCACGGGCGTCAAGCAGTTCATCTCGGGCGGGGGCGAAGCATCCGTCTATGTCGTGATGGCCCGCACGGGCGAGCCCGGCGCCCGCGGCATCACGGCGTTCCTCGTGCCCGACGGGACCCCCGGGCTGTCGTTCGGGGTCAAGGAGCAGAAGATGGGCTGGAAGGCGCAGCCCACCCGTCAGGTGATCCTCGACGAGGTGCGCGTGCCGGCGGCCAACATCCTGGGCGGCGCCGGGGCAGGGCTTCAAGATCGCGATGGCGGCGCTCAACGGCGGCCGCGTGAGCATCGCCGCCTGCTCGCTCGGCGGTGCGCAGTGGGCGCTCGACCGTGCCGTGCAGTACGTGCAGGAGCGCTTCACGTTCGGCGAGCCCCTGGCCGAGAAGCAGGCGGTCGTCTTCGCCCTCGCCGACATGGCGACCGAGCTGCACGCGGCGCGCGCGCTGGTGCGGGATGCCGCGCTCGCCCTGGACGAGAAGGCTCCGGATGCCGCGATGCGGTGTGCGATGGCCAAGCGCTTCGCGACCGACGCGGGGTTCAGAGTGGCCAACGAGGCCCTGCAGCTGCACGGCGGCTACGGCTATCTCGCCGACTACGGCATCGAGAAGGTCGTCCGCGACCTGCGGGTGCACCAGATCCTCGAGGGCACGAACGAGATCATGCGCGTCATCATCGGCCGCGAGCTGCTGAGCTCCTGACCGACTGTGGAGCGTTCCGCAGAGGCGGACAGTGAAAGCATGGGCTCATGACCGACTACGAAACGATCCTGGTCGAGACGCGAGGACGCGTCGGCTGGATCACGCTCAACCGCCCCGAGGCGCTGAACGCCCTCAACACCCAGGTGATGAAGGACATCGTCGCGGCGGCCACGGCCTTCGACGCCGATCGAGGGCATCGGCGCGATCGTCGTCACGGGGTCGGAGCGCGCCTTCGCGGCGGGCGCCGACATCAAGGAGATGGAGTCCCTGTCGGGCAGCGAGATGCTCATGGCCGACCACTTCGGCGGATGGCCGACGTTCGCCGCCGTGCGCACCCCGGTCATCGCCGCCGTCTCGGGCTACGCGCTCGGCGGCGGCTGCGAGCTCGCCATGATGTGCGACATCATCATCGCGGCCGACTCGGCGAAGTTCGGCCAGCCCGAGATCAACCTCGGCGTCATGCCGGGCATGGGCGGCTCGCAGCGCCTCATCCGCGCCGTCGGCTACTACAAGGCGGCCGAGCTGATCCTCACCGGACGGATGATGGATGCTGTCGAGGCCGAGCGCGCGGGACTCGTGTCGCGCGTCGTGCCGGCCGCCGACCTGCTCGCCGAGGCGGGGAAGACCGCCGAGACGATCGCCGCCAAGTCGCTTCCCTCGGTCTACTCCGCGAAGGCCGCGCTCGACGCGGCCATGGAGACGCCCCTGGCCGAGGGCCTCAGGTTCGAGCGCCACGCCTTCGCCGCGCTGTTCGACACCGACGACCAGAAGGAGGGCATGGCCGCGTTCCGCGAGAAGCGGTCGCCCGACTTCACGAACCGGTGAGCGCGAGCCGCTCGAGCCGCGCCGGCTTCGCTCGCGAGCGCGGCGTCGACCGATGCGCTGTCGAGGTCGGAACCGGCAGCGTTCGCGGCCGGGCGCAGCGGTCAGAGGGGCTCGGGGAGCGGCCGCGGGTCGGTGAAGTCGCCGGCGTCCTTGCGGAAGCGGGCGATGATCCGCACCAGCTCGGCCGTGTCGTCGGACGCGAGGCCCGGGCTGCTCGAACATCTCGGAGTTCAGCGCCGCGGTGGCGCGCTCCACGAGGTCACGGCCCGCGTCGGTGAGGACGAGCATCGCGGCGCGGCCGTCGGCGGGATGCGGCTCGCGCACCACGAGCTCGTCCTTGGCGAGCCGGTCGACGGTGTTCGTGACGCTCGTCGGATGCACCTGCAGGCGCGCGATGGCGCTGGCCATCGGCATCCGTCCCTGCCGTGTGAACGCGAGAAGGCGCAGCAGTTCGAAGCGCGCGAACGACAGGTCGAAGGGGCGCAGGATGCCGTCGATGCGCGCGAGCATGATCTGCTGCGCGCGGATGACCGAGGTCACCGCCGACATACCCGGCGGCCGCGTCCGTCCAGCCGTGCGCGACCCACTGGCGCTTCGCCTCGGCGATCGGATCGACGGGCAGCGGCGATTGCCTGACCATGCCGAACCTCCCTCGTCGCGGCTCCCACGGTAGCGCTCCGCGACGCGCCTGGCAGGGGCTCGCGGCGGGTGGGTCGGGGTCCGGAGCCGCCGAATAGACTCGACCAGACGAAGGAGCGGAGCCGAATGAAGATCGTGGTCCTGGTCAAGGAAGTCCCGGACACCTACGGGGATCGCAAGCTGTCGCTCGAGACGGGGCTCGCCGATCGCGGTGCATCCGAGCGCGTGATCGACGAGATCTGCGAGCGGGCCCTCGAGGTCGCGCTGTCGTACGCGGATGCGCACGCCGGAACCGAGGTGGTCGTGCTCTCGATGGCCTCCGAGGCCGCGACCGCGACGGTGCGGAAGGGCCTCGCGATGGGCGCCGTCGTCGGCCGTGCAGGTCGTCGACGCCGGGCCTGCTGGGCGCAGACCTCGGCCTCACCGCCGAAGTGCTCGCGGCGGCGCTGCAGCGCACGGGCTTCGACCTCGTGATCGCGGGCAACCTCTCGACGGACGGCTCGGGCGGCGTCATCCCTGCGATGGTCGCCGAGCTGCTCGGCGTGCCTTCGGCGACCTCGCTCAACTCGGTGACGATCACCGAGGACTCGGTGTCGGGCGAACGCGCCTCGGACGGCGCGACGATGACCGTGTCGGCCGCCGCTTCCGGCGGTCGTGTCGATCACCGAGGCGCTTCCGGATGCCCGCTTCCCGAACTTCAAGGGCATCATGGCGGCGAAGAAGAAGCCGTTCGAGACGCTCTCGCTCGCCGACCTCGCCATCGAGCCCGAGGATCACTCCGCGTCGCGGTCGATCATCATCGGGCTGAGCGAGAAGCCGGCGCGTCAGGCGGGCGTCAAGATCGTCGACGAGGGCGACGCGGGCGAGAAGCTCGCCGAGTTCCTCATCCAGAACCGGCTCGCGTAAGGGTGGAAGCAGATGACGGACTTCGCTGAGGACTCGATCCTCGTCCTGCTGGACGTCACTCCGTCCGGCGCGCTCGCCAAGTCCTCGGCCGGGTCTGCTGGGCGCTGCGGCGCAGGTGGGCACGCCGGTGGCGCTGATCGTGGCGCCGGATGCCGCGTCCCTCGCCGGCGCAGGCCGGTGAGCTCGGTGCGGCCGTCCGTGCTGACAGCATCCGGTGACTCGTCGGTGCTGACCGTGCCGCGCGTCGATGCGCTGGCGGCGGCCGCCGCTCTGGTGCGACCGGACGCGATCCTCGTGTCGAACTCGATCGAGGGCCGCGAGGTCGCCGGGCGCTACGCGGCCAGGTCGCGCTCGGGCCTGTGCGTGGACGCCGTCGGAGTGTCGCGGGATGCCGAGGGCGTCGTGGCGCACCACTCCGTGTACGGCGGCGCGTACAACGTCGACGCGGCGGTCACGTGGGGCGCTCCGATCATCACGATCCGTCAGGGCGCGATCGACGCCCGCGCCGAGGCGCGCACTCCCGAGGTCGAGGCGCTGTCGGTGCCGGCGTCGGGCGGGCCGCGGCATCCGTCGAGTCCGTCGACGAAGCGGTCGTGGCGTCGTCGCGCCCCGAGCTGCGCGGAGCGGCGAAGGTCGTCTCGGGCGGTCGCGGCCTCGGGTTCGGGCGAGAAGTTCGCGCTCGTCGACCAGCTCGCCGACGCGCTCGGCGCCGCGGTCGGCGCATCGCGCGCCGCGGTCGACGCAGGCTACGTGCCGCAGTCGTACCAGGTGGGGCAGACCGGCGTCTCGGTGTCGCCGCAGCTGTATGTCGCGCTCGGAATCTCGGGTGCGATCCAGCACAAGGCCGGCATGCAGACCGCCAAGACGATCGTCGCGATCAACAAGGACGGGGATGCCCCGATCTTCGACATCGCGGACTTCGGCGTCGTCGGCGACATCTTCACCGTCGTGCCGCAGCTGATCGCGGCCCTCGAAGCGAAGAAGGCCTGAGGCCCGGTGGCGACCTACGGACAGTCGGTGCGTCGCGGCCTTCCGCGCGTCGCCGGGGGAGAGGCGTGGCCGGCCGGCGGCGTCGTCGAGGCGATCGTCGGCGCTGACGGCCTGTCGGGCAATGACGGCGTGCCTGGGGCCGTCGGTGCGGCTGGCGCTGGCTGCCGGCGGTCGGCCGGGCAGCGGCGTCGGCACGGCCGGCGCGAACGGCGTGGAGCCGGCGCCGTGGCCGCACTCGCTGCGACCTCGGTCGCTGAAGGCGCGGTCGAGCCGGCTCTGCCGGTTGATGGCTCGACTGCGGGCCGTCCCTTCCGGCGTCGACGACAGCCTCGGCTCCGGACTCGCCGACCAGCTCGGCCGCCGCAACGGCGCTGCGCCGGGGACTGCCACGAGTGCCGGGTGGCGAGCCATGGCCACCGGCCGGCGCTGCAGCCTCGATCCGTGGACGGGTCTGAGCCGGCGGGCGCGGACGGCATCGGTGCGGCCGCGGGCCTGGCTGCCGCGGTGACCGGGGCTGCCGGTTCGGCGTCCGTCGGCCGTGCCTGGCCGATCGGCAGCCCCAGCGTGTCGCGGCCGACAGACGGCACTGCCTCCGAGACCGGACTCACGAGCTCGGTCGCCGAAGCCCCTGAATCCGCCGGAGCTGTCCGAACCGGCGGAGCCGGTCGCTCCCGGCGGCGCCATGCGTCGTGGGCTTCCTCGTGTGGCGGGCGGACGAGCCGTGGCCCCCGGCATCCGCCTCGCGAACGGCGCCCGCTCTCGCAGCGGCTTCGGTGGCGGCGCGCCACCCCGGCGCCCGCGGCGTCGGCAGCCGAGGCACTGGCGCCCGCGGCGGCTGCACCCGCGGAGCTGCTCGCCGACGATCAGCAGAAAGCTGGGCAGGATTCGCGACCCGAGGTGTCGCCCCGCCGCCAGGGTCTGCCGCGTGCTGCAGCGCGCTGCAGCAGCGGGCACCGAATCCCCACCGACCCTTCGCTCCGGCGATGCCGCCGCGGCCGTCGCCGCGGCTGTTCAGCCGGCAGCATCCGTCGCCCCCGCCAGACCGTGCGCCACTGCCGTTCACGCGGACGGTGTGGCCGGGAGCTGCGGCGCAGACGCGGCCGGCACCGAGCCGCCGAGCCGCGGCGGATCGGTCCGTTCACCGATGCTGCAGTGGGCCGGCGCGGCCGTCGTCGGCGGATTCGGGCTGCTGTTCGCGGCGGCGATGGCGGTCCTGTTCACCCGCTGGTTCCTGAGCCTGGAGTTCATGCAGGACTTCCTGGTGGCCTACCCCGGCGAGTACCACCTGCCCGAAGGGGCGCCCGTCGGCATGCCGCCCTGGCTCGGGTGGCAGCACTTCTTCAACGTCTTCCTGCATCGTCCTGATCATCCGCAGCGGGCTCACGGTCCGGCAACGAGAAGCGGCCGAGCGTCTTCTGGTCGCCGAAGAGCAACGGCCGCCGCAAGATGAGCCTGACCCTCTGGTTCCACCAGGCGCTCGACGTGCTGTGGATCGTGAACGGCGTGATCTTCGTCGTCCTGCTGTTCGTCACGGGCCAGTGGATGAAGATCGTGCCGACGAGCTGGGCGGTCTTCCCGAACGCGATCTCGGCCGCGCTGCAGTACGTCTCGCTCGACTGGCCGACCGAGAACGGGTGGGTCAACTACAACTCGCTGCAGCAGCTGGCCTACTTCGCGACCGTCTTCATCGCGGCGCCGCTCGCGATCATCACCGGCGTGCGCATGTCGTGGGTGTGGCCGAAGGACGCCAAGACGCTCAGCCGCATCGTCCCGGTGGAGTGGGCGCGCGCCGTGCACTTCCCGGTGATGCTCTACTTCGTGCTGTTCATCTTCGTGCACGTCGTGCTGGTGTTCGCGACGGGGGCGCTGCGCAACCTCAACCACATGTACGCGTCACAGGATGCCGAGAACTGGGTCGGCTTCTGGATCTTCGCGGCATCCCTCGTCGTGATCGCCGCCGGCTGGATCGCGGCGCGGCCGCTCGTCCTCGCGCCCATCGCCCGGCTGTTCGGCAAAGTCAGCGGCCGGTAGGCCGCTGACCTTGCCGAACACGGTCATTGAGTAGGAGCGAAGCCCCGTATCGAAATGCGGCAAGGTCAGCGGCCGGTAGCCGCTGACTTGCCGAACACGGTCATTGAGTAGAGCGAAGCCCCGTATCGAAATGCGGCAGGCAGCGCCGAACCGAGGAGTCATCGTGGCTGAATCCAACGAGGTCGCGCGTTCTGCGAGCGACCTCATGAACATCGACGACGAGTTCAGTGCGGACGAGCTCGCGGTGCGCCAGAGCGTTCGCGAGTTCGTGGACCGCCGGATCCGCCCGAACATCGCGCGCTGGTTCGATGACGCGGTCTTCCCCACCGAGCTCGTGCCCGAGATGGCCGAGCTGGGCCTCCTCGGGATGCACCTGCACGGCTACGGCTGCGCGGGGCGCTCCTCGGTCGAGTACGGGCTCGCCATGCAGGAGCTGGAGGCGGGGGACTCCGGCATCCGGACCTTCGTGTCGGTGCAGGGGTCGCTCGCGATGTCGGCCATCTCGAAGCACGGGTCCGAGCAGCAGAAGCAGGAGTGGCTGCCGCGGATGGCGCGAGGTGAGGCGATCGGATGCTTCGGCCTGACCGAGCCGACCGCCGGCTCCGACCCCTCGAGCATGGCCACCGTCGCGCGCCTCGAGGGCGGCGAGTGGGTGCTGAACGGAGCGAAGCGGTGGATCGGACTGGCCTCGATCGCCGACGTCGCCGTCATCTGGGCGCGGACCGACGAGGGCGTCCGGGGATTTCTCGTGCCGACGAGCACGCCCGGCTTCACCGCGACGCCGATCGCGCAGAAGCTCTCGATGCGCGCGTCCATCCAGTGCGACGTCGAGCTCGTCGACGTGCGCCTGCCCGAAGACGCCGTCCTTCCGGGGCGGTCGGCCTGCGCGGACCGTTCTCGTGCCTCAACGAGGCGCGCTACGGCATCGCGTGGGGTGCGGTCGGTGCGGCTCGCGACAGCTTCGACGCAGGCGCTCGCCTACGCGCTCGAGCGCCGGCAGTTCGACAGGCCGCTCGCCGGGTTCCAGCTCACGCAGCTCAAGCTCGTGGACTGGGCGCTCGAGATCCAGAAGGCGCAGCTGCTCGCACTGCGGCTGGGCCGCCTGAAGGATGCCGGCACGCTCGAGCCGCACATGATCTCGGTCGCGAAGCTCAACAACACCCGCATCGCGATCGAGATCGCGCGCGAAGCTCGCACGGTGCTCGGCGGCAACGGCATCACGCTCGACTACTCGCCGCTGCGCCACGCGAACAACCTCGAGTCGGTCCGCACCTACGAGGGAACCGACGAGGTCCACACGCTGATCCTCGGCCAGCGGATCACCGGCATCTCGGCCTTCCGCGGCTGAGGCGGGCGGAAGGGCCGGCGTCCGGCACCGGCATCCGGGTTCACTGCTGCCGGGATTTCGGGCGACCCGCCGGCGGTCGCACGACGTGCTGTGCGTCATCGCCGCTGCTGCGCGCGGCATCGGCGTCGCCGGTGGACTCCCTCCAGATGACGGTGGTCAGTCGCCCGGCGAGGGGCTCGGGCTCGCCCCCGCGCAAGGCGAGGATGAGGCGCCCCATCGCGCGCCGGCCGAGCAGCTCCAGGTCGATCTCGACCGTGGTCAGCGAGGGGAAGAGGAACCGGCCGAGCGGCTGGTTGTCCCAGCCCGTGACGCAGAGGTCGCCGGGGACGCTCCAGCCGCGCTCGGCGGCTCCGCGCACCACACCCGCGGCGACCGTGTCGCTCGCGGCGATGACGGCGGTCGGACGGCGCCGGTCGTCGATCGCGAGGACCGCCGCTCGTCCGGACTCCGGGCTCCAGTCCCCCTCGACGATGCCCGCCGATTCCAGGCCGAGCTCGTCGATCGCCGAGCGGTAGGCATCTCGCCTCGCGCGGGCTGAGGCGAAGTCGAGCGATCCGGTGACGTGGACGAAGCGGCGGTGCCCGCGCTGTGCGAGGCCCTCGATCAGCTCGCGGACGGGGGAGGCGTCCGCGAGCTCGCCGATGCCGCGCATCTCGTCGTCGAACTCGCCCGACACCACGACCGGGGTGCCGTTGAGCGGTTGTCGGGCCGAGGGTCGGCAGCACGGGGGCGAACGACACGATGCCCTCGACCTGGCCCGATTCCGCCAGCTCCACGAGCCTGTCCGTGCGCTCGGGCGCGCTGCCTTCGGGGCTCAGCACGTCGACGGAATAGCCCGCCTCGTGCGCGGCGGCCATCGCACCGCCGAGCATCCGGGCAGGGCTGTAGGTGAGGGTCGGGACGATCACGGCCAGCCGCCCCGTCCGCCGAGTGCGCATGGATCGGGCGATGAGGTTGGGCGTGTAGTTCAGCTGCTGCACCGCCGCATCGACGCGGGCCTTCGTGGCGGCCTTCAGACCGTCGGGAGCACGGAAGTAGCGCGACACCGTCTGGTGCGAGACGCCCGCGAGCGCTGCGACCTGCATGATCGTGGGTCGTCGCCCGTGCTCGGGGTCGGTCATCGGTCTCCTCTCGGCGACTCATGTTGACACACTTTGTGAACCTTCACTATCGTGGAGAAGACAAAAGTGATCGATCACTAAATGTCGGTCCGCCCATGCGAAGGAGCTCAGGTGTCCGCACACCGACCCCGTTTCAGAGTCGGCATCATCGGCACGGGCGCGATCGCCCATGCCCACGCCCACGCCATCCAGGACCTCGCTGAACGCGCCGAATTGGTCGCGGTCGCGGACGTCGACACGGACCGGGCGAGGGAGTTCGCCGACCGGTTCGGCGGAGCGGCGATCTACGCCGATGCGGCGGAGCTGCTCGCACGCGGAGACCTCGATCTCGTGCACATCTGCACCCCGCCGCAGACGCATGCGCCGCTCGCCCTCCTCGCGATGCGCGCGGGGGTGCCCTCGTTGGTCGAGAAGCCGACGGTGCTGAGCCTCGCCGAGATGGATGAGCTCGTCGCGCGTCCGCGAAGAGACCGGCGTGCCCGTCTTCACGGTGTTCCAGCACCGCTTCGGCGCCGCCGCGCAGCGGCTGATGGCACTCGTCCGCTCGGGGGCCCTCGGCCGCCCGCTCGTCGCGACGTGCGAGACGCTCTGGTTCCGGCCGGACGACTACTGGGACGTGCCCTGGCGCGGGAGATGGGATGTCGAGGGCGGCGGTCCGACGATGGGTCACGGCATCCATCAATTCGATCTGCTCCTGGCGGTCCTCGGGCCGTGGTCGACGGTGAGCGCCTTCGCCGCCCGCCAGACGCGACCCACCGACACCGAGGACGTCTCGATCGCACTCGCGCGCTTCGAGAACGGAGCGCTGGCCACGGTCGTGAACTCGCTCGTCTCGCCACGCGAGACGTCGCGCCTGCGGTTCGACTTCGAGCACGCGACCGTCGAGGTCGAGCACCTCTACGGCTACACCTTCGACGACTGGACGTTCACTCCTGCACCCGGTCGCGAGGACCTGCAAGAGGCATGGACCGCCGGCATCGCCACCGGGAGCACCAGCGGGCACCGCGACCAGATCGAGGCGATCCTCGATGCCTTCGCTGCGGGCACGCCCGCGGCCGTCGATCTGCCGGAAGCCCGGCGCACGCTCGAGTTCGCCGCCGCGACCTACGCGTCCGCGTTCCGCGGCACGGTCGTGGCGGCCGGAGAGCTGGCCGCCGACGACCCGTTCGTGCAGTCCATGAGCGGGGGGATGGTGCCCTGGGCCCCGGTCAAGGCGGTCCTGGCATGAGCGGGCTCCGTGCTCCCGGCGGGCTCCGCGCCGTCCACGAGGTGGGCCGGTCCGTCCGCGTCCTCGACGGCGACATCGAGCTCTTCACCTACACCTACGTGCCGGACAGTCCGCAGCTGGAGTCGCCCAAGCCCTACCTGCACCCCCTGCGCACGCGCGCCGGTCACCTCGTCAGCCTCTACCGGCCGCACGATCACGTGTGGCACAAGGGCATCGCGTGGTCGCTGCCGGTCGTCGGCGACGAGAACTTCTGGGGCGGGCCGACGTACGTTCACGGTCAGGCGTACGTGCAGCTGCCGAACAACGGCGTCCAGGCGCACCGCGGGGATCTCGAAGTGTCGCCGGACGAGGCAGGAGTCACGGTGGCGCACCAGCTCGAGTGGGTCGCGGAGTCTGGAGCGCTGATGATCCGGGAGCAGCGCCGGCTGACGGCATCCGTCATCTCGGAGGACGCGTGGAGCCTCACCTTCGAATCACGCATGACCAACGTCTCGGGAGCACCCATCGCCATCGGGTCTCCCACGACCCGGGGCCGCGAGAACGCGGGCTACGGCGGGCTCTTCTGGCGTGGCCCCCGATCGTTCACGGGCGGCACGCTCGTCGCTCCGGGCGTCTCCGGATCGGGAGACGAGGTGCGGGGTCAGCGCTTCGAGTGGATGGGCTTCGTCGGACGCCATGACGACGTCGACGCCACCTCGCTCGTGCTCATGGTGGACGACGCCGCGAACCCGCACCACCCGCCGCAGTGGTTCGCACGCTCTGAGGAGTTCGCTGCGCTCAATCCGGCGCCCTTCTTCAGCGAAGAGGTCGAAATCGCGGACGGTGAGACCGCGACCTTCCGGTACGCGGTCGGCATCGCGGACGGGGATGAGCGGGATGCCGCTCCCCTCGCCGAAGCCCTCCGGGGCGTGCTCGCGAGCAGCGACGAGAGGGTCGGCCGTCGATGAGCACGCCCGCGCACGCGCTGCCGGGCGGCACCTCGGTCTCGCTGCTCGACGTCTACACCGATGAGGCGCCGGACGGGATCTGCGGCGGCAGTCCGCACATGCACCTGGTGTCGACCGAGTGCTACGTCGTCACAGGCGGGCGTGGGGGCACTGCAGACGATCGACCGGAGCGGATTCCGCGAGACGGCGCTCGGCGAAGGATCGGTCGTGTGGTTCACGCCGGGGACGATCCACCGCGCGGTCAACCGCGGGGGCCTGAAAGCCGTCGTGCTCATGGGCAATGCGGGACTGCCCGAGGCGGGCGACGCCGTCATGACCTTCCCGGCCGGCATCGTCGGCGACCGCGAGGCCTACGCGCGGGCGGCGACGCTCGCCCCCGCCGACGACCTCGCCGCGCGCGCCGAGAGCGCACGGCGTCGCCGCGACCTCGCCGTCGAGGGCTTCGGCCACCTGCGGGACGCGCTCGAGGCGGGGGATGACAAGGCTCTGGACGCCTTCTATGCGGCGGCACTCGCCCTGGTGCGCGAGCGCGCCGACGCCTGGCCCGACCTCGTCCGCGGCGCTCCGCTGCGCGACGCGCAGGCGAGCCTCGCGCGGGCCGAGGCAGTCGCAGCCGGAGACGGGCGGCACCTCTCGGAGGGGACGATCTTCGAGGCGGCCGCAGCTCCGGGCCAGGGGCTTCGGCATGTGCGGGCGGCTGACGACCTTCTCGCTGGGCTGAGCCCTCGGTCGCCCTTCCTGAGGCCCGCTCCCCGCCGACCGGCCTCAGGTGGTCCGACGAGGGGACGGGACGTCGGGCCGGGCCGCGTCGTCGGTGTCGCTGCCGCGGGCGGCCTTGCCGTGGTCGTCGGCATCGGCGTCGGCGTCGGCGTCGGCGTCGGCGTCGGCATCCGCTCCCGCCGTCTCGCGCAGCCGCCGGCCCTCCTCGACGTCCTTCTCGTGCTGCTTCTCCTTCTTCTCGGTGCGGCGCGAGTCGCGCGGAGGCAGCTGGATCGTCTCTTCGGCCTTGATCCCGGCCTGCAGCTGACGCCCGCGCTCGAGTTCGGCATCCAGTTCGGCACCGAACAGCAGTGCGAGGTTCGAGATCCACATCCAGAGCAGGAAGACGATGACCCCGCCGATGGCGCCGTAGGTCTTGTTGTAGCTCGAGAAGTTGACGACGTAGAACCCGAACGCGATGCTCGCCAGCGCCCAGACCAGCAGGGCGACGAGGGCGCCGACGCTGATCCAGCGGAACTTCGGCTGCTTGACGTTCGGCGTCGCGTAGTAGAGCACGGCGACGATCACGATGGCGAGGACGATCACGATGAGCCACTTCGCGATGTCCCACACCACGACAGCCTGCGGCGGCAGTCCGAGGGCTTGTCCGATCTCGCGGGCGACGGGACCGGATGCCGTCACCAGGATCGCCCCGATGATCGCGGCAAGGAGCGCGATCACGGTGATGCCGAGCATCACCGGGCGCAGCTTCCAGAACGGGCGGCCCTCGTCGATCTCGTACACCCGGTTCATCGCCCGGGAGAAGGCGACCACATAGCCGGACGCCGACCACACGGCGCCCACGACGCCGATGACGAACGTCCACCCGGCGGCGGGGGACTGGACAAGGCCCGAGATGGGTTCGCGGATCGCATCGACCGTGTCGGCCGAGAGGAGTCCCGACAGGATGCCGAGCAGAAGATCGGTCGTCTGCTCCGGATCGCTGAACAGGCCGATGATCGAGACGACGGCCAGGAGCGCGGGGAAGACGGCGAGCACGGCGTAGTAGGTGAGGGCGGCGGCGAGGTCGGTGGCCTCGTCCTCGGAGAACTCGCGGAACGTCTTCTTGAAGACGTATTTCCACGAGGGCTTCTTGATGTCGCTCAGCTCGTCGGGCTTGCGCGCATCGTCCGGCGCGGGGGCGGTGTCTTCACGTTCGTCTGATCGCTGGCTCGGCTTGACGTCCACGGGGCCCCCTCGGGCGCGGTTCACTGGGATGGGCCAGCCACGCTATGCCCGATCTCGGGGCGTCGCGCGAGGGTTGACGCCGCTGGCCCGATGTGTCATTGAGCTTTCCCGCAGCGCACCGACGTGCGGCCCGACCAGAGCGTCGCGAAAACGACGGGTGCCGCGACTGCAGTCGCGGCACCCGTGATACCCGAGCAAGGCTCTACTTGATGGAGCCCCGCGTGACGCCGGAGATGACCCAGCGCTGGGAGAAGATGTAGACGATGAGCAGCGGCGCCATCGCCATGAGGTATGACGCGAACGCCACGGTGTAGTCGGTGTTGAACTGCCCTTGGAAGACGTACTGCGCCAGCGGCAGGGTTCGGGCGCTCGGCGAGGTCAGCACGACGAGCGGCATGATGAAGTCGTTCCATGCCCACACGCACGTGAGGATGCCGACCGTGGCGTTCATCGGCATGAGCAGCGGGAAGATGATCGACCGGAACACCCGCCACGTGGACGCGCCGTCCATCCGCGCCGCTTCCTCGAGCTCGATCGGGATCGATCGGATATAGGCGGTGTAGATGAAGATGTTTATCGACAGCCCGTAGATCGTATAGAGGATGATCATGCCGCCCTGGTTGTCCAGCCCCAGGAGCGCCGTCTGCTTCACCAGCGGCAGCATGATGATCGGGAACGGGATGAACAGTGCGGCCAGGAAGTAGAAGAACACGCCCTTGAAGAAGGGACGATGGATGTTCCTGGCGATGGCGTACGAGACGACCGAGCTGGTGAGGAGGGTGAAGACCACCGCGCCGACCGTGATCAGCGCCGTGTTCATCAGCGCCTGCCCGAAGTTCGTTCGCTCCCACGCCTCGGGGAAGTTCTCCCATCGAACGGGGTTTGGCCATTCGAAGCCCGTTCCCTCGGTCAGCTGGGCGGGCGTCTTGAGCGCGACGACCACGGCGAGGTAGAGCGGGACGAAGACCGTGAGCGAGCAGACCGCGATGAGAGCCGTCGCCCACCAGTTCGTCTTGCGGGTGTCGTCGGCGTCGCTGGAAGCGCGTCGTCGTCGTTGGGGTGCGTCGATCGCGGCGACGTCTTGCTGGATCTGGGCCGCGGTGTTGGTCGTGCTGGTCATCAGAAATCGGCCTCTCTGCGCTGAAGGACACGGAATTGGAGCAGCGAGACGATCGTGATCACGATGAAGAAGACCACGGCGTTCGCCGCCTGATAGGCGAACTCGCCGCCGGTGAAGCCGCCGCGGAAGATCAGCAGCGTGACGGATTCGGTCGCGGTGCCCGGCCCGCCGTTGGTGAGCGCGACGACCTGGTCGAACACCTGCAGGAACCCCTTGAGGCTGAGCACCACGTTGATCGTGAAGAACGCGCTGATCAGCGGGAACGTGATCGACGTGAACTGCCGCCACGGCTTGGCCCCGTCGATCGCCGCCGCTTCGTACAGCTCCCCAGGGATCGTCTGGAGTCCCGAGAGGTAGATGATGATCGCGAACGCACAGGCCTGCCAGACGCCGAGCGCGACGATGGCCGTCCAGGCCCAGGTCTCGTTGGTCAGGATGTTGTCGGCGAACAGCGGGATTCCCGACAGGATCTTCGGCAGCGAGTTCGAGAAGAAGAACTGGAACACGTAGCCGATCACGAGGATCGCGAGCACGTAGGGAACGAAGTAGGCGCCGCGCCAGAAGTTGCGGGCCTTGATCTTGGCATTGAGGCCGAGGGCGATCGCCAGCGAGATGACGTTCGTCAGGACGGTGGCCACGATGGCGAACAGGAACGAGAACCCATAGGCGTGCAGAACCCTGTCGTCCTTGAACAGGTTGATGTAGTTCGAGAAGCCGACGAGATTCCAGTCGCCATAGCCCGGATAGTTCGTGAAGCTGAAGAAGATTCCGATCAGCACCGGGAGGGTGTGGAACGCGGCGAACGCTATGACCGCGGGCCATACCATCCAGTAGAACGTCGCTGGGATCCGACTCTCACCGGATCGCACGCGACTGGCGCGCTTTCTCGAGGTGCCACCAGTCGATGAGGCGCGGACGGCCTCCGTCATCGTCGCCATGTCATTCTCCTGTCACGGGGATCGTGCGGGCGGCCACCTTGGCCCACTCGCTGTCGAGCGTGGCGAGCGCTGCCTCGGCATCGCCGCTGTAGAGGAACTGCTGATCGATCGAGGCGAGCGGGATGCTCGGAGGGATCTGATGATCGATGAAGCCGGTGATCTTGCCGTCGTCGAAGAACGGCTTGACCGACTGGAGGGACGGGTCGTCGCTGATCTCGGAGCCCTTGACCGAAGGGACCATGTTCTGCGAGGCCGCGAACTCCTCGATGACGTCCTTCTGGAAGAGGTAGTCGATGAAGCGCATCGCCTCTTCCCGGTGAGGCGTGTTCTTGCCCATCGTCACGACGACGTCCACCCCCGACACCAGGAGCCGGTCCTCGGGGTCATCGACGGCGGGGTAGGGGAAGATCGCCGCCTTGATGTCGGGGTTCACAGCCTTGACGGGGTTGATGGCCCAGATGCCCTGGAGCAGCATCGCCACTTCGCCCTTGGCGAAGGCGGCATTCCCTTCGTCGTACGTCTTCCCGCGGTATCCGTCCTGCATGTACGAGAAGAGCTGGTACTGCTGATCCATGGCGTCCTTGAAGTCCTTCTGGAACGACACCTCCGAGTCGGGCCCGACGTTCGCGCCCTCCGCTCGCATCTGGTCCCAGAAGTCCCCCTGCGACGGGTACGCGCCCAGTGCGTTGAACGACGGCAGACCCGTCCAGGAGTCGGCGAGAGTGCCGTAGAACGGCGTGATGCCGGCATCCTGCAATGCATCGCAGACGGCGATGAACTCGTCCCACGTCTCCGGGACCTCAAGCCCCTGCTCCTCGAAGATCTCCTGGTTGTAGATCACGCCGTTCGCGTTGTTGACGTAGCCGAGGCCGTTGACCTCGCCTTCCTTGTTGCCGAGATCGGCGAGGATCTCCTGCACGGCGGGGTTGATCGTCTGCAGCACCGGTTCATCGGTGAAGTCGTAGAACACGCCCGCCTGAGCGAGCTTGCCGAATCCCCCGTTGGCGTTGAGGGTGATGACGTCGGGTGCCCTGTCTTTCACCAGGAGCGTCCGGATGATCGTGTCGGCATCCGCGACCTGGTTCTGGATGACGTGGATGTCGGGGTTCTCGGCCTCGAAGTCGTCGATGATGGCGTTGAAATCCTCGAGTGCCTCTCCCTTGAACTGGAAGAAGTTGAGCGTCGTCACCCCGTTCGAGGGATTTGCGGAGCAGCCGCCCATGACGGCGGCCAATCCTGCGAGGGCCAGTACCGCGGCGGGCCTGCCGTATCGGCGGGCAATCGATTTCATCGTGCGCCTCCTTGCGCTTAGGGGGAGTTTCAGACGAGGGCGGTCAGCTCGACGACTGTCGAGCGCTGGGGGAGCTGGACGGGGGGCCGCAGTCCCACGACAGCCAGTTCGCGGCCCGTGAGGACCGTGGGCTGGACGGTCCACTCGAGCGGGGACTGGCCGGCATCGGTGTGCGGGACTCCGGCGGTGAGCACGTCGACCCGGTAGCGGCGGGCGGGATCGAGCCCCGGCATCCGGATCCGCCCCGGAGGGTAGGCGAGGCTCGTGGTGACCTGAGTGATCGTGAAGAGAGCGGATGCCGAGTCCTCGGCGACGATGCCCCGCACGTCGATGCCGGGGTCGGTGCCGTCGACGTCGACCGTTCGGCCGGACGCGACGAGCGGGCGGATGCGCTTGGCGATCCGGACCCAGGCCGCCACACGGCGGCGGGTCTCATCGTCGGCGCTGGTGAGGTCCCACTCGACCCCGAAGTGCCCGAACAGCGCGACGGCGGCGCTGAGGTCGAGATCGACTGCACGGCCGGAGGAGTGCACGACGGGGCTTGTCAGGTGCATGCCCATGAGCTCGGGGGGCACGACCAGCGCGGTGTAGCGCTGGTTCGTGAGTCGCTCCAGGGGGTCGAGGCTGTCGCTGGTCCAGATCCGATCGGTGCGCTCCAGGATGCCGAGGTCGACGCGCGCGCCACCCGACGCGCAGCTCTCGATCTCGAGTCCGGGATGCCGGCCTTTGAGCTCGTCGAGGAGCCGGTAGACGGCGAGGGTGTGATCCCGGACCCTGGCGACCCCCTCCGGGCCGGAGCCGGCGTCGACGAGGTCTCGATTGTGGTCCCATTTGAGGTAGGCGATGTCGTGCTCGTCCAGGATCGCGTGGAGGCGCTCGGCGATGTACGCGTAGGCCTCGGGGTGCGCGAGATCGAGCACCTGCTGCTGCCTGGCGGACGGCGGGAGCGCCATCCGTGCGCGCAGGATCCAGTCCGGATGCGCGCGGGCGAGCTCGGAGTCGGGGTTGACCATCTCGGGCTCCACCCAGAGGCCGAACTCCATGCCGAGGCCCCGCACGTGAGAGATCAGCGGGTGCAGGCCGTCCGGCCACACCGTCTCATCGACCTGCCAGTCGCCGAGCCCCTTCGTATCGTCGCGGCGGCCGGCGAACCAGCCGTCGTCCAGGACGAACCGCTCGACTCCGACCGCCGCGGCAGCGTCTGCCAGAGCCGTCAGCCGCTCGAGCGAGTGGTCGAAGTAGACGGCCTCCCACGTGTTGAGGGTCACCGGACGGGGGCGGCGCGGATGCCGGGGCCGCCGCCGCCATTCGTCGTGGAAGCGGTGCGAGAGCTGGGTGAGCCCGTCCCCCCACGAGCCGATGACCCACGGCGACGCCAGTGAGTCACCCGGCGCGAGGATTCCCTCGCCCGGACCGAACAGCTCGCCGCCGGCGAGGAACGCCTCGCCGTTGACGCTGCGCTCGGCGAGAGCCCGATGGTTGCCGCTCCACGCGACGTGGATGCCGTGGACCCGGCCCGTCTCGAAGCCGAAGCCCGGCCGTCCCGCGGCCAGGAGCAATGTCGCGTCCGCGCCCGGGCGGCCTCGACGGCTTTCGCGCAGGTGCGTGCCGTAGGTGAAGGGGCGACGCTGGGGCGTGCGCTCGCGCAGGTGGTGGCCGGTGGTGTCGAGCAGCTCCGTCGCATCCCACGGCACCGGGAAGGCGAGCTGCAGCGCCTGCAGCGTGTAGGCGGTGTCGCCGGTGTTGCGCAGGGTCACGCGCTGGTGGAAGAGGCCGCTAGGGCCCACCCGCAGCTCGACCTGTGCGGCGAGGCGCGCCTCGGAGTCCACCAGTGCGAGCACCGCGCGATGATCGTTCGCTTGAACCCCCGCCACCTCGAACAGTGCGCTGAAGCCGGCGCCCGAGCGGTGCCCCTCGAGCGCCGGTGTGCCGAGCCAGCCCGAAGCGGGGGTGGAGAGCACGGTGAGCCGAGGCGTGACGTCGAGGCCGCCCGATACGCGCTGGGGCCTTGCGGCCACGGCGAGCGATCGCAGGGACTCGTCGGTCGAGCCGGTCAGCTCTTCACCCCAGTGGACGATGGCGGGCCCGCCGAAGGCACCGAGGTCGATGACGACGCTCGTGCCGCCGCGGCGGAGATGCAGGACATCCGCCGTGATGCCCGACACGTTCTGCTCGACGTCGAGCGCTCGTTCGCTGGAGTGCATGAGTTAGTTCTATCACGGAAATAAAGAATGCAAAAGAGAAGGGATTGGCGCCCGATCGACCGGTGAAGCCGAAGGATTCATGCCAGGATGGAACCAATAGGGGGTGCGCAACGATGCTGACGGACAGTGAGAAGGCGCTCGCCCGCGCGGTGCTCATCCACGGCCCGATCTCGCGCAGTTCCCTCACCACCCGGCTGGGACTGTCCGCCGCGAGCCTCACCCGTCTTGCGAAGCCCTTTCTGGACCAGGGCCTGCTGATCGAACTCGATGACACGGCGGACGGATCGGTGGGGCGCCCCGTGCGGCCGCTGGACGTATCTCCCGGGATCGGGAGCTTCATCGGCGTCAAGCTCACCGGCGAGCGCGCCCACGTCGTGGCGACCGATGTGCGGGCGGCGCTGCTCGGCACCGTCAGCCGAGATCTCGGCTCGCACGTCGCGGCTGACGTGGCGGCGGAGATCGCTGCCGCGGTCGACGAGCTCGGAGTCGGCACAGCCGGTGGGGATCGGCGTTTCGCTCGGCGGAGCGGTCCGCGGAGGAAGCGTCGAGTTTGCGCCCTTCCTCGGGTGGGAGAACGTCCCCTTCGCGTCGCTCCTCGAGGATGCGACCGGCGTTCCCGTGGCGCTCGAGAACGACCTCGTCGCCCTCGCCGAGGCGGAGCGCTGGTTCGGGCTGGGGCGCGGTATCCCGGGATTCACCGTCATCACGATCGGGGCGGGGATCGGCTACGGACTCGTCGTCCACGGAGAGGTCGTGAGGTCCCGCGAAGCGGGCCTCGGCCTCGGCGGGCACCTGCCTCTCAGCGCGATCGGTCCCGTGTGCCACTTGGGGCATCGCGGGTGTGCCGAGGCGATGCTGAGCTCGGGGTCGATCGCCGGTCAGGTGTCGGCGTCGCTGCAGCGTCCCGTGGACTACGACGAGGCGCTCGCGCTGGCCGCAGCCGGCGAGCCCGCCGCGCGGACCGTCGTGGATGCAGCGGCAGACGCTCTCGGGCGCTTCGTCGCGCTCGCCGCCAATCTGACGCTGCAGCCGGCGACCGTTCTCGCGGGGGAGGGCATCGGGCTCTTCGCCATCGCGGAGGAACGCGTCCGGGCTGCGATGGCAGCCGACCGGGATCCCCGCGCCGATGCGGTGGAGCTGTATGTCGACCACTCGGGATTCACCGCGTGGGCGCGCGGCGCCGCGGCCGTGGCGATCCAGGCGGCGCTGGAGCGACTGCGGCTGGATTGACCCGGGCCGAGTGACGACGAAGTGGCCGGCGCTCCGCGTCTCCGCGGACCGCCGACCACTCGTCGGATATCACCGTCCCCGCTCGCGCGGGGGATCGATCACAGCGAGACGCCACCCCGATCGACGTCGCCACGCCACGCGCCGGTCTCGCGACCGCGGTCCTCGATGAACTCCTTGAAGTTCTCGAGGTCCTTCTTGACCGCGTGCTTCGGCGCGCCCAGAACGGCACCCGCCTTCTCGACGAGACCCTCCGGAGACCAGTCGATCTGGGCGGTGACACGGGTGGTGTCCTCGCTCAGTCGGTGGAACGTCACCACGCCGGCGTGCTCCGTGTCGCCGCCGAGGCTGCGCCACGCCACTCGCTCATCGGGATGCTGCTCGGTGATCTCGGTGTCGAACTCGCGCTCGAAGCCGCCCACGCTGACCTTCCAGCGCACGTGGGTGTCGTCGAGCTGCGTGATCGATTCGACCTCGTCGAGGAAGTGCGGGAAGCTCTCGAACTGCGTCCACTGGTTGTACGCCGTCCGCACGGGCACCTCGACGTCGATGGTCTCGATGATCTGCATGCGTCAGCTCACTCCCGTTCCCGCGTCGGACTGCGCGCGGGATGCCGCGCGCCGCGTCTCGTCGGCGACCGTCTGACCGCTCGACTTGGCGTCGTCGGCGACGTTGTGCGCGGCGTCCTGTGCCGTGCCCTTGACCGACTCGACGGCTTCCTTGGCGGGCTCGCGAAGGTTCTCGCCGACCTCGCGGGCGGCGTCCTTGACGCCCTCCACGAGAGGCTGCGCCTTCTCTTCGACCGTCGCAGCGAGCTCGCGCTCCTTGTCCGACGGCGGGATCAGCGCCGACACCAGCAGTCCGACGCCGAAGGCGATGAGGCCTGCGGCCAGCGGGTTGCCCTGCGTCTTGTTCGCGACCGTGTGCCCGGCGTCCTTGATGCCGGACCCGGCGGTGTGGCCGGCGTCCTTCACGGACTCCGCAGCGTCGTCGGCTGCGCCCATCACGCGGTCCTTCACGGACGTGAACGCTCCGACCAGCTTGTTCTTCTGCCGGTCGACGATCTTCGACGGGCTGACCTTGTCGGCGAGGGCGTCGACGTCCTGACCGAGGTCTCGCCTGGTCGACTCGATCTCCGCCCGGATCTCTTCCGCTGACTGGCTCATCGGTTCTCCTCATTTCTCTTCAGCGCCTCAGGGATCTCCTTCAAGGTGTCCACTGTCTGGGGCGCGCCCTTGATGTTCTTCATGTTCTTGCGGCCCATCGGGACGAGAACCGCTGCGACGATGGCCCAGATGACCCCTGTCACGACGCCCGACCAGCCGTTGCCGATCAGGGTGCCCAGGGCCCACCAGAAGGCGATCGTGAGGAACAGGACCGCCATCATCGCGGCGTATATCCCGGCCCCGAGCTCTGCGCCTCCCTTGGCTGCCTCGGACGCGGACTCCCGCAGCTCGGCCTTCGCCAGGGCGAGCTCCTGCCGCATCAGAGTCGACATGTCGCTGGTGACCTCGCTGACGAGCTCACCGAGCGACGTGTTCGCCGCCTGACGCTCAGACGGGGTCTGCGTCGGATCGGTCATCCGGGTTCACCTCCCACGCGTCGCTGGAGCGCGACCGAAGGCCCGACGTCTCACCCACGGCCGAAGCGCCGCCGAGCCCGCCTGCGGCGAGATCGGTGTCGTAGGCCCCGGGCGTGGTTCCGGACCCGGTCACGCCGTTGCCGGCGCCCACGTCCGACGAGCCGTTCCCGCCGGTGGTGCCGTAGGTGGCCCCTGTGGCGTACGCCGAACCGGCGCCGTAGGCCGGACCCGTGCGGTAACCGGTGGAGTCGTAGCCGGTGGTCAGCTGTCGGCCGTACTGGTCGTCGTCGGGCGAACCGGCCGCGACTGCACGGGTGAGTCGACCGACCACGACGCCGGCGAGCGCCGCGACGGTCAGGAACACGACCGGACGACGCCGCGCGTAGCGCTTGACCTCGTCCAGCACTGCGCCGGGATCCCTGGAGCCGAGCCAGGAGGCCGCTCCATCGAGCCGATGCGAGATCTCGCGAACGACATCGGTCGCCACGCCCTGGTTGACGTCCGTGCGACCCTCGGCGAGACCGCGCAGTTCGTCACCGGCCGAGCGCAGCCCGTCGGCGAGCTTCGTCTGTCGGCTTGCAGCCTGGCTGCGCAGTTCCTGGCGGGCGTTGTCGTACAGTCGTGCGGCCTGGGCGCGGGCTTCTCGGCCGACCCCCTTGGCCTCTTCCTTCGCGGTCTCGACCACCCCGGCGGCTTGGTCCTTCGCCGTGTCGACGACGTTCCCCGCCTCCCGCTTGGCGGTGTCGAGGCCGCCGCTTCGGGTGTCGGTGGGCCCTGCTGAGCCGGTCGCACCGAGCGATCCGGTGGGCGTCGAGGTTGCGGCGGGGAATGCGTCCCCGCTTGTCGGCAGCGTGTCACGCGTTTCTGACATCGCCACTCCCTTCCATTCAGGCGGCCTCGGAGGCCGATGTGGTCCCAGTGAACGTGACTTTGCGCATCGCGGCGAAGGGCTTGCGCCTTGCAAACCGGTGTGGCATACGCGAGACGCGCCACTGCCGTTCGCCGGCCGCTCGGAGTAACGTGGAGAAGAAGATCCCCGACTGCCGGGTGACCCTGCCCGGGGCCACCGCAAGGAGGTGATGCTGTGGGCAAGCTGACCTACGAAGGAAACCTGCACGTCGAGTTCGACGACCGTGTCCTCGCGCATCTGCAGATCGTGATCGGATCCAAGCTGCGCCGCGGCGAGGCATTCCACTTCAGCTGGCGCGACGACGTCAGCGTCGGAGACGGCAGGACCACGATCTGGGTGCACCCCCGTTCGTCGCTGGTCTACAAGTACTACGGCAGCCGACGCCCGACGCTCAATCGCGCATGGATCGACGCGCTCGCCCAGACGGCGAATTCGCCCTCGGGCCTGTACCTTGTGCCCGAACCGCCTCCGCCCGCCGAATCGGCCGGTGGGGTCGAGCAGCTTCCCGCGGAGCACATGCACTGAGCGCCCCCGAGAGGAGTCCTGTGACCGGCGATGTCAACCCCCTCGCTGTTCGCGCGGGCATGACCCAGAGTCGAGATCGGAGAGCCAGCGGAGCGGCGTCGGCGGCGTTGCCGAGTGGAAGAGGCGAGGCATGGGCGAGGTGATAGCTCACACCGAACGGGACCGCCCCGCGAAGGTCGATCCCGATCAGCAGCCAGCGGCCGGTGTGAAGCCGGTCCACCGCGACGAGGCAGGTCGCGCCCGGGCGGTGCAGCCCTGGATGCTGGCCGGCAGATGGCGCCAGATCGGCGCCGATCGACATGAATGAGAGGCCCCCCGCTCGCACGGGAGCAGCAGCAGACGTCCTCCCGCCGAGGCGCAGACGAAAGTGAAATGACGTGTCCACATCCATGGCCGAAGGGCCGCTGCACCAACTCGAGCTCCTCCCCTTGGGAGACGGAGCCTGGCGGCTGTTCGATCACAGCGTCGAGGGCGACGACCCCGCCAGCCTTGTCGCGTATGTCGAACAGACCAGCCTGGGCGTCGAGGTGATCTGGCTGCGAGGTCACGGCGGCGCGACGCACTTCGACGAACTGAGCGATGTGCTCCGAGCGGCGGCGATGGACCTGACTCTCGGTCAGACACCTCGTTCCACCCGTCCGATCGAGATTCCGCACTTCGCTCCGCGCACCCCGCCGAAGGCGCAGGCCGCTGCGCAGGGATCGCGTGCAATGCCGGATACGCGCTTCGATGTCAACCCGATGGGCGGAACCTCGGGCCGGCAATAGCGTCGCTGCCGAAGGCCGGGGCCCTCCGGCAGAAGGAGACCGCGATGAGCAGCGAGCCCACCGATCCTCGCGAGAAGCACACCGACCAGTTCGCGCCCGAGGCGCAGGAGCAGCCTGGCCGCACGGACGAGATGCGCACCAAGCCGGACCACGGCGAGGAGTCCTATCGGGGCTCGGGTCGGCTGGAGGGGCGCAAGGCGCTCATCACCGGCGGTGACTCCGGCATCGGCCGTGCCGTCGCGATCGCGTTCGCGCGGGAGGGCGCCGACGTCGCCATCGCGCATCTGCCGGAGGAGATCGAGGACGCCGACGACACGGTGCGGCTGATCGCCGACGCGGGTCGCCTCGGCGTCAGCTTCGCCGGCGACATCAGGGACGAGCGATTCGCGACGTCGATCGTCTCGGACGCCGTGAACCAGCTCGGCGGGCTCGACATCCTCGTCCTCAATGCGGCCTACCAGAAGGACCGCGAGAGCCTGGAGACGCTCGAGACCGAGGAGTTCGACCGCGTCTTCAAGACGAACCTCTACGGGCTGCTGTTCTCGGCGCGCGCCGCCGTGCCACATCTGCAGCCGGGCTCCTCGATCATCGTCACGTCGTCGATCCAGGCCTTCAATCCGTCGCCTGGCCTGATCGACTACGCCATGACGAAGGCCGCTCAGGTCGCCTTCGTCAAGGCGCTCGCCCAGCAGCTCGGCGAGAAGGGCATCCGGGTCAACGCCGTCGCGCCGGGACCGGTCTGGACGCCCCTCATTCCCGCGACCGGGTGGGATGCCAAGAGAGTCGAGACCTTCGGCCAGGACACTCCGCTCGGACGAGCGGGGCAGCCCGCGGAGCTCGCCGGCGCCTATGTCTACCTCGCATCCGAAGCCGCTTCGTACGTCTCGGGAGCGGTGCTCCCGGTGACAGGCGGCAAAGGCCTCTGACATGTCCCGCCGGCGCTCGCCCAGCCGGTTGTCCCGCATCCCCATCCTCGGGGGTGCGGTCCTCCTCGCCATCCTCTCCGGATGTGCGCCTGTCGCGTCGCCCGATCCGCAGCTGGTCGCGCTGCAGGAGCGTGCTCTGAGCCTCACCCGCTCCGCGCAGCTCGGCGATCAGCTTCGCGGCGATGGTCGCATGTTCACGACGACCACGAAGGCGCTCCTGTCCGGCATGGAGCAGAAGCTCGCAGACGTCACGCGAGAGGCGGCGCTGCACCAGCCGGTGGATGCGGAGGACGCCGCGTATCGCGACGACCTGCTGGACGCGAGCCTCGCCGCCCTCGACGCCGTTCAATCCGCCGATGCGGGCGATCCGGGCGCGGCCGATGAACTGGATGCCGCCGCCGAGCGTCTTGATCGGCTCGGAGACGGCTCATGAAGCGCATCTTCGCGGTCGCCCTGGGCATCCTCACCGCGATCGGCGGGTTCGTCGACATCGGCGATCTCGTCACGAACGCCGTCGTGGGCTCTCGGTTCGGGCTCGGCCTGGTGTGGGTGGTGCTGGTGGGAGTCGCCGGCATCTGCCTCTACGCCGACATGGCGGGGCGCGTCGCCGCCGTCAGCGGCCGCGCCACCTTCGAGATCATCCGCGAGCGCCTGGGGCCCCGGGCGGGGCTCGCCAACCTCTCGGCCTCGTTCCTGATCAACCTGCTGACTCTGACGGCCGAGATCGGGGGCATCGCGCTCGCACTTCAGCTCGCGGCCGGAGTCGGCCCGGGGATGTGGATCCCGGTCGCCCTCTTCGCCGTGTGGATCGTGCTGTGGCGGGTGAAGTTCTCGATCATGGAGAACGTCGCCGGGCTGCTGGGTCTCTCGCTCATCGTCTTCATCGTCGCGCTGTTCCTGCTGAAGCCGGACTGGGGCAGTCTCGGCGCGAGCGCGACGCACCCCTGGAGCATCGGAGCCGAAAGCCCCCTCTCGTACTGGTACTTCGCCGTCGCCCTGTTCGGCGCGGCGATGACGCCGTACGAGGTGTTCTTCTTCTCCTCCGGCGCGATCGAAGAGAAGTGGACCACCAAGGATCTCGGCGTCGAGCGCGCCAATGTGTTCATCGGCTTCCCACTGGGCGGCGTCCTCTCGATCGCCATCGCGGCGTGCGCTGCGGTGGTGCTGCTTCCGCAGGCGATCGAGGTCGAGACGCTCTCGCAGATCGTGCTCCCTGTCGCCGAGGGCGGCGGTCAGCTCGCGCTCGCCTTCGTCATCGTCGGCATCCTCGCCGCGACGTTCGGCGCCGCGCTGGAGACCAGCCTGTCCAGCGGCTACACGCTCGCCCAGTTCTTCGGGTGGGGCTGGGGCAAGTTCCGCCGGCCCGTGCAGGCGGCGCGCTTCCACCTCGCCATGATCGTGTGTCTGCTCGTGGGCGGCGGCATCCTGCTCACCGGGGTCGATCCGATCGCCGTGACCGAGCTCTCGGTCGTCTTCTCTGCCGTGGCGCTCCCGCTCACGTACTTTCCGATCCTGGTCGTCGCCAACGACCCGGACTACATGGGCGACCGCGTCAACGGGCGGGTGCGCAATGCGCTCGGCGTGGTGTTCCTCGCGATCATCCTCATCGCCGCAGTGGCGGCGATTCCGCTCTTGATCGCGTCGGGGATGGGATCATGACCAGCGCGCGACGGCCCCGGCATCCGCTCGACTGGTACCGCGATCCCGACGGACGAGCCGTCGATGCACGGCTGCACCTGCTGGACCGTCAGATCCTCGACCAGGACGACGTGCCCGTGAGCACCGTGGATGACGTCGAGCTGACGGGCATCGAACTCGATGCGCCCATCGACCACGACACCACCCCCGTCGTGGGGGCGGTCCTCATCGGCACTTCCGTCCTGCCGCGCATCGTCGGCGGACACGTGCCTCGCTCGCGCTGGGAGCGCGTGCCGTGGGAGCTCGTCACGAAGCTGGACTCGGCGCTGCACCTGCGCGTGCACGCCGACGACCTCGATGCGTCATGGGTCGAGCGCATGGTCCGCGACCGCATCATCGGACGCATCCCGGGGGGCCGCCATGCTCCTGAGTGAGCTTCTCGGATGCCGGGTCCTGGCGCCCCGGACGGGCGAGGTCGGGACAGTCGTCGACGTGCGGTTCCGGCGCGGCGCGCGCATGGGCGGAAAGGAGGGCGAGCTCGAACTCGTCGCGCTCATCGTCAGCCCCCACAGCCGCCAGTCGTTCTACGGGTACGAGCGGGGGCGCGTGAACGGCCCGGCCGTCATCGCGGCCATCATCCGCCGCCTGCATCGCGGAACGCGCATCGTGCCCTGGGAATGCATCCAGAGCGTGTCCGAGGGCGAGGTGCGGCTGGGCGTGGAGCCACCCGTCATCCCGCTCGACATCCGTCTCCCGATCGACGAGCGCCCCGGCTGATCCCGATCGATCCGCGGGCCGTCGGCGCCGAGGCTAGGCGAACCCGAAGGCCGGCGGGAAGGCGACCATGACGATCGCCGCCCACACCAGGTAGACCGGGATGTACGCCGTCTGCCAGCGTTCGACGCGCCCGAAGCCGGTCTTCCCGCGGACGAACCGGAACTGCAGCCACGCGGCGCCCGAGAGGTTCACCAGCAGGATGAGGTTGAGGCCGAGGGAGGCGAGCTTGTTCGGGCTCGCGCCGTACTCGCCGATCCGGCTGATCATCGCGATGAGGACGATGACATCGACCACGAGTGCCGCGGCGACGAGGATCAGCTGCAGACGCTCGAACCAGCCGGGGGGCTGGGTCGGGTCGTGGGCCGACAGCGAGTAGAGCAGGAGCCCGAGCACCACGATCAGCACGAGGTCGAAGATGATCAGCAGGTCCCGCTGGTCGAACTCGATCTCCTGGGCGCCGAAGACCGCGCGCCTGGAAGATCGCGGCGACGATGAGCGCGAGCAGCAGCGCCGTGAACAGCGGGGTGAAGAGCTTCGTCAGCACCGGCGCGATGTTCTCGATGACGCTCTGCTTCGCTTCGACCAGCCATCCCGCGATCACCACGGCACCCGCGAGCCCGCAGGGCACGAGCCACTCTCCGACGAACCACGACGGCATCCACTCCGATCGTGCTGAACACGCCCATCGTGAGGGCGGCGAGCACGCCGCCGCCGAGGGCGATGAGCACGAGGTAGACGAACCACTCGCCGGTGAATCGGATGAAGTCCATCCGGGCGCGGTCGGACCGCCAGGCGCCGTCGACGTACGCGACCCCGGTCACGATCCACAGCAGCACGAGCGAGTGGACCACCGCCAGAGGCAGCGTCGCCCCTTCGGGGGTGAAGGGGTAGAGGTTGAGCACGAGCGCGGTCGCCGCGAACGGCACGGCGACCGACGACGATCGTGGCGATCCCCGACCGGTGGCGGACGAGGAAGTAGGCGGCCAGGAAGGGCAGGATGAGCAGCGCGAGGTTGCGGGCGTAGAACTGCGGATCGCCCTGGATCGTCAGCCCGAACAGGGCCGGGATCTTGACCACGAGTGCGGCGGCGGCACCCAGGCCGATCGCGAGCGCGAGGCCGTTCCGACGCGCGGCGCCGGCCTCGGCATCGTCGGCGACGAGCTGCTTCCAGAGCCGGTCGGAGTGCTCGCGGGCGAACTCACGCGACAGCTCGTCGATCCTGCCCATCCGGCTGACAGCGACGAGGAACGCCTCCTCGCTGGAGAGGCCGGATGCCTCGAGCCCGTCGATCTGGTCGCGCAGGTGCCCTTCGAGCTCCTCCACGTCCGCCGGCGGTGATGGCGTCGCGATGGACGAGGTAGCTCCGCCACTGCTCGATCTGGTCTTCCACGCGGTCGTCCTTCCCTGTCATCTCACACGCCTCCGAGCGCCAGTGCGGAGTGCGTGTCGCCGCGCTCGTTCCACACCTGCTGCAGCGTGCGGCTCACGACGGCCCACTGCCGGCGCTGCTCGGCGAGCACGGCTTCGCCGCTGCCGCTCAGCCGGTAGTGCTTGCGCGGCCGGCCGCTCGGAGAGGCGCCCCAGGTCGACTCGATGTGACCGAGGCGCTCGAGACGGTGCAGCAGGGGATACAGCATCCCGTCGCTCCATTCGAGTTCGCCGCCCGAGAGCTCGCCGATCCGGCGGAGAATC
Source organism: uncultured Actinomycetota bacterium (assembly GCA_963702815.1). Classification (GTDB taxonomy): domain Bacteria; phylum Actinomycetota; class Actinomycetes; order Actinomycetales; family Microbacteriaceae; genus Microbacterium. The sequence goes on along the minus strand of CAVPED010000005.1, from coordinate 120,329 downwards.
GCGTAGCCGTACGACTCGCCGTCGGCGAGGATGCCGAGCACGAGCGGCGTCGCTGTCGCCGCAACGAGATCCTTGCCGATGCGCATCGGGCCTCCTCCATACCTTGAGCTTCTATGTACCTAGAGGTACAAGGTACATGTCGAGGAGGCGCAGGCCAAGCGGTCGATTGCGCGGACGCGTGAGCCTGCACCATGGCGTCAGCCATCCGCAGGTGGCTAACGTGGGCCACGTGGACCCCATCGTCGCAACACTCGTGATCCTGGTCCTCGCGATCATCGCCTTCGTCAGCAATCGCATTCCGCTCGGCATCGTCGCCATCGGCGTCTCGGTCGGGCTGTACTTCACCGGCGTGCTCACCCTCACCGAGGCCTTCGCCGGTTTCGGAGACCCGACGGTCATCTTCATCGCGGCGCTGTTCGTCGTGAGCGAGTCGCTCGACGCGACAGGCGTGACGACGTGGGCGGGACAGAAGGTCATCGCCCGCGCCGGCACGAAACGGCGCAGCCTGCTGCTCGTCATCGGCCTGCTCGTCGCCGCCGTCTCAGCCCTGATCAGCGTCAATGGAGCGGTCGCCGCGCTCCTGCCGCTCGTCGTGGTCGTCGCCGCGCGCGCGGGCCTCCCGCCGTCGCAGCTGCTGATGCCGCTCGCGTTCGCGGCGAGCGCCGGGTCGATGCTGCTGCTCACCGGAACGCCCGTCAACATCATCGTCTCGGACTTCGCGCAGTCGGTGGGTGCACCCGCGTTCGGCTATTTCGAGTTCGCGCTGGTCGGCATCCCGCTCGTGATCGGCACGGTGCTCTTCCTGACGTTCTGCTCGCGGCCGCTCCTGCCCGTGCGCGAGGGGTCGCACATTCCCCTCGATCTCGTGCGCCACGCACGGCTCCTTCGCGGCCAGTACTCGGTCGACCTCGACACGAGCACGCTCGTCGGACCCAAGAACGGCATCACCGAGATCCTCGTCGCTCCGCGTTCACCGCTCATCGGCACGCGGATCTTCACCGGCATGGCGACGCCCCAGGGCGATCTCGTGGTGCTCGCGGCGCGCCGCGGCGACACGCAGCTGAAGGGCGATGTCACCATCCAGGTCGGCGACGCGCTGCTCATGCAGGGTCGCTGGGAAGATCTGGCCAGCCACGCGGACGCTCCGGGTGTCATGGCGGTGGATGCACCGCAGCTGCTGCGGAGGTCGGTGCCGCTCGGGCGCGGCGCGAAGCGCACCCTCGTCATCGTCGGTGTGATGGTCGTGCTGCTGGCAACGGGCGTCGTGCCCCCGGCCATCGCGGCGCTGCTCGCCGCGTGCGCGCTCGTGCTCAGCCGTGTTCTGACCGTGTCGCAGACCTACGGATCGATCTCGTGGACGACCGTCGTGCTCATCGCCGGCATGATCCCGCTGTCGACCGCCTTCACCAAGACGGGAGCCGCGGATCTCCTGGCCGGCGGGCTGCTGTCGCTGATCGGGGACTCGGGGCCCTACGTGGCGCTGGCCGCCCTGGGGGTCCTCACTCTGGTGCTCAGCCAGCTCATCAGCAACGCCGCGACCGTGCTGATCCTCGCGCCCATCGCGATGTCGCTCGCCGCCGCCATGGGCGTCTCGGTGCAGCCGTTCCTCATGGGGCTCGCGGTGGTGGCCGCTGCCGCGTTCCTCACTCCGGTCGCGACACCGGCCAATCTCATGGTCATGGAACCCGCGGGCTACCGATTCGGCGACTACTGGCGGCTCGGGCTTCCGCTGTCGCTCTTCTTCCTCGCGATGGGCGTGTTCTACGTGCCGCTGATCTGGCCGTTCTGACCAGAGCAGCCCGCAGCGTTCGGGTCGCTGCGGGCTGCTGTGGTCGTCGTCGTTACGCGGCCGACCAGCCGCCGTCGCTCGCGAGGGTGACGCCGTTGATGTTCACGCCGTCGTCGCTCAGGAGGAAGGTGATGGATGCCGCGAGGGCCTCTGCCTCTGCTGCCTCGGGGAGGATCGTCATCGCGAGCTGAACGCGCTCGGCGCCCAGGGGCGACGCGAACTTCGCCTCGATGTTCGTGATGGTCGGGCCGGGGGCGACCGCGTTGACGCGGATGCCGCTCGGTCCGTACATGAAGGCGCTCGACTTGGTCAGGCCCACGACCGCGTGCTTCGACGCCGTGTAGGCCGCGCCGGCAGCCGAGCCGCGAAGCGCCGCCTCGGAGGCGGTGTTGACGATCGAGCCGTAGCCCTGCGCGAGCATCGCGGGGACGACGGCGCGCATCATCTTCATGGTTCCGGTCACGTTGACGTTCATGACGCGCTCCCAGACGGCGTCGGTGAGCTCGCCGACGGGCGTCATGTCGTCCATGATCCCCGCGATGTTCGCGAGGGCGTCGATCGTGCCGCCGGCCGCCTCGACGATGCGGGCGATGCCCTCGTCGCTGGTGATGTCGGCGACGAGCGAGACGATGTCGGCAGCGGCGTGCTCTGCGACGAACTCATCCAGGCGCTCCTGGCTGACGTCCACGGCGACGACGCGGCCGCCCTCGCGGGCGATGCGCGATGCGGTGGCGCGTCCGATGCCCGACCCGGCACCGGTGACGATGACCGTCTTGCCGGTGAATCGGCCCTGGTCGACGCGTTCGCTCCACTCGCGCTGGGGGACGGAGGGGACGGATGCCGGTGCCTCGGCGGGCGCGTCGGCGACGGGCGCCCCGCCCTCGGGCACCTCTCCCGCGGCGGCGCGACGGACGAGCTCGTCCAGCAGCTCCTGCGAGAACGCACCGCGGCTCATCTTCACCAGGCGCTTGATGGCGAGCCGGCTGACGGGGCGGAAGACATCGGGGCTCTGGCCGCTCTCGGCGAGCATGCTCCGCAGCAGCGCGCCTCCCACCGGGTCGGCGAGCCAGGTCGAGATGGAGGAATCCGCAGAGAGTGCGGTTCGGGTGTCAGTGGTCACGTTCGGGTCCTTTCCATTACCGGACAACCTTGTCCGGTAATAGTGTATTCCCGTGCCGACCACTTCGGAGACCGCGTCCAGGGCAAACCGCGGTCCCGCTGCCGGACCCTCCAACAGGCGCGCTCTCATCGCCGCTGCACGCGAGGTCTATGCCGAAGCGGGCCTCGGCGCGCCCTTCAGCCAGGTCGCCAAGCGCGCCGGGGTCGGCCAGGGCAGCCTCTACCGGCATTTCCCTGATCGCACCGCGCTCGCCGTCGCGGTGTTCGAAGACAACATCGTCGAGCTCGAGGGGTTCGCGGCCGAGCCCGACCGGACCATCGAGGACCTCCTCGACCTCGTCGCCGATCAGGCGATCGTCTCGACCGCGTTCATCGAGCTGCTGAGCGTCGACCCGCAGGACGAGCGCGTGCTCCACCTGGGCATCCGCTATCAGGACGTCGTCGCGAAGCTGCTCGAGCGCCGCCACGCGCTCGGAGAGGCGGCATCCGTCGAAGTGGAGGACGTCCTGCTCGCCACCGAGATGCTCGCCTTCACCATCGCGCGTACACCGCAGGACCGGAGAGCGGATGCCGCAGCCCGCGCTCGCGGCATCCTTCGCAGCGCGTTCCGCTCATCCGGTCCGATCCGCTGACGTCGATTGTCGGCGCTCAGCCGCAGGTTGATATCGTTGGGCCCGGGAAAGAGGGATGCGCATGGGCAGATTCATCTATGGGGCGACGAGTGAGTCCGTCGAGATCGACGATCGGGCGCTGGCGCATCTGCGCATCGTCGTGATGAACAAGCTGCGCCGATCCGAGGCGTTCATGTTCGACGTCGAGGTCGGCGACGGCAGCGGCCGGCGGAGCTTCTGGATCCACCCCTCGGTGCCGCTCCAGTTCCACTTCTTCGGCGGTCGCAGCCCGCGGATCAACCGCCTGTGGGTGGAAGAGCTGATGCAGACCGCGAGCGGACCCAATGGTCTCTCGATCATTCCGGAGCCTTCAGAAGAAGACGCGGCCGAAGCGAGCTAGCGACTCACTCCTCGTGCAGCTCGACGACCTGCGGAGCGTTGTCGGCCACGTCCACGGGCTCGACGTCGAACAGCTCGGCGACGAGCATGATGCCGCCCGACGAGTTGGCTGAGCTGGCGAGGTCTTCGATCCAGCGGCGGTTCAGCTCGGGCGACTCGGGCTCATCGAACACGAAGCGCAGCGGGATCGACGGGTTGAGCCAGATCGTGCTGCGACCTCGGGGCTGATCGTCGGGGTGCTGCCACGACACGGTGAAGCTCTCGCCCCGGCGCAGCTTGGTGGCGATCACGACCTTGAGGTGCGCCAGTGCGCGGTCTTCGATGTGGATCGGTGTCGCCGAGCCGCCGTAGTAGATCGTCCCCATAGATTCACCTTAAGCCAGTTGAGGTCGTGCGCTCATTCTAGATTCGGCGCCGGTCCGCAGCGATTCGCGGGCCGCACCGGCTCAGACGTTCTCCTCGGCCATCACAGGAGCGTGCCGGCCTCGGTCAGGACACCGCGCAGGATCTGCTCGATCTCGTCGAACTCCGCCGGCCCAGTCGTCAGCGGCGGTGCGAGCTGGATCACCGGGTCACCGCGGTCATCCGCCCGGCAGTACAGGCCGGCGTCGTAGAGAGCCTTCGAGAGGAAGCCGCGCAGCAGCCGCTCGCACTCGTCGGCGTCGAACGTCTCGCGTGTCGTCTTGTCGCGCACGAGCTCGATGCCGAAGAAGTACCCATCGCCGCGCACGTCGCCGACGATCGGAAGGTCGAGCAGGCGCTCGAGCGTGGCCCGGAAGACGGGCGAGTTCTCGCGCACTCGCTCGTTGAGTCTCTCCTCCTCGAAGATGTCGAGATTCTCAAGGGCCACGGCGGCGGACACGGGATGCCCGGCGAACGTGTAGCCGTGGGGGAAGCTCACCTGCCCGTGCGCGAAGGGCTCGTGGATGCGATCGCTCACGATGGTCGCGCCGAGCGGCGAGTATCCGCTCGTCATGGCCTTCGCACACGTGATCATGTCGGGCACGTAGCCGTAGGCATCGCATGCGAACCACTCGCCGATGCGGCCGAAGGCGCAGATGACCTCGTCGCTGACCAGCAGCACGTCGTGCCGGTCGCAGATCTCCCGCACGCGCTGGAAGTACCCGGGTGGGGGAGGGAAGCATCCGCCGGAGTTCTGCACCGGCTCGAGGAAGACCGCAGCGACCGTCTCGGGCCCTTCGAAGAGGATCATCTCCTCGATGCGGTCTGCCGCCCATCGGCCGAAGCGCTCGAGATCGTCGGCGGGCGAACCGCTCGAGACGAAGCCCATCTCGGGTGCACGGTAGAAGTTCGTGTTCGGAACCCGGAAACCACCCGGGGTGACGGGCTCGAACATCTCCTTCATGCCCGGCAGCCCCGTGATCGCGAGGGCGCCCTGCGTGGTGCCGTGATACGCGATCGCGCGCGAGATCACCTTGTGCTTGGTGGGCCGGCCCACGAGCTTCCAGTACTGCTTCGCCAGCTTGAACGCCGTCTCGACGGCCTCGCCGCCGCCCGTCGAGAAGAAGACGCGGTTGAGGTCGCCCGGCGCGTAGGAGGCCAGCCGTTCGGCCAGTTCGATCGCCTTCGGGTGCGCGTACGACCAGATCGGGAAGAACGCCAGCTGCTCGGCCTGCCGCGCGGCCGCTTCGGCGAGGCGCCGGCGGCCGTGCCCCGCGTTGACCACGAAGAGGCCCGAGAGCCCGTCGATGTAGCGCTTGCCGGCGGCATCCCAGATGTGGTGGCCTTCGCCGCGCACGATGATCGGGATGCCGTCGCCCTCCGTCATCGCGGACTGACGGGCGAAATGCATCCAGAGATGCTCGCTCGCCATCTGCTGGAGCTCCGACTCGGTGCGGGCATGGCGTTCGGTCATGGCCGACATATCGTGCCTTCCGTCGGGCGTTTTCCCGACCATATCGCGCCACGTCGACCGCACGCAGCCCCGACGCCGGGGGCATCGGAAGAGCCCCTAGGCCTAGGCGCGCACCGTGGCGACCTCCACGGAGACTGTGCGTCCGTCGGCGGCCGTCACTTCGTGCACGGGCCCCGTGAGCCGCAGGGTCGCCTGCGTCTCGTGCTCGTCGCACGAGGCGCCGACCCAGAGCTCGATGTCTCCGGGCTCCACGATCCGGATGCCGCGCCGATCGGTGAATGCCAGCCGCGCCGAGGGGACCCGGAACTGCACGACGGTGCGCTCGCCGGCCTCGAGGGCGACCCGCGCGTAGCCGAGGAGCTGCGCCACGGGCCGCGCGACGCTCGCGTACACATCGCGGGCGTACAGCTGCACGACATCCACGCCGGCCCGGGGACCGGTGTTGAGGACATCCAGGGTCACGATGAAGTCCTCGCTGGTCCTCGACTCCGGATGGACCGTCAGTCCGCGGTGCTCGAACGCCGTATAGGTCAGGCCGTGGCCGAACGGAAGCGCCGGGGTGCTGTCGGCACTGGTGATCTCGGACGGACCGCCGAGGATCGGGTGCAGGTACGTATAGGGCTGCGCGCCTGCCGACCGGGGAAGCGAGACGGGCAGGCGTCCCGAGGGCGCCGTACGTCCGGACAGGATCTCGGAGATCGCAGCGCCGCCTTCCTCTCCGGGGAAGAAGGACTGGAGGACCGCGGCGGGGGCTGAGGAGCTGTCGATCGCCCAGCCGATCGCGTACGGGCGACCCGAGAGCACGACCATGACCGTCGGAACACCGGTTGCCACGACCTCTTCGACGAGTCGGCGCTGCAGACCCGGCAGCTCCAGGTCGTCCACGTCGTTGCCCTCGCCGACCGTGCCGCGCCCGAACAGCCCCGCGCGATCCCCGACCACGACCACCGCGACGTCGGCAACGCGCGCCGCGTCGACGGCGGCCTGCAGGCCGCTCGCATCGTCGCCGGTGACCTCACAGCCGGTGGCGACGTCGATCGCGGCATCCGGAAGCTCTTCGCGAAGCGCCTCCACGAAGCTCGGGATCTCGAGTCCGAGGGCGACTTCGGGATGGTGCGCGAGGACATGGTTGACGAACGAGTAGCACCCCATGAGCGCCTCGGGGGAGTCGGCGTTCGGGCCGATCACGGCGATGCGGCGCTGCGCGTCGGGCTGAGAGCGGGAGCGTCCCGTCGTTGGACAGCAGGACGACCGATTCGCCGGCCAGCCGACGCGCGAGGTCACGATGGGCCGGCGTGTCGAGATCGATCTCGGCGGGGGGCTCATCGAACGACTCGTCGAGGAGGCCGAGCTCCTCCTTCTCGGCGAGTACGCGCAGCACGGCCCGATCGACCAGCGCCTCGTCGACCCGGCCGTCGCGCACGGCGGCCGCGAGCGGGGCGGTGAAGGCGTCACCCGTCGGGAGTTCGACGTCGATCCCCGCCATCAGCGCGAGAGCAGCCGCGTCTCCGAGATCCGCGGCGACGCCGTGCATCGAGTGCAGGAACGCCACCGAGAAGTAGTCGGAGACAACCACGCCGTCGAAGCCCCAGCGGTCTCGCAGTATGCCGGTCAGCAGCTCCTCCGAGGTCGCCACCGGCACGCCGTCGATCGCGGCGTACGAGTTCATGACCGAGCGAGCGCCTCCGTCGCGGATGGCCATCTCGAACGGCGGGAGCAGCACGTCGGCGAGCTCCCGCGGGCCGAGCTGCACCGGGGCGTGATTGCGCCCGGCCTGCGACCCCGAGTAGCCCACGAAGTGCTTGAGGGTGGCATGGATGCCGGCATCCTGCAGCCCTCTCACGTAGGCGGTGCCGATCGTGCCGACGACGTACGGGTCCTCGGCGATGCACTCGTCGACCCGACCCCAGCGGGGGTCGCGGATGACATCGAGCACGGGCGCCAGTCCTTGATGGATGCCGAGCTGGCGCATCGAGTCGCCGATGAGCCGGCCCATCTCCTCCACGAGTGCGGGGTCGAAGGACGCACCCCACGCGAGCGGAGTCGGGAAGGTCGCGGCCTTCCATGCGGCCAGTCCCGTGAGGCACTCCTCGTGCACGATCGCCGGGATGCCCAGGCGGGTGTGCTCGCGCAGCCGCCGCTGCTCGGCCCAGAGCCACGCGGCGCGCTCGACGGGATCGACGGGCCGGGTGCCGTAGACGCGGGTGAGGTGTCCGATCCCGTGAGCGCTCGCATCCTCATACCGGGTCGACGTCGCCATCTCGCCCGCCATGGGGGCGACGAGCTCGTCGCCCTGGTCGACCCAGTAGCCGACGAGCTGGCCGAGCTTCTCGTCGAGGGTCATCTGCGCGTGCAGAGACTGCACCCGCTCCGAAACCGGCGGGAGTCCGAGGTCGCTCATCCCTTGACCGCTCCTGTCAGGCCGCCGACGATCCGCCGTTCGAAGAGGCTGAAGAACGCCAGGGCGGGGATCATCGACAGCGAGGTGAACGCGAGCACTTTCGCGGTGTCGACGGAGTACTGCGATGAGAAGGCCTGCACGCCGAGCGGCAGGGTGAAGTTCGCGTTGTCGCTGAGCAGGAACAGCGGTAGCAGGTAGCTGTTCCAGCTGCCGATGAACGCCAGGATCGCAACGGTGATGACGCCGGGCACCGCCAGCGGGATCACCATCCGCCAGAAGAAGCCGAGGCGGCTGCATCCATCGATGAACGCGGCCTCCTGGATCTCGTCGGGGATCGCACGGAGGAACGGGCACCAGGATGATGATCGTCGTGGGGAGTGCGAACGCGATCTGCGGCAGGATCACCCCGGCGAGCGAATTGATGAGCCCGATGTTGCGCACCACGATGTACAGCGGCGTGATGGCGACGGTGATGGGGAACATGAGGCCCGCGGCGAAGAGGGCGTAGAGCGCTCCTCGCCCGCGGAACTTGTAGCGCGCCAGCACGTAGCTCGCCATCGAGGCCCATCACGATGACCCCGATCGTGGTCGCGAGGCCCACGATCGTGGAGTTGAGCACGAGCTGCCAGAACACATCGCCGGTCAGCACGTCGATGTAGTTCGTGAAGACCCAGGGGTCGGGCATCCCGGAGGGATTGGTCGTGATCTGCGAGTTCGTGCGGAACCCGCCGATGATGATGTACAGGACCGGCCCGAGCATGAGGGCGATCACGAGGAAGGCGACGAAGTAGACGACGGGGGTGGCCGCCCGCAGCCGCTGGCGTCGGGGCGGGGGAAGCTCAATGGTCGCCAGGGCGGCGGTCATCGGGTGATCCTTTCGGTGAGCGCGCCGGCGGTGTCACGGCGCAGCACGAAGCGCTGGTAGATCAGGGCGACGATCAGGGAGATGATGAAGATCACGACGGCGACGGCGTTGCCGTAGCCGAAGTTGCCGGCATTGCGGCCGTTGGAGACCATGTAGGTCGCCATCGTGGAGGTGCCCGCGACCGACGAGATGTACTGGCCCCAGATGATGTAAACGAGGTCGAACAGCTGCAGGGCGCCGATGATCGACAGGAACGCCCAGATGCGCAGGGTCGGCCCGAGGAGCGGGATCGTGATGCGCCACTGGATCTGCCAGTAGCTCGCGCCGTCGATCGCCGCCGCCTCGTGGAGCTCGTCCGGGATGCCCTGCAGCCCCGCGAGGAAGAGGATGACCGCGAAGCCCACGTACTTCCAGGTGAGGATCGCGATCAGCGTCCAGATGGCGATGCTCGGGTCCGAGAGCCAGTCACGGGTGAGCCCGGACAGCCCGAGGTTCTCGAGCAGCCCGTTGAGGGCGCCGTTGGTCGCCAGCATGAGGCTGAAGCCGGTGCCGACGACGACCTCGGCGATCACGTAGGGCACGAAGATGAGCACCCGGATGAGCGACTGCCCGCGCATCTTGCGGTTCAGCAGCAGTGCCAGCAGCAGGGCGACCGGCCCCTGGATGAGCAGTCCCGTCACGACGATGAAGGCGTTGTGGCCGAGCGCCTCCTGGAACTCCGGATCGGTGAGGATCGTGACGTAGTTCTTCAGGCCGATGAAGTCGGTCGCGGGACCGTAGCCGTGCCAGTTGAAGAAGCCGTAGTAGGCCGCGACGATCACGGGGACGATGACGAAGCCGAGGAAGAACAGAGCCGCGGGGCCCGCCAGCAGGGCGATCTCGAAACGGCCCGCCCACCCGATCCCTCGCCGTCGGCGGCGCGGCGGTGCCGGGGGCGGCGACGTGTCGCCACCGCCCCCGGCGCGCTGCGCGAGATCCGTCTCCGGGCGATCGTCCGTCTTCGGTGTCTCGCTTGTGTTCATGCGGAGTGTTCCTAGCCCTTCGCGCCGGCCTGGTTGGCGGCGTCGATCATGTCCTGGGGTGAGCTCTGCCCTGCCAGCATGTCCACGACCGCCACGTTGAGCGCGTTGCCGACGTTCTGGCCGAGGACGGTGTCGAGCCACTGCGAGACGAACGGAGCCTTGTTGTAGGCCTCGAGGATCTGCACCAGGTAGGGCTCGGTGACGCCCTCCTGCGCCACCGAGTTGACGGGCGGCGAATTGAAGGCCTTGTAGTACGCGGTCTGCTGGGCATCCGAACCGATGAAGCTGAGGAAGTCGGCGCACTCCTTCGGCGCCTGTGCCGAGCAGGAGTAGCCGTCGACCCCACCCATGATCGAGCCGGGCTCGCCCTTGCCGCCGGAGACCTCCGGGAAGGGATACCACGCGAGATCCGCCAGCGGCTTCTTGTCGGGCGTGAGCGAAGCGATCACACCCGGGTCCCATGCGCCCATCAGCTCGCCACCGGCCAGGTGGTTGGCGACGAGGCCCGCCGAACTTCCCGCGCCCTCCTGGGGCGAGGTCGTCAGGAAGCCGTCGTTGAACGGGTTCGTCTTGGCGAAGTCATCGAGGTCTTCGGCAGCCTTGAGCCAGCACGGGTCGCTGAAGTCCTTCGAGTCACCCGTCTCCTCCATCGTCGCGGGCGCGCACTCGCGGATCGCGAACCAGTAGAACCAGTGCGCGGCCGGCCAGGCGGCCTTGGCGCCGAGGGCGAGTGGAGCGACCCCCGTGGCCTTCAGCTTGTCGTTTGCCGCGACCAGCTCGTCGATCGTCGTCGGGGTTTCGGTGACCCCGGCGGCGTCGTAGAGGTCCTGGCTGTAGAAGATGCCACCCGGGAGCACCGACAGCGGTATCGCCCAGACCTTGTCCTGGTAGGTCTCTGCCTTGAAAGACCCCTCGGAGATGTTGTCCTTGGCTTCGCCGGTGATCTTGCCGGTCAGGTCCATGAGCTGGCCGGCCTGCACCATGGCCGCCATCTTGCCGCCGCCGCGCTGGAGGAAGATGTCCGGCGGGTCGCCCGCGTTGAGCGATGTCTGCAGCTTGCCATCCATGTCCTCGTTCTGGATGGACTGCATCTTGATGGTGACGTCCGGGTTCTCGTCCTGGAACGCGGCGATGGCGTCCTTCCAGTACTGCTGGCCGGGCCCCGTGGTGGAGTTCTGCCACAGCGTCATCTCGACCTTGCCGTCGCTGCTCTCGTTCGAGCCGCCGGCGCTGCAGCCGGCGAGCGCCAGAGCGCCGACGACGAGTGCGGCGGACCCGGCGAGGATCCTGTTGCGCGTCATGTGATTCCCGTTCTCTTCTTTGAGGAGCACCTCTGCTCCGGGGTGCGGTGGGGCGCGATCTGACTGCGCCCGCTCGGCGTGCTGTCCGAGCGGGAAAAGTCTGTGATGCCAACAAATATCTGTCAAACGTTTTCGAAAACGTTTTTCATGCCGTTATGCTTTCGAGATCATGGAGCGACGTCCGACGATCATGGATGTGGCGGCTGCGGCCGGCGTCTCGGTGGCGACGGTGTCGAAAGCCGTCAACGGGCGCTACGGGGTCGCGCCCGAGACGGTGGACCGCGTGCTGGCCGTCGTGGCCGACCTCGGCTACGAGTCGAGCCTCATCGCGAGCAGCATGCGGTCGCGCACCACGGGCGTGATCGGTGTGCTCGTCGCGGATTTCGAGCCGTTCAGCGCCGAGATCCTCAAAGGGGTGGGCCTGGCGCTGAGTGACTCGCACTTCGATCTGCTCGCCTACTCGGGCTCGCACGGCAGCGCCGAGGGCTGGGAGCGGCGCTCGCTTTCGCGGCTCAGCGGAACGCTGATCGACGGTGCCATCATCGTCACTCCCACCGTGGTCAATGTGGGCACCGAGGTTCCGATCGTCGCGATCGACCCGCACACCGGACCCGCCGACCTCCCGACGGTCGAGTGCGACAGCTTCGGCGGCGCGCTGCAGGCGACGCGTCACCTCATCGAGCTCGGCCACCGTCGCATCGGCTTCATCGCGGGCAGGACCGACCTGCGCTCGTCGATCGCACGCGACGCCGGGTACCGGAGGGCGCTGGCGAATGCCGGGATCCCCCTCGATCCCGCCCTGGTCGGTGCAGGCAGCTACCGTCAGGACGCGGTGCGGGTCGCCGCCCTCGAGATGCTCAGCCGCAAGGAGCGGCCCACCGCGATCTTCGCCGCCAACGACAGCTCGGCGCTCGAGATCGTGAAGGTCGCCGCCGAGCTCGGACTCGACGTCCCTCAAGATCTGTCGATCATCGGCTTCGACGACGTGCCCGAAGCCTCGGTGGCGAGCCCCGCGCTCTCGACCGTCCGTCAGCCGATGCAGACCCTCGGGGCCGAGGCTGCCCGGATGCTGCTCGCGCTCATGCGCGGCGAGACGCTGAAGGCGACGCATCTCAAGCTGCCGACACGGCTCGTGTCCCGCGCCACGACGGCGCCGCCTGCCTGAAGGGCTCTCGCGTCAGCGGGGCACGACGCCGGCGGGGTCCTTCAGCAGCTCGGCGAACGCCGCCTCCGCAGCCCCGAACAGCAGGCGGTCCTCCCCGAGAGCGGCCGGCAGGACCTGCAGATCCTCGCCGTTCGCGGGCATGGTCTGGGCCGCCACGGTGCCGCGTGAAGCCCTCGAGATCGTGTGAGGCCAGCATCCCGAGGAATCCGCCCAGGACGACGACAGCCGGATTCAGCACGTTGACGGCGTTCGCGAGTGCCGTCGCCAGGATGCGGCGCTGCCGCGCGATCTCCTCGTCCACATCGGGCGTGCGTGTGGTGCGCAGCAGATGCTCCAGCGTGGGCTCGTCGACATTGCTCCGGCCGAGCGCCGCGAGCAGGCGTGCGCGACTCACCTCGTCCTCGAGCACGCCGTCGCCCGCCCGGCGATCGGCGGGCGCCGCGATGCCGGGCCGGTTCTGGCCGAACTCCCCCGAGTAGCCCGAGGCGCCGCCGATCGGCATCCCCTGCACGATCAGTCCGCCGCCGATGCCGCTCGCCCCGCCGTTGAGGTAGACGACGTCGTCGATGCCGCGGGCCGCGCCGAACAGGTGCTCGGCGAGCGCGCCCATGGCGGCGTCGTTGCCGACAGCGGTGGGCAGCCCGGTCGCCGACTCGATCAGCTCTCGCAGGGCGACGTCGCTCCACGCCAGGTGGGGCGCATCGCGCACCAGCCCATCGGACGAGCGCACGAGCCCAGGAACCGCCACGCCGACGCCCACGATGAGCGCGTCCGCGAAATGCTCGCCACGCCATGCATCGACCCGCTCGCCGATCAGCGCGGCGGTCTGCTCGGGGCCGATGAGGCCCGACATCTCGATGCGCTCTCTGCGCCGGACGGTGCGGTCCAGCCCGATGGCGCCCATTGTGAGCGCGTCGACTTCGGGGTTCACCGCGATCGCGATGACCCGCGGGTGTGCGCTCACGAGCGGCGAGGGCCTTCCCACGCGGCGGCTCGGGTCGGGTGCATGCTCCTCCACCAGACCGAGGCCGGCGAGGTCGCCCACGAGATCGGCGATCGTGGAGCGATTCAGTCCAGTGGCAACTGTGAGGGTCGCCCGCGAGACGGGTCCGTCGAGATGCGCGAGGCGCAGCAGTCGTGCGAGATTCGCCTGCCGGCTGCCGACCGTCTCATTCATGCGACAGGCGCAACAGCGACGGGTGCGGGTGGCCAGGTGGCGGGACAGGACACGCGAGCAGTATACGTTGCGTCCGACAACAATCCGAGGTGCGCATGCGCTGGACTCGGCATCCGTCATGCGATAGGTTGTCGTCCGCAACATTTAATTCACCGTCGAATGAGGAGCGTCATGCCCACCCCCACCACCTCCGACAAGTTCTCGTTCGGTCTCTGGACCATCGGGTACAACGGCACCGATCCTTTCGGCGGCCCCACGCGCCACCCGCTCGACGTCGTGCACGCCGTCGAGAAGCTCGCCGAGCTCGGCGCCTACGGGCTGACGTTCCACGACGACGACCTGTTCGCCTTCGGATCGACGGATGCTGAGCGCCAGAAGCAGATCGACCGGCTCAAGGGCGCGCTCGCCGACACCGGCCTGATCATCCCCATGGTGACGACCAACCTCTTCTCGGCACCGGTCTTCAAGGACGGCGGCTTCACGTCCAACGACCGGCAGGTGCGCCGCTTCGCGCTGCGGAAGGTCTTCCGCCAGCTCGACCTCGGTGCCGAGCTCGGCGCCAAGACGTTCGTCATGTGGGGTGGCCGCGAGGGCGCCGAGTACGACTCGGCGAAGGACATCCGCGCCGCGCTCGAGCGCTACCGCGAGGCCGTGAACCTGCTCGGCGACTACGTCACCGACAAGGGCTACGACATCCGCTTCGCGATCGAGCCGAAGCCGAACGAGCCCCGTGGCGACATCCTGCTGCCGACGCTCGGTCACGCGATCGCGTTCATCGACTCGCTCGAGCGCCCCGAGCTCGTCGGCCTCAACCCCGAGGTCGGGCACGAGCAGATGGCCGGCCTCAACTTCGCCGCGGGCATCGCTCAGGCGCTGTACCACGGCAAGCTCTTCCACATCGACCTCAACGGCCAGCGGGGCATCAAGTACGACCAGGACCTCGTGTTCGGCCACGGCGACCTGCACAACGCCTTCGCGCTCGTCGACCTGCTCGAGAACGGCGGCCCCGGCGGCGTCCCGGCCTACGAGGGCCCGCGTCACTTCGACTACAAGCCGAGCCGCACCGAGGACGAGAAGGGCGTGTGGGAGTCCGCTGCCGCGAACATGAGCACGTACCTGCTGCTCAAGGAGCGCGCCGCCGCCTTCCGCGCCGACCCCGAGGTGCAGGAGGCGCTCGAGGCCGCCCGCGTGCCCGAGCTCTCCGTGCCGACACTCAACGAGGGCGAGTCGTACGACGACTTCCTCGCCGACCGCTCGGCCTACGAGGACTTCGACCCGTCGGTCTACCTGGGCGGCAAGGGCTTCGGCTTCGTCCGCCTGCAGCAGCTGGCCACCGAGCACCTGCTCGGCGCTCGCTGATCCCTCACCCCCCGCGTCTCCACCCCGGACCGCGAAACCGCCGATTCCGCGCGCATTCACCTCGTTGAGGCGCGCGGAATCGGTGGATTCGCCTCGACGGGGTGGTTTCGCCGTCGCGGCCGTCGGCCGTTCGAACAGAAGGAGCAGCCATGGTGCTCGTCATGGGAGTCGACTCATCGACCCAGTCATGCAAGGTCGTGATCACGGATGCCGCCACCGGCGCCGTCGTGCGCCAGGGGCGCGCGTCGCATCCCGACGGCACCGAGGTCGACACCGCAGCGTGGTGGCACGCGCTGCAGGCCGCGATCGTCGAGGCCGGAGGGCTTGCTGACGTCGGAGCCTGGGCCATCGGCGGGCAGCAGCACGGCCTGGTCGCACTCGACGAGGAGGGGCGGGTCATCCGTCCCGCCCTGCTCTGGAACGACACCCGCTCGGCGGGTGCCGCGAGCGACCTCATCGCGGAGTTCGGGGCCGAGGCCCTGGCCGAGCGCACTGGCCTCGTGCCGGTCGCATCCTTCACGATCACGAAGCTCCGCTGGCTCCGCGACCACGAGCCCGAGAACGCGGCGCGCGTCGCCGCGGTGGCGCTCCCGCACGACTGGCTGACGTGGCGCCTGCGCGGCTTCGGCCCGGCGGCGGAGTCCCCGCGCGGCCCGGTGCTCGAAGAACTCATCACGGATCGGTCCGATGCCTCGGGCACCGGCTACTGGAACCCCGAGACGGGCGGTTACGACCGCGACCTGCTCGCCGCCGCCCTCGGCCATGATGCCGTGCTGCCCCGTGTGCTCGGAGCCCTCGAGTGGGTCGAGGATTCCGATGGCCGCCGTGTCGGCCCGGGCGCCGGCGACAACGCCGGTGCCGCCCTGGGGCTGGGCGCCGGCCCCGGCGACGTCGTGGTGTCGATCGGGACGAGCGGCACCGTCTTCGCGGTGAGCGAGACGCGCACGATCGACCCCACCGGCACCGTCGCGGGGTTCGCCGACGCGGACGGGCATTTCCTGCCGCTCGTCGCGACGCTCAACGCCGCGCGCGTGCTCGATGCGATCGGGCGGCTGCTGGGCGTCGACCACGCCGAGCTCTCGCGGCTCGCCCTGGCAGCCGAGCCGGGTGCCGGGGGCCTTTCGCTCGTGCCCTACTTCGAAGGGGAGCGCACGCCGAACCTTCCCGATGCGACGGCGTCTCTGCTCGGCATGACCCTCGCCTCGACGACCCGCGAGAACCTCGCGCGCGCAGCGGTCGAGGGGATGCTGTCAGGACTCGGCGCCGGCCTCGAAGCCGTCCGGGGGCTCGGCGTCACGCTCGAGCGTGCGCTCCTGGTGGGAGGCGGCGCGCAGTCCGAGGCCGTGCGGCTCATCGCCCCGCAGGTGCTCGGCGTGCCCGTCGAGGTGCCCGAGCCGGGGGAGTACGTCGCGCTCGGCGCCGCCCGGCAGGCGGCGCGCGTGGCCCTGGCGTGATTCGCGGGCCGGTCGTCCGCGTGCGTGGGCGGCGGCATCCGAACCCCCACACATTCCCAAAACGTTTCACAGCAGTCGTATAGGCGGCCTCCGTAGGTTGTCTGCATGGCGATCACCGCGGACGACGGGTCTCTGACGATCTCTGCCACGCAGCTGCGTGAGCTCCGCGATGAGACCGAGCGGTTCCTGCTCGAATACGGCTTCGGGATGCGCGAGATCGAGACGAAGCTCGGCATCCTCCGCGAGGAGTTCGAGCACACCCACTCGTACAACCCGATCGAGCACGTGTCGAGCCGGGTCAAGTCGCCCGACAGCCTCGTCGAGAAGGTCATCCGCAAGGGGATCGAGCCGGACTTCGACGTGATCCGCGCGGAGATCACGGATATCGCCGGCGTCCGCGTGACCTGCAGCTTCGTCTCGGACGTCTACCGCCTCTTCGACCTGCTCGTGCAGCACGACGACATCACCGTCCGCCGCGTGAAGGACTACATCGCCGAGCCGAAGCCCAACGGCTACCAGAGCCTGCACGCGATCGTCGAGGTGCCGGTCTTCCTCTCGACAGGCCGCGTCCAGGTGCCCGTCGAGGTGCAGTTCCGCACCATCGCGATGGACTTCTGGGCGAGCCTCGAGCACAAGATCTACTACAAGTACGACACCGAGGTGCCGGCACGCCTGCTCGCCGAGCTCAAGGACGCCGCCGACTCCGCCGCAGCGCTCGACCAGCGCATGCAGCGCCTGCACCGCGAGCTGCACGGTCCGCGCCCGGGCCGCATCGTCGCCGTCTGACCCCCAGCGCGTCCGCCGCGCGCGTCAGTACGCGAGGACGGATGCCGCGGACTCGATGTACTCCGCCGGGTCGCGACGTCCGAAGACCGCGGCGTTGGCCATGTAGCCCTGTGCGAGCGCGATGAGCGTGCGCGCGGTCTGGCCGGTGAGTTCGAGGGCCTCGGCTTCTGATGCCGTCGTCGCCCGAGCCCAGGGCAGGACGGCGGTCGACAGCGCGTGCCCCAGCTTCGCGGCCGTTCTGGTCATCTCGGCCTTGAGCTCGCTGTCGACCATCGCCTCGCCCCAGAACTGCACCACGAGGGCGGGCGACAGGCCGGTCTCGGTGAAGACCCCGAGCATGGCCCGGAGTGTCTCGCGGGGCGGGACGACGACCCCGGCGAGGCCGTCGGCTTCCAGTTCGTCGAGCCTGATGATCAGGTAGCGGCCGACGATGTACCGCGCGAGCTCGGCCTTGTTCGTGAAGTGCGAGTAGATCGCGCCTGTCGACAGTCCGGACTCGGCGACGATGTCCGCGATCGAGGTCTCGCGCACTCCCTTTCGCTCGAGACAGCGGATGGCTGCGAGCGCGATCTCGTCACGCCGCGCCTCGCGGTACTTCTCCGTCACCCTGGGCATGGAAAAAGAATAGCGGTTCTGTTATCGTGCAAACAGAATCACCATTCTGTTTAAGGAGGGCACCATGGCCCACAACAACCCACCAGCCGATCCCGGGCGCACTCGCTGGAGCTTCGCAGCGCTGTTCGGACTCATCGGCGCCGTCGTCGTCGCGATCATCGTCATGGCCTTCGTGTGGCCGACGGCCACGGCGCAGGCGCAGAACCTGCCCGTCGGCATCAGCGGCCCCGACGAAGCCGTCACCGCGGTCGAAGGCGTCCTGGCCGAGCAGGATCCGTCGCCGCTGGCGCTCACGGCCGTCGACTCGCGGGACGATGCCGTGCAGCAGATCCAGACGCGCGAGCTCTACGGCGCGATCCTTCTCGGCGACCAGCCCGAGGTGCTGATGGCGAGCGCGGCGAGCCCCGCGGCAGCGCAAGCGCTCCGAGCCATCGCGACGCAGCTCCAGCTCAAGATCGACGACACCGCCCAGGCCGCGCTCACGACCCGGTTGACGACGATTATGCAGGCGCTGCAGTCCGGGCAGATGCCGCAGCTTCCGGCCGGTGCCGGAGTCGCCGCGCCGGAGATCCCGACCGTGACCGTGACGGATGTGGTCCCGCTCGCGGAGGGCGATCCGACCGGCGCCGGGATCGGCGCATCGCTCTTCCCGCTCGTGCTCGGCGGGATGCTCGGCGGCATTCTTCTGACGCTCCTCGTCCAGGGCGTGATCCGACGGCTCGTCGGGCTCGCCGTGTTCGGCATCGCGGCGGGCGCGCTCATCGTCCTCGTGATGCAGACCTGGTTCGGCATCCTCGCGGGCGATTGGCTCCTCAACGCCGCGGTCGTCGCGACGAGCGTCTCGGCGACGGGAGCCTTCATCATCGGTATGGCGGCCCTCATCGGCCCTCCCGGAATCGGCGTCGCGGCCGTCGTGACGATGCTCATCGCGAACCCCATCGCGGCTGCGGCGATCCCGATGCAGTTCCTGCCCGCGCCGTGGGGTGCGGTGGGTCAGTGGTTCGTGCCCGGCGCCTCGGCGAATCTCCTTCGGTCGACGAGCTACTTCCCCGACGCGCCGACCGTCGCCCAGTGGCTGATCCTCGGAGCGTGGATCGTCGGTGGCGTGGGCCTGGCGCTCGTCGGACACCGCCGCAACGGGGCAGAGCTCGCCCCCGATCCCGCGCAGCTCGAACCGGCGAGCGCACCTGTGGCGGTGGCGACCGCGTAGCCCGAACGCGAGGCGGGCGGCCACAACGGCCGTCCGCCCTATCGCGCGCGCTCGCCTCGGGCGGCCGTCGCCCCGCTCGCCCTCGCGTCGCCCCGCCTCGCCTGGTGGGTCCTCGCCTCGGGACAGCCGCCGACGGCAGAATGAACGGGATGCCGCTTCCTCCTGCGACCGACGACCTCGACGCGATCGCCGTCGAGCTGTACGCCCTGCCTCCGGCGCAGTTCACGGCGGCGCGCAACGCTCGGGCGGGAGCATCCGATCGCTCCCTCGCGGCTCTCGTCAAGCGACTGCCCAAGCCCGGCGTGGCGGCCTGGTCCGTCAGTCTGCTCGCGCGCGAGGGCCAGCTGAGCGACGCCCTCGAGCTCGCCGCGGCGCTGCGCGAAGCGCAGGACGATCTGGACGCCGCCGAACTGAACCGGCTGGGGGCGCAGCGCCGTTCGCTGGTGGCGGCGCTCTCCAAGCAGGCCGTGGCGCTGTCGGGTGAGCGCGGTGTGACGGTGAGTCCCGCGACGCGTGACGACATCGAGAAGACGATCAACGCTGCGGTCATGGATGCCGGAGCCGCCGCCGCTGTCATGACGGGCCGCCTCGTCCGGCCCCTGGAGGCGACGGGCTTCGATGCGGTCGACCTGACCGACGCGGTGGGGGGCAGTGCGCCGGACGGCGCTCCGGCACTCCCGGCGCCGTCTCGCGACGACCTGGCCGAGCGTCGTGCGCGCAAGGAGGCGGAAAAGGCCGTCCGAGAGGCGGAGCAGGCCGAGTCCGAGGCCCAGCGCGCGCTCGCACGGGTCGACGCGAAGCTGGGCAAGGCTCGCGAGCGGGCCGATCACCTCCACGAGCGGCTCGACGAGCTGCGGGCCGAAGCGGCGCGCCTCGAAGCCGACGCGGAGAAGGCGGATGCCGAGGTCGACCGGGTGGACGACGAGCGAGCGGAAGCGGCATCCGTCGTCCGCAAGGCGCAGCAGAAGGCAGAAGGAGCGCGCGCGCAGCGCGACGAGCGCGCCCCGCGCTGACACGCGGTCTGGCGGCGTCGCTAGCCTGAACCCGTGAGCCCGCAGAACGTCACCCTCGTCCTGATCTTCGTCCTCGCGGTCGTGGCGCCCATTCTGGCTCGGGCGCTCGGCCGCTGGGTGCGGGTGCCGATCGTGGTGTTCGAGCTCGTGCTCGGCATCATCATCGGCCCATCCGTGCTCGGATGGGCGCACGAGGCGCCGTTCGTCGACGTCTTGTCGAACTTCGGGCTCGCGATGCTGTTCTTCGTCGCGGGATCCGAGATCGAGTTCGGGGCCTTCCGGGGCCGCACCGGTCGCCGGGCCGTCGGAGGATGGTTCATCAGCCTCGCGGCAGGCGTGCTCGCGGGCTGGCTCATCGCACCCGGTGAGGCTGCCATCGTGATCGGCGTCGCGCTCTGCTCCACGGCGCTCGGCACCCTCCTGCCGATCCTTCGCGACGACGGTCAACTGCACACCCCGTTCGGCCGATCCATCTCCGCCATCGGCGCCGTGGGCGAGTTCGGGCCGCTCATCGCGATCTCGCTCTTCCTCGGCGGGCGCGAGCCGGGGGTTGCGACGGTCGTCCTCCTGCTGTTCGTCGCGGTCGTCGGAGCGGCGATCTGGTGGGCTTTCCGCGTGCCGCAGGGAGCGCTGCACCGTGCCGTCAACCTGTCGCTGCACACGTCGGGGCAGTTCGCCATCCGGGTCGTGTTCTTCTCGCTCGCCGTACTCGTCGCGGTGAGCATGGTGCTCGACCTCGACATGCTCCTGGGCGCCTTCGCCGCGGGAGTCGTGTGGAAGCTGATCATGCGCGATGCGAAGGAAGCGGACCGCGAGGCGGTGGAGAGCAAGGTCGAGGCGATCGCCTTCGGCTTCCTGGTGCCGGTCTTCTTCATCTACACGGGCGTCACGTTCGACCTCGAGGCGCTGCTCGCGGACCCCATCCTGCTGCTCGCGCTCCCGCTGCTGCTCGTCGTGCTGCTGGTCATCCGCGGGCTCCCCGCGATGCTCGCTGCACCGCAGGGCGCCAGCCGCCGAGATCGGGTCGCGGTCATGTTCTTCGGCGCGACTGCGCTCCCGATCATCGTTGCCGTGACCGCGATCGGCGTCAACGAGGAGATCATCACGAGCGGGACGGCCTCGGTGCTGGTGGGGGCCGGGATGCTGTCGGTGCTGCTGTTCCCGCTCATCGGCTCGCTCGTGCGCCAGGAGCCGGTCACGGCGACCGCACCGCTCGAGGACGACCTGGCATGAGCCTGGCCGCGATCCTCGACAGTGCACGGGCACGGCTCGAGGGTCTCCCGCGCGAAGCGCTGGGCGAGGTGGTCATCCCTCGGCGCATCCTGGGCATATCGCGCGCGACACGCGTCGAGCCGCGGGGCACCGCCTGGCACCTCGGCGTGCTCCTCCTGACAGACGACGCCGTGCTCTCGACCGGGCAGATCATCCGCGCGCGGGCAGAAGCCCCACGAGGCTTCGCCGCGGAGTCGCAGCGCGAGCGTGCAGCGCTTGCCGGAGCGGCCCGGCGCGGCGGATTCGACGAAGGCCAGACCGTGCACGTCGGCTGGCAGACCATCGACCCCGACGCCGTCGCGAGGGGCGCGGCATCCGGTCCGCTCAGTCTGCGGGCCGGAGTGCCGAGCGTCCGCTGGAGCGCAGCGGGCGGGTGGGTGCCGCTCGAGGGCTATCTCGACGAGCGCATCGCGCTCCTCGCGGAGCCCCCGCTCGGCGCGAGCTGACCAGGCGACCACCAGACCGCGAGGCGTGCGCCTCGCCCGGGAGCGCCGAGCGGTTGTCAAGCCCGCGCGGCGGCCGACCGGGGTTTGTAGTGTCGTTTCATGACAGTCGCCTCCTCGCCGTCGCGTGTGACCGCAGCATCCCGCCCCGCAGATCTCGTGCGCCAGATCGCCGTCATCTCGGCGATGTGCTTCATGATCATCGCCGCCGCGGTGGGTACGGGTGCCTTCGGCGGAACATCCGTGCAGAACCTGCAGGATGGAGCGCTCGATGCGGACGGCTCGTTCCTCGCCCCGGCGCGTCCCGCGTTCGGCATCTGGAGCGCGATCTACCTGCTGCTCATCGCCTACACCGTCTGGCAGGCCCTCCCGCGACAGCGCGCGACCGACCGTCAGCGAGCGATCGGGTGGTGGGTCGCGCTGACGATGGTCCTGAACGGACTGTGGCTGGTCACCGCCCAGTTCGGCACGCTGCCGCTCACGGTCCTCATGATCTTCGCCCTGGCCGCCGCCCTCGCCGTGACGTTCCAGCGCACGGTGGCCGTGCCCGCCGAGAGTGTTGTCGACGCCATCCTGATCGACGGCACGACGGGCCTTCACCTGGGCTGGGTCACGCTCGCGAGCGTCGCCAACACGGCCGCGTGGCTCACGGCATCCGGATTCGACGTCGAGGCTCCCGATGTCTGGGGCGTCGTCGTCCTGGTCGTGGTGGCGGTCATCGGCGTCGCGTTCGCGGTGCTCAGCGGCGGCAGATTCGCCCCGGGTCTCGCCATCGCGTGGGGGCTGTCGTGGCTGGCCGTCGGACGCCTCAACGGCGAGCCGGCGAGCACCGCCATCGGGGTCGCGGCGATCGTGGTGGCGATCGTCGTCATCGCCGCGCCGATCATCCTCACCCTGCGCCGCACCGACCGCGGAGGTCGGTGGTTCCGGCCCTGACCTGCGGGGCGCCGGCGGGTCACTCGGCCCGGCGCCGGGGCGATCAGCTGTCTTCGCGAAACTTCCGCGCGAAGGCGCGCAGCAGCCGGACCGGCTCGGTGACGGATGCCGCGAGCACCTGAGCGGCGATGTGCTCATAATCGTGCGCCGCGAAGTAGCCGTCGTCTCGATAGACCGCCATCCGCTCGGTGAACGCCTTCGGCGTCGGCTCGGGGTGGAACTGGGTCGCATAGAGCCGGTCGCCCACCCGGTAGGCCTGAACGGGGCACGCCTCGTTCGTCGCGAGGAGGACGCCGGTGGGCGGAGGAGTGGCTGCGCCCTCCTTGTGGGCGGTCAGGGCCGCGAAGCGCGTGGCGAGCCCGCCCAGGATGGGGTCGGCGCTGCCTTCCGCGGTGAGCTCGACGGTCGTGGGCCCGGTGTCTTCGGGATAGGCACGGCTGACCGTGCCGCCGAGCAGTCGCGTCACGACGCCGATGCCGTAGCAGGTGAACAGTGCCGCCGTCTGCTCGTCGGCGGCCTTCCCCGCGATGGTCGCGAGGTCGGTCTCGAGGCGGCGCTGAGCCTCGTTCTTGCTCGATTCCGGATCCGTCGTGTTGAACGGGCTGCCGCCGATGAGGAACCCGCTGTACCGGTCGAACGCATCGGCCGGAAGGGGATCGCGGACCAGATCGTGCTGGGCGAGCTGCGTTTCGTCCAGGTGCGTCGCTCGCTGGAACGACTCGTACTCCGCCGAAGCCGCCTGCTGCTGAGGCCGCACGCAGACATACAGCAGCGGACGCGTCATGCCGCGATTCTAGGGCGGTGGACTCGCGCCGCGCCTCTCAGGCGTCACGCGAGGTCGCGTGCGATCAGCCGCGGGACGAGTTCGCGGTGCGCCCGCGGACGATGCCCACGAACGCCTCGACCAGCGGCGTCGTGCGGTCGGTGCGCCATGCCAGTGCGACCGGCGAGAGCGGGCCGTCGCGCAGGGGGACGGATGCCGCATCCCGTCGCTGATGCAGCCGTGCGAGCGACATCGGCACGATGACCGCACCCACACCCGCCGCCACGGTCGCGATCGCATCGGCGGTCGTCTCGGGCGCAGCGAAACGCGGCTTGATCGCGTCCGGCACCTCGAGCGCGAGCACATCGTCGGCCGGCACGATGACGACTTCGCCCGCGAGATCGGCCAGGTCGAGCTCGTCGACGGCCGTCAGGTGCGATTCCTTGGCGACCACGACAACGGCGCGCTCCTCGTAGAGCGGGATGACGTGCAGCCCCTCGCTCTCCAGCGGCAAACGGACGATCGCGGCGTCGATCCCGTCGCCGTCCAGCTCGCGACGCTCGTCGGCCACGGCGATGGGGCGGAGCTCGAGGCCGACGTCCGGCATCCGCTCCCGCCATGCGTCGATCCATTTACCCGGGGTCGCACCGGGAACGATGCCGAGGACGAACACCGACGGAAGGTCGGCGGCTTCTGCCGGGGCGTCGAAGACGACCGGCGGCTTCTTCGGACGCTGCGGCGCACGCTTCGGTACCGGCTTCGCCGACCCGGCGCCAGTGCGTCGGGGGGCGGCATCCTTCCGCCCTCGATGGGACGCCCCCCGAGAACCGCCGCCCTTCGCCATGTCGTCAGCGTAGCGGGGCGATATCGTTCGCTTCATGCTCGCCATCCTCGCGACGGTCTTCGCCGCGCTCGCCGCCGTCCTGCACGTCTACATCTTCCTCATGGAGAGCGTCCGGTGGACGCAGCCCGCGGTGTGGAGGCGATTCGGCGTGCCCGACCAGGCGACGGCCGAGGCGGTCAAGCCGATGGCCTACAACCAGGGCTTCTACAACCTGTTCCTCGCGGTCGGCGCGATCATCGGATTGGCGCTGTTCTGGGTAGGCGGGCCGGGGACGGTCGCGGATGTCGCGGGTCGCACCCTCGTGCTGTTCACGCTCGGGTCGATGGTCGCCGCGGCGCTCGTGCTGATCTCGACCGGCTCGAAGTATCTGCGGGCGGCGCTGCTGCAGGGGACGCTGCCCCTCATCGGCTTCGTGCTGTTCCTGTTCGCCTGAGGTCGGCCTGCGCGGCCTCGGCGGCTCGGGGCGCCGTCAGCAGGCGCCCCATTGGCCGGCACCGGATGCCCGAGCCTTCTGCTCGGCTGCGGCGAAAAGCACGGCGTACTCGTCGTTCGGTGCGACGGTGAGCGTCTCTGCGTCGCCTGCGGCGACGAGTTCATGGTTGATGAAGCGGCCGTCCTCGGTCCATAGGTACAGCAGGTAGCGCTCGTACCGGTCGAGGGGATCTGCGTCGAACGTGGCCCACAGCACCTCCCCTTCGGGAGCGAGCGCCTTCAGGTGCGCGGTCGCCTCGGCGCTCCAGCACTCCGCCGGGTCGCTCACCTCGGGAGTGTCGATGCCGATGAGCCGGACGCGTATCTCTTCGGTCGTGGGGATGAGGTCAGTCGGCGCGGCAACGCGCGCTCGCAGCGTGTCGCCGTCCCACACCGAGGAGACGGTCACGGCGAAGGCCTCGGCAGGGCGAGCCGGAACATCGGCCGCAGCCCGCTCGGGGGACTCGCGCGCGCAGCACACATGCCCGTCGCGGCCGAGACCGAACCACCATGCGGCGCCGATGACCGCCACGATGATCACGGCGATCCCGATCGCCCGCCCTCGTCGCCGCACACGCCGACCCTAGCGGTCGGCTGCGACACGGTGTCGCGGTGGCGACGTGCCGGTGCATTGCGGCGTGACGACAACTCGCTCGCTCGCGCGAGGACGGGTCGGCCTGTCGGTGAAGGGTCAGGCTGCCAGGCGCAGTCCTCGACGATCGGTGGCGACCTGCTCGCCATCGGCGATCGTCTCGTCGTCGCCGATCAGCGAGCCGACGGCGACGCGGGCTTCGCGCCCGACCTGCGTGCGGACGCCGATTTTGGCGCCGGCGCCGATCGCCGCACCGAAACCGATGTGGGCGTGAGGAGCGATCTCCGCTTCGGGACCGATCACGGCATCACTTTCGACCCAGACTCCGCGCCCGACGTGTGCGCCCGCGGCGATCTGCACGCCCGGCTCGACGTACGCCCCCGACTCGACGATGGCCGTCGGGTGAACCCTCGCTCCGTGCGCGACGAGTCCCCGGCCGTTGACGTGCTTGCGGTAGCGAAGCGTTTCGCCGCGGTCGTTCTCGATGTCGATGTAGTTCTTGCCCACTGTCCCCTCCTGCAGCGACTTGCGCTGACTACGGCACCTCAGGCGCCGAGTAATGGAATAACCCCATCCGACGGGAATTCATTCCCGCGCATGCGAGGTAGTGTGCGCGCGCGAGGATCAGGTCTCGAAGGGGGTTGCCAAGTCGGGGGAGAAGGATGAAGGCGAGGTCACACCTCGGGGGTCGTCGGCCCGTCGGGGGTCGTGCCCCGGGGGCGTCGGGCGATGAGGTAGATGATCGCCGCGACGAGGCCGGCGAGCCCCAGTCCCACGACCCACGGCACCCAGCCGGCGGGTGCGGTGTCTTCATCGGTCGCATCCGAAGTCGGGCTCGGCGAAGGAGTCTCGGTGAGCGTCGGAGTGGGCGTCGGCGTCGCTGTGGCCGTGGGCGTCGGCGTGGGTGTGGCGGATTCGGTCGGGGCGGGCTCAGCCGTCGGCAGAGGGTCGGCCGTGATCGTCGGCTCGGGCGCGACCGTGGGCTGCGGCACGACAGGGGCGGTGGGCTCGGTCGTCGGCACGGGCGGGGCGGTGGGCGAGGGCTCGGCGGTCGGCTCGGGACTGCGCGTCGGCAGGAGCGCGGTGCGCGTGGGCTGGGGGAGGGTGCGCGTGGGCTCGGGCATCGTGAAGGTCGGCGACGGCAGGCTGATCGTCGGCGAGGGCAGCGTGCCGGTCGGCGACGGGATCTCGATGTCGCCCAGGAAGCAGCCTGCGAGCAGCAAGGCGGATGCCGCGATGGTGACGGCGACCGCGCTGAGGCGTCGTGCGGACTTGTGCGGAGCGAGCATGACGCTCTCCTTCAGGCGAGGCGACTGTTGGAGAGAACGCTATCGCTCGCGTGGCCGACCGCTCCGGAACCTCGCCTCCCGCGTGTGAGCGCCCTCCTCGAGCGGCCGCCGGTCAGCGCTGGCAGCTGGGGCACCAGAACACGATGCGTCGGCGCGTGGGGTCGGCCCCCAGCTCGCCGCCGAGGACGATCGTGCCGCAGCGTCGGCAGGGCCTGCCCTTGCGCCCGTACACCCAGGTCGTGCGGCCAGGACGCGCGTCGCCGGTGAACGTGCGGTCCCGGCGCTCGCGATTGGCGCGGATCATGCGCGCTCCGAGATCGACGAGGGCCGCAGCATCCGTCTCATCCGCCGGTGTCGTGGGGAGGATGCCTCGCACGAAGAGGATCTCGTTGGCGTACTCGTTGCCGAACCCCGCGACGTTGCGCTGGTCCTGCAGCGCAACGTGCACGGGACGATGATCGAGCCCCACACGGCGTGCGGCCTCGGTCGCATCCCAGTCGTCCGCCAGCGGATCGGGACCGAGGTAGTCGACCAGGCGCCCCTCGTCGCGCGTCGGCACCACATCGATGTCAGCGAGGTCGAAGCCGACGGTCTCGCACTCGCTCGTGCTCACGATGGCCCGCGCCTTGAACGAGGGCTGCCGCCACTTCTCGCCCGGCCGGTAGACGTGCCACTCGCCCTCCATCTTGAGGTGCGAGTGCAGCGTCCACTCGCCGATCCGATGCAGCAGGTGCTTGCCTCGGGAGGCCACTCCGTGGATGGTCTCACCGCGCAGGTCGGCGGCCGCCACCTGGGGCACGCGCAGCTCGAACCGGGTGACCTCGCGCCCCGCCAGCGCGGCGTCGAGCCGCCGCGCGGTGCGGAAGACGGTGTCGCCCTCAGGCATCCGTCACACTCCGTCGACACCCGATGGCTCTCGAACGGACGGATTCCGGATGCCGCCACCCGCGGCTCGGTGAATCGTTCAGGCACGCGCAGCCTCGCGAGCCGCGTCGCCCGCCGTGAGCTTGCGCAGCGTGAGGCCGCGAGGAGATTCGACGAACCCCGCCTCTCGCAGCGCCTGCCCGGCACCCGAGGTGTAGACGAACTCGCCGTTGACCTGCTCGATCGTCAGCGTGTCGAGCCGCCGTGCCCGTGCGGTCGCGGCGAGGTCGCGGGTGGCGGCGCTCAGCACCGTGGCGTCGTCGGTGAAGGCGAGCGCCGTCTTGCCGCCGCGCTCCAGGTACAGTGCCAGGCTCCCGTCGACGAGGACGACGAGGGCCCCCGCCTTGCGTCCGGGCCGGTGCCCGACTCCCTCGAGCGCGGGCCAGGCGAGTGCGGCTCCGTAGGGATTCGCGGGATCGGTGGAGGCCAGCGTCACGACCGTGCGCGGCACGGATCCTCCGTCGGAGTCCGCCGCCGATCGCCCGAACTCGCGCAGGCGGTCGACGGTCGCGGACGCCGCGAACTGCGCCGCACCGAGCTTCTCCACGACATACCCCCGCCGGCAGTGCCCGGCCTCTTCGAACCCGGCCAGCACGCGGTACACCTGCGCGAATCCGCCGGGCACGCCCTCGGACTGCACAGACCCCCTCGTCACGACTCCGTACCGGTCGAGCAGCAGGCTGGCGGTCGCGGTGGCTCGCAGCGACGGGTCGGGCTCGGGCTCGGGCAGCAGCGACCAGCGCCCCCCGATCGACGGCGGTCGCGGGGGGACGGATGCCGCGACAGCGCGCACTGCGGCTCCCCGGTAGAGCCGCGCTCGCGGGGCGCGCCGAGCGACGCGGTGCGCCTGGGATCCGCCCGTGAGCAGCGTGCGGACCGGGGCGAACGTGTCGTTGGTGACGCGACCGCTCCAGGTGAGGTTCCAGAGCGCCTCCACGATCGACTGCTCGTTCTCGGCGCCGGTCAGCTGCCGCAGCTGGGCGGCGAAGTAGGCGCCGCCCGTCGCGAGCGCGCGAGACCAGCTGCGCTTCGAGCGAGCCCGGGGCGAGCTCGTCCTCTGGAGGGATGAGTGCGAGGGATGCCGTGTCGGCGGGATGGAGGGCGATCCAGCCGTCGCGGCCGGGGAGCGAGCCGTGGCCCGACCAGAGGACCTCGCCGGTCGCGGTGAGCTCGTCGAGCATCCCGGGCGTGTAATCGGCGACGCGCGAGGGCAGCACCAGCGACTCCCAGGCGCTCGCCGGGATCGGCACACCCGCGAGCTGCTCGATGACCGCCGCCACGCCGTCGATGCCCTCGAGCGGTCGCGTGACGTGCTGCCACACCGGAAGGAAGCGGGCATACGCATCCTGCGAGACCGGCTCGACGCTCCCGCGGATGGCGGCGAGCGAGCGCATGCGCAGCCGGCGCAGCACTTCGCTGTCGCACCACTCCGTGTCGTCGCCCCCGCCGCCGGCCGCAGTGGGCAGGAAGAACCCCGACGCGACGCGGCCCTGCGACTCGAGGCGCTGGAGCGTCTGGCGGACGACCGCGACGCCGATGCCGAAGCGCTCCGCCACCGGTGCCGCCGGGAAGGGGCCGTGCGTGCGCGCGTGCCGGGCGATGAGGTCGCCCATCGGGTCGGCGAGCGGATCGAGGAAGGCGGTCGGGATGCCGACGGGCAGCGCCGCGCCGAGCGCATCGCGCAGGCGGCCGGCGTCTTCGATCGCAGCCACGCGGACGACACCGCCGATCGTGACCGGGATCGCGCGCCGCGCGGCGATGAGCGCATCGAGATGCGCCTGAGCCTCGGCCCGGGTCGCGGACCCCGTGCTCTGCTCGTCCGGCACGACCTCCGCCCGGGTCGCGGACCCTGTGATCCGCTCGTCCGGCACGACCTCCGCCGGGGTCGCCGATCTCGTGATCTGCTCGTCCGGCACGGCCTCGGGCCGGCGCGCGGATCCGCTGGTCTGCTCGTCGTGGAGTGCCTCGGGCTGCAGTCGCGCCGACACTTCCTCCGCGTCGAGGGGTCCCAGCATCCGGAGCAGGTCCGCGACGCCCTCGATGCCGCGCGCGCGACGCTCGGGGTCGAGTCGCTGCGCCTCGCGCTCGAACTGCAGGATGATGCCGGGGTCGAGCAGCTCGCGCATCTCGACCTTGCCGAGAAGCTCGGACAGCAGGGCCGGGTCGACCGACAGCGCGGCGGCGCGGCGCTCGGCGAGCGGAGAATCGCCTTCGTACATGAAGGCGCCGACGTAGCCGAACAGGAGGTCGCGGGCATAGGGCGACGGCTGCGCCGGCTCGGTCTCGACCAGCCGGATGCGGCGCTCGCCGATGCCTCGCGCGATGCGCAGGAGCGCCGGCACGTCGTAGACGTCCTGCAGGACCTCGCGGAGCGTTTCGAGGATGATCGGGAAGGTCGGATACCGTCGCGCGACCTCGAGCAGCTGGGCCGATCGCTGGCGCTGCTGCCACAGCGGGCTGCGCCGGTTGGGATTGAGCCGCGGCAGCAGGAGCGCCCGTGCCGCGCACTCGCGGAACCGCGACGCGAACAGCGCCGAGCCGCCGACCTCTTCGGTCACGAGCTGATCCAGCTCGTCGGGGTCGAAGACGAACAGCTCGGCCCCGGGCGGCTCCGCCGTCGCATCCGGAATCCGCGCGATGATTCCGTCGTCGCTGGCGACCGCCGACCCGTCGACCCCGAGCCGCTCGCGGATCCGGGCGTTCACGGCGAGCGCCCACGGCGCATGGACGGGCATCCCGTACGGGGAATGCAGGATGAGCCGCCAGTCGCCGACCTCGTCGCGTCCGCGCTCGACCGTCAGCGTGCGGTCCGTCGGCAGCGTCCCCGTCGCCTCGCGCTGCTCGGCGAGGTATGCGAGGAGATTGCCGCGGGCGTTCGCATCCAGCCCCGCCTCGCGGAGGCGCGCTTCGGCGGTTTCGGGCTTGGCCGTGGAGACCTCGCGGGCGAAGGCCCCGAGGGCTTCGCCGAGCTCGGCGGGCCGTCCGAGGCCGTCGCCGTGCCAGAACGGCACCTTGCCGGGCTGGCCGAAGGCCGGCAGCACATTCACCCGATCGTGGGTGATGTCGACGATCCGCCAGCTCGTGGTGCCGAGCGTGAAGACGTCGTTGACGCGCGACTCGTAGACCATCTCCTCGTCGAGCTCGCCGACCCGGGCGTTCTGCGATTCGCCGGCCACGAAGACCCCGAACAGTCCGCGGTCGGGGATCGTGCCGCCGCTCGTCACGGCGATCCGCTGGGCGCCGGGCCGGCCTGTGAGCACGCCGAGGTCGCGATCCCACACCACCCGCGGGCGGAGCTCGGCGAACTCGTCGGACGGGAACCGCCCCGCGAGCAGATCGAGGGTCGCCTCATAGGCCGAGCGGGGGAGCGAGCGGAACGGCGCGCTGCGCTTGACCGTCTCGTACCAGCCTTCGACATCGACGGGGCCGGTGGCGCAGGCCGCGACCGTCTGCTGCGCGAGGATGTCGAGCGGGTTCTGCGGCACCGAGATCGCCTCGATCCGGCCTGCCAGCATCCGCTCGGTCACGATCGCCGTGTGGAGCACGTCGCCGCGGTGCTTGGGGAAGAGGGCCGCCCGGCTCACTTCGCCCACCTGGTGACCGGCCCGGCCGATGCGCTGGAGCCCCGACGCGGCGGACGGCGGCGCCTCGACCTGGATCACCAGGTCGACGGCGCCCATGTCGATGCCGAGCTCGAGGCTCGACGTGGCGACGACGCAGCGGAGGACGCCCGACTTCAGCTCTTCTTCGACCTGCGCGCGCTGCTCCTTCGACACCGAGCCGTGGTGCGCCTTCGCGAGCACGGGACCTGCGCCCGCGGTCGCACCGGCCTGTGCCATCATTCCGGCCGGGACAGTCGCCTCCGGAAGCTCGAGGCCGAGCCGCTCGGAGTAGATCTCGTTCAGGCGAGCGGTCAGGCGCTCGCCCAGGCGCCTCGAGTTCACGAACACGATCGTGGAGCGGTGCCGCACGATGCGGTCGACGATCGCCTCTTCGACGTGGGGCCAGAGCGACCCCGTCATCTCTGTGGACTCGGGCATGGGGCGGGGGGCCGCGAACCAGTCCTCGTCGTCGGCCGGGGTCGGTGAGGCGGGCTCGTCTGCTGAGCCGGTGCTATCGGCGCCCGGCGGCGGCGGCGGGTTGAGCATGTCGTCCACCGGCACCACCACGCGCAGGTCGAAGGCCTTCGAAGACTTCGGGGCGACGATCTCGACAGGGGCGGCGCCGCCGAGGAACCGGGCGACCTCGTCGATCGGCCGCACCGTGGCCGAGAGGCCGATGCGCTGCGCCGGGGCCGAACCCGGCTTCAGCGACTCGCGCAGCGCGTCGAGCCGCTCGAGGCTCACGGCGAGGTGGGCGCCGCGCTTGGTCGCCGCGACCGCGTGCACTTCGTCGATGATGATCGTGTGCACTCCGGCGAGCGTCTGCCCGGCCTGACTCGTGAGCATGAGGTACAGCGACTCGGGCGTGGTGATCAGGATGTCGGGGGGCGCCGTGACGAGCTTGCGCCGGTCGCTCGAGGTCGTGTCGCCTGACCGCACGCCGACCGACACCTCCGGCAGTGCGATGCCGAGGCGCCGGGCGGACTGGCCGATCCCGACGAGCGGCGAGCGGAGATTGCGCTCGACGTCGACGCCGAGCGCCTTGAGCGGCGAGATGTAGAGGACGCGGGTGCGCTGACTCTGATCGGGCTTCAGTCGCTTCTTCGATCCCGGCGCCGCCTCCAGCAGGCGTCGCATCGAACGGCTCGTGGAAGATCCGGTCGATCGCCCAGAGGAAGGCGGACAGCGTCTTGCCGGAGCCTGTCGGCGCGACCACGAGCGCGTGCTTGCCGGCCGAGATGGCGTCCCACGCGCCGATCTGCGCGGCGGTGGGCGCAGCGAACGCGCCGCGGAACCAGTCCTGCGTCGCAGGACCGAACCGCTCGAGCACGCGCTTGGCAGCGCTCGACGAACCGTCGCCCATCCTCATATCTTCACCCGCACCACCGACATCGGGGCGGGCGGCGCCTCACGAATGCTCGAGCGGGATGAGAACCCAGAGGATCAGATAGAGCCCGATCGACAGTCCGAAGAACACCACCGACCCGGCCATGAGCACGCGGATGACTGTGGCACTCATCTCGAAGCGGTCGGCGATCGCGGCGCACACGCCGCCGATGACGCGACCGGTGCGGGGACGAACAAGGGCGGCCATGCGCCCATCATGGCGTGATCGCCTCCGCGCCGGAAGACCTCCGCGAATGCGCAGGTCTTCCCGCTCGGCCCCGGAGGCCGGCACCGCGGCCTCCGGGGCCTCAGAGCTCGCAGAGGCCATCCGGCGAGAGCTCGAGGGTGAGGTCGACGCCCAGCCGCTCGAGGAATGCATCGTCGTGGCTCACCACGAGCACCGCCCCCCTGTATGCGGCGAGGGCCTCGACGAGCTGGTCGACCGTGTCGAGGTCGAGGTTGTTCGTCGGCTCGTCCAGGACGATCAGCTGTGGTGGCGGATCGGCGAGCAGCAGCCGCGCGAGGGCGACGCGGAACCGCTCGCCGCCGGACAGGGTCGAGACCGCCCGGGTGACCGCATCTCCCCGGATGAGGAAGCGCGCGAGCCGGTTGCGCAGCTCCGTCGTCGTGACCCCCGGTGCGGCCCCGCGCACATTGTCGAGCACCGTTCCGGACTCGTCGAGCCCATCGACCCGCTGGGGCAGATAGCCGATGCGGTCGGTGTGCGCCTCCGCCAGGAAACTGCTCAGGCTGAATCCGGCGTTCCGGGCAGCCTCGGGGCACGAAGCGTCCCCTGAGCCTGAGTTCTTTCCGCGTGGCGCCTCCGCGGAGACCGAAGCCTCCCCGGCCGCCGGTCCTGGAGCGTCTCCGCCGCGCCCCGCAGCCTCCCCCACGAGCCGCTCGAGCAGCGTCGTCTTTCCCGCCCCGTTCGGGCCGACGAGGGCCACGCGCTCCGGTCCCTGGATGATCCAGGACCGGTGGGTGTCGCCGATCGTCGCGATCCGCCGCCCCACCGGGACGCCGGGATCGGGGAGGTCGATGCGCACCGTGTCGTCGTCGCGCACCCGGCGCTCCGCGACGGCGAGCGCCGCCCGAGCGGAGGCCTCACGGTCGGCCTTCTCGGTGCGGAGCTTCCCCGCCGAAACCTGCGCCGCTCGCTGCAGGTTGCCGGCCACGATGGGCGGAACGCGCTTCTCCGCCTGCGCCTTCCGGCCCATCGCGGCTCGATTGGCGAGCTTCGACTCAGCTTCGATCCGCTCGCGCTTCTCGCGCCTGACGAGCTGGTCGGCGGCGCGCTCGGCCCGCCGCGCCGCGCCCTGCTCGGCATCCAGCCAGGCTCGCCACTGGGAGTACGGGCCGCCGAAGACCGACAGCTCGTTGGCGTAGAGCTCGGCGGTGTCGTCCATGAGATCGAGGAGGGCGATGTCGTGGCTCACGACGATGAGCGCGCCCCGCCACCCGCTCACCATGTCGTGAATGCGCCGGCGCGCGTCGCGATCGAGGTTGTTGGTGGGCTCGTCGAGAAGCGTGACCGCTGCTCCGCGCAGCCTGATCCCGGCGATCGCAGTCAGCATCGCCTCACCGCCCGACAGCTCGCCCACGCGCCGGTCGAGCATCTCCGGCGCGAGTCCGGCCTCGGCGAGGGCGGCGTGGGCGCGCGCCTCGATGTCCCAGTCGGAGCCGACCGTGTCGAAATGTGCGGCGTCCACGTCGCCCGACTCGATCGCGCGGACGGAACTCAGCACCGCCCCCACTCCGAGCAGCTCGGCGACCGGCCTCTCGACGTCGAGCGTCAGCTGCTGGGGCAGGTAGGCGACATCGGTCGTCGCGATGAGTCCGCGATCGGGTCGGAGTTCGCCGGCGATGAGCCGGAGCAGGGTCGACTTGCCGGAGCCGTTGCGCCCCACGAGCCCGGTGCGGGCGGTGCCGAACGCGCCCGAGACGCCGGTCAGCGCGATCGAGCCGTCGGGCCACGTGAAGGTGATGTCGTCCAGGACGACGGAGGGGTGTGAAGTGCGTGCGTGCATGAGTGTCCTCGGTGTGCGGGTGCACTGACACCGCGGGGCCGCAAGGCGCGCAGGCAAAGCCCAGGCCGGGGAGGCGGCGGATCGACGTGTCAGCGCGGGTCTTGGCGCAGACGCATCGATCACCTGAGAGCGGCTGAGGCCGCAGGTCGAGGGTCGACGGATCAGCGCGTGGTCACAGCGCGTTCGCGTCGATCTTCAACGTCATTCCTCACACTCGGGACAAAGACCCAGTCAGTCTAGCCACGGGATCGGTGAAGGGGAAGGATGCCGTGCCCCGCGTCGCGCTAGACCTCGAGCGCCTCGAGCTGCTTGTCGAGGAAGACACGCACGTCGTCGAGCTCTGGCTCGGACACGCTGTGGGTCAGCCCGGGATAGACGCGTCCGCTCAGCTCGACGTGCCGGGGCAGCCACTCCACGGTATGCGCCACGAGGAACTCGGGGATGACGTCGTCGTTCGTCCCGCGCCCCCAGAAGACGGGCGGACGGCGCTCGGCCAGCTCGGCGTCGCGCGGAAGATCGCCGGGCGTGGCGTAGCCCGAGAGGTTGACGGCGAACGCGAACCGCTGAGGCTCGAGACGCATCGCCTGGAGCGCGACCGCCGCGCCCTGCGAGAACCCCAGCAGACCCACCACGGCCGGCGCGGGGGCGACGGCATCGAGCCAGTGCAGGAGGCGGGATGCGGCATCCGTCGTCTTCACCGCGTCGCGGCTCTCGAGTCCCTCGATCGGGTACCAGGAGTAGCCGGGGGACGGCCACGGCAGGGTGAGGGGAGCGCGGACGGCGGCCACGGCGAAGGCGTCGGGGAGGTACGGCGCGAGGCCGAAGAGATCGCGCTCGTCGGCGCCGTAGCCGTGCAGCAGCACGAGGAGCGGACGGCCGGCAGGCTCGGTCGACCACAGCACGAGGTCGGGGTCGAGGTGGGGAGTCTCGGTCGACGGGTCGGTCATGATCCCATCGTGCCAGGCCGCGCCGACACGGCGGGGGCTCGGAGGCGAGTGGGGTATACAGGAGGAATGCCGGTCCGCACGCCTGATCCCGACCCCAACGAGAACGACGATCAGGGCACGCCCCGCGATCCGCTCGGCGGCATCGGGGCCTCCTTCGGTTCGGGCGGCCACAGGATGGGCGACGGATCGTTCGGCTCGCCGAGTCCCGCCAGCTCGGCGAATCCCGGCTGGCTCACCGACGTCGAGCTCGCCGAGGCACGCCGCCGCCTGCCGATCCTCTACGTCGAGGCTCTTCCGGTGCGCACCGACGGCGTGGGAGCGGTGACGCAGGTCGGCATCCTGCTGCGCGCGACCCCCGTGGGAGAGATCACGCGATCGATCGTCTCGGGGCGGGTGCGCTACGGCGAGACGGTGCGGGATGCCCTCTTCCGTCACCTGGAGAACGACCTCGGACCCATGGCGTTCCCCCTGCTGCCGCCGCAGCCCGTGCCCTTCACCGTGGCCGAGTACTTCCCGATGCCGGGGCTCACGCCCTTTCACGACGACCGGCAGCACGCCGTCTCGCTCGCGTTCGTCGTTCCGGTGACAGGCACGTGCGAGCCGCGTCAGGATGCGCTGGAGGTCACGTGGATGGCGCCTGAGGAGGCGGCATCCGATTCGCTCGCCGCCGAGATGGAAGGCGGACGAGGCACCCTCGTGCGCCTCGCCCTCGCCAGCGTCGGCGCCCTGCGCTGAGGACCGATGCCCCAGTCACCACAGCTGGTCGAGTTCGCGATCGCCCTCCCGATCGCCCTGCTCGCCGCTCACTTCATCGCGCGCCTGATCCGCCGCCTCTTCGGCGAGCGTCTGCGCCTCGGACTGTCGAACATGACGATCGTCTCGCTGCTCGGCGTGAGCGGCGGCATCCTGATCGCCGGCTGGTTCTTCGACGACCTGCGGCTCTGGATGCCGACCACCGTGCTGCTCGCGTTCGGCACGAGCCTCGGGCTGTCGTTCCTGGTGGCGGGGCTTGCGACGGTGCTGGACCGCGACCGCCGTGCGATCGACATCGCCGCACTGCTCGGGCAGGGCGAGTCCGACCACGTCGAGCTGAAGGAGACGGCGCGGTGGAACGTCCGGGAGAACCGCAAGGATGCACGGATGGAGCTGGCGATCGCCAAGACCGTCGCGGCGTTCCTGAACAGCGGCGGCGGGGTGCTCATCATCGGGGCCGACGACGCGGGCACGGGCACCGGGCTCGAGCGCGACCTCGCCACGCTCCGGACGCCCGATCACGACCGCTTCGAGCTGTGGATGCGCGACCTCTTCTCGACGCTTCTCGGACGCAACGCGGCCGCGCTGCCTCGTCTCCAGTTCGGACCGGCGGCGAATGGCGTGACCGTCTGCGCGGTCATCTGCCCGGCGGCTCCGAAGCCCGTCTTCCTCTCTCAGGGCAAGGACGGCAGCTCGACCGACCTCTGGGTGCGCGTGGGCAACTCGACGCGGTCGCTCGAAGTGGACGATGCGGTGGAGTACGTGCAGCGGCACTGGCGGCGGAGCATGGTCGGCTTCGTGCTCGGGCGCCCGTGGCGGCTCACCTGAGCCCCGCTGCTTCTTCGGGTGATCCCGGTGGTGGCCCTGCCCGGCGCCGTGGCCCGCCGTGGCCCCGGCTCCGGCCCTGGCACTGCGGGCGGGCCGCAAGAGTGGGCCTCCGGATGGCCGCCCGGGCGGATCCCTCGCGGTTCGGCCGGGTAGGATTTCCTGCAACCCGTGACGCGTCCCCCGGCGCGTCGGATCCCCCCTCCGGTGGCGCCGCAGCAGCCCGCCGTCCCTCGTCGTCCTCGCCTGTCCGACCCTCGTGGTGCCGTGCGATCGGCAGGGTCGCGTGACTGCGCTGCCCGCCGACACCACCTCGTCGTCAGACAGGAAGCGCAGACACAGATGTCCGATCAGCAGACTCCCGGCCACAGCACCGGGCACGAAGAAGTCGCCCCGTTCGAGCAGCTGCTCGGCGGTGCCGCGACCGCTCAGGCGGAGGCGGGCTTCACGACGGTGTTCCGCGGCTACGACAAGGACGAGGTCGAGCAGGCCATCGCGCGCCTCACGACCCGGCTGCGCGCCGACGGCGCGGAGATCGCCTTCCTCGAGGACCGCTACCGGCGCGTCACCGAGTCGGCCAACGACCAGACACGCGAAGTGGTCGAGAAGGTGCAGGCCGAGGCCGAGGCGAAGCTCGACGCCGCCGATGCCCGCAACCGCGAGAACCTCGAGCGGTTCCAGGCCAAGCTGGCCGCGGCCAACGCGCGAGCCGCGAAGGCCGAGCAGCGGGTCGACGCCGAGATCGCCGCCGCCACGGAGAGCGGCCGGGAGGAGCTCGAGCGGCTCGCAGGCCGAGCTCGCGGCCGCGACGGCACGAGCGACCGACGCCGAGACCCGCGTCCAGACCCTCACCGAGGAACTGGTCGACGGGGCGGCGGCGAGTCGTCGAGCCGCCCGCGCTTCGAGGAGATCCTCCGCGTCGCCGAAGACCAGGCGAGCCTGATCATCCGCAACGCCAGTGTTCAGGCGGACCGGCTGCTCGAGGCATCCCGCGAAGAGATCGAGAACCGCCGCAAGGAGGTGCGCGCGGAGGCAGAGGCGATCCTGGTCCACGCGTCGCACGACGCGCAGCAGGCGCGTCTGAAGATCGACACCGAGCTCATGGCGCACCAGGCGCGTCTCGAGCGCGAAGGCGCTCACGCCGCCGAGAAGATCTCGCAGGCGGAGCAGGAGGCGGCCGCCATCCGCAGCGAGGCCGAGAAGGGCGCGGCGGCCCTGCGCTCCATGGTCGCCCGCGAGACGTCGCAGTCGCGCGCCGAGGCCGAGGAGGTCGTCCGCGAGCTGCGCGTACGGGCACTCGAGTTCGAGGAGTCGCTGACCCGTCGCCAGGACGACGCCCAGCAGGAGTTCCTCGTGCTGCACAACCAGGCCGTGGCCCACGCCGAGCGGATCACGCAGGACGCGAACGATCAGGTCGGCGCATCGCTCGACCACGCCCAGCGCGTCGCGGCGAAGGCCGACGACTTCGACCGCCTCATGCGGGCACAGGCGCAGCAGATCGAGGCGGACGCCAACGTGCGCTCGCGCGAGCAGCTCGACCGCGCACGCGCGAAGGCGCAGAAGATCATGGACACCGTGACGACCCACTCCCAGGCCGTGCTCCGGGATGCCGAAGACCGCACTCGGCAGCTGCGCTGGCAGCAGCACCAGCTGACGAGCTTCATGGCCGAGGTCAAGGAGCTCATTCGTCCCGAGATGACCCTCGAAGGCGCCGCGCTCACACCCGGCGAGATCCTCGAGCCCGCCGCGCACGCCGGTGCCGTCGAGGCTCAGGCCGAGGGTGAGCCCGCGGCGGACCGCGAGGCCGGACCGTCGGAACACCACGAGGTGCACGACCAGCATGAGGTGCACGTCGAGCACGAGGTGCACGACGCCGAGGTGCACGAAGCGAACGAGCCCCAGGTCGCCGAGAGCGACCAGCAGGGCGATGCCGTGTACGCGGACGGTCAGCCCGAGCCGACCCCCGTCTGACGCCGACGAGAAGGGCCCCGCTCGCGTCCTGCGCACGGGGCCCTTCCTCTGTCAGGGGTCCGGAGGCTAGGCAGACGTCTCTCTGGCGATCGCCGCGATGAACGCGTCGATGTCGGTCTCCGACGTGTCGAAGCTGCACATCCAGCGCACTTCGTTCTTCGCGGCATCCCAGTCGTAGAAGCGGAACGATTCGCGCAGGCGATCGGCGACCCCGTCGGGGACGGTGGCGAACACGCCGTTCGCCTGCGTCGGCTGCGTGAAGGCGACGCCGCGGATCGATCCGTCGGCGATGCCGGCCTCGACTCCGGCGCGAAGCCGCTGGGCCATGGCGTTGGAGTGGCGGGCGTTGCGCAGCCACAGGTCGCCTTCGAGCAGAGCGATGAGCTGCGCCGAGACGAAGCGCATCTTCGACGACAGCTGCATGTCGAGCTTGCGAAGGTACGTGAGCCCCGCAGACGCGTCGGGGTCGAGGACGACGATCGCCTCGCCCACCATCGCGCCGTTCTTGGTGCCTCCGAAGCTCAGGACATCGACGCCCGCATCCCGCGTGAAGGCGCGCAAAGGCAGGTCGAGGGATGCCGCCGCGTTGGCGATGCGGGCCCCGTCGAGGTGCAGGCGCATGCCGAGCGGGTGGATGTGGTCGGCGATCGCGCGGATCTCGTCGGGCGTGTACAGCGTCCCGAGTTCGGTGGACTGCGTGATCGAGACGACGAGCGGCTGTGCGCGGTGCTCGTCGCCCCAGCCCCAGGCCTCTCGGTCGATGAGCTCGGGCGTCAGCTTGCCGTCATCGGTCGGCACGTTGAGGATCTTGATGCCGGCGACCCGCTCGGGGGCACCGCCCTCGTCGACGTTGATGTGCGCGCTCGTCGCGGCCACCACGGCGCCCCAGCGGGGGAGCATCGACTGCAGGCCGACGACGTTCGCGCCTGTCCCGTTGAAGACGGGGAACGCCTGGACGCCGTCGCCGAAGTGCCCCGCCATGACCTCCTGCAGACGCGCCGTGTAGACGTCGTCGCCGTAGGCGACCTGATGTCCCTGATTGGCTGCGGTGATCGCCGCGAGGATCTCGGGATGGATGCCGGAATAGTTGTCGGACGCGAAGCCCCGGACGTTCGGATCGTGGATCGTGGTCACGGGCATCCAGCCTACTTTTCCAGCACGACGGTCGTGTCGTTGACGGCCGCCGCATCCTGCGCCCACAGGTCGGCGAACGCGTCGGCGAGGGTCTGCTCGAGTCCGTCCAGCGCCTTGACGCGGAAGACCACCGATGCCGCAGCCAGGGGCGCGCCGGCATCCCGGGCCGCCTTCGCGAAGCCCTGTGCGACGGCGCGCGTCCATGCCTCGCTTGCCGCCTTGACGGCCGCGTAGTTCGCTCCACCGGCGAGCGGGCGGGAAAGTGCAGTGGACGAGACGATGGCGAGGCGCCCGGCATCCGATGCCCGGAGGTCCGCGTCGAACGCGCGGGTCACGTGGCGGAGGGCCGTGAGCGAGCGCTCCAGGAAGCGGTAGTCCTCCTCGCTCTGGGCCGCCAGGCCACCGCCGCCTCGCCAGCCGCCGACGAGGTGCAGGATGCCGTCGACCGGCCCGATGCCCGTGTGCAGCCGCTCGGCGAGCGCCTGCACGGCTGTCTCGTCGGTGAGGTCGCAGGTCTCCGTCACGACCCCGGGCAGCTCCTCCTCGATCGCCGCGAGCTTGGCGGGGTCGTGTCCCGCCACCACGACGCGCGCGCCCCGCCCGACAGCGGTGCGTGCGGCTATCCTGCCGGCGGCACTCGTGCCTCCCGCGAGGAGGATCGTGCGTCCCTGCAGCGTCGTCGTCATGGTTTCATCCTGTCACCGGGTTACGAATGTCGGAGGGGCTGGCTAGCCTCGCAGAGTGGCCCAAGACACCGACGCGTCGGGTTCCATCGACGGGGCAGCGCTCGCCCCACCTGGTGGCATGCGCGTCTTCGTTCAGGTGCTGATCAACACCGCCGTCGCCAACGTCACCACCAGCTTCCTCTGGTTCGCGCTGACGTTCTGGGCATACCTCGAGACGAGGTCGGTCCTCGCGACAGGTCTCATCGGCGGCGCGTACATGCTCCTGATCGCCCTGTTCGGGATGCTGTTCGGCACCGTGGTCGACCGCCACCGCAAGCACCGGGTCATGGTGTTCTCCGGGCTCGCCACGCTGGTCGCGTTCCTGATCGCCGGTGCGATGTTCGTGGCCCTCGGCGAGGAGGCGCTGGTCGATCTCGGCGGCCCGTGGTTCTGGATCTTCTCGACGATCATCCTGCTGGGAGCGGTCGTCGAGAACCTGCCGCAACATCGCTCTGTCCACGACCGTCACCCTGCTCGTGCCCGTCGACCGCCATGCCAACGCCAATGGCCTCGTCGGGACCGTCCAGGGCATGGCAT
Organism: uncultured Actinomycetota bacterium; assembly: GCA_963702815.1. GTDB lineage: Bacteria > Actinomycetota > Actinomycetes > Actinomycetales > Microbacteriaceae > Microbacterium. The sequence continues at coordinate 78,726 of CAVPED010000005.1, read as the reverse complement.
TCATGGTCACGAGCATCTTCAGCGGGCTCGCGATCGGCCTGCTCGGCATGGGGTGGACGCTCCTCATCGCGCTTGTTCTCACCGCTGCGGCGCTCGTGCATCTGCTCTTCATCCGCATCCCCGAGAACGCGCCGGCCGCCGTCACCGGGAAGCAGCCGTTCATCGACTTCCGCGGGAGCATCGGGGCCGTCCGTGCCGTCGGCGGGCTGTTCGCGCTGATCCTCTTCTCGACGCTCAACAACCTCATCGGCGGCGTCTACATGGCGCTCATGGACCCGTACGGGCTCACGCTCTTCCCCGTCGAGTGGTGGGGGATCATCCTCGGGATCACGGCGACCGGCTTCATCATCGGCGGCGCGCTGGTCGCGAAGTTCGGTCTCGGCCGCAACCCCATCCGCACCATGCTGATCTTCGTGATCGTGATGGGCGCGGTCGGCAGCCTGTTCACGATCCGCGAGTGGTGGTGGCTGTACGCCGCCGGCATCTGGGTCTACATGTGCATCATCCCGGTCGTCGAGGCATCCGAGCAGACGGTGATCCAGAAGGTCGTTCCCTACGAGACGCAGGGGCGCGTCTTCGGCTTCGCGCAGGCGTTCGAGGCCTCGGCCGCGCCGATCACGGCGTTCATCATCGCGCCGCTGGCACAATTCTGGATCATCCCGTACATGAACTCCGAGGCCGGCCAGGACGCCTGGGGCTGGCTGCTCGGCGAGGGCGAAGCCCGCGGCATCGCGCTCGTGTTCCTGTTCGGGGGCCTGGTGACCATCGCGCTCGCACTCCTGGCGTTCACGACGCGCGCCTACCGCACGCTGTCGGCCGAGTACGAGACGGGGGAGCCCGTCGCCGCCGACTGACCACGCCGGCGGCGACGTCCCCAGGTCACTCAGTCCGTGCCGCGGATTCCTGCCGTCGACTCGATGACGGGCCGCATCTTCTTCTCGAGCGCCTCGAAGAACATCGACAGCGGGAACTCGTCGTCCAGCACCGCGTCGGTGTATCCCTTGGGAACGCCGGCGAGGACGTCGTCCGGCAAACCCCGCGCCCACGTCGACGCCGGGTGGGGCGTCAGCGTCGACCGCACGAGCTCGTACGCGGCAAGCCAGTGCGCCATCTTGGGCCGGTCGATCGAGTGCCAGTAGAGGGCGTCGATCGCATCGCTCAGCTCGACGACCGCGGCCGGCACGTCCTGCCAATCGAAGGCGAGCGACGTGTCGGTCCAGTGCAGCACTCCCCGCTGATGCAGCCAGGCGAAGAGCAGCTGTCCTCCGACGGCGTCGTAGTTGCGCACCCGCGTCCCCGTGATCGCGAATCGGAAGATCCGGTCGAAGATCACGGCGTACTGCACGAGTTGGGCCTGCTTGAGGGTCTCGGACTGGATCGGCGTGAGGGGTACGCCGATCGCGAAGGGCTCCATCAGGTCCCGTTCGAGCGCGACGCACTCGCGGAATGCGGTCAGATCGCAGCGCAGCTCTTCGAGCGAGTACAGGAAGTACGGCATCCGCTGCTTGATCATGAACGGATCGAACGGCAGGTCTCCCCGCATGTGGGTGCGGTCGTGGATGAGGTCCCACATCACGAACGTCTTCTCGGTGAGCTCCTGGTCATCGAGCATCTCCGCCGCCCCTTCGGGCAGATCGAGCTTCGTGATCGCCGCGGCCTGGCGGACGACGCGGCGATAGCGCGCGGCCTCGCGGTCCTGGAAGATCGCTCCCCACGTGAAGGTCGGCACTTCGCGCATCGCGACGGTCTCGGGGAACAGTACGGCGGAGTTGGTGTCGTACCCGGGCGTGAAATCGACGAGCCGGAGCGACACGAAGAGCCGGTTCGTGTACCGGCTCTCGAGCTCCGCGATGAACTCGGGCCAGATCCCCTCGACCACGAGCGCCTCCACGTGACGGCTGCGCGAGCCGTTCTGGGTGTACATGGGGAACACGATGAGATGACGGATGCCGTCGACCCGGTGCCGCTGGGGCTGGAAGGCGACGAGCGAATCCAGGAAGTCCGGGATGCCGAAGCCCCCGTCGATCCACCGCGCGAAGTCGGTGATCGAGGCCGCCAGGTAGTCGGCGTCATGCGGGAAGAGCGGGGCCAGATCACGGATCGACTCCACGATGGCTTCGACCAGCCCGCGTGCCTCGACGTGGTCATCCGGCTCGGGGACGGATCCGTCCTGAGCCTGCAGCGGCTGCAGGGCGGTCGCGGCATTCTTCAGGCGCAGCCAGGCGGCGCTGTGCTCCACCGTCGCGGCGATGTCCCGCGGGTCGTACTCGTCCTCGACGACCTCGGGTTCGCCGACGATGGCCTGGGTCGCAGTGTGCGGCGCGTGGATGATGGGCATGAGAACCTCCGATCGAGATCGTCTGAAGCGGATGCGGTCGATTCTACGGGAAGACTTCCGGCAGAACCGACTCACTACCGGAAACAATCCGGGTGTGCTGGCGGCCACTGATATCGTCGCCGCTATGCAGGCCACAGACGCCACGGAGGCGGACTCCCACCCGACGCGCCTCGACGACCCGATCGACGCAGCCATCGTCCGCGAGGTCTCGCGCGATGCGCGGGCGACCCTCGCGGAGATCTCCAAGGCCGTCGGTCTGTCGGTCTCGGCCGTCCAGACCCGGCTCCGCCGGCTCGAGACCCGGGGCGTGATCGTCGGCTACCGGGCGGTGCTGGATGCGGAGGCCATCGGGCGCCCGCTCTCGGCGTTCATCGAGATCACGCCGCTCGACCCGGCCCAGCCCGACAACGCGCCCGAGCTTCTCGAGCACCTGACCGCCATCGAGGCGTGCCACTCGATCGCGGGTGACGCGAGCTACATGCTCTTCGCGCGGGTGGCCACGCCGCGCGATCTTGAGGCGCTGATCCGCGACATCCGGCAGTCGGCATCCGTCAACACGCGAACGACCGTCGTCCTGCAGACCTTCTATGAGCACCGGCCGATCGCACCCGCCGACGAGTCCCGCGCGTCGGTGAGGGCCGCGGGCGGATAGCCTCGGGCAATGGCAGATGCGCAGACGGGGCTCACCGCTCGGCCGACCGGTGAAGGTGTGCTCATCGTCCGCAACCCGAGCTCGGGCAAGGACGTGATCCGGCGCGACCCGTCCGCCCTGATCGCGGAGCGCATTCCCGATGCCGTCGTGCACGAGCTCGGCACGGACGAGACGCTCGACGATGCGGTCGACGAGGCGCTCGCCGGCGAGCATCCGCCGGCGGTGCTCGGAGTGCTCGGGGGCGATGGCTCCGTCTCGCGCATGGCGCACCTCGCGCGACGGCACGGGATGCCGCTCCTCGTGCTTCCCGGCGGCACGTTCAACCACTTCTCCCGCGCCGTCGGGGTCGACTCGGTCGAGATCGCACTCGACGCCCTGGCCGCCGGAACCGGCGTCCGGGTGGCGGTCGCCGAGGTCCAGGCCGACGACGGCGAGCCCGTGACGGTGCTCAATGCCGCCTCGATCGGGACCTATCCTCAGGTCATCGCCGAGCGCGAGGACCGCATGGACGACTTCGGCAAATGGCTCGGCGGGGTCGTGGCCACGTGGCGGGCGCTTCGGGAAGCGACTCCCGTGACGGTCGAGCGCAATGGCCGCCGCGCCCGTGTCTGGTCGGTGTTCGTGAGCGTGGGCCGGAACACGCCCGACCAGGTGGCCACGATGCAGCGTCAGACCATCGACGATCCGGTGCTCGACATCCGGCTGCACCACGCGAGGGGCTCGCGCCTGCGGGCCGTCGCCTCGCTCGCCTTCGGCCGCCGATCGACAGCTTTCCTGCGCGCCGTCCGCGTGATGCCGAAAAGCTCCGATCTCGAGCGCATCCTCGCTCCCGACCTCGAGCTGCGGGTCAGGCCGGCGCAGGGCGCCTCCTCGGTCTACGTGCACGACGGCGAGCTCGAGCAGGCCCGCCCCGGCAACTGGACGCTGCGCTGCACGATTCTGCCGGCGGGGCTCGAGGTGTATGCACCCGCCGACGGCCGCGACTGACGCGAGGATGACCGCATCCATATCTTCCTATTGACAATGGGAAGATATCTGCCGATACTTTTCGCATGAGACGACGAGCGGGCACGCTCCTGGCCCTCGAGGCAGGAATCATCGACGCAGGCCTGCGCCTGCGACGGGCCGGCAGCGAGCGGTTCCATGGCTTCGCTCTCGCGAAGATGCTCGCCGGAGACGGGTCGACGCTCACGGCGCACGGCACTCTCTACAAGGCGCTGGGCAGGCTCGAGAAGGCGGGCCTTCTCGAGAGCGAATGGGAGGATGCCGAGGCCGCCGGAGACGAGGGTCGTCCGCGTCGCCGCCTCTACAGCGTGACGGGTGCGGGCCAGCTCGCCCTCGCCGCGCATCGGGCCGAGACATCGCAGGCCGCCCCTGTCGGGCGCGCCGCATGGGAGGCGCTATGAGCGCCACGACGGGTCCGGTTCGCAGCGCCGGAGAGGACCGCGCGCACACAGCCGCCGCGGTCTTCGCCCTGCGCTGGGTCTGCTGCTACTGCCGGCTCGTGGGCACGGAGGCGGCCGAGCGTCGCCGTGCCGAGATCGAGTCCGACCTGTGGGAGCAGCGGACCGACGCACGTGAGAGCGGCGGGCGATCCATCGCCGTCGCCGCCTCCATCGTGTGGAGGGTCGTGGGCGGCATGCCCGACGACCTGCTGTGGGTACGAACTCAACGCCTGGCGATGCGGGGTCAGCGGGCCGAACGAAAGGCATCCGCCATGAATCCTCTCGGAAACCCCCTCGCTCGCTGGTGGTGGGTCGCCGGCGCCGCCGTGCTCGCCGCCTTCTTCCTGTGGGCGGGCATAGACAACCTCGTGGGCGACTACGCGCCGCTGCCCGAGGCCGCCGCGCAGTGCTTCATCTACCTCGCGATCCTCCTCGCGGGAATCGCGTGCAGCTACAACGCACCCCGCACGAGCGCGGCGCTCGTCGCCATGGGTGCGCTCCCGACCCTGGTCGCATGGTGGGCGCCGCTGCTGCTCGTCTTCGGCGTCCTGGTGGCCGCGGGCGCGTTGCTCCAAGTCGCCCGGCTCAGCGCGCCGGGGATCGCGGCCCGCGGTCTCGCCGTGCTCGGCGGGGTCCTGCTCGGCGCGGCCGCAATCGCGCCGCTGGCGGGCTTCGGCACAGAAGCGGTCACGACGGCCTTCGTGGGCTTCGCGATCAGCGCGGCGCTCCTGGTGCTGGGCCTCGTGCTCCTCGTGAAGACGCGTGTTCGGGCGCCGCAGCAGGCTCCGCGCGACGAGTCGCTCGAATCGCCGACCCTCGTCGTATAGGCCGCGGAGGCGCACGATGCGCCTCCGCCCTCGACCCGGCACGGCCGCGGCTTCGCCGCGACCCCGCACGTGCCGGCCACGGTCCGGGATGCCGCTCGGCACGGCATCCCGGACCGTTTCGCTCTCATCCGCGACGACCGAGAGGCATCTCGCACGGATGACGCAGCCGGCACTGCAGGCAATCCCCGGACGGATGCTGCAAGGCCTCCGCGGCAATTCCCCAGGCTGACGCCGGAGCGGCTGCGCGATACATCGCGGGACGGATGCCGCAGCAGCTCCGCTTACATCGCGGGACGGATGCCGCAGCAACTCCGCTTACATCGCGGGACGGATGCCGCAGCATCCGGCCCTCCCCTAACGTGAGAGGGATGTTCCGCCCCCTCAAGCCGTACCAGATCATCGTCGACGTCATCGTCGCCGGGCTGTTCGCGGCGATCGCGGCGCCGTTGGAACTGCGCTTCGGGGGTGCGGGCGACGCCGCACCCGTTCTCAGCACGGCCGTCGTGACGACGGTCTTCGCCTCCGCGCTCGCCGTGCGCCGTCTCTCCCCGGGACTCTCGCTGTGGCTGGCGTGGCTGGGGGCGATCGCCCAGATGAGCTTCGGGCGTCCGCCCGGTCCCGTCGACGTGGCGATCTTCGCCGTGCTCTACGTGACGGCGGCGTACGGGTCGCGATTGGTGTTCTGGGGCGGGTTCGCCTCCGCGATCGTGGGCGCCGGCGTCATCACGCTCTACATCTTCGCGGGTCCGACCGCGAGTGCTCAGTGGGACTGGTCCACGGTCACCACGGCGGTCGCGGTGCTCATCGCGGCACTGTTCGCCCTGCTGCTCGCCTGGACGCTCGGCGCCCTCGTCCGCACCGCCCTGCGCGCCCGCGCGAATCGCGAGGCGCAGCGCCGCGCCGAGGACGAGCGAGGTCGCCGAGCAGGAGCGCGTGCGCATCGCCCGCGACATGCACGACGTCGTGGCGCACTCGCTCGCGGTGGTGATCGCGCAGGCGGACGGTGCGCGATACGCCTCGGCATCCGATCCCTCCGCCGCGACGGCGGCCCTCGGCACGATCTCGTCGACCGCACGGTCGGCGCTGGCCGATGTGCGACTGCTGCTCACGCAGCTGCGGCACAGTCAGGGCGACGGTCCGCAGCCGACCCTCGCCGACCTCGAGGAGCTGTACGCGCACGTCCGCGCCGCCGGCGTCGAGCTGCGGGTCGACGTCGACCCGGCACCCCCGGCAGAGCCTCCGGGTGCCGTGCAGCTCGCGGTCTACCGGATCCTGCAGGAGGCGCTCACGAACGCCATCCGGCACGGCGACGGCAGGGTCGCCGTGCGACTCGCGTGGGGGCCGGAGCGTGTCGACCTCGAGGTCGCCAACGCGATGAAGACGGATGCCGCGCCCAGCGCAGGACACGGCATCATCGGCATGCGGGAGCGAGCTCAGCTCGCGGGCGGCTCGCTGTCCGCCGAGGCGGTCGACGGCGACTTCGTCGTCCGGGCGACGATCCCGATCGGTGTCGGCCGCGTGAGCACCGCGATCAGAGTCGTCCTCGTCGACGACCAGGCGCTCTTCCGGGCGGGCATCCGGATGCTGGTGGACTCTCAGCCGGACCTCCAAGTCGTCGGCGAGGCATCCGACGGCCGCGAGGCGCTCGCGGTCATCCGGGACGTCCGGCCCGACGTCGTGCTGATGGACATCCGGATGCCGGTGCTCGACGGACTGGCGGCGACCGCCGAGCTTCTGCGCGACGAGGATCCGCCGCGCATCGTCATGCTCACGACCTTCGATCTCGATGAGGCGGCGGCCCGGGCCATCCGGCAGGGGGCGAGCGGCTTCCTGTTGAAGGACGCCGACCCCGAGTTCCTGCTCGCCGCGATCCGCACCGTCCACGCCGGTTCGGCCGTGATCGCGGCGTCCGCCACCCGAGATCTCTTCGCGCACTTCGCCGAGGCCGCACCTCGGCCCGTTCCGGCGAGCTACCGCGACCTCACCGAGCGCGAGCGCGAGATCTTCGCGCTCGCCGCACGGGGCCTGTCGAACGCCGAGATCGCCGCCCGGGAGTTCCTGTCGGAGGCGACGGTCAAGACACACATCAGCCGCATCCTGGCCAAGCTGGCCCTTCGGGACCGCGTGCAGCTCGTGGTCTTCGCCTTCGAGCACGGCCTCGCCTGAGTCATCCGTCGCCCGCGACAGCGGCGACCGCCGCCGACCGAACGAGCGGTCTATCGTCCCTCGAGCGCCGCGCGGTGCTTCTCGTACCGGGGCCTCCCCACCCATCGCCACACCAGCCTGACCGGTCCCGGAAGGTTCTTGCGCATCCAGGCGTCGCCGCCGTCCGGCTGCGAGGCGAGGATGAGCCCGAGCGAGTTCCAGGTCTGGCCCTTGGGCGTCGCCTTGCGGCCGTGCTCGGAGAACCACTCGACCTCATGCTGGGTGATGACCTTCTCCATGATGGGCACGATCGTCGCCTCCTCGTCGGGGAGGTGCACGGCGAGGGCGGCATTGACGCCATCGAGGGCTGCCAGAACGGGAGCGGCATCCTCTGCCTTTCCGGATGCCCGCCAGTTCGGGATCGCCGCGTCCAGGGCGTTCAGCTGCACCAGCAGGTCGGCATGGTGCTGCTTCATCCGCTCGACATGCATGGCACACGCCGGCGCGCGCTCGACGAGCGGTGCCCACAGGCGCTGATCCTCGCCCTCGTGGTGGGCGTGCAGCGCCACCGAGAGCAGGTCGAGCTGCCCGGCGACAACCGCCGCATGCGCGGCGTCGCCCTCGGCCACGCGCCGGACGAGCTCCGGAGCCTCGCCGAACCCGGCCTTGTACATCCGGTGGATGTCGGCCATGCCGCTGGCGTCGCAGATGGTGGGGCCGGCGGGAACACCGCCGGTCGGGGGCAGGGGAGTTGCAGGCATTCGTCCTCCTTCGGCAGACGCCGCCGACGCTAGCGGCGTGAGCGCCCCGGCGGAAGAGTCAATCGCGAACAGGCGGATCGAGCGGCCCCCGAAGCGTCCTTCAGGACGAGGTCATCCTTGCGATGTATGCGGATGCCTCCTCCGGCGGACGCGGAGTGCGGGGCCCGATTCCTAACGTCGAAGCATGCACATCTCCTCCACCGATCTGGGCCTCGCGGCCCGTGTTCAGCAGCTGACCAAGTCCTACGGCGCCGGGGAAGGCGAGGTGCGGGCCCTCGATGGTGTGGGGGTCGGCATCCGCCGTGGCGAGTTCACCGCGATCATGGGCCCTTCGGGCTCGGGCAAGTCGACGCTCATGCACATCATGGCGGGGCTCGACGCCCCGACCAGCGGGCGGGCGTGGATCGGCGACACCGAGATCACGGGCCTCAGCGACCTCGATCTGACGGTTCTTCGACGGCGGCGGGTCGGCTTCGTGTTCCAGGCGTTCAACCTCGTGCCGACGCTCGACGCGATGGCGAACATCCTCCTGCCCTTCGATCTCGACGGCAGGCGTCCCACGGCGCTCGAGCGCGCCCGCATCGACGGGCTCGTGCAGACGCTGGGTCTCTCGGCGCGGCTCAGCCACCGTCCGCATGAGCTGTCGGGCGGGCAGCAGCAGCGCGTCGCCATCGCGCGAGCCCTGGCGACGGCCCCCGATCTGGTGTTCGCCGACGAGCCGACGGGCAACCTCGATTCGCGCTCGAGTCGCGAAGTGCTCGCGCTGCTGCAGATCGCGAGCCGCGAACACGGCCAGTCCATCGCGATGGTCACGCACGATGCCGTCGCGGCGAGTCACGCCGACCGCGTGATCTTCCTCGGCGACGGCCGGATCGTCGCCGACAAGTCCAAGCAGACCGCGGAAGAGATCTCCGCCTACATGCTCGCCACCGAGCTCGGCTCGACTCCGGCGACGGGGCCGGGCGCCGAGGTGACCGCATGAGCGCGATCACCGTGGAATCCCGGATGCCGCGGCCCGCGGCATCCGTCCCGCTCCCGTGGCTGCGTGAGCGGGGCATGGGCGCGAGCATCCTCGTGGCGGCGCTGTCGAGCGCGTTCGGCGTGGTCCTCCTCTCGGCCACGGGCTTCATCGCGGCGATGCTCCGTGCCGACCCCTACATCGGCGACAGCGGCACGCTCGCGGTCGTCCTCAGCATCGTGACGACGCTCCTCGTCGGCGTCGCTGTGTACGTCGCCGCCATCGTGACGGCGAACACCTTCTCGACCGTCGTCGCGGGTCGGACGCGCCAGATCGCCCTGCTGAGACTGATCGGCGCCTCCGCGCGCGCCCAGCGCGGCGAAGTGGCGACGCAAGGGCTCATCGTCGGAGCGATCGGGGCACTGCTGGGGCTCCTCGGCGGCACGGTGATCGCCGCGGCCGGAGTGATCGTCCTGACCGCGGCCCTCGGAATCGAGGGCGTCGAGTACGCCGTCGTGCAGGGAGTGCTGCTGATCCCCGCCGGCGTCGTCGCGCTCACCACGTGGGCGGCGGCATGGGCGGGCTCGCGCCGCGTGCTCTCGGTGACTCCGCTGCAGGCGCTCGGCGGCTCGATCGAGGCATCGCACGCTTCGATCGCCCGTCGCAGCGGCCGGAATGCGGCAGCGATCGTGCTGCTCGGGATCGGAGGCGTCCTGCTCGCGCTGGGTGTCCTGGCGGGCCTGGTCACGCCGCTGGGCGTCGTGATCGCGTTCGTCGGCGGCATCCTCTCGTTCACCGGACTCGCCCTGGGGGCGACCCTCGTCATGCCGCCCGTCCTGCGCCTCGTGGGTCGCGCCTTCGGGTCTTCGCCGACGGCGCGCCTGGCGGCTGAGAACGCGATGCGCTATCCCGAGCGCTCGAGCCGCATGGCCATCGGCGTGGTCATGGGGGTGACGCTCGTCACGATGTTCGCGGTGGCGCTCGAATCTGTGAAGGGCGTCGTGCGTGCCTCCGCCGGCGGTGAGCTCCCCGCCGACCTCGGGGCGCTCCTGGATGGATTCGCCGCGATCATGATGAGCCTGGTCGCCGTGTCGGCCGTCATCGCGGCGGTCGGTCTCGTCAATCTCCTGACCCTCGGCATCGTGCAGCGCCGGCGCGAGCTCGGACTGCTGCGTGCGCTGGGCCTCTCCAACACGCAGGTGCGACGCGTCGTGCTGCTCGAGGCGGCGCACATCACCATCGCCGCACTGGCCACGGGCCTGGTGCTCGGCATCGCCTACGGCTGGGCGGGAGCGCAATCGCTCCTCGGCTCCGTCCCGATGGACCCCAGCGCCACGTCGAGCCCGGCGACCCTGGTGTGGCCCGGGATCCCCTTCTGGCCGCTGGTCGTCGTGATCGGCGCCACCGCAGTCCTGACGCTCGTCGCGGCCGTCGTGCCCACGCGGCTCGCCACGCGCGTCGCGCCGGTGGAGGCGCTCGCCGAGTAGAGGATGTCCGCGCCGCCGTCTCGGGAGCGGCGAGCGGGCGAGGGGTGCCGCGGCCCGGCTTTGGCCGCGGCATCCCGTCTGCAACTGGCCGGGCCTGCGCGAGGTGTACTCGGCCCTGATGCTCTTCGCAACCCCGTGCGATAGGGCCCGGGCGCTCCTACCGTTGGGGGATGCGGAACGCATCCGGTCACCCCGCGCCTCTGGTGCACAACGGCTATCCGATGCCGATCGAGGACTACGCGATGATCGGCGACCTGCACACGGCAGCCCTCATCTCCACGGCGGGAAGCATCGACTGGCTGTGCCTGCCGCGATTCGACACCCCTGCGATGTTCGCGGCACTCCTTGACAGCGAGGATGCCGGGCGCTGGTCGCTCGCGCCGAGCGGCGACGTCGTCGACGTTCACCGGTCGTACATGCCGGGGACCTTCGTCCTGCAGACGCAGTGGAAGACAGAGGACGGCGACGCCGAGGTGTGGGATTTCATGCCGCTCGGAGATCGGCGGCCGAATCTCGTCCGGCGGATCCGCGGCCTCCGCGGCCGGGTGACGTTTCGAGAGCAGTTCGCCATCAGGTTCGACTACGGAACCGCCGTCCCCTGGATGCGTCAGATCAGCTACGGTGACCAGCCCGCCCTTCTCGCGACGGCCGGGCCGGATGCCGTCATCCGGTGGGGTCCGAAGCTCGAGGCGCAGGGCAATCATCACGTGGGCGAAGTCACTGTCGGGAAGGGGGAGGTGGTGGACCTGGTGCTGACCTGGTACCCGTCGCACCGGCCTCCTCCGCCGCCGCTGGATGTGCACCGTGCCCTCGACGAGACGATCAGCTGGTGGCGGGGCTGGGCGGGGCGCAGCAAGCCTCCGAGCCCGTACGACGAGACTGTGCAACGGTCGCTGCTCGTCCTGCGCGCCCTCACCGATGAGGACACGGGAGGGATCTCGGCAGCGGCCACCACGAGCCTGCCCGAGACCGCGGGCGGCATCCGCAACTGGGACTACCGTTACGTCTGGCTTCGGGATGCCGCTCTGACGATCAGCGTCCTGCTCACTCACGGGTATCGCGACGAAGCCGAGGAGTGGCGCGGCTGGCTGCTGCGCGCGATCGCCGGCGACCCCCAGGACGTCCAGATCATGTACGGCATCGGCGGCGAACGTCGGCTGCATGAGTACGAGATTCCCGAGCTCGCGGGGTATGGCGGTGCAAAGCCGGTTCGAGTGGGCAATGGCGCGTTCACCCAGCGACAGTGGGACATCTTCGGCGAGGTCATGGTGGCGCTGCACGGCGCTCGCACCGCCGGACTCAGCGAGACCGAGGCATCCTGGCCGCTTCAGCTCGCGCTGCTGAGCTTTCTCGAGGAGAACTGGCAGAGTCCCGACTGCGGAATCTGGGAGATTCGCGGCGTCGAGAGGTACTTCACTCATTCGCGCGCGATGGTGTGGGCCGCCTTCGACCGTGGTGCGCGTGCCGTCCGCGAGTTCGGGCTGCCGGGTGACGCCGAGAAATGGACGGCGCTCGCCGATCGGGTCCGGGAGGAGATCTTCGAGCGCGGCTATGATCCCGAGCGCAACACGTTCCTCCAGCACTTCGACACCGCGGAGGTGGACGCGTCGCTGCTGCAGCTCCCGCAGATCGGCTTCATCGAGGCGGACGACCCTCGGATGCTCGGCACGGTCGCTGCGCTCACCGAGGATCTGATGCGGGACGGCCTGCTGCTGCGGTACCGCACCTCGACCGGAGTCGACGGGCTCGCCGGGGATGAGCATCCGTTCCTCGCCTGTTCCTTCTGGCTCGTGGAGCAGTACGCAGCCGTCGGACAGGTGCGCGAGGCGCGGGCGCTCATGGATCGCCTGACCTCTTTCGTCAACGACGTCGGACTTCTCTCCGAGCAGTACGACCCCGTGGCTCGAAGGCAGATGGGGAACACGCCGCAGGCGCTCTCGCACCTCGCGCTCGTTCGTGCCGCCGACGCGATCGCCGCCGCGGAGAAGGGGCTGTCAGACCAGCTGCCGAATGTGAGAGGCGAGTCCGAGGCGAGCCAGGCCGGGCAGAGGGAGCGGGCTCCTGCGCCGACATCCGAAACGGTGGAGCATCTGGGGCGCACCCCCGAGGAGAGCCGCGACATCGCCGGGGGCGCGACGCCGGAACCCCAGCGAGAGGGCGACCGGTAGAGCTCCGAAGCGCTCGCAGGCGGCGGTCCGGCGTGCGAGATCAGATGGCGGCGGTGGGATCGGCGTCGGCCTCGCCGTGCTGGTCGAGGGCGGCGTTCGAAGGGGCGTCGGGGTCAGGTGCGGCTTCCGGGGAGGGTGCGGGAGACTCCACCGGCAGATCATGGGCCCACGTCGGTGCGAGCGCCCGGATGCGGGCTCCCCGCCACTGCCACGTCGCCCAGAGCAGAGGCCAGAGCGCCACGGCGCTGGGGCCGCCGATGACGAGCCGGTCGCGCCACAGCGTCTTCGTCGGGTCGCCCGGCGCCGGCGAGATCGCCATCTGGTGATCCCACACGTCGAGGCTCGCGAGGGGGCCGGTGAGCGGGATGCCGCTGTCGCGGAAGATCCGCACGGGGCCGTGCGGCCCGCGAGCCCGTCGCTCGCTCATATGGATGAGCTGGCGCCCCACCGGCACGATTCCCAGCGCGCTGAGCTGCACCGGCACATCGTCGCCGGGCGACCACGACGTCGGCAGCCCGTTCGGCACCAGAGGGTCGAGTGCGAGCAGAGGCCCGTACAGCTCCGCCACCGCCCGGGGTGAGTGGACGGCGCGCCACGCGGCATCCGCGTCGCAGTCGATGACGAGCTTCAGCAGAACACGCATGCTTCAGTGTGGCACCGCGCTTGTCGGCGTCCGCCGACCCGGGCGGGGCTTGACAGTCCCCGCCTAGGCTGTCGGGGTGCAGAATCCCTTCGATCAGTCCACCTACCAGGTCCGCTTCGAGTGGGGAGCGGACGGCCTCGCGAGGCTCGCTCCGGCCGACATCGTCGTGCTCGTGGACGTCCTGGGGCTGTCGTCCGCGGCGATCGAAGCGGTCGAGTCCGGCGTCGCGCTGAGGACGGATGCCGATCCGGCCGCCGGTGATCTGGTCGAAGCCGCGGCATCCACCGGTGCCGTCGTGCTGGTCGGCGGAATCCGCAACGCGGGCGCCGTCGCCGCTGCCGTGCTCGCCGAGCAGGAGCGGCGTGCCGCCCGCACCAGCGTCTCCGTCGTCGCCGCCGGCGACGCTCGCTGACGGGTCGCTGCGGTTCGCCGTCGAGGACCTCCTCGGCGCGGGCGCGGTCATCGCCGCCCTCGCCGAGCGGGGGATAGACCACTCCTCTCCCGAGGCCGCCGCCGCGTGCGAGTCCTACCGGGGCCTGCGTCGCGCGTCGCGTCACCTGCTGACCGCGAGCGGCTCGGGCCGCTCGCTCCGAGGCCCCGCCGAGGCGGTGCACAAGGAGGCCGCAGCCGATTCCTCTGCGGCGGTGCCGGTGCTCAGGGGTCAGGCCTTCACTGCCTGACTGCGGGCCGGCCGGCGCAGGGAACCCCCGGCGTCAGCCTCGGGGCGTCATGGCCGCAAGCCGCACCGCCGGCGTGATCTCGCGGCGCGTCCACGTGAAGAGGTGCCGCGCATCGAAGCGCGGCGCGCACTTCACGCACGAGGTCGCCCGCGAAGGCCGCCGGTGGCGGTAAGCCGTGTGGCCGGCAGGGCACACGCCGACCCACGGGGCGAGGTCGACCGCTGTCTCGCCCCGGTGGGTCACGCCGCCGACGTAGCCGAGCTCGCGGGCGACGGCCTTCCAGCGCGGGCCGTGCGCGGCATCCGCCCCCGCAAGAGCGTGCGCGACTTCGTGGAGCAGAGTCTGGTGGTTGGTGTCGTCGTCGTAGCGCGCCGCGAGATAGCGCGAGACGGAGATCCGCTTGCGCGTGTAGTCGCAGAGCCCGGCGCGGCGCTTGGCGTTGTCGAACGCGAACGTCCATGAGTCGTCGAGGTGGGACGCGATGAGGGCATCGGCCCACCGTCGCACGCGCTGCAGTTCCGACATGCCGGGAAGACTAGAACAGACCTGCGACACTCAGCTTGCGACGGACCGCGTGCGGCGACGATCCGCTGCATCGATCGCGAGCAGCGCCGCCTCGAGCTGGTCGTCGGTCGCACCGGAGTCCTGCCGCAGGAACAGCGCCCGCTTGAAGTCGACGCGCGCCGCCTCGAAATCCTCGATCTCGTAGTAGACCCGGCCGCGGTGCTGGTACGCGAACGCCGCGATCGCACCCCAGTCCTGTCCTTCGGCCTCTTCGGCGCACATCGTGAGCTCCTGCTCCGCTGCCGCCGACGCGCCACGCTGCTGCATGACCGAGGCATGCAGGATGCGGGCGCGCAGCAGGTCCTTGCGAGTGCCGGCCATGCGAGCGAGGCGGACGGACTGCTCCGAGAGGACGAGTGAGTCCTCGAGCCGGCCGAGCACCTTGAGCAGCCACACGCGCTCGAGCAGAGCGGGAAGGCTCCGCTGCTCGCCGATCTCGTCGAGCCGCTCCTTGCACTGACGAGGATCGATCTGCTCACGCAGCGTGTCGGGGTCGTACCCGCGGATATAGCTCACATCGACTCCTCTCCCTGCGATCCGGCTCGCCGTTCCAGTCTGCCTCGGTCGGCGCGAAGGCCCATCCCGGCACGCCGAGTCGCCGCATGCCTCGATCGCGAAATCGATGGCGTCAGCGTTCGAAGAGGGATGCCGAGGGCTTCGGCGACGGCATCGGCGTCGGCGTCGGTCGCGGGCAGCGCCCCCCGCACCAGCTCGTCGAGCTCTGCGCCCTGCGCGACCTTGGCGGGATGAGGGCCGGCGGCCATGAGTCGCGGCAGCCAGGTCGTCGGCAGGGGAGCCGCCGATGCCGCCACCACGAGATTGCCGAACCTGCGCCCCTTGAGGGTCTGCACCTCGGCGAGCACGACCACGTGCGGCAGCACCGCGCGGATCGTCGCCACCTGGCGCCGCGCGAAGGCGAGCCCCGCGCCGTCCGCGACGTTCACGAGCAGCACACCCTCGGGCGCGAGCAGGCGTGCCGCGGCCGTGTAGAACTCGATCGTCGTGAGGTGAGCCGGAGTCTGCGCGCCGGAGTACACGTCCGACACGAGGAGGTCGACGGCCCCGCTCGAGCCCCGCCGGCAGTCGCCCGAGGCCTTCCCGCGCATCTCCGATGCGCACACGGATCGACGCTCCGCGCGGAAGCGGCAGATGCTCTCGGACGAGGTCGACGAGGGCCGGCTCCAGCTCGATCACCTGCTGGCGCGAACCCGGGCGGGTGGCCTCGACATATCGCGGGATGGTGAGGGCACCGGCTCCGAGGTGCACGGCGGTGAGCGGCTGGCGCGGCATCCGGAGCTGATCGATGACAGCTCCCATGCGCGCGACGTACTCGAAGTGCAGATGCGTCGGATCGTCGAGGTCGACGTGCGACTGCGGCGTTCCGTCGACGATGAGCTCGAAGCCGGTCGTGAAGTCCGAGGGGGCGACGCGGGCGATGGTCCCGTCCGAGAGCCGCGCCTGAGGCTGTTCGCTCGGGATCGCGTCGCGCTCTGGCCATGATCCAACGCTAGCCCGTGCGCAACTCCTTCGAATCGGCGGTCCCAGGCCGCGATTTCGGGCGTGGAGGGCTCAAACGGCGGTCGTGTGACGGAGTTGTGCACCCGTCCGCCTGCAGCCCACCGGCGATACCGTGGGCGCATGGCCTCGATCGACCTCAACGCAGACCTCGGCGAGACGATCGACGGCGTCCCGACGGCCGACGACGACGCGATGTTCGCCGTCATCTCGAGCGCCAGCGTCGCCTGCGGCGGGCATGCGGGGGATGCCGCCTCCATGCGAGCATCCGTCGAGCGCGCCGCCCGGTTCGGGGTCGCGATCGGGGCGCATCCGTCCTATCCCGACCGTGCAGGTTTCGGGCGCACGCGCATGGCGCTCGCCCCGGCCGCGCTGCGGGCATCGATCGCCGAGCAGCTCGAGGCCCTCGCGGAGGCGGGCGCCGACATCCGGTACGTCAAGCCGCACGGCGCGCTCTATCACTCCGTGACGGCGGACGAGGCTGAGGCCGGGGCCCTGGTGGCCGCGACGAGCGACCTCTCTCGCGCGCTCGGACGCCCGGTGCCGATCCTGGGGCTCCCGGGCGCCATCGCCGCAGCAGCCGCCGAGGCCGGACTTCCGTTCGTGCGCGAGGCATTCCTCGACCGGGGCTACCTCCCCGACGGATCCCTCGTGCCGCGGGGAGAGCCCGGTGCGCTGCTCGCACGATCCGGCCGTCGTCGCAGCGCGGGCCGTGCGGCTCGCTGCGGTCGGGTCTGGTCGACGCGGCCGACGGCTCGGATATCGCGGCGGATGCGGCATCCCTCTGCCTGCACGGCGACTCGCCCGCGGCCGTCGCGATGGCCCGCGCGGTGCGTGAGGCGCTCGATGCGGCGGGCATCACGGTGAGGCGCCCCGTGGTGACCGGAGTACGGCTCCTCCCGATGGGCGATCGGGCGCTGCTGGCCGAAGTCGCCTCGCTCGACGACGTGCTCGCGCTCCATGCGGCGCTCGCCGTCTCCCGTCCCGACGGCGTCGTCGACCTCGTCCCCGCGGCGCGGACGGTCCTGGTCCGCGTGGATCCGCGCGTGCTGTCGCTCGCCGCCGCGCGTGCCTGGATCGACAGGACCTCTCAGACGACGGATGCTGTCGCCCCCGCCCGCGCCGGCCTGCCGGCCGTCGAGCTCGACGTGGTCTACGACGGCCTCGACCTCGAAGCGACGGCGGACCTGCTCGACCTCACGCCCGGCAGCCCTCGCAGCACAGCACGCCGCAGCCGAGTGGACAGTGGCGTTCACGGGCTTCGCGCCCGGCTTCGGCTACCTCGTGAGCCCCGACTGGCCGCACGACGTGCCGCGACTGGACAGCCCGCGCACGCGGGTGCCGGCGGGAGCGATCGGCCTGGCCGCCGGGTTCACCGGCGCCTATCCGCGCGAGACCCCCGGCGGGTGGCGCCTCATCGGCGCCACCTCTGCACGGCTCTTCGATCCGGATGCCGCGTCGCCGGCTCTCCTGGCGCCGGGAGCACGCGTGGCATTCCGGCCGGTGCGCGCCCAGGCCGTCGCATCGGCGGCGTCGGGTGAGGAGCCACCGGCAGTGGCGAGCGCGTCGGTCGACGAGCGCCTCAGCCCGCGACGGTGACGGCCAAGGAGTGTCCGCAGCAGAACGCCGTGCCGGCCCGCGCCGGAGATCCGCGTGGTCCAGCCGGGTCTCCTCGCCACGATCCAGGATCTCGGCCGCCCCGGCGCCGCCTCGCTGGGCATCGCCCCCTCCGGCGCGCTCGATCGCGGGGCCCTCCGCACCGCGAACCGCCTCGTCGGCAATCCCGAACAGGCCGCCGGCATCGAGGTCACGATGGGCGGCTTCCGCGCTGTCGCCGGAGCTGACACCTGGTTCGCCGTCGCCGGGGCATGGGGACCGATCCTCCTCGACGGGCACGAGGTCGATCCGTACGAGGCGCACCGCTGGCCACGCGGAGCCGAGCTGCACCTCGACTGGTTCGCGCACGGTGCGCGGGGCTATCTCGCCGTGCGGGGCGGCCTCGACGGCCGCACCCTGCTCGATTCCCGGGCCACCGACCTGATGGCGGGGCTCGGGCCTCAGCCGCTGCACGCCGGAGCGTCGATCGGCGTGCGGGAGGAGGCATCCGGTCCCATTCCCGCCTCGACGATCGCTCCGTGGAGCGCACCGCACGACGACGAGTTGGTGGTCGAGCTGGCCGCCGGGCGCTCGCGCCGACTGGTTCACCAGGGCCGCCCTCACCCTGCTCTACGAGGCAACGTGGACGGTGTCGAACGACGCCGATCGAGTCGGCGTGCGACTGGACGGGCCGGTGCTCGAGCGTGCCCGCGACGGGCGAGCTGCCCAGCGAAGGCATGGTCACCGGAGCCCTTCAGGTACCGCCCTCGGGCCGGCCGACGATCCTCCTCGCGGACGGGCCGGTCACCGGCGGATACCCCGTGATCGCCGTGGCGACGGATGCCGCGCTCGACGCGATCGCGCAGGCCCGGCCGGGGACGCGCATCCGGTTCCGCCACGCTCGCCCGAGCTGAGTGCTCCTCGGCGCTCACCAGTGCGCATCGCTTCCTGCAGGCTCGGGTCGTCCGCATCGGGCAGGGCGAGCTCCACGGCTTCGGCGATCGAAAGGTCTGCCCCCGCCTTCTCGCCTGCGGCGAAGCCGGCGGGATCCCGCTTGCGCAGCTCGGCGAGGTGCGGGGTGTGCACGGTGAAGGCCTCGACATCGAAGACGCCGATGCGGTGCCGGATCGACTCGGCCGCCTTCGAGAGCGCGCTCGCCCGGTGTGTCTCGCCCCGGGCGGCGGCGACGGCGCACACTCCCTCCAGGCCGTACGCGACCCCTTCGTCGTAGTGGAGGCGGATCGACAGGATGAGGCTCTCGACGAACTCGGGCTCGGCCCGGTCGGTCTGCCCGCGGAGGAAGATCAGGCGCCCCCGCAGGTTGGCGGCGATGGAGCTCGTGAAGATGTCACCGCTGCGGTCGGCGACGGCTCGTGCCTCGCCGAAGAGCCCGAGGGCCCGGTCGGCGTCGCCCCGCACCCACGCGAGGCGCGCGAGCGAGACCAGCGTGATCGCCTCCGCCCAGTTGTTGCCGAGCTGCCGGAGGCGTCCGACCGCCTCGCCCAGCTCGCCCTCCGCCTTCTCGACATCCTCGCTCGAGTACTGCACACGGGCCGTGGCGCGTGCCGCCAGCGCCATGGCCGCGGCATCCTCATCCCCGCTCTCGGTGAACAGCCGCACGCACTCGCCGAGTCCCGCCACGACCTCCTCGCTCGGGCGCTGCCACATCTCGCCCCACAGCGCGAAGAACCAGGCGACCGCTCGGGTGTGGGGAGTCAGAGGGGCCTGCTTGTCGAGCAGCTCCAGCATCCAGGCGCGCACTTCGCCGAAGAAGCCGGCGATCCACCAGTAGATGAGAAGGCTCCAGGCGAAGTCTCCTGCGTCGTCCAGCCGGTCCGAGCGCACGAGGTGGCGCACCGCCGCACGGAGATTCGGCAGCTCCAGTCCGAACTCGGCGACCGCCTCGGCCTGGCCCGTGCCGCCGAGGCGCGGGGCCAGGCGGGCCACCATCCGGCCGTAGTGCTCGGCGTGCGCCGTGCGCATGGTTTCGAGGTCGCCCCGGGCTTCCAGCCGGTCGAGGGCGTACTCGCGGACGACGGTGAGCAGCGAGTACACCGAGCGCCCGTCGATCTCGGAGACCTTCACGAGCGAGCCGTCCACGAGCGCCGAGAGAGCGTCGATCGCCTGCCCCTCCCACGACCGGCCGACACCGAGCGCCTCGGCCGATTCGAGGGTGAATCGCCGGGCGAACACCCCGAGATCCTCGAGCAGGTCGCGCTGCTCGTCGGGCAGGAGGCTGACGCTCCAGTCGATGGTCGCCCGCATGGTCCGATGACGCTCGGGAAGATCGCGCACTCCGGCGGTCAGCAGGGGAAGGCTCTGCGCGAGCCGCTCGGCGATGGCCTTGGCGGTCAGCACCCGCACTTTCGCTGCGGCCAGCTCGATCGCGAGGGGGAGTCCCTCCAGGCGACGGCAGATCGCGGCGATCGCCGCGGCATTGTCGTCGGTGAGCTCGAAGCCGGGCTTGGCGGCACTCGCCCGGTCGACGAACAGCGTGCACGCCGTCGAGCGTCGGACGCGCTCCACGCTCGTCTGAGCAGCGTCCTCGGGGACCGTCAGCGCGGCGACGTCGTAGACCTGCTCGCCGCGGATGCGCAGCACGATGCGGCTCGTGACGAGGAACGTCGCGTGCGGAGCGAGATCGTAGAGTCGCACCAGGACTCCCGCGGCCTCGACGATCTGCTCGAAGTTGTCGAGCACGATGAGGACCCGCCGGCCTTCCAGAGCCCGGGCGATGCGCTCCTCGATCGCGGCTTCGCCGTTGTCGCGGATGCCGAGGAAGTACGCGATGGTCGTGAGCAGGAGCCGCGGCTCGAGCACGTTCTCGAGCGTCACGAAGTAGATCCCGTCCGGGAACAGGTCCTCGCTCGCGAGCGCCGTCTCGATCGCGAGCCGGCTCTTGCCGATCCCGCCCGGTCCGATGAGGCTCACCACCCTGTCCTTGCCGGCGAGCAGCGCCCGCACCGCCGCGACGTCGTGCTCCCGGCCGATCGTGGGCGTGTACGGCAGCGGCACGCGTCCTGCCGTCGGCTCCGACGCTTCGGCGGGCTCGTCCGGAGTGCGATCGGCGGCGGGCCGGGTCTCGTCGAATCGTTCGGCGAGGAGGGTGGCGAGGTCGTCGGTGATGCGTTCTTGGAGTTCTTCGGCGGTGTGGAAGGGGAGGTAGGCGGCGTGGTCGTCGGTCTGGATGCGGGTGATGAGGGTCTGGAGGCGTTCGTCGCGGTGGTCGGATGCCTTGATGTAGATGAGTTTCGGCATCGTGGCGGGGGCGAGGTCGTATTCGTCCTGGAGGCCGGAGATCTGCTCGTCGGGGGCGACCCAGCCGTAGCTCTCCCAGTAGATGCCGATGAAGATGTCGCTCTGCTCGAGGTAGGAGCGGTAGAGGTCGCGGGGTGGGTGGGGGCGGGCGCCGAGTTCGAACATGACGGGGGCCAGGCGCATGCGTTCGATCGCGGCGCGCGCTGCGCGTCGTTCGTCGGCGAGCTCGCGCAGGGTCGAGCTGACGAAGACCCGGATCCGCTGATCGGGCGTACGGATCACGGGCCGGTGACGGCTCACCATGGCGCGAGCGCTTCCCGCAGCGATTCGTCGGCATCCGGGAGGGCCACCGCGAACGCCTCGGCGATGCTCATATCGGCACCCGCGCGCTCGCCCGCGGCAACCGCCTCGGGGTCGGATTCGCGCACTTCCTCCAGCGGCTGCGCGTTCACGGCCAGCCCCTCGACGTCGAACATGCCCACACGCTGGCGGATCGACTCCGTCACGGCCGCGAGGGCGCCGGCCCGCCACGCGTCGCCCTGGATCGCCGCGATGGCGCTCATCCCCTCGAGTGCGTACTGCGCCCCCTCGTCGTAGTGGAGGAGCGCCGCGAGCTCGAGCGCCGTGCGGTAGCCGCGCTCGGCCGCCGCGGTGTCGCCCGCGAGCAGGTCCATCCGCGCGACGTTGTTGCCGGCCACGATCTGCATGAACGCATCCTGCCGGTCCACGGCGATCGCGAGCGCCCGCTCGAAGTGCTCGCGACCATCGGCGAAGGCGCCGCGCGCGAGGGCGAGGAGACCCAGGCCGACATCGGCGAGCGACTCCGTCCACCAGTCCCCGAGCTGGTGGAGGTCGTCCCTCGCGTTCCTCAGATCCTTCTGCGCGGCGTGCATGTCGAGATCCGGGAAGCGCATCCGCGTGCTGCCGCGCGCCGCCAGCGCCGTCGCCGACGCCTGTTCGTCGCCGCTCTCCTCGAAAAGGCGGGCGGCTTCGCCCAGGCCCGCGATCACCTGCTCGCTCGGCCGGCGCCACATCTCTCCCCATACCGTGAAGAAGGCGGCGATGGCCTTGGTGCGCGTGGAGATGGGCCGGTCCTTCTCGAGGAGCTCCAGCATCCACAGGCGAACCTCGCTGAAGAAGCCCGAGATCCACCAGTAGACGAAGAGGTTCCACGCGAAGTCTCCGGCGTCATCGAGCCGGTCCGTGTAGACGAGGTGCCGGACCGCCGCGCGCAGGTTCGACAGTTCGAGCCCGAGGAGCCGGACCGTCGCCGCCTGGCGCGCGCCGCGGAGGTCGGGCCGGGCGCTGCGGACGAGCTCCGCGTAGTAGTCCGCGTGCGCGCGCCGCATGGCGTCCGCCTCGCCGCGCGCCTTGAGCCGGCCCAGCGCGTACTCCCGGACGATCGCGAGCAGCGAGAAGGTCGAGCGGCCGCCGATATCGGCCTGCTTCACGAGCGAGGCGTCGACCAGGCCGCTGAGGGCGTCGAGCACCTGGCCTTCCCAGGTTCGGCCCGCGCTCATCGCCTCGACGGCTTCGAGGGTGAACCGCGTGGCGAAGACCCCGAGGTCCTCGAGCATGTCCCTCTCGACCTCGCGCAGCAGCCCCATGCTCCAGTCGATCGCCGCGCGCATCGTGCGGTGCCGCTCCGGCAGATCGCGCGAGGGCGCGCTGAGCAGCGGAAGGCTCTGGCCCAGCCGGGCGTCGATCGCCGACGGCTGGAGCGCGCGCACCTTGGCCGCTGCCAGCTCGATGGCGAGGGGCAGGCCGTCGAGGCGACGGCAGATGCTCACGACGTCCGCGACGTTCGCCTCGGTGAGCTCGAAGCCGGGCTTGACCGATCGGGCTCGGTCGAGGAACAGTGCGACGGCGGACGAGTGCCGTGCGCGGTTCAGCGTCGCAGGCTCGTGGCGCGCGGGAGCCGACAGCGGCTGGACCTCGTACACGCGCTCCCCGCGGATGCGCAGCACGATGCGGCTGGTCACGAGGAAGGTCGCCGTGGGAAGCGCCGAGTACAGGCGGACGAGATCGGTTGCCGCGTCCACGATCTGCTCGAAGTTGTCGAGCACGATGAGCACCCGCCTGCCGGCGAGCGCCTGCGCGATGCGGTCCTGGAGGTCGGCGGCGCCGCTGTCGCGCACCCCGAGCGAGTAGGCGATCGTCGGAAGCATCAGCCCCCGCTCCAGAACCCCCTCGAGAAGGACGAAGTAGACCCCGTCGGGGAAGAGGTCGGCGCTGGTCCTGGCCACCTCGATGGCGAGACGGCTCTTGCCGATCCCGCCGGGGCCCGACGAGGCTCAGGACGCGCTCGCCCCCGTCGGCGAGCAGATCGTGGACGGCGCGGACATCCTCCTCCCGCCCGATGGTCTCGGTGTACGGGGCGGGCACATGGCCCGGCCCCGCGCCCGGCTCCTCGTCTCCCTCGTCGGCCCACTCGCCGCCGGCTGCGTCGAATCGTTCGGCGAGGAGGGTGGCGAGGTCGTCGGTGATGCGTTCTTGGAGTTCTTCGGCGGTGTGGAAGGGGAGGTAGGCGGCGTGGTCGTCGGTCTGGATGCGGGTGATGAGGGTCTGGAGGCGTTCGTCGCGGTGGTCGGATGCCTTGATGTAGATGAGTTTCGGCATCGTGGCGGGGGCGAGGTCGTATTCGTCCTGGAGGCCGGAGATCTGCTCGTCGGGGGCGACCCAGCCGTAGCTCTCCCAGTAGATGCCGACGAAGATGTCGCTCTGCTCGAGGTAGGAGCGGTAGAGGTCGCGGGGTGGGTGGGGGCGTGCGCCGAGTTCGAACATGACGGGGGCCAGGCGCATGCGTTCGATCGCGGCGCGCGCTGCGCGTCGTTCGTCGGCGAGCTCGCGCAGGGTCGAGCTGACGAAGACCCGGATCCGCTGATCGGGCGTACGGATCACGGGCCGGTGAGCCCCAGTCATGTGCACATCATTGCGCCCTCAGCCCCTGCGTGTCATGCGTACACCTTGAAAATCCGCCGGATTCCGGCCATCCGTCGCCGGAATCGCAGGTTTATACCGCAGCATCCGAACATCGTCAAGAATCCCGCTGGACACGGCGCGTCGAAAGACATATAGTTGGTAGTTGCGCTCTTGGATACCCCCTGCCCTCATATGGTGGTCGGCTGTCCTGCGTGCCCCCGCTTCGCTGCCCTGCGTCGCCTAGCGGAGAGAGGCGCGCGGGATTCGGGGAAATGATCGAGCACTCCACCTGACGACAAGGAAACAGGCCCCGCCGGGCCCACGGAGGTAATCCCCTTGGCTGCTGCGCACAACGCATCCAACCCCACCACCAACCTCAAGAACGGCCGCGGAGCATCCCGCGTATCGTTCGCCAAGATCTCCGACACGCTGGAGGTCCCCGACCTCCTCGCGCTGCAGACCGAGTCGTTCGACTGGCTCGTCGGCAACGACGCGTGGAAGGAGCGCGTCGCCGCCGCTGTCGCGGTCGGCCGCACCGACGTCCCCGAGACGAGCGGCCTCGAGGAGATCTTCGAAGAGATCTCGCCGATCGAGGACCTCAGCGAGACGATGCAGCTGTCGTTCACGAACCCGTACCTCGAGCCCGAGAAGTACTCCATCGAGGAGTGCAAGGAGCGCGGCAAGACGTACGCGGCCCCGCTCTACGTCGAGGCCGAGTTCATGAACCACCAGACCGGTGAGATCAAGACCCAGACGGTCTTCATGGGCGACTTCCCGCTCCAGACCGGCAAGGGCACGTTCATCATCAACGGCACCGAGCGCGTCGTCGTGTCGCAGCTCGTCCGTTCGCCCGGTGTCTACTTCGACCGCACGCCCGACAAGACCTCCGACAAGGACATCGTCTCGTCGCGCATCATCCCCAGCCGCGGCGCATGGCTCGAGTTCGAGATCGACAAGCGCGACCAGGTCGGCGTCCGCATCGACCGCAAGCGCAAGCAGTCGGTCACCGTCTTCCTGAAGGCCCTCGGCCTCACCAGCGAAGACATCCTCAACGAGTTCGCCGGCTACGAGTCGATCGAGGAGACGCTGTCCAAGGACACGATCCTCACGAAGGAAGATGCGCTCCGCGACATCTACCGCAAGCTCCGTCCGGGCGAGCAGGTCGCTGCCGAGGCCGCGCGCGCGCTCCTCGACAACTTCTACTTCAACCCGAAGCGCTATGACCTCGCGAAGGTCGGCCGGTACAAGATCAACCACAAGCTGGGCCTCGACAAGCCCCTGTCCGACTCGGTCCTCACCGTCGACGACATCGTGGCCACCATCAAGTACCTCGTCCGCCTGCACCGCGGCGACACGGTCTTCGAGGGCATCCGCAACGGCGAGACGACCGAGATCCGCCTGGACGTCGATGACATCGACAACTTCGGCAACCGTCGCATCCGCGCCGTCGGCGAGCTCATCCAGAACCAGGTCCGCACGGGTCTGTCGCGCATGGAGCGCGTCGTCCGCGAGCGCATGACGACGCAGGACATCGAGGCCATCACGCCTCAGACGCTGATCAACGTGCGCCCGGTCGTCGCGGCGATCAAGGAGTTCTTCGGAACCTCCCAGCTGTCGCAGTTCATGGATCAGAACAACCCGCTCGCGGGCCTGACCCACAAGCGCCGCCTCTCGGCGCTCGGCCCCGGCGGTCTGTCGCGTGAGCGCGCAGGCGTCGAGGTCCGTGACGTCCACCCCTCGCACTACGGCCGCATGTGCCCCATCGAGACCCCGGAAGGCCCGAACATCGGCCTGATCGGCTCGCTGGCGTCGTTCGCGCGCATCAACGCGTTCGGCTTCATCGAGACGCCGTACCGCAAGGTCGTCGATGGCAAGGTCTCTGAGCAGATCGACTACCTCACCGCTTCGGAGGAGAGCGACTACATCGTCGCCCAGGCAGGCGTCGAGCTGCACCCCGACGGCCGCTTCGTCAACGATCGCGTCCTGGCCCGCCGTGGCCAGGGTGGCGAGGTCGACCTCTTCCACGCGGAGGAGATCGGCTACATGGACGTCTCGCCGCGCCAGATGGTGTCTGTCGCGACGTCGCTCATCCCGTTCCTCGAGCACGACGATGCGAACCGCGCCCTCATGGGTGCGAACATGCAGCGTCAGGCCGTTCCCCTGCTGCGCTCGGAGTCCCCGGTCGTCGGCACGGGCATGGAGGGCTACGCCGCGATCGACGCGGGTGACGTCGTCACCGCCGAGCGCGCGGGCGTCGTCCTCGAGGTGTCGGCCGACGTCGTGACCGTGCAGCTCGATGAGGGCGGCACCCAGGACTACTTCCTGCGCAAGTTCGACCGCTCCAACCAGGGCACGTCGTACAACCAGCGCGTCATCGTCTCGGCGGGCGACCGTGTCGAGGCCGGCGAGGTCATCGCCGACGGACCCGCGACGGAGAACGGCGAGCTCGCGCTCGGCAAGAACCTCCTCGTGGCGTTCATGACGTGGGAGGGTCACAACTTCGAGGACGCGATCATCCTCAGCCAGAACCTCGTGAAGGACGACACCCTCTCCTCGATCCACATCGAGGAGTACGAGGTGGACGCCCGCGACACGAAGCTCGGCAAGGAGGAGATCACGCGCGACCTGCCCAACGTGAGCCCCGACCTGCTGAAGGACCTCGACGAGCGCGGCATCATCCGCATCGGCGCCGAGGTTCGTCCGGGCGACATCCTGGTCGGCAAGGTCACGCCCAAGGGCGAGACCGAGCTGTCGGCCGAGGAGCGCCTGCTCCGCGCGATCTTCAACGAGAAGAGCCGCGAGGTGCGCGACACGTCGCTGAAGGTCCCCCACGGTGAGCAGGGCACGATCATCGCCGTCAAGGAGTTCAACGCCGAGGACGGCGACGACGAGCTCGGCTCGGGCGTCAACCGCCGCGTCGTGGTCTACATCGCCCAGAAGCGCAAGATCACCGAGGGCGACAAGCTCGCCGGCCGCCACGGCAACAAGGGCGTCATCGCGAAGATCCTCCCCGTCGAGGACATGCCCTTCCTCGCGGACGGCACGCCGGTCGACGTCATCCTCAACCCGCTCGGCATCCCGGGTCGAATGAACTTCGGCCAGGTGCTCGAGCTTCACCTCGGCTGGATCGCCAAGCAGGGCTGGAACGTCGAAGGCACCCCGCAGTGGGCGGCGAAGCTTCCCGAGCAGGCCCGCCAGGCCGCGCCCGGCACCAAGGTCGCCACCCCGGTGTTCGACGGTGCGTTCGAGGAGGAGATCGCGGGTCTGCTGGACTCGACGAACGTCACCCGCGACGGCGACCGTCTCATCGACTCGACAGGCAAGACGCTGCTGTTCGACGGCCGCTCCGGCGAACCGTTCCCGGCACCCGTCTCGGTCGGCTACATGTACATCCTGAAGCTGCACCACCTCGTCGACGACAAGATCCACGCACGCTCGACGGGTCCGTACTCGATGATCACCCAGCAGCCGCTCGGTGGTAAGGCGCAGTTCGGCGGACAGCGCTTCGGTGAGATGGAGGTGTGGGCCCTCGAGGCCTACGGCGCCGCGTACGCCCTCCAGGAGCTCCTCACGATCAAGTCCGACGACATCCTCGGCCGCGTCAAGGTGTACGAGGCGATCGTCAAGGGCGAGAACATCCAGGAGCCCGGCATCCCCGAGTCCTTCAAGGTGCTCATGAAGGAGATGCAGTCGCTCTGCCTGAACGTCGAGGTCCTCTCGGCCGATGGCACGCCGGTCAACCTCCGCGACACCGACGACGACGCCTTCCGCGCTGCAGAAGAGCTCGGCATCAACATCTCCAGCCGTTTCGAGTCCTCGTCGATCGACGAGATCTGAACCGGCCAGGCAACGACAGAATTCCGATACAGGAGAACTGAGAACTAGTGCTCGAATCAACAACTTTCGATCAGCTTCGCATCGGCCTGGCCACCGCCGACGACATCCGTCGTTGGTCCTTCGGTGAGGTCAAGAAGCCCGAAACCATCAACTACCGCACGCTCAAGCCCGAGAAGGACGGTCTCTTCGGAGAGCAGATCTTCGGGCCCTCGCGTGACTGGGAGTGCGCGTGCGGCAAGTACAAGCGCGTCCGCTTCAAGGGCATCGTCTGCGAGCGCTGCGGCGTGGAGGTCACCAAGTCCTCCGTCCGTCGTGAGCGCATGGGCCACATCGAGCTCGCCGCGCCCGTCACCCACATCTGGTACTTCAAGGGCGTCCCGTCGCGCCTCGGGTACCTGCTCGACATGGCGCCGAAGGACCTCGAGAAGGTCATCTACTTCGCCGCCTACATGGTGATCTCGGTCGACGACGATGCTCGTCACCGCGACCTCCCGACCCACGAGAGCAACCTCCGCCTCGAGCTGAAGACGCTCGCGGACCGTCGGGACTCGCGCATCGCGACGCGTCTCGCCAAGCTGGAGGAAGAGCTCGCGGCGCTCGAGGAAGAGGGCGCCAAGGCCGACCAGAAGAAGAAGGTCAAGGACTCCGCCGAGAAGGACATGGCAGCCATCCGCAAGAACGCGGATGACTCCATCGCCAAGCTCGAGCGGGTGTGGGAGGAATTCCGCAACCTCGAGGTCGGCGCGCTCAAGGGCGAAGACGAGATCTTCCACGAGCTGCAGGACCGCTTCGGCCAGTACTTCGAGGCCTACATGGGCGCGGAGTCGATCCAGCGTCGCCTCCAGGCCTTCGACCTCGCGGTCGAGGCCGAGAGCCTCCACCTGCAGATCTCCGAGGGCAAGGGCCAGCGCAAGATCCGTGCGATCAAGCGCCTGAAGGTCGTCAACTCGTTCCTGCAGACGGGCATGAGCCCGGCATCCATGGTCCTGGACGTCGTCCCGGTCATCCCGCCGGAGCTTCGCCCGATGGTGCAGCTGGACGGTGGCCGCTTCGCGACCTCCGACCTGAACGACCTCTACCGTCGCGTGATCAACCGCAACAACCGCCTCCGTCGCCTGATCGACCTCGGTGCCCCCGAGATCATCGTCAACAACGAGAAGCGGATGCTGCAGGAGGCCGTCGACGCGCTGTTCGACAACGGCCGCCGTGGTCGTCCCGTCACGGGCACGGGCAACCGTGCGCTGAAGTCGCTGTCCGACATGCTCAAGGGCAAGCAGGGCCGGTTCCGCCAGAACCTGCTCGGCAAGCGCGTGGACTACTCGGGCCGTTCGGTCATCATCGTCGGCCCGCAGCTCAAGCTCCACCAGTGCGGTCTGCCCAAGCAGATGGCGCTCGAGCTGTTCAAGCCGTTCGTCATCAAGCGCCTGATCGACCTCGGTCACTCGCAGAACATCAAGGCCGCCAAGCGCGCCGTCGAGCGCACGCGTCCCGAGGTCTGGGACGTGCTCGAGGAGATCATCCGCGAGCGTCCCGTGCTGCTCAACCGTGCGCCCACGCTTCACCGTCTCGGCATCCAGGCCTTCGAGCCTCAGCTCGTCGAGGGCAAGGCCATCCAGCTGCACCCGCTCGTCTGCGCCGCGTTCAACGCGGACTTCGACGGCGACCAGATGGCTGTCCAC
Organism: uncultured Actinomycetota bacterium; assembly: GCA_963702815.1. GTDB lineage: Bacteria > Actinomycetota > Actinomycetes > Actinomycetales > Microbacteriaceae > Microbacterium. The sequence goes on along the minus strand of CAVPED010000005.1, from coordinate 49,251 downwards.
CTGCCGCTGTCGGTCGAGGCGCAGGCCGAGGCCCGCATCCTGATGCTCGCGTCGAACAACATCCTGAAGCCCTCTGACGGCCGCCCGGTCACCCTGCCTTCGCAGGACATGATCATCGGCCTGCACCACCTGACCACGGTCAAGGTCGGCGCCAAGGGCGAGGGCCGCGTGTTCGGCTCGGTCGGCGAGGCGATCCTGGCCAAGGACGAGGGCACCCTCGACCTGCAGGCCAAGGTGCGCATCCGCATCCCGGGTCTCACGTTCCTCGAGTCCGAGGGCGAGACGCCCGAGAGCATCGCGACGTACGAGCGCAACGGCCTGGTCGAGACCTCGCTGGGTCAGGCGATCTTCAACGACACCCTCCCGAAGGGCTACCCGTTCGTCCGCGAGCAGGCAGACAAGGGCAAGCTGTCGCAGATCGTCAACAAGCTGGCCGAGGAGTACCCCAAGGTCGAGGTCGCAGCATCGCTCGACCGGATCAAGGACGCCGGCTTCTACTGGGCCACGCGTTCGGGCGTCACGGTCGCGCTGTCCGACATCCTGACCCCGCCCAACAAGGCGGAGATCGTCGCCGGCTACGAGAAGCAGGCCGCGAAGGTCCAGGGCCAGTTCGAGAAGGGTCTCACCACCGACGCCGAGCGTCGTCAGGAGCTCATCAAGATCTGGACCGAGGCGACGGATGCCGTGCAGAAGGCCATGCGCGACAACTTCCCGGAAGACAACACCATCAACCGCATGGTGTCGTCGGGTGCTCGTGGAAACTGGCTGCAGATCCGGAACATCGCCGGTATGCGAGGCCTGGTGAACAACCCCAAGGGTGAGATCATCCCCCGTCCGATCATCTCCTCGTACCGCGAGGGTCTGTCGGTGGCGGAGTACTTCATCGCGACGCACGGTGCCCGCAAGGGTCTGGCCGACACGGCCCTCCGTACGGCCGACTCGGGCTACCTGACGCGTCGTCTCGTCGACGTCTCGCAGGACGTCATCATCCGTGAGGACGACTGCGGCACGACGAAGGGCCTCGAGCTTCCGATCGCGGCGCTGGGCGCCGAGAACACGCTCGTCAAGGACGCCAACGTCGAGAACTCGGTGTTCGCCCGGACCCTCGCGTCGGCTGTCGTCGACGCCAAGGGCGAGGTGCTCGCAGAGGCCGGCGACGACGTGGGCGACATCCTGATCGACAAGCTCGTCGCGGCAGGTGTCGAGACCATCAAGGTGCGCTCGGTCCTCACGTGCGACTCGGCTGTCGGTGTCTGCGCGCAGTGCTACGGCCGCTCGCTCGCGACCGGCAAGCTCGTCGACATCGGCGAGGCGGTCGGCATCATCGCCGCCCAGTCGATCGGTGAGCCCGGCACGCAGCTCACGATGCGCACCTTCCACACGGGTGGTTCGGCCTCGGCCGACGACATCACGCAGGGTCTTCCCCGCGTGCAGGAGCTCTTCGAGGCTCGCACCCCGAAGGGCGCGTCGCCGATCGCCGAGTCCGATGGTCGCATCACCATCGACGAGACCGATCGGGCCAAGAAGGTCATCCTCACGCCCGACAACGGCGACGAGCCGCACGTCTACCCCGTGCTCAAGCGCGCCACCCTCCTCGTCGAGGACGGCCAGCACGTCACGGTCGGCCAGCCGATCCTGGTGGGCACGCTCGACCCCAAGGAGGTCATGCGTGTGCAGGGTGCCCGCGAGGTGCAGAAGTACCTCGTGAACGGCGTCCAGGGCGTGTACCGCTCGCAGGGTGTGCCGATCCACGACAAGCACATCGAGGTCATCGTGCGCCAGATGCTCCGCAAGGTCACTGTCGTCGACCACGCCGACACGAACCTGCTGCCGGGTGAGCTGGTGGACTTCAAGAAGTACCAGAACATCAACCGCGAGGCCGTGGCCGAGGGCAAGCGCCCCGCGTCGGGCCGTCCCGAGCTGATGGGTATCACGAAGGCGTCGCTCGCGACGGAGTCGTGGCTGTCGGCCGCATCGTTCCAGGAGACCACCCGCGTCCTCACGCAGGCGGCCATGGAGGGCAAGAGCGACCCGCTCGTCGGCCTCAAGGAGAACGTCATCATCGGAAAGCTCATCCCCGCCGGAACCGGACTTGCGAAGTATCGCAACGTCGCGGTCGAGGCGACGGAAGAGGCCAAGAGCGAGCGGTACCCCAACCGCATCTTCGCCTCGGACGGCGCCTACAGCGACGCCGACCTGAGCTACGTCGACTTCGACAGCTTCTCGACGGACGGCTTCTCGGGCGACTACAACTGATCCCGCAGCTGAACTGAACGACGAAGGCCCCGGCATCCGCCGGGGCCTTCGTCGTTCCTCTGCGCGCGCCGGTCGGGCGCACTGCCCGACGCGGCTTACCGTTGAGGGGGAGAGGGGCCGGTATGGCGCGCATCGGCGGTCGCAACCTGTGGCTGGCGTGGCCGGCAGGGCTGCTCTGCTTGGCTGTCGTCGGCACGCTCGCCTGGCTGGCCGCACCCGCCGTGCCGGGCACCGTGCGCTTCGTCGGCGATACTCTCCGCGCGGCGACGTCGGCTCCGGCCGCCTCGGCCGCACGGCCCGTCGGGCAGACCGCGGTCGACGGCTCGGCCCCGATCGACTGCCGCGACCTCTACCCGGCGCCCCTGTGGGGCGAGCTCGCCTGGACCCCTCAGGTGCTCCTCGGCCAGTCCCACGCGTCTCCCGCCACGACGGTGACGGCCCTGGTGGACGCCCTTCAGCCGGCGGTGGCCGTCACCTGCACGTGGCGGGCGGCGGCGGGCACCATCGTCTCCACGCTGTCGGTCGTCTCACCCGACGCGGCGACCATCGCCGACCTCTCCCTGCGCGGCCAGGGGTTCTCGTGCCAGCCCTTCGGCTCGGGCGTGACGTGCCGGCGAAGCGGCGCCGGAGTCGTCGAGGAGCAGACCGTGCGCGATGGACTGTGGCTGGCCAGCGTCGAGACGGCGTGGCATCCGGAGCAGTATGGAGCACGGCTCGCCGCGTTCGTCTGGAGCTGACCGCCTGCGGCGGTCAGTCACCCCTGTCTCGATACGGCTCGTTCCTCGCCTACTCGACAACCGATCTGGGGTGACCGAGCGCCTGCGGCGGTCAGTCACTCCTGTCTCGATACGGCTCGTTCCTCGCCTACTCGACAACCGATCTGGGGTGACCGAGCGCCTGCGGCGGTCAATCACCCCAGATGTAGTTGACGATGCTGGCGGTGTAGCCGGTCGGGGCGAGGTTCGAGTACTGCGTGTCGATGAGGATGTCGTCGCGCCAGAAGAGCGTCCGGCCGTCGGTGACCGGATACGTCTCGTTCGGCCACGTCTTCTCGCACCGAGTGCCCTTGTCGGGGGTGTAGCAGGTGAATCCCTGGGTGGTGGCGAGCTCGTTCAGCATGTCGAGCGCCGGCCCGCGCGCCACGCTGCTGATCTCGGTGCGCATCCCGGTCGTGTCGGCCGCAGGGTCGCCCCAGATGCAGATCAGGCTGCCGTCGGGCTGCACTCCGGACGGGCCGAAGGCCGGGTCGTTCAGGGGGATGCCCTCGAGCTGCACCAGCACGTTCTGCGACAGCATCTCGCGGCAGTCGTCGGGGATCTCGGCCATCGCGGTCGCGGACGCGCTCGGAGTCGCCGTCGGAGTGGGCGTCCCGCTCGCGCTCGGCGAGGTCCCCGCTGACGGCGTGCTGCCGCCCGCCTCCCCCGGCTCGGGGGCGCACGCGGTCAGCGCCGCGACGAGGACGAGGGATGCCACGGCGCCGAGGAGTGCGCCACGACCGGGACGAAGGCGAGCCATGGCGTCACCTTAGCCGGGGCGGTGTGCACCGTCGGAGGCGAATCGCCGCGGCATGGCTCCCGGGGCATGCACGGTTCCCGCGTTACCCTCGCTCTGCGGGGGAGTGCCCTGCGTGAGGAAGTGGCATCCGATGAGTGACTCGAAGTCGTCCTACGGCGATCCCGTCGAAGAGCCGCAGCCCGTCGACGATGTCGTGGTGCGAGCGGACGAAAGCCTCGCCGAGGCCGAGGCTGCCGGCCGTGACGCCGTCGCCCAGCCGGCATCCGTCGACGAGCCCGCCCCTGAGGCGGCGCCCGCCGAGCAGGCCGCCCCGGTCGACGAGCCCGCGCGGGTCGACGAGCCGGCCGCTGTGGCGTCCGAACCAGCCGTGGAGGTGCCCGAGCCGGCCGCGGAGGCCTCCGCACCCGAGCGCACCGATGACGAGATCACGGACGCCGCGGCCTACATGGCGGCTTACCGTGCGGCATCCAACGACATCGATGCGCAGCACGCTCCGGAGAGCGCGGTCGCCGCGAAGGCGTACGAGACGCCCGCATCCGACGCGTACGCCTCTGACGCGTACGCCGTGGGCCCGAGCGAACCGGTCGCCCCGGTCGAGCCGGCCGCACCAGCCCAGACAGTCGCTCCTCAGCCGATCTTCGTCCAGGCGCCCGAGGCGCCGCGCGCGCGGGGCAACCGTGCTGCGGCCGGTGCGATCGGACTCCTCGCGGCCCTGAGCTTCGCCGTCCTCTACCTGGGCGCGTGGCTCGGCGTCGGACTGCTGACCGGCGACATCGAGGGCGACGGCATCGTCGAGGCGATCACGACGGCAGTGATGTCGTGGATCTTCTGGGTGCCGACGGTCCTGTTCTTCATCGGCTTCTGGCTGCTCGGCGCGATCATCAACCGCGGCCGATGGGGTCACTGGGTCATCTTCGGCGTCTTCGTCGGCGTCGCGAGCTGGTTCGGCTACATCCTGGGGCTGCTCTTCCAGGAGCCCTTCTGGATGCTCACCCCCACCGAGGGCGTCGAGCTGATCCGCGACAGCATGTTCGCACCGCTGGCCGTCGTCGCGTTCATCATCGGACGCGAGCTGACGATCTGGTTCGGCGCGTGGGCCGCGGCCCGCGGCAAGCGCGTGACGGAGCTGAACACCGAGGCGATGCGCGAATACGAGCGGACGCTCGAGGCAGGGCCCCAGCTCTACCGTCACTGAGCCGGCCGCAAGGGCTCGCCGTCGACGTATCGTCGAAGAGTGAGCTCCGACGATGGCGAGGGGTCCGGTTCCGTCCGGCCGGGGGTCGCGCTCGCATTCGCGACGGCCGGGTTCGTCGCGCTCCTGATCTTCGGACTCGGGATGACGAGCCTGGTGCTGGATGAGGATGTCATCGCCGTCCGGGGCCTCGGTCAGGTGCCGGGCATCACGGGCACCATCGCTGCCACGGGCGCCTTCGCCCTGAGCCTCTGGATCGCGCTGTGGCGACAGCATCCCCCGCTCTCGGGCGCAGCCGTGACGATGATCGCCACGGCTCTCGCCTACCCGGCGGGAGTCTGGTTCGGGGCATTGCTGGCCGACGCCGCACTCGGGACGGCCGCGAGCGCCGCAGGGGCGGTCCTGTTGTCGTGGTTCGAGGTCGCCATCGCCGTGGCCGCCTTCGTATGCGCGTGGGCCGGGATCGCGCTGACCCGCACGCGTGCGAGCAGGCCGCGATGGCCCTGGGAGGACCCGTTCGACGAGTGACCTCGATACGCGGCTTCTGCTGGATTCGATCCGGGGAAAACGCGTCGACCGGGCATTCGGGGCTGCGCACCGGCTACCGTTGAGGCGTGGAGCGGTCGCTCGAGACCCAGGTCAGCCAGGCAGTGGATGCCTGGCTGAAGTGGCTACCCCGCTGGGAGCCGTCGACGCACCGCGGGCGCGTCGCTCCGTGCCGTCGCTGCTTCGGGTCACCGGTGCTCTCGGCGGCGGGCCTGGGAGGAGACGTGCCCCACGGCGTGCAGCACGGACTCTCGACGCGCATCAAGGCGATCGTCGACCATTCGGTCGCCGAGTACACGGCCCGGAACCTCCCGATGCTGCAGGCGGAGCTCGAACAGCAGGCCGCGAGAAACCGCGCCCGCACCTATCGTCCGGGCGATGACCTGGAGCCGGAGTTCGAAGGTCTGCCGCTCGACCCCGACCCGGTGCCCGGCGCGCCATTCCTCTTCACCATCGCCGGCCTCGCCGAGGAGGCGGATGCCGGCATCCCGGCTCTGCCGCCGCTCAGCGACGAGGCGAAGGCTGCTCTCCGCCAGGAGGTCGGCCTCGCCGACGACTACGCCAACATGGTGGGGCGAGAGGTGTGCACGATCCTGCTGCACCACCGGCTGCGCATTCAGAGTGCGGTCGGCCAGTACGTCGAGCCGCAGATCGAGGCGCTGCTGGAAGAGCTGACGCGCTCCCTGGATGCTCCGTTCGATCCGAACGAGCCGCCGCCGTCCTGATGCGAGAGGCGGGCCACAGGCGCATTTGTTAGCATTGCCGGGTTTGCGATGCGCGGTGGGGGCCGCTGCCGCTTCGCCGGATGCAGGAGAGGAACCTCGTGGCCACTCGCCTGCCATCAGCGCCTCCGATCCTTCCCGGGCTGACCTACATCCGTCCCCTGGGATCCGGCGGGTTCGCCGACGTCTTCCTCTACGAGCAGGACATGCCCCGTCGGGATGTCGCCGTCAAGGTCCTGCCGAGCGATGTGCGCGACCCCGAGCTGCGTCGCATGTTCAACGCCGAGGCCGACGTGCTGGCCCACCTGTCCGCACATCCGTCGATCGTCACCGTGTACCAGGCCGGCATCTCGGCCGACGGCCGGCCCTACATCGTCATGGAGTTCTGCCCCGGCGGCCTCGCCCAGCGCTACCGTCGCGAGCGGGTGCCCGTGCCCGAAGTGCTCGAGATCGGAGTGCGGATGGCGAGCGCCTTGGAGTCGGCGCACCGGGCGGGACTCGTGCACCGCGACGTGAAGCCGAGCAACATCCTCGTGACGACCTTCGGCGCGCCGGTGCTCGCGGACTTCGGCATCTCCTCGTCGCTCTCGCGCGAGACGGCCGACGAGGTGCTCGCGATGTCGATTCCCGTGGAGCGCGCCTGAGGTGGTCGCCGAGCAGACATCGGGCACGATCGCGAGCGAGGTGTGGAGCCTCGGAGCGACGATCTACTCCCTGCTCGCCGGTCACAGCCCGTTCGAGCGGCGGGAGCGCGGGCAGAACACCAAGGAGCAGCTGCGCCGCCGCATCGCGCGGGCGAGCTATACGCCGATCCCGCGCCCCGACGTCCCCGCTTCGCTGCAGGACGCCCTCGCCCGCGCCATGACCCGGGATCCCGCCCGCCGGTTCGCGTCGGCGCGGGAGTTCGCCGAGGCGCTGCGGGCCGTCCAGGCGGAGCTCGGCATCTCGCCCACCGTGCTCGAGGTCCCGGTCGAAGAGTGGAGTGCCGCTGCGGCATCGGTCGACTTCGCCGATTCGGCGCTGCGCGGCGCGGCGCGCAGCCATGTGGCGCACGACGAGCGCCGCAAGACGCGGGCGGATGCCGGGGTCTCGGCCCTCGCAAGAGACGAGGACACCGACATCTCGGTGCCCGATCGCGCTCGGCGGAGGATGCTGCCCTGGATCATCGCCGGCATCGCCGTCGTGACCGCTCTCATCGCCGTGGGCGCTGCGATCGTCTTCTCCGGAGTGCTCTGAATGCGTCGACGCACGATCGTCGGCGTCGCCGCCGCACTCGCCTCCGCCGCCCTCGTCATCACCGCCAGCGTGGTATGGCCCGGGCTCGATGCGCAGGAGACCCCGGAAGTCGACTCCGCGGTCTGGGCGCTCCAGACCGGAGAGGGCCGCCGATACGCGCGCGTCAACACGGCCGTCGGCGAGCTCGACACCGTGCGCAGCATCGCCAATCCGAGCGAGGTCGCCCAGACCGCCGACGACGCGTTCGTCTTCTCGGACAGCTACAGCAAGCTCACCCGCATCGACGCGGCGACGCCGGTCGACCTCGATGAGGAGACGCTGCGCGCCTCGCCGTCCACGCCCGCCGGGGACGACGGATGTGACGACGGCGGGCGACTTCGCGGCCTACCGCACCGACTCGGGAGCGGTCTTCGTGGGGCGGCTCTCGACGGGTGAGGCCACCCAGATCGATCCTTTCCCGTCCGAGTCCGACGACGCCCCGCAGTACACCGCCGATGCCATCGCGGTCGACGAGCGAGGCATCCTGTTCAGCTATTCCCGCGCGGACGCCTCGGTGCTGCGCTACGACGTCGCGGCGTCCGAGGTGCGCGGCCGCGACCCGCTCGAGGCAGACGATCTGGCGGCGCCCGTCATCACCGCGGGCGGCGACGACTGGGCCGTCGTGGACTCCGAGGACGGCGACGTCTGGCTGCGCGGAGCGGATGCGGCGACCGCCGTCGACGCGACGGGCGGCGTGGTCGTCGGCGCGCCCGACCCCACCGGCGACGCGGCCTATCTCGCGACCGAGACGGGACTCATCAGCGTCAGCCTCGACGACGCGGCGGTGAAGAACGAGTACGGCACCGGGTCCACCGTCATCGGCACTCCTGCGCGCCCCATCGTGCACGAGGGGGAGGTCTTTGCGGCCTGGCTTCCTCAGGGTGACGCGGAGGGGGTGCTGTGGACCGCGAAAGGCGGACCGAAGCCGCTGGACTACGGCGGCCGAGCCCTCGGCGACGAGCGGCGCCCGCAGTTCGTGGCGAGCGATGCGGCCGTCATCCTCAACGAGACGCGCAGCGGCTGGGTGTGGACGGTTCCGGACGCCAAGCTCGTCCCGTCCAGTCAGGACTGGTCGCTGGACGATCGCACGAACCCGGATGCCGAGCCCAGCGACGAGCAGCTCACGATCATGATCGATCCGAAGCCGCCCATCGCCGAGCCCGACGCGTTCGGCGTGCGCGCAGACAGCCTCGTGACACTCCCCGTGCTCCTCAACGACCACGACCCGAACGAGGACGTGCTCTCGATCGACCCGACGTCGGTGACGGGGCTGGATCCCGGGTTCGGCACGACGTCGATCACCGACGACGGGCAGCGCCTCGCAGTGCGCCTGGCGCCCGACGCGGCGGGTTCGGCCACGTTCTCGTACGCCGTCACCGACGGCACCAGCCGCCGGCGGGCTCCTCTCCGACCCGACCACGGTCACGATCGAGGTCGCACCGGACGAGCGCGAGTCTGCCCCGGCCTGGTGCGGGGTGGACGGATGCCTCGTCCCGTGGCCCGAACCCGAAGTGGCACCCGGGGGGACGGTCACCGTTCCGGTCCTGCCCGGATGGGTCGATCCCGAAGGCGACCCGCTGCTGCTGCTGTCGGTCGAGAACCCGTCGGGACGCGGCAGCGTCGCCGCGACGCCGAGCGGCGAAGTCGTGTTCCAGCACGCCGACGACGGCAGCGGCGCCGAAGAGCTGATCGAGCTCGCCGTCACGGTGTCGGACACGCGCGGCGCCACGACCACCAAGCCGCTGCTGGTGCGGGTCTCACCCGAGCCGAAGCTGCACGTCCAGCCGTTCGCCGTGGTCGACACCGTCGACGCGGGGCTCACCGTCGACGTGGCGCCGCACGTGACGGGCACGGCCGGCGCATTGACCCTCGAATCGGTGCGCGTGCTCGACGGCGCCGCGGCGACGGCGACCGTCGTCGGCGGAACGACCGGCTTCGACTTCTCGGCGCAGAGCCCCGGCACGTTCCGCGTCGGATTCACCGTGACGGACGGGCTCAGCGATGCCGATGGCACCGTCCGCATCACGATCCTCCCCGCGGACGCGCCGCCGGAGCTCGCCACGGCACCCGTCGTCGCGTTCGTGCACCCCAAGCAGGACGCGACTCTCGACGTGTTCGCGGCGGTGTCCAATCCGACCCGCCGGGTGCTCCTCCTCAGCGATGTCGTCGTCAACGCCGACGAAGGGGCATCCCTCTCCGTCGACACGGTCGGACAGAACAACCTGCGCGTATCGGGCACGACCGCCTCGGGCGCGGCGGGGCGCCTGGGGACCGTGTCGTACACCGTGAGCGACGGCACCGAGGATCGCGGCGCCAGCGTTCAGGGCGAGGCGACGGTCTACCTGCTGCCTCCGGCCCCCGAACTGGCCCCGATCGCCGTGGACGACACGATCGTGGTGCGCGCGGGATCGCAGATCGACATCCCGGTGCTCGACAACGACTTCGCTCCGGCCGGCGGCCGGCCGACGCTCGACCCGTCGTCCGTGGCCTCATCCAGCGATGACGCTCTCGCCTTCGCCTCAGGCGACCTGCTGCGCTACCTCGCCCCCGAGGAGCCGGGGGAGTACGGCATCCGGTACTCCGTCTACACGACCGGCTCCCCAGCGCTCGCCGACACCGCGGACGTGCGGATCCAGGTGCTGTCGGACGATGCGAACCGCGCTCCTCTGCCCGAGACGCTCGAGGGGCGCGTGCTGAGCGGTGCGTCCGCCCTCATCCAGTTCGACGGGTTCGGCATGGACCCCGACGGCGACGTCGTGACGCTCGACCGGATCCTCACCCAGCCCGACAGCGGGGCGGCGACGATCTCGGCCGACGGCTCGTCGATCCTCTATTCCAGCGTGCCCGGGTCACCGAGGGCAGGTCTCGTTCCGCTATCGCGTCGTGGACGCGCTCGGTGCGACGGGCGAGGGGACGGTCCGAGTCGGCGTGCTCGACGGCGAGTCCAACCCGAGTCCGATCACCTTCACCGACTACGTCCAGGTGCAGGCGGGCGCCGACCGCACGATCCGCGTCAGTCCCCTCTCGAACGACCTCGACCCCACGATGGGCGAGCTCGCCCTGCAGGACGTCCGTCCCGACCTCCCGCGGGCATTCGCCGACGGAAGCGAGAATCCCGAGTTCACGCGGACCGCCGAGCTCATCGCATCGCAGCACCGACACGACCGTCGTGATCGAGGCGGGCACCCAGGCCGACCACCATGTCGTTCCTCTACGACGTCGTTTCCAGCTCGGGCAACACCGGTCGCGGACGCATCGTCGTGCAGGTCGTGCGCGAGAGCGTCCCGGACTATCCGGTCGTCGCGGACACCGTGCTCACCGTCGAGAATCGCGACGACTTCGAGGACGGCGTCGACGTCATCGCCGGCAAGGCGACCTGGTCGGCAGGAGAGGTCGACGACCTCGCCGTGACCCTCTGGGGAGATCCGGACGGAGTGTCGGTCTCCGGGACCGAGCTGCGCGGCGACCTTCCCGCCGAAGACCCGCCTCATCCCGTTCGCCGTGACCGGCGAGGGGCCATCCGGGCACGGTGACGAGCTACGCCTTCCTCCGTGTGCCGGGTGACGACGACGTCTCGCTGGCGCTCCGCAGCGGCGCGCAGACTCCCGAGGCTGTCGGAGCTGTCCTCGGTGTCGTTCGACATGGCGACCCTCGTGGCCCGGCCCCCCGCGACCCGCCTGGAGGTGGGCGACGACCTGCGCGTCTCCGGCGCGCGGGCCGAGGCCGCCTGCGTCGTCGAAGGCGGCACGACGGTCCGCTACGACGCGGGCGCCGGCGCCCCGTGGGTCGACGCGTGCCAGGTGCCGGTCCGCCTCGAAGGCCAGGACGACTGGACGTACCTCTCGGTGCCGATCACCGTCATCCCGGTCGATCCGCAGCCCGAGCTGCATCCCGCGTCGCTCACGGTCGGCCCCGGCGAGACCGCGACCTTCGATCTGACCCAGATGACCACGTGGCAGCTGCGCGAGGACTGGGACGGCATCGAGTACGCGGTCGAGCACGCCGGCCCTGCCTTCACCGTCTCGCAGGAGGGCTCCATCGTCACCATCACCGGCGCAGACACGGCGGTGCCCGGCGCCGAGGAGGTCGCGGTCGTGTCGGTGACGAGCCATCCGGCCGTCGCTTCGGCGCGACTCATCCTGCGGGTGGGGGCGGCGCCGTCGACCCTGCCGCAGGGCGCCTCGGTGACGCAGCAGTGCTCGCAGGCGGCAGGGTCATCGTGCGCGATCACCGTCGTGGGCGGACCGGGTGAGGTCAATCCGCTGCCCCGCACGCCGCTGGAGCTCATCGAGGTCCGGCCGACGGGTGCGTGCGCCGGCGTGACCTTCCAGCGCGCATCGGCATCGTCCGTCGTCGCCTCGTGGACTCCGGATGCCGTCGGGCGCGACGTGCACGGCATCCTTCTCCGTGCAGGACGCCCAGGGGCGCCGCACGAACGCCGATCGCGACGGCAGGCTGCTGCTCGACCTGCAGGGCTTCCCCCGGGCGCCCGCGAGCATCGCGCAGACCGGCTACGCCGACGGCACCCTCACTCTGCGGGTCGACCCCGGCGAGGCGCGCCTGGCCTACCCGGCGATCACCGGCTTCATCGTCCGTTCCGGCGGCGTCGAGGTCGGCGCGGTGCTCGGCGGACGGCACCTGCCCCGCGATCTCGGCTCCGAACGGCGAGCGGCGCACCTATGAAGCCGTCGCCGTGAACGCCGTGGGCGAGTCGCGCACCAGCGTCCGGACCGACGCCTGGGCCTACAACGCGCCCGGCAGCGCCCGACGGCGGTGACGGCGCGACCGGTCGTCACGCCGAACGGCGAAGGCGGCATCGTCGCGCTCTCGATCGCGGGGATCGACTCCGCCCAGACCGGAGCCGTCGAGGTCACCAGTCCCGGAGGTGAGACGGCGCGGATCCCCGTGCGGCCCGGACAGCAGCAGGTCGACCTCCCGTCGTATCGCGTCGGCTCCAACGCCGGCTCTCCCGTCACCGTCGTGCCGTTCTCGCGCTTCGAGCTGCCCGCGGGTCTCGAGCGGCACCCAGGCCGGCAACGCGGTCACCGTGTGGACCAACGGCATCGGCGCGCCCCGCGACCCCGTGCTCACCCTCAGCGCCGAGACCGCCGGAGACGGCACGTCGACGGTCACCGCGCGCGGAGCCGCCGCGCTCAACGGCGACGGCTCCGCCCTGCGCTACGGGATCGTGCGCGACGGTGAGACGTGCACCACGACCGCGGACGGCGCCACCGCCACGTTCCCGGGGCTCCCGGACGGCGAGGAGTACCGCTTCACGCTGTGCGTCGACTCCTGGTTCGACGGGTCGTCCTACGGGCGGGCCACGACGTCGCAGAGCGTGCGGGCCGTGCAGAGCGGCAAGGCGCCCAAGGGGTGGACCTTCACCGTCGACGGACAGCCCGAGGTCTCGGACGGTCGCGCCGAGTGGATCATCCGCTCGCAGCCCGCGTCGACCGAGCGCGTCCCGAACCGCAACCACGTGGAGTTCTCGGGCTGGCCGACAGGCGTGTTCGACCGCGACCCGGCGATCCAGGTCCGGTACGTGCACGACTGGTGGCAGACGGCCACGCCGCTGGGCGACCGTGGTGCCGGCAGCCGGCAGTGCGCCCTACCAGCTGCAGGCCACCTGGTGGGTCGAGTCGTGCAGCGGCGGCGGCACCCTGGTGGCACGCTGGTCGTCCTCGAACACCGCGCAGGGCAAGGCGGCCGTCAGCTTCTCCAACGCCGACGTCGTCTACTACGACAAGAACGACAAGGTGCTGGCGCACACCGCCGGCACCTGGGAAGTCCCGCGCGGGGCTGTTCGCGTCGAAGGCATCGGCGTCACCGCGAGCTGGAGCGCCCAGGGCTGGGGCCTCTCGAACGCGACCCGCACCATGAGCGCGCAGTGCGAGCCCAACGATCCTCCCGAGCCGCACGCCCACGCCCAGCCCACCCCCGAGCCCACCCCGTGATCGCTCCGATCCCGCTCCGTCACCCTCCCTCGAAGGACACCCGCAGATGACCCTGACTCAGGAGCAGGCGACCTGGTTCGCTCAGACCTTCGCGCAGATCGCCGACAACGTCGAGCGCGCGATCCTCGGCAAGCGCCACGTCGTCGAACTGGTGCTCACGGCGATGCTGAGCGACGGCCACGTGCTGCTGGAGGATGTTCCGGGAACCGGCAAGACGTCGCTCGCCCGGGCGCTCGCGCAGTCGGTGCAGGGCACGAACACGCGCATCCAGTTCACCCCCGACCTGCTCCCGGGCGACATCACCGGCATCACCGTGTACGACCAGAAGGAGGGCCGGTTCGAGTTCCACGCGGGCCCCGTCTTCGCCAACATCGTGCTCGCGGACGAGATCAACCGCGCGAGTCCGAAGACCCAGTCCGCTCTTCTCGAGGTCATGGAGGAGGGACGAGTGACGATCGACGGCGTCACGCGTCCGGTCGGAGTGCCCTTCCTCGTGCTCGCCACCCAGAACCCCGTCGAGCAGGCGGGCACCTACCGCCTGCCCGAGGCGCAGCTCGACCGGTTCATGATGCGCACATCGCTCGGCTACCCCGACCACGCCTCGACCGTGCGGATCCTCGACGGCGCGGCCTCGGCCGACCGAGGAGCTGTCGCCGATCATCACTCCGCAGGCCCTCGTCGGCATGGCCGATCTCGCCCGCGATGTCTACGTCGACGCGCTGGTCCTCGACTACATCGCGCGGCTGGTGGATTCCACGCGCTCCGCCGACGAAGTGCGCCTGGGGGTCAGCATCCGGGGCGCACTCGCACTCACGCGCGCCGCCCGCACCCGGGCCGCATCGCAGGGCCGCACCTACGCGACTCCGGATGACGTGAAGGCGCTCACCGTCTCGACCCTCTCGCACCGGCTCATCCTGCACCCCGAAGCCGAGTTCGACGGCGTCACCCAGGAGGCCGTCGTCGGCCAGGTGCTGCTCGACGTCGCCCCGCCATCCCGCCGAGAGGCCGTATGAGCCTGACCGAGTCCCGCCTCACGCGATCTGCCGCCGCCACCGGCTCCGGTGTCGGCGAGTCGACGCGCACCGTCGCCCCCCTCACGCGCGGCCGCACCCTCGTGCGACTCGCCGTGTGGGCGACGGCGACGTCGCGCGCGCTCGGGTCGGGGATCACGCGCCGCGGCGGACTGGGCGTCGCGCACCGTCCGGCCCGGCGGGCGTGCTCGTGGCGGTGGCCGCCTCGGCGGGACTCGTGCTCGGCATCGCCTTCGGGTGGGTCGAGTGGATGGTGGCGGGCTCGATCGCGGCGCTGCTGCTGGTCATGGCCGTGCCGTTCCTCTTCGGCGCACGCTCGTACGACGTCGACCTGACCCTCGCCCACGAGCGCGTCGTCGCCGGCGACGGGATCTCGGGCGAGATCGTCGTGCGCAACCACGGTCGGCGCACGGCTCTCCCCGGCCGGATCGACATCCCGGTCGGCGCGGGGCTCGTCGAATTCGGGGTTCCGCTGCTGCGACCCGCACACACGATCGCGCAGCCCGTCGACATCCCGAACCTCCCCAGGGGCATCATCACCGTCGGTCCCGCCACGACCGTCCGCAGCGACCCGATCGGGCTCCTGCGCCGTGAGCATGCGTTCGAGGACGCGCACGAGGTGTACGTCCACCCGCGGACCACGACGGTCCCCTCCACGAGCGCCGGGCTCATCCGCGACCTCGAGGGAAACCCCACGAGGCGACTCGTCGACTCCGACATGTCGTTCCACGCCATCCGCGAGTACGCGCCAGGCGACTCCCAGCGTCAGATCCACTGGAAGTCCACCGCCAAGACCGGCCAGCTGATGGTCCGCCAGTACGAGGAGTCGCGGCGCTCGCGCATGGCGGTCGTCCTCGCCATCGCCGAGCACGAGTACGCCGACGCCGACGAGTTCGAGCTGGCGGTGAGCTGCGCCGCCTCGGTCGGCCTCCGCGCGGTGCGCGATGCCCGCGACCTCGACATCGTGGTCGGATCCGAGGTGCCGCGCGTCGTGCGAGGGCGGCTGCGCTCGGTGCAGCACATCCCCGCCGTCTCGCCTCGCGTGCTGCTCGACGGGTTCAGCGGCATCGACCGGCTCGAGAACACGATGCCCGTCGAGGACGTGTGCCGCCTCGCCGCCGAGGCGAACGACCGACTCTCGATCGCCGTCATCGTCGCCGGCTCCCGCGTCTCGCTCACGCGCCTGCGTCAGGCGGCGCTCGGCTTCCCCGTCGACACGGCCGTCCTCGCCGTCATCTGCGACGAGCGTGCGCATCCGCGGATGCAGCCGCTCGCCGGGCCTCACGGTGATGACCGTGGGCACGCTCGACGACCTCTCGGGCCTGCTGCTGCGCGGAGCGACGACATGAGCGGCCTCGACCTCGCGGGCGGTCGTGACGAGGCCGAGCGTCGCCGGCGCACGGCGGCGACCCGCAGGATCGTCACCGGCTCGCTGTTCACCGCCGCCATCGTCGTGATCGCCGCCATCGCCGCGTGGCCCGTCTACCGCGACGGCTGGTTCCTGCTCCTCGTCGGCGTCTCCACGGTCGTCGCCGCGGGCATCGCCGTCCTCGTGAACCTGCGCGGATGGGGAGGATGGATGACGGCCGCGGCCCTCGCGGTCGCCTTCCTGCTCCTCGGCGTCCCGCTGGCCGTTCCGTCGCGGCTGGGAGGGTTCGCCGAGCTGCTGCGCGGCTTCGCGGACCTGGCGACCGGTGCGCTCTTCGGATGGAAGGACCTTCTCACCGTCGATCTTCCGGTCGGGACGTACCGCAACCTGCTGGTGCCGGCGCTCGTCGTCTTCCTGGTGGGCACCTGCGTGACCCTCGTGCTCTCGTGGCGCGCGGATCGGGCGGCGCTCGCCGCCGCCCCGCTCGGCCTCGCGATGGTGTCGTTCGGTCTCTTCTTCGGCAGCACCTCGACCAGCAGGCCGATCCCGCTCGGCTCGCTGACGCTGTTCGCGCCGGTCGAGACGGCGATCGGCATCGCGGCACTCGTCGTCACCCTGCTGTGGCTGGCATGGCGGACGAGGGACGAGCGGATGCGGGCGCTCCAGCGCGCCGCCGCCTCCAGCGGCGTCCGCATCTCGCGTCGCACCTCGGCGGCCGACCGTCGCCGTGCGGCGCTCGGCGCAGCGATGCTCGTCAGCGCCGTCGTGCTCGTCACCGCGGTCGTGCCCTTCGCCGCTCGCGGGGCGGACCGCACCGTGCTCCGGTCGGCGATCGGTCCCGAGATCGACCTCGCCGCCGAGGCGAGTCCGCTGTCGTCCTACCGGTCGCTGTTCGCGAAGGATCGCGCCGGAGAGGTGCTCTTCGCGGTGTCGCCCGAGGCCGGGGCGCCGTCGCGGATCCGGCTGGCGACGCTCGACAGCTACGACGGCGAGGTCTTCCGCGCGGGCGGCGGAGACTCAGCCGATCAGGCGCAGTTCGTGCGGGTGCCTGCCTCGCTCGACGCCGGTGAGGGCGAGCGAGTGCGGGCGCGCATCTCCATCGATGCGCTCGACGGGATCTGGATGCCGACAGCCGGGCGCCTCGTCTCGGCCAGCTTCGCGGGCGAGCGTGCCGCCAGCCTCGCCGACGGCTTCTACTACAGCGCCGAGGCCGAGGCCGGAGTGCAGACGGCGGGCGGCGGACTCGCCGCGGGCGATTCGTACGAGGTGGAGGCGGTCGAGCCGACGCTGCCGGCACTCGCCGAGATCGAAGCGCCCGGCGGCGCCCACTCCGCGCGTCGAAGCCCCGGACAGCCTCACGACGTGGGTCGAGAGCCACCGCACCGGCTCGGGGGGTGCGGCTCTGGAGGGACTCGTGGCGCTCCTTCGAGAGCGCGGATACCTCAGCCACGGCCTCTCGCTCGAGACGACCGCGAGCGCCTGGGTCGAGGAGATGCCCGGCTACCGGCTGCAGCCGAGCGCTTCGGGGCACTCCCTCGCACGGGTGGGGGCGCTGTTCACGCGCCTGCTCGACCGCGAGACGGATCCTCGGGCCGCGGCATCCGGAAACTATGTCGCAGCCATCGGCGACGACGAGCAGTTCGCCGTCGCGGTCGCCCTGATCGCGCGAGAACTCGGCTTCCCGTCGCGCGTGGTCATGGGTGCGCGGCTCACTCCCGCCGAACCCGGGCTGCCGGCATGCGAGAACGGACAGTGCCGAGCGCAGGACCTCGCCGCCTGGACCGAGGTGCAGGACGAGGCCGGCCGGTGGGTGCCGGTGGACGTCACCCCGCAGCACGAGAACTCGCCGAGCCTCGAGGTGACCGAGCAGCGCGATCCGGAGAACGTCACAGAGGTCCGTCCCGACTCCGTCGAGGAGGTCCTGCCCCCCGACCCCGTGCAGGAGGACTCGGGTGCCGATGACACCGAGCCTCCCGCGGACGGTGCCGATCTCGCGTGGCTGGGACCGGCGCTGCGGATCGACGGGCATCGCGGTGGCGGTCTTCGTCCTGGTCTTCGGCCCGTTCCTCACGGTCATCATCGCCAAGTCGATCCGGCGACGCGGACGCCGCAGGCACGGCGCCCCTGCTTCGCGCATCGCGGGCGGATGGGACGAGTACGTGGATGCCGCGGTCGACGCCGGACGCGGCGCACCGCACGCCTTCACCCGAGGCGAGCTGGCATCCGAGTACGCCACCGCCTCGGGCGCGGTGCTCGCAGAGGCGGCCGACCGTGCAGTCTTCTCGCACACGACGATGACCGCAGACGAAGCGGATGAGTTCTGGCGGATCGTCGAGTCCGAGCGCCGGCTGCTCGCCCGCGAGGGTGGCGCGTGGCATCGCCTCCGCGCGACCGTATCGTTGAGATCGTTCGTCCGACACCTGGCCCCCCGACAGGGCGTCGGGAGCGCACCGCCGAAAGGGAGAAGCGCCGCATCGCTCAGCGGGCGCACACATCGCTATGACCAACCTCGAGCTGTGGAACACCGTGGCGATCGCCACGACGTCGCTGCTGGCAGCGCTCCTCATCTACATCTGGACCGCGATCTCGCTCGGCGCCGTCTTCCGCAAGAGCGGCGAGCCGGCGTGGAAGGGCTGGGTGCCGATCCTCAACGTCGTGGTCCTGTTCCGTCTCGGCGGGCTGTCGGGATGGCTCGTGCTGCTGTTCATCTTCCCGATCGCCGGCTGGATCGCACTCCTCGTCGCGGTGCAGCGCATCAACGTGTCGTTCGGCTACGGCGGCGGGATGACGGTCCTCGCGTTCTTCCTCTTCCCGGTGTGGGCGAGCATCGTGGGCTTCGGACCCGAGCGCTGGGTCGGACGCGAGGTCGCGGAGCACCGCGGCCCTGTGCGTTCGACGATGGCGGCCGTCGGGCAGCCCGGCTCCGAGGCTGCGCCTCCGGCGTGCGGCATACGCGCCGACAGCTCCGCCTCCCGCGTATGGCCGATGCGCCGCAGCCGGTCGAGCGACCCGCCGCCGCAGGCGGATGGACACCGCCTCCCGGGCCGCCGCAGCCGCTCGCCGCGGTGCCGGGTGCGGTCGGCGCGGCCCGCGCCTCGAACCGCGAGGACGCACGCCCGGCGCCGGTCGACTCGGTGCCCGATGGACACGAAGCTCCCGAAGCGCCGATCGCCTCGACGCCCGCTGCCGCGGCATCCGTCCCCGACCCGTCCCCGACCGGCGAGGTGCCCGCTGCCGTGCCGGACGATCGGGATGCCGACGACACGTCCTACCCCGCGCCCGCCGCGGCGCCCGCCGCCTGCGGCCCCCGCTGCCGCGGCGGCTCCCGCTTCCGCCGCACGCCAGGGCGCAGACGCGCACGACGCCGAAGCGGACGAGTACGACGGTTCGCCGTTCGTCCGCCGATCGCGCACTCCGCTCGAGCCCTTCGACGACGACCTCGACGCCGACGATGAGTGGAGCCTCGATGGGGTGCCGGGTTCGGCGACGAGCGAGGTGACCGGCGCCGTGCCCGGCGCGCCTGCTCCGGTCTCGGCGACGCCGGCGTGGGCACGCGTCGACGAAGCGCCCCAGGCGGACGCCGCGCTGCCTCCCGTCACGCGCGTGCCTGCGGCATCCGAGCCCGTCGTCGCCCGTGAGCCGTGGGCACCCTCGCACCCCCCGGTGCCGGGCGAGGGCGAGGCGTTCCCCGAGACCTCGGGCCCCGTCTCGGCGATCGCCGGGGCTCCGGATGCCGGTGGCCCGCGCTCTGCGCTGGCCTCGGTGTCGGCGCTGCACAGGACGCCGCACATCCCCGAGGAGGACGACGACCTCGAGCAGACGATCGTCGCCCGTCGCAAGCGCACGCCGTGGCTCCTGGTGGCGCCCGACGCGGGCCCGGATTCCGCTGACGTCCGAGACGGTGATCCTCGGGCGACGGCCGACCCGCGATCCCGAGTTCCCCGACGCGCAGCTCATCTCGCTCGACGACGACACCCGCACGATCTCGAAGACCCACGCACGCCTCGAACTGCGCGACGAGCGCTG
Source organism: uncultured Actinomycetota bacterium (assembly GCA_963702815.1). Lineage (GTDB taxonomy): Bacteria > Actinomycetota > Actinomycetes > Actinomycetales > Microbacteriaceae > Microbacterium. The sequence goes on along the minus strand of CAVPED010000005.1, from coordinate 29,365 downwards.
GTTCATCACCGACCTGGACTCGACGAACGGCGTGCTGTTCGCCACCCTCATGGGCACCGAGGTCGCGGCGACCCCCGGCGAGGCGACCGAGGCGGGCGACCGGTTCCTGCTCGGCGACGCTGAGGTGTCGCTCATCCGGAGCGAGGAGTGACCGGCGCCGAGCGGGATGACGATCTCGCCGACGACACCGTGCGGGTGCCCCGTGGCCAGGCTGACGAGGACGACGCCACCACGCGCGTCCCGCGTGCCGCCGCCTCCGCTCAGCCGATCGGTCCCGGGCGCCGATCAGCGGGAGCCGGTGTCGCCATCGGCCGACCACGTCGAGCCGGCCGAGCCCGCCGATGACCTTGACCACCTCGACGATGCGACCGCCATCTCCCGAGGGCACGTGGGCGACGAGACCCAGCCCGCGCAGCACTCGGACGGCCGTCCCGGGCCACTCCGCCGCGCCGGCCAGGACGATGCCCCCGACGCGAGTCGACGCCGATGAGCCGGAGGACGGCTCCACCGTGGTCGCGCGGCGCGAGTCCCGCCGGCGTGCAGCACGGGAGGACCTCCCGGCCGCCCCTGCGCCGCTCGCCGGCGAACAGCGCCGGCGACGCTCCCGGCGCCCACCGGACGCATCGCGCAGACCCCGGCGGAGTCGCCCCCGATCTACAAGCCGCGTCCCCCCGAGCCGGTCATCTCCACGCGGTCTGCTCCGCCATCGCGGCCGCCGCAGCCGCCGGTCGACACCCGCGCCGAGATCCTCTATCGCCGACGTCGCGCCCGTCAGCTGGCGCTCGTCGCGGTGATGGCCGGATGCTTCGTCGTCACGGTGCTGGTGGCGGGACTGCTCGCGCTGACGACGTTGATCGGCCGGTAGCGGATTCGCGGGCGGGCGCGTCATCCCGGCTCGTTTGCCACCCCTCCGCCTGTGCCGTATCATTGATCGGGTGTGCGTTCGCGCGCGCCCTCCAACGTGCCTCGGCGCCGACGAGGGTCGCGAAGCCCGCACCTCCGGGATTGTCCTGCGAACAGGCCACCCCCACGGCATATCCACCACCCCGAATAGCAGCAGTGCTCCTGGCGCGCGGTGGATCTGTGGTGAAACCACGAACGCTGTCACCGTGCAGCACTACATAGGAGAGAACGTGCCAACCATTCAGCAGTTGGTTCGCAAGGGTCGCTCGCCCAAGGTCACCAAGACCAAGGCGCCGGCGCTCAAGTCGAACCCGCAGCAGGCAGGCGTCTGCACCCGCGTGTACACGACCACCCCCAAGAAGCCCAACTCGGCGATGCGCAAGGTCGCCCGTGTCAAGCTCCGCAACGGCTCCGAGGTCACCGCCTACATCCCCGGTGAGGGCCACAACCTGCAGGAGCACTCGCTCGTGCTCGTCCGCGGAGGCCGTGTCAAGGACCTCCCCGGTGTCCGCTACAAGATCGTGCGTGGCGCTCTCGACACGCAGGCCGTCAAGAACCGTAAGCAGGCTCGCAGCCGCTACGGCGCCAAGAAGGGTTAAGGAACATGCCTCGTAAGGGACCCGCCCCGAAGCGCCCCGTCGTCAACGACCCGGTCTACGGCGCTCCGATCGTCAGCCAGCTCGTCAACAAGATCCTCGTCGACGGCAAGAAGTCGATCGCCGAGTCGATCGTCTACACCGCCCTCCAGGGCGTCGAGGCCAAGAACGGCCAGGACGCCGTCGCCACCCTCAAGAAGGCCCTCGACAACGTGCGCCCGACCCTCGAGGTCAAGTCGCGTCGCGTCGGCGGCTCGACCTACCAGGTGCCGATCGAGGTCAAGCCCCACCGTGCCAACACGCTGGCGCTCCGCTGGCTCGTGAGCTACGCCAAGGGCCGTCGTGAGAAGACGATGATCGAGCGCCTCCAGAACGAGATCCTGGATGCCTCGAACGGCCTGGGTGCCGCGGTCAAGCGCCGCGAAGACACCCACAAGATGGCCGAGTCGAACCGCGCCTTCGCGCACTACCGCTGGTAACCAGCGCGGCGGCCGAGCCGCTCTTCGACACTCACCGTGTCCGAAGCGCCGGCTCGGCCGCCACCCCTGCCTGATCGTCACGAACGATCGACCGGATTTCACAAGTAAGGACACCCCTGTGGCACAAGAAGTGCTCACCGACCTCAACAAGGTCCGCAACATCGGCATCATGGCGCACATCGATGCCGGCAAGACGACGACGACCGAGCGCATCCTGTACTACACGGGAACCAACCACAAGATCGGCGAGACCCACGACGGTGCCTCGACCACCGACTGGATGGAGCAGGAGCAGGAGCGTGGCATCACGATCACCTCTGCTGCTGTGACCTGCTTCTGGGACAAGAACCAGATCAACATCATCGACACCCCCGGTCACGTCGACTTCACCGTCGAGGTCGAGCGTTCGCTGCGCGTCCTCGATGGCGCCGTCGCCGTCTTCGACGGCAAGGAGGGCGTCGAGCCCCAGTCCGAGACCGTCTGGCGTCAGGCCGACAAGTACGACGTCCCGCGCATCTGCTTCGTCAACAAGATGGACAAGCTCGGCGCCGACTTCTACTTCACGGTCGACACGATCGTCAACAAGCTCAAGGCCAAGCCGCTCGTCCTCCAGCTGCCGATCGGCGTCGAGAACGACTTCGTCGGCGTCGTCGACCTCGTCGAGATGCGCGCGCTGGTCTGGGCGGGCGACGCCAAGGGTGATGTCACCATGGGCGCCAAGTACGACGTCCAGGAGATCCCGGCCGACATGGCCGAGATCGTCGCCAAGTACCGCGAGATCCTGCTCGAGACGGTCGCCGAGACCGACGAGCACCTGCTCGAGAAGCACTTCGGTGGCGAGCCCCTCACGGTCGCCGAGATCAAGGCCGCCGTCCGCAAGCTGACCGTCAACTCGGAGATCTACCCCGTGCTCTGCGGCTCGGCGTTCAAGAACCGCGGCGTGCAGCCGATGCTCGACGCGGTCGTGGACTACCTCCCGTCGCCGCTCGACGTGCCCGCCATCGAGGCGCACGACCCGAAGAACGAAGAGACCGTCATCCTGCGCCACTCCGACCGCGAGGAGCCGTTCACGGCGCTCGCGTTCAAGATCGTGACGCACCCCTTCTTCGGTCGCCTCACCTACATCCGCGTGTACTCCGGTCACCTGGACTCCGGCGGACAGGTCGTCAACTCGACCAAGTCCAAGAAGGAGCGCATCGGGAAGATCTTCCAGATGTACGCCAACAAGGAGAACCCGGTCGACTCGGTCACCGCAGGTCACATCTACGCGGTCATCGGCCTCAAGGACACCACCACGGGTGACACCCTGTCCGACTCGCAGCACCAGGTCGTGCTCGAGTCGATGACGTTCCCCGAGCCGGTCATCGAGGTCGCGATCGAGCCCAAGACCAAGGCCGACCAGGAGAAGCTGGGTCTCGCGATCCAGAAGCTCGCCGAGGAGGACCCGACGTTCCGCGTCGAGCAGAACTCCGACACCGGTCAGACGGTCATCAAGGGCATGGGCGAGCTGCACCTCGACATCCTGGTCGACCGCATGAAGCGGGAGTTCAAGGTCGAGGCCAACGTCGGAAAGCCGCAGGTCGCGTACCGCGAGACGATCCGCAAGCTCGGTCGAGAAGCACGACTACACGCACAAGAAGCAGACCGGTGGATCGGGTCAGTTCGCCAAGATCCAGTTCACGATCGAGCCTCTCGAGGTCACGGCCGACAAGACGTACGAGTTCGAGAACAAGGTCACCGGTGGCCGCATCCCGCGCGAGTACATCAGCCCGACCGACCAGGGCTTCCAGGACGCCATGAACGTCGGCGTGCTCGCCGGCTACCCCATGGTGGGCGTCAAGGCGATCCTGCTCGACGGCGCTTCGCACGACGTCGACTCGTCCGAGATGGCGTTCAAGATCGCCGGCTCGATGGGCTTCAAGGAGGCCGTCCGCCGCGCGGACCCGGTCATCCTCGAGCCGATCATGGCCGTCGAGGTGCGTACGCCCGAGGAGTACATGGGCGACGTCATCGGCGACCTGAACTCGCGTCGTGGTCAGATCCAGTCGATGGAGGACGCCGCCGGCGTCAAGGTGGTCCGTGCGAACGTGCCGCTGTCCGAGATGTTCGGCTACATCGGCGACCTGCGCTCCAAGACCTCCGGTCGCGCCGTCTACTCCATGGAGTTCGACAGCTACGCCGAGGTCCCGCGCAACGTCATGGACGAGATCGTCCAGAAGAACAAGGGCGAGTAATTCGCTCGGGATGCTGCGGCCTGTGCCGACGTCGGCTGCAGGCCGCAGCATCCGCCCCCTGGTCCTGAGCATGTCGACGGACCGGACCTCCACAACTTCACAGATTCCCAATAACGCTCTCGGCTAAGCTGAGAGACATCCCCGTAGAGACCCGGTCGCAAACCAGTGCCCGGAGCTTCTACACGAACGTCCTGAGGAGGACCCAGTGGCTAAGGCCAAGTTCGAGCGCACCAAGCCGCACGTGAACATCGGAACGATCGGTCACGTCGACCACGGCAAGACCACGCTCACCGCTGCGATCTCGAAGGTGCTCGCCGACAAGTACCCGTCGGCCACCAACGTTCAGCGCGACTTCGCGTCGATCGACTCCGCTCCCGAGGAGCGCCAGCGCGGCATCACGATCAACATCTCGCACGTCGAGTACGAGACGCCGAAGCGCCACTACGCGCACGTCGACGCCCCGGGTCACGCTGACTACATCAAGAACATGATCACCGGTGCTGCTCAGATGGACGGCGCGATCCTCGTGGTCGCCGCCACCGACGGCCCGATGGCTCAGACGCGTGAGCACGTGCTGCTCGCCAAGCAGGTCGGCGTGCCGTACCTGCTCGTCGCGCTGAACAAGTCCGACATGGTCGACGACGAGGAGATCCTGGAGCTCGTCGAGCTCGAGGTCCGCGAGCTGCTCTCCAGCCAGGACTTCGACGGCGACAACGCTCCGGTCGTCCGCGTCTCGGGCCTCAAGGCTCTCGAGGGCGACGCCGAGTGGACCGAGAAGATCGTCGAGCTCATGGAACGCCGTCGACGAGTCGATCCCCGACCCGGTGCGCGACAAGGACAAGCCGTTCCTCATGCCCGTCGAGGACGTCTTCACCATCACCGGTCGTGGCACGGTCGTCACGGGTCGCGCCGAGCGCGGCACCCTCGCGATCAACTCCGAGGTCGAGATCGTGGGTCTGCGCCCGACGCAGAAGACGATCGTCACCGGTATCGAGATGTTCCACAAGCAGCTCGACGAGGCCTGGGCCGGCGAGAACTGTGGTCTGCTCCTGCGCGGCACCAAGCGTGACGACGTCGAGCGCGGCCAGGTCGTCGTGAAGCCCGGTTCGGTCACCCCGCACACCAACTTCGAGGGCACGGCGTACATCCTGTCCAAGGAGGAGGGCGGCCGTCACAACCCGTTCTTCACGAACTACCGCCCGCAGTTCTACTTCCGCACCACGGACGTCACCGGCGTCATCACGCTGCCCGAGGGCACCGAGATGGTCATGCCCGGCGACACCACCGACATGACGGTTGAGCTGATCCAGCCCATCGCCATGGAAGAGGGCCTCGGCTACGCGATCCGTGAGGGTGGCCGCACCGTCGGCGCCGGCACGGTCACGAAGATCATCAAGTAAGTCATCTGACTTACTGAGCAGAGGGGTCGGACCTTAGGGTCCGGCCCCCTTTGTCGTTTCCGGAGACGATCCGAACATTGACGGATGCCGCTGCCGCCGTGAACGATGGGCACCGGTGGGTCCGCCACGGGCGCCGCGCGAAGGAGTGGGTGCATGGGCTTCAATGACCTCTTCAACAAGGGGAAGCAGCTGTTCGACGACGGCAAGGAGAAGGTCACCGACTTCGTCGAGAGCGAAAAGGGCCAGGACCTGATCGACAAGAGCAAGAGCCTGTTCGAGGACGGCAAGGAGAAGGTCACCGAACTTCGTCGAGAGCGAGAAGGGCCAGCAGATCATCGACAAGAGCAAGACCGTGTTCGAGGACGGCAAGGAGAAGGTCACCGACTTCTTCGACGGCGACAAGGCCGAGCAGCCGACCGGTCTCGTAGCCGACAGTTCTCCTGACGCGGCCGGCGACGTGCCCTCTGGCGAGAATCCGCCGGCTGACGCCCCGCATTGACGCCCTGCCTCGGCGGGGCGAGCATTGTCAGGAGGAGCCCGCCGGGCGGTGAAGGGGAGTGCGTATGGGAATCGATGACCTGATCAATCAGGGCAAGAAGCACTACGAAGCCAACAAGGACAAGATCGACGGCGTCGTCAATTCCGAGCAGGGCGAGAAGACGAGCGACCAGCTGTTCGACAGCGCGGCCGACATCGCCAAGAAGATCTCGCCCGACCAGTTCGACTCCCACGTCGATGACCTCCGCGGCAAGGCCGACGGGGCTGTCGGCAAGCAGTAGCGCGGGGGAGGATCCAACCTGCGTGCGCGGCCCAACCAAGGGGCGGCTTATCGCAGCCGCACGGTCATCGTCCCTGACGGGGGTTTTGCCGTCGGATAGGCGTTGCCGCGGTCGTCAGCGCGGCTTCCACAATGTCGACCCCAGGGGTTCACTCCGGGTGAAGCCCGGGTAGGACGGCGAATGCGCCGCTCGCCGTGGGAGTGGCGAACTGCATCATGTCGTCCGTTTCGTCGAGTCGAAGCTGCGTGCGCACGAACGTCTCGAGCTCTGCCTGGAATGAGATGAAGAGGTGACCCTGATCAGTCTCTGACGCGCGGTAGCCGTAGCTGCGTCGAAGCATGAGCGGGCTCCCCGTGAACGACGGGTGCGCCGCCCGCACGTGCGATCGCGCCGGCACGAGCAGGTCGCCGTTCGGCGCCTTCGCGAGCAGATCAGCCTGGTCGTCGCGCGTGCCGCCGGACAGCGGTTCGCCGCTTGCCTGCCGCCGACCCACGATGGCGTCGCGACGGTCCTGCGGGAGGGATCGGAAGCCGCCCGTGTCCAGTGCGAAGCGACGGACGACGCAGATCGACCCCCGCGCAAGCGGGCCGTCTGCGATCCACACCCCTGCGTCGAACGCATCCGGCGTCCTCGGCACGATGATCCCGTCGTGGTAGCCGAAGGGGTTGCGCGCGACACCGCGGTCCGGGTGACCTCGAAAACCGAAGTCCGACCAGCGCAGACTGAAACCGGGGATCAGTGCCGTGAGTGACTGCAGCGCAGGCTCGAGCACGACAGGATCGCTTGCGTTCACGCTGATCAGGATGCCGCCGCCGTGGCGACCTTCGGGAACATCCTCATCGCGCGCGAATCTCGGGAGTCTGACGGAGGCGGCAAGCTCGGGATACGCGGTGGCGGCGAGCGCATCTGCCCCGAGCGACACGGTGACGGTCAGATCGCCGGGTCCGTCGGGTGTGACCTCGGTGGATGGATGTCGGGAATCGGCGATCCGCAGGATCTGGTCGCCGAGAAGGGCCAGGGTCGCCTGGAGTGCGGTCGTGTCGAGGTCGGCGACCGCGACGATGCAGTGCTGCTGCGGGATGCCCGGCCGCTCCACTCCGGCCTGATGCGGACCGGCGGCGACGACCGAAGTCTCATTCGGGTCGGCCGACGGTGGATTCGACGCCGCCAGCGTGCTCCCCGCGGCGCCGGCGGCACCCGCGGCGCCCCCGACGAGCCCGGCCAAGGCCCCCGCTCCTGTGCTCAGCAGGAGTGTGCGTCGCGAGAACCGACGCTGCGCGTCTGCGCTATCCGGACCATCCGCCGCCGGCGCGGATCCCGCCGCGGGGACGACGGCATCCGTGCGCTCGCTGCGCGGCTCGCTCACTGCTCGCCTCCCGTCGAGTCCGGGAGCGTGAGCGGAACGCCGGGTGCGTCCGAGAAGTCGATCGTCGACCAGGAATCGCCGATGCGCACTTCCGCCCGCAGGATGAGGCCCGTCTCGTCGACCCACAGCCGGAGCGCCGACGTGTCGGCATCGACGCGTGGTGAGTCAGCGGTGAGCGGCTCGTCGCTCGGCGGCGCGGCGAAGACCGTGACGGGCGTGCCGTCGACCTCGTCGGCGCGCAGCCACAGCGCGCCTGACTGCTGGAGCAGGAGAGGGTTGTCGGGTCGGTCGGATCCCAGTGCGCCGATCGCCGCGAGCAGGCTGTCGAGCCGCGAAGCCGACGGGTCCAGGGGGTGACTCAGCCACGTCTGGTCGTCGAGGGGCGGAATCGGAAGCGGAGGATTGCCGTCGGGATCCGGCGAAGCGGGGATGATTCCCACGGTCGCGCCCGTCCAGAGCAGCGCCTCCGGATCGAACGCGCCTGTCACAGTGGCATACCCGACATGGTTCACGTGATCGATCCACCCGCGCAGGCTCAGGTCGGCTCCCCGCTCGCGTACCTCGGAAGTGAACGGGCGGCTCCCCGCGTCGAAGCTGCGAAAGCGCGCGATGGCGAGCAGTTGCGACTCCTCTGTCGTGACGGGACGCGCCGAGGCATCCTCGTCTTCGGGGGCGCTCGTGCATCCGGTGAGGAGTGCTCCGGCCAGAACAACCGCCACGAGGGTGCCCAGCCATCGGGCCGCAGCCGATCGTGGGCGCCGAGTCATCCCGCCAGCATAAGCGGATGCTGCCAAGGGCCCGCCTCGGGATGCTCGTGGCATTCAGTCGGCGCCGGGGTACTTCGGCCGATCGCCGTCACGGCATCAGAAGAGACGGCTCCCGGCGTGTCAGCGCGTCCCCGAGCGTTCGGAGAGGAACGAGGCATCCGGGACGGTGAACGCCGCCAGGTCTGGCATCTCGATCGCGGCGGGCAGGGGCGGATAGGACGAGCGGGGCGCAAGGTTCGGCTGGTCGCGAGGTGGGCTGACGCGAAGGAAGCTGACTCCGGCGGGAGCCTCGGGCCCGGCGATGGACGTCGTTGCCGGCTGAGCGGTGTCGTTGCCGCAGCCCGTGACGAGCTGCGGGGCGAGTTCGGCAGGGGCGGTCGTGAGCCCCTCCTGGGCGCAGTTGCCGGATGCCGGTGTGCGTGCCGCTGAGGTGTTGGCGACATCGACGCCGTTGTCCTCGAACACGTCGTCCTCGAACCGGTTGTCGAGGGAAGGCAGGTCCTCCGTGTTGCTCAGGATGACGCCTGCCCGCGGGTTGCCGCCGATCCGATTACGCGCGAACGCGTTGCCCTGTGCGCCGCTCAGGCCCACTCCCGTCGCCGAAGGCGCCCTCGGCCTGCGCTGGGGAGTCGGCTTCGGCGTTGTCCGACACGAGATTGCCGACCACGTCGTTGCTGCGCTGCGGCGTGAATGCCTCTTGGTAGCTCGACAGGAGCGTCATCCCGACGCGATTCCCCGAGAAGCGGTTGCCCGCGACGACGACCGTGTCGCTCGCGTTGGCGTTCTCGAACCCGACGGCGTTGCGCTCGGCGACGTTGCCGGTCACGAGGACGTCGCACTCCTCGCACTGGCCGACATAGAAGCCGCTGTCCGCCGAACCCGAGGCGTAGGAGTCGCGGATGACGCCGTGCTGCGCATTGAAGGCGTAGATGCCGTAGAGACCGTTGTTGGAGGCGGTGACGTGATCGACGAGGAACCGCTGCAGCGGTGGGAACTGCTCGGGATCCCACGGCTCGTAACCAGTGGCGGTCGGCGCCGACGGACCGTTCTCATCGTGCAGCCCCGTGAAGAGCACGCCGTAGAAGGTCGCACCGGTCACGGTGAGGTTCTCCACGCGCACGCCGTCGGCGATCGCGACGATGCCGTACGGGCGCAGACCGCCGCCGTCGATGACGGTTCCGTTGCGATCCTCCCCGCGCACCGTGACATCGGGGGTGTCGATCACCAGTTGCTCCTCGTAGACGCCGGGCGCAATGACGATGGTGCCGCCGGTCTGGACGCGATCGGCGGCAAGCTCGAGAGTCGCCGCATCCTGCGGCACACGAATCGTTCCAGCTCCCGCCGAATCCTCGGCAGGTGGCGTCGGCGCGCATGCCGAGGCGGCCAATAGTGCTGTCGCGACCCCGAGCGCCACGGCCGTGCGCAGGTGTCCGTTCATGCCGTTGGCCTTGACCCTCGGTTCAATCTCATGCTCTGATGATGTCAGCCAAGCTCTTCGGTGTGATTCGCCATGGCTGCAATCAGGGGGTGTGCCGAGTCTCATCGGAGGCGACGGTACGAGCCAGACAATTGGAGACGCCATGGCGTTGCGCAACCAGTCCGGATCTGCAGTGCGCCGGGTGATGCGATCGGCGGTAGCGAGTCTCGTCACCGTGGCCCTCGTCGTGACCGGTTCCGTCGTCTCGCAGCGCCCGCGCAGGCGGCGGGCGCGACGAACGGCACCGTGTCGGGAATCGTGTTCCAGGACTTCACGAGTGCCGGCTGGTACACGACGGGCTCGGCCGCCGCAGGAGTGCCGCGCAACCGTCCCGTCGCAGGTGTCACGGTCAAAGCGTTCGACGCCGAGGGCGACCTCGTCGGCACCGCGGCCAGCGCCGCGGACGGCACCTACACACTGCCCGTCGCGGGCGCGTTCTCGGGCGATCCTGCGCGTGGAGTTCTCGAGCTGGGGCGACGATTACGAGCCCGCCTTCGCGGCACAGGGAGCGCCGCCCGCGACGACGCAGGGCGACAACAACACGAGCGTCCAGTTCGTGACGCTGGATGCCGGCGGCGCGGCGACCGGTGTCGACTTCGGTCTCGTCATCCCCGACCAGGTCATCCAGCCCGACGCGCCGATCGCGACCGTCATCCAGTATGCGGGCGACCCGACCTACACCGGTACCGATTCGACCGCCGACCGCGCCGACGCTCGTCGCGCAGCCGTGGTCGAAGGTCGGCAGCGCCGACACGCCCGGTCACTTCGCCCAGCGCACCGAACTCGCCGACTTCGGCCAGGTCGGCTCGGCGTGGGGGGTCTCGTACAACCGTGTGACGAACGCGATGATCCTCGCGGCATCGCTCAAGCGCATGTCGGGCTTCGGCGACCTCGGGCTCGGCGGAATCTACCGCGTGCCCGATGTCCTGCTGGCGAACGGCAGCATCCGCGGCGGCGCCGCGGCCGAGAACTGGTTCGACGTGCAGGGACTCGCTGTCAACGGAGGCGGCACCGTCGACCTCGGACAGTCGGTGCTCGATCCGGCTTCCCCGATCGCGGTCTCGGCTCCCCGCAGCAGCCGTCGCCGATCGGGCCGGCTTCTCGCTCGCGGCACGCATCGGAATCGGGGGCGTGGCGACGACCCTCGACGGTGAGACGCTGTTCATCACGAACCTCCGTGACGCCAGGTCTACGGCATCGACGTGTCCGACCCCGCCGACACCACCCCGCCCGTCGTGGCGCGTCAGCACGCCGGTCGGCGCGAACCAGCAGCTGTGGGCGCTCACGGCTCGCCGCCGGCAGGCTCTACATGGGCTACGTCGACACGGGCACGGCGGCCCGGCGTGTCGGCGGCATGCCGCCGACATGAACGCCTACGTCGTGTCCGTTCCCGTTGCGGACGCCGCGGACCCCGCCGGCACCGTTGCCGCGGCGGACTGGCGCACCGAGCTCGTTGCCGACCTCGGCTACGTCAAGGGCAGCAACATGAACAGCTGGCCCAGCGCGGACACGCGACCGCAGCTGCACCGGTGGAACTCGTGGACCGATACCTGGGTGTGGCCCGGACCGAATGCGGGCGCGGTCGGATTCAATACCGACTGGGGGTGGACGCACGCCTACCCGCAGCCCGTGCTCTCGAGTCTCGCCTTCGACATCGACGGCTACCTCAATCTCGGCTTCACCGACCGGACGGCGATCCAGAGCGGCAACCTCAACGTCGGTTCCGACATCGACCTCCCCACGAATCGGTTCTTCGAGACGGTCGCCAACGGCGACATCCTCGTCGCCGCTCCGGTGGGCCTCGGCCTGCCCGACGGGAGCGGGCTGCCCGACGACCGCGACCGGTCGGTTCGCACTCGAGTGCAACGGCAAGGTCGGATCCCGCGCCGTGCGTACGGCCGCCGTCGTCCGGGCAGACCCCCACCTACAACAACAACCAGGGTCCCGCGACCGGCGAGTTCTTCAACGACTCGATGAACACCGGCGCTGCTGGCGTGATTCACAACGACAACACCCTCGGCGCGATCGCGACCTATCCCGGTGTCGACGAGGTGATGTCGACGGCGATCGATCCGCTCGCCGGCATCTACCGCTCGGGTCTCATGTGGTTCGACCAGCGCAACGGCATTGCGACGCGCGGATTCGACCAGGTCGAGGGGATCAAGGACCAGGATCGGCCGCCTTCCAGAAGGGCGGCGGACTCGGCGGCGTCGCGCTCCTCGGCGTCGCGGCGCCCGTCGAGATCGGCAACCGCGTGTGGCTGGATGCCGATCTCAACGGTCGCCAGGATGCGGACGAGCCCGCCATCAACGGCGCGGTCGTCGAACTGTGGACGGCCGATGCCAATGGCGACGGCCGGCACGCTCGTCGGCACGCGCACGACGTCGACGATCAACGGACAGCCCGGAACCTACTACTTCCGCACGGACGACCCTGACGTCATCGCCGACCCGAACAATCCGACAAAGCCCGTGTTCGTGCCGAATGCGAAGTACATCCTGGTCTTCAAGCCCGGCAATGGCACGGGGCCGAGCAGCTTCAGCTCGCCGGTCCCAACGCTGTGCACGCCGGCTTCGCCGGGATGACCTGGGCCGACCTGCAGCTGACGACGCCACAGGTGCGTCTCGCTCGACAAGACGACCGCGGTCAACGACTCGAATCCCGGTGCCTGATGCCACGGGTCGAGTTCGGTAGGTATGCGGTCGATGTCGGCGGCCCGGGCCAGAACAATCACACGTACGATGCCGGCTGGTTCGGTGCGAGCACCTACGAGGTGCTCAAGACCGTCATGCGGCCCAGGCCCTGTGGGCGTCACCTACACGGTCGATGTCACGCTCCGCTGTCAACTTCCGCGGCCAGAACCGGCTGACGCAGCCGGCAGATCCGGGCGCGCTGACCCGCAGGTGACGACAGACGAGTTCGTGCTGACGCCGGGGACGCCGAGCACGTCGGCACAGGATCTCCCGTTCGGCTACACGCTCGACGTTCGCCGAGGTCTTCGCCGCCGGTGCTGCCCGCCGGACGGCTCGATCATGTTCACCCCGGCAGTGCCCGGCAGCTTCGCCGCCAAGGGGCGGCTCGTCGTCGCGCCGAGCGGCGACGCGGTGATCACCCTCGACGTCAGAACCTCTACGGCTCGCTCCAGGTGGCCAAGACCCTCAGCGGCGACCCTGAGGCGATCGCCGAGCTCGAGGACTTCGAGTTCACCGTGAACTGGACCTCGGACCAGCCCGACGTCGTCGGCGACGCGACATCCGGATCCTTCACCGTCACCGGTGACGGCTCCCCGGCTCCCGGACCCGCCCTCGCCTTCCCGACGGGCACGATCGTCACCCTCACCGAGACGACGCCGACGCGACCTTCCGCCGGGCGTGGAGTGGACCGGCCTGCAGTGGACGGCGGCGCCCAACGTGTCCGTGAACGCGGACGGCACCGCGACCGTCACGATCCTCGGCGGCGACAACTCCGCGACGACGGTGGCGCTGACCAACACGGTCGAGAACCTGCTGGGCAGCTTCACCGTGCAGAAGGCGCTGTCGGGCGACTTCTCGCTCGAGTGATCCCGAGTTCGCGAACGCGTCGATCCCGATCGAGTACTCCTACGTGGATGCCGAGACCGGCGCAGACCGTCGAGGGCACGCTGACGCTCAACCAGGCGAACGGGTTCGCCGCGACCGGGCCGACGCTTCCCACCGGGACGGTCGTGACCCTCGAAGAGGGCACCCCGACCGGGACTCCGTCCAACGTCGAGTGGGGCGACATCAGCTGGACCGTGAACGGCGGTGCGGCGCAGGAGCAGCCCGTCGAGGTCACGATCGGTGACGCGACGACCGTCGCGCTCGTCGTCACGAACGAGGTCACCGAGGTCTTCGGCACCTTCGAGGTGACGAAGGACATCGCCGGCGACTTCACCGCGGATGACCCGCTGTTGGCCGACGTGGTCATCACCGTCCACTGGGATGGCGGGCGAGCTCAGCGGCGACGTCGAGCTGACGCAGGCCGGTGGATGGTCGGCGACGCCGACGGATGCCGACGGGTGCACCGGTCGTGTTCCCCCTGGGCACCGTCGTCACGCTCACCGAGACCGGTCGCACCGGCGGTCCGCCGAACCTCGAATGGGGCGATGTGAGCTGGGGCGCGAACGCAGACCCGCAGGACCCGACGCAGGGGCTCGTGACGGTGTCGAGCGAGACGACGCCCGCTGCCATCACCCTCACCAACGGCACGCTCCAGCTGTTCGGCACGTTCGGCATTGCGAAGGCGGTCACGGGCGACTTCGACCTGACTTCGCCTGAGATGGCGGGCGCGCAGTTCACTGTGACGGCGACGTGGGCGGGTGGTGGATCGCAGGTTCTCGTCCTGAACTCAGGCCAACGGGTGGTCGACGGGACTCGGCGTCAATCTGCCGACCGGCACCGTGGTCACCCTGTCCGAGGCCGTGCCGAGCGGCACCGGACCGAGTGTCGAGTGGGGGACCGACCCGACGTGGTCGGGCGACGGCGTCGTGCCGAACGGGGACGGCACCGCGACGATCACCATCGGCGACGACACCAACCCGCAGCTGACGGTGACGAACGAAGCGACCGAGCTGCGCGGCACCTTCGAGGTCGCGAAGGCCGTCACCGGCGACATGGATCTGACCGATCCGCGACTGGCCGACGCGGTGTTCACCGTCGGCTGGACGTCCTCGGACGGGCAGAGCGGCAGCTTCGAGCTGTCCGCACCCGACTGGACCGGGGGACCGGTGGCCGGCGGGGCGTCGGCGACCTTCCCGCTGGGGACGACGGTGACGCTCTCCGAGCCGACGATCTCGGGCACGGGACCGGGCGTCGCGTGGGGCGAGATCTCCTGGACGCCGGGCGATCAGGGCGACGGCACCGCGGTCGTGACCATCTCGAGCGCCACCGAGCCGCTCGCGATCACGCTCACGAATCAGGTCTCCGAGCTCACCGGCACCTTCGCGGTCACGAAGGCGCTCACGGGCGACTTCGACTTCACCAGCCCTGAGATGCAGTCGGCCGAGTTCACGGTGCTCGCGTCGTGGCCTGCCGGGCCGGGACTGGAAGCCGGCGAGGTCGAACTCGTCCTGAACGCCGGGAACAGCTGGTCTGCGCCCGCGGGCTTGCAGCTGCCGACCGGCACCGTCGTCACCCTGTCGGAGGCCGTGCCGAGCGGCACCGGACCGAGCGTCGAATGGGGTGACGCGACCTGGAGCGGTGAGGGCCTCACGGTGAACGACGACGGCACGGCCAGCTTCGTGATCGGCGACAACACCGCGCCGACCTTCACCGTCACGAACGAGGTGACCCAGCTCTTCGGCCGGTTCTCGATCACGAAGCTCGTGACCGGTCCGGTGGCGGACGAAGTCCCAGAGGACTTCGGCTTCACCGTGACGTACACGTACGACGGGCTGGCGCAGCCCGGCTCGTTCACCGTGCGTTCCGGCGAAACGGTGACCTCACCCGAGATACCGACCGGCACCGAGGTGACCATCTCGGAGGTGAAGCCTGAAGGCGGTGTCCCCGCCGGCGCAGGCTGGGGGAACCCGGTCTTCGTGCTTCCCGACGGGTCCAACGCGACCGGTTCGGCCGTGATCACGATCGGAGTCGACGACGTCGTCGCCATCGACCTCGAAAACCCGACGCTTCCGCCGTTGCCCCCGACAGGCGGCTCGGTGCCCTGGTTCGCAGGCTTTCTGGCGCTCGCCCTCCTGGCCATCGGCGCCGTGTTCGTCACGTTCGCGATTCGTCGTCGACGGGATGGTCGGGTCGACTGAGCGCCTGATCCTCGCACCCCATTGCCGGGGTGCGAGGATCACCCTTCCGCACCGGCTGGGAGGGCGCTGAGCATCGGGAGTCGCGACACGCCCGGGTTTGCGACACGCCCGGGCGACCCGTAGACTAGTGAGGTTCCACATTCCGGCGCCCCTCTTGGCGTGCGCTGGATCACTGCCAGGGCAGTGCATAGGCGGCGCGAGAGCGCGACAACCTAGGCCGCGGGCAGTAGAACGAAAATCCCACACACCTCGGCTCCACGAGGACGCTTGCGTCCGCGCGTGCCGGGAATACGGGACCGGATGCCCCGGCAGCCGGATTGACAGCAGAACAGCGGTGCAGCATCCCTCGACACGCTCGGGACCGAGCGGCCGCAGAGAGAAGTGCCTGGCGTGCAAGCGCCATCGTGCGTCCAATGCCCCTGGGAAGTCCAGGTCGGTATGACGCGATATAGAGAGTGAGCAGACAATGGCGGGACAGAAGATCCGCATTCGCCTGAAGTCGTACGACCACGCAGGGCTCGACAGCTCGGCGCGCAAGATCGTCGACACCGTGACCCGTGCGGGCGCGACCGTTGTGGGCCCCGTGCCCCTTCCGACCGAGAAGAACGTCGTGTGCGTCATCCGGTCGCCCCACAAGTACAAGGACAGCCGCGAGCACTTCGAGATGCGCACCCACAAGCGTCTGATCGACATCATCGACCCGACGCCCAAGGCTGTCGACTCGCTGATGCGTCTCGACCTTCCGGCCGATGTCAACATCGAGATCAAGCTCTGAGGTTCGACATGGCTGACATCAACTCCAAGATTTCCAAGGGGCTGCTGGGCACGAAGCTCGGCATGACCCAGGTGTGGAACGAGAACGGCAAGCTCGTTCCCGTCACCGTCATCGAACTCGCGCCCAACGTGGTGACTCAGATCCGCACGCCCGAGGTCGACGGCTACAACGCCGTGCAGATCGCGTACGGGCAGATCGACCCGCGCAAGGTGAACAAGCCCCAGTCGGCGCACTTCGAGGCCGCCGGCGTGACGCCGCGTCGTCACCTCACCGAGATCCGCACCGCGGATGCCGGCGAGTACACGCTGGGCCAGGAGCTCACCGTCGACGCCACCTTCGAGGCCGGCCAGCTGGTCGACGTCGTCGGCACCAGCAAGGGCAAGGGCACCGCGGGTGTCATGAAGCGCCACAACTTCAAGGGCGTCTCCGCTTCGCACGGTTCGCACCGCAACCACCGCAAGCCCGGCTCGATCGGCGCATCGTCGACCCCGAGCCGCGTCTTCAAGGGCATGCGCATGGCCGGCCGTATGGGTGGCGAGCGCGTGACCGTCCTCAACCTCACGGTGCACGCCGTCGACGCCGAGAAGGGTCTGCTGCTCGTCAAGGGCGCCGTCCCCGGTGCTCGCGGTCGCATCGTCTACGTCCGCAACGCAGTGAAGGGTGCCTGAACTCATGGCTGACTCGACTCTCGCGCTCGACGTGCGCAAGGCCGATGGCAAGAAGGCAGGCTCTGTCGAGCTGCCCGCCGCGATCTTCGACGTCAAGACGAACATCCCGCTGATCCACCAGGTCGTCATCGCGCAGCTCGCGGCGGCACGCCAGGGCACCCACTCGACCAAGCGTCGCGGTGAGGTCTCGGGCGCCGGCCGCAAGCCCTTCAAGCAGAAGGGCACCGGTAACGCCCGTCAGGGCTCGATCCGCGCGCCGCACATGACCGGCGGTGGCATCGTCCACGGCCCGAAGCCGCGCGACTACTCGCAGCGCACACCCAAGAAGATGGTCGCCGCCGCGCTCCTCGGTGCGCTCAGCGACCGCGCTCGTGGTGACCGCCTGCACGTCGTCGACTCGTTCGGCATCGAGGGCGCTCCTTCGACGAAGGCCGCCGCTGCGGTCCTCGCCGAGCTCGCCGCGATCAAGAACGTCCTCGTCGTCATCGAGCGTGACGACGAGCTCACCATCAAGAGCGTCCGCAACCTGGCGTACGTCCACGTCCTGCCCGTCGGCCAGCTCAACGCCTACGACGTGCTCGTCTCGGACGACATCGTCTTCACCAAGGCCGCCTACGACGCCTTCGTCGCGAAGAAGCTCGCCGCGAACGCCGCAGCAGAGGCCGACACCGAGGAGGTCTCGGCATGAGCAACATCGCCGTCAACAAGGACCCGCGCGACATCATCCTGAAGCCGGTCGTTTCGGAGAAGAGCTACTCGCTCATCGACGAGGGCAAGTACACGTTCCTCGTGGACCCGCGCGCCTCGAAGACTGAGATCAAGCTCGCCATCGAGAAGATCTTCGGCGTCAAGGTCGCTGCGGTCAACACGATCAACCGCGTCGGCAAGGCCCGCCGCACCCGCTTCGGCACGGGAAAGCGCAAGGACACCAAGCGCGCCATCGTGACCCTCAAGTCGGGCACCATCGACATCTTCACGGCCGTCGGCTGACGGTCGGGACAGAGGACTAGAGAACTATGGCTATTCGCAAGTACAAGCCCACGACCCCGGGTCGCCGCGGCTCGTCGGTGGCCGACTTCGCCGAGATCACCCGATCGACGCCGGAGAAGTCGCTCCTCCGCCCGCTCGCCAAGACCGGTGGACGCAACAACCAGGGCCGCATCACCACCCGCCACATCGGTGGTGGCCACAAGCGCCAGTACCGTGTCATCGACTTCCGTCGCAATGACAAGGACGGGATCGACGCCAAGGTCGCCCACATCGAGTACGACCCCAACCGCACGGCGCGCATCGCGCTGCTGCACTACGCCGACGGCGAGAAGCGCTACATCATCGCGCCGAACAAGCTGTCGCAGGGTGACGTCGTCGAGTCGGGTGCCGGTGCTGACATCAAGCCCGGCAACAACCTGCCGCTGCGCAACATCCCCACCGGTACCGTGATCCACGCGATCGAGCTCCGCCCCGGCGGCGGCGCGAAGCTGGCCCGCTCGGCCGGTGTGTCGGTTCGCCTCGTGGCGAAGGACGGCCCCTACGCGCAGCTGCGTCTCCCCTCGGGCGAGATCCGCAACGTCGACGCGCGCTGCCGTGCCACGATCGGCGAGGTCGGCAACGCCGAGCAGTCGAACATCAACTGGGGCAAGGCCGGCCGCAACCGCTGGAAGGGCATCCGCCCGACCGTCCGCGGTGTCGCGATGAACCCGGTCGACCACCCGCACGGTGGTGGTGAGGGCAAGACGTCCGGTGGACGTCACCCCGTGACTCCGTGGGGCCAGAAAGAAGGCCGCACGCGTCACGCCAACAAGGAAAGCGACAAGTACATCGTCCGTCGTCGCAACGCCGGCAAGAAGCGTAAGTAGGAGTAGAGGAAGATGCCTCGTAGCCTTAAGAAGGGCCCCTTCGTCGACGAGCACCTGCTTCGCAAGGTCGTCGTCCAGAACGAAGCCGGTACCAAGAACGTCATCAAGACCTGGTCGCGCCGCTCGATGATCATCCCGGCCATGCTGGGTCACACCATCGCCGTGCACGACGGACGCAAGCACATCCCTGTGTTCGTGTCCGAGACCATGGTCGGCCACAAACTGGGCGAATTCGCGCCCACCCGCACCTTCCGCGGCCACGTGAAGGACGACAAGAAGGGCCGCCGCCGCTGACGCGGGGGCAGAGGAGAGAGAAATGGTGGAGTCCATCGCACGTGTGCGACACATCCGCGTGACCCCTCAGAAGGCTCGTCGTGTCGTCGCCCTCATCAAGGGCAAGCAGGCTCAGGAGGCCCTGGCCATCCTGAAGTTCGCGCCGCAGAGCGCGAGCGAGCCGATCTACAAGCTCGTGGCTTCGGCGATCGCCAACGCACGGGTCAAGGCCGACCAGGTCAGTGAGTACCTGGACGAGCAGGACCTGTACATCAAGAACGCCTTCGTGGACGAGGGGACGACGCTCAAGCGTTTCCAGCCCCGCGCTCAGGGTCGCGCTTTCCAGATCAAGAAGCGCACGAGCCACATCACGATCGTGCTCGCGACGCCGGAGACCGCTGAGGCGGCCCCCGCAGCCAAGACCAGCAAGAAGGCGAGCAAGTAATGGGACAGAAAGTAAACCCGTACGGCTTCCGCCTCGGCATCACCACCGACCACGTGTCGCGGTGGTTCTCGGACTCGACGAAGCCGGGCCAGCGCTACGCCGACTACGTCGCCGAGGACATCCGTATCCGCAAGCTGCTGCAGTCGAACCTCGACCGCGCCGGCGTGAGCAACATCGAGATCGAGCGCACGCGTGACCGCGTTCGCGTCGACATCCACACTGCTCGCCCGGGCATCGTGATCGGCCGCCGCGGCGCCGAGGCCGAGCGCATCCGCGCCGACCTCGAGAAGCTGACCGGCAAGCAGATCCAGCTCAACATCCTCGAGGTCAAGAACCCCGAGGCTGACGCCCAGCTCGTCGCGCAGGGCATCGCCGAGCAGCTCTCCGCTCGTGTGGCATTCCGCCGCGCGATGCGCAAGGGTCTGCAGGGCGCTCAGCGCGCCGGTGCCAAGGGCATCCGCATCCAGGTCTCCGGCCGCCTCGGCGGCGCCGAGATGAGCCGCTCGGAGTTCTACCGCGAGGGTCGTGTGCCGCTGCACACGCTGCGCGCGAACATCGACTACGGGTTCTACGAGGCGAAGACCACCTTCGGCCGCATCGGCGTGAAGGTCTGGATCTACAAGGGCGACCTGACCAACAAGGAGCTCGCGCGCGAGCAGGCGAACGCGCCCAAGCAGCCGCGCGGTCGTGACGACCGTGGCGGCGACCGTGGTCGTCGTGGCCCCCGTAACGAGGCCCCCGTGGCAGAAGGAGCGTCGGCGTAATGCTCATCCCTCGTAAGGTCAAGCACCGCAAGCAGCACCACCCGGGCCGTACCGGTCAGGCGACCGGCGGCACGAAGGTCAGCTTCGGCGAGTTCGGCATCCAGGCCCTCACGCCCGCTTATGTGACCAACCGTCAGATCGAGTCCGCTCGTATCGCGATGACCCGTCACATCAAGCGCGGTGGAAAGGTGTGGATCAACATCTACCCCGACCGTCCGCTCACCAAGAAGCCGGCCGAAACCCGCATGGGTTCCGGTAAGGGTTCGCCGGAGTGGTGGGTCGCAAACGTCAAGCCGGGTCGCGTCCTCTTCGAGGTCGCCGGCGTCAACGAGGAACTCGCTCGCGAGGCCCTGACCCGTGCCATTCACAAGCTGCCTCTCAAGGCACGCATCATCAAGCGCGAGGAGGGCGACGCGTAATGGCGATCGGCACCAAGCAGCTCGCCCCGAGTGAGCTCGATACGTTCGAAGACCAGCGCCTCGTCGAGGAGCTGCGCAAGGCCAAGGAAGAGCTGTTCAACCTGCGCTTCCAGTCGGCCACCGGCCAGCTCGAGAGCCACGGCCGCATCCGTGCGGTCAAGCGCGACATCGCGCGGCTCTACACCGTGATCCGTGAGCGCGAGCTCGGCATCCGTGCCACGCCCGCGGCCGTCGAGGTCCCGGCGAAGGCGAAGAAGACGAAGGCCAAGAAGGCGGATGCCGCTGACAAGGCCGTGAAGGAAGAGGCTGAGTGATGGCCACCACCAAGAAGGACGCCGAAGAGACGACCGCGGTCGCCTCGGGCCACGAGTCGTCTGCGCACGACGTCCGCGACGCGAACGCCCGTGGCTACCGCAAGTCGCGTCGCGGCTATGTCGTGAGCGACAAGATGGACAAGACGATCGTCGTCGAGGTCGAGGACCGCGTGAAGCACCCCCTCTACGGCAAGGTCATCCGTCGGACCTCGAAGGTCAAGGCGCACGACGAGGGCAACACTGCCGGCATCGGCGACCTCGTCCTCATCAACGAGACCCGTCCGCTCAGCGCCACCAAGCGCTGGCGTCTGGTCGAGATCCTCGAGAAGGCCAAGTAAGCCCTCGCGGGCTCACTTGGAACCCAAGGAGTAGAGAACAGTGATTCAGAACGAATCCCGCCTCAAGGTCGCCGACAACACCGGCGCCAAGGAGCTGCTCACGATCCGCGTGCTCGGTGGCTCCAACCGGCGCTACGCCGGCCTGGGTGACGTCATCGTCGCCACGGTCAAGGACGCGATCCCGGGCGGCAACGTCAAGAAGGGCGACGTCGTGAAGGCTGTCGTCGTTCGCACCAAGAAGGAGACGCGCCGTCCCGACGGCTCGTACATCAAGTTCGACGAGAACGCCGCCGTCATCCTGAAGAACGACGGGGAGCCCCGCGGCACCCGCATCTTCGGACCGGTCGGTCGCGAGCTTCGTGACAAGAAGTTCATGAAGATCGTCTCGCTGGCGCCGGAGGTCATTTAGTCATGGCGAAGATCAAAAAGGGTGACCTCGTTCAGGTCATCTCGGGTGCGAAGCCCGAGCGTGGCGGAGACCGCGGCAAGCAGGGCAAGGTCCTCGAGGTCCTTACCGAGCAGAACCGCGTCATCGTCCAGGGCGTGAACTACGTCACCAAGCACACCCGCGTGGGGCAGACCCAGCGCGGCACCAAGACGGGTGGCATCGAGACGTTCGAAGCCCCCATCCACATCTCCAACGTCGCCATCGTCGACCCCTCGACCAAGAAGCCGACCCGCGTCGGCCGCCGGGTCGAGGAGCGCACGAAGGACGGCGTGAAGCGCACGGTTCGCGTGCGCTACGCGAAGAAGTCAGGCAAGGACCTCTGAATATGAGCACCGCCACTGCCGTGGAGGCTGGCAAGATCCAGCCCCGCCTCAAGCAGAAGTTCAACACCGAGATCAAGAAGCAGCTGCAGGAAGAGTTCGGCTACGCGAACGTCATGCAGATCCCTGGTCTGGTCAAGGTCGTGGTCAACACGGGTGTCGGCGAGGCAGCTCGCGACAGCAAGGTGATCGATGGTGCGGTCGACGACCTCACCAAGATCACCGGTCAGAAGCCCCTCGTGACGAAGGCCCGCAAGTCCATCGCGCAGTTCAAGCTGCGCGAGGGCCAGCCCATCGGCGCGCACGTCACCCTTCGCGGCGACCGTGCGTGGGAGTTCATCGACCGGCTCGTGAACCTCGCACTGCCCCGAATCCGCGACTTCCGCGGCCTTTCGGCCAAGCAGTTCGACGGTCACGGCAACTACACCTTCGGTCTCCAGGAGCAGTCCGTGTTCCACGAGATCAACCAGGACAAGATCGACCGCGTGCGGGGCTTCGACATCACCATCGTCACCACCGCGAAGACGGATGCCGAGGGCCGGGCGCTGCTGCGTCACCTGGGCTTCCCGTTCCGCGCGGACGACGACAAGGCGTGACGCATCGACAGGCTCAGCGTCCACGGTCGCTGAGCCTGTCGTGCGCCGCATCCACAACTGAATATCGCCCAGTCATAGAAGGTCGCCTGCCGTGTAACGGCATCCGAAACCTCATGAACGAAGGAAACAACACATGACAATGACAGACCCGGTCGCAGATCTGCTGACCCGTCTGCGCAACGCGAACTCGGCGCACCACGACTCCGTGTCGCTGCCGAGCTCCAAGCTCAAGACTCACATCGCCGACATCCTCAAGCAGGAGGGCTACATCGCCGGCTGGGTCGTCGAAGACGCCCGCGTCGGCCAGACCCTCACCCTGACGCTGAAGTACGGCCCGAACCGCGAGCGGTCGATCGCCGGCATCAAGCGCGTCTCGAAGCCCGGTCTCCGTGTCTACGCGAAGTCGAGCGAGATCCCCACGGTTCTCGGTGGCCTCGGTGTCGCCATCCTGTCCACCTCCTCCGGTCTTCTCACCGACCGCCAGGCCGAGCAGAAGGGCGTGGGTGGGGAAGTCCTCGCCTACGTGTGGTGATCTGACATGTCCCGTATCGGTCGTCTCCCGATCGACATCCCCGCCGGTGTGACCATCACGGTCGACGGCCAGGACGTCGCGGTCAAGGGCCCCAAGGGCGAGCTCACGCTCACCGTGGCGCGTCCCATCGAAGTCAAGGTCGAAGAGGCGCAGGTGCTCGTCACCCGCCCCGACGACGAGCGCGCCTCGCGTTCGCTCCACGGCCTGACCCGCACGCTCATCAACAACAACATCGTCGGTGTCACCCAGGGCTACACCAAGGGCCTCGAGGTCGTCGGCACGGGTTACCGCGTCGCTCAGAAGGGCAGCTCGGTCGAGTTCGCCCTCGGCTTCTCGCACCCCGTCCTGATCGAGCCGCCGGCAGGCATCACGCTGACGGTCGAGGGCAACAACAAGCTCACCGTCAGCGGCATCGACAAGCAGGCCGTCGGTGAGGCGGCTGCCAACATCCGCAAGATTCGCAAGCCTGAGCCGTACAAGGGCAAGGGTGTGCGCTACGCCGGCGAGGTCGTTCGGCGCAAGGCCGGAAAGAGTGGTAAGTAACCATGGCTGTCAAGTCAAAGTCCGACGCCCGCGCGCGTCGTCACGCCCGTCTTCGCAAGAAGGTCGTCGGCACCCCCGAGCGTCCCCGCCTCGTCGTCACCCGTTCGGCACGCCACGTGTTCGTTCAGCTCGTCGATGACAGCAAGGGCCACACGGTCGCTTCTGCCTCGACGCTCGAAGCAGACCTTCGCGGCGCCGATGGCGACAAGACGGACAAGGCACGCAAGGTCGGCGAGCTCGTCGCCGAGCGTGCGAAGGCCGCCGGCGTCACCGACGCCGTGTTCGACCGTGGCGGCAACCGCTACGCAGGCCGTGTCGCGGCGATCGCCGACGGCGCCCGTGAGGGAGGTCTGAACCTGTGAGTGAAATCAAGGAGAGCAACGTGACCGAGCAGGCTGCAACCGAGGCCGCTCCGGCGGTCGAGGTCGCCACCGAGCGCGAGCCGCGCCGCGGTGGTCGCGAGCGCAACCCCAACCGCGACCGCGGTGGACGTGACCGCGAGCAGAGCCAGTTCCTCGAGCGCGTCGTCACCATCAACCGCGTGTCGAAGGTCGTCAAGGGCGGTCGTCGCTTCAGCTTCACGGCGCTGGTCGTCGTGGGCGATGGCAACGGCGTCGTCGGAGTCGGCTACGGCAAGGCCCGCGAGGTGCCCCTGGCGATCTCGAAGGGCGTCGAAGAGGCCAAGCGCAACTTCTTCCGCGTGCCCCGCACCGGCGGAACCATCCCGCACCCCGTGCAGGGTGAGGCTGCGGCCGGTGTCGTGCTGCTTCGTCCGGCCGCCGCCGGTACCGGTGTCATCGCCGGTGGCCCGGTGCGTGCCGTGCTCGAGTGCGCCGGCATCCACGACGTGCTGTCGAAGTCCCTGGGCTCGTCGAACACGATCAACATCGTCCACGCGACGGTGGCGGCGCTGAAGCAGCTCGAGGAGCCGCGTGCGGTCGCCGCGCGCCGTGGCCTCGAGTTCGACCAGGTCGCCCCCGCCCGTCTCGTCCGTGCCGAGGCCGAGGCCGCGGCTGCTGCGAAGGCAGGTGTCTGATGGCCGCGCGCCTGAAGGTTACCCAGGTCAAGTCCAAGGTGAGTGAGAAGCAGAACCAGCGTGACACGCTGCGTTCGCTCGGTCTCAAGCGGATCGGCGACACCGTCGTCCGTCCCGACGACGCGCAGACGCGCGGCTACGTCAAGACCGTCGCGCACCTCGTCAAGGTTGAGGAGATCGACTGATGGCTGAGAAGGCCGTGAAGAACGAAGGACGAGGTGGCCCCGGCCGCCGCGCCCAAGAAGGCAGCCGCCAAGAAGCCGGCTGCTGACAAGGCCCCCAAGAAGGCCGCCGCGAAGAAGGATGCTCCGGCATCGCGTCCCGGTGTCCTCAAGGTCCACCACCTGCGTCCGGTCCCCGGCTCCAACACCCCGAAGACCCGTGTCGGTCGCGGTGAGGGCTCGAAGGGCAAGACGGCCGGTCGTGGCACCAAGGGCCAGAAGGCCCGCTACCAGGTCAAGGCCGGCTTCGAGGGTGGGCAGATGCCCCTCCACATGCGCACTCCCAAGCTGCGCGGGTTCAAGAACCCGTTCCGCGTGGAGTACCAGGTGGTCAACCTCGAGAAGCTCGCCGAGCTCTACCCGAGCGGTGGCGACGTCACCGTGGGCGACCTCGTCGCCAAGGGTGCGGTTCGCAAGAACGAGAAGGTCAAGGTGCTCGGCACCGGAGACATCGCGGTCAAGCTGACCGTGGCGGTCGACAAGGTCTCGGGTTCCGCCGAGCAGAAGATCGTCGCCGCGGGCGGCACCGTCAAGTAGTACCCAGCAGGGGTCGGAGCAACGCTCCGGCCCCTGCTGTCGTCCCCGGCGCAGACCCTCGCAACGTCGACGGCGATCCGCTGGGTTACTCTGGTTGACGGCGCGCCCAGTCCGCGCCGGCATCCCTTCTGGAGGCAGCCTCTTGTTCAGCGCAATCGCGCGGGTCTTCCGTACCCCCGACCTTCGTCGGAAGATCGCATTCACCCTGGCGATCATCGCCTTGTACCGGCTCGGCGCTCACGTGCCGGCCCCCTTCGTCGACTTCCCGAACGTCCAGGAGTGCCTCAAGCAGTCCGCGGGCACCGAGGGACTGCTGTCGTTGGTCAACCTCTTCTCCGGCGGCGCACTGCTGCAGCTGTCGATCTTCGCGCTCGGCGTCATGCCGTACATCACCGCGACGATCATCGTTCAGCTCCTGCGCGTCGTCATCCCGCACTTCGAGACCCTCTACAAAGAGGGCCAGTCGGGCCAGGCGAAGCTCACGCAGTACACCCGCTACCTGACGATCGCGCTCGCACTGCTGCAGTCGACGACGCTGGTGACGGTGGCCCGCAGCGGCCAGCTGTTCGGCACGTCCGGCATCCCGGCGTGCGAGCAGCTCCTGACGAACGACGTGTGGTGGGCGCAGCTGCTCATGATCATCACGCTGACCGCCGGCACCGGCCTCATCATGTGGTTCGCCGAGCTCGTCACCGAGCGCGGCATCGGCAACGGCATGTCGATCCTCATCTTCACGTCGATCGCGGCGGCCTTCCCCGCGTCGATGTGGGCGATCTGGCAGACCAAGGGCTTCGAGGTCTTCCTCCTCGTGCTGGCCGTCGGCATCGTGGTGGTCGCACTGGTCGTGTTCGTCGAGCAGTCGCAGCGCCGCATCCCGGTGCAGTACGCCAAGCGCATGGTGGGTCGCCGCACCTACGGCGGCACCAACACGTACATCCCGATCAAGGTCAACATGGCCGGCGTGGTGCCCGTGATCTTCGCCTCGTCGCTGCTGTACATCCCCGCACTGATCGCCCAGTTCAACCAGCCGCAGCCCGGCGAGGAAGTTCCGGCATGGGTGGCGTGGGTCCAGCAGTACCTCGTGCGCGGCGATCACCCGCTCTACATGGCGCTGTACTTCCTGCTCATCGTCGGCTTCACCTACTTCTACGTCGCGATCACGTTCAACCCCGTCGAGGTCGCCGACAACATGAAGAAGTACGGCGGGTTCATCCCCGGCATCCGTGCGGGCCGCCCGACGGCCGAGTACCTGGACTACGTCCTGACGCGCATCACGCTGCCCGGCTCGATGTACCTCGGCCTCATCGCCCTCCTGCCCCTCATCGCGCTGGCCGCGGTCGGTGCCAACCAGAACTTCCCGTTCGGCGGCGCATCGATCCTGATCATCGTCGGTGTCGGTCTCGAGACGGTGAAGCAGATCGACGCGCAGCTGCAGCAGCGCCACTACGAAGGGCTCCTTCGATGACCGCTCAGGGCCACCGTCCCGTCCGCCTGCTGATCGTCGGGCCCCAGGGCTCCGGCAAGGGCACCCAGGGCGTCCGGATCGCCGAGAGCCTCGGCATCCCGGTCGTCTCGACGGGCGACGTCTTCCGCGAGAACGTGGCCCAGGGCACCGAGCTCGGCCAGCAGGTCAAGAGCATCATCGACTCGGGCCGCCTCGTCCCCGATGAGCTGACCAGCGCGGTCGTGCGCGACCGCCTGTCGCAGCCCGACGCGGGAGCCGGGTTCCTCCTCGACGGCTACCCGCGCAACCTCGCGCAGGTGCAGCACCTCGACGCGTTCCTCGAGGAGCGCGAAGAGGCCCTCGACGCGGTCATCGTGCTCGCCGTGCCGCGCGACGAGAGCATCGCCCGACTGCACAAGCGGGCGGCCGAGCAGGGCCGCGCGGACGACACGAACGACGTCATCTCGGCTCGCCTGTCGATCTACGAGAACGAGACGGCTCCGATCCTCGACGTGTACGGCAGCCGGGGGATCGTCGACGAGATCGACGGTGTCGGCTCTCTCGACGAGATCACCGACCGGATCGTCGCGGCGCTCGACGCGCGCGGATTCGCGCGCTCGGCTGCGGCCTGACGTGGTGGCCCTCCGCCGATCGATCTACAAGTCGCCCGCCCAGCTGCGGTCGATGGTCGAGCCGGGGCTCATCACGGCGGCGGCGCTCGACGCGGTTCGCGCGATGATCGCCCCGGGTGTGACGACCGAGGAGCTGGATGCCGTCGCCTACGACGTCATCCGCTCGCGCGGCGCGACGCTCGAACTTCCAGATGGTGCGCGGCTACCGGCACACGATCTGCGCATCGGTGAACGAGCAGGTGGTGCACGGCATCCCGTCAGCGCGGGTCCTCGAGCCCGGCGACATCGTCTCGATCGACGCCGGCGCGGAGTTCCAGGGCTGGAACGGCGACTCGGCCTTCACCGTCGTGGTCCCCGACCCGACGCGCCCCGACGTCGTCGCGGAGCGAGAAGAGCTGTCGCGGGTGACCGAAGGGTCGCTGTGGGCCGGCATCGCCTCGCTCGCCTCGGCGCGCCACCTCGCCGAGGTCGGCGCCGCGATCCAGGACCACATCGATGCGTCCGGCCATGGCTACGGCATCCTGCGCGACTATGTCGGCCACGGCATCGGACGCAAGATGCACGAAGCGCCGTCCGTCTTCAACTACCGCGTCTCCGATCCCGGGCCCTGAGGTGCGCCCCGGGCTCGCCCTCGCGATCGAGCCGATGGTCGTCATCGGCGATCAGGCGACGCTGGTCGAGGACGACGACTGGACCGTCTCGACGATCGACGGCACGGCAGGCTCCCACTGGGAGCACAGCGTCGCGGTGCACGATGACGGCATCTGGGTATTCACAGCACCGGACGGCGGCAGGGCCGGGCTGGCACCGTTCGGTGTCACGCCTGTGCCGGTCGCGTAGTTCTGCAGAGCACAGGAGGAGAGCGGCATGGCCGAGCGCAAGGTGAACTGGTTCGCGATCTGGATCAGCGTGGGCGTCGTCGTGGTCCTGCTGATCATCGCGGGCGTCGTGGTGTGGGGCAACAGTCAGGCCACGGCACCGGGCGAGCCGCCGCAGGCGTCCAACATCGACGCCGACACGGGGGCGATCGCCGTGGGCGACGGTCCTGACGAACTCGCGACGTACATCGACTTCATGTGCCCCGTGTGCGGTCAGTTCGAGGAGCTCTACGGCGAGACGATCCAGGGTCTCGTCGACGACGGCTCGATCACGCTGAACATCCATCCGATCTCGATCCTCGACCGGGCCTCGCAGGGCACCGAGTACTCGACGCGGTCGGCGAACGCCATGTACTGCGTGGCGGTCGCCGATGCCGAGGCATCCCTCCCGTTCCTCCAGGCGATGTACGCGAACCAGCCCGAGGAGGGTTCGACCGGTCTCACGGACGACCAGATCCTCGAGATCGCCTCGGGCGTCGGCGTCACGGGCATCGACGACTGCGTCAACGACGGCAGCTACTCCAAGTACGTGACCGCGATGACCGAGGA
>CAVPED010000004.1:0-1432473 GCA_963702815.1 uncultured Actinomycetota bacterium | reverse complement strand
ACCGAGAGACGATCCTGCCAGTGGCCAGCGGAAGTACGATCGGGGGCATGAGCAGCGGCCAACGCTAGCCCCAACCGGGGGACGGCGATCATCGAGGGGACCACCTCCATGCGTGCCATGCTCTGCGACACCCTGTTCCGCCTGTTCGGCCACCGCGTCTGCTGCGGTCGCATCCCGGCCTGGACGGCCCACGTCGGTCAGCGGTGGGACACCGTCGACAAGGCCCCGTTCAATCTCTACAACGTGGTCTGGTCGGTGCAGAACTGGATCCGCTGGAACATGACCGACTAGCGCCGGCGTCGGTGAACGCCTCGCCGCCCCGATTCGGGAGGCGAGGCCTTCGAACTTCGCGAGTGTTACGCGAACATCTGGCGCAGAACGTCGAGGTCGCCCACCTCGAGCGCCTGCGCAATCACGTCGGCGTCGGCCGGGTCGGGGAACAGGCTCGACAGGCGGTCCGCGAAGATCGCGCGCATGGCGTCGACGTCGCCCGCAGCGGCAGCGGTGCTCATCGCTTCGATCGCGCGCTGGTACGGGATCTGCTGGTATCCGGCAGGCGCGTCGTCCGGGTTGAAGTACGGAATCCACGGGATGGAGCTGTCAGGGTGCAGCAGCAGGACTTCGCCGGGCTGGATCGTCCGCGTGTGGTTGAGGGTCGCGATGTTCAGCGCGTTCGCTATGCAGAACCGGTCACCGATCGCGAACAGCGCGTCGCCGGGCGCGACGGTGTAGGTCACGATCCGGCCCTCTTCGTCCAGGCCCACGGTGCCCCCGGCGAGTTCGCGTGCGCCCCGGTCCACCAGCTCCCCGTACAGGCTCGCGCCCATCGGATACTCGTGAATCCATGCCGGGTTCTCGCATCCGGCAGGACTGTTCTTCGGGATCGCGGTGCCGTTCCCGACGTAGATGTAGCCGTCCCCCAGCTCATCGATCATCTTCTCGCCGACCGGGTCGGTCTTCGGCTCGGGGTCGGGCGCGGCTGCAGCGGCTGCAGCTGTCTCGACAACCGGGGTGACGGCCTGGACGGTGGAGGCGACAGCCGGGGCCGCGAGCGCGGCTAGTCCGACGACGGTGAGGGCTGACAAGCCCCAGGTGATCTTGGCTGCGAGGTTCATCGGCGACAGCCTGGCATCAGTCTGACGTCTATCGCCAGAGGCACGACGGGGGCGCATACGGCACATCGCCCGCCACGGACGATGCCGGGACGGGCGGGACCGTGAGGGGAAGAAGGGAAACTCCCGCGACCCCGCAGCACCGTCGCCGACAGCAGGCGGGCGGTGCAGGCCGCGGTACCGCGGGTCGAAAGGACGAAAGCCCCCGCTGCCCCGCCGTCTGTTACGCGGTGAGGTCGATCTTTACGAAGTCGAAGGGCCTCTTCACGCGGAAGCCCCAGCGGCCCTCGAACATGAGCGCGCTCGGGGGCGAGACGCACGGTGCCCTGGGCGCGGTGCGCTGACCGTCCTGTGTCCCACATGTGTCCTGGAGCGGGTGTCCTACAGATCAATCCCAGGTCAGAGGTACTAGGGCGAATGGGCCGGCCTGTACGCCGGGTTCTGTCCGGGGGCGGATGCCCCGTGGACGGTCATCTCTCTCGGCGACACGTTGCCGTGCCGCTCCAGCGGCCTACCCGAGGACTCGGCGAGCCGCGTCAGCATCCTCTGTCTGGCCTTGCTCCGGGCGAGGTTTACCTTGCGGGTCGTGTCACCACGACCCCGGTGGTCTCTTACACCGCCGTTTCACCCTTACCGCGACCGAGGTCGCGGCGGTCTGTTCTCTGTGGCACTGTCTCGCGGATCACTCCGGGTGGGTGTTACCCACCGCCCTGCCCTGTGGAGCCCGGACGTTCCTCGGCGCTGCGGTCACCCGCAGCGACGCGACCGTCCAGCCGACCCATTCGCGTCGTCGAGTCTACGGGTCCCGGGCGCGGTGGACCGCCTCAGTCCTTCGCCGCCGACTCGCCGATCCGCACATCGAGCGGGAAGTCGATCGGGAAGTCGCCGAACAGCAAGCGGGCGGCAGAAGCAGCCGCCTCTCGCACGACCTGCGCCGCTTCTTCGGCATAGGCCGCGGGAGTGTGGACGATCACCTCGTCGTGGAGGAAGAAGGCGAGGTGGGGGCGCCGTCCGAATACCGGGCCCGAGCGTTCGGCGGCGTGGGCCTCGGAAACCGGAGCCATGGCGGCGAGCCGCAGCCGAATCTCGGCGAGCCATGCCAGCGCCCACTCCGCCGCGGTGCCCTGCACGATGAAGTTGCGCGTGAACCTGCCTCGGTCGCGCGCCCACCGCCGGGCGCCGGCGACGTCGGCTCCGGATGTCCCGGCTTCGGTCGATCGCAGCTGCACGTCACGCCACCCGGCGGATGGAGCGGGGAGCTGCGGCCCAGCCAGGTGGTGACGACGCCGCCTTCCTCTCCGACTCGGGCGGCATCGTCGACGAGCGCCATCGCACGCGGATAGGCGCGCCGCAGCCGCGGCACCAGCCGACCGCTCTCCCCGGTCGTCGCGCCGTACATGGCACCGAGGATCGCGACCTTCGCTTGAGCCCTCGAGGGCACTGCTCCCGAGTCGACGATGCCTTCGTAGAGGTCGCGCCCCTTCGCCGCCGCGGCAAGCCGATCGTCGCTCGCCATGGCCGCGAGCACACGGGGCTCGAGCTGCGCCACATCGGCGACGATCAGAGTCCATCCCGGGTCGGCACGCACGGCAGGGCGCAGCTGCCGAGGCAGCTGCAGAGCACCCCCACCGGACGACGCCCATCGGCCGGTCACGACGCCGCCCGGGATATACACCGGACGGAAGCGGCCGTCCTCCACCCACTCATCCAGCCACGTCCAGCCGTTGGCGCTCAGCAATCTCGAGAGCTTCTTGTATTGGATCAGCGGCGCGATGACCGGATGATCCTGCTCCGCGAGCTCCCAACGACTCGTCGATTCGACGAGGATGCCGGCGCGGTGGAGTGATCGAAGCAGCTTGGGCTGCGAGTCCAGGCTGGCCGAGGGATCGTTCAGCTCACGGCGCACCTCTTCCGCGAGCTCGCGAAGACGCGCGGGCGGCCCTCCGCCAGGCGACCGGATGCCGAGCGTCGCCGTGAGTATGGCGTCGTGGGCGGCGGCATCCCACGGCAGACCTGCCGCCCGCAGCTCCTCGGCGACGAGCGCGCCAGCGGATTCGGCGGCCAGAAGGAGCCGCAGGCGACCCGGATCCAGAGCGTCAGCGAGGGCCGACCGCTGACGCGAGAACTCAGCGAGAGCCTCGTCGAGCGATGAGGGCGGCCCTGCCGTCGCACCGTCCTCGTCGAGATCGAAGAGGGTGCTCGCCTGCGCTGCAGCCTGCGCCGACGCTGCGTCCCACGCTTTCGCAGCGCGAAGGTCAGGGGCCACCGCCACGAGGGCCGAATCTCGCAGGATGGCATGGCAGAGGCGGAGGTCATGGCAGCGAGCGAGACGGACCCCGCCGGCGAGCAGCTCGGGATACCACGCGCTCGCATCGTTCCACACCCAGCGCGGGGCGTCGGCTCTCTCGCGCTCGCCGATCCAGTCCGGGGTCTCCGCTCTGGTGAGCACGACGCGCTCCAGCTCGTCGCCGTGCGGCGTCGAGCACCATCGCGCACACGTCACCGGACTGGCGGCCGAGAACGATCCAGCCCGGGCCTGCAGCCCGAGTCGGCGACATCACGGCCCGAGCGGCCGGCGGGTCACAGCCCGGACTCCTCCGTGCGCACGAGGATCGCGCCGCACTCGGGGCAGGTCAGGACCGCTTCGTCCGGGGCCTGGCGAATGGCCTGGAGGTCGGTTCCGGACAGCACCATGTTGCAGGCTTCGCATGTGTTGCGGCGGAGCAGTCCTGCCCCAGGACCGCGGAGCGAGATCTTGTCGTAGAGGGCCAGGAGGTCCGCTGCGATGCCGGCGGCCACCGCAGCTCGGTCGCGTGACGCCTGCTCGAAGGTCGTCGTGGCGTCCGCCACGGCCTGCTTGCCCTCGGCGCTCAGGCGACCGCCCTCCTCATTCGTCTCGGCGATGAGGGCCTCCTGCTCGGCGACGGCGGTGTCGGCCTGCTCCAGGCGCTCCATCACCTCGAGCTCAGCATCCTCGAGGTCGCTCTTGCGGCGCGCGAGCGAGGCAAGCTCGCTCTCGAGCCCCTGCGCCTCCTTCGAGTTCGACGAGGAGGCGAGGCGCTGGGCGTCGCGCGCCGACCTCGCGTCTACGACGGCGACGTCCGACTCGATGCGAGACAGCTCGATCCGCAGATCGTCGCGGGCGCCCTGCCGAGCGCTGAGCTCGCGGGAGAGCTCCTGCCGACGCGCCAGCAGCTCCTGCACCCGCGCCGTCTGCGGCGGGTTCTTCCGCGCGCGTTCGGCCTGACCGATACGTGCGTCCAGCTCTGCGATCTCGAGGAGTCGGCGCTGGTCTGCAGGGCTGGCGTTCACTCTCCCAACCTACCCGGGCGTCGACGCCGGCACCCGCGGCCACTAGCATTCAACGACCTGCCCATCTCTCGAGAGGTGTGAAGATGTCCGTTCTGCGCACGAAGTCGGTCGAGCAGTCCATCGCCGACACGGATGAACCGGAGTTCCGCCTCAAGAAGTCCCTGACCGCGCTCGACCTCACGGTGTTCGGGGTCGGCGTCGTCATCGGCGCCGGCATCTTCACGCTGACGGGACGTGCGGCGCACGAAGTGGCAGGACCGGCGATCGTGATCAGCTTCGTCGTGGCTGCCATCGCGTGCGCTCTGGCTGCCCTCTGCTACGCGGAATTCGCATCGACAGTGCCGGTGGCCGGCTCCGCATACACCTTCTCGTACTCCTCACTCGGCGAGCTCTTCGCGTGGATCATCGGGTGGGATCTGATCCTGGAGATGTTCCTCGGCGCCAGCGTGGTGGCCCAGGGGTGGAGCGCGTACCTCGGGACGCTCATGGCGCAGCTGGGCGCGCCGATCCCCGAGGCCATCGGGTACGGCGGCACCGTCGATGTCATGGCGATCGTGCTCGTCTTGGTGCTCGGCGGACTCATGACGTTCGGCATCAAGGAGTCGCTGCGGGTCAACATGGTGCTCGTCGCGGTGAAGATCTTCATCGTCCTGTTCGTCATCGTCGCCGGCCTGCTGTTCGTCGATCCGGCCAACTGGACGCCCTTCATCCCGCCCGCCGAGCCCCGCGAAGCGGCATCGGGGCTCACCCAGCCGCTCCTGCAATTCCTGTCGGGCGTCGAGCCGACAGCCTTCGGGGTCGGCGGGATCTTCGCGGGTGCCGCGCTGGTCTTCTTCGCCTACATCGGCTTCGATGTCGTCGCGACCACGGCAGAGGAGACGAAGAACCCGCAGCGCGACATGCCGATCGGCATCCTGGCGTCGCTCGCGATCTGCACGGTGCTGTACTGCGCGGTGGCACTCGTCGTCACGGGGATGGTGCCGTACCAGGAACTCGACCCTGCGGCGGCTCTCGCGAACGCCTTCGTGTTCCACGGCGCCGACTGGATGGCGACGCTCATCTCGGCGGGCGCCGTGGCCGGGCTCACCACCGTCGTGCTGACGCTGCTGATCGGTGCCACCCGCATCATCTTCGCGATGTCGCGGGACGCGCTCCTGCCCGCCGGTCTCGCGAAGGTGCACCCCCGGTTCCGCACGCCATGGCTCATCTCGCTGATCGTCACGATCATCGTGGCCGTGGTGGCGGGGTTCACCCCGGTCGGGCTCCTCGAGGAGATGGTCAACATCGGCACCCTCTCCGCGTTCGTGCTCGTATCCGTCGGCGTGATCGTGCTGCGCCGGAAGCGGCCGGATCTCAAGCGGTCGTTCAAGGTGCCGTTCAGCCCCTGGGTCCCTGGGCTGTCCGCGCTGATCTGCATCTACCTGATGCTCAACCTCACCGTGGAGACCTGGCTCCGGTTCCTGATCTGGCTCCTGATCGGGTTCGTGATCTACTTCACGTACTCACGGCGGCATTCCAAGATGGGCCAGCCGGGCTACGAGGACTTCGTGCTGCCGCACGTCGTGTCCCACGAGCGTGACAACAGCGATGGGGATCCGCGCACCTGAGCACGCACCGAGGGGTGGGGAGAAGTGGGCCCTGCCGGGATCGAACCGACGACATCCACGGTGTAAACGTGGCGCTCTACCAGCTGAGCTAAAGGCCCTCGACGCCAGTCTACGAGTGCCGACGGTCCGCGGCGAACGTCGACACCGCACCCGACCGTAGGCCGCTGGACTGCGCGGTGGCGCCGTCACCGGCGCTGTCGAAGATCATGCCCCGCGGACTCGCTAGGCTTGTCGGCGGTGCGTTGTCCACGCTGAACAAAAGCAGACAGCATCCGATGCCGAATTCCTGGCATGACCTGCCAGATGACGAAAGGTCTCTTGTGACTGTCAACGATCAGGATCCGTATTCGCAGGGACCGCTCGACAGCGACCCCGAAGAGACCTCCGAGTGGCAGGAATCCCTCCTGCAGCTCGTGCAGGCGAAGGGATCCGGGCGAGGCCGCGAGATCATGCTCAGCCTCCTGCAGAAGTCCCACGAGCTGCAGCTCAACGTCCCGCAGGTTCCCACCACGGACTACATCAACACCATCGCGCCCGAGAACGAGCCCGAGTTCCCCGGTGACGAGGAGCTCGAGCGCCGGTATCGCCGCTGGATCCGCTGGAACGCAGCGCTCACGGTTCACCGCGCACAGCGCCCCGGCATCGGCGTCGGCGGCCACATCTCGACCTACGCCTCGTCGGCTTCGCTGTACGAAGTCGGCTTCAACCACTTCTTCCGCGGGCTCGACGACCCGAGCGGCGGCGACCAGGTCTTCATCCAGGGCCACGCCTCCCCCGGCATCTACGCGCGCTCGTTCCTCGAGGGACGCCTCTCGGAGGACCAGCTCGACGGCTTCCGCCAGGAGAAGTCGAAGGCCCCCCACGGCATCCCGTCGTACCCGCACCCCCGGCTGATGCCGGAGTACTGGCAGTTCCCGACAGTGTCGATGGGCCTCGGCCCGATCAACGCCATCTACCAGGCGATGACCAACAAGTACCTGACGAACCGCGGCATCAAGGACCTTTCGGACTCCAAGGTGTGGGCGTTCCTCGGCGACGGCGAGATGGACGAGGTCGAGAGCCGCGGCCAGCTCCAGGTGGCCGCGAACGAAGGCCTGGACAACCTGGTCTTCGTCGTCAACTGCAACCTCCAGCGCCTCGACGGCCCGGTGCGCGGCAACGGCAAGATCATCCAGGAGCTCGAGAGCTACTTCCGCGGCGCCGGCTGGAACGTCATCAAGGTCGTCTGGGGCCGCGGCTGGGACGAGCTGCTGTCGAAGGACGACCAGGGCGCCCTCGTGCACCTCATGAACACGACCCCCGACGGCGACTTCCAGACCTACCGGGCCGAGGACGGCAAGTTCATCCGCGACCACTTCTTCCGGCGTGACGAGCGCACTGCCGCGATGGTCGACGACTGGTCGGACGACGACATCTGGGGCAAGCTGCGTCGCGGCGGACTCGACTACACGAAGGTGTACGCGGCCTACAAGGCGGCGACGGAGCACAAGGGCCAGCCGACGGTCATCCTCGCCAAGACGATCAAGGGCTACGGCCTCGGTCACCACTTCGAGGGCCGCAACGCGACCCACCAGATGAAGAAGATGACCCTCGACGACCTCAAGCACTTCCGCGACTCCATGCGAGTGCCGATCACGGATGCCCAGCTCGAGGAGAACCCGTACGCCCCGCCGTACTACAACCCCGGGCAGAACGACGAGACGATCCAGTACATGCTCGAGCGCCGTCGTGCGCTCGGCGGCTTCCTCCCGGAGCGCCGCACGCATCACGTGCCGATCGCGCTTCCCGGCGACGAGTCCTACGCCCTGCCCAAGAAGGGCTCGGGAACGCAGGAGATCGCGACGACCATGGCGTTCGTCCGCCTGCTGAAGGACCTGCTGCGCGCCAAGGACTTCGGCCACCGCATCGTGCCGATCATCCCGGACGAGGCCCGCACGTTCGGCATGGACGCGTACTTCCCGACGGCGAAGATCTACAACCCGAACGGGCAGAACTACACCTCGGTCGACCGCGAGCTCCTCCTCGCCTACAAGGAAAGCCCCCAGGGCCAGATCATCCATGTCGGCATCAACGAGGCGGGCGCCGTTGCGGCCTTCACCGCGACCGGCACCTCGTACTCGACGCACGGCGAGCCGCTCATCCCCGTCTACGTCTTCTACTCGATGTTCGGCTTCCAGCGCACCGGTGACGCCCAGTGGGCGGCCGGCGACCAGATGGCTCGCGGCTTCATCATCGGCGCGACCGCCGGTCGGACGACGCTGACGGGTGAGGGCCTGCAGCACGCCGACGGGCACTCCCAGCTCCTCGCCTCGACGAACCCCGCGACCATCTCGTACGACCCGGCCTACGGCTACGAGATCGCGCACATCGTCCGCTCGGGTCTCGAGCGCATGTACGGCGGCAACCACCCCGACCCCAACGTCATGTACTACATGACGGTCTACAACGAGCCGCTCGTGCAGCCGGCCGAGCCGGAGGGTGTCGATGTCGACGGCATCGTGCGCGGCATCCACCGCATCTCGAAGGCCGAAGGCGACGGGCCCCGCGCTCAGATCCTCGCGTCCGGTGTCGGCGTGCTCTGGGCGCGCGAGGCACAGCAGCTGCTCCGCGACGACTGGGGCGTGCAGGCCGACGTGTGGTCGGTGACCTCGTGGTCGGAGCTCCGCCGCGACGGCCTCGCCGCGGACGAGCACAACTTCCTGCACCCCACCGACGAGCCGCGCACCGCGTACGTGACGGAGAAGCTCCGGGATGCCGGAGGACCGGTCGTGGCCGTGAGCGACTGGATGCACGCCGTCCAGGACCAGATCCGCCAGTGGGTCCCGGCCCGCTACGCGACGCTCGGTGCCGACGGCTTCGGCTTCTCCGACACGCGTCCCGCCGCACGCCGCTTCTTCAAGATCGACGGACCGTCGGTGGTGGTTCGGACGCTGCAGGCCCTGGCCGAAGACGGCGTCGTCGACCGGAGCCTCTCCGCTCAGGCGATCGAGAAGTACCGCCTGCACGATGTGACTGCCGGCACGAGCGGCAACGCGGGCGGCGAGAGCTGATCCGCGAAGGCCGCGCCCCCATGGACAAGACCGAGACGCTCGCCTGGCTGCGGCGCATCTCGGGTGACCTCGCCTCGGCCACCATCCAGCGGCTCGAGGAGTCGCTCACGTGGTACTCCGATATGCCGCCGGCGAGGCGGTCCGCGGTGGGTCTGGTGGCGCAGGCCGGCATCTCCTCGTTCATCCAGTGGTACGACGACCCGAAGTCGACCCCGGCGATCGCAGCGGACATCTTCGCGGTCGCCCCGCGGGAGCTCCTGCGCAGTGTGAGCCTGCAGCAGACGCTCCAGCTCGTGCGAGTCACCGTCGAGGTGACGGAGGAGCGCATCGCCCACAAGGGCGAGCATCTCCGAGAGGCGATCCTCCTCTACTCGCGCGAGGTGGCCTTCGCGGCGGCGGATGTCTACGCCAGGGCGGCTGAGACGCGGGGGCTGTGGGATGCCCGCCTCGAGGCGCTCGTGGTCGACTCGATCCTCTCGGGCGAGGCCGACGAGGAGCTCCCGAGCCGCATCGCCGCCCTCGGGTGGCACGGGCACGGAGAAGTCGCGGTGCTCGTGGGAACGACTCCCCCGCTCCTGGACGTCGACCAGCTGCGCCGTACGGCGCGAAAGCTGGGCGTCGATGTGCTCATCGGCGTGCAGGGCTCGCGCCTCGTGCTCGTGCTCGGCCGGGCCGACCTGCCTCCGCGAAGCGACGAGCTGCCCTCGGAGCTGCCGTTTCCCGAGATCGCGCGGCGGCTCGAACCCGGCTTCGGCACGGGCCATCTCGTGCTCGGACCGGCCGTTCCGGCGCTCGTCGACGCGAGCCAGAGCGCCCGTGCTGCGCTCGCGGGCTTCGCCGTCGCCCGCGCCTGGCGCCACGCCCCGCGGCCCGTGGAGGCGGACGACCTGCTTCCCGAGCGCGCGCTCGCGGGCGACCCGCTCGCCAAGCAGACCCTCGTCGACCGCATCTACCGTCCACTGCAGGCGCACAGCACCGACCTCGTCTCGACGCTGTGGGCCTACCTCGACAACGGCCGATCGCTCGAGGCGACCGCTCGCGAGCTCTTCGTGCACCCGAACACCGTGCGCTATCGACTCAAGCGCGTGTCGGAGGTCATCGGCTGGGATGCGACCGGCCCCCGCGAGGCGCTCATCCTGCAGACTGCGCTCGTGCTCGGCTCGATCGGGACGGACACGACCCGTCGGCGGCTCGCGTCGTCGCGCCGCCCGTCGGCATGACGCTGTACAGGAACGACAAAGGTTTCGGTCATATCTGTGCGCTGATCGCCAGAGGGCCCGCGACAATCCTTGGAAGGATGGAAAAGTGATCATTGCGGTCTTTCCCGGGCAGGGCTCCCAGTCCCCCGGGTTCCTCACCCCCTGGCTGGAGAGGGACGGTGCGCGCGAGCGCCTCGACGCCTATTCGGAGTGGTCGGGTGTCGATCTCATCGCCGCGGGGACCGAGTGGGACGCCGACCGGATCCGCGACACGAAGGTCGCTCAGCCGCTGATCGTGGCAGCGAGCCTCCTGTCCTGGAATGAACTGCAGACCCGGGATGCCGTGGCCGGCGTCGCCGGGCACTCCGTGGGCGAGTTCGCCGCCGCAGCGGCGGCCGGCATCCTGAGCGAAGAGGACGCCCTTCGACTGGTCGGCCTCCGAGGGCGGGCGATGGCCGAGGCGGCGGCTGCTGCCGACACCGGAATGAGCGCCGTGATCGGCGGAGACGAAGCAGCAGTCGTCACGCGACTGCAGGAGCTCGACCTGACCCCCGCGAACTACAACGGGGGTGGACAGCTCGTTGCCGCGGGTGCGCGCGAGGCGCTGCAGCAGCTCTCGGCGGAGCCGCCCGCCGGCACCCGCGTGATCCCCCTGCAGGTGGCGGGGGCGTTCCACACGCGCTTCATGGCCCCCGCAGTCGAGGCCCTGCGGGTCGCGGCATCCGATGTTCCGGCGAACGAGCCGTCGATCCGCGTCTGGACGAACCGTGACGGCTCTCAGGTGTCTTCCGGCCCAGCGTTCCGCGATCTGCTCGTCGACCAGGTCGCGTCTCCGGTGCGCTGGGATCTCTGCATGGCGTCGTTCGCCGAGGCGGGCGTGTCGGGCATCGTCGAGCTGAGCCCGGCTGGGACGCTCACCGGACTGGCCAAGCGAGCACTGCGGGGCGTGCCGTCCGTCGCACTCAAAACACCCGATGATCTCGAAGCAGCAGCTGCGCTTCTGAACGGAGCGTCCGCATGAACCCTCTGCTCGCGCAGTCCACCGGCCCGGCCTACACCCGCATCTACGCCTACGGCGCGGCTCGCGGCGAGATCGCCGTGCCGAACGCCGACATCATCGGACCGATCGACTCGAGCGACGAGTGGATCCGCCAGCGCACCGGGATCGTGACACGGGCGCGCGCGGTTCCCGAGACCACGGTGATCGATCTCGCAACGGATGCCGCACGCGAGGCCATCGAGCGCTCGGGGGTCGCGGCATCCGACATCGATGCCGTCATCGTCGCCACGATCAGCAACCCCAAGCAGTCCCCCTCGGTCTCTGCCATCGTCGCGGACCGCGTGGGGTCGAACCCGGCCGCCGCGTACGACCTCAACGCGGCATGCGCGGGCTTCGCCTACGGTGTCGCCCAGGCCGACGCGCTCATCCGGGGTGGGATCGCGAAGCACGTCGTGGTCGTCGGTGCGGAGAAGCTCAGCGACATCATCGACCCCACCGATCGCAGCATCTCGTTCCTCCTCGGCGACGGGGCGGGCGCTGTCGTCGTCGGGCCGAGCGAGACGCCGGGCATCGGCCCCACGGTCTGGGGCTCCGACGGCTCGAAGTTCGAGGCCGTCGGCATGAACCACACGCTCACCGACTTCCGGGACGGCCTCGCGCCCTGGCCCACCCTCCGCCAGGAAGGGCCGACGGTCTTCCGCTGGGCGGTCTGGGAGATGGTGAAGGTCGCACGCCAGGCACTCGCGGCGGCCGGTGTGGAGGCATCCGATCTGGCCGCCTTCATCCCCCATCAGGCGAACATGCGCATCATCGACGAATTCGCGAAGCAGCTCGGCCTTCCCGAGTCAGTCCGCATCGGACGCGACATCGAGACGACCGGCAACACCTCCGCCGCCTCGATCCCTCTCGCGGCGCACCGCCTGCTCCAGGAGCATCCCGATCTCAGCGGCGGACTCGCCCTGCAGATCGGCTTCGGCGCAGGACTCGTCTTCGCGGCCCAGGTCGTCGTCCTCCCCTAGTCCGGCAGGCCCCGACCCTAAACTGAACAGCGGCCCGCACCGGGCCGGCGAACCCCCAACAAACAGGAGAAACCCATGGCATTCACCACCGACGAGGTCCTCGCAGGGCTCGCCGAGCTCATCACCGATGAGACCGGCATCTCGGCCGACGAGGTCGCCCTCGAGAAGTCGTTCACGGATGACCTCGACATCGACTCCATCTCGATGATGACGATCGTCGTCAACGCGGAGGAGAAGTTCGGCGTGACGATCCCGGACGACGAGGTCAAGAACCTCAAGACCGTCGGCGACGCCGTCACGTACATCACGTCGAACCAGGCCTGAGCCGCACCCCGTTGGGGCTCCGCCCCCAAACCCCCACCGGTGGGGGCGCTGAGCCCCCACCGGCACTACTCAAGGACTCCAGCACATGAGCACACCGCGCATCGTCGTCACAGGCATCGGCGCCACCACCCCTATCGGGGGGACAGCCCCCGAGACCTGGTCGGCCCTGCTGCAGGGCGCTTCGGGGACCCACGCCCTCGAGCACGACTGGGTCGAGAAGTACCAGCTTCCCGTCACCTTCGCCGCGGAGGCCGTCGTTCAGCCCAACACCGTGCTGGAGCGCCCTGTGGCGAATCGGCTCGACCCGTCGGCTCAGTTCGCCCTCGTCGCGGCGAGAGAGGCGTGGGAAGACGCAGGAGTTCC
Source organism: uncultured Actinomycetota bacterium (assembly GCA_963702815.1). Taxonomy (GTDB): domain Bacteria; phylum Actinomycetota; class Actinomycetes; order Actinomycetales; family Microbacteriaceae; genus Microbacterium. The sequence continues at coordinate 1,419,487 of CAVPED010000004.1, read as the reverse complement.
CGACGTCGATCCCGAGCGGTTCGCCGTTGATTTCGCCACCGGCATCGGCGGGCTGCAGACGACGCTGAACGGCTGGGACACCCTCAAGGAGAAGGGGCCTCGCCGCATCATGCCGATGAGCATCCCCATGCTCATGCCGAATGCGCCCGCTGCAGCGATCTCAATGCACCTGAACGCCCGCGCGTATGCGCGGACCGTCGCGTCGGCGTGCGCCTCGAGCACCGAGGCCCTGGTCAACGCGTTCGAGACCCTTCGGATGGGTCGCGCGGATGTCGTGCTGACCGGCGGATGCGAGGCGACGATCCACCCGCTTGCGATCGCCGCGTTCGCCGCGATGCAGGCGCTCTCGAAGCGCAATGACTCTCCCGAGACGGCCTCGCGCCCGTACAGCACCGATCGTGACGGCTTCGTCATGGGCGAGGGCGCCGCGTGTCTCGTGCTCGAAACCGAAGAGCACGCCAAGGCCCGTGGAGCCAAGATCTACGGCGAGATCGTGGGAGGTGGCGTCACCGCCGATTCGTACCACATCACCGCTCCCGAGCCAGAGGGCCTCGGTGCGTCTCGCGCCGTGCGTCAGGCGCTCGAGCAGGCCGATGCGAAGCCCGACGACGTGACCCACATCAACGCGCACGCCACGTCGACGCCGACCGGTGACATCGCCGAATACAAGGCGCTTCGCTCGGTGTTCGGCGACCGCATCCACGAGATCCCGGTCTCCGCCACAAAGGCCTCGACCGGCCACCTTCTCGGCGGCACGGGCGCGCTCGAGGCGATCTTCACCCTCCTCGCGCTCAAGGAGCGCCAGGCCGCCCCGACGATCAACCTGTCCACGCAGGACCCCAACATCCCGCTGCGCATCTCGGGATCCCCGATCCCGCTCGGCGCAGGCCCGCAGCTCGCGATCAGCAACTCGTTCGGCTTCGGCGGCCACAACGCGGTCGTCGCGTTCCGCTCGTTCTGAGCGGCAGTTCGCACACCGCAGACGAAGACGCCCCCGGCTCCCTTGTTCAAGGGAGTTCGGGGGCGTCTGCCATCAGGCGGCGATTCGCGTTCTCGGTGTCCGGGATCCCGCCTCCGACCACCGTTACCAGCGCCTTGTCGCCTGTCTCTTCCGCCGGTCGACAACCGGCGGAAATCGCTGTGAAGTTGCCTGCGGTCAGCCGACCTTGTGGAGCCATACGACGGGAGCGTCGTCGCTGGCGTGCCGGAACGGCTCGAGTTCCTCGTCCCACGCCGCACCGAGTGCGACCTCGAGCTCACGCTGGAGCTCGACCGGGTCGCCCGCGGCCACCTCGAGCGCGTAGCGCACTCGGTCTTCGCCGATGACGACGTTGCCCGCGGTATCGGTCTGGGCGTAATGGATGCCGAGGCCCGGGGTGTGCATCCAGCGGCCCCCGTCGCTGCGGGGCGTCGGGTCCTCGCTGACCTCGAATCGAAGATGCTCCCAGCCGCGCATGGCGGTCGCCAGCGCGGCTCCTGTTCCGGCAGGGCCCTCCCAGTAGAACTCGGCGCGACGGCTGCCCGAAAGGATCGGCTGCTCGTTCCAGTCGAAGCTGACGGCGCGCCCCAGAGCGCGCCCGACCGACCACTCGAGGTGGGGGCACAACGCACGTGGCGCTGAGTGAATGTAGATCACTCCGCGCGCTGGTGATGACGCCATGATCGCTCCGTTCTGCAGGTACGTCTTCCCCAACGACCTATGAACGGATGCCTCGGCTGTTCAGTTGTGCTGGGGCCATTATCGCCCAGCGAGCCCAAGAATGACAAGAATGTGATTCCGGCGCGTTGTAGGCTCGTTGGGCGCCTTCTGGCGTAAGGGGCGGTGGCCAAGCTGGTCAAGGCAGCGGGCTCATAACCCGACGATCGTGGGTTCAAGTCCCACCCGCCCTACGAGGGCGCCGGCCGAAGGTCGGCGCCGCGCTCGTAGCGCGGGTGTCGGCGCGAGCGCACCCGTGGGCGGGCCCCTGCCGCCAGAGGCTCCGCGCGCCGCGAGCGGTGCGTGGAGGGGCGGTAGGCACACGCCCGTGATCGGGTCTCGCGCGAGCGCACCCGTGGGCGGGCCCCTGCCGCAGGCCGCGCGCCCGAAGCGGTGCGTGGAGGGGCGGTAGGGACAAGTCCCACCCGCCCTACGAGGCAGCGCCCCGGCCGAAGGTCGGGGCGCCGCCTCGTCGCGCGGGTGTCGGCGCGAGCGCACCCGTGGGCGGGCCCCTGCCGCCAGAGGCTCCGCGCGCCGCGAAGCGGTGCGTGGAGGGGCGGTAGGGACAAGTCCCACCCGCCCTACAAGCAAGGTGACCACCTGTGTCAACCCGTGCGCGCGGGGAGCGCGCGGCTCATAGCCTGGCGGCATGCCAGTGAATGAGCTCTACCTCGTGCGGCACGGCGAGAGCATCGGCAATGTCGCCGCCACTCAGGCCGAGGTCGACCAGCTCGACGCGATCCCCATCGACATCCGTGACGCGGATGTGCCATTGTCCCCGACGGGTGAGGAGCAGGCCCGCGCGCTCTCGGAATGGCTCGCCGAGCAGCGCGGGTCGATCGACCTCTACTGGGTGTCGCCCTACCTCCGTGCCCGCCAGACGTTGGAGATCGCGCTCGGCGACGACGCGGCATCCACTCGCATCGCGATCGATGAGCGCCTGCGTGACCGGGAGCTCGGCATCCTGGACCTGCTCACGAGGCGCGGTGTCGCCCGACTGCACCCGGAGGAGACCGATCGCCGCCGTCATCTCGGCAAGTTCTACCATCGGCCGCCCGGCGGGGAATCATGGGCGGACGTGGCCCTGAGGCTGCGGTCGTTCCTCGGCGATGCGATGGCGGCAGACGGCGACACCGCGCTCCTGGTCGCGCACGATGCCGTGGTCATGCTCTTCCTGTATCTGCTCCTGGGGCTTCCCGAACCTGAGCTGCTGGACTTCGCAGCGGCGAACACGGTCCTGAACGCCTCCGTCACGCACCTCGTGAGGGAGGGCGACGGCTGGAAGCTCGTCGTGTTCTCGAGCGTCGATCATCTCCGGCGCGAGGGCGCCGACGTCACCGTGCACCCAGGGAGCCCCGATGTCGAGCCCCAGTGAGAGCGTCACAGCGCAGCTCCTCCGCGAGTGGGGCCTCCCCGACCCGGGCGACTCGAAGAAGGCCCGTGGTGAGGTAGTCGTGGTCGGCGGCTCCCGCAGCTCCCCCGGCGGCGCACTCCTCGCCGGCGAAGCGGCGCTCCGGGTCGGCGCGGGACGAGTGGCCCTGGCTGTCCCCGGGTCCATCGACGCGCAGATCGGCATCGCGATTCCCGAGGCGGGCATCTACGCACTCCCGGATGACGCGACCGAACCCTTCGAGGGTCGCCTGCGCGGGCACCTGGGCTCCGCCGACGCGGTTCTGGTGGGTCCCGGCTTCGACGACGGCGACGAGACACGCGCGACCCTGCTCGCCGTCGCGGACACGCAGCCGCCGCTGCTCGTGCTGGATGCCTTCGCGCTGGGCGTGCTGCCAGACGTCGATCGCTCCGCGCTGCCCGCCGGTCTCATCCTCAATCCCAACAAGGAGGAGGCGGGCATCCTGCTCGGACGCGATCTCGCGGATGATGCGCTGACCGATCTGCTCGAGATCGCCCGGCGGTTCGACGCCGTCGTCAACTGCTACGGGCTCGTGGTTCACCCCGACGGTCGCTCCTGGCGGATCGAGGCGGGTGGACCCGGACTGGGCACGTCCGGGAGCGGTGACGTCCTCGCCGGTGCGATCGCGGGGTTCGCCTCCAGAGGACTGGACCCGGCCGAGGCGGCGGTCTGGGGTGCGTGGACGCATGCGACCGCCGGCGATCGGCTCACCGACCGGCTGGGCCTCGGCTTCCTCGCCAGGGAGCTGGCGGCGGAGCTCGCTGCCGCCGTCGTCACCGTCTGAACGTGGCCGGGGGGCTTTCGCGGACGTCGGCTCTCCACAGCACTCGTCGATCGCCGGCATCCGTCCCCTCCGTCCTGGAAAGATGATCGCGGCGCCGGAAAGGAACCGTCATGACACAGGGACCGATGCCCTCCATCGCGAAGATCGCGCACGAGGTCTTCGGCTGGAGCGGCCTTCGCGATGGGCAGGAAGAGGCGGTGTCGGCACTGCTCGCAGGGCGGGATGTCATCACCGTGCTGCCGACAGGGGCCGGCAAGTCCGCGATCTACCAGCTGGCCGGAACCATCCTCGAGGGCATCACGGTCGTCGTATCGCCACTGATCGCGCTGCAGCGCGACCAGCTGAACCAGCTCGAAGAGGCTGCGAGAGCTCCCGGAGGGGTCGCGATCAACTCGACTCTCGGTGAGCGGGCGATCGACGAGGCGTGGAGCCGGCTCGCGAGCCGAGACGCCCGTTTCGTGTTCGTCGCCCCCGAACAGCTGGCGAAGGACGAGATCGTCGGCCGACTTCGCGACCTGGACGTCGGTCTGCTCGCCGTCGACGAGGCGCACTGCGTGGCCAGCTGGGGGCACGACTTCCGGCCGGACTATCTGCGGTTGGGCGACGTCCGCGCGCGTCTCGGACGGCCGGTGACGGTGGCGCTGACCGCGACAGCGGCAGAACCGGTGCGTGACGAGATCTCGACGCGGCTGCGGCTCGTCGATCCCGCCATCGTCGTCCGGGGCGTGGATCGTCCCAACATCGATCTGGCCGTGCGGCGCGAGGTGTCGGAACGCGACAAGCACGATGCCGTTCTCGATACCGTCGTGGAGCTTCCGGGCCCGGGGCTGCTCTATACGGCGACCCGCCGCGAAGCGGAGACGTACGCCGCGGAGCTGGGCGAACGGGGATTGCGAGCCGCCGCCTACCACGCCGGACTGGGTGCGCGCGAGCGATCGGGCGTCCACGACGCGTTCCTCGACGATCAGCTCGACGTCGTCGTCGCCACCAACGCGTTCGGCATGGGCATCGACAAGCCGAATGTCCGGTTCGTGGTCCACGCCTCGGTGCCGGATTCGCTCGACGCCTACTACCAGGAAGTCGGTCGTGCGGGCCGAGACGGCGAGCCGGCAGGCGCCACGCTCTTCTACCGGTCGGAAGACCTGGGACTTCGCAAGTACTTCGCCGCGCGCTCGGTCGACCGCGATCGGGTGATGGCGGCCTACGAAGCGGTCGCCTCGTCCGATTCGCCGTTGCGAGCGAAGGAGCTCGCCTCGTCTCTCGACATCTCGCCGCGCACGGCGACCGCCCTGCTCAACCAGCTCGCCGAGGGCGGTGCCATCGGCCTCACCCGCCGCGGGGCCGCCGCCCGAGCGAAGCTCACGAGCGCCGAGGCGGCGGATGCCGCCGAAGAGGCGTCAGAACGGCGGGAACGGATCGAGGAGTCGCGCGTGGAGCTCATGCGGCGGTACGCCGAGACACGGGACTGCCGCCGCCGCCTGCTGCTCGGCTATTTCGGCGAGGACCTTCCTCAGCCGTGCGGCCGCTGCGACCGTTGTCGTGCCGGTGCGACGCCGGAAGAGACCCCCGATGAGTCGCTCGTCCCCTACCCGACAGGCGCTGCCGTCGAGCATGTCGAGTGGGGGCGCGGGAGCGTGGTCGACGTGGAGAGCGACCGCGTGACCGTGTTCTTCGAAGACCGGGGATACAAGGTGCTCGCACTCCAGGCGGTCGAGGAGAATGAGCTGCTCCGGCGCGTAAGCTGAACGCCCGATGGACGTTCTCGCGTGGCTTCTGCTGGCCGCCGCACTCGCGGCGACCGCGATCCTCGTCGCGTGCGCGCCGGCATTGAAGCGTGATCAGCGCCGCCGCCAGTTGGAAGGCAGAGGCACGTCGGGCGGAATCGGCTCAGGTATGGATGCGGTCTGGCGCCCGACGGCCGAGGACGCGCACGCCGAGTGGGAGGCGCAGATCGAGCTCCCCGCTCCGGCCCCGACGCCGGGAGAAGGTGGCCGCCTCGAGGACGGGCGTCTCGTCATCGTCGTTCCGCCCGCATCCTGAAGGAGGGGACCTTCGGCGGGATGCCGCGATCGCGCCCGTACGACAGGCCCGCGCGTCAGGCGTTCGTGCCGTCGTCCGACTCGGGACCCGGTTCGCTCCCGCGCTGAATCGGCAGTTCGAGGCTGTCGGCGACCAGCTGCGGGTGGAAGCGGGCGAGCGTGATCACTCCGGTGACCGCGATCGCACCCGCGACGGCGAACCCGACAAACGCCCAGACGGGGGCGTTCGCCGCCTCCTGCAGGATCGTGAGGCCGATGACGACCGCGACGATCGGGTCGATGACCGTGAGCCCTGCGATCACGAGGTCGGGAGGGCCCACCGCGTACGCGGTCTGAACGAAGTAGGCGCCGATCGCGACGGCGGCGAGCAGCGCCACGATGCAGAGGATCGTCAGCCAGTCGAAGTCGTTGGCCTTGATGCGTTCGATGACGACCTTCGCCAGGGTCGCCACGAAGCCGTAGATGACGCCGGACGCGACGATGTAGAAGAGGGCCTGACCGCGCTTGCGGAGCCAGATCCAGAGGCCCGCGAGGATGAGGAGCACCACGCCGAGAAGCGACAGGATGATCAGCGTCTCGCGCTGGGTGACCGGGTTCTCTGTGGCGTAGAACGCGGCGATCGTGACGAAGATGAGGATGCCGGCGAGGCATTCCGCGATGGCGATGCCGGACTGCTTCGTGGGCTTGTGCCCGGATACGCGCGCGTTCAGCAGCGTGGTGATGACGAGCGAGATCGCACCGATCGGCTGCACGATGATGAGGGGTGCGAACGCCAGCGCGCTCAGCTGGCACGTGATGGCGAGGCCCAGCATCACGGTGCCGGCGACCCAGGACGGGCGCTTCAGCAGGCTGAGGAGCTGGCTGCCGCTGAGCCCGGCCTTGCCCGACGAGCCGCTCAGCCGCTCGACCTTGGTGACGCCGCGGTACTGGTACTGGGCACCGAAAGACATGAACACCGCGCCCATCAGCGCCAGCGGGATGCCGATGAGGATGGCCGGATCGCGGAAGAATCCGATGACATCGTTGGTCACCTCGTCGATCGACATTCCGGCCCACACCACCCTCCGACACTAACCGTCGGGATGCCTCGATAGGCTCAAGGCGTGGCCGTTCTGCCGATTCGCATCATGGGTGATCCCGCCCTTCACGCGCCCGCGGCGCACGTCGACGAGATCACCGAAGAGATCCGCACGCTCGTCTCCGACATGTTCGAGACGATGGACGCGGCACCCGGAGTCGGCCTCGCCGCTCCGCAGGTCGGCGTCTCGCTGCGCATCTACACGTACTCCTACCAGGACGATGACGGCGAGCCGTGGCGCGGGGTGATCATCAATCCCGTCCTGTGGATGCATCCGCTCGAGCCGGGGGCGCCGGATCCTGATGAAGAGTCGGAAGGCTGCCTCTCGTTCCCCGGTGAGCGGTTCCCGCTGCGCCGATCCGAGCGCGTGCTCGTGACCGGTATCGACCTCGAGGGCGCCGCGGTGCGGATCGAGGTCGGCGGATGGCGGGCGCGCATCATGCAGCACGAGTTCGATCACCTCGACGGCATCCTGTACATCGATCGGCTCAGCGATGCCGACTGGAAGACCACGCAGAAGATCGCCCGCAAGCGCGGCTGGGGCCGGCCGGGAAGCTCCTGGACTCCCGGAATCGACGACATCGAGGCGTGACGATCACGGGCGCCGATGAGGCGATCGCGCCGCCGGCGCAAAGAGAAAGGCCCCGGGGTGGAGCCCAGGGCCTATCCGCTCCCCCACTTGGACTCGAACCAAGAACCTATCGGTTAACAGCCGATTGCTCTGCCAATTGAGCTATGGAGGATCACCCTTCGCTCTCGCGCGGGCAACCACACCATATTAGCAAAGCTCAAGGGGTGCTCACGACGCGATGAGCCGATCATCGGCCTGCGCGCTGGGCGTCCAGAGCAGATGCTCCGTGCCGCGCCCATAGGCGACGGCGTGCCCGGAACGGATCACGAGGACGTCGGCGTCGAGCTCCCGGGTCACCTCCGCCTCGTTCGTCACGATGAGGGCCGACATCCCGCGCGCGCGGCGTCGGAGGATGGCGTCTCGTGCGGCCCGGCGCACTTCGACATCCAGATTCGCGAACGGGTCATCCGCGATCAGCAGCTTGGGGTCGAGGACCAGGGTGCGGGCGAGCGCGACCCGCTGACGCATGCCGGCGCTCAGTTCATAGGGGTACTTCGCCACCGCACCGAGGGGCAGCATCAGCTCGTCCAGCAGCGAGGCGATCCGCACCGCCAGCGCCCGCTGGTTGACTCGCCGGTCCCTGCTCGTGATGGGCGCGCCGATCACCTCGCCGACCGTGAGCCGCGCGGGGAGGTTGGCGCCGGCCCGCTGCTCGAGGAAGCCGGTGAGATACGTCAGCTCACGTCGTGCCCTGCCCGGATTGCGGACCGGGATGCCGTGCACCCACGCCGCTCCCCCGACCACCGCCAGGCCCGGCGTGTCCGACCCGGAGAGCAGGGCGGCGAGGCTCGACTTCCCCGCACCGGTCGGGCCCATGAGCGCGAGCGTGCCGGCGTGAGGGAGGACGAAGGAGACGCCGTCGACGACGCGCACGTCGCCCCCTCGTGAAGAACGGAGGATCGAGAGGTCGGATGCACGGATCGCCACGTCGGCGTCACGACGATGTGGCATGACGACATCCTGCCGCCTGGCACGCCGCTCCGCCACCTTGCGGTGTCATCAGGGGTCGGTGACTGCCGCTCGCCGGAGGTCGAGCTCGCGCAGTCCGAGGCGGATGCGCCGCCCCTCCTCGGAGTCCGGGGGTACCCGCTGGATCGCTCCGAGGAGCTCGGCCTTCTCACGGTCCAGGGCCCGGAGGATGAGCCGGCGACAGAGCGAGGATGCCGACGCGAGGGCCACATCGTCGGTCTGGGCGGGGAAGTCGGCGGTCAGGAGCTCGGCTGCCAGCGACCGGAACGGCTCACGGACGCTGCCGACAGCATCCGCCGCCCATCCGATCCTGTCGAAATCCGCAACGGCGGCGACGCCCGTGCGCACGGCATCGAGCGCCGGATGCCGGAACGGCAGCGCCATCGCCTGTGCGCGCAGCGCGGGGTCGAGCCGATGGCCGAACTGCAGGACGCCCATGAGCGCATCGCGTTCGAGCGCGACATCCGCGGTGCGCGGAAGCGAGGTGAGGCTCAGCCGGACCGCGGCTTCAGGATCCGGCTGTTCGGCGGGAGCGGACGCGCCCGACCGTGCGGACTGCTCCCCGCGGGCGGCGCGCTCCACCTCACGGCGGACGTCCTCGGTGTCCATCCCCAGGCGGCGGGCGAGGACGCGGACGTACTCGGGCTGCAGGAGGGGGTCGCGGAGATCGGCGACCACGGGGGCAGCCGCCCGCAGCGCGCCGACCCGCCCTTCGACGGTCGAGAGGCCGAAGCCCTTCATGCGCTGATCGAGGACGAACTCCACCATGGGGGTCTTCGTGTCGAGGAGCGAGCGTACTGCGCCGTCGCCGCGCGTCAGCCGGAGGTCGCACGGGTCCAGTCCGTCCGGGCCCACGGCGACGTAGGTCTGCGCGTTGAAGCGCTTGGCGTCGGCGAAGGCACGGAGCGCGGCCTTCTGGCCGGCGGCATCCGGATCGAAGGTGAAGACGACCTCCCCGGCCGCGGAGTCGTCGCCCATCACCCGGCGCAGCACGGAGATGTGGTCGCCGCCGAACGCCGTGCCGCAGGTGGCGATCGCGGTCGTCACTCCGGCGAGATGGCACGCCATGACGTCGGTGTAGCCCTCGACCACCACCACCTGGTGACTCCGGGCGACGTCGCGCTTGGCGAGGTCGAGGCCGTAGAGCACCTGAGCCTTCTTGTAGACGGTCGTCTCGGGAGTGTTGAGGTACTTGGGCCCGTTGTCGTCGTCGAAGAGCCGTCGGGCGCCGAAGCCCAGCACCTGGCCCGTCACATCTCGGATGGGCCAGACGACGCGGCCGCGGAAGCGGTCATAGACGCCTCGCTGGCCCTGCGACACGAGGCCCGCGGAGCTGAGTTCGTCGGTGGAGAAGCCCTGGGCCGTGAGGGCATCGAGCATGTTCGACCAGCCCTTGGGGGCGTACCCGACCCCGAAGTGCGCGGCGGCACCGGCGTCGAAGCCGCGCTCGCCCAGGAACCGGCGCGCGATGTCGGCCTCGGGAGACGCGAGACGACCGCGGAAGTACTCGGCGGCCGCGGCATTGGCGGCATACAGGCGCGTGCGGCCGGAGGTCTCGGGGAGCGCGCCGCCCTCTTCGTAGTGGAGCGGATAGCCGATGCGGCCGGCCAGCCGTTCGACGGCCTCGGTGAACGAGAGGTGATCCAGGTTGCGCAGGAACGAGTAGACGTCGCCCGATTCACCGCAGCCGAAGCAGTGGTAGAAGCCTGCCTGCGGGCGCACGTTGAAGCTCGGGCTCCGCTCGTCGTGGAAAGGACACAGCCCCTTCAACGCCCCGACGCCCGCCGTCTTCAGCGCGACGCGCTCGCCGATGATGTCGGCGATGTTGGTGCGCGACTTCACCTCGTCGACGTCCGCCTGGAGGATGCGCCCGGGCATCACAGACCCTCGAGCGGCTCAGGCAGGGCATACGCCGTGGAGGCGACGATCTTGCTGCCCGGGACCCAGATGCCGATGCTCTCGAGGTCGACCGAACCGACGAGGCGCGAGTGCCACGAGATGGCGAAGCGATCGGTGAGGCTCGCGACCTGGTCGACGATGACGCGGCGGCGCGCGGCATCCGTCTCCGCTCGGTCGAAGTCCTCCGCGTGCAGGCGATCGAGGTGCTCCGGGTGCTCCCACAGGGCGTTCGAAAGGCGCTTCAGGATGCGGCGCTGCTCCTTGTAGAGACCCTTGCGACCCTCGACCGAGACGATGAAGGCGCCGATGGTGCCCTTCAGCACCGCCATCTCGGCTTCGATGACGCGGGGCACCACCACATGGCCGCGGTAGCGGGTGAGCGCCGGTGCGTCGTAGTGCTCGCGGGTCGCGGCCGTGGCAGCCCGCGCGAAACGCCCGATCAGATCGGAGGTGAGGTTCTTCAACCGCGCGTGCGATGCCCGTGATCCGTCGAACGACGTGATCCACACGGGGATCCGCATCAGGCGGTAGAGCGCGTCGTCGAGCTCATCGCGCGGGAAGTCATACCCGACCCAGGCCTGGATCGCCGTCAGCAGCGCTTCGCGCTCACGGACATCCGAGAGGCGCGCGGGGTCGATGTAGCCGTTGACGACGGCATCCTCGAAGTCGTGGACCGAGTAGGCGATGTCGTCGGAGAGATCCATCACCTCGGCTTCGATGCAGCGGACACGCCCGCGCGCGCCGTCGCGCAGCCACTCGAACACCGCCTCGTCTTCGGGGTACACGCCGAACTTGAGCCGGCCGCCGGGGTCGGGAACGGGATGCGCGGCCGTCCAGGGGTACTTGCAGGTGGCGTCGAGGCTCGCCCGCGTCAGGTTGAGGCCGAAGCTGGCTCCGTCTGGATCGACGACCTTGGGCTCGAGCCGCGAGAGGATGCGCAGCGTCTGCGCGTTGCCCTCGAAGCCGCCGATCTCGGCGGCCCATTCGTTCAGCGCGCGCTCGCCGTTGTGGCCGAAGGGCGGGTGGCCCAGGTCGTGGCTGAGGCACGCGGTGTCGACGACGTCCGGCGAAAGGCGAAGCTCCGTCGCGAGCTCGCGGCCCACCTGAGCGACCTCGAGGGAGTGCGTCAGGCGGTTGCGCGCGAAGTCGGCGGGGCTCGCCGGGCTCAGGACCTGTGTCTTGGCCGCCAGCCGCCGCAGAGCCGCCGAGTGCAGCACTCTCGCGCGGTCGCGCGCGAACGCATCGCGCCGCGAACGGTGCTGCTCGTTGTGGAATCTCTCGGCGTCGTGCTCCCCATAGCCGGCAGGCCGGCCCGAAGAGACGCCGACCGCGGCGTCAGCCGCCACTGTGGTCGAGTTCCGCTTCGGCGAGGGCACAGGATGCCTCGGCCCCGAGCAGCCGCGAGTCCAGCCAGCCGTCCGGGAGCGCAGGACGCTTGGGGGTGCCGGCGCGTCCGCGCTGGCCCTCGGCCGCGGCGCCCGGGTACGGAGCATCCAGCTCGAGAGTCGCCAAGAGCTCGTCGATCTCGTCGAGGCTCGACACGGTGGCCAGGCGAGCCCGGACATCTCCTCCGACCGGGTACCCCTTGAAGTACCAGGCGACGTGCTTGCGGATGTCACGGCATCCGCGGTCCTCGTCTTCCAAGAACTCGACCAGCAGCTCGGCGTGACGCCGGAACGCGTCGGCGACGAAGCCGAGCGTGGCGTCGACCGGCTCGCCCGTCGCAGCGCCGGGCGCCCCGAGGGCGCGTGCGAGGTCGCCGAAGAGCCACGGCCGGCCGAGGCATCCGCGCCCGACGACGACACCGTCGCACCCGGTCTCATCCATCATGCGAGCGGCGTCGGCGGCCGACCAGATGTCGCCGTTGCCGAGGACGGGGACGCTGGTGACCGTCTCTTTCAGCTTCGCGATCGCCGACCAGTCGGCATGCCCCGAGTAGAACTCGGCGGCCGTGCGGGCGTGGAGCGCGATGGCGGCCACCCCGGCATCCTCGGCCATGCGCCCGGCCTCGAGATAGGTGAGATGGTCGACATCGATGCCCTTGCGCATCTTGATGGTGAGAGGGATGTCGCCGGCGGCGCGGACCGCGCGGGTGACGATGTCGCGGAAGAGCTCCTGCTTCCAGGGAAGCGCCGCTCCCCCGCCCTTGCGCGTGACCTTGGGCACAGGGCAGCCGAAGTTGAGGTCGATGTGGTCGGCGCGGTCCTCAGCGACCAGCACGCGCACGGCCTCAGCGACCGTGGCGGGGTCGACACCGTACAGCTGGATCGAGCGCGGCGTCTCGGACTCGTGGTGCGTGATGAGGCGCATCGTCGTGGCGTTCCGCTCGACGAGAGCACGTGAGGTGATCATCTCGCTCACGTACAGCCCCGCGCCGTACTCGCGGCACAGTCTCCGGAAGGCGGTGTTGGTGATGCCCGCCATGGGAGCCAGGACGACGGGCGCATCGAGCTCGATGGGCCCGATGCGCAGAGCGCGGGCCGGAGCGAGGGCGGTCGTCATCCGTCCATTCTCCCAGACGAATGCCTTCGACTCGCTGAACGCGCTTTAGCCTTGAGGTATGACACAGGTGACCGAAACCTCTCTGCGCGACGTCCCGTTCCTCACGGCCGATGGACAGCCGCAGACCCTCGCCGACTACGGCGACAAGGTGCTGCTCGTGGTGAACGTCGCCTCGAAGTGCGGGCTCACTCCGCAGTACGAGCAGCTCGAGCAGCTGCAGAAGGCCTACGGCGAACGCGGGTTCACGGTGCTCGGCTTTCCGTGCAACCAGTTCGCGGGTCAGGAGCCGGGTTCGATGGACGAGATCCTCGACTACTGCGCCATGACGTGGGGGGTCAGCTTCCCGGTGCTCGACAAGGTCAAGGTCAACGGCGGCAAGGCGGCGCCCCTCTACAAGGCGCTGAAGAAGACACGGGATGCCGAGGGCAAGCGCGGTCCGGTCATCTGGAACTTCGAGAAGTTCGTACTCACACCTGACGGGCAGCTGCACCGGTTCCGCCCGAACGTGAAGCCCGACGACCCGGCGATCATCGAGGTCATCGAGCGGAACCTGCCGGCCTGACCGGGTCAGGCGGCCTCTTCGCCGCCTTCGCCGCGCTCGGACCACACCTGACGCACGACCTGTGCGAACGCCTCGGCCGGCTGCGCTCCTGAGACGCCGTACTTGCCGTCGATGACGAAGAAGGGCACCCCGTTGATGCCGTACGCGGATGCCTGGGCCTGGTCAGCCCGGACGGCTGAGAGATAGCGCCCGCTCCGCAGAGCTTCGCGCGCGGCATCCCGATCCAGTCCTGAATCGGCCGCGAGATCCACGAGCTCGTCCTCGATGCCGAGGTTGCGGCCCTCGGTGAAGTAGGCCGACATGAGCCGCTCGGCGAGCTCGAGCTGGCGACCCTGCTCCTTGGCGAAGTGAAGCAGCTCGTGGGCCTTGACGGTGTTGGTGTGCTTGAGCAGGTCGAAGCGGTACTCGAGTCCGGCGGCGGCGGCCACTCCGGTGACGCGGTCGAGCATCTGCTGAGCCTGATCGCGCGAGATGCCCTTGTGCGTCGCGAGATAGTCCGCCTCGCCGCCGTCGAAGTCGACGGGAGTGTCGGGAGACAGCTCGAACGAGTGGTAGGTCACGAGCACTTCGGGGGCGTCTTCGTCTCGGGATGCCTCTGCGAGGCCGGTCTCGAGGTTGCGCTTGCCGATGTAGCACCACGGGCAGGCGATGTCGCTCCAGACGTCGATGGTTATGGCGTCAGTCATAACAAGGACAACCGCATCGAACCGCCTGGCTATTCCGCGCTCGGGGCAGCGGCTTCGCGGCTCGGCGCTCCCCCGCCGGGAGAGCAAGGCGGCTGTGAAGAAGCACAGCGCGCCGAGGAACGTCCCCAGGTTCACCCAGCGCACGTTGACGAGCTCGCCGGTGAGCGGCAGCACATAGGCCCCGACCGCGGCGGCGCCGAACGCGACCGACCCGGCCATGTTGAGCCACGTGCCCCGCCAGGTGCGGGCATGTCGGTCCCACAGCTCATGACGCCGGGATGCCGCCACCAGCGCGAGCGCGCTCGCCACCAGGAAGCAGACCGAACCCCAGGCATCCGGCACCCATCCGGTCGAGAGCTCTCCGGTGCCGCGGCGCGCGCCGATCAGCACGGCGAAGGTGCTGACGTTGAAGAGGAGGGTGCCGATGAACTGGATGGCGGCGGCCCACCAGTCGGCCAGCTGCCCGGTCGTCGCAGGTACGGCGGGGTGGGCGTCGCCCGCTCAGCGCGAGCTGGATGAAGCCGGCCAGCGTGAAGAAGACCGAGCCGGCGGCGAAGGTGGCGGCATCCCAGACCGGTCCCACCGCATCGGCATAGGCGGGAACCGCACCGACCGCGAAGAACACCGACCCGATTGCGAAGCCCCACGCCTCGCGACGAAGACGCAGCGAGACCGAGGTCGGGGTGCGAGGCATCCGTTGATCGTATCGGCCGAGGCAGACGGGCGCGGACGGGCTCAGTGGTGGAAGCTGCCGGCTTCCTCCTCGGTCATCGAATTGACGATCGGGTGCCTGTCGAAGTGCTCGATCGCCGCCCGGTAGTCGTCCATGAGAAGCGCCGCCTCGTCTCGGCCGAAGCCCTGACGCACGAGGATCCGCTGCACCGCCAGGTCCTGGCGGTTCGTCGGCATCGTGTAGGCGGGCACCTGCCAGCCGCGCGTTCGCAGGCGATCGGCGAGGTCGAACAGCGTGAACGGGTGCTCGACGCCCTCGGTCAGCTTCCAGGACACGCCGGGGATGCCCGACCGCCGCGCTGCCGTCGTTGATGATGTCGAAGTGGCCGAGCTTCTTGATCTCCTCCGCAAGATACATCGCCGTGTCATGACAGGACTGGTGCACCTTGCGGTACCCCTCGCGACCGAGCCGGATGAAGTTGTAGTACTGGGCGACGATCTGACCGCCGGGCCGTGAGAAGTTCAGCGCGAACGTCGGCATGTTGCCACCGAGGTAGTTCACGTTGAAGATCAGCTCCTCCGGCAGCTCCGCCGCATCCCGCCACACGATCCAGCCGACCCCGAGCGGTGCGAGCCCGAACTTGTGGCCCGACGTGTTGATCGACTTGACGCGCGGGAGCCGGAAGTCCCACACCAGCTCAGGCACCGTGAAGGGGGCGAGGAATCCGCCGCTGGCGCCGTCGACGTGGATCGGGATGTCGAGCCCGGTCTCCTCCTGCAGCTTGTCGAGCGCGTCGCTGACGTCATGCACCGGCTCGTACTGGCCGGTGAAGGTCACGCCGAGGGTCGGCACCACGCCGATGGTGTTCTCATCGACGCGCTTGATGACCTCTTCGGGGGTCATGATGAGCCGGTCGCCCTCCATCGGGATCTCGCGGAGCTCGACATCCCAGTACCGGGCGAATTTGTGCCAGCAGACCTGGACGGGTCCGCAGATCAGGTTGGGCTTGTCGGTGGGCTTGCCGGCCTCGCGCCGCCGCGCCCGCCAGTTCCACAACAGCGCCATGCCGCCGAGCATCGCCGCCTCGCTCGAGCCGGTCGTCGACGTGCCGAGCGTGTTCGCGGCATCCGGCGAGTTCCACAGGTCCGCGAGGATGTGCACGCAGCGTGCCTCGATCTCGGCGGTCTGCGGATACTCGTCCTTGTCGACCATGTTCTTGTCGAGCGTCTCGGCCATGATCGCCCGGACCTCGGGCTCGACCCATGTCTGGCAGAACGTCGCGAGGTTCTGGCGCGAATTGCCGTCGAGCATCAGCTCGTCGATGACCACCTGGTAGGCGTGCGAAGCGAGGTGCTCCTTCAGCGGCATCTGATACTTCGGCAGCGCCACGGAGAGGTCTCCCGAGGAGAAGACCTCGTCCATCAGCTCGTCCCTGACGTCATCCTTCTTGTGCAGCAAGTGAAACCCCTCGCAGTCGAGGACCCCCCGGTCCAGGTGAGTCGACGGCTGGACCTTTTGGCGAGGTTCGTCGGCGACGGTACGGACCATGCCTATCGCCGGTCGAATGCACCTGTCAATGAAACATCCGGGGCGATGTCGGGGGCTGAGCTCAGAGCGCGGGCAGCGTCGGGCACGTCCACGGCGCCGCCGAAGCGGCGATCGCGGTCGAGGTAGAGCTCGATCGCCCGCCAGAGATCGACGCGCGTGAAATCGGGCCAGAGGGTGTCGAGGAAGACGAATTCGGCGTAGGCCGACTCCCACAGGAGGAAGTTGGAGGTCCGCTGCTCTCCGCTCGAGCGCACGAAGAGATCGACGTCCGGCATGTCGGGGACATAGAGCCGCCGCTGGATGAGCTTCTCGGACACCGCGCTCGGCCGCAGGCGCCCCGCGGCGACATCATCGGCGATCGACCGGACCGCGTCGACCAGTTCGACGCGCCCGCCGTAGTTGACGCACATCGTCAGGGTCAGCACATCGTTGCCCGCCGTCAGCTGCTCGGCGTACTGAAGCTCCTTGATGACCGATCCCCAGAGGCGAGGCTTGCGCCCGGCCCAGCGGACGCGGACGCCCCACTCGTTGAGCTGGTCACGGCGCCGGTGCAGCACGTCGCGGTTGAATCCCATGAGGAAGCGGACCTCGTCGGGCGACCGCGACCAGTTCTCGGTCGAGAAGGCGTACACCGAGAGGTGCTTGACGCCGGCCTGGATCGCCCCTGCCGCCACGTCGAGCAGGGCCGCCTCACCGGCCTTGTGACCCTCGACCCGGGTGAGCCCCCGCTTGTTCGCCCACCGGCCGTTGCCGTCCATCACGATGGCGACGTGCTCGGGCACCGAGCCCTTCGGGAACGCCGGCGGATGGATGCCCGTCCAGTCGATCGGGCGATAGGGCACCGCGTCGCGATGCGTGTAGGGCTTCGGCGTCACCGAGCAGCCTCCCGTGGCGAGGATTCGACATGCGAGAGCGAGCGGATGCCGCGCTCGAGGTGCCATTGGGCGTAGGCCGCGATGAGGCCGGAGGCGGTGGCCGTGGCATGTGGCGAGGCGTCGTCGACAGCATCCCACTCCCCCTCCATCAGAGACTGGAGAAGATCGACCGCGTCCGGCGAGACGCGTGCCGCACCGGCCGGCGCGCAGTCGCGGCAGATCATGCCGCCGAGCTGGGCGACGAACGTGTCATGGGGACCGGGCCGGCCGCAGCGTGCGCACTCGCCGAGTCCGGGCGCCCAGCCCGACAGCGCCATCGCGCGCAGGAGATAGGAGTCCAGGATGCTGCGCGATGCGTGCTCGCCGCGAGAGAGCGCGCGCAGGCCCCCGACGAGCAGGAGGTACTGCTGCGGCGTGGCCTCGGCCTCGTTGAGCCGGTCCGCCGTCTCGACCATCGCGCTCGCCGAGGTGTAGCGGTCGTAGTGCACCGCGATGTCGGCGCCGTACGAGCCGAGCGACTCGGCCTGCTGGACGATGTCGAGCGACCGTCCCTGGTAGAGCTGCACATCCGCCACCATGAACGGCTCGAGCCGCGCACCGAAGCGGGACGACGTGCGCCGCACCCCTTTGGCCACCGCGCGCAGTTTGCCGTGGCGACGGCTGAGCATCGTCAGGATCCTGTCGGCCTCACCCAGCTTGTGGGTGCGCAGGATCACGACTTCGTCGCGATAGGTGGGCACACCTCGATTATCGCGGGGTGCCACCACAATGGACGTGTGAACGAGCCGCTCTTCGTCATCCCGCTGTGGGCAGATCTCACCGCCGTCGGCCTCGGAGGGCGTGCAGGGTGCGCTCTTCGCGTCCGGGTTCCAGGGCGAGCGCCGCCTGGACCTGCTCGGCGTCGCCATCATCGGCGTGGTCATCGGCATGGGCGGCGGCCTCATCCGCGACCTGCTCCTCAACGTCACCCCAGCGACGCTGCAGAGCAACTGGTATCTGCTGACGGCGACGGGTGCGGCGCTGATCGGGATGCTGCTGGCCAACCTGTTCCGTCGCCTCAATGCCGTCATCGTCGGCCTGGATGCGCTCGTCATCGGCCTGTTCGGCGCCTTCGGGACGAGCAAGGCGCTCGCGCTCGGCATCCCGGTCGTTCCGGCCGTGTTCGTCGGCGTGTGCTCAGCAGTGGGCGGCGGGATCCTCCGCGACATGATCATGGGGCTGCCCGTCGCGATCATGCACGTCGGATCGCTGTACGCCGTCGCCGCGGCGGCCGGATGCTTCGTCCTCGGCTCGTTGCAGGCATTCGGGGTGTCACTCACCCTCGCGGCGGTGGTCGGCGTCGTCGTGACGACGATCATCCGGCTGCTCGCCGTCATCTTCGACATCTCGCTGCCCGAGCAGCGTGCGCTCTACCGCAACAAGGTGGCGGTGGAGACGACCACGATCCCGATCGTCAGGCCGTAGCATCGCGCCCGCCGCGGGCATGCTGAGGCGGAGGGGTTGGCAGTCCCCTGCCAACCCCTCGACGCACTGCAGACTCCCCGCGAGCGCGCCCGAACGGCGGCGGGTGCGGATCGCCCGGTTGACCCCCGACACGATCGCCTTGAGCGACGCGGTCGAGATGTCACCGTCGATGCCGACGCCCCACAGGCGCTCGCCGTCGACCTGCAGCTCGACGTACGCGGCCGCCTGGGCGTCGCCGCCGGCGCTCAGCGCGTGCTCGACGTAGTCGTACAGCGTCACGTCGAAGCCGTGCGCGCGAACGACCTCCAGGAATGCCGCGACGGGCCCATTGCCATGGCCGGACTCCTGGATGCTGTCGGCGCCGTCGCGGAGGGTCACATCGAGCATGACGTCTCCCGTCATGTCGCTCTGCGTCTTGGTCGAGAGCAGCTCGAAGCGGCCCCAGCGCTCGTCGTGGACGCTGGAGGGGAGGTACTCGTCCTGGAAGATCGCCCAGATCTGGTCGCTCGTCACTTCGCCGCCCTCGGCATCCGTCTTCGCCTGAACGACGCCGGAGAACTCGATCTGGAGCCTGCGCGGCAGGTCCAGCGCGTGATCGGTCTTCAGGAGATACGCCACGCCGCCCTTGCCGGACTGCGAGTTGACGCGGATGACCGCCTCGTACGAGCGACCCAGGTCCTTCGGGTCGATGGGCAGGTACGGCACGGCCCACTCGAGCTCGTCGACCGAGACGCCCTCGGCCGCCGCGCGCACGTCCATCGCCTCGAGGCCCTTCTTGATGGCGTCCTGGTGCGAGCCGCTGAAGGCGGTGAAGACGAGGTCGCCCGCCCAGGGGCTGCGCTCGGGCACGGGGAGCTGGTTGCAGTACTCGGCCGTGCGCTTGACCTGGTCGATGTCGCTGAAGTCGATCTGAGGATCGATGCCCTGCGTGAACAGGTTGATGCCCAGCGCCACCAGATCGACGTTGCCCGTGCGCTCGCCGTTGCCGAACAGGCATCCTTCGATGCGGTCCGCGCCGGCCATGTACCCGAGCTCCGCGGCGGCGATCGCCGTGCCGCGGTCGTTGTGCGGGTGCAGCGAGAGGAGGACGTTCTCGCGGTGCACCAGGCGACGGCTCATCCACTCGATCGAGTCGGCGTAGACGTTGGGCGTCGCCATCTCCACCGTGGCCGGCAGGTTGATGATCACCTTGCGCTCGGGAGTCGGCTCGAAGATCTCGATGACCTGGTTGCAGACGTCGAGCGCGAACTCGAGCTCGGTGCCCGTGTAGCTCTCGGGCGAGTACTCGTAGAAGACCTTCGTCTCGGGGATGCGCTTCTCGAACTCGCGGCACAGGCGCGCGCCCTCGAGCGCGATGTCGATGATGCCCTGCTTGTCGGTGCGGAAGACGACCTCGCGCTGCAGCACGCTCGTCGAGTTGTAGAGGTGCACGATGGCCTGCTTGGCACCCGCGATCGACTCGTACGTGCGCTCGATGAGGTGCTCGCGCGCCTGGGTCAGGACCTGGATCGTGACGTCATCCGGGATGAGGCCCTCTTCGATGAGCTGGCGCACGAAGTCGAAGTCGGTCTGGCTGGCGCTCGGGAAGCCGACCTCGATCTCCTTGTAGCCCATGCCGACGAGCAGCTCGAACATGATGCGCTTGCGCTCGGGGCTCATCGGGTCGATGAGCGCCTGGTTTCCGTCGCGCAGATCGACGGCGCACCAGCGGGGCGCCTGGGTGATCCGCTTCGCGGGCCACGTGCGGTCGGGCAGATCGACCGCGATCTGCTCGTGGTACGGCCGATACTTGTGGATCGGCATGCCCGAAGGCTTCTGGGTGTTGTCCATGATCGTGTCGCTTCTACTCTCGCCTGGGATGGTGCGGGCCGAACAGCAAGCTCCGCGGCGAGGAAGGCCCTAGATCGAGGACTCGCCGCGGCAGCTAAGAAGGAGAAGCGAGCCTGCACGCATGCGAACCAGGGTACACCCGGGCGCCGGGACGAGCGAACCGCGTCGAGCGGCTGATCTGAGACGGTCACGCGCGCCTCGACACCTGAAGAGCATGGAGCACATTCGTCGAGCCCTCGCGGCGCCCGTCCTGGCGGCATCCCTCATCTTCCTGGTCGCGCTGCGCCGGATCAGCAGGAACAGGCGGCGCACGGTTCGGCGAGGCATACCCGCAGCCTCCGGACGGGGAGGTCGTGGGACAGGGCACCGTCATCGATGTCGGCGGGTCAGGCCGAGCTGTGCCTCGGACCCGTTGACGAGTCGTACCCGCCGCAGTGCTCGGGAGTCCCACTCGACGGCTGGTCGTGGGACGGGCATCGATGGGAGCGAGACGTCGGGTGACGTGCGCTGGGGAACGTATGCCGTGCAGGGCACCTACGACGGTGAGAGCCTGACCGTCACGGCGCCTCCCATCATGCTGGCGCTCTACGACCCGATGCCCCTCCCCGATCCCACCGGCGGCGAGCCCGGGCAGGGTGACGAGGCGAGCCTGCTCGCGCTTCAGAATGAGCTCCCCGACAGGCTCGGGGATCAGTACCTGTCTTCCTCGGTCGAGAACGGCTACCTGTGGGTGGACGTGGTGTGGGATGACGGGACCCTGCAGGATGCTGCAGATGCCGAGTTCGGCGCCGGGCCGGTCATCGTGCGCTCGGCGCTCAGGGAGCTGGGGTAGCGGCCGCACTGTGGCGCGGCCGCGTGCCCGGGTCTAATCTGAGCGACGGGCGCCGGTCAGCGGCGCCGACGGACCGCATGGGTGGGCGGCGATGGGTTCTTCTGACGAGCGCGCGTTCGAGGCTGTCATCCTCGCGAACACGTTCCTGAATCGGCGAGGACGCACGTTCATCGCGGAGTCCTTCCCGCCGTCGGTGGTCGACCTGTACGACGCGGTGGTGTCGAACGCGGAGTGGCAGTCCGCGGCAACGCTCACCGAGCGGGCGCTGATCGTGATCGCCGTGCTCGAGGCGGACGCGGACCTCGCCGCGCGATACCGCGCCGACGCCGACGCGGGCCTGCTCGGCTTCGGGGCCGGCGAGGACGAGAAGGTCGACACCGCGATCGGCGAAGTGCTCGAGGTGCTCGGCGGGACGATCGCGGAATCCGCCGGACCGGATGACGGACTGCTCGGCGGCGGACCCTCCGAGTCGTGGTCGCCGCTTGCCCCGATGGTCCCCGCCGCCGAGCGACGTGGCGATGGCTGAGCCGCCGAGCGCCGAGCGACGTCGCGATGCGCTGAGCCTCCGGCGAGCGAGTTGCCGGCGAGCGAGTTGCCGGCGAGCGAGCCGCCCCCGGCGCCGAGCGATGCCTCCGCCGATGAGACGGACGCCGCAACCGGTGAAGCACCCGCCGCGACCGTGCAGACGTGGCTCAACGCAGAGGTGCAGGGGCATCCCGAGGCCCTGGCCGCCCAGACCGAGTACGTCCTGGCGGTGTTCTTCGGCGAGAAGAAGGAGACGGCGGCCGGCGCGGCACCCACAGCCATCGCCTTCGCCGCCCGGCAGAAGTGGGTCGACCTCACGGTGCAGCTGGTGAGCACCGACTTCACCGTTCCGCCATTCCCCCAGCAGCTGCGCGTCGGGCGCGACGGCGCCTCTCAAGGTCGCGCGCTGTTCGCCGTCACGCCGCTCCACGATGGACCCTCGACCCTGAGCGTCCTGGTCGACGTGAAGGGGAACTTCCTCCAGCGGCTCGAGCTCACGTTCGACATCGGAACGACGGCGCCTGTCGACACGACGAATTTCGGGCGCCCGGCCGGCGCCGCGCTCGTGATGGAGCCGCGGACCGCCTCGATGCAGTTCATGCCCGCCACCGGAGGCTACGAGCTCTTCGTCAAGGGTGTCACCGACCAGCCGGTGTTCATCCAGATCACCGAGGACGAGCTGGCCGCGCGGATCGATGGCGTGCGCGAGGCGCTCCTCGCGATCGTCAAGCAGCCGGCGTTCGCGCTGGAGATCGACATCCCGGAGGAACTACGCGGGCCGGCGCTCAAGGAGCTCGCCTTCGCCGGATTCCGCCTGTACCAGTCGATCTTCGCGGGCTCGTTCGCGTCTGATGAGCTCAAGAAGCGTCGGCCGCTGGCTTCGCGAGAGCCTGGCCGAGGACTTCACGACGCTCCAGGTCGTCTCGCGCGGATTTCCGGTCCCCTGGGCCCTCATGTACCTCACGGAGAGGTTCCAGGACGACAAGCTCGATTGGCACGACTTCATCGGGATGCGCCATGTGGTCGAGCAGATTCCGCTCCGCGAGATCTCCGCGATGCCGCCTGCAACGACGATCGCATCCACCCCGGATCTGACTGTCCGGGTGCTGTTCAACGAGGGCATCGAAGCGCAGATGCCGTCGCGTCCCATCAGCGCCCAACGGGCGTACTGGTCTCACCGCGGTGTCGCGCTCGGCGAGGGAACCCTCGTGAACGACCTCGTCAAGAGCGCGCTCGTCCCTGCCGCCACCGACAAGGTGCTCTACCTCTACTGTCACGCCGTCGCCTCGAACACGGACTCCGACGACTCGTACCTGGTGCTGAGCAACGACGAGCGTGTTTCGCTGGGCCAGCTCGCCGTCTATGCGCCCATCGAAGACCAGCTGCCGACGCATCCGCTCGTCATCATCAACGCGTGCGAGTCGGGCGACCTCTCCCCCACGTTCTACGACGGATTCGTCCCCTATTTCCTCGCGAAAGGGGCCCGCGGCGTCATCGGCACGGAGTGCAAGACGCCGGGGCGCTTCGCCAGCGAATGGGCGATCGCGTTCTTCGACAGATTCTTCGCGGGCGAGCGGCTGGGCGACGCCGTCCTCGGACTACGGCAGGACTTCCTCGAGAAGCACGGCAACCCGCTCGGACTGCTCTATGGCGTCCACTGCGACACCGATACGCGTGTCGATCCTGCGCTCGCGGCAGCGATCGGCTGAGCACGACCCGACAGGAGCATTTCAGATGGCACTTCGCCGCATCCCAGGAAAATCACAGAGCTACCACCTGATCAGCTACGACCGGAAGGGTCGCGAGCAGCGAGACGAAGACGGCGGGATCGCCAGCGAGGCTGCACTCGAGGCGGTCGCCGCCCCGGGCATCACGGATGTCTTCATCCTCAGTCACGGATGGCAGGGCGATCATGCCGACGCGATCGCGCAGTATGACCGGTGGGTCGGAGCCGCCGACCCCGACACCGACGGCGACGGTGTGCGGCCGGTCGTGATCGGCCTCCACTGGCCGAGCAAGGCCTGGAGCGATCGCGAACTGAAGGATGCGCCCTCGGGTCTCCTGGGTGATGAGCCGACCGGCGACGGAGTGACGGTCGAGGACGCCGTCGAGGAGTACGCCTCGCAACTCGGCGATGATGACGCGACGCGTGAGGCGCTGCGCACCGTGCTCGGCCACGCCGCGTCGGTCCCGGTGGAGGCGGAGGCGTCGGAGGCGGACGAGCTGCCATCCGAGGTCTCGGAGGCGTATCGCACGCTCCTCACCCGCATGGGCGGGGCCGGTGACGACGGCGGCCTGCTGGGCGGCGGCTGGGATCCGGATGCTGTCTTCGCAGACTCTCTCACGAGCGCAGCCGACGACGGACTGCTCGGCGACGGCTGGTTCAGCCGGCTGCGGGAGGCCGTGCTGACGCCCCTTCGCCAGCTGACGTTCTGGAGCGGGAAGAACCAGGCACGCGAGTTCGGCGAGGGCGCGGCGGCAGACCTCGTCCGCGCCGTCATGGACGCCGCCGACGTCCGCGTGCACCTCATGGGCCACAGCTTCGGCACGATCGTCGCCTCGAGCGCCGTGCGCGGCGCCAACGGCAGTCCGAAGCCGCCGGCGCGACCGGTGTCATCGCTCTTCCTGGTTCAAGGAGCGGTGTCACTGTGGGCCTTCGCCGAGGAGGTGCCGGACAAGATCGGCGGCGGCAGGGGCTACCTCGCAGACGTCGTCCGCCCCGAGTTCGTATCGGGGCCGATCGTCGTCACGCGCTCGAAGTGGGACTATGCAGTCGGCAAGTTCTACCCGCTGGCGGTGCGCATGGCGGGTCAGTATCTGCTCGGCGACGACGAGTCGCCCAAATACGGCGGAATCGGCTCGTTCGGCATCCACGGCGTCACCGGAGCCGTCGAGCTGCCCGCTCTCGGAAAGGGCGCGCTGAGCGACCCAGGGCTCGAGCCGGGGACGGTGTACAACATCGACGCGAGCGGTGTCATCTCCCACCTGGACGGTGCGTCGGGGGCGCACAACGACATCGGTCATCCCGAACTGTCGTGGCTCGCGTGGAACGCCGCACGCGTGGGAGCTCGCTGAGGCGTCAGAATCCTGAGGCGTCGAGGAGCCCTGACGCGTCAGAATCCCAGGCGGCCCAGCTGCTTGGGATCGCGCTGCCACTCCTTGGCGACGCGGACATGCAGCGAGAGGTACACGCGCGACCCGATCAGCGGTTCGATGTCGCTTCGTGCCTTCGCGCCCACGTCCCGCAGGCGCGACCCCTTGCGGCCGATGATGATCGCCTTCTGGCTGTCGCGCTCGACGACGATGTCGGCGAAGACGTCGATGAGGTCGGAGTCCTCGCGTTGGCGGATCTCCTGCACCATGACCGCGATCGAGTGGGGCAGCTCATCTCGCACGCCGTCGAGGGCCGCTTCGCGGATGATCTCGGCGATGCGGTCGTCGATCGCCTCGTCGGTGACGACGCCGGCCGCGTAGAGCGGAGGACCTTCCGGCATGAGCGGAAGAAGCTCATCGGTCAGGACGTCGAGCTGCTCACGCGCGAGCGCAGAGAGCGGGATGACGGCGGACCAGTCCTCGCGGAGCGCATCGACTTCCATCAGTCGCTCGGTGATCTGCTCGCGGGTCGCGGCATCCGTCTTCGTCACGATGGCGACCTTCTTCGCCCGGGGATAGCCCGACAGCGACTCGGCGATGCGCCGGTCACCGGGGCCGACCTTCTCGGTGGCGGGGACGAGGAACCCGATCACGTCGACATCGCCCAGCACCTGCTCGACCAGATGGTTGAGACGTTCCCCGAGCAGCGTGCGCGGCTTGTGGAGTCCGGGCGTGTCGACGATGACGAGCTGACCCGCCGGGCGATTCAGGATGCCGCGGATCGCGCGCCTCGTCGTCTGAGGCTTGTCGCTCGTGATGGCGACCTTCTCGCCGACCAGCGCATTCGTGAGCGTCGACTTCCCGACGTTGGGGCGTCCGACGAACGTGACGAAGCCGGATCGTCCCTCCGCCGCCTGGGCGGTGTCGCCTGTAATCGTCTCGTCAGCCATTTCGCTCCTTCTTCGACTTCGATGTCTTCACCTTGGCGGTCTCACCGGATGACGGCGTGATCGCAACGGGCTCGGTGCGCGGATGCGCGACGCGGACCTCACCGGTCCTCGGACGGCCGGAGGGCGCGTCCTCCGCCGGCACGGACGCTTCAACCCGCTCGACGAACACGGAGGCGAGGCCCCGTCCGCGCCCGCGCGACGCGCCCCCGGTCAGGAGCAGGCCGCCGAACTCGGCGGTCGCACCGGGCTGGGGAACGCGGCCCAGGACCTTGCCGAGCAGCCCGCCGATGGAGTCCACATCCTCGTCATCCAGTTCGAGACCGAAGAGGTCGCCGACCTCATCGAGCCCCAGCCTCGCGCTGACCCGGTAGCGACCGGGCTCGAGCTCGACCGCCTCGTCGGAGCGCGGGTCGTATTCATCGGCGATCTCGCCGACGAGCTCCTCGATGAGGTCCTCGAGGGTCACGAGGCCCGCCACGCCGCCGTACTCGTCGATGACGAGACACACGTGGACGGCGTCGCGCTTCATCTGCTGCAGCAGCGATTCGGCCTTCATCGACTCGGGCACGAAGACCGCTCGCCGCGAGATGCGCGACACCGGGGCGTCCCGCCACCCCGCCTCGTCGCGGAATCCGAACTGGACCAGGTCCTTGAGGTACAGCATCCCCACCACGTCGTCGACGTCGTCGTCGACGATCGGCACGCGCGATATGCCCTTGTCGAGGAACACGCGCATCGCCTCGCGCGTCGAGGCGCCGGCATCCACCGTCACCATGTCTGTGCGGGGGACCATGACCTCGCGCACGATCGTGTCGGTGAACTCGAACACGGAGTGGATGAGCTCGCGGTCATCCTCTTCGATGAGGTCCTGGGAGGCGGCTTCGTCGACCATGTCGAGGAGCTGCTCCTCGGACGCGAAGGACGCCCCTCGGGCGACCCCGGGCGTGACGCGGTTGCCGAGTGCGACGAGCGCGTGCGCGAGCGGGCCGAGGAGGATCCTGACGCCGCGGACCACGGGCGCCGCGACGCTCAGGAGCTGCTTCGAATGCTGGCGCCCCCACGAGCGCGGGCTCGCACCCACGAGCACGAACGAGATCCCCGTCATGATGACGGCGGCGGCGAGCATGGCCCACCAGATGCTGTCGAACAGCAGCGTGAGCGCGACGGTGACCAGGACCGCGGCGGTCGTCTCGGCGAGGATACGCATGAAGACGACCGCGTTGGAGTGGGCCTCGGGCTCGTCGGCGATCCGGCGGAGCGCCCCCGCACTTCGCCCTGACTGGGCGAGCTCGACCAGACCCTGACGCGACATGACGCCGAGCGCCGCGTCGAGCGCGGCCATGAGACCGCCGAACGCGACGAGAAGAACCGCCGCCAGCAGAAGCAGGACCGGCGTCATGCGCGGCTGCGTCGACGTTCGGCGTGCTGGAACCCCACGATGAGGTCCTTCTGCAGGCCGAACATCTCGCGCTCCTCCTCGGGCTCGGCATGATCGAAGCCGAGGAGGTGCAGCAGCCCGTGCGTCGTGAGCAGGATCAGCTCGTCCATCGTCGAGTGCTTGGCGGTGACCGCCTGCGTCTCGGCGACCTGCGGGCACAGCACGATGTCGCCGAGCAGACCCGCGGGTGTCGGCGCCTCGTCGGTGCCGGGCCGGAGCTCATCCATCGGGAAGCTCAGCACGTCTGTGGGCCCGGGCTCGTCCATCCACTGGACGTGCAGCGCCTCCATGGCGCCCTCGTCGACGAGCACGATCGCCACGTCGGCGTCGGGGCTGACGTGCAGTTCGGCGAGGTTGTACTCGGTGAGACGCAGCAGCACCGTCTCATCGACCGGGATGCCGGACTCGTTGTTGATCTCGATCGTCATGGGCGGCCTCGCTTGGGGAGATGGTCGCGGGGACCGGCGGCGCGCGTCGACGTGCGTCGCTCCGCGCGATTGGCGAACTCGGATGCCTCGTCCCGCTCGCGGCGGGCGGCGAGCCGGCGCTCGTCGTACTCGGTGTACGCGTCGACGATGCGGCCCACCAGGGTGTGGCGGACGACGTCGGCGCTCGTGAGATAGGAGAAGTGGATGTCGTCGATCTCGCTGAGGACGCGCGTGACCAGCCGAAGTCCGGACGCACCCTGCGGAAGATCGATCTGGGTGATGTCGCCGGTGACCACCATGCGGGTGCCGAAGCCCAGGCGAGTGAGGAACATCTTCATCTGCTCGGGCGTGGTGTTCTGCGCTTCGTCGAGCACGACGAACGAATCGTTCAGCGTGCGGCCGCGCATGTACGCCAGCGGCGCGACCTCGATCGTGCCGGAGGCCATGAGCTTGGGCACGAGCTCGGGGTCCATCATCTCGTTCAGCGCGTCGTAGAGCGGCCGCAGATACGGGTCGATCTTGTCGTTGAGCGTGCCGGGGAGGAAGCCCAGACGCTCGCCCGCTTCGACGGCGGGGCGGGTCAGGATGATGCGGCTGACCTCTTTGCGCTGCAGCGCCTGCACGGCCTTGGCCATCGCGAGGTACGTCTTGCCGGTGCCGGCCGGCCCGATGCCGAACACGATCGTGTTCTCGTCGATGGCGTCGACGTAGGCCTTCTGACCGAGGGTCTTCGGACGGATCACCTTGCCGCGGGACGACAGGATCGCCTCGCCGAGCACTTCGGATGGCCGCGGACCGCCCTCGGTCTGCAGAATGCGGTTGGACGACGACACATCCGCCGGCCCCAGGTCGTGGCCGGCCTTCGTCATGGCGAGCAGCTCGTCCACGAGGATCTTGGCGGCCGCGACCGCCGAGGCATCCCCCGTCAGGGTGATCTCGTTGCCGCGCACGTGCACGTCGACGTCCGGGTGCTCCCGCTCGACCACACGCAGGAGGCGGTCCTGCGGCCCGAGCAGCTGAACCATCGCGACGCCGTCCGCATAGAAGCGCTCGACCGTGGGCGTATCGTCAGGCACCGAGTGTCTTCTCCTCCAGTCCTCCGGCGAGGACATGCGCGTGGACGTGGAACACCGTCTGACCGGCGTGCGGCCCGGTGTTGAAGATGAGGCGGAAGTCGCCGTCCGCGTGCTCGCTGGCGAGCGAGTTCGCGAGGCCGATGAGCTCGGAGAGGAGCGCAGGGTCGCCCGCCGCGAGCTCGACCACGTTGCGGTAGTCCTCCGTCTTGGGGATCACCAGGAAGTGGACGGGCGCCTGCGGGTGGATGTCGCGGATGGCGAACGCGTTCTCGGTCTCGGCGATGATCTCGGACGGGATCTCCTTCGCGAGGATGCGCGAGAAGATCGAGGGTTCGCTCATGTTTTCAGTCTACAAGCGAGGGTTCACCAGCGGCCGAGGATCGCGCTGACCACGGCGATCGCCGCGGGGCCCGCGGTCGAGGTGCGCAGCACCGTGTCACCCAGCCGGACGAGCAGGGCGCCCGCCTTCTCGAGAAGCTCGAGCTCGTCGGGGGCGAAGCCGCCCTCGGGGCCCACGACGAGCACGATGTCGCGCTCGTCGTCGCGGTCGAGCTCGAGACTCGCCAGGGTCTGGGTGGCCGTGGGCTCGAGGATCAGGAGACGGGATGCCGCAGCCCTGCCGGCCAGACCCGCCGTGGTCGTGAGGGCCGACACCTCGGGCAGCCAGGCGCGGTGCGCCTGCTTCGCAGCCTCGCGTGCGATCGTCGCCCACCGCGCTCGGCCTTTCTCGGCTTTGGCGTCCCACCGCGAGACGCTCCGCGACGACTGCCAGGGCACGATCTCGTCGATTCCGAGCTCGGTCGCCGACTGCACGGCGAGCTCGTCGCGGTCGCCCTTGGCGAGCGCCTGGACGAGCACGATGCGCGGCGAAGGCGGCGGGACATCAGCTCGGCCGGTCACGCGGACGACGACCTGCTTCGGCGACACCGCTGCGCACTGCCCCGTGAGCCAGACGCCGCGCCCGTCGCCGACGGTGACCTCCTCGCCGACTCGCACGCGTCGGACGACCGCCGCATGGTGAGCCTCGGCACCGCCCAGCACGACCTCGTCGCCGACCGCGGCGTCAGCGATCGTGGAGTTGAGCGCCGCTTCTGCCGCCTCCGCGGACCCCTGGGGCTCGCGACTGATCGCCGCCGCGTCCGGCTGCTCGACGAGGAAGTGCAGCGGCATCCGTCACGCGTTCCGGAAGCGATCGCGGAGCTTGGCGAACAGGCCCTGGTGGAACTCCGCGAGACGCGGTGCCGGCGGCTTGGTGCGGCGCGCGAAGTCCTCGATGAGGGCGCGCTCCTTGTGATCGAGCCTCGTCGGAGTCACGACGTGCACGCCGACACGGAGGTCGCCGCGCTGAGTGCCGCGGAGCGGCGTGATGCCGCGGCCCTTGATGGTCAGGATGTCGCCCGCCTGCACACCGGGGCGGATCTCGAGCTCGACGGGGCCGTCGAGCCCCTCGATCTTCGCCATCGTGCCGAGGATCGCGTCGGGCATCGACACTTCGAGCGTCGCGAGGATGTCGTCGCCGTCGCGGCTGAACACCTCGTGCGCCTGCACATTGACCTCGATGTAGAGATCGCCGTTCGGGCCGCCTGCGGGGCCCACCTCGCCCGAGCCGGGGAGCTGCAGCCGCAGGCCCGTCTCGACGCCCGCGGGGATGTCGATCGAGACGGTACGGCGGGCGCGGACGCGACCCTGACCCTGGCACGTCGCGCACGGGTACGGGATCGTCGTGCCGTAGCCCTGGCAGACGTTGCAGGGCTGGCTGGTCACGACGTTGCCGAGAAGGCTCCGCACCTGGCGCTGGACGTTGCCCGACCCGTGGCAGATCTCGCAGGTCACCGGCGCGGTGCCGGGCTGGCAGCACGACCCCTTGCAGGTCTCGCACAGGACCGCGGTGTCGACGTCCAGTTCGCGGTGCGCGCCGAAGATGACGTCGCCGAGTTCGAGCGTGACCCGCACGAGTGCGTCCTGGCCGCGCTCGCGGCGGGACCGGGGGCGTCCGGGCCTGCCGCCCGCCCCTGCGCCGAAGAACGTCTCGAAGATGTCGCCGAAGCCGCTGAAGTTCTGGCCTCCGCCGAATGGCGAGTCGTTGCCGCCCATGTCGTAGCGCGCCCGCTGCTCGGGGTCGCTCAGGACGTCGTAGGCGTGCGTCACGAGCTTGAAGCGCTCCGACGCGTCCGCCCCGGGGTTGACGTCCGGGTGCAGTTCGCGCGCCAGCTTGCGGTACGCCTTCTTGATCTCGTCGAGAGTCGCCTCTCGCGAAACCCCGAGGACCTCGTAGTGGTCAGCCACAATCGCCTTCCCGCCGCGCGTGCGCGGATCGTGTCGTACGCCTCAGCGGGCGTTCTCGTCGTCGTCGAGCATCCGGCTGAGGTAGCGGGCCACTGCCCGCACCGCCGCGAGATTGCTCGGGTAGTCCATGCGCGTGGGGCCGAGGAGTCCCACGCGCGCCTGGGCGCCGGTCGCGTCGTAGTCGCTTGCGACGACGGATGCCTCGCCGAGGCCGAACGGCTCGTTCTCGCGTCCGATGCTCGTCGCCAGGCCGTGCTCGTCGGCGACCATCTCGCTCATGAGCCGCAGGAGCGTCACCTGCTCCTCGATGGCCTCGAGCAGGGGGTAGATGCTGCCCCTGAAGTCCGACTCGCGTCGTGCGAGGTTCGCGGCGCCTGCCATGACCAGGCGGTCCTGGCGGAACTCCTCGAGCTCTTCCGCGACGATGCGGACGATGGCCACCGCCGTGGCGGCGGCGCCCGGCTCGTCGGTGGCCGCCGCGAGGAACTCGTCGACCCGCTGCGCACCCTCGCGCACCGAGCGGCCCACGATGAGGTCGGCGACGACCGTGCGCGCTCGGGTCATCGCGGCTTCGTCGAGTTCGAGGCGCGAGGCGACGAGCCGCTGCGAGACCCGGCCCGTGTCGGTGACGAGGATCACGATCAGGCGGCCGCCCTCGAGGGAGACCAGTTCGACGTGCGAGACGCTCGCTCGTGCGAACGACGGGTACTGGACGATGGCGACCTGCCCGGTCAGCTGCGTCAGCCCGCGCACGGTGCGCACGAGCAGATCGTCGAGATCTGCCGGCCCGTCGAGGAACGACGAGATCGCGTGACGCTGAGCGGGAGTCAGGGGCCGGATCGCCGCGAGGTGGTCGACGAAGACGCGGTAGCCCTTGTCGGTGGGGATGCGACCGGACGACGTGTGCGGGGCGGCGATCAGCTCCTCGTCCTCGAGGAGGGCCATGTCGTTGCGGATCGTCGCGGCCGACACCCCGAAGGAATGGCGCTCGACGATCGACTTGCTGCCGACGGGCTCGTGCGTGTCGACGTAGTCCTGCACGATGGCCCGGAGAACTTCGAGTCCTCGATCGCTGACCATCTCGCCCTCCTCACGCCGTCATCGCTCCACTGGCACTCGCCCGAGCCGAGTGCCAATTCTAGCGGATGGGTCGCGCCGCGATCCCGGAGGCGCCCGCGGGCCGGTTCAGTCCGTGAGCGCGCGGACGACCGCGTCGGCGAGCAGCCGTCCTCGCCGCGTCAGGACGATGCGCCCGCGGAGGGCGGCGGTGCCGTCGATGAGACCGTCCGCGATCAGCGCGGCGACACCGTGTCGCCCCTCGCCCGGCAGCTTCGTCGATCGGCAGCCCCTCGCGGATGCGCGAACGCAGCAGCACGTTCTCGAGGGTGCGGGCTGCGGCATCCGGTCGCTCTCTCCCGGCTGCGGGAGATTCACCGCCGGCCAGCCGCTGAGCGTAGGCCGCAGGGTGCTTGACGTTCCAGAACCGCACGCCGGCCACATGGCTGTGCGCTCCGGGTCCGAAGCCCCACCAGTCGTAGCCGAGCCAGTAGGCGAGGTTGTGGCGCGAGCGGTGCTCATCGCCGCGCGCCCAATTGGAGATCTCGTACCACTCGTAGCCGCCGGCGGCGAGCAGGTCGTCGGCGAGCTCGTACATGTCGGCCTGCAGGTCGTCGTCCGGCGACGGGCACTTCGCCGCGTCGGATCTGGCGCGCGAGCTTCGTGCCGTCCTCGATGATCAAGGCGTACGCCGAGACGTGGTCGGGTGCGAGCGCGACCGCCGTCTCGACCGATCGCCGCCAATCGTCGAGGGACTCCCCGGGAGCGCCGTAGATGAGGTCGAGGCTCACGCCCAGGCCGGCGCGGCGCGCCGACGCGACCGCGGAGGCGACGTTCGCGGGGTCATGCGTGCGGTCGAGCGCCGCGAGGACGTGGGGAACGGCCGACTGCATGCCGATCGACAGCCGCGTGACGCCGGACGCGGCAAGCTCGGCGGCGACGGCATCCGTCACGGTGTCGGGATTCGCCTCGACCGTGATCTCGGCACCGTCGGCGATGCCGAATGCGGTCGCGGACGCCGTCCAGCATGCGCCCGAGATCGCCGGGAGGAAGGAGGGTCGGCGTCCCCCCGCCGAAGAAGACGGTGCTCGCCGGCCGCACGCCGCCGGCCTGCGCGAGGACTCTGGTCGCGAGACCGACCTCGTGCAGCAGCGTGTCGGCGTACTCGTCCTGGCGGCTGCCGCGCAGCTCGCTCGAGGTGTACGTGTTGAAGTCGCAGTAGCCGCAGCGCACGCGGCAGAAGGGCACGTGCAGATACACGCCGAACGGCGTGGCGGGATCGATCGGGGCATCCGCCGGAAGCGCCCCATCCGCCGGCGCGGGATCGCCGAGCGGAAGCGCGGAGCCCATCAGGCGGGGGTCGTGTACAGGGGCGAGATCGCCCGCAGGTAGCGCGTGAACAGCTCGCGGCGGCGGCGGCGCGTGAGCGCCGGCAGCATCCGGTACAGCAGCGCGACGGGCCGATCGAAGGCGCGCACGGTGAACCACACCTCGTCGTTGTCGTTCCAGTCGAGCATGAACGACTCCTCGCCGCTCACCTTCGAGCCGTCCACCGTGCCGAGCGCGAAGCCCACTCGCCGCGGCTCTTCGATCGCGAAGATCACGCGCAGCTCGCCGTCGGCGCTGAGGCCGCGGACGCGCCCCTCGACCGTGATCGTCGTGCCGGCGGCGACGTAGGGCGTGCCGTCCGAGTCGAACCGCTGCTCGGTCTCGGAGCGGCTCGGCGCGACGGGATTGCCCTCGGCGTCGAAGCTCACCCCGAGGTACATCGGACCCGATGCCGGCCGCACATCCTTGATGGTGAGATCGGCCCCGCGCAGCGCCGCCCACGACAGAAGCGCCTCGCTCGCGGACGCGAAGCGCGCCTCGCCGCTGCCGATGCGCCACGACTCCTCGGCCGGGATGCTGCGCTCCGGCGGATACTGCATCAGATCACGCGCCTGCGTCGCCCCGACGGCGGCGTAGTCGACCGTCTCGTCCTTGAACGTCCCGCGGCGCATGGATTCCAGCCTACTTCTGCTTGCCCTCGACATCCCCAGACAGGGCGGCGATGAACGCCTCCTGGGGAACCTCGACACGGCCCACCATCTTCATGCGCTTCTTGCCCTCCTTCTGCTTCTCGAGGAGCTTGCGCTTGCGGCTGATGTCACCGCCGTAGCACTTCGCGAGGACGTCCTTGCGCATCGCGCGGATCGACTCGCGCGCGATGATCCGGGCGCCGATCGCCGCCTGGATGGGCACCTCGAACTGCTGGCGAGGGATGAGCTTGCGCAGGCGCTCGGTCATCATCGTGCCGTAGGCGTACGCCTTGTCGCGGTGGACGATCGACGAGAACGCGTCGACCTTGTCGCCCTGGAGCAGGATGTCGACCTTGACGAGATCCGCCTCCTGCTGGCCGCTCGGCTCGTAGTCCAGGCTCGCGTACCCCTGCGTGCGCGACTTCAGCTGGTCGAAGAAGTCGAAGACGATCTCGCCGAGGGGCATGTTGTAGCGGAGCTCGACGCGCTCCTCGCTGAAGTACTCCATGCCGAGCAGCGTTCCGCGCCGGGTCTGGCACAGCTCCATCACCGTGCCGGTGTAGTCCTTCGGCGTGAGGATCGCCGCCTTCACCATGGGCTCGGACACCGAGGCGACCTTGCCGTCGGGGTACTCGCTCGGGTTCGTGACCGTGATCTGCTTGCCCGTGTCGGTCATGACCTCGTAGATGACGCTCGGGGCGGTGGTGATGAGGTCGAGGTCGAACTCGCGCGAGAGCCGCTCGGTGATGATCTCGAGGTGGAGGAGACCGAGGAAGCCGCAGCGGAACCCGAAGCCCAGCGCGACCGAGGTCTCGGGCTCGTACTGCAGCGCGGCATCCGACAGCTTGAGCTTGTCGAGCGCCTCGCGGAGGTCGGGATAGTCGCTGCCGTCGATCGGGTAGATGCCCGAGAAGACCATCGGCTTCGGGTCGGTGTAGCCCGGCAGCGCCTGCGTCGCGGGCTTGCGCAGCGTGGTGACCGTGTCGCCGACCTTGGACTGCCGCACATCCTTGACGCCCGTGATCAGGTAGCCGACCTCGCCGACGCCGAGACCCTTCGACGGGACCGGCTCGGGGCTGGAGACGCCGATCTCGAGCAGCTCGTGCGTCGCCTTGGTCGACATCATCTGGATCCGCTCGCGCGGTTCGAGATGGCCGTCGATCATGCGCACATACGTCACGACGCCGCGGTAGGCGTCGTAGACCGAGTCGAAGATCATCGCCCGGGCCGGAGCATCCGCATCGCCCTGCGGTGCCGGGATGTCGCGCACGATGCGATCGAGGAGCTCCTCGACGCCCTGCCCGGTCTTGCCGCTCACGCGCAGCACGTCGTTCGGGTCGCCGCCGATGAGGTTCGCCAGCTCGAGGGCGAACTTCTCGGGGTCGGCGGCCGGAAGGTCGATCTTGTTGAGCACCGGGATGATGTGCAGGTCGTTCTCGAGGGCGAGGTAGAGGTTCGCCAGCGTCTGCGCCTCGATGCCCTGTGCAGCGTCGACGAGGAGGATCGCGCCTTCGCACGCGGCGAGCGAGCGGCTCACCTCGTAGGTGAAGTCCACGTGGCCCGGGGTGTCGATCATGTTCAGCGCGTAGGTCTGGCCTTCGCCCGCCCACGGCATCCGGACCGCCTGCGACTTGATCGTGATGCCGCGCTCGCGCTCGATGTCCATGCGGTCGAGGTACTGGGCGCGCATGTCGCGGTCGGATACGACGCCGGTGATCTGCAGCATGCGGTCGGCCAGCGTCGACTTGCCGTGGTCGATGTGGGCGATGATGCAGAAGTTGCGGATCGCCTCAGGAGCGGTGACGGACGGCTCGAGGGGCTTCAGGGCGCGGGGGGACATATCCGGCCCAGTCTACCGGCGGGTCACTGCCCAACCTGTGCCCCGGGGGTGCCAGGAACCGGGAGTCGCCTGAGTCCTTCGAGCAGCTCGTCCTGCCGCGCCGCGCAGCACACGCGGATCCAGCCCTCCCCCGTGCGTCCGAAGGCCGAGCCGGGCGCGACGGCGACCCGTTCGGAGTGGAGGAAGCGCTCGGCCCAGCCGGCGACGTCTCCGCCCGTGGCGTGCGACATGTCGATCCACAGGTAGAACGCGCCCGTCGGCGTCAGGTAGCGGAGTCCTCGCTCGTCCAGGAGCGCGGTGGCGGCATCCAGATTGCGACGGTAGTGCGCCGCCGCTGCCCGGACGTGATCCTGCGGGCCCGAGATGGCCTCGACGGCGGCGTGCTGCGCGGGCATGTCGACGCACGAGATCGCCGATTCCTGCACCCGCAGCATCGTCGCGGTGAATCCCTTCGGCGTCACCAGCCATCCCACCCGGGCGCCCGTCATGGCGTACGTCTTGGAGGTCGAGAACACGGAGAAGACTCGGTCGTCCTGATCGAGCGACGCCGGACTGACGTGAGGGATGCCGTAGGTGAACGCCTCGTAGCACTCGTCGCTGAGCACCCAGAGGTCATGCCGGGCAGCGAACTCGAGAAGCTCCGTGATGGTCTCCCGCGAGAACGTCGAGCCCAGCGGATTGGACGGGGAGTTCAGGATCAGCAGCCGCGTGCGATCGGTCACCAGCGCCTCGAGCTGCGCGAGGTCCGGCTCGAATCCCCTCGCAGGACTCAGCACATACGGCACGGGCACGGCGGAGAGCATGTGCGCGTTCATCGTGAACGTCGTATAGCCCGGGTCCGGCACGAGCACTTCGTCGCCCGGAGCGAGGGTGAGCGACATCGCCTGGTGCAGCGCCTGGGTTGCGCCGACCGTCACCCACACCTGCTCGCGGTCGACCCGGACGTCATTGACGGCGGCGAGCTTGTCGACGATCGCCTCGCGAAGGGGCGGGATGCCGCCATTCGGCGAGTAGCGGAGCAGACCATCGCGCCACGCCTGAGCGCCGGCATCGCGGATGGCCGGGGCAGCCTCTTCGCCCGGCTCTCCCACCGCGAGGATGATCACGTCGTCGAGGCGCAGCGCCTGCTCCAGGATGTGCCGGACGCCCGAGGCGGGCATGCCGAGGATGTGGTCCGCGAGCCGAGGCATGCCGACAGCCTAAGGCGGCGCCCTGCCGCTTTCGTGCCGCTCGGGCGCTGTTCCGTCCGGCGCCTCGTACGCTGGCACCATGACCGTCCAGGTGGTGCTCGTGCACGGCATCCGCACCTCTGCCACCATGTGGCGGGCGCAGGTTGAGCACCTGACCCAGCGCGGGATTCCGGTTCACGCCCTGGACCTGCCTGGACACGGCAGTCGCATGGCCGAGGAGTTCACACTGGACTCGGCGTTCGCCACGATCGATGACGCTGTTCGGGATGCCGCGACCCGTGGTCCCGTTCTGCTCGTGGGTCATTCGATGGGTGGGCTCCTGTGCGTCGAGTACACCGGACGGGAGGACCAGCCGCCCGTCGCGGGACTCATCGCCGCATCGTGCACAGCGATTCCGCGCGGCGTCGGGCTCACCGCCTACCGGGCGATGGCGCGAGGGTTCGACGCCCTGCCCGACCGCGGAATGTGGCTGACCAACCGTCTGCTCGACCGCATCCTGCCGGATGAGACACGAGCCGACTTCGGCGCAGGCGGCTACGCGCTGGATTCGCAGGACATCGCTCTGCGGAGCCTGTCGGTGCTCGACCTGCTCGCGGCGCTGCATCGCATCCACGTGCCGCTCTGGTTCATCAACGGCCAGTACGACCAGCTGCGCATCAACGAGCGTCTCTTCATGCGGGTCGCACAGCACGCCGAACTGATCGTCGTCCCCCGCACGACCCACCATGTCACCGTCATGCGACCGCGTGTCTTCAACGCGATGCTCGATCTCGCGAGCGCGACCCTCGAGCGCTCAGACGACTGACGGAGCAGGTGTCCGCTTGCGGATCGCGAGGGTCATGAGCCCGCCCACGATCGAGAGCGCGCCGCCCACGACGAACATCAGCGAGAACCCTCCGACCAGGGCGACGAGCCCGGCACCGATCAGCGGCCCGAGCAGCTGCCCGAGGCTCGCCGAGACGTTGACGAAGCCGAGATCGCGGGCGTGATCCTCGGGGTATGGCAGCAGGTCGGTGCCCAGGGCGAGTCCGACCGACATGTAGGCGCCGTAGCCGAGGCCGAGGAGGGCGGCCCCGATCATCGTGGACTCGTACGAGGGGAAGAGCGCTATGAACACTGCGGCGACCCCCTGGATCATGGCTGACCACACGACGATCCCCACCCGACGGCCGGTGCGGTCCGAGACGGCTCCGGAAACCACCGAGGATGCCACGACGAACACGGTGTAGATGAGGATCAGCAGCAGCAGGTCGTCCTCGGCCGTGCCCGGGTCGCGATGCAGGCCGTACAGCAGGAAGAACAGCAGGAGCCCCGTTCCCAGTGCGTTGCCGATGTTGACGATGAGGCGTCCGCCCAGCATCCATGCGAAGTCCCGGTCGCGCAGGGCCGCCAGACGGGCCGACAAGGCGCGCTGCTCGCGTGCCACCGCGGACTGAGCCGGTGCGGGCGGGTCCGGGAGGAGGAGGGCCGCCCCCACTCCGACGACTGCCAGGAACACGGCGAGGACGAGATAGCCCGTCACCGTGCCGAGTTCCAGCAGCACGATCACGCCGACGCCGACGATGATGCCGAGGGCTTGCGAGGAAGAGACGGCCGCCGAGGCGGCCCCGCGCTGCGTGCTGAGCTGGTCGGCGATGAGCGCGGTGAATGCGGCGGAGGCCACCGCGGTGCCCACCGATACGCCGATCCAGGCGAGGCCGACGCCCCACGGACCCTCCGCGAACGCGATCGCGACAAGCGATGCCGTTGCCAGCGCCACGCCGGTGATCGCCCAGGGGCGGCGGCGTCCGAAAGCGCCGCGCGTGCGGTCGGACAGTCCACCGGCGAGGGGGCCCGCGATGACCCCGGCAACCCCGCCCGCCGCGAGCACGAGGCCCGATGACACCACGCCCGACACCCAGCCGTCGGCGTCGTCGGGGGTGTTGAGCTGGAGCGGGATGAGAAGCTGCAGCGGCGTGAGCTGGACGGTCCACAGCGCGAGCCACGCCAGCGTGAACAGGACGAACCAGGACGCGCCCACGCGACCGGATGTGCGATTCATCGATGTGCCTCCGAGATGAGCGAGCGGTACCACGTGAAGGATTCCTTGGGAGTGCGCGCCGCCGAGTCGAAGTCGACGTGCACGAGCCCGAACCTCTGGGTGTAGCCGTCGGCCCACTCGAAGTTGTCGAGGAGCGACCACACGGTGTACTCCCGCACATCGACACCCGCGCGGATCGCAGCACCGACGGCGTCGATGTGCGTCGAGAGGTACGAGATGCGCTCCACGTCGTCGATCGGGCCGTCGGGATGGTCGGACTCGGGGAACGATGCTCCGTTCTCGCCGATCACGACGGGAGGGAGCCGATCGCCGTAGCGATCCCGGAAGTCGACGAGCAGCTCGGTCAGCGCGGCAGGGACGATCGGCCACTCAGGACCGAATCCGGTGAACGGGGCGCCGGGAGTGGGGACGATCTCGAAGGGGACCGGACTCTCGCCGGCCGCCGCGGCGATCGTCGTCGGGTTGTAGAAGTTCATGCCGTAGAAGTCGTTCGGAGCCGAGATCAGCGCGAGATCGCCGTCCTGGACGGGCATCGGCGGGATGCCGAAGGCTTCGAGTTCGGGGTAGGCCCCCTGAAGGACCGGGTCGGCGAAGATGCGGTTGTGCAGCAGGTCGTAGACAGCGGCGGCCCCGGCATCCTCCGCTGAATCCGATGCGGGCACGACGAGGGTGTGGTTGTTGACGATGCCGACCTCCTCGGCACCGTGTGCGCGCACCGCCTCGGAGGCGAGGCCGTGGGCGAGCAGCTGGTGGTGCACGGTGGGCAGCGACCCGAACAGCAGCTGACGGCCGGGGGCGAGAGCCCCGACCGCGTAGCCCTGGAGCGAGGTCGAGACGGGTTCGTTCACGGTGTACCAGTGACGGATGCGGTCACCCAGGGCCTCGGCGACGATGGCCGCATACTCGCCGAAGCGGAACGCCGTGTCGCGGTCGAGCCAGCCTCCGCGCGCCTCCAAAATGCTCGGGAGGTCCCAGTGGTAGAGCGTCGCGAACGGCGTGATCCCTGCCTCCAGGAGATCGTCCGCGAGTCGCCGGTAGTAATCGAGTCCGGCCTGCAGGGGTGCAGCGCCCGCCACGGGCTGCACGCGCACCCACGAGATGGAGAATCGATACCGATCCACGCCGAGCTCCCTGAGCAGCGCGACGTCCTCCGACGAGCGACGATAGCTGTCGGGGCCGGGCTCGGCCGTCGCGCCGTCCCTGCACGGATCCGACACGTGTCGACGAAGTCGTCCCAGATGGAGCGGCCACGGCCATCGACCGTGCGGGAGCCTTCGACCTGGAACGCCGCCGTCGCCGCCGACCAGCGGAAGCCGGGCGGGAACGCTGAGAGGTCGGGCGAGGGATGTTCGGGCACGCAGACTCCTTCGTCGTACACATGCGTGCGCGCTTCGGGTGAGCACACGCACGCTCGATCATGCATCATGGACGAGGCTTCTTCGTTCACCCGTCGGCTGTCTGGGGACGGGCACCTGACCTGGTAGACTCTTTGATTGGCTTGCGTGTGGGTTCTGCCCTCACGACCGCCGACGCGAAGGCCCTCTCCCGACGCCCGGCACTCAACCGATTCACTCCGAACGAAAGACGTCGACACGTGGCGAACATCAAGTCGCAGATCAAGCGCAACAAGACCAACGAGAAGGCGCACGAGCGCAACAAGGCCGTCAAGAGCGAGCTGAAGACCGCCGTGCGTCGTACGCGCGAGGCCATCACCGCCGGCGACAAGGCCGCCGCTGAGAAGGCTCTCGGCACGGCGACCAAGAAGCTCGACAAGGCCGTGAGCAAGGGCATCATCCACCAGAACCAGGCGGCGAACCGCAAGTCGGCCATCGCCCAGCAGGTCGCCGCACTCTGAGCAGCGCTCCTCGCTGAACTCGGCGAAGCGTCCGAAGGCCCGTGCCCGCAAGGGGACGGGCCTTCGTCGTCGAGGT
Source organism: uncultured Actinomycetota bacterium (assembly GCA_963702815.1). GTDB lineage: Bacteria > Actinomycetota > Actinomycetes > Actinomycetales > Microbacteriaceae > Microbacterium. The sequence goes on along the minus strand of CAVPED010000004.1, from coordinate 1,378,136 downwards.
GACGTCTCGTCGAAGTGGCGCGGCGCCGACGCCGTCCGTGCGACGCCGGGTCAGGGCGCGAAAGGCGCCCTGGTCGCGATGACGGTGACGAGGCGCTCGAGGGCGAAGACCGGATCGCGGGATGCGCCCTTGACCTCGGCATCCGCGCGAGCAGCCGCCTGGATCGCCATCCCGAGCGTGGATTCGGACCACCCCGTGAGGTCGCGCCGGGCGCGATCGACCTGCCAGTCTTTCAACCCGAGACGTGCGGCCAGCGCCCCGGAGGGTTCGCGGTTGCCGGCCACCCGGGCCATGGTGCGCAGCTTCGAGGCGATCGCGGCGACGAGCGGCACCGGATCGGCGCCCGACGCGAGGGCATGGCGCAGCGAGATCAGCGCCTCGCCGTAACGGCCGGCGATCGCCGTGTCGGCCACCGTGAAGGCCGACGTCTCGACTCGGCCGCCGTAGTAGCGCTCGACGATCTGCTCGGTGATGTCGCCGGGCACGTCCGCGATCAGCTGCTGGCATGCCGCCGCCAGCTCGGTGAGGTCGTCGGCGAATGCGGAGACGAGCGCACGGAGCGCGACCGGAGCGATGCGCTTCTTCGCGGTCTGGAACTCGCCCGCTGCGAAGTCGAAGCGATCGCCGTCGCGCTTGATCGCGGCGCAGGGAATCTCGACTCCTCGGCCTTCGCCGGAGCGGATCGCATCGAGGAGCTTCTTGCCGCGCACCGTCGCGCCGGTGTGCCGGAGGATGACGGTGGCGCCGTCCTGCGGGCCCGCCAGATACGAGAGAGCCTCGGCGAGAAACGCGTCCGAGCACTTCTCCACCCCCGAGACGCGCACGAGTCGCGGCTCGCCGAACAGCGAGGGAGAGGTCACGGCCAGCAGAGTGCCCTGCGTGTAGTCGTCGGCCCGGACATCGGAGACTTCGAGGCTCGGGTCCTCGGCGCGGAGGTACTCGCGAAGGGCGGAGCTCGCCCGTTCGGCGCAGACCTCTTCAGGACCCGAGATGAGCACGATGGGCGCCGGCTGGGGGTCTCGCCAGGAGAGCTGCGGGATGGCGGTCCGCGGCTTCGCAGGAGCGGAGCGTCGCGGAGTCGGTGCCATGACTCAAGCCTAGCCAGAGGGCCCGACGTCGGAGGTCCGCTCTCGCCAGACCTCCACCCCGTCGGGGCTCGACCAGACCGCGAGGATTCCCTGAGTGTCCGTGCGCGCGATGACAGCTCCGACCTCCCCCAGGACGTCGAGGGTCTCCTGGCGTGGATGGCCGTAGTCGTTGCCCCAGCCGACGGTGATGAGCGCCACCGACGGCGCAGCCAGACGGTAGAGGCGCGGCTCCTGGTCAGCGCTGCCGTGATGCGCGACCTTGACGACGTCGTACGGCGGATCGAGGAGACCGGCCGCCTCGATCGCGCGCTGCGGCGAGGCCGACAGGTCTGCGAGGAACAGGGATGCCGGCACTCCCCCGCCGCGGATGTCGACGATGACACCGGCGTCGTTGCCGGGCGGGTACCCGCGGTTGTCGGCGCGCGGCCAGAGCACACGGTACGCCGCATCCCCGAGAGTGCCGCGCTGCCCCGTGTGCGCGTCGACGAGCTCCGCGCCGCCCGCTGCCAGCTGCGCGAGCACCCGCTCGTGCGCCGCCGACCCGGGAGGGCCGTGGAGCACGCGGTCGACCCTGCCGAGCACGGCATCGACCCCCGCCGCATGGTCGGCATCGAAGTGGGTCAGGACGAGGAGGTCGAGGTGGGCGATGCCCGCTCGCGTGAGACACGCGGTCAGCGCATCCGGGTCGGGACCCGTGTCGACGAGCGCGACATGGCCCGCCGAGCGGACGAGGAGCGCGTCGCCCTGCCCGACGTCGCAGGCGAGGATCGCCCACTCCGATGGCAGCGTGAGCGGACCGGCCAGACCGGTGAGTGCGGCGCCGCCCGCCGAGGCGCCGACGACCACGGCGACAAAGGCCCCGGCGATCCGACGCACGAGCAGGGCGTCCGGCGACCGCGCGGCCACCAGCACCCCGGCCGCGAGGCCGAACAGCGCCAGCAGGGCGAGCCCCCACCATCCCTCGAGCCAGGGCAGCTGCCCGCCCGGGAGCGCCGCGAATGTGGAGGCCGTGCCGGCGATCCAGGCGGCCGGGAGCCAGGCGAGCGCGGCGAGCCCCGACTGAAGCAGCGGGAAGGGCAGCGCGAGGCAGGAGGCGAGCCCCACGACGGTGGCGATCGGTGCGGCGGGAGCGGCGAGCAGGTTCGCGATCACGCCGTAGACCGGCACAGTCGGGGCGATGAGGACGAGCAGCGGTCCACAGGCGAGCTGAGCGGCGAGCGGCACGGACAGTCCGAGCGCCAGTGCGCGCGGCATCCAGCGTTCGAGGCCCGCCGCCAGCGGCCGGGCGGCCAGGAGCAGCGATGCCGTCGCGACGGTCGACAGCGCGAACCCGAGTGAGGTCGCAAGCCACGGATCGAAGGCGAGCAGCAGCGTCACCGCGAGGCAGAGGACGGCGACGCCGATCGCGGGTCGCCCGAGCGCGACGGCGAGCATCGCAACCCCCGCCATCGCCGCAGCGCGGGAGACGCTCGGCTCCGGCGTCACGAGAACCACGAATCCGATCAGCGCCGCGACCCCCGCCGCGACCCGCCCACCTCGGCGCGCGCCGAGCAGTGCGGCGCCTGCGAACGCCAGGCCCACGACGAGGGCGCAGTTGGCACCCGAGACCGCCGTCAGATGCGACAGCGAGGATGCCTTCATCGCGGCATCGAGCTCTCCGTCGACACCGCTCGTGTCGCCCACTGCGAGCCCGGGTACGAGGCCCCCGCCGGGGTCGGGCAATCCGATCGTGGCCGCCACCAGACCGCGGCGCAGAGCGCCGGCCCACGCGGCTGGGCCCGACGGGGGCTCGAGCACCCGCACCCCTCCCGACCCGGTCAGGAGGACCACCGAGCGCGCTCCGGGCTCAGTGCCGCGGGCGCTCCCGCTCACGGTCACGAGCGAGCCGACGTCGAGGAGGTCGAGCCGGTCCACGTCGTCGGGCATGACACGCACGGAGAGGGGCAGCTCGACCCCGCGGCGCCGCACCCCCGTCGCGATCTGGGAGGCGACAGCATCGAACGCGAGCTGGCCGGTGGCGGCACGGCGCTCGACCTTGCCCACGACCCGCGCCGTCACCTCCAGCGCCCGTCCGTGGTCCACCGCGAGCGTCGACAGCGCCGTCCGCGCGGGCTGTGCGAGGGCGACGTGAGATGAGACCACCGCGGCCGCCGCTCCCGCCAGGACGACGAGCACGACCCAGAGTCGAGGGAGGCGGATGAGCGTCACGATCGCCGCGAGCGTCAGTGTCCACGCCGCCAGCGCCAGCGGCGCCGACAGCGAAGGCAGAACGGTCGCAAGTCCCGCCGCAGACCAGGCGACTGCGGCGACAGGCACGAGCCGGAATCGATGCGCTCGCCGGAGTCGCACCTCAGACCGTCACCTGGTCGCGCAGCGATTCGAGCATCTTGTCGCCGATCCCGGGCACGGCGAGGAGGTCCTCGACGCTCGTGAAGCCGCCGTTGTCGTCGCGCCAGGCGATGATGCGCTCGGCCATGGCCGGACCGATGCGCGGCAGCGTGTCGAGAGCCGCGGCGTCCGCCGTGTTCAGGTTCACCCGGCCATCACCCGCGGCCCCGTCCGTGCTCGCCGGGGGCGCCGCACCGACCACGGGCACAGCGAGCTGCTCGCCATCGCTCAGGGGCCGGGCCAGGTTGACGCCGCTGCGCTCGGCGTCGGCTGCGAACCCGCCTGCGGCCGCGATCGCGTCGACGACGCGAGCGCCCCCATCGAGGACGTAGAGTCCGGGGGCGGCGACGGCTCCCGACACATGCACATACAGGGATGCCGGGGTCGCGGCATCCGTCCCCTCGTGGTGAGCGGTCTGGACGGCCTCGACCGGTGCCCCCGAGCTGCGCACGATGCCGATGCCGACCGTCACGGCGAGCGCTGCGAGCACGACGACGATGGCGGCGCCGAGTCCGAGCCGCCGCCGACCGCCCGCCGAGCCGTGCGCGGGATCGTCGGCCGATGTCACACGCACGAAGCTACGGACACCCGCTCAGGCGGAGCGCGCTGGGACCCCACCCGTGGAGGAGCGCACTCCCGCCGCCGAGTGGGGAGGAGAGTCAGCGCGTGCTGAAGCTGACGACCTTCGGAGGACGCACGATGGCCCGCACGATCTCGCGCTCGCCGAGCGACCGCTGCACCCGCTCGTCGCCACGCGCCAGCGCCTCGAGCTGAGCCGCATCGATCCGGGCCGACACATCGAGGGTCGCGCGCACCTTGCCGTCGATCTGCACGATGGCCTTCACGGTGTCCTCGACGAGGAGCATCGGGTCGGCCTGACGCCAGGGCACGAGCCCGACGAAGGGCTCGTAGCCGAGCACTTCCCACATCTCCTCGGCCGTGTGCGGTGCGAACAGGTCGAGCACCATGGCGATCGCCTCCGCGGCCTCGCGCACAGCGGGGTCGCCCGCTCCGATCGTGCGAGTCGATCGTCTTGCGCGTCGCGTTGACGAGCTCCATCAGTCGCGCCACGACGACGTTGAACTTGGTCTGCTCGACGAGTCCCGGCGCATCGGCGAGGAGCTTGTGCGTCACCCGGCGAAGCGCGGTATCGCCCGATGCCCAGATGACATCAGGGCCGCTGGTGACGTCGTGCGCGATCCGCAGCGCCCGGGCGAGGAACTTGGTGGCGCCCGTGGTGGACACGTCGTCCCAGTCCTTGTCGTCCTCCACCGGACCGGCGAAGGCGAGCGCCACCCGCAGCGCGTCCGCGCCGTGGGCGTCGAGCTCCTCCTGGAAGAGGACGAGGTTGCCCTTGCTCTTGGACATCTTGGCGCCGCCGAGGATCACCATGCCCTGGTTGATCAGGCTGGAGAACGGCTCGGTGAACTCCACGTGGCCCATGTCGAAGAGCGCCTTCGTGATGAAGCGGGCGTAGAGCAGGTGGAGGATGGCGTGCTCGACGCCGCCGATGTAGAAGTCGACGGGGCCCCACTTGTCGGCCTCCCGCGAGGAGAACGCCTTGGTCGCGTCACCGGGAGACAGGTACCGGAGGAAGTACCAGGAGCTGTCGACGAAGGTGTCCATCGTGTCGGGGTCGCGGCGTGCCGGCGCACCCGTTTCGGGATCGCTCGTCGTGACCCACTGCTCGGCACCGCCGAGCGGCGACGTGCCCTTGGGAACGAGGTCGAGCCCCTGCACGGACGGCAGCGTCACGGGAAGCTGATCGTCGGGGACGGGGACGATCCGCCCGTCCTCGGTGTGGATCATGGGGATGGGCGTGCCCCAGTAGCGCTGGCGCGAGATGAGCCAGTCGCGCAGCCGGAAGGACTTCGCCGCGCGGCCGGTGCCGGCCGCCTGGAGGACGTCGATCATCCGGGCGATCGCGTTCCGCTTGGAGAGGCCGTCCAGCGACCCCGAGTTCACCATCCGGCCCTCGCCGGTCAGCGCGATTCCCGTCTTGGCCGGGTCGATCTAGTCGAGGCCGGCGATGTCGGCACCCGGGTCGATCGGGACGCCGTGCTCGTCGAGCTCGATGATCGGGATGGCACCGGTGAGCGGTGCGGTCGTGTCGACGACGACCTTGACGGGGAGGTCGAACGCACGGGCGAAGTCGAGGTCGCGCTGGTCGTGCGCGGGAACCGCCATGACGGCGCCGTGCCCGTAATCGGCCAGGACGTAGTCCGCCGCCCAGATCGGCAGTCGCTCGCCGTTGACCGGATTGATCGCATACCGCTCGAGGAAGACACCGGTCTTCGGGCGGTCGGTGCTCTGTCGCTCGATGTCGGTTTCGCGCTGAACGCCGGCGAGGTAGGTGCGGAAGCGCTCGCGCACCTCGGCGAGGAGCGTCCGCCGCGAGCTCGGCCGCGAGGTCGGACTCGGGTGCCAGCACGAAGAAGGTCGCGCCGTGCAGCGTGTCGGGACGCGTGGAGAACACCGTGACCCGGCCCTCGCGCCCCTCGATCTCGAAGTCGATGTCGGCGCCCACCGAGCGGCCGATCCAGTTGCGCTGCATCTGGATGACCTTCTGCGGCCAGAAGCCCTCGAGCTGGTTCAGGTCGTCGAGCAGCCGGTCGGCGTAGTCCGTGATCCGGAAGTACCACTGCGTGAGCTTCTTCTTGACCACCTCGGCGCCGCAGCGCTCGCAGTGCCCGTCGACGACCTGCTCGTTGGCGAGCACCGTCTGGTCGTTGGGGCACCAGTTGACGGGGCTCTCCTTGCGGTAGGCGAGCCCGCGCTCATAGAGCCGCTGGAAGAGCCACTGGTTCCAGCGGTAATACTCGGGGTCGCTCGTGTGCAGCACCCGCGACCAGTCGAACGAGACGCCGTAGTCCTTGAGGCTGTCGCGCTGCTGAGCGATGTTCTCGTACGTCCACTTGACCGGGTCGGCGCCGCGTTTGATGGCGGCGTTCTCGGCGGGGAGCCCGAACGAGTCCCAGCCGATGGGGTTGAGCACGTTGTAGCCGCGGTGGCGCCAGAAGCGCGCCACGATGTCGGAGTAGAGGTAGTTCTCGGCGTGGCCCATGTGCAGGTCGCCCGACGGGTACGGGAACATCGCCAGGACGTACTTGCGCGGCCGCTTGTCGTCGTCCCCGCCGGCACGGAACGGGTCAGCCTCCGCCCAGCGCGCCTGCCACTTCGCCTGGACGGCGTGCGCGTCGTGCCCGACGCCCTCGGCTGCGGGCAGGGATGGGGAGCTCTGTGACACGTGCGAGAACCAATCGTGCGATGCGGGGATGGCGCGTGAAACGCGCGCTCCAGGTTACCGGAAGGGCGTGCGCGCGGGCTGGACGCCCTCACCAGCCGGCGGGGAGCGCGGCGCCGATGGCCGCGAGAGGCCCGCGTGCCTTGACTCCGACCTCCGCGACCTCGGCCGCGGCATCCGACTTCCAGGTGATCCCCCCACCCGCCCCCACGTACGCACCGCGGTCGTGCACGACGATCGACCGGATCACCATGGCGAGGTCGAGCGACCCGTCATCGCCGACCCAGCCGAAGCATCCGGCGAAGATCCCGCGCGGTCCGCCTTCCAGACCGTGCAGGATCGTCATGGCCGAGAGCTTGGGAGCTCCCGTCATGCTTCCCGCAGGAAATGCGGCATCCAGCAGTCCGCCGACCGTCGTCCCATCGCGCAGCCGCCCCGACACGGTGCTCACCAGCTGATGGACGGCCGGGTAGCTCTCCACCGCGAACAGCCGGTCGACCGCCACGCTCTCGGGTTCGCAGACGCGCGAGAGATCGTTGCGCATCAGATCGACGATCATGACGTTCTCCGCGCGCTCCTTCTCGCTCGCGGCGAGTTCCGCCGCGAGCGCCGCATCCGAGGCAGGATCGGCCCCTCGCGGTCGCGTGCCTTTGATCGGATGGGTTCTCACCACACCCTCGTTCGACCTCGAGGAAGAGCTCCGGACTCGCGCTCAGGAGCGCCGCGTGACCTGACCGGATCATGCCGCCATGATGGGCGGGGGTGCGAGCCCGGAGCCGCAGGTAGGCGTCGATGGGATCGACGGATGCCTCGACCTCGAACCTGGTCGTGAGACACAGCTGATACGCGTCGCCCTCCCGGATGGCGTCGCGGCACCGCTCGATGAGCCGCGCGTACTGGTCGGGCGCATGGCGTGCCGTCACGATGACCTGCGCGCGTTCGTCGGGGGCCGAAGCGGACGGCTGCGCCGCTGCGACATCGCGGGCGAGTCTCGCGGCCTCCCGGTCGTCGGGCGCGAAAGCCCACACGCGCCCGGCGGCGTGGTCGAAGGCGACGAAGCTCTGGACGCGCAGCCACAACTGCTGCGGGATGTCGGACTCCACCTCGGCGATGGGGGCTCCCGCGCGGGCAGCGGCGTCCTCATAGCCGAGCCAGCCCACCCAGCCCCCCAGGAACCGTCCGGTCTCGTGGCCGGAGGCGTCGGGGCCGGTGACCGCGACCGCCCGCACGGCAGTCTCATCGCGCTCGACGACGCCCGCTCCGATCCAGCTCCAGCCGGTCGTCGCGCGGGGTCCGGCATCCAGCCAGAAGGAGTGCTCGAGACGGGCGAATCCCGCGAGATAGACGGTCTCGGGGTCGATCCAATCCGACAGGGCCACAGCGACGAGCGGATCGGACATTCTCCCAGGCTAGAGCCGCCGCCTCACCCGTAGGCTCATGGCGTGAACGAGTTCCTCTCGTGGCTGCTCGATGCCGTGCAGAGCGTCGATCCGGTCGTCCGGACGATCGCGGCCGGTGTCGCGGTGATGCTGGAGACGAGCGTTCTCATCGGGCTCGTAGTTCCCGGCGACACCGTCGTGATCGTCGCCGGCACAGCCGTCGCCTCCCCCGTCGAGGGCGTCTTCCTCGGAGTCGCGATCGTGATCGGAGCCCTCATCGGCGAGAGCATCGGCTTCTGGCTGGGCCGGTTCCTCGGCCCCAGGATCCAGGCGTCGCGTCTGGGCAAGCGGGTCGGGGACGACAAGTGGGAGCGCTCCGAGCGGTACCTGCGCCGACGCGGCGGCCCCGCCATCTTCATCTCGCGCTTCCTGCCGGTGCTCCACTCTCTCGTCCCGCTCACGGTGGGGATGAGCGGCTACTCCTACCGGCGGTTCCTCGCGTGGACCGCTCCGGCGTGCATCCTGTGGGCGACGCTCTACATCTCGGTGTCGGCCGCGGCGGCGGGCACGTATCGGGAGCTCGCCGATCAGCTGCACTACGCGGGCTACATCTTCGTGGGCGTGATCGCGCTCTTCATCGTGCTGGTGTTCGTCGGCAAGAAGGTCCTCGAGAAGGTCGAGCATCGACACCTGCACGGAGAGGACGGGAACGACGAGCACGAAGTGGGCCCGGATGTCCAGCCGACACGGCATCTTCAGGACGACGTGAAAGACTGAGCGGATGCCCGCGAACCGTTCCGCCCGCGCCAAAGTGCTGTGGCTCGCGCGTCTGGAGTACCGGTTCCATTCGTGGCGAGAGCGCCGCGCACGCGCCAGGCGCCAGAAGCCCACCGTCACTCCGTTCCCCGGCTACGGGGCCGTCGACTGGGTGCGCGTGCTCGGCCGCGTGCTGATCGTCCCTCCCGTGAAGCCCATCGGAACCGGGGAGTACGCCTCGCGTGCGCGGCTGGCGCAGCTTCGCGTCGGTGCCGGTCGGCTTCGCCCAGGTGACGGTGACGGTCGCCGGCGTGAGCCATGAGGTGGTCGCCGATCGGGGTGGCGTCATCGACACGGTGATCCCGGCTCAGCTGGAACCGGGCTGGCAGACCCTCGAGATGTCGGTCGAGGGTGGCGAGCCGGTCGAGACCCGCGTCTTCGTGGTCGGACCGGAGGTCCGGTTCGGCGTCGTCTCGGACGTCGACGACACCGTCATGGTCACCGCACTCCCCCGCCCCCTCATCGCGGCGTGGAACTCGTTCGTCGTCGACGAGCACGCGCGGCAGCCCGTCGCGGGCATGGCCGTTCTTCTCGAGCGGATCGCGCGCGAGAACCCAGGATCGCCCGTCGTCTACCTTTCGACGGGTGCGTGGAACGTCGCCCCGACGCTCATCCGCTTCCTGACCCGCCACCTGTTCCCCTCGGGATCGATCCTCCTGACCGACTGGGGCCCGACGCACGACCGGTGGTTCCGCAGCGGCAAGGAGCACAAGCTCTCGAACCTCCGACGCCTCGCCCGCGAGTTCCCCCAGATCAAGTGGCTCCTCGTCGGCGACGACGGTCAGCACGACGACGAGATCTACACGCGGTTCACCGCAGAGCACCCCGACAACGTGGTGTGCGTGGCCATCCGCCGACTGTCCCCCGCCGAGGCTGTGCTCGCCGGCGGACGCACGGTCGTCGACGACCACTCCGAGGTGGCCGTGCCGTGGGTGACCGAGTCCGACGGCGCGGGTCTGCTCGAGCGGCTCGAGGGCGTCGGCGTCCTCGGGCGCTGATCGAGCCGCAGCAGCGTCGGAACCCGCGCGTAGGCTTGGCGGCATGTGCGGAAGATTCGTCGTGGCGAACGTCGGCTCCGAGCTCGTCGGAGTCCTCCGGGTCGATGTCGAGAGCGACGATCTGCCCGAACCCTCCTACAACATCGCACCGACCGCGCGTGTCGCGATCGTCCTCGACTCAGCGAAGACCGAGCCTCCGACGCGGCGGCTGGAGGTCGCCCGATGGGGTCTGGTGCCCTCCTGGGCGAAGGACGTGTCGATCGGAGCGCGTGCCTTCAACGCGCGGGCCGAAGAGCTCGAAGACAAGCCCATGTTCCGCAAGGCCCTCGAGAAGCGGCGCGCGATCGTCCCGGCATCCGGCTACTACGAATGGAAGAAGGTCGGCGACGAGAAGATCCCGCACTACATCCACCCCGCCGACGGCTCGCCGCTCTTCTTCGCGGGGCTGTACGAGTGGTGGAAGGATGCGGCGAAGCCTGACGACGATCCCGCGCGCTGGGTGCTGAGCTTCACCATCCTCACGCGCGATTCGATCGGGAACCTGGGGTCGATCCACGACCGGATGCCGCTCTTCCTCGACGCCGATCATGCCGATGCGTGGCTCGACCCGAGCACCGACAACGTCGGAGATGTTCTGGATGCCGCCATCGACGCCGCGCCCGCGATCGCGGACGCGCTCGACAACCACGTCGTCGGCAAGGCGGTCGGCAACGTCCGCAACAACTCTCCCGAGCTCATCGAGCCCGCCGCCTGAGACTCCGCGGGTTCGAGTGACGCCACTCTCGACCGACACTCAGAACAGCGCGCCTATCCTCGAACAGTGACCGTGCTGTCGGCTGAACGCCTCGCCCCCGCCGAATGGCGCGCGCGCGAGGCGGCGCATGCCGCACGGGCCGACGCGCTCACGGCCGAGCACCGCGGCGGTCGGGACGCGGGGAGAAGCATCCGGTCGAGGACTTCCTCTTCACGTACTACTCCTACAAGCCGTCCGTCCTGCGTCGCTGGCACCCCGGTGCCGGTGTCGAGCTCGCCGGCGCGGACGACTCCCCGCGCGCGGCGTGGCGGTGGTACGGGCCGGGAGCCGAGCCGCGGTCGCTCGTGGTGGATGCTGTGAGGTTCCGCGACGAGAAGGCGCTTCTCGTCACGGGGGTCGAGAGGATCCTGCGGTCGACGAGCGGTCGCGCGGGTTCGTTCGGCTGCTTCGGACTGCACGAGTGGGCGATGGTGTACCGCCAGGACGAACATCGCCACTCCGCTCCGCTCCGGCTCGGGCAGGCGGGGACGGACGAGGTCGTGCGGGCGCATGAACTGCGGTGCACGCACTTCGACGCCTTCCGGTTCTTCACGCCCGAGGCCGTTCCGCGCAATCGCGAGGCGCCGACCCGCGAACTGCAGCCGACGCTGGAGCAGCCGGGCTGCCTGCACGCCGGAATGGACGTCTACAAATGGGCGGTCAAGCTCGGGCCTCTGGTGCCGGGTGACCTGCTCCTCGATTCATTCGAGCTCGCTCGCGAGATCCGAGTGCTCGACATGCAGGCATCGCCCTACGACCTGGCCGACCACGGCTATGAGCCGGTTCGCATCGAGACGCCAGAGGGCAAGGCAGAGTACGTGCGCAGGCAGCGGGAGTTCACCGACAGGTCGAACGCCCTGCGCGCCCGGCTCCTCGCCGTGCTCGGTGCCGTCTGAGCGCCGGTCAGCCCAGGGCCGCGCACCCTTCGCACGCCACAAGACCGCGACCGGATGCCGCGATCCCGAGCCGCAGGGCCGTGACGCGCATCGCTGCATCGTCGAGCCGCGCCACAGGCACTTCGCCCGATTCGACAGCGGTCACGATGCCATCGACGATCCGTGGGGCGGTGTCCGGCGTCGAGGAGACCACGGTCAGCAGCAGGTCGTTCCCTGCGCCGAGCGCGTGCACGGCGTTGGCGACGGGGTCCTGATACTCCGGGATCCCGGAGGCCTGCAGCATCCCGAGGTCATCCGTCACGATCACTCCGCCGAAGCCGAGCTCCTCGCGCGCGATGCGGTGCCACTCGGGCGACAGCGTCGCGGGAGCAGGGTCGACCGAGGTGTAGGCGAGGTGTCCGAACATGAGAAGCTGCGCCCCGGCCGCGATGCCGGCGTGGAACGGCAGCGCGTCGGATGCAGCCCACTCCGCCTTCGACTCCGCCGACGACGGAATGCCGGAATGCGAGTCCCCCGGGGCCGCGCCGTGCCCGGGGAAGTGCTTGAGCGTCGTGTAGACCTGCCCGCTCTCAGCCGCCACGGCAGCTCCGACCCGCTCAGCGGCGGCGCTCGGGGTCGTGCCGAGCGCACGGCGGTAGATGAACATGCCCGGGTCGTCGGTCACATCGCCCACCACGCCGAAGTTCACCCCGATCCCGCCGCGCTTCACGAGACCTCCCCGACCCGCGAAGGCGTCTGTCGTCGCCGCAACGGGTTGGTCCTTCAGTGTGAGCGCCGAGGCGAACGTGTCCCACGGCAGCCGAGAGACGTCGCCGCCTTCCTGGTCGACGGCGATGAGCGGGGGAAGCGCCGGATCGATCGTCAGCGCCTGCGTCACGGCCTGCGTGCCTGCCTCGTCGGGCGGGATGTTGGCGCCCATGAGGATGAAGCCGGCGATCCCGGTCTGCTGCATGTAGTCGCGCACGGCTGCCGCATCGGTCGTCGGGACATGGCCCATGACGACGGCGGCGGCCTTCTCGCGCAGCGACATGGCCGAGACGGATGCCGCGGCTCGAGCCTCGAGCTCATCCTGCGGCTCAGGCGTCGGGGTCGGCGTCTGGCTCTGGGTGGGCGTCGGGCGCTGGGTCGGCGCCGTCGTGTCGGAGGACGGTGCGGGAGTGCATGCGGTCACCATCGCGGCGAGCGCCAGACCCGCGCCGAGGGCGAGGATCCGAGGCGCCGTGCACATCGTTCGACCCTACGTCGCGGATGCTGGACGGAAGCCGACCGCGGCGTGGCGCCCCGCGAGGGCCGGCGGGAGGCGTTCGGCCCACCGTCGCGGCACAGCAAGCTACCCGATGCCGTGTGATCAGGCCCGCTCGGTCTCCTGCGGCACCGCGAGCCGGAACTGCTCCTCCGTGGTGAGCGGGGCGTGGGTCACGAGGTCGTGCATGAAGCCCAGCTTCCGCCTGACGGGCGGGGTGATCTCGAACGGGTAGAGGTCTCCGAAGCCCATGGCGCGGTTGATGCGGTTGAAGGCCTCGGACATCCAGTCCCAATCCGACAGGAGCAGCGCGACCGACTCGTCGCGGTAGGAGCCGCGCGGAATGACGTCGGTGTCGCGCAGGCTCGTGGCCGAGGCATCCAGGGTGATCCCGATGGCCGCGGCCGTCTGCAGCGTGCCGGTGATGTGCAGGTAGTGGGCGAACGTCTCGGCGAAGTCCTCCCACGGGTGCATCGTCGCGTACTCCGAGATGAAGGACTCATGCCAGTTCTCGGGGGCGCCCAGCGAGTAGTGGCGCTTGATGGCGTCGCGGTAGCTGGCGCGCTCGTCACCGAAGATGTCGCGGCACGTCGCCCAGTCCTGATCGTTGGTCAGCAGCACGTTCTGGTAGTAGTGACCGGTCTCGTGACGGAGATGGCCGAGCATCGTGCGGTAGGGCTCGCCCAGCTTGATCCGAAGCGCCTCGCGACGGTCATCCAGGCTCTCGGCGAGGTCGATGGTCACGATGCCGTTCGCGTGGCCGATCATGACGGGTCGTCCGAGCGAGATGCTCGAGAGCAGGTCGAACCCGAGGCCGCCGGGAGCGACATCCCACGGCACGATCGGAAGCCCGAGGTCGCCGAGCTGCAGCACCAGCCGGCGCTTGGCCTCTTCGGTCTTGGCGAGCTTCGACAGCGCGACGGTGTCGTCGGCATCGGGGCGGTTCCGCGTGAGCCGGCACGAGAAGCAGCGCCCGGCGGGGGCGTCCTCCCACACCAGCCAGTTGCACTCCCAGCCGCGGTTGGAGCACGTGTACCAGACCTGGTCGTCGATGACCGCGCGGCCCTTGCGGAGGGAGTAGAACTCTCGGGTGAGCACCTGGTAGCCGAGCTCGGCGTCGCATTCAGGGCACACCAGTGTGTCGAGGTAGATGAAGTGCCTGCAGACAGGACACCGGGGTTGCTGGATCACTCGTTCACCGTAACCCCGCGCAGCCCCCATGGGGACCGCGCGTCGCCGCGCTCTCAGCCTCGCGGGACGAGGGAGAGTCGCAGCAGGATGTCGTCGGCCGTCCGAGGCGCGCCGCGGCCGTCGGTGTTGCTCGTGAGCACCCAGAGCGAACCGTCTGGGGCCGCAGCGGCATCCCTCAGCCGTCCCTGCTCCCCCGAGAGGACCGCGACCGGATCCCCCACCATCTCTCCGCCGCTCGTGTCGACGATCCACAGCCGCTCGCCTCGGAGGCCCGCGACGAAGACCGTGTCACCGACGGCGGCGATTCCGCTGGGGCTCGCGTCATCCGTCGCCCAGGTCGCCACAGGATCCGCGAACCCGGCTGCACCCGCCACGCCCTCGTGGATCGGCCAGCCGTAGTTCGCTCCCGGCTCGATCCTGTTGAGCTCGTCGAACGTGTCCTGGCCGAACTCGCTCGCCCACATCGTGCCGTCGCTCGTCCATGCGAGACCCTGCACATTGCGATGGCCGAGCGTATAGACCGCCGTCCCGAACGGGTTGCCCGGCGCCGGTTCACCCTCCGGCGTCAGCCTCAGGATCTTTCCATTGACGGATGCCGGATCCTGCGCCGACGGACGGTTCTGCGCGTCGCCGGTCGTCACGTAGAGATAGCCGTCCGGGCCGAACGCGAGCCGCCCGCCGTCGTGCGTGGAGGCCCGGGCGATGCCGGCGAAGATCACTTCGACCTCACCGAGGCGGAATCCGCCCGGCTCGCCGAGGAGCGGCATCCGAACCACTCGGTTGTCGTTCGATGCTCCGTGGTAGGCGTACAGCCACCGGTCGTCTCCGCTCTCCCAGAGGGCGATGCCGTGGAGCCCGGACTCGCCGCCCGAGACGACGTCCGGCACGATGCCGACGACCCGGAGCTCGCCATCCGCGGCGAGCTCGAGAACGGCGCCGTCATCCCGCTGACTGATGAGCGCTCCCCCGCCCTCGAGCGGAATCACCGACCACGGAGCTCGCAGCCCAGAGGCGAGGGTCGCGGGGGCACCCTGCGACGCGCCAGAAGCCGTCGACCGCCTCGGTCGCGGGCGAGGCAGGGGTCGCCGGGCGAGTGGCGGACGGCGGGATGCTGTCGCTCGGCGCTCCCGCCGTGCACGAGGGCGTCGCGAGCAGGGCCGCGACCACCGTCGCTGCAGTGATCGCGGCTCGCACCGGGTTCATGCCGCGGCGGCAGCCGCCTCTATCGCGCCGATGTCGATCTTCTTCATCTCGAGCATCGCCTGGACGGCACGATGCGAGCGTTCGGGGTCGGGATCGCGGATGAGTTCGATGAGCCGATCCGGGATGATCTGCCATGAGAGCCCCCAACGATCTTTGAGCCAGCCGCACGGCTGCTCCTGGCCTCCCGCGGCCAGTGCCTCCCAGTAGCGGTCGACCTCGGCCTGTCCGGCGCACGAGACGTAGAGCGAGATCGCCTCGGTGAACGGGAACTGCGGCCCGGCATCCATCGCGTGATAGTCGCGCCCGCTGAGGCGGAAATGCGCGTGCATCACCTTGCCGCCCATGCCGGGAACGCCGTCGGGATAGTGCGGACATCGAGACCAGCTCGGAGTCCGGGATGAGGCCCGTGTAGAAGGTGATCGCCGATTCGGCATCGTTGTCGAACCAGAGGAACGGGATCACGTCGGTCATGGGCACAGACTCTCCTAGGCCCCAGACACTCGCAAGAGGCTTGCGGAAAGCGGAGGACGCCGTTCGTCGGGCCGCTCCGGCCGTCGGCCTCGGCATCCGTCTCCCGTTGTCTCGGTTAGCATTCGGGCATGACGAACCCGGCTCCCATCGACGACGTCCCGATCGGCAGCGACGGCATCCGCCTCGGGCAATTCCTGAAGCTCGCCGGGCTCCTCGACTCCGGTGGAGAGGTCAAGATGGCGATCGTAGACGGCTCCGTCACGGTGAACGGCGAGGTCGATCGCCGCCGAGGACGTCAGCTCGAGGTGGGCGACATCGTGGGCTTCGACGCACGCCGGCTCCGCGTCTGCCGCTGACGCTGCCGCTGCATACGACTGCGGTCCACGACGTGCGGTGGCATGATGGCCGGAGCACCGTCCTCAGCCCGATCGCGGGGGGCGATTCGCAGCCGATGTCCTCGTCCGCTCGGTCGAGTCATCCCGAAGGAAAGGTGAGCCATGGCACTTCTCGGTCGTAGAGGTCAGGAGCGGCGCGAAGAACGGCGTGGGGGCGGCGGTGACGTCGAGGTCTTCCAGATGCGCGAGAAGCTCGTCTCGTTCGGGGACGACTTCTGGATCGAGACGAACACGGGTCGACGCGCGTTCAAGGTGGACGGAAAGGTCGCCCGCATTCGCGACACGCTCGTCATCCGCGACGTTTCGGGCACGGAAGTCGCCAAGATCCAGGAGCGCAAGGTCGCCATCAGGGACACCATGTCGATCGAGCGTCCCGGACGGCCGGACGCCACCATCAAGAAGGCGCTCATCAACCCGCTGCGCGAGCGATTCACGCTTCAGGCCGACGACATCGGTGAGATCGACATCCAGGGCAACATCGTCGACCACGAGTACAAGTTCGAGAGCGGTGGCTCGAAGGTCGCCGAGGTGTCCAAGCGATGGCTGCGCCTTCGCGACACCTATGGGGTCGAGATCGCCTCCGGTCAGGACATCGCGCTGATACTCGCGGCCACCGTGGCTCTCGACCAGATGTCGCGCTGACTCCGGCCGCTCACTCCGCCCGCGTCGCCGCCTACTCGCGGGGACGCGGGCTCACCAATGGCATGACCGCGGCCATCGCCCAGCGCGGCATCCGGAACATGGGCCGGTCCCGGCCCAGCGCGTCGATCGCGGACATCTCTTGGGAGCTGAGCGCGAAGTCGAAGACGTCGAGGTTCGCCGCGATGTGGTCGGGGTTCGTCGATTTGGGGATGGCGACGAAGCCGCGCTGGACGTGCCAGCGCAGGATGACCTGCACGGGTGACTTCGAGTGGGCGGTCGCCGCGGCGAGCACCGCAGGCTCGGAGAGAAGGGACTTCGATCCGTGGCCGAGCGGGTACCACGCCTCGGCGACGATGCCGTGAGACGAGAGATACGGGAGCAGTTCGGGCTGCTGCCAATGCGGATGCAGCTCGACCTGATTGAGGACCGGCCTGATCCGCGCCGTCCGATTCAGGCTCTCCAGGTCGGCGACGGTGAAGTTGCTGACGCCGATCGAACGAACCGACCCCTGGTCAACGGCCTCCTCGAGTGCCTTCCAGGCACCGGCGACGTCACCCACCGGCTGATGCAGGAGCAGCAGATCGATGTGACCGGAGCCCAGGCGCTCCAGGGAGTCGGCGATCGCGACGCGCGCCTTCTCGTACGCGTAGTGCGAAGGCCACAGCTTGGTCGTGAGGAAGATCTCCTCGCGAGGGACTTCTGAAGCGCGCATTCCGCGACCGACGGCGCTTTCGTTCCGGTAGGCGATCGCAGTGTCGATGAGCCGGTACCCGGCGATCAGGGCCGACTTCACACTGGCTTCGCACACCGCCACATCCGATATGAGATAGACGCCCAAGCCGATCTGGGGCATCCGAAGACCGTTGGAGAGGGTGACGCTCGTCGTCATGGGACTCCTTCGCGGTGGAGGCGGGTGCTCACGCCCATTCTGTGCGCGATCCCCTGTCCGCGACAGAGCCGTCTGATCGGCAGGTCCAGAATCGCGCAGCGATCAGGCGGTCGGGCGCGACAGCACCAGGTGACGGTGGTCGATCACGACCAGAGCGATCTCACGCAACCGCTCGAGGTATCTGGTGCCGTGGTGGGCGCAGTACGCGAGTGAGAGCCCTGAAGGCAGCTCCGCAAAGACGAATGCTTCGACATACGCGCCCGTGCCGGCGCAGGTGTCGCAGTACTCCGGCGCTGGCCCGGCGTAGGTGTGGGGGTAGCGGTCGACGATGTCGATCGGTGATTCGTCCATGAGTCGCTCTGCTCTCTGCGGTGCGGTGACCGCTGCCGGTCCTTGCCTTTGCCCTAGATGAGGACGATCGAGGCCGTTCTGATACTGTCCTCGCCCTGGCTTCCGCATCCGGAGCGGCATGTCAAGCGCCTTCTGAACCTCCGCCGCTCTGCCTAACGTGCTGGCATGGAATGGCGACCGGAGCGACTGGTGGACCGTGCGACCTCAGGTGTCGAGCGGCTGCTGAAGAACATCGAATCTGCTGACGCGCTGGACCGAGTGACAACCCCGCTGAGCGGCTTCGTGAACCGGATCCTGCCTGACGGCAGGTTCCGGGATCTGCTGCACGGTGTGCCGTTCGGGCATCCCGCGCATCCGTTCCTGGTTCAGGTCCCCCTCGGAGCCTGGCTGTCGGCCGTGGTGCTCGACCGCCTTCCCGGCACGGAGAAGGCCGCTCAGGTTCTCGTGGGAATCGGGACGCTGGCTGCGGCGCCGGCGGCAGCGGCCGGCATCGCAGACTGGGCCAAGGGTCATGACACGCATCTACGAGTCGGGATCGTCCACTGGGCGTCGAACACGGTGGCGGTCGCCTGCTTTGCGGCATCCTTCATCCAGCGCTCACGCGGCCGCGCCGCTTCGGGAAGAGGGCTCGCGCTGCTCGGGATCGGCGTCGCCTCCATCGGCGGGTACCTCGGCGGCCATCTCGTGTACCGCCAGGCGCTGGGTGCGAACCATGTCGAAGACGTGCCCGAGCTTCTGCCGGACGGGTGGCACGCTGTCGCCGACCTCGACGACCTGCCCGACGGTCTGACGCGACGAGTCGTCGAAACCGTCCCCGTGCTGGTGTATCGGGACGGGACAGAGATCCGCGCTCTCGCCGATCGGTGCTCGCACCTGTCCGGCCCGCTCCACGAGGGACGGCTCGTCCACGAACGTGACGGCGCATGCGTCGTGTGTCCGTGGCACGGAAGCGAATTCTCGCTTGCCGACGGATCGGTCGTGCATGGACCGGCCACGAGCCCTCAGCCCAGCTTCCGCACGCGGATCACGGACGGCCGAGTCGAAATCGCGCTTTCCGAGTGAGTGGTCGACCGTCGAGCGCAGACGCGCTGGGCCGGAACAAGGAGACGAGTATGCCCGCACGATTCGGCTACACCCTGATGACCGAGCAGAGCGGTCCCCGCGAACTCGTGGAGTACGCATCCGCGGCCGAGCGTGCGGGCTTCGACTTCGAGGTCTCCAGTGACCACTACACGCCTTGGCTGACATCTCAGGGGCATGCGCCGAACGCCTGGACGGTGCTCGGCGCGGTCGCCAACGCGACATCCTCCGTCGAGCTCATGACCTACGTGACCTGCCCGACGATGCGGTATCACCCGGCGGTGATCGCGCAGCAGTCGGCGACGCTCCGCCTGCTCGCCGAGGGTCGCTTCACGCTGGGGGTGGGCTCGGGCGAGAATCTCAACGAGCACGTCGTCGGAGAGGGATGGCCGTCCGTGGCTGTCCGTCAGGAGATGCTGGAAGAGGCCATCCAGATCATCCGCGAGCTGCACACGGGTGAACTGACCACGTGGGATGGCGAGTACTTCCGCGTCGACTCGGCGCGGGTGTGGGATGTGCCGGAGGACGGCGTCCCCATCGCGGTGGCCGTATCGGGCGGGGCCTCGGTCTCGCGCTTCGCCGCGCTCGCCGATCACGCGATCGCCGTGCAGCCTGATGCGGAGCTGCTCGCCGACTGGGATGCGGCGCACGGCGGCGGTTCGCGAAAGATCGGGCAGATTCCGATCTGCTGGGATCCGGATCCGGATGCCGCGCTCGAGCGTGCATATGACCAGTTCCGGTGGTTCGGTGGGGGCTGGGCCGTGAATGCCGACCTGCCGACTCCGGCTGGTTTCGAGGCGGCGAGCCAGTTCGTCCGTCCCGAGGACGTCGCGAAGTCGATCCCGTGCGGGCCGGATCTCGACAAGATCGCCGAGGCGGTCAAGGAGTACGTGGATGCCGGTTTCACCGATGTCGCGGTGGTGCAGGTCGGCGACGAGAACCAGGATCGCTTCCTGTCCGAGGCGGCCGAGCCCCTCCTCGAAGTGCTGCGATCACTCTGATCCGGCATCCCGAACCGAGTTCTCTCGGGTGGCGACGCCTGCGGCCGGCATGCACCTCGATCTGCCCGCGCGGACGTCTGCCACCGCGGCGTAGCGTGAGGTGATGAGACACGGAATCGTGATCCTGCCGCAGGAGAACTGGCCGGCAGCTGCCCGCCGATGGCGCATGGCCGAGGAGTATGGGTTCGATCACGCGTGGTCGTACGACCACCTCTCGTGGCGGAGTCTCGCCGATCAGCCCTGGCACGCGACGATCCCGACGCTGACGGCTGCGGCGACCGTGACAGACCGGATCGGGCTCGGGCTGTTCGTCGCGAGTCCGAACTTCCGCCATCCGGTTCCGTTCGCCAAGGAGCTGGCGACACTGGATGACATCGCCGGCGGCCGCGTTCTGCTCGGTGTCGGGTCAGGCGGCACGGGCTTCGACGCGTACGTCCTCGGCCAACATGAGCTGACGCCTACGGAGCGGCACGCACGATTCCTGGAGTTCGTCGATGCGCTGGATGTCCTGCTGCGCTTCGAGGAGCCCGGCTCGGGCGGAATCTCGTTCGCGGGCGATTGGTACACCGCGAACGGTGCGCGGATGGTCGGCGCGCCATCCCGCCCGCCGCGCATGCCGCTCCTCATCGCTGCCAACGGGCCCAAGACCATCCGCTATGCCGCCGCACGCGGAGACGGCTGGGTGACGACCGGCGGAAACGAAGAAGATCGCGAGCAGTGGTGGTCAGGCATCGCGACGCTGGCCCGACGATTCGACGACGACTACGCAGCATCCGGGCGCGAGGACGACGTCGCGCGGATACTCTCGGTCGACACCGAGTCCCACTACTCGCTCGCGAGCGCGGAGGAGTACGAGGACGCCGTGAGACGTGCCGCCTCGCTCGGTTTCACCGACGTGGTCGCGCACTGGCCTCGGGAAGCGGGCATCTACGCCGGACGCGAGTCCGTCCTCGATGAGATTGCGGGGATGCTGTCGACCGCCCGACAGCAGGACCGGTGATCCCGGGGCTGCTTCCGCGAATCTGAGGGGCCCGGTCGTTCGATCGGATGCCGCCCGCAGGCACGGGATAATGGGCGCATGTCCTCTTCTGTAGAACGCCGCTCGAACCCGACCGCGTGGGCCGCGTTCTGGTTCGCGCTGGCGGGCCTCGTGCTCATGCCCATCCCGCTGTTCATCGGCCTGGTACTGGGCGGCGTCCTGTCCGTCATCGCCGCGGTCCTTGCCGTGATCGGCCTGCTGAAGGGTCTTGCGCGGGGCGGCAAGGGCATCGCCCCCGTCGTGTTCGCCGCGATCTTCATCGCGCTCACCTGGGGCGGCATCTCGCTCGGTGGCGGCACCATCTGGTAGACCGACAGCTGAGGGTCGGCATCGCTGCTCCAGCGGATGCCGACCCTCATCTGATTTCACCCTTGCGCTTCGATCGCTCCCGGCGATCCCACTGATCAGGTGAGCACCGCCGGGGACCGAATCGGTTGGTTACGCGAGTGCCTTCGACTTCAGCGAATCGAACTCTGCCTGCGTGATGGCACCCGAGTCGAGCAGGGACTTGGCTGAAGCGATCTGATCGGTCGCCGATGGTGCGGAGGCCACGGACTGGATGTAGTCCGCCTGGGCTGCCCGCATCGCCTTCATCTGCTCGAGCTGGCGCTCCTGCATCCCGCCGCCGCGTGCGAGCAGATAGACGAGGATGCCGAGCCACGGGACCAGGATGACGAAGATCACCCAGATCGTCTTGCCTCCTCCGCCGAGGTCCTTGCTGCGGAAGATGTCGCCGAACACCCAGAACAGGCACATGAACCAGGCGAAGAACAGGAAGAACTCGAACAGTGCGAGCAGGAACGACCCATTGTCGTTGAACATATTGATTCCCTTGGTTCGGAGATTGCCACCAGCGGTGGAGGGCTGGCCTCCCGTTCCACGCGGCCGCTGGACACTGCGCGATTCTCGGAGGCTATCAGCGACCCGCAGGGATCTGCGTGAGCGCGCTCGCACGACTTTTGCGGGCTGGTGGGATGCTGCCGCACCCGCTTTCGACATCCGCTCCTGAGGGAGATCTCCTACACGCGAGCTCCGCGCTCCCCCTGATGCTGCCGACGACGGTCTAGCCTGCAGCGGACAACCCTGCCGCAACGGCGAACCCGAGCACGGCGACGAGGCCCGCCGCATTCCCCGCCTTCTCGGTCGCTTCCGGAATCATGGCGCTGACCAGCATGACGAGCAGCGCGCCGGCCGCGAAGCCGTCGATCGCGCCCGTGAACTGATCGCCGACGAGGGCGGAGATCGCGTATCCGCCGACCGTGGCCAGCGCACACACGATCGCCACGGTCGTCCAGCCCAGGATGATCGTCCGGGACTTCGCGCCCGCGGACTTCATGTCCGTGGCCGAGCCGATCGCCTCGGGAAGGTTCGAGACGAAGATGGCGACGAGCAGAGCGATGCTCACCCCTTCGCCGGCAGCGAGCCCGATGCCCAGGACAGCTTGTTCCGGAACCCCGTCCAAGAGTGCGCCCAGCAGGAGCGGCATCCCGGCAGCGCTCTTGCCGGAGCGGCCGCCTATCCGCTCCACGCCGCGATCGCCCAGGAAGAAGCAGACCGCACCGGCAGCAAGTCCTATCGCCACCGGTATGCCTCCCGACGCTGCCAGCCCCTCTTCCACGAGCTCGAACGAAACGCTGGAGATCAGCGCTCCTGCCCCGAACCCCAGAACGGCGCCGATCAGGCGGCTGTCCCATTGCCGAACGACCCCCAGCACCGCGCCGATGACGAGCGAGGAGGCGGCGACCGCGCCCCACAGAAGAGCCGAGAGCATCCCACGAAGATAGCGTGCGCCCGCTGCCGCCACGCCTCAGCAGAACTTCTTTGCGCGAAGTGCATCCAAATCCGCCCGAGAAGGAGAACAACCTTCTGTCGGGTGAACCCGCACCCGCTTATGAAGGGAAAGTTCAATGAAGCGCATTCTCGCCATCGGAGCGATCACCGCCCTCTCCGTCTTCGGCTTCTCCGGCGCGGCCAACGCGGCGCCCGCCGACGCCGCATGCTTCGGTGGGATTCACAAGCTCATCAACACCGAGGGCTACGCCGGATTCACGAACGTCGGCGAAGTGGTCAAGGCGCTCGGCGGCCAGGGCAAGAACGCCACCGCTCGCAGCCTCTGCCCCTGATCACGTCTGACGCAATCACACGGGTGAGCGGCGGCTCGGAACCTCGGTTCCCAGCCGCCGTTCATCGTGGCGAGGACAAGGCTGAGTTCGCCGCGCGACACGAAACTGGCGCATGTCAGGGTGCGGGTACCTGCAAGACCTGGCGTAGCTCTTCACCTGCAGGGTCGAGGAGGCAGTGCACGACGACGTTTGCGGGCCCCGACAGGGTGAACCTCGACGCCAGCACGAATTCGAGCGCCTCCCCCGGCTCGAGAGCGGTCACCTCTGACGATGTGACGGTCAGTCGTTGCTTGTCGAGCGTTGTCAGACCTTCGATTCGCACGTCTCGTACAGTCCCTGGGCCCCGGTTGATCAGCATCCAGGTCTCCCCGGCGCCATGTCGGATGAGGAACTTGGCGGCGTATGCGCGGCTCATCGGAAGGACGCCGGCGCGATGGTCAGCCGCATCCTCGCTCGCGGCGGCGAGAGAGGCGCGCTCCTGGTTGTCCCGCGAACGCCTGTTGTTGGCGTAGGTGAGGTATCCGAACAGCGCCGCCACAAGAACTGCCAACGCGGCCGAGATTGAACCGACCCACTGCGCCCACAGCGATGAAGCCTCGTAAGGTGTCACGATCGCGAGCGTACCGGGACGACCGACCCAGGCGCCCGGCAGCCGTCAACCGACCTGGCCGCTGAGGGAGCCTGAGTGGCCGATCCGCTGAGCCGGCCTCGGTGATCTGACCGGCGCAGAGCGGATGCATCAACAGTGCGGGAAAGTGCGCTGGATGAGTCCAGGCGTTTCGGGTCGCCGTGCGGTCCGTTCAGGGTATGGAGTAGATACGGGCTGTCGACCCGGATCCCTTGGCGGTTAGCGTCGCAGGCATGGGACGGTACTGGCCGTCGGTGTTGTGGCTGACGAACGAGATCACCGGACCATCCGGTGAGTACTCGACCTTCGAGACCGTCATCGTGTGATCCAGCCCGGGACCGGTATCTCCCCAGTTGAAGACGCCGATGTCTCCCAGCCGCACCCGGTCGAGGTTGTCGGCGGTCGAGTATGTGAACCCCTGAGAGGCCAGGTATGCGTCGATGTCGGGTGTGGCGCGCCATGCCTTGGACGCACCCCATGGGCCGTCGGAGTGCCAGGAGTCGTCCATCACCCAACCGCGAGCCAGCAGGCCTTGACTGGCGAAGTTGACGCAATCACCGCCCGCCGGGTTGTAGTCGCCCCACTGCGCCGTGTTGTAGTCGGTGGCGTGCGCGAGCAGATAGTCGAGTTGCGCATCGACCGAGCCATCCGTCGGCTGTGAGCTGGAATCCTCGGCAGCGGCGATGATCCCGTCGCGATATTCCTGAGCGTTCGCGCGAACAGCGCGCGCTGCCGTCGACGCCGCGGCCAGGGCGGCAGCGAGTTCCTCGGGCGTCGCCTTCCGCACTTGCTGGATCTGCGTGGACAGCGCGTCTTCCGTGCTCTTCTCGGCGTCCGACCAACCCCCGAGTACGTCCTGAGCGTCGGAGACCGCCGTCTTCTGGAACGCCGCGAGGGCGGCGGCCATGTCCTCGGCGGCGGCCGCGGCCTCGTCATCGGTCGGGCTTGTCGCGAGGGCCGTGTCGCGAGCGGAGGCGAGCGCGGCGGAGGCGTCGGAAGACACCAGGTCCGACGATACGGCGAGCGCGTCGTCGGCGACGCCGGCGAGGAGGACGATGGTGTCGCGCTCGCCCGCGGCGGCTGCGGCGGCAGCCACGCGCGGGACGACGACGGTCGCAGTGATCACGATCAGAAGGAAGACGAGCAGAACCCCCGCGCGTCGACGTCGGAACATGCGTCGGCGCGCGGCCAGATCTCGTGCCGAGAGGGTCACTGCGCGAGAATACCCCGCCGATGGGTGGCAGCCAGTGACCGTGCTCGGCCGGTCTGCCAACCCGTGACGCTGGCGCCGCACCTCGACCGTGTCTACCGCCGCACGCTTCGCACAAGTGAGCGTGACCCATCGCCGAGAGATCCCGCCGCGACGCCCCTCACGCGGGGCGCACGCATGTGGATGTCGAGTGACGCGCTGTCCGATCCGCCTGGGGGCTGAGGATAGACGTGTGGAATCCCCGGCCGCCGCCTTCATCGACCGCACCCTGCGAGCCGAGGCGTCAGAGTGGCGCACCTGGGCGGACGGTGATGCATCGGTGGGCGGCCTGCATGTGTACGGCACGTCGGTCGGGGCGGTCCGCGGTACCGTCCGCGACGCGCTTCGGCGCCATCGCGACCTCCAACATGACGACATCACCGCGCTCGCATCGGAACTGTGGGCGGAGCCTGTCCTCGAGCGTCGGTTTGCGGCGATTGTGCTTCTGCAGGGGCAGGTCGGCGCGCTCACCGGCAAGGACCTCACCCGCATCGAGGGGCTCCTCCGTGACGCCCGCGTGCCCGGTCTCATCGAGCCGCTCACCCTCGACGTGGTGCGACCCCTGCTCGCCGGTCTGACGGGCACGGAAGCGGATCGCGCTCGACGCATCGTGACCCGCTGGGCCGCGGCGGATGCTGAGGGCCTGCGAGCAGCCGCCGCCCTGCTGTGACGGTGCAGGGTCCAGCGACGACCCCACATCTCCCGATGAGGGATCTTGCTACGCGCCGGCGTGTGGAGGGGCCGAGACCACTCGTCTCCCCCGTCCCGCCACGGCCATGGCCGACCGAGGGATGTAGCACTCGGCCGCGACGCTGGCAAGCCCACGCCGATTTCATGCTCGCTCACTGCTCGCCTGCATACGATGGCGCGAACGGACGACCAAGGGAGACGAGAAATGACCGACATCCAGGGAAACTCCGAAGCCACCCAGGCGGCGCGAGACGCCGCCGAGGGAGTGCACACGTCGGCCGCCGCCGGCGCAGAATCGTTCGGCGCCCCGGCGGAGCAGATCGCCGACGGGGTCGCGGCCGACCCAGAAGCCGGAAAGCGCGATGTCGAAGGAACCGGGAGCGACATCGCCGACAAGGTGAGCGAGAAGGTCGGCGACGTCTTAGACGGTGCCAGGAGCGCTGCGTCCGAGGCGAAGGCTGCTGCCGGAAAAGCCGCGGCTGCCGCCGTCGATGCCGCCAAGGCCGCAACCGCAAGTATCAAAGTTGTCGCCGACGACGTCGATTTCGACAGCATTGCCGCCAACACCAAGACGGTCGCTGGGGAATGGACCGACAAGTTGAAGGAGACGTACCGCGAGCGTCCCGGCCTTGTGATCGCCGCAGCCGCGGGTGCTGTGGTGCTGCTGGGCGCGATCGTGCGCTCGATCGGTCGTCGCTGACACTCACACTTGCCCGTATCCAAGCCGGCGCGGCTTGTTGCCGCGGTATGAGACCGCAACGAGATCGCCCTCAAGCGGCGCCACGAGAGAGCCCCGGTCATCGACCGGGGCTCTCGTCGTCCGTGCCGGAGCTGTCAGCCCACCTGGTGTCGGATCATCAGCCGGTAGTGGCAGCGCCGTAGATGTCCTGGTCGAGACCGCCCGAGTTGGGGCACGTGTCGGCCGACCACGTCCCGCTGGCGTCCTGTGTGCGGCACTGAAGGACATCGAATCCTTCGCCGCCGGCATACCGTGGATCGTCTCCCGGTGCGACCTGCCGGGTGTCGGTCCAGACGTTGTACGCGAACGCGCCGACGGAGGAGACGTAGTTGTAGTCGCCGTGGAACGGGACTCGGCGGTCGCCGAACATCTCGTAGTTCGGCCATCGACCGTTCACATCCGCGAAAGCGTCTGGATCAGAAACGCTTCGTCGTACGCGTCTTCGTCGATCCCGAGCTCGCGATCCTGGGCCCAGCGATACACCCCGAAGCAAACTCCGATGGCGGTCGCGTCGTTTTGCAACCTCGCCAGCTCCGCGCCGTTAGATGCATAGGCCGCCAGCGTGGCATCCGCGAACGGCCAATCCATGAAGTAGCCGAGGGAGGCGAACTCCCATGCGGCGGGGCCGATGAGAGCCTCACCGAAGTCAATGATGCCCAACGTTCCGTCCGCATCGAGGATGTTCTCCTCGTGGAGGTCCGAGTGAAGCGGAACACCAGGACCGCGGCTCAGCGCGAGACGCACCGTTGGCGCATGTGCTTCGAGCTGCGCCCGCAGCGAGTGGCGGTCGGCCAGCGCCGAATGGGTGGCGAGCCGTGCCTCTCCCAGCGGCCAGAGTGGTCGCCGCGCCCAGTCCAGCAGCCCGGCGGCCATGGACGACTGCAGGCCATGCAGCCTGCCGTCGCGCACACCCAGCGCCCCAAACCCGCCGATGTCCTGCGTGTGAAACAGACGCAGGAACGCGGCAAGGGCCGGCGCCGCCCGGCTATGATCCGCCACCGACAGCGGCGCACCATCCAGACCCGTGGTCAATGAGAACGGCGGTCCGGGCCAATCCTCGATCTGCCAGCTCCCTTGTACCGGCCGTGGCACGCACGCGCCGGCGCTTGCCAGTCGGCCCATGAGCGCGTGCTCCATCTCATAGGTCGAACCGGCCCCGGGCCGTTCGCGTGCAATCCGAAGCGCGAACCATCCCCCACTGCGGTCGACGCGCCACGCCTCGCTGGCGAGTCCCCCACCCAGGGGCGAGAGGTTAGCCTCGTCGATGCGGAGTGCGTCCAACACCCGGCACACCGTGGCGTCATGTCCACGCGCAGTCAACGGACGGGCCCGATCGCAGTCACTTTCGCGCTTGGTGTGCCCACATGGTCACCCTCAGTCATGCGTTGATCATGGCGTCTGTGCATGATCTCCGTGAGTAGTGTCCTACGGGTGAAGAACTTTCGCATGGTGCGTTCCTCGTCTTTTAGCCACGCGGAGTACGCAGATGCGTCGATCGTCAGAGCGGACAGCGAGGTCATATTTCTGGCCGGCGCGTGCCCGCTCGACGAGAAGGGCGTCGTTGTCGCTCCGGGAGATATCGCGGCGCAGACCCGCAAAGCCCTGGAGAACATGGACGCGGTGCTTGCCCGGTGTCAGGTCTCCCTGGAGGACGTCGCGTTCCTCCGTGTGCTTGTAGCGACGGACCAGCCGGAGAGCCTCGGCGTGGCATGGACCGTTGTACGTGAACACTTCGGCAGCCACGACGTACCGGCCACGTTGCACGGGGTTTCAGTGCTCGGATATCGCGACCAACTGGTCGAGATCGAGCCCATCGCCGCCAGATCGCCGCGCTGAGGCGGAGTGCGCTCCGGGCGATCGCTGAGGTTCCGCTGCGTCCAGAATTGAGTCGTGACTTTGGAACGTGTGTCGGCAGTCGATACCGATCAATTGCGCCGCTTCCTGCGTGAGGTTGACCTGACTCTGGCAGGACTTGAGGACCCCACAGTTCATCTGTGGATTGAGCGTGACGAGAGCGGCAACGTGATCGGCACAACCGGGTTCGAGTTGAGTGAGGACGGCACACACGCGCTCATCCGCAGCGTCGCGGTTTCACCGCAACAGCGCGCCCGGGGCGCTGGCTCTCGGTTGGCCCGGTACGCCATGGATCAGGCGTGGGTGGCAGGAGCGACACGGGCGTGGTTGTTCTCGCGCAGATCAGGTCCGTTCTGGGAGAAGCTCGGCTTCATCGGCGCTGATCGCGACGAGCTGGCCCAGGCGCTCCCCCACGCGCATCAGGTGCGGCTCTTCGTCAAAACCGGCCAGCTGCAGCGGGAGGTTGCGTGGTCTCGAACGCTCCAGGAGCGCGACCGCTGATCCGCCGTTGCGCGGTCGGTGGATTCCGCCATGTCGGGCACGAGCGCGCAGCCAGTGTCTGCACTAACTTGTGGACGTGACCAAACCAGCCGACATCCTCCTCGCTCTTCATCGTGCGATCGAGGAAGGTGAGCACGGCGATGCGCTGGCGCGCCATTTCACCGACGATGCGGTCACGGTGGAGCACCCGAACCTCATGTCACCCACGGGTGGTCAGCACGATCTCCGGTCAATGCTCGCCGGTTCAGAGCGTGGCGCGGCTCTTCTCTCGTCTCAGGAGTACCGCGTTCAGGAGATCCAGGAGGTCGAGGATGTCGTGATCGCTCGACTCACGTGGATCGGCACGGTCGCGGTCGACGTCGGCCCGTTGACCGGGGGGCAGAAGCTGCGTGCACACATCGCGCAGTTCGCCACCATACGAGATGGTCGGATTGCTCACCTTGAGACATTCGACTGCTATGAACCGATTCCGGCGGCGGCCAACGCGTAGAGCGTTCGGTCACCCCTCACGGGCGGGGCGGTGAAGGCGCGGGGCTCTCATACTTAGCCCCCTGATCTGTGGGTGCGCGCTGAAACTGCTCGAGTCGAGCAGCGCCGGGACCGTCTCCCACTGGGTCGCACTGGGCGATCCATCGCGGGGCGATCCCCTAGCAGGTGCCCGGTGAGGGATCGCATGGGCGCGATGGTTTCAGGATTGGTCGGTGCGGCTCATAGTCGGTGTCAGCCGCCGGATCGAAGGGTCGACTCGTTCGCTGGTTGAGCGAGCTGCTCGAGCAGTTCCGCTGCTCGAGCAGCCCCGCCGAGCGACCGCAGTTGTGCGCCGACGCGGGCTGCGGCATCCCGGTATGACGGGTCTGTCGTCACTTTGTCGACCGCGGCTGCGACCTGAGCGGCGGTTGGCGTGCCGGTCTTGAGATTGACGGCTGCTCCGGTCCATGCCACGCGGGATGCGATCTCGGGTTTGTCGAGGTCCCCTCCAGCGATCACGAGGGGGATGTCGTGGGCGAGCATCGCGAGCGTTCCGCCCCATCCTCCATTCGTCACGGCGACATCCACTCGCGGAAGGAGCTCGGCGTAAGGCAGGAATCCTGCCACCCGCGTGTTGGAGGGGACGGGGAAGGGCAGCTCATCAACTCCGGGGACGCCCGTTGCCACCACCACGAGCAGGTCGTCGCGGTCGGCCAGGGCCTCGAGCGTGGGCACGATGAGGTCGGCGGGATCGATGTTCTGGGTCCCCTGAGTGACATGTACGACCGGTCGGCCTTCGAGTCCGCTCCACCACGCCGGCAACGTGGGCGACGCCTGCGGCGGCATCCGGAGCTCGCCGACGAAGTGCAGGAAGTCGGGCCGGTCGGTGCGCTCGAAGTCCAGAAGCGGGGATCCGCTCGCAACGATGAGCTGACGTGAGAAGGTGACCTCCTCCATGGTCAGCCCTCGCGGCCGGAGTCCGATTGATTCCTCGGACCTCGCGATCGCCTTCGTGAGCGATCGCGCCATGAGCGGCGCAGTCGCGCGGAGGGCGGCATCCCTTGCCTTGGTGAACGGATTCGTACCGGGCCACAGACCCAGCCCGGCGGGAGGGCCCTGCGTTCCGGAGAGATTCAGCGGGGTGATCGAGATCGTTGCCCGTGGGCCGCCGTTCTGCGCCGTGTACAGCGCCGCGCCGATCGAGACGTCGTCGCCGGCGATCGCATCCCACGGTTCCCGGACCCACTCCTCCCGCAGATCCTGCACCTGCCCGGCAGAGGTGTTGATGAAGACGTCTTCGACGTTGATGAGGAGCTGACTGAGCCCCTTCTTGCCCCTGAGCCGCGGGAACGTCGCGGTGAGGTCACTCTCATCGAAGTCGGGAGCGTGATGCCACGGGACGAACCGCGAGCCCGTCGACTCGACGGCCGCGCGGAACGCCTCGCCCGAATAGACCCGCACGTCGTGTCCGCGAGCAACGAGCGCAGTCGCCACGGCGCGAACGGGGCTGACGTGCCCCGTGAACGGCATCGCCGAGAGCAGGAAGCGGGCCATGCGACCCAGGATGCCCCGCTGAATAGGATCCCGCCACCGGGGGCTGCCCACCACGGCAGGTCAGTGTGAGCTTTCGCCGGACTGATCGATCGTCGCTGCGGGGGTAGCGACCTTCACCCAGATCGGCGGGTGCGGTTTGCGGCGCTCACGGTAGAGCACAAACGCAAATGGGGCCCAGATGATCACCGCAAGACCGACGCCGACGAGCATCCCACCGACGGTGTCGGATATCCAATGCGCCCCGAGGTAGGTGCGGCTGAGCATCATCAGCAGTGTGTACGCGGCTCCCACGACCCATACCCACGTGCGCCAGAAGATGATCCCCAGCGTCGTCGCGATGAGCGCTGCATTCGCGCTGTGGCCAGACGGGAACGAGCCGACGTCGGCCGTGACGAGGATATCGGTCGGACGCGGACGACCAATGAGGTTCTTCATGACCAGGACCACCAGCGCGCTCGCGATCGTGGCACAGACGAAATAGAGCGCCGCCCACGGCCTTCGCCAGAGAAGCAGGCCGGCGATGATGACGAGCGGAACAATCGCGATCCCACTGATTCCCCCGCCGATCCAGTTCAAGGCGAGCGCGAGCGCCGTGAACACCGGCACGCGAGCCTCGACCAGTTCTCCCATCCACTCCACCTCGAAACCGAACGGCTTGTCCGCTTGGCGATAGAAGATCACCGCGCCGAGCAGCACGACAAGCAGCAGTGCCGCGGCCGCTGACACCACCCACCACAGGCGAGCGATCTTCACCGGCGCGGGAGCTGGGCCCTCGATCAGTTCCGAGACGTCTTCGTCATCCATCTGCTGATAGTACGTTCAACGTTCGCGGCGACGGCCCGCGAACACCCACGACGGCCCAACGCACAACATTCCCGTTCCGCGACGCAGTCAGGCGCCCCGGGGATGCGAAGCGCCCCCGATTGACCAGAGCGCAAGCGCATCTGTTTGTTCGTGGGCGGACGCGAAATACTCGGGGGATGCGTGAAGCCACCAGTCCGAAGCGACGCTATGAGCCGATCTACTCCTTGGCGATCGGTGTCGGGCGACTCCTCTTCGGAGGGATCCTCCACCTGAGGCCCAAAATGTCGGGCGTCGAGTCGATCCCCGCATCGGGTCCGGCCGTGTTGGCGATCACCCACTTCGGCTACATGGATTTTGCGTTGGTCGAGTGGGTCACCTGGTTGCGAACCCGACGCCGGATCCGGTTTCTGGTGACCAGACGGGCTGCCGACAAACCCGTGGTCGGCTGGCTTCTGCGGCAGATGCGGCACATCCCGGTGGAGATGGGGGCCGGTCACGACGCCTACAGGCACGCGGTGCGGGCGCTGCAGCAAGGGGAACTCGTCGGAGTCTTCCCTGAAGCAGGCGTGAGCGCCTCGTTCACCGTGCGCGAGCTCAAGACAGGCGCGGTGCGCATGGCTGCTGCTGCGGACGTACCCGTGATTCCCGTCGTGGTCTGGGGCGGACAGTTCCTGCGAACCAAGAATCATCGAGCGCGGCTCCGCGAGGCCTTCAAAGCCCCGATCCGCGTCGCGATAGGCATCCCGATGGAAGTGAGTTCGTCCGAGCATCCGCCAGCGAAGACAGCTGTGCTGCGTTCGGAGCTGCAGGCTCTCCTGGACGAAGCACAGGCGAACTACCCGAGATCTGGGGAGGGTCAGTGGTGGCAGCCAGCCCATCTCGGCGGCTCGGCACCCACTCCCGCCGAGGCAGCAGTCGCGGAGGCGGAGCGCAAGCGGCGAAAGTCGGCCGAACGCGCTAGGAGAACGAGCGGATGAAGCCAGACGCACCTCCAGGTAACCGAAGGGACAAGCCGCCGCGCGAGCATCCAGCGAGTCTCACCCTCGCTTCCCTGCTCTGCGGACGGATCCCGTGTGAGCAATCGGAGCTCGTGCGGACATGGTCGTCGTGACCGGGACCGACACTGTCTGCGCCAGGGCACCCGAGGTCGTCTCGTGAACTCGGCCTCGCCGCCCCTCTCGGGGCGTAGCGTGACAGGGTGGGGAGCTCACAGACGGGCAGACCCGGCGCGGTCAGGATCGGCTGACGATGGATGCCTCTGCCCGGGCCGAACTGGTCGAACTGCGTCGGCGCGCGTACAGCCGGGACGCCGACATCACCGGCGACTCGGTTGCGCTGCAGCGTCTCGCCGAGCTCGAGCAGCTCGCCCTCCCAGCTCGGCCTGAGGCCGCACTCGACCCGTCGCGGACGGCGGGAGCCCCGGGGGCCGAGGCCCCCACATCCGATCCCTTCACCCACCCAGGTCCGCCGTCCGATCCCGTTACGTACGCAGGCCAGGCGGCCGTCGAGCCGACCCCTGGACGACCGTCGCCTCGCCGCCGTCTGATCGTCGGCCTTGTCGCCTCGCTCGCGGTGCTCGCGGTCGCCCTCGGCGCGGCCCGCGGGCTGCAGACGGCGGCGGACGCGACCCGCGCCGGCGCAACGACCGCATCTCCGACCGCAGGGCACGCCGCGACCCGTCTCACTCCGAGCGATCCCGTGACCATCCGTCTGATCATCGACA
This sequence comes from uncultured Actinomycetota bacterium, assembly GCA_963702815.1. Lineage (GTDB taxonomy): Bacteria > Actinomycetota > Actinomycetes > Actinomycetales > Microbacteriaceae > Microbacterium. The sequence continues at coordinate 1,344,696 of CAVPED010000004.1, read as the reverse complement.
GCGTGAGCGGCGAGCTGATCGACGTCGCCTCGCCCGATGCACCCGTGTTCCTCGCCGATGGCGTGACGACCTGGGCGCAGCCGCTCGGCGTCTACTACGGATGGGCGATCTGGGTCGGCGGGGCATGGAGCGGTCAAGGACCCGAGAACTGCCTGGTCTTGACCAACGGCGCCGCGACCGAAGCGAGGTGCATTCCTCGCGAGACCACCGCGGGCGGGGAGCTGAGGGTGTCGCTCGCCTACGACAAGCTCACCGAAGATCAGCGGCCCCAGGACATGACACCCGATCAGCAGGTGACTTTCGGTTGGGGCGGCGGGGCCTACATGACCATGGCGATCACGGAAAGCCGATGAGCCCGCTCCCCGATCGTCCACCAGCCGGGGCGTTTCACTGTCATGACGCTGGGACTGACGGATGCCCTCGGCTATCGAGTCGTCATGCCGACTCTTTCGTGTGATCGGCACGCGGTGGCACAGCAGCGTCTCCGTGGTGTGCTGGCGCGCCACCCACAGGCGGTCAGTGACATCGGGCGGCCGGCTCTGGCGATGACGTAGAGTGCGTGGCGTGGACAACGGTGTCGGCGAGTGGTTCCTGAACCGTGCCGAATGGGCGAATCCGCACACTGCGGTGCACGGGGGTGGTGCGGATGCCGCGCCTTGGTCGGAGGGCAATCTCGTGCGCCCGCTCGTGCACGGGGCTGCCTATTTCGAGCGGCTTCACAATGAGCTGTCGGACCTGCGGCCGGGAGACCGCGTGTGGTTCACCGACTGGCGCGGCGACGCCGATGAGCGGCTGCTGCCAGACGGGCCGTCGATCGGCGTACTCCTCGCCGGGCTGGCTCGTGCCGGCGTAGAGATCCGTGGGCTGATCTGGCGATCACACGGGGAGCGCGTGTCTGCGCCGATCAGTGGCCGTTCGAATGTCCTCCTCGGCCGCCTCGTGAACGATGCGGGAGGCGAGGTCCTGCTGGATCAGCGGGTGCGTCTGTTCGGATCGCATCACCAGAAGTTCTTCGTCATCCGCCGCCGCGATGACCCCTCGCGGGACGTCGCGTTCGTCGGCGGGATCGACCTCTCGCACAGCCGCCGCGACGACGCGCATCACGCTGGAGACCCGCAGGCGCTGTCGATCAACCCGCGCTACGGCACGCGGCCGCCGTGGCACGACGCCACCCTTGAACTGCGGGGCCCCGTGGTCGCCGAGCTTCTCGAGGTGTTCGCCGAACGCTGGAACGACCCCCATCCACTGGACCACCGCACTCCCTATCGCATGCTTCTGCAACGACTCGCGGACATGCCTCGTCACCCCAAGCCGCTTCCCGAAGCCGCGCCGCCCCCGCCTCCCGCGGGTCCCCACGCAGTTCAGCTGCTGCGAACGTACGGACCCAAACGGCCGCCATTCCCCTTCGCCCCGGCGGGCGAGCGCAGCGTCGCGCGGGCCTACGCAAAAGCGTTCGCCAAAGCCCGCTCGTTCATCTACATCGAGGACCAGTACCTGTGGTCCACCGAGGTCGCCGCCGGAATCGCCGACGCCCTCACCGCGAACCCTCGGCTGCAGGTGATCGTGGTGCTGCCGCGATACACGGACGCGGACGGGCCAGTCACCGGACCGCCGATCCGGCTGGGTCAGCTGCGCGCCGTGTCGATGCTGCGGCGCGCCGCACCCGACCGATTCGGCGTGTTCGATCTGGAGAACGCCGAAGGCACTCCGATCTACGTCCATGCCAAGGTCTGCATCGTCGACGACACCTGGTTCACCTGCGGGTCGGACAACTTCAACCGACGCTCATGGACGTCCGACAGCGAGCTCACTTGCGCCGTGCTCGACACCACCGCCGAAAGCACCGGCGCACACGAAGCCGGGACGGACGAGCGGCCCAGGCTTGGAGTCGCCCATCGCCTGCGCCTGCAACTCTGGTCTGAGCACCTGGGCCTCGAGGCGGACGACCCTCGTCTGCTCGACACCCGCTCGGGGCTCGCGCTCTGGAACACCACTGCGGACGCGCTCGATCGATGGCACGCCGGCGAACGCCGCTCCGCGAGACCGATCGGACAAGTGCGGCGTCACAGCATCCAGCCGGTTTCGCGAGCTCAACGACTATGGGCGGCGCCGATAAATCGCCTGATCATAGATCCGGATGCCCGGCCCCGCCGTTCGAGGGGCACCCCGCTATTCTGAGCCGGCGACGATTACTCGCAGCCCGCTTCTGGTCTGAGATACGAGCGCTCGGCAGTCGGCGTCAAGCATGCCGAACATGAGGCGAGGGCGTGCGACCATCTTCAGACCCGCGCGCAGACCTCCCTCACACGATCGCCGCGCGACTAGGGATCCGTGGCGAGCCGCCGAGACTCGAGCGGACCGTCGAGGTGGCGACGGGACCGCTGCAGTCGGCGTCCGGCTGTGTGCGCCGACTGAGCCCAATCAAGCTGCCCTGCGAATGCCGGATGCGCGGTAAGAAGCCGCAGCTTTCCGGGTGTATTTGGTGGACCTGAGGGGACTCGAACCCCTGACCCCCTGCATGCCATGCAGGTGCGCTACCAGCTGCGCCACAGGCCCAGATGCAACCTCGATCAGCTCGAGGCAACCCCCCTAGCTTACAACAAGTCGAAGCGATCCTTCGACCACGCTAGGCATCAGTGGCCGGGTTTGGCCGGCTCCGGCAGGATCGATCGGGACCACCGGGCAGTCTTTCCAGAGTCGCTCGAGTCCGTAGTAGACCCGCTCCTCCTCGTGGAAGACGTGGACGACCAGGTCACCGAAATCGAGCAGCACCCAGCGGGACTCCTGACGGCCCTCTCGACGAAGGCGCTTGTAGCCGGCTTCGAGGAGCTTGTCTTCGATCTCATCGGCGATCGCCGCCACATTGCGCTCGCTGCGCCCCGTGACGAGCAGGAAGATGTCGACGAGTGGGAGCGGATCGGAGACGTCGAGGCCGACGAGGTCCTCGCCGCCCTTGGAGTCCGCCGCCGCCGCTGCAAGTTGCAGCATCCGTCGTCCGTTTTCAGTTGCTGTCATCAGAAGACTCCCGTCGTAACAGCCAGGATGAGGACACCCACGAGCGCGAGTGCGAGGACGCCGGCCGTGATCGCGAGCGTCAGCATAAGCTTGCCGCCCTTCTCGGGGGTGGGGGGCTTGATGATCTCGCCGGGCTGCTTCGCGGTGCTGATCGCAGCGCTTGCGGCGATCGGCGTCGGTGAGGAGTGCGCGGGCAGCTCACCGTCGACGAGCACCGCGTCGGTCTCTTTGCCATCGGCTGTTCCGATGGCGTGACCCGTCGAACCGAGCCCTTCCGGCAGGTTGAACGTGCCGGTGATCAGCACCTCTCCGGTGGCGTTGACCGGGGCGACGATCGATCCGCCGTTCGGAATCTGCGACAGGATCAGTGCGTTCGGCGTCGCAACCGAGCCGCTCGATGAGTGCGTGATGAGCTCGTCGAAGGAGGAAGGGAGCTCTGGCTCGGTCGGACCGTTCCCTGCGAGCAGTGCGGCACCGAAATCGGGCGCCACCGATCGGGCGAGCTCCTGCTCAGGCTCCTCGTCAGCGTTCCCCTCGTCGAGGTCGGACGACTCCTCCACGATCTCGGCACGATCGGCCGCCTCGTGAGGAGCGTCCTCGTCGCCGTCGTGCTGCGCGTCGACGCGGTCATCGGCAGCGAACGGCCTCCGCCACGTATTCGAGGGTCGGCTCTTCCACCGCGTCTTGGGTGGTGTCGTCGTCCGCAGACGTCTCCGCGACGTCTGCGATCGGGCCAGAGGTGACGCCGAGAGCGGCAAAGGGATCGTGATCGTCCGCCGCGTCGACCGGGGCCTCACGCTCGGGCGTTCCGCCCTCGGTGGACGCCGCCTCGGAACCCGCGACCAGCGCCTGCGTGGCGTACGCGGCCGAGAGCTCGGGCGTGATGACGGGGACGGAGGCCGTGCGGATCCGCTCCTGCTGGCGCGCCTGCCGGCGGGTCAGCGGTGCGACGCCGAGGTCGACGCTCCGGTCGGGAGCGGGCGGCGCAGGCAGCAGCACCGGTTCGGCGGCACGAGCCAGCGGAGCGGCCGGCGAGGGAGGAATGACTGGCGCGAGGGACTCCTCGATCGGAGGCGGTCCGGCCGGTGCCTCCTCGGAGCGCGGGTTGCGCGGGCACCTCGTCGGCGGTGATGACGGGGGTCGAACCCACGTCGATGATGGGGGTCGACCCCGTGTTCCGGATGTCCCGCAGCTGCTTTCGGGTCAGCTGCGGAGATTCAGGCTGCTCGGGTGTGCTCATTCCTCGCTCCGGTAGAGATGGTGCTTCGCAATGTATTGGACCACGCCGTCTGGGACGAGGTACCACACCGGGTGTCCGCGGTGGACACGCTCACGGCAGTCGGTGGACGAGATGGCGAGGGCCGGCACCTCGAGCTGACTGACATTTTCGGACGGAAGACCGTCGATGTTCAGGACATGCCCTGGACGGGAGACCGCGACGAAGTGGGCGAGCTCCCACAACTCATCATGGTCTCTCCAGCTGAGAATCTGCGCTATTGCGTCGGCTCCCGTGATGAAGAACAGCTCGGCCTCGAGGCCGCTCGCGCTTCAGATCGCGAAGCGTGTCGATCGTGTAGGTCATCCCTGTGCGATCGATGTCGACCCGACTGACGGTGAATCCGGGATTGGATGCTGTCGCGATGACCGTCATCAGATAGCGGTGCTCGCTGGGGCTGACCTCGCTCTTCATCCACGGCTGGCCGGTCGGCACGAAGACGACCTCGTCCAGGTCGAACGACTGCGCCACTTCGCTGGCGGCGACGAGGTGACCATGGTGGATGGGATCGAACGTCCCACCCATGACCCCGATTCTCGGGGCGCGTGTCACCGTCATGCGGTGCGGCTCAGTGGCCGTGCCCCGCCTGCTGCACGTCGTTCGCGTGGGCCCGCGCGTACGCCTCGGCCTTGTGCGCGTGGCGGTTGGCGACGTTGCGGTACGAGAGTGTCACGAACGCGAGTGCGACGAACACGACGAGGGCGATGATGCCGAAGCCGACGGTCTCGAGCGCCACGTTCCCGTGGTGCTCCGACTCTTCCGCTGCGAAGGCGATCAACGTGGCGACGGTCATTCGGGCTCCGTTTCGGCATGGCGCCGCGGGTTCCGGGCGCTCGAACCAGTCTATGGGGTCACGCGCGAACCTGCCCGGAGCCCCGGGCGAGCCATTTGGTGCTCGTCAGCTCCGAGAGTCCCATGGGTCCGCGGGCATGCAGCTTCTGGGTCGAGATGCCCACCTCGGCGCCGAATCCGAACTCGCCGCCGTCGGTGAAGCGGGTCGACGTGTTCACCATCACGACCGCGGAATCCACTTCGGCCAGGAATCGCTCCGCGTTCGCGTCGTCGGTCGTGACGATCGACTCCGTGTGATGCGTGGAGTAGCGGCGGATGTGCCCGAGGGCGTCGTCCAGGTCATCGACCAGCCGCATGGACAGATCGAGCGAGAGGTGCTCCGTGGCCCAGTCCTCGTCGGTCGCCGCCACCACGCCATCGGCGAGACGGGCGACGGAGTCGTCGCCATGCACGGTCACCCCGCGCTCCTGGAGCGCGGCGACGACCGGCCCGACGAGGCGGGCGGCGGCATCCCGATGCACGAGCACGGTCTCGACCGAGTTGCACACGCTCGGACGCTGCACCTTGGCGTTCACGACGATGTCGCGCGACCAGTCGAGCGGAGCCGTCGCATCGAGCACGATGTGCACGACACCCGCGCCCGTCTCGATGACGGGCACCGAGGACTCGGTCACGACCGTCTCGATCAGCTGGGCACTGCCCCGCGGTACGAGGACGTCCACGATGCCGCGGGCCTGCATGAGGGCTCGTGCACCCTCGCGCCCGAACTCGTCGACGGTCTGGATGGCCTCGGGATCGATGCCGCGGTCGGCAAGGGCACCGCGCATCGCGTGGACGAGTGCAGCGTTGGTGCGCTCGGCGGCCGAGCCGCCGCGGAGGACGACCGCGTTTCCTGATCGAAGCGCGAGCGCTGCGATGTCGACGGTGACGTTCGGACGCGCTTCGTAGATCGACCCGACCACGCCGAAGGGAACCGAGACCTTCGTCAGCGCGACCCCGTTCTGCAGGGTGCGCTCGTCCAGCACCCGGCCGACCGGATCGGGAAGCGCCGCGATCTCGCGCACGGCGGCAGCGAGGGCCGCGACGCGCGGCTCATCGAGGCGCAGCCGATCCTGAAGAGCGGTCGAGAGCCCCGTGGCCCTCCCCCGCTCCAGATCCTCGACGTTCGCGGCCACGATGGCGGCGGTGGCGGCGTCGATCGCATCGGCGATGGCGAGCAGCGCGTCGCGCTTCTCCTCGTCGCCGAGGAGGCCGATGCCGCGGGCGGCCTCCTTCGCGAGCAGCATGCGTTCACGAGGCGAGGTCGCGGTGGTGGTCATCCGCTCAGTTTACCGAGGCGCCACCAGGCCGGCCGTGCGAAGCGGTCCGGTCGCCGCGGCCGCGGTCGGCTCGGGGTTCGGGTCGAACCAGGTGCCGATCTCGGCTCCGGCCAGTGCCTCGCCGACCAGGTCGGCGCTTGTGACGAGCACTCCGATTCCGGATGCCGCGGCCAGTCGAGCCGCCGAGACCTTCGTGGCCGCCCCGCCGGTGCCGACGCTGTTGACGACCACCGATCCGAACTCGAAGCCGTGCAGGTCGTCGCCGTAGTGCACGCGGTCGATGGGCCGAGCACCTGGCTGGTCCGGCGGCCGCGTGTACAGGCATTCGATATCGCTGAGCAGGATCAGCGCATCCGCGCGGACGAGCTCGGCCACCAGAGCTGCGAGGCGGTCGTTGTCGCCGAAGCGGATCTCGTGGGTCGCGACGGTGTCGTTCTCGTTCACGATCGGGAGGATGCGCAGTCCCAGGAGTCGTTCCATCGCGCGTCGGGCATTCGAGCGGTGCGTGGGGTTCTCCAGGTCGCCGGCAGTCAGCAGCACCTGGCCGGCGACGATCCTGAAGGGCGTCAGAGCGTCCTGGTAGCGATAGATCAGGACGTTCTGCCCCACGGCGGCGGCGGCCTGCTGTGTGGCGAGGTCGCTGGGACGCTCATCGAGGAGCAGGTACGGCATCCCGGTCGCGATCGCGCCCGACGACACCAGGATGACCTCCGTGCCGCGGCCGTGCGCGGCAGCGAGTGCCTCGACGATCGGCTGGATCTTGCCCGCGTTCTCACCGCTGATCGACGATGAGCCGACCTTCACGACGAAACGACGTGCGCCGATCAGGTCCGAGCGCGCGTGTGCCGTCACTCGTCATCCCCTTCGGCCCAGTTCTGCTGGGCGATACGCTCCGATTCCAGTTCGGCCCGGGCATCGGCCTTGGCATCCATCCGCTCGTGATACCGCTCGCGTCGCTCCGAGGTCGTGCGGCGGTTCGACGGATCGATACGGGCGTCCGTCCCGCGGGGGGCCGTGATGAGCTCGGCGGCGGAGGTGAGCGAGGGATCCCAGTCGAAGATGACGCCGTCGCCCTCGCCGATGACGACCGTCGCACCGGGCGTCGCGCCCGCGCGGAAGAGACCGTCTTCGACACCGAGCTTGGCGAGGCGATCGGCCAGGTAGCCGACAGCCTCGTCGTTCGTGAAGTCGGTCTGCTGCACCCAGCGCAGCGGCTTGTCGCCGAGGATCCGGTAGAGGGGGCCGTACGACCCGCCTTCGACACGGATCCGGAAGTCCTCCTCCGACCCCTTCGGGCGGATGACGATGCGCTCGGGTGCGGGCTTGACCGCCAGCTCGGTGCGGTGGTGCGCCACGACGTCGGCGAGTGCGAATGTGAGCTGACGCAGACCCGCGTGACTGACGGTGGAGATCTCGAACACGCGGTAGCCGCGCGCTTCGAGCTCCGGGCGGACGAGCTCGGCGAGATCGTTCGCCTCGGGGACGTCGACCTTGTTGAGCGCGACCAGCTGCGGGCGCTCGAGAAGCGGGATCTGACCGTCGGGCACCGGGTAGGCGGCGAGCTCTGCCAGGATCACGTCGAGGTCGCTCAGCGGGTCGCGCCCCGGTTCGAGGGTCGCGCAGTCCAGGACGTGCACGAGCGCGGTGCAGCGCTCGACGTGACGGAGGAACTCCAGGCCGAGGCCCTTGCCCTCGCTCGCGCCCTCGATGAGCCCGGGCACGTCGGCGACGGTGAAGCGCACGTCTCCGGCCTGCACCACGCCGAGGTTGGGGTGGAGCGTCGTGAAGGGGTACTCGGCGATCTTCGGTCGAGCGGCTGAGATCGCGGCGATGAGGCTCGACTTGCCGGCCGACGGGAAGCCCACGAGGGCCACGTCGGCGACGGTCTTGAGCTCGAGGGCGACCTCGCCCTCCCACCCGGGGGTTCCGAGCAGGGCGAACCCGGGCGCCTTGCGCTTCTGCGACGAGAGCGCCGCATTGCCCAGGCCGCCGATGCCGCCGGGCGCCGCGACGAAGCGCATGCCGGGCTCGATGAGGTCGACGATCGTCTCGCCGTCCGGGTCCTTGACGACCGTTCCGACCGGAACCGGCAGTTCGAGGGTCTCCCCCAGCGCGCCCGAGCGGTGGTCGCCCATGCCGAACCCGCCGTTGCCGGCGTGGCGGTGAGGAGAGTGGTGATACGACAGGAGCGTCGTGACCTGAGGGTCCGCGACGAGGATGACATCGCCGCCATGGCCGCCGTTGCCGCCATCGGGACCGGCGAGCGGCTTGAACTTCTCGCGGCGGACGGACACGCATCCGTTGCCGCCCTTGCCCGCGCGCAGGTGGAGCGTCACGCGGTCGACGAAGGTGACCATGTCATTCTCCAGGGGTAAAGAGCGGATAAACGGGACGAGGGGCGAGCCGAAGCCCGCCCCTCGCTGAAACTCTGTGCGAGCCTCGGATCACTCCGCGGCTGCGACGATGTTGACGACCTTGCGGCCGCCCTTGGTGCCGAACTCGACAGCGCCGGGCTCGAGGGCGAACAGCGTGTCGTCGCCACCGCGGCCGACATTGGCGCCCGGGTGGAAGTGCGTGCCGCGCTGGCGGACGATGATCTCGCCGGCGAGGACCTTCTGGCCGCCGAAGCGCTTCACGCCCAGTCGCTGGGCGTTGGAGTCGCGACCGTTACGGGTGGAGCTTGCGCCCTTTTTGTGTGCCATCTCTGCGTGTCTCCCTGGGCTTACTTGATGCCGGTGACCTTGACGCGCGTGAGGTCCTGACGGTGACCCTGGCGCTTCTTGTAACCGGTCTTGTTCTTGAACTTCTGGATCACGATCTTGGGGCCACGCTCTTCGCCGAGGACCTCGGCGGTGACGGACACCTTCGCGAGCTTGTCGACATCGGTCGTGACGGCGTCGCCGTCGACGAGCAGCACCGCGGGGAGCTCGATCTTGTCGCCGATCTTGGCCTTCTGACGGTCCAGGACGACGATCGTGCCGACCGAAACCTTCTCCTGCCGGCCGCCGGCGCGCACAACTGCGTAAACCACTTCACACCTGTTTTCGTCTTGGGAGCGCACGGCTCCGATTGTCTTTGTGAGACTGGGAAGTCTTGGTGCCCGGGCGTCGCTGGAAGCGACACTCTCGGAGGTTTCCGCCGTCAACATGCGGAACACGGCGCACCAAAGGACTACTTTACCGGATGCGGTGACAACCCGCAAAAGCGAGGCCACGCGTGTCGCGGCCGGGCCCACGCGCCCGAGGCTCCGCGCAGCGCGGCAGCGATGCGTGGAGAGGCGTGGGGACGGTCAATATGATCGGGTCGTGGCGATCCTGATCGACGACCCGCGATGGCCCGCACACGGCCGCCTGTGGGCGCATCTCGTGTCGGACAGCAGTCTGGACGAGCTGCACGCGTTCGCGGAAGCGAACGGGATTCCGCGACGCGGCTTCGACCGCGACCACTACGACGTCCCGGAGGACGCGCACGCGCGGCTCATCGCCGCGGGCGCGCGGCACGTGGACGGTCGCACGCTGGTTCGTGCGCTGATCGCCTCGGGGCTGCGCATCACCGCGCGTCAGCGCCGCCTGCCCTGAGAGCCAGGACAGGCGACGCGGAACGCGGTCACTCCTGCGTCGGGAGGTGCGGCACGGGTGTGCCGGTCAGAGCCGCCGTCGTCACGCGCCGGCGGGAACGGCCCTGCCCGGGAGCCTTCGGCTCGGGCAGCGCATTCAGGACGGAGTCGAGGAGGAGATCCTTCTCGGTCCGCGGCTTGGCCGACTCGCGCTTCTTGCGGGGCTTCTTCGCACGCTCGGCCGGCGCTGCGGCCGCCGGTGCTGCCTGCGGCTCGGCCACGGGTTCGTCGACGACGGGGGCATCCTCATGGTGGTGGATGGTGGATGCCGCGATCTGCGCGAGCGCGGACTTCACGCCTTCGGTGATCACGTGGGTGCCGTTCGCCGGGCCGGAGGGACCGCTGGTGCGGGCCGGGCGACGACCGCCATTGGCGCTCTGCGTGCCTGTGCTCGGCGGGCGGTGCCGGACGACGGGATCGTGGTGGACGACCACGCCGCGTCCCGCGCAGACGTCGCACGCCTCGCTGAAGGTCTCGAGGAGTCCCAGTCCGAGCTTCTTGCGGGTCATCTGGACGAGACCCAGCGACGTCACCTCGGCGACCTGATGCTTGGTCCGGTCGCGGCTCAGGCACTCGACGAGCCGGCGCAGCACGAGGTCTCGGTTGGACTCGAGCACCATGTCGATGAAGTCGACGACGATGATGCCGCCGATGTCTCGCAGACGCAGCTGTCGGACGATCTCCTCGGCGGCCTCGAGGTTGTTCTTCGTGACCGTCTCTTCGAGATTGCCGCCGGAGCCGACGAACTTGCCCGTGTTGACGTCGACCACGGTCATCGCCTCGGTGCGGTCGATCACGAGCGAACCGCCCGAAGGGAGCCAGACCTTGCGGTCGAGCGCCTTCTCGATCTGCTCCGACACGCGGAACTCGTCGAACGGGTCGTTGTCGCTCTCGTAGCGCTCGACGCGCTCGAGGAGGTCGGGCGCGACGCTCGCGAGGTAGCTCGTGATCGTCTGGTGCGCGTCCTCGCCCTGGATCAGCATCTTGGTGAAGTCCTCGTTGAAGACGTCACGGACGATCTTGACCAGCAGGTCGGGCTCCGAGTGCAGCAGCGCCGGAGCCTGGATCGTCTTGATCTGGGTGCTGATGTGCTCCCACTGGTTGGTGAGTCGCTGCACATCGCGCGTGAGCTGGTCCTCGGTCGCGCCCTCGGCGGCCGTGCGGACGATGACGCCCGACGACTCGGGCAGCACCTCCTTGAGGATCCGCTTGAGACGTGCGCGCTCGGTGTCGGGAAGCTTGCGCGAGATGCCGTTCATGGCACCGCCGGGCACGTAGACGAGGTAGCGGCCAGGGAGCGAGATCTGGCTGGTCAGGCGAGCGCCCTTGTGGCCGACGGGGTCTTTCGTGACCTGCACGAGGACCTTGTCGCCGGTCTTCAGTGCCAGTTCGATGCGCCGCGGCTGGTTGCCCGTCTCGACGGCATCCCAGTCGACCTCACCGGAGTACAGCACGGCGTTGCGGCCGCGGCCGATGTCGACGAACGCGGCTTCCATGCTGGGCAGGACGTTCTGCACGCGGCCGAGGTAGACGTTGCCGATGAGCGACGCGTCCTGGTTGCGAGCGACGTAGTGCTCGACGAGCACGTTGTCTTCGAGCACGGCGATCTGGATGCGCCCGTACTTCGAGCGCACGATCATCTCGCGGTCGACCGACTCGCGGCGGGCGAGGAACTCGGCCTCGGTGACCACGGCCCGGCGCCTGCCGGCCTCGCGGCCGTCGCGACGGCGCTGCTTCTTCGCCTCGAGGCGTGTGGACCCCTTGATGCGCTGCGGCTCGGTGATGAGCTCGACGGCACGCTGACGCGGCTGGTGGACGGGTGCAGGAGCAGCGGGAGCGTCGGATGACTCGTCCCGCGGCTCGGGACCGCGACGGCGCCCGCGACGGCGGGCGGCGCTGGCCGATGTGTCTTCCGCGACAGCCTGCGGAGGCGTGTGCGGGCGCTGCGGCTCGGGGCGCGGCGGCAGCGCGATGACCTCGGGTGCGTAGAAGAGAAGCTGGGTCGACACGGCCGAGACGAACGTCTCGGGCAGGAGTCCCAGGCTGACGGCCGTCACGGGGCCGGAAGCCGTCGGCTCGGAGACCGGCTCGGCCTCCTGAACCGGCTCCGGATCGGCGCTCGGCTCAGGGTCTGCACCGGATTCGGGGCCTGCGGCGGGCTCGTTCGGCTCGCCAGCGCTCAGTCAGGCACAGCCTCCGCGGCCGGTTCGCTCGGCTCGGCAGGCTCAGCCTCCGCGACCGGTTCGCTCGGCTCGGCAGGCTCAGCCGTTCCCGCCTCCGCGGCTGGCTCAGCCTCGTCCTGCCCGTCGGCAGGGGCTGGTTCGCCTGCCGCAGCCGACTCGGCATCCGACGTCTCGACCGGCGCCTCGCCGCCTTCTACCTCTACGACCTGCACCGATTCGATCGTCGCCTCGAGCTCTTCGCGCGCGATCTCCGGCGACCCCTCCGTCAGAGGGGCGTCGGTCTCGCTGTAGGTGTCGAAGGGTGCGTTGTTCTCATCTGCCATCACCGGCGTACTCCCTGACAGGCGACGCCGCGCGTCACCCGCCGAAATCTTGGGTGGCCCCGCACCTGCGGTGCCACGAACTCACTCGGTCTGCAACGGGACCCGGCAATCGTCCGGGGCCTCTCGCTGCGAAGGGCATTCGTCGCCCTGAAGTCATCTGTGATGCGGTGGCGGCGCGGCCGCGACCCATCGACACTCATTATCGCACTTTCCCTTTGGGATTGCGCGGCGGCGCGATTCGCCGCCGTCCGGATGCGTCTCCTAGCCGGCATCCGCGCCTGTCGGTGTCATAATCCGTGGCATGTCCACGCCTCCCTCGCCGCGCACGAACTCCTGTCATGGCGGTCTGGCTGATCGTCGCCGGAGTGATCGGGTGGTGGGCGGCATTCTCACTCACGATGGAGCGGCTGCATCTGCTGGCCGACCCCGACGCCGTCGCATCCTGCGATTTCAGCCCGCTCGTCCAGTGCACGCGCAATCTGGAGTCCTGGCAAGGGAGCGTCTTCGGCTTTCCCAATCCGATCCTCGGGCTCACGGGGTGGATGGCGCCCATCGTGGTGGGAGCGGCGATCCTTGCGGGCGCGCGGTTCGCCCGCTGGTTCTGGGTCGCCTTCTGGGCGGGGATCGCGTTCGCCTTCGCCTTCGTCATCTGGCTCATCAGCCAGAGCATCTACGTGCTCGGCACGCTGTGCCCATGGTGCATGGTCACCTGGCTGGTGACGATCCCGACCTTCTACGTCGTGACGATCCACCTGTTCCGGAGCGGCATCGTGCCGGCGCCTGCTGCAGTGCGCCGCGGCGCCGACAGGCTGATGGGGTGGGTTCCGCTGCTCGCCGTCGCCAGCTACGCGATCATCGCGATCCTCGCCCAGATGCGCACTGGACGTGCTGGGCGCGCTCGTTCTGAGGTTTCGATACGGCGCCTCGGCGGGCTACTCAACCTGACGCGCGCATCAACGCGGGCTCGCTCGCATTGATCCGGCGCGTCAGAACCAGATGTTGAGCTCGCGGGCGGCGGACTCGGGGCTGTCGGAGCCGTGCACGAGGTTCTGCTGAACCTTGAGACCCCAGTCGCGCCCGAAGTCGCCGCGGATCGTGCCGGGTGCGGCCGTCGTCGGGTCGGTCGTCCCCGCGAGAGAGCGGAAGCCCTCGATCACGCGGTTTCCCGCGAGGCGGATGGCCACGGAGGGTCCCGACATCATGAATTCGAGCAGGGGCTCGTAGAACGGCTTGCCCTCGTGCTCGGCGTAGTGCTTCTCGAGCGTCTCGCGGTCGGGCTCGACGAGGCGGATGTCGACGAGCGAATAGCCCTTCGCCTCGATACGGGCGAGGATCGCGCCCGTGAGCCCGCGGGCGACCCCGTCCGGCTTGACGAGGACGAGTGTCTCTTCGGTGGCCATGTCAGTCTCCGTTCACGTTCTCGGCCTCGGCGGCCAGTGCGGCGTTGCGCGAGTCGAGCGACGCCCCCTTGATCGTGGCATAGCCCCACATGCCGCCGAAAATCAGACCGACCACCGCGAGCGCCGGAAGCACGAATCCCCCGAGCACGAGGATGCCCTGCAGCGCCCACCCCAGCCAGATCCCCCAGCGGTGCCGGAGCACCCCCGCCGTCAGCAGCATGAGGGCCGCCAGCACGGTGCCTCCCACGATGCCCCACCACGGCTCGATGCCCGCAGGCAGCGCCTTGAGGCCGTACACGGTGAGACCGCCGAGGAAGACGACGACCGACTCGAAGACGAGGACGATCGAGCCGAGCGACTCGGCGGCACCACGTCGGCGGCGCGGCCGGGATCCTGCGGGCGCGGTCACTCCTGCCACCCCGACTTCCAGTCCTCGGCGGCCGCGCGCGCGAGCGCCTCCCCCGCCAGGAGCGACGGAGCCGGCGATGACGACGGCGCGCCGATCGGACGCCGACGCCCACTCGCGCGCGGCGGCGGCGGCATCCGAGACATCCGAGTGGACTGTCACGGGGAGCCCCGCGAGCTCCGCGAGATCGGCGATGCGATCGGCGTCGCTCGCCCGATCGGAGTCGGGCGCCGTCGCGAACACGTGGGTCGCCACAGGCTGGAGGGCCGACACGATGCCGGCGGCATCCTTGTCGGCGAGAACGCCGAGCACCACGCCCCACTCGTCGAAGTCGAACGCGGTCTGGAGCGCTCCGACGAGGGCGCGCGCGCCGTGCGGATTGTGCGCGGCGTCCACCAGGACGGTCGGGTTCACCCCGACGAGCTGCAGGCGGCCGGGCGAAGTCGCCTGCGCGAGCCCCTCCGCGAGGATGTCGCCGGGGATGGCGCGACTCGCACCGCCGACGAGCGACTCCACCGCAGCGATCGCGAGTGCGGCGTTGAAGCCCTGGTGCTCGCCGTAGATCGGGAGGTACTCGTTGTCGTAGACGCCCGCGAGGCCGCGCACGCTGATCTGCTGACCGCCGACCGCGAGGCGGTCCTCCGTGAGCGCGAAATCCTCCCCCTCGAAGGCGATCGTGGCGCCCTTCGCCGCGGCAGCCGAGCGCAGCACGGCTTCGGCGGCGGCATCCTGGCGAGCCGAGACGACGGCGGCGCCGTCCTTGATGATGCCCGCCTTCACCGAGGCGATCTCGCCGATCGTCTCGCCGAGGCGGTCGGCGTGGTCGATATCGATGGGCGCGATGACCGCCACGTCGCCGTCTGCCGTGTTGGTCGAGTCCCACGACCCGCCCATGCCCACCTCGACGACAGCCACATCGACGGGCGCGTCGGCGAACGCGACGAAGGCGAGCACCGTGAGGAGCTCGAAGAACGTGAGCGGCGCGTCGCCGGCCGCTGCCAGTTCGGCGTCGACGAGGTCGACGAACGGCTCGACCTCGTCCCAGGCATCCGCGATCGCCGCATCGGCGATGGGCTCGCCGTCGATCATGATGCGCTCGGTGAAGCGCGCGAGGTGGGGGCTCGTGAACAGGCCGGTCCGCAGCCCGTGCGCGCGCACGAGACTCTCGATGATGCGGCTCGTCGAGGTCTTGCCGTTCGTCCCGGTGACGTGCACGACGCGGTAGGTGCGCTGCGGGTCGTCCAGGAGCTCGAGGACGCGCCGGGTGCGCTCGACGCGGGGCTGCACCCAGCGCTCCCCCTGTCGCTCCAGCAGAGCGGCATAGACGGCGTCCGCACGGGCGGTGTCGCGAGCGGTCACAGCGACTCCCCCCGGTTGCTCAGTACGGTCATGCGGATGCTCCGATCCGGGTCACGGCGACGTGGAAGCCGCCCTTGTTCGCGTAGGCGCCCGCCTTGACGTAGCCCACGTGCTCGGGCTCCGCGCCGAACACCAGGGAGTGCCATACCTCCGGCGTGGTGTCGGCAGGGATGTGCACGCCGTGACCGTCGACGAGCAGCGCGTGCTCGACGGCGAGGGTCTCACCGTCGACGTCGGCCAGCTCGAAGGCGGACGCGACGGCGTCGGCGTCCTCGTGGCTCGAGAAGAGCAGCTGCAGGCGGATGCGGTCGCTGACGTCGAAGCCGGCGGCCTTGCGAGTGTCCTGCACGGCGCGGATGAGGTCGCGCGCGAGGCCCTCCGCCTCGAGTTCCGAGGTGGTGGTCGTGTCGAGCAGGACGAACCCGCCCCCGGCGAGCAGCGCGAGCGCCTCGCCCTCCGGGCGTCCGGCGGTCTCGAGCACGAGGTCGTACTCCCCCGGCTCGAGTGCGACCCCGCCCGCGGTGACGACACCGTCGGTCTCGCTCCAGTCACCGGCGCGCGCGGCCTGGATGACCTGCTGCACCTGCTTGCCCAGGCGCGGTCCGGCCGCGCGGGCGTTGACCGACAGGCGGTGGGTGATGCCGTACTCGGATGCCGTCGACTCGCCGAGCTCGACGAGTTCGACGCTCTTCACGTTGAGCTCTTCGCGCAGGATGTCCTCGAACTGGCCGAGGGACGCGGCATCCGGAACCACCACCGTCAGGCGCGGAAGCGGGAGCCGCACCCGCTTGCCCTCCTTCTTGCGGAGCGCGTTGGCGACGCTCGACACCTGCCGCACCGCATCCATCGCCGAGCGGATGTCGTCGGCGGCCGGGAAGGCGGAAGCGTCCGGCCAGTCCTGCAGGTGGACGCTGCGGCCGCCGGTGAGCCCCTGCCACACGCGCTCCGAGACGAGCGGGATGAGCGGCGCGGCAACGCGGGCGAGCGTCTCGAGCACCGTGTACAGCGTGTCGAAGGCCTCGCGGCTCGACGGCTCGGCGTCCTCGACACCGACCCAGAACCGGTCGCGCGAGCGGCGGATGTACCAGTTCGTGAGCGCCTCGGCGAAGTCGCGCAGCTTGGCCGCCGCCATCGTCGAGTCCAGGCCCTCGAGGTCGGCCGCGACATCCCGCACCAGATCGCCCGTCAGAGCGAGGATGTACCGGTCGAGCACGTTGGTCGAGTCGGTGCGCCAGGATGCCTCGTACCCCTCGCCTCCCGCGCCGTGCGCGGCATTGGCGTAGGTCGCGAAGAAGTACCAGGCGTTCCACAGCGGCAGCATGAACTCGCGCACGCCGGCCCGGATGCCCTCCTCGGTGACCACCAGGTTGCCGCCGCGCAGCACGCTCGACGACATGAGGAACCAGCGCATCGCGTCGGAGCCGTCGCGGTCGAACACCTCGCTCACGTCCGGGTAGTTGCGCAGCGACTTCGACATCTTCTGCCCGTCGCTGCCCAGCACGATGCCGTGGCACGACACCCCCGTGAACGCGGGGCGGTCGAAGAGCGCCGTCGAGAGCACGTGCATGACGTAGAACCAGCCGCGCGTCTGCCCGATGTACTCCACGATGAAGTCCGCCGGCGAGTGCTCGTCGAACCACTCGTGGTTCTCGAACGGATAGTGCACCTGGGCGTAGGGCATCGACGCGGAGTCGAACCAGACGTCGAGCACATCCTCGATGCGGCGCATGGTGCTCATGCCGGTCGGGTCGTCCGGGTTGGGGCGCGTCAGATCGTCGATGTACGGCCGGTGGAGGTCGACCTCCCCGGCGGTGTTCCGCGGAAGGCGCCCGAAGTCGCGCTCGAGGTCGTCCAGCGAGCCGTACGCGTCGACGCGCGGGTAGGCCGGGTCATCGCTCTTCCACACCGGGATGGGCGAGCCCCAATAGCGGTTCCGGCTGATCGACCAGTCGCGCGCACCTTCGAGCCACTTGCCGAACTGCCCCTGCTTGACGTTGTCGGGCACCCAGGTGATCTGCTCGTTGTTCGCGATCAGGCGATCCTTGAAGTCCGTGACACGCACGAACCAGCTCGACACGGCCTTGTAGATGAGCGGGTTCCGGCACCGCCAGCAGTGCGGGTAGGAGTGCTCGTAGCTCGCCAGGCGCACCAGGCGACCCGCCTGGCGCAGCAGCCGGACGAGCGGCGTGTTGGCATCCATCCACAGCTCGCCCGCGACATCCGTCACCTGCGGGAGGAACCGACCGCCGTCGTCCAGGCTCATGATGAGCGGGATGCCGGCGGCCTCGGTCACCCGCTGGTCGTCCTCGCCGAATGCCGGCGCCTGGTGGACGATGCCGGTGCCGTCGCTGGTCGTGACGTAGTCGTCGACGAGGATCCGCCAGGCGCGCTCGGTTCCCCAGGTCTCGGCATCCGCGTAGTAGTCGAAGAGCCGGTCGTAGTGGACGTCCTCCAGGTCGGCACCGAGCACGACGCTCTCGACGGCTTCCTGAGCCGCGGCCGCGCTCTCGTAGCCGAGGTCCTTCGCGTAGCCGGCCAGCAGGTCCTCGGCCAGCAGATAGCGGTGGGATGCGGCCTCGAAGGGGGCGTCTCCCGCGTGCACGTCGGCGGCGCCGTTCGGTCCGCCCGAGACGACGGCATACCGGATGCCGGGCCCCACGGCGAGCGCGAGGTTCGTCGGAAGCGTCCAGGGTGTCGTCGTCCAGGCGAGGGCGCGCACGCCGGTGAGGCCGAGCGCCTCGGCCTTCGCGCCCGACCAGCGGGAACGTCACGGTGACCGACGGGTCCTGCCGCATCTTGTAGACGTCGTCGTCCATGCGCAGCTCATGGGTCGACAGCGGCGTCTGGTCACGCCAGCAGTAGGGCAGCACGCGGTAGCCCTCGTAGGCGAGGCCCTTGTCGTAGAGCGTCTTGAACGCCCACAGGACCGACTCCATGTAGGACGTGTCGAGCGTCTTGTAGCCGCGCTCGAAGTCGACCCAGCGGGCCTGACGGGTGACGTAGTCCTCCCAGTCCCGCGTGTACTCGAGCACCGACTCGCGCGCCTTGGCGTTGAAGGTCGCCACGCCCATGCGCTCGATCTCGTCCTTCTCGGTGATGCCGAGCTGCTTCATCGCCTCGAGCTCGGCCGGAAGTCCGTGCGTATCCCATCCGAAGACGCGGTCGACCTTCTTGCCGCGCATCGTCTGGAAGCGCGGGAAGACATCCTTCGCGTACCCCGTCAGCAGGTGGCCGTAGTGCGGCAGCCCGTTGGCGAAGGGCGGGCCGTCGTAGAAGACCCACTCCTCGGCGCCGTCCCGGTTCGCGATCGACGCCCGGAACGTGTCGTCTCGCTCCCAGAAGGCGAGCGTGTCGCGCTCGATGTCGGGAAAGCGCGGGCTCGGCACGACGGCGGCCGCGGCCCCGGTCGCGGAGCCGGTGCCCGCAGATGAGCTCGCGGGACGGTCCGCGGCGGGCCCGAAGGATCCGGCGGAAGGGCGGGGATAGGTCATCATGTCTCGC
The DNA here is from genome assembly GCA_963702815.1 of uncultured Actinomycetota bacterium. Taxonomy (GTDB): domain Bacteria; phylum Actinomycetota; class Actinomycetes; order Actinomycetales; family Microbacteriaceae; genus Microbacterium. The sequence continues at coordinate 1,325,506 of CAVPED010000004.1, read as the reverse complement.
AGGGTCTCGTCTCATCGGCTTCTGCCGGGACGACCCTCGCGGACCGCGGTACCACCCTGCGTTGACGCCCGATCCGTTGAACCGGGCATCCACTTTCACTGCGGCTGTGACGGGCCTGCCCCGCTCGGTTCTACTGAGGACCGGAGTCCTGTTCTTCCGAGAGCTCCCCGGTGATGGCCGGATCGATGCTGCTCGTTCGATTCTACCGGGCGACCGCAACCCCGCAGGCGACCGGGCTGCTCCCGGGCGGCTGGGAATGCGGCATCCCGATCCGAGGTTTCTGGACTCGTGCCAAGATCGATGTCCGTGACCACCGCTCCGCCCCTGTCTTCCCCGCTCCCCGATTCCGCCACTCCGACGCGCCGCGTCGCGTGGGCGTCGATGGTCGGGACGTCCCTCGAGTCCTTCGACTTCTACGTCTTCGCGTACTTCGCCGCATTCTTCGTCGGCCCGCTCTTCTTCGATCCGCTCGGGGACTTCGGCGGCACGCTCGCGGCCTTCTCGACGATCGCGCTCGCCTTCGTCGTCCGGCCGATCGGCGCGGCCATCTTCGGGCACATGGGAGACCGCCTCGGCCGCCGCGCGACGCTGCTGTGGACCGTCGGCATCATGGGCGTCGCGACGGGCCTCATCGGCGTGCTGCCCACCTACGCGCAGGCCGGATGGATCGGCGCGTTCCTGCTGATCGTGCTGCGTATCGCGCAGGGACTCTCGCTGGGCGGCGAGTGGGGCGGCTCGATCCTGCTGGCGACCGAGCACTCCGGGCCGGTCAAGCGCGCGTTCTACGCCGCCATCCCGCAGCTCGGGTCGCCGGTCGGGTCGATCCTCTCGGCCGTGGTGTTCATCGTGATGACGATCGTCCTGCCCACCGAGGAGCTCGTCGCGTGGGGCTGGCGCATCCCGTTCCTGCTGGCCTTCCCGCTCCTCCTGGTCTCGCTGTACCTCCGCTGGTCGATCGACGAGACGCCGGTGTTCGAGAACGTCGTGACCGAGGGCCGGCGCGACCGCATCCCGTTCTTCGCGATGTTCCGGCAGCGTCCCGCCGCCCTCGCCATCGCGATCGGAGCCGCGCTTCTCGGCATCGGCTCGTACTCGCTGATGAACACCTACACGATCAACTACGGCGTCGAGCAGCTGGGCTTCAGCTTCCAGGATCTGCTCGATCGCGACCACGATCGGCGCACTCCTGCAGCTGGTGACGATCCCGCTCTTCGGCGTGTGGGCGAGCCGCATCGGGTCCGCCCGAGTGGTGGCGTGGGGAGCGCTCGGGACGCTCCTGATCGCGTTCCCGATGTACTACCTGCTGCAGTTCGCGACCTTCCCGATCCTCGTCGCGACGATGATCATCGGCGGCATCCTGCCGACCATGTCGTGGGCGGCCCTCGGCGGCCTGATGAACGATCTCTTCCCCGATCACTTCCGCTACTCGGCCCTCTCGATCGCCTATGCGCTCGCGGCGACGGTGAGCGGCTTCGTCCCGCTGGTGACGGCCGCGCTCGGCGGGGCGACGGACTTCGCGTGGTGGCATCCGGGCATCGTCCTGGCGATCCTGTCGGCCGTCACGCTGCTCTCGGCGTGGGCGGCCGCGCGCCGGAAGCCCGAGCCCGAGGTCGGGTGACGTGGCACGGGCCCGAGGTCCGCTTCCGCCGCGCATCGCACCGCCCGACCTTCCCGCCGCACTCGAGTCGGTGTTCGGTCTCGAGCGACGCGCGGATCTGGTGGGCGCCCGCATCCGCGATCTCTCCGGAGAGGTGGATGCCGCGCACGCGCAGCTGACCGAGTGCACGGTGGATGCGGCATCCGTCTCGCGCCTCGACTTCACGGGAGCGACGCTGACGGATGTCGAGATCGGCGAGCTGCGGGCGACCGAGGTCGTCGCGCGCAACAGCCGGTGGCGCTCCGTGCGGATGACCGGCGGCCGCATAGGCACCTTCGACCTGAGCGGCGCCGAGCTCGGCGCGGTCGAGCTGCGCGGCATCCGGATCGACTATCTGTCGCTGCGCGGCGCGACCGCCACCGACCTCCTGGTGACGGACTGCGTGATCGGCTCGATCGACCTGCCGCTCGCCACGCTGTCGCGCGTCGCCTTCACCGGCTCGCGCGCCGATGAGGTGGACACCGACGGCCTGCGTGCCGAGCACGTGGATCTGCGCGGCCTCGACGCCGTGACCTTCACCCGCCCCGACACCCTGCGCGGGACGACGCTGTCCGAGAGCCAGGTGCAGGCGCTCGCGGTCCCCCTGGCGGTCGCGGCGGGCATCGACGTCCGCGACTGAGGCTCCTGGCTTCGCGGCAGCGACTGGTCGCCACGCCAGGTGCGAGCACGCTCGCTTCCGCCCTCGCAGCCGCCCACTGCGTCCGGGTAGAGGACTGACGCGCCCCTCGACACGACGCCGCAACTGCGGAGATCGCCACCTCTACGGACGAATGGGGCCGATTCCGTCCTTGGAACTGGCGATCTCCGTGGTTCTGGCTCTCACGCTGGCGAGGTGCAGTCCCAGCGCGACCGCGCGCATGATCACGTCCTGCACCGTGTGCCAGCGATCGATGACCTGGACGTACCCCACCCGGATGACGTGGTACCCCAGGAGCATCAGCTGCGCATCATGCTCGATGTCCGATTGCCGCTGAGCCCCGACGTGATGGCCGCCGTCGATCTGCAGTGCGAGGCGGTCTCCGATCAGGAAGTCCACGCGGTGGCCCGCGATCCATGCCTGCGGCACGATCGGCAGGCGCAGCCACAACAGTCGCGGGACCACGAACGACTCGAGCCCTGAGTCCGAGAAGTGCGACGCCACGCTGAGAAGCCGGCGGGCCGCCGAAGACAGGTCGAATCGCTCGAGTGCCTGCCGCGTGATCAGCCCCGCGCGCAGCGCCGATTCCCATATTGCGAGCGCGGGCTCGAACGGCTGGCACCCTGCGACCAGCGCGAGAACGTTCTCGATCGGATCCACGAGTGAGTCGGGATGCCTCGGAAGGAGCGGTTTCGACCAGTGCACCGTCGCTCCCACCGCACCAGACAGCCCGTGCGGGTTCAGCGCGACATGTGGTCGGTCTTCATTCAGAACCCACAGCCCGAGTCGCCGAGCCTGGGTGATGCAGCTCACGACGACTCCGGCGCGTGCCGCGGCGACGAGATAGACGTCAGCGGAGGGTACTGCGACCCACCCCTTCCGCACCTTGACGATGCGCTCTTCGGCGATCGTCGCCCTCAGGGCGTATCGGCTGATGCCGGCATCCATCAGTGTCCCGACCCGTGCGACACCGCCGAGGGTCGTCACCGCGTCGACGACGGCCTCGATCCTGGCAACGACGGGACGATCGACTGCGGCGACGTACATGGCTTCGACCCTGCAGCCGGTACAGCCGACCGATGGGGCCGGGCAGCTGAGTGTGGGCGAACTGCCGCGCACCGCCCCATGTGGAGGAGCACGGAAGTCTCTGCCGAGAGCGCCGCGGCCGCATCTGCGGAGATCGCCACTCGTCCGGACCCGAACGGCTGATGGGGTCCGAACGACGGGCGATGTCCGAAGATGCGGCGCCTATCGCCGGGGGATCACCGGGGCTCACCGGGGACGATGGATGCCGCAGCTGGGGGCGTCCTCTCACCGCGCACGGCTAGAATCGTTGGGCATCCCACACTCAGGCACGCTCACACAGTGCCGCACATATCGCACAAGGAGACCTCCATGGCCGATGCTCAGATTCCCGACAAGCCCGCCCTCGAAGGTCTCGAAGACAAGTGGGATGCCGCCTGGACCGAGCAGGGAACGTACCTGTTCGACCGCGCCAAGGCGGCCGCAGGTCGGCCGTGCAGGGCATCTACTCCGTCGACACTCCCCCGCCGACGGCCTCGGGAAGCCTGCACATCGGCCACGTCTTCAGCTACACGCACACCGACGTGAAGGTGCGCTACGAGCGCATGCGCGGCAAGACGGTGTTCTACCCGATGGGCTGGGACGACAACGGCCTGCCCACCGAGCGCCGCGTTCAGAACTACTACGGCGTCCGCTGCGACCCGAGCCTCCCCTACGCCGCGGACTTCACGCCCCCGTACGAGGGCGGCGACAACAAGAGCAGCAAGGCCGCGGATCAGGTGCCGATCAGCCGCCGCAACTTCATCGAGCTGTGCGAGCGCCTCACCGTCGAGGACGAGAAGCACTTCGAGGACCTGTGGCGCAAGCTCGGGCTCAGCGTCGACTGGACCCAGACCTACCGCACCATCTCGGACGACACGATCCGCACGAGCCAGCGCGCGTTCCTCGAGAATCTCGAGCGCGGCGAGGCCTACCAGGCCCTCGCTCCGACGCTGTGGGACATCGACTTCCGCTCGGCGATCGCCCAGGCCGAGCTCGAGGATCGCGACCAGCAGGCCGCGTACCACCGCGTCGCCTTCCACAAGAGCGACGGCTCGGGCGACATCCACATCGAGACGACCCGACCGGAGCTGCTCGCGGCGTGCGTCGCGCTCGTCGCCCACCCCGACGACGACCGCTACAAGCCGCTCTTCGGCTCGACGGTGCGCACGCCGATCTTCGACGTCGAGGTTCCCGTCCTCGCCCATCCCCTCGCTCAGCCCGACAAGGGCTCTGGCATCGCCATGATCTGCACGTTCGGCGATGTGACCGACATCATCTGGTGGCGCGAGCTGGACCTGCCGAACCGCACCATCCTCGGCAAGGACGGACGCATCGTCGCAGAGGCGCCGGAGGCGATCGTGACGGATGCCGCCAAGGCGGCGTACGGGGAGCTCGCGGGCCTGACCGTCTTCAGCGCCAAGAAGCGCGTGGTCGAGCTGCTCAAGGAGTCGGGCGAGCTCATCGGTGACCCGAAGCCGTTCACCCACCCGGTCAAGTTCTACGAGAAGGGCGATCGCCCGCTCGAGATCGTCTCGACGCGACAGTGGTACCTCCGCAACGGCGCGCGCGACGAGGAGCTGCGCGACACGCTGATCGGCCTCGGCCGCGAGATCTCGTGGCACCCGGACTTCATGCGCGTCCGCTTCGAGAACTGGACGAACGGCCTGACCGGCGACTGGCTGGTCTCGCGCCAGCGATTCTTCGGCGTGCCGATCCCCGTCTGGTACGGCCTCGACGACGAACGGGGAGCGCGACTACGACCGCGTGCTGGTGCCGTCGCTCGACCGCCTGCCCGTCGATCCGTCGACCGATGTGCCCGACGGCTACACCGCCGACCAGCGCGGCGTGCCGGGCGGCTTCGTCGGCGAGACCGACATCTTCGACACCTGGGCCACCTCCTCGCTCACGCCGCAGCTCGCCGGCGGCTGGGAGCGCGACCCGGAGCTGTGGAACCTCGTCGCGCCGTTCAACCTGCGCCCGCAGGGCCAGGACATCATCCGCACCTGGCTGTTCTCGACCCTGCTCCGGAGCGCTCTCGCGGACGACCGGTCGCCCTGGTCGGATGCTGCGATCTCGGGCTTCATCGTCGACCCCGACCGCAAGAAGATGTCCAAGTCGAAGGGCAACGTCGTCACGCCGGCCGACATCCTCGTGCAGCACGGCTCGGACGCCGTCCGCTACTGGGCGGCGTCGAGCCGCCTCGGCACCGACGCCGCGTTCGACCCGCAGAACCCGACTCAGATCAAGATCGGCCGTCGCCTGGCGATCAAGGTGCTGAACGCCGCGAAGTTCGTGCTGTCGTTCCCCGTGCCCGAGGGCGCCGAGGTGACTCACGCGCTCGACGCGTCGATGCTCGCCACCCTCGACGGAGTGGTGCGCGACGCCACCAGGGCGCTCGAGGGGTACGACCACGCGCGGGCCCTCGAGATCGCCGAGTCGTTCTTCTGGACGTTCTGCGACGACTACCTCGAGCTCGTGAAGGAGCGCGCCTACAACCAGGCCGACGTCGGACAGGCGTCGGCTGCGCTCGCGCTGCGTATCGCGCTCGAGACGCTGCTGCGCCTGTTCGCCCCCGTGATCGCCTTCGCCGCCGAAGAGGCCTGGTCGTGGTTCCACGACGGCTCGGTGCACGTCGCCGGCTGGCCGGAGCCGCTCGGCATCGAGGGCGACCCCGCGGTGCTCACCGCCGTGGGCGAGGCGCTCGTCGGCGTCCGCCGCGCGAAGACCGAGGCCAAGGCCTCGCAGAAGACCCCCGTGGCGCGCGTCACGATCGCCGCTCCCCCGGCATCCATCGCGGCACTCCAGCTGGCTGAAGGCGACCTCAAGGCAGTCGGCCGCATCGCGGAGATCGCGTACACGGATGCCGAAGCCACCGCGGTCGCCGCGATCGAACTCGCACCTGTGGAGGTCTGACATGCAGCTCGGAACACGCTGGACATCCGGCGACACGCCCCCCGCAGCGGTCCCCGAGGCGCTCGCCCACGGCATCCGCGGCGTCGACACGGCGATGCCCTCCGACGAGCTCGGGCAGCCGCGCCCGCGCTGGACCCTCACATGGCTCGAGGGCAGGCCGATCGCCGAGCTCGACACCGGCGTCATCGTCACGCTCGACGACGACGGGGCTCGCCGTGGTGCGCCACGACGACGAGACGTCGTTCGGCGGGCACTGAGCGGGCTGAATCGCCCCGGGCCTCGGTAGGCTCGGCCCTATGGCGCCCGAGAACCCGCTGCTGACCCCGAGCACGCTTCCCTACCGGCTTCCCGACTACGCGGCGATCCGGCCCGAGCACTACCTGCCGGCGTTCGACGAGGCGTTCGCGCAGCACAAGGCCGAGATCTCCGCCATCACACGCGCGCGCTCGATGCCGACCTTCGAGAACACCATCGTCGCTCTCGAGGCCAGCGGACGCCTCCTCACCGACGTATCCCGGACGTTCTACACCGTCTCGTCGGCCGACGCCACGCCGGCGATCCAGGAGATCGAGGAGGCGCTCGCGCCGCTCATGTCGGCGCACCACGACTCCATCCAGCTCGACGCCGAACTCTACTGGCGCATCAAGACGCTCCACGAGCAGCTCGACGAGCTGGAGCTCGGAGCGGAGGAGCGGTATCTCGTCGAGCGTCACTTCATCGAGAAGACGCAGGCCGGCGCCGGGCTCGACGAGGACGCCAAGGCGCGGCTGACCGAGATCAACCAGCGCCTGTCCACCCTGACCACCGCGTTCGAGAAGAACCTCCTCGCCGACACCAACGACCTCGCGGTCGTCTTCGAATCCGCCGACGAGCTCGACGGGCTCTCCGAGGGCGAACTCTCGGCGACGGCCCAGGCTGCGGCTGACCGGGGTCTGGAGGGCTCGTACCTCGTGACGCTCACGCTGTTCACCGGCCATCCGTACCTCGCAAGCCTCACCAACCGCACGAGCCGCAAGCGGATCCTGGATGCTTCGCGCTCACGCGGTTCGCGCGGCAACGCGTTCGACAACCGCGACGTCCTCCTCGAGATCGTGCGGCTGCGCGCCGAGCGGGCGGCGCTCCTCGGCTTCCGCTCCCACGCCGCTTTCGTCACCGCCGACGAGACCGCCGGCTCGCCCGAGGCGGTGCATGCGCGACTGCGCGAACTCGCAGCCCCGGCCGCGCGCAACGCCCGCCGGGAGCAGGCGGCGCTCCAGGCCATCATCGACGCAGAGCCCGACCCGTTCACCCTCGAGGCGCACGACTGGGCGTTCTACACCGAGAAGGTGCGCCAGGCCGAGTACGACCTCGACCGGGCAGCCCTGCGTCCGTGGTTCGAAGCCGAGCGTGTGCTCCATGACGGCGTCTTCCGGGCCGCGACCGAGCTGTACGGGGTCACCTTCACCGAGCGACCCGACCTCACGGCCTACCACCCGGATGCGCGGGTCTTCGAGGTCCACAACCCGGATGCATCGCCCCTGGGCCTCTTCGTCTTCGACCTCTACACGCGCGACACCAAGCGCGGCGGTGCATGGATGAACTCGATCGTCTCGCAGTCCCGCCTTCGCGGCACGAAGCCCGTCGTGGTGAACAACCTGAATGTGTCCAAGCCCGCGCCGGGCAAACCCACGCTCCTGTCACTCGACGAGGTGACGACGCTCTTCCACGAGTTCGGGCACGCGCTGCATGGACTCTTCGCCACGGTGACGTACCCGCATTTCGCCGGGACCAATGTCTTCCGGGACTTCGTCGAGTTCCCGAGCCAGGTCAACGAGATGTGGATCTACTGGCCCGAGATCCTGGCCTCATACGCACGGCATGTCGAGACCGGCGAACCGCTCCCGGCCGACGTCGTCGCGAAGCTCGACGACTCCGAGACGTTCAACCAGGGGTTCGCGACGAGCGAGTACCTGGCCGCGTCCTGGCTCGACCAGGCCTGGCATTCGCTGGACAGCGACGAGGCAGCACGCGACATCGATGTCGCCGAGTTCGAGGCATCCGCTCTCGTCGGACATCGGACTCGACAACCCCGCCGTGCCCACCCGCTACTCATCGACCTACTTCGCGCACGTGTTCTCGGGCGGCTACAGCGCCGGCTACTACTCCTACATCTGGAGCGAGGTGCTGGATGCCGACACCGTCGAGTGGTTCCGCGAGAACGGCGGCCTCACTCGCGCCAACGGCGAGCGGTTCCGCCAGCGCCTTCTCGGGGTCGGCGGCTCGAAGGATCCGCTCGAGGCCTACCGCGACTTCCGGGGACGGGATGCCGAGATCGGCCCGCTGCTGAAGCGCCGGGGTCTCGAGGTCTGACGCATGACACGCTGCCCCACCGCGCCAGCGGCGGAGGCTGCCAGAACGCCGATCGGCGAGGCTCTCAAGCTCGTCGCGAGCGCAGCTGAGACGCCGGCGCGCCGTCAGGTGAGTACCCCGATCTCGCGTGCGAAGGCGCGGACGCGCTCGGACATCGCCTGTGGCACCTCGGCGATTGCGAAGTGCCCGCCCTCCTCGAGCCGCTCGAACGTCCGCAGATCGCGGTAGTACGAGCGGGCGACCGACTCGGGGTAGTCGGCCTCGTGCTTCTGGATGAAGACCGCGGCCGGCACGTCGACGGGCGGCATGGGATCGGGCTGATCCGCCCCCTCGTAGTATGCGCGGAAGGAGGATCCGATCGATTGCGTCGCCCAGTAGATCATCGCCTCGGTGAGGATCCGGTCGCGCGAAATGCGGTGCTCGACCGCGGCGGGGTCGCCCCGCGGGGTATCGCTCCATTCGACGAGCTTCTCGGCGAGCCAGGCGATGAGGCCCGCGGGAGAGTCGTTGAGCGCGGTGGCGAGGGTATCGGGCCGCGTCGCCTGGATGTGCCCGTAACCGCCGTCCGTCTGGTGCCGCGCGGCGAGCCCCTCGAAGAAGGCGACCTCGTCCGGCTCGGAGAGCGCGTCGCGCTCGGCCTGGATCGGGAAATGAGCGTGGGTCGCGACGATGCCGAGCACGTGGTCGCCTCGCGTCGCGGCGATCAGATCGTTGACCCACGCGGACACGTCCTCGCCGTACGTGAGGTAGGACGCGTACCCCAGCGCCTCCGTCATGAGTGCGTCCATCGTGTGCGCGAGGTTCTCGTCCGTGACGCGGCGATCGGAGTACGGCGTCGAGAAGCCGAACCCCGGGAAGCTCGGCACGACGACGTGGAAGTCCGTCAGGAGATCGGCGAAATCGAGCTGCAGGGCGAACGTGTGCGGCCACCCGTGCATGACCAGCAGCGCCGGCGCATCGGGGTTCTCGGATCTCAAGTGCGACGAAGTGGATCGATGATCCGTCGATGTCGGCGAGGTACTGCGGATGGCGGTTGAGCCACGCCTCGCGCGCACGCCAATCGAACGTGCGCCACGAGCTGACCAGCTCGGCGAGATAGGCGCTCGACATGCCCGACAGGGGTTTGCGTGGCGAGTCAGGCAGCAGCCGGGTTCGTGCGAGCCGATCCCGGAGATCGTCGAGCACCGAATCGGGAACCGAGATCGTGAACGGCGTGGGCGTCATGGACCCACGTTAGGAGCGCCCACCGACACTGTCGCCGGGGGCACCTCGGGCGTCAGGCGCTCTTGCGCTTGTGCCGCAGGACGAGCGTGGGCGGCGCGCCCTCGTCGACGGACGCCCGTGTGACGATCACCTTGTCGACGTCCTCGGCGGAGGGGATCTCGAACATGATCGGCCCGAGCACGTCCTCGAGGATCGCGCGCAGTCCGCGGGCGCCGGCCTTGCGGGTGACGGCCAGGTCGGCGATCCCCTCGAGGGCGTCGCGCTCGAACTCGAGCTCGACGCCGTCGAGTTCGAACATCCGCTGGTACTGCTTGACGAGGGCGTTCTTGGGCTCGGTGAGGATCTCCATCAGGGCTTCACGATCGAGCGGGCTCACCGATGCGACGACCGGCAGGCGGCCGATGAACTCGGGGATGAGACCGAACTTGTGGAGGTCCTCGGGCTGCACCTCGCTGTAGAGGTCGAGGTCCTTGTCCTTCTCGTGCAGCGGGGCGCCGAAGCCGATCCCGTGCTTGCCGACGCGCGCCGAGATGATGTCCTCGAGACCGGCGAACGCTCCTGCGACGATGAACAGGACGTTCGTGGTGTCGATCTGGATGAACTCCTGGTGGGGATGCTTGCGCCCACCCTGAGGAGGTACGGAGGCGACCGTGCCCTCGAGGATCTTCAGGAGCGCCTGCTGGACGCCCTCGCCCGACACGTCGCGCGTGATCGAAGGGTTCTCCGCCTTGCGGGCGATCTTGTCGACCTCGTCGATGTAGATGATGCCCGTCTCGGCGCGCTTCGTGTCGAAGTCCGCGGCCTGGATGAGCTTGAGGAGGATGTTCTCGACATCCTCGCCGACATAGCCCGCTTCGGTCAGCGCCGTCGCATCAGCCACGGCGAAGGGCACGTTGAGGCGCTTGGCGAGCGTCTGCGCGAGATAGGTCTTGCCGCAGCCGGTCGGACCGATGAGCAGGATGTTGCTCTTCGCGATCTCGACTTCGTCCGCACGCTGCTCGGCGGACTGGATGGTGCCGTGGGCGCGGATGCGCTTGTAGTGGTTGTAGACGGCGACGGCGAGAGCCCGCTTCGCGGCATCCTGACCGACTACATACTCCTCGAGGAATGAGAAGATCTCGCGCGGCTTGGGCAGATCGAACTCGGACACGACGCCGGCACCCTGCTCGGCCGCGCGCTCCTCGATGATCTCGTTGCACAGCTCGACGCACTCGTCGCAGATGTAGACGCCCGGTCCTGCGATGAGCTGCTGGACCTGCTTCTGGCTCTTGCCGCAGAAGGAGCACTTGAACAAGTCGGCGCTCTCACCGATGCGGGCCATGATGCTCCTCCAGTTGCGTGACCGGCTGGCGCGGCCGGCTGCACTCGAGCCTAACCGCTGACGCGGACAACCGGCGGGATTGCGACGTCGTTGTGCACGGTTGCGACTGCCTGTCCGCCCGAAGCGGAACCGGCCGCGCTCACCCAGCGCAACGCGCGCACGACGAAGCCCCGCCGCCCAAGGGCGACGGGGCTTCGATGATGGTCAGCGCGCGATGGCTGCCTGACCTCGCTTGCGCGTCGTCAGCACCTGGTCGACGAGGCCGTACACGACAGCCTCCTCGGACGAGATGATCTTGTCGCGGTCGATGTCCCTGTTGACCTCTTCGATGGTCTTGTTCGAGTGCTTCGACAGCGTCTGCTCGAGCCACGTGCGCATCCGCAGGATCTCGGCCGCCTGGATCTCGATGTCGGAGGCCTGACCGTGCCCGGCCTCTCCCATCGCAGGCTGGTGGATGAGGATGCGGGCGTTCGGCAGCGCGAGGCGCTTGCCGGGCGCCCCGGCCGCGAGCAGCACGGCGGCCGCGGACGCCGCCTGGCCGAGCACCACGGTCTGGATCTGCGGCGAGACGTACTGCATCGTGTCGTAGATCGCCGTCATGGCCGTGAAGGAGCCGCCGGGCGAGTTGATGTACATGATGATGTCGCGGTCGGGGTCCTGGCTCTCGAGCACGAGCAGCTGGGCCATGACGTCGTCAGCCGACGCGTCGTCGACCTGGACGCCGAGGAAGATCACGCGATCTTCGAACAGCTTGTTGTACGGGTCCTGGCGCTTGTAGCCGTACGCCGTCCGCTCTTCGAACTGCGGCAGGATGTAGCGGCTGCCCGGAGCCTGGATGCCCGGAAGCGCAAGACCCTGGGGCGAGGAGCCGAAGGTGGGGGTTTCCATATGTGTCGTTCCTGTCTTTCGCCGTCGATGCCGGTCAGTCAGCGGTTCCGCCGCCGCCGATGACGTCGGAGAGGTGTGCGCGGATGTGGTCGACGAAGCCGTACTCGAGGGCCTCCTCGGCGGTGAACCAGCGGTCGCGGTCGCCGTCCTCGTTGATCTGCGCCACCGACTTGCCGGTCTGAGCGGCGGTGATCTCGGCGAGGCGGTTCTTCATCGAGATGATGAGCTGCGCCTGGGTCTGGATGTCGCTCGACGTGCCGCCGAAGCCGCCGTGCGGCTGGTGCAGCAGCACACGGGCGTTGGGCGTGATGTAGCGCTTGCCCTTCGTGCCGCTCGTGAGCAGCAGCTGGCCCATCGAGGCCGCCATGCCGATGCCGACGGTGACGATGTCGTTCGGGACGAACTGCATGGTGTCGTAGATCGCCATGCCGGCCGTGATCGAGCCGCCGGGCGAGTTGACGTACAGGTAGATGTCCTTCTCGGGGTCCTCGGCTGCGAGCAGGAGGATCTTGGCGCAGATCTCGTTGGCGTTCTCGTCCCGCACCTCCGAGCCGAGCCAGATGATCCGGTCTCTGAGCAGCCTGTCGAAGACGCTCGTCGCGATAAGGGGTTCAGCGGCCATTTGTGCTCCTGATTCCGTGGTCGTCGGATCGAATCTACCGGCGCGCCGCGACCTGACCGCCCGTGTTCGCCCTGGGCAGAGTGCGCCCCTCAGGCGAGCTCTCGCGCGTAGGCGGTCACCGAGCGCGTGTACCTCGGCAGGTGAGGCGCGAGCGCCTGCAGTGCGACGGATGCCGCGGCACCGCCTCGCCGCTGGACGCGAGTGCGAGCGCATAGAACGCCGCCGTCGCGTCGTGGAGGACGGCATCCGTCCCCTTCTGCGTACTCGGCCTCGCAGCAGAGCGAGGCTCTCGTCCAGCCGCCCGAGATTGCGCAGCGTGCTGGCGAGCTGGATGACAGCCTGCACCCGCCGGCCCTCGTCGAGTCCGCCGGCCAGCGCGCGCCGGTACAGCGGCTCGGCCTCGAGTCTCGAGCCCGGCGGAGTCACGCGCGCCCGCCCGTTCGAACAGCGCCACCGCGTCGTCCTCCGGCCGCTCCGCGGCCAGGGCGTCGATCAGGGCGATCCGCTCCTCGTCGGTCACGTCGGCGGCCCACGCGGCCGCTATGCGATCGTCCCAGTCCATCGCTTCACCTTCCAGACGAAGAAGGGGACGGATGCCGCGGCATCCGTCCCCTTCGAAGTCACCCGAGTTCTTACTCGGCGGCCTTCTTCGTGGTCTTGCGGGGCTTCTTGGCCGGCTGTCGCCTCGGCCTCTTCGGCCTCGATGACGGCGTCAGCCTCGGCCGCGGCATCCGCGATCTCCTCGGCCTCTTCGACGACCTCTTCCTCAGCGTCGTCCTCGTCGTCGACGGCGACGAAGCCGCTCAGGTCGACCGGCGCGCCGTTGGTGTCGACGACCGAGACCTTGCCGAGCGCGACGGCGAGCGCCTTGTTGCGCGCGACCTCGCCGACCATCGACGGGAAGCTGGTTGCCCTCCTGGAGCGCGTTGACGAACTCCTGGGGCGCCATGCCGTACTGGGCGGCCGACTGGATGAGGTACTGCGTCAGCTCGTCCTGCGAGACCTGCACCTCGAACTTCTCGACGATCGCGTCGAGGATCATCTGGGTGCGGAACTGCTTCTCGCTCGCTTCGGTGACCTCGGCGCGGTGGACGTCGTCCTCGAGGCGACCCTCACCCTCGAGGTGGTTGTGCACCTCGTCCTCGACGAGTCCGGCGGGAACGGGGATCTCGACCTGCTCGAGCAGGTGCTCGATGAGCTTGTCGCGCGCCGCAGAGCCCTGCGTGAACACGGACTGCTGTCCGACGCGCTCCTGCAGGCTCTCGCGGAGCTCGGCGATCGTGTCGAACTCGCTCGCGATCTGAGCGAAGTCGTCGTCGGCCTCGGGAAGCTCGCGCTCCTTGACGGCCGTGACCGTGACCGAGACCTCGGCCTCTTCGCCCGCGTGGTCGCCGCCGACGAGCTTCGAGCGGAACGTGGTGTCCTCGCCCGCGGTGAGCGAGTCGATCGCCTCGTCGATGCCCTCGAGCAGCTCACCCGAGCCGAGCTCGTAGGAGACGCCCTCGGCGCGGTCGATCTCGTTGCCGTCGATGGCGGCGACGAGGTCGAGCTCGACGAAGTCTCCGGTGGCGGCGGGACGGTCGACCGTCACGAGCGTGCCGAAGCGGGCGCGGAGGCGCTCGAGCTCGGCGTCGATCGCGGCTTCGTCGACCTCGGTGGCGTCGACCGTGATCGTGGTGCCCTCGAGCTCCGGGAGCTCGAACTCGGGACGGACATCGACCTCGACCTCGACCTGGAGGTCGCCCGAGAAGTCCTTCTCGTTGGGCCACTCGGTGACCTCGGCGCTCGGACGGCCGAGGACGCGCAGCTCGTTGGCGGCGACGGCCTCACGGTAGAAGACGTCGAGGCTCTCGCTCACGGCGTGCTCGAGGACCGCAGTGCGCCCGATGCGCTGGTCGATGATCGGCGCGGGCACCTTGCCCTTGCGGAAGCCAGGGATCGACACGTCCTGAGCGATGTGCTCGTACGCGTGCTTGATGCTGGGCTTGAGCTCATCCGGGGTGACCGTGATGTGGAGCTTGACCCGGGTCGGGCTGAGCGTCTCGACGGTGCTGTTGACCATGCCTGTTCGTTCTCCTCGTCTGGCCGCGCAGGAGCGCGTCGGCTGAAGGTGTGGGTCTGAGAGTTCTGAGGGCCGTGATGTCGGGGCGACAGGATTTGAACCTGCGGCCTCCCGCTCCCAAAGCGGGCGCTCTACCAAGCTGAGCTACGCCCCGGGGTTGTGCATACGCGCGCGCATGCCGAACGGCCCCGAGAAGTCTAGCCGACGCACACCGGCGTCGCCTGTAAAGGGCCCCGAAGGTGTTGACATCAGCGAGCCGGGATGGGACGTTCCCCTCGGGGTTTCCGTTTCGGGGGAAGGGCGCACCATGGTGACGCGCTCGGGCGCTGGGCCGAACTACGAGCATCGGCGGCGGCGGCATCCGCGTCGTCCGCACTCCGCGCTCGCCGAGCGCTGGACGCTCGTGGACGGCGTCGACGTCTTCTACCGCGAATCCCCCGAGCCTCCGACGGGGCGCGTCATGATGCACGTCCACGGCTTCGGGCTGTCTGGTCGCTACCTGCTGCCCACCGCCGAGCGCCTCGCCGATGAGTTCCACACCCTCGTGCCCGACCTGCCCGGCTTCGGTCGCAGCGGCCGGGCGACCGAGCGGCCTCGACGTGCCCGACCTCGCCCACGCCGCAGCGCGATTCCTCGACGATCGGGGCATCGAGCGGGTGACGCTGGTGGGCAATTCGATGGGATGCCCCGTCATCTGCGAGTTCGCGCACCACTACCCCGATCGGCTGGAGCGCGCGGTGCTCGTCTCCCCCGCGGGCGGAGTGTTCAACCAGCCGCTCGCGCGAGCGATCGGGCAGCTGAGCAAGGACGGCGTGCGAGAGCCCCCGAGTCTCCTCCGCGTAGCGGCCCCCGACTACCTGCGGTTCGGCGTGCCGAGCACGTTTCAGATGTTCCGGGCGCTCACGCAGTATCCGACGCTCGAACGGCTGCTGGAGCTGCGGATTCCGACCCTCGTCGTCATGGGTCGCCGCGATCCGCTGCTGCCCGGCCCCGCCCGCATCGAGGAGGTCGCCTCGCAGAGCGACAGCCATGTGCTCGCCGTCGCGATGGAGAACGCCGCCCACGCCATCAACTTCAGCCATCCGGACGAGCTCGCGCACGTCATCCGGCTCTTCATGGACGACCAGCCGATCGTCGACCACAGCGACGGGCTGACGCACACCCACATCTACGAGATCCATCGTGGCGTGCACCACCCGCCGGCGAAGAGCGGGTGAGCGACCAGAGAAGCATCCCCATTCCTCCGATCGCGGCACGCTGACGGGAGCATGGGAACGGGTCCGGTAGACTTTCGGATGCCGCGGCATGCCGCTGCGGGGATGTAGCTCAATGGTAGAGCCTCAGTCTTCCAAACTGATGGTGCGGGTTCGATTCCCGTCATCCCCTCCAATGCCCTGACGTGCCGACGAAGTCGGTGCGGCAGGGCATTCGTGTGGATGCCGTAGGAACCGATCCCGCCCGCGGGCGGTCCCGCTCCGTCAGAGGCTCCGCGCGACGCGAAGCGGCGAGTGGAGAGACGGAGTGGCCGATTCCCGTCATCCCCTCCAATGCCCTGACGTGCCGACGAAGTCGGTGCGGCAGGGCATTCGCGTGGATGCCGTAGGAACCGATCCCGCCCGCGGGCGGTCCCGCTCCGTCAGAGGCTCCGCGCGACGACGCAGCGGCGAGTGGAGAGACGGAGTGGCCGATTCCCGTCATCCCCTCCAATGCCCTGACGTGCCGACGAAGTCGGTGCGGCAGGGCATTCGTGCTGTACTGAGGCGACATCGTCGACCGGCCGCGAGCGAAGGAGCACCACCATGCGGGCACTCATCCACCACACCTTCGGCGACCCGACCGAAGTGCTCGAGGTCGGTGAGCGTCCGCTCCCGCAACCGGGTCCCGGGCAGGTCCGAGTGCGCACCGTGCTCTCTCCGATCCACAATCACGACCTGTGGACCATCCGCGGCACGTACGGGTTCAAGCCCGAGCTGCCCGCCCAGGCGGGCACAGAGGCGGTGGGCGTCGTCGACGCGCTCGGCGAAGGCGTCGAAGGGCTGCGGGTGGGGCAGCGGGTCAGCGGCGGCGCCTTCGGGGTGTGGGCGGAGTACTTCGTCGCGACGGCGGCCGGACTCCTGCCCGTGCCCGACGGAATGAGCGATGAGACCGCTGCACAGCTCCTCTCCATGCCGTTCAGCGCCCTTGCCCTGCTCGACTCGCTCGACGTGAAGCCGGGCGACTGGATCGTGCAGAACACCGCCAACGGAGCGGTCGGCAAGCTGCTCGCTCAGCTGGCGCCCGCGCGCGGCGTCCACGTGCTCGGTCTCGTGCGACGCGACGCCGGTGTCGGCGAGCTGGAGGCGCTCGGCATCCGGAACATCGTCTCGACCGAGAGCGCGGACTGGCGCGATCGCACCGCGGCGATCCTCGACGGCGCCCAGCCTCGAGCGGCCGTCGACTCGGTCGGAGGCAAGGCGGCCGGCGACCTGCTGTCGCTTCTCGGCGAGGGCGGCACACTCGTGTCGTTCGGAGCGATGGAATCGGGCACACTGCAGATCTCGTCGAGCGACCTCATCTTCAAGCAGGCCACGGTCAAGGGCTTCTGGGGCAGCACGGTGAGCCGGACCATGGATGCCGCCAAGCGCGGCGCGTTGATCCGCGAGCTGTTCCAGCGCATCGGCTCGGGCGAAGTCTCGCTGGCCGTCGAAGCGGTTTATCCCTTCGAGGCCGCTCGTGCGGCTGCGGCAGCGAGCGCCGTGCCCGGTCGTGCCGGGAAGATCCTGCTGAGGTTCTGACCTCGAGAGGCGCTTCAGCTCACTCGCCGAGCAGCGCCTTGAAGGATTCCGGCAGCACGACGTTCTCGGGCGCACCACGGAAGAACTCCGCAACCTCGGCGGGCGTGTAGCCCGCGATGCCGCACCCTACTTCGGTCATCAGGAAACGCAGCTCAGGGTGCTCCTGCGCGAACTCGACGAACCGGCGCGGCCTGCGCCTCGAAGACGGCGAGGCCCGACATCGTGTCGATTCCGTACGACTGACCCTGAAGTCCTTCGCCCTGTCCCCACACCGCGCCGAAGCGGTCGTACGCGAACCGCGCTGCTCCCCCGCCGTGCGCTCCCTGCGCGTTCGACCCGAACACGAACACCTCGCCGGGCCCGAGAGAATCGATGCGCATCACTCCTCCACTCGCACGGCCGCCGCGTGGGTCGCGATGTGCGCGCGATACGTCTCGGCGTTGCGCAGGATCCCGGCCCGCTCCTCGGCGGTCAGCTCGCGCCGGACTTTGGCAGGCACGCCTGCGACCAGTGACCCCGCCGGGATCTGGGCGTTCTCCAGCACCACTGCACCACCGGCGATCAAGCAGCCTTCGCCGATGACCGCGCCCGACAGCACGACACTGCCCATCCCGATCAGCGTGCCGTCGCCGATGGTGCAGCCGTGGACGACGGCGTTGTGCCCGACCGACACATTTCGTCCGATGACAGTCGGATGCCCGGCATCCACGTGGACCGAGACGTTGTCCTGCAGGTTGCTCCCCGCGCCGACGGTGATCGCATCGCCGTCACCGCGCAGCACGGCGTTGTACCAGACGCTGGCGCCCTCCGAGAGCGTCACGGCGCCGATCACGCGCGCACCGGAGGCGACGAACGCGGTGGGGTGGATCGAGGGTTTCCCGCCCGGAAGCGAGAGGACTGACGCGTCTGCGGCGATGGTCATCCCCCGACGATACGGGAGGGCATCGCCTCTTGTGAGCCCAGCCTTGGCTTGCTTGCGGAATGAATGGTGGTGAGTAGCGTTGGACCACACCACGACAGCGATCGTCCATTCTCGGAGGGCATTGACATGACGAAGACCCACACGACTCCGGCCACCGCCGCAGGCCCCGAGGTCGCCGCGGGGGCCGCCCAGTTCCTCACCCCGATCACGCTTGGGCTGCAGGCGCTCGCCGTCAACGGCAAGCAGGCGCACTGGAATGTGCGCGGCGCCAACTTCATCGCCATCCACGAGCTGCTCGACACGGTCGTGGCGCACGCACAGGCGGGCGCCGACGAGGCCGCCGAGCGGATCGTCGCCCTCGGCCTGCCGGTCGACGCCCGTCTCGGCACCGTTTCGCAGAAGACCACGCCGACGGCTGTCGCAGCGGGCTTCTCGCAGTGGGACGACATCGTCCGCGCGGTCATCACCGACATGGACGTCGTCATCGCCGACGTCCAGGCGGCCATCGACGGCCTGGATGAGATCGACCTCACGAGCCAGGACATCGCGATCGGCATCAAGGCATCCCTCGAGAAGGACCGCTGGTTCCTCTTCGCTCACCTCGCCGGCTGACTTCCGCACACGCAGCCGAAACCCCCGGGCACATGCCCGGGGGTTTCGTCGTGTTCCGGATGCCCGGCACTCACGCGATGTGCGTCACACGCCCGTCGAGCAGCGTCGCGGCAACCCGCATCGATCTCAGGTCGCTCTCGCCCACCGCGTAGGGGTCGCTCTCGCACACGACCAGGTCGGCGAGGGCGCCCGGGGCGATGACGGAGGGGTTGGACGAGCCGAGATGCGTCGAGGCGGCGAGCGCCGTCGACATGCCGAGCGCCTGGTCCGGATGCCACGGCTCGCGGCCGTCGCGCGTCCGGTGCACCGCAGCCGCCAGCGCGGCCCACGGGTCCAGAGGCGAGACGGGAGCATCCGAGCCGAAGACGAGGTTCGCACCGGTCCCGGCGAGCGATGCGAGCGGGTAGGGCAGCGCTGTCTGACCCGCCCAGATCGTGTCGGTGATGTCCCGGTCGTCGATGGCATGCTCGGGCTGGACGCTTGCCGTCACGCCGAGTCGGCCGAAACGGGGGATGTCGGCGTGCGAGACGAGCTGCGCGTGCTCGATGGTGCCGCGCGCCCCCGTCACCGCGAAGGCGTCGAGCGCGTAGGTATTGGCGAGGTCCCCGATGGCGTGGATCGCGCAGGCGAGTCCGCCGCCCGTCGCCAGAGTCATGAGCTCCGCGAGAGCGTTCGGCTCAACGGTCAGCACGCCGTGGTTGTGCGGGTCGCCCGGATAGGAGTGCGAGCACGCGGCCGTCCGCGTGCCGAGCGACCCGTCCGTGATCACCTTGAACGGTCCGACACGGACCAGATCGGATGCCGCACCCCGAGCGATGTCGCCGGTGCGCAGCTCCTCGGCCAGCGCGCGGGACAGATCGTGGGGGTAGATGCCGAACTCGACACGCAGGGTGTCGAACCCGTCGCGCGTCCGGCGAGCCCACGCTTCTTCGTTCCACGCCATGTCGAGGTCGACGAGGCCGACGATGCCGCGGGCTGCGGCATCCGTCGCCATCTGCTGGACGAGTCGATCACCGGTCACCGGATCCACGAGGTTGAGCCGTCGCGAGATCTCGAACGCCGGCTCTTCCCGGAGAAGGCCGGACGGCGTCGGCTTCGAAGCCCTCGAGCCGGAACGCGGCCGAGTTCAGCCAGACGCTGTGCACGTCGGCGTTGATGAGGTAGGTCGGAATGTCGCCCGTGGCCGCGTCGAGCACCTCGAGGGTCGGCGCGTCGGTCCAGAACGCGTCACGGAAACCCGGTGCCGACACGTCGACCGTCGGTGACGGCCGCGTCGCCCATGAGCGATGCGGCGTGCGCCGGCCCCGTCGCATGCCCGAGCGGTGCACGCTGCGAAGCCAGCGCCCACTGCATCACATGGACGTGGTGATCCCAGAGCCCGGGGATGAGGGTGCCGCCCGCCCCGTCCAGGACGGGACCGCGTGGTCGAAGCGCACCCGCCGGGGCGATGTCTTCGATGACCCCGCGGGCGAGGAAGACGTCGAAGGGGCCCTCGTCGGGAAGGAGCTCGCTGCCGGGCCCGACGATCCTGACTCCCGTGATGGTCCCGATCGTCTCGCCGATCGACGTCATGCCGGGCTCCGGCGGGCGTCCTGTGCCCGCCGCATCTCGTCCGCGAGGGCCGGATTGGCGAAGGGGCCCTCTCCGCTCAGCTCTCCGATGATCGTCTCGACGATCTCGGGAGTTCGATTCTGGCTCAGCTTGCGCTTGGCGACGACGCGGGTGGGTGTCAGGCGGAAGCCGACCGTGCCCTTCTCGAGCCGCTCGACGAAGGCGGGCTCGTTGGGCAGCTCCCAGAGGAGCCGCGGGTCGCTCTTCCGGCTCTCGAATCGCTGCGACGAGCCGGTCGAGCACCCGGAGATTCTCCTCGGGCGAGAGGATCTCGGGGACGCCGGAGAGGTGTGCCGAGACGAAGTTCCACGTCGGGACGTTGGCGCCGTCTCCGTACCAGCCGGGAGAGATGTACCCGTGGGGTCCCTGCACGACCACGAGCAGCTCGCGCTCCCCGAGCCCGTGGATGAGGTCATCCGGCTTTCCGACGTGCCCGACGATCGTGAGGTCGTCGCGGTCCTCGTCCAGGAGCACCGCGTAGTGCGACGCCACGAGGCCATCGGCCGTGTCGCTCACGAGGGTCATCCACGGGTTCCGGTCGATGAGACGGCGGAGCTCGGTGACGTCGGTCATCGCGAAGCTCGGGTTCTGGCGCATGCATCCAGCCTAGGAGCACACCTCAGCGCTGACAGAAGGGGCACCAGTAGAGCTTGCGCCCCGCCATCTCCTCGACCACGATCGCCGTCCCGCAGGTGCGGCACGGCAGCCCGGTGCGGTGGTAGACCCAGTGCCGGTCGTCGCGGCTCGCCATCGCGGCTCGCCACTGGTCGGGCCCGAGGTCGTCCATCGTCATCATCTGGCCGGTCTCCACGCCGATCGACAGCATCCGGACCCAGTCGCGCCAGAGCTCCCGCACCACCTCTTCGGGCACGCTCTTGCCGGGAGTGTGCGGGTTCAGGCGCGCGCGATAGAGCAGCTCGGCGCGGTAGACGTTGCCGATTCCGCTCACGACGCGTCTGGTCCATCAGCAGCAGTCCGATCGGCGTCGGCTTGCGACGGACGACCGCGGCGAAGCGCTCCTCACCTTCGGCCGGATCGTCGACGAGCGGATCGGGCCCGAGCTTGGCGATGGTCGCCGCGACCTCGAGCGGCGTCTGCAGCTGGCAGGCCGTCGGTCCGCGCAGATCCGCGCACGTGACATCGGTCAGCAGGCGAAGGCGCACCTGGCCGACCACCGGAGGTGGCCAGTCCCCTTCGTCGCCGGGAAGACCCCGCGTCTGCTCGGACATGCGGACGCGGACACGCGCTCTGCGGGGGGCGCCGATCGACGAGAGCGAGTTCTCGCCGGCGGCGTCCATGATCGCCTCGTCTTCGGCGAAGGTCCCGCGCTGATTGGTCTGGCCCTCCCCACGCCCTCTCCACTCGCCGCTGGCGCGTCGATCGGAGCCTCGGGGCGCGTGGGCCCGCCGCCCGTTGGCGGAGGCGATGGTCGGATCGACGACGATCTCGCCGGCGAAGTCCCAGGCGCCGTACATCCCGAGGTGCACTCGCAGCCACAGCTCGTCCTCGAACTCGAGGAACATCTGCTTGCCGACGGCGCGCACGGACTCCGCCTCACGCCCGTTGAGCAGCGAGGCGCCTTCGGCGAATCGTCCTTGCGGACTCGATGCGAACACGGTCCGCCCGACGAAGTTGCGATCGAACTGCCGTGCGATGCGGTGGACCGAGTGCCCCTCCGGCATCAGGCGATCAGCCCGCCTCGGGGTCGAACGAGCTGCTGTCGTCGGCGAGAACGTCAGGGTCGCCGGCGGTCGCGCGCGGGTCGGCCTCGAGCACGCCCTCCGTCTCGTAGGCGGCGACCTGGCGGATGCGGCGCGCGTGACGCTCCTCGTTCGAGAAGGGTGTCGCGATGAAGGCGTCGATGAAGTCGGTCACCTGGTCGAACGTGTGCTGCCGCGCGCCCGACCGCGATGACGTTCGCGTCGTTGTGCTCGCGCGCGAGCTCGGCCGTCGCGATGCTCCACACGAGCGCCGCGCGCACGCCCCGCACCTTGTTGGCAGCGATCTGCTCGCCGTTGCCCGAACCGCCGAAGACGATGCCCAGCGTCTGGACTCCCGCCTCCTGATCGCGAACGACGGCCTCGGCGGCGCGGATGCAGAACGCCGGGTAGTCGTCGAGCGGCTCGTAGTCGAGCGGACCGTGGTCGACGATGTCGTGCCCCTGCTCGGCGAGGTGGTGCTGAAGCTGCGTCGAGAACTCGAGGCCGGCGTGGTCGGTCGCGATGTGGATGCGCATGGATCAATCCTATGGATGCGTGCCGGGCTAAGGGCCTTCAGCGCCCGCACATCAGGGTCGGGAGGAGCGTCAGGGTGCGATGCCGGCTGCGGCCGGCTTGAAGCCGGCGCGGACGTTCTCGCAGCATCCCGGGCGGCACACGTCGAACCAGGGTCCGAGGTCGGTCTCGTGCGGGCGCTGGGCTGCCGGCGTCCCCGCCGTCCGCTCGAGGAGCAAGTCGACGAGACCCGAGACGTAGACGGGGTCGACGCCGGGAGTCGGCGTCCGCACCGCCCGGATCCCCGCCTCGGCGGACGCCTCCATGGCCTCGGTGTCGAGGTCCCAGAGCACCTCCATGTGGTCGCTCACGAAGCCGAGCGGGACGATGGCGATCGCCTGGATGCCGGCATCCGGAAGCGTCGCGATCACATCGTTGATGTCGGGCTCGAGCCACGGCTGCGACGGCGGGCCGGAGCGGGACTGGTAGACGAGCTCCCAGCCGACCTGCGCGGCGCTCGGGTCCTCGTCGGCGAGGGCGGACATGATGCGCTCGGCCACTGCCGTGTGCTGCGCCGCGTAGGCCCCGCCCTCGCCCCAGTCCACGTCGCGCGGGCCAGAGCGCTGCGCATCCGCGAGTGGCACGCTGTGCGTGGAGAAGAGCACCCGGATGGCCTCGGGGGCGATGCCCTCGGCGCGGAACCCGGCGATCGCCTCACGGACGCCGGCTTCGAACGGGGCGACGAAGCCGGGATGGTCGAAGAACTGCCGCACCTTGTCGATCGTCACGGTCTCGCCGAGTCCGGTGTCGGTGAGCACCCGCGCGAAGTCCTCGCGGTACTGCCGGCAGCTCGAGAACGAGCTGTAGGCGCTGGTCGCGATCGCGATGAGCTTCGTGTGACCGGATGCCGCGGCATCCGTCACCGCCTCATCGAGATACGGAGCCCAGTTGCGGTTGCCCCAGTACACCGGCAGGTCGATGCCACGGCGGGCGAGCTCGTCCTCGAGTGCGGCCTTGAGCGCGCGGTTCTGCTCGTTGATCGGGCTGACCCCGCCGAAGTGCCGGTAGTGGTGGGCGACCTCCTCGAGGCGCTCGTCGGGGATGCCGCGCCCGCGCGTCACATTGCGGAGGAAGGGGATCACATCGTCCTGCCCCTCGGGGCCGCCGAAGCTGGCGAGGAGGATCGCGTCGTAGGCGACGGGAACCTCGATGTGCGGCGAACCCGACGATGCCTCGGGCGATGCGAAGAGCACCCGCACTTCATCAGTCTCCGCGTCTTCGAACTGGTTCTCGTGCGTCTCGACCACCGTTCCATCCTGCCATCGCCCGTCCAGCCGCGGGCGCCGCGATATGATGACTTCATCATGCCATTCAGCCACGCCGAGCGCCCCCTGTACGAAGTGAAAGCGAACCTCTTCAAGGGGCTCGCGCACCCGTTCCGGATCCGGCTCCTCGAGCTGCTCTCCGCGTCGCCCGAGCTGAGTGTGGCCGTCCTGCAGGATGCCACTGGACTGGAGGCATCCCATCTCTCGCAGCACTTGGCGGTGCTGCGCAAGCATCGGCTGGTCGAATCCGAGCGCCGCGCGAGCCATGTCTACTACCGGCTCGCCGACCCGCATGTCGCGGAGCTGCTCGCGGTCTCCCGCGCGTTGCTGCTGGCGATCCTCGAGGCCGACCGAGTGCGCCTCGGCGATGCCGTCGGGCTTCCGACTCTGCCAATGGCCTCGCGATGACCGAGAGGGAGGGCCCCGCGAAGAGGACCACGCGGTTGCGCGCGGGCATCGTGTCGCTGCTGCCGCGGCCGGCCGACTATGCCGGGCTGCCACGCTCGTGGCGAGCCGATCTTCTCGCGGGCGTGACGGTCGGAATCGTCGCTCTCCCCCTCGCTCTGGGCTTCGGAATCAGTTCTGGCCTCACCGCAGAGCAGGGACTCGTCACGGCGATCGTCGCGGGACTCGTCGCCGCGATCTTCGGCGGCTCCCACGTGCAGGTGTCCGGGCCCACCGGAGCGATGGTCGTGATCCTCGTCCCGATCGTCGCGCAGCACGGGATCACGGCCGTCGCGACGCTGAGCCTGCTCGCGGGCGTCCTTGTCGTGACCGCAGGGGCGCTGCGCCTGGGACGAGCGGTGTCGTTCATTCCCTGGCCGGTGATCGAGGGGTTCACCCTCGGGATCGCCGTCATCATCGGCGCACAGCAGATCCCGCTGCTGACCTCGCCCCACTCCGTGGGCGCAGGCGAGCACAGTCCCAACGCCCTCGTTGCCGCCGTGCAGTCGATCGCCACGGCGGACTGGTCCTATGTTCCGTGGGCGGTGGGGCGGCATCCATCGTCGCCGCCTGCATGGTCTTGGCGCCCTTCATCCACCGGGGACTCCCCGGATCGCTCGTCGGCATCGCCGTGGTCACCGCTGTCGTCACGCTCGTTCCGACCCCGCTGGCCGTGATCGGCGCGCTCCCCTCCTCGCTCCCCCTCCCGTCGTTGCCCGACGTGAGCATCGGCGAGGTCGGGCCGCTGCTGCTGCCGGCGCTGACTGTCGCCGCGCTCGCAGCCATCGAATCACTCCTCTCCGCCCGGGTCGCATCATCTCTCGCAGACACCGGCGCCTTCGATCCCGATCGCGAACTCATCGGACAGGGTCTCGCCTCGATCGCGTCGAGTCTTTTCGGCGGGATGCCGGCCACGGGTGCGATCGCCCGTACCGCGGTCAACGTCCGTTCGGGCGGGCGCACCCGCGCTTCGGCCATCGTGCACGCCGTCGTGCTCCTTCTGGTGGTGCTCGTGGCAGCGGGGCCGGTAGGACTCATTCCGCTCGCCTCACTCGCGGGCGTGCTCATGGTGACGGCGACCCGCATGGTGCAGCCATCGACCGTCCGATCGATTCTTCATTCGACCCGCTCGGACGCGCTCACCTTCATCGTCACGGCGATCGTGACGGTCTCGGTCGACCTCATCGTGGCCGTCGCCATCGGTGTCGTCGTCGCCGCCATTTTCGCCGTGCGTGGCCTGTCGCGCGCGACCGGGGTGACATGGGAGCCGATCGCAGGGGACGCGCATCAGGGCGACGAGCGCATCGCGATCGTGCGGTTGAACGGTCCCCTGGTCTTCGCCGCCGCAGATCGCGTCTTCGACACGGTGACGAACGTGGCGGACGTCTCCGTGGTCGTGCTGCGGATGTCGCGACTCGAACTCGTCGACGCGACCGGCGCCCATGTGCTCGCCGATATCGTGCAGGCTCTCGAGCGCCGGGGAGTGACGGTGCTCATCAAGGGGCTCCAATCCGGCCATGAGGACCTCTTCCGCACGGTCGGCGTGCTCGACGCCCTGAGACACCACAAACACCTCTTCTCCGACCTCGATGCGGCGGTGGAACACGCGCGGAGCCACATTCGACGAGAGCACGATGCCGCGAGCGCGTAGGGTGGAGCGTTGTCGCGCGCGCCAGCCACCGCTGGCATCCGCCGGTTCTCGAAGCAGCCAAGCCACATCCGAGACGCGTCGGCGCGACATCACACCGTCCCCCATCGCAGTCGGGAGAAGAGCGAAGTGCCTGGAGAGAACCTCACCCGCGTCGAAGCGCAGGAGCGCCGCGCGATCGTCGACACCCACTCGTACGAGGTCAGCCTCGACCTGACGACCGGCGAAGAGACCTTCGGATCGCGCACGGTCGTCCGCTTCGGAGCGACGCCCGGCGCGTCGACCTTCATCGACCTCATCGCCCGCGACGTGCGCGCGATCACGCTCAACGGCCGCGCGCTCGACGCCGCCGCCTTCGCCGACTCGCGGATCGCGCTCGATGGACTCGAGGCCGAGAACGAGCTGGTCGTCGACGCCGATGCGCTGTACACGAACACGGGCGAGGGCCTCCACCGCTTCGTCGACCCCGTGGACGACGAGGTCTACCTCTACTCGCAGTTCGAGGTGCCGGACTCTCGGCGCGTCTTCGCGGTGTTCGAGCAGCCCGACCTCAAGGCGACCTTCCAGTTCACCGTCACAGCTCCCGAGCCGTGGAAGGTCGTCAGCAACTCCCCGACCCCCGAGCCCCAGCGGCACGGCGACGGCACCGCCACGTGGCGGTTCGAGGCGACGCCCCGGATCTCGTCCTACATCACGGCGCTCATCGCCGGTCCGTACGAGCAGGTCACGTCCGAGCTCACCAGCTCCTCCGGCCGCGTCATCCCGCTCGGCGTCTTCGCCCGCAAGAGCCTGTGGCAGTACCTCGACGCCGACTACGTCTTCGACACGACGCGCAAGGGCTTCGCGTACTTCGAGGAGAAGTTCGGCTACCCGTATCCGTTCGCGAAGTACGACCAGCTCTTCGTGCCGGAGTTCAACGCCGGCGCGATGGAGAACGCCGGTGCGGTCACCTTCACCGAGACGTACGTCTTCCGCAGCAAGGTGACGGATGCCGTCAAGGAGCGTCGCGTCGTGACGATCCTGCACGAGCTGGCGCACATGTGGTTCGGCGACCTCGTGACGATGAAGTGGTGGAACGACCTCTGGCTCAATGAGTCGTTCGCCGAGTGGGCGTCGACGATCGCAACGGCCGAGGCCACCGAATGGACCGAGGCCTGGACGACGTTCAACGCGATGGAGAAGACCTGGGCCTACCGCCAGGACCAGCTCCCCTCGACGCACCCCGTCGTCGCGCAGATCAACGATCTCGAGGACGTCCAGGTCAACTTCGACGGCATCACGTACGCCAAGGGCGGCTCGGTGCTCAAGCAGCTCGCCGCGTGGGTCGGCGTCGAGGCGTTCTTCGCCGGCGTCGCCGCCTACTTCAAGAAGCACGAGTGGTCCAACACCGAGCTCTCGGACCTCCTGACCGAGCTCGAGACGACCAGCGGCCGCGAGCTCGCGACCTGGTCGAAGAAGTGGCTCGAGACCGCGGGCGTGAACACGCTCTCGCCCGAGATCGCGACCGACGCGAGCGGCGTCATCACGCGCTTCGCCATCGTTCAGACGGCCCCCGCCGACTACCCGACGATCCGGCCGCACCGGCTCGGCGTCGGCTTCTACAGCCTGCAGGGCGACGCTCTCGTTCGTGTTCACCGGGTCGAGCTCGATGTGGACGGCGACCTCACCGAGGTTCCCGCGCTCAAGGGGCAGAAGCGACCGGATCTCGTGCTGCTGAACGACGAGGACCTCGCGTACGCAAAGATCCGCCTCGACGACCGTTCGCTCGCCACGGCGATCGGGCACCTCGGAAAGATCAGCGACCCCCTCGCCCGGTCACTGGTCTGGGGTGCCGCCTGGGATCAGACACGGGATGCCGAGGCCTCGCCGAGCGCCTACATCGACCTCGTGCTGCGCAACATCGGAGCCGAGACCGAGTCCACGACCGTGCGCACGACCCTCGCCCAGCTGCAGCTGGCCGCGAACTCCTATGTCGCGCCCGAGAAGCGGTCCGCTGCGCGTGAGAAGGTGGCGGACGCGCTCTGGGAGCTCGCCCGCGCCGCAGAGCCAGGCAGCGACAGCCAGCTCCAGCTCGTGACGGCGTTCGCCGAGCGCCGCCTCGACCGCCGCGCACTGGGACCGCGTGCGGCAGGTCCGTGCCGGCGAGATCGACTTCGACGGCCTGGAGATCGACACCGATCTGGCATGGCAGCTGCTGGTTTCGCTCGCGGCAGGCGGAGTGATCGGCGAGGCCGAGATCGACGAGGCCCTGGCAGCCGACAACACCGCGAAGGGCGGCGAGTTCGCCGCTCAGGCGAAGGCGGCGCTCCCGACCGCGCGCGGCGAAGCAGGCGGCGTGGTCGTCGCTGATCGACAGCGACGAGCTGCCGAACACGCTGGTCCGGTCCACTGCCGTCGGCTTCACCCACCCCGCGAGCGTCGAGCTGCTGAACGACTTCGTCCAGCCGTACTTCGACATGCTGCTTCCGATCTGGGAGTCGCGCAGCTATCAGATCGCGCAGTACCTGATCGTCGGGCTCTTCCCCGCGCCGCTCGCGAGCATCAGCCTGCGCAACGCGACCCGCGCATGGCTCGCCGCCAACAAGGATGCGGCGCCGGCACTCCGCCGTCTCGTCGGCGAGAACCTCGCGGGCGTCGAGCGTGCGCTGCTGGTGCAGGAGCGCGACGCGCAGTGACGTCTGGTGGGTGCCCCGTCCCTGACGAAGGGGGCGGGGCATCCGTCATTCAGGATCTTGAATGATGCGACTCTCGAACGCGGAAGGCACGACGACGGCGATCGACTGGGCCCAGGTCTGGAACACGGTCGGCGCGTTCCTGGCGATCGGCGGGACTGATGATCCTGTCCATCCTGGGGATCATCCTGGGCGCGATCATCCTCTCCTGGATCGCGCGGCGACTGATCGATCGCATCGTCGACCGGATCGTCATCGGGCGCGAAGTCCAAGGCCAACGTCGACGACACGCAGGCGCTGGACCGCTCGCCGCTCGCTCAGGTGCGCCTCGTGCAGCGCACGCGGACCCTCGGCTCGATCCTCACGAACATCGTCAACGTGACGATCGTCATCGTGGCGGTCATCCTGATCGTCTACACGATCAACGCGGACATCATCGGCTCGTTCACCCTGCTGACCGCGGCGATCGGCGCCGGGCTCGGCTTCGGTGCGCAGAACATCGTCAAGGACGTGCTGAACGGCATCTTCATCGTCGCCGAAGACCAGGTGGGTATCGGCGACGTCGTCGACCTCGGCCTGGCGACGGGCATCGTCGAGTACGTGAGCGTCCGCGTCACGCACGTGCGCGACGTCAACGGGACGCTCTGGTACGTGCGCAACGGCGAGATCACGCGCATCGGCAACATGTCGATGGGCTGGTCGCGCGTCATCATCGACCTCGCCGTGCCCGCGGATGCCGACATCGGCGACGTCGAGTCGGCGATGCTCGACGCCGCCAAAGAGCTCTCGGTCGACCCGAAGTGGCGCAGCCGGATCCTCGAGAAGCCCGAGGTCTGGGGCCTGGAGTCCGTGTCCGGCGATGCCCTCGTCATCCGCCTCGTCATGAAGACGCGCGCCAACGCCAAGGACGACGTCGCCCGCGAACTGCGGATGCGGCTCAAGCACGCGATCGACGAGCTCGGGCTCACGCTCCCCCAGCTCAACTCGATCACTCTCACCGGCGTCGATGCCGCCCAGCGCGTGCGCGGCGCCAACCCGCCGAAGACGAAGCCCATCACGCAGCCGATGCCCGAGAAGCCCATCTGGAAGCCGCGCAAGCCTCGCCGCGCTTCCAAGCCCGAGGAAGACACCGAGCGACCGGACGGAGGGCCGACGCCATGACCGAGAACCCGGATGCCGCACCCCTGAGCTTCTACGACGAGATCGGCGGTCACGAGACCTTCGTCAGGCTTGTGGCGGCCTTCTACCGCGGTGTCGCCGCCGACCCGGAGCTGCGGTCCATGTACCCCGAAGAGGACCTCGGTCCGGCGGAGGAGCGGCTGAGGCTGTTCCTCGAGCAGTACTGGGGCGGCCCCACGACGTACAGCCAGGAGCGCGGACACCCCCGGCTGCGGATGCGGCACGCCGCCTTCCACGTGAACCCCGCCGCGCGCGACCTGTGGCTGGGCCACATGCGCGCCGCTGTCGACGAGCTGCGAGCTGTCCCCCCTTCACGAGGCGACGCTGTGGGACTACCTGCAGCGTGCCGCACACGCGATGGTCAACACGTTCGAGCCCAGCGGCATCGGACCCTCCTCCGACGGCCGGGGCGCAGCATCCCTCCCCCTCACCGCGTCGCCGCCCGACGACGCGTCCGCTCGATAGCCCCCCCCCCCCCGGATAGAAGAACCGCTCGACGACGAAGGAGTCGCCATGCCCCCCGCCACCACCCATTCCGCCGATGTGCTCGTCATCGGCTGGGGCCTCGCCGGCCTCGTCGCCGCCGGCGAAGCCGCCGCCGCAGGCAAGTCCGTCGTGATCGTCGACCAGGAGCCCCGTACGAATCTCGGCGGTCAGGCCTGGTGGTCGTTCGGCGGTCTCTTCTTCGTCGACTCACCCGAGCAGCGGCGGATGGGCATCAAGGACTCCCTCGACCTCGCACGCCAGGACTGGTTCGGCAACGCGGGGTTCGATCGGGAAGACGATGCCTGGCCCCGCCGGTGGGCCGAGGCGTACCTGCAGTTCGCGGCCGGCGAGAAGCGCTCCTGGCTGCGCGAGAAGGGCGTCGGCTTCTTCCCCGTCGTCGGCTGGGCCGAGCGGGGCGGCTACACCGCTCTCGGCCCCGGAAACTCGGTCCCCCGCTTCCACATCACGTGGGGTACCGGCCCGGGCATCGTCGCGCCGTTCCAGGCGGCCGTCGAGGCGGGCGAATCCGCCGGCCTCATCACGATCCTCCCCCGGCACCGCGTGACCGCCCTCACGGTGTCCGACGGCACCGTGACCGGCGCCACGGGCGACCTCCTCGCTCCCTCCGGGGCGACACGCGGCGTGGCCTCGTCACGGGAGGTCGTCGGATCGTTCGAGATCTCGGCCGCCGCCACGATCGTGTCGTCGGGCGGCATCGGCGGCAATCACCAGCTGGTGCGCGAGTGGTGGCCCGAGCGCCTCGGCACGCCTCCGGCGACCATGGTCACCGGTGTCCCCGCCTATGTCGACGGCTCGATGCAGGTGGTCACCGAGGCGACGGGTGCGCGGCTGATCAACCGCGACCGCATGTGGCACTACGTCGAGGGCATCCAGAACTGGGATCCGGTGTGGCCGGATCACGGCATCCGGATCCTGCCCGGCCCGTCGTCGATCTGGCTCGACGCGACCGGCAAGCGACTGCCGGTGCCCCTCTTCCCCGGTTTCGACACTCTCGGCACTCTCGCCCACCTGCGAGCGACGGGCCACGACCACTCGTGGTTCGTCCTCTCGCAGAAGATCATCGAGAAGGAGTTCACCCTCTCGGGCAGCGAGCAGAACCCCGATCTGACCGGCAAGGACGTGCGCCTTCTCGCGAAGACCCGGCTGGGCAAGGGAGCCGGCGCACCGGTGCAGGCGTTCATGGACAAGGGCGCCGACTTCATCGTCCGCGACACGCTCGAGGAGCTCATCGCCGGCATGCAGGCGCTGCCCGGCGGCGACGTGCTGGATGCCGAGCGCGTGCGGCTCGAAGTCGAGGCGCGCGACCGCGAGATCGACAACGACTTCACGAAGGATGCCCAGATCGCGATGCTGCGCTCGGCCAGGGACTATCGCGGCGACAAGCTCATCCGCACGGCGACGCCCCACCGCATCCTCGACCCGAAGTCCGGGCCGCTCATCGCGGTCAAGCTCCACGTCCTCACCCGCAAGTCGCTCGGCGGCATCGAGACCGACCTGTCGGGTCGGGCGCTCGGCGCCTCGGGCGAGCCGATTCCCGGGCTGTACGCGGCCGGTGAGGCGAGCGGATTCGGCGGAGGAGGGGTCCACGGCTATCGGGCGCTCGAGGGCACCTTCGTCGGCGGATGCCTGTTCTCAGGTCGCGTGGCGGGCCGCGCTGCAGCAGCCGCCGTCTAGGGTGAGGCGCCTGGTCGGCGCCCGCGGCCCGGACGTCAGAGCCACTTGCGCGCGCGGAACACGAGATAGAGGACGAGCGCCGACGCGAGCATCATGAAGAGCGCGAACACGAACCCCCACCGCCAGGTGAGCCCGGGCATTCCGACGAAGTTCATGCCGTAGATCGCCGCGACCAGTCCCGGTGCGAAGATGATCGCCGCCCACGCCGAGATCTTCTTGGAGTGCTCGCTCTGAGCGAGACTCGTCTCGGTCGA
Organism: uncultured Actinomycetota bacterium; assembly: GCA_963702815.1. Lineage (GTDB taxonomy): Bacteria > Actinomycetota > Actinomycetes > Actinomycetales > Microbacteriaceae > Microbacterium. The sequence continues at coordinate 1,292,933 of CAVPED010000004.1, read as the reverse complement.
GCCGGCGCATCTCGTCGTTCTGCTGCTGGGCGACGAGCGTGGCGTGTGTCTGCAGCGCGTTCGCGAGCGTCTGACGGAACTCTTCGACCTTCTCCGTGATGGAGATGACGTGGTCGAGCACGTCCCGGAATGATCGGCGAAGCTCGAGCGCGTGCGGATCGTCGTGGTTCTCGGTCTCGAGGTCGTCGCGCAGTGTCGTGACGATCTTGATGAGCGGGCGGATCGCGCGTTGCAGCTCCATCACCTCGCCGGACAGGTCGTAGATCCGCTTGGCCACGGCACGGTCCCCGGAGAAGAGCTGGAACTCGATCTCGTCGATGTCGTTCTCGAGCCCCGCGACGACGGGCTCGTACTCGTCGACCACTTGGTCGACGATCGCGTACAGCACGCCGAGCGGCCCGCGTTCCAGCAGTTCGGGGGTCGCCTCCAGGCGGGCGCGCACCTTCTTCAGATCCGGCGATTCGGCCTGGCGGATGGCGATCACGAAATTGGGCCCGACGAAGACGTGCACCTCGCCGAACTCGACGGACTCGTCGGCGTCCATGTATCGCGCGGGTCGCAGGACGACGAACCTCGTCTCGGCATAGCGGTCCAGCTTCGCCCGCTGATGCCCTGTGAGTGCATCCTCGACCGCGAGTTCGTGCAGTCCGAACTCGGCCGCCGCGACCCCGAGCTCGGCCGCGTCGGGTCGATAGAGCCCGATCCAGGCGAACCCGCCCATCCGCCCGAGGGCCTCGAGGGTGCCGGCGAGGCCCGCGGGCGTCTCCACCCTGCGGCCGTCGACGTAGATCGCATCGTCGATGAGTGTCACGCGCGCCAGTCTGGCAGTCGAAGGTGCCGCCTGCCGCGACATGACTCCCGACGCGCAGATGAAGGATGACCCAGCCGCGCGGATGCGCTGCTCCAGCGGAGCGACCGGGTGGTCAGTCCTACCGGAGCCGCCCGTCGCTCGCACCGGTCCGAGACCGATCCGCTGGGGACCGCGCACGAGGATGTGGCCGCGCGTGAGGGTCAGCCGCGACCAGGATCCGGCGGTGAGGAGCCGGGCATCCTCCTCCCCCACGATGAATCCCAGCGCGAAGGCGGCGAAGGCGGCGCCGAGCGGAAGGCCGGCGAGCTGGTCGTCCGGCGCTCCCCAGACCGACGCCCGAACGGTGCGGACGACATCTTCTCCGGGGTCGGCCGGCATCGCCTCCGCGACCGAGGCGATGCCGAACTGGGCGCGCGCGGCGAGCACCGCGGCGCGGATCGTCCCGGCGGCCTCCCATCCGCCCTTGGGAGGCGCCACGCCGGCCCACGCCGGCGACACGGCGACCTCGGGCAGGATGATCGCCCGGTCGTCGTCAGGCGCGGCGACGAGGAGGGGCGCCTCGACCACCAGGTCGCAGACCAGCTCGGGGTCGACCGGAAGAGCCCGCAAGGCGAGCACCGTCGGTGTCGCGTCGAGCAGGCCGCGCGGGCGCGAGCGGAGCGGAGGTCATGGCGAGCGTGCCGTTCGCCGCCTGCAGACGCACCCCGCCGTCGCCGAGCCGTGAGGTGCGGCTCGCGAAGGTCAGAGCGTCGGCGGCGGCTTCGGCATCGGGGAAGATCAGGCGCTGCGACATCCGCCCTAAACTACCAAGCGTCGCGGGATCCCTCCCGCAGAAGTCGGGAGGATGCCGTGACAGACGCCGCCGAGAAGCCTCTGGACGCCGATCCCGTCGCAGCGCTCCTCAACGTCTTGAACCTCGCCGATTCGACGCGCGCGGACGACCGAGGACATCTTCACGGGCGTCTCGCAGCCGATGCCGTTCGGCAGGATCTACGGCGGGCAGGTGCTCGCACAGTCGATCATCGCCGCGGAGCGGACGATCCCGGACGGCCGGGCCGTCCACTCGATGCACGGCTACTTCCTCCGACCGGGAGACTCGTCGCAGGGGCTCACGTTCGCCGTGGACCGGATCCACGACGGTCGCTCGTTCTCGACCCGCCGCACGCAGGCCTTCCAGGACGGAGTCCCGATCTTCTCGATGATCGCCTCTTTCCAGGACGACGATGAGGGACTCGAGCATCAGGACCCGATGCCCGCCGGCATCCCGTCCCCTGACGACCTTCCCGATCTCGAGGACCATCTCACCGGCATCCACCCGATGAGCAAGCGGCTCTTCCTCGATCGCCCCGTGGACCTCCGGCACGTGCCCTCGCCGATCTACGTGTCGGTCGAGGGCGCGCTCGAGCCTCGGCAGGCCGTCTGGATGCGGGCTCGCAGACCGCTCCCGGACGACCCCGCCGTTCACCGGGCGGCGCTCGCGTACATCAGCGACCTCACGATCCAGGAGTCGATCCTGCGCGCGCACGGCATCGCCTGGACGCGTCCCGGCCTGAAGGTCGCGAGCCTCGACCACGCCATGTGGTGGCATCGCCCCGGACGCATCGACGACTGGCTGCTCTACGTGCAGAAGTCCCCGAGCGCCCGCGGGGGGCGCGGACTCGCCACGGGCAAGATCTACACGGCCGACGGGATGCTGGTCGCCAGCGTCGCCCAGGAGATCATGGTCCGCATTCCGGACTGAATGCCGGGCCGGCCCTCAGGCGCGGTGCGCGTAGACGATCGGGGCGCCGAGGTAGGGGCTCCAGGCGGCGCGCTCCTCGGCAGAGAGCCGGAGGGGCCGTCCCGTCGCCGCATCGACCTTCACCACGACGGTGGTCGCACGCGCGTAGATCGTCTGACGGCCGTGCTCGCCGGCGGTCTCGCGGGGACTGCAGACCTCGTAGCAGACCTCGATGCTCGAGCCGCCGAGCTTGCCGAACCACATCTGCACATCGAGCGGATGCCGCTGGTAGGGAACGGGCGCGAGGTACTCGATCTCCTGGCGAGCGATGAGGGTCAGGACGCCGCTGTGCAGGCTCGACTCGAGCACGGCCGTGGGCGGAGCGGTCTCGCCCGGATCCGGGAGCCAGAAGGCGCGCACGCGCGACTCCTCGAGCAGCTTGAGCATCGACGTGTTGTTGACGTGATTGAACGCATCGAGGTCGCCCCAGCGCAGCGGGATCGGGATGTGGAGGCGAGCGCCATCCGGCGTCGCCTCCACCTCAGCGATCGGCGTGTCAGTCACGGGTGCTCCTCACTTCATTCGTCAACACGCTTCATCGCCTCAGCATCCGAGCAGACTCGGGTGCGTTCGGCTCAATCGCGTGTCAGCTTGCGGTACGTGGAGCGGTGCGGCTTGGCGGCGTCGGCCCCGAGGCGCGCGACCTTGTTCTCCTCGTACGCCTCGAAGTTGCCCTCGAACCAGTACCACTTGTCGGGCTCCTCGTCGGTGCCCTCGTACGCCAGGATGTGCGTCGCGATGCGGTCGAGGAACCACCGGTCGTGGGTGATCACGACGGCACAGCCGGGGAATTCGAGAAGAGCGTTCTCGAGCGATCCGAGCGTCTCGACATCCAGGTCGTTCGTCGGCTCGTCGAGGAGGAGCAGGTTGCCGCCCTCCTTGAGCGTCAGCGCGAGGTTGAGACGGTTGCGCTCACCACCGGAGAGCACCCCGGCCTTCTTCTGCTGATCCGGACCCTTGAAGCCGAACTTCGAGACGTATGCGCGCGACGGGAATCTCGATCTTGCCCACCGTGATGATGTCGAGGCCGTCCGAGACGACCTCCCACAGCGTCTTCGTTCGGGTCGATGTTGGACCGCGACTGGTCGACGTAGCTGATCTTGACCGTCTCGCCGATCTTCAGGTCGCCGCCGTCCAGCGGCTCGAGACCGACGATCGTCTTGAAGAGGGTCGTCTTTCCGACGCCGTTCGGGCCGATGACGCCGACGATGCCGTTCGGCGGAAGGCTGAAGCTCAGTCCGTCGATGAGCGAACGTCCGTCGAAGCCCTTCTGCAGCTTCTTCGCCTCGATGACGATGCCGCCCAGGCGCGGCCCCGGCGGGATCTGGATCTCATCGAAGTCGAGCTTGCGGGTCCGCTCGGCTTCGGCCGCCATCTCCTCGTAGCGTGCGAGGCGCGCCTTCGACTTGACCTGGCGACCCTTGGCGTTCGACCGCACCCAGTCGAGCTCGTCGGCGAGGCGCTTGGCGAGCTTCGCGTCCTTCTTGCCCTGGACGTCGAGGCGCTCGCGCTTCTTCTCGAGGTAGGTCGAGTAGTTGCCCTCGTAGCCGATGAGGCGCCCGCGGTCGACCTCGGCGATCCACTCCGCGACGTTGTCGAGGAAGTACCGGTCGTGGGTGATGGCGATCACAGCGCCGGGGTACTTCTGCAGGTGCTGCTCGAGCCAGAGCACGCTCTCGGCGTCGAGGTGGTTGGTGGGCTCGTCGAGGAGCAGGAGGTCGGGCTTCTGGAGCAGCAGCTTGGTGAGCGCGACGCGACGCTTCTCACCGCCGGAGAGCGGGGCGATCTCGGCATCGCCGGGCGGCGTGCGCAGCGCGTCCATGGCCTGCTCGAGCTGCGAGTCGAGGTCCCACGCGTCGGCCGCGTCGATCTCCTCCTGCAGGACGCCCATCTCGGCCAGCAGCGCGTCGAAGTCGGCGTCGGGATCGGCCATGAGGCCCGAGATCTCGTTGAACCGGTCGACCTTCGCCTTGATCGCGATGCCCTCCTGGATGTTCTCCAGCACGGTCTTGGTCTCGTCGAGCACGGGCTCCTGCATCAGGATGCCGACGCTGAAGCCCGGGGTGAGCTTCGCCTCGCCGTTCGACGGGTGGTCGAGGCCCGCCATGATCTTGAGGATCGTGGACTTGCCGGCGCCGTTCGGGCCGACCATGCCGATCTTCGCTCCGGGGAGGAACGACATCGTGACGTCATCGAGGATCAGCTTCTCGCCGACCGCTTTGCGGGCACGGACCATCTGGTAGATGTACTCAGCCATAACCGGTCCAGTCTAGGGCCGCGCGTACGGAGGCATTCTCCGGAGGTCCCGAGCGATCGTGGGTGAGAGCCGACGGACCGCGATGCGCCGCGATTCAACGTGGCGCACTTCAACGGATACAATCAAGGCCGGTACCCTGCTGAACTCGGCTCCGTGGTGGCGACGTCCGCAGCCTCAGGATGCGCTCGCGGCGCTCCCTTCCGTCGGTACTCGTCAGCTCCACCCGCTTGCAATGCTGCAGGAGGCTGCGACTGCGAACAGATCTCCCTTCGCCACACACCCGCTCGAGAGTTCCTGCATGACCAACATCCCCCGCGCCCGTCGATTCCGCTTCGGGCGCCGTGATCCCTTCGCAGGTACTCCGACGGACGATCTCCGGAGTGCCTATTGGGACCACCGGAGTCGCGCGGAGGCGGCTGCGTTCGATGGCGACTTCGTCACTTCCCGGCTGCATCACGACGACGCAGCTCGCTATCTCAAGGCCCTCAGGCTCAGGGGCGAACCCGAACTGCCTCCCGCCGACCAGCAGGGCTGAACACCCAACCAGATCCGCTCTCACCTGGACGGGGCGGGGATCGCGACGGCCGGTCTCAAGGCCGGTCGGAGCAGGAGCGTCTGTCCCCGGTCGGTCGGCCTGACCCTGTGCCGAATGGCCCGCGCGTGCTCTCAGATGTCACCCCGCTCGATCAACCCGACGGTGTCACCAGTCGATCGGCCGCGTGTCGCCGATCAGGCACTCACCGGCGCCGACGGTGCGCAGCACCACCGCGACCGGCGAGCCCGTCGCCGGGCCGACCTGCCCGACGAGGCACTCCCCGGCCCACAGCACCGAGAACTGAATGCTCTCGGCCGGGTTCCCCACCGTCGACTGGTCGTTGGTGACCTGCATCGCCGCCTTGTCGAACCCGCCTGCGACGAGCGCGTCGATGTAGGCGCGACCTGAGACGTTGTCGGGACCCGCCCACACGGCGGCGACGATCGAGCTGAAGTAGGGCAGGTTGTCTGCTGCCGTCCCGTCCGGCTTCAGCGCCGGCGCCGATTCGGTCGGGGTCGGCGACGGAGACGCCGTCGGACGGGCTGCCGGAGCGAGCTGGCGGACGTCGTCGGCGTGGAGGTCGGGCCGGACCATCGGGACCGCCGGCACGCATCCCGCGAGCATCGCCACGATCAGCACCACCGGCGAGACCGGCCGCGGCCGCCTCTGGCGCGCCCGCTCGCCCGTCGCGCGTGGTCTGCCGACGAGCCGGGCGCGAGGGGGGCTCGGGTCGGAACACAGGGAGAGTCTAAGCGTGCGCCGCCGAGCCCCCGCCGTGCGTCAGAACGGCGGTATCGCCGTGCCTCGAATGAGTCGACTCCGTCACTCCGAGCTCGGCGCCGACGAGCGCCGGTTCACGCTCGTCTGCTCCGGGAACCGCCCAGCTGGCGGAGGAGTCCGACGTCGGTCCAGGTCGAGTCGACATCCGGTGAAGCGCTGACTGCGGGCGGGGCGGCATCCTTCTCGAATCGAGACGTGCCGAACAGAAGGTCGTGACCGATGGAATCGGCATCGATCTCGACCGCGATGCCCTTCTTGGTGCCCGTATCCCACTCCCGCACGCGCAGGCGGCCGGTCAGGACCACCCGGTCGCCCTTGTGCAGCGAGGCCATCGCGTGCTCGGCGAGTCGCCGGTAGGTCGACACGTTGTACCAGTTGGTGCCCGAGTCGGTCCAGCTGCTCGTCGCGTTGTCGTATCGTCGCTGTCCGCTCGCGACGCGGAAGGTCGTGATGGCGACTCCGCCGGCCGTGCGCCTGTGCTCGGGCGGGGTGGCGATGTTGCCGGTGACGGTGATGGTGTCGGTCATTTCGCATCCTCTCTCTGGCCCGAGGCCGATCCTCGGGCTGCGCTGCCGCCCGAGTGCCCGTCGGGCGGCAGCGCCGTGATCCAGGTTGCTTCGATCGCCTCCGCGGGCGCGCGCCGATGCGCACGCTTGGGGACAGCTGCTCAGCGGTCGTCAGCATGGGGAGGAGTCGGCGAGCCGACTCGCGTCTGCGCTCCGTGCGGAATGTCGGAGGTCGTACATATCTTCGATAGTGACGAAGGAGGCATCATGACCGACACTCACCGCAGACGACGACATTCGCGCCGCCCCGTCTGCGCGCGCGGCACTCCGGTGCGCCTCGCGCACGCCGCCGCGGGGCTGTGGCGCGTGATCGACCCGCGACGGCCGGATCATCGGGCACCTCGAGGCGCGAGCCGAGCACCAGGGGGTCCGCTATCGAGCGCGCCGGTTCCACGCGGCAGAGTCGCGCGTTCCGAGATCTCGGCGCGTTCTGGTCGGCCGACGATGCGGTCGAGTGCCTGCGGCTCGGCCGGTGAGCCTCACACCACCGATTCGAGCTGATGCGTAGGCGGCGATCGGGAGCACCGCCGCGCACGTGAGGCCACGCGTCGGCGAGGATCCCCACAGCACGCCGCAGCTCATCGGCGGGGGCGGTGAAAGGCAGTCGCAGATGACGGTCATGACCGCCGTCCACCGAGAAGCGAGGGCCGGCCGAGAGCAGAAGCCCACGAGAGCGGGCATCCATGACGATCGCCGAGCTGAGCGGAGCATCCAGCTCGATCCACAGCGACACTCCCCCGTGCGGACGCGGCACCGACCACTCAGGAAGGGCGGAGCGCAGCGCATCGACGGCCGCGTCCCGACCTTCGCGCAGAACATGGGACCGCTGGGCGACGATCTCGCCGAATCGCGGAAGGAGCTCGGCCGCGACCGCCTGCTCGAACTCGGGGGTGCCGAGGTCGTGGGTCGAACGCGCAGCGATCAGGCGGCGCACGAGGTCGGCGCTCGCACGGATCCATCCGACCCGCAGTCCACCCCAGACCGTCTTGCCGAGAGATCCGATGCGGACGACCGAGCCGGAGTCCGCATCTACGAATCCGGGCGATACCGCACCTCGGTCGATATCGAGGTCAGCCGTCGTCTCGTCGAGGACGAGCAGAGTTCCCGACCGCTCGGCCGCCGCGAGAATGACCGCGCGATCCTCGGCCGTCATGGAGCGACCGGTCGGGTTCTGGAAGTCGGGCATGAGGTAGGCGACGACAGGGAGCGTCCGGGCAAGCGCCTGTTCGGCCCTGTCCAGGTCCCAGCCGTCGGACGTCGTGACCGGAAGTCCCACCAGGCGTGCGCCCGCGCTTCGGAAGGCATCGGCCGCGTGGGGGTAGGTGGGTGTCTCGATGAGCACCCGGTCGCCCCGTCCGAGCAGCACCGAGGCGAGGAGGTGGATCGCCGACTGCGCGCCCGTCGTGACGAGCACCTCGCTGGGATCGGTCGGGATGCCGCGCTGCGGTGTAACGGTCAGCGATCGCGGATCGCAGGTCGGCTCGGCCGAGCACGTCATACCCGCTCCGAGCGACGAGTGCCGCCGATCGGCTCGCCACATCGGCGATGACCCCGGCCAGACCCGGCCATGCGGGCGGGCTCGCCTGCTGGAGATCGATTCCTCCGTCGGCATCGATCGAAGTCCCGGGATCATGGCGACGCAGCGGCAGCGTGACGCTGCCCGACCCGCGCGTGCTGGCGATGTGCTCGGAGTCGCGAAGACTCCGATACGCGGCCGCGACGGTGCTGCGGCTCACACCGAGTGCGCCGGCCAGTTCTCGCTCGGCGGGGAGCGTCGTGCGGGGCGCGAGTCGATTGTCGAGGCAGAGCAGACGGATGCGCGTCGGCCAGCGCCTCGTACGCAGGCTCGCTCGTGCGCCATCCACCGAGCGCCGCGGTCAGCGCGCGAGCCGAGATTCGGGAGTCCATGAGGCCAGATTAGCAAGATTGGACTGCATGGGTCGGGCCAATATTGCGATTGGATCTAGCTATGACCCGCCGCGTCGCTTCAACTCCTCATCGGACTCGTCCTCTACGGCTTCGGCTGCGCCCTCACGATCGAGGCGGGGCTCGGTGTCGACCCGTGGACCGTCTTCGCGCAGGGCGTGTCGATTCACACCGGCATCGGGATCGGCTGGGTGACCAACATCGTGGGCTTCCTCGTGCTGCTGCTCTGGATTCCTCTCAAGCAGAAGCCCGGCATCGGCACGATCGCCAACATCCTGCTCGTGGGGACGAGCATGCAGTTCGCTCTGTCGGATCCTGCCGCCCGTGAGCGGCGTCGTCGCGCAGTTCGGCACCCTCTTCGGCGGCATCGTGACGGTCGCGGTCGCGTCAGGGCTCTACATCGGCGCGCACTTCGGCCCCGGCCCGCGCGACGGCCTGATGACGGGACTGCACGCCCGACTCGGCTGGCCCGTGTGGCTCTGCCGCGGCTCCGTCGAGGTGACGGTGCTGCTCGCCGGCTGGATGCTCGGCGGCACGGTCGGAATCGGCACGATCCTCTTCGCGGCCCTCATCGGGCCACTCGTGCACCTCGCACTGCCGCTCCTCGACGCGACGCGTCCGAGGCGGGAACGCCGCCTGAGGTCAGTGCTCGCGGAACTCAGGCCGGTCCGAGCCGGGCTTGAGGTGCGCCACCAGCGCGCTCTTGGCAACGTCGAGGGCGGGATAGACGCCGACCGCGGCATTCGGCCCCCACCATCTTCACCGTGAAGGCGTCATCCGCCGACTTCTCGATCGTTCCGACGGCACCTGACGGCCCGTACGCCACCCAGAGGCGGCGAGTCTGCGTGTCACCCATGTCGAACTCCTTCCGGCCGGTACCTTGCCGACGCTACGCCCGGCGGTGTCTTCTGGCCAGCGCTTCACGGGCGGTTCACGGGAATCGCCGATGCGGGATCGGCCTCGCCTCTGGCACGGAGGCGGGGAACCTGACCGATTCCGCGATCGTCGGCCCTCGCCCGGTAGCCTGATACCACCCTTCCCTCCGTAGCTCAGGGGACAGAGCGAGCGGTTTCTACCCGCAAGGTCGGGGGTTCGAATCCTCCCGGAGGGGCTGTCAGGCTGAGTCGCCCATCGACCGCACGGTTCGCCACGCGCGGCTGGCGCCCTTGGCACATCGTCCCCCGCCAGACCGGCATGTCGGGGCCCGTCACTAGGATGGTCGACATGGTGGGCGCTTCCGAGAACGATCGACTCGTATGGATCGACTGCGAGATGACGGGCTTGGATCTCGACCAGGACGAACTCGTGGAGATCGCCGTCGTCGTGACCGACTTCGAGCTTCGGGCGCAGCATCCGGGATTCCAGATCGTGATCAAGCCCGACGACTCGGCGCTCACTCACATGAGCGAGTTCGTCCGCGAGATGCACACCCGTTCGGGACTGATCGATGAGATCCCGCACGGCGTGAGCCTGGCGGATGCCGAGTTCCAGGCGCTCGAGTACATCCAGCAGTTCGTTCCCACTCGAGGGCAAGGCTCCGCTCGCCGGCAACACGATCGGCACCGACCGCATGTTCCTCGCGAAGTACATGCCGCGCATCGACCACTGGCTGCACTACCGCAACGTCGACGTCTCGAGTGTCAAAGAGCTGTCTCGCCGCTGGTATCCCCGCGCCTACATCCACGCGCCGGCCAAGGGTGGAGGGCATCGCGCGCTCGCCGACATCCAGGAATCCATCCGCGAACTGGCGTACTACCGACAGGCGGTCTTCGTTCCGCAGCCGGGTCCGACGAGCGACGGCGCACGCGCCGCTGCGGCCTCTGTCGTGTCCACTTTCGCTCCCGGGGTGTGAGAGAATCGTCTGGTTGCCCGCTCAGGCGGGAGACGACATGGTGGGTATAGCTCAGTTGGTAGAGCACCTGGTTGTGGTCCAGGGGGCCGCGGGTTCAAGTCCCGTTACTCACCCCAATGCGCGATGCGCGGTACGACGATGATCGAGATGGATGTCGAGACTTTCGAGGCTCTCGTCGTCGATGAACTCGATCTGCTGCCCGACGACATGATCGACGGGCTCGACAACGTGGTGTTCGTCGTCGAGGACCGTCCAGAAGACGGCAGTCTCGACCTGCTCGGCCTGTACGACGGATGGGCGCTGACCGAGCGCGAGCGCTACGGCGTCGGCGAGCTTCCGGATCGCATCATCGTCTATCGCGAACCGCACCTGGCGGCCTGCGCCAGCGAGGAAGAACTCCGCGACGAGGTCCATACGACGCTCGTGCACGAGATCGCGCACTTCTACGGCATCGACGACGACCGCCTGCACGAGCTCGGGTGGGCCTGATGGTCGCCGCGACGATCCCACGGACGGGCGAGCGCGTCGAGCTCGAGACCACGTCGGCCCCGAGCCGCGTCTGGCAGACCGTCGTCTGGAACGATCCCGTCAACCTCATGAGCTACGTGGTGCACGTCTTCCGCGAATACTTCGGCTTTCCGCGAGAGCGAGGCGGAGCGGCTCATGCTCCAGGTGCACAACGACGGTCGTGCCGTCGTGGCCGAAGGCGCGCGCGAGCAGATGGAGCTTCATGCCAGCGCGATGCACGACTACGGGCTCTGGGCGACCGTGAGAGAGGCTCCGCAATGACCGATCGACTCGTCGTTCTCGAGATCACCCGTATGGAAGCAGTCCACCTCGCCGGACTGGTCACCCAGTTCGCCGACCTGCTCAGCGAGACGACCGACGCGACCCGTACGAGCCCCGATGACCCGGCGCTCGCACGGCTGGTTCCCGACGCCTACGCGGACGACCCCGAGGCGGCGCGGGAGTTCCGCGAACTCACGCAGCGCGACCTGCTGGACCGGCGGTCGACGGATGCCGCCACCGTGCTCGCGAGCCTCCACAGCATCTCAGGACCGACGCTGGTCACCGATGATGCAGAGGCGCTCACCAGGATCGCCATCGTCGAGCTGGACACCGAGACTCTCGGATGCTGGCTCCGCACCCTCGCGGCGCTCCGCCTCGTCCTCGCCTCGCGACTGGGCATCGTCGACGAAGCCGACCACGACGACAGCGACCCGCGGTTCGGCATCTACGACTGGCTCGGCTATCGCCTGGACGGACTGGTGCAGGCGGCCGAAGCCGACTGACGCCGCGCGTCAGGGGACCGCGAAGAGGTGCGTCGCGTGGCTCCGCGGATCGTCCCGGGCGATATGGCGCTCCTCCTGCTCCGCCCAGCGATCCCAGTGCGGACGATAGGTCTCGCCGTCGCGCGCGAGCGCCCGGTGCTTCCGCGACGTCGACGGCGACTCCAGCCAGACCCGGATGTCGCCCAGCTTCGCCGTCGTCGGAGTGAGCAGGCCCGAGCCTTCCACGATGAGCGGCAAGGAGGGATCGACGGCATGCGCCTCGGCGGGAGCCCCGGCATCCCAGTCCCAGCGCTGCCAGACACCGATGAGACCCCGCGCGTGCGGGTGGAGGATGAGGCTTCGCGACGCTTCGACGCCGTCCGCGAGACCGTCCCACCCGGGGTAGAGATTGTCGAGCGCCACGAGCTGCACCCGGCCGCGAATCGGCCACCGTGCGACGAGTTCGCGCGCCAGGCTGGACTTGCCGGCACCGCTGCGCCCGTCGATCAGCACCACCGGGTTGGTGGCGCCGAGCTCACGAACCGCCAGGACCACCTTGCCTGCGGCGGCGCCGCAGCGCTGCCGAGACGGGATCGACGCTACTTCTTGAGGGCGCGGACGACACGGCTCAAGGCTCGACCGGCCACCCAGACGAAGGGGATGCCGACCGCGAGGAGCGACACGATGTTCGGCTCGAACCGCACATCGCCGCCCCGGCGGATGTAGGCGCCGAGCGGCACCGCCCATCCGCCGCCGCCGCCACCGCCGTTGCCGACGTCATCCGACCCGCCGCCGAATCCGGTCCACGACAGCGAGACCGGGATGAGCTGCACTCCCCCGATGTCGCGCTGTTCGCCGTACGCGCTGTTGACTCCGAGGGATGCCGACTGCTTGCCGAGCTCGAGTGCGATATTTGGCATGACCCCACGCTACCCGCCCGACCAGCACCTGCCCAGGCCGAGATCACCCCGTTGACACGAGGCCCGGGCCGGGTTCGGCCGCTTCACTCCCCGGTCGGCGCGCGAGGGTGCGATGGAAGCGCACTGCCGCCGCGAGCGCGGCCGAGCAGCGTCGCACGGGTCACGGAGCCCTTCCCGAACCTCGCCGCAGCGTCATCGAGCGCTCCCTCGACGCGCTTCCATTCGGCATCGTCATCCCACAGCGTCAGGATCTCCGTCCTGCGCCTGTCGAAGCTTCTCGCCGCGCACCCCGACGAGACGGACAGGCAGCGGCCGTTCGACCGCATCGAACAGCTCGATCGCGGCATCCCCGATCCGCTGCCCGACGGAAGTCGGCTCGGCGAGGGTCTGCGACCGGCTGAGGGTCGTGAAGTCGGCGAACCGCAGCTTGATCGAGATCGTCGATGCCACCCAGCCGTGCGTGCGCAGCCGCCCGCCGACGCGGTCGGCGAGTCGCCGCAGCTCCGAGCGGAGCACGGCGGGATCGTCGATGTCGCTGTCGAAGGTCTCTTCGTGGCCGACGCTCTTCTCGACGCGTCGCCGTGTCGACAGCGTCGAGCATCGAGGCCGCGGGCGAGGTGCCAGATCCGGTCGCCCATCGCCGGTCCGAGGGCGCGATCGAGGACGGACCGGGGCGTGTCGAGCACGTCGGCGACGGTGTGGATGCCGCGGGACTCGAGCGCCTCGCCCGCCTTCGGGCCGATTCCCCAGAGCGCGCGGACCGGCCGCGCGGCGAGGAACGCCGCCGTGTCGGGTTCGGCCACGATCAACAGCCCGTCGGGCTTGCTGATGCGTCGAGGCGATCTTGGCGACGTGCTTCGTCGCGGCCACGCCGACGCTGCACGTGAGCCCGGTCTCGCTCGAGGATCCGCTGCCGGAGGAGCACGGCGATCTGCCCGGGACTCCCCCACAGCCGACGGGCGCCGCGCACATCGAGGAAGGCCTCGTCGATCGAGAGCGGCTCGACGCTGCGGTGTGAACTCGTGGAAGATCTCCATCACGCGCCTGGACACCGCGACATACCGATCGAAATGCGGGGCGACGACGGTCGCGCGTCGGACAGAGCCGGAGCGCCTGGCCCATCGGCATGGCGGAGCGCACCCCGAAGCGCCGCGCCTCGTACGTCGCGCTCGAGACGACGCCGCGCCCCTCCACCCCGCCCACGATGACCGGCCTGCCCCTCAGCGAAGGATCGTCGAGCACCTCGACGGCCGCGAAGAACGCGTCCATGTCGACATGCAGGATGCCGGTGCCGGTGTCGTCCGCACCCTCCGGTGAGACGATCCGGCCCGTGCCGTCGCCGCGTCCCATGCGTCCATTCTCCCGGGAGCCGGCGACATCCGGTGCACGACCAGACGGGCGGAACGGCCACGGGCAGGACAGACCGAAGTCATCCTGCCCGTGGTGTTCGAGCGAGCTACTGCGCGGCGCGCTCGAGGATCAGTTCACGGACGCGCGCGGCATCCGCCTGTCCCTTCATCGCCTTCATGACGGCGCCGATGACGGCACCGGCGGCCTGGACCTTGCCGTCGCGGATCTTCGGCGAGCACGTCCGGCTGCGATGCGAGCGCGTCGTCGATCGCCGCGATGAGAGCGCCGTCGTCCGAGACGACCGCGAGTCCACGAGCGTCGACGACCTCCTGCGGGGACCCTTCGCCCGCGACGACGCCCTCGAGCACCTGCCGGGCGAGCTTGTCGTTGAGCGCTCCCGAGTCGACGAGGCCCTGCAGCGCCGCGACATCGGCCGGGGTGACGAGATCCGACGCCTCGCGCCCCTGGGCGTTCGCGATGCGCGTGAGCTCGCCGGTCCACCACTTGTGCGCGGCCGCGGGTGTCGCTCCGGCCGCGACCGTCGCCTCGACCTCGGCGACGAGTCCGCCGTTGACCACGTGCTGGTACTCGAGATCGGTGAAGCCCCAGTCGGTCTTGAGCCTGCGACGCCGGACCGCGGGGGCCTCCGGCAGTGCGGCCCGAAGCTCCTCGATCAGCGCGATGCTCGGCGCCACGGGGAGCAGGTCGGGCTCGGGGAAGTACCGGTAGTCGTCGGCGTCGGACTTCGGCCGACCCGGAGAGGTCGTGCCGGTGTCCTCGTGCCAGTGACGCGTCTCCTGGATGATCGTGCCGCCCGCCGGCGAGGATCGCCGCCTGGCGCTGGATCTCGTACCGCACCGCACGCTCCACCGACCGCATCGAGTTGACGTTCTTGGTCTCGGTGCGCGTTCCGAGCTTCTCCTGGCCGCGCGGACGCAGCGAGACGTTGGCGTCGCAGCGCAGGTTGCCCCGCTCCATGCGGGCCTCGGAGATGCCCAGCGAGATCACGATGTCGCGGATCGTCTGCACGTAGGCCTTGGCGATCTCGGGCGCGCGGTGCTCGGCGCCGAAGATCGGCTTGGTGACGATCTCGACGAGCGGGCACACCGGCGCGGTTGTAGTCGACGAGCGAGTACTCGGCGCCCTGGATGCGACCGGTCGCCCCGCCCATGTGCGTGAGCTTGCCGGCATCCTCTTCCATGTGCGCGCGCTCGATCGGAACCGTGACGATCGTCCCGTCGCTCAGCTCGACGTCGACCGAGCCCTCGAAGGCGATCGGCTCGTCGTACTGCGAGATCTGGTAGTTCTTGCCGAGGTCGGGGTAGAAGTAGTTCTTCCGCGCGAACCGGCTCGACGGCGCGATCGAGCAGCCGAGCGCGAGGCCGAGGCTGATCGAGTACTTGACGGCCTCGGCATTCACGGTCGGCAGCGAGCCCGGAAGCCCCATGTCGACCGGGGCGACGAGCGTGTTCGGCTCCGCGCCGTGGTTATCCGCGTGCGCGGGGTTGGCGGCGCCCGAGAACATCTTGGTCTTGGTGTTGAGCTCGACGTGCACCTCGAACCCGAGCACAGGCTCGAAGATCTCGAGGGCCTTGTCGAAGTCCATCAGCTTGTCTCTGCGCCATCAGCGCACAGCTCCCTTCGCACCGAGCACGGGCGCCCTGTCGAGCAGCGGTCCGCCCCACGAGTCGACGAGCGCGGCTTCGAGGGCCGCACCCACGCGGTAGAGGCGCGCGTCCTCCCGAGCGGGGGCGAGGAACTGGATGCCGACCGGCAGCCCGTCCTCCTCGGCGAGGCCCGACGGGATCGAGATCCCGGGCACGCCGGCGAGGTTCGCCGGGATCGTCGTCACATCGTTGAGGTACATCTGCAGCGGGTCGTCGATCTTCTCGCCGAGCTTGAAGGCCGTGGTCGGAGCCGACGGCGTCGCGATGACGTCGACGCGCGTGAACGCCTCGTCGAAGTCGCGCTGGATGAGCGTGCGCACCTTCTGCGCCGAGCCGTAGTAGGCGTCGTAGTACCCCGCCGACAGCGCGTACGTGCCGAGGATGATGCGGCGCTTCACCTCGGGGCCGAAGCCCGCGTCACGCGTCGCGGCCATGACGTCCTCGACGGTGCCGCCCGGCACGTCGACCCGCATGCCGAAGCGCACGGAGTCGAACTTCGCGAGGTTGCTGGATGCCTCGGCAGGGAGCACCAGGTAGTACGCGGCGACGCCGTACTCGAAGTGCGGCGCGCTGATCTCGACGATCTCGGCACCGTGCGCCTCCATGACGGCGAGAGCCGACGCGGAAGGATGCCGAGACGCCGGACTGGAAGCCGCTGTCGGGGAGCTCGGCGATCACGCCGACGCGGAGACCCTTGAGCACATCGCCGCGCGCGCCCTCGCGGGCGGCTTCGGCGAACGACGGCCAGACGTCGGTCAGCGAGGTGGAGTCATGCGGGTCGTGCCCGCCGATGACGTCGTGCAGGAGCCCGGCATCGAGCACGGTGCGCGTCACGGGACCGACCTGGTCGAGGCTCGACGCGAGGGCGATGGCCCCGTAGCGGCTGACGCCGCCGTAGGTCGGCTTGAGGCCCACGGTGCCGGTGACGTGCGCGGGCTGACGGATCGACCCGCCCGTGTCGGATCCGAGAGCGAGCGGAGCCTCGAAGGCAGCGACGGCTGCGGCCGAGCCGCCGCCCGATCCGCCCGGGATCCGGGAGAAGTCCCACGGGTTGTGGGTCGGGCCGTACGCCGAGTGCTCGGTGGACGAGCCCATCGCGAACTCGTCCATGTTCGTCTTGCCGAGGGGCACGAGGCCGGCCGCGCGCGAACGTGCGACGACCGTCGCGTCGAACGGCGACATGTAGCCCTCGAGGATCTTCGATCCGCTCGTGGAGGGCATGTCGGTCGTGACGAGCACGTCCTTGATCGCCAGCGGAACGCCGGCCAGCGCGCCGAGCGCCTCACCGGCGGCGCGGCGGCGGTCGATCTCGGCCGCGACCTCGAGCGCGTGCTCGCTCACGTGGAGGAAGGCGTGCACGTCGCCGTCGACCTCCGCGATGCGGTCGAGGTGGGCCTGGGTGGCCTCGACGCTCGACACCTCGCCGGCGGTGAGCTTGTCGGCGAGCGCCGCGGCGCTCAGTCGGATGAGGTCGGTCATCACTGCTCCTCCCCGAGGATCGCGGTCACCCGGAAACGGCCGTCCGCGGCATCCGGAGCATTCGACAGCGCCTGCTCGCGGAGTGAGCGCATCGCCCACCACGTCGGCGCGGAAGACGTTCTCGAGAGGGATCGGGTGGCTCGTCGCGACGACGTCGGGCGTCGCCACCTCAGACACCTTGGCGATGTTGTCGACGATCACGTCGAGCTCGCCGGTGAGGCGCTCGACCTCCTCGTCACTCAGCTGGATCCTGGCGAGCACACCGAGATGGCGCACGAGATCGGGGGTGATTTCAGACACCAGGACAGTCTAATTGGGCGCGGTGCGCCGCCTTGGCCGGGCGTAGTCTGAGCGCGTGACGACCTATGACCCGCCTCGCCCGTGGATCGCAAGCTACGCCGCGGGAGTGCCTGCCGACATGGAGCCCGTGACCGGCTCACTCGTCGACATCGTCGAGGCCTCGGCGCGCGATTACCCGGATGCCGTCGGCCCTGCAGTTCTTCGGCCGTGAGACGACGTACCGCGAGCTGCACGAGGCGATCGACCGCGCGGCCGCCGGCCTCAAGGAGCGAGGCGTGGGTGCCGGGCGATCCGGTGGCGATCGTCCTTCCGAACTGCCCCCAGCACATCGTCGCGTTCTACGCGGTGCTGCGCCTCGGAGCCGTCGTCGTCGAGCACAACCCGCTCTACACTGCTCGGGAGCTCCGCAAGCAGTTCGAGGATCACGGCGCCAAGCACGCCATCGTGTGGAGCAAAGTCGTCGCCACGGTGCAGGACTTCCCCGAAGACCTGCGGGTGACGACGCTCATCGCCGTCGACGTGACCAGGGCGATGCCCCTCCTCACCCGGCTCCTGCTGCGCCTGCCGATCGCGAAGGCGCGGGAGTCGCGCGAGGCTCTGCACGAGCGGGTCACCGGAGCGACCTCCTGGGAGGACCTCGTCGCCGCCGACCGCCTTCCCTCGACGCATCCGAAGCCGGCGACCGACGATCTCGCGATCATCCAGTACACGAGCGGCACGACGGGCACGCCGAAGGGCGCCGCGCTGACGCACCGCAACCTGCTCGCCAACGCCGCGCAGGCGCGCGCCTGGGTGCCCTCGATCACGCGAGGCGACGGCTGCGTCGTGTACGCGGTCCTTCCGATGTTCCACGCCTACGGGCTCACGCTGTGCCTGACCTTCGCCATGTCGATGGGGGCGCGGCTCGTCCTGTTCCCCAAGTTCGACCCCGACATGGTGCTCGCCGTGTCGAAGAAGCATCCGGCGACCTTCCTGCCGCTCGTGCCGCCGATCGCCGACAAGCTGCTCAAGGCGTCGCAGGAGAAGGGCATCCCGCTGACAGGCACGAAGGTCGCGATCTCGGGCGCGATGGCGCTTCCGCACGAGCTGGTCGTGCCGTTCGAAGCGGCGAGCGGCGGCTATCTCGTCGAGGGCTACGGGCTCTCCGAGTGCTCCCCCGTGCTGATGGCGAATCCCGTCGCCGAGCACCGGGTGCCCGGCACTGTCGGGCTGCCCCTCCCGGGCACGGAATGCCGGGTGGTGGATCCGGACGATCTGACGGCGGATGTCGCGCCCGGCGATCGCGGCGAGCTCCTCGTGCGCGGACCCCAGGTCTTCCAGGGGTACTACGGCAAGCCCGAGGAGACCGAGGCTGTGTTCGTGGACGGCTGGTTCCGCACGGGCGACATCGTCACGATCGACGAGGGCGGCTTCGTGCGGATCGTCGATCGCATCAAGGAGCTCATCATCACGGGCGGGTTCAACGTGGCCCCCACCGAGGTCGAGAACGCCCTGCGTCAGCACCCGGACGTCGAGGACGCCGCCGTCGTCGGACTCCCCAGCTCGCGATCGGGCGAGGAGGTCGTCGCCGCGATCGTCCCGGCCGCGGGCCGCGATGTCGACGTCGAGCAGCTCCGCGAGTTCGCGCGCGGCATCCTGACCCCGTACAAGGTCCCGAAGCGCGTCTTCGTCGTCGACGAGCTGCCGAAGTCGCTGATCGGCAAGGTGCTCCGCCGTGAGGTGCGGGATCGGCTGCTCGCGACTCACGTCCGGAGGCTGAGCGCTCTCAGGCCAGTCCCCCTCGGGCGATCCTGAACGTCCCCACCGGCCTCCTGCGTGCGGCCGGCGATGATCAGGATGCCGCGCCGCTCCAGCTCGACGAGGTAGTCGACGTGCGCGGCCGCCAGCGCCTCTCGTCCTCGGTCGGGTCCAGCGACATCTCGGTCCTCGACGGGATGATGCGGTACAGCCACTGGGATGTGCCGGCCCGCGGTCGCGATCACTCCCCTGCCGCGCCCGGCGCCCCGAGCGCCGCAGGTCCCTGCTCGACGAGCACGCGGAACTGTGCCGCGTCCAGGATCCGAAGGCCGAGTTCCTCGGCCTTCGCCAGCTTCGAGCCGGCGCCGGGGCCCGCAGCGACGAAGTCCGTCTTCTTCGAGACGCTCGAGGCCGCCTTGCCCCCGGCGCGGATGATCGCCTCCTGTGCACCCTCGCGCGTGTAGCCCTCGAGTGAGCCCGTGGCGACGACCGTGAGGCCCTCGAGCACCCCTCCCTCGCTCGAGGCTGCACCGGGACCCGCGTGACCGGGGGTGGCGAGCTGCGCGCCCGCGGCCTGCCAGCGGTCGACGATCTCGCGGTGCCAGTCGACCTCGAACCAGTCGATCAGCGAGTCGGCGATGATGCCGCCCACTCCTTCGACAGCCGCGAGCTCGTCGCGGGTCGCCGAGCGGATCGCATCGACCGAGCCGAACCACTGTGCGAGCGCGCGCGCGGCGACCGGCCCGACGTGGCGGATGTTGAGAGCGACGAGGAAGCGCCACAGGTCCTTCGTCTTCGCGACCTCGAGATTCGCGAGCAGCTGCCAGGCAGCGGCCGACAGGATGAACCTCTCATCGCCGTCGAACGGGCCGTCCGGGTCATACGGGGGGTCGGTCTTCTTGCGCTGCCGGCGGAACGGAGACCGGGTGTCGGGAGTGCCGTCCTCGAGCAGGCGCGGAAGGCCGGTCTCGGCATCCCGGACCACGACATCGATCCCGAAGAGGTCTTCGGCTCGGAGGTCGAACAGTCCGGCCTCCGTGGCGAGCGGCGGGATCTCGGGTCGCACGGGCTGTGTCAGCGCGGCCGCCGACACCTCGCCCAGCCCCTCGATGTCGAGCGCTCCGCGCGACCCGACGTGTTCGACGCGCCCGCGAACCTGGGCGGGGCACGCGCGCGTGTTCGGGCAGCGGAGGTCGATGTCGCCCTCTTTGGCGGGAGCGAGCGACGCACCGCATTCCGGGCACTGCGACGGCATGACGAACGCACGCTCGGTGCCGTCGCGCAGCTCGACGACCGGGCCCAGGACTTCGGGGATGACGTCGCCCGCCTTGCGCAAGACGATCGTGTCGCCGATGAGGACGCCCTTCGCCCGCACGACGTCCTGGTTGTGCAGCGTCGCCTGCCGGACGACGCTGCCCGCGACGCGCGCCGGCTCCATGACGGCGAACGGCGTCGCGCGGCCCGTGCGGCCGACCGACACGACGATGTCGAGCAGCTTCGTGTTGACCTGCTCGGGCGGGTACTTGTAGGCGATCGCCCACCGCGGGGCCCGGCTGGTCGCGCCGAGCTCGTCGTGCAGCGCGAGCTCGTCGACCTTGACCACCACGCCGTCGATCTCGTGCTCGACGTCGTGGCGGTGCTCGCCGTAGTGGCGGATGAACTCGTCGGCCCCCTGCGCCGAATCGGCGACGCGGAAGTACTCGCTCGTCGGAAGACCCCAGGACTGGAGGAGCCGGTACACATCGCTCTGGCTGGCCACGGGCGGGTCGGGCCAGGCTCCGATGCCGTGCACCGTGAGCCGCAGCCGCGAGAGCCGCTCGTGCACGGCCTGCAGCTGCCGCTCGTTCTTGCCCTCGGTCTTCTGCCGGAGCGATCCGGATGCCGCATTCCGCGGGTTGGCGAACAGCCGATCGCCCATCGATTCCTGGTAGGCGTTGAGCGCCGTGAAGTCGGCCACATTGAAGAAGACCTCGCCGCGCACTTCGACGAGCCGAGGGTGCCCCTCGCCCTCGAGCACATGCGGGATCCCCGCGATGCGCCGCACGTTCTCGGTCACGTCCTCGCCGACGCGCCCGTCGCCGCGGGTGGCTGCCGAGACGAGCCGCCCGTGCTCGTACCGCAGCGACAGCGCCAGACCGTCGATCTTGAGCTCGCAGAGGTAGTGCACGCTGCGGCCGGCGTCGCGCTCGACCCGCGCGGCCCAGGCAAGGAACTCCTCGTCGCTGAACACGTTGTCGAGGCTGAGCATCCGCTCGGCGTGCTCGACGGGGGCGAAGAGCGTCGCAGAAGCCGCCCCGACCGTCAGCGTGGGCGAGTCCTGGCCCTGGAGCTCGGGATGAAGCCGCTCGAGCTCTTCGAGCCGCTGCATCCAGGCGTCATAGGTGGCGTCGTCGACAAGCTCGGCATCACGACCGTAGTAGGCGTCTCGCGCGCCGATGATCTGCTCGATGAGGGTCTGGACCTCGGCCCGTGCTGCGTCGAGCGGAAGGGCTGCAGAGTGCTCGGCATCCGTCACTCCGACAGTCTAGGGAGGCCCCCCGACACTCACACCTGGGCCGGAACCGCCGAGACCGTGCGGTCGATCGTGAACTGCCCGATGACCCGCGTGGCGTCGTACAGCACCGCCGTCTGACCGGGCGCCACGCCGTCGAAGGGCGTCGCGGGCCGCACGGTCAGAACCCCGTCCTCGAGCCTGGCCCACGCGGGGACCGGATCGGCGTGCGCGCGGATCTGCACGTCGCAGGCGAACTCGGCCGTCTCGGGCTCCCGACCGGACCACGTGTACCGCTCCCCCGCGATCTCGGCGGTGGCGAGCGCCTCCTTCGGCCCGACGACGACGGTGTTCGACACGGGTCGCACCTCCAGGACGAACCGCGGCTTCCCGTCGGCCGCGGGCACGCCGATCGACAGTCCGCGACGCTGTCCCACGGTGAAGGCGTGCGCCCCTTCGTGGGCACCGACGACGGCGCCGGACCGGTCGACGATGTCGCCCGTCGCGGTGCCGACCTTCTCGGCCAGCCAGCCTCGGGTGTCGCCGTCGGGGATGAAGCAGATGTCGTGGCTGTCGGGCTTCTGCGCGACAGTCAGGCCGCGTTCGGCCGCCTCCGCCCGGACGAGCGCCTTGGACGGAGTCGCGCCCAGCGGAAAGTACGTGTGGGCGAGCTGCTCGGCCGTGAGCACGCCGAGCACGTAGGACTGGTCCTTGGCGGCATCCGAGGCGCGGTGCAGCTCCCGGCCGTCCGGTCCGTCGACGAGCGAGGCGTAGTGGCCGGTGCACACGGCGTCGAAGCCGAGCTCGATGGCACGCTCGAGGAGGGCCGCGAACTTGATCTTCTCGTTGCACCGCATGCACGGATTCGGCGTGCGGCCGGCACGGTACTCGGTGATGAAGTCCTCGATGACGTCGTCACGGAAGCGCTCCGAGAAGTCCCACACATAGAACGGGATGCCGATCAGATCCGCGGCGCGGCGGGCGTCCATCGCGTCCTCGATCGTGCAGCACCCGCGGCTGCCCGTGCGCAGCGTGCCGCCGGCGCGGGAGAGCGCGAGGTGGACGCCGACGACGTCATGGCCCGCCTCGACCGCGCGTGCCGCGGCCACGGCGGAGTCCACTCCACCACTCATCGCCGCAAGGATCCGCATGGCTCCAGTCTACGAGCGGGCTCCTGGGCGGGTCCCGGATGCCGCCGCTCGCGCACGCTCGACGGCCCCGGGCAGCGCGGCGAGCGCCGCCTCGACGTCGGCCTCGGTCGAGGTGCGCCCGAGCGTGAGCCGGAGGACCTGGCGGGCCTCGGCATCCGTCCGCCCCAGCGCGAGCACCACGTGCGACGGCTCCGCCACGCCCGCCTGGCAGGCCGAGCCCGTCGACACCGCGATCCCGGCCTGATCGAGGAGGAAGAGCAGGGTCTCGCCGCTGGCGCCCGGGAACAGGATGTGCGCATTGCCCGGCAGCCGGCGCTCGGCGCTGCCGAGGAGCTCGGCGCCGTCGACGGAGGCCAGGATGCCGCGCACCAGTCGGTCGCGCAGCCCCGCGAGTCGTTCGGCCTCGGCGTCCCGTTCGGCGACCGCGAGCTCGGCCGCCGCTGCGAACGCCGCGGCACCCGCCACGTCCTGCGTGCCGGCCCGCAGCCCTCTCTGCTGACCGCCGCCGTGCACGAGGGCGGCGAGGGACGCCTGCCGGGCGACGACCAGCGCTCCGACACCGGCGGGACCGCCGACCTTGTGGGCCGAGACGCTCAGCGCGACGAGGCCCGCGGGCCCGGCGGCGTCTCCCCGCCACCGGGCGAAGGAGACGGGCACATGGCCGAATGCCGAGACGGCGTCGAGGTGCAGCGGGATTCCGGCGCGCGCCGCCGCGAGCGCGAGGCCCTCGGCGTCGTTGACCGTTCCGACCTCGTTGTTCGCCACCAGCGCGGTGGCGAGAGCCGCACCGTCCAGCGACGCGGCGAAGGCCTCCGCGGGGATCGCACCGTCCGGGTCGAGAGCCACCGGGCGCACCCCGGCGCTTTCGCGGGCGACGAGCCACCCCACCGTGTCGACGGTGGCGTGGTGCTCGCCGTCGGGCAGGACCACGGCGTCGGAGCCCGGCATCCGCCCCCACCACAGCCCCTTGATCGCGAGGTTGACCGACTCCGTTCCGCCGGAGGTGAAGACGACCTCGATGGGATCGCAGCCGAGGACTCGCGCGAGGCGCTCGCGGGACTCCTCCAGCAGGCGACGGGCCGCCTGACCCGCGCCGTGGATCGACGAGGCGTTGCCGAGAGACTCAGTCGCGGCCAGCCAGACATCGCGTGCCTCGGGGCGCAGCGGAGTCGTCGCTGCGTGGTCGAGGTAGACGGTCATCCGGTCCGCCAATCACGTCGGTTTCAGAGGCGACACATGTCGTAACTACTGTAGGTCGCATGGCCAATGCCGACCCTCTCGCCGCCGTCGCCCTTCCCGGGCTCCTCAGTGAGGATTTCGACGCGCTCGGCGTCACCTTCACGCCCACCGGGGGAAGGCTGCGCGTCTGGTCCGGCCACGCGGACTTCATCGAGCTCGTCCTGTTCGACGGCAGCGATCTGGACTGGATCACCGACGAGCTTCCGCTCACCCCCGTCGGCGGCGGAGTGTGGGAGATCACGACCACGCGCCTTCGCCCCGGCACGCGCTACGCGATCCGCGCGCAGGGACCCTCTGGCGCCGGAAACACCTTCAATCCGCAGACCCTCCTGGTCGAGCCCTACTCCCGGGGACTGGTGTCGGGCGGCTACGGCGATTGGCGGTCGGTCGCCGTCGAGGGCTCGTTCGACTGGGACGGTGTCACCAAGCCCGCGATTCCGCTCGACCGCACGGTCATCTACGAGGGTCATCTCAAGGGCCTGTCCAAGCGGCACCCCCATGTCCCGCCGGCACTCCACGGCACCTACGCGGGTCTCGCTCATCCCGCCATGATCGACCACTTCCGGACGCTGGGGATCACGACGATCGAACTGCTGCCCGTGCACGCGTTCGCCACCGAGCCGCGGCTCCTGCAGCACGGCCTGGCGAACTACTGGGGCTACAACTCACTGAACTTCTTCACCCCACACGCGCCCTACGCGACCGAGGCGAGTCGCCTGCAGGGGCCGGAGGCGGTACTCCGCGAATTCAAGGGGATGGTGAAGCTCCTCCACGAGGCCGGCCTCGAAGTCATCCTCGATGTGGTCTACAACCACACCGCGGAGGAAGGCCTCGGCGGTCCGCGCTCGAGCCTCCGCGGAATCGACAACCGGTCCTACTACCGTCAGCACGGCGACGGGGCGTACATCGACGTCACCGGGTGCGGGAACTCGCTGGACACTTCGACGGATGCCGCGTCCCGCCTCGTCCTGGACTCGCTGCGGTACTGGGCCAACGACGTGCAGATCGACGGGTTCCGGTTCGATCTCGCGGTCACACTGGGCCGGGATGCCGAGCACGGGTACACGCCCGACCACCCGCTGCTGCGGGCGATCGTCGAAGACCCGCTCCTGGAGGGCGTGAAGAAGATCGCCGAACCGTGGGACGTGGGGATGGGTGGCTGGCGGACCGGCGATTTCGGGGAGGGCTGGCACGAATGGAACGACCGCTATCGGGACCGCGTGCGCAACTTCTGGCTGAGCGACATCGACTACTCCCGGCGCGCTTCGACCTCGCCTGTCGGCATCGGCGGATTCGCCACCCGCTTGGCCGGATCCTCCAACACCTTCCAGGCGGAGCGCGGGCCGCTCGCGAGTGTCAACTTCGTGACCGCCCACGACGGGTTCACCCTGCGAGATCTGGTGTCGTACGACGTCAAGCACAACCTCGGCAACGGCGAGCACAACCGCGACGGCGCCGACACGAACCGCTCCTTCAACCACGGGGCCGAGGGCCCGACCGACGACGAGACGATCCTCGCCACTCGTCGCAAGGCCATGCGCAACCTCATGGGGACCCTTCTGCTGTCGGCCGGCATCCCGATGATCACGGCGGGAGACGAATTCGGCCGCACCCAGCGCGGGAACAACAACGCGTACTGCCATGACTCCCCGCTCACCTGGATGCCGTGGGAGCACGCGCCGTGGCAGCGCGACCTGTTCGCCCACGTCCAGCGGCTGATCGCGCTGCGACGCGACAACCCGGCGTTGCGGCCGCGGCGCTTCGCACGGCTCGACGAGCTCACGCCGTCGGCATCCGTCATCGACTGGTACGACGAGCACGGCGAGACGATGTCGAGCGAGCGCTGGTCGGATCCCTCGCACCGGACGATGCAGTACGCGGCGGCATCGACGCCGGAGATCGAGGACGTTCAACCGCATACTCCTCGTGGTCCACGGCAGCGAGCGGCCGATCGAGATCACCTTTCCCCAGATCGATCGGAGTGAGTCGCTTCGTTTCGCTGTGGTCGAGCGCCGACGAGGCTCCGCGCGACGACCATGAGATCTTCGCGCCAGGCGACACCCTCAGTATCGGCGGCACCACGATGCATCTGTTCCGCGCGGAATGATACCCCCGAAGGCGCCCGGGCGCGGCTGACTGTCGCGGCTCTCGGGCGCACGGTAGGTTCAGAGCGTGGTCACGTCGAAGCGCGCCTCGCAGTCCCGTCCAGCCCCGGCGTCTCCTCCCTGGCGGAGCTCGTCGCCCATTCCGCTGCGCCCGGCGGAAGCCTGGCAGCCGCATCGCGAGACGGTGACGGGCCGCATCCCACTCGCACTGCCGTCGCCGATCACCCCCGGGGATCTGTTCCGCCCGAAGGCCTTCGCAGGCGAGGTCGTCCCGTTCCGCACCACGGCATTCCGTGAGGGGCACGATCTGCATCGGCGTGCACGTGCGGCTGTTCTCGCCCTCCGGTGACGAGTCTCTGCACCGGCTTGCTCCGCTCCACGACGGCTTCGACCGCTGGTCGACGCTCATCTCGCCGCTCGAGGAGGGCGTCTGGTCGTTCCGGTTCGAGGCCTTCGGCGACGACTTCGCCACCTGGGAGCACGCCGCCGACCTCAAGATCGAGGCCGGGGTCGATTCCGCGCTCATGCGTGAGATGGGAGCGCGGCTGTTCGAGCGCGCGGTCGCCGAGAAGTCGCGGCCGCTCGCCCAGCGCCGCGTGCTGACGGATGCCGCCGCCCGCCTGCGTGACGGCGCCGTGTCCGACGAGGCCGCACTCGAGATCGTCCGCGATCACGCGATCGCCGAGTACTTCGCCGACCGCCCGCTCGCGTCGCTGGTGACGCTCGGCGAGACCCGCGAGCTGCTGGTCGAGCGCGAGCGCGCGGGAGTCGGGGCCTGGTACGAGTTCTTCCCGCGGTCCGAGGGCGCCAAGCTGCACAAGGACGGCACGATCAAGAGCGGCACCTTCCGCACCGCTGCCAAGCGCATCCCCGCGGTCGCGGCGATGGGTTTCGACGTGCTCTACCTCCCGCCGATCCACCCGATCGGGCGCCTCAACCGCAAGGGACGCAACAACTCGCTCGACCCCCAGCCGGGCGACCCCGGGTCGCCCTGGGCCATCGGCGTCGGCCGAGGGCGGCCACGACGCCGTCCACCCCGACCTCGGGACGCTCGCGGACTTCCGCGCCTTCGTCCGCGCTGCCAAGGCGGAGGGCATCGAGGTGGCGCTCGACCTCGCCCTGCAGGCTGCCCCGGATCACCCCTGGGTCGCCGAGCATCCGGAATGGTTCACCACCCTGCCCGACGGCTCGATCGCCTACGCGGAGAACCCGCCGAAGAAGTACCAGGACATCTATCCGATCAACTTCGACAACGACCCCGCGGGCATCAGCGCGGAGGTGCTCCGGATCGTCCGCCACTGGATCGCCCAGGGCGTGAAGATCTTCCGCGTCGACAATCCGCACACCAAGCCCCTGCAGTTCTGGGAGTGGCTGATCGCGACGCGTGAACGCGGAGCATCCGGACGTCGTCTTCCTCGCCGAGGCCTTCACGCGTCCGGCACCTCTCGCGGGCCTCGCGACCGCCGGGTTCCAGCAGAGCTACTCGTACTTCACCTGGCGCAACACCAAGGCCGAGCTCGAGGAGTTCCTCGGCTGGGTGTCGACCGACACCGCCGACTACATGCGTCCGAACCTCTTCGTGAACACCCCCGACATCCTCACCGAGTACCTGCAGTTCGGCGGGCGTCCGGGATACCAGATCCGCGCTGCCATCGCGGCCACGGCGGCGCCGCTCTACGGCGTGTACGCCGGCTACGAGCTCTACGAGAACGTCGCGCGGCCGGGGTCGGAAGAGAACATCGACAACGAGAAGTACGAGTACAAGATCCGCGACTGGGCGGGCGCCGAAGCCGCGGCGACTCGCTGGCGCCGTACCTCACGCGGCTCAACGAGATCCGGCGCGAGCACCCCGCACTCCGCCAGCTGCGCAACTTCAGCGCCCACTGGAGCGACGACGACGCGATCCTCGTGTACTCCAAGCACCTCGACGCCGACGTCTCGCCCGACCGGCCGCAGCGACACGATCATCGTCGTCGCCAACGTCGACCCGCACTCCGTGCGCCAGACGATGGTGCATCTCGACACCACCGGTCTGGGGCATCCCGCCCGGCGAGCCCTACGAGGTCGAGGACCTCATCACGGGCGAGCAATGGACCTGGTCCGATCACAACTTCGTCCGGCTCGACGCCTTCGCCGAACCGGTCCACATCCTCCACGTGAAGGAGTCGCGATGAGCGCCCTCGATGACCAGCTGCTCGACACCGTCGCGGCCGGCGCCTATCACGACCCGCACTCGGTGCTCGGCATCCATCCGGGTACCGACGCGCGAGGCGAAGCGGAATGGACCGTGCGCGCCCGGCGCCCGCTCGCCAAGAGCGTCACCGCCGTCTTCGCCGACGGCACCGAGGTGCCGCTCGAGCACGTCCGCAGCGGCATCTGGGAGGGAGTGCGGGCAGGCGATGCCGGCCGCTACCACCTGGTGACCACCTACGACGACGGCCCCGACTACGTGGCCGACGACCCGTACCGCCACCCGCCGGTCCTCGGCGAGATCGACATGCACCTCATCCGCGAGGGCACGCCACGAGCAGCTGTGGAAGGTCCTCGGTGCCCATGTGCGCGAGCACGACGGCGCGTGGGGCACCTCGTTCACGGTGTGGGCGCCCGAACGCACGTGCGGCTCGCGTCGTCGGCGACTTCAACAGCTGGGACGGCAGCAGCCACGCGATGCGGTCGATGGGATCGAGCGGCGTGTGGGAGCTGTTCATCCCTGCGATCGGCCCGGGCTCAACCTACAAGTACGAGCTGCTCACGCGGCACGGCGGCTGGATCACGAAGGCCGACCCGATGGCCCAGTTCGCCGAGGTCCCGCCGGCCACGGCATCCGTCGTCGTGCAGTCCCAGTACTCCTGGAACGACGCCGACTGGCTGGCCCGTCGAGCGAGCACGCAGCCTCTCTCGAGCCCCATGTCGGTGTACGAGGTGCACTTCGCGTCGTGGCGGCCCGGGCTGTCGTACCGGGATGCCGCCGACCAGCTGATCGACTACGTGACCGAACAGGGCTTCACGCACATCGAGTTCATGCCGCTCGCCGAGCACCCGTTCGGCGGCTCGTGGGGCTATCAGGTCACCGGATACTTCGCCGCCACCAGCCGCTTCGGCCACCCCGACGACCTGCGCTACCTCATCGACCGGCTCCACCAGGCCGACATCGGCGTGATCATGGACTGGGTGCCGGGTCACTTCCCGAAGGACTCCTTCGCGCTCGCACGGTTCGACGGCGAGCCGCTCTACGAGCACCCGGATCCCCGCCGCGGCGAGCACCGGGACTGGGGCACCTACATCTTCGACTACGGCCGCCGCGAGGTGCGCAACTTCCTCGTCGCCAACGCTCTCTTCTGGTTCGAGGAGTTCCACATCGACGGGCTGCGCGTCGACGCCGTCGCCTCGATGCTCTACCTCGACTACTCGCGCGAAGAGGGCGAATGGACCCCCAACGTCCACGGCGGCCGCGAGAACCTCGAGGCGATCTCGTTCCTCCAGGAGGTCAACGCCACGGCCTACAAGCGC
This sequence comes from uncultured Actinomycetota bacterium, assembly GCA_963702815.1. Taxonomy (GTDB): domain Bacteria; phylum Actinomycetota; class Actinomycetes; order Actinomycetales; family Microbacteriaceae; genus Microbacterium. The sequence goes on along the minus strand of CAVPED010000004.1, from coordinate 1,263,206 downwards.
TACCCCGGGATCGCGATGATCGCCGAGGAATCCACGAGCTTCCCCGGCGTCACCGCGCCGACCAGCGGCGCCGGACTCGGCTTCGGGTTCAAGTGGAACATGGGCTGGATGAACGACTCGCTGCAGTACATCAAGCGCGATCCGATGTACCGCTCGCACCACGAGGGCGAGCTCTCGTTCTCGTTCGTCTACGCCTTCAGCGAGAACTACGTGCTGCCGATCAGCCACGACGAGGTCGTGCACGGCAAGGGGAGCCTTTTCTCGCGGATGCCGGGCGACCACTGGCAGAAGCTCGCGAACATGCGCGCCTTCCTCGCCTACATGTGGGGACACCCGGGCAAGCAGCTGCTGTTCATGGGCCAGGAGTTCGGGCAGATGTCCGAGTGGTCGGAAGGACGCGGGCTCGACTGGTGGATGCTGGACCAGCCGTCGCACGCCCAGCTGCACTCGTTCGTCGGGGTGCTGAACCGCACGTATCGCGCGCACTCCGCGCTGTGGGCCCGCGACTCCGATGGGGCCGCCTTCTCGCGGCTCGGCGGCGCCGACGTGGAATCCCAACGTCATCACGTTCTCGCGCAAGCGACTGGCACGGCAACACGATCGTGGTCGTCGCCAACTTCTCCGGGACGCCGGTCTACGACTACGAGCTCGACATGCCGGAGGCCGGTGTCTGGTACGAGGCGCTCAACACCGACGCGCAGGAGTACGGCGGTTCCGGCGTGGGCAACCTGGGAGTCGTGCACGCGAACGACCAGAAGCGGGCGCGCATGGTGCTGCCGCCGCTCGGCGTGCTGTGGCTCCGTCACGAGCCGGAGGCGCACGTCCCTTCGGTCACCCGAGGCTGAACGGCCCGCCGGGATAGGACCCGGCGCGGGGAGACGAACCGGTCTCGGGTCAGAAGAGCAGGGACGCGAGGCGGCTCCGCGCGGCGAGCGACGCGCGGGTCGGTGTCGCCCACCACTGCGAACAGCTCGAGCAGCCGCTCGCGGACGGGCGCACGCTCCTCCGCCGGCAGCGCGGCGAAGAGGTCGAGGATGCGCGCGAACGCGTCCTCGACGTGACCCCCGGCGAGGTCGAGGTCGGCCACCAGGAGCTGTGCGTCGATCCCGGTGGGGTCGGCCGCGGCGGCCGTCCGCGCGGCCTGGAGGTCGGCATCCTGAATGCGGTTCAGCAGGCGCACCTGACCGAGGCCGGCCTTCGCTTCGGCGTCCTTCGGGTTCTCCGCGAGCGCCTTCTCGTACGCCGCGATGGCCCGCGGGTAGTCGCCGGCCTCGATGGCGTCGTACGCCTCGGCGTGCAGCGGCGGCAGCGGAGGCTCGGCGGGCTCCTCGTCGGCCTGCTCGGCAGGCTGAACGTCGAGCCGGCCGGTCACGCCGTTCTGCGCCGCGAGCTGCAGCAGCTGCGCGAGCACCTCGCGCACCTGCTGCTCGGGAACCGCGCCGGTGAACAGCGGCACCGGCTGCCCGCCGAGGAGCGCGACCACCATCGGGATGGACTGGGCGCGGAAAGCCTGCGAAAGCTGCGGGTTGGCGTCGACGTCGACCTTCGCCAGGACGAGGCGGCCGTCGAGCTCCGTGACGACCTTCTCGAGGATGGGGCTGAGCTGCTTGCACGGCCCGCACCACTCCGCCCAGAGGTCGACGACGATCGGGACGGTGCGCGACAGTTCGAGCACCTGTCCGAAGGTCTCATCGGTGACGTCCATCACGAGCGACGCGACGCTGCCCACGGGCGCGCTGTCTTCGGCGGGCGCGCGGTGCAGCGGGTGCGGCGGGACGGTTGCGCAGTGCAGAGAGGTCGACCGCGCCGCGGAGGACGGCGCCGGGTGCCGGATCGGTCACTTGATCACTTTCGCGTCGAGGATGTCGGAGGCGTAGCCGAGCAGCCGGATCTTCTCGGTCGAACCCTGGCTCGGCACATAGAAGAAGAGCTGATCGCTGAAGGTCGTCGTGAACCCCGTCGCCGACTGGTCGGCGCCTGCCAAGGTCTTCACCGTCGGATTGTCTCCGACTTTGATGACTGCATCGGTGTTCGTCGGCTTGACGGTGTCGGTCTCGGTGAGACTCACGGCGACGATCGCGCCACTCTCCAGCGTAGTCAGCGCGAGAGGTGCGGTCGCGCCAGCGGCCGACTCGAACGTGAGGCTTCCCGTCTGCGAAGCGGTCGTGTTGAAGGCGTCGAGGCGCTTCTGACGGTCGGCTGCGACACCGGTGCGGAACTGGTCGCCGGCCGATTCGAACAGGCTGGCGTACTCGCTGTCGTCACCCTTGTTCAGGATGTCCGCGTAGGCGGCCGCCACGTCCTCCGGCGGCATGACCAGGAACGGTGAGTCGGGCTGGACCCCGGGCGCTCCGATGTAGGCCGGTGCGAGATCCGGCATCTTCGTCTCGGCCTCGAGGCTCGACAGGTAGGACAGCTTGTAGTCGGCCCACTGATCCTGCTGCGTCAGCATCATGATGCTCGCGGTCTTGTTGGCCTCATCGGCGACGACCGCCATGACCGTCCGCGGCCAGCCGTCGTAGGCCTGCGGAAGAAGCGGGAACACCGGCTTGGCCGGGATGGCCGCCGGCGCCGCGTAGTCGGCGATGGAGGCCGCGCAGCTTGTAGTTCGTCTCGCGCTCCGCGAGCGGCGTCCCCTCGAGCCGAGTCGCCGCCAGGGCCAGGTCGGAGTTGGCGTCGGCCTCCGCGACCGTCGCGGAGATGCGATCCAGGATGCGGGTGGCCTGCGCCTCGGTGACCGCAGGCGGCTGCTCGCCCTCCTGCACCAGGACCGTCTCCGTCGGCGTCGGCGTCGGCGAGCCGGCGAGATCCGGCCACGAGTCGGCGGAGCAGCCCGCGAACAGCAGGGCCGACACGGCGACGGCGGGCAGGACGATGAGCGACCGTCGTCCGCGAGAGAGGGCCCGTCGACGGGGCGCTCCGGCGCTGATCACGCCCTTGCCCTCACCCTCGACCGCGAGATCGATCGGCTGGGTCACATCGAGCGGCAGCCCCTTCCGGCGCGGTCCGCGCGAGCGGCGGACGTGCCGGATGCCGAGGATGTACAGGACGATCCCGAATGCCATGATGAGCCCGCCGAGGACGATGAGCGGCCCCGCCCACGGCGTCGAGCTCGTGGTCTTCCAGGTGACGGAGAGATCGGTGGGCGCGGGCGCCGTTCCGTCCGTCGCGACGAGGACGCTCATGGTCGCCGGAAGCTCTTCGCGGATGATGAGCAGGTCGTCCTGGGAGTACTCGTCGAGCCACAGATCGGAGCCGGCCGGATTGCGGCCGGCGACCGCCGCCGACTCCGTTGCTCCGGGAGTGGCGGCAGCATCGGACGGTGCCGGCGTCGCGGCAGCATCGGATGGGGCAGGCGTCGCGGCGGGATCGGACGGGGCCGGCGTCGCGGCGGGATCGGCAGCAGCATCCGTCGTCTCGTCGGAAGCCTCAGGCTCGACCAGCGTCGTCTCGACCTCGCCGTCGCCATCGACCGAGGCCGCGTTGTAGGTGACATCGGAGAGCCACGCCTCGAGGTCTGCGGTGCGGCCGTACGCCGCGAACACGGTGCCGTCGGCGGCGGCTCGGATCGTCTGGGTGCCGGGCATGGTGTTCAGGACCGCACCCTCGATGAGGGTGAACGGGGCCTCGTCCTCGACCGAGATCTCGGTCGTCTGAGCTGTCGGTCCCTGGAAGACCGTACGCTGAGCGATTCCCGCCCCGATCATCACGGCCGCCAGCACGAATGCCGCTACAGCCCACACGAAACGCACGAGATGAACACCTTCCTAGGTCCGCCCGGAGGGAAGCGCAGACCGATTCGACGTTTCAGACTAGCGAAAACGACCTGAAAGACGCCCGGGAGGGGTTCGCTCCCGGGCTTGAGGACCCACCCTGCGTAGTGTGGCGGGGACAGCACATGCCCAGGGAGGCCCCGTGAAGCTTCACAATCCGTTCCGCGTCGCCTTCGTCGCCACGCTCGGCGTCGGCCTCGGACTCCTGCTGATCACGAGCATCCAGACGCTGTCGACGATCCTGCTCTACGTCGGCACCGCCCTCTTCCTATCGCTGGGCCTGGACCCCATCGTGGGGTGGCTCGAGCGGCGCAGACTCCCCCGCTGGCTGGCCGTGCTCATCACGCTGCTGACGGTGCTGATCGCGTTCGGGGGGATCATCGTGATGGTCCTGCCCATCATCATCGACCAGGTCACCCAGCTGGTGAATGAGATCACGAAGCTCCTCAACCGGCCGACGGTGTGGGACGACGTCGAGGCGTGGGTCAACAGCATCTTCCCGAACCTGGATCTCAACGCGGTGTTCGAGCAGGCCCAGCAGTGGGCGATCGAGAACGTCGGTGCGATCACCGGCGGGGTGATCGGGGCCGGCATCGCCTTCGCCTCCGGGCTCACCGGCGCGTTCATCATCCTGATCCTGACCATCTACTTCACGGCGGCCACGCCGGCGCTGAAGCGCTCGGTGTACCAGCTGGTGCCGGCGTCCAAGCGCCCGCGATTCATCGACCTGAGCGAGCAGATCACCGACTCGGTCGGCTACTACGTGATCGGTCAGCTGAGTCTCGGTGTCATCAACGGCGTGCTGAGCGCGGTCTTCCTCACGATCATCAAGGCGCCCTTCCCCGCCGTGCTGGCCGTCATCGCGTTCTTCTTCTCGCTCATCCCCCTCGTCGGAACGCTCACGGGTTCGACGATCATCGTGCTGCTGTGCCTCCTCGGCTCCCCGCAGACAGCGCTCATCGCCGCGATCTACTACCTGATCTACATGCAGATCGAGGCATACGTCATCTCGCCGCGCATCATGAATCGGGCCGTGTCGGTGCCGGGCGCTGTCGTCGTGATCGCCGCTCTGGCGGGCGGCTCCCTGCTGGGCCTGCTCGGAGCGCTCATCGCGATCCCCGTGGCCGCCAGCATCCTGATCATCTACCGCCAGGTCGTGATCCCGCAGCAGAACGAGCGCTGACCCTCAGCCGGCGGACGGCGCAGCGGCCGTGCCGTGCCACTCGTCCGGCAGCGGCAGGGCGTCGGCGTTCACTGCCGCGACGATCTCGGTGAGCACGCGGCGGGTCTGGCTCTCCCCCACCCACAGGTGCTTGCCCCCCTCCACGGGGATGAGCACGGCATGCGGGATGCGCGAGAAGCGCTCGGCCGCCTCCTCGGGGCGAAGGTAGTCGTCGAACTCCGGCACGAGCACGATGACCGGTCTTCCGTCCTCCGCCCATGCCTCGATCTCCTCATCGGTGGCGCGGTGAAGGGGCGGAGAGAGGAGGATGATCCCCTCGATCGCGTGGTCGCGCCCGTACTTGAGGGCGAGCTCCGTGCCGAACGACCACCCCACGAGCCAGGGGTGGGGCAGACCGCGCTCCCGTACGAAGTCGACCGCCGCGGCCACGTCGAAGGCCTCCGCGCGTCCTCCGTCGAAGGATCCCGCGCTCGTTCCCCGCGCCGAGGTCGTGCCGCGCGTGTTGAACCGCAGCACGGCGAGATCGGCGAGGGCGGGCAGGCGGGCGGCGGCCTTGCGGAGGATGTGCGAGTCCATGAACCCACCCGCTGTGGGAAGCGGATGCAGTGTCACAAGGGTCGCGACCGGATCGGAGTCCAGCGGCAGAGCGAGTTCGCCCACCAGGGTCAGTCCGTCGAGCGTTTCGAGCTCGACGTCCTCCCGGCGCGCCGGCAGCATGAGCGGTCCGCGGATCTCCATGTCAGTTCGTGCTCCGACTCATCAGCTGATCCTCCAGCAGTGGGTGTGCCAATGTCTGCGTGCCGCCAGGTCTGCCTGCTCGCCGAGCACGCCATCGGCCCGCCACGCGACCAGATGCGCCACGCCGGGCTCGATGGTGCGGCCGCAGCCGGGGCAGACGTACGGCTTCTGTCCGCGGGCGGCCGCGACCGGCTGAACGGTCCATTCGACCCCGCGGCGCAGCTCGGTGCGCTTCCAGCCCGTCAGAAGCCGGTCGAAGGAGTCGTCGCCGTGGGGTTCGGGTCGCTTTCGCCTGGACCTCGGCATGGACTCAGTACCAGCCGGTGCTCTGCGAGTGCGACCAGGCGCCGCACGGCGTGCCGTACCGCCCGCCGACGTAGCCGAGGCCCCACGAGATCTGCGTCGCGGCGCTGGTCTCCCAGTCGGCGCCCGCCGAGCCCATCTTGCTGCCGGGAAGAGCCTGCGGGATGCCGTACGCACCGCTCGACCGGTTGAAGGCGTTGACCCGCCATCCGGATTCCCTGTTCCAGAGCGCGACGAGGCACGAGAACTGGTCGTCGCCCCAGCCGCGGGCCCGGACCATGTCGTAGGCGATGGCCTGCGCGGATCCCGGATCGGGGGTCACGAAGGGCGGAGTCCAGCCGGACTTCCCCGCCGCTTTCGCCGCCGGCGGTCGGCGTGGGCGTGGGCTTCGGCGTGACGTAGACGGTGTAGCCGCCGCGGTCGAAGCTGGCGGCTTCGGGCTCGCCCGCACCGGCGACGAGCTCGAGAGACTGGATGTCGCCGAGTCCGGTCGCGTACAGCGTCACCGGAACCGGCTCGTCGGCCTTCGCCTCGGAGAGGGCGGACCCCATCGGGCCGATGTACGAGGCCACGAATCCGACGGCGGCGAGGGCGGCGAACACACTCAGCACGCCGCGGCGTCGGGACCATCGAGGTGGGATGGGCGCGGGTCGGGCAGCGACGCGCGGGGGCCGCGGGAGGTGCCTGTTCGTGACGACGCATTCGTCGGGACGTCACGGGGGTCATCTCGTTTCCGGAAGTCACAGTTCCCCGAGTCTACAGACGGTCAGGGGACGCCTGCCATTCGCGCCCGATGCCCTCAGAACGGCAGGGAAGTCAGGCTCGTCAGATGACGGCCAGCATGACCTCGACGACGGCATCGAGCGCGGCATCCACCTGCGTCTCGCGATACCCGCCGCGCTGCATCCGGAAGGCGACCGAGCGGATCTGCTCCACGGTCACCTCGTCGCCCGACTCGAGGTAAGCGGCGATCTTGTCGGCCACCAGATCGACCTCCGCGACCCGGTAGCCGTACCGGAGGATGCTGACCCGGTCGAAGCGCCGGCCCTTCGGACGGGAGAGCCGGTCGAGCACTTCCTGCGCCAGCTCCTTCGACCGTCCGACCCACTCCCTCGCGCCGGCGCGGGTGACGACCGCCTGCCGCTCGCGCGCCGCGAAGGCGTCCTCGATGCGCCCCAGCGCGGAATCGACCGAGGGAATGGCGTATCCGCGCTTCACGAGCGGAAAGGCCACCTGACGGATCTCGGCGGCGGACAGCGCGCCCTCCTCCCCCACCGGGCGATCGAAGGAGTCCTTCGCGCGGCTGAGGAACGCGTCGACGGCGCGCTTGTCGTACCCCTTGGTGCGTCGCGGCGCCTCGGGGAATGGAGAGACCGGGGTCTCGGTCGCTGCGTCAGATGTCATGGATCAAACAACCAGGGGGACGAAGAGGTAGTACAGGGCGAGGGTCGCGATGATGGACAGGAGGATCGAATCGAGGCGGTCGAGGACGCCGCCGTGGCCGGGAAGCCAGGAGCTCATGTCCTTGATCCCGAGGTCCCGCTTGATCATCGACTCGGCGAGATCGCCGACCGTCGCGGTGATGAGGATCACTGCGCCGAAGATGAGGCCCGCCCACCACGGCAGACCGATCATGAAGAGTCCGAGGAGGAGCGCCGGCCAGGAGGGCGGCTGTCGCCGCACCCGCGAAGCCCTCCCACGTCTTCTTGGGACTGATCCGAGGCGCCATCGGGTGCTTGCCGAAAGCCAGTCCAGCCGCATAGGCACCGGTGTCGGCCGCAACTGCGGTGATGATGAACGCCAGAACCCACCACTCGCCGCCGTCCTGGCGGAGCACGACGAGGCACAGGCTGCCGAGGAAGGGCACGTACAGCTGCGCGAATCCCGCGACGAGGACGTCGCTGAGGACGGCGCCGTAGGTGCGGCCATCCCGCGCGGCCATCTGGGCGATGAGGCGCCACACGATCACGATGGCCACCGCGACGAAGGTCGCCACCCAGTGAAGCCACGGGATCCACGAAGTAGCCGGCGAGCACGAGCAGGGCGCCCACGCCGATCTGCGGCACGAGGTCGACCTTGCGGCCCGATGCGTTCAGCGCACGACCGAACTCGAAGAGCCCGAGCACCACGGCGGCCAGCGCGAACAACACGAAGAGCCACTTGACGAAGATGAGCGATCCGATGACGACCGCGCCCAGCGTCAGCCCGATGACGACCGCGAGGATGAGGTTTCGACCCGTGCGCTGCTTGATGCGCTCGTTCGCCTCATCGAACTCCGCCCGCGCGTGCGCGACCTGGTTCTCGAAGTCATTGCGCGCAGCGCGCACCTGCGCTTGGAAGTCCGAACCGCCTTCAGCGGCAGCGCCTTCTCTGCGCGCCCGGGCCGCGTCGCGCCGGCGGTGTGGTTCGCGGGATTCCGTGGGCGACGGTCCACCGGATGCATCCGACATCAGGGCGCTCAGACCTCGAGAAGCTCAGCTTCTTTGCGCTTGAGCGCGTCGTCGATCGCGTCGACGTGCGCACGCGTGAGGGCATCGAGTTCCTTCTCCGCGCGGGCCAGCTCGTCTTCGCCGAACTCGCTCTTCAGCTCGTCGAGGTCGTCCTTGGACTTCCGGCGGATGCCGCGCACGTGCACCTTGGCGTCCTCGCCCTTGGAGCGGACGATCTTGACGTATTCGCGGCGCCGCTCCTCGGTCAGCTCGGGAAGAGTGACGCGGACGAGGTTGCCGTCGTTCGTCGGGTTCGCCCCGAGATTCGGAGTGTCGCGAATCGCGGACTCGATCGCCTTCAGCGCGGACTTGTCGTACGGCGTGACGACGAGCGTCCGCGCTTCGGTGTTGTTGAGCGATGCCAGCTGTGCGAGCGGGGTCGGGGTGCCGTAGTAGTCGACCAGGATCTTCTGGAAGAGCTGCGGATTCGCACGGCCCGTCCGCACGGTGGCGAAGTCATCCTTCGCCCCCTCCACGGCGCGATCCATGCGCGTTGCGGCATCGGACAGAACGTCGGCGATCACTGTAACTCCTCGTGGGCTGGAAGATCCTCAGTCTAGTCGGCCGGGTCCCGTCACACCGTGACGAGCGTGCCGATCGTTTCACCGAGCAGCGCCCTCGTCACACTGCCGGCCGGCTCCATGCCGAACACCCGCATGTCGATGCCGTTGTCCATGCAGAGGCTGAACGCGGTCGAGTCGACGACCTTCAGTCCCCTCAGGAGCGCGTCGGAGTAGGTGAGCTCGTCGATGCGGGTTGCGGTGGGGTCCTTGTGGGGATCGGCGGTGTAGACGCCGTCGACCCCGTTCTTGGCGACGAGGATCTCGTCGCACTTCGTCTCGAGCGCGCGCTGCGCCGCGACGGTGTCGGTCGAGAAGTAGGGAAGACCCGCGCCCGCGCCGAAGATGACGACCCGGCCCTTCTCCATGTGGCGCTCGGCTCGACGGGGGATGTACGGCTCGGCGACCTGAGTCATCGAGATCGCCGACTGCACCCGGGTCGCGGCGCCCGCCTGCTCGAGGAAGTCCTGGAGCGCGAGTGCGTTCATCACCGTGCCGAGCATGCCCATGTAGTCGGCCCGGCCTCGGTCCATGCCGCGCTGGCTGAGCTCCGCCCCGCGGAAGAAGTTGCCTCCGCCGACCACGATTGCGATCTCGACGCGGTCGACGGCCGCAGCGATCTCTCGCGCCATCTGACCGACGACGTCCGGATTGACGCCGAGCTGGCCGGCTCCGAATGCTTCACCGGAGAGCTTCAGAAGGACGCGTCGGCGTCCGGGGGCTTCTTCTGACACGGGGGTCCTCTCGTCGCGAATTGCAGACTATCGAAAGCAGGGGCCGAACAATCGCCGGTGCGGTGTCGTCAGGTCATGGAAAAGGCCCGCATCGGGAATCGATGCGGGCCTCTCCGGTGTGACTAAGCGCCGACCTTGAAGCGGGCGAAGTCGGTGAGCGAGAGTCCGGCGTTCTTCGCGACCTGCGCGACGGACAGCTTGTTGTCCTTCGCGTAGTCCTGGTCGAGCAGGGCGACCTGCTTGAAGAACGCGTTGACACGGCCCTCGACGATCTTCGGCAGGGCAGCCTCGGGCTTGCCCTCGTTGCGCGAGATCTCGGTGACGATCTGACGCTCCTTCTCGACCTCATCGGCCGGGACGTCTTCGCGGGTCAGGTACGTCGGGTTGGCGAACGAGATGTGCTGCGCAAGGCTGCGCGCCGTCTCGGCGTCGTCACCCGAGTAGGCGAGGACGACGCCGACCTGGGGCGGGAGGTCCTTGCTGGTGCGGTGCAGGTAGATCTCGAACTTGTCGCCCGAGAGCGTGCGCACGCGCCGCAGCTCGACCTTCTCGCCGATGATCGCCGCCTCGTCGGAGATGAGCTCGGCGACCGTCTGGCTGCCGGCGGGCGCCGCGAGGGCAGCCTCGGCCGACTCGGCGCCGACGGCGGCTGCGGCCTCGAGAACCTTGTCGGCGAGGGCGATGAAGCGCTCGTTCTTCGCGACGAAGTCGGTCTCGGTGTTGAGCTCGAGGATCGTGACCTTGCCGTCGCGCTCGACAGCGGTGACGAGACCTTCGCTCGTCGAGCGGTCGGCGCGCTTCGCGTTGCCCTTCGCGCCCTTCAGGCGCAGGATCTCGACGGCCTTCTCGAGGTCGCCGTCGGCCTCCTCGAGCGCCTTCTTGGTGTCGACCATGCCGGTGCCGAGCTGCTCGCGCAGGGCCTTGATGTCGGCGATCGTGAAGTTTGCCATGGGTGGCGGCTCCTTGGTTGTGAGTTCTCGTGGATGCCTCGACGGGACCGCCGCATGCCACTGGGCATGTGCGGCCCCGCCGAGACGGAATCCTGCAGGACGAACCTGCGTGCGGGTGAAGAGGGGGTTACTTCTCGGCGCCGGCGGGCTCGGCCTCGACGGCCGGCTCGGTGACGGCCTCTTCGGCGACGGGCTCTTCGGCGACGGGCTCGGCCTCGACCGCTTCCTCGGCCGCCGGCTCGTCAGCCTCTTCGGCCGCGGGCGCCTCAGCGTCGACAGCCTCTTCGGCGACGGGCTCCTCAGCGGCGGCTTCCCCAGCAGCCGGCTCGGCCTCGGCCTGACCGCCCTGCTCGAGCAGCTCGCGCTCCCAGTCCGCGAGCGGCTCGGCGGCCTCGGCCGACTCGTCGGTGGGGTTGTGGCGCTGGATGAGGCCCTCGGCGGCGGCGTCGGCGATGATGCGCGTGAGCAGGCCCACCGAGCGGATCGCGTCGTCGTTGCCGGGGATCGGGTACTGGAACTCGTCCGGGTCGGCGTTCGTGTCGAGGATTCCGATCACGGGGATGCCGAGCTTCGACGCCTCGTTGATCGCGAGGTGCTCGCGCTTGGCGTCGACGACCCAGATCGCCGACGGCGTCTTCTGGAGGTTGCGGATGCCGCCGAGCGACTTGTGCAGCTTGTCGAGCTCGCGCTTCTTGAGCAGCAGCTCCTTCTTGGTGAAGCCGCTGTCGGCCGGGTTCTCGAAGTCGAGCTCCTCGAGCTCCTTCATGCGCGCGAGGCGCTTGGAGACCGTCTGGAAGTTGGTGAGGAGTCCACCGAGCCAGCGCTGGTTGACGTAGGGCTGGCCGACGCGGGTCGCCTGCTCGGCGATGACTTCCTGCGCCTGCTTCTTCGTGCCGACGAAGAGGACGGTGCCGCCGTGGGCGACCGTCTCCTTGACGAACTCGTACGCCTTGTCGATGTACGTCAGCGACTGCTGGAGGTCGATGATGTGGATGCCGCTGCGCTCGGTGAGGATGAAGCGCTTGACTTTCGGGTTCCACCGGCGGGTCTGGTGTCCGAAGTGGACGCCGCTGTCGAGCAGCTGGCGAATCGTGACGACGGCCATGGCCGTTCTCCTGTTCTGGCGCTTGCGCGCCGCTTTCGGTTGTTCGCGCCTGACCGTTCGGCCGGCGAGCCTGGTGCCCGGCACACGCCCGCTCACAGCAGTTCGGACTGTGAGACCTTGGGAGTGGATGCCGCGCAGCTCGCTTCGAAGGCTCGGAAGCCGATCACGAAGCTCGCCGCGCTCTGGGCACGCGGAGTCACCCTGACGAGCAGAGTGCCTCACCAGTGTATCAGCCGCCGCCTATCCTCCCCAGCGAGGGCAGCCGCCCCGGATGCCGCCGACGTCGGCCGCCGGAGTGCGGGCGGCACGGGGCGCGTCGACAGTGGATGGATGCTTCGCCACCGGGTCGTGCCGTTCGTCGCCGTCGCCATCCTCGCCGGACTCGTCGCCTCACCCGCCACTGCGCTCGAGATGGACCGCGAGCAGGACCGCGATCATCTCGGCCGGAATCACCTCGGCCGGGATCGCCGCCGCCGGCCGATGGGAGTGGCCGGTCGACAGGTTCCGGCTCGTCGCGCCGTACGTCCAGCCGGCCGACCGCTACAGCGCTGGCCATCGGGGACTCGATCTGCAGCCGATCGACGGCGGGGCAGTCCTGGCCCCCGCCCCGGGCATCGTCGCCTACGCCGGGACGGTCGCCGATCGCCCGCTGGTCACCATCGACCACGGCGACGGTCTCGTCACCACGCTCGAGCCGGTCACGGCATCGCGTGCAGGTCGGTGAAGCCGTGGCGCGAGGCGACGGCGTGGGTGAGCTGTCGATCGGCGGGCACACCACTCCCGGCGCGCTGCACTTCGGAGTGCGCTACGACGGCGAGTACATCAATCCGCTCGTCCTGCTGGGCGGGGTGCCGCGGGCTGTGCTGCTCCCCTGCTGCGGATAGACCCGCTCGTGCCGGGGTCACGCCCGGGGGTGCGCCAAGCGGTATGACGCAGCCAGCCGCTCGCTCGATACGTGGGTGTAGATCTGGGTGGTGCCGAGACTCGCGTGTCCCAGCAGCTCCTGCACGGTGCGCAGATCTGCTCCCCCGTCGAGGAGATGCGTCGCGGCGGAGTGCCGGAGTGCATGCGGCCCGACGGTGGCCCGCGCCACGGGGCCGAGCGTGCGGGCGACGATGTCATACGCCGCGCGCGGCCCGAGACGGCCTCCCCTGGCCCCGAGGAAGATGGCATCGCTCACCGGCCCGATCGTCTCGTCGCGCGAGCAGCGCCGGTCGACCGCGAACGAGATACGCCTCCAGCGCGCGAGCGGCGGCGCCGCCGAACGGCACGACGCGCTCCTTGGATCCCTTTCCGGTGACGCGCACCGTCCGCCGCTCACGGTCGGCGTCATCCAGGTCGAGCCCGCAGAGCTCCGACACGCGCATCCCTGTGCCGTACAGGAGCTCGAGGACCGCGTGATCGCGGAGCGCGAGCGGATCCCCGGAGCGCGCGCCCGCCTCCAGCTGGTCGAGCAGCTGCGCCAGCGCGTCTGCCTGCGCGACCGCGGGGAGGGTTCGGCCCCGCTTGGGCGCGACGAGCCGCAGGCTGGGATCGGCCGTGATGGCGCCCTGCTCGAGGGCCCACCCGAAGAAGCCTCGCGCAGCGGCCGTGCGCCGTGCGATCGTCGACCTGGCGTCGCCTCGTTTGGTCGCGTTCCACAGCCACTCGCGCAGATGCTCGAGCTCGACATCCGCCATCGTCTCGATCTCGACGGATCGCGGCGAAGTCGGCGAGATCCGAGCGGTAGGCCCGTACTGTGGCAGGCGAGAGCCGCCGCACGTCACGCAGATGCGCCGTGTAGGCGGCCGCCGCGTCGTCGATGCGCATAGAGCCAGCATGCTCCCCAGGTGACTCCAGGCACTCACAACGCTCCGGACGGGCGATCGCGTCGGTGGATCGCGTCGACTGGATCGCGTCAGCGGGAGCCCGCCGGCACTCGTCGCCACCCGACAAGGCTCTGCTCGACCTCGCCCCCCAGCATGAGCAGCCCGAGCACCGCCTCGACCTCCTCGTGCGACATGCCGCTCCGTCGGGCGACATCATCGGACACCCGCCACACGCGCATGCTCAGCGCATCTCGCACCCGGGTCGTGTCGTCGGTGCGGGGACGATCTGCATCGGCCGAGGTCGTGCCCACGGTTGTGGGCGTCTCGCCCAGCAGCTCTCGGACGTCGTCAGCGCTCGTGATGCAGGTGGCACCGAACTCCCGCAGCAGCCGGTGGGAGCCGCTCGAGGCGGCGCTCGTGATCGGCCCCGGGACGGCGCCGAGCGGTCGTCCCATCGCCACCGCATGCCCGGCCGTGTTCAGCGAACCGCTGCGCCATCCCGCCTCGACGACGACCGTGGCGTCGGCGAGCGCCGCGATGAGCCGATTCCGCTGGAGGAACCGCCACTTGGTCGGAGCGGACCCGGGCGGGACCTCGCCGATGACGGCACCGGACGCGGTGATCCGCTCGATCAGGTCGGCGTGGCCGGCCGGGTACGGACGATCCACCCCACCGGCGAGCAGCGCGATCGTGGTGCCGCCCGCGGCGAGCGCCGCGCGGTGCGCCGCGCCGTCGATGCCGTAGGCGGCGCCCGACACGACGACGATCCCCGAGGCGCTGAGCTCCGCCGCGAGATCGATCGCGACATGCTCGCCGTAGGAGGTGGCAGCCCGTGCTCCGATCAGCGCGACCGAGTGCTGGGCCGCCGAGGGTGCCCTGACGTCCCCTCGCACCCAGAGGACGTGGGGCGCGTGAAGATCGAGGTCGGCGAGCTTGGCGGGCCACTCTTCGGAGCCGGGCGCAAGCAGCTTCAGGCCGATACGCGCTGCGAGGTTCAGCGAATCGCGCACGGCGTCGCGCGAGAGCCTCGGCAGCCAGCGCTTGCGCGCTTCGTGAAGCTGTTTGGGCTCGACCCCTGGGAAGACGCCCGCGGCGCCGCGGGCGACCACGGTGAGCGCCTCCCCCGCTCCGAGTTCTCCGACCAGCAGTCCTGCGACAGCGTCGCCCGGCTCGGTGAGGTGGCTCCACACCACGCGCGCATAGAGATCGTCGATTTCCGCGGGGTCCCGTTCCCCCGGGCAGAGCCGTCGGAGCAAGCGCGATCTCATCGGGCGAGGGTCGGAAGTCGGTCATGGAGTGATCCCCTTCTTGAGGTACAGCGCTCGTCCGACGTCGTCGAGCGCGAGATGGTCGTGTCCCGCCAAGTCGGCGACGCTCCACGCGACTCTCAGCACGCGGTCGTAGCCCCGAAGGGTCAGCGAGCCGCGGTGCAGCGCCGCGTCGAGCGGTCGACGCACGTTCGGCGCGGGGGCGAACGGCCCGTCCCGCAGCCACGTCCCCGCCACCTGCGCATTGACGGTCCACGGGGTCTCGCGGAGGCGTCGCGCGGCCCGCTCCCGCGCGTCGCGCACGCGCTCGCGGGCTACGGCGGACGGCATGGGAGCCGGACCGGCGGCCCGTGCGTGCGCGACCGAGACGCGCGCGAGGGCGAGTTCGATGTCGATGCGGTCGAGGAGAGGGCCCGACAGACGCCCGAGATACCGCCGGATCGACATGGCCGGGCAGGTGCAGGCGCCGCCCACCACGCCGTAGTTGCCGCACGGACACGGGATTGGTGGCGAGCACCAGCTGGAATCGCGCCGGAAATGCCGCGGAGGCGCCTGCGCGGTGGATGACGATCGATCCGCTCTCGAGCGGCTGCCGAAGCGCATCGAGCACGCTCGCCGGAAACTCGCCCGCCTCGTCGAGGAACAGCACTCCGTCGCTCGCTCTGGCGATCGCACCGGGTCGCACCTGCCGTGTTCCGCCGCCGACGAGCGCGGCCATGCTCGCCGAATGGTGCGGTGCCTCGAAGGGCGGCGTGCGCGAAAGGAGCGTGACCGGCTCGCCGGCGAGCGAGCGGATGGATGCCGTCGCCAGTGCCGCGCGGTCGTCGAGGTCCGGAAGGATCCCGGGCAGCCGGCGCGCGAGCATCGTCTTGCCGGCACCGGGCGGCCCCGTCATGAGCAGGTGATGACCGCCGGCCGCGGCGACGACGAGGGCATCGACCGCCTCGCGCTGACCGATGACCTCGCTGAGGTCGGACGGCGGCTGCTGGTTCGGGCGTCGACCGCCGATCCTTCGACAGGCTCCTGATCGCCGACCTCGACGTCGAGGCCATGCCACCGTGCGACCTCGGCGAGGTTCACCGCGCCGAGCACCGTCATCCCGTCGACCAGCTCGGCCTCCTCGCGGTTCGCCCACGGCACGACCACTCGACGGATGCCCGCCTGCGCCGCCGCCACGACGGCGGGAAGCACGCCGGGCACCGGACGCAGGCGTCCATCGAGACCGAGCTCGCCCAGATGCACGGTCGCCGCGACGGATGCGGCATCCATCGGGGCCTCCGTCGCCAGTGCGGCGATCGCGATCGCGACGTCGAACCCGGCGCCCTGCTTGGGCAGGCTCGCCGGCGACAGATTGACCGTCAGCCGTCGGCGCGGAAGGGCCAGACCGCTGTTCGCGCAGGCGTTGTGCACGCGCTGGACCGCTTCGCCCAGCGCCTTGTCGGGAAGGCCGATGATCTTGAACTCGGGCTGCTGGTTGGACAGATCCGCCTCGACCTCGACGAGCGCGCCCTCGAGGCCCGACAGCGCCACCGCCCACGTCCGGGCGAGCGTCACAGGATCCCCGCCAGATGCTCGAGATCTGCCGGTCGCCGGGTCAGGCCCCACGATCGCCGACCGCGTCGATGCGGAGCGAGCGGCCGCGTGCCGCGTCGGGATGCGCGGCGATCCACGCCATCGCCAGCCGCCACAGCCTCGACTTCTTGACTGCCCCGACCGCCTCGAAGGGGTGGCCGAACCGCTCGGAGCGGCGCGTCTTCACCTCGACCACGATCAGCTCCCGCGCCGATGCGACGACGAGGTCGAGCTCGCCCTCCCGACAACGCCAATTGCGATCGAGGACGACGTAGCCCCTTGATTCGAGATAGCGCGCGGCGCGTTCCTCACCCGCGCGTCCCAGCACATCCTTCTCTGCCATCCCGGAATCGTCCCGCGCCGCGAGATTCGCCCGAGAACGCCGCTGTCGGCATCCGTTCATCCCGCTCTGGGGAGCCCGCCTCGGGAGGAGAGGAGCACGGTCGACGCGTCCGCCGCGCAACCCAGGCTGTCTAGGATGGAAGCACCATGGATGACGAAGTCTTCGAGGACTACGACCGCGAGCTCGAGCTCGCGCTCTATCGCGAGTATCGCGATGTCGTATCGCAGTTCCAGTACGTGATCGAGACCGAGCGTCGCTTCTACCTGGCAAACGAAGTCAACGTCGTCCGTCGCGACACGGAGCACGACTTCTATTTCGAGATCTCGATGACCGACGTGTGGGTCTGGGACATCTACCGCGCCGACCGCTTCGTCAAGTCGGTTCGCGTCCTCACGTTCAAGGACGTGAATGTGGAAGAGCTCTCGCGCCGGGACTTCCACCTTCCCGAAGAGCTCTCGCTCGACACCTGAGCGTGCAGGCGGGCGCTAGAACAGCGTCGGCGCCTCCATGATCGACCACGATGCCCGGTGGTGGCGGCTGATGCCGTGCTCGCGGATCGCATCGCGGTGCTCGGGACTGGCATATCCCTTGTTGCTCGCCCAGCAGTACGCGGGCAGCTCATCGTGCAGTCCGGTCATCAGCGCGTCGCGCGCGACCTTCGCGATGACGGATGCCGCGGCCGCACTCGCGCAGTCGCGGTCGGCCTTGATCACCGGGCGGATGACCAGCCCCTCGGCTCCTGCCGGCGTGATGTAGTCGTAGTTGCCGTCGAGCAGCACGATGGCCTCTTCGGGGACGATGCCGTGAGTGCGGAGATCGCCGAGAGCACGGATCGTCGCGAGGCCCAGCGCTCGCATGATGCCGATCTCGTCGATCTCGTCATTGCTCGCCCACCCCACGGCGCTCGCGACCACCCAGCCCGCCGCACGGCGTGCGACCTCGCCTCGGCGTGCCTCGGGCACGAGCTTGGAGTCGCGCAGACCCTGCGGGACCCGCTTGCGCGCCTCGGCCGACGTGACCACGACCGCGCCGACCGCGACCGGGCCCGCCAGGGCACCTCGGCCCACCTCGTCGCACGCGATCACGAGCGGCCGCTCCTTGAGCAGGCGTCGCTCGAGAGTCAGGCGCGGCTCGACGACGGTCACGGCCCGGCATCCTCCCGTGGGGGGCCGAGCGCCAGCGAGCCGGGGGTCTGGGGCGGAGCCCCAGTGCGATCCGTGCGAGCGGCTCCGGCTGCGCCGCTTTCCGGCTGGTCCGGGTCGGGAATCCCCGCGAACACCTCGTCGTGGAAGTTCAGCACGCCGAACCGCTCCAGCGGCCAGGTGATGAGGAATGCACGGCCGACCACGTTCTCGACGGGCACGAAGCCCTTGCCCGGCTGGTCCTGGTTGTAGCGCGAATCCTTCGAGCGGTAGCGGTTGTCGCCGAGCACCCAGAGCCTGTCGTCCGGGACCACCACATCGAACGGATCCCCGGATGCCGCCGTCTCGCCGGTCGGAAGCTTGAGGTAGTCGGTCTCGTCGATCGGCACGTCGTTGACGGTGATCTGACCGATCGCATTGCAGCACACGACGTGGTCGCCGGGCAGGCCGATGAGGCGCTTCACCAGGTGATCGTCGCTGTCGGGGGCGGAGAGACCGACGAGGGACAGCATCCAGTCGATGGCTTCGATGATCGCCGGGCGAGGCTCGGGAACGGATGGCGGAAGCCAGCCCCCGGGATCGCGGAACACGACGATCTCACCGCGGTCGTAGCCGGTGAACCGCGGAGTGATCTCGTCCACGAGGATCCGGTCGTTCACGAGCAGCGTGTCTTCCATGGACCCGGACGGGATGTAGAACGACCGGATCAGGAATGTCTTCACAAGGAAGGACACCAGCACCGCGATGAGCACGATGACCAGCACGTCACGGAGGAAGAGCAGCCATCCCCGTCGACGAGGCGCCTGACCCGCGGGTACGTGAGGGGTCGGCGTCGGCTCCGCGGATGCCATGTGCTCGGTCGTCATGTGGGGTCCTCACCAGGCTCGCCGCAGATTGTTCGCGTGGGCCGCATGTCAAGGTTCGCATACTCGCGGCCGACCGTCCGCGCTGAAGGTCGTGTCGTTCTCGCCCAGCCCGGATGATCGGATCCGGAGACGACGATGCCCCGGGACACAGGCCCCGGGGCATCGACGGAAAGGTCAGCGGCTGTCGCGCTTCTCCTTGATCTTGGCCTTCTTGCCACGCAGGTCGCGGAGGTAGTAGAGCTTCGCACGCCGGACGTCACCGCGGGTGACGACCTCGATGTGGTCGATCACGGGGCTGTGCACGGGGAACTTGCGCTCCACGCCGACCTGGAAGCTGATCTTGCGGACCGTGAAGGTCTCGCGGACGCCATCGCCCGAGCGGCCGATGACGACGCCCTGGAAGACCTGGATACGGGAGCGGTTGCCCTCGGTGATGTTCACGTGAACCTTCACGTTGTCACCGGGGCCGAAGGCGGGGATGTCGGAGCGGAGCGAGGCCGCGTCGACAGAGTCGAGGATCTGCATGATCGTCACTTCCTGCAGCCGCCACAGGTCGACCGCAAAAGAGGGAAAAGGAAAGTCGTGTGCCCGAGGCCGCAGGAATCGCTTCCGTGCGGCGGGCTCCCCTGAGGCAGAACCTGGTCAGGGCACAAACATCTATTCTGCCATGGATGCCGCGACCGGCCAAACCGCGGGATCAGCGCCCGTCCGACTCGCGCTTCTCGGTGATGACGAACACCTCCCCGTCGGCCGTGGGAGCGGTGCGCTGCCCCGAGGCGGTGCCCGCCGCATCTTCAGCCGGCAGATAGGCGACGCCTTCGGACGTGTACATCACCATGCGTCCGGGCTTGGCCTCGCGCCACAGCTGCCACAGCGTCAGCCACAGGAGCCCGATGCCCACGAAGATCGTCGTGACCATCGCCGGCGCCCACCAGGACTGCTCGAAGAATCCCAGCGAGATGACGAGGGCGTGCCACACAGTGAACCCGAGCACGTCCCACCACGACACGGCGCGTTCGGCGCGGACCGTTCCCCGCGCCCTGACGAGCATGGTCAGTACGAGCTGGCCGATGAAGACTGCCGGGATCGCGAGGAAGAGCACCCAGACGAACGCCCATCCACCCGCTCGGAACACCGCCCAGCCGACCAGAAGCCATGCTGGCAGCAGGAACGCAGCGGGGATGAGCCAGGCGTAGTAAAGGCGTCGCAGCCACATGACTCGATCGTACGCCGCCCTGGCCCACCCTGCGGCTGGTGGGCGGCGACGGGAATGCTCACAGCCTCACCCGGATTGATCCGACAGAATGAATCGATGAGAGGAGCACGATGATCGAGTTGCGCACGCCCGCCGAGATCGAAGCCATGCGACCCGCAGGACGGTTCGTCGCAGAAGTGCTGGCGACGCTGCGGGACGAGACGAAGGTGGGCACCAACCTCCTCGCGATCGATCGCCGTGCGCACGAGCTGATCCGTCGGGCCGGGGCCGAGTCGTGCTACATCGACTACCACCCGTCCTTCGGAGCGAGCCCCTTCGGCAAGGTCATCTGCACCTCGATCAACGACGCGGTGCTGCACGGACTGCCTTTCGACTACGCGGTGCGCGACGGCGATCTGGTGTCGCTCGACTTCGCGGTCTCCATCGACGGATGGGTCGCCGACTCGGCGGTCTCGTTCGTCGTCGGCACCCCCCGAGACGAGGATCTCGCGCTCATCGACACAACGCAGCGCGCACTGGATGCCGCGATCGCCGCCGCCGTGATCGGCAACCGCATCGGCGACATCTCGCACGCGATCGCCCAGGTGGAGCACGCGGACGGCTACGCCATCAACACGGACTTCGGCGGACACGGCGTCGGCCGCGTGATGCACGGCGACCCGCACATCCCCAACGACGGGAAGGCCGGTCGAGGCTATCCCCTTCGTCCGGGCCTCGTCGTGGCCCTCGAGCCGTGGCTCCTCGCACACACCGACGAGCTCATCACAGACCCGGACGGCTGGACCCTCCGCAGTGCCGACGGGTCGCGCGGAGCGCATTCGGAGCACACCGTGGCGATCACCGATGACGGTCCCATCGTGCTGACGGACCGCTCCTTCCTCGGCGTCGCCTGACCCCACCGCGGGCCGCCCGCTCGCTGAGCCCAGCGCGATCGGAACGCGCCGCACGGACACCGAGAGAGCCGCCGGGCTTACTCGGCCGTGAGCTGGACGACGGCCGCAGAGTCGGGCGGCAGCACGAGGGCGTCACCCGACAGGGCGGTCGCGGCATCCGTCGCCAGAAGAACGTGGGCGACACCGTCGAACGTCTCCGCCGCCTCCGTGAGGTTGACGAGCACCTCCAGCGTGCCGCGGCGCAGCCGGTACGACCGGTGAGCAGGGTCGGCTCCCAGATTCGCTCGCGCGGCGAGATGGGCCGCGGAAGGATCGGTGAGCTCGGGATGCTGGCGGCGCAGGCGCGCGAGTGCGCGATAGAGCGCGAGGAGCCTCGCATGCTCGCCGCTCTCGCGTTCTTCCCAGCGCAGGATCGCGCCCCTGAAGGTCGCCGGATCCTGGGCGTCCGGCACCTGCAGGGGATCCCAGCCCATGCGGGCGAACTCATCGATGCGACCCCTCGCCGTCGCCTCGGCCAGGTCGGGTTCGGGATGCGACGTGAAGAACGGCCAGGGCGTCGATGCGCCCCATTCCTCGCCCTGGAAGAGCATCGGCGTACCGGGTGCGGTCAGGGTGAGGACGGCAGCGACCGCCAGACGCCCGAACGGGAGCGACTGCGACAGCCGATCGCCGGCAGCGCGGTTGCCGACCTGGTCGTGATCCTGCGCGAAGGTGATCAGGCGCCACGTCGGCACCTCGGGCGGGATCGGGAACCCGTGCTCCCTTCCCCGGAACGACGAATACGAGCCGTCGTGGAAGAACCCGCCCGTCCAGACCTTCGGCAGGGACTCGACGGCCGCGAAGTCCGCGTAGTACCCGACCGTCTCGCCCGTGAGGGCGACATGGACCGCGTGATGCCAGTCGTCGCTCCACTGCGCGGCAAGCCCATAGCCGCCCGCCTCGCGAGGAAGGATGAGCTTCGGGTCGTTCAGATCCGACTCGGCGATGAGGGTGAGCGGCCGGCCGAGGTGGGCGGAGAGTGCGTCGGCCGTCTCTGCCAGCTCCTTGAGGATGTGGATCGGGCTGTCGTCCTTCAACGCGTGGACCGCATCCAGGCGCAGTCCGTCGACGTGGTAGTCGCGGAGCCACATCAGGGCGTTATCGAGGATGTGCGCACGGACGGCGGGCTCGTCGAGATTGACGCTGAAGCCCCACGTGTTGCGGCTCGCGTCACGAAGGTAGGGACCGAACTCCGGCAGGTAGTTGCCGCTCGGCCCGAGGTGGTTGTAGACGACGTCCTGCACCACCGCGAGCCCGACGGCATGGGCGGCATTCACGAACCGCTGATAGGCGGCCGGGCCGCCGTACGCCTCATGCACGGCGTACCAGAGCACTCCGTCGTAGCCCCAGTTCCACTGCCCGTTGAAGTCGTTGACCGGCAGCAGTTCGACATGCGTCACGCCGAGGTCGACCAGGTGGTCCAGTCGACCGATCGCGGCATCCAGCGTTCCCTCCGGAGTGAAGGTGCCGATGTGCAGCTCGTAGACGAGTCCCCCGGCGAGCTGCCGGCCGGTCCACTCGCCGTCCGTCCAGGCGAAGCGTGTGGCGTCGAAATGCGCTGACGGCTCGTGCACGCCGCGGGGCTGCCGTCGAGACCGTGGATCGGGACGCACCGCCTCCGACTCGCCCAGGAGGAACCCGTACTCCTCGCCGTCCGCGAGTGCGAGGTCGACGCGCCACCAGCCGCCCTCGCGCCGCTCGAGCTCGGCATCCGGTCCGCCGCCGCTCCGACGGAGACGAACGCGGTCAGCGGAAGGCGCCCACACTTCGATCACGATTCGTCCTCGGTCGCCAGCAGTGCCACGGGATAGTC
The DNA here is from genome assembly GCA_963702815.1 of uncultured Actinomycetota bacterium. Classification (GTDB taxonomy): domain Bacteria; phylum Actinomycetota; class Actinomycetes; order Actinomycetales; family Microbacteriaceae; genus Microbacterium. The sequence continues at coordinate 1,240,411 of CAVPED010000004.1, read as the reverse complement.
GGCGAGCAGTTCGGCCAGGCGCACGCTCGACCCGGCGAAGCGGCGACCGGTGAGCACATCGACCGCCCTGCCGGCGATGGCGCAGGAGCACGGTGTCACCCCAGCCGCCGCGCCGCGCGAGCCCCACCGGAAGACGGGTTGCGACCGCGACCGCGCCGCCTCGATCGAACGCGATCGCGTGATCGGATGCCTCGCCCACCACCGTCATCGGGGTATACCGCGTGTAGAGCTCCGGCCTGTCGCGGCGCAGCCGCAGGGCCCGCGAGGTCACCAGGAGCTTGGCCGCTCCGGTCTTGTCGACGGCCGGAACCTCCCCGCGGGCGAACCCGGCGTCGAGATCGGCGAGGAGGGAAGCCCGCGCCGCGAAGTCGACCGGTCGGCGGTTGTCCGGATCGACGAGCGAGGTGTCCCACAGCTCTGTGCCCTGGTAGACATCCGGCACGCCGGGCCCCGCGAGCTGCAGGAGCTTCGCGCTCAGCGAGTTGGACCATCCGAAGTCGCGGATCTCGCGCACGAAGTCGTTCACACGGCCGACGGCCCGCCCGAACGCCGCGTCGATGAGGTCGTGCATCCGCTCCTCGAAAGCAGGATCGGGGTCCCACCACCCCGTCGCCTCTCCCGCCTCGCGCGCCGCCTTCTCGGCGTAGGCGTGCAGGCGCTCCGGAGTGGCGGGCCATGCGCCGATGATCGCCTGCCACAGGAGACTGTCGAACGGCCCGTGACCGGTCGACGCGATGGCCCGAAGTCCGTCGAGAGCCTCTGCCCAGCGCTCCGGGATCTCGGCGAGAACGCTCAATCGGGCGCGCACATCCTCGGCGCGCTTGGTGTCGTGCGTGGAGAGCGCGGTCATCGCGTGCGGCCAGGCCGACTGCCGCCGGATGGACGCCGTGTGGAATCCCTCGACCGACAGCGCGAACACGTCAGGGTCTCCCCCGACCTCGGTGAGAGTGCCGAGGCGCGTGTGACGGTAGAAGGCCGTGTCTTCGACGCCCTTGGCCATGACCGGACCGGTCGTCTGCTGGAAGCGCTGCGACACCTCGAGGGAGGGGTCGGCGAGCAGTGGAACCAGGCGCGCGATCGCCTCAGCGAGGTCAGGACGTCGAAGGGATGCCTCGGCCGCCGCCCGATCGAGGTGCTCCCGGCCCGCCGGAAGATACGAGCGGTACACCGGGAAGCACGCGAGCAGCTCGGAGAGGGCGTCCTCGGCATCCGGGACCGGGTGCGGCAGCGCACGGGCCAGCCGCCGCACCTCCGCCACCTGGATCGTGTCGGCCACCGAGCGCTTGGTGCTGTGGATCAGATCGGCGTAGGCGACGGGGTCGGCGAGGCCCGTTTCGCGCCGCAGCCGGGCGTCGAGGTCGTCGAGAGCCCGCTCCCCCGCAGGGTCGATGAGAACCCGGTCGATCTCGGCCATGGCGTCGTAGCCCGTCGTGCCTTCGGTCTTCCACCACGACGGGAGGGCCTCGGGATGCTCGGTGGCACTGTGCTCGAGGATCTTCTCGACGACGACGTACACGCCGTCGGTCGCTGCGGAGAGCCGTTCGAGGTACCCGCCGGGGTCGAGCAGGCCGTCGGGATGATCGATCCGGAGTCCGTCCACCAGGCCCTCGTGCACCCACCGCACGATCTCGGCGTGGGTCGCGTCGAACACCCACGGCAGCTCGACGCGGATTCCGGCGAGCGTCGTCACGACGAAGAAGCGCCGGTAGTTGATGTCGGCGGACCCCCTGCGCCAGAACATCAGCTCCCAGTGCTGGCCGCTCGAGGATCGGGCGCAGGGCGCGCGGCATCCGTCGTCGCGTTGCTCGGGTGTGGTGCCCTCGGCGAGCGGCAGGATGTGGTCGAAGTAGCGCAGCTCGCCGAAGGGCGACCGATCGCTCGGGCGAGGATCCGCCAGCACCTCGCCCGCGGCGAGCGCGACCTCGAGGTCGGAGCCGAGAATCGGGAGTCGCACGCGCCCGTCGCCGAAGTCCCAGTCGATGTCGAACGCCTCCGCGTACCGTGATGCGCGCCCGTGCAGCAGGACATCCCACCACCAGGGGTTGTCACCGGCGTCTGCGATGCCGACGTGATTCGGGACGATGTCGACGAGGATCCCGAGGCCGGCGCGACGCGCGGAGTCGACGAAGCGCTCGAGCCCCTCCCGGCCTCCTCGGGCCGGGTCGACCCGTGAAGGGTCGACGACGTCGTAGCCGTGATCCGACCCTTCCGCCGCCTCGCAGGAGCGGCGAGAGGTAGGCCCACCCCACTCCGAGATCGCGCAGATAGTCGGTGACGCCGGCCGCGGCATCCAGGTCGAACGCCTGCCTGATCTGCAGACGGTAGGTCGAGGACGGACGCATCTCGGCTACTTCCGGTGTTCGGCCTTGGGTGCCGCTCCGGGCACTTCGTCGATGGACGTGGTGAGCGAGGCGGCGACGGATGCCGCGACCGACCGATCGGTGTCGGCCTCGACCTCGGCGTGCTCGTCTCAGGATGACGAGCCCCTTCGCCTGGACGAGCACCGTCCCGCCGGGTGGGATCGGACCCTCTCCGGCCTGCTCGCCGGCTGTGTCGACGACGAGATCCCAGGTCGGGCTGAAATCGACCTCGGGAATCGTGAAGTCGATGGGATCGTCGCCCGCGTTGAACAGGATGATGAAGTGCTCGTCGTCGATCGGCTGTCCGCGCCGATCGCGCTCGCGGATCCCGTCGCCGTTGAGGAAGACGCGCGATCGCCCTGCCGAAGCCGGAGCTCCCAGTCCTCGTCCTGCATCTGAGAGCCATCCGGCCGGCCCCAGGCGATGTCGGGAACCGACTCCCCCGCCTCGCGCGGCAGCGGGCGGCCGTCGAAGAACCGCTGCCGGCGGAACGTGGGGTGGTCGCTGCCGGAGCTTCGACAGGGCTGCGGTGAACTCGATGAGCGGCTGATCGGCCGACTCCCAGTCGACCCAGGTGAGCTCGCTGTCCTGCGCATACCCGTTGTTGTTGCCCTGCTGCGTGCGACCGAGCTCATCGCCGTGGAGCAGCATCGGGACGCCCTGCGAGATCATGAGCGTCGCGATCATGTTGCGCTGCTGGCGCGAGCGCAGCGTCAGGACGGCGGGGTCGTCCGTGGGGCCTTCCACGCCGCCGTTCCACGAGCGGTTGTGCGACTCTCCGTCGTTGTTGTCCTCGCCGTTGGCCTCGTTGTGCTTCTCGTTGTACGACACGAGGTCGCGCAGCGTGAAGCCGTCATGGGCGGTGACGAAGTTGACCGAGGCGAAGGGGCGGCGGCCCGAGTGCTCGTACAGATCGGCCGAGCCGGTGAGCCGGGAGGCGAACTCGCCGAGCGCCTGCGGCTCACCGCGCCAGAAGTCGCGGACCGTGTCGCGGTACTTCCCGTTCCACTCCGTCCACTGGGGCGGGAAGTTTCCGACCTGATAGCCGCCGGGCCCGACATCCCACGGCTCGGCGATGAGCTTGACCTGCGAGACCACCGGGTCCTGCTGGACGAGCTCGAAGAAGGCGGCCAGGCGGTCGACGTCGTAGAACTCGCGGGCGAGCGCCGCGGCCAGGTCGAACCGGAAGCCGTCGACGTGCATCTCGAGCACCCAGTAGCGCAACGAGTCCATGATGAGCTGCAGCGCATGGGGATTGCCGACGTTGAGGCTGTTGCCGGTGCCCGTGTAGTCCGTGTAGTACCGCTTGTCCTTGCGCTCGAGCCGGTAGTAGGCGGCGTTGTCGATGCCGCGCATCGAGAGCGTCGGGCCGAGGTGATTTCCCTCGGCGGTGTGGTTGTAGACGACGTCGAGGATGACCTCGATGTCGGCCGCGTGCAGCGCACGCACCATGCCCTTGAACTCCTGCACCTGCTGACCGCGGGCGCCCGTCGCCGAGTAGGTGTTCTGCGGGGCGAGGAAGGCGATGGTGTTGTAGCCCCAGTAGTTCGACAGGCCCTTCTCCTGCAGGGTCGAGTCGTTCACGAACTGGTGCACCGGCATGAGCTCGATCGCGGTCACGCCGAGCTTCTTCAGGTGCTCGATGATCGCCGGGTGCGCGATCGCGCTGTACGTGCCGCGGATCTCCTCCGGGATCGCCGGATGCAGCTTCGTGAGGCCCTTCACGTGCGCCTCGTAGATGAGGGTCTCGGCGTAGGGAGTCTTCGGCTGGCGGTCGCCCGCCCAATCGAAGTACGGGTTGACGACGACGCCCTTCATCATCGACGAGGCGGAGTCCTCGTCGTTGCGGGAATCGGGGTGCCCGAAGTCATAGCCGTAGACGGACTGATTCCACTTGACCTGACCTTCGACGGCCTTCGCGTAGGGATCCAGCAGCAGCTTGTTCGGATTGAAGCGCATACCCGACCGCGGGTCGTTCGGGCCGTGCACCCGGTAGCCGTAGCGCTGCCCTGGGCCCACGTTGGGGAGATAGGCATGCCAGACGAACGCGTCCACGTCCACGAGCTCGACCCGCGTCTCCTTGCCGCGGTCGCCGAACAGGCAGAGTTCGACGCGCTCCGCGCCTTCACTGAAGAGCCCGAAGTTGGTTCCGTTTCCGTCGTAGGTAGCACCCAGGGGGTACGCCGATCCTGGCCATGCCTGCACAGGCGGTCCTCTCCCTCGTAATCGGCTACCCACCCTAGTGGAGCCCGCTGACCTGACCCTCCGGGTTGCGCCGACCGCAGAAGCCCGTTCTCACATCCCGTGACCGCGGGGCCGTGAGAGAAACGTTCGCTCGGAGTAATGGAAACCCGTCGGGCGATGAAACACCCCGCCCATAGCTTGTTGGCCATCGCACTCGCTCCCTCTTCGATCGGAGACGTCATGCCCGAGGTGCCGCCCCTGAGTTCGAACTCCATCGATCCCCGAGCCGACAAAAGCCGGAAACACAGCGCTGACAGCGGCGCAACATCCGACCCCTACGGTGACGGTGTGAGCCTCTCCCCCGCCGCCGCCACGCACGTCGTCGTCGTGGGTGCGGGGATGGTCGCGCATCGCCTCGTCGACAGCCTGGTCAGCCGGTCCCAGGGCGACGACCTCCGCATCACCGTCCTCGGCGAAGAGCCGCGGCATCCGTACGACCGCGTCGGGCTCACGGGATTCTTCGGCGGCTCCACGCCGGACGACCTGACACTCGAGCGCTCGGTCCTCGAGGACCCGAGCGTGGAATTCGTGAAGGGCGACGCGGTGACCCGCATCGATCGGCGCGCGCGCACCGTCCGCACCGCGAGCGGCCGCACGATCTCCTACGACCGCCTCGTTCTGGCGACGGGCTCGTACGCCGCGCGGCTGGCGGTCGACGGCTTCGGCCACCAGGGATGCTTCGTGTACCGCACCCTCGACGATGTCGAGGCGCTGCGTGCCTTCGTCACGGCGCGCTCGCTCGAACTCGGTCGCCCGCTCACCGGCATGGTCATCGGAGGCGGCCTGCTCGGCCTCGAGGCGGCAGGCGCGCTCCAGGGGCTCGATGTGGCGTGCACGGTGGTCCAGTCATCCGACCGTCTCATGTCGGCGCAGCTGGACCTCCCGGGCGGAAACGCGCTGCGACGGCTCATCGAGTCGCGCGGGATCAACGTCAAGACCGGATCGATCACCACCCGGCTGGACGCCGACCGGACCGGGCGCGTCAGCGGGCTCGAGTTCCGCGACGGCGGCTACGCCCCCGCGGATGTCGTCGTCTTCACCGTGGGCGTCCGGCCCCGCGATGAGCTGGCACGGGATGCTGCGCTCGACGTGCACCCGCGCGGCGGCATCCTGATCGACGAGGGCTGTCAGACCTCGGACCCGCACATCCTCGCGGTCGGCGAGGTGGCGAACTTCGACGGCATGTGCGTCGGGCTCGTCGCTCCTGGGTATGCGATGGCAGAGGTCGCGGCGACGCGACTGCTCGGGGGCGAGGCATCCTTCCCCGGCTACGACCTCTCGACCAAGCTCAAGCTGTCGGGCGTCGATGTCGCCAGCTTCGGCGACGCCTTCGCCGAGACGCCGGGCGCGCTCGACGTGGTCTACGCCGATCCCGTCGCCGGCGTCTACAAGAAGCTCGTGCTCTCGGACGACGCCAAGACGCTGCTCGGCGGCATCCTCGTCGGCGACGCGTCCGCCTACGGCTCGCTGCGCCCGCTGGTCGGCGGCGCGCTCGGCGGGGATCCTGCGGCGTACCTGATGCCCGAGGGCGGGGTCGCGGCGCCCACCGGCGAACTGCCCGACGAGGCGCTCGTGTGCTCGTGCAACAGCGTGACGGCGGGAAGCATCCGCCACGCCGTCCATGACGAGGGCTGCACGGATGTCACCGCGCATCAAGTCGTGCACCAAGGCGGGGGCCGCGTGCGGCTCGTGCGTGATGATGATCAAGAAGATCGTCGGCACCGAGCTGGCGAAGTCGGGCGCGTCCCTCAGCAGCGCGCTGTGCGAGCACTTCGAGATGTCGCGCAGGCAGCTCTTCGACGCTGTGCGCGTCTCGGGGCTGACCACCTTCAGCGCCGTCATCGAGCGATTCGGGATCGGTCGCGGCTGCGACATCTGCAAGCCCGCGCTCGCCAGCATCCTCTCGACCCTCGTCGGCGCACACGTGCTCGAGGGCGAGAACGCGACGCTCCAGGACACGAACGACCACGTCATGGCGAACCTGCAGAAGGACGGCAGCTATTCGGTCGTCCCGCGCATCCCGGGTGGCGAGATCACGCCCGAGGGCCTCCTCGTCATCGGTCAGGTCGCGAAGGATTTCAATCTCTACACGAAGATCACCGGAGGCCAGCGGATCGACCTGTTCGGCGCACGCCTCGAGCAGCTGCCCGACATCTGGAAGCGGCTCGTCGATGCCGGCTTCGAGTCCGGGCACGCGTACGGCAAGTCGCTCCGCACGGTCAAGTCGTGCGTCGGATCGACGTGGTGCCGCTACGGCGTGCAGGACTCCGTGGGCATGGCCGTGCAGCTCGAGCTGCGGTACCGCGGCCTGCGGTCGCCGCACAAGATCAAGCTCGGCGTCTCGGGATGCGCTCGGGAGTGCGCGGAAGCCCGGGGCAAGGACGTCGGCGTCATCGCCACCGAGGCCGGGTGGAACATGTACGTCGGCGGCAACGGCGGCTTCACGCCCCGGCACGCGGTGCTGCTCGCCGAGGGGCTCTCGGACGACGAGCTGCTGACGGCGATCGACCGCTTCCTGATGTACTACATCTTCACCGCCGACCGCCTGCAGCGCACGGCACCGTGGTTCGAGGACCTCGAAGGCGGCATCGAGGGCCTCCGAGAGGTCATCTTCGAAGACAGCCTCGGGATCTGCGCCGACCTGGACGCCGCCATCGCGACCCACATCGACGGCTATGAGGACGAGTGGAAGGCCACTCTCGAAGACCCGGCGAAGCTCCGCCGCTTCGCCTCGTTCGTCAACGCCCCGCTGACCCCCGATCCCTCCCTCGCCTACACCGTCGAACGCGGCCAGCCGCGTCCCGCGACGACCGAGGAGCGGGAAGACGGGCCGGGTCCTCATCGCCGGAACGACACTGGAGGTGCGCAGATGACCCTCGCCGACACGGAACGCCCGCAGACGCAGGCCGCAGGCTGGGTGCGCGTCTGCGCGCTGGACGACCTCGAAGTGGAGCGAGGCCGCGCGGCCCTGCTCGGCGACGACCAGATCGCGCTCTTCCTGACCCACGGGGGCCGGGTGTTCGCGGTGTCGAACCTCGACCCGTACAGCGGCGCGCACGTCATGTCGCGGGGAATCGTCGGCACCAGGCAGGACGCCCCGACCGTCGCGTCGCCGATGTACAAGCAGGTCTTCGATCTGCGCACGGGGCTCTGCCTCGACACGCAGGGCAAGGAGCCGAAGGCACTTGCGGTCTGGCCCGTCGCGGTGAGCGACGGCGACGTGCACGTCAAGCGGGACGGCCGCTCATGACGACCATGCTCGGTGTCTCGCTGGCGGGCCGGGACGTCCTCATGGTGGGCGCCGGTCCGGTCGCCGCGCGGCGCCTGCACCGGTTCCTCGAAGACGGCGCACGGGTGCGGATCGTGGCGCCCGAGCTCTCGGACGGGATCGCCGAGCTGGTGCGACGGCACGGAATCGACTGGATGCCGCGCACGGCGACCCCCGACGACGTCGACGGAGCGTGGCTCGTCCACACCGCGACGGGCGACAGTCGGGCCGACGCCGACATCGCGGCCGCGTGCGAGCAGCGCCGGATCCTCTGCGTCAATGCCTCGGACGGAGCCCACGGCTCCGCCCGGCTCGCGGCCGAGACGCGATCGGGCGACGTCGTCGTCGGAGTCGTCTCGGATGCCGGCGTCGACCCCCGCCGCGCAGGGCGCCTGCGAGACGCCATCGCGGTCCTGCTCCGCGAGGGGCGCCTCCCGCTCCGCCGGCGCCGAGCCACCGTGTCGGGTCGTGTCGACCTGGTCGGCGGCGGCCCTGGACCGACCGACCTCATGACGATCCGCGGCTCGTCGCCTGCTCGCCGAGGCCGACGTCGTGGTCGCAGACCGGCTCGGACCGACCGACGTGCTCGCCGACCTCGACCCGGACGTCGAGATCATCGACGTCGGCAAGCGACCCGGCCACCACCCGGTGCCGCAGGACGAGATCAACCGACTCATCGTCTCCCATGCGAGGGCCGGCAAGCGGGTCGTCCGCCTCAAGGGCGGCGACCCCTTCGTCTACGGCCGCGGCGGCGAGGAGGTCGCGGCCTGCCTCGAGGCGGGCGTCCCCGTCGATGTCGTCCCCGGTCTCACGAGCGTCGTCTCGGTGCCGCAGGCCGCGGGCATTCCCGTGACGCACCGCGGTGTCGCGGCATCCGTGCATATCGTCAACGGCCAGGCGGAGCCCACCGCGGCGACAGTCGCCGCGATCGCCGACCCGACAGTGACTACCGTGGTCCTCATGGGCGTCGCGCATCTCGCAAGGCTCGTCGGCGCCGCGCGGGCCGGCGGCACACCGGACGACCGCCCCGTTGCCATCATCGAGAACGGACACACTCCCCGCCAGCGGACCACCCGCACCACCCTCGGGAAGGTGCTCTCCGACGCCGATCGCGCGGGAGTGAGCAATCCCGCGGTGATCGTCATCGGTCATGTCGCCGCCGCCGCACCTCCTGATGCCCGAGCGCGCATTGTCGGGTGACGCTGCCCGGTGACAGCCGACACCCCTCGCCCCATCCTCTCGGCCGCGCTCGACGGCTGCACGATCGTCATCGCCGTCGACCGCCGATCCGGCGAACTGGCGGCAGCACTGGAGCGCCACGGCGCCACAGTGCGCCACGCGCCCGCGCTCACGATCGTCCCGCACATCGACGACGAGGCGCTCATCGCCCGCACCCGCGAGCTCATCGCGAATCCTCCCGAGATCGTCGTCGCGAGCACCGGCGTGGGGTTCCGCGGCTGGATGGAGGCCGCGGAGGAGGCCGGGCTCCTGGATGACCTGCACGCCGCCTTCGACGGCGCGCAGATCGTCGCGCGCGGGCCCAAAGCACGCGGCGCGATCCAGCAGGCGGGGCTCACCGCGGACTGGGTCGCCGAGTCCGAGACGTCGACGGAGCTCGGGGCGTACCTTCTCGCCGAAGGCGTCGAAGGACGCCGCATCGCGGTGCAGCATCACGGGTCCGGCGCCGACGGACTGGACGAGCTCTTCGAAGGGCACGGAGCGGACGTCGTGAGCCTCACCGTGTACCGGTGGGGTCCTCCTCCGGATGCCGAAGCCGTCCGCCGCTCTGTGGTCGCCGCCGGAGCAGGAGAAGTGGACGCTGTCCTGTTCACGTCGGCACCGGGCGCCGAGGAGTGGGTGGCCGCGGCACGACGCGAGGGCGCGCTCGACAGCATCCGCTCGCTCGTCGAGCACGAGCGACTGCTGATGGCGGCAGTCGGTCCGATCACCGCCGGTCCGCTCGAACGAGCCGGCCTCGCCCCGGTCGTCGCCGAGCGCGGCCGGCTGGGTTCGCTGGTGCGCACGGTCGTGACGCACTTCGGCGGCGGGCGCGCGCCGTCGCAGGACACGCCTGCCGGGCGGGTCGAGCTGCGGAGCGCCGGCGCCGTGCTCGACGGGCGGTTCATCCCCCTGTCGCGGACCGGCATCGAGCTGCTCGGCGTCCTCTTCGATGCCCGGGGCGCGGTCGTCTCGCGGCAGTCGCTCCAGTCCGCGCTGCCGCGCTCGGGCGACAACACGCCACGCCGTGGAGATGGCCGTCGCCCGCGTGCGGGAAGCCCTCGGCGTGCCCGATCTCATCAAGACCGTCGTCAAGCGCGGGTATCGCCTCAACGTGCTCGACCCCGGCGGCGACCTGTGACACGTCCGACCCTCATCGCCTGCTCGCACGGCACCGCGTACGAAGACGGGCGTCGCGCCATCGCGGGCATCGTCGCCCATGTGCGCGCGATCCTTCCCGACGTCCCGGTCGAAGAGGCGTTCCTCGACGTGCAGACACCGGAGGTCGCCGACGTCGTCGCCCGGGTCGGAGACTCTGGCTCCGCCGTCGTCGTACCCCTCCTGCTGTCGACGGGAGACCACACACGGGTCGACATCGCGCGGGCGGTGAATCCGTACCCGCACGTCGTCTCGGCCGCCGCCCTCGGTCCGCACGACCTGCTGGCGTTCGTGCTCGAGGACCGGCTGGTCGAAGCCGGCCTCCGCTCAGGAGACGCGATCGTGCTGTCGGCGGCCGGATCGAGCGACCCCGCGGCCGAGGCGGACGTGCGGCGGATGGCTCTGCGAATGGGTGAGCTCCTCCACGGTCGCGTGGGCGTCGGGTTCGCGTCGGGCGCCGAGCCACGCATCGACGCGGCGATCGCGCGGGCCCGGCAGGCGGGTGCTCGCCGTGTCATCGCCGCCAGCTACGTCCTCGCGCCCGGGCATGCCGCGAAGGTCATCGCGGAGGCGGGCGCCGATGTCGTGACAGCTCCACTGGCACCGGACCTCCGCATCGCGGCCGTCGTCGCCGAGCGCTACGCCACGGCGTGCGCGGAGCTCGAGGCGACCGTCGGACGCTAGGGCTGCAGCAGGTCGGGTCGCCGCTCCTGCGTCCGCTCCAGGCTCCGCTCGCGCCGCCACTGGGCGATCGCGCCGTGGTTGCCGCTCAGCAGGATGGGCGGCACCTCGAGCTCGCGCCACACCGGCGGCTTGGTGTAGCTCGGGTACTCCAGGAGTCCGTCCTCATGCGATTCCTCGACGAGGCTCTCGGGATTGCCGACCACACCGGGAACGAGCCGCGAGACCGCCTCGATCATCGCCATGGCGGCGACCTCTCCCCCGTTGAGCACGTAGTCCCCGAGGCTCACGGACCGCACCCGGCCATGAGCCGTGTAGTGATCGATGACCCGCTGGTCGATGCCCTCGTAGCGGCCGCAGGCGAAGACGAGGTGCGACTCGTCAGCCAGTTCGCGGGCCAGGGGCTGCGTGAAGCGCTCGCCGGCCGGCGAGGGGACGATGAGCACGGCATCCGGTGACAGCACCTCGTCGAGCACCGCACCCCACGGCTCGGGCTTCATGACCATGCCCGCGCCGCCGCCGTAGGGCGTGTCGTCCACCGTGCGGTGGCGGTCCTGCGTCCAGTCGCGCAGGTCGTGCACCCGCAGATCCAGGATGCCGCGCTCGCGCGCCTTGCCGATGAGAGAGACGTCCAGCACATCGAAGAAGGCGGGGAAGATCGTCACGATGTCGATGCGCACGGCTCAAAGTCTAGGCATCCCGCATGTTTCCGGTTTGTGACCAAGCACTAACCCGGGCTCCTCCCGAGGGGTGACGCACCCGTGACCAAGAGGTAACGGCTGAGGCAGTCGTGCGGAAACACGCGTTCCCTAGCTTCGAGTCATACCTTCCCAGAGGAGACTGCGATGACCTCGTCCCTGACAACCCCCACTACTGTCGGCGCAGATGCCGCCGCACCAGGCTCCACCGGCTCCGTCACACTCACCCACCGCCCCGGTCGCTGGATCGACGGCTGGAATCCCGAAGACACCGCCTTCTGGCAGTCCGCGGGACGCTCGATCGCTCAGCGCAACCTCCGCTGGTCGATCTTCGCCGAGTTCCTCGGCTTCATCGTCTGGCAGCTGTGGAGCATCGTCGTGGTGATGCTCCCCGACGCGGGCTTCGCCTTCAGCAGCTCGCAGGCGTTCTGGCTCATCTCGCTTCCGAGCCTCGTCGGCGCCACCATGCGATTCCCCTACACGTTCATGGTCGCGCGGTTCGGCGGGCGCAACTGGACGATGATCTCGGCGGGCCTGCTGCTGATCCCCTCGATCCTCCTGGGCGTCGTCGTCGGCAATCCCGAGACTCCCTTCGGCGTCATGCTCGTCGTCGCCGGCCTCGCCGGCTTCGGCGGCGGCAACTTCGCGAGCTCGATGGCGAACATCACCTACTTCTTCCCCCAGAAGGAGAAGGGCTGGGCACTCGGACTCAATGCGGCGGGCGGCAACATCGGCACGGCGGTCGCGCAGTTCGCCGTGCCCATCGTCGTGACGATCGGGGCCGCCGCGACGCTCAACATCTCGCTCGCGGGCTGGATGTGGGTGCCGTTCATCCTGCTCGCGATCTGGGGTGCGTGGCGCTACATGGACAACCTCTCCAACGCCAAGGCCGACGTCGCCGGCTCTGCCGCCGCCCTCCGCGAGCCGCACCTGTGGCTCATGGCGCTGCTCTACATCGGCACGTTCGGCTCGTTCATCGGGTTCGCCAGCGTCTTCCCGAAGCTCATCGCCGACCAGTTCCCCGAGTTCTCGACGTTCCAGGTCGGGCAGGCGGCCATCTCGCTCGCCTTCCTGGGTGCGCTCATCGGCTCGCTCGCCCGACCCTTCGGCGGCCGCCTCTCCGACAAGGTCGGCGGCGCGCGGGTCACCGTCGGAGCCTTCTCGGTGATGGCGCTCGGCGCACTGCTGCTCATCTGGACGATGCCGCTCCAGAACTTCTGGGTCTTCCTCGGATGCTTCCTGGTGCTGTTCGCCGCGACCGGCATCGGGAACGGCTCGACGTACCGCATGATCCCCAACGTGTTCGCCGCGCGGGGCATCGCCACCGACGCTCTGCCGGGAACCCCGGGCGGCATCAAGATCCAGCGGAAGGCCGCCGCGGCGCTGGGGCTCATCTCGGCGATCGGCGCGTACGGCGGCTTCGTCATCCCGCAGGTGCTCAACGCGTCGCAGCTCGCGACCGGCGGGTACACCGCGGCGTTCTACGGCTTCGTCGGCGCGTACGTCGTGCTCCTGACCGTCACGATCCTCGTCTACGTCGTGCCGCGTCGGTCGCTCGCCGGACAGCGCATCTGACCTCGGCATCCGCAGCGGGCCGCATCCTTCGGGGTGCGGCCCGCTTCTTCGTGCGCCGGCATCCCCTCAGGGTGCGGTCCGCTTCCTCGTGCGCCGGCATCCCCTCGGGCGGTCGTCCGGCGCCGACTCGTGCGGTCGTCGTGCGCCGGCATCCCCTCAGGGTGCGGTCCGCTTCCTCGTGCGCCGGACCTCCCTGTGCCCTCCCCGACATCCCCGAATCCTCGAGTGGTCAAGACACGCCGACGCGCACGCTGACCGTCGGCGTGTCTTGGCCACTCGAGAGGAGTGTGCCGGGGGCGATCGACCTGTGGCGCGGTGGGGGGACGGATGCCGCGGCAGGCCGTCCCGCGACGGCAGAGGTCGTGGCTCAGTACACGTCGCGGACGTAGCGCTTCTCGGCCACGAGGGTCTTCTTGAACTCCGCGGCCGCGTCCTCCGAGAGTCCGCCGTGGCGGCGCGCGATGGTCGTCAGCGTGTCGTCGACGTCCTGCGCCATGCGGCTCGCGTCGCCGCACACGTAGAAGTGCGCCCCATCCTGCAGCCAGCGCCAGAGCTCGACGCCGTGCTCGAGCATCCGGTCCTGGACGTAGACCTTCTGGCGCTGGTCGCGCGAGAAGGCGGTGTCGAGCCGCGCGAGCAGCCCGTCCTCGCGCATCGCCGTGAGCTCGTCGCGGTAGTAGAAGTCGGTCGCCTCGTGCTGCTCGCCGAAGAAGAGCCAATTGCGGCCGGTGTGCCCATCGGCTCGGCGATCCTGGAGGAAACCGCGGAAGGGCGCGATGCCGGTGCCGGGCCCCACCATGATCATCGGCGCGTCGGCCGAGGCGGGTGGCCGGAAGTGCGGCGACTTCTGCAGGTAGACACGGGCGCCGGGTGCGGCATCCGCCAGGAAGGTCGAGCAGACACCCCCGCGCCGCCTGCCCGTCTCGGTCTCGAACCGGACGACCGAGACCGTGAGCTGGACTTCGTGCGGGCTGGTCTTCGGACTCGATGAGATCGAGTACTGGCGCGGCTGAAGCGGCTTGAGCACCGAGAGCCACTCCTCGGCGCCCGCGGCGACCGGAAACTCGTGGAGCAGGTCGACGGCCTGCATGCTCCACAGGTACTGCTCGAGGCGTGCCTTGTTCTCGCGGCGCAGGAGCACGGCGAGGCGCGAATCCGCGGTGCGCTCGGCGACGAACGCCAGCAGATCGGACGTGATCCGGGTGATGTCGAGCTGAGACCGGAGCGCATCCTCGAGGAACCGCTCCTCGCCGGCGACCTCGACGATCGTGCGCCGTCCGAGTCCGGTCACGCTCGAGCCACTCATCGACGACCTGGCCGGTGTTCGCACACACGATCCCGAGGGAGTCCCCCGCCTCGTACGAGGTTCCCGCCTGCGAGAGATCGAAGCCGAACTGGCGGACCTCCTTCGCCGAGCCCGGCGCGCTGAGGAGCGTGTTCGTGATCAGCTCGGCGTGCACCGGATTGGCGCGCGTGAACAGCCGCTTCATGGGAGGGGCGAGCACGACCGCAGGCGCCGCCGCTGTCGGGTCGAGCGTGGCGATCACCTGCTCGAGCCAGGCGGCGGCCGGCTCGGCGTAGTCGGGTTCGCAGTCGACGCGTGGCAGGAGCGCCGTCGCTCCGAGTGCGCCGAGGCGCGCGTCGATGCTGCGGCCGTGGCCGCAGAAGTCGTCGTAGCTGGGGTCGCCGATGGCGAAGACGGCGTAGTCGAGGGCCGTGAGCTCGGGCACGTCGTCGCCGTTGAGGAGATCCCACAGCCCCGCCGCGTTGTCGGGCGGTCCCCCGTCGCCGAAGGTCGACGTCACGACGAGCAGTCGTCGCACGGCCGCGAGATCGGCGATCGACATGTCGACCATGCTGAGCGCGCGCGCCGGGATGCCGCGAGCGGTGAGGGTCGCCACCGACGCAGCGGCAAGCTCTTCTGCGTTGCCCGTCTGCGAGCCCCAGAGCACGGTGACCTCGTCATGGGTGCCGCCGGCGACCGCCGATCCGATGGCTGTCCGCGAGTGCAGGCCCGCCAGGACGCCGTCGAACCACGCGCGCGGGAGGTCTCGCAGCGGCGCGGCAGCCGGAAGCACGGGCACGACGCCGGCCGCGACGGGGGCGGCCTCGAGCGCCGAGAGGAACCCCGAGACGTAGGTGCTCTCCGCCTCGGTGAGCACCGGTGCCGCCGACCGGCCGACGCCGGCGAGCAGGTCCTGCGCACCCACAGGTTGCGGCATCCCGGTCTCCGCCGACGTGGAAGCCTCCCGAGCGGGGCCGACGCGGCGGAGGCTCACCGCCGCGAACTTGAACTCGGGCTGCAGAGACGCCTGGTCGACGGCGTCGCTCGTCACGGCGTTGATCGTGAGGTATTCGCCGTGCTCGTCGTTCCAGTGGAACGGGGCGAAGCAGTTGCCCGGTCGCACGCGATCGGTGACGACAGCCGGCAGCACGGCGCGGCCACGCCGCGACGAGATCTCCACCTCGTCGCCCTCCGAGATGCCCTGCGCCTCGGCGTCGAGCGGATGGATCTCGACGAACGGCGAAGGGTTCAGCTTGACCAGCTTGCCGACCTTGCCGGTCTTGGTCATCGTGTGCCACTGGTGCTGCAGCCGCCCCGTGTTGAGCACCCACGGGTAGTCGTCGTCGGGCAGCTCGTGCGGGCCCAGGTGCGGCCGGGCGAAGAACTGCGCACGCCGTGACGCAGTGGCGAACGCCAGGGCGGGCACCGTGCCGTCGTCCGAGCGGAGCAGGCTCTGGCTGACCCCGTCGTTGAGGTAGCGGATCGGATGCCGGTCCTCGTCGTCCTCGGGCGGCGCCGGCCACTGCACCGGCCCTCGACGCAGGCGCTCGTAGGTCACGCCGCGGACGTCCCAGCCGGTCTGGGGGTTCCAGAAGCGCCGGATCTCGTCGAAGACCTCTTCGCTGCTGCGGAAGTCGAAGCCTTCGTCGAAGCCCATCGCCTGAGCGACACGGGCGATCGTGAGCCAGTCGGGCATCGCTTCGCCGGGCGGCTCCGTCGCTCGCTGCACGAGGGTCATCGTCCGGTCGCTGTTGACCATGACCCCTTCGGCCTCCACCCACAGGGTCGCGGGCAGGAGGATATCGGCGTAGGCGTTCGTCGCCGTCTCGGTGAAGACGTCCTGCACGATGACGAGCTCCGCCGCCTCGAGACCCTCGATGACCGACCTGCGGTTCGCGACGGATGCCACCGGGTTGGTGCAGATGATCCAGGCCGCCTTGATGTCGCCCGCGGCCATCGCCCGGTACATGTCGATCGTGCCGGTGCCCGCCTCGGCGCGGATCGTTCCCGGCGCGAGGCCCCAGACCTCCTCGACGAACGCGCGATCGGCGGCGTTGAAGACGGCGCGCTGGCCGGGGAGGCCCGGGCCCATGTAGCCCATCTCGCGGCCGCCCATGGCATTCGGCTGACCGGTGAGCGAGAAGGGCCCGCTCCCTGGCCGGCAGATCGCTCCCGTCGCCAGGTGCAGGTTGCAGATCGCGTTCGTGTGCCAGGTTCCCTGCGTGGACTGGTTGAGACCCATCGTCCAGAGCGTCATCCACTCGCCTGCCTCGGCGATCAGGCGCGCGGCCGTGCGGATGTCGGCTTCCGGCAGGCCGGTGACCTCGGCGACGCGAGAGGGCGTGTACTCCGCCAGGAACTCCGGCATCGCCTCCCACCCCTCGGTGTGGGCGGCGATGAAGTCCTCGTCGATCGCGCCGTCTTCGACGAGCAGATTCAGGATGCCGTTCAGCAGCGCGAGGTCGGTTCCGGGCGCGATCGGCAGATACAGGTCTGCGCGATCCGCTGTCGCCGTGCGTCGCGGGTCGACGACGATGAGCTTCGCCCCCTGCTTGAGGCGATCCGCCATGCGCAGGAACAGGATCGGGTGGCAGTCCGCCATGTTCGAGCCGATGACGAAGAAGAGGTTCGCCTGGTCGATGTCCTCGTAGGAGCCTGGGGGCCCGTCAGCCCCGAGGGACTGCTTGTAGCCGGTGCCCGCCGACGCCATGCACAGCCGCGAGTTGGACTCGATGTGGAGTCCCCGGAGGTACCCCTTCACGAGCTTGTTCGAGAGGTACTGGGCCTCGATCGACATCTGCCCCGAGACGTACACCGCGACCGCGTCGGGCCCGTGCTCCTCGACGATCGCGCGCAGGCGCGCTCCGGCCTCGGCGATGGCCGTGTCGACGGGCGCGGCGACGGGCGCCTCACCGCGTTCGGGCCGGATGTACGCCGTCGACATGCGCCCGGGCGCATGCATCAGATCGACGTGCGTCGCGCCCTTCGTGCACAGCCGACCCGGCATTGGCGGGGTGCCGCCTGTCTCCCACCGTCTTGGTGATCCGCGTGCCGAGCGGCCCTGTCGTGGTCGACACGGCGATGCCGCAGCCCACGCCGCAGTACGAGCAGACGGCGCGCGACTCGGTCGGCGGCGCGTCGGATCGCTCCACCGTCGTGCCCGCGGGTGCGCCCATGCTCCGATGATCGCGGATGCATGTTCCACCGCATGTCGCGCGGTGTTACCGCTCGATCACGCCGATCTCACGCGCGCACGGCAGCGGGTGTGAAAGAGATCAGGACCGGCCGCGCAGACGCGGCCGCGCGACCGCAGCGGTCAGGCCCGGTCCTCGCCGGAGTCGGCATCGATGGCGTCGTCGTCTGGCGCGGCGCCGGCTTCGCGCTCGTCGTCCGATCCGGGCAGCTCTTCGAACAGGCCGGCGGGCGGCGTCACCACGACCCGGCCACCGGGCACGTCGACGATCGGGACGATCGCCTTCACGAACGGGACGAGCACCTCGCGGTCGCTCTCCTCGCCGCCGGTGCGGACGATCAGGAGGTCCTGGGCGGGGAAATGGTCGACGCGGGCGACCCGGCCGACCACGACGTCGTCGCGGACGACGTCGAGCCCGACGAGCTGGTGGTCGTACCAGGCGTCGTCTTCGGGGACGGATGCCTCGGCATCCTCGTCGATCCACAGGATCGCCCGGATGAGCTCTTCCGCCGCAGAGCGGTCGTCAACACCCTCGAAGAAGGCGACGGGGTGGCTGTTCATCCACTTGAACTCGCGGACGGTGAGCGGCTTGCCGTGCCACGGCGATGACTCGGGCACCTGCAGCGTGAACGTCGCACCGGGGACGAACCGACGATCGGGCTCGTCCGTGTAGAGCTCGAGCTTGAACGCGCCCTTCAGCCCGTGCGCCTTCACCAGGCGACCGACGCGCAGCTGCGTCTTGCCGGACTTGCCTGGACGCGCCGGCTTCTGGGTCGGACTCGAGACCGAGTCCGGGGATTCTGCGTCTGACATCTCAGTCGTCCGCGACGTCGACGCGCACGCGTCGACCGTCGGCGAGCGCCGAGATGAGCGTGCGCAGGGCCTTGGCCGTGCGTCCGCCGCGCCCGATCACGCGACCTCGATCATCGGGGTGCACGTGCACCTCGAGGACGTCACCGCGGGGGGACGTCGAGGAGTTGATGCGGACGTCGTCGGGGTGATCCACGATCCCCTTGACGACGTGCTCGAGCGCGGCGGCCAGCACGGAATTACTCTGCGTCTGCGGCGGAGTCGGCGTCAGCCTCGGCCGGAGCCTCGGCGACGGGCTCTTCAGCCTTCTTCTCGGCCTTGGGCTTGATGACCGACTTCTTGGCGGAGTCGATCTCGAACTCCGGCTTGGGCTCGGCCACCTTGACGGTCGAGACAGCATCCTTGTCGCCCTTGAAGCGACCCCAGTCGCCGGTCAGCTTGAGGATGGCGCGGACCTGCTCGGTGGGCTGGGCGCCCACGCTGAGCCAGTGCTGCGCGCGCTCGGAGTCGACCTCGATGAACGAGGGCTCCTCGGTGGGGTGGTACTTGCCGATCTCCTCGATGACACGACCATCGCGCTTGGTGCGCGAGTCGGCCACGACGATGCGGTAGTAGGGCGCACGGATCTTGCCGAGGCGCTTGAGACGAATCTTGACAGCCACGATTCTCCTGAATTGTGTGGAGGTGAGACGAACCGATCGCCTGGAGAGTGGGGTGCACACCCGGCGGAAGCTCAATAGGAGGACGGCGACGCTGGATAGAGGGTCGAGCGCCAGGTCCGACCAACAATTCTCTCACATCGAGGGGGCTCCCTGCGAACACCCCGCCCACCAGATCGCGGGGGCGCCCGCGAACCGGCGGCGCGGGATTGCTCGGGATGCCGACAGCCGGCGTCGCCCCCCAGCACCGGCGATGCCACGGCGGCGACAGCATCCGTCATGGCAAACTGTGCGGATGACGGTGCCTTTCGCGACATCCGCCCGTTCCACTGTCGGCCTGGAGTGGGAGCTCATGCTCGCCGACGGGGCGACGGGGGATCTCGTGCCGCGCGCGCCCGAGGTGCTGGACGTCGTCGAGGAGCGCACTGCGCTCGAGCGGTTCACGGTGACCGGCGAGCTGCTGACGAACACGGTCGAGGTCACGAGCGGGGTGGGCGACACGGTCGAGGCCGCGGTCGACGACATCGCGGACGCGATTGCGGCGATCCGGGAGGTGACGAACCCTCTCGGCATCGAGCTGCTGTGCGCCGGGAGCCACCCCTTCGCGCAGTGGTACGACCAGCAGGTGACCGACAAGACCAGGTACCACAACCTCATCGAGCGGACCCAGTGGTGGGGCCGCAACATGATGATCTGGGGCATCCACGTGCACGTCGGCGTGGAAGACGTCAACAAGGTGTTCCCGCTCATCAATGCGCTGTCGGTCTATCTGCCGCATCTCCAGGCACTGTCGGCCTCATCCCCCTTCTGGGCCGGGGAGCGCACGGGTTACGCGTCGAATCGGGCGCTCGTGTTCCAGCAGCTTCCGACGGCCGGGCTGCCGTGGCCCCTGCAGAACTGGTCCGAGTTCGAGGGGTACCTCGAGGACATGGTCCGAACGGGTGTGATGGCCGACGCGACCGAGGTGCGGTGGGATATCCGCCCGGCCCCGCGGTGGGGCACGATCGAGATCCGCGCCTGTGACGGCATGTCGACGCTGCCCGAGCTCGCCGCCGTCGCGGCGCTCGTGCAGGTGCTCGTCGAGCATTTCTCGCGCGAGTTGGATGCCGGCCGGGAACTGCCGGTCATCCCCCCGTGGTTCGTGCGCGAGAACAAGTGGCGCGCCGCGCGGTACGGGCTGGATGCCCGGATCATCGTCGACGCCGACGGCACTCAGGCCCCCGTGCGCGAGCACCTGCGCCAGACGATGGACCGGCTCGTCGACGTCGCGGTCGAGCTCAAGTGCGGGCGCGAGTTCGCGGGCCTCGAGACGACGCTCACGCAGGGCGCGAGCTACGACCGGCAGCTGCGGGTGGCGGATGCCGCGGACGGCGACCTGCGCGAGGTCGTGCAGCACCTCATCCGCGAGTTCCGAGCGGGCCCCACACTGCGCGAGCACTTCTCGCAGCTCGCCCGCTGACGCATTGTCAGTCTGACGCGGCGGACCGACGCCGCGGGCTCAGCCCTTGCCGAGCATCCGCTGCAGCTCGGCGAGGTCCTCGGCCGTCGGCGCGCCCTTCGGCGCGCCCAGGCCGAAGCCCGACCCGGTCGGCGCCTCGATCGCAGCCTGGGCGATCCCGGCGTTCTCGGCGGCGCGCTTCGCGGGATTGCCCGAACGGGAGCCCTTCGCCTTGACCTGCTTGCCGCGCTTGCTCGACGCACCGGGACGGCCACCGGGGATCGGGCCCATGCCGGGGATGTTCGGCACTCCGCCGCGGGCGACGGTCTTCATCATCTTCGCGGCCTGCTCGAACCGGTTGACGAGCGCGTTGACGTCGGTCACGGTCATGCCCGAGCCGCGCGCGATGCGGAGGCGCCGCGAGCCGTTGAGCACCTTGGGGTTGTGCCGCTCCCCCGGGGTCATCGAGCGGATGATCGCCTCGGTGCGGTCGATCTCGCGCTCGTCGAAGTCCTCGAGCTGCTGCTTCATCTGCCCCATGCCCGGGAGCATCCCGAGCATCTTCTTCATCGAGCCCATCTTCTTCATCTGCTGAAGCTGGCCGAGGAAGTCTTCGAGGGTGAACTGGTCGGTCGCGAGCTTCTCGGCGACCTTCATCGCCTCTTCCTCGTCGAACGCCGCCTGCGCCTGCTCGATCAGGCTCAGGATGTCGCCGAGGTCGAGGATGCGCTTGGCCATGCGGTCGGGGTAGAACGGCTCGAGGTCGTCGAGTCCTTCACCCGTAGACGCGAAGACGATGGGGCGACCGGTGACGGATGCCACAGACAGGGCCGCGCCGCCGCGGGCGTCGCCGTCGAGCTTGGACAGCACCACGCCGGTGAAGTCGACGCCCTCCTGGAAGGCCTTCGCCGTGTTGACGGCATCCTGACCGATCATCGCGTCGATGACGAACAGCACCTCGTCGGGGTTCGTCGCCTTGCGGATGGCGGAGGCCTGCTTCATCAGCTCGGCGTCGACGCCGAGCCGGCCCGCCGTGTCGATGATGACGATGTCGTGCTGCTGGCGGCGCGCCACCTCCACGCCGTCTCGCGCAACCTGCACCGGGTCGCCGACGCCGTTGCCGGGCTGCGGCGCGTAGACGGCGGCGCCTGCCTGACGGGCGACGACCTGCAGCTGGTTGACGGCATTGGGGCGCTGGAGGTCGGCGGCGACGAGGAGCGGCGTGTGACCGTCCTTCTCGAGCATCTTCGCGAGCTTGCCGGCGAAGGTCGTCTTGCCCGACCCCTGCAGGCCGGCGAGCATGATCACGGTCGGCGGATTCTTGGCGAACTGCAGGCGCCGCTGCTCGCCGCCGAGGATCGCCACGAGCTCTTCGTTGACGATCTGGACGACCTGCTGCGCGGGGTTCAGCGCCCGGTTGACCTCGTCGCCGAGCGCGCGCTCGCGCACCTTGGCGGTGAAGTCCTTGACCACGACGAGGGCGACGTCGGCGTCGAGCAGCGCGCGGCGGATCTCGCGCACCGTTCCGTCGACGTCCGCGGGCGTGAGCTGCCCCTTCTTGCGGAGGTTGCGGAAGGTCTCGGTGAGACGATCGGAGAGCGTGCCGAAGGTAGCCATGATCCCCCGATTCTACGGGAGCGGATGCGGGAGTCCGCCGTCGACGCCGGCCATCAGGGCCGACGCTTCAGACCTGAATGCCGATTCCCAGTGCGATGCGCAGCTCCTCCTTGGCCCGCGCGTAGCGGCCACGAGCGGTGGAGTCGGGGATGCCGAGCAGCTCGGCCGCCTGCACGAGAGTCAGCCGCTCCCAATGCACGAGCCGGACGAGCTCGGCGAGGTCCGGGTCGAGGCGGGAGATCGCGTCGCGGACCTCGGCCCCCTCGTCGGCGGCCGGCGACACAGCATCCGATCCCGCCTGCCCTCGGATGCGGTCGGCGAGCGCCCAGCGTCTGCGCTCGCCGCGTGCATGATTCAGCAGCGTGCCTCGTGCGATTCCGAACAGCCACATGCGCGCGCGCTCAGGATCGATCGGAAGATCTGGGATACGGCGCCAGGCGACGACCATCGTCTCCCCGAGGAGGTCCGCAGCATCGTCGTAGCCGACGCGCCGCTGGAGGTAGGCGAGGAGGTCCGGGGACGCATCGACGAGCGTCTCGGTCAGGCGCTGGTCGAGCTGTCGCTTCCTCACTGCTCGGCCGCCGCGCATTCGAGCTGCAGAGCGTAAGCCGTCCAGTCACCGGACGCCTGACCTGCGCCCTCGGCGATGAGAGAGTTCTTGAGGGCGGTGTCGATGATGACGCCACGCTCCTCGTCCACCACCTCTGTGCCGAGTCCGACGAGGTGCAGCAGGCCGTCGGGACTCGACGTCAGGAGCAGGTCTGCACCGCGATAGTCCTCGAGCACCTCCTGCACCGCAGCCACCGTCGCCGCATCGAGCGAGGCATGCGAGTTCAGCCGGTCTGCCAGGTCGCCGGTGAACAGGCCGTTCGCATCGACGGGGTCGACCACCGCGACGCGCACCTCGCACTCATCTCCCGCTGCGAGCGCCGCCTGATAGGTGTAGTCGGGGGTCTGCGCCCACGGGAGCCAATCGAACAGGTCTGCCGCGTAGGCCGCGCCCGCACCGCCCAGGAGCAGAACAGCCAGACCGGCGCCGATGGCGACTTTGGGCAGCCGTCTCGCCGGGCGCGCAGGCTGCGCAGCGACGGCCATGGCGCGCAGGTCGTGCTCCTGCGCGGCTCTCGCGGCCGGAGCGGATCGGTCGAGCAGCTGGTCAAGCGAGTCCGGGATCATGATGCCCTCCATGTCGGGGTGTCGTCACTTGATACCTGTCCGGAATCGCGCGAAACGTCCGGCTACGCGGGTCCCAGCTCCTCGAAGACCGTGAGCTGCAGTCCCGCCGGCGCGCGGAGGCGCGCGTTGACCGAGCGCCACGGTGTTTCGCGAGCGGATGCCTCCACCAGGGCGCCGCCGGCCTCGAGGCGGCCGACCACCGCCGCAGTGTCGTCGACCTCCAGTGCGATGCGGACGCGGTCGCTCGGCGCCTGGCCGTCGGTCTCGACCCGATCGATGAACTGCACCTGCGCCGGGTTCGCCAGTTCCAGCGTCGCCCGGCCGGCGTTCAGGATCGCGACGCGAGCGCCGCCTTCAGCCTCGTACGCCTCGGCCTCCGGCATCCCGACCACATCCCGGTAGAAGGCGAGGGCCTCGTCGAACTCCTCGGCCGCGACGACGACACGCAGCTGGCGAACCGCGGCGCCCGCGACAGGAGCGGCGAGGACACCCGGGAGGAACGCGAGCGCCGCCTCGAGGAGCGGAGCCAGGTGGGTGCGCCCAGGGCCGGCGTCGGCCCATTCCCACACGGCCGCGAGCACCGCGCCCGCCGCGGCCGCGCCGGCGACCTCGGCCCCGAGCCGCGACTGTCCGTCCCGGCGGAGCCGCTCAGCAATGGAGCGTGCGAGGCGGCCGTGCCGCAGGGCGCGCTCGCGGTCGAGTTCCTCCGCGAGTCCCATGGCGCCGGCGTTCGCGATCGCGAGGGCAAGGCTGTCGGGAGCGAACCCCGCCGCGATGCCGCGCAGGATGTCGGGGACCGATGCAGGCGCAGTGGAATCGAGAAGCTCGACCGCGGCATCCGATCGCTCGTCGAAGGAGCCCCAGAGGATGTCGCTCTTCGAAGAGAAGTAGTTGAAGAAGCTCGACCGGCTGACTCCCGCGCGGGAGGTGATGTCGACGATCGAGGTCTGCTCGAAGCCCTGCTCGAGGAAGAGCTCGCACGCCGCCTCTGCGAGGGTCTCGCGTGACGACGCGCGCGGGCGGCCGGTGCGCGGCTCAGCGTTCATGCACCCACGCTATCCGCCTCACGCGTCTGGCAGAACGGGTATTGTTGGACGCGATCCAGAAACTCGTGCTACCCAAGGAGCGCCGTGCTCGAGATCGTCACACCGGGTTTCGACCCGGACTTCGTGCCCTATCAGGACGGCTGGACGCTGCAGCGCGGCATCCATTCCGAGGTCGTGGCCGGCAGCCGCCCCGACACGCTCGTCCTGCTCGAGCATGAGCCGGTGTACACCGCAGGCGCGCGGACGGCACGCCACGAGCGACCCACGGACGGGACGCCCGTCGTGGATGTCGACCGCGGTGGGAAGATCACGTGGCACGGTCCGGGGCAGCTCGTCGGCTACCCGATCGTCCGACTCCCCGAGCCGCTCGACGTCGTCGCGCATGTGCGGCGCCTCGAGGGCATCCTGATCGACGTGCTCGCCGCATACGGCGTGGAGGGCCACCGCGTAGAAGGCCGGAGCGGCGTGTGGGTGCGTCGGCCCCTGTCGGAGGACAAGGTCGCGGCGATCGGCGTGCGAGTGCAGCGAGGGGTCACGATGCACGGGTTCGCGCTCAACTGCGACAACTCGCTGGCGGGCTTCCGCGGCATCGTCCCGTGCGGAATCGCGGATGCCGGAGTCACCACGCTGAGCGAGCTCGCCGGCGCCGACATCTCCCCCGTCGACGTCGTCGGGTCCGTCGTCAGTCGCTTCCAGTCCGAGTACACGGCGGTGGCAGCGTGAGCGCGTGCGGCAGTGCTCATGGGGAGGCCGCGGGCGCTCCGGCTTCGGCTTCCGGACCGGCATCCGTTCCTGATGGACGCAAGCTGCTGCGGCTCGAGTCCGCAACGCCCAGACGCCCATCGAGCGCAAGCCGGAGTGGATCAAGACCAAGGCGAAGATGGGGCCGGAGTACCAGGCGCTTCATTCCCTGGTGAAGACCGAGGAGCTCCACACCGTCTGCCAGGAGGCGGGCTGCCCCAACATCTACGAGTGCTGGGAGGACCGCGAGGCGACGTTCCTCATCGGCGGCTCGCAGTGCACGAGGCGCTGCGACTTCTGCCAGATCGACACGGGCAAGCCGGCCGACTACGACATGGACGAGCCGCGCCGCGTCGCGGAGAGCGTCCAGCGGATGCAGCTGCGCTACGCGACAGTGACCGGCGTCGCACGCGATGACCTGCCCGACGGCGGTGCGTGGCTGCACGCCGAGACCGTGCGGCGGATCCACGCCGACAACCCGGGCACGGGCGTCGAGATCCTTGCGACCGATTTCAACGGCGAGCCCGCACTGCTCGCGGAGGTCTTCGATTCGCGTCCCGAGGTGTTCGCCCACAACGTCGAGACGGTGCCGCGCATCTTCAAGCGCATCCGTCCCGCCTTCCGCTATGAACGGTCGCTCGGCGTCCTGACCGCCGCGCGCGAGGCGGGACTCATCACGAAGTCGAACCTGATCCTCGGCATGGGCGAAGAGCCGGAAGAGGTCGTCCAGGCGCTGCAGGACCTGCACGATGCGGGGACCGACATCATCACCATCACGCAGTACCTGCGGCCGACTCCTCGTCATCTGCCCGTCGCGCGCTGGGTCAAGCCGCAGGAGTTCGTCGAATTCAAGGAAGAGGCGGAGCGCATCGGCTTCCTCGGCGTGCTCGCCGGCCCGCTCGTCCGGTCGTCCTACCGCGCCGGGCGGCTCTGGGCGCAGTCGATGATCTCGAAGGGCCGCGACATCCCTCCCCACCTCGCGCACATCGCGCGGGACGTGCACGCCGACGAAGGGTTCGCGCAGGCGGTGTGACCGCCTGCGCGAACGGCCAGGTTGTCGAGTAGCGACCGCAGGCCGCGTATCGAGACACGCTCAGGCGGTGTGAGAGGCCGGGGCCGGCCAGCTGCACGGAAGCCGCGGGGTGGTGGCGCCGGCCATTCAGTCGGCGCTGGTCACCGAGAGCACATCGCCGTCCGAGCCGAGGTTGACCAGCAGAACGTCGTCGGTCGCGTCCGGGTCGAGTGCGTACTCGAGCACCGCGAAGGGGTCGGACCCTCCGTGCTCGTCCGCGAGGATCGTCATGCTCATCAGCTGGAGTGAGCGGATGACGTCGATGTGCACGTCGCCCGAGATGTCCACCAGCGCCTCGTCGATGTCCTCGCCCAGCAGAGCCTGCTGCTGCAGGATGTACTCGGTCACCTCGCTCGTGCGGTCGTCGAGCTCCGACACCATGGCATTCCGGGCGCTCCGGTCGATCTCCTCGATGGAGGAGACGAGTCCCGCAGCCACGTCGAGCGCCGCTTCCGAGACGTCGTCCTGGTCGGGCGCGGTGAGATCGACAGTTACGGACTGATCCCCCAGCTCGACGTTCTCGGACCAGAAGATCGATCCGTCCGGCCCGGACTCGAGAAGTCCGAAGAAGTCGTGTTCGATCGCCATGTCCCCATGAAACCAGCCCCGCGCCCCAGACGGTAGCCCGGAGGCCCAGGGATCTCGGCGCGTCGCGAAATCACTCCACGAGCGATGCCGCGAACACGTGCGGGGTGAAGCCCGTGAGGTCGCCGATCCCCTCGCCGTTCCCGAGCAGCTTCACCGGAATCCCGGTCCGCTCCTGAACCGCGAGCACGAAGCCGCCCTTCGCCGAGCCGTCGAGCTTGGTGATCACGAGCCCGGTCACACCCGCGTGCTCGAGGAACGCCTGGGCCTGCATGACGCCGTTCTGGCCGGTCGTCGCATCGAGCACGAGCAGCACCTCGCTGATCGGCGCCTGCTTCTCGATGACACGCCGGATCTTGCCCAGCTCGTCCATCAGGCCGCCCTTGGTGTGCAGCCGGCCCGCCGTGTCCACGAGCACGATCTCGGTTCCGGTGCGCTTGGCATAGTCGATCGTCTGGAAGGCGACGGATGCCGGATCCTGGCCCTCCTGCTGGGGGCGGACGATCGCAGCCCCGCCGCGCTCCGCCCACGTCGCCAGCTGGTCCACGGCCGCAGCGCGGAAGGTGTCGGCCGCCCCGACCACGACACTGCGCCCGTACCGCTGCAGGAACTTCGCGAACTTGCCGATGGTCGTCGTCTTGCCGACGCCGTTGACCCCGACGACGAGCACGACGGCCGGACGCTCGGTGAGTCGCAGCGTGGTGTCGAACTTGGCGAAGTGCTCCTCGAGGCTCTCCTTCAGCATCCGGTGAAGATCCTTCGGATCGTTCGTGTGATACCTCTCGACCTTCTCGCGGAGGTCGTCGATGATGCGCTCGGTGGTGTCGGGCCCGAAGTCGGCCGTCAGCAGCGCCGTCTCGAGGTCGAGCCACGTGACCTCGGTGATCTCGGGCGCCGCGAACATCGTCCGGAGGGCCCGCACAAGGGACCAGGGGCTGTCTGCCATGCCTCCCAGCCTACGAGGCGCCGCCTGTGCACTCGTGCCTGCACGGCGGCGGTCGCCCTCCGTGTGGCGAATCCTCCCGGGTGCGCGACTGCTCGCACGCCGCTGTCACGCCGAGGACCGTGGCGCCGAGCACGGTCTCGAAACGTGTCGCGGGGTCAGCTCGCGACGCGCTCGCCGACTCGCTGGCCCACGACAGCCGACACGCCGTCCTGGCGCATGGAGACGCCGTAGAGGGCGTCCGCGATCTCCATGGTGCGCTTCTGGTGCGTGATGACGATGAGCTGGCTGGACTCGCGGAGCTGCTCGAAGACACCGAGCAGCCGGCCGAGGTTGGCATCGTCGAGCGCCGCCTCGACCTCGTCCAGGATGTAGAACGGACTCGGCCGGGCCTTGAAGATCGCCGTCAGAAGCGCCACCGCGGCAAGCGACCGCTCTCCGCCGGAGAGCAGCGACAGCCGCTCGATCTTCTTGCCGACCGGCCGGACGGCGACCTCGATGCCGGTCGTCAGCGGGTGCTCCGGATCGGTGAGCGAGATGCTTCCGGTGCCGCCGGGGAAGAGGATCGGGAACACCTCGGCGAAGGCGACCCTGGTGTCTTCGAACGCGGCGAGGAAGATCGACTGCATCCGCTCGTCGAGCTCTTCGATGATCGTGAGCAGGTCCTTGCGGGTCTGCGTCAGATCGGCGAGCTGCTCGGTCAGGAACTTGTGCCGCTGCTCGAGCGCCGCGAACTCCTCGAGGGCGAGCGGGTTGACCCGGCCGAGCTGCGAGAGCTTGCGCTCGGCATCCTGGAGCCGCTTCCGCTGACCCGCCCGATCGAAGGGAACGGTCTCGACCACGCCCGCTGCCTCTTCGTCCGTGCGCGGGGGCGGCGGAGTCCTCGCCGCCGAGGTCGAGGGGCACGGCGAGGTCCGGACCGTACTCCGCGACCAGCACGTCTTCGTCGAGACCGAGCTCTGACGCGACGCGCTCGAGCAGGCTCGTCACGTGGAGGCGCTTCTCGTGGATCTGCAGCTCGAGGCCGTGGACGCTCTCGGTGAGCCCGGTGAGCCGGGCACGGATGGCGGTCTCCTGGGTCCGGAGCTCCGCGAGCTCTTGCGTCACCGCGGTCCGCGCCGATTCCGCGGTCGCCAGGTCGACGCGCGCCTGGGTCACCGAGCGGTCGACGGAGTCGAGCAGCGCCGGAACCTGGGCGGCGACATCGGCGGCGATCTCGCGCTGGGCGCGCCGGATCACGGCTCTGCGTGCCGCTTCGGCCGCGGCATCCCGCTCCCGTTCCCGCTGCTTCTCGAGCTGGACGACGCGCGCTTCGCCGGCGCGGACGCGTTCACGGAGCGTCTCGACGTCCAAGCGCGTGCGCATCTCGCCTTCTCGCGCGGCTTCGAGCGCGGCGAGCATCCCATCGCGCGACGACGCGTCCAGAATCGGTCGCGGGGCCTCGAGTGCGACCGTGAGCTGCTCCTCGGCGACCCGCGCGGATCCCTCGGCGTCCGCCACGGCAGCCTGAGCCTGCGCGACGCCCGCGGCGAGGCGGTCGCACTCGGCGATCGCAGCCTCGTGGCGCACGGTCGCGCGGTTGACCTGCTCAGCGTGGGCCGCCGCGGCGGCGTCGTGGGCCCGCAGCGTCTCGAGCGCGGTCCTGGTCGCCTTCCGAGCGGCGTCGAGTCCGCGCACGCGGTCGGCAAGTGCTTCGCGGAGCGAGTCGGCGATGACCACGATCTCGGAGAGCCTGTCGGCCGCGGCGTCGCGTTCGGCAGCCAGTTCCAGGCGCGACCGGCTCTGACCCGACCCCGCCCGCACCGTCTGCGCGGTCACGACCTCTCCCGCCCGCGTCACCACCGTGGCAGCGGGGTCACCGGGGAGGAGCGCCTGCGCCGCCGCGAGGTCATCCACGATCACGACGTGGCTGAAGAGGGCGAGGACGCCGTCCGGTGCCTTCACGATGTCGCGCGCCGCAATCGCGCCCGGGATGCCGGGGATCGACTCCGAAGCCTGGTCGGACGCGGCGATCGCGATGTCGACGACCCCGAGATCGCCTCCCCGCACCGACCCGGCCACGGCGAACGCGTCGTCGCGCGAGTCGACGAGCACGCCCTCGGCGAGCGGGCCGAGGACAGCCGCGATGGCTGCCTCATAGCCCGGGGTCACCTTGATCGCATCGCCGATGAGTCCCCGGATGCCGGCCCCTCCGCCCGCGACGATCTCGGCCGCTGCGTTGCGCACATCCAGCGCGCGACCGAGCGTCTTCGTCTGCGCGGTCAGGGAGTCCAGCTCCCGCTCCGCGGTGTGGAGGCGCTCGCGCAGTCCGCCCACGGCGGCCTCGGCATCCGTCGCCTCCCGCTGCGCTCGCTCGTAGGCGGCCGCGTGCTCGGCGGCCGACTCCTCGGGCACGAGATCGGGGTCGATGCCGGCGAGGATCTGCTCGGCCTCGAGCCGCCGCTGCTGGGCGGCGTCCAGCGCCCGCTGCTGGCGATCGACGGCGGCGCGGACAGCCGCGAGGGCGGATGCGGCGGCCTCCGCTGTGCCGCGCAGCGCGGTGATGCGCATGTCGTGCTCCGACACGAGCGCGCTCTGGGCCGAGATGTCGGCGTCGAGCGCATCGAGTTCGGCACGCGCGCGCATGACGTCGCGAGCCGCCTCGGTGGCGGCATCCTGTGCATCTCCCAGCCCGCTCGCGATCTCGTCGATCTCTGCGCGGACCTCGTCGATCATGGGCTGCGAGACGGTGGAGAGGGCTGAGGAATCGTCCCGATCGTCGTCGCCGAGAAGAGCGAGCCGCTGCCCGGCGAGGGTGAAGAGACCGCGGATGCGCTCCTGCACGCGCTCGAGACCGAAAGCGACGCTGCGGGCCCGGTCGACCGCTTCCGAGCGCTGGTCGGCCTCGAGCTGCTCGATGCGCAGCCGGAACGAGTCGAGCTGGTCCTGCAGGACGAGCCGCTCGGCGTGCCGCTCCTGCTCGCTGCGCGTGTGGCCCGCGAGCTCGTCGCGGAGGCCCACGAGCTCGTCGGCGAAGAGTCGCGCCTTGGCATCGCGGACGACGGCCGCGATCGTCGCCGCTTCACGCGCGATCTCGGCCTGGCGTCCGAGTGGCTTGAGCTGGCGTCGCAGCTCGCCCGCCAGATCGCTGAGGCGCGTGAGGTTCGCCTCCATCGCGTCGAGCTTGCGGAGCGTCTTCTCCTTGCGGCGCCGGTGCTTGAGGATGCCCGCCGCCTCCTCGATGAATCCGCGGCGATCCTCGGGGGATGCCTGCAGCACGGTGTCGAGCCGCCCCTGTCCGACGATGACGTGCATCTCGCGTCCGAGACCGGAGTCGCTGAGCAGCTCCTGCACGTCGAGCAGCCGGCAGGTGTCGCCGTTGATCGCGTACTCGCTCGCCCCGTTGCGGAAGAGCGTGCGGCTGATCGTCACCTCGGAGTACTCGATCGGCAATGCGCCGTCGGCGTTGTCGATCGTGAGCTGCACCTCGGCCCGGCCGAGCGGGCCGCGCGTCGCGGTGCCCGCGAAGATGACGTCCTCCATCTTCCCGCCGCGGAGCGTCTTGGCCCCCTGCTCGCCCATCACCCAGGCGAGGGCATCGACGACGTTCGACTTGCCCGACCCGTTCGGTCCGACGATGCACGTGACCCCGGGTTCGAGCGCGAAGGTCGTCGGCTGCGCGAACGACTTGAACCCTTTGAGCGTCACGCTCTTCAGGTGCATGGACGAGCCCCTTCGCGCGGCTTACGGATATCCCGACAACCGTACCCGACGGTCTTCCCGCCCCTCGGCAGGCGGAGCCGACGCAGCGCCGCCCCGCCTGCACCGTCTCGCCGAAGGCCTTGACGGCCCCCCTGGGCTGCGCTAGCGTCACTGATCGCGTCCAGAAGTCGAAAGGAGGTCGCCATGATGATCGAAGCCCGCACGCAGCCCACTGCACCAGCGTTCCCCGGCTCCGTCTGCACCTCGGCGACCGATTCCTTCTGCGCGTTCTTCCCCGCGGACCGTTGATCCGCTCCTAGGAGAGCTCCGCCTGCAGGCAGGTCGCCGCCCGGGCATTCGCGCGATTGCGCTCGCCCGCACGCACCCGCTGCCGGCACACCCACGTCGGCCCCCGGCTCCGCCACCACTCGTCGGCGCATACGCGTTCCGACTCCCCTCCTTTCCTCCTCTGAGAGAGAAGAAATGAACACCTCCACACTCCTCGGGGTCGAGTTCCGACCTATCGCGATCCCCGAATCCATCCACTCGTCCGATGCGAGCGACTTCATCTCGATGGTCGAGGTGCGCAATCGCGTCTACCGCGAGATCCGCGGAAGCGACGACAACTCCGTCTCCGCCGCCGAACTGCTCCCGCTCTATCAGCGGGACAGCTACGAGCTTCGCTGCCTGTGGCTGGTCGTTCTCGAGGGCCGGCCGGTCGGCCGCGTCGGCGTCGACCTTCCGCTCGAGAAGGGCTCGAAGGCCGCCTACTGGCTGATCGAACTCCTCGCGGACGTCCACGGACAGGGGCTCGGCACGGCAGGGCACGTCCTCGTCGAGCAGACCGCACGCGCGCACGGCCGCACCGTGCTGCAATCCTGGGCGGAGCATCCGGCCGCCCTCGGGCCCGTGATCCTCTCCCCCACCGGCTTCGGGTCGATCCCCGAGGACCGCGCCGCACTCTTCTACCGGGCGAACGGCTACACGCTCGAGCAGGTGGAGCGAGTCAGCGCGCTCGACCTCCGAGCCTCGACCGAGAGACTCGAGGAGCTGCTGGCCGCTGCGCGCACCGCGGCGTCCGGCTACCGGGTCGTGCAGTGGTCGCCGCCCACGCCGGACGAGTTCGTCGAGGGCTACGCATGGATGAAGTCCCGGATGTCGACGGACGCTCCGGCGGCTGCCCTCGAGTTCGACGAGGAGACGTGGGATGCGGCCCGCCTGGCGCGGCACGACTCGACGTACACCGACGGCGGCCGGCTCATGCTCGTCACCGCCGCGCAGCACATCGAGAGCGGGGCGCTGTGCGCGTTCAACGAACTGGTGATCGGCCCGGATCGCACCGCGGCATCCCATCAGGAGGACACGCTCGTGCTGAAGGAGCACCGGGGCCACCGGCTCGGGATGCTCGTGAAGTGCATCGGCCTGCTGACGTGGCGAGAACTCGTCCCCGAGTCGCCGCGCATCACCACCTACAACGCAGAGGAGAACCGTCCGATGCTCGACATCAACGAGGCGATCGGCTTCGCACCGATCGCCTACGAAGGAGCCTGGAAGAAGGTGCTCGATGACTGACCTCGCCACGCATCCCCTGACCGTCCGGCAGCTCGTGCCACCCGCGACCCTGGATGCTCCCGATGCGGGGCTGTTCCTCCGCATGATCGAGATCGCCAATGCCGCCTGCCGCCTCGATGCCGGGCACGGCGACCTCGACGAGGACCCGCGTGAAGCGCTCGTGGCGTGGCATGACCAGGCGGACTGGGGCCGGACCGGCTTCGTCGCGGAGCGCGCGGACGAGGTCGTCGGCGTCGCCAATCTGGTCTACCCGCAAGAGGCCGGTGCGACGACCGCGGAGTTCGACGTCTTCATCGCCCCGGGCAGATGGGGCGAAGGCGCCGAGGAGGCGCTGCTCGCGGCTGTCGAGGCCGAGGCCCGCCTGCTGGGTCGCACGTCGATCCAGATCTTCACCCTGCACCGCGCCGGCGGCACAGGGCCCGCCCTGCGGCCATCGACCGGTTGGGGAGAGATTCCCGCCGACGACCGCCAGACCGTGTTCTGCCTCGAGAACGGCTTCACGCTCGAACAGGTGGAGCGCAACAGCGCCTTCGACATGCGATCGCCGTTCGACGGCGTGGAGCGGATGCTCGCCGAAGCACTGGAGAAGGCGGGGCCCGACTACCGGCCGGTGGCGTGGACGTCGCCGACTCCGGAGCCCTATCAGGAGGGCCTCGCGTACGCCATGTCGCGGATGTCGACGGACGTTCCCCAGGGCGGCCTCGACGTCGACGAGCTGACGTGGGATGCCGAGCGCATCCGGCGCCGGGATGCCCGCCTGACTGCTCAGGGCTTCACCGTCTCGGTGGCGTGCGTGGAGCACGTCCCGTCGGGTCGGATCGTTGCCTACAACGAGCTCGCCATCGCCGGTGAGCGCTCAGGGGCGACGCACCAGTGGGGCACGCTCGTGCTGAAGGAGCACCGCGGCAGGCGGCTGGGGGCGATCGTGAAGTGCGTGAACCTCCTGCGCTGGCGTGACCTCGTGCCCGAATCGCCGCGGGTATCCACCTTCAACGCCGAAGAGAACCGGCACATGCTCGGCATCAACGAGGCGATCGGGTTTGCTCCCGTCTCCTATGCGGGAGCGTGGAAGAAGGTGCTCGACTGAGCGGATGCTGCGCCCTGCGTGCGACGCGGGGCGCAGCATCCGTCCTCCGCAGTCCTCCCGGCGACCTGAGCCGTTTCGGTTTGACATCGTGTGACTGATCACGGATGCTGTGCAGGCCCGATCCCCCTCGTCACACGGAGTGCAATGAAGCGTTCCCGTCGTGTCATCGTCGCGCTCTCGTCGACGGTGGCACTCGTTCTCCTTCAAGCGGTGCTGGACCCGACCGGCCTGCTCGCGCTCGTCGGCTGGTCCGGAGCCGTGCCGTCGCTCGACGCCGGTGTCTGGCCGTTCGCGGCGTACGTCGTGTTCCTCCCTGTGCTGCTCGGGATGGTGTGGTGGGTGGCAGCCCGTGCCGGCGAACGCTTCTGGACCCTCTTCCCGGGGGTCGTGCTCGCGGTTCTGCTCGCCCAGGCGGCGGCCTGCCTCGTGATGACGGGAGACCTCGCGGTCTCGGCATGGGGTGCAGGATTCGTCACCGCGAAGGCGCTCCCGGCGGCCGCCATCATCGCGGCTCTGACGCGGTGGCTCGGCGGCAGGCCCCAGCGCGAGCGCCACAGCCCGGGCGAGGTATGGGTGCCCGCGCTCGTGTTCGCGACCCTCGCTCCGATCGTTGCGGGCCTCTGGTGGACGGGCGTCGTGTACGCACCGGGTGTTCCTGCCGCCAGGGCCGACCGGGGTCCGCTCTCATTGTTCATCGGCATGGTGCTGCTTGCGGCCGCCTGCGCCCTGACGCTGCGGTGGATGCGCCGCCGGGTGCCCGGGGTGCTGGGCGGATGGCTCGCGGCGGTCGTCGCAGGTGCCGCGGTGGGCCTCGTCCAGGCCGGTGTCGCCCTCGTCGTCGGCGGCGGACTCACCGGCGAACTCTGGCCCGCCATGAGCGCGTACGTGGCGCTCGCCGACGGTCTCTCCTTCGGCACGGCGGTCGGCTGGGTCGTCGGGGTCGTCGCGGTCCTCGTCGACCGGGTGACGGCACGCCGGTCGGTCCGCACCATGCGGGTGGTGGCCGCCTCGGTGGCCGTCGTCGCGGCCGCCGTCACGATCGTCGTGCCTGCGGTCGCCCCGGCGGCGGTGGCGCAGCCGCAGGACCCGCCGCTCGCGGGGTTCCTGCGGGCGGATGGCGACGTCATCGCCGATGGCCGGGGCAACCAGGTCCTGCTGCGCGGAGCGAACGTCAACCAGCTGGTCGACTTCTTCGAGCCCCGCCCCGACGTCGAGGGGACTCGTCCCCTCACCGAGTCCGACTTCGCCGGCATGGCCGAGCAGGGGTTCAATGTCGCGCGGCTCGGCATCTCGTGGTCGGCGCTCGAACCCGATCGCGGTCAGCTCGACGCGGAGTACCTCGGCCTCATCGAGGATGCGGTGGGCTGGGCGAAGAAGCACGGCATCTACATCGTGATCGACATGCACCAGGACAGCTGGTGGAACGGCGCGACGCCGGAGGGGACGGCCTGCCGGCCCGGCACCGATCCGATGTGGGGCTACGACGGCGCCCCCGGCTGGGCGACCCGGACCGACGGCGCACCCCGCTGCCAGTTCCAGGGGCGCGACATCTCGCCCGCGAGCGATCGTGCGTTCCAGAACTTCTACTTCGACACGGACGGCGTGCAGTCGGCCTTCATCAGGACGTGGGCCGAGCTCGCGGCGACTTTCCGCGATGAGCCGGCCGTCGCGGGGTTCGACCTCCTGAATGAGCCCGGCTTCGGCGAGAGCGCCCCCGTGACGACCTCCTATCTGCTGGGCCGCTTCTACGACCGCGCCATCGAGGAGATCCGCGCCGCGGGAGCACCCCAGATCGTCTTCTTCGAGCCGAGCATCCTCTGGTCGGGGCTCGGATTCGACACCGGTCCGACGCCAGGGTTCACGGATGACGCGAACATCGTCTACTCCCCGCACCTGTACGCGGAGTCGATCACGATGGACCGGTCGCTGGGTCTCCCGCCGATCGTGGGCATCGAGCGCCAGTTCGAACTCGCGGAGCGCGCAGCCGAGGCCTACGGCGTCCCCCTCTGGTCGGGCGAGTACGGGTACTGGGGGGATGCCGCCGACCGGGTCGCACGGCTCAGCCGGTATGCGGCGGAGGAGGACGATCGCGTGCTGGGCAGCGCCTACTGGGTCTGGAAGCAGGCGTGCGGCGACCCGCAGAACGGGATCGGCGAGTTCGGCGACGCGCTCGTCCCGCAGGTCTGCGCGACGGGCGACGACGCTCCGCCGCGCGACGATCTGCTCGCCATCCTGAGCCGCGCGTACCCGCGCTCGGCGCCGGGCACCGTCACCCGCCTCACAGCGGACGAGGCGGCACTGAGCCTCAGCGGTGAGACGAGCTCGGAATCCTGCGGCCTGGAGGTCTGGATTCCCGGATCTGCCGAGCCGGAGGTCACCACCACCGGCATCGCAGATCTCCAGCTGGATGCTGTCCCCGGCGGGTGGCTCGTCACGGGCTGCTCCGAGGGCGAGTACAGCCTCTCGACCGAGCGGATAGCGCCTCGACGAGGTGCGGCTCTCACGCCGGGCGCGGCACCTTCTGGCAATGCGGGCAGAAGTGGCTCGACCTGTTCATGAACGACACGCGCACGATCGGACGGCCACAGCGGGCGCAGGGCTCGCCGGTCCGGCCGTAGGCGTTCAGCGAATGCGCGAAGTAGCCGGCCTGGCCGTTGACGTTGACGTACTGCGCGTCGAAGCTCGTGCCGCCCTCGGCCAGCGCCTTCTCGAGCACCGCCCGCACCTCCACGAGGAGTCGCCCGATCGCGCGCGACGACAGCGAATCCGCACGTGTCTCGGGATGGATGCGGGAGGCCCACAGCGCTTCGTCGGCATAGATGTTGCCGATCCCGCTCGCGACGGTCTGATCGAGCAGCACCCGCTTGATCGCCGATCCCTTGCGCCCGACCGCCGTGCGGAAGAGCCGATCGGAGAAGGCGGGGTCGAGCGGATCGCGGGCGATGTGCGCGACCTGGCTGGGAACGGATGCGTCAGCGGTTCCCCAGCCGCCGGGCGCAGCATCCGGAGTCGGAACGAGATGATCGACGGCGAGCGACCCGAAGGTCCGCTGGTCGGCGAACACGACGGCGAGCTCTCCGTGCTCCGGATGCTGGATGTCGATGCGGACGCGCTCGTGTCGCTCGGGCGCGGCACCGGGGGCGCGCAGCAGCAGCTGGCCGCTCATGCCCAGGTGGCCGACGACGGCCTCGTCGGCGGCAGCATCGGCGCGTGAGGCGAGCGGGAGCCACAGGAACTTTCCCCGGCGCGCGGCCGCCGTGATGACGCGCCCCGTGAGGGCCGCCTCGAAGTCCGCGCCGCCGCCGCGATGACGCGTCAGCGCCCGCTCATCGAGCACCGTGACAGCGGCGATGGTCGCGCCGGTGACCGCAGGCTCGAGTCCCGCCCGGACGACCTCGACCTCGGGAAGCTCAGGCACGTCCGCTGAGCAGGTGCCACGCCGCGAGGGCGGCCGCCGCCTCGGCGTGCTTCTTGCTCGTGCCCGTGCCCTCTCCGGTGACATCTCCCGCCGTGACCGTCGCTGTGAAGCGGCGTTCGTGGTCGGGGCCGGTCGAGGCGACGGTGTACACAGGCGGCGCGACCTGCTTGCGCGCAGCGAGCTCCTGCAGGCTCGTCTTGGGGTCCATCGCGGCGCCGTAGCGATCCGGGTCGCGGAAGAGCGGCTCGATGAGACGCAGCACGAGGTCGGTCGCGGCATCCGGACCCACCGAGAGGTAGGTCGCGCCGATGATCGCCTCGAGGGTGTCGGCGAGGATCGAGTCCTTGTCCTTGCCGCCGGTCAGCTGCTCGCCGCGTCCGAGAAGGATGTGGTCGCCGAGCCCGATGCGGCGAGCGACGGCGGCCAGCGCGACGGTCGAGACGACCGCGGCGCGACGCTTCGCGAGCGAGCCCTCATCGAGATCCGGATGCTCGGTGTACAGCCGAACCGTCACTGCCTGTCCGAGCACGGAGTCGCCGAGGAACTCGAGGCGCTCGTTGTGCGGGATCTGCCCCTGCTCGTACGCGTACGAGCGGTGCGTGAGCGCAAGCGAGAGAAGCTCGGCGTCGATATCGACACCGAGCTTCTCTACGAGGGCTGTGCGCCCTGAAGTGACCTGCGTCACGTCGCTGCGGGAGCGATCAGACGTCAGCGACCTTGCGGCCCTTGTACTCGAGGAACAGCTCGGTGCCCTGCGAGTCGGTGACGACCTTCGCCTGGTGCGGACGGCTGTAGACGACCTTGCCGTTCTCGACGGTGGTGGTCAGCGTGATGGGCGCCGCCTTCCACTGCGCACGACGTGAACGAGTGTTCGAGCGGGAGACCTTCCGCTTCGGGGGGTTACCTGCCATGGCTTGCTCTCTTCTGTGTTCTCGACGCCGAGGCGCGTTGCTTCAGTCGTCGCGGTCTGAGGTGTAGTCCTGGAGCGCGGCC
This sequence comes from uncultured Actinomycetota bacterium, assembly GCA_963702815.1. Taxonomy (GTDB): domain Bacteria; phylum Actinomycetota; class Actinomycetes; order Actinomycetales; family Microbacteriaceae; genus Microbacterium. Next base: position 1,201,893 of record CAVPED010000004.1, on the reverse strand, counting down.
CAACGTGGATCGAGGGGCTCGTGCTGCTCTGAACCGGTCTTCTCGGTCAGTCGCTCGCCCGTGACCGGATCGAGGCCGGGGCAATCCGGCTGACAGACCGGTTGAAACGGGAGCGACAGGACAATCGCATCCCTGACCGGAGTTTCAAGATCCACGTGGTCGTCTTGAACCTCGAAGTCAGTTGCTTCTGCTCCAGGATACGCGAAAAGCTCCTGAATCTCGACTTGGAGGGGCTCGGCGATGTCGCGCAGGCACCGGCCGCACACTCCCGTGTACTCCGTGTCGATCTCGGCGGTCACGAGGATGCCCTCGTGGACGGACTCGAGCCGGACGTCGATCGCGACCGTCTCGCCCTCTGCGACCGAGACGAGTCCTTCGCCCCATTTGGCCGGGGCCGCGATCTCGAGCGAGTGCTCGCGCATCTCGCCCGGGCGGTGCACGATGTCTCGGACGTTGATGTCCAGGGGTCCGTTTCGGCGCTTTCTCACGGGGGTCAATGCTACCGGCGCGCGGCTGTGGACCGGCCGAGCGGGGGCACCCGGCGTCAGATCTCGGCGGGGGTTCCCAGGAAGCGCGCGACGGCGGGCGGGACGAACGGCGACACATCGCCGCCGAGCGATGCGACCTGGCGCACGAGCGAGCTCGACACGAGCGCGTGCGCGGGGTCGGGCAGCAGGAACACCGTCTCGACGTGCGCGAGATGGCGGTTGACGATGGCCATCGGCGTCTCGTAGGCGACGTCCACCTGTGACCGGATGCCCTTCACCAGGACCCCCGCGCCGACATCGGTCGCGTAGTCCACCAGCAGACCCATGCTCCAAGACGCGACGATGACGTCGGCCTCGATGTCGCTCTCGGCGATCGACTGCTCGATCAGCGCGAGGCGATGGGCGATGGGCAGCATCGCCTCTTTGCCGGGGTTGTGCACGACGAGCACGTGGAGCTGGTCGTAGAGGCCGGCTGCGCGACGGATGACGTCGAGGTGCCCGAGCGTCGGCGGGTCGAACGAGCCCGGGACGACGGCGATCCGGTTGTTCATGCGCTCCACCCTACTGGCGGTGGATGCCGCGCCTCGCGCCTCAGTTCTTGGCGAGGGCCGCGCGCTCCTCCATGCCCACCCTGCGCTCGATCGCGGCGGCGAGGCCGGCGTGCTCCCTGAGCGCAGGATCGGCCTCGAGCACGCGCTCCGCGGCATCCCGAGCCGTGGCGATGAGATCGGCGTCCTTGACGACCCGCAGGAGGCGCAGCGACGAGCGCGCGCCCGACTGCGCGTCGCCCAGCACATCGCCCTCGCCCCGCAGCTCGAGGTCGACCTCGGCCAGCGCGAATCCGTCCAGCGTCGCCGCGACGGCCTCGACGCGCTCACGGGCGGAGGTGCCGGCGGGTGCCTCGGTGACGAGCAGGCAGAGACCCGGGATGCCGCCGCGTCCGACGCGACCCCGCAGCTGGTGCAGCTGCGAGACGCCGAAACGATCAGCCTCGAGGATGGCCATCGTCGAGGCGTTCGGCACATCGACGCCGACCTCGACGACCGTCGTCGCGATGAGGACGTCGATGTCACCGCGGGCGAAGGCCTGCATGACGGCATCCTTCTCATCCGACGGCATCTTGCCGTGCAGGATCTCGACGCGGATCCCCTCGTAGCCCGGCTGCCGGGAGAGCAGATCGGCGACCTGCACGACGCCCCACCGGGTGCGGGTCGGCGGCTCGGCGACCGGTTCGTCGGCGGTGTCGTCCTTCGTCGCGGTCTCGGCGTCGATGGCGGGGCAGACGACGAACGCCTGCCTGCCGAGCCCGACCTCTTCGACGATCCGCTCCCACACCCGGCCGAACCAGGCCGGCTTCTCGGCGAGCGGCGCGACGAAGGTCTGGATCCCGGCGCGACCCTCGGGCATCGTGCGAATGGTCGAGACGTCGAGGTCGCCGAATACGGTCATGGCGACCGTGCGGGGAATGGGGGTCGCCGTCAGCACGAGGGCGTGCGGCGATGATCCCTTTGCGCGCAGCGACTCACGCTGATCGACGCCGAACCGGTGCTGCTCGTCGACGACGACGAGGCCGAGGTCGGCGAACGTGGTCGAGGCGCTGAGGAGCGCGTGAGTGCCCACGACGATCCTGGCCTGGCCGGACGCGACGCGGAGGGCCGCCTTCCGGCGCTCCGCCGCCGTCAGCTGGCCGGTGAGGAGGGTCGGCATGAGCTCGGGGGCGAGCTGGGGTCCCAGCATCCGGGCGATCGATCGGACGTGCTGCCCGGCGAGCACCTCGGTCGGCGCGATGAGGGCCGATTGGCCTCCGCTCTCGGCCACCTGGAGCATGGCTCGCAGCGCGACGAGGGTCTTGCCCGAGCCGACCTCGCCCTGCACCAGCCGATTCATCGGCCAGTCGCCCTGCAGGTCGCGCGCGACCTGGTCGCCGACCGTCACCTGGTCGGGGGTGCGCGGGAAGGGCAGATGCTCGTCGAACCGCTCGAGGAGGGCGCCGGGCTCGCGCTTGGTCGCCGACAGTGCGCGCACGAACTGGCGCTGCTGGAGGAGGGCCGCCTGGAGCACGAACGCCTCCTGCCACCGCAGCGTCTCGCGCGCCTGCTCGATCTCGTCCTCGAAGCCGGGACGATGGATCCGCTCGAGGGCGGTGCGCGCGTCGAGCAGGCCGTTGCGCACTCGCACGGCTTCGGGCAGCGGGTCGTCGATGGGACCGAGAGCCGTGAGCACGATCTCGACGAACTTCGTGAACTGCCAGCTCGCGATCGTGCTGGTCGCCGGATAGATCGGGATGGGCAGACTCGCGTAGGCCTGGGCGTTGAGCCGCGCGGTGTCTTCGTCGTCGAAGAGCTCGTAGTCCGGGTGCGCGAGCTGCTTCGCACCCCGGTACTCGCCCACCTTTCCGGCGAAGATGCCGCGCCGACCGGGCTGCAGCTCTTTGCTGCGCCAGGACTGATTGAAGAAGGTCAGCGAGAGGTCGCCCTGGCCGTCGCTGATGACGACCTCGAGGATGGAGCCCTTGCGGTTCTGCATGCGCCGCTCGGTGGCACGGCGCACTTCGGCCACGATCGTGACCGGCTCGCCGATCGGAAGGGACGAGATCGGGGTCAGCTCGCCGCGGAGGGCGTATCGGCGGGGGTAGTGCGCCAGCAGGTCGCCCACCGTCTTCATGCCGAAGGCGCGCTCGAGGGCCGCCGCCGTCTTGCCCCCCAGGGCGCCGTCGAGGCGCGAGTCGAGGGTGTGGCCGGCCATGCGTCCACTCTAGACACGGCCTGGGACGCGACCGTTTGTAGGCTGGCAGGGTGACCCGCATCATCGCCGGACGTGCCGGCGGCACGACCCTCGAGGTCCCCGGCGCCGGGACCCGCCCCACGAGCGATCGCGTGCGCGAATCACTCTTCGGCGCCCTGGAGTCGGCCGAAGCGCTGCGAGCCGCCCGTGTCGTCGACCTGTACGCCGGGTCAGGAGCGCTCGGGCTCGAGGCGGTCAGCCGGGGAGCGGCATCCGCGGATCTCGTCGAGCGGGCGGGGCCGGCCGCGACGATCGTGCAGCGAAACGCCGCGCGAGTCGCCAAGGCGACGGGGAGGGATGCTCCGATCAGAGTGCACCGCGTGAGCGTCTCCGCGTACCTCGGCCGCGCGCCAGGGCCCTTCGACCTGGCCTTTCTCGATCCGCCGTACGACCTGACGGATGCCGACCTCACCGCGGATCTCACTGCGCTTCGCCCGCTGCTGACGGACCACGCCGTGGTCGTCGTCGAGCGCGGCCGCCGCTCGCCCGCGCCGGCCTGGGATGAAGCCGGCCTCGAGGCGCTCCGCGACCGCACCTACGGCGACACGACGCTCTGGTGGGGTCAGCCCCGCGCCGCGTCCCAATCGCTGTAGGGATCCCACCCGCCGCGTCCTGCCGGCACCCGGCCGCCCACGAGGACCGGCGCCGACCCGGCCGTCTCGACGCGCCCGATCGAGGCGAAACCCTTCGGGAAGGGCGCTCGCGGAGGGGAACGCGGCGAGCAGGCCGTGGTCTTCGCCGCCGCTGAGCGCCGGTTCGGGGCCGACGGCCTCGGCGTCGAGGGCGATCGTGACACCCGAGGCGGCGGCCATGCGACCGGCATCGAGGACGAGCCCGTCCGACACGTCCATGAGGGCCGTCGCACCGGCGTCGGCGGCGATGGGGCCGAGGGCGATGGGGGGCGACGGACGCAGCTGCGCGGCGAGGTCGGCCGCCTCGCCGTCGGCGAGCAGGCCCGGGCCGACGGGCACAGGTGTGCCCGCGGCATCCCGGAATCGCCCGAAGAGCAGAGCGAGTCCTCGGGCGGCGCTTCCGAGCTCACCGGCGATGGCGATGACGTCGCCCGGTCGCGCACCGGAGCGGAGGACGGGAGCGCGCCCGTCAAGAGATCCCAGGGCGGTCACGGCGATGGTCAGGGTGTCCGAGACCGTCAGGTCGCCGCCCTCCACCGCGCACCCAGGAGCGAGCGCGTCGCACGCCGCCCTCAGGCCGTCGGCGAGCCCCTCGACGAAGGAGAGGCGCGTGTCGTCGGGAATCGCGAGCGCCACGAACAGCGCGGTCGGCCGTGCTCCCATCGCCGCGATGTCGGCGAGATTGACGGCGGCGGACTTCCAGCCGAGATCGAACGCGCTGGACCACGCCAGACGGAAGTCGGGTCCGTGCACGAGGGTGTCGGTCGTCGCCACGACACGCCCGTCCGGTGCGGCGATCACCGCGGCGTCGTCTCCCGGCCCGACCAGGGCTGAGGAGGCGCCCAGGCGTTCGCGGATAGCCCGCAGCACCGCACCCTCGGAGATCGTCCCCACGGCGGGGTCGGCGGCGGTCATCCTTCAAAAGTAGCCGGTGGGGGGAGAGCGCGCGGGTAGCCTGGATTGATGCCTCCCGCCCGTCGTTCCCTGGTCGCCGGACTGGTCGTCCTCGCCGGCCTCCTCGCGGGATGCACCTCCACCGTGACGCTCGAGCCCGCTTCGCTCGCGAACGACCCGCGGTGCGCCGACGTCATCGTGCGCCTGCCCTCGACCGTCGACGGGCAGGCGCGGCGATGGACGGATGCCCAGGCCACCGGGGCGTGGGGCGACCCCAGCGCGGTCCTGCTCACGTGCGGCCTCGAGCCGCCCGGGCCCTCGACGCTCCGCTGCATCACGGTCTCGGGAGTCGACTGGCTGGTCGACGAGAGCGAGTCGCCCCGCTTCCGGCTGACGACGTACGGGCGCTCCCCCGCCGTCGAGCTGTACGTCGACAACACGCTCGTCTCGCCGAACAACGTGCTCGCGGCGCTCGCCGGCTCGGTCGGGCAGCTGCCCGAGAATGCCGAGTGCACGGCGCCCGAGGCGCCGATCGACGAGCAGGAATCCCCCGGCTGATCACTCCCTTGGGCGTCAGGGGCAGCCGGCGTCGGCCCGGGTGACGTGGGGCGCTCGCAAGAGCGGAGTATGCAGAATCCGTGGTTCGAGGTCGCCCGGCGCGGCGGAGATGAAGTGGAACACAAGCGTCTCGGACTCGCCGGGTGCCAAGTCCATGCGGGCCTGGCTCACGACGAAGCTGTCGGGCTCGTTGCTCACGGAAGACACGAGCTCGCCGTCATGCCTCACTCCGCTTCGGTATGTCCCCGGTGGGGCCGACACCGCGACGAGGGTGCCGATCTCGCCAGCGGGTATTCCCTGTGTGCCGCCGCCGGTCACCGAGGTCGGATAGATCGAAGCCGCGTCTGTCGGCGCGGTGTTCGTCAGTGTCACAGCCATCGCGACGTCCCGCCGTTTGTCCTCCCGACAGGCGGCAACGTTCGTTTCGATGCTCACCTGCAGGTAGGTGTCCATCTTCCCGCCGGTGATGTCGTTCAGGTAGACGGCGAATGCATCTCTTCCGGCCTGCAGCCTGGCGGCCCTGCGACCCGGCGAACGCGCTCTCCTGCATCACAGCCTGCTCTTCGGGGTGAGCGCTCCAGATCGAGACCCGGCCCTCGGCGACGGGACCGGACAGCTTTGCGATCAGAGCCGGTACGTCGATGCTCGTCGCGAGTGCGCGCGTGAACACCGCTTCGACGACCCTCTGGAACAGGAGGTCCTGATCGTCGGGTGAGAGAGCGACGTACGGGTCCACGAGAAGTCGCTGAACCAGGTTGTCCGAAGTCAGCTGACCCCATCCGTCGACCTCGACGGGTCCCACGACCGCGAGCAGTGCGGCGAGGGTGGGCACGTCGACCGACACGATGGTGTCGGGACGGTGTCCGGTCCGCAACTCCCACCAGTCGGAGGCGAGCGCCCCGGAAACCGTGAAGTCCGCCGGCGACGCGATGTTCATGACGTAGCGACCGACGGCATCGTCGAGGAGCGTGGAGACGGATGCCGGCAGCTCCGTGATGGGAGCCGGAAGCCGGGGGAAGTCGGCGGAAGAGGCTTGGTCGACGATCGCCAGCGTGCCGTCGTCGGCCCGGAGCTCGGCGAATGCTCCGGTGAGCCCTCCCCCGTGCGAAGCTCAGCGCCGTTCTGCAGCATCACCAGAATCGAGCGAGTGGAATCCTGACCGAGCATGGCCGGAGCGGTCGCAGCGGCGAGGCGGGCCCCCTCAACCATCGGTTCCGCTTTGGCGAGGTACTCGTCGAGCTGCTCCACACCGGTGCGCAGTGGCCCGACCAGGGCGCGCGAATCAAGGGACCCGATCTCACTCCGAGCATCATGCACGGCGACGAGTGCCTCGTCGAGGGCGGAGGACACGCCCGCGAGGGCGTCGATGTCCACGCGACCGTCGGCCCAGATGGACTCGAGACCATCAGCCAGATCGAGAGCGGGGGCGACCGCAGCACTGCTCAGCTCATCGAGTTGCGATGACACGACGCGTGCCGCCGTCAGGTTCGCGCCGACGTACGGAATGAACTCCGCTGCGCGCCATACCGGGTCACCAGTGAGATCAGCCGCAGAGCGGGAGTGTGCCGCCAGCGTCGCCGCACTGCCCCGCGCGGCCGCGATGTCGGACGCCTGCAGCTGCTGCTGCATCTCGGTGGCGGCATGCACCGCATCGTCGAGTTCGGATCGAAGCATCAGTCCGCGCACGCCGACCCAGACGAGGGCGGAGACGACGAGAACGCCGAGCACCCCCAGCGACACCCACAGGATTCTGGGGGATCGTCGGGGGCGGCGGGTGGTGTCTGATGCCATCCCTCAGGACCGGCGGGCGGTCCTGCGACGGACGACCAGGAGCGCGAGTCCACCGATGACGATGAGTCCACCGGCTCCGAAGAGCAGCGGGGTGGCGTCGAAGTCGGAACCGGTGACAGCAAGCGGGCTGCTCGATGTGCCCGTGGTGCTCGGGTTTCCCGTAGTGCCGGGGGTGCCAGGCGCGCCGGGGGTGCAGGCGGGATCTTCGGCCGGGTAGGCGACCGGCGTGGTCGTCTCCGGGTTGACCTCGACCAAGAGCGAGACGTCGCCGCGCGTCCAGGCGAGATTTCCGCCGGTGTTCACCCACACGCCGTCGACGAGCTCGTAGCCGGGCCAGCCTCCATCGCTGGAACCGGGCCACGCCACAGTTGTGGTGAACTGCCCGTTCTCATCGACATCGCCGAGCGTGCCGAAGTCGTAGGCGTTCCCGCTTCCGTTCATCGTCATGGACACGGCGGTCGTGGCGACGTCGCCGTCGGGATCAACCAGATCCACCCTCACGGTGAGCATCGGGCGCCCGTCCACGCAGGCGCTTGACGCCGTCGCCGTCAGAGACGGAGCCGACTGCTGCCCCGGTGCATACGTCGGGGCCGGTGTGGGCTCCGCCGCATAGGCCGTCGCGGGCGCGACGGCGATGAACGCGGCGATAACGGCAGCCGCAAGTGACTTTTTCCCCAGCACGATCTTCTCCCAGCCCCAATGAGTTCGCGGCTCCCCAGCCGCTGGGCCAACTGTACCGCGCTTCACGGCATCTGGGTCACCGAGACGCGGAGAAGCCCGTTACCTCAGCCCGGAAGGTCGGAGCACTCGATCGCACGCTCGGAGATCTCCGCCGGCGTGATGAGGGGGGTGCTGAGAACGTGGAGGTCAACGAAGCCGGGCTCGGATGCGACGAAACGGAACTCCAGCGTCGTGGACTGACCAGGCGTCAGCTGGACCCGGGACTGAGTGACCGGGTACCCGCTGATATCACCGGTGGCATACGGGAAGACCTCTTGGTCCTGCGTCACGCCGCCCAGGACCGTCCCCGGGGGGGCCGCTACGGCCACCTCGGTCGCGATGTCGCCGGGGGGAACTCCGGACCCTCCGCCGCCCGTCATCGAAGGCGGAAAGGTGGTTCCCGCATCGACGGGAGCGGTGTTGGTGAGCGTGACGGCGATCGCGATGTCACCACGGAGCCCGTCCACGCCGCACTGCCGGTATCCGCTCTGGAGCGCGACCCCCAGAAAACTGTCCATCTTGGCACCGGTCACATCGTTCAAGTAGACAGCGAACGCGTCGCCCTCCGTTGCCCGGTGCCGCGCGTGCGGTCCGGCGAAGGCAGTGCCCTCGACTGCTGACTGAACGACGCGATCGGTGCTCCAGACCGAAACCCGCCCCTCGGCGATCGGCGTGCTCAGCTTCGCAATGAGCGCCGTCGGGTCGATGTCGGTGCCCAGCGCCGCCGTGAACACCGCCCTCACGGCGCTTTGGAACAGATCGTCCTGCTGCGTGGCGTCCAGCGTCATGTACGGCTGGACGAGCAGCCTGTCGACGAGATTGTCGGACGTGAGCTCGCCCCAGCCTCCGAGGTCCACCGGTCCGATCACGGCAAGGAGAGCGCCGATCGTCGGCACGTCGACCGACACGATGGTGTCTGGGCTGCGGCCCGTTCGAGTCAGCCACCACTGCGACGCGAGGTTCGCCGACACATCGAACTGCGCCGGTGACGAGATGTTCGTCACAGACCGGCCGACGGTGTCGCCGAGCAGCGACGTCACGGATGGTGGGAGCGCGCTGATCGGCTGGTCGAGTCTCGGAAAGTCGCCCGACGTGGCAAGATCCACGAGCTCGAGCGAGCCGTGATCGGCGCGGAACTCCGCGAAGGTACCCGTCAAACCACCGCCGGTTCGCAGTTCCGCGCCGTTCTCCAGCATCACCAGAATCGAGCGAGGACCGTCCTGCCCGAGCATCGCGGGAAGCGCTCTGGCGGACCGGGCCCCGTCTCTGAGCAGCGGCTCCACTCGGGTGAGGTAGCCGGCGAATTGCTCCAGGCCCTGCCTCACGCGCCCGACCAAGGCCCAACTGTCGACTGCTTCGAGCTCCTGCTGGGCTTCGTCGACCACCTCGACCGCATGATCCAGGTGCATCGAGGCACGCATCAGCACATCGAGGTCGAGCCCGTCGGAGGACCACACCGAGGCGAGATCCTCTGTCAACGTGAGGGCGGGAGCGATCACCTCCACGCTCAGCCGGTCGAGTTGTGACGACACGACACGCACTGCCCTCAGATTGTCGCCGATCACCGGCACGAATTCGACTGCCCGCCAGACCGGCTCGTCACTCAACTCCGCAGCGGCACGCGCGTGCACTCGCAGACGTTCGGCGCTCTTCTCAGCTGCCGGCATATCGGACGCAGCCAGCTGTTCTTGCAGCTGGGCAGAGTCCCCTATTGCCGCTCCCAGCTCGCTGCTCAGCAGCAGCGCACGAACGCCCGTCCACGTCAGAGCTGCGACGGCGATGACCCCGAGCAGCCCGGCCAGCAGCAGCCACAGAACTCTGCGACGTGATGCAGCCTCGGCCCGAGTCATCGACGTCATCGTCACACGTGCGGGTCGCCCAATGCCTGTGCGGGCAGCTTCGCGTTCGCCTCGACGGACACAGGCCTGGCGTGCTCGCCCACTGTGAGAGCCTCGTCGTCGACGATGGCAGCGAGTGTCTTCCCCAGCATGGAACTCTTTCCTGACCCCAGGATCCGCAACCCGAGCCTACCTGGAGGCATCTGACTCGGAGGGGGGCTTGACGCGGGACCGAAAACGGAACCGAGCCGCCGAGATCAGGCCGCGCGCTCGAGCGCGGTGTCGACGAGCTCCGAGATCAGCTCGGGGTAGGTCATCCCGGATGCGAGCCAGCACTTGGGGAACATCGAGATCGGGGTGAAGCCCGGCATCGTGTTGAGCTCGTTGACGAAGATGCCGTCGGCGGTCACGAAGAAGTCGACGCGAGCGAGGCCGCGTCCGTCGACCGCTTCGAACGCGCGGATGCCGAGCTCCTGGACCGCCGAGATCTCGTCGTCCGTCAGGTCGGCGGGGCACACGACCTCCGCCCCGTCGCCGCCGAGGTACTTGCCCTCGAAGTCGTAGAACTCCCGGGTCGTGAGCACGATCTCACCGGGGAGCGATGCACGGGTCGAGCCGCCGCGGCGGCCCTCGAGCACCGCCACCTCGACCTCACGGCCGACGATCGCGGATTCGATGAGCACCTTGTCGTCTTCGGCGAAGGCGAGGGCGAGGGCGCCTTCGAGCTCTGAGGGATCGTGGACCTTCGACACGCCCACGCTCGAGCCCGCACGCGCGGGCTTGACGAACGTCGGCTCGCCGAGGGTCGCGGCATCCGCTCTCACCCTCTCGGGGTCCGCCTCCCACTGCGACCGCGTCACCGTGACCCACGGCGCAACGGCGACGCCCGCGGCCTGCAGCACGATCTTCATGAAGTGCTTGTCCATGCACAGCGCCGAGTCGAGCACTCCGCCCCCCGCGTACGGGAGCGCCAGCGTGTCGAGGAACCCCTGGACGGTGCCGTCCTCTCCGTGGAGTCCGTGGAGGATCGGCAGGACGACGTCGACGGCGCCGAGCGCGTCGATCGATCCGTCAGCGCGGCGCACGCGGAGAACGCGATCCGAGCCGCCCTCGGGCCAGACGATCCGCGTCCCGTTGTCGGTCACCGCCGGAAGCTTCTCGGCGTCCAGGGCGAACTTGTCGGGATCATCCTCTTCGAGCACGAAGACGCCGTCACGCGTGATCCCGACCGGGATCACGCTGTAGCGGTCACGGTTGATCGCGCGGAGGACGCCTCCCGCTGTTGCGGAGCTGATCGAGTGTTCGCTGGAGCGACCTCCAAAGAGCACCACCACCGCCGGCTTGTCCATTCTGCGTCCTCTCGCCTTTCGGCTCGTCGTCGTCGGTTGTGAGGTGCGGTGCGATCTCCCGCGGGTCCATCGTGCCGTCGAGCACGCGCTTGACCTGCTCGACGATCGGCATCTCGATGCCCGCATCCTTCGCGAGCTGGAGGATGGGCGCGACCGAGGCGAGCCCCTCCGCTGTCTGGTTCATCTGCTTCACGACATCCTGGAAGCTGTAGCCCTGCCCCAGGAGCCGGCCCGCGGTGTTGTTGCGGCTGAGGGGCGACTGACATGTCGCAATGAGATCGCCGAGCCCCGCCAGACCCTGCAGCGTCTCGGTGTGGGCGCCCTGCGCGACCGCGAAGTCGGTCATCTCGACGAGGCCGCGAGTGATGATCGACGCCTTGGTGTTCTCGCCGTAGCCGACGCCGTCGACGATGCCGATCGCGACCGCGATCAGGTTCTTCAGGACGCCGCCGAACTCCGTGCCGATCACATCGGTGTTGACGAACGACCGGAAGTAGCGATTGCGCGCACGGCGGGCGACCGCGTCCGCCGTCTCCTGGCTCATCGAGGCGATCACCGCGGCGGTCGGCTGCTCGCGTGCGATCTCGAGCGCGAGGTTGGGACCGGAGGCGACCGCGATCCGGGCAGGGTCGCAGTCGAGCTCCTGCTGGATGACCTGACTCATCCGCAGCCCGGTGCGCCGTTCGACGCCCTTCATGAGCGAGACGATCGGCACGTCGGTGTTCGAGACCAGCGGGCGCACCGCCTTGAGGTTCTGGCGGAGGGCCTGACTGGGCACCGACAGATAGATCTGGTCCGCACCCTCGAGGGCCTCGGACAGATGATGGGTGGCCGAGATCTCGCGAGGCAGGTTGATGCCCGGGAGGTACTGGCTGTTGCGCTTGGCCTCATCGATCTCGTGGGCGAGCTCGGGTCGTCGCGCCCACATCGTGACGCTCGCGCCGCCGTCGGCGAGGATCTTGCCGAATGTGGTTCCCCAGCTGCCCGCGCCGATGACGGCGACGCGCGGCAGCGAATCCTGCCTACGACTCAAGGCGACCCGTCTCCTTCTGTCCGTGATCCGCAGGATTCCAGCGCTCGGCCGGCGCCGCCTCGCCGCGGATGCGCGCGAGCAGCTGCGAGATGTCGGACATGACGACGTCGGTCGCCGCCACCAGCGTCGTGGGCTGGCCCGCGGTCCCGCGGAACCGCGAGAGGTCGACAGGCTTGCCGATGATGACGCGCACGGGACGCCGCAGAGGCCACAGCTTCAGCTTGCCGTAGCGGGGAAGGACAGCCTGGCAGCCCCATTGCGCCATGGGGATGACCGGGATGTCGTCGGCCAGCGCCAGTCGTACGGCGCCGGTCTTGCCGCGCATCGGCCACATGCCCGGGTCGCGCGTGAGCGTTCCCTCCGGGTACACGATCACGCCGCGGCCGAGGTCGACCAGCGTCGCAGACGTCTCGAGCGTCCGCCTGGCCGACGCCGCAGAGGATGAGCGGGCGACGGGGACCATGCCGGTGATCCGCAGGATCCAGCCCAGCACCGGAATCGCGGAAGAGCGACTCCTTCGCCATGAACCGCGGAGCGCGGCCCGCCTTCCAGACCGCCAGCGCGACCGCCAGGGGGTCGGACTCCGAGTAGTGGTTGGGTGCGAGGACGTAGGCGCCCTCGCGCGGAAGGTTCTCGGCGCCCTTCGAGCTCGAGCTTGAACAGCAGCGAGATGAGCGGTGCGATGACCGCAGCGAGCGGCCAGAAGACGCTCGGACGCGACTTCTCGCTCGATGCCCGCAGCTTGGGCGAAGTGCCGGCCATCGACTACTCGATGACGTCGAAGTCGGCGCCCAGGGCGTCGAGCTTCGCGAACAGCTTCTCGTAGCCGCGGCGGATGATCCCGACATTGCGGACGACCGACTCGCCGTCGGCTGCGAGCGCCGCGATGACGTAGCTGTAGCCGCCGCGGAGGTCCGGGACGACGACATCGGCGCCGTGCAGCGGCGTCGGGCCGTTGATGACCGCCGCCTGCTCGAGCGCGCGGCGAGGTACCCGGCGATCCGGGCTGTCGATTCCTTCGGGGTGGACGACGATGTCGGCGCCCATCTGCACGAGGGCCTCCGTGAACCCCAGCCGGTTCTCGTACACGGTCTCGTGGACGATCGAGCGACCCTGCGCCTGTGTGAGCGCCACGATGAGCGGCTGCTGCCAGTCGGTCATGAAGCCGGGGTGCACATCGGTCTCGACGACCACGGGCTTGAGCGCGCCGCCGCGGCGGAACTGGATGCCGTCCTCACGGACGTCGAACTCGCCGCCCGCTTTGCGGTACACGTTCAGGAACGTCAGCATCTCCTGCTGCTTCGCCCCGCCGACGAAGATGTCACCGTCGGTCGCGAGGGCCGCGCACGCCCACGAGGCGGCCTCGTTGCGGTCGAAGATGCACCGGTGGTCGTATCCCCGCAGCGACTCGACCCCCTCGATGAGGATGACGCGGTTCGGCTCGTACGAGATGATCGCGCCCATCTTCTGCAGCACCGCGATCAGGTCCATGATCTCGGGCTCGATGGCGGCGTTGCGCAGCTCGGTGACGCCCTTGGCGCGCACCGCCGTCAGCAGCACCTGCTCGGTCGCGCCGACGCTCGGGTAGGGCAGTTCGATGTTCGCGCCGTGCAGGCCGTTGGGGGCGGTGATCCGGATGCCGCTCGTAGGTCTTGTCGACGATGGCTCCGAACTGCGCGCAGCGCGTCCATGTGGAAGTTGATCGGCCGGTCGCCGATGCGACAGCCGCCCAGATCGGGAATGAGTGCCTCGCCGAGCAGGTGCAGCAGCGGTCCGCAGAACAGGATCGGGATGCGGGATGCCCCGGCGTGCGCGTCGATCTCCTCGAAGTGCGCCGACACGGCGCCGCTCGGGTCGAGGTGCAGGACGCCGTCCTCCTCGCCTTCCACGACGGTGACGCCGTGGACCTCGAGAAGCGAGCGGACGACCTGGACATCGCTGATGTCGGGGACGTCGCGCAGCGTGCTCGTCGTCTCTCCGAGGAGAGCGGCGACCATCGCCTTGGTCGCGAGGTTCTTCGCGCCCTTCACTTCGACGCGGCCGGTCAGCGGGCGTCCGCCGCGGATCGCGAGGGTCTCTCCGGACAATTCCTTGGCTCCTGCCTTCGGGTGCGCCGAGTCGCTCAGGAGTGTGTTCATCCGGGGTGACCTCACTTGTCGGTTCGAGGAAGCGGGGCAGCCCTGGTGGGGCGGATCCTCGCTGGGCGGGAACGTCTTAGCTTACGGAATCGGAAGCGTCCGTGGCCGCCACGCCTCGCGACGGGACTCGAATTCGGCGATCCTGGCTTCGCTGCGCAGGGTCAGCCCGATGTCATCGAGGCCCTCCAGAAGGCGCCACCTAGTGTAATCGTCGATCTCGAAATCCACCGTGAGTCCGCCGATGGCGGCGGTGCGAGCCTGCAGGTCGACCGTCATCTCGGATCCCGGATGAGCCTCGATGGCCGCCCAGATCGCCTCGATGTCGCTCTCCGACACGGCGGCGGCGACGAGCCCCTGCTTGCCCGCATTGCCGCGGAAGATGTCGGCGAATCGTGGGCTCAGCACCACGCGGAACCCGTAGTCGCGGAGCGCCCACACGGCGTGCTCGCGGCTGGAGCCTGTGCCGAAGTCGGGGCCGGCGACGAGGATCGACGCGCCGGCATTCGCGGGCTGGTTGAGGACGAAATCGGGATCCTGGCGCCAGCTCGCGAACAGCGCATCCTCGAAGCCCGTCTTCGTGACGCGCTTCAGGTACACCGCAGGGATGATCTGGTCGGTGTCGACGGCCGAACGGCGCAGCGGCACCGCGACGCCGGTGTGGGTGGTGAACTTCTCCATGTCAGGCCTCGACCTTCACGCGAGCGGGCGTATCGAGATCGCTCGGGCTCGAGAGGGTGCCGCGCACGGCGGTCGCGGCCGCGACGAGCGGCGACACGAGGTGCGTGCGCCCGCCCTTGCCCTGGCGGCCCTCGAAGTTGCGATTCGACGTCGAGGCGCACCGCTCCCCCGGGGCGAGCTGGTCGGGGTTCATTCCCAGGCACATCGAGCATCCGGCGAAGCGCCACTCGGCGCCGAAGTCGAGGAACACCTTGTCGAGGCCCTCGGCCTCGGCCTCCAGGCGCACCCGCGCAGAGCCGGGCACCACCATGACGCGCACTCCGGGCGCCTTCGTGCGACCGCGGACGATCGATGCGAACGCGCGCAGGTCCTCGATCCGGCTGTTGGTGCACGAGCCCATGAAGACGGCATCCACCGGGACGTCCTTGAGCCGCGTCCCCGGCTGCAGGTCCATGTACTCGAGCGCCCGCTCGGCGGCTGCGCGCTCGTTCGGGTCGGCGAAGGCCGCGGGCGTCGGGACGACGTCGCTCAGCGAGACGCCCTGACCGGGGTTCGTCCCCCAGGTCACGAAGGGCTCGAGCTCGTCGGCGTCGAGGAAGACCTCGGCGTCGTACACGGCGCCCTCGTCGCTGGGCAGCGTCCGCCAGTAGGCGACGGCATCCTCCCAGTCCTGACCCTTGGGGGCGTGGTCGCGGCCCTTCCAGGTACGCGAACGTGGTCTCGTCGGGCGCGACCATGCCGGCGCGGGCGCCCGCCTCGATCGACATGTTGCAGATCGTCATGCGGCCCTCCATCGAGAGCGCGCGGATCGCGGAGCCGCGGAACTCCAGGACGTAGCCCTGGCCGCCGTTCGCGCCGATCTTCGCGATCACCGCGAGGATGATGTCCTTCGCCGTGACTCCGGGCTTCAGCGTCGCCCTCGACGGTGATGGCCATCGTCCGGAAGGGCTTCAGCGGCAGGGTCTGCGTCGCCAGGACGTGCTCGACCTCGCTGGTGCCGATGCCGAACGCCATCGCGCCGAACGCGCCGTGGGTCGAGGTGTGCGAGTCGCCGCAGACGACCGTGATCCCCGGCATGGTGAGGCCGAGCTGCGGACCGACGACGTGGACGATGCCCTGCTCCTTGTCGCCGAGCGAGTGCAGGCGCACGCCGAACTCGGCGGCGTTGCGCCGCAGCGTCTCGATCTGCGTCCGGCTCGTCAGATCGGCGATCGGCTTGTCGATGTCGAGCGTCGGCGTGTTGTGATCCTCGGTCGCGATCGTCAGATCGAGGCGCCGCACGGGCCGGCCCTCGGCACGCAGTCCGTCGAAGGCCTGCGGGCTCGTGACCTCGTGCACGAGGTGCAGGTCGATGTAGATGAGGTCCGGCTCGCCGTTCTCGCCCTTGACGACCAGATGGTCGTCCCAGACCTTCTCGGCGAGGGTGCGGGGGCGGTCCGGGATGCCGGATGTCGCGTCAGCGGTCAGCGGAACAGCATCGGAAAAGGGGGTGCTCATTGCTCTGTCGTTCTCCTCGGGAGGTGGATCAAGCCCGCAAAGGACTCCGCGACGAGGACGGGCTCAGAACGAGGTCTCGTCGCGGCCGCTAAGGAGAAGGCGAGCGATCCGCACCCGCCCAGGCTACCACCGGGTGCGGATGCGGATCGCTCGGTGCCCGTCAGCGGTTGTCGTCGCCCGTCTGCGGCTGCTCGACGGTGGGCGGCGTGCCCTTCTCGTCCGCGACGGCGGCGGCCGCAGCATCCGGAGTCAGCGCCTTCTTCTCGCGCGAGGACGAGACGAGGCTCGCGATCGTGGCGACCGCCATGGAGAGGATGATCACGACGAGCGACGTGAAGGTCGAGATCTCGGGTGCCCACGGGACCGGCTCGCCGCCGTTGATGAACGGCAGCTCGTTCGTGTGCAGGGCGTGGAAGAAGAGCTTCACGCCGATGAAGCCGAGGATGAACGCGATGCCGTAGTGCAGGTACTTGAGGCGATCGAGGAGTCCGCCCAGGAGGAAGTACAGCTGCCGCAGACCCATGAGCGCGAACAGGTTCGCCGTGAAGACGATGAACGGGCTCTGGGTGATGCCGAAGATCGCCGGGATCGAGTCGATCGCGAAGATCAGGTCGGTGAACCCGATCGCGACGAAGACGAGGACCATCGGCGTCCAGATCTTCTTGCCGTCGACGACCGTGCGCAGCTTCGCGCCGTCGTACTCCTCGCTGATGTCGACGAAGCGGCGCGTGAAGCGGACGATGCCGGCCTCGGCCTGCGCGTCGTTCTCGTGGGCCTTCGGGAACGCCTGCCGCCACGCGGTGAAGACGAGGAAGAGCCCGAAGATGTAGAAGATCCAGCTGAACTGCTCGATGAGAGCCGCGCCGAGCATGATGAAGATCGCCCGCAGGATGAGGGCGATGATGATGCCCACCATCAGGACTTCCTGCTGGTAGCGCCGCGGAACGGCGAACTGCGCCATGATCAGCACGAAGACGAAGAGGTTGTCGATCGAGAGGCTGTACTCGGTCAGCCAGCCGGCGAGGAACTCCCCCATCGCCTGGGGACTGTCGGTCACGCGGTAGAGCACGAACGCGAAGACGAGGGCGAGCGTCACGTAGAAGACGACCCACAGGGTCGCTTCCTTCATCGAGGGGATGTGCGGCCGCTTGAGGATGATCAGAAGATCGGCGATGAGGATCAGAGTCAGCACGACAAGCGCGCCGATCTGGAACCAGACGGGGATCTCGTACGTCATGGAAGCCTTTCGGAGGGTGGTCGCCAGGGCCGAAAGTCTCTCCCCCGCCGAAGCGGCGCGCGCCCGGGGGCCGACGGCGGACCCCGTGATGACGGACGCGCGAGACGGGATACTCCCTCTCGTTCGGAACACGATACCGGCAGGGGCGCCGCGCATGGGTTTCGCACCGGGATGACAGATGCGGATGCCGGTGCCGCCATCTGAGACGGTGCGCCTCCGGCTCGACACATGACAGGTGAGAGACAATGAGGCGCTGGCCTCGCCGGACGGACGATGGATGACCGAGATCGAAGCGACGGATGCCGCACTGGTGCGCGCAGCCTCGGATGGCAGCGAGATGGCCTTCCGTGCGCTGTACCGCGCGTACGTGCGACCCGTGTACTGGATCGCGCACGGACTCGTGGGCAATGCGGCCGACGCCGAGGACGTGACGCAGGAGACGTTCCTGGCCGCGTGGCGGAAGCTGCACGGCTTCGAGCTCGCGGGAGACTCGCTCCTCCCCTGGCTCGCGACGATCTGCCGGTTCCAGGCGGCGAACCGCATCCGCCGGCAGCGACAGGGACCGTGATCACGCGGCCGGCGCGGCCGATGAGAGCCTGCCGGCGACGGTCGACGTCGAGCAGCAGGTGATCGACGGCGATCTGGCCGAGCGCATCCTGCGCGAGGTGTCGGGGCTGAGCGAGCTCGACCGCGAGATCTTCCGGCTCTGCGCCGCCGAGGGCTACGCCTACCAGGCGGCCGCCGACCAGCTCGGCGTCGCGCACGGCGTCGTCCGCAATCGTCTCTCCCGGATCCGCACGCGTCTGCGGACGACTGTCAAGGAGAGCACATGAACACCACACCGGGCGACACACCGAGCGCCGCCGAGCCCCCGGACAGGCCCGCCGGCCTGCCCGCGATCGACGATGACACCGATCGAGAGGATCGAGTCGCGGGTGTTCGCGGGGATCGCCCACGACCGCGCCGACCAGCGCACGCACGCGCCCGCCGCGGGCGCTGGTGGATCGGCGGCGCCGCCGCCGCGGCCGTCGTGGTCGTCGCGGTCGCGATCGCGCCCATGGTGGTCCCCCTCGTCTCGGGAAGCTCGGGCTCCACCGTCGACGAGGCGGCCTCCGCTCCGGCGGTGGCGCCCGAATCTGCGACCGGCGATTCCGGCGGTGCTCGCGGACGGCGCGCGCGACATGGCGCAGCTGGATGCGGCATCCGTCCCCCTCGCCGACTCGGCGGCGGGCCGCGACATCATCACGACGGCATCGGCGACCGTCGTCGTCGACGACGTGACGCAGGCTGCGAGCGACATCGCCGCTTCGGCGCAGGCGCACGGCGGCTACGTCGAGTCGATGAGCATCGGCCAGACCGGCGTGGTCTACCCGGTGGATCCGAATGGCGTGACCTACGACAGCACCTACCCGAATCCCTATCCGTCACCCGACGGCGCATGGATCACGGTGCGGGTGCCGGCCGACGAGCTGAGCACGATGGTGGATGAGCTCGCAGGCATGGGCGAGGTGACCGCCTCGACCGTCAACCGTCAGGACGTCACCGAGCAGACGATCGACCTGCAGGCGCGGATCGACGCCGCTCAGACGTCCGTCGACCGGCTCATGCGAGCTCATGACGCAGGCGGGCAGCCTCTCCGACCTCATCGCCGCCGAGGCCGCGCTCTCGGAGCGGCAGGCGACGCTGGAGTCCTACCAGCAGCAGCTCGAGTCGCTCGAGAGCCAGATCCAGATGTCGACGCTCTCGGTGACGCTCGTGCCGAAGTCGGAGGCGGTGGAGGCCGACCCCGCGGGGTTCACGCGACGGCCTCGCGGCAGGCTGGAACGGCCTGGTCGCCACGCTCAACGGCATCGTGATCGCGCTGGGATTCCTCATCCCGTGGATCGCCGTCGCGGCGGTCATCGCACTGATCGTCTGGGGCATCGTCCGGCTGGTGAAGCGTCGTCGCGCTCGCCCGGCGCCGCGCCCGGCAGAGCCGTCCGAGCCGGTGGAGGACTCGACACCGGCGGGGTGAGAAGGCGGGAGAAATGAAGAAGGCCCCCTTTCGGGAGCCTTCTTCATTTCTGTGCGCGAGGGGGGACTTGAACCCCCACGCCCTATGCGGGCACTAGCACCTCAAGCTAGCGCGTCTACCTATTCCGCCACCCGCGCATTCAGTTGTTTTCGGTTTCGCAACCGAGGAACGACATTATCACGTTCTGCGCGCAGCCGAAGAACCGCGGTCACCCCATCGTGACCCCGAAGGCGAGGCCCAGAAGGTACGTGATGGCCGCTGCGCCGAAGCCGATGGCGAGCTGGCGAACGGCACGGGCGACCGGCGACGCGCCCGAGAGCAGACCCGACTGTCGCCCCGGTCGCGAGGAGGGCGATCCCGACGAGCACGAGCGCCCAGACGATCGCGGCGAGCCCCGTGAGGCCGAAGATCCACGGCAGGACGGGGATGATCGCCCCCGAGGCGAAGAACAGGAAGCTCGAGAGCGCGGCGCCCCACGCGGCGCCGACGACCTCGTGGTCATCGGCCGCCTCGACGGGCAGCCGGTAGGGCACCGAGCGATCCGGCGGCGTGCGCCGTGGCGACCACGCGACGCGCGCGGTCGAGCGCCTCGTCGGCGGTCATCCCGCGCGTGCGATAGACGAGAGCCAGCTCATTGGCGTCGAGATCCAGATCGGGCAGCGCCGCATCGGCGTAGTTGTTGGGCTGCGTCGCCTCGAGCAGCTCCCGCTGCGAGCGCACCGAGACGAACTCCCCCGCGCCCATCGAGAGCGCCCCCGCGAGGAGCCCCGCGACGCCGCTGAAGAGCACGAACTGCGACGAGACACCCGTCGCGCCGATGCCCATGACGAGTGCGAGGTTGGAGACGAGGCCGTCGTTGGCGCCGAACACGGCGGCGCGGAAGGTGCCCGACAGCCTGCGGCGGCCGCGGGCGGCGAGACCGCGGACGACCTCGTGGTGGATCTTCTCGTCGGCCGCCATCGCGGGCGTCGCGAACGGCTCGTCGTCGTACGGCGAGCGTCCCTCGGCGTTCTGAGCGAGCGCGAGGACGAAGATCGAGCCGAATCGGCGTGCCATCACGCGCGAGGACGCGGGTTCCGATTCCGGGTCGCGGCAGCCGACGCCGGCTCGCCGCCGAGAAGGTCGAGCCAATGGGCCTCATGCCTGCCCTCGGCATCCGCCAGCGCCAGCAGGATCTCGCGCTCCTCACCGGAGCGCCGGGCAGCCAGCTCGCGGTAGACGCGCGCCTCGGCGCGCTCGCTCGACCAGGTATCTGGCCCAGCGACGTCGGTCGCGGGCGGTGGGTGCGGCGGGCGCGCTCAAAGAAGCCTCCGAAGGCTGCGGTGCGGGTGGGGATCAGTCCACGGTAATCAGGTGACGGATGCCGAGCCTGCCGAACGCCGTGATTGACAGCATTTCGGCGCCCCGAACGAGCCTCAGGACCGCACCCTCGCGCGAAGCACATCGATACGAGCCTGCAGCTGCGCCACGGTCGCCTGCGACACGGCGGGGCCGCCGCAGATGCGCCGCAGCTCGGCGTGGACCGACCCGTGCGGCTCGCCCGACTGCCGCGCGTAGAGTCCGACGAGGCTGTTCAGCAGCTGGCGCTGCTCGCCGAGCGTGCGGTGCAGTGCCTGCGGCGGCGTGTGCACGGACGCGCGGCGCCGGGAGCGGCATCCGTCGCCTCCCTCGCCTTGCGATGACGGGTCTGACGCGCCTGGCGCTGCATGAGCAGGTCGTGGACGTGCTCGGGCTCGAGCAGACCCGGGAGCCCGAGGAACTCCTCTTCCTCGGGCGTCCCGGGGATCGGCGAGCTGCCCGAACTCGCGCCCGTCGTAGAGGACGCGATCGAAGTGCGCCTGCGAGCCGAGTGCCTGATAGGTGAACTCCTCGGTGAGGGCGTCGGATGCCTTGTCCTCCCGCTCGGCGGCCTCCATGAGGTCGTCGTCGAGCAGGTCGTCGTCGCCGTCGCTGTCGCGGTCGAGGGCGTGGTCGCGCTGCCGCTCCATCTCGCCCGCGAGCGCCAGCAGCTGGGGGACGTTGGGGAGGAAGACGCTGGCCGTCTCGCCGCGGCGGCGCGCTCGCACGAAGCGGCCGATCGCCTGGGCGAAGAACAGCGGCGTCGAGGCGCTCGTGGCGTAGACGCCCACCGCGAGGCGCGGGCACGTCGACCCCCTCGGACACCATCCGGACGGCCACCATCCACCGGCTCGTGCTCTGCGAGAACTGCTCGATCCGAGCCGATGCCTCGGCCTCGTCCGACAGCACGATCGTCGGAGCCTCGCCCGAGATCTCGCGGAGGATCGCCGCGTAGGCGCGCGCGGCGGTCTGATCGGTCGCGATCACGAGGCCGCCCGCGTCGGGCACCTGCGCGCGCACCTCGCTGAGCCGGCGGTCGGCGGATCGCAGCACGGCCGGGATCCACTCCCCCTCGGGATCGAGCGCCGTCCGCCAGGCCTGCGAGGTGATGTCCTTCGTGTTGTCCTGCCCGAGGTGCGCCTCCATCTCTTCGCCGGTCTTGGTGCGCCAGCGCATCTGACCGGCGTAGACGAGGAAGATGACGGGGCGGACGACGCCGTCCTGGAGAGCGCGGCCGTAGCCGTAGGAGTAGTCCGTCCGCGAGACCCGGATGCCCTTGTCGTCGGGGTGGTACTCGACGAACGGGATGGGGGCGGTGTCGCTGCGGAAGGGCGTGCCCGACAGGAGCAGCCGGCGCGTCGCACGCTGGTACGCCTCGCGCAGCGCGTCGCCCCAGCTGAGGGCGTCACCGCCATGGTGCACCTCGTCGAGGATGACGAGGGTGCGCTTGTCGATCGTCAGGCGCTGGTGGACGGATGCCTTCACCGCGACCTGCGCGTAGGTCACCGCGACCCCGTGATAATGCCGGGCGGGCGCGTAGTGCCTGTTGCTGAACGCGGGGTCGAGCCGGATGCCGACGCGGGAGGCGGCATCCGCCCACTGCGTCTTGAGGTGCTCGGTCGGCGCGACCACGACCAGCCGGTCGACGATCCCTCGGCGCAGGAGCTCACTGGCGAGCCTCAGGGCGAAGGTCGTCTTGCCGGCGCCCGGGGTCGCCGCGGCGAGGAAGTCGCGCGGGCCGCCGCCCGGACCGTCCGGCCCGTCGAGGCCGAAGTACAGGTCGAGCGCCTCGGCCTGCCACGCTCGCAGGCGCTGCGCGGTGCCCCACGGCGCGCGCTGGGGGTAGGACGGCGACAAGATGCTCGGCGGCGAAGCTCCCGATGTGCGGGCTGCCGTGGTCGTCCGTGCCGGAGGCGCCGTCGAGCTCGTGCGCCGAGTCCGGCGGGGCGGCGAGCGACATGTCGTCGTCCATCGGCCCCCCTCCGTGTGCACCCGAAAGCACGAAGTGACCACGATAGACGAGCCCGCCGACACCCGCGCACGGGCCGTCGGCGGCCGGGCAGACGATAGCCTGGTCAACTGTCAGAACCAGGAAGATGCATGCAGACAGACGACGCCGCAGCCCCCATCCCCGAGCCCCACACGCATCCGTGGCGGCGCTACGTCGCGATCGGCGATTCGTTCACCGAGGGCGTCGGCGATCCCGAGCCGGACTCCCCCAACGGCCTGCGCGGCTGGGCGGACCGCGTGGCCGAGGTGCTGTCGCAGTCGGTCGACGACTTCGCCTACGGCAATCTCGCGGTCCGCGGCAAGCTCATCGCCCAGATCGCCGCCGACCAGATCGATCCGGCCCTCGCGCTGAGCCCCGACCTCATCACCTTCTCGGCGGGCGGCAACGACGTCATCCGGCCGGGCGCCGATCCCGATGCCGTCGCCCAGCAGTTCGAAGACGCCGTCGTGCGACTGAGCGAGTCGAACGCCACCATCGTCGTCTTCACCGCGATCGACACGAACTTCACGCCGGTGTTCCGCGGCATCCGCGGGCGCGTCGCGATCTACAACGAGAACATCCGAGCGATCGCCGACCGGTACGACTGCATCGTGGCCGATCAATGGGGGCTGCGCGAAGTGCAGGACATGCGCTTCTTCGACGACGACCGCCTGCACTACAACCGGCTCGGCCACCACGAGGTCGCCCGCATGGTGCTGCGCGCGCTCAACGTGCCCAACGACCTCCAGCCGATGCAGCCCGACCCGCTGCCCAACCGCACCTGGCGCGAAGCGCGGGCGCACGACCTCGTGTGGGCGCGCGAATACCTCGTGCCGTGGGTGCTGCGACGGGTGCGCCAGCAGTCGTCCGGCGACACCATCACCGCGAAGCGCCCCGACCCGCTGCCGATCAGGCGCCTCGCGCAGCCGCAGGATGCGGCTGTGGAACGGGCCGAACCCGGCGAGCGCGACGAGCCGGAGCCGACGGCACCCGGCGAACAGGGCTAGCGGACGCGCAGCTCCCAGACGGCGACCGCCGAGGCCGCGGCGACGTTCAGCGAGTCCACGCCGCCGGCCATCGGGATGGTCACGACCGAATCCGCCGCCTCGATCGCCCGGCGGCTGAGCCCGTCGCCCTCGGCGCCGAAGAGCAGCGCGACCCGCTCCGGCGCGGCCGTCGCGAAGTCGTCGAGCGAGACGGCGCCGTCGGCGAGGGCGAACGCCGCGAGATGGAACCCCCGATCGTGCAGGATGCCGCGCGCCTCGCTCCACTCGGGCAGCCGCGTCCACGGAACCTGGAAGACCGTCCCCATGCTCACCCGCACGCTGCGCCGGTACAGCGGATCGGCGCAGCGCGGGCTCACCAGCACCGCGTCCGCTCCGAGCGCGGCGCAGCTGCGGAAGATCGCCCCGACGTTGGTGTGGTCGACGATGTCCTCGAGCACGACGACGCGGCGGGCATCCGCGATCACCTCCTCGACGCTCGGAGGTGCCGGCCGGTGCATCGCCGCGAGCGCGCCCCGGTGCACGGCGTACCCCGTGATGCCCTCCGACGACCTCGGGCGTCACGACGTACACCGGCACGTCGTCGCCGTCCGACGAGGATCGTCGTCGAGATCCGCGAGCCACTTCTCCTGGACGAGCACGGAGCGCGGCCGATGCCCCGCGGCGACCGCCCGTGCGATCACCTTCGCGGACTCGGCGATGTACAGCCCGCCTTCGGGCTCGAGCACGCGCCGGAGTGCGACATCCGTCAGATCCCGGTAATCGGCGAGCCGCTCGTCGTCGGCCGACTCGATCTGGATGGCACGCATCCGTCCACCTTCCCACGGGCATCCCGTAACACGCCCGAAAAGCGGCGGGCGTACGCTCGGACCCGAGGGGGTGCCGTGGCGATCGTGACAGAGTTCGACGTGCAGACGACCGATGCGATCTCGCGAGCGGTCGATGCCCTCGCGGGCCGGCGCATCGCGGTGCTGACCGGCGCCGGCGTCTCGACCGATTCGGGCATCCCGGACTATCGCGGAAAGGGCGCGCCCGTTCGGACGCCCATGACCGCCGAGAACTTCCTCACGAGCGACGCCGCGCGCCGCCGCTACTGGGTGGGCAGCCACCTCGGCTGGAAGGCATTCGCCGCGGCCGAGCCGAACGCCGGTCACCGCGCGCTCTCGCGGCTCGAGCGCGACGGCATCGCGACGGGCGTCGTCACTCAGAACGTCGACGGGCTGCACCTGCGGGCCGGAAGCCACCGCGTCGTCGAGCTGCACGGCACGATGCGCCGGGTGTTCTGCACGCACTGCGGGCAGGTCTTCGACCGCCGCGATCTGGCCGCGCGCGTCGAGCGCGACAACCCGTGGATCGCGATTCCCGAGAACGTGGCGCTCGGACCCGACGGCGATGTGCTGCCCGAGAGCTCGGACGGCTTCGTCGTGCCGGAATGCAGCGTGTGCGGCGGGATGCTGAAGCCCGACGTGGTGTTCTTCGGCGAGTTCATCCCCGCCGAGAAGTTCCGCGAGGCGGAGCAGCTCGTCCGCACGAGCGACGCGCTCGTCGTGGCGGGATCCTCGCTCGTGGTCAACTCCGGCATCCGGCTCGTGGAGCGCGCGCGTCGCCGGCGGCTGCCCGTGGTCATCGTCAACCGCGGCGAGACGCGTGCGGACGCCCGCGCGACCGTCAAGGTCGAGGCGGGCACGAGCGACGTGCTCCAGGCGCTCGCCGATCTGCTCCCGAGCCGTCGTCCATGACCGGCGCGGGAGCCTCACAGGCCCGCGCCGTTAGGCTCGAAGGGTGACGACCCTCATCCTTGTGCGCCATGGCGAGACCGACTGGAACCGCGATCGACGCATTCAGGGGTCGACCGACATCCCGCTGAACGACACGGGTCGCGCGCAGGCACGGGATGCCGCGGCGGCGCTCCGCGACACGCTCGACCTGCCGACCTTCGTCGTCGTCGAGCGATCTGTCGCGCGCGCGGGAGACGGCCGAGATCATCGCGGGCGAACTGGACCTCCCGACGCCCCGCCAGTACCCGCAGCTGCGAGAGCGCAGCTACGGCATCGCCGAGGGCATGCGGATCGAGGAGTACTTCGAGCGGTGGGGCGACTGGCAGGGTGCGGACGTCCCCGAGGCGGAGTCGCCCGAAGAGCTGCGCGAGCGGGCCGTCGCGGGCCTCACCGAGGTCGTGAACGACGTCCGCCGCACGACGGCGCCGGCTGCGGCATCCGTCATCGTCGTCACGCACGGGGCGCTGATCCGCGAGGTCATCCGGCACGCGAGCGGCGGAACCCTGCCGCTCGACGGCGAGCGCCTGCCCAACGCGTCGGCGCACACCGTGCTGTTCGAGCGCGAGCGGCTGCGACTGCTGTCGTACTCCCCCATCGCCGCGTAACCTCGGCGGCATGGCCGCGCCCCTCACTGTCGACGAGTACATCGCGGGGTTCCCGCCCGAGGTCGCCGACCGACTCATCCGAATCCGCACGATCATCGTGGCAGCCGTGCGCGACGCGACCGGCGCCGGAGCCCGAGGAGAAGATCCGCTACGGCATCGCCGCGGTCATGCTCGGCGGTCGCTACGCGCTGCACTACGCCGGCTGGAAGAAGCACATCGGGCTGTACCCGGTGCCTGCGCTGTCCGACGACGCTCGAGTCGGAGATCGCGCCCTATCGCGCCGAGAAGGACTCCGTCGTCTTCCCCCACTCGAAGCCGCTGCCGGACGCGCTCATCGCACGCGTCGCCGCCGAGATCGTCGCGCAGCGCGCGGGCTGAGCCGCCCGGTCGGGTGAGGCGGCGGTCAGGACCCCGCGCGCTGCAGCACGAGCGCGCGTGACGCAGCACCGGTTCGTCGACCATGCGTCCCTCGTACGAGAACACTCCGCGCTCGCTCTTCGCGGCGGCGAGCACGCCGCGCGCCCAGGCGAGGCTCGCGGCATCCGGGCGATACGCGGCGCGGATGACCTCGACCTGGCTCGGATGGATGCACGCGGTCGCCGAGAAGCCGGTGGCGGCGGCATCCGTCGCCTCGATCCGGAGCCGCTTCACGTCGGAGATGTCGAGCTGCACCGCATCGATCGCGGCCTTGCCGTGCGCGCCGGCAGCGAGGAGGGTCCGCGACCGGGCGTAGCGGGCGACGTCGCGGTAGCGGCCGTTCGGCTTGCGGCTCGACGTGCCGCCGAGGCTGGCGACGAGGTCCTCGGCGCCCCACATGAGGGCGACGACGTTGTCGCACGCGGCGATCGCGATCGGCGTGCGTGACGCCCTTCGCGGTCTCGAGCAGCGCGATCAGACGGAAGCGGCGATCGATCTTCGCGATCCGCTTGGGCGACTCGGCCTTGGCGATCATCACGGTGCGATAGTCGGTCTGCGAGAGGGTCCGGATGTCGGCATCGAACTCTCCCGTGCCGACGGGATTCACCCGCACGATGATCCGCGCGGGGTCGAGATCCGATTCGATGAGCGCGCCGCGAGCGGCCCTCTTGTCGGCCGGAGCGACCGCGTCTTCGAGGTCGAGGATGACGGCATCCGCGCGATCGAGCGCCTTGCCGAACCGCTCGGGGCGGTCGGCGGGGCAGAAGAGGATCGCGGGTCCGAGGTCGAAGGTCATGCCGGTCCTTCCGGAGCATCGTGATCGGCGTCCCGGCACCACATGAGAGCGACGCGGGTGGCGACGGCGACGACGACGCCGTCCTGGTTGCGGCCGGTGTGACGGAGGGTCACGATCCCCTGCCCGGGGCGCGAGGCCGACCGCCGCTTCTCGACGACCTCGGTCTCGGTGTAGAGCGTGTCGCCGTGGAAGAGCGGCGCCGGGAACGACGACATCGGTGAGGCCGAGCTGCGCGACGAGCGTCCCCTGGGTGATCTGCGAGACGGAGGCTCCGACCATCGTCGCGAGCGTCCACATCGAGTTCATCAGCCGCTGCCCGAACGGCTGGGTCGCCGAGAATGCGGCATCCAGATGCAGCGCCTGCGCGTTCATCGTGAGCGACGAGAAGAGGACGTTGTCGGCCTCGGTGGCTGTCCGGCCCGGGCCGGTGCGCGTAGCGGACTCCGACCTCGAGCTCTTCGTAGTAGAGACCGCGCTGCACCACCTCGGGTGGCTGCCGCGCGGCGCTCTCGTCCCAGCCGGTGCCGTCGCCCACGATCGCCACGCTACCCGTGGAGGCCGAGCGCGCGCGAGATGACGAGCAGCTGCACTTCGCTCGTCCCCTCGCCGATCTCGAGGATCTTCGAGTCGCGGTAGTGGCGGGCGACCGCGTACTCGTTCATGAAGCCGTTGCCGCCGAACACCTGCGTCGCGTCGCGCGCATTGTCCATCGCGGCGTCGCTCGCCGTCAGCTTCGCGATCGCCGCCTCGGTCTTGAAGGGCTTCCCCGCATCGCGCAGGCGTGCGGCGTGGCGCCACGCGAGACGCGCGGTGTGGACGCGCGCCTGCATGCGGGCGATCGTGAACTGGATGCTCTGGCGGGTCGAGAGCGGCTCACCGAACACGGTGCGCTTCTTGGCGTAGTCGACGGCCGCTTCGAGGCATCCCTCCGCGGCGCCCGTCGAGAGCGCGGCGATGGCGATCCGGCCCTCGTCGAGGATGTGCAGGAAGTTCGCGAACCCGCGGCCGCGCTCGCCGAGGAGGTTCTCCTCGGGCACCCGCGCGTCGACGAAGGTGAGCGGATGCGTGTCGGATGCGTGCCAGCCGACCTTGTCGTAGGGCGCTTCGACCGTGAAGCCCGGGCGTGCCGTTCGGCACGATGATGGTCGAGATCTCCTTGCGCCCGTCGCGCTCGCCCGTCACCGCCGTGACCGTGACGAACCGCGTGATGTCGGTGCCGGAGTTGGTGATGAACTGCTTCGAACCGTTCACGACCCATTCGCCGGCGTCGAGGCGCGCGGTCGTGCGCGTCGCGCCCGCGTCCGACCCGGCCTCGGGCTCTGTCAGGCCGAAGCCGGCGAGCGCGCGTCCGGCCAGCAGGTCCGGCAGGAGCTCCTGCTTCTGCGCGTCGGTGCCGAAGCGATAGACGGGCATCGCGCCGAGGCTGACTCCCGCCTCGAGCGTGATCGCGATCGACTGGTCCACGCGGCCGAGCCCTTCGATCGCGAGGCACAGCGCGAAATAGTCGCCGCCCTGGCCGCCGAACTCCTCGGGGAACGGCAGGCCGAACAGCCCGAGCTCCCCCATCTGCGCGACGACGTCGAGCGGCAGCGTCTTGGTGCGGTCCGCCTCGTACGAACGAGGTGCGACCACCTCGTCGGCGAACTCCCGCACGAGCCCGGCGAGCTCGTTCTCTTCGTCGGTCAGGTCGTGCTGGTCCATCGGGCTCCGTGTCATCCTCGTCGACGTCACGATCGCATCACAGACGTTGTCGCGACGCGGGCGTACTGGTTAGTGTTCACTAACCCGATCATTAGGTTAGCGAGGATTAACTGAAATGACAAGCGGTCTCACCGAGCGCGACCGCGCGAAAGCCGACCGGCAGGCCGCCATCCTGCGCGAGGCGGCGAGGCTCTTCGCCGAGCGAGGCTTCAGCGGCGTCAGCCTCGAAGACCTCGGCGGAGCGGTCGGCGTCAGCGGTCCGGCCGTGTACCGGCACTTCGCCAACAAGCAGGCCCTGCTCGGCGCGATCCTCCTGCAGGTGAGCGAGAAGCTCCTCAGCGGCGGCCGCGACGTGCTGGCGCGCGAGGAGGACCCGGGCGTCCGGCTCGCCGCCCTCGTCGCCTTCCACGTCGACTTCGCGCTCCACGATGCCGACGTCATCCGCGTGCAGGATCGCGATCTCGCGAGCCTCCGCGACGAGGATCGCAACCGCGTGCGGCGCCTCCAGCGCGAGTACGTCGAGCTGTGGATCCAGGTCCTCGCTCAGCTGCACCCCGACGCGGACGGAGTCCGACCTCCGCATCCGCGCCCACGCGTGCTTCGGCCTGATGAACTCGACGCCGCACAGCCTGCGCGGCGGCCCGGCTGTCGCCGTCCGACCGTGCGGCGCGCCCGGTGCTCGAGTCGATGGCGCTCGCGGCGCTCACCAGCTGAGCGCCGTCAGGCTGAGCATCTCACCAGCTGAGCGCGCTCCGCGGAAGGGCGACGGATGCCGCGCGTCCGCCGCGGCGGCATCCGTCCTCCCCCTCAGCGCAGAAGCATCGCGCGACCCGGCTCGCGCAGGAGCGCGCCGACGTCCGCGAGGAACCGGGATCCCTGCTGGCCGTCGACGAGTCGGTGGTCGAACGAGAGCGCGAGCGTCATGACGTCGCGGAGGGCGATCTCGCCGCGGTGCTCCCAGGGCTGGCGCCGCACGGCGCCGAGCGCGAGGATGCCTGCTTCGCCGGGGTTCAGGATCGGAGTGCCGGCGTCGACGCCGAAGACGCCGACGTTCGTGATCGAGAACGTGCCGCCCATCATGTCGGACGGAGGAGTCTTGCCCGAGCGAGCCGTCTCGGCGAGCGCGCCGATCGCATCGGCGAGCTCCACGAGCGTCATCGCATCGGCATCCCGGATGTTCGGCACGATGAGTCCGCGCTGCGTCGCGGCCGCGATCCCGAGGTTCACGTAGCCGAATTCGACGATCTCGCCGTGTTCGTCGTCCCAGCGCGAGTTGAGCTCGGGCGTCCGCGAGAGCGCGAGGCAGACGGCCTTCGCGGCGACCGCGAGGATGCCGATGCGATGTCCTTCGAGCGAACGGTCCGCCTTGAGCGACGCGATGAGCTCGGTGGTGGCCGTCACATCGACGGTGAGGAAGGTCGTGACGTGCGGCGCGGTGAAGGCGCTGCGCACCATCGCCTCGGCGGTGTGCTTGCGCACTCCCCTGATCGGGATGCGGCGCTCGCGCTGGCGCAGGTCCCCGCCGGCGAGCGACGCGGGCGACGCCGGCGCGGCCTCTGCGGCGAGATCCGCGGCCGGCTGCGACCTGGGCCTGGCCCCCCTTGCCGACGCGCTCGGCATAGGCCTCGACATCCGCCCGCGTGATCAGTCCCGCCTCGCCGGTCGGCTCGACCAGGGCGAGGTCCAGTCCCAGATCCTTCGCGAGCTTGCGGACCGGCGGTGTCGACCTCGGGCGCTCGATCGGCTGCCTCCATCGTGTCGGGCGCGTGCAGCACGTCGTGCGGCGCGGCCTCGAGGACGGCCGTGTCGGACGCGACTGGAGACGGATGCCGCGGCGATGCGCGCGCGGCGCTGAGGCCGTCCTCCGGCACGGGGTGCGGCGCCGTAGCCGACGAGGTTCGGCGGGGCGGCCTCGTCGGCGCGGCGCCGGCGGCGAGGCGTGCCGCCTCGGCGATCGCGCGCGGGACGCGGGAGCCGCCGTCCGCGGCTGCGGCGCTGCCCGAGGCGCGGCCTCGGGCGCGGCATCCGTCCCCGCCACGTCGAACGCGATGAGCACGGAGCCCACCGTCACGACGTCGCCGGGCTCGGCGTGCAGCTTGGAGATCACGCCGGCGTACGGCGACGGCAGCTCGACGACGGCCTTGGCCGTCTCGACCTCGGCGATCGTCTGGTTGAGCGCGACGGTGTCGCCCTCGGCGACGAGCCACTGGACGAGCTCCGCCTCGGGCAGCCCTTCACCCAGGTCGGGAAGGCGGAACTCGGTGATCACTCGATCACCCCGCTCAGGCTGTTGGGGCGGTCGAGCACTCGGTCGACGCCGTCCAGGATCCGGTCGAGGTCGGGCAGGTGGTGCTTCTCGAGCTTGGCGGGCGGATAGGGGATGTCGTGTCCGGTGACGCGCACGGGCGCCGCCTCGAGGTAGTTGAAGCACTTCTCGGTGATGCTCGCGATGAGCTCGGCTCCGACGCCCGCCTCGCGCGCCGCCTCGTGCGTCACGACGACGCGTCCGGTCTTGCGGACCGAAGCGGTCACGGTGCGGTAGTCCACCGGCGAGATGGAGCGCAGGTCGATGACCTCGATCGAGATGCCGTCGTCCTCGGCGGCGGTCGCGGCATCCATCGCGGTCGCCACCTGCGCGCCGTAGGTGAGGAGGGTGACGTCCGTGCCCTCGCGCGCGATGCGAGCGAGGCCCATCGGCGGCTGGTCGGCGAGATCGGCGCCCAGGTCGACCTCGCCCTTCGTGTGGTACAGCCGCTTCGGCTCGAAGTAGACGACGGGGTCATCGCTCGCGATGGCCTGTCGCAGCATGACGTAGGCGTCCTGCGGGTTCGACACCGCGACGACCCGCAGACCCGACGTGTGGACGAAGTACGCCTCGGGCGACTCGGAGTGGTGCTCGGCCGCGCCCACGCCGCCGGCCCACGGGATGCGGATCGTCAGGGGCATCTTGACGTTGCCGCGCGTGCGGTAGTGGAGCTTCGCGACCTGGCAGACGATCTGGTCGAACGCCGGATACACGAAGCCGTCGAACTGGATCTCGACGACGGGCCGGTAGCCGCGGAACGCCAGGCCGACGGCGGTGCCCATGATCCCGGACTCGGCCAGCGGGGTGTCGACGACCCGCTGCGCGCCGAACTCGTCGAGCAGCCCGTCGGTGACACGGAAGACTCCGCCCAGCTTGCCGATGTCCTCCCCCATCACGAGGACCTTCGGGTCATCGGCCATGGCGCGGCGGAGCCCCTCGTTGACGGCCTTCGCCATCGTGAGCTGCGTCATCGCCCCGCCTCCGCTTCCGCCGGCGCGAACCCGTCGAGGTAGCGGGCGAAGTGGTCGCGCTGCTCCGCGAGTCCCGTGTGCGGCTCCTCGTACACGTGGTCGAAGACGCCGATGGGCTCGCGCGAGACGGCACCGAGCGCGGCCGCGCGGACCGCGGCGCCGAGGCGGTCGGCATCCGCGGCGACCTCGGCCTGGAAGTCGTCGCCGAACTGGTTCTGCGAGCGCAGCAGCGCCTCGACGCGCGCGATCGGGTCGCGGCGGCGCCAGCGCTCGACCTCTTCCTTGTGCCGGTAGCGCGTGGGGTCGTCCGAGGTCGTGTGCGGACCCATCCGGTAGGTCACCGCCTCGATGAACGCGGGGCCCTTTCCGCTGCGCGCGTGGTCGACGCGCCCAGCGCATGGCCGCGAGGCTCGCCAGGACGTCGTTGCCGTCGATGCGCATGCTCGGGATGCCGAATCCCGGCGCGCGCCCCGCGATCGGGAACTTCGCCTGGACCGTGACGGGCTCGGAGATCGCCCACTGGTTGTTGGTGCACACGAAGACGACGGGAGCGCGGAAGGACGACGCGAACACGAGCGCCTCGTTCACATCGCCCTGGCTCGAGGCGCCGTCGCCGAAGTAGGCGGCGGCGACCTGGTCGGTGCCGTCGCGCTGAACGCCCATCGCATAGCCGACGGCGTGCAGGGTCTGCGCGCCGATGATGATCTGAGGCGTCGCGGTGTTGATGTCGTACGGGTTGTAGGTCGAGTGCTCCTCGCCCCGCCATGCGATGACGAAGTCGGCGGGCTTGGCGCCGCGCACATGCTGGACGCCGATCTCGCGGTAGCTCGGGAAGGCGAAGTCGTCGTGGCGGAGCGCGCGGGCCGTTCCGACCTGCACGCCCTCCTGCCCCTGGCACGGCGCCCACAGTCCGAGCTGCCCCTGACGCTGGAGGGCGACGCCTTCGGTGTCGATCCGTCGCACGAGCACCATGTCGCGATAGAGCTCGCGGAGAGCGGCGGCATCGACATCGGTCACCCAGCGGTCGAGCTCCGGATCGGCGACGCGTTCGCCGTCTTCATTCACCAGACGCGCGACATCGTCGACGTCGGTCGCGAGGTCTGTCTGCGGTGTGAGGGTGTGCATCGTCGTCATCCCTTCGTGAGTCGATCAGCCCTCGTGAGGTGATCGTCTTCCGAGCGCCGGCATCGTCGCCGGCACTGCCAGATTACGTCGATCTTGCACCTCGCTCAAGCATCAGCACTTGAGTTGAGCATGTTGCACTGACAAGGCCACGTTTGGGGTGCTAATCTTTCGCACTATGAGCACCCTCGATCGAGTCGACCTCGAGCTCCTCGCCGCCCTGTCCGCAGATCCCGCGCGCCACCGTCGTCGCGCTCTCCGACCGGCTCGGGATGTCGCGCAACACCGTGCAGGCACGCATGGCCCGACTCGAGCGCGCAGGGGTCTTCCTCTCGTACGAGCGGGCCATCTCCTCGGCCGCCCTCGGCTTCCCGATCGAGGCTTTCGTCAACGTCATCGTGCGCCAGGCGGACCTTCCGCGCATCGGCCAGGAGCTCACGCACATCCCCGAGATCATCCAGGTGCACGGGCTCAGCGGCCAGGTGGACCTGCTCGTCAGAGTCGCCTGCCGCGACACGCAGCACCTCTTCGAGACGGATGCCCGCATCCTCGCCATCGAGGGCATCGAGCGGACCGAGACCTCGCTCGTGATGGGCGAGGTCATCGGCTACCGCGTGGCACCCCTCATGGAGCTGGCACAGCAGGAGGCGTGACGCGCATCCGCGGTCCGATCGGCATCCATCCGCACCAGGATCACGCCCAGGAGGATCAGCGCTCCGCCGACGAACTGCACGGGAGCCGGCACCTCGGCCGAGGAAGAGCCACGCGAATCCGAGCGCGAAGAGCACCTCCGACAGTCCGACGAACGACGCGACACGCGCGCCCACGCGCGGCACGGCCATCACGCCGAGCGCGTAGCCCACCGTCGTCCCGACTGCGGCGACCCAGAAGAGCGGCACGAACCAGGGCACCGTCACCCCGGCCAGCACGACGTCGACGGCGGGTGCGGCGAACGGGAGGATGCCGGTCACGCAGAGCACCGCCATGAGCAGCGCCCCCACGAGGAGCCCGCCGGACGCGAGGGCGAGGGGCGGCAGGTCATCGCCGGTCTCGCTCGCCGATGAGGAAGTAGGCGCCCACGCAGACGGCGGCGCCCGAGCGCCAGGAGGGTTCCGATGAGATCGAAGGAGGCACCCGAGATGTCGACGACGAGCACGAGGCCGGTGACGGCCACCGCCGAGCCGACGAGGACGAGGCGCGACGGCGTGCGGCGCGTGCGGATCCAGGCGAGGCCGACGAGCAGGACGGGTGCGAGGTACTGGATGAGGAGCGCGACGGCGACCGGCATCCGCTGCATCGCCGAGAAGAACAGGATCTGACACCCGGCCACCGCCGTGAGGCCGAACCCGAGGACGATCCGCCAGTGCCGGCGGACGAACGACCGCTCCCTGCGGATCGCGAGGAAGAGTGCCGGCGAGAGGATGAGCCCGGACACGCCCATCCGCACGAGGAGCGCTGCGCCCAGCGACCAGCCCGCCTCCAGGAGCGGCTTCATGAACGGTCCGCTGGACGAGAACGCCAGCGCCGATGCGACTGCCATGACGAGACCCGCCGTGCTGACGCGCCGTCGCGGGGCCGCCGTGCCGACGCGTGTGGCGGTCGCCGTCATGTCATCCGCCTGTCATGAGTGTCGAAGATTACACTCGTGACACTAGCCGCTCGCCGAGGTCAGGAGTCAACATGGTGTTCATCCATGACACCGCGACGGTCGCTCGCGGCCGTCGTCGACCTCGTCAACACGCTCCCCGGGCACGACGATCCCGACGGCCTGCAGACGCTCGAAGACCTCGACCGCTTCCTCGTCGGCGAACCCCTACACGGGGCGGATCGCTCGCAGCGCCGGCCGAGCTCACCGCCCTCCGCGGCATCCGCTCGCGTCTGCGCCGTCTCTGGGACGTCTCCCGCGACGACGCCGTGCCGCTCGTCAACGAGATGCTGCGCGACGGCCATGCCCTCCCCCAGCTGACGATCCACGACGGCTACGACTGGCACATCCACGCCACCTCCGACGACGCCCCGCTCGCCACGCGGATCCTCGTCGAAGCGGCGATGGCGTTCGTCGACGTCATCCGCTCGGACGAGTACGAGCGGATCCGCGTGTGCTCGGCCGACGACTGCGACGCCGTCTACATCGACTATTCGCGCAACGGCTCGAAGCGCTACTGCGACACCGGCAACTGCGGCAACCGCATGAACGTCATCGCGTACCGGGCTCGGAAGGCGCGAGAAACCGTCTGATCGCCTCGGCCGCGGCGGCCGGCGTCTCGTAGTGGATCAGGTGCCCGACATCCGGGATCTCGACGAGCTCGGCAGACGGGAAGAGCGTCGCGAGATGGCGCTCCGCCTCGATCGGCGTGATGTCGTCCTTCTGCGCGGCCACGAGCAGCGTCGGCTGCGCGATGCGCGGGGCGAAGGCGCGGACGTCGTGGGACACCGACGTGACGAACGCGTCGTGGAGCACGTCGCGATCGGCGAAACGCGAGAAGTAGGTGTCGTGCTGGTCGTGGATGAATCGGCGCAGATCGGGGTCGCGGGTCTTCGCCATCGAGACGCTCATGACCCGCACGATCAGCCGGATTGCGCAGGAGCCACTCCCCGACGCCCTGCGGGCAGACGGGCGCCGGCCCAGTAGTAGAACACCGCGAGCCGGGTGAGGATGCCGCGCGGCCCTTCGAGCGCCGGGCGCGCCGATCGGATTCACGAGGATCACCCGCGGCGTCTCGAGCCCGCCCGCGACGGCGGCCGCGACGACGATCGAGCCGAACGAATGGCCGAGGATCACCGCGCCCGGCGCGACGGCAGGCGGCGAAGGCGATGAGCCACTCGGCGTAGGCGTCGAGGTCGTGGCGCCGGCCCGGCAGCGGCGCCGTCTCGCCGAAGCCGGGCAGATCGGGCGACACGATGCGCACGTCCGGAAGATGCGCCACGACCGGCTCGAGCCCGTGATGCTCACCGCGGAAGCCGTGGACCACGACGACGGTCGTCTCGGCCTCGTCGGACCCGTAGGTCCAGTACGCGGTCGTGCCGCCGAGGATCTCGACGTCGCGACGCACGACGGGGATCTCGGCGAGCAGCGACGAGTACGGGCTTGCGACGGGCACGGGTCGAGTCTACGAACGGGACGCCGGGAAGCCGCCGTGACCGGGCCGGCCGGCTGAGGCAGCGCGCCTGCCCGCCGATGTCGGGACCGGCGCATACCGTGATCGGCATGGATGCCTCGCCCGCCCAGCCGCTTCCCCTCTTCCAGGTGCCGGAGTGGACGCGCGTGGTCGGGGTGTTCGACCTCGAGACGACCGGAGTCGACGTCACGAGCGATCGGATCGTGACCGCGCACGTGGGCGTGCTCGATGCCGATGGGCGCGTCCTCAGCGCGCGCGACTGGCTCGCCGACCCGGGCGTCGAGATCCCCGAGGGCGCCACGGCGGTTCACGGCATCACCACCGAGCACGCCCGAGCGCACGGCCGACCCGCCGTGGAGGTGGCGGCGGAGGTCGTCGACGCGCTCCGAGGGATTCTGGATGCCGGCATCCCGGTCGTCGCCTACAACGCGCCGTACGACTTCTCGCTGCTCAAGCACGAGGCGCTGCGCCACGGGCTCGAGCCGATTCTGCAGCCCTCCCCCGTCATCGATCCCCTCGTCGTCGACAAGGCCTACGACCGCTGGCGACGCGGCAAGCGCACGCTCACGGTGGTCGCCGAGCACTACGCCGTGCGCCTCGACGGCGCCCACGAGGCCTCCGCCGACGCGATCGCGGCCGGACGCGTCGCTCAGGCGCTCGCCGAGCGCTACGCGCCGTGGCTGCCCGAGAGCGCCGAAGAGCTCCACACCCGGCAGATCGCCTGGGCGCGGGCGCAGGCCGCGAGTCTGACCGAGTACTTCATCCGCATCGGCAGGCTCGACCCGGAGGAGCAGCTCGACGGAAGCTGGCCGATCCGCTGATCGACGTGTCCGGCGGCTGACGCGCGCCGGAATCGACGAAAGCCCCGCCGAAGCGGGGCTTTCGCGTGGCTGCTTACTTGGAGCCGAAGTTCTTGAAGCGCTGGTTGAACTTCTCGACGCGACCGGCCGAGTCCATGATGCGCTGCTTGCCCGTGTAGAACGGGTGCGAGGCGGACGAGATCTCGACGTCGATGACGGGGTACTCGACACCGTCCAGCTCGATCGTCTTGTCGCTCGTGACGGTCGAGCGGGTGAGGAAGGTCTCGCCCGAGCCCAGGTCACGGAAAACGACTGCCTTGTAGTCGGGGTGGATTTCAGTCTTCATGAGAAGTCCTTTGAGGTGAGTGCTCTGGATTTTGCCAGGGCGGTCAAAGTCTGCGGTGCGAACGCACCAAAGAGCGATTCTATCAGCCCGGAGTGCGTTCCGTGGAATCGTCCGGCGGAGGGCTCAGGCGGAGGCCGCGCGTGCGGAGTGCCGGCCGTCTTCCGACGTCAGATTGATGGGGAGCCCGAACGCCGCCGTGAGGTTCTCGGCGGTGAGCGTCTCGTCGATCGGACCCGCCGCGACGATGCCGCCGTCGCGGATGAGCAGCACGTGCGTGAACCCGACCGGGATCTCCTCCACGTGGTGGGTGACCATGATCATGGCGGGGGTCGTGGGCGCCTGCGCGTACCCGGCGAGCAGCGTGAGGAGCTCTTCGCGTGCGCCGAGGTCGAGGCTCGCGGTGGGCTCGTCCAGCAGCAGCAGCTCGGGGTCGGTCATGACCGCGCGAGCGATCTGAACGCGCTTCTGCTCGCCATCCGAGAGCGTGCCGAAGGTGCGGTCCGCGAGGTGGTCGAGCTTCCATTCGGCCAGGACGCGGAGCGCTCGCCGCTCGTCGATGTCCTCGTAGTCCTCGTTCCAGCGCCCGAGCACCGAGAACGCGGCGGTCAGCACGACGTTGATGATCGTCTCGTCCTGGGGGACGCGCTTGGCCATCGCGGACGACGCGAATCCGATGCGGGGTCGCAGTTCGAAGACGTCGGCACGGCCGAGACGCTCGCCGAGGATCGTCACCGTGCCCGCGGACGGGTGCATCAGCGTGTCGGCGAGCTGGAGGAGCGTGGTCTTGCCCGCGCCGTTCGGACCGAGGATGACCCAGCGCTCGTCGTCGTTCACCGACCAGTTCAGGTGATCGACGATGTCACGGGAATTTCGGCGGACGACGACGTCGGAGAACTGGAGGACTTGCGCCATGCCGCCAGCCTATCGGCCCGTCCGGGCCACCTCTGCGTAGAGCGCCTGGGTCTCCTGGGCGATCGATGCCCAGCTGAAGTCCTGTGCCGCCCTCTCGCGTCCGGCCGCCCCATAAGCCGCTGCACGCTCGCGATCGCGACGACCTCGGTGAGGACTCGTGCGAGGTCATCGACGAACTTCTCGGGGTCGATGGGCGTGCCCGTGCCGTCCTGCACCTGCTCGATCGGCACCAGCCGCCCGGTCACGCCGTCGACGACGACCTCCGGGATGCCGCCGGTCGCGGTGCCCACGACCGCGGCACCGCACGCCATGGCCTCGAGGTTCACGATCCCGAGCGGCTCGTAGACCGACGGGCACACGAACGTCGTCGCGGCGCTGAGAATCGTGCACAGCTCGTGTCGCGACAGCAGCCGGTCGATCCAGACGACGCCCTCGCGCGTCTCCTGAAGTCGCTTCACCAGCCCTTCCACCTCGGCCATGATCTGCGGGGTGTCCGGCGCTCCCGCGCACAGCACGAGCTGCACGTCGGGCGGCAGCAGCTCGGCAGCGCGCAGCAGGTACGGCAGACCCTTCTGGCGCGTGATGCGCCCGACGAAGACGATGGAGGGCTTGGATGCGTCGACGCCGAGTTTCGCGAGGAGCTCGGGGTCCTCGACGGGATGCCACGCCTCCACGTCGATGCCGTTGTAGATGACGCGCACCTTGCCGGGGTCGAGCGACGGGTAGCTGCGCAGGATGTCGCCGCGCATGCCCTCGCTCACCGCCACGATCGCGGCCGCACCTTCGTATGCCGTCTTCTCGATGTAGCTCGACACCGCGTACCCGCCGCCGAGCTGCTCCGACTTCCAGGGCCTGAGCGGCTCGAGACTGTGCGCGGTCACGATGTGCGGGATGCCGTGCAGCAGCGAGGCGAGGTGTCCGGCGAAGTTCGCGTACCAGGTGTGGCTGTGCACCACGTCGGCACCCGCGGCATCCGTCACCATCGCAAGGTCCGTGCCGAGGGTCTGGATCGCGGCATTCGCGGAGGCGAGCTCGGCCGGAACGCCGTACGCGGTCGTACCCGGCTCGTCGCGCTCGACCCCGAAAGCCCGCACCTGGACGTCGATCGACTGGCGGAGCGCCTTCACCAGCTCCGTGACGTGGACGCCTGCTCCGCCGTAGATCTCGGGCGGGTACTCCTTCGTGATGATGTCGACGCGCATGGCACGAAACCTAGTACACGAAGACACTCTGGTGAACCCGGCTACCGATCAGGTGACGGGCGGCCCTAGGGTGGGTCCCATGCCAGCAGCGCCGAAGGTGTTCGGAATCGTCCTCGCCGGTGGCGAGGGCAAGCGCCTCATGCCCCTCACCGCCGATCGAGCGAAACCCGCGGTGCCGTTCGGCGGCCAGTACAGGCTGATCGACTTCGCCATCTCGAACCTCATCAACTCGGGGCTCCGGCAGATCGTCGTGCTGACCCAGTACAAGTCGCACAGTCTCGACCGCCACATCTCGCAGACGTGGCGCATGTCGGCGCTGCTCGACTCGTACGTGGCCTCGGTGCCGGCGCAGCAGCGTCTCGGCAAGCGGTGGTTCTCGGGCTCCGCGGATGCCATCCTGCAGAGCCTCAACCTGATCAACGACGAGAAGCCCGACATCGTCGTGGTCATCGGCGCCGATCACGTGTATCGCATGGACTTCCGGCAGATGCTGGATGCCCACATCCAGTCCGGTGCGCCGGCGACGGTCGCCGGCATCCGTCAGCCGATCTCGCTCGCGAACCAGTTCGGCGTGATCGACATCGGCGAGGACAACCGGATCAACGAGTTCCTCGAGAAGCCGCAGAACCCGACCGGGCTCGCCGATTCCCCGGGCGAAGTGCTCGCCTCGATGGGCAACTACATCTTCGACGCGCAGGCGCTGATCGATGCGGTCGAAGCCGATGGCGAGCTGCCCACATCGAACCACGACATGGGCGGCGACA
This sequence comes from uncultured Actinomycetota bacterium, assembly GCA_963702815.1. Taxonomy (GTDB): domain Bacteria; phylum Actinomycetota; class Actinomycetes; order Actinomycetales; family Microbacteriaceae; genus Microbacterium. The sequence goes on along the minus strand of CAVPED010000004.1, from coordinate 1,161,072 downwards.
TCGTCCCGTACTTCGTCGGTCGCGGCGAGGCCGGGGTCTACGACATGAAGCGCAACGACGTGCCGGGATCGACAGATCGCGACCGCGACTACTGGCGCGACGTGGGGACGATCGACTCGTTCTTCGACGCCCACCAGGACCTCATCTCGACGCTGCCGATCTTCAACCTGTACAACATGGAGTGGCCGATCCACTCGCAGACGGTCAACTCGCCGCCCGCGAAGTTCGTGCGCGACTCCGTCGGGCGCATGGGCAACGCGATCGACTCGATCGTGTCGCTCGGGTCGGTCCTGTCGGGTACGCACCTGGAGCGCAGCGTGGTCGGGCCGTGGACCCTCTCCGGCGGCGGATCGACCATCACGGACTCGGTCCTGTTCGACCACGTCCGGGTGGGTGCGGGCGCCCGGGTGCACCGCGCGATCCTCGACAAGAACGTCGTCCTCCACGATGGCGCCACCGTCGGGGTCAATCGCGAACGCGACCTCGCCCGCGGCTTCACCGTGACCGAGAGCGGCATCACCGTGGTGGGCAAGGGCGCGATCATCGAGCGCTGAGCACGAGCTGCTCCGGCCGCGTCGTCGGGCGCTTCCGCGTCCCGGTACGGTGGACGTCGTGCCTGCGACATCCACCCGCTTCCTCGTGGTCCTCGATGCCGACTCGACGCTGATCCGAAACGAGGTCATCGAGCTCATCGCCGACGAAGTCGGGCGTGGTGCCGAAGTGGCCGCAGCCACCGAAGCCGCGATGCGGGGCGAAGTGGATTTCGCCACGAGCCTGCGCTCTCGGGTGCGCGCGCTCGCCGGAGTGCCGCTGTCGGCGTTCGCGCACGTGCTGGCGCGCATCGAGCCGACGCCCGGCGTGCGCGAGCTCACTGCCGCCGTGCATGAGCGCGGAGGTCGGGTGGGCGTCGTCTCAGGCGGCTTCCACGAGATCCTCGACACGATCGCCCCGGCGCTCGGCGCGGACGTCTGGCGCGCGAACCGGCTCGCGGTCTCGGGCGGCGTGCTGTCCGGTGAAGTGGACGGCGGGATCGTGGATGCCGAGGTCAAAGCGCAGACCCTCAGCGCCTGGGCGCACGACGCCGGGGTGGCGCTGTCGCGCACGATCGCCATCGGCGACGGAGCGAACGACCTGCGGATGATGGCGATCGCCGGGCTCGGCGTCGCCTTCAACGCGAAGCCCGCGGTCCGCGCACAGGCCGATCTCGTCGTGGGGCCGGTCGATCTGCGCGAGATCATCCCGCTCCTCCCCTGACCCGACCCGGAGCGGGGACAGGATGTCGGAGGTCGCAGGCTACCGTCGGGTGATGGACATCATCCTGGTTCCGGGCCTGTGGCTCGACTCGTCTTCGTGGGATCCCATCGTCGCGCCGCTCGAGGCTGCCGGCCACGACGTGCACGCACTGACCATGCCCGGTGTCGGGGTTCCCGCGCCCGCGTCCTCCGATATCGGCATCGCCCAGTGGGTCGATGCGGTGGTCCACGAGATCGACGCGTTCGAGGGACCGGTGGTGCTGGTCGGCCATTCCGGCGGCGGCAACGTCGTGTGGGGTGCGGCGGATGCCCGTGCCGAGCGCATCGCGCGCGTCGTCTTCGTCGACGCGGTGCCGCCACCGGACGGTCGAGGCATCTCCGAGTTCGAGATCGTCGACGGGGTCATCCCCTTCCCTGGGTGGGATTTCTTCGATGAGCCCGACGTCGCCGACCTCGACCCGCAGGTGCGAGAGCGGACCGCCGCGAAGATGGCGTCCGTCCCGGCCAGGGTGCCGACCGATCCTCTCGCCCTGGGCAACCCCGCGCGTCATCGGGTGCCGGCGACGATCCTCTCTGGCGGCCAGGACGAGAGCGCCCTGCGCGCCACCCTCGCCGACTGGGGGCCGTGGGCAGACGAGTTCGCGGCTCTCGAAGCTGTCGAAGTGGTGACACTCGGCACCGGACACTGGCCGCAGTTCTCGCAGCCCGATCTGCTCGCCGAGAAGATCCTCGCCGCCATAGAGCGCTGAGCGGGCGGGCGATGGTGAGCGTGGGTGCGCGGCTGTCAGTGCCCCATGCCGAGACCGCCGTCGACCGGGATCACGGCGCCGGAGATGTACGCGGAGTTCTCCGACGCGATCCACGTGACCACGCCGGCGACTTCGTCGGGCGTGGCGAACCGCCCGGCGGGGATGTTGCGCTTGTACTCCGCCTGCGTCTCGTCGGGAAGAGCGGCCGTCATGTCGGTCTCGATGAAGCCGGGAGCGACCACGTTGGCGGTGATGCCGCGACTTCCGAGCTCGCGGGTGAGCGAGCGGGCGAAGCCCACGAGGCCGGCCTTCGACGAGGCGTAGTTGATCTGGCCGGGCGATCCGTAGAGTCCGACGACGCTCGAGATGAGGATGACCCGTCCCCACTTCGCTCGCAGCATGCCCTTCGACGCCCGCTTGACGACGCGGAACGCGCCGCCCAGGTTCGTCGCCACGACGCTGTCGAAATCGTCCTCCGTCATGCGCAGCAGCAGGGTGTCCTTGGTGACTCCCGCGTTCGCGACGACGATCCCCACCGGACCGAGCGCCGCCTCGACCTCGGTGAAGGCGGCGTCGACGGCCGCGGCATCCGTCACATCAGCGCGAACGGTGAGCGTTCCCTCGGGGCCCTCGCCCGAGCGGGCCGTCACGGCGACCTTGTAGCCCTCTGCGACGAAGCGCTCTGCGATGGCGCGGCCGATGCCGCGGTTCCCGCCGGTGACGAGGACGACGCGATCAGTGGACATGGAGGCTCCCGGGCGGTCATGACGGTGGACCGCCCCAGCCTATCGGGGCCGTTTGACAGGCCCGGGCGGCGCTGAAAGCCTGGAGTCGACACGAAAGGCGATGCACGACATGAGCGACCCGAACAACGGCGGCACCCCCGCCGGAGAGCACAACCCCCAGCCGCCGGCATACGGCCAGTCTGCGCCGCAGTATGGTCAGCCCGCGCCGCCCGCCTATGGTCAGCAGGCTCCGGACTACACCACCCCTCCCGCCTACGCGGCTCCCTCCTACGGCGCGGCTCCCGCGTACGGCGCATACTCAGCGCCTCGCAAGACGAACACGCTCGCCGTCGTGTCGCTGATCTCGTCGCTCGTGGGATTCTTCATCCTGCCGTTCATCGGCTCGGTGGTCGGCATCATCACGGGACACATGTCGCTCAGCCAGATCAAGCGCACGGGTGAAGGCGGCCGTGGCCTGGGCCTCGCGGGAACCATCGTCGGGTGGGTCGGGCTGGCACTGGCGATCATCGGGACGATCGTCCTCATCGCCTGGGCGAGCTACTTCTTCTCGAACCTGCAGGATTATCAGCAGACGATGTGACCGTGGGCACGGCCGCACCTCCGCGCGCGGCGTACCCTTGAATCATCGTGAAGAACTCCAGCGGAGCACAGTCTGCAACCTCGCTCCCGCGTGCGCCTCAGGACGAGGTGAGCGCCCGTTCGAGGCGCTATCTCATCACGATGGGCGTGCGCGTCGCCTGCTTCATCCTCATGGTCGCCGTGCACCCCTACGGCTGGTACACGTGGATCTTCGCGGTCGGCGCAGTGGTGCTTCCGTATGTGGCTGTCGTCGGCGCAAACGTCGGCCAGGACTCGCGCGCGACGCGGCGCAGCGAGAGCCCCGAGCGCGCACTGCCGTCCACCCCGTCCCCGATGTCGCAGGCGGGCGAGACCGGTGTGGTTCGAATCGTCGAGCAGCGCTCCGTCGGCTCCGACCCTGCGCCTCCCGTCGCGGAGTGGAACGAGCCCCCGGCGTCCGCGTCCGATCAGCGGGACGCGCCGGCATGACCGCAGCGACCGAGACCGCGACCTGTTCGCGGGCGGGGTGCCGCGCGCCGGCGACGTGGCGCGTCGATTGGCGCAATCCCCGCATCCATGCACCCGATCGCCGCAAGACCTGGGTCGCCTGCGACGAGCATCGCGACTTCCTCCGAGACTTCCTCGCGACCCGAGACTTTCCCGTCGAGGTCGCTCCGCTCGACGGCGGATGATCCCTCGTGAGCCGACGGGATGCCCCAGCCGCGGTCCGCTGGACCGCGTACATCGCCGTTGCCGTGGTCTTCGCCGTCGCCTGCGCCTTCCTCGCCAACTGGCAGTTCACGCGGAACGCGCAGCGCTCGGCGCAGCTCGCTCTCGTCGAGCAGAACTACGACGCCCCTCCGGTCAGCCTCGACGAGCTGATCCCCGCGGGAGGCGAGTTCGACCCGGCCGACGAATGGCATCCTGTCGCGCTGACGGGCGTCTACCTCGCAGACGACCAGCTCCTCGTGCGAGGGCGCGCCCATGGCGGCAGCGCGGCTTACGAGGTGCTCGTGCCGTTCGAGCTCGAGAACGGCCGGGTGCTGCTCGTCGATCGCGGCTGGGTGGCCCCCGGCGAGAAGCAGAACGAGCCGGATGTCGTTCCTGCGCCGCCGCAGGGCGCTGCGACGGTGATCGTCCGCCTGCGTCCCGGCGAGCCCCTCCCCGCCTCGGGCCGGTCGGCACCCGAGGGCCAAGTGCCGACGATCCACCTGCCGACTGTGGCCGCCACCATCGATCCCGCCGCCGGTGAAGCCCTCGAGCTGAGCGCCTACGGACTGATGGACTCCGAGGATCCGGCGCCGGCGACCCGGCCTGAGCCGCTCGAGGCGCCCTCGGCCGATCCGGGACCCCACCTGTCGTACGCGATCCAGTGGATCCTCTTCGCGATCATGGGCTTCGTCTTCATCGGCTACATCATCCGCACCGAGCGGGCGCATCGCCGTGAAGAGGCCGAGGATGCGGCGCTCGGCGAGGAAGCGGCATCCCCTCGCGATCCTGCGGCGAAGCGGCGCTCCCGCGACCGGGACGCCGAAGCAGAGGACGCGCTCGTCGAGTCGACGCGGGAACTGACGCGAGCGACCGATCGACCGCCGTGTGCGTGACCCGGCGGAGGAGCAGCCTTACGCCAGCTCGACCAGCTCTGCGTAGTCCCGGCCCCAGAGATCCTCGACACCGTCCGGCAGAATCAGGACCCGCTCCGGGTTGAGCGCCTCGACGGCACCCTGATCGTGTGAGACGAGGACGACCGCCCCCTCGTAGTGGGCGAGCGCCCCGAGGATCTCCTCGCGCGAGGCGGGATCCAGGTTGTTCGTCGGCTCATCGAGCAGCAGCATGTTCGCCGATGACACGACGAGCGTCGCGAGCGACAGTCGCGTCTTCTCGCCACCGGACAGCACGCCCGCGGGCTTCAGCACGTCGTCGCCCGTGAAGAGGAACGAGCCGAGCACCTTGCGGGCATCCGTCGCAGTGATGTCGGGGGCGGCCGACATCATGTTCTCGAGCACCGAGCGCGAGACATCCAGGTTCTCGTGCTCCTGCGCGTAGTAGCCGATCTTGAGACCGTGGCCGGGTTCGAGCTGCCCCGTGTCGGGCTTGTCGACGCCGGCGAGGATGCGCAGCAGCGTCGTCTTGCCCGCGCCGTTGAGTCCCAGCACGACGACCTTCGACCCGCGGTCGATCGCGAGGTCGACATCGGTGAAGATCTCGAGCGACCCGTACGACTTCGACAGCCCGGACGCCATGAGCGGCGTCTTGCCGCAGGCTGCGGGCTTCGGGAACCGGAGCTTCGCGACGCGCTCCTCCTGGCGGACGTCGTCGAGGCCCGACAGCATCTTCTCGGCGCGCGCGACCATCTGATGCGCGGCAGCGGCCTTCGAGGCCTTGGCGCCGAAGCGCGCGGCCTGCAGCTGCAGCTGGGTCGCCTTCTTCTCGACGTTGACGCGCTCCTTCTTGCGGCGCTCCTCGTCGGCGACCCGCTGGCGGAGGTAGTTCTTCCAGTTCATGTTGTAGACGTCGATGACCTGGCGGTTGGCGTCGAGGTAGAACACGCGGTTGACGGTCTCGCCGACGAGCTCGACGTCGTGGCTGATGACGATCAGGCCGCCCTTGTAGTTCTTGAGGAACTCGCGCAGCCACACGACGCTGTCGGCGTCGAGGTGGTTGGTGGGCTCGTCGAGGATCATCGACTCGGCATCCGAGAACAGGATGCGCGCGAGCTCGATGCGGCGCCGCTGACCACCCGAGAGCGTGCTGAGGGGCTGGTCGAGGATGCGGTCGGGAAGAGAGAGGTTGTGGGCGATCGAGGCCGCCTCGGCCTCGGCCGTGTAGCCGCCGAGAGCTTCGAAGCGCTCGGTGAGGTTCGCGTACTTCCGCATGGCCTTGGCTGCGGCATCCGGAGAATCGGAGCCCATCGCGAGGGATGCCTCGTGCATGCCGAGTGCGAGCGTGCCGAGTCCCCGGGCGTCGAGGATCCGCGTGCGGGCAAGCATCTCGGGATCACCCGATCGCGGGTCCTGGGGCAGGTAGCCGAGTTCGCCGTGGCGATCGACCTTGCCGTCGGCGGGAATGCAGGTCGCCGGCGAGCACCTTCGTCAGCGTCGTCTTGCCGGCGCCGTTGCGCCCGACGAGACCGACCTTGTCGCCGTCCGAGACGCGGAACGACACGTCCGACATGAGGACGCGGGCGCCTACGCGGATTTCGAGGTCGTGCACGGCGAGCACAGCGGACGTCCGTTTCGTAGAGGGAGAGTGTCGGCCGAGAGGCCAGCCACTCAGTATATTCGCCGCGACCTGGGCGCCCGGCCCGAAGTGGTCGGCGCGGGCTCCGAGCACTTCCCGCGTTGAGAGGAATGGCACATCAGGATGCCGCGGCATTGGTGCGTCATCTCCGAGAGCGGCCCCGACCATCGCCATAGTATGAGTCGCGACACCGCCCTTCCCCTTCCCGCCGACTGCCGGCGGAACACGAGCCAAGGAGCTCCATGTCCGCTCTCGCCGCCGCCCCCGCCCGCGTCCCGGTCCTCGCAGACCTCATCGCCCGCCCCTCCGCACGCGCACGAGCCTTCGCGCTCGACGCCGGGCTCGTCGTCGCCGGCGCCGCCGTCGTCGCGCTCCTGGCGCAGGTCGAGATCCCCCTGTGGCCCGTGCCGATCACCGGGCAGACGCTCGGGGTCATCGTCGTCGGCGCGGCGCTCGGAGCCTGGCGCGGTGCCGCCGCGCTCACGACCTACCTGCTCGTCGGACTCGCCGGCCTGCCGGTGTTCGCGGGATTCACGGGCACGGTCGCCGCTCTCGGCAAGCCCAGCTTCGGATTCATCGTCGGCTTCATCGCCTCGGCCTTCGTGGCCGGATGGTTCGCGCAGCGCGCCTGGGATCGCAAGCCGCTTCTCGCCTTCGCCGGCTTCGCGCTCGCGAGCATCATGCCGTTCGTGTTCGGCATCCCGTACATGGCCTTCATCCTGAACGTCGTCGGCGGTGGCGAGTTCTCGTTCGAGCAGATCCTCGGGTTCGGCCTCTGGCCGTTCATCGTCGGCGGAATCATCAAGGCGGGCATCGCCGCCCTCATCATCCCCGGTGCCTGGGCCCTCGTGCGGAAGGCCGACAAGACCAAGGACGCCTGACCGCTCTCCAGTTGCAAGAAGGACCCCGGCCGATCGGCCGGGGTCCTTCTCGTGATGCGATCCGGCGCTCAGCCCTTGGCGACCGCCGTCGCCGTTGCGAGCTGCTCCACGATCGAGGGGAGGATCCACGGCAGGGTGAGAGCGGTCGGCGAGATCGCGGCGACGTTCTCCTCCCCGACGATGGCACCGACGGCTCCCTTCGCGACGGCGGGGATGATGCTCGTGCGGTCCGAGGTGAGGAAGGTCGTCAGCGCCTCCTCGCTGTCGGTCTGCGTGAAGATCACGTCGGCATCGATCTTGTCGAGGTTCTCGCCGCTCACGGTCGTGTAGAACGTCGACTCCCCCGTGTCGAGGTCGGTGACGGCCGGCGCCGACGTGAAGCCGAGATCCTCGAGGATCTCCACCCGCGGATCGGCGGGCAGGTACAGGTAGAACGTGTCGACATCGTCGGCGGCGTACGCGATGCTCGTTCCCTCGAATTCGGGATGCTCGGCCGCAGCGTCCTCCACGAGACCGTCGAGGTCGCCGATGAGCTGCTCGGCCTCATCCTCGAGGCCGAGCGCCGTGCCGGTGTCGGTGATCACATCCCGCCACGGCGTCGACCAGAGCGCTTCCTCGGGGGCGACGACCGGGATGCCGGCCGCGGTGACGGCGTCGTACTCCTCCTGCGTGAGGCCCGAGTACGAGGCGATGAGCACATCGGGATCGGTGGCGAGAAGCTCCTCCACCGAGAGCTCGTAGGTCGCGTTGTCGAGGATCACCGGCGACTCGCCGCCGAGCTTCTCGATCGCGTCCTCGACCCAGGGCGTGATGCGGTCATCGCCCCCGCCGTAGTCCATCGAGGCCATCGCGACGGGGACGATCCCGAGTGCGAGCACGGCGTCGGTGGCACCCCAGCCCCACGTCGCCACGCGCGCGGGCGCGGTGTCGATCGTCGTCTCGCCGTAGATGTGCTCGAAGGTCACGGGGAAGGCCGTCGAGTCGCCCGGCGCCGACGGAGTCCGACGAGTCCGGCGCCGCCTTCGGAGGATCCGGCGCAGCCGCTCAGGACGAGGGCGCCGACTGCCGCGAGCGCACCGAGGGCACCGACGCGTCGGAAGGGTCTGAGGGGACGAACGCGAGAAGACATTGCTGTGGTGCTTCCTTTCGTGGGGTCATTCCGTGTCGGCGACGACGTGCGAGCCACCGGGAACGGGAACGACGAGTGGGGTCTGGGTGAGCGGGTCGGGGATGACGAGCGCTTCGAGGGAGAACGCCTCCGAGATGACCTCGGCGGTGATGACCTCTGCCGCCGTGCCCTTCGCGACGATCCGGCCATGCGACATGACGACGAGGTCATCGGCATATCGGGCCGCGAGATTCAGTTCGTGCAGGACGACGACGATCGTCGTCCCGTCGGTGCGGTTGAGGTCGCGCAGCAGATCGAGGACCTCGATCTGATGGCTCAGGTCGAGGAAGGTCGTCGGCTCGTCGAGCAGCAGGATCCGCGGGTTCTGCGCGAGCGCCATCGCGATCCAGACGCGCTGACGCTGACCGCCCGACAGATCGCCGACGGGCCGATCGGCGAGCTCGGTGACACCCGTACGCCGCATCGCCTCCTCCACCCGCTCGGTGTCGGCGGCGTTCCATCGCTGGAAGACACCGCGATGAGGGTGACGACCGCGGGCGACGAGCTCGGTGACGGTCAGCCCGTCGGGCGCGGACGGATGCTGCGGCAGCAGGCCCACGGTCTGCGCGAAGCCGCGACGCGGGATCGTCGCGACATCCGCTCCATCCAGCTCGACCCGGCCGGCGAGCGGGCTGTTGACGCGCGCGAGGACGCTCAGGAGGGTCGACTTGCCGCACGCATTCGCGCCGATGATCATCGTGATCCGCCCCGGCGCGATCTCGAGGTCGAGCCCCTCGATCACGCGACGGCCGGGATAGCCCGCCGAGAGAGCTCGCGCGGCGAGCACGGGGGCGGCGGCGGGGCGTGGGCAAGGCCGGATGACGGGGTCACAGCTGACGTCCCTTCGAAGTCGTGAGCAGCCAGAGCAGGAAGACCGCCCCGAGAGCGCCGGTCACCACGCCCACCGGCAGCGAGATGCCCGGGATCGCGTACTGCGCGATGAGATCGGCGCCGGCCAGCAGGAGCGCGCCGACGGCGGCGCTCGTGCCGATGCCGACCGCTCCGTGCCCGAGGAGCGGGCGCGCGATCGCCGGAGCGCACAGCGCGATGAACGAGATCGGTCCGACGAACGCGCACGTCGTGGACGTCAGCAGCACCGCCACGACGACGGTGATGATCCGGACGGCACCGGGTCGCACCCCGAGCGAGACGGCGGTGCCGGCGCCCAGCTGGGTCAGAGGCAGCCACCGCGCGCACGCGAGGATCGCGGGCAGAGCGACCACCGAGACGATCGAGCACCACGGCGACGTTCCACCACGGCGTCGACGCGAGGCTGCCCGTCAGCCAGATGAGCGCCGCCTGCGCGAGCTCGACCTGCGCGCGGGTCATGAGGTAGCCCGTGATGGCGACGCACAGGAACGCGACGCCGATCCCGGCGACGACGAGCCGGTACTCGCCGTCGCCGCGGCGGCTGCCCGCGAGCAGCAGGAAGGCCGCCACGACGAGGCCCCCGACGAAGGCCACGACCGCGAGGAGGGGTCCGGTGATGCCGAGCACGAGGATGCCGAACACGGCGGCGACGCCTGCTCCGCCGCTGATCCCGAGCAGGTCGGGGCTCGCGAGCGGGTTGGAGAGCAGCGACTGCAGCAGTGCCCCCGAGACGCCGAGTGCCGCACCGGCGACGATGGCCATCGAGAGCCGAGGGGCGCGGAGCTGGAACACCACGTAGCTCTCGATGCGCTCGCCGCCGCCCCAGAGAGTCCGCCAGAGGTCGCCCGGCGCGAGGGCGTAGTCCCCGACCGACAGCGAGATCGCGGCGACGACGACCAGCGACAGCAGGACGCCCGTGACGACGACGATCCGGCGCCGACGCCGCACGCGTGCGCGGACGATCGCGACGGTCGGCGCCGGCGCGGGCATCGTCGAGACCGCGGTCACAGGACCACCTGCCGCCGACGCAGCACGAGCGAGATGAGCATCGGCGCGCCGACGAAGGCGACGACGAGCCCGGCCTGCACCTCTCCGGGCGGCGCGATGACACGACCGAGCACATCGGCGATCAGCAGCACGAGGGCTCCCGCCGGCGCGCCGATGAGCAGGAGCCAGCGGTAGTCCGACCCGACGAGCCCGCGGAGGGTGTGCGGAACGAGCAGTCCGAGGAACACGATGGGGCCCGCGATCGCCGTCGCTCCGCCGCAGAGCAGGATGGTCGCCACGATGCCGAGCGTCCTCGTGCGTGCGACGTTGTGGCCGAGCCCGGTCGCCGTGTCGTCGCCGAGCGCGATCAGGTCGAGGCCGCGTGCGCAGAGTCCGGCGAGGATCATCCCCGCGACGATGGGGACGACCACGGCGGCCACGGAGTCCAGTCCCCGCGCCGTGAGTCCGCCGACCTGCCAGTAGCGGTAGACGTCGAGCGCCCGGATGCTGGTGGTGAGGATGAAGAGGCTCACGGCCGTGAGCCCGGCCGTGACGGCGGCGCCCGTCAGGGCGAGCTTCGCGGGGTTGCCGCCGTCCGGTCCGCGTGAGCCGATGACGGCGACGACCGCCGCCGCGACCGCTGCGCCGAGGAAGGCGAACCACACGAACCCCGAGGGCTGGGTGATCCCGAGCAGCGTGATGGCGCTGAGCACCGCGACCGAGGCGCCGGCGTTCACCCCGAGCAGTCCGGGGTCGGCGAGCGGATTGCGCGTGAGGCCCTGCATCAGCGTGCCGGCGACGGCGAGCGCTGCGCCGGCGAGGATCCCGATGACCGTGCGCGGGTACCGCGCTGGGTGAGGACCACCGTGTGGTCGTTGTTGCCGGCCATCGGCGCGAAGAGGGCCTGGAGCACGGAGGAGGGCGCGATGGCGCGCGCCCCCACGCCGAGGCTGAGGACGACCGCGCCCGCGAGCAGGACGATGACGCAGGCCAGTACGACGCGCGCCCGTCGGGTGCGGGCGGCGCTGTTCATTCGATTCGCTCTGCCTGACCGAGCCGCCAGTAGCCCATGAAGGCGACGCGCTTGCGGTCGACCCCGTGCTGCGCTGACCAGCAGGCGGCGGAGGGTCTTGACCGTTGCCGCCTCGCCGGCGATCCACGCGTAGAACTCCCCGTCCCCGTCCTCGGGGCTGTCCCACAGCAGTTCGCGGTCGACGTCGATGTCGGCGACCTCCTGACGGCGCGGAGCGGCGGCGCGAGCGAGCACCTCGAGGTTCGCGCCCGTCCAGTCGGTGAGCGCCTCGATCAGCGACGTCCCGTGCGGCGCGCTCCTCGCGAGGGAGCCACCGCACGCGGAACCGCGGGTGGCACGCGATCGGGAGCGACATCGGCCGCCGTCGGAATCTCGATGAACGCGTCGACCTCGAAGTCGGCGGGGAGCATCTCGAGGATCGACAGGATCGCGGGGGCCGCGGTCTCGTCGCCGGCGAGGACGACCCGCCGTGCGGTGCCCGGATGCCAGTCCAGCCCGCCGCCCGAGTGACGGGCTGCGCGCGTCGGGACCCACGATGATCAGACGCTGCCCGGCCGTCGCGCTGCTCCGCCCACGCGCCGGCCGGTCCTGCGTCGTGGTGCAGGACGAAGTCGACATCGAGTTCCCGCAGCTCGGGGTCGATGCGCCGGACGGTGTAGGTGCGGAACGCGTTCCGCTGTGCCGTCGGCAGCGCCCGCCAGCGCTCGTACCAGTCTCCGGCGCCGTCGTCCTGACCCAGATCCGAGAAGGTGCCGTCCGGATGCGGCAGCACGATCTTGATCCGCTGATCGAGCCGGGCGATGCCGAAGTGCTCGAAATCGGCAGCCGTGAAGGTGACCCGCATGAAGTGCGGCGTCAGCCGGCGGACACGGGCGACTTCGGCCGTGTAGGGACGGTACGCAGGCCGGACGGCGGTCTGAGTCGGAGGCATGACGTTAGGCTAGCCTTACCTCACGTCGGATGCCAAATGCGTGTCGATGCAGCTCTCACCGTCCCGACTTCGTGCGCATGCCCGAGGCGGAGGCCCGGGAACGAGCGAGATCAGCGCCAGCGCCGCCGCGATGACGAACACCGCCGGGAACGCGGCATCCGTTCCCGCGAGCGCGGTGAAGACGAGGCCCATGGCGGCGATCGCCGTGGCGGAGCCGACCGAATCCGAGATCGACAGGGCCGAGGAGTTGAAGCCCTGATTCTGCGGGGTGGAGTAGGCCAGGGTCAGCACGGTGAGTCGCGGATACATGAGTCCCATTCCCGCTCCGGCGAGCGCCCAGCCGGCGATCACGACCGCGGGCGTGAGGTGCAGCGCGGCGGTGATCGCCGCGATGACCGTCGCCGTCGCGAGCAGAGCCGTGCCGACGATCGCGATGCGCGCGTTGCCGATCCGATCCCCCACCCTGCCCTGCACGTCCGACGCGACCGCCCACGCGAGCGCCGCGGCGGTGAGTCCGAGCCCCGCCCAGGTCGGCGAGAAGCCGTAGTCCTCGATGAGCAGGTACGGGACGTAGATCTCGGCGCCGAAGAGCGATCCGGCGATGAGCCCGCGCATCAGCACGACGCTCGGCAGTCCGCGTGCCGCGACGAGCGTGCGTCGCGGCAGGAGCGGCCGCACCGCGAAGACGATCACGAGAACGGATGCCGCGACCGCCACCGCCGCGAACTGCCCGAGCTCTCCCGCGAGACTCAGCGCCAGCGCTCCGACCGCGACCGCGACGGCGCACGCGAGACGAGGGCCGACGCGATCCGGACGACGGATGCTCGGTCCCGAGCGGGATTCCCCAGAGCTTGGTCGCGACCATGATGAAGGCGACGACGGTGAGCGCCGCGACGCCGAGGAAGACCCACCGCCAGTGCAGGTACTCGGTCACCGCCCCCGCCAGGAAGGGGCCGACGAGCGAGGGGATCACCCACGCGGCCGAGAACGCGGCGAACACGCGGCCGTGCAGCGCGGGCGGGTAGACGCGCGCCACGACGACGTACAGCGCGACGGTCTGCCCGCCGGTGCCGAGGCCCTGCACGAGGCGCCCGATGACGAGGACCGCCATCGTGGGAGCGAGTCCCGACGACGACGAGCCCGGTCACGAAGAGCGCGACCGAGACGGTGAGCGGCCAGACCGGACCCGAGCGGTCGCTCCACGCCCCGACCGCGACCATGCCGATCACGCTGGTCGCGAGCGTCCCGGCGAAGGCGATCGCGTACAGCGCGGCGCCGTCCAGATCGTCGCTCACGACCGGCATGACGGTCGTGACCGCGAGTGACTGCGTCGCCGCGAGGAAGATGAGCGCGACCGCTCCGGCCGTCACCCAGACGAAGCGGGCGTCCCAGACCGAGCCGGGCCGCTCGACCTCGGCGCTCATGAGCCGGCCAGGGCGCCCACCCGCTCGATCGCCTCACGGAGCAGATCCGGAGAGCAGGCGAAGTTGATGCGGACGTGACCCTTGCCCTCGTCGCCGAAGAGCGGACCGTGGTGGAACGCGACGCGAGCGTGGCGGCGGAGGTGCGGGGCGGGGTTGTCGCCCCACCCGTACGCCGACACGTCCACCCACGCCAGGAAGCCGGCATCCGGGATCCGGTAGCGCGCCTCGGGAAGGTGCTCGGCGAGCAGGTCCGCGAGCAGCCGCCGGTTCTCGTCGAGCGCCGCGAGCAGGCTGTCCAGCCACGCGTCGCTCTCGGGAGCCAGCGCCGCGTTGTTCGCGAGCGCGCCGAACAGGCCGGTGCGCCATTCCACCTCCCAGGGCAGCGCGCGCAGCACCTTCGCCTGCTCGAGGCCGCCGCCGATCATGACCGCGCACTTGAGGCCCTGCGAGGTTGTAGCTCTTGCTCGCGCTCGTCACGGTGTAGCCGACGCCGCGCGCGGCATCCGAGACGGCGAGGAAGGGAGTGAACGGCACCTCGCCGTGCGCGAGCGGACCGTGGATCTCGTCGGAGACCACGACGGCGCCGTGCGCCGCGGCGATCTCGGCGAGGGCCGCGAGACTCGCGGCGCTGTGCACGGTGCCGGTGGGGTTGTGCGGGTTGCACAGGAGCACGGCGCGGGCCCCGGCGGCGAGGGCCGCCTCGATGCCGGGGAGGTCGAGCTCCCATCCGGCATCCGACCTCTGCAGCGGAACCCGCTCGACGACGGCGCCCGCCTCTTCGACGGTGTCGTAGAACGGCGGGTACACGGGCGGCGTGACGATGACGCGGTCCCCGGGCTCGGTCACCGCGCGCAGGATCTCGACGACGCCCATCATGACGTCGGCCGTCCAGAACACCGTCTCGGGATCGACGGTCCAGCCCCAGCGGCGGTCGGCGAATCCGACGAACGCCTCGCGGACGCCGGGGTCGGGCGGGGTGTAGCCCGTGTCGCCCAGCTCGACGGCGCGCGTCAGCACACGGGTGATCGCCGGCGCGAGCGCGTAGTCCATCTCGGCGACGAAGAACGGCAGGACGTCGTCGGGATACTTCCGCCACTTGGTGCTGGACCGCTGTCGCAGCTCGTCGAGGGGCAGGGCCTGGAGTGGGGTCGCGCTCACCAGACGAGCCTAATCGAGGGGCTCATCCGGCCCTCATCGCGCGTCATCGTGTGAAGCACAGCGGAGGGGCCGGGCGCTCAGATCGCGAAGCCGAGCGCCCGCATCATGTCGCGACCGTCGTCGGTGATCCGCTCCGGACCCCACGGCGGCATCCACACCCAGTTGATGCGGAATCTCTCCACGACCTCGTCGAGCGCCTGCGCGGTCTGCTCTTCGAGGACATCGGTCAGCGGGCAGCCCGCCGAGGTGAGCGTCATGTGGATCACGAGAGCGTCGTTCTCGTCATCCCATGCCAGGTCGTAGATGAGGCCCAGATCGACGACGTTGATCCCCAGTTCGGGGTCCATCACGTCCTTCAGCGCTTCTGTGACCTCGTCGAACTTCTCGGGTGTGAGCGTCGCGGTCATGCTCGGATCCTACGCCTCGGCGTCGGCGCCGGCTTCGGCGAGCGGCTCGAGGAAGCGGTCGTAGCCCTCGTTCTCGAGACGCTCGGCGAGCTCGGGGCCGCCCTCCTCGACGATCCGCCCCGCGACCATGACGTGCACGTAGTCCGGGTGGATGTAGCGGAGGATGCGGGTGTAGTGAGTGATGAGCAGCACGCCGAGGTTCGTCTCGGCCTTGGCGCGGTTGACGCCCTCCGAAACGATCTTGAGCGCATCGACGTCGAGGCCCGAGTCGGTCTCGTCGAGCACGGCGATCTTCGGCTTGAGCAGCTCGAGCTGAAGGATCTCGTGGCGCTTCTTCTCGCCGCCCGAGAAGCCCTCGTTGACATTGCGCTGGGCGAACTTGCCGTCCATGCGGAGGTGCTTCATGGCCTCCTTGACGTCCTTCGTCCACGTGCGCAGCGACGGCGCCTCGCCGTCGATCGCCGTCTTGGCGGTGCGGAGGAAGTTGGTCACGGTGACGCCGGGGATCTCGACGGGGTACTGCATCGCGAGGAAGAGACCCGCGCGAGCGCGCTCGTCCACCGTCATGGCGAGGACGTCCTCGCCGTCGAGCGTGATGGTTCCGCTCGTCACGGTGTACTTGGGGTGACCGGCGATCGTGTACGCCAGGGTCGACTTGCCCGAGCCGTTGGGGCCCATGATGGCGTGCGTCTGACCCGTCTGGACCGTGAGGGTGACGCCGTTGAGGATCGGGATGGTGCCCTCGTCGGTCTGGACGGTGACGTGGAGGTCTCGGATCTCGAGAACAGGCATGGGGGTTCCTTCTCAGTTCACAGCGATGTTCACGGCGGGGTCGATGAGCACGTCATCGCCCTCGATCGTGACGGCGTACACCGGGACCGGTTCGTACGCGGGGAGGTTGAGGGGCTTGCCGGTGCGCAGCGAGAACGCTGAGCCGTGGGCCCAGCACTCGAGCGCCTCGTCATCGACGAAGCCTTCGGCGAGCGACACGTCGCCATGGGTGCAGGTGTCGCCGATGGCGTGCACCTCGCCCTTCGAGTCCAGCACGACGGCGATCGGCACGCCGTCGACTTCGAACCGCACGGCGGCGTCCTGCTCGAGGTCGCTCAGAGCGCAGACACGGGAAGCGGTCATGCCGCGGCTCCTTCCGCGAGCTCGCGCTCGATCGCCTCGGACAGCTCCTGCTCGAGGGCGGGCACGCCGATCTTCTGCACGATCTCGCTGAGGAACCCGATGACGACGAGACGGCGTGCCTCGGGCTCCGGGATGCCGCGTGCCTGCAGGTAGAACAGCTGCTCGTCGTCGAAGCGACCCGTCGCGCTCGCGTGGCCGGCGCCGCGGATGTCGCCGGTCTCGATCTCGAGGTTCGGGACCGAGTCGGCGCGGGCGCCGTCGGTGAGGACGAGATTGCGGTTGGCCTCGTAGGAATCGGTGCCGACCGCATCGGGTCCGATGAGCACGTCGCCGATCCACACGGAGCGGGCGCCGACTCCCTGGAGCGCGCCCTTGTACAGGACGTCGCCCTTGGTGTGCTCGCCCTTGTGGTGGAGGTACACCTGGCTCTCGAGGTGCTGGCCGGCGTCGGAGTAGGACAGTCCGAACATCTCGGCCTCCGACCCGGCGCCCGCGAGCTCGATCGAGGGGTTCAGCCGCACGACAGCACCGCCGAAGCTGACGACGAAGTGCCGCAGGTACGCGTCCTTGGCGACGTGCGCCTGATGCGCTGACAGGTGGATCGCGTCATCCGCCCACTCCTGCAGCGAGATGACCGTCAGCTTGGCGCCGTCGCGGACGAGGATCTCGACGTTCTGCGCGTGCTGCGCCGTACCGGAGTGCCGGAAAATGACGGTGGCACGCGAATTGGCGCCCGCCTCGATCACGACGTGCGCGTGCGCGATGCCGCCGGTGCCCACGAGGTTGACGATGACGGGCTCCGAGAGCTCGACACCGGCCGGAATGCGGATGAGCGGAGCCTCCGCCTCCTGCGTCCACGCGATGGCGCTCGCGCGGTCCTCCGGGCGGAAGAACTCTCCGCGCGGCGCTTGTCCGGGGGCGAGCCGGGACTGCTCCACGCCCTCCGGGGCCTGGACATCCACCTGGATGACGCCATGCGGCGCTTCGGCATCGTCGAACAGGGGCCGCAGCCGGTCGACCGGCGTGTACCGCCAGTTGACCTCACGTCCGGTCGGGAGTGCGAAGTCCTCGGGGTCGAACGACCGCGGCCGATCGGACCGCGTCTGCACCGGCACGAATGCGCCGGCCCCGTCCGAGTGCGCTCGGGAGCCAGGCACCACCTGGGGTGCCTCTTGCGTGGTCGTCATCTAGCCGACCGATCCTTCCATGCCCATCTCGATGAGCTTGTTGAGCTCGAGGGCGTACTCCATGGGCAGTTCACGGGCGATCGGCTCGATGAAGCCGCGGACGATCATCGCCATCGCCTCGTCCTCGGGCATGCCCCGCGACTGCAGGTAGAAGAGCTGCTCTTCGCTGACCTTCGAGACGGTGGCCTCGTGGCCGAGCTGAACGTCGTCGACCCGGATGTCGATCGCCGGGTACGTGTCGGAGCGCGAGATCGAGTCGACCAGGAGGGCGTCGCAGCGCACGGTGTTGGCGGAGTGGTGCGCGTTCGCATCGACGCGGACCTCGCCGCGGTAGCCGGCGCGGCCGCCGCCGCGGGCGATCGACTTCGAGACGATCGACGACTGCGTGTACGGCGCCATGTGGATCATCTTGGCGCCGGCGTCCTGGTGCTGACCCGGACCCGCGAACGCGACGGACAGCGTCTCGCCCTTGGCGTGCTCGCCCACGAGGAAGATCGACGGGTACTTCATCGTGACCTTCGAGCCGATGTTGCCGTCGATCCACTCCATCGTCGCGCCCTCGTGCGCGATCGCGCGCTTGGTGACGAGGTTGTAGACGTTGTTCGACCAGTTCTGGATCGTCGTGTAGCGGACGCGCGCGTTCTTCTTCACGATGATCTCGACCACGGCCGAGTGCAGCGAGTCGCTCTTGTAGATGGGGGCCGTGCAGCCCTCGATGTAGTGGACGTACGAGCCCTCGTCCGCGATGATCAGCGTCCGCTCGAACTGGCCCATGTTCTCGGTGTTGATCCGGAAGTACGCCTGCAGCGGGATCTCGACGTGCACGCCAGGAGGCACGTAGACGAAGGATCCACCCGACCAGACGGCGGTGTTGAGCGCGGCGAACTTGTTGTCGCCGGCGGGGATGACGGTGCCGAAGTACTCCTCGAAGAACTCCGGGTGCTCGCGCAGCGCCGTGTCGGTGTCCTTGAAGATGACGCCCTGCGCCTCGAGGTCCTCGCGGATCTGGTGGTAGACGACCTCGGACTCGTACTGGGCCGCGACGCCCGCGACGAGGCGCTGACGCTCCGCCTCGGGGATGCCGAGCCGCTCGTACGTGTTGCGGATCTCCTCGGGGAGGTCCTCCCACGACTGCGCCTGCTTCTCGGTCGAGCGCACGAAGTACTTGATGTTGTCGAAGTCGATGTCGCTGAGGTCGGCGCCCCACGTCGGCATCGGCTTGCGGCCGAACAGCTGGTAGCCCTTGAGCCGGGTCTTCAGCATCCATTCGGGCTCGCTCTTCAGCGCGGAGATGCCGCGGACGACGCTCTCGTTGATGCCGCGCTGCGCGACGGCGCCGGCGGCATCGGTGTCGTGCCAGCCGAATTCGTACACCCCCAGACCATCGAGCTCTGGGCGATCGATCAGCACATCGGACATCGTCACACTCTCCTCATAGGCCGAAACGGTGTCATCCGCCCCGGCATTCCTGGTCTTCCGTGGAGTGGGAAGGGGGATGCCGCTGGTGGGCCTTCTCAAGCGGCGCCGTCCTGCGCGCCTAAACTGTCAGTGATGCGTCGCGATTCGAGCGCACGCATGCAACCCCTTGATTCTACAGGCTCGCGTCATCGCCCGGCGTTCGCGTGCGTCTGCCCGCACTCCGCCGCGGGCTCTTCTGGAGGAGACTTCCCATGTCCGCTCACGAGAGCGCCATCACCCGTCCACCGCTTCCGCAGCGGATGTGGAACCGCCTTCCGGCGACCGTGGGCACCGGCACGCGGGTGCTGGCCTGGCTCGTGCTCGCCAGCAACATCATCATCGTCGGCACGGGAGGCCTGGTCCGGCTCACCGGATCGGGCATGGGATGCCCGAACTGGCCCAACTGCACCGGGGGCTCGCTGATCCCGACGGAAGAGCTCAGCTGGCACAGCCTGATCGAGTTCGGCAATCGCACGCTCACGGGCGTGCTGGTGATCATCGCGCTCCTGGCCTTCCTCTCGGTGGTGCGGATGCGGCAGCAGCGCCCCGAGCTGTTCGCGCTGACGCTCGCGAACGGGCTCGGCATCATCCTGCAGGCCCTCGTCGGAGGGGTCATCGTCTGGCTGCACCTGCCCCCGAGCCTCGTCGGCATCCACTTCGTCATCTCCGCGGCTCTCGTCGCGAACGCCGCCGCCTACCTGTGCCGGGTCTACGGAGCTCCCGGACCGCACGCGCGGGCGGTCTCGCGGGGCTACGCGATCCTCACCTATGCCACGAGCGCATCCGTCGTCGTCACGGTCCTGATCGGCATCCTGCTCACCGGCGCCGGACCCCACGCAGGAGACGCCGCGGCGGCGCGGAACGGCCTCGATCCTGTGCTCTGGCAGCACATCCACGCGTGGCCCGCGTATGTCACGCTCGCGCTCACCATCGCGCTCTTCGCGACGGCCTTCCGCACTCCCCGTGGACTCCGGCTCCCGCTCTGGACCGGTCTTCTGCTCCTCGTCGAGCTCTGCCAGATCGGCGTCGGGCTGTGGCAGGCGCGCACAGGTCTCCCGATCGTCCTCGTGAACATCCACATGGTGCTCGCCGTCTGCCTCGTCGCCGCGATGACTGCGGTCGTGATGCACACCCGGGAGTCCCGCACTCCCCACGACTCCCCCGTCGCACCCCACGACTTCGCGCGCTCACGCGCGTGAGCCGGGCGCGGCGCTCATAGCGGACTCATCGACTTCGCAGAGCGCGCGCACGGAAACCCCGATAACACTGACCCATGCCTCGATCGAATGGTCGCGGCTGGAAGGAGCAACACATGACCGCACGTCCCCGCCTGACCCGCAGCATCCCGTTCTGGATCCTCCTGGTGGGCTCGCTCGCGAGCATCGCGCTGGGCGCCTGGCTGGTCGTCGACAAGATCGCGACGATGAGCGCGACCCTGCTGGACGGAACGGCCACGGGCGTCGAGGTGTACGGCGGCCAGTCCTGGGTGACCCTCGGTGCCGCCCTCGTCGGCGCAGGCCTGGTGGGCCTCGTCTCGACGCTGTTCCTCGCCGTCCTGCGCTCGTTCGTCCCCGTCGCCGCGGTCGCCTCTGCCGAGACGATCGACTGGGACTCGGAGTCCGACACGCTGACGGATGCTGAGCCCGTCCTCGCCGAGGATGTCCAGGTCGCCGACGCCGCGCCTGCCGAGGAATCGGCTCCCGCGATCACTCGCTGACACCAAGCTGCCGCACGACGAGCGGGCCCCGGCATCGAGCCGGGGCCCGCTCTGTCGTCCGCCGAGTTCTCATCCCCACGTGGCGAAGTGCGCAAACCTGCGCTGGACGCGGAACGCGGAATGCGGGGCGATCGGCCGGGATCCTCCGGGTTAGCTCCGCTTCTGCGGACCTCGCCGGGAGACCGTGCGCAGCGCGGCCTCCTCCAGGGTCAGAAGGGCAGCAGCGGGTCGATCGCGATGGCGACGAAGAGCAGCGTGAGGTACGTGATCGAGGCGTGGAAGACGCGCATCGGTCGCGGCTCGGTTCCGCGCACCGCCCGGTTGTAGAGGCGGTGCGACTCGTAGATGAACCACCCGCCGAACACGAGGGCCGAGACCGTGTAGACGAGTCCCATGTCGGCGACGGGGATGAGCAGCAGCGAGCACACGACCGTGGCCCACGCGTAGAGGATGACCTGCAGTCCGACCTGCGACCCGCTTCGGGTGGCCCCGAGCATCGGAACATCCACGCCCTCGTACTGGGCCTTGTACTTCATCGACAGCGGCCAGTAGTGCGGCGGCGTCCACAGGAAGACGAGGGCGAAGAGGATGACCGGCGGCCACGCGAGCGATCCGGTGACGGCCGTCCAGCCGATGAGCACCGGGAAGCAGCCCGCGATGCCGCCCCACACGATGTTCTGCTCGGTGCGGCGCTTGAGGATCATCGTGTAGATCACGACGTAGAAGAAGATGGCGCCGGCCGACAGAGCGGCAGCGAGCCAGTTCGTGGTGACTCCGAGCCACAGCGTGGAGAGCACGGCGAGGGCCCACGCGAAGATGAGCGCGCCGCGCGGAGACACCTCGCCCGTCACGAGCGGGCGGTTCTCGGTGCGCTGCATGTGCGCGTCGATGTCGCGGTCGAGGTACATGTTGAACGCCGCGGCCGAGCCGGCGCTGAGCGAGCCGCCGATCACCGTGGCCAGCACGAGCCACAGCTCCGGCATCCCGCCCTCGGCCAGGATCATGACGGGCACGGTCGTGACGAGCAGGAGTTCGAGCACGCGCGGCTTCGTCAGTGCGACGTAAGCGCGGACGGTGCGGCCGAAGGTGCGCGGAGCGGTCCCGGAAGGAGTGAGCGTCGTCTCTCGCGCCGTGGTCGAGATGTCCATCGCCCCCCGTATCGTGCACCCGTTGTCGAACCGTGACGATTCTATGTCATCGAGCGGCAGCGCCCCGGGCAGGGAGCCGGGACGCGCACCCGCAGCACCTCACACGAGCGGGTCGCCCGCTCGTGAACGATCGGTCACGCCGCGGACACACCGATGCAACGACCACGAGCGCATCGGGATGCCACTGTGTCAAGGGGTCCCCTTTGTGCGAGTCACACAAGGCCACACATGGCCAGACGGGCATGGCCCTTCGATATGCTGACAAGACAGGCGCGACCCCGCGCGCACCCCCACTCCCACCCCCTTCGCGAAGGCTGTGCGGCGTGAGTGGCCGGGGCGCCGAACGCTCCAGAATGAAAGGCGGTCCCGTGTCGGAACTGCGTTGGGATGAGATCGACAAGCGGGCTGTGGACACGGCTCGCGTGCTGGCGGCGGATGCTGTCGAGAAGGTGGGCAACGGCCACCCGGGGACGGCGATGAGCCTCGCTCCGGCGGCGTACCTCCTGTACCAGCGTGTGCTCGACCACGACCCGGCCGATGTGCACTGGGTCGGCCGGGACCGGTTCGTCCTGTCTGCAGGGCACTCGTCGCTGACGCAGTACGTGCAGCTGTACCTGGGTGGGTTCGGGCTCGAGCTCGACGATCTGAAGGCGCTCCGCACGTGGGGTTCGCTGACGCCGGGTCACCCCGAGTACGGGCACACCGACGGCGTGGAGATCACCACGGGTCCGCTCGGTCAGGGCCTCGCGTCCTCGGTGGGCTTCGCGTACGCCGCCCGCTACGAGCGCGGCCTGTTCGACCCTGAGGCGCCGGCCGGCACGTCGCCGTTCGACCACTTCGTGTACGTCATCGCCGGCGACGGCGACCTGCAGGAGGGCATCACCAGCGAGGCATCCTCGCTCGCGGGTCACCAGGCAGCTCGGCAACCTGATCGCGATCTACGACTCGAACCAGATCTCGATCGAGGACGACACGAACGTCGCCTTCACCGAGGACGTCGCGGCCCGCTACGAGGCCTACGGCTGGCAGGTGCAGGTCGTGGACTGGAAGAAGTCCGGCGAGTACGTCGAGGACGTCGCCGAGCTGTACGCCGCGATCGAGGCGGCCAAGGGCGAGACCGACAAGCCGTCGCTGATCATCCTCCGCACGATCATCGGCTGGCCCTCGCCCGGCAAGCAGAACACCGGCAAGATCCACGGCTCCGCGCTCGGCGGCGACGAGCTCGCGGCCACCAAGAAGGTCCTCGGCTTCGACCCCGAGCAGTCCTTCGTGGTCGCGGACGACGTGCTCGAGCACACCCGCGCGCTGCGCGAGCGCGGCGCCGCCTCGCACGCGGCATGGCAGGAGCGCTTCGACGCGTGGGCCGCGGCGAACCCCGAGCGCAAGGCGCTGTTCGACCGCCTCGAGGCGGGCGAACTGCCCGCCGACGTCGAGGCGGCGCTGCCGGCCTTCGAGGCGGGCAAGGAGGTGTCGACCCGCGCCGCATCCGGCACGGTCATCAACGCGCTCGCCGAGGTGCTCCCCGAACTGTGGGGCGGCTCGGCCGACCTCGCCGAGTCGAACCTCACGACCATCAAGTCGGCGAAGTCGTTCATCCCGGCGCAGTGGTCCACGCACGAGTGGTCCGGCGACCCGTACGGGCGGGTGCTGCACTTCGGCATCCGCGAGCACGCGATGGGCGCGATCGTCAACGGCATCGTCCTGCACGGCAAGACCCGCGCGTTCGGCGGCACGTTCCTGATCTTCAGCGACTACATGCGCCCCTCGGTGCGTCTGTCGGCGCTGATGGACATCCCGTCGATCTTCGTCTGGACGCACGACTCCGTCGCCCTCGGCGAGGACGGTCCGACGCACCAGCCGATCGAGCAGCTCGCCACGCTTCGCGCGATCCCGAACTTCGCCGTCGTCCGTCCGGCCGACGCGAACGAGACCTCGGTGGTGTGGCTCGAGCTGCTGCGTCGCTCGGCGGGCCCCGCCGGCCTCGCGCTGACCCGCCAGAACATCCCGGTGTTCGCGCGCGGCGAGGGCGAGGCATCCGGTGACACGTTCGCCTCCGCCCAGCTCGCCACCAAGGGCGCGTACGTCCTCGCCGAGGCCCCGAACGGCACGCCCGACGTGATCCTCATCGCGACCGGCTCCGAGGTCCAGCTCGCCGTCGCGGCGCGCGAGACGCTCGCCGCCGAAGGCGTGAACGCCCGCGTCGTCTCGGCGCCGTCGCTCGAATGGTTCGCCGAGCAGGACGACGCCTACCAGGAGAAGGTCCTTCCCAAGGCCGTCAAGGCGCGCGTCTCGGTCGAGGCCGGCATCGCGCTCACCTGGCGCGGCATCGTCGGCGACGCGGGCCGCTCCGTGTCGATCGAGCACTTCGGCGCATCCGCCGACTACAAGACCCTCTTCCAGAAATTCGGCGTCACCGCCGAGGCCGTCGTCGAGGCGGCACGTGAGACCCTCGCTGCCGCAGGCGCGGCGGAGAACTAAGGAGAACAACTCATGAGCACTCCTACCGAACAGCTTTCTGCTGAGGGTGTGAGCATCTGGCTCGACGACCTCTCTCGTGATCGCATCACGACGGGGAACCTCGCCGAGCTCATCGCGACGCGCAACGTCACGGGCGTCACGACGAACCCGTCGATCTTCCAGGCCGCGATCGGCGGCGGCGGCCACGCCTACGCCGGCGCAGATCGCCGAGCTCGCGAGCGCCGGCGCATCCGTCGACGACGCGATCTTCGCCGCGACGACCGACGACGTCCGCGACGCCGCCGACATCTTCCGTCCGGTGTTCGACGCCACCAACGGCCTCGACGGCCGCGTGTCGATCGAGGTCTCGCCCGACCTCGCCCACGACACCGACGCGACCATCGCCCAGGCGAAGGAGCTGTGGAAGACCGTCGACCGCGACAACGTCCTCATCAAGATCCCCGCGACGAAGGCCGGCCTCCCCGCCATCACCGAGGTCATCGGATCGGGCATCTCGGTCAACGTGACGCTCATCTTCAGCCTCGAGCGCTACGCCGAGGTCATCGAGGCGTACCTCGCCGGTCTCGAGCAGGCCAAGGCCGCCGGCCTGGATCTGTCGAAGATCCACTCGGTCGCGTCCTTCTTCGTGTCGCGTGTCGACACGGAGGTCGACAAGCGTCTGAAGTCGGTCGGCACCGGCGAGGCCAAGGGCCTGGCATCGCTCGCCGGCGTCGCGAACGCCCGTCTCGCCTACGAGCTGTACGAGAAGGAATTCGCCACCGACCGCGCGAAGGCGCTGACGGATGCCGGGGCCAACCCCCAGCGCCCGCTCTGGGCTTCGACGGGCGTCAAGGACCCCTCGCTCCCCGACACGCTCTACGTGACCGAGCTCGTCGCTCCCGGCACCGTCAACACGATGCCCGAGAAGACGCTCGAGGCCACCTTCGACCACGGCGCAGATCGCCGGCGACACCATCACGGGCACCTACGAGGCCGCGCACAAGGTCTTCGCCGACCTCGCCGCCATCGGCGTCGACTTCGCCGACGTCACCCAGGTGCTCGAGGACGAGGGCGTCGAGAAGTTCATCGTCTCGTGGCAGGACCTCAAGAAGACCGTCGCCGAGGCGCTCGAGTCAGCGCCCGAGGCAGCCCGGTGAGTTTCGAGATCCACCTCTCAGGACACGTCAAGTCGGTCGTCGACGAGACGCTTCCCGAGCTCGTCGCCGACCTCGTGGCGTCGGGAGTCACCGCGGGTGACCCGACGCTGTGGGGTCCGGATGCCGAGGCCGAGGCGTCTTCGCGCCTCGGCTGGGTGGAGGCCGTGAGCGTCTCACGGCCGCTCGTCCCCGAGATCCTCGCGCTGCGCGCCGAGCTTCACGCGAAGGGCGTCACACGCGTCGTCCTGGCCGGCATGGGCGGGTCCTCGCTCGCGCCCGAGGTCATCGCGCAGACGGCCGGCGTGCCGCTCACGATCCTCGATTCGACCGCCCCCGGCCAGGTGCTCGCGGCGATCGACGGCGATGCCGAGTCCGGCGGCCTCGGCCAGACGGTGCTCGTCGTGTCGTCGAAGTCCGGCTCCACGGTCGAGACCGACTCCGCCAAGCGCGCCTTCGAGGCCGCGTGGCGCGATCTCGGCATCGACCCCGTCGAGCGCATCGTCGTGGTCACCGACCCCGGCTCGCCGCTCGACGCAGCGGCGCGCGCCGCCGGGCTACCGCGTCTTCAACGCCGATCCCACCGTCGGCGGGCGCTACTCGGCCCTGACGGCCTTCGGCCTGGTTCCCGCGGGCCTCGCGGGCGCCGACATCGTCGAGCTGCTGGACGAGGCCGAGGCCTCGCTCCTCGAACTCGCGATCGACAGCGCCGACAACCCCGGACTCGTCCTCGCCGCCGCGATCGCCGGCGGCAGCCCGCGCCGCGACAAGCTCGGTCTCGATCACCGACGGCACGCACATCGTGGGTCTCCCGGACTGGATCGAGCAGCTCGTCGCCGAGTCGACGGGCAAGGAGGGCACCGGCATCCTGCCCGTCGTCCTGCTCCCCGTCTCGCCCGAGCTCGACAGCGCGCCGGCAGACCTGCAGGTCGTCCGCTTCGTCGACGAGGCGAACGAGTTCCACTTCCGCGAGCGCCACGAGGGCGAGATCCTCGTGAGCGGCTCGCTCGGGGCGCAGTTCATCGTCTGGGAGTACGCCACGGCGATCGCGGGACGGATGCTGGGCATCAACCCGTTCGACCAGCCCGACGTCGAGTCCGCCAAGAACGCCACCCGCGGTCTGCTCGACGCCCGTCCCGCACCGGCGGCGCCGGCCTTCACCGCCGACGGAGTCGAGGTGCGCGTCTCGGATCCCGAGCTCGCAGCATCCGGAACCGTCGCGGGCGTCCTCGACGCGCTCTGGGCGAGACTGCCCGAGGACGGATACGTGTCGATTCAGGCATACGTCGATCGCCTCGCGCTCCCGCACCTCGAGGGTCTGCGCGAGCTCGTCGCCGCCGACTCGGGGCGCCCGACCACCTTCGGCTGGGGACCGCGCTTCCTGCACTCGACGGGGCAGTACCACAAGGGCGGCCCCGCGAACGGAGTCTTCCTCCAGATCCTCGAGCGCACAGACGTCGACCTCGAGATTCCCGGTCGTCCGTTCACGTTCGGCCAGCTGATCGAGGCGCAGGCCGCCGGTGACGCTTCCGTGCTCGCCGAGCATGGCCGTCCCGTCGTCACCCTGACCCTCACCGATCCGCAGCTCGAGGTGCTCACGCTCTTCGAAGCCGCCCAATAGGAGCACCTACTCCATGACCGTTCAGGACATTCCTGGATCGAGTCGCGCCCCGAAGGGCCGCGGTATCGAGATCTCGCGCGGGCACAATCCCCTGCGCGACCCGGACGATCGACGCCTCAACCGCATCGCGGGTCCGAGCGCGCTCGTCATCTTCGGCGTGACAGGAGACCTGTCGCGCAAGAAGCTCATGCCCGCCGTGTACGACCTCGCCAACCGCGGTCTGCTCCCACCCGGGCTTCGCGCTCGTCGGGCTTCGCCCGCCGCGACT
Organism: uncultured Actinomycetota bacterium; assembly: GCA_963702815.1. Classification (GTDB taxonomy): domain Bacteria; phylum Actinomycetota; class Actinomycetes; order Actinomycetales; family Microbacteriaceae; genus Microbacterium. The sequence goes on along the minus strand of CAVPED010000004.1, from coordinate 1,133,523 downwards.
GGGAGGACCAGGACTTCGCGGAGGTCGTGCACGAGGCCGTCAAGCAGAACGCGCGCACCGAGTACCGCGAAGAGACCTGGAAGCAGCTGCTCCAGGGCATCCGCTTCGTCTCGGGCGAGTTCGACGACCCCGAGGCCTTCCGGCGCCTCCGCGAGACCGTCGAGAAGCTCGACGTCGAGCGCGGCACGATGGGCAACCACGCGTACTACCTCTCGATCCCGCCGAAGGACTTCGCGGTCGTCGCCGAGCAGCTGAAGTCCTCGGGACTCGTCGACGACACCGCCGACGGCGACGACCGCTGGCGTCGCGTCGTCATCGAGAAGCCGTTCGGCCACGACCTCGAGTCGGCGCGCGAGCTCAACGACGTGCTGCGCTCGACCTTCCCGACGGACTCGATCTTCCGCATCGACCACTACCTCGGCAAGGAGACGGTCCAGAACATCCTGGCGCTGCGCTTCGCCAACGAGCTCTACGAGCCGATCTGGAACCGCAACTACGTCGACCACGTCCAGATCACGATGGCCGAGGACATCGGCGTCGGCGGCCGTGCCGGCTACTACGACGGCGTCGGCGCGGCGCGCGACGTCATCCAGAACCACCTGCTGCAGCTCATGGCGCTCACCGCGATGGAGGAGCCCATCACCTTCAACGCCGCCGACCTCCGCGCCGAGAAGGAGAAGGTCCTCGCGGCGGTCACGCTGCCCGAAGACCTCTCGCTCGCCGCCGCACGCGGCCAGTACGCGGGCGGATGGCAGGGCGGCGAGCAGGTGCGCGGCTTCCTCGACGAGGACGGCATGGCCCCCGACTCGACGACCGAGACCTACGCCGCGCTCAAGCTCGAGGTGAACACCCGCCGCTGGTCGGGCGTGCCGTTCTACCTGCGCACGGGCAAGCGCCTCGGCCGCCGGGTGACCGAGATCGCGGTCGTGTTCAAGCGCGCGCCGCAGCACCTCTTCTCGCGCAGCCAGACGTCGGAGCTCGGGCAGAACGCGCTCGTCATCCGCGTGCAGCCCGACGAGGGCGTCACCATCCGCTTCGGCTCGAAGGTCCCGGGTGCCGGCACGCAGGTGCGCGACGTCACGATGGACTTCGGCTACGGCCACGCGTTCACCGAGGCGAGCCCCGAGGCCTACGAGCGCCTGATCCTCGACGTCCTGCTGGGCGACCCGCCGCTGTTCCCGCGGCACGAAGAGGTCGAGCTGTCCTGGAAGATCCTCGACCCGTTCGAGAAGTTCTGGGCCGACGCAGAGCGGCCCGCTCGAGCAGTACTCCCCCGGCTCGTGGGGCCCGCCTTCGGCGGACGAGCTCCTTGCCCGCGACGGACGGACTCTGGAGGCGCCCGTGATCATCGAACTGCCCGACACGACCGTCAGCAAGATCTCGCGGGCGCTCGTCGACGTGCGCGAAGAAGGCGGCGCCGTCGCGCTCGGCCGCGTGCTCACGCTCGCTCATCGTCGACGCGCCACGGCGCGGAGGAAGAGGTCATCGAGGCCGCCAACGACGCCTCGCGCGAGCATCCCATGCGCGTCATCGTCGCTCATGGTCGGCGACCGAGGATGCCGAGCCGCGTCTCGACGCCCAGATCCGCGTGGGCGGCGACGCCGGCGCGAGCGAGGTCATCGTGCTGCAGGCGTACGGTCCGGCCGCGTCGAACACCGAGAGCCTCGTCACGGGCCTGCTCCTGCCCGATGCCCCCGTCGTCGTCTGGTGGCCCGACCACCCGCCGACGGTTCCGTCGGCCTCGCCGCTCGGGCAGATCGCGCAGCGCGGATCACGGATGCCTCGACCCGCCCGTACGACCCGCACCGCCTCGCGGCGCTCGGCGAGAACCACGCGCCGGGCGACACCGATCTGGCCTGGACGCGCCTCACGCACTGGCGCGAGCAGCTGGCCGCCGTGCTCGACCAGCCGCCGTACGAGCCGATCACCGACGGTCGCAGGTGCGCGGTGCGAGCAGCTCGCCGTCGACCGCGCTCCTCGCCGCCTGGCTGCGCCTCATGCTCGACGTGCCGGTGGACTGGCAGTACCTGAGCCCCGAGGAGTGGGGCGACGGCATCAAGTCGGTGCGCCTGGTGCGCGCGAGCGGCGACATCCTCCTCGAGCGCTCCAACCCCGCGATCGCGTGCCTGCATCAGCCGGGCCAGCCCGATCATGACCTCGTCCTTCCTCGTCGGACCCTGCGCGAGTGCCTCGCAGAGGAGCTCCGTCGCCTCGATCCGGACGTCCTGTATGGTCGAGTGATCACGGACGGGTGGCGGCTTCTCGGGCCACCCACGGCACAGGAGACGCATGGCTGAGTTCTGGAGCGAGAAGCGCGTCGTCATCAGTCCGGATGCGGCATCCCTTGCCGACTCCGTCGCCGCACGCCTTCTCGGTCGGCTGGCCAAGCAGACCGCGGACGGGCTCGACGCGCACGTCTCGCTCACCGGCGGCTCGATGGGCGGTGCCGTGCTCGCGGCAGCCGCCAAGCATCCGAAGCTCGAGAAGGTCGACTGGTCGCGCGTCCACTTCTGGTGGAGCGACGAGCGCTGGGTCCCCCGCGCCGACGACGACCGCAACGAGAAGCAGGCTCGCGCGGCGCTCCTCGACCAGCTCGAGCTGCCCGCGGGCAACATCCACGCGATCGCCGCGAGCGACGACGGTCTCGAACTGGATGCCGCGGCCGAGGCGTATGCCGCCGAGCTCGCGCGCTTCGGCTCCGCCGAGGGCGACGCGTGGCCGTCCTTCGACGTGTGCTTCCTCGGAGTCGGCCCCGACGCGCACATCGCGTCGCTGTTCCCGGATCGCGCCGAGATCCACGTGACCGACCGAGCTGTGCTGGCGGTGCGGGACTCCCCCAAGCCGCCGCTCGGAGCGCGTCACGATGACGCGCCCCGTCATCAACTCCTCCCAGCGGGTCTGGCTCGTCATCACGGGCGCCGACAAGGCCTCCGCGCTCGGGCTGGCCCTCGCCGGCGCGAGCTACGGGAGCGTCCCTGCCGCCGGGCGCCAAGGGCCGCCGCCGCACGATCTTCTTCGTCGACGATGCGGCCGCGTCGCAGGTGCCGTCAGAGCTCATCACCGGCGAGTACTGAGCGGCTCGCCGCAGAGCAATGAGGAAGGGCCGCGCGATGCGCGGCCCTTCCTCATTGCTGTCGTGCGTGCGCGTCAGCTCTCCGCCGCGACGCTCCTTGCAGCTGCTGGAGCGCGTCGTCGAGGAGGGTCTCGGCCTCTTCCTCGGTGCGGCGCTCCTTCACGTAGGCGAGGTGCGTCTTGTACGGCTCGGTCTTCGCGAGCGCGGGCGGGTTCTCCTTGTCACGTCCGGCAGGAAGCCCGGAGTGCGGGGAGTCGATCGTCTCGGGGATCTCCTCTTCGGGGATGCCCGCAGCGAAGTACCGGACCGTCTCGTTGCCGAGAGCGTCCCAGTACGAGATCGCCACGCGCTCCGCGTGGAAGCCGTGATCCTGCTCGCCCATGGGGCCCGCGCCGACGCGCGTGCCACGGATCGCATTTCCTCCGGTAGCCATCAGATCCCCTGGAACTTGGTGATGAGCCCGAGGGCCACGATCGAAGTGAACCAGGTGAGCGCGAGGATCACCGTGAAGCGGTTCAGGTTGCGCTCTGCCAGCCCCGACGAGCCCAGCGCCGACGTCATGCCGCCGCCGAACATGTCGGAGAGGCCGCCACCGCGGCCCTTGTGGAGCAGGATCAGCAGGGTCAGCAGGAGGCTCGTGATGCCGAGGATCACCTGCAGGACGAACTCGAGGATCTGCACAGTCGTTGAAGCCTTTCGCTGCGATCCCGCGGATCGCACAAGGATCGAGTATACCGGCGGCGTCAGACTCCGACGTGCTTCTGGTAGCGGATGATCGCAGCGAACTCGTCGACGACGAGACTTGCGCCTCCGACCAGGGCTCCGTCGACATCCGGCTCGCGCATGTAGCTGGCGATGTTGGAGGACTTGACCGACCCGCCGTAGAGCACGCGCGTGCGGTCCGCGGCATCCTTCCCGAGCTTGTCGGCGATGACGTCGCGGAGCTTGGCGCACACGTCCTGCGCCTGCTCGGGCGTCGCCGCCTTGCCGGATCCGATCGCCCAGACCGGCTCGTAGGCCACGACGATGTCGGCATCGCTCGGCACGCCGTCGAGCGCGACCTGCAGCTGACCCACGGGCACCGCGCTCGCGCCGAACTTCTCGAGGTCGTCCGCCGTCTCGCCCACGCAGATGACCGGCACCAGCTGGTGCCGGAGCGCCGCCTGGACCTTCGCCGCGATGACGTCATCCGTCTCGGCGTGGTACTCACGACGCTCGGAGTGACCGATGATCACGTACCGGACGTCGAGCTTCGCGAGGAAGGCACCCGAGATCTCGCCGGTGTACGCACCGGAATCCTTCGTCGAGAGGTCCTGCGCGCCCAGCGCGAACGGGATCTTGTCGGCGTCGAGGAGCGTCTGCACCGTGCGGATGTCGGTGAAGGGCGGGAAGACCGCGACCTCGACCGAGCCGTCCTCGTGCTTGGCGTCCTTGAGCGTCCAGTGGAGCTTCTGGACGAACGCGACCGCCTGCAGGTGGTCGAGGTTCATCTTCCAGTTGCCCGCCAGAAGCGGGGTACGACCTGTCACTGCCATCCGAGGACCTCCAGTCCGGGAAGTTTCTTGCCCTCGAGGAATTCGAGGCTCGCGCCGCCACCCGTCGAGATGTGGCCGAACGCGTCGTCCGAGAAGCCGAGCTGGCGAACGGCGGCTGCGGAATCGCCGCCGCCGACGACCGAGAGTCCGTCGACCTCGGTGAGCGCCTGGGCGACGGCCTTCGTGCCGGCCGCGAAGGGTGCCATCTCGAACACGCCCATCGGGCCGTTCCAGAAGACGGTCTTGCTCGAGCGCACGACGTCGGCGAAGAGCGCCGCCGTCTCGGGCCCGATGTCGAGGCCGAGGCCCGAGGCGCCGAACGGCGTGTCCTCGATGCCCGAGGCGGGCGTCACGACGTGCTCCGCGTCCGCCGAGAACGACGCCGCGACGACCGCATCGACCGGGAGCACGAACTCCACTCCCCGCTCCTCGGCCGTGGCGATGTAGCGCTTGACCGTGTCGAGCTGGTCCTGCTCGAGCAGGCTCGCTCCGACGCTGTGCCCCTGGGCCGCGAGGAAGGTGTACATCATGCCGCCGCCGACGAGGATCTTGTCGACCCGCGGCAGGAGGTGCTCGATGACGCCCAGCTTGTCGCTGACCTTGGATCCGCCGAGGATGACCGCGTACGGGCGCTCGGGCTTCTCGGTGAGGCGGTCGAGGACGTCGACCTCCTTCTCGATGAGGAAGCCGGCTGCGGACGGCAGGAGCTCGGCCAGCTCGTAGACCGAGGCCTGCTTGCGGTGGACGACGCCGAAGCCGTCCGACACCAGCACGTCGCCGAGTTCGGCGAGCTGCGACGCGAAGGCGCGGCGCTCGGCCTCGTCCTTCGCCGTCTCGCCGGCGTTGAACCGGAGGTTCTCGATGATGGCGATGTCGCCGTCCTCGAGCGCCGCCACGGCCTCGTGGGCGGATTCGCCCACGGTGTCGCGCGCGAACGCGACCGGCTTGCCGAGGAGCTCCGAGAGCCGCTGTGCGACCGGCTCGAGGCTGTACTTCGGGTTCGGGGCGCCGTCCGGGCGACCGAGGTGCGAGCAGACGATGACGCGGGCGCCCTGGTTGATGAGGGCGTTCAGCGTGGGGAGCGTGGCCCGCACACGGCCATCGTCCGTGATGACCGCGTCCTGGAGAGGAACGTTGAGGTCAGCACGGACGATGACGCGCTTGCCGGCCAGCGAACCCAGCGAGTCGAGGGTGCGCAGAGCCATGATGCGGCTTACAGCTTTTCGGCGACGTACTCGGTGAGGTCGACGAGGCGGTTCGAGTAGCCCCACTCGTTGTCGTACCACGCCGAGACCTTGACCAGGTTGCCGCTGACGTTGGTCAGCTCCGAGTCGAAGATCGACGAGTGCGGGTTGAGCTGGATGTCGCTCGACACGATCGGGTCTGCCGTGTACTCGAGGTAGCCCGCGAGGCGTGCCCTCGGCCGCAGCGGCCTTGTAGGCGGCGTTGACCTGGTCGATCGTCAGGCCCTCGGTGGGCGTGACGATCGTGAGGTCGACGATCGAGCCGGTGGGGACCGGCACGCGATACGACGAGCCGCTCAGCTTGCCGTTGAGCTCGGGCAGCACGTGGCCGATGGCCTTTGCCGCACCGGTCGAGGCGGGGACGATGTTGATGGCGGCACCACGCGCACGACGGAGGTCGCTGTGCGGGCCGTCCTGCAGGTTCTGGTCGGCCGTGTACGCGTGAGCGGTCATCATGAAGCCGCGCTCGATGCCGAAGGCGTCGTTGAAGACCTTGGCGAGGGGCGCGAGGCAGTTCGTGGTGCACGACGCGTTCGAGATGATGACGTGGTTCTCGGGGTCGTAGTCGCCCTCGTTGACGCCCATGACGATGGTGACGTCGTCACCGGTCGCGGGAGCCGAGATGAGGACCTTCTTCGCGCCGCCGTCGACGTGCTTCTTCGCGTCCACGGCCTTGGTGAAGCGGCCCGTCGACTCGATGACGATGTCGACGCCGAGCTCGCCCCAGGGGAGGTTCGCGGGGTCGCGCTCTTCGAAGACCTTGATCTTCTTGCCGCCGACGGTGATCGACTCCTCGTCGTACGAGACGTCGACGCTCAGCGGGCCGCCGACCGAGTCGTACTTGAGCAGATGGGCGAGAGTCTTGTTGTCGGTGAGGTCGTTGACCGCGACGATTTCGAGGTCAGCACCCTGCGCGAGAGCCGCGCGAAGGTAGTTGCGTCCGATGCGGCCGAAGCCGTTGATTCCGATCTTGACGGTCACGGAATATCTCCTGAGGTGTCATGCGCGAGTGCGCGATTGTTGCATGCAGACGATCTGGACAACGGCGTCCCGGCGGTCGTCCCACCGGGACAGCCGCATTTTCTATGACAGTACCAGCAGGCCTGCTGTCTTCTCACGGGCAATCGTGAAGCGGGTCTGAACATTCGACCAGTCCGCGATGTTCCAGAACGCCTTCACGTAGTCGGCGCGCACGTTCTTGTAGTCGAGGTAGTACGCGTGCTCCCACACGTCGAGCAGAAGGAGCGGCACCGAGCCGGCCGCGAACTGCGACTGCTGGTCGAAGAACTGCTGGATGATCAGGTTCTCGCCGATCGAGTCCCAGAAGAGCCCCGCCCAGCCCGAGCCCTGCACGCCGAGTGCAGCGGCGGTGAAGTGGGCCTGGAACTTGTCGAACGAGCCGAAGTGGTCGTCGATCGCGGATTCGAGGTCGCCGGTCGGCTTGTCGCCGCCGTTGGGCGAGAGGTTGGTCCAGAAGATCGAGTGGTTCGTGTGACCACCGAGATTGAACGCGAGGTCCTTCTCGAGCTTGTTGACGTTCGCGAGGTTGCCCGTGTCGCGCGCCTCTGCGAGCTGCTCGAGCGCGGTGTTTGCTCCCGTGACGTACGCCTGGTGGTGCTTGCTGTGATGCAGCTCCATGATCGTCGCGCTGATGTGCGGCTGGAGCGCGGCGTAGTCGTAGGTGAGTTCGGGCAGCGTGTACTTCGCCATGTTCTCTTCTTCCTGTCGGCGCTGCGCCAGGCGCTCCCCGGCGTCAGCGAGGGTGACGATTTCATCCTAGTGAGGGGCAGCACCCTGGCAGGCGGGTTGCTTCCTCGGATGACGTCCGATAGGTCGAAGGGGATGCCGGGGGTGCGGCATCCGTCATCGACTCAGTCCTCTGCGCCCACCGGCACGGCCGCCTCGGTGCCGGGGATCCCGTCGACCTCGGCCTTCTTGTCGGCCATCGCCAGCAGGCGGCGGATGCGGCCGGCCACGGCGTCCTTCGTCAGCGGCGGGTCGGCGAAGTGGCCGAGCTCGTCGAGGCTCGCGTCGCGGTGCGCGAGGCGCAGATCGCCCGCTTCGCGCAGGTGCGGCGGCACTTCCTCGCCGAGGATCTCGAGGGCGCGCTCGACGCGCGCGCACGCCGCGACGGCGGCCTGCGCCGAGCGGCGAAGGTTCGCGTCGTCGAAGTTGACGAGGCGATTGACGCCGGCGCGGACCTCTCGGCGCTGTCGGAGCTGGTCCCACTCGGCGGCGGCGCGTCCGGCGCCCATCGCGGCGAGGGCCAGCCGGATGGCCTCGGCCTCGCGCACGACGACGCGCGGCACCCCGCGCACTTCACGCGCCTTGGCGGCGATCCCCAGCCGGTGCGCGGCGCCGACGAGGGCCATGGCGGCCTCACCCGACGGGCAGGCGATCTCGAGTGCCGCGGTCCGACCGGGCTCGCTGAGGCTGCCCGAGGCGAGGAACGCGCCGCGCCACACCGCCGCGAGGTCGGGCCGTGAGCCGGTCGTGAGCTTGTTGGGGAGGCCGCGCACGGGCCGTCGCCGCTGGTCGAGCAGGCCGGTCTGACGCGCGAGCGTCTCTCCGCCGTCGATCACGCGGACCGCATAGTGGCTGCCGGTGCGGGCTCCGGATCCCTGCACGTGCACGAGCTCGGGGCGCACGCCGTAGATCTCGACGAGATCGCGGGCGACGCGACGCGCGAGGACGTCCGAATCGAGCTCCGCCTCGACGGCCACGCGATTCGCGATCGAGTGCAGGCCGCCCGAGAACCGCAGCAGCGACGTCAGTTCGGCCACACGCGCAGTCGGGCGAGGGTCGCGAACGGCGGTCAGCTCGGCTTTGACGTCGGCGGTCAGCGACACGGGACTCCTCGCGATGGGGTTCAGGGACGAACGTCCAGCCTACTCGCGGCCGAGGTCGCGATGCTTTACGCGGACCGCGAGGCCGGGCAGCTGCGACAGCCGCGCGGCGAGCTCATTGGCCATGGCGACCGAGCGGTGCTTTCCGCCGGTGCATCCCACCGCGACGACCGAGTGGCGCTTGTTCTCGCGCTGGTAGCCCTCGAGCACCGGGGCCAGCGCCGCGGTGTACGCGTCGAGGAACTCGCGCGCACCCTCCTGCGCGAGCACGTAGTCGCGGACGGCATCGTCCTCGCCCGTGAAGGAGCGGAGCTCCTCGTTCCAGAACGGGTTCGGCAGGAAGCGCATGTCGGCGACGAGATCGGCATCCGGCGGCAGCCCGTACTTGAAGCCGAAGCTCTGGAGCGTGACCGTGTGCTTCGCCGTCCCCTCCTTCGTGAAGAGGTCGGCCACCTGCGTCGCGAGCTGGTGGATGTTGTACGAGGACGTGTCGATGAGCAGGTCGGCGCTCTCGCGCACGTGCGCGAGACGCTCGCGCTCATTGCGGATGCCGTCGAGGATCGTCCCGTCGCCCTGCAGCGGGTGGGGCCTGCGCACCGCCTCGAAGCGGCGGACGAGCACGTCGTCCGAGGCATCCAGGAACAGCACGCGGACGTGCTGCCGAGCATCCCGCATCGCCCGCGTCACTTCGGGAAGGCCCGCGAAGAGATCGCGGCCGCGGACGTCGACGACGACCGCGACCTTGGGAAGCGCCTCGCCGGCCAGGTTCGAGAGGTCGAACAGCGGCTTGAGCATCTGCGGCGGCAGATTGTCGACGACGTACCAGTCGAGGTCCTCCAGGACGTTCGCCGCCGTCGAGCGCCCGGCACCCGACATCCCGGTGACGATCAGCAGTTCGCCGGTGTCGTCGTTCGTCTCATCCGTCATGACCACCCCTACCCGCGAATCAGCCTAGCGATTCACCACCCTCTCGGATTCTGAATCCGGTCAGATGCGCGTGAATGGATGCTGCGAGCTTGGGTCCGACGCCGGGCAGCTCGGTGATCTGCTCGGGAGTCGCCTGCTTGAGAGCCGCGACCGACCCGAAATGACGAAGGAGCGCCTTGATGCGCGCGTCGCCGAGCCCCGGGATCTCGGCCAGGACGCTCTGGATGTCGCGGCGACGGCGCTTGCGCTGATGCGTGATGGCGAAGCGGTGGGCTTCGTCGCGGAGTCGCTGCAGCAGATAGAGCGCCTCGCTCGTGCGCGGGAGGATGACGGGGAAGTCCTCCCCCGGGAGCCACACCTCCTCGAGTCGCTTCGCGATGCCGCACAGCGCGATCTCCTCGTGGCCCGCGTCGCGGAGCGCACGTGCCGCCGCCTCGACCTGGGGCTTGCCGCCGTCGACCACGAGCAGCTGCGGCCGGTAGGCGAACCGCGGTCGCCTGCGCTCGGTCACGACGACCTCGTCGTCGCCCGAGGCGCCGGCCGCGGCATCCCGTCCCTGCACCGGCGCGATGATCTGCTCGGATGCCGGACCCGCCGACGGATCGTCGCTCCGGTCGACGTAGGCGAGCCGGCGGGTCAGCACCTGGTAGAGCGAGTCGGTGTCGTCGGTCGTCTCGGGAACGCCGAAGGAGCGGTACTGGTCTTTGCGCGGAAGCCCGTCCTCGAAGACGACCATCGACGCGACGACGTTCGTGCCGCTGAGGTGCGAGACGTCGAAGCACTCGATGCGCAGGGGCGCCTCAGTCAGGCCGAGGGCATCCTGCAGGTCGGTGAGCGCCTGCGTCCGCGCGACGTAGTCGCTGGTGCGCCGGGTCTTGTGCAGCATGAGGGCCTGCTGCGCGTTGAGGGTCGCCGTCCGCATGAGATCGGCCTTGCGCCCGCGCTGGGCGACCTGGATGGTGACGTTGCGCCCGCGGCGCTCGCGGAGCCACTCCTCGAGCTCGGCGGCGTCGTCGGGAAGCTCGGGCACGAGGACCTGGCGCGGGATGTCGGCCTGCTGGGCGCCGCCGTAGGCGTGCTGCAGCACCTGGTCGACGAGGTCGGCGCCCGTGATGTCGAGTTCCTTCTCGATCGTGGTCGCGCGCACGCCTCGCACGCGCCCGCCGCGGATGACGAAGTGCTGGACGGTCGCGGCGAGCTCGTCCTCGGCGATGCCGAAGAGATCGGCATCCGTGTCGGGGGCGAGCACGAGGGCGCTCTTGTTGAGCACCGCGTCGATCGCCTGCAGCTTGTCGCGGTAGCCGGCCGCCGACTCGTAGTCCATCGCGGCGGACGCCTCGCGCATGCGCGCCGTGAGCTCACTGCGTGAACCGCTGGTCGCCGCCCGACATGAACGCCACGAAGTCGTCGACGATCGCGCGGTGCTCCTCGATCGTGACCTTCATCGAGCACGGACCGCCGCAGCGGCCGATCTGGCCGGGGAAGCACGGACGGCCCGACTGGCCATCGCCTTCTTGTACGACGAGTCGCTGCACGTGCGGATCGGGAAGACCCGGATCATGAGGTCGATCGTGTCGTGCACCGCCCAGACCTTCGGGTACGGGCCCGAAGTACTTCGCGCCCTTGATGCGGTGGTTGCGCGTGACGATCACCCGGGGAGCCTCGTCGGCGAGGGTGATCGCCATGAAGGGGTAGGACTTGTCGTCCTTGTAGCGGACGTTGAAGGGCGGGTCGAACTCCTTGATCCACTGGTACTCGAGCTGCAGCGAGTCGACGTCGGTCGCGACGACCGTCCATTCGACGGATGCCGCGGTCGTCACCATGCGGCGCGTGCGCTCGTGGAGCGTGTGCAGCGGGGCGAAGTAGTTCGACAGGCGGGCGCGGAGGTTCTTCGCCTTGCCGACGTAGAGCACGCGGCCGTCGGCGTCGCGAAAGCGATAGACGCCGGGGTTGGTCGGTATCTCGCCGGGCTTGGGCTTGTAGGCGACCGTCGGGGTGCGAGTGGACGTGCCCATCCGCCTCAGCCGGCTTTGCGCACGTCAGCCGCGGAGCGACGGATGCCGAGCGCCTCGGCGAGGAAGGCTCCGGTGTGGCTGCGCTCGACGCGGGCGATCTGCTCGGGCGTGCCGGTCGCGATGATCTCGCCTCCGCCCGATCCGCCCTCGGGCCCCAGGTCGATGACCCAGTCCGCGGACTTGATGACGTCGAGGTTGTGCTCGATGACGATGACGGTGTTGCCCTTGTCGACGAGTCCGCCGAGGACTTCGAGCAGGCGCCGCACGTCTTCGAAGTGCAGTCCGGTGGTCGGCTCGTCGAGCACGTAGATGCGAGCGTCCGTTGGAGCGGCGCTGCAGCTCGGTCGCGAGCTTGACGCGCTGCGCCTCGCCGCCGGAGAGGGTCGTCGCCGACTGGCCGAGCCGGACGTAGCCGAGGCCCACGTCGACGAGGGTGCGCAGGTAGCGGTGGATCGCCTGGATCGGCTCGAAGAACTCGGCGGCCTCGGAGATCGGCATCTCGAGCACCTCGGCGATGTTCTTGCCCTTGTAGTGCACGGCGAGCGTGTCGCGGTTGTACCGCTTGCCGTGGCACACCTCGCAGTCGACGTACACGTCGGGGAGGAAGTTCATCTCGATCTTGATCGTGCCGTCGCCCGAGCACGCCTCGCAGCGGCCGCCCTTGACGTTGAAGCTGAAGCGCCCGGGCTGGTAGCCGCGGACCTTCGCCTCGGGAGTCTCGCTGAAGAGCGTGCGGACGCGGTCGAAGACGCCCGTGTAGGTCGCCGGGTTCGAGCGCGGCGTGCGGCCGATGGGCGCCTGGTCGACGTGCACGACCTTGTCGAGATTGTCGAGGCCGATGACCCGGGTGTGCTTGCCCGCGACGCGTCGGGCGCCGTTGAGCTTCGTCGCGAGGACCTGGTACAGGATGTCGTTCACGAGCGACGACTTGCCCGAGCCGCTCACGCCGGTGACGGCCGTGAGCACGCCGAGCGGGAAGTCGACCGTCACGTTCTTGAGGTTGTTCTCGCGGGCGCCGACGACCGAGATCTGCCGGCTCTTGTCGATCTTGCGGCGCTTCTTCGGCGTCGGGATCTCGCGGCGGCCGGCGAGGTAGTCGCCCGTGATCGAGTGGCGGTCCTCGAGGAGCGACGCGAGGGGCCCGGAGTGGACGACCTCTCCCCCGTCGACGCCGGCGCGGGGGCCGATGTCGACGATCCAGTCGGCCGCGTGGATCGTCTCCTCGTCGTGCTCGACCACGATCAGCGTGTTGCCGAGGTCGCGGAGCTTGACGAGCGTCTCGATGAGTCGTCGGTTGTCGCGCTGGTGGAGGCCGATCGAGGGCTCGTCGAGGACGTACAGCACGCCCGTGAGGCCCGAGCCGATCTGGGTCGCGAGCCGGATGCGCTGCGCCTCGCCGCCCGAGAGCGAACCCGCCGATCGGCTGAGGTTGAGGTAGTTGAGCCCGACCTCGATGAGGAACTCGAGGCGGAGCCGGATCTCGCGCAGCACCTGCGCCGCGATGATCGCCTCGCGGTCGGTCAGCTCGAGCTGGGCGAAGTACGCCTGCGCGTCCGCGAGGCTCAGGCGCGAGGCATCCGCGATCGAATGCCCGTGCACGAGCACCGAGAGGACCTCGGGCTTGAGCCGATCGCCGTTGCAGACGGCGCACGGCACCTCGCGCAGGTAGTCGGCCCAGCGCTGGCGCTGCGTGTCGGACTCGGCCTGCGTGTACTGCCGCTCGATGTAGGGCACGACGCCCTCGAACCCGGACGAGTAGCGCATCTCGCGTCCGTACCGGTTCTTCCAGCGGACGGTGACCTTGTAGTTCTCACCGCGCAGCACCGCCTCGCGCACCTCGGCGCGCAGCATCCGCCACGGGGTGTCGAGCGAGAAGTCGAGATCGTGCGCGAGTCCCTCGAGCAGTCGCTCGTAGTACTGGAAGAGGCCCTTGCCCTGGGTGGTCCAGGGAATGATGACGCCTTCGCGGATCGAGAGGTCTTCGTCGCCGAGCATGAGGTCGACGTCGACCGACATGCGGGTGCCGAGGCCGGAGCACACCGGGCACGCGCCGAAGGGAGCGTTGAACGAGAACGTGCGCGGCTCGATCTCGGTGAGCTGCAGCGGGTGGCCGTTGGGGCAGGCGAGCTTCTCGGAGAAGCTCTGCCACGCGCCGTCGCCCTCTTCGTCGACGAAGTTGACCTGCACGAGGCCGTCGGCGAGGCTCAGCGCCGTCTCGACGGAGTCGGTGACACGGCTCAGGATGTCGGGGCCGGCCACGAGCCGGTCGACGACGACCGCGATGTCGTGCTTGTAGCTCTTCTTGAGGGTCGGCGGCTCGGCGAGCTGGATGAGCTCGCCGTCGACGATCGCGCGCGCGTAGCCCTTGGCGCCGAGCTCGCGGAAGAGGTCGACGAACTCGCCCTTCTTCTGCGAGACGACCGGCGCGACGATCTGGTAGCGCGTGCGATCGGGGAGGTCCATGAGCTGGTCGGCGATCTGCTGCACCGTCTGGCGCTGGATGACCTCGCCGCACTCGGGGCAGTGCGGCACGCCGATGCGCGCCCAGAGCAGGCGCATGTAGTCGTGGATCTCGGTGATCGTGCCGACCGTCGAGCGCGGGTTGCGGTTCGTCGACTTCTGGTCGATGCTGACCGCCGGGCTGAGCCCCTCGATGAAGTCGACGTCGGGACGATCGACCTGGCCGAGGAACTGACGCGCGTACGCGCTCAGCGACTCGACGTAGCGGCGCTGACCCTCGGCGAAGATCGTGTCGAACGCGAGGCTCGACTTGCCCGAGCCGGACAGTCCGGTGAACACGACGAGCGAGTCGCGCGGGATGTCGAGGTCGACGTCCTTGAGATTGTGCACGCGAGCGCCGCGCACGCTGAGATGACCGGCGGAGCCGGGCTTCGGGGCGGCGTTGGACATGGCGTTTGCGGGCACGACGACAGGGACAATGGGCACCCGACAAGTTTAGGCGGGGCCTCCGACACTCGGCCCGCGCGGGTGTTCGCCGGTCGCGAAGCCGGGATGGCCGCGGAGACGCGACGGATGCCGCGGGGCCAGCGGCCCCGCGGCATCCGTTTCGATCACGGCCAGTGCCGCGATCACCCGACGCTACTTGACCGTGACGATCACCGTCTCGCTCGTCGACGGCTTGACCGTGTCGCTGCCCGAGTACACGACGTACAGCGGGTGCTCTCCCGTGCCGAGCTTCGGGAGCTTGAACTTGATCACGCCCGTTGTTCGCCGCCGTCAGGGTCACCGTCGCGATCGCCTGGTCGCCGTCGTAGACGGTGATGTCGCCCGTCGACAGGAGTCCCCCACTGAGCGGTGACGGTCGTCTCGTACTGGATGACGCCGTTGCCCTTCGAGTTGGCGAACGTCTTGTTCGGCAGGCCGACGGTGGTGCTGTCGGCCTTGTCGATCGTCAGCGGCACGATGACCGACGTTCCCGTGTTCGCGCCGGTCGAGCGTGAGCTGTGACGTTGCTGCCGGGCGTGAGCGTCGAGGGCAGCGACGACAGAGACCGCGGCGGTGCCGTAGTTGTCGTACAGGTCGGTGCGCCGCCGATGCGTGTTGTCGACAGGGAAGGTGCCGAGCACCTGACCGTCGAGCGAGACGACGATCTCGGTGTCCTTGATGTCGGCGGTGCCGACATCGTCCACGACTTGACATCGAACTTCACCGTCGAGCCCGGGTCGTATGCCGTCGGGCGCGTCCGGCCGGGAACGCGACCTCGACCGCGTGCTGCGCGTAGTCGACCGGGAGCGGCGTCGTCGCGGCGAAGGTGGCCATGTAGTCCACCATCGCGGCGAGGTCGACCTTGCCGGTGTCGCGCTTGCCCGTGCCGTTGGCGAGTTCGCGGAAGTTGTCGCCGCCCGTGGCGAGGAACGAGTTCACCGTCACCGAGTAGGTCGCCGCGAGATCGATCGGCTCGCCGTTCAGCCACATGCCCGTGATCGTGCCGTGCGGTCCGTTGTACCGGAGTCGAGGACTCGTCCATCGTCCGCGCGTCGTCGGGTCGTCGAGCTGGGACTCGGTCACGGTCTTCTGCGTGTAGGTGTACTCGAAGCCCTCCGAGACGCCGAGGCGCAGGAAGTGGCGCGTCGGCACCCCGTTGAGATGCGTCGCGCTGCCACTGCTGCTCGAGCACCGTCTTGATCTGGGCGCCGGTGAGCTGCATGTTGACGAGCGTGTTCGCGAACGGCTGGACCACGGCGGCCTGCTTGTAGGTCAGCGTGCGCGGGTACGCGCCGTTGCCGGGGTCGGTGCCCAGCATGTCGGTCGCGCAGACCGCCAGGGTTCATGAACGCGATCTGCGCCGCGCCCGACTCCGGCTTCTCGGTCGCCCACTGCTGCACCTCGGCCACGAGGTTGCCGAGGGTCGACTCGCCGCCGCGGTTGTCTCGGTAGGCCGTGTCGGGTCGAACTGCTGCTGCGCGCGGTTGAACGCGCCGCCGAGCTTGCCGAGCGGCTGCGCGCCGAGGACCTCCGCCTGCGCCTTCGCCTGCGTCGACGATCGCGTCGACGGCCGGGTCCGCCGGGTAGCGCGGCGAAGGTGCGTCATCGCAGCGGCAGGATCGCCTTCTGCGACTTCGCCGTGCACCGTGACCTGTCGCCGCTCGTCCACCGTGAAGATGAGCTGGTTGAGGTTCGTGCCGTACTGACCCGCCGACACCACGGGGCGCTCCGTGACCGGCCGACCCTCGCTCACCCACTGCGCGACCGGGAAGGAGCAGTTGTACGCGAGGTGGGTGTGGCCCGAGACGATCGCATCGACGTCCGGCGAGACGTTGTTGATGATGTCGGCCCAGCGTGCCCGAGTCGTCCATCGTGGTGCAGTCGGTCGGAGGATGCGCCCTCGTGCACGAGCATCACGACGATGTCGGCGCCCTCGGCGACGAGGTCGGCTGCCTCGGTGTTCACCGAGTCGACGATCCCGTTGACCTCGATCTCGGCGATGCCCGCCGGGCTCACGAGCGAGGGGAGCTCCTCCGTCACGGCGCCGACGAAGCCGACCTGGACGCCGCTCGAGGTCCTTGATCCACGTGGCGGGCACGGCGTCGTCGCCGGTCGCCTTCATCTTGAGGTTGGCCGCGATGTACTGCCACTTCGCCCCGCCGTACGGGTTCGTCACCGCGTCGTACGGCGCCATGACCCGGTTGACGAGGTCGTCGTAGCCCTGGTCGAGCTCGTGGTTGCCGACCGCCGAGACCTCGAGACCCGCCGCGTTGAGTGCGTCGATCGTCGGCTTGTCGTGCTGGATGAACGACTCGAACGTCGAGGCGCCGATGAGGTCGCCGGCCGCGGCGAAGACGGTGTTCGGGTTGCGCGGCGCGCAGCTGCTTGACCGCTCCGGCGAGGACGGCAGCGCCGGCCTCGCCGTTCGAGGTGTCGTCCAGGATGCGGCCGTGGAAGTCGTTGGTCGCCAGGATCTGGATATCGGTCGTCGCCGCCTGAGCCGGCGGTGCGACGACCAGCCCCGCGCCGAGCGCGACTGCTGTGGTGAGTGCTCCGACCGCAAGCCTGCGGCGGCGCGAGTGACTGGTCAGGGTGTGACCGAGCGCGCATGTTGTTCCTCTTCGTGTCGGGTGGACATGACCCTCGGCACGGCGGGATGCGTGGGGTCTCGAGACAGAGCCTAGGAAATGGCTGTGGGTCTGCCTAGGGGATGAGAAGAAGTTCACACAACCGTTTTCCGCGGCGACCGCTCGGGGACGCAGTGTCACCGACGCGCAAACGCCGTTCCACGGGTGACCATGGTCCGCGATCAGGATCGTGCGACGGCCTCGCGGCGCTCTCGACCGCCCGCGAACGGGATGAGGCCGTCGCGGAGGGCCGCCAGGGCCGCGGCATCCATTCCCGTCCGCTCGCATGATCTGACCGGGAACCTCGAGTGCCAGCGTGCGCAGCGACCGGCCCTCCTCGGTCAGCGCGATGTCGAGCACGCGCTCATCGCCGACGCGGCGGGAGCGCGTGATGCGACCCTGCGCCTCGAGTCGCTTGACGAGCGGCGAGAGGGTCGCCGGCTCCATCGCCAGCGCATCCGCCAGTTCGGTCAGCGAGCGCGGCGAGCTGCTCCCAGAGCGCGAGCATCACCAGGTACTGCGGATGCGTCAGTCCCAGCGGCTCGAGCACCGGACGATACAGCGCGACGACGTTGCGCGCGGCGGTCACCAGCGCGAAGCACAGCTGATTGTCGAGCCGCAGCAGGTCATCGCGAGTATCCACGACGTGATCCTATCGTGCACGAATACTTAGTACACTAAGAGACATGGCTTCCGAACCCACCTCCCCCGAACAGCGTCGACTGCGTGAGCGCGTCCGGGATGCGGGAGGCTGGTACGCCTGGATCAACGCGAACCTCATTCGCGCTGGCGGGCCCGGCGGCGGTGGGGCCGTACGAGACGACTGCCGCACCGACGGTCGAGCAGCGCGCCGAGAAGGCGTGCCCGCTGTGCGGGCACCCGATGTCGGCGCACACCTTCGACCGCAGCGGCCCCAAGCCGCTCATGCACTGCCCCTGAGCACGCGCGAGCGGATGGTCAGCGACGCTCGCGGATGCGTCGGCTCAGGCGTGGCCGGCCCGCTCCATGGCGCGCAGCTCCTTCTTGAGGTCCTGGACCTCGTCGCGGAGCCGCGCCGCGAGCTCGAACTTGAGCTCGGCCGGCCGCCGCGAGCATCTGGTCGGACAGATCGCCGATCGTCGCCTCGAGCTGATCAGCACCCTCGGCCGCGATCCCTTCGCGGCGCAGCCGCGGCGTGGGCGACTTGCCCTTGCCGGACTTCGAGTGCAGGGCATCCTTGCGCGAGAGCAGCGCCTTCGTGTCGGAAGCCTCGCGCGCGAGCACTTCGGTGATGTCGGCGATGCGCTTGCGCAGCGGCTGCGGGTCGATCCCCTTCTCGAGGTTGTAGGCGATCTGCTTGTCGCGGCGCCGGTCGGTCTCTTCGATCGCGTTGCGCATCGAATCGGTGACCCTGTCGGCGTACATGTGCACTTCGCCCGAGACGTTTCGCGCCGCGCGGCCGATCGTCTGGATGAGGGAGGTGCCCGAACGCAGGAACCCCTCTTTGTCGGCGTCGAGGATCGAGACGAGCGACACCTCGGGCAGGTCGAGTCCCTCGCGGAGAAGGTTGATGCCCACCAGCACGTCGTAGACGCCGGCGCGCAGCTCGCTGAGCAGCTCGACGCGACGCAGCGTGTCGACGTCGGAGTGCAGGTAGCGCACGCGCACCCCGTGCTCGCCGAGGAAGTCGGTGAGCTCTTCGGCCATCTTCTTCGTCAGGGTCGTGACGAGCACGCGCTCGTCGCGCTCGGCGCGGACGCGGATCTCTTCGAGCAGGTCGTCGATCTGGCCCTTGGAGGGCTTGACGACGATCTGCGGGTCGACGAGACCGGTCGGACGGATGATCTGCTCCACGATGCCGTCGGCGATTCCCATCTCGTAGCGGCCCGGTGTGGCCGAGAGGTAGACGGTCTGGCCCACGCGCTCCTTGAACTCGTCCCAGCGCAGCGGACGGTTGTCGAGGGCGCTCGGCAGGCGGAAGCCGTGCTCGACGAGCGTGCGCTTGCGCGAGGCATCCCCCTCGTACATCGCCCCGATCTGCGGGAACCGTGGCGTGCGACTCGTCGATCACCATGAGGAAGTCGTCGGGGAAGAAGTCGAGCAGCGTGTGCGGCGGGGCACCCGGCTCGCGGCCGTCGAGGTGGCGGGAGTAGTTCTCGATCCCCGAGCAGAAGCCGAGCTGCTGGAGCATCTCGAGGTCGAACGTCGTGCGCATGCGCAGTCGCTGGGCTTCGAGCAGCTTCTGCTGCGACTCGAGCTCTTTGAGACGCTCCTCGAGCTCGTGCTCGATCGTGCCGATGGCCCGCTGCACCGTCTCGGTGCCCGCGACGTAATGCGACGCGGGAAAGATCGGCACGGAGTCCAGTCGCTGGACCACATCGCCGGTCAGCGGATGGAGCACGTAGAGCGCCTCGATCTCATCGCCGAACATCTCGATGCGGATCGCGTACTCCTCGTACACCGGGATGATCTCGATCGTGTCGCCGCGGACGCGGAAGTTGCCGCGCGAGAAGTCGACGTCGTTGCGGTTGTACTGCATCGCGATGAACTTGCGGATGAGCGCGTCGCGGTCGTAGCGCTCCCCCACCTGCAGCGCCACCATCGCGCGCATGTACTCCTCGGGCGCGCCGAGGCCGTAGATGCACGACACGGTGGAGACGACCACGACGTCTCGGCGGCTGAGCAGCGAGTTCGTCGTCGAGTGCCGCAGACGCTCGACCTCGGCGTTGATCGAGGAGTCCTTCTCGATGAAGGTGTCGGTCTGCGGGACGTACGCCTCGGGCTGGTAGTAGTCGTAGTAGCTGACGAAGTACTCGACGGCGTTGTTGGGCATGAGCTCGCGGAACTCGTTCGCCAGCTGTGCCGCGAGGGTCTTGTTGTGGGCGAGCACCAGGGTCGGACGCTGCACCGCCTCGACGAGCCACGCGGTCGTGGCGGACTTGCCGGTGCCCGTCGCGCCGAGGAGCACGACGTCGGTCTCGCCTGCGTTGATGCGCGCCGCCAGCTCGGCGATCGCCTGCGGCTGATCGCCGCTCGGCTGGTAGTCGCTGATGACCTCGAACGGTCGCACGGAACGTGTCGTCTGCACCCATCCAGCGTAGGCGGGGCCACCGACATCGGGGCCGGGCGAGGGTCCACCGACATCGGGGCCGGGCGACCGCGCCGCGGGTCAGCGAGCGGCGCGCCCGGTGATGAGCTCCGGCATCCGCTCCCACAGGTCGTCGGTCTGGCGCAGTGTGTCGTCGATGGTCCCCGACGTGTCGATGACCACGTCGGCGATCGCGAGACGGGCGTCGTCCGATACCTGTGACGCGATGCGGGCCGCGGCATCCGGCTCGCTCATCCCCCGCAGCTCGACCAATCGGCGCTTGCGCACCTCGGCGGGTGCGTGCGCGACGATGATGAGCTCCCAGGGGTCGCTCCTGCGAGACTCGACGAGCAGCGGAACGTCGTAGACGACGACAGCGGCGGCGTCGGCTGAGAGGGCCGCGGCGAATCTTCGAGCCGACTCGAGACGCACCGCGGGGTGGACGATCGCGTTGAGCCGGCCGACCGCATCCACGTCGCCGAAGACGCGCGCACCGAGCGCCGGACGATCGAGCGACCCGTCGGGGGCGAGCATCGAAGCCCCGAACTCGGCCGCGATGTCGGCGAGCACCGGCGATCCGGGCTGCTGCACGTCACGGACGATCTGATCGGCGTCGACGATGACCGCTCCGTGTTCGGCCAGCCGCGCGGCGATCGTGGACTTGCCCGAGGCGATGCCACCGGTGAGTGCGACAAGAGGCATGCAACGAGGATGCCACGTCTGCGCGTGCGGGAAGGAGAGAACGGCTAGAAGCCGAAGTCCCCGCCTCCGCCGAAGTCGCCTCCGCCGAAGTCGCCGCCGCCCCAGCTCGCACCGCCGTCGCCGCCCCAGCCAGAGGCATCTCCGCCGGCGTCCGCTGCGCCATCCGCACCCGCGTCACCGCCCGAGGCGTCCGCGCCGTCCTGGTAGCCGGCGTCGTAGGCGAATCCGGGTGCCATGAACGAACTCACGATCGCCGATCCGATGACGTAGCCGGCGACAGTGCCGAGCAGCGATCCGCCGACCATCGAGCCGAAACCCGGACCCTGCCGTCCGCGGGTGCCGAGCGTGCGCTCCATGAACCCGGGGTTCATGTACTCGGCGCGCGTTGCGGCGCGAGCGAGGGTCTGGGGATCGGCGGCTCGAGGCTGCTCATAGGGCGGGAGTCCCGCCTTGAGGTCGGCCAGCACCTGCTGCCGCTGCGCGGGCGAGAGCTTCGAGAACGCCTCGGCGTGCACCTGCTCGATCGTCTGGGGCGGAGCGGTGCGCAGCAGGTAGCGGTACCGCTCGACCGCCAGCTCGTCCTCGCTCTTCGGCGGCTGCGTGCCGGGCTGCGCGGATGCTTGCGCAGGCGCGGCATATCCGGGCTGGCCGTAGGCGGGCTGGCCGTACGGGTTCTGCGGAACAGGCGGAACCTGTCGGCGCGAATTGTCGGTGCCGAACAGCCGGTCCAGGAATCCCATCATGTCCTCCGAGGTCTGTGGGGACTTCTCACGCTATATCGCGTCGCTCGGAACAGACTGTGGATGCCGAGGGGCGTGCTCGAAGGCCTCGCGGAGGCTCGCGATCGACCCAGGTCGGTCCGCGAGGGCACCTCGGCGTAGACGCGGCGGCCGCAGGGCCGCGCGGAGGACCGATCGACCCAAGTCGCCCAGCGAGGCACCTGGGCGTAGAAGCGATGCGCGCAGGTTGCCTCTGGATCGGCGGCCGAGTCATGGGAAGCATGAATGTCGTAGGTATGTTCTAGTCTTCGACTATGACATTCGAGGCGAGCGGCACCGGCTGGGCCGACGAAGATCCTCGAGGAGATGAGTGGATGCCCACGCCGATCGCTGGACCCTGGGTGCCCTCCGAGTGCGCCGAGCCCTCTGAGATCGACATGCTCGACCCGCTCGACGTGCGCGACATCCCTGGGGGCCCCGACGCTCTGGATCTCGTGATCGAGATCGCTGATATGCGAGCGAGCATCGCGGCTCAGCAGTTGGTGCGGGTGGATGCGATGCGGCGCGAAGCGCTGCGTGATGCGGAGACGCATGGCCGGGAGTTGACGGATGTGCTGGAGCGGTCGGTGCGACTCGAACTCGCCGCGGCGCTGCGCATCACCGAGCACGCCGCAGACGAGATGATCTCCCTCGCTGACGCGCTCGTGCACCGCTATCCCGACGTTCTGGAGTCTCTGCTGCGCGCCCGGATGACAGAGCGACACGCGACCCTCCTCGTCGAAGCCGTCGATCAGGTGGAGCCGCCTCTCCGCCCGCCCGTGCTCGCAGCGCGCGATCCTGCTTGCCGAGGCGGAGCCGGTCGGCACGTTCCGTCGCGGCCTGCGCAAACTCGTCGACGCCGCGCGGGCCGAGACGCTCACCGAACGATACGAACGGGCGCTGCAGGAGCGGCGCGTGATCGTGATCCCGGCCGACGACGGGATGGCGTGGATCTCGGCCCTCCTGCCGGCCGTCGAAGCACACGCGATCCACGGTCGGGTGACCGCGATCGCCAAGGTGCTCAGCGCGCGGGAGGGCGAGACGCGCAGCCTCGACCAGCTCCGCGCCGACGCGTTCGCCGACCTCCTCATCGACGGCAACACGCCATCGCACCCGAAAGAGGCTCGGGGGATCCGGGCGACGGTCGCGGTGACGGTTCCGGTGCTGTCGCTGCTCGACGACCGCCACGCCACCCGCGAACCGGCCGTCGTCGAGGGGATCGGTCCGATCCCGATCGAGCGGGCGCGTGAACTGTCCGGGGCAGCGGACTCGTTCATGCGGATCCTCACCCACCCCGAGACCGGCATGGTGCTCTCCGTCGGCCGGGACCAATACCGGCCGCCCGCAGCGCTGCGAAAACTGGCCCGCTGGCGCGCCGACACCTGCATGGCACCCGGATGCGGGATCCCCGCCTCCCGATGCGACATCGACCACTCGATCGCCTGGGAAGACGGCGGCGACACCTCCCTCCAGAACCTGTCGCCCCTCTGCCGGGGCCATCATCGGGTGAAGCACCACGGTCGCTGGACGGTCACCCAACTCGACGGCGGAGTCCTCGAGTGGATCTCACCCACCGGCCGCCGCTACCTCGTACAACCCGAGCGCCGCGTGCCCATCTTCCGCCCCGTCGCCTTCGCCCCCGCAGACAACGCCGACGCCCCATTCTGACCACCGGCAGCCGCACTCCCGAGCGTTCGACGGACGCCCGATCCTCACCCCATATGTCGACACGCCCCATGCGCGCCCGCTCAATTCGTCCCATGCCTCCAGTCCGGCGCGGCTGGGCGGGACGTCCCTTGCACGCCCAGAACCGCCCGTGAAGCGACTCCGCGCTTCGCTGCTCCGTACCTGATCCACATCCGTCGAGCTGCCCGCCGCCACCGACGTTCCCGTGACCGCGTCATCGCGAGGGCCGACTTCCCGCTGCGTCACACAACGAGCGCGGAGCGGATCATCCGCGCAGCGCGTGGCGCAGACGGCACCGGGGACTGCGGGAGCCGGCTGAAGGAGAGCGAGGATATGCGTGCTCGAAGGATGATCGGCGCAGCTCACCTATCCACGAAAGCTAGCGAGCCTGACCGGCGCCGCGCCACGACCCGAAGGATCCCACGGCGCCAGCGGAGCGGATCATCCGCAGAGCGCGCGGGCTCGGGACTGGCGGGAGCCCGCCGAAGGCGAGCGAGGGTAAGCGCGGTCGAAGGATGATCCGCGCAGCGGTCCCGCGTACCAGGCACCAGGCACCAGGCACCAGGCACCAGGCACCAGGCACCAGGCACCAGGCACCGGGCACCAGGCACCAGGCACCAGGCACCGCGCACCGCGCACCGCGCATCAGGCACCGCCCACCAGGCACCGCGCAGCGGTACCCGTCCACCAGGCACCGCGCACCAGCCACCGCGGAGCGGTACCCGCCCACCGCCACCGCACACCGCTTACCTCGCCCGAGGCACCGCGCACCAGGAACGGCGTACGGCTTACCGCGCACGCTTACCGCGCACCGCGCCCCAGGCACCACGCACCAGGAACGGCGTACGGCGTACCGCGCACGCTGCGCACCGCGCACCGGGCACCGCGCACCGCGCACCGGGCACCGCGCACCGCGCACCGGCACCGCGCACCGCGCACCGGGCACCGGCGCCAGGCACCGACACGAACCAGCGTCAGCTCCGAAGCGCCGTCTCCTCGCTCACCCACCGGTGGTACGAATCCCACGGCTCGACGCCCCCGCGAAGGCTCTCGATGTGGCACTGGAGTCGCTCGGAGTGCTCGAACCACTCGGTCCTGCCGAACCGCTCCTCGGCGAACTCCCTGTGCCGCTGCTGCTCGAGCCTGCGGTCGCCGCGCTCGAGCGCCAAGAGGTCGTCGTGCCAGATCGCGGCGAATCGCTGCCGGGGATTCGAGGTGGTGCCGATCTTCACCCGGTCGGCGTACGCCAGGTAGTAGACGACATCGACCCGGGGCGGCGGCAGCTCGCCGTCGATCAGCTCGCCGTGCCGCCACTCGCACGTCGCGCAGAGCCAGCCAGAGGGGTACCGGATGCCGAGCCGCGATCCGCAGAGCCGGCACGGCGAGGGCAGGGTGTCCGTCACGCCGTACGTCGACGCCGCCCAGTCGGCGGCTAGGGCGAGGTGGCGCTCGCAGAGCGGGAGCGGAGCATCGTGCGGCACGGGGCCGCGGCATCCGTCCCCGACCAGGCATGCGGCGGCAGGTGTCGTCACCTCCGCAGAATACGAGGAGCCGCCGACACCAGGCCTTCCGCACTCGGGCGGAGACGGCGAAAGGGCCGCCACCCGAAGGTGACGGCCCTTTCGTGAACTCGACCGCGGGAAGCGGTCAGAGCCGGATCAGCGACCCGAGAGCTTCTCGCGGAGAGCCGCAAGCGCCTCGTCGTCGGCAAGCGTGCCGCCGGAGCTGCTGTCGGACGAGAAGCGCGACGAGCCGGTCTCGACCGGAGCGTTGGCCTCGGCCTCGAGAGCCTTGGCGACGGCAGCCTTGTGCGCCTCCCAGCGACCCTGGGCAGCGGCGTACTCCTGCTCCCACTGCTCGCGCTGCTCGTCGAATCCTTCGAGCCATGCGTTGGTCTCGGGGTCGAAGCCCTCGGGGTACTTGTACTCCCCGAGCTCGTCGTACTCCGTGACCATGCCGTAGAGGGCCGGGTCGAACTCGGTGCCGTTGGGGTCGACCGACTCGTTGGCCTGCTTGAGCGACAGCGAGATGCGGCGACGCTCGAGGTCGATGTCGATGATCTTGACGAAGACCTCTTCAGCGACCGACACGACCTGCTCGGCGAGCTCGACGTGCTTGCCCGAGAGCTCCGAGATGTGCACGAGGCCCTCGATGCCGTCGGCGACGCGAACGAACGCACCGAACGGAACGAGCTTCGTGACCTTACCCGGGGCGACCTGGCCGATGGCGTGCGTGCGGGCGAAGACCTGCCACGGGTCTTCCTGCGTCGCCTTGAGCGACAGCGAGACGCGCTCGCGGTCGAGGTCGACCTCGAGGATCTCGACGGTGACCTCCTGGCCAACCTCGACGACCTCGGACGCGTGCTCGATGTGCTTCCACGAGAGCTCGGAGACGTGCACGAGGCCGTCCACGCCGCCCAGGTCGACGAACGCACCGAAGTTGACGATCGACGAGACCGTGCCCTTGCGGACCTGGCCCTTGTGCAGGTTGTTGAGGAACGTGGTGCGCGACTCGGACTGCGTCTGCTCGAGCAGGGCGCGGCGCGACAGCACGACGTTGTTGCGGTTCTTGTCGAGCTCGAGGATCTTCGCCTCGATCTCCTGGCCGAGGTACGGCGTCAGGTCGCGGACGCGGCGCAGCTCGATGAGCGAAGCCGGCAGGAAGCCGCGGAGGCCGATGTCGACGATGAGACCACCCTTGACGACCTCGATCACGGAGCCGGTGACGACACCGTCGTTCTCCTTGATCTTCTCGACGTCGCCCCACGCACGCTCGTACTGCGCGCGCTTCTTGGACAGGATGAGGCGGCCTTCCTTGTCCTCCTTCTGGAGAACCAGGGCCTCGACCTCGTCGCCGACCTTGACGACCTCGTTGGGGTCGACGTCGTGCTTGATCGAGAGCTCGCGCGAGGGGATGACGCCCTCGGTCTTGTAGCCGACGTCGAGGAGGACCTCGTCGCGGTCGATCTTCACGACGGTTCCTTCGATGAGGTCGCCGTCGTTGAAGAACTTGAGGGTCAGTTCGACCGCAGCCAGGAAGTCCTCAGCAGATCCGATGTCATTGATGGCGACCTGCTTGGTGGCCGGGGCGGTCGTTGCGGTAGTCATGTAGTGGGTTGTCCTTGTTGGGTTGGTTTTCTCGGGCTTCGAATCGTGCGCCGGCCGCGGGAGCGCGAACGGATGCCTCGATCGAAGCGAAGCGGATTGTTTTGGTGCGAGTCACCGTGGGTCAGGCGCGAAGCCGGAACCCGGGCGTGGCGATATAGCCACACATGTGACACTCCAGGGTATCAGAAACGCGGGGTGAACCGGCGGTCCGATGCCACCTCCGGAGCCCTCATTCGCTCAGCGGGGCAGCCGGATCGGCGCGGTGGGTGTTCCGTCCGGATCGACGCGCTCGACACCAGGGCTCCCGGACTCTCCGCGAAGCTCGGCGAGCCTCTCCCGCTCCCGGCGGTGCGCGTCGGCGAGCCAGTCGCCCTGGGCCGGACGGGGCGGTGGATCGTGCCGGGGAGTGGACAGCTCCTCCGAAGTCGGCTGCCACCGGCGGCGGCAGATGGGCCGCCGGCCGGCCGGCGTCTGCGCGGCGGGCGGACTCGGGTCGGGACCGCCCCCGATCGAGCCGCGAAGCCCCGCCTGCTGGATCACTCGCTGGATCGTGAGTCCGCGCCGATCCGGATCACCGACGAAGCGGATCTCGCGCAGTCCCTGCGCCTGGGCGGCTGACTCGAAGATGAAATGGCCGAAGCCGAAGATGCGCCCGATCACGGGCTTGTGCACCGAGATGTCGAGGATGCGCGCGAGGGGCATCGTCGCGATGTTCTGAGACAGGATGCCGTGCACGCGGAACACCCGCATGTTCGTGATGACGAAGCGATCGGCCTTCTGCTCGAGGATCCGCCACCCGGCGTGCGCCATCACGCCTCCTCCGAGCGCGACGGCGACCCACCACGGCAGCGGGGGCACCGCCAGCGAGAGCAGGAACAGCAGGACCACTCCCCCGACGAGCTCGAGCACCGCAGCGACAGTCGCCGCCCAGTGCTTGCGCACCTCGTCGATCACCACCTCGCCCTGGTCGGCGATGAGGTGCTTTTCGATCCGCGGATCGAGAAGCGTCATCAGCTGATGAGCGCCACGAAGAAGTCCACGATGGCGACCCCGGCGCTCCAGAGCGCAGCGAAGACGCCCTGGACGGCACCCGCGGCCTCCTGCGGCTTGGTGACGAGGTAGAAGACGGCGAACGCGATGACGAGCCCGATGATGACGCGCTTTACGATTTTCACGCGTGGGGTCCTTTCAGGTCGAGGATCAGGGATCGATCCCCGGAACGCAACGCTTCCTCTTTATATCGCGGGCAGGGAAGATTCGCGGCAGGCACGCGGGGAGCGCCCGGATCGCCGCCGATACGCAGGCACCCCGTTGACACCGGATGCCGAGCACTCCACGATTGCGGTCAACACGACGGCTGACCAAGGAGTCTCGATGACGTCCTCCCTCGCACGGTCCGCGGCGCGCACGTGACGGCGCCCTCTGCCACCGGCATGCCGCTGCGGGACTACCGCGTGCATCGCTACGTCAACGCCTTCTGTCCCCGTTGCCACGAAGAGGATCCGGAGCGCCCGCTGTCAGAGGTGCGGCGTCTCTCCGGCTGGCTCGCCGTGCGCGACACGCGGGTCTGGCTGGAACGCGGGTGCCCGGATCACGGACTCGTGCGCACGCTCTACGACGAATCTGCCGAGATCCTCTCCTATCTCGAGCAGTGGACGGCGCCCACGAAGGTGCACGGCCCCGACGCTCGCCGGCAACTTCAAGCCGGTGCCCTCGGCCTATGAGGACGGCCTCCCGCAGATGCAGACGCAGCACACCTGCATCCTTCTCGAGGACCTCACCGACCACTGCAATCTGCGGTGCCCCACGTGCTTCGCGGAATCGGGCCCGCAATCCACCGCGGTCGCCCCGCTCGCCGCTGTCCTCGCGTCGGTCGACTGCCCGGCTCGAGAAGGAGAACGGCCGGCTCGACGTCCTCATGCTGAGCGGCGGCGAGCCCACGCTCTATCCCTGGCTCGAACAGCTGCTCGATCACCTGGTGGCACGACCCATCGTCCGGATCCTCCTCAATTCGAACGGCCTGCGCATCGCCCAGGACGACGAGTTCGTCGCGACGCTGAAGAGACATCGCGAGCGCGTGGAGGTGTACCTCCAGTACGACGGCGAGAGCGCCGAGTCGGCCAAGTACCACCGCGGTGCCGACATCCGCCGATTCAAGCAGCGCGCGGTGGAGCGGCTGTCGGAAGCGGGCGTCTTCATGACACTCACCATGACGGCGGCGCTCGGCGTCAACGACGACGAGATCGGCGCCGTGATCCGGCGTGCGATGGCGACGCCGTACGTGGGCGGAGTCACGATCCAGCCCGTCTTCGGTTCGGGCCGCTCCAGCGGCATCGACCCGGATGACCGTTTGACGCACACCGGCGTGCTGGCGCGCTTGGGCCCGCAGACCGACGGCGAGGTCACCTGGACCGACCTCACCGCGCTGCCCTGCAGCCATCCGCACTGCTGCTCGGTGGGCTACCTGCTGCGCGATGACGCCGGTGACTGGAAGTCCCTCACGACGCTCATCGGCCATGACCGCCTGAAGGAGTTCCTCGACCTCGAGCCCGAGCTGCTCGCCAACCGGATCGCCGACAAGTCGGTCAGCAAGGCGCTGCGGGATGCCGTCAAGGGCTCGCTGCTCGACCTGCTGAGCGAGCAGTCGTCGCTGTCGCATCCGTCGATGGGCACCATCTGGCGCGACATCTGCCAGAACTGCGACCTGGGCATCGGCACGCTCACGGCGCTTGCCACCTCGACCCTGCCCGGACAGCACCAGCGCCTCCGCCGGATGATGGGCGAGCGGGTGCTGCGCATCACGGTGAAGCCGTTCATGGACATGAACACGATGATCGAGGAGCGGCTGACGCAGTGCTGCGTCCACGTCGCCACCGTCAATGCCACGACCGACGCCCACCAGTGCGCACCGTTCTGCGCTGTGCAGGCGTGGGCACCGCTGTCGCGCACCCGGATCTCGACCGCGACGGGCGGGCGCCGCACACTGCCGCTCACGGTGCCGGCATGAGCGGGCAGGACTTCTCGCATCTCAATCGGTACGACGACGCAGTCGGCGACCCCGCTCCGCCCTTCGACCCGCTGCGGCTCTGCGTCTACACCACCGTGGCCCTGCTGGCCGTGCTGCTCGGTCCGATCGCCCTGCTCGGCTTCGCTCTGCTCGCGATCGCCGGCTACGCGCGGGCGCGGCGGGAAGGCCTGCTTCGCTCGCGCTGCAAGCTCGGCGACACGCGGCTCGTGCTCGCGTACCTCATCGTGCTCGCCGCCGGCGCCGCCATCATGATCCCGTTCTGGGTCGGGTTCTGGGTCGATCGGCTGCTGTGAGCCGTGTTCCCCACTCTGCAGGATCTCTTCGGACTCCCCTTCCCGGTCGACACGCACTCGGCGTTCGTGGCGCTCGGGATGGGCGGCGGCCGGGCTCCTGTTCGTCGTCGAATCACGCCGGCGAGGGCAGAGGGACGAGCGGAGTCGTGTACCTCGTCCTGGGTGCGGTGGCCGGCGCGGCGATCTTCATGCGCCTCGGCACGTGGGCTCAGCACCTCGATCCGAGCCGGAATCTCGGGCTCGTGGAGCAGCTCGCCTATGGCAACGCGTCGATGCTGAGCGCACTCGTCGGCGCGTGGCTCGGCGTGCACGTCGCCAAGCGCATCGTTCGATACCCGCTGCGCACCGGTGATCTCTTCGCTCCCGCCGTGGCCGCGGGCCTCGCCATCGGACGGATCGGATGCCTGCTCACTGAGAAGCCGGGCACTCCGACGGGCGCCGACTGGGGCATCGTCCTTGATGCGGATGCCGCGGCCCGCCTCTCCGCCCCGGCTGGGGTGCCGCTGCACCCGAGCTTCGTCTACGAGATCGTCTTCCACGCCGTCGCGTTCGCGGTGCTGTGGTTCTGGCTGCGGCACCGGCCGATCGCATCCGGAGAGACGCTCACGCTCTATATAGGCGCCTACGCGCTCTTCCGATTCGCCGTCGAGTTCGTGCGGGGCAATGAAGTGGTCTGGCTCGGCCTCACTCGGCCGCAGCTGTTCCTGCTCGTGACGATCCCGCTGCTGCTGGCCCGCATCGCGGTGCAGGCCTCGCGCGGCGCATACACCCAGCCAGAGAGGATGGCCATTCGTGGACGAATCGCCTGAACCGCCCGAGGACGAGCCGGCGCCGGGGCGCGATCCCGACCAAGAGCCGGAGCCCGACCAGAAATCTGCGCCCGACCAGAAGCCGGTCGGTGATGCGAGTCCGTCGCCAGCCGGTGGTGATCAACCGCCCCCGGATGCGAGCAATCCGCGAGCCGACTGGGCTCCGCCGGCCGCGGGGGCGGTGCCGCCCCCAGGCGCGGGCGCCCCTCCGCCCGGCTCGTCAGGCACACCGCCGACCGGCGGCTGGCCGGCACCTCCCCCGCCGGGGTGGTCGGCCGCACCGCCTCAGGGCACCGCGCCCACACGCGGCCGATTCTCGGTGCTCGCGGGGATCCTCGTCGGCATCGGGGCATTCATCGTGAGCGCCATCGTCGGGGCCAGCATCGTGCTCGCCTCCCTCGGGGCCACCTACGACGGAAACGGCATGGGGTCGCTGGTGGGGCTGGCCTCACGTTCCTCATCGCACCGATCGTGGCGATCGTGATGCTCTTCCGACCCCGCCTCCGGCCGGGCGCCGCGGGCATCCTCATCGTCTTCGCGGCGGGCTGGATCCTGCTCGTCGGCCCCTGCGTCGCACCCGCATTCGTCGGCTACCCGGCCTGAGACCGCCGGCGCTCCGACTCAGGGGCGCAGCAGCACCTTGGTCGCGCGGCGCTCATCCATCGCCGCGTACGCCTCGGCCGCCTCGCTGAGAGGCAGTTCCAGATCGAACACGAGACCGGGCTGAATCGCACCCGAGCGCACATCGGGCAGCAGCTCCTCGATGTAGCCGCGCACCGGGGCCACTCCCCCGTTGACGCCGACGTTGCGACCGAACATCGATCGGATGGGCAGCTCCGGACCCCCGTTGGGCACTCCGACGTAGCCGACCATGCCGCCCGGTCGCGCCGAACGCAGTGCCTGGTCCATCGACTCCTTCGTCCCCACGCACTCCAGCACGCGGTCTGCGCCGATGTCGTCGGTGAGCTCCTTCACGCGGGCGATGCCGGCATCCCCTCGCTCCTCGACGATGTGCGTCGCGCCGAACTGCCGTGCGAGAGCCTGCCGCTGCGGGTGCCTCGACATCGCGATGATCGTGGTCGCTCCGAGGCGCTTGGCGGCGATGATGGCGCAGAGCCCGACGGCGCCGTCACCGACGACGGCGACCGAGTCGCCGGGGCCGACCCCCGCCGAGACGGCCGCGTGGTGGCCGGTCCCCATCACGTCGCTGAGCGTCAGAAGTCCGGGGATCTCGTCGTCGCCCACCGGACCTGGCACGACCGCCAGCGTCCCGTCGGCCAGCGGCACGCGGATGCGCTCGCCCTGACCGCCGTCCGCGAAGCCGCCGAAGCGATCGTCGCTGCCCCACCAGCCGCCGGTGAGGCACGAGGTGCTCACGCCGTTGCGGCAGTTGACGCACGTGCCGTCGCACACGTAGAAGGGAGCGATCACGAAGTCGCCCGGCTTGACGACCTCGACCTGCGGCCCGACCTCCTCGACGATCCCCACGAACTCATGTCCGATGCGATGCGGCTCCTCGGTCTTCGTGACGCCCCGATAGGGCCACAGGTCCGAGCCGCACACGCAGGCGGCGACGACGCGCACGATGGCGTCGGGACCCGTCGAGAGGACGGGATCGGGAACTTCTTCTACACGGATGTCGCGCTCGGCGTGGATGACGGTGGCAAGCATGCTTCGAGCCTAGGGCGCGGGCGGCAGGCGGGTCGCGCGCTAGGCGGTCTCGAGCCCGCGCCGCAGCACCGAGAGGCCGAAGGCGAAGGCCTCGTCGAGATCGCCGCCGAGCTGGAACGCGCCCGCCAGTTCCATCTGCACGAACCCCGTGGCCCACGCCGTGACGAGACGGGCGGCCTCGAGCGCTCGACCCTCGCCGGCGACCGCGCGGACGCTCTGGAGGATCGTGGCGGACGCCCGGCCGAGTGCCGCTTGCGACCCGCTCGCCGAGAAGATGAGGCGGAACCCCTCGGGACGGTCGTGCGCGAACCCCCGGTACACCCGCGCGAGCCCCTCGATCGATCGGTCGGATGCCTCGAGCCGATCGGCGAGGTCGTCGATCGTCGCGGTGATCACGGCGGCGATGAGGGCGTCACGGTCGCGGACGCGCTTGTAGAGCGACGGCGCGCGAACCCCGACCCGCTCGGCGACGCTCTGCATCGTGAGCCGTGACGGTCCTCCCTCTTCGAGCACGTCGCGACCGGCGTCCACGATCTCCGCGAGCGATGTTCTGTCGGGCGTGGGCATGCGGATCTCCTCATGGCTATTGACATTAGCCATGATAGCTATCTACCGTAGCTATCACAACCGTCGGAAGGATCCGCCATGAAGCTCGCTCCGCACCTCCACCGCCTCGGCAACGACATCGTCGCCTCCTACCTGATAGACACCGACGACGGCATCACGCTTGTCGATGCCGGACTCCCCGGTCACTGGCACGACCTGCTCGACGAACTCGAGACGATCGGAAAGTCGCCGCGCGACATCCGGGGCCTCATCCTCACCCACGGCGACAGCGACCACATCGGCTTCGCGGAGCGGCTTCGGCGGGAGTATGGCGTACCGGTCTACGTTCATGCCGCCGACGCCGCCCGGACCCAGACCGGCGAGAAGCCGAAGACTTCGATGGGGCCGATGAAGTTGGCCCCGACCTTCGGCTTCTTCGCCTACGGCCTGAAGAAGAACGCGTTGCGCACGACGTATGTCCAGGAGGTCGTGAGCGTGCAGGACGGACAGGTGCTGGAGCTGCCGGGGTCACCGGTGATCCTCGGCATGCCCGGGCACTCGCCCGGCAGCATCGCCGTCCACGTGCCGATCGCCGATGCCGTCTTCGTCGGAGACGCCCTCACGACGCGCCATGTCCTCACCGGCCGGCAGGGACTGCAGCCGGCCCCCTTCACGGATGACCCGGCCGAGGCATCCGAATCGCTGGAGCGACTCGCGCCACTCGACGTGTCGTGGGTGCTTCCCGGGCATGGTGCGCCATGGCGAGGGTCGCCGAGCGACGTCGCGGCAGCAGTGCGTGCCGCGAGCGCGAAGCGCTGAGTCAGGCCGCGAGCGCGAGACCTGAGTCAGGCCGCGAGCGGCGAAACCTGACGTCAGGCCGCGAGGGCGGACCCGTCGGCGACGATCGCGCGGACCGCATCCCGGCCCGCTCGGTTGGCTCCCACGGTGGACTGCGACGGGCCGTACCCGATGAGGAAGAGGCGCGGCTCGTCGATCGACCGGCCCTCGGCCACGCGAATGCCGCCCTCCGGTGTCCGCAGCCGCAGGGGCGCGAGGTGGTCGAGCGCCGGCCGGAAGCCGGTCGCCCACAGGATCACGTCGGCGGGCTCGAACGTCCCGTCCGGCATCCGCACTCCCGTCTCCTCGATCGAGGCGAACATCGGATGCCGCACCAGCACCCCGCGCGCCGCCGCAGCCCGGGCCCACGGCGTCCAGTGCATGCCGGTCACCGAGATGACGCTGCCCGGCGGGAGCCCGCGGCGCACGCGGTCCTCGACGCCGGCGATCGCGGCGACCCGCGCGGGGATGTCGAAGTCATCCTCGGCCCAGTTCGGCTCGCGGCGCGTGACCCACAGGGTGTCGGCCACGTGCGAGATCTCCTCGAGCAGCTGGACGGCTGAGACGCCGGCGCCGACCACGACCACCCGGCGGCCTGCGAACTCATCGGCCGACACGTAATCGGCGACATGCAGCTGGCGGCCGCGGAAGACCTCCTGACCGGGATAGCGCGGCCAGAACGGGCGCGTCCAGGTGCCTGTCGCGTTGACGACATAGCGCGCCGCCCACGTTCCACCGTCGGTCTCGACCAGAAGGCGACCTGCGGGATCGTCGTCCGCGCGACGGACAGCGCTCACCCGGACGGGGCGGCGCACGTCGAGGTCGAACCGGTGCTCGTACTCCGAGAAGTAGGCGGGCAGGATGTCGCGGCTCGCGCTGCGCGGGTCGGCGGGCGGAACGGCGAACCCCGGGAGTTCGTGGATGCCGTTCACCGTCGCCATCCGGAGCGACTCCCAGCGGTGCTGCCACGCACCGCCCGGACGGGGGTTCGCGTCGAGCACGACGAAGCTGTCGTCGGCGGCGCCTGCGCGCGACACCGGCACGAACCCGCGCCGCTGCAGGTGGTACGCCGCCGAGAGACCCGCCTGTCCCGCGCCGATCACGACGACGTCGACGTTCACGGGATCCACAGAGGACAGAACCGGGTCGAGGCGATCGCTATTCCGTGCCGCATCCCCTGGTCGCGAGCTGACGGCCGGCGCGCGGGGCTACTCCCCCGCCTCTTCCCGCGCCTCGGCGACCGGGTCGCCGAGCGTCGCGTGATGGCGGCCCCACAGGAGATAGAACGCGACGACGACCGCGAGCCAGACGAAGAACCAGAAGAACGCCGTCCCCGGCAGTCCCGACATGATGTAGAGGCACGCGGCGACCGAAAGGATCGGCACGACGGGGTACCCCGGCACCCGGAAAGCCCGAGGAAGATCCGGCCGCCGGCGGCGCAGGACGATCACTCCGATCGACACGACGATGAAGGCCACGAGCGTCCCGATCGACACGAGGTCCCACAGGTTCGACAGCGGGACGAATCCCGCGAGGAGCCCCACTCCCAGCGCCACGACGAGGATCGTGAAATCGGGCGTGTGGGTGCGCGGGTTCACGCGGGCGAAGATCTTCGGCAGCAGTCCGTCGCGCCCGATGGTGAAGAGGATGCGCGTCTGCCCGAAGAGCGTCACGAGCGTGACGGAGAAGATCGAGATCACTGCTCCGGCGGCGAGCACGGTCGCCGGCCAGTTCGCCCCGACGACATCCTGCAGGATGATCGCGAGCCCGGCCTCCTGCTGCGCGGGGTCGGAGAAGTCCTGCCACGGCTGGGTTCCGAGGGCCGCCACGGCCACGAAGAGGTAGACGGCGATGACGATCACGAGGGCGGTGAGGATCGCCCGAGGGAGCGACCGCTGCGGGTCCTTCACCTCATCACCCGCCGTAGCGACGGCATCCAGCCCGATGAAGGTGAAGAAGATCGTCCCCGCGGCGGCGGTGACGCCCGCCGCGCCCATCGGAGCGAAGTCCGCGAAGTAGTCGGCGTTGAAGGCGGTGAAGGCGATCGCGCCGAACATCACGAGGACGCCGAGCTTGATCAGCACCATCACGGCGTTGACGGCGGCGGACTCACGCGTGCCCTTCAGCAGGAGCAGGGCGCAGAGTCCCACGAGCACCATGGCGGGAAGGTTCACGATGCCGCCGGCGCCCGGCGCCGCGCTCAGCTCGACCGGGATCCGCCAGCCGAAGAGATCATCGAGCAGCTGGTTGAGATAGCCGCTCCAGCCCGACGACACGGCTGCCGTCGACACGCCGTATTCGAGCATCAGGCACGCGGCGACCCCCACGGCGATCAGCTCGCCGAAGATCGCGTACGCGTAGGAGTACGTCGAACCGGAGATCGGCACAGCGGAGGCCATCTCGGCGTAGCAGAGAGCGGAGAGCCCTGCCGCGAGACCGGCGAGCAGGAACGAGATGATCACCGCGGGTCCGGCGAGCGGCACCGCCTCGTGCATGACGAAGAAGATGCCGGTTCCGACCGTCGCGCCCACGCCCAGCATGGTCAGCTGGAACGTGCCGATCCGGCGCTGAAGGCCACCGGGAGTCGCGGTGGGCGCGACGATCGGCTTCCGACGAAGAAGCTGCTCGCGTATACCCACCGGGCGTCCTTTCCTCGCGTGCTCGTCAGCGTAGCGGGTCGCCCACGCCGGGCCCGTGGGTCGTCAGCGGACGGCGGCCGCGCCCACCACCGCCGCCGAGACGGAGCTGATCTGCGCGGGGGTCACTCGGCAGCAGCCGCCTACGAGTCGTGCGCCGGCGTCGATCCAGGCCGGCACGTACGACTCGAGCGGCGTGCCGAGGCCCGACCAGGCTGCGGTGCACGGCATCCCAGGTCTCGCCGCTGTTCGGGTAGGCGAGGAGCGGCTTGTCCGTCACAGAGCGCGCGATCGTCAGGGCCGGCGCGACGTCGCGCGCATCGCAGCAGTTGACGCCGACGGCCACGACGGCCCGAGAGGCGGCCGCACGTTCCATGGCTTCTGCGAGACCGTCTCCCGAACGGAGGGCGCCGTCGGCGATCGTGACGCTCAGCCAGGCGGGCGTGGCGAGCTCTTCGAGCTCGAGGAGGATCGCCTCGACTTCGGCGAGCGAGGGGATCGTCTCGATCGCGAGGAGGTCGGGGCCCGCCGCCGCGAGTGCGTGAAGCCGGGGGCGGTGCCACGCGCGCAGCTCGCCGAGCGTCAGGCCGTAGTCGCCCGTGTACTCGCTGCCGTCGGCACGCGATGCGCCGTAGGGACCCACGGATGCCGCGACCCATGCCTCGCCGACGAGTCCGGCGTCGGCGCGCGCCTGCCGTGCGAGTTGGACGCTGCGCGTGAGCAGGAGGTCGACCCCACCGGCATCCAGGCCCACGGGCTCGAGCGCCTCGTAGCTCACCTGGTACGACGAGGTGATGGCGACGCGCGCCCCCGCGGCGAAGAACTCCGCGTGCGCCGCGCGGATCTCGGCAGGATGCTCCAGGAGCAGCTGCGCAGACCAGAGCGGCGACGACAGGTCGTTCCCGCGCGCCTCCAGGAGGGTTCCGAGCCCTCCGTCGAGCACCACAGGCCCCGCTTCGATCGCGTCGCGGAAGCTTGTCATGCCGGGGAGTCTATGGGCGCCGGAGTGGCCGATCCCGTCCCGAGATCGTGTCGCAATGACACTGTGATGTGCGGGGCGCCCGGGTCATTCGACATCGCCGTCGACGTACCACCAGCGGCCCGCGTACCGGATGAACCGGCTGCGCTCGTGCAGCGCTCCCCTCGCGGCGCCATCCCGCCAGAGGGCACGAAACTCGACCGTCCCCCGCGTGTCGTCCGCGTCGCCGGCTGCCAATTCGATGATCTCGAGCCCCGTCCAGCGGAGCGCGGGGTCGAGGTCGATCGCCTCAGGGCGCGTGCGCGGATGCCACGTCTCTGTGAGGTGCCGCTCGTCGCCGACGACGAACGCCGAGTAGCGCGAGCGCATCAGCGCCTCCGCGGTCGCGGCGGGTGTGCCGGCGAGGACCGGGGCGCAGCATCCGTCGAAGGTGGCGCCACTGCCGCACGGGCAGGGGTCTGCACCGCGGACGGTGGCGAATCCTTTCGGACGGGATGCGGCCTGCCCGAACGACATCACCGGCTCGCCTTCGCCGCGCAGTCGACGCACCGGGTGGCGGTCGGCCGCGCCTCCAACCGTGCGGCCGGGATCGAGCGGCCGCAGTGCTCGCACACGCCGTACGTGCCGGCCGCCGACCGGCGCAGGGCGGCGTCGATCTCCGCGAGCTCTCCGACAGCGCGCTTCGTGAAGGCCGGCGAGCCGCGACCACTCGCCGGAGAGCGGAGTTCCCTCCGGGTCGTGCTCGTCGTCGGATGATTCGCTGCTGCGGTCACGGCGCAGGGCGGCCATGTCGGCATCCAGCTGTGCGATCCGGCGCTCCGCTGCTGCGCGCTCGGAGCGGAGGAGGTCATCGGTGCCGGTCATGATGTTCGAGCCTACGAGGGACAGGCGACACCAGACTGCTCACGCCTCGTCACCGCGGGCTCCGGCCGCAAGCCCGAAGCTCGACAAGCTCACGGAGCGCACATAGGCCACGCAAAGGTCGGCGCCCCATCGTTGGGGACATGACCACCTACGCGACGACCCCGGTCGGCGCCGCGAGCGCAGCGCAGCCTCTCACGGCTCCTCGCCCACGGCCGCGACCGGCCGCCCGGGGCTGGAACATCGCCGCCACCACCGTCATCTGGCTCACCAGCCTCTTCGTCGTGGCGCTGTGGGTGTCGGGCGGCGGCCTCCAGGCCCTCGTCGGGGTGAACGGCGAGACGCTGACCACCCTGGGCCGCATCACAGGGCTCGTCTCGGCCAACCTGCTGCTCTACCAGGTGCTCCTGATGGCCCGGATTCCCCTCTTCGAGCGGGGGTTCGGACGAGACGGCATCACGCGCATGCACCGTCTGGTCGGGTTCTGGTCGTTCTGGCTCATGGCCGCCCACATCGCCCTCATCGCGGTGGGGTACGCCGTGACCGCGCAGGTCGACGTGCTCGCCGAGCTCTGGACGCTCGTCGTGGACTACCCCGGCATGCTGCTCGCCACGGCGGGGACGCTCCTTCTGGTGCTCGTCGTGGTCACGTCGATCCGGCGCTCCCGTCGGCGGCTGCGCTATGAGTCCTGGCACCTTCTGCACCTCTACGCCTATCTCGGAGTCGGGCTCGCGCTCCCCCACCAGCTGTGGACGGGTGCAGACTTCCTCTCGTCGCCGGCGGCCACCGCCTACTGGTGGACGCTGTGGGCCGCGGCCGCGGCATCCGTCATCGTCTTCCGTGTGGCGCTCCCGCTCGCCCGGTCGTGGCGACACGGCCTGCGGGTCGCGAGCGTCACGCCCGACGGAACGGACGGGGTCGCGGTGCGAGTCGCGGGCAGGAACCTCCACCGCCTCAACGCGCGCCCGGGGCAGTTCTTCGTCTGGCGGTTCATGGACGGTCCCGGCTGGACGAGGGGCAACCC
The DNA here is from genome assembly GCA_963702815.1 of uncultured Actinomycetota bacterium. Taxonomy (GTDB): domain Bacteria; phylum Actinomycetota; class Actinomycetes; order Actinomycetales; family Microbacteriaceae; genus Microbacterium. The sequence goes on along the minus strand of CAVPED010000004.1, from coordinate 1,094,306 downwards.
GTTCTCGCTGGCAGCCGCGCCGCGAGGCGGCGGGCTCGAGATCGCGGCCCGCGTGGTCGGGGACGGCACCCAGCGGCTGCGCTCGCTGCGACCGGGCACGCGGGTCCTCGTGGAGGGCCCGTACGGCACCATGACCGGCGCCGCCCGCACCCGCAGCAAGATGCTCTTCATCGCGGCGGGGGCCGGAATCGCCCCGCTCATCGCGATCGCCGAAGGCGAGTCGTTCGCCCCGGGTGATGCCACCGTCCTCACCCGCGACAGCGACCCTCGTGCGGGCATGCGGCGCCGCGAGGTGAATGACCTCGTCGCGCGTCGCGGTCTCAGGCACATCGACCTTCCCGGTCCGCGATCGCTGAGCGGGTCTCCGTGGCTGCCGGCATCCCACGCCGCCTGGAAGGGATCGGATCTGCTGCGCTTCATCGCCCCGGATCTCGAGTCCTACGACGTGTTCGTATGCGGTCCGCAGGCGTGGATGGATGCCGTCGTCCGCGACCTGCGCGCCGCCGGCGTCGCCTCGAATGCGATCCACACCGAATCGTTCACGGTCTGAGGAGTCATCATGAAGCGGATCATCTACGCACTGCTCGCCACCGTCAGCGGCCTGGTGCTCCTGTTCAGCTATCGCACGTCGCTCGAGGTGGTGACGCCCGTGACCCAAGCGCCGGCCGCCAGCGACACCGGCACCGGCGCGAGCGGATCGAGCGGATCGGCGGACGGCACCGGGGAGGATGCCGCGACCGGCAACGACGCGTCACAGCAGGACGCGGCAGCGGGCGATGCGGGCAGTTCGACGGGCTCCAGCGGTTCCTCGGCGTCGACCTCGTCTCTCGCGGACGGCACGTACACCGGATCGTCGGTCAACACGCGGTTCGGGCCCGTCCAGGTGCAGATCGTCGTGTCGGGTGGCGTGATCACGTCGGCCGATGCCATCGACTATCCGACGAGCAATCCGCGGGACCGCCAGATCAACCAGACAGCCGTCCCGATCCTGGTGTCCGAGACGCTCGACGCCCAGAGCACGCAGATCGACATGGTGTCGGGCGCGACCTACACGAGCGACGGCTACATCCGCTCGCTCCAGAGCGCGATCGACGAGGCGACGGCATGAGCGGGTCACGCACGCTGGCCCGTCCGGCGGCGGGACGAACCTGGACGCGGACGGTCATGGGATCGGTGGCAAGCCTCCGCCTCGTCACGTCCGACCCCCGTCCCGAGGTCGCCCGCAGGATCGAGGCCTGCTTCACGGAGCTGGCGCGCGCGGAGGAGATCTTCTCGCCCTTCCTCCCGGGCTCCGACATCTCGCGAATCCGCCGCGGTGAGATCCAGATCGCCGATGCCCACCGGCTCGTGGCCGAAGTCGCGTGTGAGTGCCGCGACGCCGAAGCCGCGACCGAGGGGCGCTTCTCGGCCTGGCGCGACGGCCGCTTCGACCCGACCGGTTACGTGAAGGGATGGGCTGTCGAGCGAGCCGCAGCGCGGCACCTCGCTCCCCTGCTGGAGGACGACGGATGCCGCGCCGTCGGACTCTCCATCGGCGGCGACATGCAGCTGCTCACGGCGGACGGGGCCGACTGGACGTGGCGAGTCGGCATCCCCGATCCGGCGGCGCCCACCGAGATCCTCGCGACCATCGAGGTGATCAGGGGCGCAGTCGCGACCTCTGGGCCCGCGGAGCGCGGCGGACACATCATCGACCCCCGCACCGGAGAGGCGGCCGCCGGAGTCGCGTCCGCGACCGTCGTGTCGCCGGGCCTCGGGCACGCCGACGTCTGGGCGACGGCGGCGGTGGTCTCCGGATTCGACGACCTCTCGTGGCTCTCCCGTGCCCGCACCACGAGCGGGCTGCTCGTGTCGGATGACGGCCGCACGCGCAGGTGGGTGGGGTCGACCGAGGTGAGCATGCAGCCTGTGGGGCCGTTCTCTCAGGCATCCCGCTAGAAGTCTCGGGAGCGCCCGCCGGCCGGTCGCCCTAGCGTGGAGTCATGCGCATGCCCGCCACGATCCGCGCGACGCGTCGCGCCCCGCTGCTGCAGGTCGCCAAGTCCGCGATCGCCACCGGCGCCGCCTGGCTGGTCGCCGGACTGCTGTTCCCCGGCGTACCGCCGGTCTTCGCGGCGATCGCGGCACTGCTGGTGGTGCAGCCGAGCCTGAACCAGTCGCTCACCCGCGCCCTCGAGCGCACGGTCGGCGTGATCGCCGGAGTCGTCATCGCCTCGGTGCTCGGCATCCTGCTCGGCGACACGACGGGGGCGATCCTCCTGACGACCGCCGTCGCGCTGCTCGTGGCGTGGGCCCTGCGCATGACGCCCGGCACCGCGAATCAGGTCGCGATCAGCGCCATCCTCGTCCTCGCGCTCGGCACCGCCACGCCGGCCTACGCGCTGAATCGCGTGCTCGAGACGCTGATCGGCGCCGCCATCGGGATCATCGTCAATCTCGCGATCGTGGCTCCCGTCGCCGTCGCACCGGCCCACCGCGCTGTCGACGAGCTCGGGGAGGCCCTCGCCACGTCGCTGGACCGACTGGCGCTCGCGCTCGAGAGCCCGCGAACGCCGTCCGAGCTCGCCCTGCTGCTCGAGGATGCCCGCCGGGTGCGCGATCTGCTGGATGCCGCCGAGCAGGCGATCGAGGACGGCGCCGAGTCGCTGACGCTCAATCCCCGCGCCCGCCGCCACCGTGACGAGCTCGACGTGCTCGAGGCGCTGCTCGAGACCTTCCGCCCCATCGTGACGCAGATGATCGGCATGACCCGGGCATGCGCCGACCGTTACGACTCGTCGATCGACGACGAACCGGCCGTGCCCGCCATCGCCGAGCAGCTGCGTCGCGCGGCGCACGATGTCCGGCTCATGGTCAGCTCGCGCGGAGGTCAAGGGTGCTCCCCCGCGGGCTGCGGCATCGCCGGTCGACGACGATACGGCGGCGCTCACCGCTCCGCTCCGGGTCGCGCGGCCCTCCTCGAGCCACTGGGTGCTGGTCGGCTCGCTGCTCGAAGACCTCCGTCGCATCCATGAGAGCCTCACCGAGCCTCGCGCCCCGAGGCGGGACCGCGGTCGATCCCGCGAGTGAGCTCAGGCGGCGAGCGTCTGTTCCGCCGCGCCGAGCACGCGGCGCCGCAGGCGCTGGCCGGCGCGCACGACTGCCCGCACCGGCATCCCGACAGCCATCGCGACGAAGCCGCTCGGCGTGCGATCCAGCCGCCCGAGCACCAGCTTGCGCTCCCACGCCTCGCGCAGCCGCCCACCCCGTCGGGCGAGCGGCGGCTTGGGTCGCAGGCGCGACTCGCGCCGCCGCAGGACGAGCTCCTCGAGCAGCATCGGCAGATCGTCGTCGACGGGGTCGTGGAAGTAGTTGTCATGGAGCCACGATGACGACGGATGCCGCAGCCGGCGCGCGACGACATCCTCCTCGCCGCCGAACAGTCCGCTCCCCCGGAAGACCGGGTTGATGAGCTCGTCGGCGACGCCGAAGACGTCGAGGGCGATCACCGGGATGCCGCGCGCCACGGCCTCGATCGCTGCGGTGGAACTCACCGTGACGAGTCCCTGGGCGTGGTCGAGCGCCTTGGCCATGGGGCCGGTGGAGGTGACCAGATTGGGAGGGAGCGGACCGAGGGAGGCGAGCAGGTCGGGGAGGGCGTCCGCTTCGACATGCGTCTGATGCTCCCCGCTCGCGGCACGGAGCTTCACGACCACCCGGCGCGACGGATCGGCCTCCGCTGCCCGCACGAGCAGTCGGGCGACCCGGAGGCGATCCTCGCGCTCGCGCGGGACGATCGCCTGCGCCGCGAACACGAGATCGGTCGCGTGCGGGTCCGGTGAGGCATCCGGTCGCGCGTCGGCGAACGGAAGACGCGTGAGCGCGAACCTCTGCGCTTCGCCCCGCAGGCGTGCGAGGGCCGCGAACTCGCGCACCTCGCGGCGGGAATGCAGCACGAAAAGGTCGCACTGCGCTCGGTAGACGAGGGCCTTCTTCGTCGCCGGGATCGAGATGCCGGGCAGGCCCGACACGATCACCGGGCGCGGCGAGAGCCCCGCGACGAGCCGGGCGAGCACCCGCACGAGCGGTCCCCGAGCCGCGAGGAGGACGACGTCCGGACGCAGCGCCGCGAGCCGGTCGGCCAGCGCCTCGTACTCGATGCGCGAGACGCGCCCGAGCGCACTGCCCGCGACGGCCGCTCGCTCCTGCGACGGGCTCACGACGACGGGGGTCTCCAGGACGAGGAGCTCCGCATCCCATCCGCCGCCGAGCCTGCCGAGCAGGGCGGCGGCCCACTTGACGTACGAGTCGGTATCGGCGATCGCGACGATGCGCAGCCGCACGTCGGGCGGCCTCACACCGTTACGCGACGCAGCTTCGCCATCGGCGCATACTCCCCGGGGAACACGCGCTTCACGCCGTCGCCGAGGGCCGCTTCGATGACGCGGATGTCGCGGACGAGGTGCTGCAGACCGGCCGGCTCGAGCGACGCCGCGTGGTCCGAGCCCCACATCGTGCGGTCCAGCGTGATGTGACGCTCCACCGCGACGGCTCCGAGAGCCACGGCGGCCAGCGAGATCTGCAGACCCCGCTCGTGGCCCGAATACCCGATGGCCACGCCGGGGTACCGATCGCGGAGCGCGGGGATGACCCGGAGATTCGCCTCCTCGGGCTCCATGGGATACGTCGACGTCGCGTGCATGAGCACCAGCCGGTCGGTGCCGAGCACGTCGATCGCGCGGTCGATCTGCTCGATGGTCGACATGCCGGTCGACAGGATGATCGGCTTGCCCGTGTCGCGGAGCGCCTCGAGCAGCTCGATGTCGGTGAGCGACGCCGAGGCGACCTTGTGCGCGACCGCGCCGAGGTCTTCGAGGAACGCGACGCTCGGCACGTCCCACGGCGACGCGAACCACTCCAGGCCCCGGAGCAGCGCGTGATCCGAGATCTCGATGTACTCGTCGCGGCCGAACTCGACGCGGCGGCGGTAGTCGAGATAGGTCATCGTGCCCCAGGGCGTCTCGCGCAGGACGTCCCGCATGTGCTCGGGCGTCGCGATCTCGGGCGTGCGCTTCTGGAACTTCACGGCGTCGGCGCCGGCGTCCGCGGCGACGTCGATCAGCTGCTTGGCGAGCTCCACCTCGCCGTTGTGATTCAGGCCGATCTCGGCGATGACATAGGCGGGGCGTCCGCCTCCGATGACGCGGGTTCCGATGGTGACGGTCACCGTGCGCTCCTCTGGTCGGGGGTCTGTGGGGCTTGCGTGGTCGTGGCGGTGTCGACGGTTCGGGTGTCGACGGCTTCGTGCGTGGGTCGTCTGGGCTCCAGGCGTCCGGGTGCCGGTCGCGCGCGCGGCCAGCACTCGGTCTGCGAGGGCGCGTACGGCTCCGTCGCCGCCCGGCCGGTCCAGGACGACGCGCGCCGCGGCGAGCACGAGAGGGTGCGCGTCCGGGACGGCGACGGGCCAGCCGACGAGCTCGAGACAGGCGAGGTCGTTGACGTCGTTGCCGAGGTACGCCACACGTGCGAGCGGGATGCCCGCGGCATCCGCCCATGCGATGAGAGCCGAAGCCTTGTCGTCGACGCCCTGCAGCACCTCGACGCGCAGCTTCCGCGCTCGGGCGCCGACAACGGGATTCGTCTCTGTCGAAAGGATCAGGAACGGGATGCCGCGCCCTCGCAGCAGAGCGACCCCCATGCCGTCCGACCTGCTGACTCGCACGAACTCGTGGCCGTCTTCGTCGACGTAGACCGTGTCGTCCGTGTGGACGCCGTCGAAGTCGGTCACGACGGCGTCGACGTCGAGCGCCTCCGGCACGTCGACGAGGTGCGCCAGCGCGCGGGCGCGCTCGAGCTCGGCCGGCGTGTCGATCTCGAGCGCCGTATGGTCGGGCACGTCGATGATGCCGATGCGCCCGAAGAAGCGGTGACCTGCCGCGCGGAAGGCGGCGGCGCCGAAGATGTAGAAGGCACCGGTCTCGAGGTGATGGGGCCGGCGGTCCTGCCGCCGCGGGCGGTGGGACGCGTCATGCCCGACCGCGACCGCGTGGGATGCGGCATCCCGGCTCCACGCGAAGCCGTACGTCTCGGTGGCGGAGAACGCGCTGTCGAAGCGGCCCTCGCGCACGTCGCGCACTCCGGCGGCAAGCGCCGTCGAGTCGATGAAGGGCGACGTCGCCTGCAGGAACGCGACGAGGCCGACGTCGATGCCGCGCTCGGCGAGGTCGTCGAGCGCGTGCAGCAGCGCGCTCTCAGAGGTCGCGGTGTCGCCGGAGATCCCCGGCGGACGCTCGACCACGTCTGCTCCCCATTCCCGCGCGACCGCTGCGATCTCGCGGTCGTCGGTCGTCACGACGATCCGGTCGACGGCTCCGCTGCGGCGAGCCGCCGCGATCGCGCGGGCGACGAGCGGCACGCCGCCCACCCGGCGAAGGTTCTTGTGCGGCACGCCCTTGGATCCTCCGCGCGCGGGGATGATCGCCACGACCTCGCTCATGAGGCGACTCCCCGGGTTCGCGTGCGGGCCGCCTTCGTGCGAATGACCGATCCGGTGCCTTCCAGCACGAGCGGCAGAGTGGTCGCGGTGCTCGAGGGCAGCGTGAAGATCTCGAGCGGCCTGCGAGCGCCTGCGAGCGCGAGCTCGGCCGGCAGTCGCGCGGGCGAGATCGTGATGTTCGGGATGCCGCGCACCGCGTCGAGCTGCCCCGGCGTCTCGCGGCGATGCGGCAGGTAGGTGGCAGGCCCGCCCGCTGCGACGGCGGAGACCCAGGCGATGAACGCCGCAAGGTCCATGCGGCCGTCCACGGGTCGCGCGCTTCCCATGATGACGCGGGGGCCGATGTCGGTCGGCGGTGCACTCGCCCGCGTCCACGGGAAGCGATGCGGCTCCACCTCGATCCCGTACTCGGTGAGCCGCTCACGCGCGGGGATGTCGAACGCGGTGAAGAGGGTGACGCGTCCGTGGCGGGCACGGCGGTGGATCCGTTCGAGGGCGAGCGGGGCGAGGGTGGTCGTGAGTCGGCCCTCGTGAACGCCCGGGCGCGCGTAGACACCTGATCCGGCGAGCGCCGCCGCGAAGGCCAGTGTGTTGGCGCCGTCGTCGAGGAAGGTCAGCGTCTTCGGCCGCAGGACGCTCACGGCCATCCGGAACTGTCCCGAGAGCCCGTCGCCGACGAGCCAGTGGTCATGCTGCGAGAGCATCTTGAAGGGGATGCCGAGATACGGCTGGCACTCGCCGAACCGCGCTCCGCGGGCGATGAGCTCGTCTGCCGTCTCGCCCATCTGGGCGGTGAGGCGTCCTGCCACCGGCACGGTCCGCTCGTGTGCGGACGCCCACTCGGCGGCGCCCACGAGCTGGAGCGGAGACTCCACCCACGCCAGGACTGCGTCGCGACTCATGTTCCTCCCGGCGGCGCATTCGGCCGCAGGCTCCCACGGTCCTGGGCGGGGATGGACGACGGCCCTACGCGCGTCGTCGCGCAGACGACGGGCCGGTGAACATTGGGCTCCTCCACGGGAGCCCGCTGTGGATAAGCGCGGCAGCCGGACGGCGGGTTGCGATTACGGTTGTCGCGTGTTCTCTCGCCTCGCTCCGGCCGCGCTCGTTCTCGCGCTGGTGACAGGGGTGGCGACCGGATGCTTCGCCCAGCCCGAGCCCGAGCCCGAGCCCACTCGCTGTTCGCGAGTGAGGAAGAGGCGTTCGCTGCGGCGGAGGAGACGTATCGCGCGTACGTGGACGCGCTGAATCAGGTCGATCTGAGCGATCCGGAGACGTTCGAGGACGTGTACGCGTGGACGACCGGGGAGGCGAATGCGGGCGCTCGTGAGTCGTTCAGCCAGATGCACGCGGACGGGTGGACCGTGAGCGGGAGCAGCTCGCGTCATCTCGTCGATGGACCGCGTACTCGAGCCGGCACCGGACTGCCGATCAGTCGTACTCGCCGTTTGCGTCGATGTCTCGGCAGTCGACGTCGCTCGATGCTGACGGGTGAATCGGTGGTGATGCGGACCGACCGCGACATGCAGATCGTCGAGCGTCGCACTCGTCGAAGTCCGAGTCGCTCGACCGGCTGCTCATCGATCGAGCGATCGACGGCTGCGATCGGGAAGCCGTGCTAACTGGCGGCCGCTCGTCACTGCGCACTCATGCTCGCTGGCGTCCGACCGCTCGCGACGGCGACTGCGACGGCGACAGCAGCTGGACTGGCAGTGCTGACGTGTCCAACAACGGCTCGCAAGTCGACGTCGGCGCCTCCATGACGATCCCCGGCACGAACGCACCCGCCGGCGACACGCGGGACCTCTCCGCGCGCGGACCGCCCGCGAACCGACGCGATCCCGGCGCCCGTGCCCGACCGCCGAGTGCGACGCGCCGCCCTTCTGCCGCGGCAACTACGAGGTCGTCGATGCCCCCCGAGGTCACCCTCGCCGACCTCGCCTCCTTCCGGCCGGCGGCACCCGACCCTCACCGGCCAGCCTCAGGGATTCGGCGTCGTCGGCATGCCCGCGAACCTCGTGGCAGCGGCATCCGAGCAGCAGATCGCCGGCACGATCCTCGGATGGGACGTCACCGTGCGTTTCGTGCCCGCGGCCTATCGTCTTCGACTACGGCGACGGCACGACGTCGCGCACCCGCACGGGCGGCTCGAGCTGGGAGCAGCTCGGCCAGGCGCAGTTCACCCCCACGTCCACGAGTCACACGTACCGCGCGCGGGGCTCCTACCCCGTGAGCGTCACGGTGCAGTACGTCCCGTCGGTCGACTTCGGCGGAGGCTGGCGCACCGTCCCCGGCTTCGTCTCGGCATCCGCGACCGGGTACGACGTCCGCGTCGTCGAAGTGCGCACGGCGCTTGTCGACCGCACGTGCGCCGAAGACCCGTCCGGTCCCGGCTGCTGACCTCCCGGACTGCCCTGCAGCCGCCTCGGACCACGGCCTCGCCGCGCTCCCCCGTGACAGGATGACTCCCGTGACCGACCGCCTCATGCTGCTCGACTCGGCGTCCCTCTACTTCCGCGCCTTCTACGGCGTGCCCGACACGGTGCGGGCGCCGGACGGGACGCCCGGTGAACGCGGTCCGCGGATTCCTCGACATCATCACGAAGCTCGTGACGCTCTACCGCCCGACGCACCTGGTCGCCTGCTGGGACGACGACTGGCGGCCGCAGTGGCGCGTCGACCTCATCCCGTCGTACAAGACCCACCGAGTCGCCGAAGTGATCGAGGTCGGGCCCGACGTCGAGGTCATCCCCGACCCGCTCGAGATCCAGGTGCCCCTCATCCGCGAGGCCCTCGAGAAGGTCGGGATCACGATCGTCGGCGCAGCCGAGCACGAGGCGGACGACGTCATCGGCACCCTGGCGACGACCGCGACCGTCCCCGTCGACATCGTCACCGGCGACCGCGACCTCTTCCAGCTGGTCGACGACGCCCGTGAGGTCCGCGTGATCTACACCGCCCGCGGTATGAGCAATCTCGACCTCGTCACCGATGAGTTCGTCATCACCAAGTACGGCGTCCGGCCCGATCAGTACGCGGCCTTCGCGACCCTCCGCGGCGATTCGTCCGACGGGCTCCCGGGCGTCGCCGGGATCGGCGAGAAGTCCGCTGCCACGCTCCTCACCGCCCACGGCGACCTCGACCGCATCATCGCGGCTGCCGAGGCCCGCGAAGGCATGACGGCGGGCGTCGCCGCGAAGATCACCGCGGCACTCCCCTATCTCGAAGTCGCGCCGACCGTCGTCGCCGTCGTGAAGGATCTCGACCTCCCCGCCGTCGACTCCCGGCTGCGTCCCCTCGACGACGACTGCGAGACAGGATGCCGCGGCCTTCGCCGAGCGCTGGGCGCTGGGTACCGCGATGACTCGCATCGTCGACGTGCTCGACACCGTGGATCCCGCCTGAGCCGCACAGCGCCCCTGCGGAGCAGGGCAGCGCGCTCGCGCGGCAGGACAGCGCGCTCGCCCGGCTCCGGCATACTCCCGAGGGAGTACGACCCGGGACTCCCCCCGAGCGACGACCGCCGAAGCCCCCGGGCGTAGCATCGAGGCCATGCCGGCTGCCGCAGGGGACGACGACTGGCCGCGCTTTCGACCGCCGCCTGGCTGTGACGCTCTGGGCGCCGGTCGTGATCTCGCTTCTCGCCCAGGTGCCGGCCACGATCGCGATCTCGGTGGGGCAGCACATCCCGGCTTCTTCCGCGTCGATCAGCATCGCACTCGCCGTCGGGACGGCGCTCTCGCTCCTGGGCGCGCGTCGGTGGCCGGGACCGACCGTCGCTGTCGTCACGGCGCTGACCGCGATCGACCTCTTCGTCCCACCCGACGCGGGCCCCACGTTCGTCGCGCTCGCCTTCGCGATCATCGGCGCCGTCGTGCGCGGTGCGCGCGTGTGGGCCCTCGCCTCCGTCGGCGTGGGCTGGCTCGTCGCCGTGTCGGCGAGCGGACTGCTCGGCCCCGGGTGGCATCCGTTCCGCGTCGCACTCTCGACGCTCGCCCTCGCGCTGTTCTTCATGCTCGGAGAAGGCATCCGCGGCAGGCTCCGTCACGGCGCCGAGCGACGCGCGCAGCTCCTCGAGCGCCGGCGCACCCTCGAGCAGGACGAGCGCACCCGCATCGCGCGCGAGCTGCACGATGTGCTCGCCCACTCCCTCAGCCAGATCTCCGTCCAGTCCGGCATGGGGCTGCACCTCTTCGACCGTGAGCCGGAGCGCGCTCGTGAAGCCCTGGCCAACATCCGCAGCCTCAGCGCGACCGGCCTCGACGAGGTGCGCGGCGTCCTCTCCTTCCTCCGCGGCGACGAGCAGGGCGCGACGCAGACGGCCCCGCTCACACCGCAGCCGCAGCTCGCCGACCTCCCCCGTCTCGCCGCCCAGCGCAGCGGTCTCGGGCTCGTGGTGACCGTCGAAGATCGACTCGGCGCCGAGGCGCCTTCCGGAGCCGTGCAGACAACGGCCTACCGGATCGTCCAGGAGGCCCTGACCAACGTGGTGCGCCACTCCGCCGCCTCGACCGCGATCGTGACCCTCGAGCGGGTCGCCGACGAGCTGGTGGTCCGGGTGATCGACGACGGTACCGGACCGGATGCCGACACTGCTCGAGGGAGGCGGCATCCGGGGCATGCGCGAACGCGCGGCGCTCCTGGACGGATCGGTCCGCGTCGAGGCAGGCCGGCGCGAGGGCACCGTCGTCACCGCGGAGCTCCCCTGGGAGGGTCCGGCATGATCCGCGTCGCGATCGCCGACGACCATCACCTGGTGCGCGCCGGGTTCCGCGCCCTCCTCGAGTCGGAACCCGACATCGAGGTGGTCGCCGAAGCGTCCGGTGGTCAGGAGCTCCTGCGTGCGATCCGCGCCCACCCGGTCGACGTCGCCCTGCTCGACATCCGGATGCCGGACGGCGACGGGCTCTGGACCACCGAGCAGATCGCAGCCGACCCCGCCCTCGCCGGCGTGAAGGTGGTCATCGTCACCACCTTCGAGCTCGACGAGTACGTCGCTCGCGCGATCAGGGCCGGCGCCAGCGGGTTCCTCGTCAAGGACACCGAACCGGTCGATCTGATCCGGGCCGTCCGCGTCGTGGCAGCCGGGGATGCGCTCCTCTCCCCGGGTGTGACGCGACGGCTCCTCGAAAGAGCAGCGGAAGGACTGCGCGATGCCCCGCCGTCCACCCTCGCCGCGCTCACCGAGCGCGAGACGGAGATCGTCGCTCTCGTCGGACGGGGACTCACGAACGAGGAGATCGCCGCACGCCTGTTCATCTCGCCGCTGACGGCGAAGACGCACGTGTCGCGCGCCATGCAGAAGCTGCACGCCCGCGACCGCGTGCAGCTCGTGGTCCTCGCGTACGAGCACGGCCTGGTCCGCGCCGGCTGGCAGACCGACTAGGTACTCCCCGCGGAGCAGTCCAGGTCACTCCCGGGGTCGGATTCGCTGCAGTGACCGTCGGGGCTTGACTCGGATCACCGGCATCCCGCCGCCCGTTCGAGAGGTCTCCCATGTCCGCATCACTCGCCGCCGCCACGGTGGCCACCCACTTCGTCGGCCCCTGGGCCTTCGGCTGGTGGTTCCTGCTCATCCCCTTCTTCTGGATCCTCGTGTTCGTCCTGATCTTCGGGTTCTTCGGCCGGCGCTGGCGCCGGTCAGCCGCAGAGAACGGGTACGGCCCGCACGGGCGGCTGAACCCATCCCGGCAGGCAGAGGCGACGCTCGCCGAGCGCTACGCTCAGGGCGACATCGACGAGGTCGAGTACAGCGCTCGTCTCGAGGTGCTGCGCGTGAACGCCGTGGAATGACCGCGGTGAGGGCCTGGCTCTGCGCCAGGCCCTCACGCCGTCGCCCGCCGCGACGCCGCGATCGCAGCGAGCAGCACGACGCAGTAGGCGATCGACAGGACGAGGAGCACGGCCAGTCCGAGCGTCCAGCCACCGGTCGCCTCGTGGAGAGCGCCGAGCACAGGCGGTCCGAGCGCACCGACCGCGTACCCGCCTCCCTGGACGAGCGCCGACATCCCGGCAGCCTCGCCGTCGCTGCGCGCGACGGCGACGAGCGCAGTGAAGATGACGACGAATCCGCCCGGCATGCCCGATCGCGCCGATCGAAACCCAGAGCCACAGCAGCTCGGGGGCGAACAGGAGTCCGGTCGTGAGCACGAGCCACGATCCGCAGATCACCAGCGCCGGCACGAGGCGCGGCGTGAAGCGCGTGAGAACGGGGATCAGCAGGGCCCCGAAGATCCCGACGCCCTGGTACAGCGACGCGAGGGCCCCGGAGGCCGAGGGGTCGGTGCCGAGCTCGTCGGCCGCGATCGTCGGAAGCCACGTCGACAGGGCGTAGTAGATGGTCGTCTGACCGGCGAACGATCCGAGCAGCAGCCACGTGACCGGCCGCCGGTACAGCGACCGGCTCGAGCGGGACGCGACGACCGGGAGAGGACCTGTGACCGTCGCCGGGTCGATGTCGACCGCTCCCCGGCTCCCGTGCCTGATCTCTCCCGAGAAGCGATCCTCCTGCGCGTCGCCCCGCCCGCGAAGGCGCAGGTGCACGCCCCAGAGTCCGATTCCGGCGACCGTGATCCCCGACCAGACCAGCAGCGCGGACGGCCAGCCGATCACCGCCGCGATCGGCGCCGTCAGGAGTGAAGTCAGGAGCGATCCTGCGTTGAGCATCGCGGCGTACGCGGCCGTCACGAACCCGACCCGGGCCGGCGGCACGTCGCGCCGGATGATCACGGGGACCACGACGTTGCCGATCGTGACGGATGCCCCGATCACGAACATGCCGGCCAGCATCCACCCGAAGCCGGGCACCGCGCGCACGAACGTCCCGAGCAGCACTCCGCTGAGCGACAGCAGCAGAGCGAGCTCGGCCCCCGCACGACGGATGACGAGCGCCGCGAGCGGCGTGAGCAGCGCGAACATCAGCACGGGCGCCGTCGTGAGCAGTCCGGCAGCGGCCGCCCCGATCTGAAGGTCCTCCTCGATCTGGCGAAGCACCGGCGTCGGTGCGACGATCGGGCCGCGCAGACTCAGCGCCGCGACGAGGACCCCCGATACGACGAGCCACGGGATGCTGCGCGCCAGCGAGTCGATCCGAGCGCGCGGTCACCCGTCGATTCTAGGGATGGCCCTCTTCCGGGAGCCCCGCGGCGATCGTCGTGCGGGCCCACGCGTAGTGGTTGCCGCCGCACTCCAGGCAGAACTCGCCGAGCTTCGATCCCCGAGTCCAGGAGTACGTCCGGCCGTCGAAGAGCTCCTCGTCGGAGTGCGCCGCGATGAGCCTCTGCAGACCCTCGTGCGAAGCATCCAGTCGACGCTCGACCTCGTCGAGCGCGGCATCCTGCCATCGATCGTGCAGCACGACGTTGAGGGCGTCGAGCTGACGCCACGTGTAGCCATCGGCGGGGAGGGCCGGTGAGCCGCCGATCATGCCGTCCTCGTACCAGCCCTCGAGCAGCAGCTGCCAGGCGAGCAGGTGCGCGAGGACATCGCGGACGCAGCGGTCGCGCGACTCGCCGGCGAAGGTGTCCTCGATCCGCCCTTCGGCGCGCAGTCGTGCGACGACCGCCTTCAGCTGCGCGTACTCGTCGGCGTTCCGCCTGCTCAGGGCATCGCGCTGCTCCGTCGCCATCTCCGCCTGCCCTTCTGCCCCGCGGACCGCTTCGGCGCTCGGCCACCGCGTCCCCAGGTCATCACGATAACGCCCGCCCGCCGGTCGCGGGAGACCGCATCGGCGGTCAGCGCTCGCGCCGCGTCCACTCCTGCAGCCGCTCGAGCGACCACGTCGTGACGATGCGCTCCGGCAGGCACACCGAGCCGCTCCGCGCGCTCCGCGCCGTGGTCGATCAGCGAGAGCTGGCCGGGCGCGTGCGCGTCCGAATCGATCGAGAAGAGGCAGCCGAGCTGCGAGCGCGAGCTGGAGGAGGTCGTCGGGCGGATCCTGTCGCTCGGGGCGCGAATTGATCTCGACCGCGACGCCCGTCGCCGCGCACGCCTCGAACACGGCCTGGGCGTCGAAGGTCGACTGCGGTCGCGTACCCCGCGATCCTTCGACGAGCCGTCCGGTGACGTGGCCGAGCACATCGACCCGACGATTCGGAGACGGCCTCCACCAGTCGGCGCGTCATCGGCGCTCGCTCCATCCGCAGCTTCGAGTGCGCCGATGCGACGACGATGTCGAGCTCGTCGAGCAGGTCCGGCTCCTGATCGAGCGCGCCGTCGTCGAGGATGTCGCACCTCGATCCCCCAGAGGAGCGTGAACCCGGTCGCCGCTCTCGGCCGCCACGAGCTCGCGCTGCGCGCGCAGCCGCTCGGGCGACAGCCCGTTGGCGACCCGCAGCCGCGGCGAGTGGTCGGTGAGGGCGAGGTACTCGTGCCCGAGAGCGCGCCCAGCGGCCGCCATCAGCGAGATCGAGGTGAGCCCGTCCGACCAGTCGCTGTGACTGTGGAGATCGCCCCGCAGGGCACGCCGAAGCGTCGATGCCACCTCGGCTCCCGCGCGCTGCCGGAGGTCGGCCAGATACGACGGGATGCTGCCCGGCCAGCGCCTCCTGGATGACGGCGAAGGTCGAATCGCCGATGCCCTTGCGCCGGCGGAGGGATGCGGCATCCCGCAGCTGCTCGTCGGTCAGGCCCGCGATCGCGTCGGCCGCCGCACGGAACGCCTTGGACTTGTAGCGGGATGAGCGCTCGCGCTCGAGAAGCGTCGCGATCTCGACGAGCGCGTCGTGCGGATGAACGACGAACGGCGCGGATCCCGAGGGGTCTCCCCCGAGATCCGCGCCGTCACGCGATGTCAAGCGACGGCGGACCTTCTGACGACCACCGGCGTGTTCGCGAGGCGGTGGATGGCCCACCCGAAGGCGATCAGCACGACGCCGACACCGGCGGCGAAGAGCGAGACGCCGTAGGCGACGACCGACGTGAACAGCGACGCGCGCAGGAACGAGGCCTGCATGACGGTCGCGCGCACCGGGTCGTCCTGATCGAGCTCGGCGTAGGTCTTGCCGCCCGAGGCATCGAGCGCGTGGTGGTTGATGATGTCGGCCTGGACGTAGGCGGTGAGCGGGCCCGTCACCTGCTGGCCCTGGAAGGCCGCTGCGTCGTCGGGGATCGTGATGTTCTCCGCCGTGAGCTGGTTCGTCACCAGGATCCAGGCGACGATCCCCACGATGATGAACAGCGCGCCCACGACGATGCCGAAGATGCCGGCGGCTTTGACGAGCCCCAGCTTCTTGGCGGGCGTCTCGATGGTGTCGGCGGTGGATGTCTCGTCGGTCATGCTGTGCTCCTCTGCAGGGTGGCGAGTGCAGTGCTATTCGTCCACACGCTAGCGATGAGTCGGCGACCGGGCGGAAGACCCCACGCCGAACGTTTCCGGCCCGTTCAGGCGGAGAAAGACCGCGTGACGTCGACCCACTCGTCGAGCTTGGCGGCGGCGCGGCCGTCGTCGATGGCCGACGCCGCGTCGTCGCGCGCCTCGGCGAGACGCTCGAGGATCGGGCGCTGCACCTGCGCGGCATCCCGGAACAGCCGGTACGCGACGATGCCGGCGGCCGCGTTCAGCAGCACGATGTCGCGCACGGCGCCCTTGTCACCGGCGAGGACGCGGCGCACCACCTCAGCATTGTGCGCGGGATCGCCGCCGAGCAGATCGTCGATCTCCGCGAGCGGGATGCCGAGATCCCGCGGGTCCAGATCGTGCTCGTGGATGTCGCCTCGGCTGACCTCCCACAGGCGGCTGTGGCCGGTCGTGGTCAGCTCGTCCAGTCCGTCGTCACCGCGGAAGACGAGCGCCGTCGCGCCGCGGGTCTGGAAGACGCCCGTGATGAGGGGCACGCGATCGAGTTGCGCGACGCCCACGGCGTTCGCCTCGGCGCGGGCCGGGTTGCACAGCGGGCCGAGGAAGTTGAACACGGTCGGCACGCCGAGCTCGGACCGAGTGGGGCCGGCGTGGCGGAAGCCGGGGTGGAAGGCGGCCGCGAAGGCGAAGGTGATGCCCGCGCGGTCGAGCACCTCGGCGACCGCGTCCGGTGTGAGCGTGAGATCGATGCCGAGCGAGCTGAGCACGTCGCTCGCGCCCGACGCGGAGCTGGCCGCCCTGTTCCCGTGCTTGACGACGGGGATTCCGGATGCCGCGGCCACGATCGCCGACATCGTCGAGATGTTCACCGTGCCGAACCGATCGCCGCCGGTGCCGACGATGTCGAGCACCGCCGCGTCGACCGCGAGCGGCAGCGCGGCCTCGAGGATGGCATCGCGGAAGCCGACGATCTCGTCGACCGTCTCGCCCTTCGCGCGGAGGGCGATGAGGAAGCCGCCCAGCTGGGACGGCGTCGCCTCTCCCGCCATGATCCGGCGCATCGCCCAGGTGGATTCCGACACGCTCAGATCGCGGTCATCCAGGAGGGAGGTGAGGATCCCGGGCCAGTTGTAGAGCTCCGCCATAAGCCAGAAGCCTAGCCGGGCGCCGGTCCCGCCTCGGGGCGCGCGGCCCGGCATCCCGCCCCTCGAATCTCAGGCCGTACTCACAGCGCGCTTTTAGGGAGGCCCAAGCTTCGATCGGCGCAATTGATCCCCATCCTTGCGAATCTCACGCCCCGAAGTCAGCCATAATGGACAGCGTGACGACCACGCCAGCGACCTACTCTCAGGCCATGCGGTCCGTCAAGCGGCCGGATCCGGTCGCCGTCGGAACCATCGTGTGGCTCGGCAGCGAGGTGATGTTCTTCGCGGGCCTGTTCGCGATCTACTTCACCCTGCGGAGCACTTCCCCCGAACTGTGGGCGGAACGCACCCAGCTGCTGAACATCCCCTATGCCACGGTGAACACGATCATCCTCGTGCTCTCGTCGGTGACCTGCCAGATGGGCGTGTTCGCCGCTGAGCGCTTCCAGCCGTACCGCAAGGGCAGCATCTGGAATTTCCGCGGCTGGGGCATGGTCGAGTGGTTCTACCTCACCTTCTTCATGGGCGCGGTCTTCGTCTCCGGTCAGGTGTGGGAGTACTCCCAGCTGGTCGCCGAGGGGATGCCGATCTCCTCGGACTCCTATGCTTCGGCGTTCTACCTCACGACGGGCTTCCACGCTCTGCACGTGACCGGCGGTCTCCTCGCCTTCCTGCTGGTGATCGGCCGCGCGTACGCCGTCAAGAACTTCGGACGCAAGGAGATGACGACCTCGATCGTCGTCTCGTACTACTGGCACTTCGTCGATGTCGTGTGGATCGCACTGTTCCTCGTCATCTACTTCCTGAAATAGGAGCGGAATCCCCGACATGGCACGAGAGACCAAGCCCCGCGCCCACGGACGCCGCAGCCCGTGGGCTGCCGCAGCCCTCATCGGCATCGGCCTGCTTCTCACCGGAGGCGCCTACGCAGGCGCCTCTGCCGCGATGGCGGCAACCGGCGAGACCCAGGTGAAGTCCGCGCTCACCGCCGAGGACGGCAAGAAGCTCTTCCAGGCGAACTGCGCCACCTGCCACGGCCTCAACCTGCAGGGCACCGGAGCAAGGCCCGTCGCTGTACGGCGTCGGCGAGCTCGCCGTCGAGTTCCAGGTCTCGACCGGTCGCATGCCGCTTCAGGCCCAGGCTCCGCAGGCGCCGCAGAAGCCGGTCCAGTTCACCGAGGACCAGATCCGGGCGATCGCCGCCTACGTCCAGGACATCGCCCCCGGACCCACCTACCCGTCCGACGAGACGCTGGACGGCGAAGGCGACGTCGCACGCGGTGCGGAGCTCTTCCGCATCAACTGCGCCATGTGCCACAACGTCGCCGGCGCCGGCGGCGCCCTGACCGAGGGCAAGTACGCACCCGCCCTCGACAAGACGAGCGCGCTGCACATGTACGCCGCCATGGTCACGGGCCCGCAGAACATGCCCGTCTTCAGCGACATGAACCTCACGACCGAAGACAAGCGCGACATCATCTCGGCACTGCTCTTCCAGCAGGAGGCCGTCTCGCCGGGTGGCTTCACCCTCGGCTCGCTCGGCCCGGTCTCGGAGGGCCTGTTCATCTGGATCTTCGGAATCGGCACGCTGATCGCGATCACCGTGTGGATCACAGCGAAGTCCAACTGACCCGATACTGACCAGAAGCATCAAGAGGAGCAGCATGGCACACGAGGAAGACCCGCTCGAGCACGAGAGGGCTTCGTGGAAGCCCTCCGCCGGGCTCGCAGTCGCGGTCCCCGACCGGGTGCAGACCCCGGAGCTTCCGCCGCACCGCGAGCGGATGACCGACAAGGATCCCGACGCCATGAAGCGCGCGGTCCGCACGGTCTACACGCTCTTCTACCTGTCCGTGGCCGCGAGCATCTGGGCGATCGCGGCCTACATGCTGTTCCCGATCGAAGACGGCTCGCTCGTCTCGATCCGCGACAACAACCTCTTCATCGGCCTCGGCATCGCCCTGGCGCTCCTCGCCATCGGCCTCGGAGCGATCCACTGGTCGAAGGCGATCATGTCCGACAAGGAGTTCATCGAGCCGCGGCACGCGACGCGCGGCCGTGACTCCACCCGCGCCGCCGCCATCCAGGCGTTCGAGGCCGCGAACGAGGAGTCCGGCTTCGGACGTCGCACGATGATCCGCAACTCGATGATCGCCGCTGTCGCCGCATCCATCCTTCCGGGGCTCACGCTCTTCCGCGGCCTCGCTCCGCAGGACGAGGACCCCGTCGAACTCCTCAGCCACACCATGTGGAAGGAGGGGACGCGCCTCGCGCGCGACCCTGAGGGCACGCCCATCCGCGCGGCGGAGGTCACCCTCGGGTCGGCGTTCCACGTCATCCCCGAAGACCTCGCGTCCCTCGGACACTCCGAGGGCTACCTCGAGCAGAAGGCCAAGGCCATCGTCCTGCTCATGCGCCTCCTGCCCGAAGACCTTCCGCCCGAGCACAACAAGCTCGAGTGGACGTACGACGGCATCGTCGCCTACTCCAAGGTCTGCACGCACGTCGGCTGCCCCGTGGCCCTCTACGAGCAGCAGACCCACCACCTGCTCTGCCCCTGCCACCAGTCGCAGTTCGACGTGTCACGCAGTGCTGCGGTCATCTTCGGCCCGGCGGCCCGCCCGCTGCCGCAGCTGCCGATCGCCGTCGACGACGAGGGCTACCTCGTCGCGCAGAGCGACTTCACCGAACCCGTCGGCCCGAGCTTCTGGGAGCGCCATTGAGTACCACGACTCACCCCACTGAGAACGTGACGCTCGAGCCTGCCGTCACCGACGCACCTGTGTCGACCCGTGACAAGCCGCTCGGCGGACGCTTCATCGGCAGCGACGGCGAACTACATCGACGAGCGCACGAGCCTCTCCGGCTTCGTCAAGGAGCTCGGACGCAAGATCTTCCCCGACCACTGGTCGTTCATGCTCGGCGAGATCGCCCTGTGGGCGTTCGTCGTCGTCCTGCTCTCGGGCACGTTCCTGACGTTCTTCTTCCAGGCATCCATGGTGCCGACGCACTACACCGGCGCCTACCTGCCGATGCGCGGCGTCGAGATGTCGGCCGCGCTCGACTCGACCCTGCGGCTGTCGTTCGACATCCGCGGCGGCCTGCTCGTCCGGCAGATCCACCACTGGGCGGCGCTCGTCTTCGTGGCGGGCATCGGCGTCCACATGCTGCGCATCTTCTTCACCGGCGCCTTCCGCAAGCCGCGCGAGCTCAACTGGGTCATCGGCTTCATCCTGTTCATCCTGGCGATGGGCGAAGGCTTCACCGGCTACTCGCTCCCCGACGACCTGCTCTCGGGCAACGGCCTCCGCATCATCGACGGCATGGTCAAGGGCATCCCCCTCATCGGCACGTGGACGTCGTTCCTGCTCTTCGGCGGCGAGTTCCCCGGCGATCAGATCGTCGGTCGCCTCTACACGCTGCACATCCTGCTGCTGCCGGCGATCCTCGTCGGACTGCTCGTGCTGCACCTCATGCTGATGGTGATCAACAAGCACACGCAGTTCGCGGGCCCTGCGCGCACGAACAGCAACGTCGTCGGCTATCCGATGATGCCGATCTACATGACCGAAGATGGGCGGGTTCCTCTTCCTGACCTTCGGCGTCATCGTGCTGATCGCCTCGCTGTTCACGATCAACCCGATCTGGGACTACGGGCCGTACGACCCCTCCCCCGTCTCGGCCGGCACCCAGCCCGACTGGTACATCGGCTTCGCCGACGGGATGCTGCGCCTCATCCCGCCGGGCTGGGAGATCGTCTTCCTCAACCACACGTGGTCGTTCAACATCCTGGTCCCGCTCGGCGTGATCGGCCTGTTCATCGTCCTGGTGCTGATCTACCCCTTCATCGAGGCGTGGGTCACGGGCGACAAGCGCGAGCACCACATCGCCCAGCGTCCTCGCAACGCCGCGACCCGCACGGCGATCGGCGCAGCGGGCGTCACGATGTACGCGGTCATGTGGGCCGCAGCGTCGTCCGACATCATCGCGACGCACTTCAAGCTGACGATGGAAGGCGTGATCCACACCCTCCAGGCGCTGCTGATCCTCGGGCCGATCATCGCCTACTTCGTCGCCAAGCGGATGTGCCTCGCCCTTCAGAAGAAGGACCGCGAGATCCTCCTCCACGGCTACGAGTCGGGACGCATCGTTCGCCTTCCCGGCGGCGAGTACATCGAGGTCCACCAGCCCGTCGACGAGTTCGACCGCTGGAAGCTCGTCGAGTACGACGCGTACGAGCCGCTCGTCGTGCGCCCGAACTCGCGTGGCCGCATCCCGTGGCACGAGAACCTGCGCGCGTCCATCTCGCGCTGGTTCTTCGAGGACCGCCTCACTCCGGTGACGCAGGCGGAGCTCGACGAGGCGAGCGCACACCAGCACCACACGCTGGATCACATCGCCGACGAAGAGCACGCCGAGATCCAGGGAGCCCACGAGCGCGCCGGTGTTCCGGATGCGCCGCACATCCCGATCGACGACGGACGGCACGGCGAGACGGCGAACCGCCCCTCGAACGTGATCATCCCCGACGGGGACGGTTCCCAGCCCGGCGGTCCGGCGAAGGGCTCCAAGTAGCCCCGCCGGCACAGTCACTGCCAGGATGCCCCCGCACCACCCTTCATCGGGTGCGGCGGGGGCATCCTGTCGTGGCCCCGGGAGTCGGATCGGCAGGAATGCGCCGTTCTCTGACCCTCAGCGGTGCTGACGTCCGGCGGCAGCGGCCCTAGCGTGGAGGTATGACAGACGCACTCGAGTACTTCTCCGCCAAGCTCCGCCACGAGACCGACGCGTCGGACGTGTACGCCGCTCAGAAGGCCGGCGAAGGCGTGGTCGTCGTCGACGTGCGCGGCGACGACGCGTGGGCGCAGGGACGCATCACAGGCGCCGTGCACATGCCCTACCGCGAGATCGCGGAGCGTGCGCCGGCCGAGCTCGACCCCGCCGTGCCTGTCGTCGTCTACTGCTGGAGCCCTGGGTGCAACGCCGGCGCGAAGGGCGCGATCGAGTTCGCGAAGCTCGGCTATTCCGTGCGCGAGATGATCGGCGGCTACGAGTACTGGGTGCGCGAGGGCCAGCCGACCGAGAACGACGAGGGCCCGCTCCCCCGGGTCTTCGACGCGCAGGTCATGGTCGTCCGCGTACCGGTCGGAGCGGCTAGGCCGATCCGCCTGCAAGCCCCCAGCGGACGTCAGTAGATCGTCTCGCCTCGTTTCAGCATCTCCACGTACTGTGCAACGCGTGCCGCGCGTGAAGCCGGGCGCTTGAGATTGGCGACGCGGAACGCCATCGCGAACCGGTTCTGCGCGGACTGCGCCGCGAAGGCCTCGGCGATCGCGGGGTCGGCGTTCAGAGCTTCCTGCAGCTCGATCGGGAGCTCTCCGTCGCGTTGCCGATAGGCGCTGTCCCATCGCCCGTCCGCCTTCGCGCGGTCGATCTCCTGCTGTCCTCGAGGCCGCATGCGACCTTCCTCGATCAACCGCGCGACGTGACCGATGTTGACCTTCGACCAGATGCTCCGCGCTCGCCGCGGGGTGAAGGTCTGCAGGAAGTAGTCGGCATCGAGGGACTGCGACTGCCCGTCGATCCAGCCGAAGCACAGCGCCGCATCGAGCGCCTCCGCGTAGGTGATCCCTGGCCGGGTGGTCGCCTTCTTCCGCGAGTCGCAGCAGGACCCCGGTCGGGTCGGGGTCGGCCTCCAACCAGGCTTCCCACTCCGCGACCGTGTCGACGTGAAGGACGGGCTTGCTCACTCGATCGGCCATGACGGGAGGATAGCGCCGCTAGCCGATGAGAAGAGCCCCGACCTGGCGGTCGGGGCTCTTCTGCGCTTTCACGGCCTCAGCGCGCGAAGTGACCGCGGTAGTACTCGAACACCCAGCCGACGATCGCGATGAGGAAGACGCCGATGCCGATCGGCATGAGCCACGTGCCCACCGCGAGTCCGAGGATGCCCAGCGCTGCCGAGAACGCGAGCACGATCGGCCACCACGACCAGGGGCTGAACTCGCCGAGCTCAGGGTCGCCGTCGTCGATGTCGGCCGTCAGCGTGTCTTCCGGGCAGCTCTCCGCGCTGCGCGTTGTGCACGCGCCCGATGTAGAACGCGATGAGCGCCGCCATGAGAGCGGTGAAGAGCAGAGCGACGGAGCCGACCCACTCGGTGGCCTGCACGAACGGAAGGTTCGGGTGCGCGAGGCTGCTCCAGATCGTGTAGACGATCGCCACGACGCCGAAGAAGACGGCGAGGATCCACCACAGGCGGACGTTCGTCTTCACGCTACTTCACCTCTCCTGCGGCGGTGTCGACAACCGGAGCATCGGGAGCGTCCTTCGCCGGGCCGACGCCGACCGGGATGCCCGCCTCGGGGTGGTTCAGGTCGAATGCGGGGCGCTCGCTGCGGATGCGCGGGATCGACGTGAAGTTGTGCCGCGGCGGCGGGCACGACGTCGCCCACTCGAGCGACGCGCCGTAGCCCCACGGGTCGTTGACGGTCACCCGCGGCGCCTTGCGCGCTGTGAGCCAGACGTTGAACAGGAACGGGATCATCGACGCGCCGAGGAGAATCGCGCCGACCGTCGACACCTGGTTCTGCCAGGTCCAGCCGTCCGCCTCTGAGTAGTCCGCGTAGCGGCGAGCCATGCCGTCGACGCCCAGCCAGTGCTGGATGAGGAAGGTCATGTGGAAGCCGATGAACAGCATCCAGAAGTGGATGTAGCCGAGGCGCTCGTTCAGCATCCGTCCGGTCCACTTCGGCCACCAGAAGTAGAAGCCCGGCGAACATCGCGAAGACGACCGTGCCGAACACGACGTAGTGGAAGTGCGCGACGACGAAGTACGAGTCCGAAAGGTGGAAGTCCAGCGGCGGCGACGCGAGGATGACGCCGGTCAGACCGCCGAAGACGAACGACACCAGGAAGCCGAGGGCGAAGACCATCGGCGTCTCGAACGTCACCGATCCTCGCCACAGCGTGCCGATCCAGTTGAAGATCTTCACGCCCGGTCGGCACCGCGATGAGCATCGTCATCAGGGCGAAGAACGGCAGCAGCACGGCGCCCGTGACGTACATGTGGTGCGCCCACACGGCCACCGACAGCGCCGCGATCGAGATCGTCGCGTAGACGAGGGTCTTGTAGCCGAAGATCGGCTTACGGCTGAAGACCGGGAAGATCTCCGACACGATGCCGAAGAACGGCAGCGCGATGATGTACACCTCGGGGTGCCCGAAGAACCAGAACAGGTGCTGCCAGAGCAGCACGCCGCCGTTGGCGGGGTCGTAGATGTGGGCACCGAGCACGCGGTCGGCCGCGGCCGCGAGGATCGCGGCGGCGAGCACCGGGAACGCCATCAGGATCAGGATGCTGGTGATCAGCGTGTTCCACGAGAAGATCGGCATCCGCCACATCGTCATGCCGGGTGCGCGCATCGTGATGATCGTCGTGATGAAGTTGACGGCACCGAGGATCGTGCCGAAACCGCTCATGCCGAGGCCGAGCATCCAGAGGTTGCCGCCGACGCCCGGCGAGAAGCTCGCGTTCGCGAGCGGCTGATAGGCGAACCATCCGAACGCGGCAGCACCCTGCGGGGTGAGGAAGCCGGCGACCGCGATCGTCGAGCCGAAGAGGAACAGCCAGAACGCGAAGGCGTTCAGTCGCGGGAACGCGACGTCGGGCGCGCCGATCTGCAGCGGGAGGATCGCGTTGGCGAAGCCCGCGAAGAGCGGCGTCGCGAACATGAGCAGCATGATCGTGCCGTGCATCGTGAAGAGCTGGTTGTACTGCTCTTTGGTGGGCACGATCTGCATGCCGGGCTCGAAGAGCTCGGCGCGGATGATGAGCGCCATCACGCCGCCCAGCATGAAGAACAGCACCGAGGCGATCAGGTACATGTACCCGATCGTCTTGTGGTCAGTGGAGGTGATCCACTTGACGATGATGTTGCCCTTCTGCTCGACGCGCGTGGCGCTGAGCAGGGCTGCCTGGCGAGGCGGCATCGTGGTGGGACGGCTCTGAGTCGTCTCCTGAAGCGGAAGCGTCGTTGCCATGGTCAGTCGTTCCGTTCCTCATCGGTGGTCGTCTCGCCGGTGCCGGGCAGGTTCGTCAGACGGTCGTACTCGTCTGTGATGTCGCCTGTCTGGCCCGCGTCGCGCAGCGAGTCGAGGTAGCTCTCGTACTCGTCCTCGCTCACGACCTTGACGTTGAAGAGCATCGCCGAGTGGTACTCGCCGCACAGCTCGGCGCACTTGCCGGCGTACGTGCCCTCACGGGTCGGTGTGAACGACCAGTAGTTGTCGCGGCCGATGTACATGTCCTTCTTGTAGAGGAAGTCCACGATCCAGAACGAGTGGATGACGTCGCGCGACTGCAGCTCGATCTTCACGGTCTTGTCGACCGGGAGGTACAGCGTCGGAAGCGCGTCCTCGTCGCGATCGCCGTCGGATGCGGGCTGGGCCTGGACGCCCATCGACCAGACGGCGTCCGAGCCGTCCTCGTCGTCGCCGTTGTACTGGAAGTCCCATGCCCACTGCTTGCCGATCGCGACGATCGACACATCGGGGTCATCGGTCTGCGTCTCGAGGATCGTCTGGTCGCGCGCCGTGAAGGCGAAGAACCCGACGACGAGGATGAGCGGCACGATCGTGTAGAAGATCTCGATCGGCATGTTGTAGCGCAGCTGCACCGGGAGGCCGGACTGGCCCTTGCGACGGCGGTAGGCGATCGCCGCCCAGCCCATGAGGCCCCACGTGATGACGCCGACGACGAGCAGCACGATCCAGGAGTTCACCCACAGGCCGGCGACCATGTCGGTGTGGTTCGTGGCGGCTTGACCGTCCTCGGTGAAGCCGGGAAGGAACCCGTGGAGCTCCGTCGGAGTGCAGCCGGCGAGTGCGACTGCCGCTGTGATCCCGACGGGTGCGAGGACCCACCGGAGACGACGTTTCGAGGGCACAGTGCACCTTTCCGGGTCGCGAACAGGACTCTCGCCAGTCTAGGGCAACCTCCCACCGGATTCAGGCCAACCGCCCAGTCAGCGCGCCCCGGAAATCGCGCGATTCGGAGGCCGTTGCGGGAACGCCGAAACGCCCCGTTCGACCAGGCGAGCAGGGCGTTTCGGACGAGCGGCTGCAGCTCAGTGGAAGCTGTCGCCGCAGGCGCAGCTGCCGGCCGCGTTCGGGTTGTCGATCGTGAAGCCCTGCTCCGAGATCGTGTCCTTGAAATCGATGCTCGCGCCATCGAGGTACGGCACGCTCATGTCGTCGATGATGACCTCGACGCCGTCGAAGTCGACCGTCTTGTCGCCCTCGAGATACCGCTCGTCGAAGTACAGCTGGTAGATGAGACCGCTGCATCCGCCGGGCTGGACGGCGACGCGCAGACGCAGGTCGTCGCGGCCCTCCTGGTCGAGCAGGTTCTTCACCTTCGCGGCGGCCGCGTCGGTGAGCAGCACGCCGTGGGCGCGCGCGGTCTGGTCGGTAGACAGTGCGGTGTCGGTCATGACTCTCCTCGCGGGTCGCGGACGCTCAGGAACGGAGCGGATGCTTCGATTCTACGATGCCTGCCGCAGAGGCGGCTCGGAGCCGCCCGGGAAGCGTCGCTCGCGCTACAGCGTCCGCGCGTCGAGCTTCTCGAGGAGGAGCGCCTCGGCCACCAGAGCGTTGCGGAAGGTGTCGAGATGCAGCGACTCGTTGGGGCTGTGCGCGCGTGCGTGCGGGTCCTCGACCCCGGTCACCAGGATCTGGGCGCCGGGGAACTCCCTGACGAGATCGGCGATGAACGGGATCGAGCCGCCCACCCCGATGTCGACCGGCTCCACGCCGTAGGCGTCGCCGAGCACGTCACGGGCATCCGTCACCGCCCAGCCGCTCGTGTCGACGAGGAACGGATTGCCGAACTCGCGATCCGAGAACTCCAGCTCGGCGCCGAAGGGGGCGTTCGCGCGCAGGTGCGCCTCGATCGCGGCGTACGCGTCGCGCGCCTCCTGCCCAGGAGCCACGCGGGCGCTGATCACGACGGTGACCTCGGGCGTCAGCGTGTTGGACGCGTTCACGACGCTGGGCGCGTCGATCCCGGTGACGGTGATCGACGGCTTGTTCCAGATGCGGCTGAGGATCGTGCCGCGCCCGATCGGGCTCACGCCGGCCGGCAGCCCGGCTTCGTCGCGCAGCGTCTCCTCGCTGTAGTCGGGGGTCTCGGCATCCCGTTCCGACAAGCCCCTCGACGGCCACGGCGCCGTCGTCGTCCCACAGCGTCGCCAGGAGCTTCACCGTGGCCATCATCGCGTCGGGCACCGCTCCCCCGAACATGCCCGAGTGCGAGGCGTGCTCGAGCGTCCGCACGCGCAGACGGAACTTCGCATTGCCCGCGCAGCGAGACGGTGAGGGCGGGGGTGCGGGCATCCCAGTTGCCCGAGTCCGCCACGACGATGACGTCCGCTCGCAGCGCATCCGCGTGATCGGCGAGGAACTGGGCGAACGACAGCGACCCCGCCTCCTCCTCGCCCTCGAAGAAGAGCGCGACGCCGAGATCGAGATCGTCGCCGACGACCTCCTTCACCGCGCGCAGAGCGCCGATGTGGGCCATGATGCCCGCCTTGTCGTCGGCCGCGCCGCGTCCGTAGAGGCGACCGCCGCGGACCGTCGGCTCGAACGGCGGCGACTCCCACAGTGCCTCGTCGCCGACCGGCTGCACGTCGTGGTGCGCGTAGAGCAGGATCGTCGGGCGGCCGTTGCGAGCGGGGCGCGACGCCAGGACCGCGGGCATGCCGCGCTCCCCCGTGCCGGGGATCTCGGCGTCCGCGATCGTCACCGTCTCGAAGAGGCCGGTGGCCTCGACGAGCGCCTTCACAGCCTCGGCGCTGCGGCGGACCGGAGCGGGGTCGAAGCCGGGAAAGGCCACCGACGGGATGCGCACGAGAGCGCCGAGATCGGCGAGCGCGGAGGGGATGCCGGCGGTCGCGGCATCCCGCACCGCCTCGGACCGGGTGAGCTCAGAGGTCATGCGGGTAATCTTAAGCATTGCTTCCGACTCCGCACTTTCGAGGTACCTCCGTGGCCAAGACACCTGACGCCCCTTCGAGCGACGCTCCGTCCGAGGGAACCGTGCTCAACGGCGTCCCGACGGGCAAGGGCCGCGCGACCCCTTCACGCTCCGAGCAGGAGGCCGCCCGCAAGCGCCCGCTGGTGCCCGACACCAAGGAAGCGAAGGCGCGCGCCAAGTCCGAGCTCGCCGCGCAGCGCGAGAAGGCCCGCGTCGGCATGGCCTCCGGCGACGAGCGCTACCTCACCGCGCGCGACAAGGGTCCGCAGCGCAAGTGGGTGCGCGACTGGGTCGACTCGGGCTGGCACCTGGGCGAAGCCGTGATGCCCGCGATGGTGCTCGTCATCCTCATGACCTTCATTCCCGATCCCGTCGCTGCAGTACTACTCGTTCCTCGGGCTGTGGCTCTTCATCTTCCTGGTCATCGGCGACATGGTGTGGACGTCGATCCGCGTCAAGCGCATGGCCAAGGCGAAGTGGGGCGACAAGACCGAGAAGGGCCTCGGCTGGTACGCCGCGATGCGGTCGATCCAGATGCGCTTCCTGCGCCTGCCCGAAGCCGCAGGTCAAGCGCGGCCAGCGCCCCGCCTGAGCGACGCTCCCCGGCGGCAGAGCCGAGATCAGCGCCGCGCGAGACCGCGGTTGATCTGGCGCGCCCAGAGCGGACCGCGGTAGATGAACCCCGTGTAGCCCTGCACGAGGGTGGCACCGGCATCCAGTCGCTCCTGCACGTCCTCAGCCGTCTCGACCCCGCCGACGCTGATGACGCAGAATTCCTTCGGCACGACCGCGCGCACGCGCGTGAGGACGTCGAGCGACCGCTGCGCGAGCGGAGCACCCGAGAGCCCGCCCTCGCCTGCCGCCGCGACGACGGCCTGATCGGTCGTCAGACCCTCGCGCGAGATCGTCGTGTTCGTCGCGATGATGCCGGCGAGACGCGTGTCGACGGCGAGCGACGCGATCGCATCGATCTCGTCATCCGGCAGATCCGGAGCGATCTTGACGAGGAGCGGCGTGAGCCCGGCCGCGGCCCGCACCGCCTGGAGCAGCGGCCGCAGCGTCTCGACGGCCTGCAGCCCTCGGAGCCCGGGAGTGTTCGGGCGATGACACATTGACGACGAGGTAGTCGGCGAGCGGCGCGAGCAGGCGCGCGCTCGCGACGTAGTCCGCCGTCGCCGCCGACACGTCGACCACGCGGCTCTTGCCGATGTTGACGCCGATCACAGCACGCTTGCGGCGGCGGCGGATCTTCTGCAGTCGGACCGCGGCGGCTTCGGCGCCCTGGTTGTTGAACCCCATGCGGTTGACGACGGCGCGATCCGGGATCAGGCGGAAGAGGCGGGGGCGTGGATTGCCGTCCTGCGGGATCGCCGTCAGCGTGCCGACTTCGACGTGCCCGAAACCGAGCGCGTACAGGCCCGCGGACGACCTTGACGTCCTTGTCGAAACCCGCGGCGACGCCGAACGGAGAGTCGAAGTCACGGCCGAGGGCGCGCGTGCGCAGCGAGGGTGCAGGCCTCGTGACGGCGCGCGCCGCCCAGGAGAACGGCGGGATGCCGAGAACCCGGATGACGGGCAGCACCGCGTGGTGCGCCGACTCGGGGTCCATGCGCGAGAAGACGGTGCGGAAGACGAAGGGATACATCCCCTCCAGGCTACCCACCCTCGCCCCGGCCTCAGGATTCGGTGGCGCCCCGGTCGACCTCGAGGATGGGGGCGCTCTGTGCCGCGTGGTCCGCGCGCAGCTGCGCGATCGACGCCTCGAAGTCCTCGAGCGAGTCGAAGGCCTGATAGACGCTCGCGAATCGCAGGTAGGCGACCTCGTCGAGCGCGCGGAGCGGCCCGAGGATCGCCAGCCCGATCTCGTTCGTGTCGATCTGCGACACGCCGGTCTGGCGCACCGTCTCCTCGACGCTCTGGGCGAGAACCGCGAGATCGCCTTCGGTGACCGGGCGGCCCTGGCACGCCTTGCGGACGCCCGAGATGACCTTCTCGCGGCTGAACGGCTCGATGACGCCGGATCGCTTGATCACGTTGAGGCTCGCGGTCTCGATCGTCGTGAACCGGCCGCCGCATTCCGGGCACTGGCGACGGCGACGGATGCTGAGGCCGTCGTCGCTCGTGCGCGAATCGATGACGCGCGAGTCAGGGTTTCGGCAGAACGGGCAGTGCATGGCATCGACAGACTACGCCCCGGAACGCGTACGACCGCGTTCACGAAGCTCGGAAGCGCGCGCTTCTTCGCCCGCTACCCCTGGAAGCGCGCCTCGACCGCTTCGCCGTGCGCGGGGAGCTGCTCGGCTTCGGCGAGCGTCACGATGCTGTCGCGGACGACGCGCAGCGCCTCGAGGTCGTACTCGATCACCTGCTGGGGGCGCAGGAACGTCGCCGCCGAGAGGCCCGACGAGTAGCGCGCCTGGCCGCCCGTCGGGCAGGATGTGGTTGCTGCCGGCGAGGTAGTCGCCGAGGCTCACCGGCGAGTAGGCGCCCGACGAACACCGCGCCCGCGTGGACGAAATCCTCGGGGCGCGGGTCGGCGAGGTGCAGCTCGAGGTGCTCGGGCGCGTACGCGTTGCTGAACGCCGTCGCGACAGCGAGGTCGTCCACGAGGACGATCGCCGACTGGGGCCCGCTGAGGGCTGCGTCGACGCGCTCCGCGTGGCGCGTCCGGGCCGCCCGGCCCGCCGTGTGCGCGGCGACCGCGTCTGCGAGCCGCTCGGAGTCGGTCACCAGGACCGCGGCGGCCTGCTCGTCGTGCTCGGCCTGGCTGATGAGGTCGGCGGCCACGAGTTCGGCGTCGGCCGTCGCGTCGGCGACGATGAGGATCTCGGTCGCGCCGGCCTCGGCATCCGTCCCCACGAGGCCCGCGACGGCGCGCTTGGCGGCCGCGACGAAGTTGTTGCCCGGCCCGGTGACGATGTCGACCGGGTCGAGCCCGAGAGAGTCGACTCCGTGCGCGAAGGCGCCGATCGCACCGGCGCCGCCCATCGCGTAGACCTCGTCGACGCCGAGAAGCTTGGCCGCAGCGAGGATGACCGGGTGCACCCGGCCGCCGGACTCGCGCTGCGGCGGCGAGGCGAGAGCGACCTCGGTCACTCCTGCGACCTGCGCGGGGACGACGTTCATCACGACGCTCGACGGGTAGACGGCCTTGCCGCCGGGCACGTAGACGCCGACGCGACGCACCGGCTGCCACCGCTGCACGACGAGGGCGCCGGGGCCGAGCTCGGTGACGCGAGGGCGCCGGAACCTGTGCCGCCGAAGCCCGGCGCACGCGCTCGATCGCCTGCTCGAGCGCCGTGCGCACGGCGGGATCGAGCTGCTCCAGCGCCTCATCGAGGTGCGACTGCGGAACCCGGATGTCGTGACCGGTGACGCCGTCGAACCGTTCGGCCTGCGCGCGCAGAGCGGACTCGCCCTCCGTCGCGACGTCGTGGACGATGGCGGCCGCTGCGGTCAGGGCTTCTGCGCGAGCCGCCGTCGCCCGCGGAACGGTGGCGAGGAGTTCGGCAGAAGTGAGCGTGCGGCCGCGAAGATCGATCGTGCGGAGCATCCGTTCACGATATCGCGCCGCGTGCGGACGCTCGGCGGCGATCAGCCCCGCGTGACGTCCCGACGTCGTGGAGGTAGCCGACGCGACCGTCTTCGTGGCGCACGACGAAGAGCTCGCCGCGGTCTTCGATGACGAGCGCCCACGCGTCCGGACCGATCGGTGAAGATCGGCGCGGCCCTCTTCGTCGACCACGTCGCGCTGCTCGGGGGCGAGAGCCCAGAACGCCTGCTGGCGCGCCGGTGCGGACTGCGGCTGAGAGGCGGTCTCGTAGACCGACGTCTGCGGCGCCCAGACGCCCGGCAGCCGGCTCGGATTCGCTGCGCGCGGAGCGTAGGCGGACGTGTCGTAGTTCGTCGTCATAGTCGAGCGCGCGGCCTCGGCCGGCGCGTACGTCGGGCTGGGCGTCGGCATCGGCTCGGTGATGGGCCGGTACTCGGGGGCGGGACGCGCGACGACGGGACGCAGCGGCCGCGCATTGCGGTGCGCCGGGATCTCGGGCCGGTGGCGGAAGTCGTCGCCGAGCACGGGGATGAACGGAGCGAAGACGGTGAGGACCACGCCGGCCAGCATCAGCACGAACTCGACCCACATGACCCAGGAGCGGACCATGGGTCCGCCGTCGGCGACGAAGGCGACGGTCTCCCAGACATACGAGAGCCAGACGACCGCCGAGACCGAGAAGGCGACGGACGCGAACTGGTCGATTCCCAGGGATCCGACGCGACGGATGCCGGTCGGCGAGAGCCGGCGGAGCACGATGAGGAAGACCGCGATCGTCGGGACGCCGATCGTGAGGATCCACGTGAGTCCCGGACGTCCACACCGAGTCGAACCGAAGCGCGCTCAGCGAGAAGAACGAGGTGACGAAGGCGAGGAGCCACACGCCGAGGAGCACCACCTCACGGATGGAGAAGGGACCGATTCCGTACTGCGGCGGAACATCGCCGCTCTCGGCGGGGAGAGCGTCCGTCTCAGCGTGCTCCTCCGCGAGGGTCTCGTTGTCGTCCAGCTGCTCGTCGGCCACGATCATCCCTTCCTGCGCGCTGCCCGCCTTGCCGGGGCACGCGCGGTCCGATACTACCTGCGGGCGATGAGACGGCCGTGAGGGCGCACCCGTAACACCGCGGTGTCGGAGAAAGCGTCATCCGAGGCACTGCGGACCCAGCAGGCCTTTCAGCTCGCCGTACAGATCGGGTGTGATCTTCACGGGATGCGGGATCTCGAAGACCTTCGCCACCGAACCGGAATGCAGCTTCAGCGTGACCTCTGTCTCACCCCGGTGGCGCTCGAGCGTCTGCAGCAGCTCATTGATGACGTCTTCGTTCGCGCGCCGCTCGGGCACGAGCAGGACCGAGCGCCCCGACTCCTCCATGTGGCCGAGATCCGGCGAGAACGCCGACTGCGCGTGCAGATTGAGCCCGTCGTCCCGCCGGGAGACGCGTCCTCGGACGACGAGGATCGAGTCGGCCACGAGCATCGAGTGGAACTCGGTGTAGGTCTTGCCCATGAACATGACGGTCACCTCGCCGTCGAAATCCTCGACCGTGATCATGCCGTACGGATTGCCGCTCGATTTGGCCACGCGGTGCTGGACGCTCGTCACGAGACCCGCCACCGTGACCTGATCGCCGTCCGAGACGTCCTCGGAGGCGAGCAGGTCGTGAATGCTCGTCGAGGCATGCTTCGCGAGCGGGAGTCTCGAGCCCCGCGAGCGGATGATCCGACACGT
The DNA here is from genome assembly GCA_963702815.1 of uncultured Actinomycetota bacterium. Lineage (GTDB taxonomy): Bacteria > Actinomycetota > Actinomycetes > Actinomycetales > Microbacteriaceae > Microbacterium. Next base: position 1,061,073 of record CAVPED010000004.1, on the reverse strand, counting down.
ACAGGCCGAGCATCTCGCGCTCGAACGCCAGCTTGTCCTTCTTCGTCCACTCGGGACGATCCGGCACCTTCGCGGGCATGACCTCTTCGGTCTCGTCATAGAGGCTGTCGAAGTCGAAGCCGATCGCGCCCGTGGCGGCCTTGCGCTTGGTCTCCACGGCGGCTTCGGTGGCGTCCTCGTGGATCTCCATGAGCGCGCGCCGCGTGGCACCCAGCGAGTCGAACGCGCCGGCCTTGATCAGCGACTCGACCGTGCGCTTGTTCGCGACGTGGACGGGCACCTTCGTGAGGAAGTCGTGGAAACTCGTGAAGCCGGTGTCGGTGCGCGGATGCGACGATCCCGTCGACCACGTTCGTGCCGACGTTGCGGACAGCGCCGAGCCCGAAGCGGATGTCTTCGCCGACGGCCGCGAAGTACCGGATCGACTGGCCGACGTCCGGAGGCAGAACCTTGATGCCCATCCGGCGGCACTCGTTGAGGTACACCGCCATCTTGTCCTTCGAGTCGCCGACGCTCGTGAGGAGGGCGGCCATGTACTCGGCGGGGTAATGCGCCTTGAGGTACGCCGTCCAGTACGACACCATGCCGTAGGCGGCCGAGTGCGCCTTGTTGAAGGCGTAGTCCGAGAAGGGCAGCAGGATCTCCCACAGCATCTGGACCGCGGCATCCGAGTACCCGTTGGCGTGCATGCCGGCTTGGAAGCCCTCGAACTGCTTGTCGAGCTCGGACTTCTTCTTCTTGCCCATCGCGCGACGGAGGATGTCGGCCTGACCGAGGCTGAAGCCGGCCACCCGCTGAGCGATCGCCATGACCTGCTCCTGGTAGATGATCAGGCCGTAGCTCGTGTCGAGGATGTCGGCGAGCGACTCGGTGAACTCCTCGTGGATCGGCGTGATCTCCTGCTGGCCGTTCTTGCGCAGCGCGTAGTTGATGTGCGAGTTCGCACCCATCGGACCTGGCCGGTAGAGCGCGATCACGGCCGAGATGTCTTCGAAGTTGTCGGGTCGCAGAAGCCTCAGGAGCGACCGCATGGGTCCGCCGTCGAGCTGGAACACCCCGAGGGTGTCGCCCCGCGAGAGCAGTTCGTACGACGCGGCGTCGTCGAGCGCGAGGTCCTCCAGGACGAGCGGATGACCGCGGTTGGCCTCGATGTTGTCGAGCGCGTCGTTGATGATCGTGAGGTTGCGAAGCCCCAGGAAGTCCATCTTGATGAGTCCGAGCGACTCGCACGCGGGGTAGTCGAACTGCGTGACGATCTGGCCGTCCTGCTCCCGCTTCATGATCGGGATGATGTCGATGAGCGGCTCGCTCGACATGATGACGCCGGCGGCGTGCACGCCCCACTGGCGCTTCAGGTTCTCGAGCCCGACGGCGGTGTCGAAGACCGTCTTGGCCTCGGCATCCGTCTCGATGAGGGCGCGGAACTCGCTCGCCTCTTTGAACCGGGGATGCTCCCTGTCGAACATGCCCTCGAGCGGCATGTCCTTGCCCATCACTGCGGGAGGCATCGCCTTGGTGAGGCGCTCCCCCATGCTGAACGGGAACCCGAGGACTCGCCCGGCGTCCTTCAGCGCCTGCTTGGCCTTGATGGTGCCGTACGTGACGATCTGGGCGACGCGCTCGTCGCCGTACTTCTCGGTGACGTACTGGATCACCTCGCCGCGGCGGCGGTCGTCGAAGTCGACGTCGAAGTCGGGCATCGAGACGCGATCGGGGTTGAGGAAGCGCTCGAAGATCAGGCCGTGCTGCAGCGGGTCGAGGTCGGTGATCTTCATCGCGTAGGCGGCCATCGATCCGGCGCCCGAGCCGCGGCCGGGACCGACGCGGATGCCGTTGCGCTTGGCCCAGTTGATGAAGTCGGCGACGACCAGGAAGTACCCCGGGAAGCCCATCTGGACGATGACGCCGGTCTCGTACTCCGCCTGCGCGCGCACCTCGTCGGGGATGCCGGCGGGATAGCGCTCATTGAGGCCGTTCTCGACCTCTTTGACGAACCAGGACTCCTCGGTCTCGCCGTCCGGCACCGGGAAGCGCGGCATGTAGTTGGCGCTCGTGTTGAACTCGACCTCGCACCGCTCCGCGATGAGCAGCGTGTTGTCGCAGGCCTCGGGATGATCGCGGAAGATCTGCCGCATCTCGGCAGGCGACTTGACGTAGTAGCCGTCGCCGTCGAACTTGAAGCGCTTGGGGTCGTCGAGCGTCGACCCGGACTGCACGCACAGCAGAGCGGCGTGACTGCCGGCGTCGTGCTGGTGGGTGTAGTGCAGATCGTTGGTGCCGACCAGCGGGATGCTGAGATCCTTGGCGATCCTCAGCAGATCCGTCATCACGCGGCGTTCGATCGACAGCCCGTGATCCATGATCTCGGCGAAGTAGTTCTCTTTTCCGAAGAGCTCCTGGAACTCCGCGGCCGCCGCGCGTGCGGCGTCGTACTGGCCGAGACGCAGACGGGTCTGCACCTCGCCCGACGGGCAGCCGGTCGTGGCGATGAGGCCCTTGCCGTACTTCTGCAGCAGCTCGCGGTCCATGCGGGGCTTGAAGTAGTAGCCCTCGATGCTCGCCTTCGACGAGAGCCGGAAGAGGTTGTGCATGCCCTCGGTCGTCTCGGACAGCAGCGTCATGTGCGTGTAGGCACCCGAGCCCGACACGTCGTCGTCGTTCTGCTCGGGAGTGCCCCAGCGCACGCGCGCCTTGTCGGAGCGATGCGTGCCGGGGGTGACGTACGCCTCGATGCCGATGATCGGCTTGATCCCGGCATCCTTCGCGGTCTTGTAGAACTCGTACGCCGCGAACGTGTTGCCGTGATCGGTGACCGCGATGGCGGGCATCTCCAGGCGCACGGCCTCCTGCACCATGGGACCGATGCGGGCCGCCCCGTCGAGCATCGAGTACTCGCTGTGCACGTGCAGGTGAACGAAGGAGTCGGATGCCACGCATCGAGTCTAAGGAGGCCTGGCGACACGGCGACCAGGGCAGCTGCGCATGTCGGGCCCGCGCATCGATTCCACGGAGGCCTGCGACACCGCCGCTATCGTGGGCGGCATGCCGACGCCCGACTTCATCCTCGAACTGCGCCGCTTCGTCGGCACCCGTCCGCTCCCCCTCGTCGGAGTGACCGCCGTCGTGGTCCGGGATGACGAGGTGCTGCTCGGCCGCCGCAGCGATTCCGGGCGACTCACCCCGGTGACGGGCATCGTCGACCCCGGTGAGGAGCCGGCCGACGCGGCGGTGCGCGAGAGCCTCGAGGAGGCGGGCGTCTCGATCCGCGTGGATCGGCTTGCCTGGGTGCACCAGATCCCTCGCATCACCTATGACAACGGCGACCAGAGCGACTATCTCGACCTCACCTTCCGCTGCAGCTGGATCCAGGGCGAGCCCTACCCCGCTGACGGAGAGATGCTCGATGTGGGCTGGTATCCGCTCAGCGTCGTCGACGATCTCGACGGCGACATGGCGGCACGCGATCCGCTCCGCGCTGACGACAGAGCCCGCGTGCCGCCTTCGAAGGCGGACGGTGACGCACGGACATTCGCGGCTCGCACGGCTCACGAGACCGGAAATATGACACGAGAGCGTCCGGGCGAAGAATGAAGGCATGACCACCCTCGCCGTACCCGCCGATGCTCCCCCGACAGCACCGGCCCCCGTCTCCGCCCACCACGCGGGCTCGCCATCTTCTGGATCGTGGCGGGCGCGCTGGGAGGGATCGTCGCGTTCCTGCTCTATCTCGAGTACATCGGACAGCTCACCGATGCCGCGCCGCTCATCTCCTGCGCGATCAGCCCCATCGTGACGTGCGGACCGAACCTGCTGTCGCCCGGCGGGAACCTTCTCGGCTTCAGCAACTCGATCATCGGCATCGTGCTCTTCGGCGGACCTGTGTACGCCGGCGTGAGCGCGCTCGCCGCGCCCGGCGGCCTGCGCCCCTGGTACTGGCGGGTGTACGGCCTGTTCGTGCTCGGCGGCTTCCTCCTCGTGCACTTCTTCGCGTGGCGGAGCGTCTTCGAGTACGGGTCGCTGTGCCCGTGGTGCATGATCGTGTGGCTCGTGACGATCCCGCTGTTCTGGTTCACGCTCGGCTGGTCGCTGCGCGACGGCGTGTGGGGCCGCGGCGACGGCGTGCGACGGCGCAGGGCGGCTCATCCTGGCCTGGGCCCCGCTCATCACGATCGTCGACTACGCGATCATCGCGATCTCGGCACAGGTGCGTCTCGACGTGCTCGGCTCGCTCTTCTGACGCCGATCACGTCAGCTCGAGCCGCATGAGGACGCGGGGGAAGCCGTTCAAGACGGAATCCGTGTCGGCCGCCTTGCGGAACCCGGCCTTCTCGAAGAGCGCGCGCGTTCCGACGTAGGCCATCGTGAGGTCGACGCGCTCGCCGCGGTTGTCGACCGGGTACCCCTCGACGGCCGGCGCGCCGCCTTGCCGCGCGAACTCGACCGCTCCCTCGAGGAGGGCGTGCGAGATGCCCTTTCCGCGATGCCCGGGCCTGACGCGTATGCACCACACCGACCACACGTCGAGATCGTCGACGTGAGGGATCTTCCGGTTCGTGGCGAAGGAGGTGTCGGCGCGCGGATGCACCGCCGCCCAGCCGACGACCTCGTCACCGTCGTAGGCCGAGACGCCAGGCGGACCCTGCTTCATGAGCTCGCGCACCTTTTGTCCGCGCTCGGGCCCGTGCAGGCTCACGTTCTCTTTGGACGGGATGCGGTAGCTCAAGCACCAGCAGACGTTGGCGTCGGGACGCTTGGGACCCACCATCGTCTTGACGTCGTCGAAGACCGTCGCCGGTCGAACCTCGATGCCCACTCGTCCACCCTGGCACCGGCATCCGACATCCGCTGATCAGTCCCCGCGCAGCACCTCGAGGGCATGGGCGAGATCCGCGGGGTAGTCCGACCGGAACGTCACCCACTCGCCGGTGTGCGGGTGCGCGAACGAGAGCTCGTGCGCGTGCAGCCATTGACGGCTGAGGCCCAGCCGCGCCGACAGCTTCGGGTCGGCGCCGTAGAGGGGGTCGCCGACGCACGGATGCCGATGCGCGGCCATGTGGACCCGGATCTGATGCGTGCGTCCCGTCTCGAGGTGGATCTCGAGCAGGGAGGCGCCGGGGAAGGCCTCGAGCGTCTCGTAGTGCGTGACGGAGTCCTTGCCCGCCGGCGTCACGGCGAACTTCCACGAATGCGTGGGATGCCGCCCGATGGGGGCATCGATCGTTCCGGCGAGCGGATCCGGATGCCCCTGCACGACGGCGTGATAGATCTTCTCGACCTCGCGCTCCTTGAAGGCGCGCTTGAGAGCCGTGTAGGCCTGCTCCGTCTTCGCGACCACCATCAGCCCGCTCGTGCCGACGTCGAGGCGGTGGACGACGCCCTGTCGCTCGGCGGCTCCCGTCGTCGCGATGCGGAATCCTGCCGGCGGCGAGTGCGCCCAGGACCGTCGGGCCCTCCCATCCGACCGACGGGTGCGCGGCCACGCCGGAGGGCTTGTCCACGACGACGATGTCGTCGTCGTCGTAGACGATGCCGAGGTCCGGGACGGCGACCGGGATGATCTCCGGCTCGCGCCTGCGCCTCCCACTCGACCTCGAGCCACGCACCGCCGCGGAGCCGATCGGACTTGTCGACACTCCGGCCGTCCATGCGGACCCCGCCGGCCTCGGCGACCTCGGCGGCGAAGGTGCGCGAGAAGCCGAGCATCTTCGCGAGGGCGGCGTCCACCCGCACTCCGTCGAGCCCGTCCGGGACGGGAAGGCTGCGCGAGTCCACGATCAGTCCGTGTGCTGTGCGGGTGCGGCGGGCTCGATCTCGGGCTCCGCGTCCGCGGTCTTGCTCGGCCGAGTGCCGTCGAGGTGCGGGCCTGCGAGCACGAGGAGGGCCACGGCGATCATCATCGACACGATGAAGATGTCGGCCACGTTGTAGATCGCCGGCATCATCCAGGGCGTGTGGATGAAGTCCACCACGTGCCCGACCGCGAAGCCGGGCTCGCGGAACAGCCGGTCGGTCAGGTTCCCGAGCACCCCGCCCAGGAGAAGCCCGAGCGCCACCGCCCAGAGGCGTGATCGCACCCGCTTCACGGCGAGCCACACGATCACGACTGCGACAGCGGCGAGCGCGATGGAGAAGACCCACGTCACGTTCTCGCCGAGCGAGAACGCGGCACCGGGGTTTCGGATCGAGATAGAAGATGAGGAAGTCGCCGATGACATGAACCGCTTCCTCAGGAGGCAGGTTCTCGATCGCCAGGTACTTCGTGAACTGGTCGGCGGCCAGCACCAGCACCGCGAGGATCGCGATGATGGTGCCGGCCGCCGCCTGACGAAGGGGAGCTCGGCCTGTCAAAGGCTCGACTCAGAGGCCGATGGCCGACACCGGAGTGGGGCCGGAGGCGTTGGCCGACGTCTCGAGGTCACGGAGCTGGCCTTCGATGTACGTGCGCAGCTGCTGACGGTAGTCGCGCTCGAAGTTGCGAAGCTCGGTGATGCGACCCTCGAGGATGGCGCGCTCGCGCTCGAGGCGACCCAGTTCCTCGCGGCCCTTGGCCTCAGCCTCGGTGACGATCGCGGTGGCCTGGGCCTGAGCGTCGGCGATGAGCTGATCGCGCTTGGAGCGGCCCTCGGCGACGTGCTCGTCGTGGAGGCGCTGAGCGAGCTCGATGATGCCGGCGCTCGCGGCTGCCGGCGGCGCGTCTGCGGCGACGGCGGGAGCAGGAGTCTCGGCGACAGGTGCCGGGGCGGGCTCTGCGGCCTGCGCGGGAGCTGCGGCAGGCGTGGCGCCCGACTCGTACTCCGCGAGCTTCGCCTTCAGCTCGTCGTTCTCGGCGATGGTCTTGCGCCACTCGACGACGATCTCGTCCAGGAAGTCATCGACCTCGTCCGGATCGAAGCCTTCCTTGAACCGGACGTGCTGGAACTGCTTGGTGACGACGTCATCGGGGGTCAATGCCATTGTGATTCCTCTTTCGAGCGCTCAGGTCGCCGGCTGTCGAAGCGGTCGAACCCCGGGGCGGGCCGACCGTCCCAGCAAAGCATAGTCGCCCCGTCTGAGGAGTTGCGAGCGAGCACGGTCCGCACGTGACCCGTCGCGTCAGTTCGCGATCGAACGCGTGACCGACAGCAGGACGAGACAGAGCAGCATCGTGAGCGAGAACCCGAAGTCCAGTGCGATCTGGCCCACGCGCAGCGGCGGTATGAGCCGCCGGAAGAGCTTCAGCGGCGGGTCGGTGACGGTGTAGACGACCTCGGCGGCCACCAGCCCCGCACCCTTCGGCCGCCATTCGCGATTGAAGAACGGGATCCAGTCGAGGATCAGCCTGATCAGCAGGATGAGGACGTAGATCAGCAGAAGCGTGTTGAGGACCGCCGCGATGACGCGGATGATGTCCACGGTGCTACGGAGCGAACGAGACCGACTCGGCAGTCGGCCTGCGCGACCGATCCGTCGCCGGACACGTTGACGCTCTCGGGCGAGAGCAGGAAGACCTTGCTCGTCACCCGCTCGATGCGGCCGTACAGACCGAGCGAGAGTCCGCTCGCGAAGTCGATGAGGCGGCGGGCATCGGCGTCGCTCATCTGCGACAGATTGATGATGACCGGGATGCCGTCACGGAAGTTCTCGGCGATGACCTGCGCATCCCGGTACTGCTTGGGGTGCACCGTCAGGATCTCGCTGATGGTCGCCGGGGCCGGCTGGCGCACGACCGCGGGGCGGTGCAGCGGCGTCACCGTCGCCGAGGGCTTCTCGACGGGCTGCACGGCTTTGCGGCTCGACGGCTGCGCCGCAGGCTCCTCGTAGACCTCTTCCTCATCGGCAAGGCCGAGGTAGACCATGGTCTTCTTGAGCGGGTTCGACATCGCATCCTCCATGTGTGTGCTCGCCGTCTTCCTCGTCTTCACCGAGGTTAACGGCCGGTTGGCCTGGGTCCTGTGATTGCAGAGCCGATACGCAGGTGTGTCGCGCCTGCCGCGATCGCCTCGGCGAAATCCGCCGTCATGCCGGCGGAGATCCATGTCGCATCGGGCACGACTGTTCGCACCCGTGCGCTGTGGCTCGCGAGGCGCTCGAACGCCGCGGCGGGCTCCTCGTCGAGCGGAGCGACCGCCATGACTCCGCGTACCTTCAGGGAGGGACGGAGCGCGACATGCTCGGCGAGCCGTTCGATCTCAGCGGGAGCGACACCGCCCCGCCCTGGGTCGTCGGTGAGATTGACCTGCAGCAGGACGTCGAGTGCCGGCATCCCGTCTCCCGCCGCGTCAAGGGCATCGGCAAGCCGCGCCCGGTCGACCGAGTGCACGACGGATGCGGCTGCCCTGATGGCGCGCGCCTTGTTCGTCTGGGCCTGCCCGATGAAGTGCCACGTCAGATCCTTCGCGGTCACCCACCTGGCCGACCTTCTCGGTGAGCTCCTGCTGGCGGTTCTCGCCGACGTCGCGAACCCCGAGATCGCACAGTTCCCGCACGACGGATGCCGGATGGAACTTGGTCACCACGATCCGCGTCAGGGCGCCCGGATCGCGGCCCGCTGCATGTGCAGCGTCCGCGATCCGGGCGTCGACCTCGGCGAGCCGGTCGGCGAGGTCACTCACTGCTGATTACTTCAGGAAGTCGGGGATGTCGAGATCGTCGTCCCCGAACGTCGAGTCGTAGGTGTCGGTGGCGACGCTCACCGACACCGGCTCGCGCTCGCGGTCGCGGTCGCGCGCGACCTCGTCCGCCGAGGTCGACCGGAAGGGCTGGTGTCGCCGGTGCGACACGCGCCGCGACGATCGGCTCGATCCGCGTCTGCGGCTCGCCGCCGTCGAAGCCCGCCGCGATGACCGTGACGCGGACCTCGTCGCCGAGCGTGTCGTCGATGACCGTACCGAAGATGATGTTGGCCTCGGGGTGTGCCGCTTCCTTGACCAGCTGCGCGGCGTCGTTGATCTCGAAGATGCCGAGGTTCGATCCGCCCTGGATCGAGAGGAGCACGCCGTGCGCACCCTCGATCGACGCCTCGAGCAGCGGCGATTCGACCGCGAGCTCGGCTGCCTTGATCGCCCGGTCGGCGCCGCGCGCCGAGCCGATGCCCATGAGCGCCGATCCCGCGCCCTGCATGACCGACTTGACGTCGGCGAAGTCGAGGTTGATGAGACCCGGGGTCGTGATGAGGTCGGTGATGCCCTGCACACCGGCGAGGAGCACCTGGTCGGCGGTCGCGAAGGCCTCGATCATCGAGATGCCGCGATCGCTGATCTCGAGGAGTCGGTCGTTCGGCACGACGATGAGCGTGTCGACCTCTTCCTTGAGCTTCGCCACACCCGTCTCGGCCTGCTGCTGACGGCGACGACCCTCGAAGGAGAACGGCTTGGTCACGACACCGATCGTGAGTGCGCCGATGGACTTGGCGATCTTCGCGACCACCGGAGCGCCGCCGGTGCCCGTGCCGCCGCCTTCACCCGCGGTGACGAAGACCATGTCGGCACCGCGCAGCGCCTCTTCGATCTCTTCCGCGTGGTCTTCGGCCGCGCGACGCCCGACCTCGGGATCGGCGCCTGCGCCGAGCCCTCGGGTGAGCTCGCGACCCACGTCGAGCTTGACGTCGGCATCGCTCATGAGCAGTGCCTGCGCGTCGGTGTTGATCGCGATGAACTCGACGCCTCGCAGGCCGAGGTCGATCATGCGGTTGACCGCGTTGACGCCGCCGCCGCCGACGCCGACGACCTTGATCACCGCGAGGTAGTTCTGGTTCTGGCTCATGCCGGCCTCCGTCTTTCCGCCCCGAAACCTTAAACCTCAAGTAGAGGTGTAAAGAATTGCTGAGTATGCATTTCCTTGAGTTCGAAGGTAAGCGGCGCATCGCACCGAACGCGGAGCGGCGCGGGCGTGTCGCGACATCCCGATCGAGATCCGTTGGCGGATGGCAGCGCGGTCGGCGCGCGTCAGCGCACGACGACGGCGTGCGGCGACGACACGTCGTAGGCGCTCACCGTCGCCGGAGGGCGCTGGAGCATGACCTTCTCGAGCACGAGCGCCTTCATCGCCGAGTCGTCGGCGCTCCCCCAGACGACATCGCAGTTCGCTCCGCCGAGCCGCAGCGTCACGTCGTCTGCGGTGGTCGCCGAGATCGCGGTCACCTGATCGCGGATCGAGGCGGGAAGCGTCCGCATGACCTGCCCGACAGCCTTGAAGGCGCGGGAGTCGGTGCCGCCCGCGATCGTGAGCAGCGGACGCCCCGCGGCCGGGGCTCTCGGTCGTCGACAGCGCGACGCCCGCGGAGTCGACCAGGGTGTAGCCCGCTCGCGACTGCGACGAGTCCGATCGGGAGCCGCTCGACGATCCGCACGACGAGCTCGTGCGGCGGCCGCGCCTCGAGCGAGTACGACTGCACGAGCGGGAAGGCGATGAGCGCCGCCTTCACGGCGCTCTCGTCGACGAGCGGAAGCGGCGTGCCCACCTGATCGGCGAGGGCCTGCTCCACGGCGGCCGGATCGAGCAGCGACGTGCCGACGACGGTCACGCGCTCGACGCCGAAGAGCGGACTGTAGGCCGCCGCGAGGGTGGTCAGGATGAGGAGGACGACGGATGCCGCGGCCCCGAGCCACAGCATCCGCCGACGACGCTGGCGCACGGTGAAGCGCCGGACCTCGGCCCGAAGTGCTCTGCGGCGGGCACGGGCGGCGCGCCACACATCGCGCACCCGGATGGGATCGCCCTCGCCCGTCGCTTCGGAGGGCGTAGCCGGCGCGTCGTCCGGCGCCATGTCGGGAAGCCGCGCGGGCCCATCGAGCGCGATGACCGGCGCGAGAGCCTCACGGTCGTCGGAGCGGTCGAGGGAGTCGCCGGCTTCTTCGGATTGCTCGAGCCCTCCGTCGGTCGCCGCCGAGTCGCCGTCGGTGGCGATGCTCGCCGTCGGCGGAAGCGGGGGCGGTCGGCGCACGGACTACTCCCCCGGCGCCGTCCGCGCGAGCGCGTCGAGCACCTGCGGGATGATCTGGTAGACGTTGCCGCATCCGAGCGTGATGACGTAATCCCCGTCCTGCGCGATCGACGCGGTGTAGTCGGCCGCCGCCTGCCAGTCGGCCACGTAGTGGACGTGCGAGGGGTCGTCGAAGGCGCCGCTCACGAGTTCGCCGGTGACGCCCGGGCACGGGATCCTCGCGGGCACCGTAGACGTCGAGCACGACGGTGTGGTCGGCCGTGCCCTCGAGCACCTCGGCGAACTCGCGGAACATGTGCTGCGTCCGCGAGTAGGTGTGCGGCTGATGAACCGCGATGATGCGCCCGTCGCCGACGACGGTGCGCGCGGCGCTCAACGCAGCCGCGACCTCGGTCGGGTGGTGGGCGTAGTCGTCGAAGACGCTCACGCCGCGCTCGACGCCGTGCAGCTCGAACCGGCGGACCGTGCCCGAGAAGCCCTCGACGGCGCGCACGGCCGGCTCGAGCGCGTAGCCCAGCGTGATGAGCACGGCGACGGCCCCGGCCGCGTTGATGGCGTTGTGCTCGCCGGGCACCAGCAGTCGGGCCTGGACGGACTCGCCGGCGTAGCTCAGCGCGAACGAGACGGGGCCATCGGTCCGGATGTCGACCACCCGGACGTCGGCGGCATCCGATGTTCCGAAGGTGACGACGCGCGAATGCGTGAGCATCCCGGCGACGCGCTGCGCGCCTGCGTCGTCGGCCGAGATGACGACCGCCTCGCGGGCGTCGTTCGCGAACGTGGCGAAGCCCTCGTAGAACGCGTCGTCGCTGCCCCAGTGGTCGAGGTGGTCGGGGTCGACGTTCGTGATGAGCGCGATCGAGGTGTCGTAGAGGAGGAACGTGCCGTCGGACTCATCCGCCTCGATGACGAAGAGCTCGTCGGAGCCGGTCCCGCTCGAGACGCCGAGCTGGGCGACGACTCCGCCGCTCACGAACGTCGGATCCGCATCGAGCGCCTGCAGCGCCGTGACGATCATCCCCGTCGAGGTCGTCTTGCCGTGGGCACCGGCGACCGAGACCAGACGGCGACCGCCGATCAGCCAGTGGAGCGCCTGCGACCGGTGGATGACCGGCATCCCACGATCCTTCGCCGTGACGAACTCCGGATTCTCGGGCCAGATGGCACCGGTGTGGATCACCGTGTCGGCATCGCCGAGGTTCGCCGCGTCGTGGCCGACGTGCACCCGGGCGCCGAGGGCGGCGAGCTCGCGCAGCGCGGCGCTGTCGGAGCGGTCCGATCCCGACACGCGGATGCCCCGCTCGAGGAACATGCGGGCGAGGCCCGACATGCCGGAGCCGCCGATCCCGATGAAGTGGGCGGCCTCGATGGTCTCGGGAATGGGAAGGCTCAGGTCGGGTCTGATCATGACCCGACAAGTCTACGTTCGGCCTCTTGACCCATCCCGCTCGGCGCGCCCCGGCGGCTCCCGAGCAGCCAGCGCCTCGTCGATCATCGCGACGACGTTCTCGGTGCCTGTGCGCGTGCCGACGGATGCCGCGGCCTCGCGCATCGCGGCGAGCGCGGCATCGTCGGCCAGCAGCGGGACGACCTCGCTGCGCACGCGGTCGGCGGTGAACTCGGCATCCGGGATCAGGCGTGCCGCTCCCGCCCGCACGGCGGAGCCGGCGTTCAGCGCCTGCTCGCCGTTGCCGACGGCGTACGGCACGTACACGGCGGGGATGCCGAGCGCGCTGATCTCGCTCACCGTCGCGGCGCCGGAGCGCGACACGACGACGTCCGCGAGCGCGAACGCGAGATCCATCCGGTCGACGTAGCGGCGGACTGCGTACCCTGCGGCGCCCGGATCGGGCAGATCGGAATTCTCGCCGGTGACGTGCAGCAGCTGCCAGCCGGCGTGCCAGGACGTCTTGCCAGGAGCCCCCGAAGGCCTCGTTGAGCTGCCGCGCGCCGAGCGAGCCGCCGAAGACGAGGAGCGTGGGCTTGGCCGGGTCGAGGGCGAAGTGCGCGGCCGCTTCCGCGCGGAGCGCGTCGCGGTCGAGCGAGACGATCTCGCGGCGGAGCGGCATCCCGACCACACGGCTGCGCCGCAGCGGAGTGCCCTCGAAGGCGACGCCGACGCCGGCGGCCCGTCGGGCGCCCAGCACGTTCGCGAGACCCGGCCGGGCGTTCGCCTCGTGCACGATGAACGGGACGCGTTCGCGGCGCGCGGCGACGTACGCGGGAGCAGAGGCGTAGCCGCCGAAGCCCACGACGACGTCGACACGGTGGGTCCGGATGTGCTCGCGCACCTGCGCGACCGCGCGGCGGAACCTCGCCGGGAATCCCGCTGCGGCGCGGTTCGGCGCCCGCGGGAAGGGCACCTTGTCGACGAAGAGCAGCTCGTAGCCGCGCAGCGGCACGAGGCGCGCCTCGAGTCCTTCGCGCGTTCCGAGGACGAGCACCGCGGCCTCGGGCTCGCGCTCGCGGAGCGCATCCGCGACGGCGAGCAGCGGGTTGACATGGCCTGCCGTGCCGCCTCCGGCGAGGAGGTAGGTGCGGGCGTCTTCGGGGTGCGTCGGCCGCTTCGGTCACCCTGGAATTTTCGCACGCGGCGCGCGGGGAGCACGCACCGGCCGCACGTGGCCCATGTGCGCGGAGGACGGCAGAGAGCGCGCGAAGGACAGCAGCACCCCGCAGGCGATCAGCACCGACAGGAGGGACGTGCCGCCCTGCGACATGAACGGAAGCGGCACGCCCAGGACGGGGAAGACCCGCAGCACCACGCCGACGTTGATGAGCGCCTGCCCGACGATCCAGACCGTGATGGCACCCGAGACGATGCGCACGAACGGGTCGTCGGTCTTGCGGATGACGTGGAAGGCGCCGACCGCGAACAGGGCGAACAGCCCGAGCACCACGATGCAGCCGATGAGTCCCAGCTCTTCGCCGACGATCGCGAAGATGTAGTCATTGGCGGCGGCGGGGAGCCAGTCGTACTTCTCCTTCGAATTTCCGAGCCCGAGCCCGAAGATCCCTCCGCCGGCGAGCGCCCAGATGCCGTGCAGCGGCTGCCAGCAGTCGCCGAAGTAGTCCGCGAGGCAGTCCGTGTTGAGGAAGCTCATGATGCGGCGCATGCGGTCGGGGCTCGTCCAGGCGAACGCCACCGCGCCGATCACGCCGAGCAGTGCCGGAAGGATGAAGAGTCGCAGCTTGACGCCGGAGAAGAACAGCGCACCCGAGCGCTGCGAGCGCGATGATCATCGCGGTGCCCATGTCGCGGCCGGCCATGACGGTGGCGAGGACGAGGATCGTCATCGGGACGAGCGGGATCAGCACGTGGGGCCAGGACCCGAGCAGCGTCCGCTTGCGGAAGAGCACGAAGCCGATCCACAGGGCGAGCGTCAGCTTGAGGAACTCCGACGGCTGGGCCTGAAAGCCCGCGATCACGATCCAGTTGCGGTTTCCGTGCGCTTCGACGCCGATGCCCGGCACGAACACGAGCAGCTGCACCATGATCGCGAGGATCAGCGCGGGCCAGGCGATCCGCCGCCAGAACGCGACGGGGAAGCGGCTGACGATGAACATCAGCGGGATGCCGAGCAGCGCGAACGCCCCCTGCTTGAGGACGTCCTCATACGGCGGCTCCCCGGCTGCCGTGGCCGTCGCCGAGGTCGCCGAGAGGATCATGACGAGTCCGAACCCGGTCAGCAGCAGCGCCGTGGAGACGATGAGCAGGAACTCGCGCGGAACCGGCGCGAAGACGTGACCGAGGTTGACGCGGGCCGCGAGACCCCGTCTTGCCGGGGCTTCGCCGGATGCTGGAGCCTCAGGCGGAGGCTGCCGAGGCCGGGTCGGCGTCGTCGTCGTGCTCGCCATCGGCCCCCCTCGCGAACCTGTCCTTCACTGCGGCCGCGAACTTCCGGCCTCGGTCGGCATAGGACGAGAACTGGTCGAAGGATGCGGCGGCGGGAGCGAGCAGAACGACGTCCCCGTCACGTGCGACCCCGGCAGCCAGTTCGACGACCCGTGCCATGACCTCTTCAGTCTCATCGGCGTCCACCTCGAACACGGGGACCCCGGGCGCGTGTCGCGCGAACGCCGCCATGACGGCATCCCGTTCGACTCCGATCACGATCGCGGCTTTCGATCGCGATCCGCGACCGGCGATGAGATCGGAGATGTCGACGCCCTTCAGCAGGCCGCCGACGACCCAGACGGCACCCGGGTAGGCGGTGAGGGAGGATGCCGCAGCATGGGGGTTCGTCGCCTTCGAGTCGTCGACCCACGTGATGCCCTCGAGGACCGCCGACGACCTCCATGCGGTGCGGATCGAGCTGGAAGGTGCGCAGGGCGTGGCGGATGGCGGCGGGCGCCACGTCCAGCGAGCGAGCGAGCGCGCTGGCCGCGAGGACGTTGGCGACCATGTGCGGAGCCGCGAGACCGAGGCGCTCGAGATCCTCGACGGTCGTGATCTCGAGCGCCGACGTGCGGCGATCCTCGAGGAAGGCGCGGTCGACGAGGATGCCGTCGACGAGACCGAAGTCGCTCGGGCC
The DNA here is from genome assembly GCA_963702815.1 of uncultured Actinomycetota bacterium. GTDB lineage: Bacteria > Actinomycetota > Actinomycetes > Actinomycetales > Microbacteriaceae > Microbacterium. Next base: position 1,045,617 of record CAVPED010000004.1, on the reverse strand, counting down.
CGGCACGCCGAGGTCGAAGCCGATGGCGCGTGCGCCGTCGACGACGTCGGCGTCCTCGACCATGCGCTGGGTCGCGGCATCCGCCTTGTTGTACACGCAGGCGACACGCGTGCTGTCGTAGACATGCGCCTTCGCATCGCGGTACGCCTCGAACGACCCGTGCCACTCGAGGTGGTCGTCGGCGAGGTTGAGGCACACGCTCGCGTGCGGCGAGACCGGATCGGGACCCGACTGCAGACCGAGGTACCAGAGCTGGTGGCTCGAGAGCTCGACCACGAGCGCGTCGAAGCCCTCGGGGTCGCGCACCGCGTCGAGGACAGGCGTGCCGATGTTGCCGACGGGTGCGGCCCGCAGGCCCCCTTCGACGAGCATCGTGGCCGTGAGGCGGGTGGTCGTGGTCTTGCCGTTGGTCCCTGTGATGAGGATCCAGTCGGCGGGCCTGCCGTCCGGTCGCACGACCTTGTCGCGCACGCGCCATGCGAGCTCCACGTCGCCCCACAGCGGGATCCCGGAGTGCCGCGCCCACGAGATCACCGGATGCGCGGGCGAGAAGCCCGGCGAGGCGATGACGACGTCCGGAGCGAAGTCGGAGAGTTCGGCGGGAACGCTGCCGAGAGGTCCGGTCCACAGTCGTGCGCCGATGACGGGGAGCAGTCGCTCGTAGTCCTCGTCGGCCTTCTCTGTGACGACCAGCACCTCGGCGCCGAGCTCGGCGAGCGTGTCGGCCACGGAGAACCCCGTGACCGAGAGGCCGAGCACTGCTGCGCGAAGGCCCTTCCAGTCCGCGTGCCAGCTCGTGAGCGAGTCGAGGGAGCGCGGGGTCATGTGCGTGCGAGCCATTCGACGTAGAACGCGCCGACGCCGGTGACCGCCAGCATCGCGGCGATGATCCACATGCGCACGACGATGGTCGTCTCGGGCCAGCCGCGCATCTCGAGATGGTGGTGGAACGGGCTCATCAGGAAGAGGCGCTTGCCCCGCGTGAGCTTGAAGTACCACCGCTGAAGGATCACCGAGCCGGGGCCGATGATGAAGACACCCGCGACGATGACGGCGAGCACCTCGGTGCGGGAGAGGATCGACATGGCGGCGATGACGCCGCCGATGGCCATCGAGCCCACGTCGCCCATGAAGACCTGCGCCTTCGGCGCGTTCCACCACAGGAACCCCGCGAGAGCGCCGACGAACGCCGCGGCGACGATCGTCAGGTCGAGCGGGTCGCGGGTGCCGTAGCACGCGGTCTGGAAGTTCGGCACGAGCTCCGCCGAGTCGCACCGCTGCTGGAACTGCCAGAACGTGATGAGGCTCATGGCGGCGACCGTGAAGATGCCGGATCCGGCCGCGAGGCCGTCGAGGCCGTCGGTCACATTGGTGCTGTTGGACCACGCCACGCCGATGAAGGTCACCCAGAGGATGTAGACGATCCAGCCGACGATGAGGCCGAGCGCCATGAACGACAGGACCGGCAGATCGCGGAAGACCGAGACGTAGGGCGACGCCGGGGTCTGGCCCGCCGCGTTGGGGAAGTTGAGCGAGACGACAGCCCACGGCACGACCACGATGATCTGGCCGATGACCTTGCGCCATCCCGACAGGCCGAGGCTGCGCTGCTGCCGGAGCTTCATGTAGTCGTCGACGAAGCCGACGATGCCGAAGCCCACCATCATCCACAGCACGAGCAGTCCCGAGATGGTCGGCGGGAAGTTGCCGGCGTACGTGCCGATGAAGTACCCGACGAGCGTGCCGATGATGAAGACGACGCCACCCATCGTCGGCGTTCCGCGCTTCGCCTCGTGCGGCGGGATGTTGCCGTCTTCGGGCGTGCGGATGATCTGGCCCCAGCCCCATCTGCGGAAGCCCCGCAGGAACACCGGTGTGAGGAACAGGGTGAATGCCAGCGAGATCGCCGCTGCTGTCAGGAGGGATCTCACGAGAAGGATTCTCCCAGACGATCGCCGAGGTGTCGGAGGCCCGCCGAGTTGGATGACTTGACCAGGACCCGGTCGCCGTCGCGCAGCTCACCCAGGAGGTAGTCGTAGGCCTCGTCCTGAGTCGTGAAGAACACGGCCTCGCCGTCCCACGATCCCTGGGCGATCGCCTCGAGGAACATGCGCCGCGCATCGGGGCCGACGACCACGATGCGCTGCACGCCGAGCCGGACGGCCAGCAGACCCACGCGGTCGTGCTCCTCCTCGGCGTACTCGCCGAGCTCGCTCATCGCGCCCAGGACAGCGACCGTGCGCTCCCCCGGTCGCACGATCTGCGCGAGCGTCCGCAGGGCCGCCGCCATGGAGTCGGGGCTGGCGTTGTAGGCGTCGTTGATGATCCGGACGCGCTCCGATCCGAGCGGCTGCATCCGCCAGCGCTCTGCGATGTCGACAGTCTCGAGCCGCTCGATGCACGCCTGCAGCGGCACCCCGAGCGCTGTGGCAGCCGCGATCGCCGCCAGGGCGTTCATGACGTGGTGCTCGCCGAGGACGCGCAGGCTGAGCGACGCGGTCACGCCGTCGACGATCACCGTCGAGCGGGTTCCGGATGCTGTCACCTCGACGTCTTCGGCGCGCACATCCACGGCCCGCGGCCCGCGGCCGAACCAGCGGATCGCGGCATCCCGCTCCTCGGCGATCGACGCCATCGAGGCCACGCGCCCGTCGTCGGCGTTCAGGACCGCGATACCGCCCGGGCGGATCGCGCGCACGAGCTCGGACTTCGCGGCGAGCGTCGCCTCGATGCCTCCGAAGCCGCCGGCGTGCGCCATGCCGACCATCAGGACGACACCGATGTCGGGGTCGACGAGGCCTGCGAGTCGCGCGATCTCGCCCGGCCCGCTCGCGCCGAACTCGCTCACGAGGTATCTCGTGGAGTTCGTCACGCGCAGCATCGTGAGCGGTGCCCCGACCTCATTGTTGAACGACGCGCGCGGGGCGACGGTCTCGCCTTCGCCCTCGAGGATGCGCGCGAGCAGATTCTTGGTGGTCGTCTTGCCGTTGGACCCGGTGATGCCGACCACGCGAAGGTCGCCTCGTGCGCGGACCTGCGCCACGACCTCACGGGCGAGATCGGCGAGAGCCGTCACGACGTCCGCCACCACGATCTGCGAGACGGATGCCTCGACCGGCCGCTCGACCAGGGCGAGGACGGCCCCTCGCTCCACCGCGGCATCCACGAACAGATGCCCGTCGGTCTCCTCTCCGGGCTTGGCCACGAAGATCCCTCCCGGCTCGATGAGCCGGGAGTCCGTGTCGACGGCGCCGGAGACGATCGTCTCTGGAGTGTGGCCCGTGGCGAGTCGGAGGTCGCCTGAGACGACGCGCGCGATCTGGGAAAGTGTGAGGTCGATCATCGGTTCTCCGGCCGGAACCGACGTCACTCCGCGAACTTGGGGAGGACCGTCGGAGCGGACGTCGCGGGCATCACCCGGTACGTCTTGAGGACTTGGGTCATGGCCTTCTGGAACGCCGACGCGTTGGCCGCAGACGACTTTACCCTGGTGGGCTCGTTGAGCGTGACGACGACGAGGTACTGCGGATCATCCGCCGGGGCGAAGCCGAGCATCGTCGTGAAGTAGACGCCCCGCTTGTACGTGCCGTTCTCGGAGATCTCGCCGGTGCCGGTCTTGTCGGCGATGCGGTAGCCGGGGATGGCGATCTGCGGTGCGAGCGTGCTCTGCAGTGCGACGTTCTCCATCATCTGCTGCACCGAGACCGCGGTCGACTCCTGGACGACCCGGGTCGGCTCGGGCAGTTCGGGGGTCGCGACCTCGCCGTCGGGCTTGGTGCACGACTCGATGAGCGACAGGGGCACCTTCACCCCGTCGTTCGCGATGGCCTGGTAGGCGCCGGCAAGTTCCGGGATGGTCGTGGACACGCCCTGGCCGAACGCGACGTTGTAGAAGGTCTGGTTGTCCCACTGGTCGGGGGTCGTGAGCCATCCGTTGCCCTGGCCGGCGAACGGGATGTGGCTGCCGTCGCCGATGCCGAATCGCTTGAGGTAGTCGTAGCGGGTCTGCGCGCTGACGCGTTCGGCGAACTTCGAGATGCCGGCGTTCGACGAGTCGATGAGCACGCCCGTCAGCGTGTACTCGTTGGTCGGGTGATCGAACGAGTCGCTGACCTTCGCTCCGTTGGCGAACTTCTCGTCGCCCGCCGCGAACACCGTGGACAGGGGCGTCTGGCCGCCTGCGTCGATGACGGTCGCCGCGGTGAGCGGCTTGAACGTCGAACCCGGCTCGAACGGGTCGGTGAAGATGCGGCTGCCGCGGTCGTTGGGGTCGGAGGCATCGACGTCGTTGGGGTCGACCGTGGGGTAGTCGGCAGCGGCGCGAATCTTGCCGGTCGCCACCTCGACCACGAAGATCGCCCCGCTCTTGGCAGCCTGGTTCTGCGTCTCCTCCGCGATCAGCTGCTGCAGGTACCACTGCAGATCGCGGTTGATCGTCAGCTGGAGAGTGCCGCCGTCGACGGCGGGCGTCGAGACCTCCGTGCCCGGGATGACGACCCCGTCCTTGCCCTTCTCGTAGACCACCTTGCCGTTGTCAGCCGTCAGGCAGCTGTTCTGGGTCTGCTCGAGACCACCGAGGGGCTCGTCGTCCATGCCCATGTAGCCGACGAGGTTGCCCGCGACGGCGCCATCCGGGTACATGCGCGCCGGGTGCGGGTCGAAGTACAGGAACGGGATGCCGAGGGCGGCGAGAGCCCGGTACTGCTCCGTCGAAAGTCCCCGCTTGAGCTTGGCGTACTGCGAGTTCGGGTCGACAGCCTTCGCATCGTCGACGATCTGCTGCACCTCGTCGGCCGTCTGCCCGGTGATCTCGCCGATCTCGCCGGCGAGCTGCGACCACGGCACCTTCTCGGTCGTCCCGTCCGCCTTCTGGCGGCTGATCGAGCCGACGTTCGAGGGGTCGAGCTGAGCATCGTAGAGAAGGATGCTGCCCGCCAGCGTCTGGCCCGACTCGTCCACGATCGCCCCGCGAGTGCCGTAGAGCGGTCGCGAGCTTCCGAGTGCGGTCGCGAGGGAGTCCTCGATGTGCTCGCCCGCGCTCACGACCTGGATGTCGACCAGCCGGACGATGAAGCCGGCGAGGATCGCGAGGACGACGCCGAGTGCGACCACGGTTCTGCGACGCTGACTGCGGGTGCTTCTGGTGGTCATGTCTCAGTGTGTGCTCGGGGTGGGCAGTCCGTCGGTGAGGGGTGGCGGCGTGTTGACGACGGGCGCCGCGCCGTCGGCGGTCGTCCCGTCTGCGGCGGACCCTTCGAGCGGCGCGACGGGTGCCCCCGCGATCGTGGCATCGGGATCGGTCACCAGGGGGGTGTCGGTGATGAGCGCGTTGGCGACTGCACCCCGCCCGATCGCGTCGACGGAGGAGGCGCCGACCGCCACCTGGCTCGCGCCGAGGATCGCCCCGTCGCTCAGCCGCAGGTAGCTCGGGGACTCGTTGATCACCATGCCGAGCGCGGCAGCGTTCGCGGCGAGGTACTGCGGCGAGCTCAGCCCGGCGACATCGTCGTAGAGCATCTGCTTCTTCCAGTCGAGCTGTCGCTGCTGGCTCGTGAGGTCGGCGATCTGGTAGGAGCCCTGGGTCGTCAGGACCGAGAGTGCCATCTGGGCCGCGCCGATCGCGATCGCGCCGGCGACCGCGACGATCGCGTAGACCACCTTGCGGCCGACGACGGCGCGCGGGCGCACTGACGACCTGCAGCCGCCGGCCGGGAGCCGCGGGCCGGACCGGAGCGAGGGTGCTCGATGCTGCAAGGCTCATGCCGCCTCCCTTATCCGCTCGAGTGCGCGCAGGCGCACGGGTGTGGCGCGCGGGTTGCGCGCGATCTCGTCCTCGGAGGCGAGCTCGGCTCCTTTGACGAGCTGCCGGAACCTGGGGGCGTGCTCGGGAAGCTCGACAGGCAGTCCCGACGGTGCCGTCGAGGCGGCGGCATCCGCGAAGACCCGCTTGACGAGCCGGTCCTCGAGCGACTGGTACGACATGACCACGATCCGGCCGCCGACGCCGAGCACCTCGAGCGCCGCGGGGATCGCTCGTTCGAGCACCGAGAGCTCGGCGTTGACTTCGATGCGCAGCGCCTGGAAGACCCGCTTGGCCGGATGCCCCGACCGCTGCGCGGCGTAGGGCGTCGCGGCGATGAGGATCTCGACCAGACGACCGGAACGATCGATCGGCCCCTCTGCGCGCGCCGCGATGATGGCTCGCGCGTAGCGACCGGACGAGCTTCTCCTCGCCGTACCGCTCGAAGATGCGCCGCAGCTGTCCTTCGCTGTAGGTCGCCACGATGTCGGCGGCGGTCACGCCGGCCGACTGGTCCATCCGCATGTCGAGGGGCGCGTCCTTCGAGTACGCGAATCCCCGATCGGCGACGTCGAGCTGCAGGGACGAAACGCCCAGATCGAACAGGATGCCGTCGACCTTCTGCAGACCGGCGGAAGCGACCGCCTCGACGATGCCGTCGTAGACCGTGTGGACGAGGGTGACGCGGTCGCCGAACGGAGCCAGGCGCTCCCCCGCGATCCGCAGGGCGTCCTGGTCTCGGTCGAGGCCGATGAGCCGGATGCCGGGAAAGCGCTCGAGGAAGGCCTCCGCGTGTCCCGCCATACCGAGCGTGGCGTCGACGAGCACGGCGCCCTCGCGCTGCAGCGCGGGTGCCAGCAGGTCGACGCAGCGATCGAGGAGGACTGGGGTGTGGATGTCGCGCAGGTTCATGATGTCGGGGCTCCCGGAGTGTCCCTCGGCCCTGATCCCCATCCGCTCTGACCTGACACCGGGGAAGTGCGTCAGGGCGGGAGCGGCTGGGAGTCACGGCCGAGGGGCTCAGAACAGGCCGGGAATCACCTCCTGCTCCATCTCGGAATACGTGTCTTCGTTGCTTTCGGCGTATGCGTTCCACGCGTCCGCGTTCCAGACCTCCGCGTGGGCGCCGACGCCGGTGACGACGAGGTCGCGCTCGAGGCCGGCATACGTGCGCAGATGGGGCGGGATCGTGACCCGGTTCTGGCTGTCCGGCTTCTCGGCGCTCGCGCCGGAGAGGAACATCCGCTGGAAGTCACGGGCCTGCTTGTTCGTGAGGGGTGCTTCGCGAATCCGCTCGTACACACGCTCGAACTCCGACCGTGCTGAAGACGTACAGGCAGCGCTCCTGTCCGCGAGTGATGACGACGCCGGGGCCGAGATCGTCGCGGAACTTCGACGGAAGGATCACCCGACCCTTTTCGTCGAGCTTGGGAGTGTGCGTGCCCAAAAGCATCTGCACATCACCCCCTTTGTCCGGCCCCCCGCGGGTTGTGTTCCCACGCTACTCCACTTTCCTCCACTTTGACACCCCAGCGCACCACCGATTGAGGCCCTCGCCTCCCCGGGGCAGTCGGCGGGCACAAAAAAAGCACCGACCCGAAGGTCGGTGCTCAGGTGGATCGGTGATCGGCGCCGCCGTGGCGGACGCCCGGTGTCAGTTTCCGGACTGGCCATCCTGTCGTCGGTCCCAGCGATCGTTCATGCGATCCATGAACGAAGAAGAGGAACGCTGCGTGGCGGGCTTCTCGGGGTCGACGGGGAGCCGGCCGGGTCCGGGGGTCGGTGTGACGGCGAGAACGACACCGCCGAGCATCACGATGAACGCGATGACGCCCACGACCACGAGATCGGTCGAAACGCCGATGATGAGCCCGCCCAGCCCCAGCAGCACGAGGATCGTGCCGTAGACGATGTTGCGGTAACTCAGTGTGCGACCATCGCGCGGCGCGCTCACGACGTCCGCGTCGTTGCGCATGAGATGGCGCTCCATCTCATCGAGCAGTCGCTGCTCCTGTTCGGAGAGTGGCATGCATCCCCCTCTTGCGGTCTAGACGGATCGATTGTACGCGTGCCGTCGATCACTAGGCTAGGCCCGTGTCACCCTCTCCGGACGCCGTCGCGGCGATTTCCCAGCGAGTAGAGACCTTCGTCACGGCTGAGAGGGACGCGGCATCCGGATGGGGGCCGGAAGCGGCCCTGTTCATCGAGGCGGCGGCGCGGGCTCTCCACGGCGGAAAGCGGCTCCGCGGCAGGTTCTGCATCGCCGGATTCAGGGCGGTCGCAGAGGCCGGAGGCGGCACTGCGGAGGTTCCCGACGAGCTGCTGGCAGCGGCCGCCGCCCTCGAGATCTTCCACGCGGCCGCACTCGTCCACGACGACGTCATCGACAACTCCGACACCCGGCGCGGTCGGCCCGCGGCGCACCGCGCCCTCGAGGAGTCTCACCGTTCGGCAGGCTGGGTCGGCGACGCCGCTTCCTTCGGCGGGTCGGCGGCCATCCTGCTCGGAGACCTCCTCGTCGCCTGGAGCGACGATCTGCTCGAGCAGGGGCTGACGACCGCCCCTGCCGGGCCTGCGGCCGCCGCTCGAGCCGAGTACTCGCGCATGCGCCGCGACGTGACGGTCGGGCAGTTCCTCGACATCGCCGAGGAGTCGGCCTTCCGCACCGAGCCCGACGACCGGCACGCCGAACGGGCGCTGCGGGTGGCATCCCTCAAATCCGCGCGGTACAGCGTGCAGCAGCCGCTCGCGGTCGGCGCCGCACTGGCGGGAGCGGATGCCGCGCAGCTGGCCGCCCTCGCGGCCTTCGGGCACCCGCTCGGCATGGCGTTTCAGCTCCGCGATGACGTGCTCGGGGTCTTCGGCGACGAGGAGCAGACCGGCAAGCCGTCGGGCGATGACCTTCGCGAGGGAAAGCGCACCGTGCTGATCGCGTACACGCGTGAACAGCTGGATGCGCCGGCACGGCGCCTGGTCGACGAGCTGGTGGGCGATGCCGAGCTCGACGACGTGCAGGTCGCCGCGCTTCAGCGCACGATCGTCGACACCGGCGCGCTCGACCGCGTCGAGGAGCTCATCTCCGCCTACGCGCGCGAAGCGGAGCGATCGCTCTCGGGAGCGCGGCTGGGCAACGCCGCCGTCAGCGAACTGCGCGAGCTCGCGCGGGCCGCGACGGTGCGCACGAACTGATCGCGCGCGATAGCCGTTTCGGGCTGACGCTCAGCCGAGCGCCTGCGCGACGCGACGGACCTCGCTCTTGCGCCCGGCGCGCAGCGACTCGATCGGCGCGTGGCCGAGCGAATCCTCGGTCGTCAGCAGCCAGTCGATGGCCTCGTCCTCGGTGAAGCCGGCATCGTGCAGGACGATCGCCGTGCCCCGCAGGGAGGAGAGCGGGTGCCCATCCAGGATGAACAGCGCGGGAACCTTGAGCGACCCGTCCCGGCGGGAGCCGATCAGCTGCTGCTCGTCGAGCATGCGCCGTACGCGGCCCAGTGGTTCGCCGAGAGTCTCGACCAGCTCGGGAAGGGTCAGCCATTCGATTTCGAGTCGCGGAGCGGGATCAGCGGTCACCACACCACTATCTCACTCCGCGCTCACTGCCTCCATCAGCGTTCCACCACTCACGCTCGCGACCGCATCCCGCCAGTCACATCAGTCACATCTCTCTCGTCTTTATCACTGGTTGACAGCTTTTTACTTCCGTGACACGGTGGCGGAGTCACAGAGGGGGAATCTCGTGCGACACCTCAGTAACCGCAAGCAGCTGGTCGGCGCAGCAGTGCCTGCCGCGCTCGCAGGATCGATCGCGCTCCTCTTGAGCGGTCCGGCCGCGGGCGCCACCGAGCGACAAGCGGAGCCGCAGCCCGCACGGATGCCGCTGCTCGGCGTCACCGGTGTCGTCGTGCCCCAGCGGGCTCCGGCATCCGTCGCCGTTCCCGACACCTACACGGTCGCACGCGGTGACACCGTCTTCGGCATCGCAGTGCGATATGGGCTCCGCACGGCCGACATCCTCGCCATCAACGGACTGTCCGGGGAATCGATCATCCGCCCGGGCCAGGTTCTGCGCCTGACCGGCACCGCACCCTCGACTCAGGCCGTCGCGCCCCCCGCGCCGGCTGCGGCATCCGGAACCTATGCGGTCGCGCCCGGCGACACCCTCAGCGCGATCGCGGAGCGCCACGGCATCACGGTGCAGGAGCTCTTCGCGGCCAACGGACTCGGCCGGGCGTCGATCATCTACCCCGGTCAGACGCTGAGGATCGGGGGCGGCCCCGCGCCCAGCCCTGCCGCGCCGGCGGCACCGGCCCCGCCTGCCGCTCCCCCGGCTCCCGTCGCGGGCTCCGGCCACGTACACGGTGCAGGCCGGTGACACCCTCAGCGCCATCGCCGGGGCGCACGGCATCACGGTGCAGGCGCTGTTCGCCGCGAGCGGCCTGGGCTGGTCGTCGATCATCTACCCGGGCCAGAAGCTGGCGCTTCCCGGCGCGGCTCCGGCAGCACCGCCCGCGCCCGCGCCCTCCCCCGCTCCCGCGCCCACCCCGCTTGTGCAAGAGCCCGTGCCGTCGCTGTCCGGCGAGCAGGTCGGGCACGTGCAGCTGATCATCGCGATCGGCAGAGAGCTCGGAGTGCCCGATCGCGGGATCGCGATCGCGATCGGCGCAGCCATCCAGGAGTCGTCGCTGCGGAACCTCGGCGGGGGCGACCGCGACTCGCTGGGCCTGTTCCAGCAGCGTCCCAGCGCAGGCTGGGGCACCGAGGCCGACGTGCAGGATGCCGCACGGGCTGCACGCGCCTTCTACGGGGGCCGCTCGGATCCCAACGGCGCGAACACCCGTGGCCTGCTCGACATCCCGGGGTGGCAGAACCTCACCTTCACGCAAGCGGCTCAGGCGGTGCAGATCTCCGCTCATCCGGATGCCTACGCCCGGTGGGAGAACGCCGCCACCGCTCTGCTTGTGACCTACGGGTGACGCGTGCCCAGAGGCCGGCCGGGTGAGGCGCTCCCCTGGCTCGCACCCATGCATCCGTAGACTCTGAGCCGTGAGCACGAGTCAGCAGGCCGACCCGCTGATCGGACGTCTGGTCGACGGCCGATACCGGGTCCGCGCGCGCATCGCGCGCGGCGGCATGGCGACCGTGTATGTCGCGACCGACCTGCGGCTCGAGCGGCGCATCGCGCTCAAGGTCATGCACGGGCACCTGAGCGACGACACCGTGTTCCAGAGCCGGTTCATCCAGGAGGCCCGCGCGGCCGCGCGTCTCGCCGATCCGCACGTCGTCAACGTCTTCGACCAGGGTCAGGACGGCGACATGGCGTATCTCGTCATGGAGTACCTGCCCGGCATCACGCTGCGCGAGCTCCTGCGCGAGCAGAAGCGCCTGACGCTGGCACAGACGATCACGATCATGGATGCGATCCTCTCGGGCCTCGCCGCGGCGCACCGGGCGGGGATCGTGCACCGCGACGTCAAGCCCGAGAACGTGCTGCTCGCCGAGGACGGCCGGATCAAGATCGGCGACTTCGGCCTGGCACGGGCCACGACGGCCAACACCGCCACCGGCGCACAGCTGCTCGGAACGATCGCCTACCTCGCACCCGAGCTCGTGACGCGCGGAACTGCCGACGCCCGCAGCGACATCTACTCGCTGGGCATCATGCTCTACGAGATGCTCGCCGGCGAGCAGCCCTACCAGGGCGAGCAGCCGATGCAGATCGCCTTCCAGCACGCGACCGACTCGGTGCCCCGGCCCAGCGTGAAGAACCCCGGCGTCCCCGAGCAGCTCGACGAGCTGGTGCTGTGGTCGACCGAGAAGTCTCCCGACGACCGGCCCGTCGATGCCCGCGAGATGCTCGATCGCCTGCGCGAGATCGAGCGCGAGCTGGGCATCCAGCCGCAGCTGGCCCGCACGGCCCCCACGACCGTCATCCGGGACGAGGACGGCGCGCAGGCCGAGCTCACCAAAGTGCTCCCCACCGCGATCACCGGGCCGATGGCCGCGATCGACGACGTCGACAACGCGGCGCGACTGCGCACCGCCACGAAGCGCCGCGCGCGGAAGGGCGGCTGGCTCTTCGCCCTCGTCATCCTGCTCGCCGCGCTCGCGGCCGGGATCGGCTGGTGGTTCGGCTCGGGGCCCGGATCGCAGATCCCCGTTCCCGAGGTGGGGAACATGACCTTCGAGCAGGCCCAGGGTGCGCTCTCGGCCGAGGGTCTGGTCGCGGTGCAGGAGGACGTCTTCGATTTCGACGTGCCCGCGGGAACCACGACCGGTTCGGATCCGGACGCCGGGGCCCGCGTCGACAAAGCATCCACCGTGACGGTGTTCGTCTCGAAGGGCCCGCAGGATCACGCGCTCACGGGATTCGCCGGGATGCCGGCCGACCAGGCGCGCGCCGCCTTCGAAGGTGTGCGCGTGACGGTCGGCGAGGACGAGAAGTACTTCACCGGGGATGCCGAGAACTCGGTCATCGGGGCGACGGTCACCCCGCGCTCGGGGGAACCGGCCTTCGACTGCACCAACGGCTGCACGGTTCACGAGGGCGATTCGGCGGTGCTCTCGGTCTCGGTGGGGCCGGTTCCGGACGTGGCAGGCAAGAGCGTGGGCGACGCCACGGCGGCACTGAACGCCAAGGGACTGCAGATCGCCGGGACCACCGAGGAGACCAGCGAGAGCGTCGACGAAGGGCTCGTCATCCGCATCGCGGATCGCGACGGCGGCGGTTCGTGGCGACCGGGCGAAGCGGTCACGCTCGTGGTGTCGTCGGGTCCGCCCCTGTTCCCTGTCCCGAACGTCGTCGGGATGACCCGGGATCAGGCGAAGGCGGCGCTCGACGACGCGGGATTCCAGTTCGACTACAACTCGAGCTGGGACCTCTTCCCCGATCCTGTCACCCAGATCGAGGCGCAGGACCCCAAGGCCGACTCGAAGCACACCAAGGGCACCGTCGTCTCACTGCGGATCCGCGCGGTGCTCTGAGGCCCGGCTAAGCGCCGGACCTCACAGGCGGCTCAGAGCTTCTCGAGCTCCTCGGCCACCAGGAAAGCGAGTTCGAGCGACTGCATGTGGTTGAGGCGCGGGTCGCACAGCGACTCGTAGCGCGTCGCGAGGGCCGCCTCGTCGATCTCCTCCGAGCCGCCGAGGCACTCCGTCACGTCGTCGCCGGTGAGCTCGACGTGGATGCCGCCGGGGAACGTGCCGACCGCGCGGTGCGCGTCGAAGAAGCCACGGACCTCGTCGACGACGTCGTCGAAGCGACGGGTCTTGTAACCCGTCGGCGTCGTGATGCCGTTGCCGTGCATGGGGTCGGTGACCCAGAGCGGAGTCGCACCCGAGTTGCGCACGGCCTCGAGCAGCGGCGGCAGCGCGTCGCGGATCTTGCCGGCGCCCATGCGCGTGATGAACGTCAGGCGGCCGGGCTCGCGCTCGGGATCGAGCTTGTCGATCAGCTCGAGCACCGTGTCGGGCGTTCGTCGACGGACCGAGCTTGACCCCGATGGGGTTGCGGATCTTCGAGAAGTAGTCGATGTGCGCGCCGTCGAGATCGCGCGTGCGCTCGCCGATCCACACGAAGTGCGCGGAGGTGTTGTACGGCGTGCCGGTGCGTGAGTCGATGCGCGTCATCGGGCGCTCGTAGTCCATGAGCAGACCCTCGTGGCCCGTGTAGAACTCGACCCGCCGCAGCTCGTCGAAGTCGGCGCCGGCCGCCTCCATGAACCGGATCGCCCGGTCGATCTCACCGGCGAGGCGCTCGTACTTCTGGTTGGCCGGGTTCTGCGCGAAGCCCTTGTTCCAGCTGTGGACCTCGCGGAGGTCGGCGAAGCCGCCCTGGGTGAACGCGCGGATCAGATTGATCGTCGACGCGGCCGTGTGGTACCCCTTGAGCAGCCGCGCGGGGTCGGCCTGGCGGGACGCCTCGGTGAAGTCGAAGCCGTTGACGATGTCGCCGCGGTAGGCGGGAAGCGTGACATCACCCCGGGTCTCGGTGTCGCTCGAGCGCGGCTTGGCGAACTGGCCGGCCATCCGCCCCATCTTCACGATGGGCATCGAGGCGCCGTAGGTCAGCACGACGGCCATCTGCAGGACCGTCTTGATGCGGTTGCGGATCTGCTCGGCCGTGGCTCCGGCGAACGTCTCGGCGCAGTCGCCGCCCTGAAGGAGGAAGGCCTTGCCCTCTGCGGCACGCCCGAGGCGCTCCCGCAGGATGTCGACCTCACCGGCGAAGACGAGCGGCGGAAGGGTGGCGAGCTCGGCGGAAACGGCGGCCACGGCATCGGTGTCGCGCCACGTGGGCTGCTGCTTGATGGGGAGGGTGCGCCAGTGGTCGAGGGGATCCAGCTGCTGAAGCATCCGCCAAGTCTATCGGCGGCGGCATGGCCCCCGAGGTCGTACTACGCCTTGGTGGGCGTCACGGCCTTGGTGGGCGTCACGGCCTTCGCGGCGGTCGCGCCCTTCGGAGCCCGCGGCGCCTTCAGACGGTCCTTCACCGTCGACGCATAGACGTCGTCGTACTGCTGCTCTCCCAGTCGCTGCAGCGCGACCATGATCTCGTCGGTCACCGAGCGCAGGATGTAGCGATCGCCCTCCATGCCGGCGAAGCGCGAGAAGTCCAGCGGCTCTCCGATGACGATCCCGACGCGGACGATCCGCGGCACATGCGTGCCGGTCGGAAGCATCGTGTCGGTGTCGACCATGACGACGGGGATCACCGGCACCCGCGCTTCGAGGGCCATCCGCGCGAGCCCGGTCCGGCCGCGGTACAGCTTGCCGTCGGGGCTGCGGGTGCCCTCGGGGTAGATCCCGAGCAGATCGCCGTGGCCGAGCACCTGAAGACCCGTGTTGAGGGATGCCTCCGACGCCTTGCCGCCGGACCGGTCGATCGGGATCATCCCGGTCATCTTGAAGAACATCCGCGTCGCCCAGCCCTTGAGGCCGCGACCGGTGAAGTAGTCGCTCTTGGCGAGGAAGGACACGGGCCGGTCGATCATGAGCGGGAGGAACACGGAGTCCACGAACGACAGATGGTTGCTCGCCAGGATCGCGGCTCCGGATGCCGGGATGTTGCGTCGCCCGACGATCCACGGGCGCCAGATCGCCTTCGTGATCGGTCCGATCACGATGTACTTCATGAGCCAGTAGAACACCGCTACGCGTCGCCTCCCGCAAGGTCCGCGGCCCCGATGATCCCGGCGTCATTGCCGAGGCGCGCGATGGCGAACTGGGCGACCGGGCGGTCGCCGTAGCCCGGGAGCGAAGTCTCATAGGCGATGCGCACAGGCTCGAGCAGGATGTCGCCGAGCTCTGCCACCCCGCCGCCGATGACGAAGAGCGAAGGGTCGAGCACAGCCTGGAATCCGCCGCACGCCTCGCCGAGGGCGGTGGCGACGCGACGAAGCGCCTCCAGCGCACCCGGGTCTCCGGCGAGGACGAGGCGCGAGACGGCGGGGCCGCTGATCGAGCCCTTCTCGGCGCGGACGGCCGCGAGCCCCTCGCCGATCCCGCCGGCGTCGGCGATCTCGTTGGCCTCGCGCTGCAGCGCGCGCCCCGAGGCGTACTGCTCGAGGCATCCGTTCTGACCGCATCCGCACGCCCGGCCGTCACGGGTGAAGCGCGTGTGCCCGAGCTCGCCGCCGATGCCGTGGCCGCCGCGGTAGAGGCTGACCACCCAGCACGACCGCTCCGCCGACGCCCGTGCCGAGCGTCAGCATGACCATGTCGTCGACATGCGCGCCGCCGCCGAAGCGGTACTCGGCCCAGCCCGCCGCGTTCGCATCGTTCTCGATCGAGACCGGAGTCTGGAGCCGGGCCTCGAGCTTCTGCTTGAGCGGCTCGTTGTGCCAGTCGATGTTGGGTGCGTGGATGATGACGGCACCGTCGCGGTCGACGAAACCGGCGGCCGCGACTCCGACCGCGCCGACCTCGTAGGAGTCGGAGAAGTGCCGGACCATGTCGACGACGGCATCTTCGAGCGCCTGCGGATCGACCGGCGTCTCGACGCGGAGCTTCTCGACGATGTGCCCCTCTTCGTCGACCACACCGCCTGCGATCTTGGTCCCGCCGATGTCGATTCCGACCTTGAGCACTGCACTCCCTTTCCCGCGCACCGCGACGCGATGGGCGCGTTGCAGTCTATCGGCGGGACGCGTCGCGCATGCGCCCGCCCTCCCGCTGGTGGCCCGGCCTCGCGAGGTCGACCGCATACACTCGAACCAGGCATGCCCGACACGCAACCGGTACCGAAGGAGTTGCCGATGGTTCAGTTCGAAGTCCCCCCGATCGTCCCTGCAGACCCGCAGGCCAACGTCACAGATCTGCTCGTGGAGCGGGTGAAGAAGACCCCGGATCGCGCGCTGTTCGCCGTGCCCGAAGGCGACGGGTGGCGAGATATCTCGGCCGCCGAGTTCCAGCGTCAGGTGATCGCGCTCGCCAAGGGCTTCGCCGCCGCCGGCATCGAGCCGGGCGACAAGGTGGGCTTCATCGCCCGCACCACCTACGAGTGGAGCCTGGTCGACTTCGGGCTCTTCTTCGCGGGTGCCGTGATGGTGCCGATCTACGAGACGAACTCCCCCGCGCAGATCACGTGGAACCTCACCGACTCGGGCGCCGTCGCCTGCATCACCGAGCTTCCCGACCACACCGCACGCCTCGATGAGGCGCGCTCCGAGCTGCCGCTCATCCGCTCGACCTGGTCGATGCACACCGGCGACCTCGCGAAGCTCGTCGGAGCAGGGCAAGGATGTTCCGGATGCCGAGATCGAGCGCCGGCGGAACATCGCGAACGGGTCCGACATCGCGACGCTCATCTACACGTCCGGCTCGACGGGACGCCCGAAGGGCTGCGTGCTCACCCACAGCAACTTCGTCGAGCTCTGCCGCAACTCGGCGAAGGCGCTGAGCGAAGTCGTCGAGGCACCCGGGGCGTCGACCCTGCTGTTCATCACCACCGCGCACATCTTCGCCCGCTTCATCTCGATCCTCGCGATCCACGCCGGCGTGAAGACCGGCCACCAGCCCGACACGAAGAACCTGCTCCCGGCACTCGGCTCGTTCAAGCCGACGTTCCTGCTGGCCGTTCCGCGCGTGTTCGAGAAGGTCTACAACTCGGCGGAGCAGAAGGCCGAGGCGGGCGGCAAGGGCAAGATCTTCCGCGCGGCCGCCCACACCGCCGTCGAGCACTCCAAGCTGCAGGAGGAGGGCAAGAAGATCCCCCTCGGCACGAAGATCAAGTTCGCGCTGTTCGACCGGCTCGTCTACAGCAAGCTGCGCGAAGCGATGGGCGGCCGCGTCGTCTACGCCGTCTCAGGATCCGCACCGCTCGGACCGCGGCTCGGCCACTTCTTCCACAGCCTCGGCGTCGTCATCCTCGAGGGCTACGGCCTCACCGAGACGACCGCTCCCGCGACGGTCAACCTGGCGACGCAAGTCGAAGATCGGCACCGTCGGTCCGGCGCTCCCCGGCGTCGGGGTCCGGCTGGCCGAGGACGGCGAGATCGAAGTCCGCGGTGTCAACGTGTTCAAGGAGTACTGGAACAACCCCGAGGCGACCGCGGCCACCTTCGACGGCGACTGGTTCAAGACCGGCGACATCGGCACGTTCGACGACGAGGGCTTCCTCACCATCACCGGCCGCAAGAAGGAGATCATCGTCACGGCGGGCGGGAAGAACGTCGCGCCGGCCGCGCTCGAGGACCCGATCCGCGCCAACCCGATCGTCGGACAGGTCGTCGTCGTCGGCGACAAGCGCCCGTTCATCTCGGCGCTGGTGACGCTCGATCCGCGAGATGCTGCCGACGTGGCTCGCGAACAACGGTCTGCCTGGCGACATGACGCTCACCGATGCCGCCAAGAACAGCGCCGTCCGCGCCGAGGTGCAGCGCGCCATCGACGGCGCCAACAAGAACGTGTCGCGAGCCGAGTCGATCCGCAAGTTCACCATCCTCACGACGGAGTGGAGCGAAGCGAGCGGTCACCTCACGCCGAAGATGAGCATCAAGCGCAACGTCATCCTCGATGACTTCGCCGGCGAGATCGACGCACTCTACAACGTGCCCGTGTCGACGACGAACGTGTCGCTCGGCGGCTGATGGGCTGAGATGGGAAGAGGGCCGGGGTTGCGACCCCGGCCCTCTTTCGTAGCGATGCTCGGAGGTTTCGATACGCTCGCCTGCGGCGGGCTACTCAACCTTGACCCGAGCCGCATCAACGCGTCGGTTGTCGAGTAGCGCGCCAGCGCGTATCGAGACACGCTCGCATTGATCCGGCTCGTATCAGAACCAGTCGCTCTCGCGGATCTCCCGCATCGCGGCCTTGCGGTCCTCCGGCGAGAGGCGCTGGATGTACAGCATCCCGTCCAGGTGGTCCGTCTCGTGCTGCAGCGCCTGAGCGAGCAGACCCTCGCCTTCGAGCACGACCTCGTCGCCGTCGAGGTCGATGCCGACGACCTTGGCGTACGGATGCCGCAGAGCGTCGTGCCAGAGCCCGGGCACGGAGAGGCATCCCTCCCCCGTCGGCACGACGTCTCCTGACACCTCGACGACCTCGGGGTTCAGGATGTAGCCGATGTCGCCGTCGATGTTGTAGCTGAACGCGCGAAGTCCCACCCCGATCTGGGGTGCGGCGACGCCCGCCCTGCCGGGGAGCGCGACGGTGTCGAGAAGGTCCTGCACGAGCGCGCGGATGCCGTCATCGATGTGCGTGATGGGAGCGCTCGGGGCGCGCAGAACGGGGTCGCCGAAGAGGCGGATGGGACGTACTGTCACGTCAGGCCGCCGGTGCGAGCGACCGCAGCCCCTCGACGACTGCTCGCCGCGAGGTCGCGAGCCGCGAGCCGCGTCGCCGGGCGGAGGTCGCGGAACGTGATCGCGCTGCCCGCCGCGATGTGCGGGTCGTAGGGCATCCGGACGACGGCGCGCACGCGCGTGCGGAAGTGCGTCTCGAGCTCGTCGAGCTGCACGAGCGGCAGTCCGGGGCGCGAGTTGTTGAGCACCACGACGGCGCCGCGCACCTGCTCGGCGTAGCCGTTCGTCTCGAGCCACGTCAGCGTCTCGGAGGCCAGCCGCGCTTCGTCGACGCTCAGCCCGGAGACGATGACGAGCTGGTCGGCGAGCTCGAGGGTCGCCTGCATGACCGAGTGCACGATGCCGGTGCCGGTGTCGGTCAGCACGATCGAGTAGTAGTGCGCGGCGAGCGTTGCGACGTCGTGGTAGTCGCGGTCGCTGAAGGCCTCGGACACACGAGGATCGGCATCCGATGCCAGCACGTCCAGTCGCGTGTCGTCGCGAGCGACGACCGAGGAGACCCCCGCGTAGCCCGAGATCTCGCGCGCGCTCGCGAACCAGATCGCGGACGGTCTTGCCGTTCTGATGCGTGATGCGATCGGCGAGCGTGCCGCGATCGGGGTTGGCGTCGACGGCGATGATGCGGTCGTCGCGAGCATCCGCGAGCGCCATGCCGAGCAGGGTCGTGATCGTCGTCTTTCCGACGCCGCCCTTGCGCGACATCACCGGCACGAAGCGTGCGCCGACACCGAGAGGGGCGGCGATGCGCCGGTCGAGCTCCTTGCGGGCCTTGCGCCTGCTTGCCGTCGCCGAGGTTGACCCGGCGGCCGGTGATCGAGTAGACGAAGTGCTGCCACGCACCCTCCGGCTCGGACCGGACCACCTGATGCGGATCGAGCAGGCGATCCGCCGTGAGAAGGTCGGCGGATTCGCGACCCGGCTCGAATTCGCCGAGGCGCTTCGAGGTGAGCGAGACATCCGAACGAGGGGTGACCCGCTCGACCGCCTGCGCGCGGTCGGTGCGCTCGGACGTGTCGGCGTGCGCCTCGCGGCGCGTCGCCGGCGTCGATCCGGTCGTGGTCGGCACGGCGCCGGTGCTCGGCGCAGCGGGCGGCGAGGTACGCCGTCCAGGTCTCGTCACGGTCGGAAGATGCCTCTTCTGTCACGATCTCGGCCTCCTCTGTCGACTCGGTCTCGCTCTCCGCGGTGAAGTCCTCGACGGACTCCTGCGTGATCTCCTCGGCGTCGACGACATCGACATACGCAGGGGCATCGGCGGGGACCTCGTCGGCGGCGAACTCCGCCTCGATGATCTCAGGTTCGATGATCTCGGACTCGACCTCGTCGCCGATGACATCCTCATCGTCGATGTCGTCCTCGTCGTGGGACGGAATCACCACGCTCACCTGCGCGGTGGAGTCTCCGAGGATGCCGAAGCCCGTCGTGTCGACGGCGCCGGTATCGGCGAGAATCCCGTTCTGCGATTCTTCTTCGGCTGACTGGTCGTTGCGGTCGGGCGTCACAGCATGGTCTCCAGGGGGTGGATCGGGCGTCGTGCCCCTCCCCCAGGCTACTGCGCAGGACGGATGACGACCAAAAGGTCGCCCGCCTCCACCTGCTGGGTGCCCGAGATGGCGAGCCGCTCGACGACGCCGTCGACGGATGCCGTGATGGCGGCCTCCATCTTCATCGCCTCGATCGATGCGACCGGCTGCCCCGCGGTGACGACGTCGCCGACCGCGGTCTTGAGCGTCACGGCGCCCGAGAACGGCGCGGCGACCTGACCCGGCTTCGAGGTGTCGGCCTTCTCGGCGGCGACCGTGTCGACCTTGATGGACCGGTCGCGCACGTAGACCGGGCGGAGCTGCCCGTTCAGGGTCGTCATGACCGTGCGGATGCCCTTGGGATCGGGCTCGCCGATCGCCTCGAGTCCGACGTACAGCTGCACGCCGGGGTCGATCTCGGCCACGTGCTCCTCGCCGGGCTTCAGCCCGTAGAGGTAGTCGGGCGTGCCGAGAGCCGAGAGGTCGCCGTACGCTTCGCGGTTCTCCTCGAACTGCTTGGTCGGCGCCGGGAAGAGCAGACGATTGAGCGTGCGGCGCCGGGTCGACGGCGTCGCCCGCGAGACCGGCCTCCTCGTCCGCGCGTCAGCGGCGGAACCTCGATCGAGATCTCGCGCCCGGCCAGCACCTTCGTGCGGAACGGCTCGGGCCAGCCGCCGGGCAGGTCGCCGAGCTCGCCCGCCATGAACCCGACGACCGAATCCGGGATGTCGTAGGCCTGCGGGTTCTCCTCGAAGTCGGCGGGATCGGCCCGCGCCGCGACGAGGGCGAGAGCGAGATCGCCGACGACCTTCGACGAGGGCGTCACCTTCGGGATCCGGCCGAGGATGCGGTCCGCGGAGGCGTACATGTTCTCGATCAGCTCGAAGTCGTCCGCGAGGCCGAGGGCGATCGCCTGCTGGCGCAGGTTCGAGAGCTGTCCGCCCGGGATCTCGTGGTGGTACACGCGACCCGTGGGTCCCGGAAGGCCCGACTCGAACGGGCGGTACAGGTGCCGCACGGCCTCCCAGTACGGCTCGAGGTCGCTCACGGCCTGCAGGTCGAGGCCGGTGTCGCGGTCGGTGTGCGCGAGCGCGGCGACGAGCGCCGAGAGCGACGGCTGGCTCGTCGTTCCCGCGAGAGGTGCGGCCGCGGCATCCACCGCATCCGCGCCCGCCGCACTCGCCGCGAGAAGCGTGGCGAGCTGGCCGCCCGCGGTGTCGTGCGTGTGGACGTGGACGGGCTGGTCGAACCGCTCGCGCAGCGCCGCTCACGAGCTTCGCCGCGGCGGCGGGTCGCAGAAGACCCGCCATGTCCTTGATCGCGATGATGTGCGCGCCCGACTCCGCGATGCTCTCGGCGAGGCGCAGGTAGTAGTCGAGCGTGTACAGCGGCTCGCTCGGGTCGAGCAGGTCGCCGGTGTAGCAGACGGCGACCTCGGCGACGGCGGTGCCGGTGCCGAGCACCGCGTCGATCGCCGGGCCGCATCTGCGACACGTCGTTGAGCGCGTCGAAGATGCGGAAGATGTCGATGCCGGTCGCGGCGGCCTCGCGCACGAAGGCGTCCGTCACGGCGACGGGCCGCGGCGTGTAGCCGACCGTGTTGCGACCGCGCAGGAGCATCTGGATCGGGATGTTCGGCATCGCCGCGCGAAGCGCCTCGAGGCGTTCCCACGGGTCCTCGGCGAGGAACCGCAGCGCGACGTCGTAGGTCGCGCCGCCCCAGGCCTCGACCGAGAGGAGCTGCGGGGTCATGCGTGCCACGTGCGGTCCGACCCGGACCAGGTCCCGCGTGCGCACGCGGGTCGCGAGGAGCGACTGGTGCGCGTCGCGGAACGTCGTCTCGGTGACGGCGAGCGCGGACTGCTCGCGCAGCGACCGGGCGAACTCGGCGGGCCCGAGCGTGCGAAGCCGCTCGAGGTGACCCGCCGGCGGCGCCGCCGTGAGGTCGATCGCGGGCAGCTTGCTGCCGGGAGAGACCGAGAGGGGCTTCTCGCCGTACGGCCGGTTCACCGTCACGTCGGCGAGCCAGTTCAGGAGCTTCGTCGCGCGGTCGCGCGAGGGGTGGCTCGTGAGCAGCTGCGGCCGCTCGTCGATGAACGACGTGCTGAGATCTCCGGCGGCGAAGGCCGGGTCCTCGAGGACGGCGCGCAGGAACGGGATGTTCGTCGACACGCCCCGGATGCGGAACTCGGCGAGCCCTCGCTTCGCGCGGGCGACCGCGGCGGGGAAGTCGCGCGCACGGCACGTCATCTTGGCGAGCATCGAGTCGAAGTGGGGGCTGATCTGCGAGCCCGCCGCCGTCGTGCCGCCGTCGAGGCGGATGCCCGCGCCACCGGGCGACCGGTACGTCGTGATCCGGCCGGTGTCGGGGCGGAAGCCCTGCGACGGGTCCTCGGTCGTGATGCGGCACTGGAGCGCCGCGCCGTGGAGCGTGATGTCCTTCTGCTGCAGGCCGAGCTCGGCGAGGGTCGCTCCGGCGGCGATGCGCATCTGGGACTGCACGAGGTCGACATCCGTCACCTCTTCGGTGACCGTGTGCTCGACCTGGATGCGCGGGTTCATCTCGATGAAGACGTGCTGGCCGGCGCGCTCGCCCGCCGTGTCGACGAGGAACTCGACGGTTCCGGCGTTCACGTAGGCGATCGACCGCGCGAAGGCGACGGCGTCGCGGTGGATGCGCTGACGGAGGTCGTCGTCGAGGTTCGGCGCGGGGGCGATCTCGATGACCTTCTGGTGGCGGCGCTGCACCGAGCAGTCGCGCTCGAAGAGGTGCACCGTCTCGCCGGTGGCATCGGCGAGGATCTGCACCTCGATGTGCCGCGGGCGCACGACCGCCTGCTCGAGGAACACGCGCGGGTCGCCGAAGGCGGCGCCCGCCTCGCGCATCGCCTCGGCGATCGCGGGCGGCAGCTCGCCCGGGCGTCTCGACACGGCGCATGCCGCGGCCGCCGCCGCCCGCGACGGCCTTGACGAAGATCGGGAAGCCGATCGCCCTCCGCCTGCGCGACGAGCTCGTCGACGTCGTCGGATGCCGGAGTGGAGGCGAGCACCGGCACACCCGCGGCGATCGCGTGCTCCTTGGCGGTGACCTTGTTGCCGGCCATCCCGAGCACCGTCGAGGACGGCCCGATGAAGGTGATGCCGTTCTCAGCCGCGCGGGCGGCGAGCTCGGGGTTCTCCGACAGGAAGCCGTAGCCGGGGTAGATGGCATCGGCACCCGACTCGAGCGCGACGCGGATGATCTCGTCCACATCGAGATAGGCGCGCACGGGATGCCCGGGCTCGCCGATCTCGTAGGACTCGTCGGCCTTCTGCCTGTGCAGCGATCCGCGGTCCTCGTAGGGGAACACCGCGACAGTGCGCGCTCCCAGTTCGAACGCCGCGCGGAACGCCCGATGGCGATCTCACCGCGATTGGCGACCAGTATCTTCCGGAACATGCGCACCTCGTTGGGGCCGGCGTCAAGTGGGGGCTGAGTGTGCTCTCAGCCTAGGGGACGGTAACGTAGACCCTTGTGCACGTACTTTCGGTGAGCTCCCTCAAAGGAGGGGTCGGCAAGACGACTGTGACGCTGGGCCTGGCTTCGGCCGCCTTCGCACGCGGGGTCCGCACCCTCGTCGTCGATCTCGACCCCCAGTCGGACGTCTCGACGGGCATGGACATCCAGGTCGCGGGTCGCCTCAACGTCGCCGACGTCCTCGCCAATCCCAAGGAGAAGGTCGTCCGTCAGGCGATCACCTCGAGCGGCTGGGCGAAGGTCCATCCCGGCACGATCGACGTCATGATCGGCAGTCCCTCGGCGATCAACTTCGACGGTCCGCACCCGAGCGTGCGCGACGTCTGGAAGCTCGAAGAGGCTCTCGCGACGATCGAGGCCGACTACGACCTCGTCCTCATCGACTGCGCCCCGTCGCTCAACGCGCTCACCCGCACGGCGTGGGCGGCGAGCGACCGCGTCATCGTCGTGACCGAGCCCGGGCTCTTCTCCGTGGCGGCGGCAGACCGCGCCCTCCGTGCGATCGAGGAGATCCGCCGCGGGCTCTCCCCCCGCCTTCAGCCGCTCGGCATCGTCGTGAACCGCGTGCGTCCGCAGTCGATCGAGCACCAGTTCCGCATCAAAGAGCTGCGCGACATGTTCGGCCCGCTCGTCCTGTCGCCGCAGCTGCCCGAGCGCACGTCGCTTCAGCAGGCCCAGGGCGCGGCGAAGCCGCTGCACATCTGGCCCGGAGACTCGGCGCAGGAGCTCGCAGCCGACTTCGATGCGCTGCTGGACCGCGTCATGCGCACGGGCCGCATCCCCGTCGCCGGCGAAGTCCGCGCCCAGAGCTGATCGCGCCAGAGCTGACCCGCCGGCAGCTGACCGCCGCCGAACGCGCGAGTCGGTCGCGAGTTCTACGCGCTGCGGACCGCGCGACGCGCGGCGAGCTCGTCCACCGCGTCCGGCACCTGCGGATCGAACTCGACGAGCGTCGACTCGACCTCGCGCAGCACATTGCCGACGGCGATGCCGAAGACGCCCTGGCCGCGGCTGATGAGGTCGATGACCTCGTCGTTCGACGTGCAGAGATAGACGGATGCCCCGTCGCTCATGAGCGTCGTGCCCGCGAGGTCGCGGATCCCCGACGGCGCGCAGCTGATCGACGGCCGTGCGGATCTGCTGCAGCGAGATGCCGGTGTCGAGGAGTCGCTTGACGAGCTTGAGCACGAGGATGTCGCGGAAGCCGTAGAGCCGCTGCGACCCGGAGCCGCTCGCGCCGCGCACGGTCGGCTCGACGAGCTCGGTGCGAGCCCAGTAGTCGAGCTGGCGGTAGGTGATGCCGGCGGCTCGTGCGGCGACGGCACCGCGGTAGCCGACCTCGTCGTCCATGGCGGGCAGTCCATCGGTGAAGAGGAGATCTGCGACGTACTGCGGTTCGTCGGACACGTCGCGAACGGTCATGCGATGCCTCCTCCCCGACCCGATGGTTCCACGCTAGATGAGCCCGGCATCCCGGGCAACGACATCCGCTCACAGCGTTCGGCGTGTCGCGCCGAACGCTCCCGAATCGCTCAGGTGAGCCGACGTTCGAGCTCGTCCCGCACGAAGATCCCGCGCAGCTCTTCCAGCCGCTTCGCGAGCTCGGGCGCCAGCTCGTTCGCGCGTGCGCGGCTGGTGGCATCCGTCCGGCGCAGCAGCGGCGCGAGAGCCGACTCGACCAGCGTCGACGTCGCGCTCGGCGCTCTGCCGGAGCGTGCGCACGTGGCGCGGCTCGATGCCGTGCCGGTCGAGCGCGACGAGCGCGCGGAGGATGGCGACGTGCTGGTCGGTGTAGGCGTCCGAGCCGCCCAGCACGCCGGTGCTGATGGCGTCGTTGAGCAGCTGCGGCGCGGCGCTCGTGGCGCTGAGGAGCTCTTCACGGCGGTACCGGCGCGGGGCGGGGACGATCGACGGAGGCGGCGACGAAGCCGGCGTCGCGGGATCGCGCCCGGCGTCGATGTCTTCGAGGTACTCGCGGATGACGACGAGCGGCAGGTAGTGGTCGCGCTGGAGCGTGAGCGCCAGGCGCAGACGCTCGAGGTCGGCGGGCGAGAACTTGCGATAGCCCGATTCGGTGCGAGTGGGCGTGACGATCCCCTGCACTTCGAGGAAGCGGAGCTTGCTCGAGGTCAGCGTCGGGAACTCCGGCGACAGCCGAGCGAGCACCTGGCCGATGCTGAGCAGACCCGCGGACGAGGAGCGTTCGCGGGCGGCGGCCGACGACATCAGCGGTCCGCGGCCTGCGAGAGGTCGGCGGGCGAGACGAAGAAGTTGAGACGGAACTTGCCGATCCGCACTTCCGAGCCGTTGATCAGGCGGGCGCGGTCGACGCGCTCGCCGTTGACGTACGTGCCGTTGAGCGAGCGCTGGTCGACGATCTCGAAGGACGAGGCATCCCGCGTGATCTCGGCGTGACGGCGTGACACCGTGACGTCGTCGAAGAAGATGTCTGCTTCGGGATGCCGGCCCACGGTCGTGACGTCGGTGTCGAGCAGGTAGCGGGCGCCGGCCGTCGGACCGGATCGGACGATCAGGATCGCGGACTTCGTGGGCAGCGCCTCGATCGCCTCGAGCTCGGTCGTCGAGAGATCAGCACCGAAGGGCACGAACGAAAGATCCGAGTCGTGACCGAAGGTCTGGGTAGTGTCGGATGCCCGCTCGCCGGGACTCTCATTGGAGTCCGCAGCGCGGCGGATGTCATCCGATCGCCGATTGTCGTCCACGCAACTCCTCCTCTTCGTTCAGCCTATCCGATCGACTCGCCCGGCGATGAGGCGATCCACTGTTCGGCACGACGTTCCCACAATGTTGCCTCGTGTGTCGGCGAGGATGCCCTCCGCGAAGCCTTTGCCTAGCCTGGTGGAGCTATCGAACCTACTCAAAAGGAGCCCGTCGTGTCGACCCCGCACTCCCACATTCCGCCCCTCCCGGTGCGTGAGCGTGCGGCGTGCATGTGCGTCCACGGCAGGGCCTGCTCGTCGTTCGCCCCCGGGCACGCGCTCCACCTGATCCAGGCGCGCCTGGCTTCGGCGACGCCGTCGGACTGGGTCGACGCGATCGTGGAGTCGTCGCACGACGGACGGCACGGTGGTCATCGTGACCGTCGCCGACGCGCGCGCGCCTCACGGTCTGGAGCGGATCAGGCGCGGCGCACGAGGCTCGCCGCGGGCACGCCGGTCGCGCTGCACGAGCGCTACAACGTGCTGGCCGTCGGCGGCCGGCGCTTCAACGTCGCGCCGCTCGCCGCCTGACGACCCGCTGAGAAGGCGACGGGCTCAGCCCATCGCCATCATGCTGTCCTTCATCGCCATGCAGGCGTCCATGCAGGCCTTGCAGGCCTGAGCGCACATCTTGCAGACGTCGCTGTGGTCGGCGTGCTCCATGCACTCGTCCATGGTCAGCTGGCACATCGCGATGCAGGCGTTGAGCATCGACATCATCGACGCGGCGTCCATGCCCTGCATGCGCATCATCGACGCGCATCATCGTGTTGCACATGTCCGCGCAGTTCATGCACGCCGGCGCGCACGACATCATCTGAGTCGAGCACACCGTGCAGGCCTGCTCGCATGCGGAACAGGCGTCCATACACGCCTGCATGAGCGACATGTCCATCGAGTCCATGCCGGGCATCATCTTCATGTCCTTGGACATCATGTCCATCATCATCGAGTCCATCGGGACCCCTTTCGGGTGAGTGTTACGTCGCGTGTCGCGGACCTTTCGCCGCGCTGATCGCCATGGTATTGCGGGCGGGTCGGCCACAACAGGCCCGGATAGGCTCCTCAGCGTGTTGTCACGCAGAATTCACAGATCGCGGCCGAGCCGAACCCTCGATCACTCCTTCGCCACCCTCGTCGGTGCCATCGCAGGAGCGCTCCTGGTCGCGGCATCCGCTCTCCTCGTCGTGACCCCCGCGCAGGCGCACGATGAGCTCCTCTCGGCAGACCCGGCGTCCGGCTCCACGGCGGACGCCCTCCCCGCGCAGCTCACGCTGACCTTCAGCGGGGTGCTCTCCGCCGACCCGGGAGCGAGCGAAGTAGCTGTGACGGATGCCGCGGGCACATCGCTCACGGACGGCGCGCCGGTCGTCGCCGACACCGTGCTGACCCAGCCGCTGACGGGCGAGGCATCCGGAGTCGTCACCGTGCTGTGGAAGGTCGTCTCGAGCGACGGGCATCCGATCTCGGGCGAATACTCCTTCACGGTCACCGCACCGCCCGCGCCGACGGCCTCGGCCACGCCGACGCCGACCGAGTCGCTCTCGCCCAGCGCGGAGCCGACCGCCGAGCGCGACCCCACCGCGGCCGTGCCCGAGGACCCGAACATGGAGGCGATCGACCTGCGCCCCTGGTTCATCGGCGCCCTGCTGCTGCTTCTCGCCGTCGCGGGCGCGGTGATCTACCTGCTCGTGTCGCGCGGGCGCCGCGAGGCGGCGCTCGACCCCGGCCCGGAGACCCCCTCCGGACCCGTCGGCGCCCGGATCTGACGCCGGATCGGGACCCCCCGCCGGACGCTAGGCTTGGAGCCATGCCTCATTACGACGTCGTCATCCTCGGTGCCGGCCCCGGCGGTTATGTCGCGGCCGTTCGCAGCGCTCAGCTCGGTCTCTCTGTCGCCGTCATCGAAGAGAAGTACTGGGGCGGCGTCTGCCTCAACGTGGGGTGCATCCCCTCGAAGGCACTGCTGAAGAACGCCGACCTCGCGCACACGTTCCACCACAAGGCCGAGCTGTTCGGCATCTCGGGTGACGTGTCGTTCGACTTCGGCACCGCGTGGGACCGCAGCCGCAAGGTGGCCGACACCCACGTCAAGGGCATCCACTACCTGATGAAGAAGAACAAGGTGACCGAGTACGACGGTCGCGGCTCCTTCGTCGACGCGAACACCATCGACGTGACGAAGGCCGACGGCTCGTCCGAGCGCGTCACCTTCGACAACGCGATCATCGCGACCGGCTCGAAGGTGCGCCTGCTCCCGGGCGTGCAGCTGGGCGGCAACGTCGTCACGTACGAGGAGCAGATCCTCGCCCGCGACCTGCCCGAGTCGATCGTCATCGTGGGCGCCGGCGCCATCGGCATGGAGTTCGCGTTCGTGCTCGTCAACTACGGCGTCAAGGTCACGATCATCGAGTTCCTCGACCGCGTCCTGCCGATGGAGGACGAGGACGTCTCGAAGGAGCTCGCACGCCAGTACAAGAAGTACGGCGTCGACATCCTCACCTCGACCAAGGTCGAGACCGTCGTCGACAACGGCGACAAGGTCACCGTCACCTACACGCCCAAGGACGGCGCGCAGGCGTCGATCGACGCCGACAAGGTCATGATGTCGATCGGCTTCGCGCCGAACGTCGAGGGCTTCGGCCTCGAGAAGACCGGCGTGAAGCTCACCGATCGCGGCGCGATCGAGATCGACGACTTCATGCACACGTCGGTCCCCCACATCTACGCGATCGGCGATGTCACCGCGAAGCTGCAGCTCGCGCACGTCGCCGAGGCGCAGGGCGTCGTCGCGGCCGAGACCATCGGCAAGGCCGAGACCATGGCGCTCGGCGACTACCGGATGATGCCGCGCGCCACGTTCTGCTCGCCGCAGGTCGCCTCGTTCGGTCTCACCGAGCAGCAGGCGCGCGACGCGGGCTACGACGTCAAGGTCGCGAAGTTCCCGTTCTCGGCCAACGGCAAGGCGAACGGCCTGGGCGAGCCCATCGGCTTCGTGAAGCTGGTCGCCGACGGCGAGCACCTCGAGCTGCTCGGCGGGCACCTCATCGGACCGGACGTGTCGGAGCTGCTTCCCGAGCTGACGCTCGCGCAGAAGTGGGACCTCACGGCACTCGAGGCGGCGCGCAACGTGCACACGCACCCGACGCTGTCCGAGGCCGTGCAGGAGGCCTTCCACGGCCTCGCCGGCCACATGATCAACCTCTGACGCCGCGCACCCGCGGATACATACGGTGAAGGCCCGGGTTTCGACCCGGGCCTTCACCATGTGCGTCTAGTGCCCGAGCGTCCGGGCCAGTTTGGAATCGGATGCCGCCTCCCGGCCTCCGGCGGCGTGCACGGCCTTCTCGAACCGCGCGAAGAGCGTCTGCCGGTCGGCCTCGTCGTCGGGGGCGGCGGGACCGAGCTCGAACTCCCACTCACGCCAGGTGCGCTCGGCGCCTGAGCGCTCGTCCGTCCCGATGACGTGGTCGTCGAGGAACTCCGCGACCACCCCGCCGTCCGCCGAGTGCAGGTTGTAGGCGATGCGGCGATTGCGGATGCGCGCGAGCGGGGTGAGCTCGGCATCCGTCACCTCCCGGGCTGCCGTGAGGACCGCCTCGGGGATGTCGTCCGTCAAGGGCCAGTGCAGCTCCAGGCGCGCGCCGTCGACCTTCGGGCCCTTGATGTGCCAGCCGGCGTCGGGGCCGCCGGAGCGGCGCCGGAGGGCGTAGCCCGCCTTGGCGAGGTCGAGGTCTGCCGTGTCGAGGTACTGGGCATCGAGGTCGCGCTCCTCGGCATGGCCGATCGCCGCGACACCGGGAAGCCCCGAGAGGTCGGGAAGAAGAGTGTCTTCGTCGACGTCGAACTTCACCTCGACTTCGAGCGACCGGGAGTGCTCGCCCGCGTCGCCCGAGATCGAGCCGCCCATCTCAGTCGTCTCCGTCAGTCATCCGCGGCTGTGCCGATGTCGTCCGTCGCCTCGATGAACCAGAACGCCGCCTCGGTGGGGCCGTCGCCGCTGCCCGTGTGCTCGAGGTCGCCGTTTCGGCGATAGACGATCTGACCCTCGCCGTAGGGGACGATCAGTGAATCGAGGTCGGGTCCTTCGAGGGGCAGCAGCTGCCCGTCGAGCGGACCGCCGTGAAGACGCGCAATAGCCATGGAATGAGCCTACGCCCGAGGAGTCAGTGAGTCGGGAAGCCGAGGCTGATCTGGCTCTCGCTCGGTTCGGGCCAGCGGGTGGTGACGACCTTGCGGCGCGTGTAGAAGTTGAACGCCTCGGGGCCGTACATGTGCGTGTCGCCGAAGAGCGAGTCCTTCCAGCCCCCGAATGAGAAGGCGCCGACGGGGACGGGAATCGGCACGTTGATGCCGACCATGCCGACCTCGATGTCGAACTCGAACTGACGCGCCGTCTTGCCGTCGCGCGTGAACACGGCGGTGCCGTTGGCGTAGCGGTTGGAGTTGATGAGGTCGACGGCGTCGTCGTAGCTCGCGACGCGCACGACCGACAGGACGGGGCCGAAGATCTCCTCGTCGTAGACCCGCATGCCGGGCTTGACGTCGTCGACGAGCGAGGCGCCGATGAAGAACCCGTCTCCCTCGAAGCGGTGCTCGCGGCCGTCGACGACGACCTTGGCACCCTCGTCCGGCGCGCCCGAGACGAAGCCGGCGACGCGGTCGCGCGCTTCGCGCGTGATGAGCGGGCCCATCTCGGAGGCGGGGTCGGTGCCGTCGCCGATCACGAGGCCGCCGATGCGCTCGGAGACCTTCTCGATGAGGCCGTCGGCCACTCCGCCGACCGCGACGACGACCGAGACCGCCATGCAGCGCTCCCCCGCCGAGCCGTAGGCGGCGGAGACGGCGGCGTCCGCCGCGGCGTCGAGATCGGCATCCGGCATCACGATCATGTGGTTCTTGGCGCCGCCGAGAGCCTGCACGCGCTTGCCGTTCGCGGCGGCGCGCGTGTAGATGTACTTCGCGATCGGGGTCGAGCCGACGAACGAGACGGCGCGGATGATCGGCTCGTCGAGGATCGCGTCGACGGCCTCCTTGTCACCGTGCACGACGTTGAAGATGCCGTCGGGCAGGCCCGCCTCGCGGAAGGCGTCGGCGAGCCACACCGCGGCGGAGGGGTCACGCTCGGAGGGCTTGAGGATCACGGCGTTGCCGGCGGCGATGGCGGTCGTGACCATCCACAGCGGCACCATCGCGGGGAAGTTGAAGGGCGTGATGCACGCGACCACGCCGAGCGGCTGGCGAACCTGGTGAACGTCGACGCCCCCGCCACCTGCTCGGAGTACTCGCCCTTGAGGTGGTGCATGAGGCCCGTGCAGAACTCGACGTTCTCGAGGCCGCGGGCGACCTCGCCCATCGCGTCGGCGACGGTCTTGCCGTGCTCGGACGTGATGACGCGGGCGAGCTCCTCGGTGCGGGAGCTGATGATCTCGCGCAGGCGGAACATCACCGCGCTTCGCTTGGCGAGCCCCGTCTCGCGCCACGCGGGCTGGGCGGCCTTGGCGGTCTCGGCCGCCTGGTGCACGAAGTCCGCGGAAGCGAACGCGACCTCGGCGGTCTGCCGTCCGGTCGCGGGGTTGTAGACGGCGCCCCGGCGGCCCTCGGGAGCGAGCCGCTCGCCGCCGACGACATGCGGGATCGTGGCAAGCGTCTCCGCGGCGGACTCTTCGGTCTTCTCGATCGTGGTCGTGCTCATGATGGCTCCTGGGGGCGACGGGTCAGGGTTGTGCGGGAACGCTGTCGTGGCTCGGATCGTACCCCCGGAGGGTGCCGTCCGGGGTGGCGAGCAGGGTGACGAGGGTGCAGTCCTTGCCGCCGAGGCCGCGCTCGGCGAGCTCTTCGAGCTGCGACAGCGCGAGCTGCGCGGCCGGCAGGTGCACGCCGGTGGTCTCCCCCGCCGCGACGGCCAGACCGCAGTCCTTGCGGGCGAGGTCGACCGAGAAGGTCGCGTCGAAGTTCTTGTTCGCGGCGGACGTCGGGATGACGCCTGGCACCGGCCACCAGACGCGCTGCGGCCACGAGCCGCCCGACGACGCGTTGGCGACCTCCCAGAACACCTGCTGGTCCAGGCCCAGCTGCTCGGCGAGCTGCGACCCCTCGGCGGTCGCCATGACGCCGATGAACAGCATCATGTTGTTGACGAGCTTCGCGGCGATGCCCGCGGTCGCCGCACCGCACGCGATGATCGAGCCCGCCATGGGCGCCACGACCTGCTTCGCCCGCTCGACGTCTTCGGGGCGGCCGCCGAGCATGAACGTGAGGGTGTGCGCCTCGGCCCCCGCCGTGCCGCCTGAGATCGGCGAATCGACGAAGACGAAGCCGCGCTCCTCAGACTCGGTGTGGCACCACCGGGAGGTCTCGATGTCGACGGTGGAGGTGTCGAGCAGCAGCGTGCCGGCCGGTGCGTTCGCCCAGATGCCGTCGGGTCCCGTCGTAGACCGCGCGCACGTGCTGCGGCATGGGCAGCGACGTGATGCACGCGTCGGCGCCCTGCAGCGCTTCGGCGATCGTCGAGACGACGGTGACGCCACGGGATGCCGCAGCCGCCGCGGCTTCAGGGTTCAGGTCGACGCCGCGAACGGTGTGCCCGGCGGCGACCAGATTGGCGGACATCGGCGCGCCCATGTGGCCGAGCCCGATCCAGGCGATGGTGGACATGGTGCTCCCGCGTCATCGAAGGAGGCGCAGCTGCGCGCCCGACGCCAGGATAAGCACGCGAAGCACTCGCGATCAATGCACGAGCCGGTGCGAATGTTGCACCGATTGCCGTGCATTGATGCACACTGCGGTCATGGCGCAGGCATCGCGGGAACCGCAGCTCGATGCGCTCATGACGTTCCTCGCTGCGGCGCGGCTCGGCCGCTACACCGCCGCCGCCGAGGTGCTCGGTGTCAACCATTCGACGGTGTCGCGGCGGATCGCCTCGCTCGAGGAGGCGATGGGCGGGCGGGTGCTGGTCCGCACGCCCGCGGGCTGGGAGACGACGGCGCTCGGACGGCGAGCGCTGGCGGTCGCCGAGCGGATCGAGGCGTCCGTCCGTCAGCTCGCCGATGAGGGCGCCGAGGGCGCCGCGGCGATTCACGGGCGTGGTGCGCATCGCCGCCCCCGAGGCGTTCACCTCGGCGTTCCTCGTCCCCGCGATGGCGGCGCTGCAGGCGCGGCATCCCGCTCTCGCCGTCGAGATCATCACCGCGACGCAGCGCGCCCGGCAGAACCGGTCGGGCGTCGACCTCGAGATCGTCGTCGGCCGGCCGCAGGTGCACCGGGCGTTCGCGACGCCGATCAGCTCCTACGCCCTGGTGCTCTACGCGACGCCGGCCTACCTCGAGCGCGCCGGCGCGCCGGCGTCCGTCGCGGAGCTGGCGCGGCATCCGCTCATCTACTACGTCGAGTCGGCGCTGCAGGTGGATGAGCTCGACCGCGCCGTGCAGCCGCTCCCCGCCTCGCCCGCATCGATCCGGTCGACGAGCGTGTTCGCGCACGTCGAGGCCGCTGCGGCGAGTGCGGGCATCGGGCTGCTGCCCGATTTTCTCGGGGATGCCGATGCCCGCCTCGTGCGCGTGCTCGACGGCGTCTATTCGCACCCGCTCGCCTACTGGGCCGTCACTCGTGACGAGGGCCCGCGCAATCCGGTCGTCGCAGAGGCGCTGAGCGCGATCCGCGAGCAGATCGCGCCGGCCTGAACCCCGCCTAGAGCACCGGCGGGGTGTGCCAGATCCGATCGATGTAGTCGCGGATCGAGCGGTCGGACGAGAAGAAGCCGCTGCGCGCGACGTTGAGGATCGCCGAGCGCGTCCAGGCATCCTGGTCGGCGTAGGCCTCGTCGACCTTCGTCTGGGCGGCGATGTAGGACGAGTAATCCGCGAGCACCATGAAGCGGTCGTCGTAGAGGAGGTTCGACACGATCGGCTCGAAGACCGAGCGGTCACCGCCCGAGAAGGCTCCCGAGGCGATGAGGTCCATGGCGCTGCGGAGGCTGGGGTCGGACTGGTAGTACTCCGCCGGGCTGGTAGCCCTTCGCCCACAGCTCCTCGACCTCGGGCTCGGACATCCCGAACAGGAAGAAGTTGTCGTCGCCCACCAGCTGGCGGATCTCGACGTTCGCGCCGTCGTCCGTGCCGATCGTCAGGGCGCCGTTGAGTGCGAACTTCATGTTGCCGGTGCCCGACGCCTCTTTGCCGGCGAGCGAGATCTGCTCGGACAGGTCGGCGGCCGGGATCACGCGCTCGGCGAGCGTCACGTTGTAGTTCGGCGGGAACAGCACCTTGAGGCGTCCCTCGACGAGTGGGTCGTTGTTGACGACCTCGCCGACGGCGTTCACGAGGTGGATGATCCGCTTGGCCATCGTGTAGCCGGGCGCTGCCTTCGCGCCGAAGATGAAGGTGCGGGGCACGATGTCGGACGCCTTGACCTGGCCCGGAGGCGATCCGGTCGTACTCGGTGACGATGTGCAGCACCTTGAGCATCTGCCGCTTGTACTCGTGGAGTCGCTTGACCATGACGTCGAGCATGTGGTCTTCGCCGACGTCGAGGCCGTCGCGCTCGCGCAGGACGCCCGCGAGCCGGCGCTTGTTGCCGGCCTTGACCGCGGCGAACTGCTCGCGGAACTCGGGGTCGGCGGCGAACGCCTCGAGGCCGCGCAGCCGCTCGAGGTCGACGGTCCAGCCGGCGCCGAGCGCCTCGGTGATGAGCTCGGCGAGCGACGGGTTGGCGAGGCGGATGAAGCGCCGCGGCGTGACGCCGTTGGTGACGTTGGTGAACTTGCCGGGGAAGAACTCGTCGAAGTCGTGCAGCACCTTGTCGCGCAGCAGCTGGGAGTGGAGCTCAGCGACGCCGTTGACCTTGGCGCCGGCGACGGTGGCGAGGTAGGCCATCCGCACCGAGCGGTACGGGTGCTCGGTGATGATCGACATGGCACGGATGCGCAGCTCATCGTCGCCGAAGCGCTCGCGCACGGCGAGGAGGAACTCGTCGTTGATGCGGTAGATGATCTCGAGGTGCCGCGGAAGCAGCCGCCCGAGCAGGTCGACCGACCACACCTCGAGCGCTTCGGGAAGGAGCGTGTGGCACGTGTACGCGAAGCACTGCTGCGTGATCGCCCACGCGGCATCCCACTCCATCTTGCGCTCGTCGACCAGCACGCGCATGAGCTCGGGCACCGCGATGACCGGGTGCGTGTCGTTGAGCTGGAAGATCACGCGGTCGGGCAGCTTCGTGAGGTCGAAGCCGTCCGGGAGCACGTTGTCGAGGAAGTCGGCGATCGACGCTGCGACGAAGAAGTACTGCTGCTGCAGGCGCAGCTCCTTGCCCTGCGGCGTGGAGTCCTCGGGGTAGAGCACCTTCGAGATGTTCTCGGCGAACGTCTGTGCGCGCACGGCCTCTTCGTAGTCGCCGGAGTTGAAGATGCGCAGGTCGAAGGCATCCGTCGCCACGGCGCGCCAGAGGCGCAGCGTGTTGACGCGGCCGTTGTGGTAGCCCGGCACCATGTAGTTGCACGGGACCGCCTGGACGTTCCACGAGGGGATCCAGCGCGAGCGCTCGACGCCGTCGTCGTCGTGATAGGTCTCGGTGCTGCCGCCGAACGAGATCAGCTGCGCCGCCTCGGGGTGCGGGAACTCCCACGGCGATCCGAGCGACAGCCACGCGTCGGGCTGCTCGACCTGCTGGCCGTCGACGAAGGTCTGGCGGAAGATGCCGAATTCGTACCGGATGCCGTAGCCGATGCTCGGGACGCTCATGGTCGCGAGCGAATCGATGAAGCAGGCCGCGAGACGCCCGAGGCCGCCGTTGCCGAGACCCGGCTCGACCTCGGCCTGGCGGAGGACGTCGATGTCGATTCCGCACTCGGCGAGCGCCTCGGTGGCGATGTCGGTCAGCCGCGAGGCGAGGAGGTTGTTGTCGAGCTGTCGGCCGAGGAGGTACTCAGCCGAGAGGTAGCAGACGCCCTTGGCCTGCAGCTCGGTCTGGCGGCGCTGATCGTCGAGCCAGCGCGCCATGAGGTAGTCGCGCACGGCGCTGGCGAGCGCCAGGTACTGGTCGTTCACCGAGGAGTTCGACAGCGAGACGCCCTGGTCGTAGTTGAGGTTGTGGAGGAACTGACGCACGAAGCCGTCCACCGTCGCAGGGGGCGGTGTCACCGGGGCGAGGGCAAGAGGATGCGTCTTGCCGAGCGGATGCGTGGTGGCGAGGGAATCCTGGTCTGAAGGCACGGTGCAACGCTAATCGACAACCTGTGGCGATCGCGCCCGAGAAGCGGCCTCTGGGGAGAGAGTTTGCACGGCGGTAACACGCGCGGTGTGACCGGCGGCGGCGCGGCCGGGCAACAGCGCGGTGCGAACGGGCGTCTAGGGTCGATGTGTGAAGCCGTTCGTCCTCCTCGCCACGCGCGCCGAAGATGGTCCCGCCGACGAGGAGTACGACGCTCTTCCTGCGCATGTCGGGTCTCTCCGAGCGCGACCTGGTGCGTGTGCGCCTCGAGGCGGGCCCGATGCCGTCGTTGGACCTCGACGAGCTGTCGGGCATCTTCGTCGGCGGCGGGCCGTTCAACGCGTCGGACCCCGCCGAGAAGAAGTCGGCCGTGCAGCAGCGCGTGGAGGCCGAGTTCGCCACTCTGCTGACCGAGGTCGTCGCGCGCGACTTCCCCTTCCTCGGCGCCTGCTACGGCGTCGGCACGGTCGGCGCGTTCCTCGGTGCGACGATCGACCGCACGCTACAGCGAGCCGATCAGCGTCGTGCCGGTGACGCTCACCGAAGCCGGTCGCGAGGATGCTCTGCTGGCCGGGATGCCGGAGCGCGTTCGAGGCGTTCGTCGGCCACAAGGAGGCGATCAGCTCGCTGCCGGCATCCGCTCAGCTGCTCGCGTCCTCGCCCGACTGCCCGGTGCAGATGTTCCGGGTCGGCGAGAACGTCTACGCGACGCAGTTCCACCCCGAACTGGATGTCGACGGCATCACGACGCGCATTCACGCGTACGCGGACCACGGGTACTTCGGCGCCGACGAGCTCGAGCTGACCCTCGCGGCGGTGCGGCGCGCGCCCGTGTCGCACCCGAGCCGGATCCTCCGGACGTTCGTCGAGCGCTACGCGCGGTAGAGCCCAGTCCCGTCACTCGCCATCGAGGCGGCCGACGAGCGCGTAGGCGACCGGCGCCGCGCCCACCGGCGGTTCGTCGAACGGCAGGTCGAAGTCGACGAACACGATCGCGCCGGCGAGCGCGGGGCCCTGGCCGCGGGTCAAGCCCGTCTTCACTCCCCCGAACGTGACGGTGACGGATGCCGGCAGCACGACCCCGTCGGCCGTGGTGCCGTCATCGGGGTGAAGGCCGCTCGGAAGATCGACGGCGATCACCCGCGCTCGGCCGTCGCGCACGGTCGGGCAGGAGCGCCTCGACGGCGGCGCGGGCGCCGCCGCGCAGGGTCGGGTCCTTCGAGGTGCCGATGCCGAGGATGCCGTCGACGATCAGGTCGTACGCGGAGCCGAGGGCTTCATCGAGCGACACGCGACGAGCGCCGGCCGCCTCGGCGGCGGCGAGAGCTTCAGCGTGGGCGACGCGATCCCTGCCCGATTCGCGGAGTCGCTCGTGAGCAGGAGGTCGATGCGCAGGTCGTCGCCCGCGATGCCCGCGCGGACGTCCACTGCAGGAGCGCCGCCGCCGCGTAGAGCGCGTCGCCGCCGTTGTCGCCGCGTCCGGCGAGGACGAGCAGGCGTCCGGCGAGCGGCGCGGACTCGACGCCGTCGCGAGGCAGGTCTTTGAGCCTCGCGGTCACTCCGGGTTCGATGAGCTCATCGGCGATGACCGACGCGAGCGCCGTCGCGGCCCACAGCATGAGCGGGACTCCGGCGTCGAGCAGCGGCCGTTCGGCTCGGCGGACCTGGTCGGCCGTGTAGATCGGCACCCACTCGTCGCGGCCGTTCACGCGCCCGCGCGCTCCTTCTCGACATCCTCGCGCGCCTTCGCGAGCTCCTCGGTCGCGAGGCTGAGGGCGTTCTCGGCCTTTCGCACCCGGCGCAGGCCGAAGGTCGTGGCGCCGAAGCGGGCGCGCACGCGGTCGTGGTCCTCGGCGACCCCGATGAGGATCCAGGTCGAGGCGATGAGCACGACCTGCGACGCCAGGTTGAACCACAGCAGCAGGGCGATGAGCGCTGCGAACGAGGCGAGGAGCGGATTGGCCGCCGCGCCGCGGACGAAGAGACCCGAGAGCTGCTGGAGCACGGTCAGTCCGATCGCCCCGATGAGCGCGCCGCTGAGGAGGGTGCGGAACCGCGCCTTGACCCCGCTGAGCGACACGAACAGAAGGATGACGAGCACGCCGTCGAGAAGGAACACGACCCCGAGCGTCGACCGTCC
Organism: uncultured Actinomycetota bacterium; assembly: GCA_963702815.1. Lineage (GTDB taxonomy): Bacteria > Actinomycetota > Actinomycetes > Actinomycetales > Microbacteriaceae > Microbacterium. The sequence goes on along the minus strand of CAVPED010000004.1, from coordinate 1,006,911 downwards.
AGGTCGCGACGTCGGCGACGACGCCCTGCTCGAGGCCGATCCATCGCGCGCACGCTGTCGATGACCGCGGTGCTCGCGAACGTGACGACCGCCGAGACGAGGAAGCCCGCACCGATGACGACCGCGAGCAGGACGTTGCGCAGGATGACCCACACCCAGAAGGAGTCGTCGTGCAGCTCGCCGGCGAGGGTGCGCAGCGCGGCGCGCGTCGAGCCGATGGCGCCGATGGCACCGCCGAAGAGTGCGACGAGCGACGCGATACCCGCGAGCGTGAGGCCCTGTGGTGCGGCGATCTCGGACACGTCGACGATGCCGCGTCGTCGCCGTCCGTGCTGATGAGGCCCGGGATGGCGGCATCCACCGAACTGATGAGCGCCTGCATGGCCTGCGGGTTGTCGCTCAGCCAGAGCGTCGCGAACGAGAACCCGAGCAGCACGCCCGCGAACACCGAGAAGAGCGCGCGGTAGGTGATGCTGTCGGCGAGCATGAAGCCGCGGCGCTCGAGGTAGTGGAACCAGACGCGCACGGGCTTGAGCGTCAGCGCCCACGCGGTGACGCGCTCGACGAGGTTCTTCTTGCGGGGAGCGGATGCCGCAGTCTCGACCATGCCGTCAGGGTATCGGCCGGAGTGGTTGACCCCGAGTTCTCAGATGCCGAGCTGCTCGATGTACCAGGCGCCGAGCAGCGGCCCCAGAACAATTCCGAGCCACGCGCCCGCGAGCATCCACGGCCCGAAAGGTATCCGGGTGCGCCCGTCGGCCCGGCGTCCTGCCATGAGCGCGAGACCGAACGCGCCGCCGAGCAGAAAGGCCGCCATTGCCCCGACGGCCAAGGAGGTCCACCCGAGCCAGCCGAGGTGGATTCCGACGACGCCGGCGAGCTTGACGTCTCCGCCGCCCATGCCGTCGGGTCGGATCAACCGGAGAAGGAAGTAGAAGGCGAAGAGCAGCGCCATGCCCACCAGCGCTCCGACGAAGTGCGTCCAGCCCGCTCCGAGCGCAGACGCGAAGGCGAACAGCGCCAGCGCGATGGCATAGCTCGGCAGGACGATCTGGTTGGGCAGACGGTGATTGTCCAGGTCGATCAGCGTCAGCGCGACGCTGATCGCCGCGAAATACAGGAACGCAACCAGGACGACGAACGCGGCCGGAAGTGACACGGTGCTCCTGGCGAGCACCAACCAGGCGACAGCCGCGAAGAGAAGCCCCGTGGCGGCTTCCACAAGAGAGTACCGACCCGAAACGCGTGCGCCGCAGGATGGGCAGCGTCCGCGGGAAAGGAGCCATCCCACCGCAGGGATATCGGACCATGGTTTCGTCGTCGACTCGCAATGGGGACAGCGATCATGGTGCGCTGGAGGCACTCGGGCGAAGACAGGAACGACGCGGGCGTTGAGCAGCCTGCCGATGAAAAGTCCGAGTGCGCCGGATGACACCACGACGAGGGCGACACCGAGTGACACCCGTCAACGCTCGCGCTGGAGGGAACGAAGGGCTTCGATGGAGATCTCCTTTGATTCAGCCTCTGCGGGCTCACCGTGGCCGGCGAGCCGTCGACACCCGAGCATGGTCGCCCCGCATCGCTGGACGGAATCGCCGCTGTCGCCTTGCTCAGTCGAGGGTGGCAGAGAGCGTAGCCGCTCGAGAGCGCGGCGGCGAAAGGATGTGCACAGCGGTGGGCTAATCGAGCACTTGCAAGTGGACCAGCACCGGTCCGCCGTCGACCAGGCCCTCGGCATCCCGGATCGCCTTCTTGAGCGGAAGAACGTAAGCCCCGTGGGATGAGTCAGGGAAGATCGACGTCCGCCACTCGGAGCCGCCGACGCGAGCGAGCACGCGAACCGAACCGAAGCCGCGATGCGGGCGCGGGATCTCACGGATCTGGGCACTGAGGTCATCGGGCAGCGCGGTGAAGTACCAGGAGTCGGTGAGCCGGGCATCCCAGCGGAAGATCTCGCCGTCGAAGGTGATGATCATGGCGTTGACGTCAGCGGCGCAGCGCGCGTCTGGCGCCGACGGCGCAGCACGACCGCGAGCAGCACCAGCGCCGCGACCTGGAGCACAGCCACGAGCGCGATGAGCAGCGGCACATTCGCGTACAGAGCGCCTGCCACAACGGCACCGGCGAGTGCCCCGACGCCCTGGAACACCGCGAACCAGCCATAGGCCGAACCGCGTCGGCGCCCGGGCACGAGGTCGGCCACGAGCGCCTTCACCGTAGAGTCCTGCACGCCCGTTGCGGCACCCCACACCACCACTCCGGCCAGCACGAAGCCCAAGGTCGGACCGAGCGAGAGACCGGGCACGAACACGGTCATAACCGGAACGGCATACAGCACGCGCGGACCCCACCGGTCGTAACCCCAGCCCGTCGCGAGGGCCGATAGCGCGGCCGCCGCCATGCCGAGCGCGTACACCAGCGGCACGGCGGCGACCGGAACGAGCTCGGCATCCACCAGGTGGAACGACACGATCCCGTAGCTGAGCAGCCCGAACGTCGTGAGGCCGGCGAAGAGCGAGAAAAGCATGAATGTGCGGAAGGTCGCCGGTGAATCCGAGGATGCCGCTGGGACGGATGCCGGTGGCTCGCCTGGTTCGAGCGCATCGGGATCGGCCGGCCCCTCGAGAACCGCCGCCTCCCCTGCCTCAGCGTCGGGCTTCTCGTCTCGGTACATGCTCGGATCGGGAACCTTCGCCCTGAGCCAGAACAGGAGGATCATCGCGACGACAGCCGGGACGATGAGCACGAGGAAGGCCGGCGACAGCGACCCCGTGATCGCCGCCACACCGGCGACAACGAGCGGGCCGGTGAAGGCGCCGATCTGATCCAGCGCCTTGTGCACGCCGAACCCCTTGCCGAGGCCGACGGCGCCGGCGGCATCGGCGAGCAGGACCGTCTTGGAAGGCGACCGGATCGCCTTGCCCGTGCGCTCGACGAGGAGCAGCGCACTCGCGACGGCGAGACCCGCCGCGCCGAGCAGCGGCGTGAATGCGAGGAGCGGCACCGACACCGCGGTCAGGGCGTACCCGAAGATCGTGAAACCCCAATACGCGCCGGTGCGGTCGGCCCACGGCCCGGTCACGAGCCGCAGCACCAGGGCGAGCGCTTGCGCGCCGCCGGTGACGAGTCCCACGAGCAGCGCGGTCGCCCCGAGCTGCTCGAGCAGGGCTCCGCTGACCGATGCCGCACCGTCGGCCACCATGTCGATCGCCAGGCTCACGAGCCCCAGGCCGACGACCATGGACCATGGCTTCAGGCGGGGAGCGGGAAGGGTTCGAGGTGCCGGCATCCCGATCAGGGTAATCGAGACTTCGCGCAACGCGCGGTTACGTCCGGTGACCGCTCACCCCGCTTGCCGTCACCCCAGTCGGGTGAACGGCGGCGCGCCGTCCGGCCTTGGCCTTGGAGATCGCGGGAACATCATGTCTGAAGGACATGCCACTCGGCGTGCCCTCGGATCCCGCGGTTCAGCGGGCTGTATCAATCACCTTGGAAAGGGGTTTCGATATGTCCGACACCCAGAAGCAGTCCGGCTGGGTCGGCTGGGCCGTATTCGGCGGCATCGTCGTCATCATCGTCGGCGTCTTCAACGCGCTCTTCGGGCTGGCAGCCGTCATCGGTCCGAACAGCGCCTACGTCGCAAACACCGAGACGGGCAGCCTGTGGCTGTTCGACGTCGCCGGCTGGGGCTGGTGGCACCTGCTCGTCGGGCTCGCGCTCGCGGTCGTCGGCGTCTTCGTGCTGCGCGGCGCAAGCTGGGCCCGGATCACCGCTGTCGTGCTCGTGTCGATCAACGCCGTGAGCCAGCTCGCGACGCTGCCCGTGCAGCCCTGGTGGGCGCTGACCGTGATCGCGCTCGACATCCTCGTGATCTACGCGCTCATCGTGCACGGCAAGGCACTCGCCGACACCTACCGCTGAGTTCTCCTCCGCCTTACATAGGGCGTCGCATCCTTCGGGGTGCGGCGCCCTTTGGCTGTGCCGGCAGTCCTCGGCCCGGCGGAAACTGGCCCGGCAGGCCCTGCGGTATAGACCCTCAGCACGATGAATTCAACTCTTGTATTCATCCGCGCGATTTGGTTACAGTGCGGTAAGTAAGCATCGCGGCACCCGCCGCCGACCCCTCAACGGAGAGGAACTCATCCGCATGAACCCCCTTGCTGAGCCACGGAGCCGCGCGCGGCATCGGACGCGCGCCATCGCGTCGGTGTGCGCCGGAACCGCCTTGATCGCCGGTGCGCTGGTCGCTTCCCCGGCGAGCGCCGCAGCACCGCAGGCGGTCGACCCGAAGCATCCGGATTTCGGTCCGAATGTCACGGTCTTCAGCCCCGACACTCCCCTCGATCAGATCCAGGCGACGCTCGACGACCTCGCCGATCAGCAGCGCGACGCCGAGATGTCGTCGGCTCGGCACGCCGTGTACTTCCTGCCCGGCGATTACGGCGACGCCGTCACCCCCCTGCAGTTCGAGGTCGGGTACTACACCGAGGTGGCGGGCCTGGGCGCTTCGCCGGATGACGTCACCGTCACGGGCGCGATCGAGGTCTACAACCGCTGCGTCGGCGCGGGAGGCAGCAACTGCATCGCGCTGACGAACTTCTGGCGCACCCTCGGCAACCTCAGCCTGCACATCAGCACCCCCGACCGCGGCTGCCGCACCGGCGCGAACTTCTGGGCGGTGTCGCAGGCGGTCTCGCTGCGTCGCGTCGATGTCTCGGGCGGCAACCTCTCGCTGATGGACTACTGCACCGCCGGCCCGCAGTACGCGAGCGGCGGGTTCATCGCGGACTCCCAGCTGCCGACGACCATCAACGGATCGCAGCAGCAGTGGCTGACCCGCAACAGCGAGGTCAGCAACTGGACCAACGGCGTGTGGAACCAGGTGTTCGCCGGCGTGGTCGGTGCGCCCGATGACTCGACCTTCCCGGCGCAGCCGTACACGACGATCGCCACCACCCCGGTGAGCCGCGAGAAGCCGTACCTCTACGTCGACGAGGCGGGCGCGTACTCGGTTCGTGTGCCGGCGGCGCAGACGGAATCGAGCGGCACGTCATGGGGCGACGGCGAGACGGCGGGGCGCAGCATCCCGATCTCGGAGTTCTACATCGCGAAGCCGAGCGACTCGGCGCAGGAGATCAACAGCAATCTCGCGCGGGGGAAGAACCTGATCCTCACGCCGGGCATCTACAACATCGACCGCACGATCGAGATCAAGCGGCCTGACACCGTCGTGCTCGGCCTCGGTCACGCGACACTCACCGCCGTGGGCGGCGCCGTCGCGGTCGAGGTCAAGGATGTCGCGGGCGCTGTCATCGCCGGCGTCACCATCGACGCCGGATCGAAGCTCTCGCCTGCGCTCATGCGGATCGGCAAGGCGAACGGCAACGGTCACGCGAACAAGGCGGATGCGTCCAACCCCGTCACGCTCAACGACGTGTACTTCCGCGTGGGCGGGCCGCACATCGGCAAGGCGACGACGGCACTCGAGGTGAACTCCGACAACGTGCTCATCGACCACATCTGGGTGTGGCGCGCAGACCACGGTCTCGAGGGCTTCACCGCCGGCGTGAACGGCGACACCGACCGGTGGAAGACGAACACCGGCACCAACGGCGTCATCGTGAACGGCGACAACGTCACCGCGACCGGCCTGTTCGTCGAGCACTTCCAGCAGTACAACACTCTCTGGAGGGGCGAGAACGGGCACGTGATCCTGTACCAGAACGAGCTGCCGTACGACCCGCCGACCCAGGCGGAGTGGACGCAGCCGGACGGCACGCTCGGCTACCCGGGCTATGTCGTGGACCCCGGCGTCACGACGCACACTCTCGAGGGTGCCGGCGTGTACGTCTTCAACCAGAACAACCCCTCGATCGTCACGGCGAACGGGTTCTCGGTTCCCGAGACCCCGGGCGTGCGGCTCCACCACATCATGACGGTCAACCTGTCAGCAGGGACGATCGAGCATGTCGTGAACGGGGTCGGCGGCACGGCCGATGCCCCGAGTTCCGGCAGCCCGCAGTTCATCGTGGACTTCGGCGGCTGAGCCTGCTCGAATGGTGACGGATGCCCCGGCTCGGCGGAAACGCCGGGTCGGGGCATCCGGCATTCCGAGGCGATGACCGCCGGACGTGCGCGGGGCCCGATGCGAGCGCTCTATCATCAGGCGCATGCCTCCTCGCCCCGGTGACACCGCCGCAGCCCCGAGCCGCGACCTGTCACGTCCACTGCCCGCCGCGCTCAGCTGGATCACGCTCGCGGTGTTCGCGGGTGCGTTCGCGGTCGCGTATCTCGTGCTCTCGCTCCCCTGGTGGATCCCGGCCCTCTACGCGGTGCTCAGCGTGCTCGCGTTCGTCGCGTACGCCATCGACAAGCGCGCGGCCCGACGCGGTGACCGCCGCACCTCCGAGCAGACGCTCCTCACGCTGGGCCTGCTCGGCGGCTGGCCCGGGGCCGTCGTCGCCCAGCAGCTCTTCCGGCACAAGACGCGTAAGCGGTCGTTCCGCAACGCGTTCTGGCTCACGGTGATCGTGAACGTGCTCGTCTTGGCGGGGCTGGTGACCCTCGCCACGGTGAACGGCTGGGACCTCTCACTTCGCAAGTAGGTCGGCGACTCCGGCGCCGGCTGAACTCACCAGAGCGGGTGGATCGCCTCGCGCAGACGACGGTCGTACACGTCGTGCACGACGGCGTCGAAGGCCGCGAGGTCGAACGTCTCGCTTTCGAGCAGCATCGCGGCCTCGGCGTTGGACTGCGCCTGTGCGACGTTGCGAGCACCGGGGATGACGGACGTCACGCCAGGAAGCGAGGCGATCCACGCGAGGCTCGCCGCCGGCAGGGAGACACCCTCGGGGAGTGCTTCGGCGAGTTCGGCGGCGGCAGCGAGCCCGACTTCGTAGTCGACGCCCGAGAACGTCTCGCCGCGGTCGAAGGCCTCGCCGTGGCGGTTGTACGCGCGGTGGTCGTTCGCAGCGAACGTCGTGGATGCCGAGTACTTGCCCGACAGAAGGCCCGACGCGAGCGGGACGCGCGCGAAGATCGAGACCCCCGCCTTCTCGGCGGCGGGAAGCACGGCGTCGAGCGGCTTGAGCCGGAACGGATTGAGGATGATCTGCACGTTCGTGACGTTCGGCCGCGAGATGGCGGCGAGCGCCTGGGCGGTCGTCTCGACCGACACGCCGTACGCGCTGATCGTCCCGTCGGCGACCAAGGCGTCGAGCGCGTCGTAGGTCGCATCCGACTCGATGACCGAGGTCGGCGGGCAGTGCAGCTGCACCAGATCGAGCGTGTCGACGCCCAGGTTGGCGCGGGACCGATCGGTCCACGCGCGGAAGTTCTCGGGCGAGTAGTTGGCGTGCTCCTGCGGAAGGCGGCGGCCCATCTTCGTCGCGACGACGATGTCGTGCCCGGAGCGCTCGGCCAGGAACCCGCCGATGATGGTCTCGCTGCGCCCGTCGCCGTACACATCGGCGGTGTCGAAAAGGGTGACACCACGATCAGCGGATGCCGCGAGCACCGCCCGCGCGTCACTCTCGCTGACATCGCCCCAGTCGGCGCCGAGCTGCCAGGTTCCGAGGCCGATCGCCGAGACCTGTCGACCGGTGCGGCCGAGTGGGCGCTGCTGCATGAGGACTCCTTCGAGAATGCGGGGGGTGCGTTCCATCCTGGCCCCTGCGGGCGACATGAGCGACCGGATCAGGCGCGGATGAAGACAGGGGTGCCGACGGGAAGCTGCGCGAGCCGATCGATCGCGGCGGCGTCGAGGCGCAGGCATCCGTTGGAGATCTGCCCTGAATGGGCGTCGTGATAGTGGAAAGCGGTCACGGCGACGGTGGATCCGCCGAAGCCGTCCAGCGTCGGGGATTGGACCGACAGGTAGACGATCGGATGCCCGCGCGTGTACCAGAGCGAGGGATCGGGGCGCACGAGCATGACGAAGGCGCGGCCCACTGGGGTCGGCGTGGAGCTCGTCCCCCAGGCGAAGTCGGTCGAGACGCGTTCGGACGTGCCGCCGTGCCAGATGTCGATGAAGTGGCCCGAGATGCTCACGTCGACGACGGAGTCCAGCGGCGTGAGCTCGACATCCTGAGCACGTACCCAGCCCGTCACCTGCGCGGGATTGCCCTGCGACGGCACCGCCTGACGCCCCGCCAGCAGCACCTTGACCCAGTTCTCCTGCCGCTCGACGACGGGCACGGTCGTCCCGCCGTAGACGTACTCGCGGAGGATCTTCGATACCGGCTGACCCAGCGGGTCGGCGAAGACGGGTGCCGCCCAGTCGCGCGGCGTCGCCGCTTCGCCGGTGAAGGCGGCATACGGCTGATCGTCGACCGGCACAGCGGGATTGACCGAGAAGACCTCCGACGTCGGCAGGGGGTCGAGGCCGTACGCGGTGGTGTTGGCGGGAAATCCGGTCGGGGTGGGTGTGGGTGTGGGGGTCGGCGTGGGCGTGGGGCTGGGGGTCGGGGTCATCGTCCGGGTCGGGGAGGGAGACGGAGCGGATGCTGTCGGCTCGGGCGCGCGAGCGAACCACCACACGCCGAGCCCGATCACGAGCGCGACGACGGCGGCCCCCGCGATCCACGCGATCCGTCGAGATTGCCCCACCCGTCCATCGTCGGCCGAGCAGGGGTATGCCGCAAGCAGGGGTGCCGGGAGTCCGCTCCACTATCGGCGTGTGCGCACGCCTCGCTAGCATCGCCACCATGTCGGAACATCGTGTGACTCCCCCGCCTCCCTCGGACGAGAAGGTCAAAGGCCCGGCCTCGTACTTCCCGAGCATCGAGAAGAACTACGGCCGCCCGATCCAGGACTGGCTGGATCTCGTCGCCGACCGCCTCGACGATCACACGCACATGGAAGTCGTGAACCAGCTCAAAACCGAATACGGCATGGGGCACGGGCACGCCAACGCGATCGTCGGCTACGTCAAGGCGAACCTGCCGAGCTGACATGGCGAGCGCGGTGTCGACCTTTCGCAGGGCTGAAGCTGCTTCTCTAGACTGACAGGATGCTGCTCCCCGCCGTCGTCACCATCACCCTCGCGCTCGTCTTCTACTCGATCGGCGTGTGGGCCGAGCACCGTCAGAAGACCCTGAAGTGGTGGCACATCGCCTTCTTCGCCCTCGGCCTGACGGCCGACGCGGCGGGCACGCTCATGATGAGCAACATCGCCGGGCAGCGCCGCGCGCAAGGAGTTCCTGCTTCATTCCTCGACATCGTCATGGCGTGGACGGGCATCCTCGCGATCTTCCTCATGGCGGTGCACCTCGCGTGGGCCGTCGCCGTCCGGGTCCGCAACCGCCCGGACGAGCTGCAGTCCTTCCATCGGTTCAGCCTGGCCGTCTGGGCGATCTGGCTCGTGCCCTTCACGGTCGGCGCGGTCAGCGCGATGGTCAACTGAACCACCGATCTCTCCGCGGGCCGCGCCAGGTTGCGGCATCCGGGATCTGAGGGCACCGGTGAACGCTAGGCCGTCGATCTCCGCCGAGAAGTCCGCGCCCCTCCCGACACGGCAATGCCCCGTCCCCAGCGAGGCGGGGACGGGGCAGGGCGCGGTGTGTCAGGCGACCTTCGGTGCCTTGACGCTGCGCTTGGCCGGTGCCTTCGCGGTCTTGGTGACCGCCTTCGGAGCCACCGCGGGGGCAGGCGCCGGGGCTGTCTTCGCCTGAGCACGCGGGGCGGTCGCCGAGTCGGCGGCCTTCGCGGCTGCGCCGCGGTGTGCCCGGACCTCCTCGAACGAGGTGCCGTAGTACGCCGCCTCCATGAGGGTCTTCATGTCGGCGATCATCGGCATCCGCGGGTTGGCGGGTGCGCACTGGTCGCCGTAGGCGGCCATCGCGAGCTCGTGGAGACGTCGAGATGAACTGCGCCTCGTCGACGCCCTGCGCCTGGAACGACCGCTCGATGCCGACCTTGTCGCGCAGTTCCTCGACGGCCTGCGCGTAGCTCTCGACGCCCTCCTCCGGGGTCGATGCCGGCAGGCCCAGGTGACGGGCGATCTCCTGGAAGCGCTCCGGGGCGACGTAGCGCTCGTACTTCGGCCAGCTCGTGAGCTTGGTCGGGACCTTGCCGTTGTAGCGGATCACGTGCGGCAGGTAGACGCGTTCGTGCGCCCGTGGACGAGGTGGAACTTCGCACCCGGTCACGTGAGCCATCGCGTGCACGATTCCGAGGAACGCGTTGCCGAACGCCATGCCCGAGATGGATGCCGCGTTGTGCATCTTCTCGCGGGCCTTGATGTCTGCGGCATCCGTCGAGTTCGGCTGCGCCTTCGCGCTGCGCTCGATGTTCTCGAAGATGAGCTTGATGGCGTGCAGGCACAGACCGTCGGTGTAGTCGTTCGCGTAGACCGACACGTACGCCTCGGTGGCGTGGGTCAGCGCGTCGAACCCGGCGTCGGCGACGAGGAAGCCCGGAAGGACTCGTCGTCAGCACGGGGTCGATGATCGCGACCGACGGGGTCAGCGCGTAGTCGGCGAGCGGGTACTTCATGCCCGTCTCGTCGTCGGTGATCACCGCGAACGGCGTCATCTCCGAGCCCGTGCCCGACGTGGTCGGGATGCAGACGAGCTTGGCCAGCTTGCCGAGCTCCGGGAACGTGAACGCGCGCTTGCGCACGTCGAAGAACTTCTCGCGCATGTCGGAGAACTCGCACCTCGGGGTTCTCGTAGAGCAGCCACATGACCTTCGCGGCATCCATCGGCGAGCCGCCGCCGAGCGCGATGATCGTGTCGGGCTTGAACTGCGCGCATCAGCTCGGCTCCGGCCTTGACCTCGAGACCGTCGGCTCGGGCCGGACCGTGTCGATGACCTGCAGCTGCACGCGGTTCGCGCGACGGTGCAGCACGTCGATCGATCTTGTCGACGTAGCCGAGCTTGGTCATGGTCTCGTCGGTCACGATCGTGACGCGCTCGACCCCCTGCATGTCGGCCAGGTAGCGGACGGCGTTCGGCTCGAAGTAGGTCTTCGCCGGGATCTTGAACCACTGCAGGTTGTTGTTGCGACGACCGACGCGCTTGACGTTCAGGAGATTCACCGCCGAGACGTTGTTGGAGACCGAGTTGTGACCGTACGAGCCGCAGCCGAGGGTGAGCGACGGCAGGAAGGCGTTGTAGATGTCGCCGATGCCGCCGAGCGCCGACGGGGAGTTCTCGATGATGCGCACCGCGCTGCACGACCGCGCGGCGAAGCTTCGCGATGACCTCCGGCGTCGTTCGAGTGGATCGCACCCGAGTGGCCGAGACCGTCGAACTCGACCATCTGGCGCGGCGAGGTCGATGCCCTCGGCGGGCGTCGCGGCGCGCAGCACGGCGAGCACCGGGGCGAGCTTCTCGCGCGTGAGGGGCTCCTGCGGGCCGACGCTGTCGACGTCGGCGAGCAGGATCGAGGTGTCCTCGGGCACCGTGAAGCCGGCCTGCTCGGCGATCCACACCGGCGACTGGCCGACGACCTTCGCGTTGAGCTTGGCGCGCGCGCAGTTGGCGCCCTCGGCGCGTGACTCCGAAGATGAACTCCTCCAGCATCCGCTTCTCGGCGGGTGTCACGCGGTAGGCGTGCAGACGCTCGAACTCGGCGAGCGCCTCTTCGGCGATCGGCGTCGTCGAGGATGACGGCCTGCTCGCGAGGCGCACACCATGCCCATGTCGAAGGACTTCGACAGGACGATGTCGTTGACGGCGCGACCGACCTTGGCGGTGCGCTCGATGAAGGCGGGGACGTTGCCGGCGCCGACGCCGAGGGCGGGCTTGCCGCAGGAGTACGCGGCACGGACCATGGCGTTGCCGCCGGTCGCGAGGATGAGCGCGACGCCGGGGTGGTTCATGAGTTCGCCGGATGCCTCCATCGACGGCTCCTCGATCCACTGGATGCAGTTCGCAGGCGCGCCGGCGGCGACGGCCGCGTCACGGACGATGCGGGCGGCCTCGACCGAGCACTTCTGGGCCGACGGGTGGAAGCCGAAGATGATCGGGTTGCGGGTCTTCAGCGCGAGCAGCGACTTGAAGATCGCCGTCGAGGTCGGGTTGGTGACCGGGGTCAGTGCGCAGATGACACCGACCGGGTCGGCGATCTCGGTGATGCCGGTGATCTCGTCGTACGAGATGACGCCGACCGTCTTCTGGTTGATGATCGAGTGGGTCACGTGCTCGCACGCGAACATGTTCTTGACGGCCTTGTCTTCGAACAGGCCGCGGCCCGTCTCTTCGACGGCCATGACGGCGAGATCGCCGTGCTTGCTGAGGGCGGCGACCGACGCCTTGCGGACGATGTGGTCGATCTCCTCCTGGGTGAACGACCGTACTCGGCGAGCGCTTCCTGCGCCCTGGCGACGAGTGCATCGATCGGCGTGGACATTGTGATCTCCTCCCGGGCGCGGACGCGATGTCCGCGTCCTTGCTCTCGGGTTCGGAACTGGTCTGTCCGTCCCTTGCTCTCTCCATTATGCACCTTGTGGTCTGACCACACAAGCTGAGTTTCTGACTCTTCGTGCGTGCCGGCATCCCGACGCGAGATTCCCCCCGGGCCCTACCCTTGGAGGGGTGGGACCTGCATCGGATGCCGGCACCGCGGGCTCATCAGGGTATGACGGGTGACCGCGCGCGGCGGCTTGCCTTCGGTACAGGCCGCATCGGGTGCGCTGCCGCGGTGGTGGTCTGCATGATCGCCCGCTACGTGCGGGCCAGCCCGTGGGTCGGGCCCGTGGACTTCGTCGGCTACCTCACCATTCAGAGCAATATCGCGTACGTGGTGGTCGCCATCGCCGGAGGTGTGATCGCCCTTCGATCAGGTCTCGATCATCCGCGGCTGGATGTCGCTCGCGTCGCGGTGCTGACCTTCGTCGCCACTGCGGGGATCCTGTTCGCGCTGATCGTGCAGCAGAGCGGTGCCCGCGGCATCCGAATCGATCTGCCGTGGTCGGACATCGCTCTGCATTTCATCCTCCCGGTCTTCGCTGCGGCGGACTGGCTGCTCTCTCCGCGGCGTCACCGGGTGTCGCGCCGCATCCTGTTCGTCATCGTCGGCTACCCCGTGGTGTGGGGTGTCCTGACGATGATTCGCGGAGCGATCGTGGGGTGGTATCCGTACTACTTCCTCGACCCCGCCCAGATCGACAGTCCGCTCGAGTTCGCCGGACTGTCTCTGTTCATGCTCGCCGTGTTCACGATCGTGGGATCTCTGTTCCTCGCCGCGCCCTCGCGGGACGGCTTTTCGGCGGCCAGCACGACCAGCACGGTCAGCTCGACCAGATCGATCAGGCGGCGAACGGAGCCAGCGTCTCGCGAACCACGTTGATCAGCTCCTGGTCGTCGAGATCGGTCAAAGCGCTCGCGGACTCTCCCGCGACGACTCCCAGGAGCGCCGTCTCGCCGGTGAGCGGCTGAAGGTTGATCCACGTCGTGATCGGGGCGTCCGTTCCGACAAGGCTCCAGACGACAGCATCCGTCGTCCAGAACGGCTCGTCGAAGGCCAGGCGGACGAGCTCGAGCTGACCGAAACCGACGGAGTTGATCGCGCTGCGCATCGACAGCGGCAGCGGCGGGTCGAACTCGATCGACCCGGACTTCAGCACGCCCAGAGGCACCGTGACGATCACGCGATCCACCCGGCGGGACTCCCCCGTGCCGAGCCGGAGACTGGCTCGGTCGTCGTCGTACGCGATGCCGACCACCGGCGTCCCCAGCGCCAGCGTGACATCGCCTAGTCTCGACGCCACGACACCGGACAGCGCGCTCACGGGGAGCACCGAGGCTGCGCCGATGCCGGCCGGCGGAAACCACGTGGAGATATCAGCCGGCTCGGCACCGGCTGCCAGCCGGGCCGCTTCGAGATAGAGCGCCTCCATCACGTCCGGCGGGAGGTCGCCGACGACTCCGCCCTCAGCGGACGCGCCGGAATCGGGGACGCTCGTCGCCATCCCGACATCCGTCGTCGTCTGCTCGCTCGCCCACACGGCGAGCCCGGCGCTGACGGTCTGCTGAACAGTGCCGAGGTCGGCGACGCCTCCGCTGGCGAATCCATCCGGCGTAGGCGCGGTGAGGGTGCCGTCCACGGGTATGGTCTCGACGTCGGCGAGCAGGGCCGCCTCATCGTCGGCGGCGAGCTTCCACGCGCCCAGTTCGACGAATGCGCCATCACCCTCGGGGCGGCTGTCGATGCGGCCGCCGATGCGATCGCGAGCCTCCACCACGAGCACGTCGGCTCCGAAGATCTTGAGCAGCCGCGCCGCCTCAGCTCCGGCTGCACCTGCTCCGACCACAGCGACGAGCTCCCCCGCATCCGACACGTCGATGACCTGTCGAGCCGCCGCGGCACCCGAGCGGATGGCTCCGCTGACGGTGCCGGGAGCATCCGAGGCGGCCTCGCCCGCGAAGAACACCCGATCGCTGATCGGCAGTCGCAGCGCGGCCTGGTCGTCCGGATCGGAACCGACGGGAACGTAGCTGACCGAGCCGCGCGCGAAGGGGTCTCCCGCCCAGTTGCTTCGCCAGAGCTTCGCAGGCTCGGGGACGGCACTCGAGGGCTCAGGCGAGGGGGATGCCGGGGTGGGCGTGGGTGTCGGATCCGGGCCGGTACAGGCCGCGAGGACCAGGACTGACACCCCAGTCCCGGCGCCGATCAGAAACGTGCGGCGGGTGAACGACATCGAGCCCCACTGTACTCGGGCGGAGTCAGCGGGTCGCAGGTTTCCCCAGCGGACGCGGGGCGACGGCCGTTCTCAGGACGCGTTCGCAGCGAGGTACGCGGAGAGCGACTTATCGACGGCGTCCAACCGGGCCGATCTCGAACGCACGTCCTCACGGAGCGCGGCGATCTGAGCGAGCAGCTGCGGGCAGGCTGATTCGTCTTTGGCGCCGACCGTGCAGGGAAGCACGTCCTTCACGACGGCGGTCGGCATTCCGATCTCGAGAAGTGAACGGATGGTCTGCACCGTTGCCACCGCGTTCGGCGCGTACTCGCGGTAGCCGTTCCCCTCGCGATCCGACGTCAGCAGTCCTTGCTGCTCGTAGTAGCGCAGTGACCGGGCGCTGGCGCCGGTGCGCTCGCTGAGTTCACCGATTCTCATCGCTCCCCCTCTTGACCTTGACACTGATGTCAGACTCTACTCTGCCGACATGACGAACGACATGCGCATGCGGCTGACCGATCCCCTATCCGACACCCGTGACCTGGCGGGCCAGAGAGCCATCGTCACCGGAGGCGCGGGCGGCATCGGGACGGTCACGACCCGCGCCCTCGCACTTCAGGGTGCGAAGGTGATCGTCGGCACTCGAGGCACCGAGAAGGCCGAGCGGGTGAGGCAGACCCTGCTCGCTGAGCACCGCCTTCCCGAGGACCGCATCCAAGTGGTCCCGCTCGACCTCATCGACCCGGACTCCGTTCATCGATTCGCCGAGGTCGCCGGAAGGGAGCCCGTCGACACGCTGGTCTTGAATGCGGCGGTCAGCAGCGGTCCCTTCGCCGCTGACCGGAACGGCACGGAGAGCCAGTTCGCGACGAACCACCTGGGACACTTCGCTCTCACCGGGCGACTGCTTCCTGCGCTGTCGGCGGCAGCGGATGCTCGTGTCATCACCGTCTCGTCGGCGCTCTACACGAGAGGGAAGCTGGAGCTGGGCAACTTGACCGATCCGTCGGGCTACTCACCGGGACGCGCCTACATCCGATCCAAGCTCGCGAATGCCCTCTTCGCCACCGACCTCGACCGACGGCTTCGC
The DNA here is from genome assembly GCA_963702815.1 of uncultured Actinomycetota bacterium. GTDB lineage: Bacteria > Actinomycetota > Actinomycetes > Actinomycetales > Microbacteriaceae > Microbacterium. The sequence continues at coordinate 991,194 of CAVPED010000004.1, read as the reverse complement.
GCAACGGGCAGCCGAGTGCGGAGCTTCGGCGCCCACCCCGGCATGGCCCGCACGCCACTCCACACCACCTACCCCTCGCGCACGACGCGGGCGGTGACGAGCGTCCTGGCACGGACGATCGGCAGGGAGCCGGATGCTGCGAACATCGGCGTCCTTGCGGCCGCACTGAGCTCGCGCGTCACGCCGGAGCTGTTCTGGGGGCCGGCCGGGTCGGGCAAGAGCCTTCACGCGCTCGGCGTCCCCTACGCGAGCCCGGCCACCGATCAGGAGCTTGCCGACGAGCTCTGGGAGGTGTCGGAGCGGCTCACCGAGGTCAGCTTCCTCTAGCTGTGCGCCGGGGCGGGCTGGTCGACCCATCCGGGCGGCTGACTAGCGCGTCGCCCACAGAGCCCAGACGACGAGCACCGGCTGCAGGAGCAGTCGCACGAAGCGCGCACGGTCCGTGCGGAGCATCGGCGCCGGACGACCGGTCCGCCACTGGTGGACGTTTCCCGGGAAGACGGCGACGAAGAACGCGGCCACGAGCCAGCCCACGCTCCGCTCCCGGGGCATCGTCGCGACCGCACCCGCCAGCATGAGCTCGACCACACCCGAGCCCACCACGATCGCGTCTTTGTCGAGACCCGTGAGGCGAGTCGACCAATCCGGCACGACGATGCGGTAGCCACGCCGCCCCCAGGTGAGATGCGACACTCCCGCGGCAGCCAGCAGCACGATGAGCAACCACCGCCCGGCCGTGCGCCAACCTGCCACCGGATCAGAGACCGAGGTCATCGCTCGACGTTGCCTGAGCCGGAGAATCTGAGCCCAAGCGTGAGACCTCCACCGACCAGCCCCCGTCGCTGGGCCGGTAGACGATTCGGGTGTGCCTCCGATCGACTGAGCCCTGCCAGAACTCGACCCGAGTGGGCTGCAATCGCCACACGGTCCAGTCGCCCGGAGCGACATCCGCCCGTGCGGCAGCGGCCCGGGCGAGGAGATCCGCCTCGCTCTCTGCCCGGGTCGCGGGAGTGACATGGCCCCGCACTCGCACGCCGCGCACGATCGGCTGCCACCAGAACGTCAGCGCCGCGACCGGGTTCGAGGTCAGCTGCGCACCGCTCCTGCTCGACCGCTTGCCGGCGAAAGCCCACCCGCGGGCGTCGGCGTCCTTGAGGATCAACGTCCTCGCGTCGGGAATCCCGTCGGCGTCGACGGTCGAAAGCGTCATCGCGTGCGGTTCGAGCACGTTCGCCGAGGCAGCGTCATCCAGCCAGTCCACGAACTGTGAAACAGGATCCGGGCGCAGCGCTGCGATGTCGAGCGCCGGCGCCGAGCCCGTGAGGCTCGGGATTGCTCGCAGCCTGGCTCGCAGATCATCCGTCATTCGAGGATCATTCCACGATCCGCTCGCCGGCGTTCGCTGGGGAGCGACGGCGGCCCGCCTCGCGGCCGGCCGCCGTCGCACTCATTCAGCGGTGCCGGGGCGAGGTGCCCGGAGTCGCCTCGCGCAGCGACTGGAGCATCGCGGTGAAAGCGGGCTTCGGCGAGAAGTCGTCCTCGAGGATCGTCGCCCAGCCCTCGCCGGGGAACACGTCGGGAACCCAGGAGTTCGCGTCCGGGAAGCCCCACACCGTGAAGGACGTGCAGGCGGTCACATTGAGGCATGCCGTCAGCATGGCGTCGTAGCGCTCGGCCTGGACCGCGACCTGCTCGGGTGTCGGGCCGGTCTCACCGGGCTGCACCGGGATGCGGACATCCGCCTCGGTCACCGCCACCTGAAGCCCGAGGGCGGCGAAGCGCTCGAAGTTCGCCTGCATAGAGGTGTCGAATCCGTACAGCAGGCTGAGGTGGCCCTGTGCGCCGAAGCCGCCGAGCGGCGCGCCGTCGGCGAGCATGCGCTGTGCGAGCGCGTAGTAGGCGTCGGTCTTCTCGTTGATGCCCTCCGCGTTGTAGTCGTTGAGGAACAGCACGGCCTGGGGGTCGGCTTCGTGCGCCCAGCGGAACGCGTCCTCGAGGAGCGCGATCGGATCGGCTGCGCAGGCCTTCAGGAACGGGTTTGCGCCGGTGCGCAGCTGGACTCCGCCGTTGTCCCACGTGTCCTGGAAGATCTCATTCGCGACATCCCACTGGTAGATCTCGCCCTTGAAGTGGCCCACGACCGTGCGGATGTGGTCCTCGAGCACAGCACGTGCCTGGTCGCACGTCCATGTCTGGCTCGCCGTAGTGACCCACGCCGGGTTCTGGCTGTGCCACAGCAGCGTGTGGCCCCGCACCTGCTGGTGGTTCGCCTTGGCGAAGGCGACCAGGGCGTCGGCCGACGCGAAGTCGTACACGCCGGGCGCCGGGTGGACGGCATCCCATTTCATGTCGTTCTCGGGCGTCAGCGACGAGAACTGGGCGCTGAGGACCTGCTGGTACTCCGTCGGCGCCTTGCGGTCGTAGTCGACGAGGTCCCTACGGCCCCAGACGGCACTGCCGATCGCGAGATCTCGCGGCGCCTGGTTGCGCAGGGTGCTCTTGTCGGCGTGGCTGTACCCGGGGGGCTCGGCGTTCGCCGCGGTCGCTCCCAAGAGAGGAAGTACCAGGGCAGCGGTGGCGGTGGCCACCAGAAGCGATCGGAAAGATCGGCGCATGGGTGAAACTCCTGACATCGTCGTCGGTCATACGCGGTGCGTGAGCAGCGCATATGTTTTTGCGTACAACAAACGCTAGGCGGCACCATCCGACAAGGCAAAAAGTTTCGGAGCGTTTTCCACGATCGTTCTCATCGACCGCGGTTGGAGGGCCGATGAGGCCTCCGTCCGGCGTCGCCTAGCCCTGTCCGGGCGCTCCGCACATCCCGACAGGACGGAAGCCGGTTCCCTGCGAGGGGCGTCGTGCGGGAATGGCGAAGGGGCCGGCCTGTCGGCCGACCCCTTCGCATTTCTGTCGGGATGACAGGATTTGAACCTGCGACCCCTTGACCCCCAGTCAAGTGCGCTACCAAGCTGCGCCACATCCCGATGCCCTCGCTCTCGCGCGGACAACTCCCCTATCCTACCGGTTCGGCCGATCACGCGCGAACCGAGGCGGCAGGCTCTTGCCCGTGTCCGAGCCCCCGCGTAGGGTCCCCGCATGCCGACGATCACGATCGAGCCCGCGACCTCCGAACGCTTCGACGATGTCGAGCACACCTTCGACAACGGCGGCGACGGGCGCGGATGCCAATGCCAGTGGTGGACGCTGACAAGCTCCGAGTTCTCGAAGACATCGCACGACGAGCGCCGCGATCTGCTGAACCGGGAGATCGCCGCCGGTCCGCCGCCGGGACTCGTCGCATATGTCGACGGCGTCGCGGCAGGGTGGGTACGGGTCGGCCCGCGCACACGGCAGGTGCGCCTCGGACGGACCCGCCTGATCACCGGCGCGACACAGGAGCCGCTCGACGACGAATCGGTGTGGGCGGTCAGCTGCTTCGTCATCCGGCGCGAGTTTCGAGGCGCAGGCCTGAGCGCCCAGCTCCTCAGCGCCGCGGTGGCCTTCGCGCGCGACGGCGGTGCACGGGTGATCGAGGCATACCCCGTCGACCCGAACGTCGGTGAGAAGAAGCCCTCGAACGACCTGTTCCACGGTGTCATCTCCACTTTCCGGGATGCCGGCTTCCGAGAAGTGGCACGCCCGAAGCCCGATCGACCGGTCGTCGCCCTCGACGTCGCCTGAGGTCGACGCACCTACGATGGAGGCCGTGTCCTCCCTCGCCCGCTCATGGTGGTGGGGCTTCGCCGCCTACGGCGCGATCGCCCTCGTCCACATCGTCGCCCTCGCACTCGGATCCCCGCTCGCGTCGCCGACGAAGCTGCTGCTCATGCCCGCGCTCATCATCGCCGCGCTGTGGGCTGCGCGCGGATCCGGCTGGGGCACGTCGTACACCCTCCTCATCGTCGCGCTCGCGCTGTCATATCTCGGCGACGGAGCCGGAACGTTCTTCCCCTTCGCACCCGAGCTGCCCATGATGCTGCTCTGCTTCGGGCTGGCTCATCTCTGCTACATCTGGCTGTTCTGGCGCCGGCTCGCCGTGCGCCCGCTCCCGCTGTGGTCGGCTGTCTACGGCGTGTGGTGGGTCGCCCTCCTGCTCGTGCTCTGGCCGAACCTCGGTGCGCTGCTGATCCCTGTGGCGCTCTACGGCCTCGTCCTCGGGGGCACGGCGGCCGCGGCATCCCGCTGCCATCCGCTGATCGTGTGGGGCGGCGCATTCTTCCTCGCCTCCGACACGATCCTCGCGTTCCGTCTCTTCATGCCTGACGCGATGCCCGGCTGGACGAGCCCCCTCGTGATGATCACCTACTGCCTCGGCCAGGGCCTCATCGCCGCCGGCGTCGTCATCTCCGCGCGCAGCCTCGCCAGCGCTGCGCAGGGCGAGGTCGCGCCCGCATGACGGCCCCCACGCCCCCTCCACCGAGCGCTGACGCCCCGCACGGAGCGACGGGCCGGGCAGGCCCGGCGTCGGCTCGCGTCGACGCGTGGCTCTGGGCCGTCCGCGTCTACAAGACCCGATCGGCAGCGACCTCGGCGTGCCGAGCCGGGCACGTCCGGGTGAACGGCGAGCGGGCGAAGGCCGCGCAGCCGGTGCGCCCCGGCGACGAACTGCGGGTGCGCATCAGCGGATTCGACCGCATCCTCGTGGTCAAGCAGCCCATCTCCAAGCGCGTCGGTGCCGCCATGGCGGCCGAAGCGGTCGACGAACGCACTCCTCCCCCGCCGCCGCGCGAGCTCACAGCATTCGTCCCGGTGCGCGACCGGGGCACCGGGCGCCCCACCAAGCGCGAACGGCGCGATATCGACCGCCTGCGCGCCCGCGACTGAGCCAGAGCTGCCGGCGCCGACGACAGACACCGACCGAACAGGCGTCAGGGCAGCAGGTCGAGCAGCCAGCGCGTGCCGTGCACGGCGGCACCGGCATCCGTCACCCGTCCCGAGAGCTCCCGGTCGCTTGTCACCACCGTCACCGACCGACCGGCAGCGACGAGGCGCTCGGTCGTGGCGACGATCGCGTCGTCACCGGATGCCTCGGCCGAGATCACGTCGACCCCGGCGGGCGCTTCGACCGCGCGTGCCTGACCCTCGACGACCGCGGCCCACTCCGGAAACCACGTGTGCTCCGGCAGCGCGAGCACCTCAGCCGCGACGCCGACAGCCGCCAGCTCCGCCACCCGCGCCAGCAGCCGCTCGGCCGCGCCGGCGCGGTCGCGCCACCAGCCGTCCGGCACCGAGCCCACGACATTGGCGACATCCACCACGACGGCAGGACGGATGCCGAGCAGAGGTTCGAGAGCGGCCCAGGACGACGCGAAGCCGGGGTGCAGCGGCACCCGCGTGACCTCGCTCGGCGGCACCCAGGCGAGCTCGCGGCTCTCGGGGTCGGTGATCTGCGGCTCGAAGGCAGTCACGACGTCGCCCACGAGCGTCGTATAGCTCCAGTAGCCGAGGTCGAAGACGCTGAGCAGCCGCGGGCGGATCGCTGCACCGCGGAACCCCCGCCTCCTCCGCCGACTCGCGCAGCGCGCCGTCCGTCGCCGACTCCCCCTCGTGCCGCGCACCACCGGGAAGCGCCCACGTGTCGCCGAAGTGGCTCCACGAGACGCGGTGCTGCAGCAGCACCCCGAGATCGGGATCGAGCGCCAGCAGCCCGGCCGCACCGAAGCGGCCCCAGTACTTGGTGCCGTCAGGCGCGACAACCCACGCGTCGCCCGGATCGCGGGGACCCGACGGCCGCCTCGCTTCGCCGGGCTCGACTGGCTGGATCGTCATCCGACCAGCCTTGCATACAGGCACGAGAACGACCCCGCCGGTCGTGATCGAGCGAAATCAGCGAGCACCCCGCAGGCCAGCGCGTCCCGTGCGGCCTGGCCCCCGCATCCCGCCCGCTCGCCACACTTGTCGTGTGGACTACGAACTCGACACCGATCCCGACCGCATCCAGCGCGACGCCGTCTGGTCGTGGCTTGCCGCCGAGGCCTACTGGGGCACCTGGCGCACGCGCGACGACCTCGAGGCGCAGTTCGAATCGGCCTGGCGGGTGGTCGGCGCGTACAGCAGGGCGACGGGTGAGCAGATCGGGTTCGCCCGCGCCGTCTCGGACGGCGTCGGCTTCGCGTACCTCGCCGACGTGTTCGTCCTGCCCGAGTTCGCAGGCAACGGCATCGGGCAGCGGATGCTGTCACTCATGATCGACGAGGGCCCCGGACGTGACTTCCGCTGGGTGCTCTTCACCCGCGATGCGCACACGCTCTATGAGAAGTTCGGGTTCGAAGCGCCCGACGAGACCGCGATGGTGCGACCCGCGGCATCCCGCATGCGGTGAGACACCGCTCCTGAGGAGAGCCGCGACCCGCGGCATCACGCATGCGGTGACACCGCTCCTGAGGCAGAGCCGCGGCGCCGCACGTCAGCGCCGTGGCTCGGCGTCAGCGCTGCTTCTTCTCGCGCACCCGCATGTTGACCACGATCGGCGAGCCCTCGAAGCCGTACAGCTCGCGCAGGCGCCGCTGGATGAACCGGCGGTACCCGGGGTCGAGGAATCCGGTCGTGAACAGCACGAAGGTCGGCGGGCGGGTCGAGGCCTGCGTGCCGAACAGGATGCGCGGCTGCTTTCCGCCGCGCACCGGGTGCGGGTGCTCCGCGACGAGCTCGGCCAGGAAGGCGTTGAACTTGCCGGTGGGGATGCGCTGGTCCCACGAGTCGAGAGCCGTGTCGAGCGCCGGCACGAGCTTCTCGAGGTGGCGGCCGGTGCGCGCCGAGATGTTGACGCGCGGAGCCCACGACACGTGCGCGAGGTCCTGCTCGATCTCGCGCTCGAGGTAGCGCCGACGGTCGGCGTTCTCCATGTCGTCGTCGTTCAGGCGATCCCACTTGTTGAACGCCAGCACGAGCGCGCGGCCGGACTCGAGCACGAGGTCGATGATGCGGACGTCCTGTTCGCTGATCGACTGGCTGACATCGAGGACGACCACGGCGACCTCGGCCTTCTCGAGCGCGGTCGATGTGCGCAGCGACGCGTAGAAGTCCGCGCCCTGCTGCAGGTGCACGCGACGACGGATGCCGGCCGTGTCGACGAAGCGCCACAGCCTGCCGTTGAGCTCGACGACCTCGTCGACCGGGTCGCGGGTGGTTCCCGCGAGCTCGTTGACCACCACGCGCTCTTCGCCGGCCGCCTTGTTCAGCAGCGAGGACTTGCCCACGTTCGGGCGCCCGAGGATCGCGACACGGCGAGGTCCGCCGATCTCCTGCTTCGCCACGGCCGAGATCTCGGGGAGGACCTTCATGATCTCGTCGAGCAGATCGGCGACACCGCGGCCGTGGATGGCCGAGACCGGGTACGGCTGGCCGAGACCCAGGTTCCACAGGGCCGCGGCCTCGGGCTCGTGGCGCGCGTCGTCGATCTTGTTCGCGACGAGGAAGACCGGCTTGCCGCTCTTGCGCAGCAGCTTCACGACATGCTCGTCGGTCGAGGTGGCGCCGACCATCGCGTCCACGACGAAGATCACGACGTCGCAGAGGTCGATCGCGACCTCGGCCTGCGCGGCGACCGAGCGGTCGATGCCGCGCGCGTCGGGCTCCCACCCGCCGGTGTCGACGATCGTGAAGCGGCGGTCCATCCACTCCGCCTTGTACGTGACGCGGTCGCGCGTCACGCCGGGAGTGTCCTCGACGACCGCCTCGCGGCGGCCGAGGATGCGGTTCACGAGTGCGGACTTGCCGACGTTCGGGCGCCCGACGATCGCGACCACCGGCAGTGCCGGCAGGTACTCGATGCCGTCCTCGCCGAGCTGCACGCCCGCGAGGAGCGCGGCATCCTCGTCTTCCAGCTCGTAGTCGCCGAGCGAGACGCGCAGCGCTTCGGCCCGCTGTTCGACGAGGTCCTCGTCGAGGTTCGCGAGCTTCTCAGCGAGGTTGTCGGGGGTGCCTTCGTACTCTTCGTCACCGGCCATGAGCGGCTCCTGTCTGGACCGCGCGCACGACACCGAGGACGGCGGCGACGGTCTGGTTGAAGTCGAGATCGGTCGAATCGACCACCGTCACGCCGGGGGCGGCGGTGAGGAAGTCGACGACCTGGGAATCCGAGGCGTCACGTCGATGCAGTGCTTCCGCGACGGATGCCGCATCGTGCGTCGTGAGCTCGGCGCTGCGGCGTGCGGCCCGGACCTCGGGCGCCGCCGTCAGGAGGATCCGCACGGGCGCATCGGGCGCCACGACGGTCGTGATGTCGCGGCCTTCGACGACGACACCCGGACGACCGGATGCCGCGACCAGCGCGCGGAAGAGTGCATTGACGGACTTGCGGATCGGCGCCACGCGCGCGACGCCGCTGACGGCATCCGTCACCCGCGGCTCGCGGATCGCCGCCGTGACGTCCGTCGACCCGACCCGGACCCAGTAGTCGTCGGGGTCGAGCGAGATCGAGTAGTCGAAGTCCCCGGCGACGTCGAGCAGCGCCGACGCGTCCGAGGTGTCGGCGTGGTGCGCGAGGGCATGCCACGCGAGAGCGCGGTAGGCGGCGCCCGTGTCGAGGTAGCCGTAGCCCAGCTCTCGCGCGGTCTGCTTCGCGACGCTCGACTTGCCGCTGCCGGCGGGTCCGTCGATCGCGACCACGATCGGCTCGGGCGTCTGGGCGGCAGCCGCGGGGCGGAAGATCTCAGTCATTGACACTCGCAATCCTCCAGCCTCGAGCTTCGAGCCCGTCTGTCGCGGCGCGCACGACGCTCGGCACGATCGAGATCTCGGCCAGGCCGAACTGAGCGCCGGGAGAATGCTCCAGACGCAGGTCCTCGACGTTCACCCCGAGTTCGCCGAGCTCGCCGAACAGCCGGCCGAGCTGGCCCGGGGTGTCATCGACCATCACCACGATGCTCTCGAACCGTCGGTTCTGGCCATGCTTGCCGGGGAGCCGTTCCACCCCGTCGTTTCCGCGGCGGATCGTGTCGGCGACGGCTCGTCGCGCACCGGGAACCTCGACATCGCGCAGGGCGGACGCGACCGAGGCGAGGTCCGCAGCGAGCGCATCGAGCACGTCGACCACGGGAGCCGAATTCGCGCCGAGGATCTGCACCCACAGCTCGGGAGCGGATGCCGCGATCCGCGTGGTGTCGCGCACCCCTTGGCCGGCAAGTCTCAGCGACCCGTCGGGTGCGTCGGCGAAGCGTCCGGCGAGGAGGCTCGCGACGAGCTGCGGCACATGGGACACGAGCGCGACCGCGCGGTCGTGCTCCTCCGGGCTCATCTCGATCGGCGTCGCACCGAGGTCGAGCGCGAGGCCCTCGACGAGCGCCAGGTCGGACGTCGACGTCTCCTCGTCCCGGCACACCACCCAGGGCCGTCCGGTGAAGATGTCAGCACGCGCCGAGATGGCTCCGCCGCGCTCACGCCCGGCGAGCGGATGCGATCCGATGTAGCGGGCAAGGTCGACGCCCCGTTCACGCAGCGCCCGGAGCGGCTCGAGCTTGACGCTCGCGACATCCGTCACGACGGCGCGCGGAAAGCGGGTGAGCTCGCGCTCGATGACATCCGCGGTGACATCGGGCGGCACGGCGACGACGACGAGCGCGGGGTCATCGTCCTCGCGCGCGGAGCGGCCGGCGCCGTAGTCGATCGCGAGCCGCAGCTGAGCGGGCGACGTGTCGTCGAGTGCGACGTCGACACCGTGCTCGCGGAGCGCGTGCCCGATGCTCGATCCGAGCAGCCCGGCGCCGACGATCCGCACGGTGCCCTGCACCCGGGCAGACCGAACGCCCGTGGTTTCGCTCACCGTTGCTCCTGCTCCTCCGAAGGCGGCTCCCCCGCCGCCTGGCGCGCAAGAGTGAGGAGCGCGCCGCGTTCCACCTTAGTCAACTCCCGCGCGCGGCCCGCTGGGAGGGTTCCCAGGTGCAGGGGCCCGAACTGGCGGCGGACCAGTTCGGTCACGGGATGCCCGACCTCGGCCATCATGCGCCGCACGATGCGGTTGCGGCCGGAGTGCAGGGTCAGCTCGACGAGCGAGTTCTCTCCCGTCGCGCCGCCCGATGAGACATCCAGCAGTCGCGCCTTGTCAGCGGCGATGTGTCCGTCCTCCAGCTCGATGCCCTTCGTGAGGCGCTGGATGGTCTGGGGCGTGACCTTGCCCTCGACCTTCGCGATGTACACCTTGGTGACCCCGAAGGACGGGTGCGCGAGGACGTGGGCGAGTTCGCCGTCGTTCGTGAGGACGAGCAGGCCGCTGGTCTCGGCATCCAGTCGTCCGACGTTGTAGAGGCGCTCCTCCCAGTCCTTGGTGAAGTCGCGGAGGTCGGTGCGTCCGCGCTCGTCCTTCATCGAGCTCACCACGCCGCGCGGCTTGTTGAGCATGACGTACCGCTTGGACTGGTCGAGCTGGATCGCCGTGCCGTCGACGTCGACCTGGTCGTTCTCGGGGTCGATGCGACTGCCGAGCTCTGTGACGACCTCGCCGTTGACGCGGACGCGCCCCTCGACGATCAGGTTCTCGGCGACGCGGCGCGAGGCCACACCCGCGTTGGCCAGGACCTTCTGCAGGCGGACGCCCTCCGTCGAGCGAGCGGAGTCGTTCCCGGAATCGGTCGTGTCGTTCATCGTGTCGCCGTTTCTCGCGCTGAGGCACCCGCAGGGCGCAGTTCTGAAGACAGGGATGGGCGAAGTCGGGACGTCATCGCAGCACCTCGTCGAAGCCGTTCGCGCCGTCATCGAGGAGCGGCGAGATGTGAGGAAGCTCGTCGAGCGAATTGATGCCGAGGTTGACGAGCAGGGCATCGGTCGTGCCGTAGTGAATGGCGCCGGTCTCGGGGTCGCTGAAGACCTCCGTGATGAGCCCGCGCGCGAGCAGCGTGCGCACCACCGAATCGACGTTGACCGCACGGATCGAGGCGACCTGGCCGCGCGTCACGGGCTGCTTGTACGCGATCACGGCAAGCGTCTCGAGCGCCGCCTGCGACAGCTTCGACGGCGCCTGCGCGTTGACGAATTCCGAGACGAGGTCGTCGTGCTCCTCGCGCACGTAGAGCCGCCATCCGCCGCCGACCTCGCGCAGCTCGAACCCGCGTCGGGGCCCACCCGCGAGCCCGTCGTAATCCTCGACGAGCGACTCCACGGCCTGCCTGACCGCCGGCACCGGTGCTCCCACGGCGGTGGCGAGGCTCACGAGACTCTGCGGCTCCTCGATCACGAGCAGGATCGCCTCCAGGCGACGAGCGACGGATGCCGCGCCCTGCGCCGCAGCGGGCGATTCGGCCGCTTCGCCCCTCGAGTCCCCCGAAGCGGGGTCGCGTTGTTCATCGGTCATAGTCGGCCCCCAGGGTCGCCAGGTTCTCGTCGGACCACCGGTCGGCGGTCCAGCGCAGGGTGAGTTCGCCGAGCGGCTCCAGCTGCTCGAACGACAGTGCCGCATGGCGGTAGAGCTCGAGCACCGAGAGGAAGCGCGCGACGACCACCCCGGGCTGGGACACACCGGCGATCAGCTCGCGGAAGTTCAGCGAGCCCGCGCTGCGCAGGAGGGTCACCACGACAGCTGCCTGCTCCCGGATGCTGACGAGCGGCGCATGCAGGTGATCGAGCCCGACGTGCGGGAGTTCCTTCGGCGTCATCGCCAGGAGCGCGAGGGCCGCGAAGTCGTCGACGCTCAGGGTCCAGACCAGCTCGGGCTGGGTCTTGCGGTACTTGGCATCCAGCCGGACCGAGCGCGTGTGCCGGCGATCCTCGCGCCGCATGGCGCGCTCGAAGAACGCCGAGACCTCTTTGAACGCCCGGTACTGCAGGAGCCTGGCGAAGAGCAGATCCCGCGCCTCGAGCAGCGCCACCGCTTCGGCATCGACGAGCTCGCCCTGCGGCAGGAGACCGGCGACCTTCATGTCGAGCAGAGTCGCTGCCACGACGAGGAACTCCGACGCCTGGTCGAGCTCCTCATCGGGTCCGAGCTCGCGCAGGTAGGCGATGAACTCGTCCGTGACCCGCGAGAGCGAGACCTCGGTGATGTCGAGCTCGTGCTTCGAGATCAGTGTCAGGAGCAGATCGAACGGCCCGTCGAACACCCCGAGCGACACCCGGAAGCCGCGCTCGGGCTCAGGCTCAGGCTCGGTGTCGGGCTCGGCTTCGGAGCGCTCGGGCGCCGGCTCACGGTCAGGCGCCGGCTCGCGCTCGGGCACCGCGTGCGGATCGGAGCTGTCCTCAGGCGACGGCGCCACGGGCGACCAGCTCCCGCGCCAGCCGCAGGTAGGCCTGGGCGGCGGCGTGCTCGGGCGCGAAATCGGTGATCGGCATGCCCGAGACCGAGGCATCCGGGAACTTGACCGTTCTGCCGATCACGGTCTCGAGCACATCGTCGCCGAAGGCGTCGACCACTCGCTCGAGCACCTCGCGGGAGTGGAGCGTGCGCGGGTCGTACATCGTCGCGAGCAGGCCGTCGAGCTCGATGCTGGGGTTCAGGCGATCGCGCACCTTGTCGATCGTCTCGATGAGCAGCGCGACGCCGCGCAGGGCGAAGAACTCGCACTCGAGCGGGATCACGACGCCGTGGCTCGCGGTGAGCGCATTGACCGTCAGGATGCCGAGCGACGGCTGGCAGTCGATGAAGATGACGTCGTAGTCGGGTGTCAGCTTGCGAAGGACCCGCGCGAGGATCGTCTCGCGCGCGACCTCGTTGACCAGCTGCACCTCTGCGGCCGAGAGGTCGATGTTCGCGGGGATGACGTCGAGGTTCGGCACCGCGGTGTGCACGATGGCGTCGTGCGGGTCGCGCTTGCCGTCGATCAGCAGGTCGTAGATCGTCGTGACGTCGTGGGTCGCGATGCCCAGACCCGCCGAGAGGGCGCCCTGCGGATCGAAGTCCACGGCGAGAACCCTGCGCCCGTAGCCGGCGAGCGCCGCCGCCAGGTTGATGGTGGACGTCGTCTTGCCGACGCCGCCCTTCTGGTTGCACAGCGAGATGATGCGGGCGGGCCCATGAGAATCAAGCTTCGGAGGGGTCGGGAACCCCTGATAGGGACGCCCGGTGGGGCCGATGGGGACGCCCTCTTTCGAGGTCTTCATCGCGCCCGTCTTCGTAGCCGCCACCGAATCTCCTGCCGTCACGGTTGTCCGCTTGATTCTATCCTCGCGACGTCGCGCGCCCGGCGAGACTTGACGACTGTACGCGAATCCCTCGTCGGGGTCGAGATCCGCCCAGACCGGGCGACCTCCCGCCGCTCTCAGCCGGATACCGGCGGGCGGTCACCGAGCGCGCGGGTGCGAGGTCGCATACACGTCGCGCAGCGCATCAACCGAGACGTGCGTGTAGATCTGGGTGGTCGCGACCGACGCATGACCGAGCAGCTCCTGCACGACCCGGACGTCGGCGCCGCCCTGCAGCAGGTGGGTCGCGAAGGAGTGCCGCATGGTGTGCGGCGACACGTGCGCCGTGAGGTGGGCGCGCTCGGCCGCGTGCTGGATGACGAGCCACGCGCTCTGCCTCGACAGCGGCGCTCCCCGCGCCCCGAGGAAGAGCCGGGGCGTCGCGGTTCCGCGCCGCGACAGCTCGGGTCGCGAGCGGACGAGGTACGTGTCGATCGCCGCCCGCGCGTAGGAGCCGATCGGCACGATCCGCTCCTTCGACCCTTTGCCCCGCACACGAAGCACGTCGCCGTTCGTGACGTCGTCGACGTCGAGCTGCACCGCTTCGGACACACGGGCGCCCGTCGCGTAGAGCAGCTCGAGCAGAGCGCGGTCCCGGATGCCGGTCACGTCGCCGGCGGTGGCTTCAGAGGGGGCAGGCCCCGAGGCATCCAGCAGCTTCTCGACCTGATCGATCGTGAGCGCCTTCGGCAGCCGCCGCGGCAGCTTCGGCGGCCGGAGCCGCGCAGACGGGTCCTCCCCCTCGATGCCCTCGCGGGCGAGGAAGCGGTGCAGGCCGCGAACCGACGACTGCAGTCTTGCGATCGAGGATGCCGCCGGCTGCGGCTCGGCCGACGCGCGATCGGCGATGAACTCCGCCACCAGGGCCGGCGTGACGGCATCCGAATCATCGATGCCCCGCGCCGTCAGCCACTCGAGGTAGCCGGAGAGGTCGCGCCGGTACGCGCCGACGGTGTTGTCGGAGAGGCCCCGCTCGATCGACACGTGCCGCAGGTACGAGTCGACCGCCCGCTCGAGCCGCATCGCGGTCAGCCCCGGCGCAGCTTCTCCGCCGCAGCGAGCAGGCCGACCGACAGGATGCCGTTGCGCAGGCGCCCGTCCAGGACGCCGGTCACGGCATCCGCGAGCGGAACCCATTCGATGCGGATGTCGGCCTCTTCGGCCTCGCGCGCGTGCGCCTCGCCGACCGGCCTCAGGCCGCGCGCGAGAAACAGATGGACCACCTCGTCGTTGCCGCCCGGCGTCGTGAAGATGCTCGACCAGTGGCTGCCAGTCGTCGGCGTGGAGATCTGCCTCTTCGATCAGCTCGCGCTTGCGCGGTCTCGAGCGGCGACTCGCCCTCGACGTCGAGCAGGCCCGCCGGGATCTCCCAGTCGCGGTGACGGATCGGATGCCGGTACTGCTGGATGAGCAGCACGCGGTCGTCGTCGTCCAGCGCCACGATCGCCGCGGCGCCGGGGTGATCGACGTACTGCCGCACGAGCTCGTCGCCGTTGTAGCGGAAGGTGTCGTTGCGGACGTCCCAGACGCGACCCTCGTAGACCGTCTCGCTCGCGGTGACCTCGACCTCGACGGGTTCGTCGCGAAGCTCCTCGGCGGACCCTGACCGTCTCACTCATCCTCGACCTCGAAGAGCTCGCTCGCGCTGTGACGCTCGACGGCGGCGCCCACGAGACCGCGGAAGAGCGGGTTCGCGTTCGTCGGGCGCGAGCGCAGCTCGGGGTGCGCCTGCGTCGCGATGTAGTACGGGTGCACCTCGCGCGGCAGCTCGACGTACTCCACCAGGTTGAGATCGGGGTTGATGCCCGAGAACACGAGACCGGCTTCGGCGATCTGGTCGCGGTAGCGGTTGTTCACCTCGTAGCGGTGACGGTGGCGCTCGGACGCGCGGGTCGACCCGTACACCTCGGCCGCGATCGACCCCTCCGCGAGGTCGGCGGGGTACAGTCCCAGGCGCATGGTGCCGCCGAGGTCGCCGCTCTCGATGATGTCGACCTGCTCCTCCATCGTGGCGATGACGGGATGCCGGGTGTCGGGGTCGAATTCGCTCGACGACGCATCCTCGATGCCGGCGACGTGCCGCGCGTACTCGATCACGATGCACTGCAGCCCGAGGCAGATGCCGAGGGTCGGGATGCCCTGCTCCCGTGCGAACTTGAGCGCGCCGATCTTGCCCTCGATGCCGCGGATGCCGAATCCGCCGGGGATGACGATCCCGTCGAGCGGGGCCAGGGCCTTCGCCGCGCCCTCCGGCGTCTCGCACGCGTCCGAGGGGATCCAGCGGATGTTGACGTGCGTCTCCTGCGCGAACCCGCCGGCCTTGAGCGCCTCGGTGACCGAGAGGTAGGCATCCGGCAGATCGATGTACTTGCCCACGAGCCCGATCGTGACCTCGTGCTTGGGGTTGTGCACGGCCTGCAGCACGCGCTGCCAGCGCGCCCAGTCGACCTCTTCGGCCTTGGCCGAAAGGCCGAGCGCGCTCGACGATGTAGGCGTCGAGGCCCTGCTCGTTGAGCATCGTCGGGATCTCGTAGATGCTCGGCACGTCGATCGCGTTGACCACGGCGTCCTCGTCGACGTCGCACATCAGCGCGATCTTGCGCTTGTTCGATTCCGTCACGGGGCGGTCGCTGCGCAGCACGAGGGCATCGGGCTGGATGCCGATCGAGCGGAGAGCGGCGACGGAGTGCTGCGTCGGCTTGGTCTTCTGCTCGCCGGAGGCGCCCATGAACGGCACGAGCGAGACGTGGACGAAGAACACGTTCTTGCGGCCGAGCTCGTGGCGGATCTGGCGCGCCGACTCGATGAACGGCTGCGACTCGATGTCGCCGACCGTGCCGCCGATCTCGGTGATGATGACGTCGGGCTTCGGCGTCTCATCGGCCTGCAGCCGCATGCGCCGCTTGATCTCGTCGGTGATGTGCGGGATGACCTGCACCGTGTCGCCGAGGTACTCGCCGCGGCGCTCGCGCGCGATCACCTGCGAGTAGATCTGGCCCGTCGTGACGTTCGCCGCCTGGCTCAGCTCGATGTCGAGGAAGCGCTCGTAGTGCCCGATGTCGAGATCGGTCTCGGCGCCGTCGTCCGTGACGAAGACCTCACCGTGCTGGAAGGGGTTCATCGTGCCCGGGTCGACGTTGAGATAGGGGTCGAGCTTCTGCATGACGACGCGCAGCCCGCGGGCGGTGAGCAGGTTGCCGAGGCTCGCAGCCGTCAGGCCCTTCCCCAACGAGGAAACGACACCGCCTGTCACGAAGATGTGCTTGGTGGTGTCGTTTGAAGTAGTCGTGGAATCCGCTGCGTCTGAAGTCTGCATCACGGGCTTTTATCCTATCAGCGAGCGGCGGTGCGAAGGCTGAGCAACTCCCGCGCGTGGGTGAGCGCGGCATCCGAGTCGGGCATTCCCGACAGAAGACGTGCCATTTCGGCTTCGCGGTCTGCTCCTTCGAGACGGCGGACATCGGATGCTGTGACCGACCCATCGCTCGCCTTGACGACCGTGAGATGGTTGCCGGCGAACGCCGCGACCTGCGCGAGATGCGTCACCGCGATCACCTGGGATGCCTCGGCCAGCCGCGCGAGCCGCCGCCCGACCTCGATCGCGGCCGCGCCGCCGATGCCGGCGTCGACCTCGTCGAAGACGAAGGTCGGAACCGGGTCCACGCCCTGCGATGACGACCTCGATGGCCAGCATGACCCGGCTGAGCTCGCCGCCCGAGGCACTCCGCGATACGGGGCGCGCTTCGGAGCCCACGTGCGGCGCGAGCAGGATCGCGACATCGTCGCGTCCCGAGGCCGACTCGGCGCCCGGAGTGACCGACACCTCGACGCGCGCGTCGGGCATGGCCAGTGCGCGCATCTCGGCAGTCACCGACTCCCCCAGCCGCGCCGCCGCCTCCGACCGCGCTGCCGTCAGGAGTGCGGCCGCTTCGTCGAGCGCCGAGGCCGCGGCATCCCGCTCCGCCGTCAGACGCTCGATGCGGTCGCCGTCGTCATCGAGTTCGGCGAGGCGCGCCGATCCCGTCTCGAGCAGCGCGATCGCCGCATCGAGCGTGCCGTGGGCGCGCACCAGCGCACCCAGCACGGCACGTCGCTCTTCGACCGCCGCCAGCTCGTGCGGGCCGGTCTCATCGAGATCCGCGAGGTAGCCGGCGAGTGCCGCGGCGAGATCCGCGGCACGGTAGCCGAGGTCGGCGGCCTGATCGGCGAGCTCCTGCAGGGCGGGATCATCGGATGCTTCGCGCTCGAGGGCGCGCCGCGCTTCGGCGACGAGCATCACGACGTCGGGTTCGTCCCCCTCGCCCGACAGCGCTTCGTGCGCGGTCGCGGCGGCGAGCCGCAGGGCCTCCGCGTTGGCGAGCCGCTCCGCGCGGGCGGCGAGGTCGACGTCCTCATCGGCCACGGGAGCCGCCTGCTCGATCTCGGCGATCGCCGCGCGCAGCTCTTCGGCCTCGCGCGCTCGCGCATCGCGATCGGTCGTGAGCGACTGCAGCTCGCCTTCGATGGCGCGGAAGCGCTCGAACGCGGCGCGATACGTCGGTGAGCGCCGACTGCACGGCGCTCCCGCCGAAGCGATCCAGCGCGTCGCGCTGCGCGGTCGCCGAGCGCAGCCGCAGCTGATCGGACTGGCCGTGCACGACGACGAGCTCGTCGGCGAGGTCCGCCAGCACGCCGGCCGGGGCCGAGCGACCTCCGACCGTCGCGCGGCTGCGTCCCTCGCTCGAGATGGTGCGGCCGAGAACCAGCTCGGCGCGGTCGGCGCCGACGGGCTCGAGGTCGCCTCCGGCCTCGCGAACGCGGTCGACGACGACCCCCTCCGAGGGGACGAGCCACACCCCGTCCACCGAGGCCTGCGCCGCGCCCGAGCGCACCGCGCCCGAGTCGGCGCGCTGCCCCATCAGCAGGCCGAGGCCCGTGACGACCATCGTCTTGCCGGCGCCGGTCTCGCCGGTGATCGCGGTGAAGCCGGGGCCGATCGGCAGCGTGGCCTCGGCGATCACACCGAGATCGCGCAGGCGCATCTCTTCGATCACTCTGCGGACTTCCCCTGGCGGATGACGGAGGTCTGCGCGGTCAGCGCCGATGGCCCGCGCCATCCTTCGACGGGAAGCCGGAACTTGCGCACGAGACGATCGGTGAACGCGGACGGATGCAGGCGCGCGAGGCGCACGGGACGCTCCGAGCGTCGCACGATCACGCGCGCGCCCTGGGGCAGATCGAGTGAGCGACGCCCGTCGCACCACAGGACTCCCATCCCGAGGTTGCGCTGCAGCAGCTCGATGGCCACGGCGTGCTCGGGACCGACCACAAGCGGCTTGGCGAAGAGCGCGTGCGCCGAGAGCGGCACGACCGAGATCGCCTCGACCGTCGGCCAGATCACCGGACCGCCGGCCGAGAAGTTGTACGCCGTGGAGCCCGTCGGGGTCGAGACGACGACGCCGTCGCAGCCGAACGTCGAGAGCGGCCGGCCGTCCACCTCGATGACGACCTCGAGCATCCGCTCGCGGCTGGCCTTCTCGACGGTCGCCTCGTTGAGCGCCCAGGTCTCGTAGACGACCCTGTCGGCGCCGTCCTTCACGCGCACCTGCAGGGCCATGCGCTCTTCGACCTGGTAGTCCCGGGCGATGACGCGACGCACGGCGTCGTCCATGTCGTCGCGCTCGATCTCGGCCAGGAATCCGACGTGCCCCATGTTGATGCCGAGGATCGGGGCGCTTCCTTCGCGGACGAGTTCGGCCGTGCGCAGGATCGTGCCGTCGCCGCCCAGGACGATGGCGAGTTCGACATCCTGCACGTCGACGTCGACGCCGAGCGTCGCGACTCCCTCGAGCTCACCGATGAGCAGTTCGAGCTCGGCGCGGTCGTCGGGGGCCAGCACCGGCCGTGCTCCCGCGCGCCAGGAGCGCCGCCATGACGCGCTGCGCGGCATCCACCGTCTCGTCCCTGTGGGCGTGCGCGACGACGAGGATGCTGCGCTCTGGGTCGGTCATCGGGCTCCCGCCAGTCGGTTCACGGTGCTCAACCATTCTGTCGGATTGCTCCCCCGGCCCGGCGCGAGATGCGCGACGTACTCGGAGTTGCCGTGCGTGCCGGCGATCGGGGAGGAGACGATTCCGAGCGTTCCGAGTCCCGCGTCCCACGCCGACCACAGCACGCGTTCGACCGCGTCGACGCGAAGAGTCGGGTCGGTCACGAGCCCGCCCTTGACGGCCGTGCGGCCGACCTCGAACTGCGGCTTGATGAGCAGGACGACATCCGCGCCCTCGGCGCACACCTCGACCACCGCCGGCAGCACCAGCTCGAGCGAGATGAACGACAGGTCGCCCGTGACGATCGACGGCGGCCGCAGCCACGCCGGTGGCGGCGGCGAGGGACTCTCGCGTCATGTAGCGGACGTTGAAGCCCTCGACGACGATGACACCGGCATCCGCCGCGGATCGCGGGTGCGAGCTGACCGTGTCCGACGTCGACCGCGAAGCACCGGCTCGGCGCCGCGCTCGCGCAGCACCTGGGTGAACCCGCCGGTCGACGCGCCCATGTCGAGCGCCACACGACCCGCGGGGTCGACGGCGAAGGCATCCAGCCCGGCGATGAGCTTGTGCGCGGCGCGACTGACGTAGTGATCGGCTCCCGCGACGACGAGGTCGGCATCCGCCTCGACCGGGGTGGAGGACTTGACCACCACCCGACCGTCGACCGACACGAGGCCGTCGGCGATGAGCGTCGCGGCGTGGGTGCGCGAGCGTGCGAGACCCCGCTCGGCGAGGGCCGCGTCCAGTCGCGGACTCATGGACGGTGAGAGGTCGGCCCCGAGTCCAGCTGGCGCGCAAGACTCTCGGCCAGCGCCTCGTACGCCGCCGCACGCGCGGCGAGCGGCTGGTCCTCGATCACCTCGAGCGCCGACACGAGGTCGGCGCGCGCGTCTTCGGAGCGCTCGGGGAAGTCCATGGCTTCAGGATACGGCGCGGTCTCGCCGCTCGGCGGCATCAGGGACGGTGGAACGGATCCGCGTACAGCCGCTCGGGGACGCGGAAGCCGTAGATCGCGCGACCCGTGTCCCAGATCGCCTTGGCGCCGGCCCGCAGCAGGTCGATCGGCTGGTCGCCCTCCGACAGGATCCGCACGTCGGGCCCGTCGATCTGAACGCTCGCGCCGCGCACCGTGACCACGCCGTCGCTGACCCGCGCCTCGGGGTACGGCTCGTGCAGCTCGCGGAGATCACCCAGCAGATAGGTGGGCTGAAGATCGGATGCCGCCGCGAGGATGTGCTTCGGACGGTCGATGCCCGTCAGCACGAGCGCCGACGGGATCCCGGCGCGGTTGGCGCCGAGGATGTCGGTGTCGAGGCGGTCGCCGAGGAAGAGCGGGTTCGCCGCGCCGAAGCGCGCCACTGCTTCATCGAAGATCGGCTTCTCCGGCTTGCCGGCGACGGTGGCGAGTCGACCGACCGCCGTGTGCACGGCCGAGACGAGCGTTCCGTTGCCCGGCGCCACGCCGCGCGACTGCGGGATCGTCCAGTCCGTGTTCGTGGCGATCCAGGGGATGCCGCCCTCGTCCTCGGGCAGCTTCAGCGCGTACGCCGCTTCGGCCAGCTGGAGCCAGCCGACCTCGGGTGCGAAGCCCTGGACGACGGCGGCGGGATGCGCGTCGGCGCTGCGCGTGACGACGAAGCCGGCCTTCTCGACCTCGGTCACCAGGCCCTCGCCTCCGACGACCAGGACCGTCGAGCCGGCGGGGATGAGGTCCACGAGCAGGCGCATGGCGGCCTGGGGGCTGGTGACGACCTCGTCGGCTGCGGTCTCGAGCCCGAGCTCGCTCAGATGCGCCGCCACCGAGGCATCCGTCCGCGAGGCGTTGTTCGTGATGTAGCCGAGCCGTCGCCCCTCGCGGGCGCGGTTGAGGCTCTCGACGGCGTGGGGCAGGGCTCCCGCGCCGGCGTAGACCACGCCGTCGAGGTCGGCCAGGACGACGTCCACATCGTCGAGCGGCGCGCGTTCCGCGGGGCGTCGAGCGAAGATCGGCATCAGCGGTCTTCGCCCTCCTCATCGACGCCGGCTTCGACGAGGATCTCGCGCACCTCGTCCTCGATGCTCGGCTCGGGTGCGGTCGCTCCGGCTCGGCTCGTCCGGCGTCGGCTTCGGGCTCCGGCTCGGCTCGGGCTCGGTCCGGCGGCTCGGGCTCGGTCTCGGCTTCGGCTCGGCCTCGGTCGCTCGGCGGCTTCGGCTTCGGCTCGGCATGCTCTCAGCGTCCGGGACAGGCTCGCCCGCGATCTCGTCCTCGCGGCTGATGGCGGGCGCATCGTCGGAGTGGACGTCCTCGCACGGGTGCCTCGTCGTCGTCACCGCCCTCTTCGAAGATCTCCTCGACGAAGATCACCTCGAGGTCGGCGGTGCCGTTCGCCTCGTCGATCGCATCGGCTGCGACAGCCGCTCGGCGATGCCACTCCGCCGCCTCGGCCTCGCGTCCGAGCTCCTCCAGCACGATCGCTCGTGCGGAGAAGAGCCCGGGGCTCCACTCGTAGGCCCTGTCCGGATCGAACTCCGGGATGTCGAGCTCTGCGAGGGCGCGCTCCGGCTCACCGAGGTCGAGTCGAGCACCCGACATCGCGATCGCGAGTTCCACGCGAACCGGCACGGGAAGGATGCTGCGATCCACCCCGCGACCGACCTCGAGCGCGCGGTCGGGACGCCCGACACCGCGCTCGCTGTCGACCATGAGGGCGATCTGCGCCTCGCTGCCGGAGATGCGCCGATAGGTGCGCAGCTCCCGCAGCGCGAGGGCGTAGTCGCCCGTCGCGTATGCCGTGATGGCCAGCGTCTCGCGGACGACGGCGATACGGCCGGCCCGACGGGATGCCGACAGCGCGTGCTGATGCGCGAGCTCAGGATCCTCGTCGATGAGGTTGGCCGCCATCGCAAGGTGCCGTGCCACCCACTCGGCGTTCTCCTTGCTGAGGGTCTTCAGCTCGTTGCGCGCCTGGCCGTTGAGGTCCTGGGGAGTGATCTCGTCGGGGATGTGCGGATCGTCGTGATGAGCGCGGACCGCGCGGATCTCTCCGTCACGCACCTCGCGATCGGGACGCCCGGTCCCGCCGCGAGTGGGGCGGGCGCTCGGGCCGCCGCGCGATGCGCCGGCATACCGGTCACCGTCGGGTCGGCCGTAGGGACGCTTGTCACCATCACGCGGAGTGTAGGGACGCTTCTCACCATCGCGCGGGGCGTACGGACGCTTGTCACCATCACGCTGCTGGTACGGACGCTTCTCGCCATCGCGCGGAGTGTAGGGACGCTTGTCACCATCACGCGGCTGGTACGGACGCTTCTCACCATCACGCGGAGTGTACGGACGCTTGTCACCATCACGCTGCTGGTAGGGACGCTTCTCACCATCGCGCGGAGCGTACGGACGCTTGTCACCATCGCGCGGAGCGTACGGACGCTTCTCGCCATCACGCGGAGTGTACGGACGCTTGCTCACCATCACGCTGCGGGTACGGACGCTTCTCACCATCACGCGGCGGGTACGGACGCTTCTCGCCATCACGCGGAGTGTACGGACGCTTCTCACCATCACGCTGCTGATAAGGACGCTTCTCGCCATCGCGCGGCGCGTACGGGCGCTTCTCGCCATCACGCGGAGCGTAAGGCTTCGAACCGCCGTCGCGATTGCCGTACGGACTTGGCGCCGGCATCGCGCTGCCCGTAAGGCTTCGAGGTCGCCGTCACGCTTCGGATACGGACGCTTGTCGCCGTCGCGCTTGGCGTACGGCTTCGCGTCGCCATCACGCTTCGGATAGGGACGCTTCGCCCCGCTGCCGCCGGAAGACTGGCTCGGTCGATCAGGGCGCTGACCCGCCTGCGGACGCTGCTCGTCGCGCGGCTCTCGTTCTGCCATTCTCTGATCCTCCCCGGTCAGGTGCCCGGGGGCAATTGTGGTTGTTAACGTGAAATGGCCACCCAGCGTTGGGTGGCCATTTCATGAAGTAAGTCCGGCGGTGTCCTACTCTCCCACAGGGTCCCCCCTGCAGTACCATCGGCGCTGTGAGGCTTAGCTTCCGGGTTCGGAATGTAACCGGGCGTTTCCCTCACGCTATGGCCGCCGAAACACTATTGATGTTTCAGTCTGCACAAACAAAGTCATTGTTGGTGCGGTTCTCGACCGTACATCGAGAACCACTCAGTGGACGCAAGCACCATAAACGGTGTGTTATCAAGTCATCGGCTTATTAGTACCGGTCAGCTTCACGCGTTACCGCGCTTCCACATCCGGCCTATCAACCCAGTAGTCTGGCTGGGAGCCTCTCGCCCGAAGGCATGGAAGTCTCATCTTGAGGCCGGCTTCCCGCTTAGATGCTTTCAGCGGTTATCCATCCCGAACGTAGCTAATCAGCGGTGCTCCTGGCGGAACAACTGACACACCAGAGGTTCGTCCAACCCGGTCCTCTCGTACTAGGGTCAGATCCTCTCAAACTTCCTACGCGCGCAGCGGATAGGGACCGAACTGTCTCACGACGTTCTAAACCCAGCTCGCGTACCGCTTTAATGGGCGAACAGCCCAACCCTTGGGACCTACTCCAGCCCCAGGATGCGACGAGCCGACATCGAGGTGCCAAACCATGCCGTCGATATGGACTCTTGGGCAAGATCAGCCTGTTATCCCCGAGGTACCTTTTATCCGTTGAGCGACAGCGCTTCCACAAGCCACTGCCGGATCACTAGTCCCGACTTTCGTCCCTGCTCGACCTGTCAGTCTCACAGTCAAGCTCCCTTGTGCACTTACACTCGACACCTGATTGCCAACCAGGTTGAGGGAACCTTTGGGCGCCTCCGTTACTTTTTGGGAGGCAACCGCCCCAGTTAAACTACCCATCAGGCACTGTCCCTGAACCGGATTACGGTTCTAAGTTAGATATCCAGAGTGACCAGAGTGGTATTTCAACAATGACTCCACATGAACTGGCGTCCATGCTTCAAAGTCTCCCACCTATCCTACACAAGCCACACCGAACACCAATACCAAACTATAGTAAAGGTCACGGGGTCTTTCCGTCCTGCTGCGCGTAACGAGCATCTTTACTCGTAATGCAATTTCGCCGAGTTCGCGGTTGAGACAGTTGGGAAGTCGTTACGCCATTCGTGCAGGTCGGAACTTACCCGACAAGGAATTTCGCTACCTTAGGATGGTTATAGTTACCACCGCCGTTTACTGGGGCTTAAATTCTCAGCTTCGCCTTGCGGCTAACCGGTCCTCTTAACCTTCCAGCACCGGGCAGGCGTCAGTCCGTATACATCGTCTTGCGACTTGGCACGGACCTGTGTTTTTAGTAAACAGTCGCTACCCACTAGT
The DNA here is from genome assembly GCA_963702815.1 of uncultured Actinomycetota bacterium. Lineage (GTDB taxonomy): Bacteria > Actinomycetota > Actinomycetes > Actinomycetales > Microbacteriaceae > Microbacterium. Next base: position 966,738 of record CAVPED010000004.1, on the reverse strand, counting down.
CTCTGCGGCCTCCAAACGCTTTCGGAGCAAGTCCTAATACGTCGAAGGCCCCCCTTCTCCCGAAGTTACGGGGGCATTTTGCCGAGTTCCTTAACCACGATTCTCTCGATCTCCTTGGTATTCTCTACCTGACCACCTGAGTCGGTTTGGGGTACGGGCGGCTTGAACCTCGCGTCGATGCTTTTCTTGGCAGCATAGGATCACCCACTTTTTATCCGCATCGTGTCTCAGCCTGTATGAGCTGCGGATTTGCCTACAGCTCGGCCTACGCACTTGCCCCGGGACTACCATCGCCCGGGATGGGCTACCTTCCTGCGTCACACCTGTTAATACGCTAACCGCCTCAGCATAGGGTCGTGTGCTAGGCCCAACGCGTCACCCCGAAGGGATCAGTCAAAGGGATTCAGACACTTAGCATTACTGGATTGGTTGGGGCGGTTCTTCGCCGGTACGGGAATATCAACCCGTTGTCCATCGACTACGCCTGTCGGCCTCGCCTTAGGTCCCGACTTACCCAGGGAAGATTAGCTTGACCCTGGAACCCTTGGTCTTTCGGAGGACGTGTTTCTCACACGTCATTCGCTACTCATGCCTGCATTCTCACTCGTGTGGCCTCCACGGCTGGTTCACACCGCCGCTTCGCTGGCCACACGACGCTCTCCTACCCATCAACACGGCTGGACCACGAAGGCCTACCAATAATATCAATGCCACAACTTCGGTGGCGTGCTTGAGCCCCGTTACATTGTCGGCGCGGAATCACTTGACCAGTGAGCTATTACGCACTCTTTCAAGGGTGGCTGCTTCTAAGCCAACCTCCTGGTTGTCTAAGCAACTCCACATCCTTTCCCACTTAGCACGCGCTTAGGGACCTTAGATGGTGGTCTGGGTTGTTTCCCTCTCGACTATGAAGCTTATCCCCCACAGTCTCACTGCTGCGCTCTCACTTACCGGCATTCGGAGTTTGGCTGACGTCAGTAACCTTGTAGGGCCCATCGGCCATCCAGTAGCTCTACCTCCGGCAAGAAACACGCAACGCTGCACCTAAATGCATTTCGGAGAGAACCAGCTATCACGAAGTTTGATTGGCCTTTCACCCCTATCCACAGCTCATCCCCTCAGTTTTCAACCTAAGTGGGTTCGGTCCTCCACGACGTCTTACCGTCGCTTCAACCTGGCCATGGATAGATCACTTCGCTTCGGGTCTAGGACACGCGACTGAATCGCCCTATTCAGACTCGCTTTCGCTACGGCTACCCCACTCGGGTTAACCTCGCCACGTATCGCTAACTCGCAGGCTCATTCTTCAAAAGGCACGCTGTCACCCCTACTAAGGAGGCTCCAACGGTTTGTAAGCAAACGGTTTCAGGTACTATTTCACTCCCCTCCCGGGGTACTTTTCACCTTTCCCTCACGGTACTTGTCCGCTATCGGTCATCTGGGAGTATTTAGGCTTATCAGGTGGTCCTGACAGATTCACACGGGATTTCTCGGGCCCCGTGCTACTTGGGATACTCTTCGCGTCAAGAGAGGCATTTCGACTACGGGGTTCGCACCCTCTATGACCGGCCATTCAAAACCGTTCGTCTATACCTTCTTGTAACGCCGGCTGCTCGGCAGAGCAGCCCGAAAAGTCCCACAACCCCGAATACGCAACTCCTGCCGGATATCACACGTACTCGGTTTAGCCTGTTCCGGTTTCGCTCGCCACTACTAACGGAATCGCGGTTGCTTTCTCTTCCTGTGGGTACTGAGATGTTTCACTTCCCCACGTTCCCTCTACCCGCCCTATATATTCAGGCGGGAGTCACTGGGTCGGCACGCCGCCCAGCGGGGTTTCCCCATTCGGACACCCTCGGATCAAAGTGTGCTTATCCACTCCCCGAGGCTTATCGCAGATTGCTACGTCCTTCTTCGGCTCCAGATGCCAAGGCATCCACCGTTTGCTCTTAAAGACTTGAAATCACATGAGTTTAAATCAAAGAATCGGTCCAGACCCCAAAAGGATCTGACTCGAAATTGACTAATGATCTTTAAGATCATCTATTACGAAACAACCCCCAAAGGGTCATCTCGAAGATGCTCGCGTCCACTGTGTAGTTCTCAAAGTACGGGCGGTACCCTCCCCACCACCCCAACAGCGGCAACCAGGAAAGGGTCCAGAGGATTCGTCCACGCCAACCCGAAGGCCAGCGCATCCGGTCCCTCAGGACCCAACAGCGTGCATGTGCGAACTCCGAGCACCCCACCTTTCCAGCTGCAAGCAGCGTACTCGATGAAGAACCTCGTCCTTCGCACCTTGTCTAATGTTCCACCCATGAGCTACCAGTCGAGAACATGTGTCTCGAATCTGGCGCCTGGACACTCCGAAGAGCTGCCAGATGCTCCTTAGAAAGGAGGTGATCCAGCCGCACCTTCCGGTACGGCTACCTTGTTACGACTTAGTCCTAATTACCGATCCCACCTTCGACGGCTCCCTCCACAAGGGTTGGGCCACCGGCTTCAGGTGTTACCGACTTTCATGACTTGACGGGCGGTGTGTACAAGACCCGGGAACGTATTCACCGCAGCGTTGCTGATCTGCGATTACTAGCGACTCCGACTTCATGAGGTCGAGTTGCAGACCTCAATCCGAACTGGGACCGGCTTTTTGGGATTCGCTCCACCTTACGGTATTGCAGCCCTTTGTACCGGCCATTGTAGCATGCGTGAAGCCCAAGACATAAGGGGCATGATGATTTGACGTCATCCCCACCTTCCTCCGAGTTGACCCCGGCAGTATCCCATGAGTTCCCACCATTACGTGCTGGCAACATAGAACGAGGGTTGCGCTCGTTGCGGGACTTAACCCAACATCTCACGACACGAGCTGACGACAACCATGCACCACCTGTTTACGAGTGTCCAAAGAGTTCCACATTTCTGCAGCGTTCTCGTATATGTCAAGCCTTGGTAAGGTTCTTCGCGTTGCATCGAATTAATCCGCATGCTCCGCCGCTTGTGCGGGTCCCCGTCAATTCCTTTGAGTTTTAGCCTTGCGGCCGTACTCCCCAGGCGGGGAACTTAATGCGTTAGCTGCGTCACGGAATCCGTGGAATGGACCCCACAACTAGTTCCCAACGTTTACGGGGTGGACTACCAGGGTATCTAAGCCTGTTTGCTCCCCACCCTTTCGCTCCTCAGCGTCAGTTACGGCCCAGAGATCTGCCTTCGCCATCGGTGTTCCTCCTGATATCTGCGCATTCCACCGCTACACCAGGAATTCCAATCTCCCCTACCGCACTCTAGTCTGCCCGTACCCACTGCAGGCCCGAGGTTGAGCCTCGGGTTTTCACAGCAGACGCGACAAACCGCCTACGAGCTCTTTACGCCCAATAATTCCGGATAACGCTTGCACCCTACGTATTACCGCGGCTGCTGGCACGTAGTTAGCCGGTGCTTTTTCTGCAGGTACCGTCACTTTCGCTTCTTCCCTGCTAAAAGAGGTTTACAACCCGAAGGCCGTCGTCCCTCACGCGGCGTTGCTGCATCAGGCTTGCGCCCATTGTGCAATATTCCCCACTGCTGCCTCCCGTAGGAGTCTGGGCCGTGTCTCAGTCCCAGTGTGGCCGGTCACCCTCTCAGGCCGGCTACCCGTCGACGCCTTGGTGAGCCATTACCTCACCAACAAGCTGATAGGCCGCGAGCTCATCCCTGACCGAAATTCTTTCCAACTGCTGACCATGCGATCGCAGCTCGTATCCAGTATTAGACGCCGTTTCCAGCGCTTATCCCAGAGTCAGGGGCAGATTGCTCACGTGTTACTCACCCGTTCGCCACTGATCCGGAGAGCAAGCTCCCCATCACCGTTCGACTTGCATGTGTTAAGCACGCCGCCAGCGTTCATCCTGAGCCAGGATCAAACTCTCCGTAAAAGAAAAATACCCAACAATCCGGAATAGGACTGCCGAGCGAGTTTGAACTGACGATCGGATGTCATTACTGACATATATCCGTTTAATCTCAAAAGAATCTCAACGGCCAGCAAGCTGACCGCGAGGTTTATTTGGCATTTGACAAGTGCACGCTGTTGAGTTCTCAAGGATCGGACGCTCCCACGCTCAGGCCTCTCGACCTCACCCGCAGGGCAACTTCTCTATCTTATCCGATTCGTTCCGTCTGTCAAATCGGCGAGCCGGGATCTTGAGATCCGCGACTGCAGTCGATGACCGCGGTCCACGAAGTGGAATCCTCCACCAGGCAGCGCACGAAGCGACTGCTTCAGATGGGGGGTGGTTCTCCGCTTGAGGGGGGTGAGGCTCTCGGCCCTTCCGCTTCCCTGTGGGGCGAACAAGTAATAATTTACGTGCGATCCCGAGAGGTGGGCAAATCGCGCCTGCATCCCGGGCGTGTCTCGCGGAATCACGGGACCGGAGAGGCCAATGCCCACCACACGAGGAACGCCCCGGCGAGCGCGAGCACCCAGCTCACGAGGCTGCCGATCAGGAAGTACTCCGCGCTGTTGCCGGCGGCGCTGTCGCGCGAGATCTCGGGGAAGCGCACGATGCCCTTCGCCGCGAGGATCGCCGCGACCAGGGGATACATCCCGGCAAGAGTCAGCGACAGCACCAGGAGCCGCTCGAGCGGACCGATCAGCCGGCCGCCCTTCAGCGCGGTCTGCGCTGATAGCGGCGCGTCGGTGCCATCGAGGGCGAGGTCCGGTTCGTCAGGCCGACTCGCAGCGACCGTCTGCTGCGGCTCGGTCCGCAGCGGGGGGCGCGGCATCCGTCGAGTCCTGCGTGACCGGCATCGCGTCGGACGTCGCCTGTGCGACCATCACACTGCCTTGGGCGAGCGCAGTGCGCACCACCACGTTGGCCGACTCGAGCAGGAAGATCACGGTGCCGGCGACCAGCACGGCCTGATCGAACGACAGGGGTCCGACCGGGGTCTGCAGGTTCCACACCTCGCCGATCAGCCCCGCCTCGGGGCGCGCCGGGAACACGGCGACGAGGATGCCGGCGACCGCGCCGACGAGGACCACGGGCCAGAATCCCGCTCGCGATCGCGCGCCGATCGGGGTGAGCCAGATCCAGCCTGCCGCGACGACGATCGCGAGGAGCGCAGCCGGCAGTGCTGCCGACGAGCGCGCCGACGGCGACGAGGACGACGGCCCCGGCCAGGAGTCCCACCCACCGACGTGCCGCCGGCACGAACTCGCGGACGAGATCGCCCGCGCCGATCGCGAAGAGGACGAAGCCGGCCGCGATCACGATGCGCCGCCCGCGCGGAGGAGTGCGAAGCCTTCGATGACAGCCGACGCTCCGGCATTCGCGAGCGACTGCGAGACGGCGGGCTGCGTGACCCCTTCGGCCTTCGCCAGGTCGCGCTGTGTGACGCCGAGACAGCGGCCGATGGTGAGTCGCCGGGTGCGCTCGTTCATCGCGCCGACGATCTGGTCGCGCGCGAGGAGGTAGGCGTTCGCATGCCGGACCGCTGTGTGCACTCCAGCATCTTCGTCCGGGGATGCGACAACCCAGGTGCGCGCGCTCGGCGCGGCGCGCTGCTGCTTGGCGTGGACGGTCTCGATCGCCTCGCGGGCGGCCCACCATCCCGGGCCGTCCTGAAGCTCTCCCCCGCCGAGGCGAACGTGCCGACCGGCCCTACTCCCAGGCCGAACCGGCACTCGATGCCGTCCGGGAGTGCGAGCTGGATGAGCAGCAGTGAGGCGAGTGCATCGTCCAGCGTCTCGTAGACGCCCTGCTGCTCGTCGCCGACTGTGGGACGCAGCGGCTCGTGCGGGAGGATCAGCTGCTCGTCCACTCGCGCGATCGTCGTCATCCAGCACGCGCTGGGCCTCGGCACGATCGGAGAGCCGGCGGGAGCCGACCATGTCCGCGATGACGGCGATGGGCATGGGATAAGCGTATCACTTATCGTCTGAATGAATAAGTCAAACGCTTATCTTTCGGATCGATAAGCTGCTGCTCTCACAGGCCCAGAGCGTGAGCGGCCGCCTGGGTGCGGGCGATGAGCTCGCCACGCTGCTCCTCGACACGCACAGGAGCCGTTCCTCCGGCGCCGGTGCGCGAGCGGACCGATCCTTCGATCGTCAGCACATCGCGCACTTCGGGCGTCAGCTCGCGCCGACACCGACGAGAGCATCTCGTCCGTCGCCTCATCCAGGCCGATGCCCTCGCGCTCGCACAGCTTCACGAGCGCACCGGAGATCTCGTGCGCATCGCGGAAAGGCACTCCCCTGCGCACGAGCCAATCGGCGACATCCGTCGCCAGCGAGAATCCCTGCGGTGCGAGCTCGGCCATGCGGTCGGTGTCGAAGCGCAGCGTCGCGACCATGCCCGCGAAGGCGGGAAGCACGAGCTCCAGCGTGGTCACCGAGTCGAAGACCGGCTCCTTGTCTTCCTGCAGATCGCGGTTGTACGCGATCGGCAGACCCTTGAGCGTCGTGAGCAGCCCCGCGAGGTTGCCGACGAGTCGACCGGCCTTGCCGCGGGCGAGCTCGGCGATATCGGGGTTCTTCTTCTGCGGCATGATGCTCGAGCCCGTCGAGTACCCGTCGTCGAGGGTGACGAACCCGAACTCGCGCGTGTTCCAGAGGATGACATCCTCCGCGAAGCGGGAGAGATCGATCCCGATCTGGGCGGCGATGTACGCGAACTCCGCGACGACGTCGCGCGCCGACGTGCCGTCCAGCGAGTTCTCGGACGGGCGGGCAAGGCCGAGCTCGCGCGCCACGAGCTCGGGATCGAGCCCGAGGCTCGACCCGGCGAGGGCTCCCCCGCCGTACGGGGAGACCGCCGCACGGGCCGACCAGTCGCGAATGCGCTCGAGATCGCGGACGAGCGGCCAGGCGTGAGCCTGCAGGTGATGAGCGAGGAGAATCGGCTGCGCGTGCTGCAGGTGCGTGCGGCCCGGCATGATCGCTTCGGGATGCGCCTCGGCCTGCGCCACGATCGCGTCGACGAGCCGCAGGATGTCGCGGGCGATCGTGCGTGAATGATCGAGCAGGTACATCCGCACGAGCGTGGCGATCTGATCGTTGCGGCTTCGTCCGGCGCGCAGCTTGCCGCCGAGCTCGGGGCCCGACGGCACGCAGAAGCGCCGCCTCGAGAGCGCCGTGGACATCCTCATCGCCGTCGCCCGGACGCAGAGTGCCGTCCTGGATGCCGCGCGTCAGCGTGTCGAGACCCTCGTGCATCGCCCGCTCTTCGTCGGCGGTGAGGTAGCCGGCAGCGGCGAGCGCCTTCGCGTGGGCGTGGGAGCCCGCGATGTCGTAGAGCGCGAGGCTCCAGTCGAAGTGGGTCGAGCGACTCAGCGCCGCGAGTTCGGGAGACGGCCCGGAGGCGAATCGCGCGCCCCACAGTGCGCCCTCGTTGGTGCCTTCGCGCTTCGCATCGCTCATCGTTCCAGCCTATCCGCGCGCGACGTCGCCGCCCGAACTCGCCGGCGGGCACCATGAAGCGGGTGATCACGTCGGTGAGCCACTCGAGGGGACCTCGTCCCACGGCGAGTGCCCACACGGTGCATGCGGCGATCGTCCCGAGGGCGAACGCGGGGAAGGGATTCAGGTCCCGGAAGGCGAACAGCCTGTCCGGCGCTCCGAGCACCGCGGTCGCGACCGCGCCCCACACGAGGATCTGGCCGGCGTACGCGGTCAGCGGCATCGACCCGACGGCGCGCAGCGGAAGCACGATCCAGACGGCGAACGTGCGGCAGAGAAGGAGACAGACGCCGAGCGATCGCGAGCGCGAATCCCCCGGAGCCGACCACTTCGAGAATGCCGCCGGAGTGGGCTCCGCCGGTCCACACGGCATCCCACACGGTCGACGGCTCGGCATCCGGCTGCGACTCCCGTGAGAGTGTCGAGCGCCGCCGCGGCGAGGGTGAGTGCCGCACCGCCGACCGCGAGGCCGACCTGGACGCCGCGTGCGCCGCAGCCCGGCACGTGCGACGGCCAGACCTGCCACGACGAACGTGATCCACGACACGAACGGGTAGCGCCAGCCGACGAGAAGGCTGAGGAACGTGCCCGCGTCGCCGTCCCACAGCGGAAGAGTGTCGATGAGGGCCGCGAGGAACGGCGTCACGAGAGCCAGGCCGCCCGCGATGGCGAGCAGAGCTGCGCGCGCGGAAGCCGGTGAGGGGTATCGCCAGGAGGAAGAGGATCGCGTACGCCGGCAGGATCACGACGACCGGCACTCCCGTCGCGATGAGCAGCACCCCCAGCACCCACAGGATGAACGCGCGCGCGACGAGCCGCAGCCGCGCCGTCGACATCCGCTCGCCCGTCCATGGAGTGCGGCCACCGGTCACGATCCCGATCGACACGCCGGCGAGCGTGGCGAAGAGGATCGATGAACGTCCCTGGACGATGCCCGGCCAGGTCGCCGGATCGGTCCACACGAGCGGGTCGATCGTGATGAGATGCGCGGCCAGCATGCCGATCACGGCGAGCCCGCGCGCAAGATCGACGCCGGGGAGGCGGGCAGGCCCGTTGAGTCTGTCCCAGCGCGAGCGCGAACCACTCCGTCGCGCCTGGACTATCCGCCGCCTCTCTGCGAGCGGCTGCTCCGCGTTCACGGCGCGCCGTTCGTCAGGGCTGCTGCAGCAGCCAGACCAGGAGCGCCTTCTGCGCGTGGAGCCTGTTCTCGGCCTCGTCCCAGACGACGCTCTGCGGACCGTCGATGACCTCGGCATCCACTTCGTAGCCGCGGTCGGCCGGAAGGCAGTGGATGAAGATCGCCTCGGGCTTGGCGAGCGCCATCAGGTCTCGCGTCACCTTGTAGGCGCCGAGGTCGCGGAGCCGCGCGAGCTTCTCCTCCTCCTTGCCCATCGAGACCCAGGTGTCGGTCACGATCACGTCGGCACCCGCAGCCGCCTCGTTCGCGTCGGTGTACAGCGTCACCGAGCCGCCCGTCTCGGCGGCCCTGCGATCGGCATCGGCCACGACGTCGTCGCGCGGCGCGTAGTCCTCGGGCGACGCGACGCGCACGTGCATCCCGGCCGTCACGCCCGCCAGGATGTACGAGTGGGCCATGTTGGATCGGCCGTCGCCGAAGAAGGCGAGGGTGAGACCCTCGAGGTGGCCGAGGTGCTCGCGGATCGTCAGCAGATCGGCGAGGAGCTGACACGGATGGAAGTCGTCGCTCAGCGCATTGACGACCGGCACCCGCGTGCCCGCCGCCATCTCTTCGAGCCCGGCCTGCGCGTAGGTGCGCCACACGATGGCGGCCACCTGGCGCTCGAGCACCCGCGCCGTGTCGGCGGGCGTCTCTTTGCCGCCCAGCTGGCTGTTCGCCGTCGAGATGATGAGCGGCACGCCGCCGAGGTCGGCGATGCCGACCGCGAACGACACCCGTGTGCGCGTCGAGGACTTGTCGAAGATGACCGCGACGGTCTGCGGCCCCTCGAGTGTCTTCAGCTTCCAGCGGTCCTTCTTGAGGTCGAGCGCGAGCTCGAGGATCTCGGACTGCTCGGCGCGAGTCAGGTCATCGTCCCGGAGCAGATGACGGGTCATGCGCCCACCTCCGCGCTCTCGGGTCGAAGCATCCTCGAGCACGAGCGCATGCGCGACCGTCTCGAGGGACGCGGCGAACAGCTGTGCGAACTCGTCGATCTCGACGTCTCCGATCGTGAGTGCCGGGACGAGACGGATCGTCTCGTCGTTGGGCGCGTTGATGATCAGGCCGTGCTCCTGCGCTGCGGCCACGACCGCCTTGGCGACCGGATGCGTCAGCCCGACGCCGATGAGCAGCCCCTTGCCGCGGCATCCGCTCACCAGGGGCGAGCCGATGGCCTCGATCGCCGCGCGAAGCTGAACGCCGCGCTCGGCGGCATTCGCGACGAGGTCGGCCCGCTCGATCTCGGCGAGGACCGCGCCGGCGACCGCGGTGCCGAGCGCGTTCCCGCCGAACGTCGAGCCGTGGGTGCCGGGGTAGAAGAGCTCGCTGGCGGCGCCGTAGGTGATCAGGGCGCCGATCGGGAAGCCGCCGCCGATGCCCTTGGCGACCGTGATCGCGTCGGGCGTGATGCCCTCGTGCTGGAAGGCGAACCACTCCCCCGTGCGTCCGGCCCCGGTCTGGATCTCGTCGATGATCAGGAGCGCGCCGTGCCGCTCGGTGACCTCGCGCGCCGCGCGGAGGAAGCCCTCGGGCAGCGGGAGCACCCCGGCCTCGCCCTTGACAGGCTCGACGAACAGCGCGGCGACCCGGTCGTCGATCGCCGCCTCGAGCGCCTCGACCGTCGAGTCGATGAACTCGACGCCGCTGACCATCGGCAGGAACGGCTCCTGCATCCAGGGCTTGCCGGTCAGTGCGAGGGTTCCCATCGTGCGACCGTGGAACGCATCGCGAAGCGACAGGATGCGCGGCCGGTCGGCGCCGCCGTGGAGGCGTGCGAGCTTGAAGGCCGCTTCATTGGCCTCAGCGCCCGAGTTGCCGAAGTACACGCGCCCGGACGGGCCGGTGCCGGCGAGTCGCTTGAGCGTGGATGCGAGCGCGAGCTGCGGCTCGGTCGCGAAGTAGTTGGACACGTGCGCGAGCGTCGCCGCCTGCGACGAGATCGCCTCGACGAACGCCGGGTGCGCATGGCCGAGCGAGTTCACCGCGATCCCTGCGAGGAAGTCGAGGTAGCGGCGGCCCTTGTCATCCCACAGATAGGCCCCTTCGCCGCGCGTGAACAGCGCCATCCGCTCGCCGAAGCTGCGCACGAGGTCACGCCCCGCGTCATCCCTCCATTGCGTCGTCATCCGACCACCACCTCCGTTCCTATCCCTTTGCTTGTGAACACTTCGACCAGCACCGAATGCGGCACGCGTCCGTCGATGATCGCCGCCGTCTCGACTCCGCCCTCGACGGCGTCGAGGCAGGCCTGCATCTTGGGGATCATCCCCGACTCGAGCGAGGGGAGCATGGCTCGCAGCTCGGTCGAGGTCAAGTGCGAGACCAGCGAGTCGCGGTTCGGCCAGTCGGCGTAGAGACCGGGGACATCGGTCAGCACGACGAGCTTCGCGGCCTTCAGTGCGACCGCGAGAGCGCCGGCCGCGGCATCCGCGTTGACATTCAGCGAATGGCCCGGATGATCCAGGTCGGGTGCGATGCTCGAGACGACCGGAATGCGCCCTGCCGCGATCTGGTCGAGCACCGGCTGCGGGTCGACCGTCACGACATCGCCGACGCGACCCAGATCGTGCTCGACGCCGTTCACGGTGACGCCGCGACGACGACCGCCGAACAGGCCCGCGTCCTCGCCCGAGAGTCCGCTCGCGAGCGGGCCGTGCGCATTGATCTTGCCGACCAGCTGGGGATTGATCTGCCCGGTGAGCACCATCCGCACCACCGAGATCGCCTCGGTCGAGGTGACGCGATAGCCGCCCTTGAATTCGCTCGGGATGTCGAGGCGATCGAGCATCGAAGAGATCTGCGGCCCCCCGCCGTGCACCACGACAGGCTTGACCCCCACGTAGCGGAGGTAGGCGATGTCGGCGGCGAAGGCGTCCTGGAGCTCCTCGCTCACCATCGCGTTGCCGCCGTACTTGATGACGATGATCTGGTCGCGGAACCGCCGCAGCCAGGGCAGGGACTCGATGAGGGTGGCGGCCTTCTCGCTCGCCTCGTCGGGGTCGGTGTCTTGCAGATCGATGTCGGTCATGACGCGTACGCGCTGTTCTCGTGGACGTAGTCGTGCGTGAGGTCATTGGTGAGGATCGTCGCCTCGGCGTCGCCGACCTTGAGGTCGATGACGAGCGACACCGCGCGCCCGGTGAGGTCGACCTCCTCGCGCGGCCGGTCGGGGCCGCCGTCGCTGCACACCCGCACGTCGTTCATCACGACGTCGACGCGGTACGGGTCGAACTCGGCCGCGGTGGTGCCGATGGCGGCGAGCACACGACCCCAGTTCGGGTCGTTGCCGAAGATCGCGGCTTTGAAGAGGTTGTTCCGCGCGACCGAGCGCCCGACTTCGACCGCTTCTTCTTCGGATGCCGCGTGCACGACCCGGATGGAGATGTCATGGCTCGCGCCTTCGGCGTCGGCTTGCAGCTGCCGCGCCAGGTCCGAGCAGATCTCTGCGAGGGCAGCGCCGAAGGCGTCGGGCTCGGGCGTCACCCCGGACGCACCGCTCACGAGCAGCGACACCTGGTCGTTCGTCGACATGCAGCCGTCCGAGTCCAGCCGGTCGAAGCTCACCCGAGTGGCGGAGCGCAAGTGGGCGTCGGCCTGCTCCGACGTGAGGACGGCATCGGTCGTGATCACCACGAGCATCGTCGCGAGGCCGGGAGCCAGCATCCCGGCTCCCTTGGCGATGCCCCCGATCGTCCACCCATCCCGGCTGACGACAGCGGTCTTCGGGACGGAGTCCGTCGTCATGATGGCCTGCGCGGCCGCGTGTCCGCCGTCCGCCGAGAGGCTCGCGATGCCCGAGGCGGTGCCGTCGAGGACCTTCGCGCGGAAGACCTCGTCGCCGGTGCCGATGAGCCCCGTCGAGCAGATGAGGATGTCGCCTGCGCTCACATCCAGCAGCTCCGCCGCCTTCTCGGCGGTCTGATGAGTGGTCTGGAAGCCGAACGAGCCGGTGAAGCAGTTGGCGCCGCCGGAGTTGAGGACGATCGCCTCGACCACGCCGTCCTGGATGACCTGCTGCGACCAGAGGATCGGGTTCGCCTTCGCGCGGTTGCTCGTGAACACCGCCGCGCCGACCTTGAGCGGGCCGCGATTGACGACGACGGCGACATCGGGCTTGCCGGTCGACTTGAGGCCGACGGCGACGCCGGCCGCCTCGAATCCCTCGGGGGCGGTGACGGTCACGGGGCGACTCCGTTCACGGTGAGGCCCCGGTCCTCGGGGAGGCCGAGGGCGAGGTTCATGGATTGGACGGCGGCCCCGGCCGTCCCCTTGACGAGGTTGTCGACGGCGGCGACGACCGTCACCCGGTTCGCCTCCCGGTCGATCGCCAGGCCGAGCAGCGCCGTGTTGGCGCCGATGACATCGGCCGTGCGGGGGAACTGCCCGGCCGGAAGCAGCTGGACGAACGTCTCGTCGCCGTACGCAGCCTCCCAGGCGTCGCGGATGTCGTCGTCGCTGACCCCGGGCGCGATCGACGCCGACGAGGTGGCGAGGATCCCGCGGGCCATGGGCACGAGGACGGGAGTGAAGGAGATCCGGATGCCGGGCGCTCCGGCATCCGTCCCATCGTCCGATGCGAGTGCCGCAGCGAGAGCCTGCCGGATCTCGGGGATGTGCCGGTGGGTGCCGCCGACGGCGTAGGGGTTCGCCGAGCCGAGGATCTCGCTGGCGAGGAGATTGGTCTTGAGGCTCTTGCCCGCTCCCGAAGGACCGACGGCGAGGACCGTCACGATGTCGGACGGATCGATCACGCCCGCGGCGACTCCGGGCACGAGGCTCAGGCTGACCGTCGAGGCGTTGCAGCCCGGGGCCGCGATGCGCCTCGCGCCGATCAGGTTCTGACGCTGCTTGCCGCCGGAGACGAGGAGCTCGGGGACGCCATAGGCCCACGGATCGTGGAACGCCCCGCCGTAGAAGCGATCCCAGTCGGCCTGCGACGTGAGCCGATGATCGGCGCCCGCGTCGATGACGAGTGCCGCATCGGCGAGCGCGTCGGTGTACTGGCCGGACTGGCCGTGCGGGAGCGCCAGGAAGACGATGTCGTGCCCGGCGAGCACGTCGGGAGTCGTCGGTGAGAGCTCGAGATGAGAGAGCGACCGCAGGTGCGGCTGGTGCTCGATGAGCGGCTGCCCGGCGTTCGCATGCGCTGTGACGGTGCGGATGTCGATGTCGGGATGGGCCGCGAGGATCCGGAGGATCTCGCCGCCCGCATAGCCGGATGCGCCGGAGACGGCGACCGAATATGTCATGGATTCCACCTTAGAGAGTCTGAACAGGGGCCGAGGACGGCGACGCCTGCGGGATCCATGACAGGACCCGCGCGCAGGGTCGCCTACAGTCGGCGGCCGCGGTCCAGGCGGAGGTGGCGTCGGCGCGCGGGAACGGCGCTCACGAGGAGCGTCGCGAAACCCGAAGTAGCCGAAGGCATGGGCCGACGATAGCCGTGGGGCAGCGGCATCCGCAAATCGAACGTCACATCGCGTGGTCGCACGGATGCCGCGCGAGTCAGTAGCGGGCGACGTTGTCGTCGAGGAATGCGAGGGTGCGAGCCCACGCCTCCATCGCGTGGGCCGCGCTGTAGCGGCGACCGGTGTCATTGAAGAAGGCGTGCTCGGCACCCGGATAGATCACAGCCTCGAAGTCGACGCCGGCGTCGGCCATGGCCTGACGGACACCCGGGAGCGCGTCGACGAGCCCGGTGTCGAGCTCTCCGTAGAGGGCGAGCACGGGCGCGGTGATCTGCGCGATCGCCGCCGGCTCAGGCGCGGTGCCGTAGAAGGGCACCGCTGCCCGGATGCGGTCATCTGATGCCGCGAGCGCGAACGCATACGAACCGCCGAAGCAGAATCCGGTGACCCCGATCCGGCCCTCGACCCCCGGCTGCTCGGCGAGCCAGTCGACGACCGTGCGGAGTGCGCCGAGCGCCCACTTCGCGTACCCCGGCGCGCGCATGCCGGCGAGAGCTTCGCGAAGTCGGGGCTGCGCGGCGGTGCGCACAGCCTCGTCCGGGCTGTTGAGCAGCGCGAAGAGCTCGGCGCCGAGATGCTCCTCGACGCCCGCGAAGCTCAGGATGTCGGGCGCGGCGACGAGCCATCCCTTGTCGGCGAAGCGCTCCGCGACATCGCGGATGTGGTCCACGAGTCCCCAGACCTCATGGATGAGGATGAGCCCGCCGACCGGGTCGCCGGTCGGGCGGGCGACATACACCTCGAACCCCGTCCCATCGGGGGCGGTGAGGTCGATCGATTCAGCCAACGCAGCTCCTGGGGTCGGGAGTCTCAGGCTACCCGCGCATCACTCGCGAAGGGTCGCTCCGAAGCGGGTCTTCACCAGCGCGACGCCCGCCAGCTTCGCCTCGGTCGCCTCGGCGGCCGTGAGCGTGCGGTCGGAAGCCCGGAAGCGCAGAGCGAAGGTGAGGCTCTTCGACCCCTCGGGCAGTCCCTGGCCGCGATAGTCGTCGACGAGCCGCGCCGACTCGAGGAGCGCGCCCGCCCCGTCGACCAGTGCGGCCCGCACGGCTGCGGCCGGGACGCCGGCATCGAGCACGAGCGATACGTCCTGCGTGGCGGCGGGGAAGCTCGAGAGCGACTCGGCGACGACCTTCTCGCCGGCGAGGGAGAGGACCAGATCGAGGTCCAGCTCCGCGACATACACACGACCGGGAAGATCGGATGCCTGGGCCACCGCGGGCAGCAGCTCTCCGACGTAGCCGACCTCGACGCGGTCCACGGACAGCACGCCGGTGCGGCCGGGGTGGAGCGCCGCCCGCTCGGACTGCGTGACATCGATCGTCACCCCTGCTGCAGCGGCGATGACCCGCACGGCGTCGACGGCGTCGGCGAGTGCCGCCGCGACGGGAGCCTGACCGGGCTGCTTGGGGACGACGGCTCCGGCGACCAGCACCGCGACGTGGCGGTGCTGCGGCGGGATCGAGGCATCCAGCTCGGCCAGGGTGGCGGCATCCGGTCGCACGGCCAGCGGCGGCACGAAGGACGTTCCGTACTGCACGCCCGCCTCGGGCAGGAAGACGACGCCCGTCTCGAAGAGCGACAGGTCGGTGAAGCCGCGGGACACATTGCGGTGCGCGACCTGCAGAAGGCCGGGCACGAGCGAGCGCCGCAGGAACGGCGCCTGGCCGTCGAGGGGATTCGCCAGCTTGATCGAGGGGATGCTGTCGCCCGACGCGGAGCCGTGCAGCTCGTTGAGCTCTTCGGTCGTGAAGCCGAACGAGGGGGTCTCGACGTAGCCCGCCGCGGCGAGTGCGTTCGCCACACGGCGACGGCCCTGCTGAGCGACGGTCAGACCGCGGCCGGACGGCGGAGTGGGGAGGATCGACGGGATGCGGTCATACCCTTCGATGCGGGCGACCTCCTCGGCGAGGGTCCATTTGTCGGTGAGGTCGGGGCGCCAGGAGGGCGGATGCACCGACCAGTGGTCATCGGCGTCGTACAGCTCGCACCCGATCATCTCGAGCGCGCCGACGATCTCGTCCGCCGTGTAGTCGACGCCGATGATGCCCTCCACGAAGCCGCGGGGCAGGTCGATGCCGGCGATCTCGACGGTCGCGAAGAGCGCCCCGCCGATCTCGGTGTCGAGGGTTCCGCCGGCGTACTCCACCATCAGGTCGGCCACGCGTCGTGCCGCGACGAAGGGGATCAGGGGGTCGACACCGCGCTCGAAGCGCCGTGAAGCCTCGGACGGCAGCTTGTGACGGCGGGCCGTCCGCGCGATCGACACGGTGTCGAAGACAGCCGCCTCGATGAGCACGTTGCGGGTGGCGTCGGACATCTCGGTCGCGCCGCCGCCCATCACGCCGGCGAGGCCGATCGGACCGGACTCGTCGGTGATGAGGAGGTCCTCGGGATCGAGCGCGCGGACCTTGCCGTCGAGCGTCTCGAGCTTCTCCCCCGGGTGCGCCCGGCGCACGGTGATGCCGCCCTGCAGCCGGTCGAGGTCGTAGCCGTGGATCGGCTGCCCGAGCTCGACCATCACGTAGTTGGTGATGTCGATGAGGATGCCGAGCGATCGGATCCCCGCGAGCGTGAGCCGCGCGACCATCCA
This sequence comes from uncultured Actinomycetota bacterium, assembly GCA_963702815.1. Taxonomy (GTDB): domain Bacteria; phylum Actinomycetota; class Actinomycetes; order Actinomycetales; family Microbacteriaceae; genus Microbacterium. The sequence continues at coordinate 950,056 of CAVPED010000004.1, read as the reverse complement.
CGCTGGGGTCGGCTTGGTGGGGTCGACGTCGCGGACGATGCGAACGGCGAACTCCGACGCTCCGACACGGCCGCGGATCGGGTTCGAGTCCTCGACCGCGACGGCGAAGCCGCCGACGGGATGCTGCAGCTCCGCCCACTCGCGATCGCCGGGGTCGCGGAAAGCGGCGCCGGTCGAGTGGGAGTACTCGCGGGCGACGCCTCGCACCGAGAGCGCGTACCCGCGGTCGGGTGTGACGTTGATGTCGATGGCGACATCATCCAGACCCAGCAGAGCGATCGCGTCCGTGCCCACGGGTGCGTCGATGCCGAGTTCGACGAGCCGCAGGATGCCGGAGTGCTCGTCGCCGAGGCCGAGCTCCTTCGCCGACGCGATCATGCCGTCGGACACATGGCCGTAGGTCTTGCGCGCGGCGATGGGGAACGGTCCGGGAAGGACGGCGCCGGGCAGCGTCACGACGACCTTGTCGCCGGCGAAGAAGTTGCCGGCGCCGCAGACGACGCCGTGGACCGCGGGACCGCCGTCGGCGGCCGTCTCACCGTCGGGTGCGACACGCACCTGGCACCAGCGGATCGTCTTGCCGTTGGACTGCGGCTCCTCGACGAACTCGAGCACCTCGCCGACGACGATCGGGCCCTGGAGGTCGAAGCGGTGCACGTCCTCCTCTTCGAAGCCGACGCGCACCAGCGCTTCGAGGACGTCCTCGGGTGCGGCATCCACCGGCACATCGACGTACTCGCGAAGCCAAGAGAGCGGGACGCGCATCAGACCACCATTCCGAACTGCTCGCTGAAGCGGACGTCACCCTCGGCCATGTCGCGCATGTCCTGCACGTCCGAGCGGAACATGAGCGTCCGCTCGATGCCCATGCCGAACGCGAAGCCCGAGTACTCTTCGGGGTCGATCCCGGCCGCCCTGAGGACATTCGGGTTGACCATGCCGCAGCCGCCCCATTCGATCCAGCGCGCGCCGCCTTTGAAGGTCGGGTGCCAGAGGTCGAGCTCGGCCGAGGGCTCGGTGAAGGGGAAGTAGTTGGCGCGGAAGCGCGTCTTGGCCTCGGGGCCGAAGAGCACCTTGGCGGCGTGGTCGAGCGTGCCCTTGAGGTGCGCCATCGTGATGCCCTTGTCGATGACCAGACCCTCGAACTGCGTGAAGACGGGGAGGTGCGTCGCATCGAACTCGTCGGTGCGGTACACGCGTCCGGGGCACAGGACGTAGATCGGAAGCTCGCGCTCCAGCATCGAGCGCACCTGGACGGGGCTGGTGTGGGTGCGCATGACGAGATGGCGTGCCACCGGGTCGACGAAGAAGGTGTCCTGCATCTGGCGCGCCGGGTGATCCTCGTCGAAGTTCAGCGCGTCGAAGTTGAACCACTCGTGCTCGAGCTCGGGACCCTCCGCGATCTCCCATCCCATCCCGACGAAGATGTCGGCGACCTGCTCCTGCAGGAGCGAGATGGGATGCCGCGCGCCGACGCGCGCGCGCTGCGGCAGCGCCGTGATGTCGACGCGTTCGGCCTCGAGTCGCGCGGCCGTCTCGGCGGCAGCGAGCTCGGCCTCACGGGCGGTGAGCGCCTGGTTGACGCGGCCCCGAGCCTGGCCGATGAGCTTTCCGAACTCGGCCTTCTTCTCAGGGGCGACCTCGCGGAGGCGCGCATTGAGCTTGGCGAGCGGCGACCCTTCGGCGGTGTGCGCGCTGCGCGCCGCCTTCAGGTCGGCCGTGGTGGCGGCATCCGCGATGGCAGCGAGAGCCGCCGCGACCGCATCATCCACCGCCTCAGGGGTGATCTCGAGAACGTCAGACACGAGGGTCGAGTCTACCGGCGAGCGGGCGCCCGCCCGTCGGGTCGCCGGATCAGAGCGTCGGGCCGCTAACTGGACACAGCGAGCCGCTCGCGCACGCCCTTCACGGACCGCGCGGAGCTAGGAGCCCCCGGCGTCGCGTTCTATGCCCGAGATGGCGCGGTTGGCCGCGATGGACTCCGTCGCGGTCGTGGGCGCTGCCTCGGCGAGACCGACCCCGACGCCCGCTTCGCCGCCCGCGACGACGATCGACTTCGGCGAGCTGCGCAGGCGCTTCTCGACGATGTAGGCGGTGTACGAGAGCAGAAGGCACAGGGTGACATAGATCGCACCCGCGACGAGTGCCGCGGGGATGAGCGGCGAGCCGAGCGGGGCGTTGGAGCCCAGCAGTCGCGCGAAGTACAGCAGCTCGGGGTACGTGATGATGAAGCCGAGCGCGGTGTCCTTGAGCGTGACCACGAGCTGGGCGATGATGACGGGCATCATGGCGCGGATGGCCTGCGGCATCAGGATCAGTCTGAGGACTCCGGCCTTGCGGAGCCCGATCGCGTACCCGGCCTCGCCCTGCCCCCGCGGGAGGGACTCGACCCCGGCGCGGATGACCTCGGCGAGCACCGACCCGTTGTAGGCGACGAGGGCGATGACGACCGCCCAGTAGGCGGGCAGCTTGACGCCCAGGATCGGCAGTCCGTAGTACAGGAAGATCATGAAGATCAGGACCGGGATCGCCCGGAACACTTCGGTGACCCCCGTGACCGGCATCCGGATCCAGGCGTGATCGGAGAGCCGGCCGATCGAGAGGATCAGTCCGAGCAGGATCGCACCGACCGCCGCGACGGCGAATGCGGCGAGCGTCCGGAGGGTGGCGAGGCCGAACTGCTCCCAGATGCGCGTGAAGGTGAAGGCGTACCACTTCTCAGCGGAGAACTGCCCCGTCACGTAGAAGCGCCAGATCACGAACGCCACGATCGCAACGACGACGAGGATCGTGAGGACGCTGAGGATCCGGTTGCGGACGATCGCCTTCGGTCCGGGCACGTCATACAGGACGGAACTCATCGCGCGATCCTCCACTTGTTCTCGAGTATCCGCTGGAGCCAGGCCAGCAGGAACACCATGAGCACGAAGGCGAGCATGACCCAGAGGATCGTGATGAGCTGGTTCTCGCCGTTCTCGCTCATCTCCGCCCGGATGTTGCCGAGGTTGACGACCGAGAAGCCGGCGGCGACTGTCGTGTTCTTCAGCAGCGCGATGAAGACGCTCATCATCGGCGGGATGACGGAGCGCCCCGCTTGCGGGAGCACGACGAGCGACATCACCTGTCCGAACGTGAGGCCCAGCGCTCGCGCCGCCTCGGCCTGACCGACCGGCACGGTGTTGATGCCCGAGCGGATCGTCTCGGCGACGTAGGTCGCGGTGTAGATGCCGAGCGCCCAGATCGCGAGAACGAGGAAGTTCGCGCGCCCTGGCAGGAGAAGGGGCACGCAGAACGCGAAGAAGAACATGACGAGAGTGAGGGGGGTGTTGCGGATCCAGTTGACGTACACCGCCCCGACCGTGCGCGCCACCGGGATCGGGGACACACGCATGGCGCCCACGATCACCCCGAGGACGAGGGCGATCGCTCCGCCCGCGAAGAACAGCAGAAGCGTCCCCCACAGTGCCTGCGCCCATAAGTCGGCGTAATCGGTGATCTGGTTCACCGCGGCATCCTCTCGTCTGCGGATGGAGGTGGCGGCACCCGGCGCGGGTGCCGCCACCGGGTCGGTCACATGACCGGATCGACCTCGGGCTGCTCGCCCTCGACCCCGGCCGGACCGAGGTTCTTGTCGAAGATCGCCTGCCAGATGTCGCCACCGTCGGTGAACATCGTGTTGATGTACTCCTGCAGTGCCGTGTCGCCCTTCGCGATGCCCACGCCGTAGCGCTCTTCACTGAAGACGTCGCCGACGACCTTGAGGTTGTCGGGGTCCTGAGCCGCGAAGCCGATCAGGATCGACTCGTCGGTCGTGACCGCGTCGGCCTGCCCGTTCTTCAGCTGCTCGACGCACTCGGAGTAGGTGGCGAACTCGACGGTCTTCGCCGGCGTCTCATCCTTGATCCGCTGGATCGAGGTCGAGCCGGTCGCCGAGCACACCGTGGTGTCGGCCGTCAGCGAATCCTTGCCCGTGATGTCCTCGTTGTCGGCCGCCACCAGCAGTCCCTGCCCCGTGACGAAGTACGGACCTGCGAACGAGATCAGCTCCTTGCGGGCGTCGGTGATCGAGTACGTGCCGACGTAGTAGTCGACGTCTCCGTTGATGATCGCCTGCTCGCGGTTGGCCGACGGGATGGCGGTGAACTCGATCTTGTCCTCGTCGTAGCCGAGGGATGCCGCGATCCAGCGCGCGACGTCGACGTCGAAACCGGTGCGGTCGCCCGTCGTCGGGTCGAGGTAGCCGAGTCCCGGCTGGTCCTCCTTGACGCCGACCTTGACGCTGCCGCGCTCGGTGATCGCGTCGAATGTCGGGCTGCCTTCGAGCGAGACGTCGTCGGCCACCTCGAACCAGGTGCCCTCCTCCTCGCCGCCGGTGTCTTCGGTGGGTGAGCCTGCCGGCGTGCCGCTGTTGCACGCGGTGAGCGTGAGCAGAGCTGCGGCGGTGATGCCGAGCCCTGCGATGATCCGTGACTTACGCATGTTGGGTCCTCCTTGGTGTCGCATGTGATTGCTGATTCCGTATCGACGTTCGGGTGCGTCCGGATGCGCTGGGCGGCTTCGGCGTCCTTCCTCTATGAGGTCGGCGAGGGGTCAGTGTGTCAGCAGCTTCGAGAGGAAGTCCTTGGCACGGGCGCTCTGCGGGTTCGTGAAGAACTGCTCGGGGATCGCCTCTTCGACGATCTGGCCGTCGGCCATGAAGACGACGCGGTCGGCCGCCTTGCGTGCGAAGCCCATCTCGTGGGTGACGACGATCATCGTCATGCCGTCCTGGGCGAGACTCACCATGACGTCGAGGACCTCGTTGATCATCTCGGGGTCGAGCGCGCTCGTCGGCTCGTCGAACAGCATGACCTTGGGGTTCATCGCGAGCGCGCGCGCGATGGCCACGCGCTGCTGCTGGCCGCCCGAGAGCTGCGCGGGAAGCTTGGACGCCTGCTGGGCGACCCCGACGCGCTCGAGGAGCACCTTCGCCTCGCGCTCGGCATCCGCCTTCTTGAGCTTGCGCACCTTCATCGGGCCGAGCGTCACGTTGTCGAGGATCGTCAGGTGGGCGAACAGGTTGAACGACTGGAAGACCATGCCGACGTCAGCTCGCAGCTCAGCAAGCGCCCTGCCCTCTTTCGGCAGCTCTTTGCCGTCGATCGTGATCGTGCCGCTCGTGATCGTCTCGAGGCGGTTGATCGTCCGGCAGAGCGTCGACTTGCCCGAGCCGGATGGGCCGATCACGACGACGACCTCGCCGCGATTGACCGTCAGATCGATGTCCTTCAGCGCCTGGAAGTCGCCGTAATGCTTCTGCACGTCCGACACGACGACGAGTGGATCACCGCGTCTGACGTTGATGTTCGACGTTTTCGGAGCCGGATCGTCGAGTGTGGCCATAACGGCACCCTAGGAGGGCGGCGGGATGCTCTGCCAGGACTTACGCGGACCTTTACCTACCTGTAACAGAGCGAAGTCGGTCAGACGCCCGCGTCAGCGCGCTGCGCGAAGGCGCTCTCGTAGAGGCAGACGCTCGCAGCCGTGGCCAGATTGAGCGACTCCGCGGACCCGTAGATCGGCAGCCGGAGCGAGAGATCCGCGAAGGCGAGTGCCTCGTCGTCGAGCCCGCGCGCCTCGTTCCCGAAGAGCCATGCCGTGGGCTCGGCGAGGATCGCGCGCTGCCCGAGGAAGTCATCGCCCCCGACATCCGCTGCGACGACACGGAGGCCGGCGCCATGTGCGCGCTCGACCGTGGCCGCGAGGTCTGCGCCCACGGCGACGGGCAGGTGGAAGAGGGATCCCGTGGTGGCCCGGACGACCTTGGGGTTGTAGAGGTCGACCGTCCGGCCCGTGAGGACCACGGCGTCGGCGCCGGCAGCGTCCGCCGCCCGGATGATCGTGCCGAGGTTGCCCGGGTCGCGCACCTCCTCGCAGATCGCGATGAGCGTCGGCGAAGACGCGAAGACGTCTCGGATCGAGGTCGGCGACTGCCGGGCGACGCCCACGATGCCCTGCGGCGTGACCGTGTCGGCCATGGCGTCGAGCACCGCCTCGGTCGTGAACTCGATCTCGAGGCCGGCCTCACCGGCGGCTTGGCGGATGTCGGGATGCCGCTCCATCGCCGTCGGCGTGGCGAACAGCTCGATCAGCGTGTCGGGCCGGTAGCGCAGCGCCTCGCGGGCTGCCTGAGGACCCTCGAGCAGGAAGAGACCGGTCTCTTCTCGCGCACTGCGCTTGACCAGCTTCGCGACGGCGCGGACACGCGGCGAGCGCGGATTCTCAAGCACGGATTCAGCATAGAGGCGCAGCATCCGGTTCTCGACGCTGACCGGGCATGCGAAAGGGCGCTCCCCTTGCGGAGAGCGCCCTTTCGGAGCAGAGGCCGAGACTACGCCTTGGGGGCGTTCACGTTCTCGGGGAGCGCCTTCTTGGCCGTGGCGACGAGCGAGGCGAAGACCGCCGGCTCGTTCACCGCGAGCTCGGCGAGCATGCGACGGTCGACCTGCACACCCGCGAGGCCGAGGCCCTGGATGAAGCGGTTGTACGTGATGCCGTTCTGGCGGCTCGCGGCGTTGATGCGCTGGATCCAGAGGCGGCGGAAGTCGCCCTTGCGCTTGCGACGGTCACGGTACGCGTAGACGAGCGAGTGGGTGACCTGCTCCTTCGCCTTGCGGTAGAGGCGCGAACGCTGCCCGCGGTAACCGGAGGCGCGCTCGAGGATGACGCGACGCTTCTTGTGGGCGTTTACTGCCCGCTTGACTCTAGCCATTTCGTTTGATTCCTATCTTGCGTCGGCGCGGGTCAGCGACCGAGGAGCTTCTTGGCCTGGGCGGTGTCAGCCTTGGACAGAACCTGGTCCTGGTTCAGGCGACGCGTACGCTTGCTGGCCTTGCCCTCAAGGTTGTGGCGCATGCCGGCCTGCTGCTTCATCAGCTTTCCGCTGCCGGTGATCTTGAACCGCTTCTTGGCACCCGAGTGGGTCTTCTGCTTCGGCATCTTTCTTCCTTCGTTGTGTGTCCCGCCCAGGCGGGAGTCGTATCCCGCTGGGCGGGGGTCTGTGGGGCGTTACTCGGCCGGAGCCGACACGCTCTTCTTGACGGCTGCCGGGGTGGGAGCCGGTCCGGGCTTCCTGACCGCTGCCGGGGTGGGAGCGGGCGCCGCCGGAGCCGCTGCGCTCTTCTTGGCAGCTGCCGGGGTGGGAGCCGGTGCGGCCGGAGCCGGTGCGGGTGTGGTCTTCTTGGCGGCCGGAGCGGCCGGGGCCTTCGCAGCCGGGGCCTTGGCGACTGGAGTCTCGGCGACCGGAGCCTCGGCGGCCGGCGCTTCGGCGACCGGAGCCTCGGGAGCCTCGTCGGCCGGAGCCGGCGCCGCGGGAGCCTCGGTGGCCGGAGCCTCAGCAGCAGGAGCCGGAGCAGCCGGAGCTTCAGCAACAGGAGCCGGAGCAGCTGTGACCGGAGCCTCGGTCGAGAGGTCGTCGTCGTCACCGTCAGTCGGTGCCACGCCGCCACGGGCGGCGCGAGCCGCTTCCTTGTTGGCCGCACGCTGAGCGTTCTGCTCGGTCTTCACGTCGGACTTGTTCTTGTGCGGCGCCACGACCATGACCATGTTGCGGCCGTCGATGGTCGGGTTGGACTCGACCGTGCCGAACTCCGCGACGTCCTCAGCGAACTTGCGGAGAAGACGCACACCCTGCTCGGGACGCGACTGCTCGCGACCACGGAAGAGGATCATGGCCTTGACCTTGTCGCCCGCCTGCAGGAAGCCCTCGGCGCGCTTGAGTTTGGTTATGTAGTCGTGAGCTTCGATCTTCAGTCGGAACCGGACCTCTTTGAGGACGGTGTTCGCCTGATTGCGACGCGCTTCCTTGGCCTTCTGCGCAGCCTCGTACTTGAACTTGCCGTAGTCCATGATCTTGACGACGGGCGGTTTCGAGTTGGGGGCCACCTCGACGAGATCAAGGTCGGCTTCCTGAGCCAGGCGCAGCGCCACCTCGATGCGGACGACGCCGACCTGCTCACCCGCGGGTCCGACGAGGCGGACCTCGGGGACGCGGATGCGGTCATTGGTGCGGGGATCGCTGATGCGGAACTCCTCTTCGTGCGGTTGGCAACCCCACGGCACGTGTGTGCCGCGAGCGAAGAGAACCCATCCAACCCGCACGACGCCCGAGCGCCGGCTCTGCACCCTGACCCGTTCGACGCTCTGCATCGCGGGCTGCCCCTTCCGCAAGCGGTCGGGGTGGAGTGCGTGACCCGGTAGCCTTGAGCGGCAAGCGCGGGTGGGATGTAATCCTCTTTCGGTCCGAAGCAGAACGCTCCGGAGCCCGCACAAGTCTAGCAGAGAGAGCGGCGTGGACACGATTCGGGGCACCCAGGGCGATTCGACGGCGACCGACGGGAGCACGGATACCGAGCGTCTCGCCCGCTGGGAAGAGCAGGAGCAGGCAGCGGCATCCGCCACCCGCGACATCGCCGACGTTCCGGCGGTCGAGGTCATCACGACAGCGGCGGTGCACCTGATGAGCGCGGCCGCCGTCAAGGTGGGGCTCGCCGACGACCCGGGCAATCAGACCGACCTGGACGAGGCACGCAAGCTCATCAACGCCCTCGCCGGCCTCATCACCGCCGGTGCTCCGGAGATCAGCGACATGCACGCGCGCTCGCTCCGCGACGGACTGCGGTCGCTGCAGCTCGCCTTCCGCGAGGCATCCGTGATTCCCGATCCGATCGGCAAGGGCCCGGGCGAGAAGTGGACGGGTCCCGTCAACTGAGGCGCGGCCCGCTCTCGCCGATCCCCAGTTCCGCTGCTCCCCGCGCGACGGCGTCGACCGTGCGCCGGACCGCCTCGGCGTCCGTGCCTCGATTGCTCACGGCGAAGCGCACGACCGTGCGCCCCCGCCAGGTCGACGACGAGGCCCACACGGTTCCCTCGGCACGCAGCCACTCCCCCAGCGCCGCCGTCTGACGGTCCTCGCCCGCGGCGAGGCACACCTGGGTGAAGACGACCTCGTTGAGCACCGACAGGCCGGGAATGGCACGGAAGCCGTCGGCGAGGGATGCTGCGGCATCCGTCAGTCCGTCGACCAGCGCCGCCACACCCTCCCGGCCCAGTGTGCGCAACACAGCCCAGACCGGCACTCCGCGGGCCCGGCGGGAGAGCTCGGGAACGCGGTCATAGGGGTCGGAGACCGACTCCACGCTGGGCAGATACTCCGCGTGGGCGCCCAGCGCGCCTGTCATCGCGGGTTCGTCACGCACGATCGCCAGGCCGCAGTCGTAGGGGACGTTCAGGGTCTTGTGAGCGTCGGTCGCCCAGGAATCGGCGTCGGCGAGCCCTCGGGTGAGATGGGCGAGCCGCGGCGTGGCGGCCGCCCACAGGCCGAACGCGCCATCGACGTGCACCCACGCCCCTGCCTCGCGGGCGACGGCGATCGCGCCGGCGAAGTCGTCGAAGGCACCGGAGTGGACGTCGCCCGCCTGCAGCGCGACGATGGCGGGCCCGTCACCCTCGGCGAGGGCGCGGGCGAGCCCTTCGACGTCGATCCGGCCCTCGGCGTCCGCTCCCACCGTCACCGGCGCTCCCAGGCCTGCCATGCGCCCCGCCAGCACCGCCGAGGTGTGGACGGCGTCGCCCGCGAGGAAGCGGATGCGCGGAGCGGCCTGGAGGCCCGCGACAGGATCGTGACCGCTGCGGCGGATGACGGCATCCCGCCCCGCGATCAGGCACGCGAGATTGGCGGAAGTCGCGCCCGTCGCGAAGCCGACACCGCTCTCGGCCGGGAGGTGAAGCAGCTCGAGCAGCCACCGCGCCGCCGTCTCCTCGACGGCCGCGGTCGCCGGAGTCGGCTGACGTGATCCGGTGTTCTGGTCCCACGCCGACACGAGCCAGTCCGCGGCGATCGCGGCCGGGTAGGCACCGCCGATCACGAAGCCGTAGAACCGGGGCGAACCCATCGCCATGAGTCCGGGGGCTGTGGCATCCACCAGCTCATCGATGACGGATGCAGGTTCCATGCCCGAAGCGGGAAGCTCCTGCGTGAGGCGCGCGAGGATGCCGTCCACGTCGAGGTCGGGCCGCACCGGCCGCTCGGGAAGCGAGCGGAGCCAGGTCCGCGCGTGCCGGTAGGCGCCCTCGAGCGCCGGTCCGTATTCGTCGTCGCCGCTCGTGTGGTCGATCATGCCGTCCTCGCTTCGCGGATCGCTCCGGGTCGGGCGCCGGTGCCCAGCCGAATCCTCCGCCCGCGGGCCGACGCCCGCAAGAGGCGGCCGCGCGGCGCGGAGGACCGCGATGCCGCAGGATCGGGCGGGCCCGACGACGGCGCACGCACCGCCGCCGCTCTCAGCCCCGGACGAGCTTGACGGTCAGAGAGTCGACGAGCACGGCGATGCGATCGTCTGCGGCCCAGCGCTTGGCGAGGCGACCGAGCACCGTGTCGAGTTCGGCTCTGTCGAGGCCCGGCATGAGCTCGAGCCGGACGATGAGCTCAGGACCCCGCAGTCGGCCGGAGGGGTCGCCCGGTGCGACGGCGAGGTCGAGCACGGCGAGCTCGGCGCGGGTGGTCTCCTGCAGGCCGGCGAACACCTCGGGGGACGTGAAGCTCGGTTCCCAGGGGATGCCCTGCGCGATCGCCCAGACCGCCGGGCGGCGCAGGACGAACTCGGTCTCGGAGCCGGGGTCGATGACGATGAGATCGGTGTCGTCGTCTGCGGCAGCGACAGCCGTGCGGGCGCCATCGGCGGGCACGGGCCGTGCGGCGGCATCCCACTGTCCCAGGGCAGTCACCGATGTGAACACGGGAAGCACCCGGCGGCCGTCGGGTGCCGCGACGGTGACGATCGAGAGCTCCTGCGTCTTGTCGACGGCGAGGCCGTGGGCGCCGATCCCCTCGTCGCCTTTCTCCGCGACGAGCGGGATCAGAACGCGTGCGGAACGGTAGGCCTCGACGATCTCGACCTGACCGCCCGTGCCCTCGCGAAACGCACTCAGCGCTGCGAGCAGGCGTGGATCGGCCGACCCGTCATCACTCGCATGGCGGTTCGGCTCGAAGCTGCGGCCCGCCCAGGGGACGCCCGCGGAGTCGGCGCGAAGGTCGCCGTGCGCGTGCGCATCGCGCATCGCGGTGGCCGTGCGCATGGCCGTGCGCGTCGCCCGCAGCGTGCGCGTCGCCGTCAGCGTGCGCGTCGCCGTCAGCGTGCGCGTCCGGGTCAGTCGCTGGCGACATCCAGAGCCTCGGCGAGCGTGAACGCGCCCGCGTACAGCGCCTTGCCGACGATGGCACCTTCGACGCCGAGGTGCACGAGCTCGCGAAGCGCCGCGATGTCGTCGAGGCTGGAGACGCCACCGGACGCCACGATCGGCTTGGGGGTGCGCGAGGCCATCTCGCGAAGGAGCTCGATGTTGGGTCCGCGGAGAGTGCCGTCCTTGGTGACGTCGGTCACGACGTAGCGGCTGCAGCCGGCTTCTTCGAGGCGGTCGAGCACGGTCCACAGGTCTCCGCCGTCGCGCGTCCAGCCCCGCGCGGCCAGCGTGGTTCCCCGCACGTCGAGGCCCACCGCGATGACGTCGCCGTAGCGACCGATCACGTCGGCGGCCCACTCCGGATTCTCGAGGGCGGCGGTGCCGAGGTTGATGCGCGCAGCGCCCGACTCGAGCGCCGCCTCGAGCGTCGCATCGTCGCGGATGCCGCCGGAGAGCTCCACCTGCACGCCCTTGACCTGCTTGATGACCTTGCGGAGGATGCCGGCATTGCTGCCGCGGCCGAAGGCGGCGTCGAGGTCGACGAGGTGAATCCACTGCGCGCCCTGCCGCGCCCACTCGAGGGCGGCGTCGACAGGATCGCCGTAGTTGGTCTCGGTGCCGGCCTCGCCCTGGGTGAGCCGGACGGCCTTCCCATCGGCGACGTCGACGGCGGGCAGCAGAATCAATTCGGGCCGGGAGGCGAAGTCAGTCATGAATCCTCGGTGCGTATTCGTGGCGGCGGGACGATTCCCGCGAGAGGCACGATCTCAGAGGTTATCCCTGCCGAGGCCGTCGATCCAATTGGCGAGGAGACGGATGCCCGCCTGACCCGACTTCTCGGGGTGGAACTGAGTGGCCGAAAGCGGTCCGTTCTCGACCGCCGCGAGAAATGGAGCGGCGCCGTATGAGCACCAGGTGAGCGTCGGCTCGGGGAAGGGCGGCTGCACCTCCAGGTGCCACTTCTGCGCGCCGAACGAGTGGACGAAGTAGAAGCGCTCGTTCTCGATGCCCTGGAAGAGGCGAGTGCGCTCGCCGGTCTCGATGGTGTTCCAGCCCATGTGCGGGAGAACGGGGGCGTCGAGCTCGGTCACCGTCCCCGGCCATTCGCCGAGGCCCTCGGTATCGACGCCGCGCTCCACACCGCGCTCGAAGAGGACCTGCATCCCGACGCAGATGCCCAGGACCGGGCGGCCGCCCGCCAGCCGGCGGTCGATGAGCTCATCGCCGCGACTGGCCCGCAGCGCCTGCATGACGGCGTGGTACGCGCCGACGCCGGGCACGACGAGACCGTCGGCATCGAGGATGAGGGACCGATCCGACGTCAGCCGGGCGTCGGCTCCCGCAGCGTCGAGAGCTTTGACAGCGGAGTGCACATTGCCCGAGCCGTAGTCGAGCACGGCGACGAGCGGTCTCGTCACAGCGCGCCCTTCGTGCTCGGGATGCCTTCCACGAGCGGGTCGAGCGCCTTGGCCTGGCGGAAGGCGCGCGCGAAGGCCTTGTACTCGGCCTCTGCGATGTGGTGCGGATCGCGCCCCGAGAGCACGCGGACGTGGACGGTGAGGGCAGCGTTGAAGGAGATCGCCTCGAACGTGTGGCGCACGAGGGAACCGGTGAAGTGCCCGCCGATCAGGTGGTGCTCGAAGCCCGCCGGCTCGCCCGTGTGGACGAGGTAGGGCCGGCCGGAGATGTCGACGACCGCCTGCGCCAGTGCCTCGTCGAGCGGCACCAGCGCATCGCCGTACCGGGAGATGCCCGACTTGTCGCCGAGCGCCTCGCGGATGGCCTGTCCGAGCACGATCGAGATGTCTTCGACGGTGTGATGGGCGTCGATCTCGGTGTCGCCGGACGCGCGCACGGTGAGATCTGTCAGCGAATGCTTGGCGAACGCGGTCAGCAGGTGATCGAAGAACGGAACGGTCGTGTCGATCTGGCTGCGGCCCGTCCCGTCGAGGTCGAGGTCGAGCTCGACGGTGGACTCGCTCGTCGCGCGGCGGAGCGACGCGGTGCGTGCGGTCATGGCGCCGAGTCTATCGACGCGAGGGCGTCGAGGAACGCCGTCGTCTCGTCCTCGGTGCCTGCCGAGACGCGCAGGTGGTGAGGGATTCCGACGTCGCGGATGAGCACCCCGCGGTCGTAGAGCGCCTGCCAGGTCGAGGCCGGGTCGTCGACGCCCCCGAAGAGCACGAAGTTCGACCAGGATTCGTGCGGCTGGTAGCCCAGCGCGTCGAGCGTCGCGGTGATGCGGTCGCGCTGTTCGACGATGTCGTCGACCATCCGCAACATGATCGGGGCGTGGCGCAGTGCGGCGATGGCGGCCGCCTGCGTGAGCGAGCTGAGGTGGTAAGGAAGGCGCACGAGACGCAGCGCGTCGATGAAAGCGGGATCGGCTGCGAGGTACCCGACTCGAGCCCCGGCGAACGCGAACGCCTTGCTCATCGTGCGCGAGACGACGAGTCGCTCCCGGCCTGGGCAGAAGCGTGAGTGCCGAGCGCTCCTCGTGCGGGGCGAACTCCTGATACGCCTCGTCGACGATCACCACGCCGTCCGTCGCCTCGTAGACGGCCTCGATCACATCGAGTCCGAGCGGAGTGCCCGTCGGATTGTTCGGCGTGCAGAGGAAGACGACATCCGGTTCGGCGTCGGCCACCTGAGCGGCGGCATCCTCGGCGGTGAGGGTGTAATCGTGAGCCCGCGTGCCGGCGACCCACGTCGCCCCGGTCGCCGCCGTGAGGATCGGATACATCGAGTACGTCGGCCCGAAGCCGAACGCGGTGCGCCCCGGGCCGGCAAAGGCCTGCAGGATGTGCTGGAGCACCTCGTTCGACCCGTTGGCGGCCCAGATCTGATCGGACGTCAGCCCGTGGCCGAGATAGTCCGCGAAGCTCTCGCGGAGAGTGGTGAACTCCCGGTCGGGATAGCGGTTGACGTCTCGGAGCGCTCGCGCGATCGAGTCGAGGATGTCATCGGCCACCTCCTGGGGCACCGGGTGGGTGTTCTCATTGACGTTGAGCGTCACGGGAAGCGCTGCTTGTGGCGCACCGTAGGGGATCTTGCCCCGGAGGTCGTCGCGAAGGGGAAGCTGATCGAGGCGAACGGTCACCCCTCCCATGGTAGAGCGCCTGGGGATCAGAGGTTTCGGGTTCAGCGGACGGGCGCGTACTCCGCCGGGATGGCGAGCTCCTCGCCGGCGGAGACCGTCACGCCCTCGAGCGCGTTGAGGCGGACGATCGCGTCGACCACGTCTCGCGGGTCTGCCGACGGAGCCACCTCTTGGGCGATGGACCACAGCGACTCGCCGGCAGTGACGGTCACCGTCGTGAACGAAGAGGAGGCGGCCCCGGCGTCACGCGACGCGAGGGCAGCCGAGGACCCGCCGATGATCGCGGCGCTCAGCGCCACGATCGCGGGGATGGCCGCCAGGATCGCGATCAGGCGACGTCCGCGTGTCGTGAGTCGAAGACGCGTGCGTGACCCTGCGGAACCCGAGAAGCCGGGGGTCGTGATGGCGATCGCAGTCATGGGGTCCTCCTGATGAGAAGAGATTCGCATCCGCCCCTCGGCCGGGAGCAGCGAATGCGAATCTATATTCCGAAGTTATCTTCGATAGAATGAGATGTCAAGGGCCGATTCGGACGGCCGGAACGTCGAACGCGACACGCGCAGAGAATGCCGCGCGACGCCTCGACGACCGGATACCGTTTCGATAGAGCCACCCCACCACGGGCCTCCGACATTCGAAGGGGACTGCCCTTCGAAACCGCCAGAACAGGAGCCGCACATGAGCGACGCGATAGGACGCGACCGGCCTCAGACCCGCCGCCGCAAGAGCCTGAGCGACAAGCAGCTCGCGATCCTCGAGGTGATCCAGCGCTCCATCGCGCGTCACGGCTATCCGCCGAGCATGCGTGAGATCGGCGACGCCGTCGGACTCAAGTCGCTGTCGAGCGTGACGCACCAGCTCAACCAGCTCGAGCTGAGCGGCTACCTCCGTCGTGACGCAGGAAAGACGCGCGCGATGGAGGTCCTCATCGATCTGCCGGGCACCGCGACCGAGAATCCCGCCGACACCGCGCCGTCCGTCGGCGACGCGGCGCTCGTGCCCCTGGTCGGGCGAATCGCCGCCGGCGTGCCGATCACCGCCGATCAGCAGGTCGAGGAGGTGTTCCCCCTCCCCCGGCAGCTCGTCGGCAAGGGCGACCTGTTCATGCTCAAGGTCGCGGGCGAGTCGATGATCGACGCCGCCATCTGCGACGGCGACTGGGTCGTCATCCGCTCGCAGCCGACCGCCGAAAACGGCGACATCGTCGCTGCGATGCTCGACGGCGAGGCGACCGTGAAGACCTTCCGGCAGCGAGACGGCCACACCTGGCTGCTGCCCCGCAACTCGGCGTTCGAGCCCATCCTCGGCGACGACGCCACGGTGCTCGGCAAGGTCGTCGCGGTCCTGCGCGCGGTCTAGCGTGCGCATCGCCCACGGCGGGCGACGACTTCTCGCGCCTCGTGGCCAATCGCATGGTCGGCTGGGCAGAATAGCCCCAAGGCGCGGGTGGCGCGCCTCTGGAGAGGTGTGACATGACCACGTCCGAGATCGACGACCTGCGCGCCGAAGTAGATCGGCTGCGCACCGAGAACGACACTCTGCGCA
Source organism: uncultured Actinomycetota bacterium (assembly GCA_963702815.1). GTDB lineage: Bacteria > Actinomycetota > Actinomycetes > Actinomycetales > Microbacteriaceae > Microbacterium. The sequence goes on along the minus strand of CAVPED010000004.1, from coordinate 934,194 downwards.
CTGTGCCGGCCGACGCCGCAGTCCCACCCGCACAGCGCCGATCTCCGGGAAGGTGGCGCGCTTTCCTCTCCGCGCTGGTGATCGTGATCGCGACGCTGCTCGTGCCTCTCTCGATCGTCTCCGCCTGGGCACGCGTCCAGCTGGTCGACGAGGAGGCCTTCGTCGCGACGATGGCGCCGCTCGCGGAAGACCCCGCCGTGCAGCAGCTCGTCATCGATGAGTCCATGGACGCGATCAACGCCAAGGTGGACTTCCAGGAGCTCACCTCGAGCGTGTTCGACGGCATCGCCCAGCTCGATCTGCCGCCCCGCGCGCAAGACGCTCTCGGGCTGCTCGCGGCGCCGGCCGCGGCAGGGCTGGAGAACCTCGTGACGACCACCGTGACCCGGGTCGTCGAATCCGATGCGTTCGCCGACGTCTGGGCGACGGCGACCCGCGCCGCGCACCGCGGGCTGACGGCGGCGGCCACCTCGGACGGCGGCGGCGTGGTGGTCCTCTCCGAGGACGGCGTCGGCATCCAGCTGGGGACGATCGTCGAGAAGGTCAAGCAGAACCTCATCGATCGAGGGGTCGGCGCCGCACAGGTGATTCCGGCCGTCGACAAGGTGATCATCATCGGCACCGGCACGGCGCTCGTGACGATCCGCACCGTCTACGCGATCGCCTCGACCCTCGGCTGGTGGCTGCCGGTCATCACGCTCGCGCTCTTCGGGCTCGGCATCCTGATCGCCCGCAGGCGGTCGGTCGGGGTGCTCGGCTCGGGCATCGGCCTCGCCATCGGCGGCGGCGCGCTGGCGCTCGGATTCAGGATCGGCGAACCGATCATCGGGCAGGCCGCGACGCAGCTCGACCTGTCGGTGGCGGGCCTCGACGTCATCTACGGCACCCTCGTGGCGATCCATGCTGCAGACCGCGCAGATCGTCGCGCTCCTCGGCGTCTTCATCGCGGTGCTCGGATGGTTCATGGGCCGGTCCGCCGCCGCCGAGCGCTCGCGGGGCTTCGTCCGCGGCATCAACGCCTCAGCGCGCCGCGGATTCGCCGCACGGGGGCTGAACACCGGAGGCTTCGGACTCGTCCTGGCCCGCTACCGGGTGCTCATCCGCGTCGTCATCGCCATCGCCGCCGTGCTGTGGCTGTACTCCCTGCGCCCGCTCTCGTTCGGCGACCTGGTCCTCGTGATCGTCGTCGCATTCGCCTTCGCGTGGCTGCTCGAGCTGCTGCAGAAGCGTCCCGACGAGCGCGAGACGTTCCCTGTGGAAGGCGACGCGTGCCGACGTCGCGACGGCGGCCGAGGTCGCCGCTGAGGACGCCGAGCTCGCCGCACAGGACGCCGAACGTGCGGCCGCCGACGCCGAAGAGGCTGCCGCTGTGCTGGTCGGCGCCACCGCCCCGCAGGCGCAGGATGCCGCGCTGGCCCCGCCCGCACCGCCGGCACCGCCCGCTGGCGCCTGCATCGCCGGCCGCACCGGCGCCAGTTCAGGCCGTGCCTGTGGACGACGCGTCGGCCGCGGCCCCCGAGGACGCCGCGGCCGAGGCAGCCGCCAGGAAGAAGCCCCGGGCTCCGCGCAGCTAGACCGTCGCGCCGATCCCCGCACGGACGGTGAGCGTCGCCTCGACGAGGTTCTCGAGCGACGCCACCGTCTCGGGGTACGCGCGCGTCTTGAGTCCGCAGTCGGGGTTGACCCACACCTGACGCAGGGGCAGCTCGTCGACCGCGCGGCGGAGCAGGTCGGCGACCTCGGCAACCGAGGGCACGCGCGGCGAGTGGATGTCGTAGACGCCGGGTCCGATGCCGTGCGCGAAGCCGGATGCCGCGATGTCGGAGATGACCTCGCCGCGGCTGCGAGCCGCCTCGATCGACGTGACATCGGCGTCGAGCGCCGCGATCGCATCGATCACGACGTCGAACTCCGAGTAGCAGAGATGAGTGTGCACCTGGGTTGCGAGCTGTGCGCCTGCGGTCGAGAGCCGGAACGAGTCGACGGACCAGGCGAGGTACGCGGGCTGATCGGCCTTCTTGAGCGGCAGCAGTTCGCGCAGCGCCGGCTCGTCGACCTGCACGATGCCGATGCCCGCCGTTCTCGAGATCGGAGATCTCGTCGCGGAGCGCGAGCGCGACCTGCTGCGCCGTCTCGGCGAGCGGCTGGTCGTCGCGCACGAACGACCACGCGAGGATCGTCACCGGACCGGTCAGCATGCCCTTGACGGGGCGCTCGGTGAGTGACTGGGCGTACTGCGACCAGGCGACGGTGATCGGTGCAGGACGCGACACATCGCCCCACAGGATCGAAGGTCGGGTCGCCCGCGAGCCGTAGGACTGCACCCACCCGTTGCGTGTCACGGCGAATCCCGCCAGATGCTCGGCGAAGTACTGCACCATGTCGTTGCGCTCCGGCTCGCCGTGCACGAGGACGTCGAGTCCGAGCTGCTCCTGCAGCCTGATCACCGCGGCGATCTCGCTGCCGCAGGGCCTCCTCGTATTCGGCGGTGGAGAGCTCTCCGCGGTCATGCTGCGCGCGCAGCCGCCGGATGTCAGCCGTCTGCGGAAAGGAGCCGATCGTCGTGGTGGGAAGCACCGGCAGATCGAGGGCGGCCTCCTGCGCCGCCACCCTCGTCGCATAGTCGCCGCGCTGGATGTCGGCAGCCGTGAGCGTCGTGACACGCTGACGAACTGCGCTGTCGCGGACGCCTGGTGCGCTCTGCCGGTCGGCAAGGGCTGCGGATGCTGCCGCGAGGTCGTTCGCGATCGCCGCTTCGCCCTCCGCCAGGCCGCGCGCGAGCACGGCAACCTGGCCGACCTTCTGGTCGGCGAACGCGAGCCACGACGTCGAGCCGGGACGCCGAGGTCCGGCTCGTCGGCGACGTCGTGCGGGACGTGCTGGAGCGACGTCGAGGTGCTCACTGCGACCCCGCCGGCCCCGAGGTGCTGAAGCGCCTCGAGCCGCTGCCATGCGCCTTCGAGGTCGCCGCGCCAGACGTTGCGCCCGTCGATCGACACCGCCGACGACGATCTTCGCCTGACAGTCCCGCCGCCGGCGCGGGGATCGCTCCGCGGCCGAGGTCGATCGGCGATCGCCTCGATGGGGGCTGCGGCCAGGGCGCTCCACGCCGGTGCGGACAGCTGCGCGTACGGGCGCCGCGACGAGGATCGCCGGACGCTCGGCAGCGGCTCCGAGCACCGCGTACGCGCGCTCGGCTGCGGCGGCGAGCTCGGTCCGCCGACACCGGCAGGCTCTCGCTCACGAGTGCCGGCTCGTCCAGCTGGACCCACTCCGCCCCGGCGGCACGCAGAGCGGCGAGGAGCTCGACATACACCGGAAGGACGTCGTCGAGGCGGTCGAGCGGACGGAAGGCGGCGGCCCTCTCGGTGCCGGCGACGCCGGCGGAGGCATCCGTCGCCTTGGAGAGTGCGAGCAGCGTCACGGGGCCGACGATGACGGGCCGGGTCACGAGGCCGTCGCGCGCGCGCCTCGACGACCTGGCGCACGAAGCGATCCGTCGAGAGGGAGAAGACGGTCTCGGGCCCGATCTCGGGAACCAGATAGTGGTAGTTCGTGTCGAACCACTTCGTCATCTCGAGCGGTGCGAGAACCCCGGCACCGCGCGCCGCGGTGAAGTAGGCGTCGAGTCCGATCGAGCCGTCCTCGTCGCGCAGGTGCGCGAAGCGCTCGGGCAGGGCGCCCACCGCGAGCGCGGCATCCAGAACCTGGTCGTAGTACGAGAACGACTCGGGGATCGACGAGTCGCCGCGGCCGAGGCCCAGCTCGACCAGGCGCTCGCGGGTCTCGCGGCGCAGCTCGGCGGCTGTGGCCTCGAGCTCGGCCTCGGTGAGCGCACCCGCCCAGTGCGCCTCGACGGCGCGCTTGAGCTCGCGACGGCGCCCGATACGCGGGTAGCCGAGGATCGTGCCGGTCGGGAAGTCGGGTCGGTGGTCGGTCATCGTGCGGCCTCCAGGTGGCTCGGCTGGGTGAGGACGCCGGCGTCGCGCAGGACCGCGAGCACGGTGTCGTGATGGTTGAACGCGTAGAGGTGCACGCCGGGCGCTCCGCCGAGGACGACCTCGCGGACGAGCGCGGCGGCGTGGGCGATGCCCAGCGCGCGCTGCCCTTCGGGGGTCGTCTCGGCATCGAGAGCCGCGGCGAGGTCGATCGGGCAGCTTCTCCCCCGTGAGCTCGATGACCCGCCGCAGGCGCACGGGCGAGACGATCGGCATGATCCCGGGGAGGATCGGGATGCTGACGCCCGCCGCTCCGTGCGCGCTCGACGAAGCCGAGATAGTCGTCGGCGTGGAAGAACAGCTGCGTGATCGCGAAGGTCGCCCCGGCGGCCTGCTTCGCGAGGAGGGCGTCGATGTCCTGATGCGGATGCCGCGAGCGGGGGTGCCCGTTCGGGAAGGCGGCGACGGCGATCGCGACCTCCTGCCGGCGGTCGACCCGAGCGGCGCCCGGCACTCCGGGGATGGACGACTCGGTGTACGGCGCGCGCTCGATCTGGGCGCGCTCGATGAGCTGGACGAGCTCGGCGGCGCTCTCGAGGTCGCCGAGGAAGTGGTCGTCCTCGGATGCGCCGGCGGGCGGATCTCCGCGCAGTGCGAGGAAGCTCGTGATGCCGGCATCCAGGAACTCGCGGATGAGGCGAGTCAGCGCCCTCGTAGGTCGTGCCGACGCACGTGAGGTGGGCGAGCGGCTCGACATCCGTCGTCTCGCGGATGTGCCGGACGAGCTCGAGCGAGCGGCCACCGGTGGATCCGCCGGCCCCGTAGGTCACCGAGATGAACCGGGGACCGGCCGCGGCGAGATGACGGATCGTCTCGTGGAGGGCCGCCGTTCCGGCGTCGGTGCGGGGCGGATAGATCTCGAACGAGAACGGAACGGCGTCGAGGCTGCTCGTGGGCATGGCGCGCATTTCGGTAGAGGGACGGGAAGGCCGGTCGGCCGCGGCTCGCGCTCCGCTCACGGGGAGGGGCACGTGTCATCGCGGGCGGGTGCCGGGCTCGGCTGTCGCTCCACACCCGGCATGGCCGGGCGTTTCCACCACGGTAGAGCACCGACGCCGTGCATGCGATGCGTGTGACGGACTGTTGCAGCCGTCCCGACGACCGAGTCGCGCCTTCAGCGGGATGCCCGGCAGGCGTAGCGTGGGGCCATGGACCGCGGCATCCCGTACGGTTCCTGGCCGTCACCCGTCACCGCCGCCGCCGTCTCCGCAGCGTCGCCGCGCCTCGAAGGCGCGCGCTTCGTCGGAGACGAGCTGTGGTGGGGCGAGGGCGTGCCCGAGGAGGGCGGACGGACCACGGTCAGACGTCGTCGGCCCGACGGCGTGCAGGAGGACCTGCTGCCGCCCCCGTGGAATGCCCGGTCGCGCGTGCACGAGTACGGCGGCGGCTCGTGGACGGCGAGCGAGGACGGCACGCTGTACTTCGTCGAGAAGACCGATCAGCGCATCTGGTCGCTGGCCCCCGGTGATGTTCCCAAGCCCCGGACCGCGGCAGACGACGGCGCCCGCTACGGCGGACTGTCGTGGCAGGAGGGGCGCCTGCTGGCGATCCGCGAGGTCCACGGCGCGACGCCGGTGCCGCGCCGCGATGTCGTGACGGTCGCCGTGGACGGTCACTGGAGCGTCGTCGACATGACTGTCGACACGGACTTCGTCGCGCAGCCCGCCCTCTCGCCCGGCGGAACCCACCTCGCCTGGATCGCCTGGAACCACCCCGACATGCCCTGGGATCGCGCCGAGCTGCGCGTCGGCCGGCTCGAGGGCGGGACGGTGTCGGAGTGGACGACGGTCACGAGCGGCGAGACCGCCGCGCTGCAGCCCGTGTGGGTCGACGCGGACGATCTGCTGTACGCCGATGACCCCACCGGGCGGTGGAACATCTGGCGGATGCGCCTGGACGCGGGCCTCGATCACGAAGACGTCGCACCGGCGGACGCCGACACCGGCGGCCCGCTGTGGGTGCTCGGCGCGCGCTGGTTCGCTCCGCTCGCCGATGGGCGGATCGTCGCCGTCCGGACGAACGGCACGGACGATGTGGTCCTCATCGACCCGCAGACGGGCGACGTGAGATCGCTCGGTCTCGAAGCCACCGCGAACGTGGTGATCGAGGATGTGTCCGGCACGCGCGTCCTGGTCTCGGGGTCGGGCGCGGCATCCCCTCCCGGAATCTGGCTCGTGGACGTGCAGACCGGGCGGTGCCGAGCGGATCGTCGGCAGCGAGACGCCCTGGGGACCGGAATGGATGCCGCAGCCCCGGGCCGTGACCTTCGACGGCGACCACGGACCTGTCCACGCATTCGACTACCCGCCGACCAACCCCGAGGCGAATCCGCCGATCGGCGAGCTGCCGCCCTACCTCGTCCTCGTGCACGGAGGGCCGACGGCCCACGTGGCCGGCGCGGCATCCGGCAAGATCACCTACTTCACGAGCCGGGGCATCGGGGTGCTCGACGTGAACTACGGCGGCTCGACCGGCTACGGCCGGGCGTACCGCGAGCGCCTGCGCGGTCGATGGGGGATCGTGGACGTCGATGACGTCGCTGCGGCTTCGACGGGGCCTCGTCGCTGAGGGGCGAGCGGATGCCGCGCGCCTGGCCATCGAGGGCAGGCTCGGCCGGTGGATGGACGGTGCTGGCCGCGCTCGTCGGAACGGACGTCTACAGCGCCGGCATCTCGCGCTACGGCGTCGGCGATGCCCGGGCGCTGGCGGCGCGAGACGCACGACTTCGAGGCGCACTACCTCGACGGGCTGATCGGACCGCTCCCTCAGGACGAGAGCGTCTACGTCGAACGCTCGCCCCTCAGCAAGGCCGACCGGTTCCGCGTGCCCGCTCCTGCTGCTGCAGGGCGACGAAGACGAGGTGGTGCCGCCCGCGCAGTCCGAGGCGATCCGCGATGCCCTCGCGGCGCGCGGTGTGCCCCACGCCTACGTGCTCTACGAGGGCGAGGGGCACGGCTTCCGGCGCGGCGAGACCGATCGTCGACGCCCTGGAGAAGGAACTCGCGTTCCTCGGCGAGGTGTTCGGGTTCGAGACGCCGGACGTGCCGGCCATGACGCTGGACTGAACCGGGCTCGTGCCGAGCCGCCGCACGGGGGCCGGCTCAGCGCGCGGGTGACACCAGGAACGGTGCGAGCTCGGCCGCCAGCCGCTCCGACACGAACGCGTGGAGCGCGGTGCCGTCGACCTCGTGCGACTGCGAGACGATGTGTCCGCTGTCGTGCGCGGCCGAGATGAGGTCGCCGCGATCGTAGGGGACGACCGCGCGCACTTCGACGGCGGGAAGCGGCAGCGCCTCCTCGATGGCCGCGCGGAGCTCTTCGAACCCGAGTCCCGTGCGGGACGACACGAAGAGCGCCTTCGGCTCGAGACCGCGCAGCAGCAGCTGCGCGTCGTCGTCGATGAGGTCGGCCTTGTTGAAGACGACGATCTCTCGGGTGTCGCGCGCTCCGACATCGCCGATCACGTCGCGCACGGTCTTGAGCTGCGCGGCCGGATCGGGGTGCGAGGCATCGACGACGTGCAGGATGACGTCGGCGTCGCCGACCTCCTCCAGCGTCGACCGGAAGGCCTCGACGAGCTGATGCGGCAGGTTGCGCACGAAGCCGACCGTGTCTGTCAGCGTGTACACCCGGCCGTCGGAGGTCTCTGAGCGCCGCACGGTCGCGTCGAGCGTCGCGAACAGGGCGTTCTCGACCAGGACCCCCGCGCTCGTGAGCCGATTGAGGAGGCTGGACTTGCCGGCGTTCGTGTAGCCGGCGATCGCGACGGACGGGATCGTATTGCGCTTCCGCTCGGCCCGCTTCGCGTCCCGCGCAGGGGCATAGTCGCGGATCTGCCGGCGCAGCAGCGCCATCTTGGTGCGGATGCGCCTGCGGTCGAGCTCGATCTTCGTCTCACCGGGACCGCGCGAGCCCATGCCCGCACCGCCCGCGCCGACCTGACCACCGGCCTGCCGGCTCATCGAGTCACCCCATCCGCGAAGTCGCGGGAGGAGGTACTCGAGCTGCGCGAGTTCGACCTGGGCCTTGCCCTCGCGGCTCTTGGCGTGCTGGCTGAAGATGTCGAGGATCACCGTGGTGCGATCGATCACCTTGACCTTCACGACGTCTTCGAGCGCGCGGCGCTGACTGGGCGCGAGCTCGGCATCGGCGATCACGGTGTCGGCGCCGACAGAGGCGACGATGTCGCGGAGCTCCTGCGCCTTGCCCCGCCCGACGTAGGTCGCCGGGTCCGGATGCGGGCGGCGCTGCAGCACGCCGTCGAGCACGACGGCACCCGCCGTCTCGGCGAGGGCGGACAGCTCGCGCAGCGAGTTCTCGGCATCCTCCTGCTCGCCCTGGGGATGGACGCCGACGAGCACGACGTTCTCGAGGCGCAGCTGCCGGTACTCGACCTCGGTGACGTCCTCGAGCTCGGTGGAGAGACCCGCGACCCGGCGCAGTGCCGCGCGCTCCTCGCGATCCCACTGCTCGCCGTCGGTGTCGGAGCGCGACGTGGTCGACTCGTCCTGCAGCGCCTGAGCGGCGCCGAAGACCCGTACACCCGAGTGCGCTTCAGCGCGCGCCAGCACGCGATCCACCGGGTCCACCGGCGTCTCGTCGGTGCTCTGGGGTGTCGTGGTGTCTGTCATGTGTTCCTTTCAGCAAAATGCCTCGTCGGGCCGGATTCGGTCGAGAGCGTTGCCCGGCCCCTGAGGCGTCCGTAAACTCTATGCGCTTTTGATCGCGGGGAGACCCCGCGAGGACTCGCTGACGCTCGTCGGCGGCTTCCCGCCCCCACCGCACCCCCCTACCCTCCCGCGCGGGAGGCCTCCTCCGCTAGGCTCGTCAGCCATGGATGGGGACCACTACTTCACCGCGTCTCCCGTCAGCGCCGAGAACATGCGGCAGGTCCGCGTGCGTCTGGCGGGTCGGGATGTCGAAGTCTCGACGGCCGGCGGGATCTTCAGTCCCGACCACGTCGATGCCGGCACGAGCGTCCTGCTTGCGAGCACTCCCCCACCTCCCCCCGGCGGCAACCTGCTGGATCTCGGCTGCGGCTGGGGACCGATCGCGCTGAGCCTCGCGATGGAGGCGCCGCACGCCACCGTCTGGGCCGTCGACGTCAACGAGCGCGCCCTCGACCTGACGCGCCGCAATGCCGTGGCGCTCGGCCTCCCCAACATCAACGCCGTGCTGCCCGACGATGTTCCCGACGACATCTCGTTCCGCACGATTCGATCGAACCCGCCGATCCGCGTCGGCAAGAACGAACTGCACGGACTGCTCGAACGGTGGATTCCCGCGCCTCGACGAACGCTCCGACGCGTGGCTCGTCGTGCAGCGCAATCTCGGCTCGGACTCACTGCAGCGGTGGCTCGCGGCGACGTTCGATCACGGGTACAGCGTTCACCGGGCGTCGACGGGCCGGGGCTTCCGGGTCATCAAGGTGCGGCGGCACGGCACGCCGATGACCGGCGCGATCACACTTCCGTAGCACGGGGCCGCCGTGCGGAGCTCGCGCGGCAGGACGTGGGATGCGGCTGCCGGACGTGCTCACGGCCGGAAGAGTCCGCTCGTCAGGCGAGCGCGACCTCGCCCGAGAACACCAGCGTCGCCGGGCCTGACAGGAAGACGTGGCCCTCGCGCATCCGCACGCCGAGCCGGCCGCCGGGCACGTCCACCGTCCAGTCGTCCGGAGCGCCACGTCCGGCCCAGTGCCGCACGGCCAGCGCCGCCGCGGCGACCCCCGTACCGCAGCTGAGCGTCTCGCCGACGCCGCGCTCGAAGACGCGCATGCGGATCGAACCCACCCCGTCGCGCACGAGCGGGTCGCTGGGCACGACGAACTCGACGTTCGCTCCGTTGCGAGGGACAGGGTCGAGGATGGGCTGCGCCGTCAGGTCGAGGCCCTCGAGCTCTGCCGGCGTGTAGAGGGCGACGACGACGTGCGGGTTGCCGAGGTCGACGCCGACGCCAGGCCGCGCGATGTCGAGACCGCGCGCGCGCACGAGCGTGTCGGTCTCATCGATCGTGAAGGCTCCGAGATCCACTTCGAGTCCCAGCTCGCTGCGGGTGAGCGTCTTGACGCCCGCTCGCGTGCCGACGGCCAGCGGCCCCCCGTCGAGCGTCGCCAGCCCTGTCTCGTCGAGGTAGCGTGCGAAGACCCGGATGCCGTTGCCGCACATCTCGGCTTTCGACCCGTCCGCGTTGCGGTAGTCCATGAACCATTCGGCGCCGGATGCCGCAGCATCCGCTCCCTCGTCGATCGCGGCGGACCGCACGACCCGGAGAGTGCCGTCCGCGCCGATGCCGAACCGCCGGTCGCACAGCGCCGCGACCTGGTCGTCGGAAAGATCGAGGGCGCCGTCGGCGTCGGGGAGGATCACGAAGTCGTTGCCCGTGCCATGGCCTTTCGTGAAGGCGAGGGTGTTCGGCATCCCTCGATTCTAGGGATGCGGGCGAGAGTCAGGGCGCGTCGGGGACGGGCGCCGGTTCAGGATGCTGCGGCCGCCGGCCCGTCGGCGATGAGCCGCTTGCCCGTGGCCCAGGTGTCGAACGGCTCGTAGCCGAGCGCGGCGTAGAGGCCGCGCGCCGCTTCGTTCTCGGGCCGGACCATGAGCTGGACCTTGGGGCACCCCATCGCGAGCAGTCGCGACTCGGCCTCGGCCACGAGTGCCCGCGCGATACCCTCGCCGCGCCGGTCGGGCAAGGAGGCGAGGTAGTACAGCCAGCCGCGATGCCCGTCGTAGCCCGCCATGACCGTGCCGATGAGCACGTCGCCGTCGGTGGCCACCAGGAACAGCTCGGGCTGCACCTGGAGCTTGCGCTCGATGTCGCGATGCGGATCGTTCCACGGGCGCGTCAGGCCCGTCGCGTGCCAGAGCGCCACTGCCGCGTCGGTGTCGGTCACCGCGAAGGTGCGGATGTCGATCGTCATCGCTTCTCCTCGATCAGGCGGGATGCGGGATGCCCCGGCTCGACCCACTGCACTCCGTCGTAGCGGCGGAACCAGGACACCTGCCGCCGCGCATACCGCCTGGTCAGCTGCTGGGTCTGCTCGATCGCCTCGGCCTCGGTCAACTCGCCGCTCAACTGGGCAAGCGCCTGCGCGTACCCGATCGCCCGCCGCGCGGTGACGCCGTGCTCGAGTCCCTGTGCGCGGAGAGCCTCGACCTCCGACAGAAGACCGTCCCGCCACATTCCCTCGACGCGTGCATCGAGACGCACGATGAGCTCGTCGCGCGGAACCTCCACACCGACGAGCCGCGTGTCCGGATGCCACAGGACGGGCGCCTCCGGAAGCGCCGCGCCGTGCGTCTCGGACCCCTGTTCGAGCACTTCGAGCGCGCGCACGATGCGGCGGCCGTTCCGCGGGTCCATGCGCGCGGCCGTAGCAGGGTCAGCGTGCTTCAGCCTGTCGAACAGCGCACCCGGACCGTGGCGATCGAGCTCTCCCTCCAGTCGCGCGCGGACCTCCGGGTCACGGGGTGGAAAGCGGAAGTCGAAGATCACCCCCGAGACGTACAGCCCGGACCCGCCGACGAGGATCGCATCGGCCTCGCGGGCATGGATCTCCCGGATCACAGCGCGCGCAGCATCCTGGTACCAGGCGACCGCCGCATCCTCGGTGACGTCGAGGGCGTCGAAGAGGTGATGCGGGATGCCGCGCCGCTCGTGCTCGGGAAGCTTGGCGGTGCCGATGCTCATGCCGCGGTACAGCTGCATCGCATCGGCATTGACGATCTCGGCCCGGCGCCCGGTCGAGGCCAGCGCTTCGGCGAGGTCGAGCGACAGCGCCGTCTTGCCCGTGCCGGTCGCGCCGACGACGGCCCAGAGCTGCTGCGTCATGCCCGGTCGTCGGGCCTAGACGCCGATGCGCAGAGTGGGCAGGCCGAGCGAGACCGCGCGGGTGCCGCCGGCGTCGGAGGCCGGCTCGGGGATGGCGCACGACTCGGCGAGCGAGCGGTCGTAGGCATCGCCCGCGCGGGTGCGACGCACCCGCAGCGGCGCCCCATCGGCCGAATCCGCGAGGAGATGGAACGGCGCGGCGTGGGTGACGGTGACCGTCACGACGTCGCCGGGGCGCGGAACCTCTGAGCCGGCGGGCAGTTCGAAGTGGACGAGGCGATTGTCTTCGGCGCGTCCCGTCAGCCGATGCGTCTCGGCGTCCTTCTTGCCCTCGCCCATCGAGACGAGCACCTGGAGCTCGCGCCCCACCTGCTTCTGGTTCTCTTCGAGCGAGATCCGATCCTGAAGGGCCGCGAGTCGCTCGAAGCGCTCCTGCACGACGGCCTTGGGCACCTGGTCGGGCATGGTGGCCGCGGGCGTGCCCTCGCGGATCGAGTACTGGAAGGTGAAGGCGCTCGAGAAGCGGGATGCCTCGACCACTCGCAGGGTCTCTTCGAAGTCCTCGTCGGTCTCGCCTGGGAAGCCGACGATGATGTCGGTCGTGATGGCGGCGTTGGGCATCCGCTCGCGGACACGGTCGAGGATGCCGAGGAACCGCTCGCTGCGGTAGGAGCGGCGCATCGCCTTGAGAATGCGATCGCTGCCGGACTGCAGCGGCATGTGCAGCTGCGGCATCACCGCAGGGGTCTCGGCCATCGCGTCGATGACGTCATCCGTGAAAGCGGCAGGATGCGGGCTCGTGAAGCGGATGCGCTCGAGCCCCTCGATCTCGCCGGCCGCCCGCAGCAGCTTTCCGAATGCCTCGCGGTCGCCGAACTCGACGCCGTAGGAGTTGACGTTCTGTCCGAGGAGGGTGACCTCGATCGCCCCGTCGTCGACGAGCAGGCGGATCTCGTTCAGGATGTCGCCGGGCCGGCGATCCTTCTCCTTGCCGCGCAGGCTCGGCACGATGCAGAAGGTGCAGGTGTTGTTGCACCCCACCGAGATCGACACCCAGCCGCTGTAGACGGAGTCGCGCTTCGTCGGAAGGGTGGAGGGGAACACCTCGAGGGACTCGAGGATCTCGAGTTCGGCCTCGTCGTTATGGCGTGCCCGCTCGAGAAGGCTCGGCAGGGATCCCATGTTGTGCGTCCCGAAGACGACGTCGACCCATGGCGCCTTGTCGAGCACCGTCTGCTTGTCCATCTGGGCGAGGCAGCCGCCGACGGCGATCTGCATGCCGTCACGGTGGTCCTTGCGCGACTTCAAGTGCCCGAGCGTGCCGTAGAGCTTGCCGGCGGCGTTGTCGCGCACCGCGCACGTGTTGATGACGACGACGTCGGCCTCTTCGCCCGCCTCTGCGCGCAGGTAGCCCGCGCTCTCGAGCGACCCGGAGAGCCGCTCGGAATCGTGGACGTTCATCTGACAGCCGAAAGTGCGCACTTCGTAGGTGCGCGCGGTGCCGTCGGGCCGGCTCGCGGCCGACGAGGGCGCGATGAGAGTCGGGGTCGATGAAGGGGAAGACATGATGGGAACAGTCTACGAGCCGCCACATGAGCGGGATCTGTACCTCACCCTGCTCGCGGCCTCCGGCGCGGAGCGGCGTCGCCCCGATCGAGTGACCGGCCCTGCGCAGGGCCGGCGAGGCGGTCAGTCTTCCTCGAACCGCACTCCGCTGCGCTCCCGCGCAGTCTCGTCGAGCGCCTGTCCGGCCACGCCGAGCGCGAGAGACCCGCCGTAGCCACGACGAGCGAGCTGCCCGACAAGGCGGCGGAGCGCCGCGTCGCGATCGACAGAAGCGAGCGAGCGCACCTTCGACCGGGCGAACTCGAGCGCGCGTTCCCGATCGTCGTCGGGGAGCGCCAGAAGCGCCGCATCGGCGACGTCCCGTGGCACCCCGCGCTTCGCAAGCGTCTGTGCGATGACGTGTCGCCCCTGATTCTTGCGGTCGAGTCCGATGTGCACGATCTGCTCAGCCAGCGCTGCGTCGTCGAGATACCCTCGCTCCTCGCAGCGACGGATGACCTCGGCCGCGGCCGATGCGTCGAGTCCTCCGGTGATGAGGACGCCACGTGCCTCGGAGACCGAGAGCGACCGTACCCGCAGCTTCTTCAGCAGGCCCTTCTCGGCGAGTTCGGTCAACCGCTGGTGGTCGTCGTCGTCGATCCCCGTCTGACGGCGGTGAAGCGACCACGGAATCGGCGACCGCATCCGGGCCATCGTGCCAGGTGGAGCGCCACACGGCGGCGTCTGGCCGGAGAACAGCCGCCTGCCGAGGTGCAACCTCGTCGCTATCCGCCTCGGTCTCCGACGGAGATTCGGTGAACTCCTCTGCCGGCAGAGGCGCCGAGCGGGAGGTGTGGCGTCCGAACAGCGGGATGACGGGGGCGAGCCCGTCGCCGGGTCCGAAGACCTCGGCCTCGGGCTCGCCCTCGTCGTGCTCAGGCATACCTCACCCCGGTTGTTGAGCGACGTCGAAACACGGTTGTTGAGCGACGTCGAAACACGGTTGTTGAGCGACGTCGAAACACGGTTGTCGAGCGACGTCGACACACGGCTGTCAGGCGACCCTGGCGCATCAGGCCGGGCGACGCTTGGCGAGCTCGTCCTCGTCCGGCTGTGCGGCGACCTGAGGCACGCCGATGCCGAGCTTCGTCTTGATCTGCGACTCGATGTCGGCCGCGACGTCGGGATTCTTGAGCAGGAAGTTGCGCGCGTTCTCTTTGCCCTGACCGAGCTGCTCGCCGTCGTAGGTGTACCAGGCACCGGACTTCTTGACGATGGCGTGCTCGACGCCGAAGTCGATGAGGCTGCCCTCGCGGGAGATGCCGACGCCGTAGAGGATGTCGAACTCGGCCTGCTTGAACGGCGGAGCCATCTTGTTCTTGACGACCTTGACACGCGTGCGGTTTCCGACTGCCTCGGCGCCGTCCTTGAGCGTCTCGATACGGCGGATGTCGAGTCGGACAGACGCGTAGAACTTGAGCGCCTTGCCGCCCGCCGTCGTCTCGGGCGAGCCGAAGAACACGCCGATCTTCTCGCGCAGCTGGTTGATGAAGATCATGGTCGTGTTGGTCTGGTTGAGACCACCCGTGAGCTTGCGAAGCGCCTGCGACATGAGTCGCGCCTGCAGGCCGACGTGAGTGTCACCCATCTCGCCCTCGATCTCGGCCTTCGGCACGAGCGCGGCGACGGAGTCGATGACGACCAGGTCGATGGCCCCCGAGCGCACGAGCATGTCGGCGATCTCGAGCGCCTGCTCACCGGTGTCGGGCTGCGACACGAGGAGCTGATCGATGTCGACTCCGAGCTTCTGGGCGTAGTCGGGATCGAGCGCATGCTCTGCGTCGATGAACGCCGCGATGCCGCCCTGCTTCTGCACGTTGGCGATCGCGTGAAGCGTCAGCGTCGTCTTACCCGAGGACTCGGGGCCGTAGATCTCGATGATGCGGCCACGCGGGCAGTCCGCCGATGCCCAGGGCAACGTCGAGTGCGATGGAGCCGGTGGGGATGACCTCGACGGGCGCGCGGTCATCGCTGCCCAGTCGCATGACCGAGCCCTTTCCGAACTGCCGGTCGATCTGAGCGAGGGCCGATTCGAGGGCTTTCTCGCGGTCAGCGGGTGATGGCATGGCGTGCTCCTTCTGCACTCTGTCCGACTACGGGGAGCCCGTCACCGGATGTTCTGTCGCCTGTAGGCTGTCGCGCTCCACCCCGGGCTGGGAGGGATGCTGCGACAAGGCGTTGGGTGCCTTGCGACGTGGTCCACGCTAGAGAGAGGGTCCGACATTCGTCTCGCTCCTCCCGCCGCCGTGGACAGACACGTCCTCGACACCTGCTGTGCAGGAGCCTATGCGTTTCTAGAACACACCTTCGACTGACACGCCGCGAAGCGGCGCCACCCGGTTCCTGAGTAGCGCCGCGAAGCGCCGCGTATCGAAGGGCGATAGGACACGCCGCGAAGCAGCGGCGTCACCCCGGCAGGGACGGACCTCAGCTGCGGCGCGGCTCCAGCCGGCCGGCGCCGTAGCGACGCTCGGCGGGCACGTCCATCTCGTCGCACAGTGCGAGCCAGACTTCGCGCGGCGGCACTCCGGCGGCGATCGCCTGAGCCGCCGTGCGGTCATCGATCGTCGGCAGGACGAGATCCACGAGGAGGGCACTGGCTCGTGGGCCGAACTCGGCCGCGACGGCGCGCTCGAATTCACTGCGACGCACGGAACACCTCTGTGCTGCGACGAATCGTGACTCGGATGCTCAGCGGAGCGAGAGTTCGGTCTCGATGAAGCCCGAATCCAGTCCGGCGATGTCGTCGGGGACGACATCGGCGAAGGTCGGGAGTCCCTCGAGCACCGCGATACGGTCGCCGACTTCGCGCATGACGGTGGAGATCGGAACATCAAGCGCTTCGGCCACCGAGGCCAGGATTTCGCTCGATGCTTCCTTCTGCCCGCGCTCGACCTCGCTGAGATAGCCGAGGGCGACGCTCGCGCGACTCGCGACCTGACGCAGGGTGCGACCCTTCTGGAGACGGAAGTCGCGGAGCACTTCACCGATCTCGTGACGAACCAGGATCATGAGCGCCCCCTCTTCTCTCAGCCGCCATCCGGGTGGACAACAGTACAACACCGACTACGGTCAATCTAATCCCCAGCGCTGGACATCGGGTGAGAATCACGGAATGTAACCGACTCGAAACGGACTTCATTCCCGCCGGAAACAGGCAATTCCCCTCGTTCGGTCACAGCGCGTCGAGCGCGGTACGCACCGCGCGACGCACCGCCTCGGTGCGGATCTCGTCCCTGGTGCCTCTGCAGCTCGAGCGACTCCACGCGCGTCCCCAGCGGGGTCGCGACCCCGATGTGCACGGTGCCGATCGGCTGTCCGTCGGGCGATTCGGGGCCGGCGATCCCTGTCGTGGAGATGCCGACGTCGCACGGCGCGTCCGAACGGCCGAGGCGCACCCGCACACCCTCGGCCATCTGACGGGCCACGCGCGGGTGGACGGCTCCGTGCGCCTCGAGCAGGGTCGAGTCGACTCCGAGCAGGGAGTGCTTGAGCTCGGTCGCGTAGGCGACGATCCCCCCGCGGACGACGGCCGAGGCTCCGGGCACTGCGACGAGAGAGGAGACGACCATGCCTGCCGGTGATCGACTCCGCCACTCCCACAGTCCAGCCGAGGTCGGCCAGCCGCTCGAGCAGGCGCTCGGGGTCGCTGCGCCGGTCGCGCTGGAGCGTGTGCTCGAGTTCATCGGGGAGTGGCTCGCCGCTGGGGTGGAACGGGGTCATGCCGAAGCCCGTCCCTCCGGCGCCCGGCTGGCGCGCACCTCGCTCACGATGTAGTCGATGCCGCTCGCGATGGTGAGGACGACCGCCACCGTCATGGTGATGCCGTTCACCCACCAGATCCACTCGCCCACGAGGGTCCACAGGGGCAGCAGCGCCAGCGAAAGGGCGAGCGCCTGCGCCATCGTCTTGAGCTTCCCCATCCACGCGGCGGCCAGCACGTGATCGCTGACGACCATGAAGCGGTAGACCGTGATGCCGATCTCGCGGATCAGGACGACGACGGTCACCCACCACGGCAGCTCACCGAGGATCGACAGCCCGATGAAGGCGAAGCCCGGTGAGCACCTTGTCGGCGATGGGGTCGAGGAGCTTTCCGAGATCCGTGACGATCTCGTGCTTGCGTGCGAGATAGCCGTCGATGCCGTCGGTCGCGATCGCGACGATGAACAGGACGGCGGCCCACCACCGGAGGGCCCGTCCGCGCCGCCGTCGGCGAGGAGCATCCACAAGAACACGGGCGCGCAGAAGATCCGCACGATGGTGATGGCGTTCGGCAGCTGGCGTGGAATCGCCATGTCAGTCCCGTCCTGTCAGGCCCCAGGCATCCTCATCGCCGTCACTGTCGCTCTCGACCACCGGATAGCCCTCGTATTGCGACTCTACGGCGTCCGGCCCGTAGGCGTGAGACGAGGTGGCAGAGGCGGCGGCAGGGGCCGAGGCATCCGGCACATCCTCGCCGCGCAGCCGCGCGAGCACCTCGGGAAGCTGCTCAGCCGTGAGGAGCACGTCGCGTGCCTTCGAGCCCTCGGAGGGTCCGACGATCTCGCGGGACTCGAGCAGGTCCATGAGCCGGCCGGCTTTGGCGAACCCCACTCGGAGCTTGCGCTGCAGCATCGACGTGGAGCCGAACTGGGTTCCCACGACGAGCTCGGCGGCGGCGAGCAGCAGCTCGAGGTCGTCGCCGATGTCGGCGTCGACCTCCTTCTTCTCCGCCACGGCCGCGACGTCGTCGCGGTACTCGGGGCGCGCCTGCTGGGTGACGTGCTTGACGACCTTCTCGATCTCGGCCTCGCTGACCCAGGCGCCCTGGACGCGGAGCGCCTTGGAGGTGCCCATCGGCAGGAAGAGCCCGTCGCCCTGGCCGATCAGCTTGTCGGCACCGGGCTGGTCGAGGATGACGCGTGAGTCGGTGACGCTCGTCACCGCGAACGCCAGACGCGACGGCACGTTCGCCTTGATGAGGCCCGTGACGACGTCCACCGAGGGGCGCTGGGTGGCGAGGACGAGGTGGATGCCGCTCGCCCGTGCGAGCTGGGTGATGCGCACGATCGAGTCCTCGACATCCCGCGGCGCGACCATCATGAGGTCGGCGAGCTCGTCGACGACGACGAGGAGGTACGGGTAGGGCTTGAGGACCCGCTGGCTGCCGGGAGGCACCACGACCTCGCCGGCGACGACCGCGCGGTTGAAGTCGTCGATGTGCCGGAAGCCGAAGGACGCGAGGTCGTCGTACCGCATGTCCATCTCCTTCACGACCCACTGCAGCGCTTCGGCCGCCTTCTTCGGGTTCGTGATGATGGGCGTGATGAGGTGCGGGACGCCCGCGTAGGAGGTCAGCTCGACGCGCTTGGGGTCGATGAGCACCATGCGCACATCGGCGGGCTTGGCGCGCATGAGAAGGCTCGTGATCATCGAGTTCACGAAGCTCGACTTGCCCGAGCCCGTCGAGCCCGCCACCAGGAGGTGGGGCATCTTCGCGAGGTTGGCGACGACGTACCCGCCGCCGACGTCCTTGCCGACGCCGATCGTCATGGGGTGGGTCGAGGCCTGCGCCACGGGGGAACGCAGGATGTCTCCGAGCGTCACGATCTCGCGGTCGGCATTCGGGATCTCGACGCCGATCGCGCTCTTGCCGGGGATGGGCGCGAGGATGCGCACCTCGTTGGAGGCCACGGCGTACGCGATGTTGTTCGCGAGCGACATGATGCGCTCGACCTTCACACCGTGTCCGACTTCGATCTCGTACTGCGTCACGGTCGGACCGCGCGAGAAGCCGGTCACCCGCGCGTCGACCTGGAACTGGTCGAGCACGCTCGTGAGCGCCCGCACCACCTCGTCGTTGGCGGCGGAACGGGCCTTGTGCGGGCTTCCCGCCGCAAGCGCGTTCACCGACGGCAGGCGGTAGGGCCGGGCGCTCGAATCCTCGACCGAGTCGAAGCCGATGCCGGAGAGTCCGGGGAGTTCGCCATCCGCTCCCCCGTCGTCGTCGCGCAGCGACGTGTCGCCCTGCGCGGCACGTGGCTTCGCCGCGGCCGGGACGATGATCTCGGTCACCGCGTCGGGTTGCGGGACGAGCTGGGCCGGCGTGGTGATCGCCTGCTCGAAACCGCCCTGGGACGAGCCGGGCGGCAGCAGCTCGGTGAGGTCCTGCGAGCCGATCCCGGCGCCCGGATCCTCTTCGCGACCGGTCTTGTTGCGCCGCCACCAGGGCACCGACGGGTCGACGGCGTCGTCCGCCGGCTGCGCGGCCGCTCGCTCGAGGGGCTCGGAGCGCTCTTCACCGAACATCCAGGCGTACAGGTCGCCGAGCCGGCGTCCGATGCGATTGGGCGGCGTCTTGGTGAGGATCAGGATGCTGAGCAGGCTCAGGATGCCGAGCACGATGCACGCGCCGACCTCGGTGAGGACGAGAGCCAGCGGCTCCCCCAGCATCCAGCCGAGCACTCCACCTGCCTCGCTCAGGGCCGGAAGGCCCGCGTTCGGCTGGGGACGGCCGCCGAGGACGTGGCAGAAGCCCGCGAGGGTGAGGAGGAAAAGCCCGAACCCGATGCCGATGCGCCCGTTGTCGTGCACGGACGACGGATGCCGGAACAGCCAGCCCGCGAGGAGGATCAGCAGGACCGGCAGGACGAACGAGACCCGGCCGACGAGGGCGCCGGCCGAATAGGCGCTGATCGTCTTGGCGACGTCGGAGCCGATGAAGAACCACTCGACGACGGCGCCGGCGATCGCGAGCAGCACCAGCAGGAACGGGAAGCCGTCGCGGCGCTGCTCCTTCTCGAGCGTCTCGGGGCCGAACGCGCGGAAGAGCCCGCCTGTCGCGTGCGCGAGACCGAGCCAGGCGCGCACGGCGAGCGGGGGCTTGTCGGTCTCGCCGACGTACCGCTTCGGCGCGGGCTCCGGCTTGCGGGCGCGCGAAGCAGTCCCTTTTGCGGGCGCGCGACCGGGCGTGGTCGGATTGGAGCTCCTGGCCATGCCTCCACGCTACGTCGAACAGCCGGACTTTGCGCGGATCGACGCGATCCTTGAGCCCGCGGTATCGAGCCGAGACACGCGCATTCGAGCGGCGCGGATGCCGGCATCCGTCCTCAGCGCAGGCGTTTGACCATCGTGTCGCGGCCGATACCGCCCTGCGTGACGGCGAAGCCCTCGCTGCGGTAGAGGGTCGCGGCATAGTTGTCGCGCTCGACGCTGAGACTCAGCCGGGCGTAGCCCTGAGCGCGCGCGTGGTCGCACAGCCGCTGGAGAAGAGCCCGCCCGACGCCGTGCGCGCGCCAGATGGGCCGCACGCCGATGATGAGCTCGGGCACCCCGGTGCCGACGTAGCCGAAGCCCGGGTCGCTGCGGGGCAGGGTGCGGTACCAGGCGGCGCCGATGGGCTGGTCGTGGGGGTCGATCGCGATGAAGCCGGCGTCCCCCGGGCGCATCCAGCCCGAGACGTAGCGGCTGTGCTCGCCGTTCGTCATCACCTCGTGCCGGGCACGCGCGCCGCCGCGGCGCCAGTTCGCGGCCTCGACCACCATGTCGCCCAGAAACAGCCCATCCGCCTGCGCGGCGGCACGGATCTGGAAGGTGGACGGCATGCTCGGATCCTATCCGCCCGTCCCCCGGCTCCCGTGTCGACCGAGTTACGCCTCGATGACGAGGGGGATGATCATCGGCCGACGGCGAAGCGACTGGTTGACCCAGCGGCCGATCGTCCGCCTCACGACCTGCGAGAGGGCGTGCGGATCGCGGACTCCCGACTTCGCGGCCTCGGCGAGGGCGGCGGCGATCTTCGGCTTGACGGCATCGAACACGGCGTCGTCCTCGGCGAACCCGCGAGCGTGGATCTCGGGTCCGGAGACGATCTTGCCGGTCGCGGCATCCACCACGACGATGACCGAGATGAAGCCCTCCTCGCCGAGGATCCGGCGGTCCTTGAGATCGGCATCCGTGATCTCTCCGACCGTCGAGCCGTCGACGTAGACGAAGCCGATGTCGAGCTGCCCGACGACTCTCGCCGTGCCGTTGCGGAGATCGACCACCGTGCCGTTCTCGCCGATGATCGTCCGCTCCTCGGGGATGCCGGTGTCCTGCGCGAGGCGTGCGTTGGCGATGAGGTGCCGGTACTCGCCGTGGACGGGCAGGACGTTCTTCGGCTTCAGGATGTTGTAGCAGTAGAGCAGCTCGCCCGCGGCGGCGTGCCCCGAGACGTGGACCTTCGCGTTGCCCTTGTGCACGACGTTCGCGCCGAGCTTCGTCAGGCCGTCGATGACGCGGTACACCGCGTTCTCGTTGCCGGGGATCAGGCTCGATGCGAGGATCACCGTGTCGCCGGGACCGGGCTCGATCTCGTGGTCGTTGTTGGCCATGCGGCTGAGCACCGCCATGGGCTCGCCCTGCGATCCGGTCGACATGTAGACGACCTGGTCCTCCGGGCAGGTCACGCGCCTTCTTGTAGTCGACGAACACGCCCTCGGGGACGTGCAGGTAGCCGAGGTCCTCGGCGATCGTCATGTTGCGCACCATGCTGCGGCCGAGGAGCGCCACGCGACGCCCGTGCGCGGCTGCGGCATCCAGCACCTGCTGCACGCGATGCACGTGGCTGGAGAAGCTGGCCACGATGACCCGGCGGGGGGCCTTGCCGATCACCTGGTCGAGCACCGGGCCGATCGACCGCTCGAGCGGCGTGAAGCCGGGGACGTCAGCATTCGTCGAGTCCACGAGGAAGAGGTCGACTCCCTCTTCGCCGAGCCGCGCGAAGGCGCGGAGGTCGGTCAGCCGCCCGTCGAGCGGCAGCTGGTCCATCTTGAAGTCGCCCGGTCGCCAGCACGAGACCGGCGGGAGTGCGGATCGCGACGGCGAGCGCATCGGGGATGGAGTGGTTGACGGCGACGAACTCGAGGTCGAACGGGGCGAGCCGCTCCCGCTGGCCCTCCTTCACCGTCAGGGTGAAGGCCTTGATGCGGTGCTCCTTGAGCTTCGCCTCGACGAGCGCGAGCGTGAGCCCCGATCCGACGAGCGGGATGTCGGGCTTGAGGCGGAGGAGGTAGGGAACCGCCCCGATGTGGTCCTCGTGGCCGTGGGTGAGGACCACGCCGACGATGTCGTCCAGGCGATGCTTGATCGGCTCGAAGTCCGGGAGGATCAGGTCGACGCCGGGCTGATGCTCCTCGGGGAACAGCACGCCGCAGTCGACGACGAGCAGCTTGCCCTCGTACTCGAAGACGGTCATGTTGCGACCGATCTCGCCGAGCCCGCCGAGGGGCGTCACCCGCAGAGTGCCCGGTTCGAGCTGGGGCGGGTCGTAGACGGTGCTGGGCATGTCAGCCTTCCTCCGGATGCCGGAGCCTGTGCCCCGCGGATGTCGTGGCGACGCGAGCCGATCGCTGCGCGCCGATGCAGGTCATCTCGTCGTGCCAGAGACCTTGGGAAGTGCGCCGCCGGCGGCCGCATTGCGGTCGGGGCGGAAGTTCGAGAAGTCGGCGCCCGGGACGTCGCGGACGAGTGCGAGCTCGTCCTCGATCATGGCGGCCTCCCACTCCTCCGGCCCGACGAGGGGCAGGCGGACCCGGGGGCTTCCGATGCGACCGAGGCCGTGGAGGATGTACTTCGCCGACACGGTGCCTGGCACGTGGGTCATGACGGCGCGCACGAGCGGCTCGAGCTGCATGTGCGCTTCGGTCGCCGCCTTCAGATCGCCGCGGTTCACGGCGTCCACGATGACGCGGTAGGGCTGCGCCGCGATGTTCGCCGTCACGCCGATGAGGCCCGCGGCCCCGATCGACAGGTGCGGCAGGACGTTCGCGTCGTCGCCCGAGAAGTACAGCAGGTCGGTCTGATTGAGCACACGGCTGACCTCGCTGAAGTCGCCCTTGGCGTCCTTGATGGCGAGCACGTTCGGGTGCTTCGCGATCCGAAGGATCGTCTCGTACTTGATGGGCACCCCGGTGCGCCCCGGGATGTCGTAGAGGATCACGGGCAGGTCGGTCGCATCGGCGACGAGCCGGAAGTGCGTCAGGATGCCCGCCTGGGTGGGCTTGTTGTAGTACGGCGTGACGATCATGATGCCGTCGGCGCCGGCCTTCTCGCTCGCCTTGTAGAGCTCGATGGCGTGCGCGGTCTCGTTGGAGCCGCCGCCCGTGATGATCTTCGCCCGCCCCGCCGCGACGTCCTTGCCCACCTCGACGAGCCGGATCTTCTCGGCATCCGTGAGGGTGGAGGTCTCGCCCGTGGTGCCGGTCACGACGATGCCGTCGGCACCGGCCGTGATGACGTCGTCCATGTGCTTCTCGACAGCCGGCCAATCGACTTCGCCGTCGGCTGCCATCGGTGTGACCAGCGCGACGAGCACCTGTCCGAACGGATTGCCCGAGTGCGTCATGCCTTCAGGTTATCGGCTGACAGCGTCCATCCCCTCCCCCGATCGCCCCGGCCCTCCGCGGGGATCGCTACGCTGACCCGCACACCCCTGCTCGAGGAGGTCCTGCGTGCTCGCACTCGAAACGATCGTCGCCATCGGCGCGGCCCTCGTCCTCGCCGCGGTGCTCGCTCCGCGCCTGCGGGTTCCCCTCGCACTCGTGCAGCTCGTGGTGGGGGTGCTGCTCGGATTCATCCCCGCCCTCCGCGACGTGCAGCTGCCGTCCGAGGCGGTCCTGCTGCTGTTCCTTCCCGCGATCCTGTTCTGGGAGAGCATCACGACCTCGCTTCGCGAGAGCCGACGCTACATCAGGGTCATCCTCATCAACGGCACGCTGCTCGTGGTGGCGACCGCCTTCGCCGTCGCGGGGGTCGGCAGCTGGTTCGGGATGCCGTGGGCCGTGGCCCTCGTGATGGGTGCCGCCCTCGCGCCCACCGACGCCACGGCCGTCGGCAACCTCGCCGGAGCGCTCCCCCTGCGCCAGCGCACGGTGCTGCGCGCGGAGAGCCTCATCAACGACGGCACCGCGCTCGTGATCTACGGCATCGCCGTGAGCGTCGCCGTCGGAGAGGCGGAGCTGACTCCGCTCAGCGTCACGTGGGAGCTCATCGTCTCGTACGTCGGCGGGGTTGCCATCGGTCTTCTCGTGGGTCTCCTCGGCACGGTGCTGCGCCGCATCCCGAACACCCTGGCAAGCAACGTGGGCATGATCGTGACGCCTTTCCTGGCGTTCCTCGCCGCCGAGCTCGTCCATGCGTCGGGAGTCCTCGCCGTCGTCGTGTGCGGCCTGCTGATGGGCTGGCGAGGTCCCCGCGTCGCCCGCGCGGAGGCTCGCGACCAGGTGCGGTCGTTCTGGACGCTGACGACCTACATGCTCAACGGCGCCCTGTTCGTCCTCATCGGCCTGGAGGTCCAGGTGGTCGTGCGCGATCTGCCGGCTCGCGATCTCGGCTTCGGCATCCTGCTCGGGGTCATCGTGTGGCTCGCGATCCTGGTGGTGCGGCTGATCTTCACCTTCGTGATCACCGGCATCCTGCGCACCGTCGACCGGCGGCCGTACCAGCGGACGCTGCGCGCCTCCACGCGGGCGCTCGTGATGAACTCCTTCGCCGGATTCCGCGGTGCCGTCTCGCTCGCGGCGGCCCTCGCCGTTCCCCTGACCGTCGCGGGCGGGGACGACTTCCCTCTGCGGAGCCTCATCGTCTTCGTGACCGCCGTCGTCATCGTGCTGACGATCGCGGTGCAGGGGCCGCTCCTGCCTGCCGTGATCCGGTGGGCGCACCTTCCCGCAGGGACCGAGGACGACGAGCGTCGACTCGCGCAGGTCGAGTCGACGCGGGCAGCACGGGATGCCCTGCCACGACTCGCCGATGAGCTGAGCATCGATGACGAGGTTCGCGACAAGGTGATCCGCGAGGTCGAGCAGCACCTCGCGGTGCTCGAGGCCGACGGCGACTCGGAGGACGGCGTCGAGACGGCCCGTGCGAAGGAGCAGTACGCGAGCCTGCGCCTCGCCGCCATGCAGATCAAGCGCGAGACCGTGCTGCGGCTGCGGGACGAGCGTCGGATCGATGACACGGTCGTCCGGAGCCTCCAGGCTCAGCTCGACATCGAGGAGATCCGGCTCACGGGCCGCGAGATCGAATAGCGGCAGAGAATCAGGTCGCGAGGGTCAGCGGCCACGGCGGCCGAGGCGCGATGCCAGTCGGTCGGGAAGCACGCGCACCGCGCGCGTCAGCACCTTGTACCTCGCCGACGGGATCGACACGGCCCTGCCGCGCGCGGCATCCCGGAGCGATTCGCGCACCACATCGTCCGCCTGCAGCCACAGGAAGTCGGAGATGCCCTCGCGCCCGGGGGCCAGGCCCATCCGCTGGTGAAAGCTGGTGTGGGTGAAGCCCGGGCAGACGGCGGTGACCGAGACGCCCCGCGGTGAGTACTCCGAGTTCGCCCATCGGCTGAAATCCACGAGCCATCGCTTGCACGCGCCGTACGTCGAGCGAGGCATGAAGGCCGCCACCGAGGCGACGTTGAGGATCCGGCCGCGTCCCCGCGCGAGCATGGGGGTCAGCGCCGCGTGCATCAGCCGCATGGGCACCTCGACGTGGAGCGCAAGGTGGCGGGCCTCGTCCTCGATGTCGTTGGTCTCGAACGCGAGCGGCAGGCCGAACCCGGCGTTGTTGACCAGGATGTCGATGGGACGCTCGGGATCGGTGAGGCGCGCCTCGACCTCGGCGCGGTTCCGAGGCTCCACGAGATCGGCGGCGAGCACCTCGACGTCGACCCCGAACCGGCCACGCAGCTCCGCCGCCCGCTCGTCGAGCGCCTCCTGGTCACGTGCCACCAGCACGAGATCGAAGCCGCGGGTGGCGAGCTGCCGGGCGTACTCGGCGCCGAGCCCCGAGCTCGCCCCCGTGATGAGAGCCGTCCTGCCCATGGTCAGGGCGCGACGCGGCCGTTCGCGTTGAATGCGGCGTGGGTGAGCGGCATCCGCTCGCGCCAGACCGCCTCCATCTTCTCGGCGCACATCTCGATCTCGCGCTGCGGGAACGACGGGAAGTGCGTGCCCTCCACCTTGGTGCGCAGCGACAGGAAGTTCATGAGCGCGCGGGCATTCATCGTCACGTACATCGACGAGTAGATGTTCAGCGGAAGGACGATGCGCGCGACCTCCCGTGCGACGCCGGCTGCCAGCATCCGCTGATACGCCTCGAAGGCGTGGGCGGATGCCTCGCGGGTCGCGCTGTCGACCAGCTCGAACTGCTCGTCGCTGCCCGGGAGGAACTCGTAGGCGCCGGGCTTTCCGACCTGCAGCAGGTTGCGCTCCCGGGCAGGGACGTAGAAGACGGGGCGAAGCTCGCGATAGCGGCCCGACTCCTCGTTGTACGACGCGATCCGGTGCCGCATGAACTCGCGGAAGACGAAGATCGGCGCCTGCACGTAGAACGTCATCGAGTTGTGCTCGAACGGCGAACCGTGGCGGTCGCGCATCAGGTAGTTGATCAGGCCGCGATCCTTCGCACCCGCCTCGGTGCCGGCGGCCGCGGCATCGAGGGTCTGCTCACCCTGCGTGGACACGCGGGCGGCGAACAGCACGTCGGAGTCGGAGGCGCTCGCACGCACCAGCTCGACGGTCACATCGCTGCGGAACTCGATCACGGGGGTCTCTGCGGGGACGCTCACATCTCCAACCTACCGACTGGCGATTGTTACGACGCGCGCGTCACACAAGCTCGCTCGGGATCCATTCAGCCGATTGCAGATACGCTGATCAGTTGTGAACCTCGTGGGGGCGCTGGTCGTGCTCGCCGTCTTGCTGACGGCGACCGTCCTTCTGGGCGCCTTCCTGCGGTGGCGGCAGAACCGTCCGCAGCGCCACATCTCGCACGAAGTGGTCCAGCCCGAGCGTCTGGGCGCCGACGGACTCGGCGAATTCGCCACTCTCCTGCAGTTCAGCACCGAGCTGTGCGCGCGCTGCCCTGGCGTTCACCGCACACTCGCCAGCGTGGCCGACGAGCACCCCGGAGTGCTGCATCTCAACGTCGATCTCACCCACCGGCCCGACATCGCCAAGCACTTCCACGTCCTGCAGACCCCGACGACGCTGATCCTCGACAAGGACGGCGCCGTCCAGACCCGATTCGGGGGCGCGCCGAGCCGCGAGGTCCTCGAACTCGAACTGGCCCGACTGACCGGAGAGAACGCCGATGTCTGACACCTTCCCCACCGGCGAGGGCATCGACGCCCGCGGACCGCGCTTCGCGGCCGGCATCACCGCGGTGCTCCTGCTGATCGACCTCTTCCTGGCCCTCACCGGTCTCGCGACCGCGCAGACGCCGGACGGCACCTGGGCCATCGCGCAGTCGTCGATCGCCGAGCGGGTCGCGGACCCCGCGTTCCTGCTTCTGCTGCTGACGGCGCTGCTGTTCCTGTGGGGCGTGCTCTCGCCGCGGACGGCGCCGTGGGGCGTCCTCTACCGCCGGGTGGTGCAGCCGCGCCTCTCGCCTGCCACCGAGCTCGAAGACCCTCGTCCGCCCCGATTCGCCCAGGGAGTGGGACTCTTCGTGGTCGGCATCGGGCTGGTCCTGCACCTGGCGGGGGTGCCTCTGGCGCTTCCGATCGCGGCCGGCGCTCGCCTTCATCGCGGCCTTCCTCAATGCGGTCTTCGGCCTGTGCCTCGGCTGCCAGCTGTACCTCCTGCTGCAGCGCATCGGCCTGGTCGGCCGCGAGCGCACCGCCACCGCCTGAGCATCGCCCGACCGTCGGGGATCCATCGTTCCGTCGTGTCGGACCGGCGGTTAGGCTGACCCGCGAGGGCCGTCACGAGCCCGTCACCGCCGACACGGAGGAACCCGATGAGCGTTACGAGCGAAGCCACCACGTCATGGAAGGGAACCCTCACGGAGGGATCGGGCAGGTCGCCCTGGAGAGCTCCAACCAGGGCCCGCTTGCCGTGAACTGGAAGGCCCGCAGCGAGGGATCGACCTCGGTCACGACGCCGGAAGAGCTCATCGCAGCGGCGCACTCGTCGTGCTTCAGCATGGCCTTCTCGGCCGCCCTCGCGAAGAACGGCACCCCTCCCGAGAGCATCGAGACGACGGCATCCGTCACCTTCATCCCCGGCACCGGGATCACCGGAAGCCACCTGAACGTCGAGGCATCCGTGCCCGGCCTCAGCCCCGAGGACTTCGCGACGCTCGCGAACGACGCGAAGGCGAACTGCCCCGTCTCGAAGGCGCTCGCCGGGATCGAGATCACCCTCGAGGCGACGCTTGCCTGACCCTGCCGGGGATCAGCGGGATGCCGCGCCGCGTCGTCGTGGCGGGCGCTTCGGGCCTGATCGGCTCGGCGCTGGTCGACAGCCTGCGCGCCGACGGCGTGGACGTCACTCGTCTCGTGCGGCGTCCGGCGAAGGCGCCCGACGAGGTGGAATGGCTGACGAGTGACGCCGCCCTCGATCCCGCTGTGCTCGAAGGAGCCGACGCCGTCGTCGGACTCAACGGCGCGAGCATCGGCCGCTTCCCGTGGACGGCCTCGTACAAGCACACGCTCGTGTGGTCGCGAATCGCTCCCACCCAGGCGCTCGCCCGCGCCGTGCGCGAACTGGGCGAGGATGCGCCCGCGTTCGTCTCCTCCTCGGCGGTCGGGTTCTACGGCTCGGCCCCGCGCGGAGTGATCACCGAGCACTCGCGGAGGGGCGAATCGTTTCTCGCCGACCTGTGCGGCGAATGGGAGTCGGCGGCACGGGCAGCCGGTCCGCACGCGCGCGTCAGCCTGCTGCGCACCGCGCCGGTCGTCCACGCGGAGGGCGTGCTCAAGCCCCTGCTCCTGCTGACGAAGCTGGGAGTGAGCGGGCCGATCGGCCGCGGAACGCAGATCTGGCCGTGGATATCGCTCGAGGACGAGATCGCCGGCATCCGGCATGTCATCGACCGCGGCATCGAGGGTCCCGTGAATCTCACCGGCCCGACACCGGCCCACGCGAACGACCTCGGCTTCGCGCTCGCTGTGCGCCTCAACCGGCCGTACCTCGTCCGGGCACCGGAGTGGGCGCTGCGTCTCGCGCTCGGCTCGGACGCGACCGAGGCGCTTCTCACGACCGACGCCGACGTCCGCCCGACCGTGCTCGAGCGCACCGGCTTCGCCTTCACCCACCCGACGGTGGAGGACGCGGTCGCCGCCGCGGTTCCCGCCCACCGGCCGGCGACGATCGTGGTCGGCGATCGATCAGGGACGCACGAGCGCGTGTCGCAGGCTGACGTCCGCGCCGGTTAGGACGTACGGCGCTCTGCGCCCTCGAGGGCGATCGCCTTCCGCACGGCGGCCCTGGCGCGCCTCCGGTCTCCTGCCGCGTCGTACGCGAGTCCCAGCCGGTACCAGGCGCGCCACTCGTCGGGGTGAGCCTCGACGTCGGCTCGGAACTGCGGGAACGCGGCATCCCCGTCCTCGCGGATCACGCGTCCGCTGGGACGGACGGCGACCTCCTGATCGGGAAGTCCGCCCTCGTTCTCGAGCCGGCGCCCGATGCTCTCTGCGCGGACCCCGAACCACAGCTCGCGGCCCAGCGCCCACACCGCGATGAGCGGCAGCACGAACAGCGCGACCCCCATCGCGACGCCGATCGGCTCTCCGCTCGTGAGCAGCAGCCATCCTCGCTGGGCGACGAGCCCGATGTACAGCGCGAGGAGCACCGCCATGACGGCGACGCCGATGCGTGCGCTCACGCTCCGGTGGCCCGGGCGACCTGGCCGGGGACGCCGCCCTCGTCGAGAGGCCCGGGCTCGTCGGCGCCCGGCAGGCGCAGGCCGATGTCGATGAAGCTGTCGAGGCCCACGGCGACGCCCTTGGCATCCCGCGCGGCAGCAAGCGCCAGCCGGATGCCGGGCGTGTAGGCCGGAGCCGGGTCGACGGTGTCGTGGACGATCGACAGGGACTCCCCCGGGCCGGACAGGATCGTCTCCTGACGGGCGACGACGCCGGGACGGCGCAGTGAGTGGACCGGCACGCTCGCGACCTGCTGACCACGAGCCCGCTGATCGACGTGCGGCGACTCGACGGGCCCGACGGTCGAGCGCGCAGCGGCGATGAGCTCCGCCGTGCGCACGGCGGTACCGCTCGGAGAGTCGATCTTGGTCTCGCGGTGCGCCTCGATGATCTCGACGGAAGGGAAGAACGGTGCTGCGGCCGCTGCGAGGGCCGAGCCGAGCACCGAGCCGAGCGAGAAGTTCGGGATGAAGACGGCGCCGGTTCCGGAGGCCTGCACCAGCGGCCGGATGAGCGCGATGCGCTCGGCGGACCACCCGGACGTGCCCACCAGAACGTTGATGCCGCGCTCGACGGCCGCACGCACCACGTCGATCGAGACGGCGGGTGTCGAGGCGTCGACGACGAGGTCGGCGCCGTCGAGGTCGGACAGCGAGGAGCGGGACGACAGCATCGCGACGAGCTCGAACCCGGGCTCGGCCTCCACCACGTCGCGGATGATCCCGCCGAGCTTGCCGGTCCCGCCCACGAGTGCCACACGCGTCGTCATGCGCTCCAGCCTAGACGCGGGGCGCTGCGCCCGGTCGGCCGCGTCTAGGCTCGACGCATGGTCGAGCTGCGCCCCGTTCCCGTCGACGATCCCGTCTCGCGCGAACTGCTCGCCGAGTACTTCGCGATGCGCGCCGAGACCTTCCCTGGGCAGAGGTACACGACGGTGTTCCCCTCGCCCGATGTCTTCACCGAGCCCGCCGGGGTCTTCATCGTGCTGACCGACGACGACGGCCGTGCCGGTGGGATGCGGCGGCATCCGCCGCATCGCGGACGGGGAGCGCGGCATCCGGTACGAAGTGAAGCACCTCTACCTGCGACCCGAGACGCGCGGTCGCGGCTGGGGCCGACTGCTCCTGGACGATCTCCGCGCGGCGTGCCTCGGGAGTGGGACGCCGCCGAGCTCGTGCTCGACACGCATCACACGCTCGAGGCGGCGGGCGGTCTCTACGCGAGTGTCGGGTTCCGCGAGATCGCCCCGTACAACGACAACCCGAATGCGACCCGGTGGTACGGTCTTCGGCTCGTGGCGGTCGACGAGTCCGGTCAGACGGAGTAGAGGTCGGGAAGGCCGGTCCGCAGCTCGACCGGGAGATGCGCGAGGTCGTTGTGCGCCACGAGGGTCCACGGCCGGCCCTGCTTCTGCGCGAGGACGGTGAGCCCGCAGTGCGCCTGGTTGAGCGACATCCAGCGCCACTCGGGCGCCTGCATCACTTCGCGGACGAACCACGCGATCACGAAGTTGTGGGTGATGAGCAGCTCGTGGACGTCGCCCGGCTTGCGCACGAGGAATTCGCCCACGGCATCGGCCATCTGGGCGCGCCCCGCTTCGATCTCGGCCGGCGTGATGCTGCCGAAGAACGGCTCGAAGACGGCGGGGGTCTCCGGCGTCATTCCGGTCGGGATGCAGTCGAACAGCAGCGCCGAGGCCTGAGGCGATACGGACGGCAGGCGCTCCGCCACCGCGCGAGCCGTCTGGGCGGCACGCTCCAGCGGCGAGTGCCACACGGCGTCGAGCGGGATTCCGGAGAGGCGATCGGCGATGAGAGCGGCCTGCCTGCGACCGCGCGGCGACAGGGGTCCGTCGATCAGACCATGCTCGGCATCCTGGTGCTCACCATGCCGCACGAGATAGAGATAGTGGGTCACGACAGCTCGCTTCGTATGGGGACTGTCGGCACCCCTTCAGCCTATGGCACGGCTGTGACACGACCCGGCTGGCGGCCGGCTGCACGTCACTCTGCGGCGCGGGCGATCTCGGCGAGGTGCGCGCGATTGAGGTGCACGCCGACTCCCTGCACGAGCTCTTCGATGTGCTGCGGCGCGAAGGCGTTGATGATGGGCGCCGTGACGAGTCGCTGCGCGAGGAGCCAGGCGACGGCCACTGCGGCATCCGGGACCCCCAGCTCGGCGCCGACGGAGTCGAGCGCCCGCAGGGTCCGCGTGCCGCGGCGGTTGAGGCTCGCCGCAAGCTGGGCTCCGCGCGCCGACAGGCTTCCGCGCGTGCGCGTGCGGTGGCGGCCGGCGAGGAAGCCGTGCTCGAGCGCGTGCGACGGAGTCACCGCCATGCCCTGCGCGCCGGCCACCAGTCGCAGATCGCCGTCGAACTCGTGGCGGCGCAGGATGTTGAACGGGACGTCGAGCACCGTGATGCGGGGGTAGCCCGCAGACGCGAAGATGCGCGCCTCGACGAGCTGCGCGGCGGTGTAGCCGATCACGCCGAGGGTCAGCGCCTTGCCCGACTCCACCAGCCACTCGGCGGTGGCGAGGGTGTCTTCCAGGGCTGTGACGCTGTCTGACGAGGCATCGAGGTACAGGACGTCGATGCGATCCGTTCCGAGGCGCGTGAGGGATGCCTCGACCGCACGGACCAGATTGACGGGTCCGAGGCCGGGGTTGTCGGGATGGCCGCCGACGCGCGTGGCGAGCACGACCTCGTCGCGCAGGCCTCGCGACGAGAGCCACTGCCCGATGATGTGCTCACTGCGGCCGCCGGAGTAGCTGTCGGCCGTGTGGACGGCGTTGCCGCCCCACTCGACGTAGGCGTCCATGATGTCGTGGCTCGACTCGAGGTCGACGTTCCAGCCGAACTCGGCGCCGCCGAGGATCAGCGGGAAGATCTTCGGGCCGCCCTCACCGAGCGGCACGCGGAGCTGGCTGCCGACTGGGGGACCCTGCACCGGAATCGGGGCCGACGGGTGCGGGGGCGCGGCGGAGACTCTGACCTCGGTGCTCGCCGAAGGAACGGCAGAGCCAACGCCGAAGAGAGCCATGTGCCACCCCCGCACGACGATGCCACCTGGGTGGCATCCTCGTGATCGGTAATTCCGCACCCCCCGGCGCGGTAATCAAAAGGGTAGGGCCGACGGACGCGTGCTTCCGTACCAACAGGCGGACGCCCGGTAAACATTCGATAACGCTTTTGTCACAGAGTTGCGCGAGAGCGCTCCCAGTCCCCCATTCGGCGGACAAGGAAGACGAAAAGGACGGTGCCCGCCCCCTCGAGAGAAGGGACGGGCACCGGACAGACGACGAAGGCTTAGCCTTCGGTGCTACTCCATCGGCCGAAGGCTCAGCCCTCGGCGGGAGCCTCGGGGCCCTGGCTGGCCGCGGCGCGACCCTCCTGGTCTGCGGGCTCCTCGACGACGGGCTCGAGCGAGAGCTTGCCGCGGTCATCGATCTTCGTGATCTTCACGAGGATCTTCTGTCCGACGTTCAGGACGTCCTCGACGTTCTCGACGCGCTTGCCGCCGGCGAGCTTGCGGACCTCGCTGACGTGCAGCAGTCCGTCCTTGCCGGGGAGCAGCGAGATGAACGCGCCGAAGGTCGCGATCTTGACGACCGTGCCCAGGAACTGCTCGCCCACCTCGGGGTTGGTCGGGTTGGCGATCGCGTTCACCTGCGCGCGGGCCGCTTCGGCCGAGGGGCCGTCGGTCGCGCCGATGTAGACGGTGCCGTCCTCTTCGATCGAGATCTGCGCGCCGGTCTCGTCCTGGATCGCGTTGATCGTCTTGCCCTTGGGGCCGATCAGCTCGCCGATCTTGTCGACCGGGATCTGCACGCTGATCACGCGCGGCGCGGTCGGAGCCATCTCGTCCGGGCCGTCGATCGCGGCGTTGAGGACGTTCAGGATCGTGATGCGCGCCTCGTGCGCCTGCTGCAGCGCGGCGGTGAGCACCGACGACGGGATGCCGTCGAGCTTCGTGTCGAGCTGGATCGCCGTGACGAACTCGCTCGTGCCGGCGACCTTGAAGTCCATGTCGCCGAGAGCGTCTTCGGCTCCGAGGATGTCGGTCAGTGCCGCGTAGCGCGTCTGTCCGTCGACCTCGTCCGAGACGAGGCCCATCGCGATGCCGGCGACCGGCGCGCGCAGGGGCACACCGGCGTTGAGCAGCGACAGGGTCGAGGCGCAGACCGAGCCCATCGAGGTCGAGCCGTTGGAGCCGAGAGCCTCGGACACCTGGCGGATCGCGTAGGGGAACTCCTCGCGGCTCGGCAGCACCGGCACGAGCGCGCGCTCGGCGAGGAAGCCGTGCCCGATCTCGCGACGCTTGGGGCTGCCCACACGGCCGGTCTCACCGGTCGAGTACGGCGGGAAGTTGTAGTGGTGCATGTAGCGCTTGTGCGTCACAGGCGACAGCGAGTCGATCTGCTGCTCCATCTTGAGCATGTTCAGCGTGGTGACGCCCAGGATCTGGGTCTCGCCGCGCTGGAAGATCGCCGAGCCGTGCACGCGCGGGATGACCTGCACCTCTGCATCGAGCGGGCGGATGTCGGCCAGGCCGCGGCCGTCGATGCGGACGCCCTCGGCGAGGATGCGACCGCGGACGATCTTCTTGGTGACCGACTTGTACGCCGCCGAGAACTCGACGGTCGCGACGGCCGGAAGCTCGCCGGACTCGACAGCCGCGACGAGCTCTGCCTTGACGGCATCCTTCAGCGCGTCGTCCGCGTTCTGACGCTCGACCTTGTCGGCGATCTGGTAGATCGGGACGAGCTTGTCGTAGGCGCGGCCCGCGACGAAGTCGTACGTCTGCTGGCTGTACGGCAGGAAGACCGGGAAGTCCTTGATCTCCTTGGCGGCGGTCGTCGCGACCTGGTTCTGCGCGGCGACGAGCTGCTTGAGGAACGGCTTCGAAGCCTCGAGGCCCTCGGCGACGATCTGCTCGTTCGGCTTGACGGCGCCGGCCTTGATGAGGTTCCAGCTGCCCTCGGTGGCCTCGGCCTCGACCATCATGATCGCGACATCGTCGTTGCCGTCGGCATCGGTGATGACGCGGCCCGCGACGATGAGGTCGAAGACGGCCTCCTCGAGCTGGGCGACGGTCGGGAACGCGATCCACTGGTCGGCGTTCTCGCCGTGACCGGGGATGAGCGCGAGGCGGACGCCCGCGATCGGGCCCGAGAACGGCAGACCCGAGATCTGGGTCGAGAGCGACGCGGCGTTGATCGCGAGCGCGTCGTAGAACTCGCCGGGCGCGATCGAGAGCACGGTGACGACGATCTGGACCTCGTTGCGGAGACCGTCGACGAACGACGGGCGCAGCGGGCGGTCGATGAGGCGGCAGACGAGGATGGCCTCGGTCGAGGGACGACCCTCACGGCGGAAGAACGAGCCGGGGATCTTTCCGGCGGCGTACGAACGCTCTTCGACGTCCACGGTCAGCGGGAAGAAGTCGAAGCCTTCGCGCGGGTGCTTCCCGGCGCTGGTCGCCGAGAGGAGCATGGTCTCTTCGTCGAGATAGGCGGCGACTGCGCCCTGTGCCTGCTGTGCGAGGCGTCCGGTCTCGAACCGGATCGTGCGGGTGCCGAAGCGTCCATTGTCGAGGACTGCTTCGGCGGCGGTGATTTCAGGACCTTCCAAGAGGTCACTCCTTCGTTAGTGGTCACTCCCCTACCCGGGGAGGGCCCTTCTTTGGACCTTCCCCCGTCCGGGGAAGGCCTATGCGAGCTCGCGCGTCCGTATGACGCGCGAGCGTTCGTGAAGGAGCAAGGAACAGGCAGATATGGGCGCGCCGCGATGCCGCGAAGTCCGCCTGCGCTGGCCACCAGTAGAAGATCACCCAGCGCGACGCGCGATGGGGAACCCACCACAGGGGACCAGCTTTCTGCCGGGCCTGCTCCATGAGCTCGTATTGAATTGAGCGGATGCCGTGAGGCAACCCTGTCGATCCTATCAGTGGGGTCCCCCGCGGCCGATTCTCTGGCGGGATCCGGGATGCCGCGCCTAGGCTGAGCCCATGAGCACCGACGAGAAACCTGCCGGCGCGGCATCCGATGAGATGAAGCGGAAGTTCAAGGAAGCACTGGAGAAGAAGAACTCTCAGACGCGCTCGGGCGAGGCCCATCTGGACGGCGATTCCACTGTCCACGGCACGCACGGCGCGATCACCAAGCGCGAGTTCCGCCGCAAGAGCGGCTGACAGAAGGAGATCGGGCATGACCGGTCGTATCCACGAGCCCGACGGAGATCGGGCTCACTCGAGCGACGACTCGGGCGACGAGTCGCAAGAGCTCACCCGCGCCGAGGAGATCGAGATCCAGCGGCAGATCCAGCTGGAAGTGCAGCGCTTCGAAGCCGGCATGGAGGGCTGAGAGCCCAGGATCCGGAAGGAGGACGGCGTGAGCGATTTCCGTGAGCGCATCCCCGACGACGATCGGGAGGTCCCGATCGACGACGAGCACGAGCTGGAGCTTCCTCCCCCGACGATCGATCCGCTCGAAGCTGTCGAAGACGACCTGGACGAGCTCGCCGACGAAGAGCGCAGGGCCGCGATCGAGGCCGGCGAGATCGACCCCTGACACACGGTTCGGGGCCGTCCGCAGAAGCGGACGACCCCGAGTCGATCACTGAGAACGTCAGCGCGAGAGCGCTTCGCGTCCGCGTGCCCGCTCCTCTTTGGCTGCTGCCTCGGCGACCGCGGCCTCTTCGAGCCCCTGCGTGCCGACGGCATCCGTGGCAGTGGACATGCCGTCGTGATCGTCGCCCTGCAGCGTCGTCTCGTCGAACGGGATCTCGCCGCGGAGCACCGCTTTGGCGCGGGCACTGTCGATCTCCTTGACCCAGGTGCCGATGAGGATCGTCGCGACCGCGTTGCCGGTGAAGTTCGTGAGGGCACGGCCCTCCGACATGAAGCGATCGATGCCGACGATGACGCCGACGCCGTTGACCAGGTCGGGCCGGTAGGCCTGCAGACCGCCGGCCAGCGTCGCGAGTCCTGCGCCGGTGACCCCCGCGGCTCCCTTGGAGGCGATGATCATGAAGACGAGCAGCCCGATCTGCTGCGGAATCGACATCGGCGCGCCCATGCCCGAAGCGATGAACAGCGAAGCCATCGTGAGGTAGATCGCGGTGCCGTCGAGGTTGAACGAGTAACCCGTCGGCACGGTGATGCCGACCACTGCGCGCTGGATGCCCAGGTGCTCCATCTTCGCGATGAGGCGCGGGAGCGCGGATTCGCTCGATGAGGTGCCGACGATCAGCAGGTACTCGCGGGCGAGGTACTTCATCAGGCTGAAGATGTTGATCCGCGTGACGGCGTAGAGCAGCGTGCCGAGGATGCCGACGATGAAGAGGATGCACGTGATGTAGAACGCGACCATGAGGATGCCGAGGCTCCAGATCGCCGCGATCCCGGTCGATCCCACCACCGCTGCGATCGCGCCGAACGCGCCGATGGGTGCGAGCCACAGGATCATGCCGAGGATCCGGAACACGAGCGACTGAAGGTGCTTCACGGCCGACATGATCGGCCGGCCCTTCTCACCCATGCCCTGAAGCGCGAAGCCGACGAGCAGGGCGATGAAGAGCACCTGGAGGATGTTCTCGCCGACGAATGCCGAGAAGAAGGTCGTGGGGATGATGCCGAGGATGAACTCCTCGGTCGTCTTGGCCTCAGCGACCGCCTCGTACGTCGAGTTGGCCATGTTGAGGCCCTCGCCGGGGTGGATGATGTTGCCGACGACGAGACCGATCGCGAGCGCGAAGGTCGACATCACCATGAAGTACAGCAGCGCCAGCCCGCCGATCTTGCCGACGGTCGCCGCCTTCGCGATCGAGCCGACACCCACGACGATGGTGCAGAAGATGATCGGGGCGATCATCATCTTGATGAGCGACACGAAGGCCGTGCCGAGGGGCTTCAGCGCCACCCCGACTTCGGGCCAGATGAGGCCGATCGCTGCGCCGGCGACGACCGCGATGATGACTGAGATATACAGCCACGTGTGCTTGTCCCAGGCCTGCTTGCCCTTGCGCCAGTTGTAGCCGGGCAGTCGGAAGGAAGTTGTTCGAGTCGAGAGAGCCATCGTCGTCTCCTTGAGTGGACTTCGTCGTCGGTGCCGTCACACTGACGGCTGATGCCAGGGTGGACCTGTTCGGCGGCGTTGCCTGTTTGTGGTCGTATTGGTCGCATCATTGCGGCGACGCCGACCTACGGTGTGGTCCTATTGAGGCGAGGTGGTGGAGAGGAGCGACGCGATGGCGGGTCGTAAAGGCGCAACGAGCGCTGCGTCGCGCGTCTTCCTCGTGCTGCTGGCCGCCGTCGTCGTCGTGGGAGCCGTCGTCGCCCTGCTGCTGGTGTTCGAAGCGCAGCGCGCCGTCCGCGCCGAGGCGGAGCGCGTCACGCGCGCCCTCGCCGAGACGATAGCGGCGACGGATGCCGTGGGCCAGACGCTCTCGGAGGACGACCCCTCGGCGGTGCTCCAGCCCTACGCGGAGACGGTCATGGCCGAGACCGGGGTCGACTTCATCACGATCATGACGCCGGGCGGAATCCGGGTGACGCACCGCGACCGGGACGAGATCGGGAAGCACTATCTGGGGACGATCCCCAGGGACCAGTCGACACTCACCGAGGAGTTCAAGGGAACGCTCGGCCCGTCCGTCCGCACGATCTCGCCCGTCGTCCGGGAGGGCGAGCTCGTGGGCTGGGCGGCCGTCGGAGTCACCGTCGACTCGCTGTCCTCGGCGTTCCTTCCGCGGCTTCCGTTCGCGATCGTCATCGCGCTCGCCGTCGTGGCTGCGGGGTTCGTCGGCGCGCTCGCGGCGGGGCGGATCACCAAACGCGTCACCGGCGACCTGCCGGCAGGGAGCATCCGGGATGCCGTCTCGTCGTACGAGTCCATCCGCACCCTCGGCGAGGCGCTGCGGGCGCAGACCCACGAGCACGGCAACCGCATGCACACCGCCGTGGCGCTGCTCGAGCTCGGCCGGACCGACGAGGCGATCGAGATCCTCACCGAGACCTCGCGGCAGAGCCAGGAGCTCGTGGACCAGGTCACGGCCCGCCGCGACGGCGACCCGACAGTGGGCGCACTTCTCCTCGGCAAGGCCTCGCAGGCGCGCGAGCGCGGCATCGACTGGACGGCGGAGATCGACCCCGCGGCCCCCCGCAGCACACTGCCACCGGTGGACGGAGTGTCGGTCGTCGGCAACCTGATCGACAACGCCCTCGATGCGGCGGCAGCGGGAGCCGAGCCGCGGTGGGTGCGGGTCGAGCTCGCCCCCGCCTCGCGCGGGGCACTGTCGATCGTCGTCTCCGACAGCGGCACCGGCATCCCGGCCGACATCGCCGACCGGATCTGGGAGCATGGCTTCTCGACCAAGCCGGCCGGAGCGAACGGGCGCGGCGTGGGTCTGGCCCTCGTGCGGTCGATCGTGGACGGCGCCGGCGGGTCCGTCGAGATCGCGGCATCCCCTACCGCCTTCCATGTCGTCCTGCCCGGGAGGCGGCCATGATCAACGTGCTGCTCGTCGACGACGAGGCTCTGACCCTCGAGCTGCACCGCTCCTTCCTCGGGCGGCTCGACGGCTTTCGGGTGGTCGGAGAGTGCACCGGGGCCCGGGCTGCGGTCACCGCGATCCTCGAGCATCCGCCAGCCGAAGGAATCGACCTGATCCTGCTCGACATGACGATGCCGGACGGCACGGGCCTCGACGTGCTGCGGTATCTGCGCGCGCACGCGTCCGACGTCGACGTCATCGCCGTGACGGCCGTGCGCGACGCCGAGGTCGTCCGGCAGATGGCGTCGCTCGGCGTCGCGCAGTACCTCGTCAAGCCCTTCACCTTCGGCGTCTTCCGGGAGCGCCTCGAGCAGTATCGCGGGTTCCGTCGGAAGGCGCGGAAGTCTGCGGGCCAGGCGACCCAGTCCGAGATCGACGCCTTCCTCGGCGCGATGCGCCCCACGACATCCGTGCCGCTGCCGAAGGGGCTGTCCGCCGACAGCCTCGAGCGTGTGAGCGCGCGCCGTACGGGACGAGGGCCCGTTATCAGCGAGCGAGGCGGCGGGACGACTCGGGATGTCGCGGGTGGCCGTCCGTCGCTACCTCGAGCACCTCACCGAAGTGGGACGCGTCGAACGCACGGCACGCTACGGAGGCCCGGGGCGACCCGAGTCGGAGTACCGCTGGCGCAGCTGACCGGAGTGGGCCCGGCCGGGCGACGTCAGGACCCAGCCGGGCGACCACTGTCGCCGCTCCACGCCAGGATGGAGCAATGGCGCAGCTGAGCGACGACTGGACCGGATACGACGAGGACTTCCTGGGCATCGCCGTGCCGCTGCCGAGTCCGCTCGGCGACGTGGCTGTGCGCGAACTCGGCTATCCACGGTTCACGGTGCTGATCGAGCCGGCGCGCCAACTCGCGGTAGCGACGGGCGTCAACATCGACGGGTCGTTGCTGCTCGACCTCGAGAGGCGCGGCGAGTGGGACCTCGACCCCCGCATCCCGGCGTCCGAGCAGACGGGCGCGGCCGTCTACACCCACAACGACCTTGATCGTGGACACCTTGTCCGGCGACGAGACCCCGGCTGGGGAACCGTGGCCGAGGCGAAAGAGGCGACGGCGGCGACCTTCTTCTACACGAACGCCGCCCCACAGGCCGCGGGGTTCAACCAGTCGAAGGAGCTCTGGCTCGGTCTCGAGGACCACATCCTTGAATACGCCGAGGCCACCGACCAGCGCATCTCGGTCTTCACTGCGCCGGTCCTCGCACCCGACGACCCGCCGTATCGCGGCATCCGGGTCCCTCGTCGGTTCTGGAAGGTCGCCGCATGGTCGCCGATGTCGCGGCGAGCTCGCCTCGGCAGGGTTCATCCTCGATCAGACGGAGCTCATCGACACATCCGAGCGCCTCGTCCCACCCCTCGGTGCGTTCCGCACCTTTCAGGTGCCGGTCCGCGAGATCGAGCACCTCGCGGGCGTCGACCTCGGCCCCCTGTCGGATGCCGATGTGCTTCACGACGCCGACGGCGCGTCCCCCGGCGTGGAAGCCGTTGGACGCGCCGTCCGACATCGTGCTGGGCTGAGCGCTACTCCCCCGCGAGGCCGCCGAGCAGATGGCCGAACGAGCGGCCCTCGCCCAGATAGCTGGACGGATCGAACGGATCGACGGACGCCTCGGGTGAGCGGCGTGAGATGGCCTCAGCCAGCTCGCTCGCCGCGCGCTCGATCCGCTCTCCGAGCGGAGCGACCTGATCACCCGATCCGCCCCAGTCGCTCGACGCCGCGAAGACGCCGGTCGAGATCGGCTCGGCGTGCAGATACGCGAACAGCGGCCGGATGGCGTAGTCGATCGCGAGAGAGTGCCGCGGCGTGCCGGCGTTCGCCCCGATGAGGACGGGCTTGCCGGTGAGGGCATCGGGGTCGATCACGTCGATGAACGACTTGAACAGGCCCGAGTAGCTGGTCGAGAAGATCGGCGTGACGGCGATCAGTGCGTCAGCCGAGACGACGGTGTTGAGCATCGACTCGAGCGCCGGCGGCGCGAAGCCGGTCAGCAGGTTGTTCGTGATGTCGTGCGCGTAGTCGCGCAGCTCGAACACGTCGACCTCCACCTCGATGTCGCGCTGGGCGAGGTGCTTCGCCGTTGCGGCGGCGAGGCGATCTGCCAGCATCCGGGTGGACGAGGGATTCGAGAGTCCGGCCGAGACGACGGCGATACGGCGAGCGGTCATGTCATGCCTCCTTGCGGGCGAGTCCGAACGCGGCGCCTGCCGGCGCCGGGGTGTCCTGGTAGGGCGAGCCGACGGTCAGGTTGTCGCCGCGGTTCGCATTGGGGCGGGCCTCGCGCGGCGCCTCGCCGTTGTACGCCTTGGCGACGAGGTTGGCGTGGGTCGGGGCATCCGGAACATTCGCGGGACGGTTCTTCGCGAGCTCCCTGCGCAGCACCGGCACGACCTCACCGCCCAGGATGTCGAGCTGCTCGAGCACGGTCTTGAGCGGGAGCCCCGCGTGATCGATGAGGAACAGCTGCCGCTGGTAGTCGCCGTAGTAGTCGCGCATCGCGGCGTAGCGGTCGATCACCTGCTGGGGCGAGCCGACCGTGAGCGGCGTCATCTCGCTGAAGTCCTCGAGGCTCGGACCGTGTCCGTACACGGGAGCGTTGTCGAAGTAAGGGCGGAAGGCGTTGACGGCGTCCTGCGACTTCGCCGCCATGAACACCTGGCCGCCCAGCCCCACGATCGCCTGCTCGGGGGTGCCGTGACCGTAGTGCGCGTAGCGCTGGCGGTACAGGGCGATCAGCCGCTGGTAGTGCTCCTTGGGCCAGAAGATGTTGTTCGCGAAGAAGCCGTCACCGTAGTACGCGGCCTGCTCGGCGATCTCGGGGGTGCGGATCGAGCCGTGCCAGACGAACGGGGCGACGCCGTCGAGCGGACGCGGGGTCGAGGTGAAGCCCTGCAGCGGAGTGCGGAACTTGCCCTCCCAGTCGACGACGTCCTCGCGCCACAGGCGGTGCAGCAGGTTGTAGTTCTCGATCGCGAGCGGGAGGCCCTGCCGGATGTCCTGGCCGAACCACGGGTAGACCGGACCGGTGTTGCCCCGGCCGATCATGAGGTCGGCGCGACCGCCGGACAAGTGCTGCAGCATCGCGAAGTCCTCGGCGATCTTCACCGGGTCGTTCGTCGTGATGAGGGTCGTCGCCGTCGAGAGCACCAGGCGCTCGGTCTGCGCGGCGATGTAGGCGAGTGTCGTCGTGGGCGAGGACGACCAGAACGGCGGGTTGTGGTGCTCGCCGACGGCGTAGACGTCGAGGCCGACCTCCTCCGCGTGCTTGGCGATGGTCACGGCCGCGCGGAT
Organism: uncultured Actinomycetota bacterium; assembly: GCA_963702815.1. GTDB lineage: Bacteria > Actinomycetota > Actinomycetes > Actinomycetales > Microbacteriaceae > Microbacterium. The sequence goes on along the minus strand of CAVPED010000004.1, from coordinate 891,244 downwards.
CTTCTCGCCCTCGCTCGGCGTGCGACCGGTTGTCGGGTCCTCGGTGATGTCGCTCACCGTGAAGATGCCGAACTGCATCTGGGGTGTGATGTCGTTCACGATCGCTCCTCGCGTTTTCTATGCATGTGAATGTATCTCATGCAACGCGGCACGCGTCAGGATATTCCGGCCAGATGCGGAAAGGCCGAATCGCGGCGCTGGAACTCGAGAATGGCAGGGTTGAGGATCACGCCCTGCGCGATCTCGGTCGCCCGGCGGATCGTCTCATCGGCTGCCCATGCGGTCGGCCCGCCCATCACGGTCGGGATGAATCCCAGGAGCGCCTCGCTGATCTCCCAGCTCGCCGAGTTCCACAGGTACGAGGGGCTGTGGTCCACTCCGTAGTAATTGATCGTGCGTCCGACGTTGAACATCGGATCCGCGAACGACGTCGGCCGGGCCCACTCGAACCCCATGCCCTCGTCGCACGAGACGTCCACGATGAGGCTGCCCGGGCGGAAGGCCTCGAGGTCGCTCTCGCGCAGGTAGAGCAGCGGGTGGTTCGGATCCTGCAGGGTGCAGTTCACGACGATGTCGCTCTCGGCCAGGAAGGGTGCCAGCGGCACGCGGCCCTCATCCGTGATGACCTCGCTGAGGTATGGCTCGTCGTCGTGGTCGAACTGGATGATGCGTGCGGCGTGGATGGGCGAGGCGACCGAAGCCCTTCGGCGGTTGGTCAGCACCCGCACATCGTGCACCCCGTGTGCGCGAAGCGCTGTGACCGCACCTCGCGCAGTGGCGCCGAATCCGATCACGACAGCGGTGAGCCGGCGTCCGTAGTCCCCCGTCGACCCGCACAGCTCGAGTGCGTGCAGCACCGAGCAGTACCCCGCCAGCTCATTGTTCTTGTGGAACACGTGCAGGCCGAAGCCGCCGTCGCGACCCCAATGGTTCATCGCCTCGAACGCGATGATCGTCAGCCGCTTCTCGACCGCCAGCTGCGTCATCCGCTCGTCCTGCACCAGGTGAGGCCAGCCCCACAGCACCTGGCCATCGCGGAGCTGCTGGAGGTCTTCGACCTGGGGCTTGGGGAGGAGCACGACATCGGATGCCGCGATGACCTCGTCGCGAGGTGCGAGGCGGCCGACGAAGGGGCGGAGATCGTCATCCACGACGCCGAAGCGCTCCCCGTACCCGTCCTCGACGATCAGGCGAGAGCGGACGCCGTCTTCCAGGCGCGCGAAGTGGGCGGGGTGGATCGGAACGCGCCGCTCTTCCGGTTTGCGTGAGGTCCCGATCACACCGAGGGTCAGTTCAGCATCGGACATCGTCAGCCTCGTTCCCTGCCCAGGGCAGAATCCTCCCCGGAGCCCTGACGCTACACCTCTCGGTGTCCACGCCCGTCGCGCTTCGGTGCGGGCGCCTGCCAGAGAGGCGCAGGGATCCGGGATGACGCGGGGGGCGCCCAGGTGACACTCATGTTAGGGGGCCTAACATATTCATAGCTGATCGACCTACCCGAGAGTCGAGCGGCCACCGCCCCTTCCGGTCGTCTGTCGCCTCCCGCGCGACGGGCTCGATCGATGGTCAGCGATGGCGCACAATCCAGCGCCGATGTGCGCTGGGGTCCAAGGAAGGACAACATGAACAACGCATGGAAGGCGCTGGCGAGCGTGACGGTGGCTGCGGCTCTCGTCATCGCACCGCTGGTCGCCGCTGGAGCAAGTGCAACATCCGGGGAACCGGAGCCGCTCTGTACGCCGAGCCCGGCGTGGACGGAGACGGTGGTCGATGTCCCCGCCATCCCGGCTGTTCCGGCCACCCCGGCTGTTCCGGCAATACCGGCAGTGCCCGAGATTCCCGAGGTCTCGCACACCGCGTACCTCCGGTACTCCTGGGTAGGCGGACCGCTCGAAGGGTCGCCGCCCAATGGCGCACCGGGCGACCCAGCGACAGGTCAACTACGCGTTGGCAGGGAGATTTCCGTCGATCGGCCCTGCAGATCCGTGGTTGACCTGTCGAACAGGCGGCGAGGTGCCGCGTGCGATGCGTGAGCATGCGCCGGCGGCACGGCGCAGGCGGTGCGGCGACGCGGGCGTTCGCCGCGCGGGCGGCGGCGAGGCCGGTGCGTTCGCCGTCGGGCGCAAGCCCCCGGCCCGGGACGGCGCCCAGGATAGGGTGGCGTTCGGTCATGAGCGATACGACGAACCCCGCCGAACCCGCAGGCCCGCCACGGCGCCGCGGCACGCGCCGACGTGCCTCGCGCCAAGCGGCGCGTGCCGTTCTGGGACAACGCGCGCTTCGCGTGCATCGTCCTGGTCGTCCTCGGCCACTCGCTGCAGCGCCTCACCTACGACTCCGACATCGCGCTGGGCCTCTACCTCGTCATCTACGCGTTCCACATGCCCGCGTTCGCGATCATCTCGGGGTACTTCTCCAAGTCGCGGACCGCCGACACGCACGCAGATGGCGCGCGTCATCACCGACATCCTGCTGCCGTACGTGATCTTCGAAGCGGTGTGGACGCTGACGAAGTGGCTCGTCGAAGGGCAGGCGAATCCCAACCTGACCCAGCCGTCCTGGACGCTGTGGTTCCTGCTGGCGCTCGGGATCTTCCGGCTCGTCCTGCCCTACCTCGCGCTGCTGAAGTGGCCGCTCCTGTGGACAGTGGTCATCTCGATCGGAGCCGGCTACCTTCCCAACCTCGATTCGACGCTCTCACTGGCGCGAACCCTCGGGCTGCTTCCCTTCTTCACGCTCGGCTGGTGGCTGCAGCGAGCACGACATCGTCGAGCGCTTCGGCCTCCTCGCGCGACGGCAATGGTGGGTCTTCGTCGGCCTCGATCGCCGCCTTCGCGATCGCGGGGCTTCACGGCGTGGGTGTTCATCGACGAGTTCCGCGCGATGAACCTGCGGGAGTGGCTGTTCTACGACGAGAACTACTCCGCGCTCGGCGGCACGCAGTGGTGGGCGGGCGGTGTGCGGGTCGCCCTCATGCTCATCGCGATCGTGCTGACGACGGCATTCCTCGCCCTCGTGCCGCGCCGCACGCACTTCTGGACGCAGTTCGGCCAGTACACGATGTACGTCTACCTGCTGCACTCGTTCGTGCTGTACCCGTTCCGCGAGTCCGGCGTGCTGCGCGACCTCGAGCCCACCTGGCTCTGGCTGCCGATCGTGGTGGTCGCCGCGGTGCTGATCGCCCTGGCGCTGGCGACCAAGCCCGTCCGCCGGATCTTCCGGCCGCTCGTCGAGCCTCGGCCGGGGTGGCTGTTCGACGACCCCGACCTCGCTCGCCGCGAGGGCCGCCGCAACGATCCCACCGGCTCGCGGCGACCGCGGGAGCAGCCGCAGCAGCGCCCGCTGCATCCGGATCCGCGTCAGAACGGCTGAACCAGCCGCCGGCGCGGTCGACGGTCGACGTGCGCGGCTGCGGTCGCGGTCCACGAAGCGTCGCTGCGTCGCTGAGTCGGGCCTGCGGGCCGGCGAGGTAACGCTCGGCAACATTCGAGACCGGATGCCGCGTCCCCGCCTAGCCTCTTCACCATGAGCGAGCTGAACCTCCCGATCCTCGACCTGTCACGGCTCGACGCGGGCCCGGACGAAGCCGCGCAGTTCCGCGAGGACCTCCGCTCGGCCACCCACGACGTGGGATTCTTCTACCTGACGGGCACGGGCATAACCCCCGACCTCGAAGCGCGTCTGCACCGGGCGGCCCGCGACTTCTTCGCGCTGCCCGAGGAAGCCAAGCTCGCCATCGAGAACGTGAAGAGCCCGCATTTCCGCGGATACACCCGCATCGGCGGGGAGCGCACACAGGGGAAGGTCGACTGGCGCGAGCAGATCGACATCGGGCCCGAGCGCGACGCGATCACCGACCCGGATGCGCCGGACTTCTCCCGTCTCATCGGCCCGAACCTCTGGCCGGAGGCGCAGCCGGAGCTGCGGGAGGTCGTGGCCGAGTGGCACGCCCAGCTGTCGATCGTGGCACGGAGGCTGCTGCGCGCCTGGGCCCTCGCCCTCGGCGCGGAGGAATCGTACTTCGACGACCACTTCGGCGAGCCATCGACCCTCATCAAGATCGTGCGCTACCCCGGGAAGGACGACCCGGCGCCGCAGCAGGGCGTGGGCGCCCACAAGGACTCGGGGGTACTGACGCTCCTGTGGGTCGAGCCCGGCAAGGGCGGCCTGCAGGTGCAGCGCGACGGCGAGTGGGTCGATGCGCCGTCGGTTCCCGGTGCGTTCGTCGTCAACATCGGCGAGCTGCTCGAGTACGCCACGCAGGGCTACCTGATCGCGACGAACCATCGCGTGATCTCACCGAAGCACCCCGACGACCGCATCTCGGTCCCGTTCTTCTTCAACCCCGCGCTCGACACGCAGCTGCCCATCATCGAGCTGCCTGCCGAGCTCGCAGCGCAGGCCCGCGGCGTCACCCAGGACCCCTCGAACCCGATCCACTCGCTCTACGGCCAGAACGCCCTCAAGTCGCGCCTGCGGGCGCACCCTGACGTGGCCGAGATCCACCACCCGGACCTGCTCGCTGCGCGGGCGGCGGCATCCGTCTGACTCCCCTCCAGGCCTTGTCCCACTTTCTCCCGCTTGGGTGGCCCGCAGGATGCACAAATGGGGACACGGTAGCCAGGTGACCGAGACGATGTCCCAGGTTCTTGCGCCTGGGTGACCCACAGGATGCAGAATTCCGGACACGCCGGCGGGGCGGGCGAGGGGCGGGGGGTGAGAGGGGACGACGAAGGCCGCCCCACACCGTGGGACGGCCTTCGGAAAGACGATTGAACGCTGGCTGCGACTAGCGGCGGAGTCCGAGACGCTCGATCAGCGAGCGGTAGCGCGCGATGTCGATGTCCTGGAGGTAGCCGAGCAGACGGCGGCGCTGACCGACCATCAGGAACAGACCACGACGCGAGTGGTGGTCGTGCTTGTGCTCCTTCAGGTGCTCTGTGAGGTCCTTGATGCGCTGCGTCAGCATCGCGACCTGCACCTCGGGGGATCCGGTGTCACCGGGGTGCGTCGCGTACTCTTCGATGATCGCCTTCTTGGCGTCAGATTCGAGTGGCATAGATGGGATCCCCTTCCTGTTCATTGCGCGGCGCCCGACGCCTGATGCGAAGGGCTCTCTTTATCCGCGGCCGATCAAACGGCAACCTCAAGAGTCTACCAGCACTGGGCCGGACGTTCCTCCCCGCCTGACAGTCGCCCTCGACGGCGAAAGAGCGGACGCCCGTTCGGGCATCCGCTCTTTCGCCTGCTGTCGTCAGTCCTGCTGCAGCGCGCCCTGCAGGTCGAGCGTGATCGTGACGTCCTTGCCGACGAGCACGCCACCGGTCTCGAGCGCCGCATTCCAGGTGAGGCCGAAGTCCTCGCGGTTGATGACCGTCTTGGCCGTCGCACCGGCCTTGTAGTTGCCCCACGGGTCGGCGCCGAAGCCGCCGAAGTCGAAGTCGAACGTGACGGGCTTGGTGATGCCGCGGATCGTCAGGTCGCCGTCGACCAGGAAGTCGCCGTCCTCGATGCGGACGCCGGTCGAGACGAAGTCGATGGACGGGTAGGTCTCAACGTCGAAGAAGTCGGCGGAGCGGAGGTGGCCGTCGCGGCCCTCGTCCTTCGTGTCCAGCGAAGTGGCGTCGACGTGCGCCTCGACCTTGGCCTCGAGCGGGTTCTCAGGAGCGATCAGCGTGGCGCTCTTCATCGCGAAGTGCCCGCGAACCTTGGAGATCATCATGTGGCGGACGCTGAAGCCGACCTCGCTGTGCGAGGGGTCGAGCACCCAGGTGCCCGCGCGGTAACCCGGAACGGTGATGGTCGAGGCGGTGTCGGTCATAGTCAGTCCTTACGTGTGGGGGCCGGCGCAGCGCCGGCGGCTTACGAGTGGAAACAGCGCGGCACGGGCGATCTATTCCCGTGAATAGAAAAGATTCTGGGATGCCGCCTCCGGCGCCCTCAGACAGCCACAGTTCGGCGGATTTCGGACGTGGCATTCGAGCCCGGGCCTCAGACCGTCGGACCCGGGCTTAGAGTCGCGGCGTGACATCGACCGCGCCCCCCAACGCACGCAGCACCGCGCACTGCGAGGTCCGTCGCGGGTCTCGGTCGCCGTCGCATTCGTGCTGACCGGCATCATCTGGGGGTCGAGCTTCCTCTTCATGAAAGTGGCGCTCGGCGGACTCTCCCCCGCCCAGGTCGTCTGGTCGCGCCTCGTGCTGGGCGCGCTGGCGCTCGGGCTGTTCGTCCTCGTCCGCCGCGAGCCGCTTCCCCGGCGCGTCCAGGTCTGGGGTCACATGACGGTGCTCGCGATCACCTTCTGCGTGGTGCCCTTCCTCCTGTTCTCGTGGGCGCAGCAGCACGTGACGTCCGGACTCGCCAGCATCTACAACGCCACCACGCCGCTCATGACGGCAGTGATGGCGGGACTGCTCTTCCGCGTCGAGAGGCTCAAGGCTGCCCAGCTGGCAGGCATCGCGCTCGGCATCCTCGGCGTCGTCGTGATCATCGCGCCATGGCAGGGACTCGATCTGTCGCAGAGTCTCGTGGCCCAGTTCGCGATTCTGGCAGCGACCGCGTGCTACGGCTTCAGCCTCGCCTACATGCGCAGATTCGTCTCGGACACGGGCATGAGCGCGCTGATGTTCTCGTTCCTCAACATCGGCATCGCGGCCGCCATCATGGTGCTGCTCACCCCGGCCCTCGTACTCACGCCGGTGACGCTCGATCCCTGGATCGTCGTGAGCATTGTGCTGCTCGGATGCCTGGGCACCGGCGTCGCCTACATCTGGAACCAGAACACGGTCCGGGCATGGGGCCCGACGCGCGCGTCCACCGTCACCTACATCACGCCGCTCGTCGGAGTGCTGCTCGGAGTGATCATCCTCGGGGAGCACCTCGGCTGGAATGAGCCCATCGGGGCGCTCATCGTCTTCCTCGGCATCCTGCTCGCGCAGAACCGCCTTCGCCGGCGCGCGCGACCCGCCTCACCGTCACCGGATGCTGTGGTCGCGCCTCCGCCGCCATCGGCCGCGCCGAACCGAGCCGCGCAGAGATGAAGGGAGGCGGATGCCGCAGCATCCGCCTCCCTCGCTTCTTACGTGTCGTCAGGCTCCGGGGTCAGCCGACCGAGATCAGGTCGATGACGAAGATCAGGGTCTTCCCGCCGAGGAAGTGGCCACCGGCCGGGCCATAGGCGAGGTGCGGCGGGATGACGAGCTCACGGCGGCCGCCGACCTTCATCCCCGGGATGCCGTCCTGCCAGCCCTGGATGAGACCGCGGAGCGGGAACTGGATGCTCTCGCCACGGTTCCAGGACGAATCGAACTCTTCGCCCGTCTCGTACTCGACGCCCGCGTAGTGGACGGTCACGGTGTCGCCGGGCTTCGCCTCGGTGCCTTCTCCGACGATCAGGTCGCGGATGACGAGGTCGGTCGGGGCGGGGCCGGTAGGCGCATCGATGTCGGGCTTGGTGCGGTCATCAGTCATTCCTCCATCCAACCCGACGGCGTGAAGAGATTCAACGCGAGCAGCCTCAGAGGCGAACCCGCCGTGGGGGCTTGACCGGCGGCACGCTGTTTGACACGCTGGGCTCAAGACCAGCTCAGCGCTCGGTAGTCACGCAGGCATCGCCGCGGACACCGAGCGCTGAGTTTTTGACGCGAGCCGGGTCAATGCGAGCGCAGCCCGCGTTGACGCGGCTCGGGTCAAGATTGAGTAGCGCCGCCGAAGGCGCCGCGTATCGAAATCTCCCCGGCTCGGATCAATGCGAGCGCAGCCCGCGTTGATGCGAGCCGGAGCAAGATTGAGTAGCGCCGCCGAAGGCGCCGCGTATCGAAATCTCCCCAGCTCGGATCAATGCGAGCGCAGCCCGCGTTGATGCGGCTCGGGTCAAGATCGAGTAGCGCCGCCGAAGGCGCCGCGTATCGAAATCTCCCGCCCGGCTACAGCGCCAGCAGGGCGGCCCGCGCCGCTGCCGTCTTGGCGAGCAGGTCTCGCTCGTCGTCGAGGGCCTGCGGATCGCGCCCCGTCACGGCGCGCTGCCGAGCCATCGCCAGCGACGTGGCATCCGCGATGAACCCCTTCATGATCGGCGTGCGATCGCCCTGCAGGGTCTTGGCCCATGCGAGGCCCGTGCGGCGGCCGGCGGGCGTGGCGAGCATGTCCACCTCCTGCGGCGTGAACCAGCCCGCCGCGGCGTACTCCCCCAGCCGCACCCGCGTGAGTCGCGATTCCTCGCGCCGGAGCGCCAGCACGCCGATGGTGAACAGGATGAAGAGGGGAAGCTGCAGGATCAGGTACACCGAGAAGAAGTCCGTGAACACCGCCGACCCGTTCCAGAAGGCGTGGAGCGCGATGGCGCCCGCGAGGCCCAGCATCCAGGGTCCGATCGCCTGCCGGGTCGTCGCCCCGCGTCGCGCCGCGAGTCCGAGCGCGAACCCGGTGACGCTGGTGAACATCACATGCGCGAACGGCGACATGATCCCTCGCACGAAGAAGGTCACGGACGTCTGCCCGACCCCGCCCTCGAGATAGCTGATCGCGAAGTACTGGATGTTCTCGGTGAAGGCGAAGCCCGCACCGATCAGTGCGCCGTACACGATGCCGTCGACGGGGCCGTCGATCGCCCTCCGCGCGGTGGCGTAGATGATCAGGATTCCGAGTCCCTTGGCGAACTCCTCGACGATCGGCGCCCGCACGACCGTGCTGAACACCTCGGCGGCGTAGGTGTCCGGACTGCCGAAGACGACGGAGAGTCCGAGATCGACGAGGAGTGCGATCGCCACCGCGCGCGATGGCTCCCCACGCGAGCGCGAACGCGACGAGCCCGCGCGGCTCCGGCTCCCAGCGATCGACCAGCCGAATCGCGAAGAGCACGCCGGCGAGCGGAATGAGCGCGAGGATCGCGCCGAGGAACGATGCGCCGGTGCCGATGAACTCGAGGAAGTACCCGACCAGGGCGATGAGCAGGAGGACGAGGATGCCCCCGATCCAGATCGGCGCGCTGCGTCCCGATCGGCGCGGCGGCTGCGCCTGCAGCGGCACCTGCGACACGGTCGGGGCGATCGGCGCGGGCGGTGTGAGGCTCGGCTGCTGTGCCAGCGGAGAGGGGAATCCGCCGGCTCCGCCGACGAGGTTCTGGTCATACTGGTCGGGCCCCGGGGTGGTCATGCACACAGCCTAGAGATCGACCGCCCCTGTAGCGTGGAAGGATGCGCTTCGCCCACGTGACCCGACCGGGGTCCGACGAACCGCGCCTCGCCCTCATCAAGGACGACGAGGCCTTCCTCGTCTCAGAGCTCTTCCCTGGCGCACCCCGCGTTCTCGAGGAGCTCATCGCCGGTGGGGACGATCTGCTCGAGCAGGTGCGGGATGCCGCGGCCGGCGCCGAGTCCGGGCATCCGGTCGGAGAGCTCTCCTTCGCGTCGGCCCTGCTGACTCCCCCGGTGATCCTCGCGATCGGCCTGAACTACGCTGCGCACTCGAGCGAGCTCGGGCTCAAGACCGATTCCACCCCCACCGTCTTCGTCCTGTGGCCGAATTCGCTGACCGCCCACGAGGCGACGATCTCGTGGCCGCGGTCGCTCAGCGAATCGGTGGACTACGAAGCCGAGCTCGGCGTCATCATCGGCCGCCCCGCGAAGGACGTCTCGCCCGAGGACGCGCTGTCGCATGTGTGGGGCTACACCGTGGTCAACGACATCACGGCGCGAGACATCCAGTACTCCGAAGCCCAGTGGTCGCGCTGCAAGTCGTTCGACGGCTTCACTCCGACCGGGCCCTACGTCGTCACCGCGGACGAGGTGCCCGATCCGCAGGACCTCCACATCTGGACGGTCCTGGACGGCCACACGCTGCAGGACGCCTCGACGGCGCAGATGGTGCGCCCTGTCGCCACGCTCATCTCGCACCTGTCGAAGTCTGCGACACTGCTGCCGGGGACGCTCATCTCGACCGGAAGCCCGGGCGGCGCAGGCTACTCGCGGGACCCTCAGGTGTTCCTGCGCGACCGGTCGACCGTGACAGTCGGCATCGACGGCATCGGGCAGCTCACGACGCACTGCCGCATCCTGGACTGACAACTCGGGGGGCGGCGGCAGGCGCTCGCCCCACCACCGTCGTCACGCGGTCCCTGCGCCAGCCTCCTCTTGCAGAGCCTGGCGCTCGTCATCGGCGTCGACGGCGGCACCGACGATGGGGATGGCCGCGGTGACGGTCTCGAGTCCCGAGAGGCGCGCCGGCGACAGCTGCTTCGCCACCTCGTCGGGCGACATGAGGCCCGCCTCGATCACGAGGTCGGCGACGTTGCGCCCGGTGAGGAGCGCGGTCTTGGCGAGAGCCGCCGCCGCGGCGTAGCCGATGAAGGGCGTGAGCGCGGTGATCACGCCGACGGACGACCCCACCATGGCTCCGAGCCGTTCGCGGTTCGCGGTGATGCCATCGACGCAGTTGATTCGCAGCGTGCGCATGGCACGACGCATCCACGTGATCGACTGGAAGATCGAGTGCGCGATGACGGGCTCGAACGCGTTCAGCTGCAGCTGCCCGCCCTCGACGGCCATGGTGACGGTGAGGTCGGCGCCGGCCACCGCGAAGGCGACCTGGTTGACGACCTCGGGGATCACGGGGTTGACCTTGCCCGGCATGATGCTGGAGCCGGCCTGCCGGGCAGGCAGGTTGATCTCGCCGAACCCCGCCTGCGGCCCGGACGACAGCAGCCGCAGGTCGTTGCAGATCTTCGAGAGCTTGATGGCGTTGCGCTTGAGCGATGCCGAGAACGACATGAACGACCCGGTGTCGCTGGTGGACTCGACGAGATCCGCGGCGGTCGCGAGGTCGAGACCCGAGATCTCGCGGAGATGCCGCACCACCGCGGCGGCGTAATCACGGTGCGTCGTGATGCCGGTCCCGATGGCGGTGGCCCCCATGTTGACCTCGTACAGGAGGTAGGCGTTCTCCTTGAGCCGCTGGTAGTCGTAGCCGAGGGTGCTCGCGAAGCCGTGGAACTCCTGCCCCAGGGTCATCGGAACGGCATCCTGCAGCTGGGTGCGTCCGATCTTCAGCACGTCATGGAACTCGACCGCCTTCGCGAGGAACGATCTCCGCAGCAGATCGAGCTCTCCGAGGAGCGACCGGAGGTCGAGGCTCAAGCCCCACCTTGATGGCGGTCGGGTAGACGTCGTTGGTGGACTGGCTGCGGTTGGTGTGATCGATCGGCGACAGGTACCCGTAGTCGCCCTTCGGTCGGCCCGCGAGCTCGAGCGCGATGTTGGTGATGACCTCGTTCGCGTTCATGTTCGTCGACGTGCCCGCGCCGCCCTGGATGACGCCGACGACGAACTGGTCGTGGAACCTGCCGTCGATGACGAGCTGCGACGCGCGATCGATCAGGTCTGCGCGCTCCTCGTCGAGCGCCCCGATCTCGCGGTTGGCGCGAGCGGAGGCCTGCTTGACCATTGCGAGCGCCTTGACGAGGTCGGCATAGACCGAGATGGGCCGGCGAGAGATCGGGAAGTTCTCCAGCGCACGGGCGGTGTGGATGCCCCAGTACGCGTCGGCGGGGATCTCGAGGGATCCCAGGGAATCGGTCTCGGTGCGGGTTCGCGACGTTGCGTCCTGAGCCATGGGGGCAGTCCTTGTGGGTTCGATCACTGCGGTGTGAGGGGGTACCTCGAGCCTACCCACGGGGCATCCCGGCGCCGATTGGCCCCCGTGGCGACCCTTCCACCTGTGCTCGCCACGGCGTACAGCGACCGACGAGCTCAGCGCTTGCGGGAGAACGCCTCGAGGCGCTCCTCGGGCGTGAGGAGCGACATCCGCTCCACCCACTCCTCAGAGAAGTAGTCGTTCGTCGCCGCATCGACGACGGGCACGACGGCGTGCGTGATCGTCTCGTCGTACACGTGCACGAGATGGAAGGACTGGCCGGCGTCCATGCCGTTCACCTCTGCCGCCGGGCGAGCCAGGTTCATCGTGTAGCAGGTGGCGGCCGCAACGCTGACCGGGATGCCGGCGAACGTCCCACTGGTGGAGTAGTGGAGGTGGCCGGCCAGGATGCCGCGCACGTCGGATCCGCGCACGATCTCGGCGAGCCGCGGCTGGTTCCGCAGCTCGAGGATGTCGAAGAGCGGGATGTGGCTGGGGATCGGAGGATGATGCATGGCCAGCAGGGTCCCGAGCGGCGCAGGCGTCGACAGGATGCCGGCGAGCCAGTCGAGCTGCGCGGTGTCGAGGTCGCCGTGGTGCCAGCCGGGCACCGACGTGTCGAGCACGACGAGGCGGAGGCCGCCGAGGTCGTGGACGCTCGTCACCGGGTCTTCGCGTCGCGTTCGAGCGCCGAGAAGATCCTGCCGCAGCGCGGGCCGCTCGTCGTGATTGCCCGCGACCCAGACGACGGGTGCGCCGAGCCGCTCGGCCACGGGTTCGACAGTCGCCCTCAGCGCCGCGTAGGCGCTCGGGCTCGCCCAGGTCGGTCAGGTCGCCCGTGAAGACGATCGCGTCGGGACGAATCCGCAGATCCTCTCGACGGCCTCGAGCGTGCGAGCGAGATTCGCGGCGGTGTCGTAGCGCCCGCCGAGGGGCTGGTTGCCCGCCAGCAGGTGCGTGTCGCTCAGGTGCAGGATGGTGCGCCGAGCGGGCGGGTGCTGACCGAACTGCACGGATGCCGCGTCCATGCGGCGAGTCTATTGGGATGCCGCGAACGAGCCGGCCTGACAGGCGGGATCGTAGGGTCTGCCGCCGAAGACGCCTCCGCCACTCCTCCTCGTCTGAGAGCTGCGACCGGCGATGGCGCATGCTCGCTCCAGCCAGATCTGCGGGTCGGCCACGATGCCGACGAAGGTCCCATCCGCCCGCTCGGACACGAGGGTTCGGTCATCCCGCGGGACCGTCGCTTCGTCTCCGCTTCCCGTCCAGTCGCGGAACGATCGGCTCCAGTCATCCAGTGCCCAGGTGATCAGCGCCCCATCCGTGCCCGCCGTGACCAGTTCTCCCGTCGGGAGGAATGCTGCGCTCACGACCTTGCCCGCGTGGCCCTCCAAGGTCTCCTGGAAAGCTCCATTCGCCGCCAGCCACACCCACGCTCCATCGCCGCCGGTGGTGACGACGGTTCGTTCCGTCGGGGCTGAACGAGCCGTCGACGACATCGACCGGCATCTCCAGCCGGATGCCGTCATCAGGATCCTCCAGCGAGACGATTCGCACCGCCGTGCGACCTTCGCGCATGAGCACGGACCCGCCATCCGGGCTGACTGCGAGGATTCCATCACCACCCAGTTCGCCGACAAGCGCGCCGGTCCGCGTGTCGAAGATGGCGGTCGGACCATATCCGCTCGCGTAGAGACGCGAGCCGTCGGGAGAGAACCTCACTCGTCCGAACGCGTTCGCCCAGTTGGTGGCTCCCGGGTTCGATCCCGGGTGCGGCAGTCGCAGCAGCATCGGCTCATCGGGAGCCGCCACTCGCCAGATCGCGATATTCCAGGGGCCGACGATGTAAGGAAGCGGTGCGATCACCGCCGCGAGCGACTGGTCCGGTGAGAACTCGATGTCGATGGCATACTCGTCGAACCCCGAGAAGGTGATCTCGCCGTGCTCTGGATCATCGAGGTCCACCGCCCGGAACGAGGTGGTGCCGCACGATCCATCTGGCCCGCACGGGTTCTCCATCACGCTGAGCGCGATCCGGCCGTCGGGGGCGGTGGTGGCATCGAGGACGACATCGCCCTCGAACTCGGTGCTCGATGTGCCGTCGTCTTCGTATGCGTACTCGCCGACCTGTTCGCGCTGGACGACGTCTATCACTCTCGCGTCCAGGTCCTGGTCCACGACGACGGCGGTCGTGCCCCCGGGGGCGAGCGACATCTGCTGCACGCCGACGCCCCCGCTCGTGCGTGTGACGCTTTCGATCCGAGGACTCCGGCCCATGAGATCCAGCAGCGCCCGACGCGTCGTGGGCGCGTCCCAGAGATGGATGGCCTCCAACGAGAGCAGCAGTGCGCGTTCATATTCGGGCTCTGCGCCGGCGAGCGCGACGACGCGACGGGCGTCCTCGATGACTGCCTGCGCATTCGCTGCAACGACCTGGACCGCTGCGAGGGTGCCTGCGGCGAGGGCGACCACGGCAAGCGAAGCAGTTGCGCCGGCAAGCCAGCGCAAGGCGCCTCACGGATCGCCTCTCCTGCTGCAGCTGATGCTGTGTCGAGGCCAGATCGGCTGCCTCCCGTTCGATCGCGGCATCCACGAACGCGGCTTCGACGGCGGCGAGCACGGGCGCGCCGATTCACGCCAATACGCGCTCGCGCTCAGCCGCGCACCTCGGTAGAGCTCGCTGTCGGGCCGCCCCATCGCATCCCACGCGTTGGCGGCGGCGTTGAGGTGCCGCATGATCCGCTGACCTTCGACGTCGTCCGCCAGCCACTCCCGCAATCGCGGCCACTCGCGCGCTACAGCTTCGTGCGCCAGCTGGAACGACTTCTCATCGCTGGTGACCAGGCGCGCGTCGACCAGCCGGTCAGCCACCCGCGCGTGGGCATCATCCACGGCGACCGACCCCCGGCTGACGCGCTGGCAGATCACCCCGCCACCGTCCGATGGCTCGACCAGGCGCAGCAGGATGTCGCGCACCTGTCGGGCGCCTTCGTCCGACAGCTGCGCGAACACCTCCTCCGCCGTCTGCGCGACTGCCCCCTCAATCTCACCGGAGGCCCGGTACCCGTCGACGCTCAGCACCCGTCCCTCGCGGCGTTGCCAGACCTGCCTCAGGGCGTGCGAGAGGAGCGGCAGATTCCGCCCGTCCGCATCGCGGATGAGGATCTCGACGAGACCGGGTTCGAGGATGAGTCCAGCCCGCAGCGCGGGCTTCTCGATCACCGCACGCAACCCGTCCTCGGAGAGAGGCCCGAGCATCAGCAGATGCGACTCGATGAGTCCCGCGAACCCGTCCTGCTCCGCGAGGTCCCCGAGTCGATCCGCCCGGATCACCATGACCAGCGTGCCGCGGAAGATCGTCCTCCCCACTTCCTCGAAGAACTGCCGCGTCTCGTCCAGATCGTCGTTGGCGAACGCCTGCTCGCACTGGTCGACGATCAGCAGCGACTCCGCGTCATGCTCGACGATCTCGCGCAGGGCCTGCACGGGGCGCTCGCCGGGGGTGAAGACCGTCACTCGCCTGCCACGAGCGGCGAAGCGCGCCGCGATCCCTGCCCGGACGAACGACGACTTTCCCACTCCCGAGGATCCCGAGACGATGAGCACTCCATGCCGCTCGAGTTCCTCCAATCCGCGGTCGAGTTCCGCTTCACGGCCGAAGTAGCGCTCACCCTCATCCACTCCCGCAGGCGGGAGACCGAAATACGGACACTCGGCGCTCGCTGCTCGAAACACGGTGACCGACTGCAGCTCCGGATCCTGATGAAGGATCGCCTGTTCGAGCGCGGCGAGCTCGGCGCAGGGGTCGAGGCCGAGTTCCGCGGCGAGGAGCTCGCGCCCGCGGCGCACGGTGGCCAGCGCGTCAGCCTGTCTCCCCTGGCGATACTGCGCAAGACCGAGGATCACCCATCGACGTTCGCGCAGCGGTGCTTCGGCGACCCTGGCACGTGCCTGAGCGGCCGCGTCGCGGAGATCACCCGACTGCAGTTTCGCTTCCAGCAGGGACTCTTCGGCGGCAAGCCGGATCTCGTCCAGCCGAAACGACTCGATGCGCGCCGGCTCCCAATCGGACAGCTCGGCGAACGGCTGGCCGCGCCAGAGCGCCAGAGCTGCACGAGAAGCGCATGCACGGCCCGATCGGGCTCCCCCAGCTCGAGCAGCTCCGACCCGCGTGCCACCAGTCGCTCGAACTCCACCGTGTCGATATCCACCCCGTCCGCGACGAGGAGGTACCCCAGCGGCGCCGTCTCGATCGACGCAGGCGCGATCACACGACGGAGTCGCATGATGCAGCCGGGAATCACCTTGGACCAGGAAGCGGGGAGGTCGTCGCCCCACAGGGCCGTTGCGAGGGACTCGACCGAGACCGACTTGCCGAGACGTGCCACCAGCGCGCCCAGCACGAGTCGATCGCGCGGTGCAGGAGCGATGCGACCCTCGTCGATCGTCAGCGCCCCCAGAACGCGCACGTCCATGTCCACACTGTGAGACCGAAGACGATCCGCGTCAAGGGCACCGATATCGGCCTGATATCAGTGTCCCTGCGCCGCTGTCCGGGTGGTATCACCCGGACGTGAAGGATCTGGTGAGAAGGATGCCGGGCTCCGACCTCCGGCATCCGTCTCCGTCGTCTCGAAGAGGACGACGGATGCCCGCCTGCCAGCGGATCCTATTGGGATGCCGCGGCCGACTCCGCCTCGCAGGCCGGGCGGTAGGGCCGTTCGGCGAACACGTCCTTCCACTCCTCCTCGGTCAGACCGCGCCCCGCGATGCCGCACGCCCGCTCGAGCCAGATGTCAGGGTCGGCGGAGACTCCTTGGAGCCTGCCGTTCGGAAGTTCGTACAAGAGGGTGTGATCATCGTTCACCGTCGTCACCCCGCTCACCTCCCGCATCGAGTCGCGGAACGAAGCCGTCCAGTCGTCCAGCGCCCAGGTGAAGATGGCACCATCCTTGCCCGCCGTCACCAGTTCCCCTGTCGAACGGAACGCCAGCGCTCGGACGATGTCGAGATGGCCCTCGAGCGTCTCCTCCAGCTTTCCTGTGTCTGCGCGCCAGACCCACGCCTGGTTGCCCGCCGCCGTGGCGATGTGCTCGCCGTCGGGGCTGAAGGCGCCGTCCACGACGGGAGCGGGCATCTCGAGCACGTGCGAACGAGCCGGATCCGCAAGGTCGACGATGCGCGCCGCCAGCCGGCCCTCGCGCAGCAGGAGCGAATGCCCGTCGGGGGCTACCGCGAGCAGCCCGTCCCCTTCGATCTCGTCGAGGAGCGCGCCGGTGGCGGTGTCGAAGACCGCGGTGGGGCCGAAGCCGCTCGCGTACAGTCGTGTGCCGTCGGGTGAGAACCTCACTCGTCCGAACGAGCCCGCCCAACTCGGTGGGCCGGGATTCGTCCCCGCATGGGGAAGATGCAGCAGGAGGGGCTGGTCAGGCGACTCCACGCGCCATACCGCGATGTTCGGCCCTGACGCAGTCTCGGGGAGCGGCGCGATCACCGCTGCCAGCGACTGATCGGCTGTGTACTCGATATCGAGGACCTCAGCTCCGAACGCAGGGAAGGCCAGTTCGCCGGTCTTGACACCCCCATAGTCGAACGTGCGCAGGTCGGGAGAATCGCACCAATCGCCGACCCCGCAGTCGGCATGCATGACGCTGAGTGCGATATGCCCGCCTGGACCCTCCGCGGCGTCCAGGACGATCCTTCCTTCGACGTCGGCCGTGGCGACCTGCACGCGGCGATCGAGGTCGAAGACCCTCGCCTGGATCTCGTCATCGATGACCAGCGCGGTGGAGTCGTCGACGCCGAGCATCATGGTCTCGATGCCCATGCCGTCGCTCAACCGCGCCGCGCTCACCATCCGCGGGCTTCGGCCCATGACATCCAGAACCGCCCTTCTCGTCGTGGGCGCGTCCCACAGGCGGACGGCCTCGACCGCCAGGAGAAGGGCGTGCTCGTACTCGGGCTCAGCTGCCGACAGCGCGGCGACCCGTCGTGCGTCGTCTCTCACCGCCTGCTTGTTGAGCTCAGAGACCTGCACCGCGGCAAGGCCCCCGGCCGCGATGGCCACGACGGCGAGCGCAGCGGTCGCTCCCGCCAGCCACCGCAGTCGCCGGACGGAGCGCTGCTCGCGCTGAAGCTGATGGCGCGTGCCTTCGAGGTCCGCTTTTTCGCGCCGGACGGAGGCATCCAGGAATGCGCGCTCGACAGGGGCGAGCACCGGCCGCGCCGAATCTCTCCATTGAACGGCCGTGCTGAGTCGGCCGCCACGGTAGAGCTCGCTGTCGGGCCGCGCCATCTCGTCCCACGCGGTCGCCGCGGAGTTCAGATGCCGCATGATCCGCTGGCCCTCGACGTCCTCCGCGAGCCATTCGCGCAGGCGCGGCCACTCACGGGCGACCGCCTCGTGGGCCAGTTGGAACGACTCCGCGTCGCTCGTGACCAGTCGTGCATCCACAAGACGGCCGGCCACTGCCGCGTGGGCATCGTCGATCTCGACGAAAGCCCGCTCGACCCGCTGGCAGATCAGTCCTTCGCCGGGTGACGGCTCGACGAGGCGAAGAAGGATGTCGCGAGCCAGCAGCGCATCGTCGTCGGAAAGGTCGCCGAACATCTCTTCCGCAGACTGCGACACCGAGCCGCGGATCTCGCCCGAGGCGACGTAGCCGTCGACGGTCAGGACCCGTCCTTCCCGGCGCTGCCAGACCTGGCGCAGCGCGTGCGAGAGGAGCGGCAGATTCCGCCCGTCCGCATCCCGTATGAGGATCTCCACCAGACCGGGTTCGAGAATGAGTCCGGTCTGCTGGGCGGGCCTCTGGATGACCGTGCGCAGACCGTCGTCCGACAGGGGTCCCAGCATCAGCAGATGCGACTGGATGAGCCCGGCGAACCCGTGGTGGTCGGCGAGATCCCCCAATCTATCTGCCCGGATCGTCATCACCACCGTGCCGCGGAACACCAGTCGGCCGAGTTCCACGAAGAACTGCCTGGTCTGCTCAGGGTCGTCGTTGGCGAACGCCTGCTCGCACTGATCCACCACCACCAGCGACTCACTGTCGTGCTGAGCAAGCCCGCGGATGGTCTCTACCGGGTGCTCACCCGGCGTCACCACGGTCACTCGCCTGCCGCGCGCGGCGAACTGCGCCGCGAGCCCCGCCCTGACGAATGAGGATTTGCCCACCCCGGACGACCCCGAGACCAGGAGCACACCGTGTCGGTCGAGCGCCTCCAAACCCTGCCGCACCTCTTCCTCGCGCCCGAAGAAGCGCTCGGCGTCGTCCAACCCGGCGGGAGGGAGCCCGAAGTACGGGCACTGTGCACTGGCCGCGCGAAGCGGTACTGCGACGTCCAATTCGGGATCCTGGAGGAGCATCGCCCTCTCGAGAGCGGCAAGCTCGGCGCTGGGGTCGAGTCCGAGATCGGCGGCGAGAAGCTCACGTCCACGCCGTACTGCGGCCAGTGCATCCGCCTGCCGACCCTGCCGATACTCCGCCAGGCCCAGGAGCACCCACCGACGCTCGCGCAGCGGTGCTTCATCGACCCTGGCCCCTGCCTCGGCGGCCGCTGCCCCGACGTCACCCGACTGCAGCCGCGCCTCCAGCAGCGACTCCTCCGCCGCGAGTCGCATCTCGTTCAGCCTCGACCCCTCGGTGCGCGCAGGCCCCCAGCCGCTGAGTTCGGCGAAGGGTGTTCCGCGCCACAGCGCCAGCGCCTCCCCGAGAGCGTGCACGGCGCGATCGGGCTCGCCGACCTCGAGAAGCTGGGACCCTCGTCCGATGAGCCGTTCGAATCTCTCGGTGTCGAGGTCGACTCCGTCGGGAACGAGGAGGTATCCCATGGGAGTGGTCTCGATCCGCGCCGGCGACATCAGGCGTCTCAGCCGCATGATGCAGCCGAGAATGACCTTCGTCGACGAGGCCGGCGGTGCACCGGCCCACAGCGCGGACGTAAGGGAATCGACCGACACCGGCTTTCCGAGGCGTACGACAAGTGCGCTCAGCACGACCCGATCGCGCGGAGCAGGCACGATCCGACCTTGGTCGATCGTCAGTGTCCCCAGAACGCACACGTCCATGTGCACATGGTGGGACCGAACCCAGGTGGGGTCAAGAGGACCGATATCGGCGCGGTATCAGCTGCACTCAGTGGTTGAAGAGGATGAGAAGCAGTCCCCCGAGAACGGCGAGCGCGGCCACCCCGAACGATGCATACGCCGCAGCGAGGGCGAACCGCTTCTGCCCATCGGTCAGCGGATTCTTCCGCGCAGCCTTGAGCGCTCGCTTCTCGGCGCGGGCCCGCTCCTTCTCCGTGACGATCGTGATCGCGTCGGTGAACTCCGCCGGTGCGACGACCGGCGGCCGACCCGCCCGCACGAGCAGACGGAGACCGAGGGAGTAGAAGCTGACGACGATCACGGCCGAGATCATCGCCGCGATGAACACCTGGACGAAGGACAGCCACTCGATGTGGATGTTCACTTGGGCGCCTCCTGATCGCGACGTTCCTGCTCGCGCCGCACGGCCCGACGGGTGGGCGGCGGATTGCGCGTCACCTTGACGGCTGCCCCGGAGTCCGCCACCTCGCTCATCGCGTTCGCCGCAGTGACGGCGTCGCGGCGGGAGCGCCAGAAGAGTGCCGCGATGACGATGACCGCGAGGATCGTGTCGATCAGGACGCCCCATTCGGGGAGCCAGACGACGATCAATGCGGCGAGCGCTCCGACCGCACCCGCGGCGGGCAGCGTCAGGAGCCAGCCCACCATGATGCGTCCCACCGTCCGCCAGCGGACTTTCGACCCGCGGCGTCCGAGGCCGGACCCGATGACCGAGCCGGACGCGACCTGCGTCGTCGAGAGCGCGAAGCCGAGGGCGCTCGAGGCCAGGATCGTCGAGGCCGTCGAGGCCTCCGCCGAGAACCCCTGCGCCGGCTTGACATCGGTCAGGCCCTTGCCGAGCGTGCGGATGATGCGCCATCCGCCCATGTAGGTGCCGAGGGCGATCGTGATCGCGCACGCGAAGATCACCCAGGTCTCGGGTTCGGGGCTCGTCTGCCACCCGACCGTGATGAGCAGCAGGGTGATGATGCCCATGGTCTTCTGCGCATCGTTCGTGCCGTGGGCGAGCGCGACGAGCGACGAGGTGAAGATCTGCCCGAAGCGGAAGCCGTCGCGGCCGTCCGCTTTGGTGTCGTAGCGGCGCGTGATGACGTACGCGAGCTTGGTGGCGGTGAAGGCGATGATGCCGGCGGTGAGCGGCGCGATGACCGCCGGAAGGATGACCTTCGACATCACGACGCCGAAGTCGATCGCCGAGGCGCCGACACCGACGATCGTCGCGCCGATGAGGCCGCCGAAGAGCGCGTGCGACGAGCTGGACGGAAGTCCGAGCAGCCAGGTCAGCATGTTCCAGGTGATGGCGCCGATGAGGCCGGCGAAGATCACGGCGGGGAACACCGCCGCCGAGAGCTGGTCCTCATGGATGATCCCGCCCGAGATCGTCTGTGCGACCTCGGTCGAGAGGAAGGCGCCGACGAGGTTCAGCACGGCGGCCAGCAGAACGGCCACCTTGGGCTTCAGGGCACCCGTCGCGATGGGAGTCGCCATCGCGTTGGCGGTGTCGTGGAACCCGTTCGTGAAGTCGAAGAACAGTGCCAGTGCGATCACCAGCACGACCATCAGGGCTGCGGTCTCCACCGTTCGCTTTCCGTAGAGGGAATCAGAGGGGTGCCGACGCGATCGGCGTGCGAACGAACAGTTCAGCGAGGTTTCGTGCTCCGTTAACCGAGCCGAGAGGTATCCTCGCACATCCACCGCGATTCAGATAACCGGTCCGACGCCCCTCTCAGAAGGCTCGGCTAGCGTGAAGATGTGACTGTGAACGACGCGCTGAGCGCGGCATCCCTCGTCCCCCCGATCGCCTCGCGCAATCCTGTTTCGCGCTCTCACCACGGCGACTCGTTCGACGACCCCTACGAGTGGTTCCGGGCCAAGGAGGATGCCGCCGTCCTCGGGCACCTCGAGGCCGAGAACGCCTACACCGAGGCGCGGACCGCTCACCTCGAGGGCCTGCGCGAGCGCATCTTCGAGGAGATCAAGGGACGCACCCTCGAGACCGACCTCTCGGTGCCGAGCCGCCAGGGCGCGTGGTGGTACTACGGCCGGACGCTCGAAGGCAGCCAGTACGGCATCCAGTGCCGCGCTCCGCTCGCCTCGCCCGACGACTGGACGCCGCCCGAGCTTGCGCCCGATGTCGAGGTGCCCGGCGAGCAGGTGCTCCTCGACGGCAACGTCGAGGCCGAGGGGCACGAGTTCTTCTCGCTCGGCAGCTTCGAGGTCTCCAACGACGGCACTCTCATGCTCTTCGGAGTGGATGTCGCCGGCGACGAGCGCTACACGATCCGCGTGCGCGATCTCGTCTCGGGCGAGGAACTGCCCGATGTGATCGAGGGCACGTTCGCGGGCGCCACCTTCTCACCCGACGGCCGCTTCATCATCTACAGCACCGTGGACGACGCGTGGCGCCCCGACACGGTGTGGCTGCACGAGCTCGGCACGCCCGTCGCCGACGACGTGAAGCTCTTCCATGAGCCGGACGAGCGCTACTGGGTCGGCGCGGGCTTCACACGCAGCGACCGCTACCTCGTCATCGGTCTGGGCTCCTCCATCACGAGCGAGGAATGGCTTCTGGATGCCTCGGACCTCCGCGGCGAGCCGCGCGTCGTGTGGCCGCGCAACGAGGGCGTCGAGTACGAGGTGAACCACGCGGTCGTCGACGGCGAGGACGTGCTCTACATCGTCCACAACGACGGCGCCCTCGATTTCGAGCTCGTGCGGGTCGCAGCATCCGATCCCTCAGGCCCTCGCGAGGTGGTCATCGCGCACGAGCCCGGAAAGCGGCTGCTCGGAATGTCGACCTTCCGCGACTGGGCCGTGGTCGCCTATCGTCGCGGAGGCCTTCCGCGACTCGGGCTGCTCGACTACGCCTCGCGCGACGTGCAGGAGATCGAGTTCGACGAGCCGCTGTACTCCGTCGGCAGCGGCGGCAACCCGGAGTGGGCTCCCCCGCTGCTGCGACTCGGGTACGGCTCGTTCACGACGCCGGGCACCGTGTACGACTACGACATCGCGACGGGCGAGCTGCTGCTTCGCAAGCGCCAGCCGGTGCTCGGCGGCTATGAGCCGGACGACTACGCCCAGGCGCGGGTGTGGGCGACGGCGCAGGACGGCGTGCAGGTTCCCATCTCGCTCGTCTGGAAGCGGTCGTTCGGCGACGCCGGCGCCGCTCCGCGCCCCGTGCACCTCTACGGCTACGGGTCGTACGAGCACTCGATCGAGCCGGGTTTCTCGGTCGCCCGCCTGTCGGAACTCGACCGCGGGGTCGTCTTCGCCGTGGCGCACGTCCGCGGCGGTGGCGAGATGGGCCGTCAGTGGTACGAGGACGGCAAGCTGCTCAACAAGCGCAACACGTTCACCGACTTCGTCGACTGCGCGCAGCATCTCATCCACAACGGCTACACCTCGCCCGCTCTGCTCGTCGCCGAAGGCGGATCGGCCGGCGGCCTGCTCATGGGTGCGGTGGCGAACCTCGCGCCGGAGCTGTTCGCGGGCATCCTCGCCGATGTGCCGTTCGTCGACGCCCTGACGACCATCCTCGACCCGTCGCTGCCGCTCACCGTCATCGAGTGGGACGAGTGGGGCAACCCGCTCGAGGATCCGGCTGTCTACGCCTACATGAAGTCGTACTCCCCCTACGAGAACGTGCGGGCGGATGCCGAGTACCCGCGCATCCTCGCGGTCACCTCGCTCAACGACACCCGCGTCATGTACGTCGAGCCGGCCAAGTGGGTGGCGCGCCTCCGCGAGGTCGGGGCTGATGCCCTCCTCAAGTGCGAGATGGTCGCCGGGCACGGCGGTGTGAGCGGCCGGTACAACGCATGGCGCGAGCGCGCGTTCGAGCTGGCGTGGCTGCTCGACGTCCTGGGAGTCGCCGAGGCCTGAGCGGCGACGGTAGACACACGCAGAGACGGGATGCCTCGAGCGAGGCATCCCGTCTCTGCTGTGTCTTGCGGGCTCAGCCGAAGAGCGCGGCGGCCTCGTCGTAGCGGTACTGCGGGACGGTGTTGAGCTCGCCGAGCGCGTCGGCGAACGGGACGCGGACGATGTCGGTGCCGCGGAGCGACACCATCTGGCCCCACGACTCGCTCACCACGGCGTCTGCGGCGTGGAGGCCGAGGCGCGTCGCGAGCACGCGGTCGAAGGCGGACGGCGAGCCGCCGCGCTGGATGTGGCCGAGCACGGTCGCACGGGTCTCGATGCCGGTGATGCGCTCGATCTCGGGCGCCAGCACTTCGCTGATCCCGCCCAGGCGCGGCCGGTTGAACGCGTCGAGGCCCTTGTCGCTGAATGCCTCGTCCATGCCGGTGAGCGTGAAGCCCTCGGACACGACGACGAGCGGCGCACGGCCGCGGTCGTGCGCCTTGCTCACCTGGCTGGCGATCTCGGTGATCGACAGCGGCACCTCGGGGATGCAGATGACGTGGGCGCCCGCCGCGATTCCGGCGTGGAGCGCGATCCAGCCGACGTGGCGGCCCATGACCTCTGCGACCATGCAGCGCTGGTGCGAGTCGCCCGTCGTGCGAAGGCGATCCATCGCGTCGGTCGCGATGTTGAGGGCCGTGTCGAAGCCGAACGAGTAGTCCGTCGCGCGGAGGTCGTTGTCGATCGTCTTCGGGACGCCGAGCACGTTGATGCCATCGTTGGCGAGGCGGTTCGCAGCCGCGAGGGTGCCCTCGCCGCCGATCGCGATGATGCCGTCGATGCGGTGGCCGTAGAGGGTCTTCGAGATGTTCTCGGCACCTCCGCGCGGGCCCTCGTAGGGGTTGGTGCGGCTGGTGCCGAGGATGGTGCCGCCGACCTTCGACAGGCCCTTCACCTCGTGGCGGGTGAGCGGGAAGAAATCACCGTCGACGACCCCGCGCCATCCGTCGCGGATGCCGACGAACTCGAGATCGTAGTTCGTGGTCCCCTTCAGGACGACGCCGCGGATGACCGCATTGAGCCCCGGGCAGTCGCCGCCGCTGGTGAGGATGCCGATCTTCATGTGTCGTCCTTACGTCAGGGGGTTCTTCAAGCGGCGTCGCAGCCTCTCCCGACACTATCGCCGGATGCCTCGCCCCTGCCACACACGCGACCGTCAGTATCCGAGCTGCTCGATCCCGGCCGCGCGACGACGGGCGCCCCCGTGGGAGCGCCCGTCGTTCGACTCGGACCTCGCGGTCTGTCAGTCGTGCTTCGTGCCCTCGCGGGCGGCCCGCTCGTCGGCAGCGGCACTGTCGAGCGCGTCGTCGTCGAGGTCGCCGTCCAGGGGCTCGTCGTCCCGGTCTCCCGGAAGCGCATCTGCAATCGCGCCTACGAACGTCTCGTCGTGGTCGTCCCTCGTCGGCTGGGTCGGATCGGACATGTCGGCCTCCTTCGTCTCAGTGCCTCGACGGTACGAGTCCGCGAGGAGACGAGGCGAGGCCTTGACGGGCAGGCGATCCCTGGCTACGCCGCGCCGAGGGCCCGTCGCAGCACGTGCATGAGCGCCGACAGCTGCACCGAGTCGCTCGACTGCGGATCGACGGCCTCGCCGTCGAGCGCGCGCGCCGCGAGCCCCTGCTTGGAGTCGATGAGCTCGGCGATCTTCGTGTCGATCGTGTGCGCGGCGATGATGCGCCACGCCGTGACCGGCTCGTCCTGGCCGATGCGGTGCACCCGGTCGATCGCCTGCGTCTGCTCGGCGGCCGTCCACGACAGCTCGGCGAGCACGACGTTCGACGACGCCTGCATGTTCACGCCGACGCCCGCCGCGGTGAGCGAGCAGACGGCGACGCCGACGGCGGGGTCGTTGTTGAACGCGTCGATCGCCTGCTGGCGCGCGATCGTCGTCTGGTCACCGCGCAACGACACCGTCTTGAGGCCCGCGGAGGCGAAGTGCGCCTCGGCCTGGTCCATGACGTCGATGTGCTTGGCGAAGAAGACGACCTTGCCGACCGAGCGCTGCAGCTGGACGGTGTAGTCCGCCGCGAGCTGCGCCTTGGCCTGCCCGATCTTGCGGACCATCGTGAAGACGTTCTCGGCGCCTGTTCCGGCGGCCTTCGACTCTTCGAGCTCGTTGTGCGAGACGAGGCGCACGATGTCCTCGTCGATCTCACCGGGAGCGAGGCCGCGGTCGCCGCGCGCATCGATGATGCGGCGGTACTTGCCCGCGAGCCGATCGCCGAGCTCGCGCTCGGCCTGGCGGATCGAGCGGCCGAACTCGTCGTCCAGCTCGACGGGCAGGTCGGCGATGAGCTTGTCGGGGAGGTCTGCCGCGACGTCCTTCTTCTTGCGCCGCACGATGCCCATCGAGATGACGGCGTTGCGCGCTTCGGGGTAGAAGGCCTTGTCAGCCGGGGTGAGTCCCGTCTCGTCGAGCCTCTCCATCAGCACAGGGCCCGGCTTCTCGCCGTTGGTCCAGCCGAGGAACCGCCAGATCGCGTCGAAGTCCTCGACATCGTTGATGAGCGGGCGTTCCGGTGAGGGCGAGCAGCAGAGGGTTGCGCACCTGCTCCCGGATCCGGGCGCCGAGCGCGAGCACGTTCTGCGAGCGCTGCGACGTCAGGTTCTTGATGAAGTGCGCTTCGTCGACGACCATGCCCTTGAGCCCGAGCGAGCTCAGCCACGAGAGGTGCCGGTCGAGGATCTCGTAGTTGACGATGAAGATGTCGGCGAACGCGTCGACCGCCTCGCCGTCGCCGTGGATGACAGTGGCTCGGCGCTGCGGCGTCCACCGCTCGACCTCGCGTGCCCAGTTCATCTTGACGACATTGGGGACGACCGCGAGCAGGGGGTACGCGTCGGCGACGGATGCTGCCAGCACCGACTCCGCCGTCTTTCCGAGGCCGGGCTCATCGGCGAGGAGGAAGGTGCGGTGACCCTCGCGAACGGCCTCGAGGAACTTCGACTGGTGCGGCATGACCTCGAGGCCCCTGGGCGAGAGGCGGTCGAACTCGGGGATCTCGGGGAGGTCCATCGTCGCCGCGCCGCCGCCGGCACCGGTCTCGAACGCCTTGTAGAGGGGTCCCATGAGCTCCCAGCCGTCGAGCCGGCGACGAGGCGTCTCCTTGCTGACGCGCGCGCTCAGGTCGGGGGCGAGGAACGGGTGGGCCATCTGGCGCGACTCGATCTGGACCGGGACGACCTGCCGCTGGGCGAGAGCCGGCGGGACGACCGGCGCACTGGCGGGCGCCGTGTCGGTGATGATCAGCTCGTCGGGCGGCAGTTCGGCGCCGGACTCGAGCAGCCAGTCTCGGCGCATGCGACGGGCGACGGGCGACGCCGCCTGGTCGACCTCGAGCAGCTGGATGAGGCTCGTGTCGCGGGCGGCGGTCTTGGCGAGGATCGTCGCCACGCCGTCCAGGCGCTTCAGCAGCTCAGCGCGCGCGGCATCCGTGATCGCGGTGTCGGCCTTGACGCGGGCGCGCTCCTCGCGGACGAGGAACGCGATCACCTGGAACTTCACGCGGTTGGTGGGCCCGAGCTTTCCTCGCTGGGCCTTGGCCTCGACCTCGCGCACCTTGCGGGCGAGGATCGGGATGACGGGCGCCTCATCGTCGCGCCGCGACGTCGTGGGCTTCCTGCGCCGCTGGTTGGCGGAACGTGCGGTGGATGCCGTGGTCGGCATGCTCCTCCTGAGCTTCGTGTACCGGGTGCTCCGGCTGGCGACCGGTCGGGCGACCGGCTGTGATGTGCACAGCTCCCGCGGGCGGCGCGGGCCGTCACGGACGCGGGACGGGATGCCTCTGCCCCCGGCCGCTGGCACTCGCTTCAGCGAGCCGCGGCGTCGAGATCAGGAATCCCCGCGAGTTCAGTCTAGCGCGCGGACGCCCCGATCATCCCCAGAGCGTGTGGGCGATGTCCTCGGTGTATCCTTCCGGCGCGAAGTCGATCCACGCCGTCGAGATCCAGCCATTGCCGCGGACGAAGTGCGTCTCGCCCAGTGTCACCTCGTTGTCGTCGAGGTCGATCCGCTTCTGCTCGATGCGGCAGATCGTCCCGCCGTCCTGCTCGGCGCACCCGAAGCCCGACCCCTGCAGTGCGGCCAGGATCGCGGCGGACTGCCCGGCATCGACGATCGACACGTTCGTGGCGAGCCCGGATTCACTGGGCCTGCCCCATGAGCAGCGCAGTGTCGGGATGCCGGACGTCTGGATCTCGAGCAGCTCGGCGTTCTGCGACGAGAGCATCGTGACTCCCGGGTCGTTCGAGGGCGGCGACTGGGCGTTGAGGGTCGCCAGCATCTCGGCGGAGTAGATGTCTTCGCACGCTGCCGGGAGCGCGATCTCGTCATCGGGCGCGGCGGTGGCTGTCGGGCTCGCGGACGGGGTGGGAGACGCGGACGGCGAGCTGGACGCGGATGGCGTCGCCGATGCGCTCGACGAGGGCCGGGGCGAGGCCGACGAAGCCGCGGCCTCGCGAGACTCGGCGGCACATCCGGCGACCAGGAATACGCCCAGTGTCAGAGCAGCAGTCGCTGCCCATGCTCTGCGTCGACGGTCCACGGCCGGCACCTCCTCAGGTGTGTCGACCCTACCCGTCGGAGCGCGCGATCGTGTCCTGCCACTCCCTGAGACGGACGGGCTCATCCGTCACGATCCCGTCCACGCCCGCGGCGATGGTGTCCTGCCACTGGACGTCGTCGTTCAGCGTGTAGACGACCACACGGAGTCCCAGATCGTGCAGCTTCTCGACGACCTCCGGACGCCCCGCGACCGCGCTGCCGTCGACGAGGATGCCGCGGGCGTTCGCGCCCTTCACGGCCCGCTCGACGTCATCGGGAAGGCGGCGGAGGATCAGCAGCCGGAATGCGAGCTCGGAGGCACCGCTCGTCGAGAGCAGGGAGCGCGGGTTGAAGCTCGCGATCGCCACGCGACGCTCGAGGTCGTGCTGTCGCAGCGTCGCGATGAGCGCGGCGCCGGCCTCGGCATCCCACTCCCCCTTCAGCTCGAGCAGGGCACGGGCGCCGGAGGGTGCGAGCACCGCGAGGAACTCCTCGAGCGTCGGGACCGGCGTTCCGACGTACTCGGGCGAGAACCACGCGCCGGCGTCGAGCGCCTTCACCTCGGCGAGCGTGAGGTCGGCGACCCGGCCGGTGCCGTTGGTGGTCCGGTCGACCTTCTTGTCGTGCATCAGGACCGGCACACGGTCGGCGGTGAGCACGAGATCGATCTCGACGTAGTCGAATCCGGCCTCGAGCGCGGCCGAGACCGCGGGGAGCGTGTTCTCGGGTGCGAGCGCTCCGCCACCCCGATGGCTGACGACGAACGCCGTCTGCTCGGGTGCGCGCGCGTCGCCCATGAGCTCCGTCGCACTCACTCGCGCGGGGGCGGCTCCGAGGAAGGCGATCACGAGGCTCACGAGGGCGAGCACGCAGACGGTCACGAGGGCCTGGATCCGATCGCGCGCGTCGGATTCCGGGTGGGCGGGCATCGGGCATGTCCTCCGGGTGGTCACGTCGTCGTCGACGTGCCGCCACTCTACATGCGGCGTTACCTTTCCGTTACCTTTTGCTCACCCGCGCGATGTTCGCGTGTCGGGATGCTGCTCCCGGGCGTGTCAGACCAGGCTCTTGGGGTGCCAGACCGTCTTCGTCTCGGTGAAGGCGGCGATGCGCTCGAGGCTCGGGGCTGCGGCATCCGTCCCCCGCTCGGGAGGAAGGACCCGGGTGAGCGTCTCGGCCGCCGCGATCTGCAGGTCGACCCAGTCGAGGTCGCCGGCGCCGACGAGGTCGAGGCCGTGCACCTCGGGGTGCGAGGCGAGCCAGGGCGCGATCTCGCCGGGAGAGCCCGTGAGGATGTTGACCACGCCGCCGGGCACGTCGGAGGTCGCGATGACCTCGGCGAGGCTGATCGCCGAGAGCGGGTAGCGGTGGGATGCGACCGCGACGACCGCGTTGCCCGTGACGAGGGCCGGAGCGATCGCCGAGACGAGGCCGAGGAGGGCGGTGTCCTGCGGTGCGATGACGCCGACGACACCGGTCGGCTCGGGCACCGAGATGTTGAAGTACGGTCCGGCGACGGGGTTGCCGTTGCCTGCGACCTGCGCGAACTTGTCGCACCACCCGGCGTACCAGACCCAGCGGTCGATGGCCTCGTCGACCTCGGCCTGGGCCGCGGCGGTCGACGCGCCCGACTGCTGGACGATCTCATCGACGAACTGCGCCACGGCGGCCCTCGAGCACCTCGGCCACGCGATAGAGCACCTGGCCGCGGTTGTACGCGGTCGCGCTCGACCACGGCTTCACCGCCGCGCGTGCCGCGGTGACGGCATCCCGGGCATCCTTGCGCGATGCCAGGGCCGCGTTCGCGAGGAAGTCGCCCTTCGGCGAGACGACCTCATAGGTGCGCCCCGATTCGCTCCGCGGGAAGGCTCCGCCGATGAACAGCTTGTACGTCTTCGGCACGGTCAGTCGCTTGCTCATTTTCCGCTTCCTGCGCTCGTCGATGGGGCCTTGAGATACGCCAGCAGGCCCTGCCTGCCGCCCTCGCGGCCGTAGCCCGACTCCTTGTAGCCGCCGAACGGGCTCGCCGGGTCGAACCGGTTGAACGTGTTGGCCCACACCACGCCGGCGCGGAGGCGATCCGCGACCGCGAGGATCCGCGAGCCCTTCTCGCTCCAGATGCCCGCCGACAGTCCGTAGGGGGTGTTGTTCGCCTTCTCGATGGCCTCGGCCGGCGTGCGGAACGTCAGGACCGAGAGGACGGGTCCGAAGATCTCGTCGCGCGCGATCCGGTGACTCGACTGCACGTTCGTGAAGATGGTCGGCGCGAACCAGAAGCCCTTGTCGGGGATGACGCAGTCCGCCGTCCACCGGTCGGCGCCCTCCTCGTCGCCGATCCGGCTGAGTTCCCGCACGCGATTGAGCTGTTCGAGCGAGTTGATCGCCCCGATGTCGGTGTTCTTGTCGAGCGGATCGCCGAGGCGCAGGGTCGACAGCCGCGTCTTCAGCCGCTCGACGACCTCGTCGTGGATCGACTCCTGCACGAGCAGGCGGCTGCCGGCGCAGCAGACCTGACCCTGATTGAAGAAGATGCCCGTGACGATCCCGTCGACCGCCTGCTCGATGGGGGCGTCCTCGAAGATGATGTTCGCGGCCTTTCCTCCGAGCTCGAGCGTCACCTTCTTGTCGGTGCCGGCGACCGCCTTCGCGATCTCGCGGCCGACCGGGGTCGATCCGGTGAAGGCGATCTTGTCGACGCCCGGATGCCGCACCAGCGTGGCGCCGGTGGCACCCGCGCCCGTCACGATGTTGACCACGCCCGCGGGCAGATCGGCCTGCTGGAGGATCTCGGCGAACAGCAGCGCGGTCAGCGGAGTGGTCTCAGCCGGCTTCAGCACGACGGTGTTGCCCGCGGCGAGCGCAGGGGCGATCTTCCACGCGAGCATCAGCAGCGGGAAGTTCCAGGGGATGATCTGGCCCGCGACACCCAGGGGCTTGGGACCGGCGCCGAGCCCCGCGTAGTCGAGCTTGTCGGCCCAGCCTGCGTAGTAGAAGAACCATGCCGCCACGAGCGGGATGTCGACATCCCGGCTCTCCTTGATGGGCTTGCCGTTGTCGAGGCTCTCGGCCACGGCCAGTTCTCGCGCGCGCTCCTGAATGAGCCGGGCGATGCGGAAGAGGTACTTGCCGCGGTCGCGGCCGCTCATCGTCGACCACGTCTTGTCGAACGCGCGGCGCGCGGCGGCGACGGCGGCATCGACATCCGCCTCGCTCGCCGATGCGATCGTCGCGATGTGCGATTCGTCGGCGGGCGAGATCGTCGCGAAGCTCTCGCCGGTGCCCGGCCGGAACTCGCCGTCGATGAACAGCCCGTACTCGTCGCGCAGGCGGAGGATCGCGCGCGACTCGGGAGCGGGGGCGTATTCGAGGAAACTCATCTGCATCTCACCTGGGATTCGGGCCGGTTGTTCGGAAGCGCCGGAGGCGCGGAGCGACACGAGAAGTCAGTCGATCGTGACGTAGTCGGCGCCGGAGTAATGCCCGGTGCGCAGCTTCTGCCGCTGCAGCAGCACGTCATTGAGCAGACTCGACGCCCCGAAGCGGAAGAGGTGCGGCTGGAGCCACTCCTCGCCCGCGATCTCGGCGACCGTGACGACGTACTTGATCGCGTCTTTGGAGGTGCGGATGCCGCCCGCGGGCTTCACGCCCACCTTCTCGCCGGTCGCGCGGTACCAGTCGCGGACGACCTCGAGCATGAGCAGGGTGGTCGGGAGGGTCGCCGCCGGCTGCACCTTGCCCGTGGAGGTCTTGATGAAGTCGCCGCCGGCGAGGATCGCGAGCCACGACGCCCGCTTGATGTTGTCGTAGGTCGTCAGCTCGCCGGTCTCGAGGATCACCTTGAGCGAGGCGTAGGTGCCGTCCTCGCGCCGGCAGGCCTGCTTCACACGGGCGATCTGGTCGAAGACGAGTCCGTAGCGGCCGGACAGGAAGGCCCCGCGGTCGATCACCATGTCGATCTCGTCTGCACCGTGGGCGACTGCCTCTGCGGTGTCGGCGAGCTTGATCTCGAGCGAGGCGCGGCCGCTCGGGAAGGCGGTGGCCACCGCCGCGACGCTCACTCCCCCGTCATCGGGGTCGCCGTGCGCCGAGCCGAGCGCCTCGACGGCGTAGGGCACCATGTCGCCGTAGACGCAGACCGCCGCCACGCGGGGGCACGTCGGATCGGAGGCATCCGGATTGAGAGCCTTGGCCGCCAGCGAGCGGACTTTGCCCGGGGTGTCGGCCCCCTCGAGGGTCGTCAGGTCGATCAGCTGGATGATCCGATCGAGCGCCCATGCCTTGGAGGTGGTCTTGATCGAGCGGGTGCCGAGATCAGCCGCTCGCTGCTCGAGCCCGACGGCATCGACGCCGGGAAGGCCGTGGAGATACCGACGAAGCGTGGTGTCGTCGGGCTGACCGCCGAGCAGCTGGACGGCGCGCTCCGGGAGCGTCTGCAGTTCGGTCCGGCTCATGGTTCTCCTTGTCGTGGCTGTCGGATCGGCGCGGGTCTCGCGCATCATCCTCCGGGTGGTGACGCCGCGGCGACGACCCTCGCGTGCCTCACCAGCACGGCGAGGCCGATCGCGACGACGACGAGGAAGGCGATCGTGAGGCTCGTGAAGGCGAACCAGTTCCCGTCCAGGGCGAGCACGATCGCGGCGGCGATCACGGCGATCGCGGCTGCGGCGATCTTCGACCCGAACTTCAAGCCTACCGCCGGAGTCAGCCGCCCAGCCGGCGAGTCGTCCCTCGCGAGGATCAGATCGGCGAAGGCGTCGAGGGTCGCCAGCAGGGAGGCGGAGTAGGCGACGGCACACCCCAGCGCTCCCCAGAGGTTCACCGAGGGGGCCGCGGCATCCGCGACGGCGAGGAGGGCATCCACGGTCTCGATCGTAGGACGGGCCCCGTGCGCGGTCTACGGCCGCTGCCCGGTCAGGCGAGGAGGGTGCGCACCTGCACGACGTCGTCGGACATCTGCTCGATGAGCGCATCGATGCCGTCGAACGCCACCATCCCCCGCACCCGCATGGCGAACTGCACCTCGACCAGCCGCCCGTAGAGATCGAGATCGGTCTCGTCGAGGACGTACGCCTCGACCTGTCGGCTCGTGACGTCGTCGAAGGTCGGGTTGGAGCCGACGCTGATCGCGGCCGGATAGCGCGTGGTGCGGCGGGCCGCTGCGAGGGGCTGGGCCGCGTCGGCGGGTCCCTCGTCCACGAGCCACCCGGCGTAGACGCCGTCAGCCGGGATGAAGCCTTCGAGATCGTTCGAGAGGTTCGCCGTCGGGAAGCCGAGCTCGCGCCCGCGCTTCGCGCCGTGCACGACCTCGCCCCACACGGCGTGCGGACGGCCCGAGAAGCCGCGCAGCGGTCTCGACGTCGCCCTGCGAGAGGAGGTCGCGGATCCAGGTGGACGATACCCGGCGGTCCGCGTCGAGGGAGCGCACATCGCCGATCACGTCGACGCGGAAGCCGAGCTCACCGCCGAGCTCCTGCAGGACGTCGGGGTTTCCGGCTCCGCCCCGGCCGAAGCGGAAGTCGGTGCCGACCAGGACAGTCCGCGCACCGAGGGCATCGACCAGGATGCGCTCGACGAACTCCCGCGGAGTGAGGCTCGCGAGCGCCTCGTCGAAGCGCAGGAGGAGGGTCGCATCGATCCCCGTGCCGGCGAGCAGCTGCAGCTTCTGCGTGACCCCGATGAGGTCCTCGGGGCAGAGCTCGGGACGAAGGAGGCTGAGCGGATTTCGGTCGAATGTCACGGCGACGACCTTGGCGTCGGCGGCGGCATCCACCTTCGCCCGCTCCAGCACCGCCCGATGCCCCGCGTGCACCCCGTCGAACTTGCCGATGGCGACGACGGACGGACCGAACCCGGCGGGCACCTCGGCCGGGTCGCGGAAGACGATCACGACGTCACCGCGGCGGGCGCGGCATCCGTCGTCTCGCGATCATCGACCGGCGGATGCTTCACCAGCCACCACAGGCCGAAGAACGGCAGCACGAGCGGGATGAACACGTACCCGAGGCCGAACAGCGACCAGACGGTCGGATGCTGGAACAGCTCGGGGAACGCGATGCTCAGCGTGCCGATCACCAGGACTCCCACGAGCTCGAACCCGATCGCGATCCACGCGACGCGATACCAGCGACGGGAGCCCGCGAACACGAGCGCGAGCGTCGCGACGATGTACACCACCGCGGAGAGCGCAGACAGCGCGTAGGCCAGCGGCGCCTGGTCGAACTTCTCGACGATCTGGACGAAGGAGCGACCGGTCGCGGCGAGCGCCATGATGCCGTAGACGATCACGAGCACACGGCCGACGCCGGTCATCCGGCGGGAACGGGAGGGGGAAGACATCGCCCCACGATTCTAGTCGCTGGCATCCGGGACCCCGGCTTCGGTCAGGCGACCTGGACCGTCCAGATGATGTGCATGCGCCAGAGCATGACCGCGATCGCGAGCGCCGCGACGCCCATGATGACGGTGCTCCAGCGGCTGCGCTCCAGCAGCGCCCAGAACACGGCCGCCGGTGGCAGGAGGGCGGCCGAGACGAGATACACCCAGAACTCCAGGAGCGACCCGGTGGGCGGATTGCCGACGAGGGGCGCGACGATGGCGATCACGATCTGGGCGATGAGAAGCAGCTCGACGATCGCCAGCGAGCCGACCGTCCAATCGCTGGGGCGCCGACCCGCGAGCCCCGCGATGAAGCAGAAGAGACCCGCCGCGACCGCGATCGCCGACCTGGACGTAGGTGAACCAGAGGATCATCGCGCCTGCTCCTCGGGCATGTTCATCGCGCTCTTGAGGTCGCTGCCACGGCGCTCGACGATGCCGACGAGCGATCCGTCGGGCGCGATGGCGGCCGCGTGCTCGCCGTCGAGCCGCGTCGCGGCCCCGGGGAGGCGCTTGCCGTGGCGGAGGTCCCTCGCCTCGTCTGCCGTCACGTCGATGCGGCCGAGGACCGCGGCTGCGGTGTCGGCCGGTGAGGCCAGACGCGCGTCGGCGAGTTCGTCGAGGGATGCCGCATCAGCCACATCGAACGGCCCGATGCGCGTACGGCGAAGCGCCGTGAGATGCCCGCCGACGCCGAGGGCGGCGCCGAGATCGCGTGCGAGCGCCCGGATGTAGGTGCCGCTCGAGCAGTCCACGACGACGTCGAGGTCGACGGTCTGGCCCTCACGCCGCTCGGCGAGCACGTCGAAGCGGCTGACGGTCACACTGCGCGCGGCGAGCTCGACCTCGACTCCCTCCCGGGCGAGGTCGTAGGCCCTGCGCCCGTCCACCTTGATCGCCGACACCCGGCTCGGCACCTGGGAGATCGCGCCCGTCAGGGGTTGGAGGGCGACGCGGATCCGGTCGGAGTCGAGGGCCGAGGCATCCGTCACCGCGGTCGTCTCCCCGTCGGCGTCGTCGGAGTCGGTCGCGACCCCGAGGCGGATCGTCGCCTCGTACGTCTTGTCGAGCCCGACGATGAAGGTGAGCAGGCGCGTGGCTCCCTCGACGCCGAGCACCAGCAGGCCGGTCGCCATCGGGTCGAGGGTTCCGGCGTGGCCGATCTTGCGGGTGCCGAGGGCACGCCGCGCGCGAGCGACGACGTCGTGGCTCGTCATCCCTCCCGGCTTGTCGACCAGCAGGATGCCGGGACTCACCGCGGGCATCAGCAGTAGTCCTGGAAGACGCGCTGCGGATGCGCGAAGTCGGTGTTGTCGACGATCGCCGACGCCGCGGCGCGAGGACTCGCGTCGCGCAGATAGAGCTCCTGACCCTCGCGATAGCGGGCGTTCGAGGCCGCCATGAAGTCGGGGTCGGTGCGGTCGCGCTCTGCCATCCGCTGGAATGCCACGTCGACGGGAACATCGAGCCAGACCGACCAGTCCCAGAGTCCGCGCAGCTCGGGGCGGTGCAGGAAGATGCCGTCGACGATCAGCACGGCATCACGGGGAGCGGTCACCCATGCGGACTCGACCGGGGTGTCGCGGGCGAGGTCGAACGCGGCGAGCTGGAAGCCGGTCGTCGCTGCGGTCTGGCGCCCGTCGCGGAAGGGGTCGATGAGCACCCGGCGGAAGGTGGCGTAGTCGTAGGAGTCCCGGTAGAAGCCCTCGGGCGAGGTGCGACCGCGGGCGTAGCGCTCGGCGCGCGGCCGGTGGAAGTCGTCGATGCTCGCGCGGAACACCGCCGAGCCGTCCTCGGCGAAGACCGCCGCCAGCCCGTCGGCGAACAGCGTCTTGCCCGCGCCGTCCCTGCCGTCGACGGCCACGATGACCCGCCCGGCGCGGTTGTGCTGACGGACCTCGTCGCGGAGTCCGCGCAGCACGGTCGTGGCCGGGGTCGTGGGCAGGCGCATGCATCCAGCCTACGGTCGGCCGGATGGCGGATCCGCCGTCGGTTCAGGCCTTCAACGCTGGTCGGGCTCGGCCGGGCCTCTGACGCGGGTCGGTCGCTGCGGCGGCTCTGACGCGGGTCGGCGCGCCGCGCCTCTGACGCGGGTCGGCCGCTGCCGCGCCTGTAATGCGGGTCGGGCGCGGGCCGCGCGTCCAACCCCGGTCGACCGCCGCCGCGCCTACGCGAGGAGATCCGCGATTCCGAGGAGCTTTGAGCGCGAATCCCCCTCGGAATTGCGGATCTCCTCGGCAATGCGCACGGCGTGGGCGCTGCCGAGCCCGTAACGCGGGTCTGCTGCTGCCGCGCCTCCAACCGGCCGGGCGCTGCCGAGCCTGTAATGCGGGGCGGGCGCGGGCCGCGCCTCCAACCCGGTCGACCGCCGCCGCGCCTACGCGAGGAGATCCGCGATTGCGAGGAGCTTTGGGCGCGAAATCCCCCTCGGAATTGCGGATCTCCTCGGCAATGCGCACGGCGTGGGCGCTGCCGAGCCTGTCAACGCGGGTCAGCTGCTGCCGCGCCTCCCGGCCTCCGCCGCGCCTCCAACCGGCCGGGCGCTGCCGAGCCTGTAATGCGGGTCGGGCGCGGGCCGCGCCTCCAACCCCAGTCGGCCGCTGCCGCGCCTCCGCGAGGAGATCCGCGATTCCGAGGAGCTCTGGGCGACGAATCCGCCCTCGGAATCGCAGATCTCCTCGGCAATGCGCACGGGCGCGGAGGCCTGCCGACACCCCGAAGACCCTCAGGCGGCGCGGTGAAGGCCCTGCGCAACAGCCCGCATGATCAGCTCCTGCACCGTGTGCCAGCCCTCGACGACCTGTCGATAGCCCACGCGGATCACGTGGTAGCCGAGGAGCATCAGCTGCGCGTCGTGCTCGATGTCCGCCTCCCGCTGGATCCCCACGTGATGGCCGCCGTCGATCTGCAGCACGAGTCGGTCGCCGATGAGGAAGTCGACCCTGCGCCCCGCGAGCCACGCCTGCGGCCGGATCGGCAGCTTCATCCATCGCAGACGCGGCACGACGAAGGACTCGAGACCGGAGTCCGACCACGGCACCGCCTGCCGGCAGAGCGACCGCGCGGCAGGCGGCAGCGGGAGCCTCCGCATGGCCTCGAGGGACACCAGCCTTTGATTGAGCGCCGACTCCCAGATCGCGAGCGCCGCTTCGAAGGGCTGACACGCCGCAACGAGCGCCAGGACGTTCTCGATCGAATCGACGAGGGCGTCGGGATGC
Organism: uncultured Actinomycetota bacterium; assembly: GCA_963702815.1. Lineage (GTDB taxonomy): Bacteria > Actinomycetota > Actinomycetes > Actinomycetales > Microbacteriaceae > Microbacterium. The sequence continues at coordinate 853,449 of CAVPED010000004.1, read as the reverse complement.
CGGGGCACGACCGGGATCGCCCAGTGCACCGTCGAGTCGCCCGGCGTGACACATCCGGCGTGCGGCGGGGCAGCGACATGCGGCCGATCCTCGTCGAGCACCCAGAGTCCGAGCCGGCGCGCCTGCGTGACGCAGGTCAGTACGACGCCCGCCCGGGCCGCCGCGACCAGATAGGAATCCGCTCCAGGAGCGGCGAGCCATCCCTTCCGCACACGCAGCACGGCGCCTCGTGCGACCGCGCGGTCGATGCGGTGACGGCTGATGCCGGCATCCGTCACCCTCCTGACGCGGGCCACTCCCCCGGCGGCACGCACGAGGTCTTCGATCGGATCCGTCATGGTCCGACAGTGACCGAGGGTGCGGTTCGGGAAGACGGCCGCGCTGGCCGCGAGGGATAGCCGCTCGCACCACCCGGTTGAGGAGGAAGGGCCGCGGACGCGAGGAGATCCGCGATTGCGAGGAGCGTTACGCGCGAATCCCCCCTCGGATTCGCGGATCTCCTCGGCAAAGCGCGCGCTTAGGCTGAAGCGCATGCCCGACCTCGCGACGCCCCTCATCGCGTGGTACCGGGAGAACGCCCGCGACCTGCCGTGGCGCCGGCCGGGTTACAGCGCGTGGGGTGTGCTGGTGAGCGAGTTCATGCTCCAGCAGACGCCCGTGAACCGCGTGATCCCCCACCTCGAGGCGTGGCTCGCGCGGTGGCCCACGCCGGCGGCGCTCGCGGCGGAGGCGCCCGCGGAGGCGGTGCGGCAATGGGCGAACCTCGGCTATCCGCGCCGGGCGCTGTGGCTGCACCGGGCGGCGGTGGAGATCCGGGATCGCCACGACGGCACAGTGCCCCGGGATGTCGATGCGCTCCTGGCGCTCAGCGGCATCGGCGACTACACCGCACGCGCGGTCGCGGTCTTCGCCTACGGCGAGCGGCATCCGGTCGTCGACACGAACACGCGGCGCGTGCTCGCCAGGGCGATCGACGGCCGGTCGCAGCCGGGTGCGCCCGCTCGCCGCGACCTCGCCGCGATGACGGCGGTGCTGCCCGGAGCGCGCCGCGGACGCCGCGATCGTGAACGCCGCTGCCATGGAGCTGGGCGCCACCGTCTGCACGGCGCGCGTCCCGCAGGTGCGAGGCTGCTGTCCGCTTCAGGACCGGTGCGCATGGCGCGCGGCCGGCTACCCCGACACGGGTGACGAGAGACGCAGGCAGGCGCGCTACGAGGGCAGCGACCGGCAGGCGCGTGGCGCGGTGATGAAGACGCTGCGGGATGCTGCGCCCCTCCCCGTCGCGAATCGACGAGGTGCTCTCGGATTGGCCCGATGCGCACCAGCGCGACCGCGCGATCGACTCGCTCATCGCGGACGGGCTGGCTGAGGGACTCGATGGGATGCTGCAGCTGCCGCGCTGATCTCACCCCGCGCACGGCGCGATCGGTCTCGACCTGCGGCTCCTACAGCTGCCGCGCTGATCTCACCCGGCGCACGGCGTGATCGGTCTCGACCTGCGGCTCCTACGGCTGCCGCGCTGACCTGACCGATGCTCGACCCCGACCGCGACGCCATGGCGTCGGCGAGCCCCGATTCGACAGCTCGGCCCTGAATGCCGAAAGACGGGCCCGTCGCTCGCGACAGGCCCGTCCTCTGCTCGATCAGACGTCGGCGGGTTCGGCCTCATCCTCGGCGTCGGCCGGCGACTCCGCGTCAGCCGGAGCCTCTGTCTCGGCGTACTCGCGAGGCTTCACGTACGGGTCGGCATCGCCTGCGTACGTCGCCGTGGCGGCGAGGCCGGCGACGGCCGCGTCGCGCTCGCGGGCCTCGCGGAGGAGATCCGCGATCTGGCCGGCGTTCTCGGGGATCGCGTCGGCGATGAACTCGATCGAGGGGATGAGGCGCACATTGAGCTGCTTTCCGAGCTCGCTGCGCAGCATCCCGGTCGCGGATTTGAGCGCCTGGGCCGACCCCTCGCGCTCCTCCTCGGAACCGAGGACCGTGTAGAACACCGAGGCGTGCTGAAGGTCGCCCGTCACCCGGACGTCCGTGATCGTGACGAAGCCGAGCCGCGGGTCGCGCAGCCCCTTGTCGAGACGCTCGGCGAGGAGGACTTTGATCCTGTCCGCGAGTCTGGCCACTCGGGCGTTGTCCGCCATGGCGGTCTCCCATCTGGTGATGCGGCACGGGGGTGCCGCCGAGGACGCTCAGCCCCGATCCAAGGATAGTCGGACGCCCTGCGACCGCCGGGCGGGTGACCATCCGCGTTACAGGACCATTTCGGAGAGCGCGCGCTCGTGTGACGGACCGATGATCAACGTGAACTGCGCGTGAATTCCGCTCACTCCGGACGACAACAGCGGCGCAGGCCGGCCGGGGACGCTCGCACCCTGGCAGATAACCGCCTCTGGACAGGCATTTCGTCCGAGCAGACCATCTGCTCGGTGGGCGATCGTATGGCACTTGGCACGATTCATCCGGCTGCGAAGTCGGAGCTTTCGCCACGACGCGGCGGTACGCCCCGCCTATACACTCCTGGCTGAGCACCACGCTGGGTAATGGGGCCCCAGGGGAACGTGCCGCAGAAGCGGCCCGTGTCGCCTTCCCGCAGCCGATACGCGTATGGGACGCGCATCGGCCTGCTGTTCCACTGCACTGCATCTGGATCGCGTGGGTTCTCTTTCGCGGTCCCTTGGGGGCTGTATGAATGCTCGCCCGCGACGATCGTCGGTCTTGGTCGTGGCCGTCGTGCTGTCCGGAGTGATGGCAGCTCTCTCGGGAGCCATCGCCCAGGCAGCGCCCGCGAACCTGGTCGTGAACGCATCACTCGAGTCCGGTTCGCCGTGGCCGACCTGCTTCTCGGCGAGTGGCTGGGGGACGGAGGCTGCGTGGTCGATCGTGCCCGGCAGGACCGGGTCACGAGCCCTCGCGGTCTCGCTCGTCGGCCACGAGAACGGCGATCGCAAGCTGCTGCAGAGCGAGAGCGCAGCGTGCGCGCCGACGGTGACGGCCGGCCGCACCTACCAGCTCGGCATCTGGTACACCTCCACGGCCCCGGTCAGCATGACGGTGTTCCGCCACTCGGCCGCCGGGTGGACCTACTGGGGCGACCTCGGAAGCAACCCCGCCGCCTCGACCTGGAAGCAGGCGATCGCGACCACTCCCGACATTCCGGCGGGCACGGATCGGCTCGTCTTCGGGCTCTCGCTGGCGTCGGATGGAACCCTCGCGACCGACGACTACTCGCTGTGGCAGACAGGCGCCCCCGACGACGAACCGACGATCACTCCCACCGCGACGCCGTCTCCGAGTCCGTCGACCCCGGCCGCGCCCAACCTGGTGGTCAACCCGGAGCTGAAGGACGGCGCAGCCGTGCCCACGTGCTTCATGCAGGCGGGGTGGGGGGATCACACGGCATCCGGCGACGGTCAGCACCGATGTGCCGGCATCCGCTCCTCCGGGATCGCGCTCGTACTCGATCACCGTCGCGGGCCGCGCGTCGGGCGACGAGAAGCTCATCCAGTCCGAGGCGGTCGCCTGCGCCCCATCGGTCGTTCCCGGGTCCGACTTACGACCTCGGCGTCGATTACACGTCGACGGCGGGTGCGAACAGCGTCACGGTCTTCCAGCACACGTCGACCGGCTGGTCGTACTGGACGGAGCTCTCGGGGCTGCCCGCCACAGCCGCGTGGACTCACGCAGCGGCGGCGCTCCCCGAGATTCCGGCCGGTGTCGACCGCATCTCGTTCGGGGTGTCGATCGCGGCCAACGGAACCCTCAGGACCACCGGCTACTCCTTGTCCGAGCGCGGCGGTTCGACACCGACACCCACCCCGACACCGACACCGACGCCCACCCCCACCCCGACCCCGACACCGACGCCGACCCCCGGGTCGGCCGCGGACATCGGCAAATGGCAGGTGCTCGCCAACCAGATGCCCGTACGGGCGCTGCACACGACTCTGCTCCACGACGGACGCGTCCTGCTCGTCGCAGGCTCGGGCAACGACGGCAACGCGTTCGCCGCGGGAACGTTCACCGCGAAGGTCTGGAATCCGACCGACGACACGTACCTCGACATCCCCGTCCCCTATGACATGTTCTGCACCGGACACGTCACGCTTCCGGACGGCAAGGTGCTCCTCTCGGGAGGAACCCAGGCGTTCCCCGAGGACGACCAGGGACCCAACACCTTCAAGGGCAGCAAGAAGAGCTACTACTTCGACCCCGCGGACAATCGTTTCCACCCCACCAACGACATGGCCGGGGCCCACTGGTATCCGACACTCACCAAGCTCGGCAACGGCAACCTCTGGGCGGCAGGAGGCCTGGACGACAAGGCGGAGGGGACTGTCCTGACGGAGATGTTCGACTCTTCGTCGATGACCTGGCTGCCCTCGAACCAGGTGCCGCAGACCTGGAGCTTCTGGGGAACCTACCCGCACATGTACCTGCTCGAGGACGGCATGCTCTTCTACTCGGGCGGCCACACGTTCGGAAACGGTCTGCCCGGCACCGGCGCGTCGCTCTACAACTGGAAGACCGCGCAGATCTGGGATGTGCCGGGGCTGCGCGACAAGGATCTGCGCGATCAGGCGGGCTCGGTGCTCCTCCCTCCGGCCCAGGACCAGAAGGTCATGATCGCGGGCGGTGGCAACACCGACTCCAACATCCCCGCGACCAACCTCGTCGACATCATCGACCTCAGCCAGACGGCGCCGCACTACGAGCCGGGTCCCGATCTGCCGGGTCCAGGCAAGGCGTACCTCAATCTGCTGACGCTTCCCGATCGCACGGTGCTCGCAGCCGACGGAGCCGTGCACAACCGCTCGGACAACGTGCTGACCGCGGCGATCTACCACCCGACGGCGAACGCGTGGCAGTCCATCGATCCCGACCCGGTCGGTCGGAACTACCACTCGACGTCGTTGGTCCTGCCCGACGGACGTGTGGTGGTCTTCGGCTCCAACCCCGCGGACAACTCGTTCGAGACCCGGGTGTCGATCTACAGCCCGCCCTACCTGTTCCGGGGCACGCGCCCGACGATCACCGCTGCTCCGGATGCTGCGACCTACGGCCAGTCGTTCCCCCTCAGCACGACCGGCGACGTCGTCTCGGCATCCCTCCTCGCCCCGATGTCGTCCACCCATCAGACCGACACCAATGCACGCCTCGTGGATATCCCCCTGACCGGCAGCGGCGCGAACCTCACCGCGCACGTGCCCTCCAACCCGAACCTCCTGCCACCCGGTCCGTACATGCTCACGGTCCTCGACGGCGCCGGCGTTCCCAGCATCGCGAAATGGGTGTGGATCTCATGACCTCAATCGCCCGTGGCAGCCGCCGCCGATGGACCTTCGCCGCCGTGGCGCTGGCGCTGATCCTGCTCGTGGCGGTCTTCGCGATGTGGCCGCGCAGCGTGACCCCCTCGGCGGAAGACGGGGATCCGCACAGCGGGCACATCTCCGCAGTCGCCGGAGGATCGGATGCCGAAGGCGCGGCGATCGCCGGTTCTGCCGTCGCGCCGCCGGAGTCGCACTCGACAGGCGACGCGCCCGAGACCTCGCTGGCTGCGGCGGCCGGAAGCGAGCCGCTGACGGGCGGTGGCCCTGCGCCCGGCGCGGTCACCACCGGACCCTCCGGCGAAACCTACACCGCCCCCGCCGCAGCCGACGCAGAGCTGCCCACTCGCGACGGCGCGGCGGGGCTCGGACGGCCGCGTCCCGATGTGAAGCCGACGGACGTCATCGATCCGGACTCCGCACTCGGCGGGTGCAGCGACGCCTACGGTGCCGACGGCCAGTGCCTCCCCACCATCCCGCCGAGCCAGGCGGCGCATGCCGCCGAGATGGTCGAAGCCGGCCTCGATCCCCTGTCGATGGCCCATCCGTGGACATGCCCGGAGGTGCGCGAGTACTTCCCGAAGGGCATCGCGGTCCGTGTCCCAGGTGTCGATCCCGATGGCCTCGACGCCGACGAGGACGGAATGGCCTGTGAGCCCGACTGACGCCCGGGGTCGCGGTCGCGATCCGCCGCCGCTCTGACCCGCCCGATCCGGACCCGCCGTCCCACCCCGACAACTCCGACCCGCCCGTTCCAGCCCCGACCCGCCCGTTCCAGCCCGCAGCCCGTTCCAGCCCAGCCCGTTCCAGCCCAGCCCGTCCCCAGGTTCCCGTTCCCGCCCCCGTTTCGTCCCGACACAGCTGAGACTCTCCCGTTCCAGCGGCGACCTCTCGTTCCAGCACCCGCTCCACCCGTTCCAGAACCCCGCTCACGCACCGCGCCGCCCTAACCCGCCCGGCGCGGCGCCGGGCATCCGTTCCAGCACCCGCTCCACCCGTTCCAGCACCCGCTCACGCGCTGCGCCGCGGTACCCGCCCGGCGCAGCGCTGAGCATCCCGTTCCAGCCGCCCCATCCCGTTCCGGCCGTGCCGCGCGACATCGCGCTGCCGACCACGCGCGCCTCACCGGCACCGGCCCTCGCTCCCCGCTCCATCCGCTCTTCCACCGCACGGAGTTCACATGGTCATCGCATCGATCCTTCTGATCCTCTTCTCGCTCGTCCTGCTCGCCCTTTCGGTGAGCACTCTCTGGGCCGCGACCTACGCGTGGTGGGACCCGGACGCCCGCGCCCGCACCACCTATCCCGAGCTCGACGGCGACGACGGCCTCAGCTTCTCGCTGATCATGCCGTGCCGGAACGAGCAGGAGGACGTGATGCGCGCGACGCTCCGCCGCCTGCTCGACCAGAGCCACACAGACCTCGAAGTCCTCATCTCGGTGGGCAGCGACGATCCCGACACCGTCGCGATCGCCGAGCGTCTCGCCGCCGAGGAGCCCGACCGCGTCCGGGTGTCGATCGATCACAGCCCGGTCAAGAACAAGCCCCGCCAGCTGAACACCGCGCTGCGGATGTGCCGCAACGACGTCGTGGGGGTCTTCGACGCCGAGTCGATCGCCGCACCGGCTCTCCTGCGCAACATCGACAACAGCTTCAGGACCACGGGGGCGGATGCCGTGCAGGGCGCCGTTCAGCTCATCAACTACCGCGACACGTGGTTCTCGCTGCGCAACTGCCTCGAGTACTTCATCTGGTTCAGCTCGCGGCTGCACATCCACGCGAAGCTCGGCTTCATCCCGCTGGGCGGAAACACGGTGTTCGTGCGGCGGACGCTGCTGGAGGACGTCGGCGGCTGGGACGAGAACTGCCTCGCCGAGGACTGCGAGCTCGGTGTGCGCCTGTCGACGCTTCAGCACCGCATCGTGGTCGCGTACTCCCCCGACCTCGTCACGCGCGAGGAGACCCCCGACACGGTTCGGGCGCTCGTCAAGCAGCGCACCCGCTGGTCGCTGGGCTTCATGCAGGTCTATGCGAAGGGCCTGTGGAAGACCCTTCCGACCTTCCGCGAGCGTGCCACCGCTTGGTGGACGCTCACGCAGCAGCACCTCATGGCGCTGACCGGCCTGGCGATCCCCCTCTCGATCGCCCTCGCCATCTGGGGCAAGTTCCCGCTCGCGGTCACGATGATCACCTTCCTTCCGCTCATCACGACGATCGCCACCGTGGCCTTCGAAGCCTGCATGTTCCGCGAGTTCGGGCGTGATCACGGCTTCGCGATCCGGTTCCGCGAGTACCTGGTCCTCGTGTTCAGCACGCCGTTCTACCAGCTGCTCCTCGCCTTCTCGGCCCTTCGCGCGTACGCCAAGTTCAGCAGCGGGGACTTCCGCTGGGAGAAGACGGCGCATACCGGCAGCCACCTCGGCTACCTCGCGGGGGCGTCCTCATGACCGTCATCGAGCAGGACCGCGAGACCGGGACCACCCGCGCGGAGCGCAAGGCCGCAGCCGCTCGAGCGCGCGGCCGGATCCGGGCCTGGTTCGGTGTCGCCGACAACATCACGATGCTCATCGTCTTCACGGCGGCGCTGGTCATCGGAGCCTGGAACGTCAACGGGGCGCCGGGCTACCAGGACGATGAGGGCACGTACGTCGCGCAGGCCGTCGCCGTCCAGAACGGCGGCCTCGCGCCCTACACCTACTGGTACGACCATCCGCCCTTCGGCTGGATCCAGCTCGCCGTGCTCGGGTGGATCCCGCAGGCGCTCGGCTTGGGAGGCGGCTCCGATCTTGCCGCGATGCGGTACGTCTCGGCCTTCCTGTTCGCCGTCACCGCGACGCTCCTGTTCCTGATCGCCCGGCGGATGCATGTCCGTCGGCCGTTCGCGATCCTCGCGGCCGCGATCTTCGTCTGCTCGCCTCTCTCGCTGACGCTCGGGCGCCAGGTGTTCCTCGACACCGTCGGGGTGGTGTGGATCCTCTTCGCCTTCTACCTCGCCATCTCGCCGAGGGTCGCGATGTGGCATCACGTGGGCGCCGGCGTCTCCTTCGCCGTGGGGGTCCTCTCCAAGCTCACTCTCGCCGCGTTCGGGCCCGCGCTGCTCCTCGCGATGCTCGACCGCACGCGCTGGCGAAGCCGGGCGTTCTCGGTGGTCGGCTTCGTCGGAGTCGGCGGCCTCGTCATCCTGCTCTTCCCCCTCATGGCGGCCCTCCGGGGCGAGCTCATCGCGGGTGATGGCCACGTGTCGCTCCAGGACGGCCTCGCGTATCAATTCCTCTCCCGGTCGGGCTCCGGCTTCATCTGGGAGATCGGCTCGGCCCGCAACGACCTGCTGCAGAGCTGGCTGTTCCTCGACGGATATCTCATCGTCGGCGGCCTGATCGGCGCCCTCGTCTGCGGATTCTCGCGGCGGACGCGCTGGATTCCGATCGCGATCCTGTGCTTCGCACTGCCGGTGTTCGTCGGGCAGGGCTACCTCCCGGCGATGTACATCGTGTCGGGACTGCCCTTCTTCGCCCTTGCGATCGGCAGTGGGCTCCACGTCGTGTGGCGCGCGCTCCGGCGGATCCTTCGCACCCATCTGCCCCAGCTCTCCATCGGCGGATCGGTGCTCGCGGCCATCCTGATCGGAGCCTCCGTCCTCTTCATCCCGGTCGAGCAGTGGCTCACGCGCGGGTTTCCCCTGCTCGCCTCCTCGGACGAGAACAAGGACTGGCGCTCGACGCTCGAATGGGTGACTGACAACGTGCCACGCGACGAGGTGATCGTCGTGCCCTATTCCATGTGGCAGGACGTCAGCAAGGAGGGCTGGAACGACCCCTGGAAGGCGATCGTCGTGGAGAAGGTGGACCTCGACACCCAGTTCGCGACGGAGCACCCGGGCGGGATAGACGACCTCGACTGGATCATCGAGGGTCCGACCGTCGCACCCAACGTCGAGTACCTCGACCTGAAGACCATCGGCGCGGCCATCGAGCAGTCGCATGTCGTGGCCGAGTTCGGCGCCTGGAAGATCCGGGAGGTCGACCACCCAGCCCTGGCGTCGGCCCCCGCTGACCAGGAGGGCTGACTCATCTCCGTACAACCGCTTCCGCACCACCGCCCCAAGAACGGCAAGAGCACCGACGACAAGAGCATCAAACGACAAGAGAGGAGTGCCGCATGAGCGCTACAACGGTCATCATCCCGACATTCAACGAAGCACCGAACGTCGCGGAGCTCGTGCGACGGCTGAATGACGCCAGCCTTCCGACGGGGTCTCAGATCCTGTTCGTCGACGACTCATCGGACGACACCCCGGCCGCGATCACGGCCGCATCCGAGTGGAGCGAAGTGCCCGTCCGCATGATCCACCGGGAAGATCCGGTCGGCGGGCTCAGCGGGGCCGTCGTCCAGGGCATGCAGTCCGCCACGACGGAATGGTGCGTCGTCATGGACGGCGACCTGCAGCACCCGCCGGAGATGGTGCCCGTGCTGATGGAGACGGGAACGGGAACCGGTGCCGATGTCGTGGTGGCCTCGCGGCACGTGGGAGGCGGCAGCAACGCCGGCCTGTCGGGTGTCACGCGCCGCCTCGTGTCGAACGGGTCGATCGCCGTGACACGCGCGATGTTCCCCAACCGCCTCCGCAACTGCACCGACCCGATGACCGGCTTCTTCGCCCTGCGTCGTTCCTCGATCGACGTGGACGGCCTGCAGCCGCGCGGATTCAAGATCCTGCTCGAGATCCTGGCACGTCAGCGGCTCAAGGTCGTCGAGGAGCCCTTCATCTTCGGCGAGCGGCACGCGGGCGAGTCGAAGGCAGACCTCAAGCAGGGGTTCCGGTTCCTGCGCCAGCTCGCTGCGCTGCGCTTCGGCCGGATGTCTCGCTTCGCCATCATCGGCGGCGTCGGCGCCGTGGCGAACCTGGGCATCATGGCCGTGCTCATCACCCTCGGAATGGAGTATCTCGCGGCGGCGATCATCGCCTCGGCGGTGACGATCATCGGCAACTTCTTCCTCCAGGAGCTCTTCGTCTTCCGCGACCTGCGCGCGGAGGGCCGAGGGTTCTGGACGAGGTTCGGCACGTCGGTGGGCTTCAATACGATCGAGGCCGCCGTCCGGATCCCCCTGCTGTTCGCACTGGTTCAGTGGGGCCATATCTCGGCCGTCATCGCTCAGGGCCTGACGATCCTCGTCGCCTTCGTGGTCCGGTATCTGTTCCACGCGCGCGTCGTCTACCGGCCGCGACGGACCACGCCGGTCAGCCCCCTCATCGCGAAGGCGGTGCCGGCGGCCGAAGAGCCCGCCGCGGCCGACGCCCGCTGACGCGGGCGGACACCCGCACCCGTAAACAAGGGATCGCCCCTGCCAGAACTGGCAGGGGCGATCCTCTGTGCTATCCGAGATCAGCCGCGAGGCTTCTCGATGAGCTCGGTCGTCTCGATCTCATCGCCGATCTGGATGTCGTTGTACTTGCCGAGGCCGATACCCGCCTCGAAGTCCGTGCGGACCTCGGTGACGTCGTCCTTGAAGCGGCGCAGCGACTCGATGGCGAGACCATCGGCGAGGACGACACCGTCGCGGATGACGCGCGCCTTCGCGTTGCGCGTGATCGTGCCGGAGCGGACGATGACACCGGCGATGTTGCCGAACTTGGAGGAGCGGAACACCTCGCGGATCTCGGCGACACCGGACTGGACCTCTTCGTACTCGGGCTTGAGCAGACCCTTGAGCGACTGCTCCACATCGTCGATCGCGTTGTAGATGACCGAGTAGAACCGCGTGTCGACACCCTCGCGAGCGGCGCGCTCGCGCGCCTTCGTGTCGGGGCGGACGTTGAACCCGATGATGATCGCGTTGTCGATCGTCGCGAGGTTCACGTCGGACTCGGTGATCGCACCGACGCCGCGGTGGATGATCCGCAGCTGCACCGAGTCATCGACCTCGATCTTGAGGAGCGACTCCTCGAGGGCCTCGACGGCACCCGAGACGTCACCCTTGATGATGAGGTTGAGCGACTCGACCTTGCCCTCTTCGAGCGCACGGGTGAAGTCCTCGAGCGAGATGCGCTTGCGGGCCTTCGCCAGCTGGGCGTTGCGCTCGGCCGCTTCACGCTTCTCAGCGATCTGACGGGCGAGGCGGTCCTCCTCGGTGACGATGAAGGTGTCGCCGGCGCGGGGCACGGAGTTGAGACCCTGCACCTGGACCGGACGCGACGGCCAGGCCTCGAGGACCGGGTCGCCGTTCTCGTCGGCCATGGCGCGCACGCGGCCGTAGGCCGTGCCCGCGACGATCGCATCGCCGACGCGAAGCGTTCCGGACTGGATGAGCACCGTGGCGACCGATCCGCGGCCCTTGTCGAGCTTCGCTTCGATCGCGACACCGCGAGCGGCCTTGTTCGGGTTCGCCGTGAGGTCGAGCCCGGCATCCGCCGTCAGCAGGACCGCGTCCAGCAGCTCCTGGATGCCGACGTTCTGGCGAGCCGAGACGTCGACGAACAGGACGTCGCCGCCGTACTCCTCGGCGACCAGACCGTACTCGGTGAGCTGCTGACGGACCTTGGCCGGGTTGGCGTCGGGCTTGTCGATCTTGTTGACCGCGACCACGATCGGCACACCGGCGGCCTGGGCGTGGTTGAGCGCCTCGACCGTCTGGGGCATGATGCCGTCGTCGGCGGCGACCACGAGGATCGCGAGGTCGGTGACCTGCGCACCACGGGCACGCATGGCGGTGAACGCCTCGTGGCCCGGGGTGTCGATGAAGGTGATCGCGCGCTCGATGCCGTCGTGCTCGGTCCAGACCTGGTACGCACCGATGTGCTGCGTGATGCCGCCGGCCTCGCCCGCGACCACGTTGGTCTGACGGATGGCGTCGAGCAGTCGCGTCTTACCGTGGTCGACGTGGCCCATGACGGTGACGACCGGCGGACGGATCTCGAGGTCGTCCTCGCTCTCGGCCTCCAGCTCCGCTTCGAGGTCGAGACCGAAGCCCTCGAGGAGCTCCTTGTCTTCGTCCTCGGGCGAGACCATCTGGATCTTGTAGCCGAGCTCGACGCCGAGGACCTCGAACGTCGCCTCATCCAGCGACTCGGTGGCCGTGGCCATCTCGCCGAGGTTGAAGAGGATCGTCACGAGCGTGCCGGGCTGCACGGTGTAGCCCGTGATGGCCTCGATCTTGTCGGCGAAGTCGGCGATCGACGCGCCGCGGCGCATGCGGATGATCTCGCCGTTGCCGCGCGAGACGTTGACGCCGCCGACGACCGGCGCCGACCGCATCTCGAATTCCTGCCGCTTCGCACGACGCGACTTGCGCTGCTTGGACTTGCCGCCGCCCTTGCCGAAGGCACCCGCGGTGCCACCGCCGGGACCACGGCCACGACCGCCGCCGCCACCGGGACGACCGGCGAAACCGCCGGCCGGTGCACCGGCACCGGGTGCGCCGCCGGGGCGCTGGAAGCCGCCGGCACCGCCGGGACGACCGGGACCGCCGGGGCGCTGCTGGAAGGGCGCGCCGGGACGACCGCCGCCACCGGGACGACCCGCACCACCCGGGCGCGGAGCGCCGGGACGCGGGGCGCCGGGGCGCGGAGCCTGCGGACGCGGGATGTTGCCGGGTCGTCGGGCGCTGGCCCATGCCCTGCGCGGACGCGAACGGGTTGTTGCCCGGACGCGGGCCGGCGGGACGCTGGCCCATCCCCTGCGCCGAGGCGAAGGGGTTGTTGCCGGGGCGCGGAGCGCCACCCGGACGCGGAGGTGCGGGCGTCGCGCCACCGGGGGTCGGCGCTGCCGTGCCGCCCGGGCGGGTGCGGCCGGCGCTGCGGACTCGGCGGGCGCTGCGGCCGCAGCCGGGGCGGCTGGAGCAGGCGTGGCCGCTGCGGGAGTCGGCGCGGCCTCGGCCGCAGGGGCGACCGGAGCAGCGGGCTCGGCGGGACGTGCGGGTCCGGGGGTCGGGACCCGAGGGGCGCGCTGCGCTCGCGGGGGTCGACGGTGCGGCCGGGCGCACGGGGCCGGGACGGCCCGCGGGGCGCGCTGCGCCCGCCGACTTCTGCTCACCGGCGCCGGAGGCGGCCGGCTTGGCAGCACCGTCTGCCTCGAGGGCAGCACGAAGCTTGCGAGCCACGGGGGGCTCGATGGTGGACGAGGGGCTCTTGACGAATTCGCCGAGCTCCTTCAGCTTGGCGAGGGCCACCTTGCTGTCGACTCCGAGTTCGGAGGCGATCTCGTGCACGCGTGGTTTGGCGTTTGCCACAATTCTCCTGTCTGAGATCTACCCAGACAGGGCAGACCGTTAGTCGCGGACGGGACTCATTTCGAGCCGTTCACTTTGTTTCCATAGCCATTCAGCCTTTTGTCTGCTGGAGGTGCTGTTCGATGGTCTGCGTGTCAAGCGGGCCTGACACACGCAATGCCCGCACGAAGGCGCGGCGCCGGATGGCGGCATCCACACACTCGAGCGTCTCGTGCACCCACGCGCCCCGCCCTGGCATCGCCGCACGCTCGTCGATGACGAGCACGGAATCGATGGAGACCACCCTGAGGAGGGAGGACCGGGGAGCACGCGCGCGGCATCCGACACACGTTCGTACAGGTTCCATGTTACACCTTCGAGCCGAGCCGGCCGTCCGGCCCTGGGGCTGGGGACCGCGCTCGGCTGCGGTTCTCGATGGGTTCAGGACTCGAGGATCGAATCCGGCTGGATGTCGATCTTCGCGCCCGTGAGCTTGGCGGCGAGGCGGGCGTTCTGGCCCTCCTTGCCGATCGCGAGCGAGAGCTGGTAGTCGGGCACGAGTGCGCGGACGGCCTTGCTCGTCACATCGAGCACGAAGCTGGACGTGACCTTCGCCGGCGACAGTGCGTTCGCGACGAACTTCGCGAGCTCCGGGTCGTAGTCGACGATGTCGATCTTCTCCCCGCTCAGCTCTTCGGTCACCGCGCGCACGCGCCGGCCGAGTTCGCCGATGCAGGCGCCCTTCGCGTTGATGGTCGGATCGTTCGCCTTGACGGCGATCTTGGTGCGGTGGCCGGCTTCGCGCGCGAGCGAGACGATCTCGACGAGCCCGGACGCGATCTCGGGCACCTCGAGCGCGAAGAGCTTGCGGACGAGACCGGGATGGGTGCGCGACACCGTGATCTGCGGGCCCTTGGTGCCCTTGGCGACGGAGGTCACGTAGACCCGAAGGCGCGAGCCGTGCGTGTACTGCTCGCCGGCGACCTGCTCCTCCGGAGGCAGGATCGCCTCGACGGTGCCGAGATCCACGTGCACCATGCGCGGGTTGGGGCCCTGCTGGACGACGCCGGCGACGATGTCGCCTTCCTTGCCCTTGAACTCTCCGAGCACGGCGTCATCGGCGATGTCGCGCAGACGCTGGCTGATGACCTGCTTCGCGGCGAACGCGGCGATGCGGCCGAAGTCCTCGGGAGTGCTCTCCTCTTCGCCGATGACGACGCCTTCTTCGTCGCGGAGCGGGATGAAGACGGCGACATGGCCGGTCTTGCGGTCGAGCTCCGACCGCGCCCCTTCGGGCAGCTCGCCCGTGGGCGACGTGTGCTTGGCGTACGCCGTCAGAATCGCCTGCTCGATGATGCGAACGAGTTCCTCGAAGGGGATCTCCTTCTCGCGTTCGACCGTTCTCAGCAGTCCGAGATCGATGTTCACCGGGACCTCCCTATTCAGCTCTTCGCCGGGCGCGCGCTGCGCGTCGGCATCCCCACTACGTTACCGGATGCCCCGTTCCGCGGGCTGTGAGCAGGCTGGTGGCCCCGCCGCGATTCGCCGCCCGAAGGGGGCGGCTGGGCGAGCATACTGGCTGTGCTGCGGCGCTCGGCCGTCGCTCCGCAGAGCAAGGAGCTGCACGTGAACGATCCGGCGAGCGTCACAGGCCACCGCACTGTCCGTACGGCCGACCCCGGGCTCATCGGCCTGCTCGGTTTCGTGATCGCGACGATGACCGCCCAGCTGGCTCATCTGGGGGTGCAGGACGAGTCCCCCGTCTTCTGGGTGGGTGCCGTCTTCGGAGGGGTCGTCCAGGTGACGGCCGGGATGCTGTCGTACTTCATCGGCGACAACTTCCACTTCATCGTCTACAACGCCTTCGGCTGGTACTGGATCGTCGTTCCGGGGTTCCTGCTGGGTGAGGAGCTCGGATTCTTCGAAGTGACGAGCACGGCCCGCGGCCTGTTCTCGCTGACTTTCGCGATCCTGGCACTGGCCTTCGCGCCGGCCGGTGCCGTGCACAACTCCGCGCTCCCCATCACGCTCCTCCTGGTGTCAGCGGGGCTCGGCTTTCAGGCCGCGGGCGCGTTCTCGGGCGCGGAGGCGCTCGGCGTCACCGGCTCCGTGCTCCTCATCGCCGCATCCGCCCTCGCCGCCTACATGCTGGTCGAGAAGTTCTACTGGCGCACGATGGGCAGGCGCGTGGTTCCGCTCGGTCCGCCCGTGGATCGCCGGCAGCCCAGACCCGGAGTCCTGACCAGCGCCTGTCAGGGGTCACAGCCTCACGCCTCCCCGCGGCCGCGTCAACCCCGCAGGGCGTGCCGCACCTCGCTCCTACACTCGTGCTGATGAAGGCCGAGGCGAAGCAGGCTGCCCGGAACGCCGAGTCGAGTTCGGCCTTTCGAGGTCTCGCCCGCGCGGGTTACGTCGCGAACGGCGTCGTCCACGCACTCATCGCCGCGATCGTGATCGCCGTCGCTCTCGGAGGACGAGGGGAAACCGATCAGACGGGTGCCCTCAACGCCATCGCCGCCCCTCCGATCGGTTTCGCCGCACTCTGGGTGCTGGCCGTCACTCTCTGCGCTCTCGGCCTCTATCACGCGGCCGAAGGGCTCCTGACGAAGGGCGTTGACGGCACCGCGCAGAAGTGGGGGCGCCGCGCCGCCGAGTGGGGGCAGGCGCTCGTCTTCATCGCGCTCGGGCTGCTGGCAGCATCCGTCGCCCTCGGTGCACGCCCGGATGCCGAGAAGACCACCGAACAGGCCAGCCGGGGTGTGCTGTCGGTCGTCGGCGGGCCGATCCTGCTCGGCATCGTCGGGATCGGCGTGGCGGTGGGAGGCGTGACGTTCATCGTCATGGGGATCCGGCGCAGCTACGAGAACCAGGTGGAGATCCCGCCGGGCAGGAGGGGAATCGTCGTGACGATCCTGGGGGTCGTGGGATTCGTCGCCAAGGGCGTGGCGCTCGTGATCATCGGGGTGTGCCTGCTGGTCGCGGGCGTCCGGGACGACCCGCGCGCGGCGGGCGGGCTCGAGGGCGCGATCCAGGCGATCCTCGTGCTCCCGCTCGGTCCGTGGATGGCGGGGCTCGTCGGGGTCGGATTCTTCGCCTATGCGATCTTCTGCGTGTTCCGCGCGCGATACGCCCGCCTCTGAGCCCCTCGTCCCCTGTTGTCAAGGGCTCGCGCGGCGCGGGTGCGGCGACCAGCCTGGAATCCATGAGCGAAGTGACGGGAACGCAGGCGATCGCCCGACTGAAGGAACTCGTGGAGGACATCGACTTCACGATGCTGACCACACAGGATGCCGCAGGCAATCGGGTGAGCAGACCGATGAGCACCCGGCAGATGGACGACCAGGGTGACATCTGGTTCTTCACCGCCGAGCAGACCAAGAAGGTCGACGAGGTGGAAGCCGATCACGACGTGGGTCTGGCCTATTCCGATGCGAAGGGAATGCGGTTCGTCTCGGTCGCCGGCCGGGCACGGGTGGTGCATGACCGCAGCAAGATGGAGGAGCTCTACAGCCCGTCCCTCGACATCTGGTTCGAGGACGGCCTCGACACTCCCGGAATCGCGCTGCTGCGCGTCACCCCGGTCGAGTCGGAGTACTGGGAGCCGGCCCACGGCAAGCTCGCCTCGACCATCGCCATGGCGAAGGCGCTCGTGACGCACGACACCCCCGACGACACGATGGACCACGGTCGCGTGAGCTGCTGAGCTATCGCGGTGAGCCGCGCGACCGCCTCGGCCACCGGCACGACCTCGCGGTCGCCGGTGCGGCGGTCCCAGAGCTCGACCTGACCGTCGGGTGCGCCTCGGCCCACGATGACGATCCTGGGCACGCCGATCAGCTCGGCGTCGGCGAACTTCACGCCGGGTGAGACCTTGCCGGGGCGATCGTCGTAGAGCACGTCGAGGCGCGCGGCCTCGAGCTCGGCCGACAGCGACTCGGCCAGCTCGAAGGCGACAGCATCCCGACCCGTCGCGATCACGTGGACGTCGAACGGCGCGACCGCCTCGGGCCAGATGATGCCCTTGTCGTCGTTGTTGAGCTCGGCGATGATCGCGAGGATGCGCGTCACGCCGATGCCGTACGAGCCCATCGTGACCGTGACCAGCTTGCCGTTCTCGTCCAGGACCTTCAGGCCGAGAGTCTCGGCGAAGAAGCGGCCGAGCTGGAAGACGTGGCCGATCTCCATGCCGCGAGCGAGCTCGAGGGGGCCGGAGCCGTCCGGCGCGGGGTCGCCCGCTCGAACGTTCGCGACCTCGACGAAGCCGTCGCCCGTGAAGTCGCGACCCGCCACCAGCGTGTGGACGTGCTTCTGGTCGATGTTGGCGCCGGTGACCCACGCGGTTCCGTCCGCCACTCGAGGATCGAGCAGGTACCGGATGCCGGTCGCGGACTCCTCGCCGAGGATCGGACCGGTCTCGGACCAGGGGCCGATGTAGCCCTTGACGAGCAGCGGGTTGTTCTCGAAGTCCTGTTCGCCTGCCGCTTCGACGGATGCCGGGGCGAACGCCACCTCGACCCGCTTGTCGTCGACATCGCGGTCGCCCGGAAGCCCGACGATCACGAGCTCCCTGGTGCCGTCGAGGTGGGTGAGGGCGAGAACCACGTTCTTGAGCGTGTGCGCCGCGGTCCACTGCGATGCACCGTCCGTCGCGGGTCCGGCGATTCCCGGGGCGGGAGCCTCGAGGTGCGCGTTGCAGTGGTCGACGAGCGTCTGGATCGTCGGCGTGTCGGGCGAGTCGAACACGACGGGCGCGCCCAGTGCGTCGAACGGAACCGGCTCGGGAGCGGTCGTCGTGTAGGCCTCGACGTTGGCGGCGTAGCCGCCCGCCGACCGCACGAACGTGTCCTCGCCGACCGGAGTCGGGTGGAGGAACTCCTCGGAGCGCGCGCCGCCCATGAGGCCGTTGTCGGCGGCGACGATGACGTACTCGAGCCCGAGCTTCTGGAAGATCCGCTCGTACGCGTCGCGCTGCGACTGGTACGAGGCATCCTGCCCCTCGTCGGTGTAGTCGAACGAGTACGCGTCCTTCATCGTGAACTCGCGCCCGCGCAGGAGGCCGGCGCGCGGGCGGGCCTCGTCGCGGTACTTGTCCTGGATCTGGTAGATCGTCAGCGGCAGGTCCTTGTACGAGGAGTAGAGGTCCTTCACGAGAAGCGTGAACATCTCCTCGTGCGTCGGCGCGAGCAGGTAGTCGGCG
Organism: uncultured Actinomycetota bacterium; assembly: GCA_963702815.1. Lineage (GTDB taxonomy): Bacteria > Actinomycetota > Actinomycetes > Actinomycetales > Microbacteriaceae > Microbacterium. The sequence goes on along the minus strand of CAVPED010000004.1, from coordinate 834,724 downwards.
CCCTTGCGATCCTGCAGGCGGAAGATGCCGTCGCCGTACGAGGTCCAGCGGCCGGACGCCTCGTACGGCTCGCGCGGCAGCAGCGCCGGGAAATGCACCTCGTACGCGCCCGCGCTCGTCATCTCGTCGCGGATGATCTTCTCGATCTTCGCCTTGACCCTGAGGCCGAGCGGCAGCCAGGTGAACACGCCCGGCGCGGCACGCCGGATGTAGCCGGCGCGGACGAGCAGGCGGTGGCTCGTCACCTCCGCGTCGGCGGGGTCTTCACGAAGCGTGCGGAGGAAGAAGTGCGACAGACGGGTGACCACGAGGGTCAAGTCTACGGATGCCGCGGGGCACAGCCCCGCGGCATCCGCATCCCCGCCCCCAGACGGACCGGCCTCCGACCTCAGAAGGTGGAGCCGAACTCCTCGCTCGTGCTGTTGCCGTATCCCGTCGTGCCGAGGTATTCGGCCTCCATGATCCAGGAGTACTCCTGGGCGACGTCCCCGCGACCGAGGATGCGCGGGTCGGCGATCTGGATCTCCTCGCGCAGCCGGTCGGCGCGCAGCCCGCCCCCGTTGCCGGGCTTGGGACGGAGATGTCCGTTGGCGCCCAGATCGAGCAGGTGCTTGGGCAGCCGACGCAGCCGACGGAACCGCACGTGGAACTGGCCCTCCGCGTCGACGTCCCCCGAGGCGTAGAGCTCCTTGTCGGGATCCTCCTTCAGCCGGGCCGACACCAGCACCCGTCCGCGCGGCACCCCCGTGCCGTTGCCCTTGTCGACGACCCGCCCGTACACGTCGGCGCCCTCGACCTTGATCCAGTCGAACTTCGTGCCCCGTGCGGCCGCCACCTGGATGGTGGCGCCTCCGACGACCTCGGCGTTGTGCGGCTTCTCGTGGGGGTTCTCCGCGAGCCCGACCAGCGAGACGACGTTCGGCACCTTGTACACGCGCTGCCGGAGCTCGCCCGCCGTCGATGCGAATGCCGGGTCGCCCACGAGCGACTCGTACATCACCTCGACCGTGCGCGTGGTGCCGGCCGGCACCTTGAGCCACTGGTTCCCCACGTACGTGCGGAAGAACTTCGAGGTCTGCGACGGCACGACCCAGAACCGCGTCTCCTTGTCGTAGGGATTGTGCACGTCGACCGACGAGATCCCCCGGACGGCGGGCGAGGCATCCGAGGAGATGAATCGCGAGTAGTTGCTCTGCGCGACGTTGTTCAGCTCGGTCAGCTCCACGATCGCCGGGTTGGCGGGGTCCTGGAACAGCGGGATCCGCACCACGATGCAGAAGTGCGCGTTGCCGGTCGTCGCCGATGCCGGTGGCGTCCAGTTGATCTCGGCCGGAACCGAGGCGCCCGCCGGGATGTCGATCGTCGCTGAGCCGATCGGCACCTCGGGAGCGCCCGAGATCGTGAAGTTCTTCACGGAGAAGTTCACGCGCACATCGTTCGCGACGAAGTCCCCGCCGTTCGTGATCGTCGCCCGCACCCGGTTGGTGTGTCCTGCCCATGGGACGTTCAGCCACGACGAGTCGGCGTCGCTCTTGGCGTTCATGATCAGGATGTCGGGGCTCTGCCAGTTGTTGCCGCCCGGCCAGGGCCGGATCGACGGGTCGGGCTTGCCCCCTGCGCCGTAGTTGAGCTGCACCTGAGCGGTATCGCCGCTGCGGCTGAGGACCTCGAGGCTGAACTCGGCGGGACCCGACGGATCATCTTCCTCGTAGTCCGCGGGCTCGCGCAGCACCGGTCCGTCGCCGTCGACGTCGGTCGGGATCTGCACGATCATGCGCCGCGCGAGCGGAGGCTCGAAGATGCCCGAGACGACGTCCGTGCCGATGACCGATCCGCTCTGCGGCAGCTGCCGGTCGGCGATGTCGGAGCCCTGACCCTGGCGGTACTCGAAGTAGTAGTTCCAGCCGTCGGCGCGACGCACCTCGATGCCGGCCAGATCCGTTCCGACCACCGCCCCGCCGAGATTGCTGCTCGCCTTGAGAGTCAGGGTGTCGCTGACGCCCCCGCCCGCGAGGGCGAAGTTGTACGGCCGGACCAGGCCGGGATCGATCCAGCCCAGCATGAGCTTGGCGGCGACGCTCAGGTGAGGCAGTGAGCCGTCGTGCGACATGAGATCCCAGTCGCCGACATCGCGCGCCTGGATGGACGGATCGAAGCCCGTCACGTTCATGTAGAGGTCGGGCAGGCCGAGGTTGTGCCCCAGCTCGTGCGACAGGGTCTCGTGCACGCGGCGCCCGTCGACGGCCGTCCAGTCGGTCGGCATCGAGATGACCGGAAGCGTCTTCTGCTTGACGGTCGAGCTGCCCGGGCTCGTGTACGAGATGTTGACGCCGGTCGCGATCGGCCAGACGAACAGATCCGGAGTGGCGGGGTCGATCGAGGCCGTGAGCGAGAACGTGATGATCACGAGGGTGTCGACGTTGTCGAAGTCGATCATCCCCTGCGCCGCGGTGGCCGCCGCCTGGAAGAGGTTTCCCTTCGTGCCCCAGAAGTCGCGGTCGTCGTTCCACTCGAAGTAGTCGGTCCACGCGCCCGGCAGGCTCGCGGGCCCCGCGACCGCACCCCCCGTCAGCGAGACGTCGAATCGCCCATCCGAGACTTCCCGGAAGTAGTGCGACGAACTGCGCAGCACCCCGTCGGGGTCAGGGGTCGTCGCGACGACCTCGTTGGCCCACGATGTGCGGATGTCGGCCGTCGTCGTCCCGGTGGTCGGAAGCCGGCTGCTCGACGTGTCGACCAGCACGATTCCCACTCGCCGGACGCCGGTGGCAGGCATCACGTTGACGTTCTGCACGCCGGCCGGTCCACCGCCCCAGGCACCGCCCGTGACCCACGGCTGGGATTCCCCGACGAAGGCGAGCGGCGGACCGTCGTGGTCATCCGCCCACTCCGTCGAGACGTCGAAGGGAACCTTGGCCAGCGTGTCCCCTGTCGCGGAGTGCGTGACGACGAGGGTGAAGGTTCCGGTGCGCGGACCTGCGAGCAGCATGACATGCGGATTCGCGTCGTCCCAGGTGGCGTCCTTCGACGGCGAGATCGCTCCGGCCTCGGGACCTTCGCCGACGAAGAACTCGAGGTCGTCGGGGGTCAGGCCGCCCGCCAGGCGGTAGAACACCCGACGGTATCCGCCGGGGAACATCGCATCGGTCGGCATGTCGATGATCACGGGCGGCTGCAATGCCGGGGTGAGATCGACGGTCGCGATCTCGGAATCGGCCGCGATGACGCCGGTCGGCGTGCCGCCGTCATCCCAGACGGCGACGCTCGACGGCCGGAAGGGCGTCGTGGTGACGGTGCTCACGATGGGCGTCCCGAAGCCGAGCTGGATGACGGTGAGCGCGTGGATGGGGTCGCGCTGCGTGACCAGCAGCGTCTGGCGGACAGCATCCGTCCAGCTGAGGAAGAACGGAGCGACGATTCCGGTCGCGACGACCGCGATCGGACCGCCCGCCGTCGGGACGCTCACCAGCCGGCCGCCGAGCCCCTGCTCGGTGATGTACGCGGTTCCCTCCCCCTGGCCGAGTGCAAGGCCGACCGCCTGCTGGAAGCCCGGAGGCGACGGTGGTCACCGTGCCCGACGCCGTGTCGATGCTGAGGAGGGAACCCGAGGGGCCGTACTCGATGGCGTAGAGCGTCTTGCCGTCGGCAGTGACGGCAAGCTGGTGCACGGCGCCGAGGCCGCTCGCGAGCACCGGTGCCGACGCCTGCTCGAAGCCGTCGGGGGCGGCGACCGCGTAGATGGTCCCGCCGCGCTCGCTCAGGTAGTAGGTGGCGCCATCCGGCGAGATCTCGATGTCCTCGAGCTCTGTGAAGCCCTTGCCGATCGTGTCGGTGGTTCCCGTCGCGGGGTCGATTCGGCGGACGGTGCCCGCGTACTCGACGAAGACGACGCCGCCCCCTGCGGCGTCGGCTCTGCTCCCGACGGCTCCCTGAAGACCCGTGGCGATGGTTGTCGTGGCCATTTCCGTACCTCCGAAGTGGGTCGCCGCGCGGCGGCGTCCATCCCGGCGGCTGCCGGGGCCGGCACTCTGCCGACACACCGAAGGAGGGTGGTGCGACCGTGGTGATACACGGACTTCACGAGGGATTCGTCGGCCGTCAGCTCGCCCGGTGAGAGCGAGGAGTCCGACGAAGCGCGGGAGGACTCAGGCCGTGACGACCTGAGCGGTGCCGATGGGAGCGTCTGGCCCCAGCTCGGCGGCGAGACGGTTGGCCTCTTCGATGAGCGTCGCGACGATCTCGGACTCGGGCACGGTCTTGATGACCTGCCCCTTGACGAAGATCTGGCCCTTGCCGTTGCCGGAGGCGACACCGAGGTCGGCTTCGCGCGCCTCGCCCGGCCCGTTCACGACACAGCCCATGACCGCCACGCGGAGGGGCACGGTCATGTCCTTGAGGCCCTCGGTCACGTCGTCCGCGAGCGTGTAGACGTCGACCTGCGCACGGCCGCACGACGGGCACGAGACGATCTCGAGCTTGCGCTCGCGCAGGTTGAGCGACTGGAGGATCTGGTGTCCGACCTTGACCTCTTCGGCGGGCGGCGCCGAGAGCGAGACGCGGATGGTGTCGCCGATGCCCTCGCCGAGCAGGATGCCGAACGCCGTCGCCGACTTGATCGTGCCCTGGAAGGCCGGCCCCGCCTCGGTCACGCCGAGGTGGAGCGGCCAGTCGCCCATCGCCGCGAGCAGGCGGTACGCCTTGACCATCACGACGGGGTCGTTGTGCTTCACCGAGATCTTGAAGTCGTGGAAGTCGTGCTCCTCGAAGAGGCTCGCCTCCCACCGGGCGCTCTCGGCGAGCGCCTCGGGTGTGGCCTTGCCGTACTTCTCGAGCAGCCGGGGATCCAGCGATCCCGCGTTCACGCCGATGCGCAGCGACACTCCGGCATCCTTCGCGGCCTTGGCGATGGCGCCCACCTGATCGTCGAACTTGCGGATGTTGCCCGGGTTCACACGCACCGCCGCGCAGCCCGCGTCGATCGCCTGGAAGACGTACTTCGGCTGGAAGTGGATGTCGGCGATCACCGGGATCTGGCTCTTCTTCGCGATGATGTGCAGCACATCAGCGTCGTCCTGCGACGGCACCGCGACGCGCACGATCTCGCAGCCGGATGCCGTGAGCTCGGCGATCTGCTGAAGCGTCGCGTTGATGTTCGTCGTGGGCGTCGTCGTCATCGACTGAACGCTGACCGGCGCGTCGCCGCCGACGAGCACCTTGCCGACCTTGATCTGGCGGGACCTGCGACGGGGGGCGAGGACTTCGGGCGACCTTGGGCATCCCGAGATTCACTGCTGGCACTCCTCCAGCCTACGCCGGGACGGGAGGGGGGCGCCGGGGGCCTGATCCGGTGACGGATGCCGGTTCCCTCGGGAGTCTTCGGAAACAGGGGCCGTGTATCTTCTGGCCCATGAGTCTGAGCCATCGCATCGCCCCGATGACCGGCCGCGACCCGCATGAGGCGAATCGCGCCTCGACGCCCCTCGAGCTGCTCTTCGACCTCACTTTCGTCGTCGCGTTCAGCCAGATCTCGGGCGAGGCGGCGCACTACCTCGAACTCGGCGACGTCGGGCACGGCGCTCGGCGGATTCGCCTTCGCGACGTTCGCGGTGTCGTGGGCGTGGATCAACTACTCCTGGCTCGCCTCGGCGTACGACAACGACGACCTGTTCTTCCGCGTCGCGACGCTCGTGGTCATGCTCGGCGTCCTCGTCGTGGCGCTCGGTGTTCCGGATGTGTTCCATTCCCTCGCGGAGGGCGAGCACATCAACAACACCGTCGTGGTCGCGGGCTACGTGGTCATGCGCGTCGCGACCGTCGCGCTGTGGCTGCGCGTGGCCCGAGACGACCCTGCGCGCCGCAGGACCGCGCTCGCGTACGTCGTGAACATCTCGATCGCCCAGGTCTTCTGGGTCGCGCTGATCTTCATCGACCTCCCGGCGGGCGCGACGTTCGCCCTTGCGGGGCTCCTCATCCTCATCGAGCTCGCCGGCCCGCTGTTCGCCGAGCTGAAGTTCGGCCGCACACCGTGGCACGGTCACCACATCGCCGAGCGCTACGGCCTGCTGACGATCATCACGCTGGGCGAGGTCGTGCTCGGGACGATCCTGGCGATCTCGGCCGTCGTGCAGCTCGAGGGGTGGAGCTTCGAGGCCGCCCTCATCGCACTCGCGGGCATCGCGCTCGTCTTCGGACTGTGGTGGGTGTACTTCATGATGCCGTCGGGCCGGATCCTCCACCGCTACCGCGATCGCGGGTTCGTCTGGGGCTACGGGCACATCGTGCTGTTCGGCTCCCTCGTCGGGCGTCGGCACGGGTCTGCATGTCGCCGCTCAGGTGATCTCGCACGAGGCGCACGTCGATGCCACGTTCGCGCTGATGTCGGTCGCCGTGCCGGTGCTCGTCTTCGAAGTGGTGCTCTTCTCGCTCTACACGTTCCTCGTGAAGGAGTTCGACCCGTTCCACGTCTGGCTCTTCGTCGCCGGCGTCGCCGTACTCGTTCTCAGCGTCGTCGCGGTCCAGGCTGGGCTGTCGATCGGCGGCTCGCTCCTCATCGTGGCCGCCTCGCCGCTGGTGATCGTGGTGGGCTACGAGACGGTCGGCTACCGGCACCAGGCAGCCGTGCTCGAGCGCAACGGAGTCTGACGGAGCGCAGGGCGACGCGGCGGGCACGGCGTCAGCTCTGCGGAGCGGAGGGCGGCGTCGTTCTGCTATCGTGACCGCATGTTCGCGAACCTCACCACGTGGTGGCCCGCCCGCTGACGGCGGTGTGTTCGCGTTCCCCAGACACAGACCGCCCGAGGGCGGTCTTTCTGTTTGAGCGACCGCCCGACCCGATGAAAGGCCGGCGATGACCCCGAGCCCCTCCCCCCTGACCGCGGCGCTCGCGAACGCGGAGTCCTTCGCGCTCATCGCGCGCGACGGCGTCACCGTCGAGCTGCTGACCGGCGAGATCCTCGACGTCGACCGGCTCGCGGACATCCCGCTCTCGGGCGCCGATGGAGCAGCCACGAGAGGTGCTGGCGCTCGTCCCCTTCCGCCAGGTGGTCGAGCGCGGGTTCCAGTGCCATGACGACCGCGCGCCGCTGCGCTGCCTCATCGTCGAGGGCCACGAGTCGTTCCCCCGCGCGGACGCTCTCGTCGAGCTGCCGTCCGCTCCCATCGCGCTGCAGGACGCGGGCTTCGACATCCCGGACGACGAATACGCGGACATCGTCCGCCGCGTCATCGCGGACGAGATCGGCAGCAGGCGAAGGTGCGAACTTCGTCATCCGGCGGGACTTCACCGCGTCCGTCGACGCCGATCCGAAGACCGCGGCGCTGACCTGGTTCCGCGCTCTGCTCGAATACGAGCGCGGCGCGTACTGGACCTTCGCCATCGTGACTCCGGACCACATCGCGGTCGGTGCGAGCCCCGAGGCGCATGTCAGCGCACAGGCCGGCGTCGTGACGATGAACCCGATCTCGGGCACCTTCCGCCACCCGGCCGGCGGGGCGACGACCGAGACCCTGACGGAGTTCCTCGAGTCGGCCAAAGAGACCGAAGAGCTCTTCATGGTGGTCGACGAGGAGCTCAAGATGATGAGCGCCGTGTGCTCCGACGGCGGCCGGATCACCGGGCCGCACCTCAAGGAGATGTCGCGTCTCACCCACACGGAATACGTCCTGCGGGGCCGCAGCCGACTCGACCCGCGCGACATCCTGCGCGAGACGATGTTCGCGCCCACAGTGACGGGATCGCCCATGCAGAACGCGTGCACCGTCATCACCCGGCACGAGCGCAAGCCCCGCGGCTACTACTCGGGGGTGGCCGCGCTCTTCACGCCCCGCCCGTCCAGCACCGCACCCGTCGCGGCGGACGAGCCGACGCACGACCTCGACGCTCCGATCCTCATCCGGACGGCCTACCTCGTCGACGGTCAGCTGCGCGTGCCTGTCGGCGCAACTCTCGTGCGCCATTCCGACCCCGAGGGAGAGGTCAACGAGACGCACGGAAAGGCGGCGGGCGTGCTCGGCGCCATCGGCGCCATCCCGCGCGACACCATCGTCCCCTCGCCGGACGCGATCGACGAGGATGCCCCGGCCGCTGAGCCGGAGCGGCTCGCGGACGATCCGGGAATCGCCTCGCTCCTGACGTCGCGCAATGCGCGACTGGCCCCGTTCTGGCTGAATCCGCAGGACGCCGGCGGCTCGGGCCCATTCGCGGGCCGGTCCGCGATCGTCGTCGACGTCGAGGACCGCTTCACGACCATGCTCGCGCACCAGCTGCGGCATCTGGGTCTCTCGGTCGAGATCGTGCCGTGGAACATCGTCACCGACGACCGGCTGGACGAGGTCGAGCTGGTCGTCTGCGGGCCCGGCCCCGGTGATCCGCGTGACCCGGTGAGTCCCCGCATCCGCCGCATGCGCGAGATCGTCGCGCGCAGACGGGCATCGGGGCGCCCGCTTCTCGCGGTGTGCCTCAGCCACCAGATTCTCGCCGACTCGCTCGGTCTCGAGCTGGCGCCGCTCGCGCGCCCGCACCAGGGTCTCCAGAAGTCCGTCGACATCTTCGGCGCCCCGGCATCCATCGGCTTCTACAACACCTTCACCGCACGGGTGGAGCCCGGCAGGGCGCGGGTGGGCGAGGCCGAGGTCTCAGCAGATGCCGAGACGGGAGATGTCTACGCCCTTCGGGGCCCCGGCTTCGCCTCGGTGCAGGGGCACCTCGAGTCGATCCTGTCGCGCGACGGGATGTCCGTCCTCGAGCAGCTGGTGGCTCAGGCGCTCACGCCGACCCCGACGCGCTAGTCCGACGCCCCGACCAGCGTCGGCATCCGACCCGCGGCTCCTACGGACCGAGGATCGAGATCGGGTTGAAGATGTCGGCGAGGATCAGCACGCCGCCCATCACCACGAGCGCCACGACCACGATGAACGTGACGGGGACGAGCTTCGTCGCATCCACCGGCTTCGGCGCAGGCAGGCGGAAGATCCTGGCCCACACGCGCTTGATGCCCTCCCAGAGCGCCACGGCCACATGTCCGCCGTCGAGCGGCAGCAGCGGGATGAGGTTGAAGACGAACAGTGCGATGTTGAGCGAGGCGAGCAGGCCCAGCATCGCCGACACGCGGTTCAGGATGGGAGCGTCGACGGTCGCCACCTCTCCCGCGAGGATGCCTGCGCCCACGACGCTGAGCGGACCGTTGGGGTCGCGCTCCTCACCGGTCACGAGCGATACACCGGCCTGATAGATCTTGGCCGGCAGCTGCCAGATGATCCCGGCGACCGCGCCGACGTTCTCGACCGCCGCCTGAGCACCCGCCCACACCGGCTGGCGCACGTACTCGACTTCGGGACGGATGCCGACGAAGCCCACGGCTTCGGGCTCGGCCGCCGGATCGTCCGAGGACGCAGTGACCTCGGCCGGCGTCACGACGATCCGCTGCTCCTCGCCGTCCCGTTCCACCACGAGCACGAGCGGCTCCCCGGGGGACTCGCGGATGATGGCGGATGCCTCGGCGAAGGTGGCGACCGGCGTGCCGTCGACCGACAGGATGACATCGCCGGACTGGATGCCGGCTTCCTCGGCCGGAGGGGCGGGATCGTCGGGTGCGCACTCGGCCGACAGCGACGCCGGAACGCACTCCGAGAGCCCGGCGACCGTCGTCGTCGCCGTCTGCACGCCGATGCCGCTGAAGATGATGGTGAAGAGCACGATCGCGAGCAGCAGGTTCATGAACGGGCCGCCGAGCATCACGACGATCCGCTTCCAGATCGGCAGCCGGTAGAAGACCCGATCGTCGTCCTCGCCCTGGAGGGTCTCGTCGTTCGCGGTGCGCGCGTCCTGGACCATCGTCGCGAAGAACCCGCCGGCCGCCCGCCCTGCCCGGCTTTCGGAGCCGACCGCGGTCGGCGAGGGAGGGTACATGCCCGCCATCGAGATGTAGCCGCCGAGCGGAATCGCCTTGAAGCCGTACTGCGTCTCGCCCCTGCGTCGCGACCAGAGGGTGGGGCCGAACCCGATCATGTACTGCCCGACGCGCACGCCGAACCTCTTGGCGGGCCACAGATGGCCGAGTTCGTGCAGCGCGATCGACACGGCGAGCCCGACGACGAGCACGAGGACGCCGATGATGAAGGCGATGACGGTCACACGGCAACCGTACCCGCGCCAACCCTGGAGTTGGCCTGAGAACGCCAGCAGCCGGCTGAAGGCATCGCGGCTCCCCGTGTGCCGGGTGTGATGCGGGAGCCGCGATGAGAGGATTGACGGGACATGTCGACTGACGCGCCCTCGAACCTGCCCCCCGTTCTCCGACCGGAGAACCCGCCCGTCCGCTCCCTCGCCGAACTGGCCACCCGCTTCGCCCGCGAGACCCGCGGTGAGCTGGACGGCGTGTCGGTGAGCGGCATCACGCTCGCGACCGCCGACCTGCGCGCCGGCGAGGCGTTCGTCGCCATTCGCGGCGTGAACCGCCACGGAGCCGAGTTCGCCCAGGCCGCGGCCGACAAGGGAGCCGTCGCGATCGTGACGGATGCCGCGGGAGCGGACATCGCGGCGAGCGCAGGCCTTCCGATCCTCGTCGTCGACGACCCGCGGGGCCTGCTCGGAGAACTGTCGGCGTGGGTGTACGGCACCGGCGCGGACGACGATCTGCCGCTGCTGTTCGGCACGACGGGAACGAACGGCAAGACCAGCGTCTCGCACATCCTCGAGGGCATCCTCGGCCAGCTCGGCGTCGTCACCGGCCTGTCCTCGACGGCTGAACGGCACATCGCGGGCGACGTCATCGTCTCGCGGCTGACCACTCCCGAGGCATCCGAATTCCACGCTCTCCTGGCGCTCATGCGCGAGCGGGGAGTCGAGGCAGTCGCCGTCGAGGTGAGTGCGCAGGCGCTCAGCCGCCACCGCGTCGACGGACTGGTCTTCGATGTCGCCGGTTTCACCAACCTGAGTCACGACCACCTCGACGACTACGCCGACATGAGCGAGTACTTCGAGGCGAAGCTGCCCCTGTTCCGCCCCGACCGCTCGCGCTCGTGCGGTGATCTCGCTCGACTCCACGCCGGGTCTCGAGGTCGTCGAGCGCTGCGAGGTGCCGTTCGTGACGGTGGGGACGCCGGTCATCGCGGCGGATCCGGATGCCGCGGCCTCGGCCGACTGGACGGTCGAGATCCTCGACGAGCGGCCCGCCGGCACGACCTTCCGCCTCGAATCGAGCGACGGACGGACGCTCACGACCGTCGTGCCGGTGATCGGCCCGCACATGGCCGCGAACGCCGGGCCTCGCGATCGTGATGCTGCTCGAAGGCGGCTATGCGTGGGAAGCCCTCGTCGCGGCGCTGGACGGCGGCAGCATCGAGGCATTCCTCCCGGGTCGCACGCAGCTCGTCTCGGGTGACCGGGGACCGGCGGTCTATGTCGACTTCGGCCACTCCCCCGACGCGTTCGAGAAGACGCTGGCGGCGGTGCGGCGCGTGACGCCGGGCAAGGTGGTCATGCTCGTCGGGGCCGATGGCGACCGCGACGCCACCAAGCGCCATGACATGGGCCGGACGGCTGTCGAGGGCAGCGACATCCTGGTCATCACCGACCATCACCCCCGCTTCGAGGATCCCGAATCGATCCGCGCGACGCTGATCGAGGGTGCGCTCCGAGCGCGACCGGATGCCGACATCCACGACGTCACTCCGCCCGAGCGGGCGATCATCGAGGCGGTGAGCCTCGTCGGCGAGGGCGACGCGATCCTCTGGGCCGGTCCTGGACACCAGGACTACCGCGACATCCGCGGTGTCCGCACCCCGTACTCCGCCCGCGAACTGGCGCGGCGCGCTCTGGCCGACGCGGGGTGGCCCGTTCCTGCGCCGCACTGGCCTGTTCCGTACCCGTCCGATGCGACTCCGCTGTCGGACCCGTCGCGCGAGTGGCGTCGACTGATCGAGCGTCGAATGAACGTCATGATGGGCTTTGTGGTCTGACCACAAAGCCCATCGGTGTTCAGTGTCAGTTCTTTGTGCGTTCCACCAGCATTCTCGCGATGTGGTCCGACCACAACGCGTATCCTCGAGGAAAGGCGCGTCGGACGAGTGCTGCACACAAGGCAAGCCGTAGGCGCGACCTGTTTCTCGAAGGAGAAGGAAGCGGACCATGAGCATCGTCACTCCTGCAAACCAGCGGGCCACCCTCGACCACACGGACGAGCAGCCCAGCGCGTGGAACGGCTTCACACCGGGCCCCTGGCAGGACGCGATCGACGTCCGCGACTTCATCCAGCGCAACTACACGCCCTACGACGGTGCGGCCACGTTCCTCGCGGGCCCCACCGCTCGCACCACTCGCGTGTGGGACACCATCGCCGCGATGTTCCCCGAGGAGCGCGAGAAGGGCGTCTACGACGTCGACCCGCACACGCCCGCCGGCATCACCGCGCACGCGCCCGGCTACATCGCGAAGGACGACGAGCTCATCGTGGGGCTGCAGACGGATGCGCCCCTCAAGCGCGCCATCATGCCCAACGGCGGATGGCGCATGGTGGAGGGTGCCCTCGAGACGTACGGGTACGAGGTCGACCAGAACCTGAAGACCGCCTTCACCGACTACCGCAAGACGCACAACGCCGCCGTCTTCGACATCTACCCGCCGTCGGTGCGCGCCGCCCGCTCATCGCACATCATCACCGGTCTGCCGGACGCCTACGGCCGCGGCCGCATCATCGGCGACTACCGTCGCGTCGCCCTCTACGGCGTCGACGCGCTCATCACCGCCAAGAAGCTCGACAAGCTCGGCCTGGACGTCCTGCCGTTCACGGAGGACGTCGTACGCCAGCGCGAGGAGCACGCCGAGCAGCTGCGCGCCCTCGGCGAGCTCAAGGCGATGGCCGCGTCCTACGGCTTCGACATCTCTGGCCCTGCCACCACCGCCCAGGAAGCCGTGCAGTGGCTTTACTTCGCCTACCTCGGCGCGGTCAAGGAGCAGAACGGCGCGGCGATGTCTCTCGGCCGCACCTCGACCTTCCTCGACATCTTCATCGAGCGTGACCTCGCCGCAGGCCGCATCACGGAGGAGCGCGCGCAGGAGCTCATCGACGACTTCGTCATCAAGCTGCGGATCGTCCGGTTCCTCCGGACGCCCGAGTACGACGCCCTCTTCTCGGGCGACCCGACCTGGGTGACCGAGTCGATCGGCGGCATGGGCGAGGACGGACGCACGCTCGTCACGAAGAACTCCTTCCGCTACCTGCAGACCCTCTACAACCTGGGGCCCGCCCCCGAGCCGAACATGACCGTCTTCTGGAGCCCGACCCTCCCCCAGGGCTTCAAGGACTACTGCGCGAGTGTCTCCATCGACACCTCGGCGGTGCAGTACGAGTCGGACGACACGATCCGCGAGTACTGGGGCGACGACGCGGCGATCGCGTGCTGCGTGTCGCCGATGCGCATCGGCAAGCAGATGCAGTTCTTCGGCGCCCGGGTGAACCTCGCCAAGACGCTGCTGTACGCGATCAACGGCGGACGCGACGAGAACACGGGCACGCAGGTCTCCCCCGCCGTCGCACCCGTGGAAGGCGACGTGCTCGACTTCGACGACGTCATGGCGCGCTTCGACGCCACGATGGACTGGCTCGCCGCGACGTACGTCGAGGCGCTCAACACGATCCACTGGTCGCACGACAAGTACGCGTACGAGCGTCTCGAGATGGCGCTGCACGATCGCGACGTCCTTCGCACGATGGCCTGCGGCATCGCCGGGCTCTCGGTCGCGGCCGATTCGCTCTCGGCGATCAAGTACGCCACGGTCCGACCCGTCCGCGACGAGCGCGGCATCGTCGTCGACTACGTCACCGAGGGAACCTTCCCCGTCGTACGGCAACGACGACGACCGCGCCGACGAGATCGCGGTCGACCTGGTCGAGCGCTTCATGGCCAAGGTTCGCACCCACCCGATGTACCGCGACGCCGTGCCCACCCAGTCCGTGCTGACCATCACCTCGAACGTCGTCTACGGCAAGGCGACCGGCAACACCCCCGACGGCCGTCGCGCCGGCGAGCCGTTCGCCCCGGGTGCCAACCCGATGAACGGACGGGACACGCACGGGATGCTGGCATCCGCGCTCTCGGTCGCGAAGCTGCCCTATGACCAGGCGCAGGACGGGATCTCGCTCACCAACACGGTGGTTCCTGCCGGTCTCGGCCGGACGCACGAGGAGCAGGTCGCAAACCTGGCGGGCCTCCTGGACGCGTACGTGGGCTCGAAGGGGTACCACATGAACGTCAACGTCCTCAATCGCGAGACTCTCGAGGATGCCATGGAGCACCCCGAGAACTACCCGCAGCTCACCGTCCGCGTGTCGGGCTACGCCGTGAACTTCGTGCGACTGACTCGCGAGCAGCAGCTCGACGTGCTCTCCCGCACCTTCCACGGCTCGATGTGAGCTGATCCATCATGGCCGCCGTCCTCATCGCCGCACCGGTCCTCCCGTGCGACGCGAGCATGCTCGCTTCCCCCACCGAGCTCTCCGCCCCCGAGCGCGCGGTCGCGCGCCGCGGCGGGGCAGGGGTCGACGGCCTCACCGTGGCCGAGTTCGCCCGCTCCGATCGCCTCGCGGCGATGCGGGCGGGCGAGCTCGGCTCCGTGCACTCCTGGGAGCTCGTCACCGCAGTCGACGGCCCGGGAACCCGCCTGACGGTCTTCCTCAGCGGGTGCCCCCTGCGGTGCCTGTACTGCCACAACCCCGACACCCTCGCGATGAAGGACGGCGAACCGGTGACCGCGGAGGAGCTGCTGAGCCGCGTCCGCCGCTACGAGGCGGTGTTCCGCGCCACCGGCGGCGGTGTCACGCTCTCGGGCGGCGAGGTGCTCATGCAGCCCGCGTTCGCAGCCCGGATCCTTCGCGGCGCCAAGGAGCACGGAATCCACACGGCCCTCGACACCTCGGGCTTCCTCGGCGCCCACGCGACCGACGCGATGCTCGACGACACCGACCTCGTGCTCCTCGACGTCAAGTCGGGCGATCCAGACACCTACCGGCGCGCCACCGGTCGAGACCTCGAGCCGACCCTCGCCTTCGGCAGACGACTCGCGGAGCGTGGACTCGAAGGCCACGGCCCCGAGGTCTGGGTGCGGTTCGTGCTGGTCCCCGGCCTCACCGACGATCGCGACAACGTCGAGAAGGTCGCCGAGTATGCGGCATCCCTCAATCGCATCCGGCCGGGAACGGTGACGCGCGTCGAGGTGCTGCCGTTCCACCAGATGGGCCGCGACAAGTGGGAGTCGGTAGGCCGCACCTACGAGCTCGCCGACACCCTGCCGCCGAGCCCCGAACTCGTCGAGCGCGTGCGGGATCAGTTCCGGGCTCAGGGCCTCACGACCTACTGACGCGCGGCGATCGCCCGGTCTGCGGCATCCCTCGCCCACGTCTCCGCCGCCGCGAGCGACTCGCGGGTGAGCGTCGCGGGGGCCTCGTGCGCCTCGACGACGCGCTCGACGATCTCGAGGATGCCGAGGAACGGCAGCCGCCCGTCATGGAAGGCGTCGACCGCCTGCTCGTTGGCGGCGTTGAAGACCGCGGGATACGTGCCCCGCGCACGTCCGACGCGCTTGGCGAGCCGGACGGCGGGGAACGCGTCGGCGTCGAGCGGCTCGAAGTCCCACGACGACGCCTTCGTCCAGTCCAGCGGACGCCCCACTCCCCCCACCCGGTTCGGCCAGTCCAGGCCCAGCGAGATGGGCAGCCGCATATCGGGCGGCGAGGCCTGCGCGATCGTGGACCCGTCGACGAACTCGACCATCGAGTGGACGATGGACTGCGGGTGCACCACGACGTCGATGCGGTCGAGCGGAATGTCGAACAGCAGGTGGGCCTCGATCACCTCGAGTCCCTTGTTGACGAGAGTCGCCGAGTTCGTGGTCACGACCCGGCCCATGTTCCAGGTCGGATGCGCGAGCGCCTCGGCGGGGGTCACGTCCGCGAGCGAGGCGCGGTCGCGACCGCGGAAGGGGCCACCGGATGCTGTCAGCACGAGCCGCCGCACCTCTTCGGCCGCGCCCGCGCGCAGCGCCTGCGCGATCGCGGAGTGCTCCGAGTCGACGGGGACGATCTGCCCGGGCTTCGCACGAGACGTCACGAGATCGCCGCCCACGATGAGCGACTCCTTGTTGGCGAGCGCGAGGGTTCGCCCGCACTCGAGCGCCGCGAGAGTCGGTCCGAGCCCGACGGATCCCGTGATGCCGTTGAGCACCACGTCCGCCTCGACGTCGCGGACGAGCTGCTCGGCCTCCACCGCGCCGAACGCGGTGTGCTCGACGTCGAACTCCTCGGCCTGCGCGGCCACGAGGTCCCGGTTGGATCCGGCCGCGAGCCCTACGACCTCGAACCGGCGCGGATTCGCGCGGATGACCTCGAGCGCCTGCGTGCCGATGGAGCCTGTGGAACCGAGGATCAGGACGCGACGCACGTCGTCAGCCTAGACCGCGGCGCCGCATCCCGTTCCGGGCTCTACTGCGGGGCCGCCGTCGCCTTCTGCACCGCGAGGATGTCGACGACGAAGACGAGCGTCTCGCCCCTTGAGGTCGGCGTCGTTGATCTCGCCCTCGCCGTACGCCACCGCGGGCGGAAGGACGGCGATGACCTGCGAGCCGACCGTCTCACCGGTCACGGCATCCGTGAAGCCCTGGACGACGCCGCTGCCGACGGTGAAGGTGAACGGCTGCTTGCCCCAGGACTCGTCGAAGACCTCGCCGGTGTTCCACGAGACGCCGTGGTACTGCACGAGCACCTGATCGCCGGCCTCGACGACGGCTCCGTCGCCCTTCTTCAGGGTCGCCTTCGAGAACTCGGTCGGGATGTCGCCCTCGGGCAGCGTCACGGTCGGCGAGTCCGTCGTCATCGAGCTCGACCGTCGGCATCCCGTCGACCGGCTCCTGCGGCTCGCCCCACGCCGCGGTCGGCGCCGTTCCGAACACGTCGATGAGGTACACGAGGGCGGGGCTGCTGCCGTCGGTCGCCGCGGGCACCGCCACGGCGTAGCGCGAACCGGGCTTCGGGCAGCCGAGCAGCTGGCCGACGCCGCTGTCGGGCGAGATCTGCTGCGGGAGCAGATCGTCGTTGTAGCCCTGCGCCGCGACCTTCTCGCCGGAGGTGGCGTCGATAGGCCGAGAGCCCGATCTGAATCAGGTCTCCGGACTCCGCCTCGTCGCCGGAGCCCTCCTCGATCACCGTCGACTGCGGCTCGGTGACCTCGAGCGGTGCGGTGAAGGTCGCGGTCGGCTCCGCGCCCACCTCGCCCTCGGCGGTGACGGCGTCGGATGCCGCACCCGACGCGACCTTCGCACCGCAGAGGTCGGCCGCCGCCGACGCTGTGGGGCTCGGCTCGGAGTCGTCGGTCGTCGACGGCGTGCAGCCGGCGAGCAGCAGCGACCGAGAGGACGGCGGCTGCGGACAGGAGAGCGATCGGGCGAGTGCGCACGGCAGAACCTCGTTCATCGAAGGGCGGAACCTCCATCCTCGCCCATACTTTCTCCGCCGATGCTGAGAACCCGCCATGCCGTGACCGGAATGGAACCCGGAGTACCCTCGACGGGTGACTTCCGCGGATACCCCTGCCCTCTCGACTCCCGACGAGGAGCCGGCTGCAGGCCGCATGGGCCTCACCTACGCCGTCGGCCGATTCATCCTCACGCCCCTCGGTCGCCTCATGTACCGCCCGCAGGTCGACGGCCAGCACAACGTGCCCAAGTCCGGCGCCGTCATCTTCGCGAGCAACCACCTGTCGTTCCTCGACTCGATCGCCATCCCGATCGCGTCCCCGCGACCCGTTCACTTCCTCGCGAAGGCCTCGTACTTCGACGGCAAGGGCTTCTCGGGGTGGGTGTCGCGCGAGTTCTTCACCGCGATCGGCGCCGTGCCCGTCCAGCGGGGCGCCGGTCAGGCCGCGCTCAACGCGCTCGACCAGCAGCGCCGCCTGCTCGAGGACGGCAACGCCGTCGCGCTCTACCCCGAGGGCACGCGCTCACTGGACGGCCGCCTCTACAAGGGCCGCACGGGCGTCGCCTTCCTCGCACTGCAGACCGGTGCGCCGGTCGTCCCGGTCGGGCTCATCGGCACCGATCGGGTCATGCCCGTCGGCGCGAAGATGCCGTCGATGAAGGAGCGCGTCACCGTCCGCTTCGGCGAGCCGCTCGACCTCGCGCACCACGGTCCCGCCGAGTCGGGCCGCGCGCGGCGCCTTGCGACCGACGACATCATGGCCGCGATCCACGCCCTCTCCGGGCAGGAGCTCGCGAACGCCTACAACGAATCGCCCGCGCACGGCATCGACCGCATCAAGCAGGTCCTGCCGCACGAGCGACGCTGACTCTCCGACCGGCGCCCGCGTCCCCTGACGCGCCGTCAGGCCGGGCTCGCCCGCGAGGACCTCGATCGTCGGCTCGTGCCGCACGGGGAAGTTCACCGAGCTGGCGATGAAGCACCACTCGTGAGCCTGCGCGTGGGCGGCGGTCGCGGCATCCGTCATCGACGCATCGGCGACCGTCACGTGCGGCCGGAGCACGACCTCGGTGAATCGCCCGCCTCCGCGGCCGTCCTCGACCATGATTCCGGATGCCTCGTCCCGATAGTCGACGACGACGACGCCCGCCTGCACGCACGCGTGCAGGTACGACAGCAGGTGGCACTCGCTGAGCGACGCGAGGAGCAGATCCTCCGGATTCCACTTCGCCGGGTCCCCCCGGAACGGCTTGTCGCTCGAGGCGTGCAGGGTCGGCTTGCCGTCGATCTCGATCGTGACGGAGCGGTCGTAATCGCGGTAGCCGCTCGTGCCCGTGCCGCGGTTGCCCGCCCAGGTGGCCTGCAGACGGTAGCGGTGTTCGCCGAGCATCGCCCCAGTCTCGCACGCGTCATCGCCGCGGGGGTCGGCGGTAGGCTGGCGTGGTGCCGCAGACCTTCGCCGCCGCCGACGCTGTCGAGCTGGCCGTCGTCGAACGGAGCGGATTCGTCGAATCCCGGCACACGGGCTCGGCGATCGTCCTGTCGCCCGACGGCATCGTCGTCGAGCAGCTCGGAGATGCGACCTCCCCGATCCTTCCCCGGTCGAGCCTCAAGCCGCTGCAGGCCCTCGCCTGCCTGACCGCCGGCGCTCCCCTCGAGGGCGAGCGGCTCGCCCTTGCGACGGCGAGCCACTCCGGCACCGATCGCCATGTCGCGGTGGTCCGAGACATCCTCGATGCCGCTCGCCTCGGCGAGACGCCCTCGCGTGCCCCGCCGCGTGGCCGACCGATCAGGCGACGCGCGACGAGCTCGTCCGCGACCACTCCGAGCCGGCGGCGCATCCGCATGAACTGCTCGGGAAAGCACGCCGCGATGCTGCTGGCCTGCACGGTGAACGGCTGGGACCCGAACGGCTACCTCGCGCCCGAGCATCCTGTGCAGGTCCATATCCGCGACGTCATCGAGCGCCTCGTCGGCCACAAGGCGGCAGCGACGGCGATCGACGGATGCGGTGCACCGGTCTACACGACGAGCCTCGTCGGCGCTCGCCAAGGCGATCCACCGCGTGGGGACGGCCTCGCCGACCTCGCCGTTCGCGCTGCACCGCAACGCCGGCGCGCTCGTGCGGGCCGTGCGCGAGAACCCGTGGGCGATCGACGGACCCGGCCGTCCCGACACGATCGTCATCGAGCGGCTCGGCGTCTTCGCCAAGACCGGGGCCGAAGGCGTCATGGTCATGGTCGCGCCGAACGGCACCACCGTGGCGCTGAAGATCCTCGACGGGAGCGGCCGCGCCGCCACCGCCGTCGCGCTCCGTCTGCTCGAGCGTGCCGGCGCCCTCAGCGGCGACCGACGTCGCCGAGACGCTGACGAGGCTTCCACTGTCGGTCTCCGGCGGCGGCACAGCGGTCGGGGCCATCCGCCCCACCATCTAGCGGGCTCCCACGAGGAGCGGAAAGGAACGATCGATGAGGATCTCCGTACCGAGCGAAGTCAAGAACAACGAGTACCGCGTGGCGCTCACCCCTTCGGGTGTGCACGATCTGGTGGCGGCAGGACACGAGGTGTTCGTGCAGCGCGGCGCCGGCGAGGGATCCTCCATGCCGGATGCCGAGTACGACGCGGCGGGTGCGACCCTGCTCGATGACGCCGCCGAGGTCTGGTCGCGCGCCGAGCTGCTCCTCAAGGTCAAGGAGCCGATCGCGAGCGAGTACGGCTTCTTCCGGGACGACCTGGTGCTGTTCACCTACCTCCACCTCGCCGCCGATCGCCCGCTGACCGACCGGCTCGTCGCCGACGGCGTCACCGCGATCGCCTACGAGACGGTGCAGCTCGCGAGCGGCGGGCTGCCGCTCCTCGCCCCGATGAGCGAGGTCGCCGGGCGCCTGGCGCCCACCGTCGGCGCTGCGACGCTCATGCGCTCCTCCGGCGGCCTGGGCCTTCTCATGTCGGGAGTGCCCGGCACGCGTCCGGCGCGGGTGACCGTCATCGGCGGCGGTGTCGCCGGCGCGAACGCGGCCGTGATCGCCGTCGGCCTCGGCGCCGACGTCACGGTGTTCGACACGAACGTGCAGCGGCTGCGGTACCTCGACGACCACTTCCAGGGACGGGTCAAGACCGCGGCATCCAATCCTCTCGACCTCGATCGCGCCGTCGTCGACTCGGATCTCGTCATCGGCTCGGTGCTCATCCCGGGGGCGAAGGCGCCGAAGCTCGTGACGAACGACATGGTGCGTCGCATGCGCCCGGGGAGCGTGCTCGTGGACATCGCCGTCGACCAGGGCGGATGCTTCGAGGACACCCGCCCGACGACCCACGCCGATCCCGACCTTCCCCGTCCACGGGAGCATCTTCTACTGCGTCGCCAACATGCCGGGCGCGGTCCCCAACACGTCGACCTCGGCGCTCACGAACGCGACGCTCCCCTACATCCGGCAGATCGCGCGGTCGGGATGGAAGCAGGCGCTGCGCGCCGACGCCGCACTCGCCGCCGGCCTCAACACCGTGGCCGGAACTGATCGTGAATCCGGGAGTCGCGACCGCCCACGGGCTGGAGCTCGCTCCGCTGGCCGCAGCGATCGCCTGACCCGTCGCTTCGGGCGCCGCCCGGTGCGACGGCCGCTCGACCGCACGCACCGCCGCTCCCCGGACGGTGCCGTGATCAGTCGATCGGCTTCTCCTCGATGCCCCACGGGCTTCCGTAGCCGGCGGGAGCGGGAGCCGCCAGCAGCTCGAGGAAGGGCTTGGCGTCGAACGCCTCGGGGCCGAGGATCCCGGTGCCCGACCAGGTGCCGTTCGCGAGCAGTTCGAGGGCGATGACGGGGTTCAAGGCCGTCTGCCACACCACCGCCTGGGAGTTGTACTCCTTCATCGTCTGCTCGTTGTCGGCGACGTGGTACAGGTAGGTCGAGCGCGGCTGACCGTCCTTCCCCTTGCCCGTCACCCACACGCCGGCGCACGTCTTGCCGGTCATCCTGTCGCCGAGCGTCGCCGGATCGGGAAGGGCGGCGGCCACGACGTCGCGCGGAGAGACCTGCACGCCCTTGACCGACAGCGGGTCGGTGCGGTCCAGGCCCAGCTTGTTGAGCACCTTCAAGACCTCGATGAACTCGTCGCCGAGACCGTACTTGAACGTGACGCGCTTCGCTTTCGTCCAGCGCGGCATGAGGAGGACCTCCTCATGCTCCACATTGACGCACTCGACCGGTCCGATGCCCTCGGGAAAATCGAAGACCTCGGGCTCGCTGAAGGGCGGCGTCGTGTACCAGCCGCGGCCCTCCTCATAGATCACCGGAGGGTTGAGGCACTCCTCGATCGTCGTCCAGATGGAGAACGAGGGGGCGAAGTCGTAGCCGTCCACGACGAGGTTCGCACCGTCGCGCACTCCCAGCTCGTCGATCTCGCTGAACAGCTCGTCCTCGGCGTAGCGCGCGAAGACGTCCGACAGCCCGGGCTCGACGCCGACCCCCACCAGGGCGAGGCGGCCGGCATCCTTCCACTCCTGCTCCTTGGCGAACTGCTCATCCCCGAGCTTCACGCCGGTCAGCTCGTGCGGTCGTTCGGGATGCTGGTGCGACAGGCTCATCGCCATGTCGAGGTAGGTCGCGCCTGCGGCGAAGCATCCGTCGAAGATGGGCATGACGAATCGCGGATCGACCGCATTGAGGACATGGGTGACACCGTGCTCGCGGATGAGAGCCGCCACCGAGTCGGCGCTCGACGCGTCGACCTGCGCGGCCGCGAGTCGCCCATCCTCCAGCTCGGCGATCAGGGCCGCGGGCCGGGCGGGGTCGTAATCCGCGATGACGAGCGACTCGAAGAAGCTGCGGCGGACGGCGATGCGCGCCGCTGCCGAGCCGACGCCCCCGGCCCCGACGATGAGGATGCGCATGGGTGAACTCCTGGTAGGGCTGATGGATGGGGACGGCGTGCGGCCTCAGACGAGGCCGCCGTCGATGGAGCGTGCGAAGTCCGCGGTGTCCTCGGGCACGAGCACCTCGGTCTGCTCGTTGAGGCTCTCGCCGCGGAAGAAGGGCTTGGCCCGCGGGAAGAAGAACCACAGCACCATGAGGAGCACGCCGAAGGCCAGCGAGCCGACCCCGAGCACGAAGGTCCCGCCGATCCCGAGCAGCACCGTGTAGCCGTAGTCGACGTCGTACATGTCGATGGCCGACTGCACGAAGGCGTACGTCAGCATGAGAGAGCCGAGCAGAGGGAAGAGGAACTTGTAGAAGAAGTTGTAGGTCGAGGTGAACAGCTCTCTGCGGAAATACCAGACGCACGCGAAGCCGGTGACGCCGTAGTAGAACGCGATCGCAAGGCCGAGCGAGAGGATCGAGTCCTGCAGGATGTTGTCGCTGATCAGCGTCATGCCGACGTAGTAGACGGATGCCACGACGCCCATGACGACCGTGGAGAACGACGGCGTGCGGTAGCGGGGGTGCACGTCGGCGAACTTGCGCGGCAGCGCCTTGTAGGCCGCCATCGCGAGCGTCCCGCGTGCCGTGGGAAGGATCGTGGTCTGCGTCGAGGAGATCGCCGAGATCATCACGGCGACCACCAGCACCCAGCCGACCGGTCCCAGCAGCCCGTCCTTGATGGCGAGGAAGAAGTCGTCGGCATTCGCCTCGTTGCCGAGGCCCGTGCCCTCTGTGCCGAGTCCGGCATACATCATCGCGGCGACGGTCACGCCGACATACGTGACGAGCAGGATCACGGTCGTCAGCAGTGCCGCGCGGCCGGGGATCCGCTTGGGGTCCTTCGTCTCCTCGTTGAGGGCGAGGCAGGTGTCCCATCCCCAGTAGATGAACAGCGCCAGGAGGACCGCCTCGATGAACGCGCTCCAGTCGGTGAAGGCGAAGGGGTTGAACCATGACCAGTCGAACGGCGTGGGGTTCGGGGCTGTGCCCGCGAAGAACTGCCAGAGGGCTGCGACGACGAAGATGGCGAGCGCCGCGTACTGGATGGCGAGCAGGACGTTCTGGATCTTCTCGCCGATCTCGACACCGCGCCAGCTCACCCACGTCATCGCCGCGATGAAGACCACACCCGTGAAGGTGACGAGGGGGACGTTCTCGGCGAGCAGCGCATCGTCGGGGGTCCGGACGATGCCGTCGATCAGCGCCCAGAAGTAGATGCCGGCGATCTGGGCGAGGTTCGCGAGCACGACCATGCCCGCGACGGCCACACCCCAACCGCCCATCCATCCCACCCACGGGCCGAACGCCTTCGTGCCCCACGTGAAGGTGGTGCCGCAGTCGGGCACGGCATTGTTGAGCTCCCGGTACGCGAAGGCGATGAAGAGCATCGGGATGAAGGCGAGCACGAACGCGATCGGAGCCTGCGCGCCGACGGCGAGGACCACGAAGCCGAGCGTGGCGACGAGCGAGTAGACGGGCGCAGTCGAGGCGAGTCCGATGACGGTCGAGCCCCACAGGCCCAGCGATCCCGCCTTCAGACCTTTTCCGTCGGGCCGGTTGAGGTCGATAGGGGTGGTAGACACGATGCCGAAGCTATGTCGCGGAACACATCCGGTCAAGAGGCCGGCCCTCCTCCTCCACCGGGAAGGGCGATGCGCTCGGCGGGATTGGCGTCGCGGCACAGCCATGCCCGCGCCCGCCCGGGCGCGCAGTACGGCGGAAGCGCCCGATCGGCACTCAGCGCACGGAAGTCGGCGGCCAGCGAGGCGTCCACCACCAGGGTGTGCTCGTTGCGGACTCTCGTCAGCAGCTGCCACTGGCGCTGCCAGTCGTCGGCGTCGCCGACGAACACCGTCGTACCGGCGCCGCCCTCGATCGCGGCATCGGCCACGGGCACGACCCGGATGCCTCTCCCCTCCCACTCGGCGAGCGCGGCGCGCGAGGCGGGCGACCTCCGGGCGACGAAGCCGGTCACGGCCTCGACGGGGAACCACGGCGGCGGCTCGGTCAACGGCGCGGGGTGCCATATGCGGGGTCACCGCGACCTGGACGGCGCGACCGTCGAGGCGGGCCCGGCCCGCGGGCTGGTCGCCGGCGTAGTGCGCCCCTTCCCCTCCGACGGCCAGGTACTCGGCGCGCGTCGATGCGGGCAGCAGAACCCGGCGGGGCAGGAGTTCGGCGATGCGGGACGCCGAGCCGGTGAGTCGCTGGGCCGCCGCGACCACCAGCACGCCCTGGTCGCCCGCGCCGCGGACGAATCGCTCCAAGCGCTCGCCGAGCTCCGCCGCGTATTCGTGGGGGAAGCGCGCCGGAAAGGGCGTCCAGATCGTCGATCAGGATGATCGAGCCGCGCGGCCGGAGGCGCGTCGGCGAGCTGGGTGACGGCATCCCATGCCGCCTCGGGATCAGAAGGGACGACGAACGCAGCGCCTGACTGCGCCGCGAGAGTGCGCAGAGCCGTCGACTTGCCCGTGCCTGACGCTCCGACGACGAGCACCCCGCGGTCGTCGGGGTGCACGACGACCGGCACCTGGCGCTGGCGGTCCGGCTCGTCGGCGAGGCCCAGCACGAGGTCACCCGGCCGCAGGCCCTCCCGAGAAAGCTCGTGCAGTTCGATCCGGCTCGGAAGATCGGGAAGCCACGGCCTGCGCGGGCGGTGGCCGTCGGAACCCTCGATGATCCGCGTGATGTCGGCCGGAGAGGACAGCGCGACGCGTAGGCGTCGCGGGCTCGGGTCGCCGGCTCGCCGGATGAGCGCCACGCCGCGATCGGCGATCCCGCCTGCCAGTCGCGCGGCATCATCCGTTCCGATGACCGCGCGGCTGTCGGCGGCATCGGCGACCCGGAGGCTCACGCGCAGCGGGCAGTTCGCCAGGAGGGCGTCGCGCACCACTCCGGCCACCCGCTGCGTGCCGAGCACCAGGTGCATCCCGAGCGCGCGTCCTCGCGCCGCGATGTCCGTGAAGACGGCATGCAGTTCGGGATGATCGCCGAGCAGCGCGGCGAATTCATCGACCACGACCACGAGCCGCGGAAGCTCGACACGAGGATCGAGGATGTCGCGTGCGCCGCAGCGCGCCAGCTCGCCCTCGCGCCATCTCACTTCGGCGCGGAGGCTCTCGATCGCTCGTCGCGCGCCCGCTCCGTCGAGATCGGTGATGACTCCCGTGACGTGCGGCAGGTCGGCGAGCGCGTCGAAGGCGGTGCCGCCCTTGAAGTCCGCAAGGAGGAAGCTCACCTCGCGCGGCGAGCGGGAGGCGCACAGCGCCAGCACCCATGTCACCAGAAGCTCGCTCTTTCCGCTTCCCGTCATTCCGGCGACCACGGCGTGCGGCCCGTCCGCGACGAGATCCACGACGGCCTCTCCGGTCTCCTCGAGCCCGATGACGGCACCGAGCCCGGCGAGGGCGATCCCGGGGAGGAGCGAGCCGAGCGCCACCGGGGCCGCGGCCTCGACGCGTGGCAGTTCCCCTGCGAGCGCCGCCAGCTGCGCCGCGATGTGCTCGGCCTGCGCGAGCGAGACGGCCTCCACCGCGATGTGGCGGGCCTCGCCGCCGGCGTCCAGTCGGGCCTCGGCCGGTGAGCTGACACTCAGCACACCGGCGCACGCGGGAGGAACGCGGGCCGACGGGTCCACCCGCACGATGGCGAGTTCGGCGTCCGGCGGTATCGGCGCCCCCTGCGCGACAAGGGCCAGGGCGGTGCCGGTGGTCGCGGCTCGGTGCGGCAGGCGCTCGACCCAGCTGTCCTCCGGCGCGAGGGGGCCGACGACCCTCAGCTCTCCCGGAGGCTGGGCGAGACACGCCTGCAGGACGAGTGCGCGCGCAACGGCCGCCGCCAGCACAGGCGTCGCGACGACCGCGATCGCGCCTGACGCGGGGAGGATGACGGGTGCGTCCTTCACTATCCGGGCCTGCCGACGCAGCGCAGCGCTCCGTTCGTCCGAGCCGCCGCCCGAGAGCTGCAGACCGGTGGGCGCGTCCCCCGTCCCCGCCACGAGCCCCTCGCCGCGCGCCGGCACGGCACGCCAGATCTCGCCCATGTCCATCAGGAAGCCTGCGACGTCCGGATGCTGCGCCCGTCGTCGCGCTCGCTCGCGCTCGTGCCGGGCTGAGATGTCGTCCTCGACGCGGGCGAGCGCGGCATCCCGGAGCCTCTCCCCCCGCCGTCGCTCCTTGCGACCCGCGCGTCTGCCGTCGAGGAACGTCGCCCCTGCGATGAGCGGACCGAGGAGAGCGAGCCACAGGGAGAGCACCGACCCCGTCACGAGCCACAGCATCACAGCGCCGACCAGGGGCACGACCATGGCGAGGATCGGAAGGGGCGCGCGCAGCGGAGTCGGCGCTTCGGGAGGAAGCGTCAGCGGCTCGTCGGAGAACTCGAGCGGATCGTGGCGCAGAGAAGCAGAGAATGACACGATCCCAGCGAACCGCCGCCAGCGTGCCCGGCCGACCCAGGGGTCGATGAGCGGGGAGAAGCTGTGTCAGCTCGCTGCTGTGGAGGACCCGGTCTGCACGGCGACGTCGAGGACGATGATCGTGATGTTGTCGCGGCCGCCGTTCTCGAGCGCGGCGTCGAGCATCGCCGTCACGGCCTCGGCGGGATCCGCGTGCTGGTCGAGGAAGTGCTGGATGCCGTAGTCGGTGAGCTCCTTGGTGAGCCCGTCCGAGCAGATCACGAAGCGGTCGCCGTTGACGATGTCGAGACGGACGTAGTCGGGCCGTGCACCCTCGCTCGGGCCCACCGCGCGCGTGATGACGTTGCCGTAGGGATGGTTCTCGGCCTCTTCGGGGCTCAAGCGGCCTGCCGCGACGAGCTCCTGCACGACGGAGTGATCGGTTGTGATCTGAACCAGAGTCCCGTCACGAAGCAGGTACACCCGCGAGTCGCCGATGTTGAGGGTCACCCATTGCAGCTGGTCGTCGGAATCATCGAGGAAGACGCCCGTCAGCGTGGTGCCCGTGCCGTCGTCGGTCGTCTCGGGATGCGAAGCGATGTCTTTGACGGCGCGAACGAGGCCCTTCTCGATGGACTTCGCCGTCACCCGGCCCGCATCGACGACTCCGCGGAGCCGGTCGACGGTGCTGGAGCTCGCGATCTCTCCGCCGAGGTGGCCGCCCATGCCGTCGGCGACCACGAACAGCGGATAGGCCGTCAGCACGGCGTCCTGATTGATCTCGCGCCGGCGCCCGGTATCGGTGACCGCGGCCCATGAAAGCTCGATGGTGCCTGCACGGTCGCCCTCGCCGAAAGGCACCGAACGATGCTGGGTGGATACTTCGGGCACGCCCCTATCCTCCCTGGGTGAAGCGGTCCGATTGGACCGCAGACGTGCTCACATCCTAGTAGACGCTCACTCCTCGGCTTCGAGCAGGGCCTCGATCACCGCGGCACGCGCTCCGCCGTCCGCCGGCATGGTCGCGCCGGCTGCGGCGAAGGACGGCGCCTCGTCGCTCTCGTCATCGATCGCGGCCTCGAACTGGGCGTTGTACAGGCGCCAGTACGCGCCCCGCGCGCGCAGGAGCTCGTCGTGGGAGCCCTGCTCGACGATCGCGCCGCTCTCCATCACGAGGATGAGGTCGGCATCCCGGATCGTCGAGAGGCGGTGCGCGATGACGAAGGCCGTGCGGTCGGCACGCAGGCGTGACATCGCGCGCTGGATGAGCAGCTCGGTGCGGGTGTCGACCGACGACGTCGCCTCGTCGAGGATGAGGATGCGCGGATCGGCGAGGAAGGCGCGCGCGATCGTGATGAGCTGCCGCTCGCCCACGCTGAGGTTCGTGGCGTCATCGTCGAGCGGAGTGTCGTACCCGTCCGGCAGGGCGTGCACGAAGCGGTCCACGTAGGCCGCCGTCGCCGCCTCGATGATGTCGCCCTCGGTGGCGTCGGGCCGCCCGTAGGCGATGTTCTCCCGGATGGTGCCGGAGAACAGCCAGGTGTCCTGCAGCACCATCCCCGTGCGCGAGCGCAGATCGTCTCGGGTCATGCGGCGGGTGTCGATGGGTGCCCCGTCGATCCCGGGAGCCTCCAGGGTGATGCGGCCGCTGTCGACGTCGTAGAACCGCATGATGAGGTTCACCAGCGTGGTCTTGCCGGCACCTGTGGGTCCGACGATGGCGACCGTGCTTCCCGGCTTCGCCTCGAGTGAGAGGTCGTCGATGAGCGGCTTGTCTTCCGCGTAGCGGAACGACACGTTCTCGAAGGCCAGGTGGCTCGCTGAGGGCGACGCCGTCTCGGCGTCGGCATCGTCGGGCGTCTCCTCGTCCTCGTCGAGGAGCTCGAAGACCCGCTCGGCGCTCGCCACACCCGACTGGAGGAGGTTCGCCATCGAGCCCAGCTGGCTGAGCGGCTGCGTGAACTGACGCGAGTACTGGATGAACGCCTGCACGTCGCCGATCGACATCTGCCCGTTGGCGACCATCAGCCCGCCGACGACCGCGATGGCCACGTAGACGAGGTTCCCGATGAACATCATGGCGGGCATGATGATGCCCGACAGGAACTGCGCCCCGAAGCTCGCCCGGTAGACCTCTTCGTTCTCGGTGCGGAATTGCGCCTCAGCCTCTTTCTGGTGGCCGAAGACCTTCACGATCGAGTGACCCGAGAACGTCTCCTCGACGCGGGCGTTCAGGACTCCGGTCGCCGCCCACTGGGCGATGAACATCTTCTGCGATCTCTTCGCGACGATCACCGTGATCACGATCGTCAGCGGGATGGTGACGAGGGCGATCGTGGCGAGCAGCGGCGAGATGATGAACATCATCACGAGCACGCCGATGACGGTCAGCAGCGAGATGACGACCTGCGACAGCGTCTGCTGCATCGTCTGCCCGATGTTGTCCACGTCATTCGTCACGCGGCTGAGCAGCTCTCCACGCTGCACCCGGTCGAAGTAGCGCAGGGGCAGACGATGGATCTTCGCCTCGACCTGGAGGCGGAGGCGGTTCATCGCCCGCTGGACGATTCCGTTGAGGATGCGCGCCTGCAGCCACGCGAAGAGGCTCGCGAAGACGTAGACGGCAAGCGTCACGGCGACGATCATGAACAGCTGCTCGAAGTCGATGCCGGCGCCGGGGACGAAGTCCATCGCCGAGAGCATCTCGGCCTGCTGCGAGTTGCCCTGGGCGATCAGGCCGTCGATGACCTGCTGCCTCGTCAGACCCTCGGGGGTCTGAAGCGACACGTAGCCGGCGAACACGATGTTGGTCGCCTCGCCGAGGAGCTTCGGGCCCATGACGGAGAGCGCGACGCTCACCACGCCGAGCACGAGCACCACGATCAGCAGCGGAGTGTCGGTGCGGAGCGTGGCGAGCAGTCTCTTCGCGCTCGGACCGAAGTTCTGCGCCTTCTCGCCCGGGCCCGCCTGGCCCATGGGGCCGCGCTGCATGGGCATCCGGCGGGGAGCCGCCGTGCTCTGTGCGCCGCTCATGCCGTCGCCTCCGCCGCGAGCTGCGAATCGACGATCTCGCGGTACGTCTCATTCGACTCGAGGAGCTCGTCGTGGGTGCCGACGCCGACCATGCGGCCGTGGTCGAGGACGATGATCTGGTCGGCGTGCTGGATCGTCGTCACGCGCTGCGCGACCACGATCCGCGTCGCCTCGGGCAGGTGCGTGTCGAGCGCGTGCCGGAGGGCAGCATCCGTTCGCAGATCGAGTGCCGAGAACGAGTCGTCGAAGACGTAGACGCCAGGCCGCTTGGCAAGTGCCCGCGCGATGGCGAGGCGCTGGCGCTGGCCGCCCGACACATTGGTGCCGCCCTGCGCGATGGGCGCCTCGAGGCCGCCCTCCATCGAGGTGACGAAGCCCTTGGCCTGTGCGAGCTCGAGCGCCCGCCACAGCTCCTCGTCGGTGGCCTGGTCATCGCCGTAGCGCAGGTTCGAGGCGACGGTGCCGGAGAACAGGAAAGCCCGCTGCGGGATGAGTCCGATGCGCTTCCAGAGCAGGTCGGGCTCATAGCTGCGCACATCCACGCCGTCGACGCGCACGGCTCCCGCCGTCACGTCGAAGAGCCGGGCGACGAGACCGACGAGTGTGGTCTTGCCGGAGCCGGTCGAACCGATGATGGCGGTCGTGGTGCCGGGCTCGACGGTGAAGGTGAGGTCGTGGAGCACCGCCTCCTCTGCTCCGGGGTAGGCGAAGTCGACGTGCTCGAACTCGACCCGGCCGACGGCTGAAGGGGCGGCGGCGGGGTCTGCAGGCGCCGCGACCGACGGGTCGGTGTCGAGCACCTCGCCGATGCGGTTCGCGCAGACCGCCGCGCGCGGGATCATGACGAACATGAAGGTCGCCATCATGACCCCCATGAGGATCTGCATGAGGTAGTTGAGGAATGCGAAGAGCGTGCCGATCTCGACGCCGTTCTCCTGCACCTGGAATGCGCCGAACCAGATCACCGCGACGCTCGAGACGTTCATGACGAGCATCACCGCGGGGAACATGAGCGCCATGAGATTGCCGGCCCGAAGGCCCGTCGCCATGACGTCCTCGCTGGCCGTCTCGAAGCGGTCGCGCTCCTCGCTCTCGCGGACGAAGGCACGGATGACCCGGATGCCGGTCAGCTGCTCGCGCATGATCTGGTTGACGCGGTCGATCTTCTTCTGCATCTGCGTGAACGCGGGAACCATCCGCACCACGATGAGTCCCACGATGATGAGGAGGATCGGGATCGCGACGGCCATGAGCCACGACAGCCCGGCATCCTGGCGCACGGCCATGATGACGCCGCCGATCGCGAGCATCGGCGCCGAGATCATCAGCGTCGCCGAGACCTGCACCAGCATCTGCACCTGCTGCACGTCGTTGGTGTTGCGCGTGATGAGGGACGGCGGCCCGAACTGGCCGACCTCGCGCTGCGAGAAGGCGACCACGCGGTGGAACAGGTCGCCGCGCACATCGCGGCCCATCCCCATCGCGAGGCGCGAGCCGAAGTACACCGCGACGACGGAGCACACGACCTGCACCAGGCTGACACCCGAGCATGACGACGCCCGTCTGCAGGATGTAGTCGATGTCGCCTGTGACCACGCCGTTGTCGATGATGTTGGCGTTGAGCGTCGGGAGCATCAGCGACGCGATGGACTGCGCCAACTGGAAGACGACGACGCCGACGATGAGGAGCCACGCGGGACTCAGATATCTGACGAGGAGTTTGCCCAGCACCGAAGGGTCCTTCCGCGCGCGTTGTCACCCGCTCTGGCGGTCCGTGCGCGAGATTCGACGCTACGCCCCAGCGCCGACACCAGCCAAACCCTGAGCGTGCGCTGTGAGCGAACCGGGACTACGAGCCGTCGGGCGCGGGGAAGATCACGTCGATCTCGTACAGGTCGGCGACGCTGGGCACCCACGCCGTGGCCGCAGCCGCGTTCAGGTGCACCTGCTCGGGGCTGGTCGCCCCCGCGATGACGCTCGACAGCGCCGCGTGCGACAGCAGCCACCCGAAGGTCGCCTCGAGCATCGTGATCCCGCGCTCATCGCAGAACGCCTGGTACGCGTCGAGGGCATCCCACGGCGCATTCTGGTACAGGTGCGGCCGCTGACGCATGATGCGACTGTCGGCGGGAGCGGCATCCCGGGTGAACTTGCCGGTCAGCAGCCCGTTCTGAAGCGGGAAGTACGGGAAGAATCCCAGCCCGAAGCGCTCGGCTGCCGGGAGGATCTCCCGCTCGGCACCCCGTGCCAGCAGGCTGTAGTTGTGCTGCGCCGACACGAACGGCACCGTGCGGCGGTCCCGCGCGACATAGTGCGCTTCGGCCGTCTCCCAGCCGGTGAAGTTCGAATGCCCGATGTAGCGGACCTTGCCCTCGCGCACGAGATCGGTCAGTGCGTCCAGCGTCTCCTCGATGGGCGTCTGAGGGTCGGGCGTGTGCAGCTGGTAGAGGTCGATCCAGTCGGTCTGAAGACGGGAGAGGGATGCCTCGACCGCACGGCGCACGTGAGTGCGAGAGGCCTTCGCACCGCCGAGAACACCGCTCGCGAAATCGCTGTGACCGAACTTGGTCGCGAGAACGACCTGGTCGCGCCGACCCTTCAGAGCATCGCCCATGAGCGTCTCAGACAGCCCGGGCTCCCGGCCGTAGATGTCGGCCGTGTCGAGGAACGTCACGCCGGCGTCGATCGCGGCATCCAGGACATCCCGGGTACCCGCGAGCGTCTCGGTCTTGGTGCCCGCCCGGCCGAAGTTGTTGCAGCCGAGGCCCACGGCGGAGACGAGCAGACCGGACGCGCCGACGCGACGCAGCGGAACAGGGATGGAAGTCATGCGGTCCACGCTATCCCGCGCGTCGGCAGCGATGGCAAGCGCCGCATGACAGAAGTGAGCCCCCGCCGTCGGCGGGGGCTCACGAAGTGGATCAGACGGTGCGCGGGTTCTCGGGCTCCGGCGACGCCGGCGGTTCCGGCGTGATCGGAGGCGCCGGCTCGGGCGCCACCGGGGGTGCCGGCTCAGGCGTGACCGGCGGCGGAGGCTCCACCGGAGGCGCCGGGAAGGCCGGCGGTTCGGCAGGAGCGGGCGGCTCCGGCGCGATCGGCGCCTGAGGGGCCGCGGGCGGCTCGGGTGCGACAGGCGCCTGAGGGGCCGACGGCGGCTCCGGCGCCGATGCGGCGGATGGCGCCGGGGCGTAGCCCTCAGGCGGGGCAGGCGGGGGGCTGTAACCGGCCGGCGGCGCGGCGTAGTCCGCGGGCGGAGGCGTGTAGGCCGGGGGCTGCGTACGCGGCGGGAGCGGCGGCGTAGCCCACCGGGGGCGCTCCGGGGGCCGGAGGCGGGTAGGCGCCAGGTGCACCATAGCCCTGGGGGCCAGCGGGGTACGACCCTGCCTGCGCGGGGATGCCCGCCCACGTCGTGCCGTCGCGGAGGAACCCGTTTCCTGCCCACGGCGCGGGCGGGATGGCGGGGTTCCAGCGCGAGCGGTCGAACCCGAGGATGCCGAGCCACACGAGGGGGAGGAAGAAGTAGAGGATGAGCCACGCTGCTTCCTTCTGCAGCTTGAGCCCGACCCGCCACGCGGCGAGCAGTGTGACGACGAACACCGCGATCGATCCGAGCCAGCCGAGTCCGATGAAGCCCAGGACGAACGTGAGCCCGATCCCGTAGAGCACCAGCCAGGGGCTGAGATCGCCGAGCTTCGAGAAGATCGTCAGGTTGTAGACGGGGACCCAGGCACGCCATCGGCCCTGCACGCCCGCCTTGTCGAAGATCTTCATCAGGAACCACGACCCCAGCACGTAGGTCGCGAGCGCGAAGATCGTCAGGATGAAGAAGAGCGAGTCCGAAGATCGCCAACCCCGCCCCGTCGTAGTAGTTGTCCATCGCGTTCCTTTCCGGAATCTCTGCGCACGTGTCACCACGCCACGGGACACGAGCCCCGCCGAGTCACATGCTAGCGATGAGCGGGGTGCGAAGTCGGACAATTCGGCGGTGATGCCTCGCCGCGTCATGAGAGGCTCGCTAGCCTGGCGATTGCCCCTCGGCGAAAGGATCACCATGAGCGAGACCACCCCCACTCCCCCGCCCCTGCCTGAGCAGCCCGCCGACCAGGCAGCCGCGCGCCTCGCTGCGACACCTCCGGACGACATCAGCCGGTCCCGCCTACAGCGCCGGCGAGCGACCCCGATGACACGGGCGTGCCCACTGTCGTCGGTGAAGCATCCGACATAGGGCGCGGGTTCCTCAGCGCTCTCTTCGACATCTCGTTCCGCACGTTCATCACGCGCCGCCTCGCGAGCGCGTTCTACGTCGTGGGCCTCATCGCCATCGGCATCGGCTTCCTGGTGTGGTTCGTGCGGGGCATCTGGGTCGGCATCGACCTGATCTCCTTCAACTCGGGCGCCGGGGTGTCGCTGCTCGTCTCGACGCTCATCCTGGTCCCGATCGCGACGTTCCTCGCGATCGTCGTGCTCCGCTTCATCATCGAGGCGGTGGTGGCACTCATCGCGATCGCGGAGAACACGCAGCGAACGGCCGACAACACGGAGCGCTGACCGCCGCCAGCGCACCGCCCGAGCGTCACGCGAAGAGCTCGATCTCGCCAGCCGGGCTCTCGCGCACACGCAGGCCCTCGGCATCCGCCCATCGAAGGAAGCCGGCGCGCGACGCGACACGCGGCCGATCGACGGCGAGCCGTCGCACCAGCGCGCCCTTCGCGTGCTTGTTGAAGTGATTGAGCGCCCTCACCGCGCCGTCCTGGCTCTCCGAGACGACGCGCACATACGCGGAGGGGACGGATGCCGGTACCGGCCCGAGCCCGACGTAGGCCTCCGACCGCAGATCCAGGACGAAACGCGGCGCCGAGGCGTCGATCGCCGCCGACACCGCTGAGGCCCACAGGCGACGGAGCGGCGGCACGCCGGGCAGCGACGTCGCCGCGCCGAGCCGGTACGTCGGAATGCGATCGAGGGCGCCCACCGGTCCGAGCGGGCGCCGAGTGGATGAGGACGTGCCTGCCCGAGCCACGAACGGGCGGTCGAATCGAGGGATGCCGCATCCAGGGCGTCGTAGAGGACGCCGGTGTAGCGGTCCACGGCCGGCATGACAGGCGCCGTCGTCACGCGGGCGTTGTCGTCGATGTCGCCGAGCTGGGTCGCGCCGAGCTTGAGCACGCGGGCGGCGGTCGTCGGCATCCGTCGACAGCTCTTCGAGCGCTCGCGAGAACCTGCGCACGCTGCTCGCGCAGCCTCGGGAAGACGAGGGCGTCGAGGTCCAGCGCACGCCGCGACCCACCGCTGCGCTTCGTCTCGGACGGCGGAAGGAGGATCAGCATCGAGTTGCGGCGATTGCTGAGCGGCCCACGAGGCGGGCGTGCCGGAACACAGACGGCGGTAGAAGAATCAGCATCAAGTCCCGGCGGTTGTTGAGTAGCCCGCGAAGCGCGCGTATCGAAACACGGAAATGCGACGCGCCGCCCGGACGGATCCGGACGGCGCGACAGCGGAGTGTGATCAGGCGATGAGGGCGGCGTTTCCCGCGACGATCGAGACCTCGTCGCCGTCCATCGACAGGAACCCGTCCTGCGCGTTGGCGATGATCTTCGAGCCGTCGGCCTGGGTGATCCGCACCTGGCCCTCGGCGAGCACGGCGAGGACCGGCTCGTGACCGGGCATGAAGCCGATCTCACCCAGGACGGTCTTGGCGACGACGAGCGACGCCTCTCCCGACCAGATCTCGGACTCAGCCGAGACGAGGCTCACCTTGAGCGGCATGTCAGCCGTTCTCCTTCTGGATCTGCGCCCACTTCTCCTCGACGTCGCCGATGCCGCCGACGTTGAAGAACGCCTGCTCGGCGACGTGGTCGAAGTCGCCCTTGACGATGGCGTCGAACGACTCGATGGTCTCCTTGATCGGGACCGTGGAACCCTCGACGCCGGTGAACTTCTTCGCCATGTAGGTGTTCTGCGACAGGAACTGCTGGATGCGTCGCGCGCGGGCGACGACGACCTTGTCCTCCTCAGAGAGCTCGTCGACACCGAGGATCGCGATGATCTCCTGGAGCTCCTTGTTCTTCTGCAGGATCTGCTTCACGGCGGTGGCCACGCGGTAGTGGTCGGCGCCGATGTAGCGGGGGTCGAGGATGCGGCTCGTGGACGAGAGCGGGTCGACGGCGGGGTAGAGACCCTTCGACGCGATCTCGCGGCTCAGCTCGGTCGTCGCGTCGAGGTGCGCGAAGGTCGTCGCCGGGGCCGGGTCGGTGTAGTCGTCGGCGGGGACGTAGATCGCCTGGAGCGACGTGATCGAGTGACCGCGCGTCGAGGTGATGCGCTCCTGCAGGACACCCATCTCGTCCGCGAGGTTCGGCTGGTAGCCCACGGCGGACGGCATGCGGCCGAGCAGCGTCGAGACCTCGGAGCCGGCCTGCGTGAAGCGGAAGATGTTGTCGATGAACAGCAGCACGTCCTGCTTCTGGACGTCGCGGAAGTACTCCGCCATCGTCAGCGCCGACAGTGCGACGCGCAGGCGCGTCCCCGGCGGCTCGTCCATCTGGCCGAACACGAGGGCGGTCTTGTCGAAGACTCCCGCCTCTTCCATCTCGTGGATGAGGTCGTTGCCCTCACGGGTGCGCTCGCCGACACCGGCGAACACCGACACACCGCCGTGGTCCTGCGCGACGCGCTGGATCATCTCCTGGATGAGGACGGTCTTGCCGACGCCGGCACCGCCGAACAGGCCGATCTTTCCGCCCTGCACGTACGGGGTGAGCAGGTCGATGACCTTGATGCCCGTCTCGAACATCTGGGTCTTCGACTCGAGCTGGTCGAAGCTCGGCGCCTGGCGGTGGATGCCCCAGCGCTCAGTGATCTCGATCTTCTCGCCCGGCTCGGCATTGAGGATGTCACCGGTCACGTTGAAGACGCGACCCTTGGTGACGTCGCCGACGGGGACCGTGATGGGGCCTCCCGTGTCGCGCACCTCCTGACCGCGGACGACGCCGTCGGTCGGCTTGAGCGCGATGGCGCGGACGAGGTCGTCGCCGAGGTGCTGTGCGACCTCGAGCGTGAACTCGGTGGTGACGCCTTCGACGGTGACGGTCGTCTTGAGGGCGTTGTAGATGTCGGGGATCGAGTCGTGCGGGAACTCGATGTCGACGACAGGACCCGTGACGCGGGCGACGCGCCCGACGGCAGGGGCTTCCGTCTTCTCAGCGGTGAGGCTCATGGCTTCATTCTCTTTCGTATGTCTACTTGCCCGACGCCAGAGCGTCGGCGCCGCCGACGATCTCGGCGATCTGCTGCGTGATCTCGGCCTGGCGCGCGTTGTTGCGCAGGCGCGTGTAGTCGGTGATGAGGTTGTCGGCGTTGTCGCTCGCGCTCTTCATCGCCTTCTGCGTCGCGGCGTGCTTCGCGGCCGACGACTGCAGGAGCGCATTGAAGACGCGACTCTGGATGTACACCGGCAGGAGCGCGTCCAGCACGACGCCCGCTTCGGGCTCGAACTCGTACAGCGGGTACACCTGCGTGCTCGAGGCATCCGCTTCCACGACCTCGAGAGGCAGCAGACGGACAGTCTCGGGAGACTGCGTCATCATGCTCACGAAGCGGTTGTACACGAGGTTGATCTCGTCCACGCCGCCCTGGTCGCCGCCGCGGTCGTAGGCATCCAGCAGCACGCCGGAGATCTCCTCCGCGGTGTGGAAGTGCGGCGTATCGGTGTCGCCCGTCCACTCGGCAGCGCTCGCCATGCGACGGAACTGGAAATACCCGACGGCCTTGCGGCCCACGAGGTAGTACACCGGCTCCTTGCCCTGCGAGCGCAGGAGCTCGGCCAGCTGCAGGCCCTCGCGGAGGATCTGCGAGTTGAAGGCGCCCGCGAGGCCACGGTCGGACGCGAAGATCACGACGGCGGACCGCCGGATGACCTCACGCTCGGTGGTGAGCGGGTGGTCGACGTTGGAGTGCGTCGCGACCGCCGAGACGGCGCGCGTCACGGCGCGCGCGAACGGCGCCGAGGCGCGCACCCGCGCCATCGCCTTCTGGATGCGCGAAGCTGCGATGAGCTCCATCGCCTTCGTGATCTTCTTGGTCGTCTGAGCAGAAGCGATCTTCTGCTTGTAGACCCTCAGTTGTGCGCCCATGGTTGCTGTCCGGGGGTGCCGTTAGCGGCGACCCTTGACGATCTTCTCCTGGCTGACATCGGAAGCGGCGGCCGCCTCGTGCTCCTCGTGGCCCGGCTTGTTGATCGCCTGACCACCCTTGCCCGACTGGAACTCGAGGACGAACGCGTCCGTGACCTTCTCGAGCTCGGCGGCGGTGTCGTCGTCGAGCACGTTGGTGTCGCGCAGCGTGGTGAGGATCGTCGTGCTGCGGCGCAGGTAGTCCAGCAGCTCGCGCTCGAAGCGCAGGACGTCCTCGACAGCGATCGTGTCGAGCTTGCCCTTCGTTCCGGCCCAGACCGAGACGACCTGCTCCTCGACGGGGTACGGCGAGTACTGCGGCTGCTTGAGCAGCTCGGTCAGGCGCGCCCCGCGAGCCAGCTGGCGACGGGAGGCCGCGTCCAGGTCGCTCGCGAACATCGCGAACGCCTCGAGCGAGCGGTACTGGGCGAGCTCGAGCTTGAGCGTGCCGGAGACCTTCTTGATCGACTTCACCTGCGCATCGCCACCGACGCGCGACACCGAGATGCCCACGTCGACAGCGGGACGCTGGTTGGCGTTGAACAGGTCGGACTGCAGGAAGATCTGGCCGTCCGTGATCGAGATGACGTTGGTCGGGATGTACGCCGAGACGTCGTTGGCCTTGGTCTCGATGATCGGAAGACCCGTCATCGAACCGGCGCCGAGCTCGTCGGACAGCTTCGCGCAGCGCTCCAGCAGACGGGAGTGCAGGTAGAAGACGTCACCGGGGTACGCCTCGCGGCCCGGCGGGCGGCGCAGCAGCAGCGACACGGCGCGGTAGGCCTCGGCCTGCTTGGAGAGGTCATCGAAGATGATCAGGACGTGCTTGCCCTGGTACATCCAGTGCTGGCCGATCGCCGACCCCGTGTACGGAGCGAGGTACTTGAAGCCGGCGGGGTCCGAAGCCGGAGCCGCGACGATCGTCGTGTACTCCATGGCGCCGGCATCTTCGAGGGCACCCTTGACGGATGCGATCGTCGAGCCCTTCTGGCCGATGGCGACGTAGATGCAGCGGACCTGCTTGTTGGTGTCGCCCGACTCCCAGTTGGCGCGCTGGTTGATGATCGTGTCGATCGCGATCGCCGTCTTGCCGGTCTGGCGGTCGCCGATGATGAGCTGGCGCTGACCGCGGCCGATCGGGATCATGGCGTCGATCGCCTTGATGCCGGTCTGCATGGGCTCGTGGACGCTCTTGCGCTGCATGACGCCGGGCGCCTGCAGCTCGAGTGCGCGACGACCCTCGTTGGCGACGGCGCCGAGTCCGTCGATCGGGTTGCCGAGCGGGTCGACGACGCGACCCAGGTAGCCGTCGCCCACGGGCACGGACAGGACCTCGCCGGTGCGCGTGACGGGCTGCCCGGCCTGGACGCCGGAGAACTCGCCGAGGACGACCACACCGATGGAGTGCTCGTCGAGGTTGAGGGCGAGGCCGCTGGTGCCGTCCTCGAAGGTCACCAGTTCGTTCGCCATGACGCCGGGCAGTCCCTCGACGTGGGCGATGCCGTCGCCGGCGTCGACGACGGTGCCGACCTCGGTCGCCGCCGCCCCGGTGGGCTCGTACGCGGCGACGAAGTCCTTCAGCGCGTCACGGATGACGTCGGGGCTGATAGTGATTTCTGCCATTGTCTTCCTTCGTTAAGTGGGGCCGTCCGTAAGTCGGGCCCCGAAGCCTCCGCGCGCGGGGGCGGGAAATCTGTGTTAGCCGGCGAGACGCTGGCGGAGGTCCGCGAGGCGTGCCGAGACGCTCGCGTCGATGACATCGTCTGCGATCTGCACGCGCACACCGCCGACGACCGAGGGGTCGACGACCGTGTTGAGCGTCACGTCGGCGCCATAGCGCTTGCCGAGCGCCGCAGCGAGTCGCTCCGACTGCGCGGCGCTCAGCGGAACGGCCGACACGACCGTGGCGACCTTGCGACCGCGCTCATCGGCGACGAGGTCCATCGCGTGGGACAGCAGCTCCCGGACGCGGCGCTCGCGCGGCTGCTCGACGAGCGACGACGCGATCAGGACCGTGGCGGCGCTGGCGCGACCCTCGAGGAGCGAATGCACGAGAGCGCGCTTGGCGGCGGCATCCCCCAGTCGGCTGCCGAGTGCGAGCTCGAGCTCGGGGTTCGCCGCGATCGTGCGGGTGAACCCGAAGATCTCGCCCTCGACGTCGGCGCCGACGGCCGAACGCGCCGCAGCGCGCACCGCGAGCTCCTCGATCGAATCGACGAGGTCGTCAGCAGACGACCACCGCTGGGAGACGGCCGAGGTGAGCAGCGACACCGTCGTGGGTGCCAGCGCCTTGCCGAACACGTCCGCGACCACCTGGGCACGGCCTTCGGCCGGCGCCGACGAGTCGGCGAGGGCGCCGGCGAGCGGCGCCGAGTCGCCCAGGGTGCGGGCGGCTGTGAACAGCTCGCTCGCGACCGTGAGGTCGACTCCCACGGCGGCGTCGAGCGCCGCCGTGGTCTTCGCGAGCGCCTGCGTGGTCGCGCTGCCCATTACGCCCTCGGTCCCGGCGAAGCGGTCTCGGACGCCTCGAGCTCCGCGAGGAAGCGATCGACGACACCCTGTGCCTTCTTGTCGTCGGCGAGCGATTCGCCGATGACGCCGCCGGCGAGATCGATGGCGAGCGTGCCGACCTCACTGCGCAGCGACACGAGCGCGGTCTGACGCTCCGCCTCGATCTGCGAGTGAGCGGATGCCGTCAGACGAGCGGCCTCCGCGGATGCGGCGTCCTTCGCCTCGGCGATGATCTTGCGGCCGTCCTCACGGGCGGCATCGCGGATCTCACCGGCCTCCTTGCGGGCACCGGCGAGCTGCGCCGTGTACTCCTCAAGAGCAGCCTCGGCACGCCGCTGGGCGTCGTCGGCCTTCGCGATGTTGCCCTCGATGGCCGTCGCACGCTCATCCAGCAGCTTCTTCAGTCGCGGCAGCGCGACCTTCCAGAAGATGAAGAGGATGACGATGAAGCACACCGACGACCAGATGATGTCGTACCAGGCCGGGAGGAGCGGATTAGGCGTCTCGTGCTCTTCAGCGGCGAGTGTGACAAGAGCGTTGAGCATCCTGTCTCCTTACGTCGAAAGCTGAAATCAGTAGCCGAAGATGAATGCGGTCGCGATGCCGATGAAGGCGAGCGCCTCGGTGAAGGCGATACCGATCCACATCAGGACCTGGAGGCGGCCGGCGAGTTCGGGCTGACGTGCCACGCCCTCGATGGTCTTGCCCACGACGATACCCACACCGATGGCGGGGCCGATCGCGGCGAGACCGTAGCCGACGGTCGCGATGCTGCCGGAGACCTCGGCGAGAACCGTAGTTGCGTCCACGGGATTGTTTCCTTTCGGTTATGGGCGGCGTGAAGCCGACCCGCTCAGTGCTCTTCCGCCACCGCGAGCTGGATGTAGACCGCGGTGAGGAGGGCGAAGACGTAGGCCTGGAGGACGGCCACGAGGATTTCGAAGAGTGTGAAGGCGAACCCGAACGCGAGGCTTCCCGCGGCGAGGATGCTCCACCAGCCGCCGGCCGTGAGGAGGAAGAACGACGTGGCGGAGAAGAACAGGACGAGCAGCAGGTGGCCGACCATCATGTTCATGAGGAGTCGGAGCGTCAGCGTGATCGGCCGGATGATGAACGTCGAGATGAACTCGATCGGCGTCACGATGAAGTAGATCGGCCACGGGACGCCCGACGGGAAGAGCGAGTTCTTGAAGAAGTTCTTCGGGCTCTTCTTGACGCCGGCGTAGATGAACGTGACGTAGCTCACGACCGCGAGCGTCAGCGGCACGGCGATGATCGCCGTGCCCGCGATGTTCAGGAACGGGATGATGCCCGTGATGTTCATGAACAGGATCATGAAGAACATCGTCGTGAGGATCGGCAGGAACCGATCTCCGTCCTTCTTGCCGAGCAGGTCGTGCGCGATGTTGGTGCGGACGAAGCCCAGACCCATCTCGACGAGGCTCTGGAATCGGCCCGGGATGATCGTCATCTTGCGAGTGCCGAGCCAGAACACCAGCACGACGGCGATGGTCGCGAGGATCTGGATGATGTGGATTCGCGTGATCGGAACCCCGAAGACCGTCGTGATGACGGCCGGGAAGAATTCATCGATCGACGGGGCGTGGAATTCGCCGCCGTCTTCGGCGGTGTGGGCGATCAGTGTCGCAGCGTGAATGAACAGCGCGGGCTCCAGCTTCGGGGCATCGGGATCAACCGTTGCGACGATGGTCGGTGAGCGTCACTCCGCAGAAGTCGCTCTGAGCGAACGGGCGGGCGCGAGATAAACACTACCAAACTCGGGAGCCTCCTGAGTGCGCACTGGGCGTTCGACCGCGCATATGGTCAGACCTCGCCGTGGGCATCGGGGTCGGTGGGCAGCTCCACGTCGCTCACGTGCGGGCACCCGCATCCGGGTCAGAACCACCACGTCGACCACGAGCGAGGCGATCACGCTGACGACCACCGAGAGGAAGAAGATCGTCGGATCGACCCACGGCTGGCCGCGCAGCACCAGCAGGACGACGATGAACACGACGAACTTGAGGATCCAGCCGCCGAGGACGATGCCGAAGAACACGGGCACGTACAGGTCGTCGCCGTACCACCGGTTCGCGATCAGGATGCTGATCGCCGTGATCGCGAGGAACACCGCGGCGACGAGCACGCCGGCGAGCCCGCTCCACAGGCCCGACGTCCCGGCGACGAGATAGCCGACGACGCCGGCGACCACCGCGAGGACGCCGGTCACGATGCCGCCCCAGGTGAGCGTCGTCCGCAGGATCGGGGTGCTCGAGATGGGACTGGGACTCATGACGCGCTCTCCAGGGTGGATCGGGGCGCCGGCCGGCGCGAAGGCAGAAGGGTCACGACGAGGCACGCGGCGGCGCCGACGACGCCGTAGACGATGCCGAGGAGGTAGTCCCCCGGCCAGCTCTGATGCGTGCCGATGTACATCAGCAGCACCGCGAGTCCGACGATCGCCGTCCACGCGTAGAAGATCAGCACCGCGCCGCGGTCGCTGTGCCCCATGTCGAGCATCCGGTGATGCAGGTGCTTGCGGTCGGGTGAGAACGGGGATTTGCCCGCGCGCAGACGCCGGAGGACGGCGAGCCCGAAGTCGAGCAGCGGCAGGAGGACGACGATCACCGGCAGCAGGATCGGGATGAACGCGCCGAGCAGCTGCGAGCGCCCGAAGTCCTCGGGGTCGAGCACCGACGGTTCGAGCTGACCGGTGATCGCGATGGCCGAGCACGCCATGAGGAGGCCGAGCATCAGCGCGCCGGAATCGCCCATGAAGAGCTTCGCCGGGCTCCAGTTGATGCGGGAGGAAGCCGAGGCACGCGCCGATCAGCACGGCCGCGATGAAGGTCGCGAGCGAGAAGTTGCTCGCCGCGAAGTCCCTCGACAGCATGTAGGAGTAGGCGAAGAAGACGGCGTTCGCGATGAGGCAGACGCCGGCGACGAGACCGTCCAGTCCGTCGATGAAATTGACGGCGTTCATCACGATGACGATCGAGAACACCGTGAGCGCGAAGCTGACCGGACCCGATCCCACCGTCAGTCCGCCGATCGGAAGCGAGTAGATC
The DNA here is from genome assembly GCA_963702815.1 of uncultured Actinomycetota bacterium. Taxonomy (GTDB): domain Bacteria; phylum Actinomycetota; class Actinomycetes; order Actinomycetales; family Microbacteriaceae; genus Microbacterium. Next base: position 791,161 of record CAVPED010000004.1, on the reverse strand, counting down.
TGCAGCTCGCCGAACCACGCGATGATGCCCGCCGCCAGGAACTGCGCCCCGAGCTTGACGAACCAGTCCAGGTCCCAGAGGTCGTCGGCGATCCCGACGAGCACGATGATCACGGTCGCCGCCAGGATCGCCCACACCTGCTCGGGCTCGGCCCAGAAGATCGCGAAGTAGGGATTCGCCGCCGACACCGCGATGGCGGCCACGACGCCGAAGAACATCGCGATGCCGCCGAGACGCGGAGTCGGCGTCTTGTGCACGTCGCGCTCCCGGATGCCGGGATAGAGCTTGTACTTGATGCTCAGCCGCCAGACCGCCCAGGACAGCGCGAAGGTCACGCTGGCCGTGAAGAGGATGGTGAAGACGTACTGCTTCACGCGCCGCCGCCGCCCGGCTGCGGCTCGGCATCCGGGATCTCGGCAGTCGAGTCCGCACGGGAGCCGAAGGCTGCGACTGCGTCGTCGGGATCGTCCTCGAGCAGGTCTCCGAGCACCTCCCGCAGCCGCGCCCGGTCGATCGCGCCCTCTCGGAGCACGCGGACCCTCGGATCGGCGCCGCCGACGAGGCTCGTCGCGTCGATGATCGTCGAGGCGACGCCCGTGTGGGACGGACCGCCGTCGAGGTAGACGCCCACGCTCTCGCCGAGCATGCCGCGCGCGTCCTCGATGCGGACGGCGGCCGGACGCCCGGTGAGATTGGCGCTGGACACGGCGAGGGGGCCGGTCTCCTCGAGCAGCTCGAGCGCGATGCGGTGCGCCGGCATCCGCACGGCCACCGTGCCCGCGCGTCTCGCCGAGATCCCACGACAGCGAGGGCTGCGAGGGCAGGACGATCGTCAGCCCGCCGGGCCAGAACGCCTCGACGAGACGCTCGACGGGCTCGGGCACCTCGGCCACCAGTGCGCGAAGCGTCGTGAGTCCGGCGACGAGCACGGGCGGCGGCGACTGCCGGCCGCGGCCCTTGGCATCGAGCAGCCGCTGGACGGCGCTCGCACTGAAGGCATCGGCGGCCACGCCGTAGACGGTATCGGTGGGGATGACGACGAGCTCACCGCGGCCGATCGCCTGGCGGGCCTGGCGCATACCGGGGAGAAGCTGCGCCTCGTCGCGGCAGTCGAAGACGGAGGACATGACGCGCCCAGTCTAGCCGCGGAGGCCCGGGCGCCCTGCGCGGCTCACGGCCGGATGGCCGTCGTGGCGCGGTCGCGCATGGTGAGGTCGGGGTGGGTCGCCGTCGCGCGCCAGCCGTCGGCGGTCAGGAGGTCGCGGATGGGCTCGCCCTGCCACTCGCCGTGCTCGATCACGATCGTCCCGCCGGAGTGCAGCAGGCGCAGGCCCACCCCGCTCAGCACGCGCACGACGTCGAGACCGTCCTCGCCGCCGTAGAGCGCCGCGGGAGGGTCGAAGAAGCGCACCTCCGGGTCGCGCGGGATCGCGGCATCCGGAACATATGGCGGATTGGAGACGAGCACCGAGACCGTGCCGTCGAGCTCGGGGAACGCGTCGGCGAGGTCGACGAAGGCGAGTCGCGCGTTGTCGGCGCCGACGGCGCGGAAGTTCTCCTCGGTCCAGACGAAGGCGTCCACCGAGTTCTCTGCGGCGTGCACCCGCGCGTGGGGCACCTCGGTCGCCAGCGCGAGGGCGATCGCGCCGCTGCCGGTGCCGAGATCGACGGCGATCGGAGAAGGGGATGCCGCGGCCATGAGCGCGTCGATCGCGAGCTGCGCGACCATCTCGGTCTCGGGCCGGGGCACGAAGACCCCGGGGCCGACGCGGAGCTCGAGATGCCGGAACGGCGCCGTGCCGATGATGTGCTGGAGCGGCTCGCGAGTGGCCCGGCGGTCGATCAGCCGATCGATGCGAGCGGAGGCCACGGAGTCGATCCCGGCGCCGCGGATGGCCGCGGCCTGGACGGCGCCGCGACCGGCGCCGAGCACGTGTCCGGCGAGCAGCTCGGCGTCGACGACAGGATCGGGGACGCCGACACGCGCAAGACGCTCGGAGGCGCGGCGGAGCGCGTCGGCGAGCGTTTCGGGGGAATCGGATGCTGCGGGGGCCATGAGCGGAGTACAGCCTACGTCGCGGCGCAGACCGGACGGGTCGCTCCGCGCAAGGGCACCCCGTCACAAACCGTCATGCAGCCGCGCGCACTCCTTTAGGCTGACAGCGTTCTGATCACCCGTGCCGCTGGTCGCCCGGGTGAAGCTGCTCACCCGAAAGGCCGCCACATGCCCGGCATCCACTCCGACATCACGAGCGCGTTCGGCGACACCCCGCTCGTCCGCCTCAACCGCGTCACCGAGGGCCTCCCCGGCACCGTTCTGGCGAAGCTCGAGTTCTACAACCCCGCCTCGAGCGTCAAGGACCGCATCGGGATCGCCATCGTCGATGCGGCCGAGGCGTCGGGCGAGCTGAAGCCGGGCGGCACCATCGTCGAGGCGACGAGCGGCAACACCGGCATCGCGCTCGCCATGGTCGGCGCCGCGCGCGGCTACAAGGTGATCCTCGCGATGCCGTCGTCCATGTCGGTCGAGCGCCGCCTGCTGCTCAAGGCGTACGGCGCCGAAATCGTGCTCACCGACCCGGCCGGGGGCATGAAGGGCGCCCTTGCGAAGGCCGACGAGATTCTCGCCGAGACGCCGGGCGCGATCCTCGCGCGGCAGTTCGAGAACCCGGCCAACGTCGAGATCCACCGCAAGACGACCGCCGAGGAGATCCTCCGCGACACCGACGGCGAGATCGGCTACTTCGTCGCCGGCATCGGCACGGGCGGCACCATCACCGGCGTCGGCCAGGTGCTGAAGGAGCGCGCGCCGCGAGGCCAAGGTCATCGCGGTCGAGCCCGCCGATTCGCCCCTGCTCACGAAGGGCACGCCCGGACCCGCACAAGATCCAGGGCATCGGCCCCAACTTCGTGCCCGCCATCCTCGACCAGAGCGTCATCGACGAGGTGATCGACGTCGAGTTCGACGACTCGATCCGCACCGCCCGCGAGGTCGGCACGAAGGAGGGCATCCTCGTCGGCATCTCGAGCGGCGCGGCCATCTGGGCGGCGCTTCAGATCGCGGCACGTCCCGAGGCCGAAGGCAAGAACATCGTCGTGGTGATCCCGTCGTTCGGCGAGCGCTACCTCTCCACCGCTCTCTACGAGGACCTCCGCGAGGGCTGAGCCTCAGGACTGCGAGAGTATCGCCTCATGGCCCGCATCCATTCCGACATCACGACGGCCTTCGGCGATACGCCGCTCGTCCGCCTCAACCGGCTGACCGAGGGGCTGGGCGCCGAAGTGCTCGTCAAGCTCGAGTTCTTCAACCCCGGCTCCAGCGTCAAGGATCGCCTCGGCGTCGCGCTCGTCGCGGCGGCCGAGGCGTCCGGCGAGCTGCGTCCGGGCGGCACGATCGTCGAGTCGACGAGCGGCAACACCGGCATCGCCCTCGCGCTCATCGGCGCAGCCCGCGGCTACCGCGTGATCCTCACGATGCCCGCGTCGATGTCGAAGGAGCGCAGGACGCTGCTCAAGGCCTACGGCGCCGAACTGGTGCTCACCGATCCGTACAAGGGCATGACGGAGGCCGTCGAGACGGCCAAGCGCATCGCCGCCGAGACACCGGGAGCGGTGCTCGCGCGTCAGTTCGAGCATCCCGCCAATCCTGAGATCCACCGCCGCACGACGGCGGAGGAGATCTGGCGCGACACCGAGGGCCGCGTCGACTGGTTCGTCGCGGGCTCGGGGACGGGCGGCACGATCACGGGCGTCGGGCAGGTGCTCAAGGAGCGCAACCCGGCCGTCCGGAACGTCCTCGTCGAGCCGAAGGACTCCCCCGTCCTGACGGAGGGGCGCGCCGGTGGGCACCGGATCCAGGGCATCGGTCCGAACTTCGTCCCCGACGTGCTCGATCGCAGCATCGTCGACGAGATCTTCGACGTCGAGTTCGACGATGCCATCCGGGTGGCGCGCGACCTCGCCACCCAGGAGGGCATCCTCGCCGGGATGTCGGCCGGCGCGGCCGTCTGGGCGGCGCTGCAGATCGCGGCTCGTCCCGAGGCTGCGGGTCAGCGGATCGTCGTCATCGTGCCGGACGCCGGCGAGCGCTATCTGTCGACGGCGCTCTACGAGCACCTGCGCGAGCCCGAGGAGGGCAAGGCATGACGATCGAACCGCCCGAGCCGCTCGGCGTCCTCGGCCGGATCCGCGAGGACCTCGCGGCGGCGAAGCTGCGAGACCCCGCGGCGCGCACGTCGATCGAGATCGCCGTGCTCTACCCCGGCCTGCACGCCATCTGGGCGCACCGGGTCGATCACTGGCTGTGGCAGCGGGGATTCCGGTTCCTCGCACGTGCCGGCTCGCAGATCACACGCTGGCTGACGGGCATCGAGATCCACCCGGGCGCCACGATCGGGCGCCGCTTCTTCATCGACCACGGGATGGGCGTCGTCATCGGCGAGACCGCCGAGGTCGGCGACGACGTCATGCTCTACCACGGCGTCACGCTGGGCGGCCGCACGCGAGACGGCGGCAAGCGGCATCCCACCATCGGCGACGGAGTCGCGGTGGGCGCCGGCGCCAAGGTCCTCGGCCCCATCACGATCGGCGAGGGCTCGGTCGTCGGCGCGAACGCCGTGGTGACGAAGGATGCGCCCGCCGACAGCGTCCTGGTCGGCATCCCCGCGAAGCCGCGCGCCCGCCGGGTCGGCGAAGACACGCGTGCCCTCCTGACGGCGCCCGAGTACCACATCTGATCGCTCGCGCGCGCCTCGAGACGGGCGCTCTCGCCGAGACCGCTGCGGGCGTGCTCCCGCTGTCGGCGTCGAGCTCCGCCTGTCTCGGCGCGCTGACCGTCTCGAGCGCGTGGCCCGTCGGCGGCGTGCGCGGGCGTCAGGCGTCGGAGCCCAGCGCCGCGAGCCGCGCCTCTTCGTCGGCCTGGATGGCCGACTCGATGATCGGCTCGAGCGCGCCGTCCATCACCTGGTCGAGGTTGTAGGACTTGTAGCCGGTGCGGTGATCGGCGATGCGGTTCTCGGGGAAGTTGTACGTGCGGATGCGCTCGGAGCGGTCCATGCCGCGGATCTGCGACCTGCGGGCGTCGGAGGCGACGGCATCCCGCTCCTCCTGCTGCTTCGCGAGCAGCCGCGCGCGCAGCACGCGCATGCCCGCTTCGCGGTTCTGCAGCTGCGACTTCTCGTTCTGCATCGAGACGACGATGCCCGTCGGCACGTGCGTGATGCGCACCGCGGAGTCGGTCGTGTTGACCGACTGCCCACCCGGACCGGACGAGCGGAAGACGTCGATCTTGAGGTCGTTCGGGTTGATCTCGACCTCGTCCGGCTCGTCCACCTCGGGGAAGACGAGCACGCCCGTCGTCGAGGTGTGGATCCGGCCCTGCGACTCGGTCGCCGGCACCCGCTGGACGCGATGCACGCCGCCCTCGTACTTCAGGTGCGCCCAGACGCCCTGCGCGGGGTCGGTCGATGATCCCTTGATCGCGACCTGGACGTCCTTGTAGCCGCCGAGGTCGGACTCCGTGCGCTCGAGCAGTTCGGTCTTCCAGCCCTTCGAGGCGGCGTACTGCAGGTACATCCGCAGCAGATCGGCGGCGAACAGCGCGCTCTCGGCGCCGCCCTCGCCGCCCTTGATCTCCATGATCACGTCGCGTGCGTCATCCGGATCCCGCGGGATCAGCAGCCGTCGCAGCCGCTCCTGCGTCTCGGCGACCTTCTCCTCGAGCACCGGAACCTCTTCGGCGAACGCCTCGTCCTCGCGGGCGAGTTCGCGTGCCGCTTCGAGATCGTCGGCTGCCGCGACCCACGCATCGTTGGCGGCGACGATCTTCGACAGCTCGGCGTAGCGCCGGTTGACCCTCTTCGCGCGGGCGGCGTCAGCGTGCACCGCTGGGTCGGAGAGCTCGACCTGGACGGCCTTGTGCTCTTCGATCAGTGCGCGCACCGAGTCGAACATCGCGGGTTCGGACACTGCTTCCCCGGTACGTCAGCGGATGCTGTTGTCGTGCGCGTGGCTGTGACCGCCGCCGGTGGGCGCGGGGATCGACTTCTGCATCTGCACGAGGAACTCGACGTTGGACTGCGTCTCCTTGAGCTTGCCGAGCACGACCTCGAGGGCCTGCTGCGGATCGAGCCCGGCGAGGGCGCGACGCAGCTTCCACGTGATCTTGACCTCGTCGGCCGAGAGGAGCATCTCTTCGCGGCGCGTGCTCGACGCGTTGACGTCGACCGCCGGGAAGATGCGCTTGTCGGCCAGCTGACGGCTGAGGCGCAGCTCGCTGTTGCCGGTGCCCTTGAACTCCTCGAAGATGACGTCGTCCATCTTGGAGCCGGTCTCGACGAGCGCCGTGGCGAGGATCGTGAGCGATCCGCCGTTCTCGATGTTGCGCGCGGCACCGAAGAAGCGCTTGGGCGGGTAGAGCGCCGACGCGTCGACGCCGCCCGTCAGCACGCGACCGGAGGTCGGGGCCGAGATGTTGTAGGCGCGGCCGAGACGGGTGATCGAGTCGAGGAGGACGACCACATCGCGACCCAGTTCGACGAGGCGCTTCGCACGCTCGATGGCGAGCTCGGCGACCGTGGTGTGGTCTTCCGCGGGGCGGTCGAACGTCGAGGCGATGACCTCGCCGCGAACGGTCCGCTGCATGTCGGTGACCTCTTCGGGACGCTCGTCCACGAGGACGACCATGAGGTGCACCTCGGGATTGTTGTGCGCGATGGCGTTGGCGATCTGCTGCAGCACGATCGTCTTGCCGGCCTTGGGCGGGGCGACGATGAGGCCGCGCTGGCCCTTGCCGATCGGTGCGACGAGATCGATGATGCGCTGCGTCAGCTTCTCGGGCGCGGTCTCCAGACGCAGGCGCTCCTGCGGGTAGAGGGGCGTGAGCTTGCCGAACTCCACGCGCGTGGCGGCATCCTCGACCGAGAGGCCGTTGACCGCATCGACCTTGACCAGCGCGTTGTACTTCTGGCGGCTGGACTGCTCGTTCTCGCGGGGCTGCTTGATGGCTCCGACGACCGCGTCGCCCTTGCGCAGGTTGTACTTCTTGACCTGGCCGAGCGAGACGTAGACGTCGCTCGGACCCGGGAGGTAGCCGGTCGTGCGGACGAACGCGTAGTTGTCGAGCACGTCGAGGATGCCCGCGATCGGGATGAGCACGTCATCCTCGCCGATCTCGGTCTCGAACTCGTCGCCCGTGGTGGCGGGACGGCGCTTGTTGCGCTGACGGTTGCGGTTGCCGGCGAGTGCCGACTCCTGCTCGTCATCGGCCTGGTCGGCGTTCTGAGCGCTCTGCTGGGGCGCGTTCTGCGCGCCCTGGTTCTGAGCGGGCTGCGCGTTCTGCGCGTTCGGCTGCTGGGCGCCGCCGGTCTGCGCGCGGTTGCGGTTGCGGCTGCGCGAGCGGCTGCGCGAGCGCGACGGGGTCTCGTCGCCTGCCGCGTCGGCACCGGATGCTTCGCCCTGCGCCTGCGCTTCGCCGTCGGCCTGCTCGGTGTCGGCCTGCTCTGCGGCCTGGTCGCCGTCGGTCTGCTCGGCGTCGGCCTGCGCGCCGTCGGCGTCGGGGCTCTGCTCGGCCTCGGACGCGGTGACCTCAGTGCCCACCTCTGCGGGCGCCTCGGTGGAGACCTCGGCCGCCTGCTCGGCGGACGTCTCGGTCGCCTCGGCGGCCGGGGCCTCGGCGCTCGGCGGCGGGCGCCTCGGTCTCGACGGGCTTCACGTCGGTGCTCTTGGCGCGGCGGGGCGCACGCTTGCGGGGCGCACGCGCAGGAGCGACGGCCTCGACGGGTGCCTCAGCCTCGACGGGCGCCTCGGCGGCGGCGTCGGCCTCCGCAGCGGGCGCCTCGGCGGCCGGCTCAGCAGGCGCTTCGACGGCCTCGGCCTCTTCTTCGGCGACGAGCGGCTCGTCGACGGCGACAGGCGCGGCCTCTTCGGCAGGCGCCTCAGCGGCGGGCTCGTCGACGGTCGCCTCGGCGACCTGGACGGGCGCGTCCTCGAAGGATGCTGCTTCGGTCTCGGCGACGACGTCGCCGGTCACTGTCGCCTCGGCTTCGGGCGCATCGGTGCGCTCCTCGTCCTGCGAGTCGACGGTGTGGATCTCGGAGATGGACTCCACGAGTTCTCCCTTGTGAAAACGGAATGGATATGCACGAACGCACAGTCACAGCGCGTGGCAGAATGTGCCCGCGCGGCCCCGAGAACAGCTCAGATGCCGGAACGGCCGCTGAGCGTTCGGATGGGGCGGGGGATGCGCCAGGGGTTTCGCAGAATTGCGACGGAGGCCAGATTCACGTACTTACGTGGAACCCTCCGCGTACTCCTTCACTGTACCACCCTTGAAGTCGACGGCGAGCAGGAGCGCCTCCCACGGGGTGTCGGTCTCGGCTTCGACCACACGGGCCGCCTCGAGGCGCCGGCCGGGCCCGTCAGCGAGCACGAGGACGCTCGGGCCCGCACCGGAGACGACCGCCGCGAAGCCGCGCTCGCGCAGGAGGCGGACCAGCCGATCCGTGTCGAGCATCGCCTGCGCCCGGTAGCTCTGGTGCAGCTTGTCCTCGGTGGCCGCGAGCAGAAGCTCAGGGCTCTGGGTGAGCGCTGCGATGAGCAGTGCGGACCGCGAGACGTTGAAGACGGCGTCCTCTCGCGGCACCTGCAGCGGCTGCAGGCTCCGCGCGAGCTTCGTCGACATCGTGAACTCGGGGACCAGCACGAGCGGCGAGACACCGCGATGCACCAGGAGCTTCTTGTGCTGCGGGCCCGTCTCGTCCATCCATGCGATCGTGAGGCCGCCGAAGAGCGCAGGCGCGACGTTGTCGGGGTGCCCCTCGAGCTCGGTCGCGAGACTCAGCAGGGTGTCATCGCCGAAGACGACGTCGCCCGCCAGCAGTCCCTTCGCGGCGAGCAGCCCCGAGACGACGGCCGCACCGGACGACCCCATCCCCCGGCCGTGCGGGATCACATTGTGCGCCTGTCATGCGGATGCCCGGCATCCGTCGGCCCACCGCTTCGAACGCGTACGCGATCGAGCGCACGACGAGGTTCGACGCGTCGCGCGGCACGTCGTCCGCGCCTTCGCCGGACACCTCGATCTCGAGGCGGCCCTGCGGCAGCGCCGTGACGATGAGCTCGTCGTAGACGCTCAGGGCGAGCCCGAGCGTGTCGAACCCGGGGCCGAGGTTGGCACTCGTCGCCGGCACGCGAACCACCACCGAGCGCCCCTCGGGCACCATCGCAGCGGCGGCTGCGTTCACGCGGTGGCCTCGCGGGCGAGGCCGAGAACGGATGCGACCTCCGATGTCGTCGCGTCCACGACCGTGGGCTCCACCTTCGAGCCGTCGCTGTTGCGGAGGGCCCACTGCGGGTCCTTCAGGCCGTGGCCCGTCACGGTCAGCACGACGCGAGCGCCGGGCTTCACGATGCCGGCCTCCGCGCGATCGAGGAGACCCGCGACGCTGATCGCCGATGCGGGCTCGACGAAGATGCCCACCTCGGCGGCGAGCAGCTTCTGGGCTGCGAGGATCCGGTCGTCGTCGATCGCGCCGAAGTAGCCGTCGGTCGCCTCTCGCGCGTCGAGCGCGAGCTCCCACGAAGCCGGGTTGCCGATGCGGATCGCGCTGGCGACCGTCTCGGGATTCTTCACGACCTCGCCGAGCACGAGCGGGGCGGAGCCTTCGGCCTGGAAGCCGAACATGCGCGGGATGCGGGTCGAGACGCCCGCGTCCGCCTCCTCGCGGTAGCCGCGCGTATAGGCGGTGTAGTTGCCCGCGTTGCCGACGGGGATGAAGTGGAAGTCGGGCGCGTCGCCGAGCTGCTCGACGATCTCGTAGGCCGCCGTCTTCTGCCCGTCGATCCGGTCGGGATTGACCGAGTTGACCAGGTGCACGGGGTAGCTGTCGGCGAGCTCGCGGGCGATCTCGAGGCAGTCGTCGAAGTTGCCGCGGATCTGGATGAGCTGGCCGTTGTGCGCGACGGCCTGGCTGAGCTTGCCCATGGCGATCTTGCCCTCGGGGACGAGGACGGCCGCGGTGATCCCGGCGTGCGCGGCATAGGCGGCAGCCGAGGCGGAGGTGTTGCCCGTCGACGCGCAGATGACGGCCTTCGCGCCGTGCTCGATCGCGCGCGAGACGGCGACGGTCATGCCGCGATCCTTGAACGAGCCGGTGGGGTTCATGCCCTCGAACTTGACCCAGACCTCCGCGCCGGTGCGACGCGAAAGCGCGGGAGCGGGAAGCAGGGGCGTTCCGCCCTCGCCGAGGGTCACGACGGTCGAGGTGTCCGTGACGCCCAGACGGTCGCCGTATTCGCGGAGGACTCCGCGCCAGACGTGTGCCATGTCAGTCTCCTTCTACACGCAGGACCGAGACGACGCGCTCCACGACGCCGCTCGCGGCGAGACGGTCGACCGTCTCGCTGAGGTCCTGCTCCAATGCCTTGTGGGTTCCGATGACGAGGCTCGCGGTGCGCGCGTCCTCGCCCGATACGGTCTGCTCGACGGTCGCGATCGAGACGCGCCCCTCGCTGAGGATCCCGGCGATCGTCGCCAGGACGCCCGGCCGGTCGTCCACCTCGAGGGTGATCTGGTAGCGCGTCGTGACGCGGCCGACCTCGACGATCGGGAGGTTCGCGCGTGTCGACTCACCGACGCCGACGCCACCCGCGATGTGGCGGCGCGCGGCCGACACGACATCGCCCAGCACGGCCGACGCCGTCTGCACGCCACCGGCGCCTGCGCCGTAGAACATGAGGTTGCCGGCGGCCTCGGCCTGCACGAAGACCGCGTTGTTGGCGCCGTGGACGCTGGCGAGCGGGTGATCCCTGCTGATGAGAGCCGGGTAGACGCGCACCGAGATGGCCTCGCCTGTGGAGCGGGGCTGGTCGTCGAGCGGCGACGAAGCCGCGGATCCGGCATCCGTCTGACCCGTCAGGCGCTCGCAGACGGCCAGCAGCTTGATGACGTAGCCGGCGTGGCGCGCGGCATCCATCATCGTCTTGTCGATGCCGGTGATGCCCTCGCGGTGCACCGACTCGAGCGGCACGGTCGTGTGGAAGGCGAGGCTGGCGAGGATCGCCGCCTTCTGGGCCGCGTCATACCCCTCGACATCGGCGGTCGGGTCGGCCTCGGCGTAGCCCAGGCGCTGCGCGTCGGCGAGCACGTCCTCGAGTTCGGCGCCCTCGGTGTCCATGCGGTCGAGGATGTAGTTGGTGGTGCCGTTGACGATGCCCATGATCCGCTGCACACGGTCACCGGCCAGCGAGTCGCGGAGCGGCCGGATGATCGGGATGGCTCCGGCGGCGGCTGCCTCGTAGTAGACCTGCGCGCCGACCTGGTCTGCGGCCTCGAAGATCTCGGTGCCGTGCGTGGCGAGAAGCGCCTTGTTGGCGGTCACCACATCAGCGCCCGAGTTGATCGCCTGCAGCAGGTAGGAGCGCGCGGGCTCGATGCCGCCGAGCAGCTCGATGACGATGTCGGCTCCGACCACGAGGGTCTCGGCATCCGTCGTGAAGAGCTCCCGCGGAAGCTCGGTCTCTCGGGGAGCCTCCACGTCACGGACGGCGATGCCGACGAGCTCGAGGGTCGCACCCGCACGATCGGCGAGCTCGGGGCCGTGTCGCAGGAGCAGCGACGCGACCTGGGAGCCGACGGCGCCGGCTCCGAGGAGCGCGACCCGCAGGCGGCGGTAGTCGGTCACAGGGATTCGCTCCGCTCACTCGGTACAGGCATGAATTTCCCTTCGGTGGTGAGGGTCAGTCCGGCGTCGCGTCCGAGCAGGTCATCGACCGTCTCGCCGCGGACGATGACACGAGCCTCTCCCCCGCGCAGCGCCACGACGGGCGGGCGGGGGACGTGGTTGTAGTTGCTCGACAGCGAATAGCAGTAGGCGCCGGTCGCCGGCACGGCGAGCAGGTCGCCCGGCGAGACATCGCCCGGAAGGTATTCGGCATCCACGACGATGTCGCCCGATTCGCAGTGCTTGCCGACGACCCGCACGAGAGCGGGCTCGGCGTCGCTGACGCGCGACGCGAGCCGCGCCGAGTACTGCGCTCCATAGAGGGCCGGGCGGGCGTTGTCGCTCATCCCGCCGTCGACGCTCACGTAGAGGCGGGTCAGGCTCTCATCCACCTGCACCGGCTTGGTCGTGCCGACCTCGTAGAGCGTCACTCCCGCCTGGCCGATGATCACACGGCCCGGTTCGAACGCCAGATTCGGGACCGGGATGCCGCGCACCGCGCACTCCTGGGCCACGGCGTCGACGATCCCGGCCGCGAGCTCCTCGATCGGCGTGGGGTCGTCCTCCGCGCGATACGCGATGCCGAATCCGCCGCCGAGGTTGAGGACGGGGACCTCTCCCCCGGCCAGGAGCTGGGCGTGAAGCTCGACGACGCGGCCCGCGGACTCGCGGAAGCCGGCGGTGCCGAAGATCTGCGAGCCGATGTGGCAGTGGAGCCCGACGAAGGTCAGTCCGTCGATCTCGCGGATGCGGGCGACGGCGGAGGCGGCATCCTCGAGGGTGAAGCCGAACTTCTGATCCTCGTGAGCCGTCGCCAGGAAGTCATGGGTCTCGGCGTGCACCCCGCTGTTGACGCGCACCAGCACGGCCTGCTGAGCGTCGCGGCGCTCGACGATGGCGGCGAGGCGCTCGAGTTCGATCCAGCTGTCGATGACGATCGAGCCGACGCCCACCTCGACAGCACGCTCGAGCTCGGGCACGCTCTTGTTGTTGCCGTGGAATCCCAGCCGGGAGGGCTCTGCTCCCGCCGCGAGCGCGACGGCGAGCTCGCCGCCCGTGCAGACATCGACGGCGAGGCCTTCCTCGGTGACCCAGCGCACCACCTCGCTCGAGAGGAACGCCTTCCCCGCGTAGTACACGCGCACCTGTGCGTCGTGCTCGGATGCTGCGGCGCGGAACGCCTCGAGCGTCCTCCGCGCGTGCTCACGGACCTGGTCTTCATCGATGACGAAGAGGGGCGTGCCGAAGCGGTCGCTCAGCGCGGTCGCAGGGAGCCCGCCGAGGCACAGGATCCCCTGCTCGTCGCGGCTCGCGCCCGCCGGCCACACCCGAGCGGCAAGGGCATTCGCGTCTGCCGGCACAGGAGGAAGGTCGGGTCGGCTCTGCGGGGCGGCGGACACGGGTGAGACCAATCGGTGGGGGCTTCGGCGCGACGTCGTCCGGACGGAGCCGGGCAACGGATGCCGCGGCCGGAGTGCTCACGCGCCGGGCAGTCCTTGAAGTCTAGGGCACTGCGCATGCCCCTCCCGGCTTACGCTGCGGGCGTTCGAACCGGCGTCACGCGCACGTGCCGTTGGCCTGCAGGGCCGGGTCGTCGATGATCTTCGCGTCGATGTCGAAGTCGGCGACGAGCTGATCGCCGTCCACCGTGATCGAGGTGAGGGTCAGCCCGGCGGGGATGTACTCGGCCACGCACACGGTCCAGTCGCGGAGCACCGCATCCGCGAGTCCCCCGAACTGGTCGCGCAGCCCGTCCGCGGTGACCTCGCCGTTGGCGAGCTGGAGCGTGGAGGGCGTGAGCACGATGTCTCCCTCCGATGCGGAGGGCGTGAGGCCGACCGTGACGGGGATCGCGATCCCGAGGAACCTCAGCTCGGAGGACATCACGATGTCGGGCTCATCGAGCTCCACCGTGTCGACCGGGAAGTCGGGGACCCCGGCGAGCAGGGTCTGGAGCTGGTCGGCGTCGAGGCGCACGGATGCGGCAGCGGCGTCGGCTGCGGCATCCCCCCGGATCGCGATCCCGTGCGCGGTGATCGTCACATCGCCGGTCAGCTCGCCGACCGTGACGTCATCCGATGAGACGGTCACGTCGTCGAGCTCACCGACGATGAGCTGCGGAATGACGGGACCTGCGACCGCGATATCCATCGGCTGATCGGCCGGCAGAGCCAGGTTCGTGATGATCTGGTCGCGGATGGTGCGCTCGACGAGGCCACGCGCGACCCATTCGGCGATGAACCACGCCGCCACGGCCAGTCCGACCACGATGACGATCGAGATGATCCACGGCCACGCGCTGCGCCGCCGTCGAGGCTCCGGCGGCGCCGTGGTCCACTCCGGCAGGGGCTGGGTGGGCTGAGTGTCGCCGGCGGTCATGTCGTCACATCCGTTCAGGCGCTTGGACGCCCAGCAGGTCCAGGCCGTTGCGAAGCACCTGGCCGGTCGCATCGTTCAGCCAGAGCCGGGTGCGGTGGACGGTCTCGATCGGGTCGTCACCCTGCGGGATGACCCGGCAGTTGTCGTACCAGCGGTGATAGAGCCCAGCCAGCTCTTCGAGGTAGCGCGCCACACGGTGGGGCTCCCGCAGCTCGGCGGCGAATCCGACGATGCGCGGGAACTCCTGCAGCGCGCCGAGGAGCGCGGACTCGGTCTCGTGGTCGAGCAGCTCGGGTGCGAACTCGGAGCGGTCGACGCCGGATCCTTCCGCGTTGCGGGCGACGTTGTGCGTGCGGGCGTGGGCGTACTGCACGTAGAAGACGGGGTTGTCGTTGGTGCGCTTGCGCAGCAGTTCGGGATCGAGGGTCAGAGGCGAATCGGCGGGGTACCGGCCGAGCGAGTAGCGCAGCGCATCCGTGCCGAGCCATTCGCGCAGATCGTCCATCTCGATGATGTTGCCTGCCCGCTTGGAGAGCCGAGCGCCGTTGATCGACACCAGCTGGCCGATCAGCACCTCGATGTCCTTCTCGGGGTCGTCGCCCGCCGCGCCGGCGAGCGCCTTCAGGCGGTGCACGTAGCCGTGGTGGTCGGCGCCGAGCAGGTAGATCTTGTGCGCGAAGCCGCGATCGCCCTTGTTGAGGTAGTACGCGGCGTCGGCGGCGAAATAGGTGTACTCCCCGTTCGAGCGACGGATGACGCGATCCTTGTCGTCGCCGAAATCGGTCGTGCGCACCCAGACCGCGCCTTCCTGGTCGAAGACGTGGCCTTGCGCGCGAAGCCGGTCCACGGCTTCATCGACGAGGCTCGGCTGGCCGTCGGAACCCTCGGCGTGGAGCGTGCGCTCCGAGAACCAGACATCGAAGTGCACGTTGAAGCGCTCCAGCGAGGACTGCAGCTCCGCGAGCTGGAAGTCGTAGGCGAGATCACGCGCGGTGATCACCTGCTCCTCGCCCGAGAGCTCGAGGAGGTCGGCGCGCTTGGCGAGCACGCGGCGGGCGAGCTCTTCGATGTACGAGCCCGCATAGCCGTCCTCCGGCGCCGCCTCGCCCTTCGCGGCAGCCAGCACCGAGCGCCCGAACCGCTCCATCTGGGCACCCGCGTCGTTGATGTAGAACTCGCGGGCCACCGTCGCACCGCTGGCGAGGAGCAGCCGCGCGATCGAATCGCCGAGCGCCGCCCAGCGGGTGTGGCCGATGTGGAGCGGGCCGGTCGGGTTGGCGCTCACGAACTCGACGTTGATCGTGTTGCCGCGCTGGCTCTCGTTCGAGCCGAACGCGGCGCCGGCCTCGACGACAGTCTTGGCGAGCGCGCCGGCGGCCGCGGCATCCAGCCGGATGTTGATGAACCCCGGTCCTGCGACCTCGACGTTCGCGATGCCGTCGACCTCGCCCAGCCGTGCTGCGATCTCGCCGGCGAACTCGCGGGGGTTGGCGCCGACCGCCTTCGCCAGCTTGAGCGCCGCGTTCGAGGCCCAATCGCCGTGATCGCGGTTCTTCGGACGGTCGAGCGGCAGATCTGCGGCCGTCAGCCCCTCGCTCGATCCCTCGCGTCGCGCCTCCGCGAGCGGGACGATGACGGCGAGGAGGGCGGCGGAGAGGGCATCGGGATTCATAGCCCGTCAAGTCTACGGGCGACGCCTCGCGGTTCCCCGATCAGCCGGGGCCGGCTGCATGCGGTCAGGAGAGCTGGACGAGCGTGGTGAAATCGTCGGCAGCCGGATCGGATGCTTCTTCCCACAGCGGCTGAGCGGCATCCCCGTCCAGGCTCTCGTGCGAGGCGTCATCCGGAACGACCCACGCGTCGACGCGCATGCGAGCGAGGCCGACGTGTCCGCCGTGGTAGCTGAGGAACGCGCAGTCCGAGGCATCCCGCCCTGTCGCGATGCGCACGAGCGAGCGGCGGTTCGCCAGCCGCGTGGCATCGATCACGTACCAGGCGCCGTCGTAGTAGGCCTCGGCGACCGCGTGGAAGTCCATCGGGCGAAGGCCCGGCGCGAAGCACGCGGCGTAGCGGGCGGGCATGTCCATCGCCCGGAGCAGCGCGATGACGACGTGGGCGTAGTCGCGGCAGACTCCCTGGCCCGTCATGAGCGTGGTGACGGCACTGTCGGTGCCCTGGCTGAGCCCCGGCGTGTAGGTGGTGCTGGTCGCGACGAAATCGCTCACCGCGGCGATGAGCTCGTAGCCGTGCAGGCCGCGGAACTGGCGGCGCGCCTGCGAGAACACCTCGTCGGACTGGCAGTAGCGGCTGGGCCGGAGGTAGGTGATGGCCTCGAGGTCGCTCGTGCGGCTTGCCGACATCTGGCCCTCGACCGTGGCCTCGTAGCGGATCTCGAGTCGCCCGGCCTCGCCCGTGAGGCGGTGCAGACGACTGCCGGACTGGTCGACGATCTCGGTCGGAGTGTAGACGCGCTCGCCCTGTGTGAACGTCAATTCCTCGCTCACCACCGGCACCTGCTGAGCCGCCGTGATCTGGAAGATGAGGTCGACGGACGACCCCAGATCGAGGTCCAGTTCAGCGGTCACAACTCGTTGCACCGAAGTATCCTCGCATGCCGGATCGGGTGCTCCCTTCGCGCCGGCCGAATGCCGGCCGAGCACTCGCCGTGACGAGGTTGTGAGTCCTGCGGTGAGTGCGCTTGTGAGACCGGGTGTCGGCCGTCGGGGAACGCCGGATCGGCTGGTTTCACGCCGATGCGGAGATTCGTCGAACGTGCCGTACACTCGCCCGCGTGTACCCGCTCGGACGCCCCCGCGCGCGGCGACCCGGGCGGCTTCTGATCGGCTCCCTCGCTGTCGTCGCGCTGGTCTGCAGCGTCGCGGTGTGGAGGGCGTGGGCCGATCCCGCGGAGCGGGTGGCTCCGGTCGCGCGCGAGCAGGCGGCGGCGGTGTCGATCGCGCCGCTGACACTGCCCGACGATCCGAAGGTCCTGATCTTCGGCGACTCGTGGACCTATGGATCCGCCGCGACCATCCCCACGCTCGGCTACGCGTACGTCCTCGGCGAGAGCGAGGGCTGGGACACCGTCGTCAACGGCGTGCGCGGAAGCGGATATCTGAAGCCGGGCATCGACGGCGGCAGCTACGGCGAGCGCATCGCGCAGCTCGACCCCGCGCTCGACCCCGATCTGGTGATCGTCGAGGGATCCATCAACGACCGGCGCCTGTACCCCACGGGATACCGGGATGCTGTCACCTCCGCCTGGGACGACCTCGCCGGGCTCTACCCCGACGCCGCGTTCGTCATCATGGGTCCCGCGCCGCAGGTGCTCCCGGTGGAGAAGGCGACGGCTCGCATCGACGCGGACCTCGCAGAGCTCGCCACGGCCCGCGGCTGGTGGTACGTCTCCCCCGTCACCGACGGCTGGATCACGCAGGCCAACTACGCCTCGGTCATCGACTCGTCCGAGATCGGGCGCGACCACCCCTCGACGACCGGACACGCCTACCTCGCGGAGCGGCTGGCGGAGGCGCTCGACGCGATGACCGGCGCGAACATCGTCACCGCCGACGCCGGCTGACCGCACCGCGCCACAGTCGCCGGCTGACCCACCCGGCGCTGCCGCGGAAACGCTGAAGGCCGCTCCTTGCGGAACGGCCTTCAGCTCGTGTGCCCCCGACTGGAATCGAACCAGCGACCTTTGGTACCGGAAACCAACGCTCTATCCCCTGAGCTACGGAGGCGTACCGATCGAGGGTATCACCGCCGCGGGGGCGAGCTTCGCGCGTCAGCCCTTCGTGGCGCCCGCCAGCAGTCCCCGGACGAAGAAGCGCTGGAGCGCGAAGAACACGATCAGCGGCATGAGGATCGTCAGGAATGTGCCCGCCGCCTGCAGGTACCACAGGTTTCCCCACGTGCCCGAGAGTCCGGCGAGCGACTGCGTCATCGGCAGCGATGACGAGGGCGCGAAGATCGTGGCCACCAGGAGGTCGTTCCACACCCAGATGAACTCGAGCACCGCGAAGGACGCGAGCGCCGGGGTCGCGAGCGGCAGGACGATCCGGAAGAACATCTGCCCGTGACCTGCGCCGTCGACCCGCGCAGCCTCGATGACCTCGCTCGGGATCTCCGAGATGAAGTTGTGCAGGAGGAACACGGCAAGCGGCAGCGCGAAGATCGTGTGCGCGATCCAGATCGTCGCGAAGCTGTGGTCGACATCCCGCATCTCCAGTCCCGGGAAGATCGACACGCCGTTGATCGTGAGGCCCCTCGAGAAGAGGCTCAGCAGCGGGATGAGCGCCATCTGGATCGGCACGATCTGAAGGGCGAAGACGGCGATGAACGCGATGTTCCTGCCCTTGAAGTCGATCCATGCGAACGCGTACGCGATCATCGCGGCGACAGCCAGGGCGAAGAAGACGACGGGGATCGTGATCGCGAGCGAGTTGAGGAACGACTCGCCGAGCGACAGAGCCGTGCCGCCCGAGGTCAGCGCCAGAGCGTAGTTCTCGAGCGTGAACTCCGGGTCGGTGAAGACGGTCCACCATCCCGACGTCTGCGTGTCGGCCGCAGGACGGAACGACGTGACGAGCAGTCCGAAGGTCGGGAATCGTCCAGAAGAACGCCAGGATGACGGCCGCGATCGTCGCTCCCCTGGAGGACAGCCTCTTACGGGCCATCTCCTCATGCTTGCGGGTGTCGCGCGCGACCTGGCGAGCGGAGCGCCCGTCGGGGACCGGCTCGATCACTGCGGTTGAGGTGGTCATCGGATCTCCCTCTGCTTCCGGATCTGGATCACGTTGAACACGATCAGCGGGATGACCAGGATGAACAGCAGCACAGCGAGCGCCGCCGCGTGCCCGTAGCTCTGGAATCGCTGCTGCTGGTTGACCATCTCGAAGGCGAGCACTGTCGTGTCGGAGCGGCCACCGGTCATGACGGCCACCACGTCGTAGATCTTCAGTGCGCCGATGGCGATGGTCGTGACCACGACGACGATGGAGGGTCGGATGCCGGGAAGCGTCACGTTGGTGAACTTCTGCCAGGCGTTCGTGCCATCGAGTTCCGCCGCCTCCATCTGCTCCACCGGCACCGCCTTGATGGCTGCGGACAGGATGACCATCGCGAGGCCTGTCTGGCTCCAGATGAACACGATCATGATGAAGAAGGTGTTGACCAGGGGCGTCCAGGCGAGCCACGACACGGGCTCTCCGCCGAAGGCCACGACGATGGCGTTGAAGATGCCGATCTGCTCGCCCTGGCGGTAGTCGTACTGCAGCTCCCAGATGATGCCCGCACCCACGAAGGAGATGGCGAAGGTCATGAAGATCAGGATCTTCAGGACCTTCTCGCCCCGCGCCTTGTCGATGAACACCGCCGCGGCGAGGCCGAGGATCGTCGCGACCGTGGGTACGAACAGCACCCAGATGATCGTGTTGATGATCGACCAGAAGCCCTCGGGATTGGTGAAGGCCCAGACGTAGTTGTCCCAGCCGACGAAGGTGTCGCCGCTCTTGTCGAAGAACGACTGGACGAACGTCGAGATCGCCGGGTAGACCAGTCCCACCAGCAGCAGGATCGTGGCGGGCGCCGTGAACAGCACGAGCTGGAACAGGTAGCCCGCGCCGCTCCTGGCCCGGTAGTCGGCGTAGAAGAGCACCCCGCCGAGGATGATCGCGATCGCCAGGACATAGAAGACGGCGTTCTCGTAGGGCCGCAGCAGCATGAACGCGATGACCGGGAGGGCGAAGCACGCGATCAGCCGAAGCCAGAAGTAGCCGCGGCCGGCGCGTGGTGCGAACTCGATCAGCACGAGCAGGATCGCGACCACGGCACCGAAGACGAGCAGGACGATCGGGATCTGCACGATCGGACCCAGGCTGCCGAGCGTCTGGAAGAAGCTGTTGAGCGAGACGCCGATCGACGTCGGGCGGGCACCCTCGAGCGGGGGGCGAGTCACCATGAAGATGAAGAGCGCCACGATCAGGATGAGCGCCGACGGTGACGACGATGGATGTCGTCCGGCGCCTTCGCGCGAAGTCCTCCTCGCGCGCTGCGGCGTCCTTCTCATCGGTGACGGAGACCGCCGCGGGCTTCTGCACCTTCGTCGTGTCAGTCATGGGAACCTTCCGATTCGTCGTCGACCTCTGGATCGATCACGCCACGATCAGGCGGTCGGGAGGAGGTCCATCAGCGGAGCCGCACGGACTGCGCGACTCCGCTGACGGAATTCGACCTAGTTCTCGTAGCCGGCCTGGATGTCGCTCAGGACCTCGTCGGTGGCCTTGCCGTCGATCCAGTCGATCATTCCGCGCCAGAACGAGCCCGAGCCGACCACAGCGGGCATGAGGTCGGAAGCGTCGAAGCGGATCGAGACGGTGTCGTCCTGCACGAGCTTCATCGCGTCCTGGAGGAACACGCTCGACGCCTTGCGCCGGGTCGGCTCCCTTGTTGGCCGAGATGACGCCGCCGAGCGCCACGCGGGCGTTCGCGAAGTCGGGGCTCGACATGAACTCGAGCACCTTCTGCGTCGCGGCATCGTCCGAGAACCCGGCGACGTACTCGCCGCCGACCTCGATGGCCTTGGACTCGCTGTCCGTGAAGGCCGGGAGGACGAAGGCGTAGACGTCGCCGTCAGGGGCGACCGTCGGAGCCTGCGCCCTCCGCGTTCTGCGACGTCGAGGAAGTTCGACGAGAGGAACGACGCCTGGTGGGTCATGCGCGCAGGTCCCGTTGGCGACCGGAGCGGCCATGTTGGCGAAAGCCGTCGAGTTGATGCTCGAGATGTCACCGAATCCGGCGTTCACGTAGTCCGGGTTCTGGAGGATCTCGCCGACGTGGTCGAACGCCTCCTTGATCGGGGCATCGGTGAACTTGACCTCGTTCGCGACCCACTGGTCGTAGACATCAGGTCCCGAGTTGCGGAGCACGAGGTCTTCGACCCAGTCCGTTCCCGGCCACCCGGACGCCGTGCCCGACTCGAAGCCCGCGCACCACGGCGGCTCGCCGGTCGTCTGCCGGATCGTGTCGTGAGCGTGATCAGCTCATCCCACGTCGTGGGGACCTCGACGCCCCACTCGGCGAACGACTTGGGCGAGTACCAGACGTAGCCCTTGACATTGGCGAGCATGGGGGCGGCGTAGAAGGTGTCGTCGATGGTGCCGTAGGTCTTCCAGTCCTTCGACCAGTACTCGTCGACGTTCGACGAGACGGCGTCGGGGCCCGGCTTGACCTCTCCGGTCTCGACGAGAGCCTTCAGGAGGCCTGGCTGAGGCACGATCGCGATGTCGGGTGCGTCGCCGCCGGCCACCTTCGTGACGATGTTGCCCTCGAAGCCCTTGTCGCCCGTGTAGACGACCTTGATGCCGGTGTCCTCGGTGAGCTGGTCGAAGGACTGCTGAAGCAGGTCCGCCTCGCTGCCGGTGATGCCTCCCGAGATGCTGACGGTCTCGCCGTCCACCGAGCCGTCGTCGGTCGAGCTCGTGTCGCCGCCTTCGGCGCAACCGGCCAGAACGACGCTGGCGATCGCGGCGAGGCTGAGACCCGTCGCGACCCTCCGACGCATTGAGCGCCTTGAATTCATTTCTGCCTCCTCGATAAACGATTCGGGCCTCGCCCGACCGTTGCAGGTGATCATCAGGAACCGCTTCCAGGCCACGCTAGGGTATGCCCGCGTGGCCCACAATCGGCATGGGGTCACAACTCGATAAACACTGGGAATCAGTGTGGCACTGAGGGACACCGGCGCGCCATGATGGCCGGAACCGGTTCCAGTACTCGCCTGCAGTGAATCGCCGGATGCCGCACGCCGAAGGCCCGCGCCACACGCCCGACGCGGGATGCGACCGCCGATCGCCGAACGTCGAAGGAGCGTGAACATGGCAGGAATCGCCGATGTCGCACGCACCGCGGGGGTGTCGAAGGCGACGGCCAGCCGTGCGCTGACGGGAACCGGCTATGTGTCGCACAAGACGCGGGACCGCGTGCTCGATGCCGCCGCATCCCTCGGCTATGTGCCGTCGACCGCCGCCGTGAGCCTGGCCACAGGCAAGTCGAAGAACATCGGCGTGCTCATGCCCTACGTCAGCCGCTGGTTCTTCGCCGAGGTTCTCGAAGGAATCCAGGATGCACTCCTGCGGCAGGGGTACGACCTCACGCTCTACGATGCCCGGCCGGGAACCGACGGCCGCGCACGCGTGTTCGACGAGTTCCTCGCCCGCAAGAGGTTCGACGGGCTGATCGCCGTGGGACTGGAGCCGAACGACCACGAACTCGAGCGGCTGGTGGCGATGGGCCGGCCCCTCGTGAGCGTGGTCGGCGAGTGGGGCACCACCAACGTCGTCGCCATCGATGATCTCCACGCGGCGCGACGGGCGACCCAGCACCTGCTCGACCTGCAGCACACGAGCATCGCCTTTCTCGGAGGTGGAGGCGAGCACGGAGCGTACGTGGACGCCATGCGGGTACGCGGGTACGCGGCGACGATGGCGGATGCGGGCCTCGCGTCCAACCATGTGCCCTCCCCCGTGACCATCCCCGGCGGGTATGCCGCCGCCGTCGACGTCCTCGGCGATCCGCGCCGACGTCCCACGGCCATCGTCGGAACGTGCGACGAGGTCGCCATCGGTGCGATCATCGCCGCCCGCCGCCTGGGGCTGCCCGTGCCCAGCATGCTCAGCGTCGTCGGGATCGACAACCACGAGTACGCGGAGATGTTCTCGCTCACGACGCTCGAGCAGTCCCCGCGGGAGCAGGGAGCGCACGCCGTCGACCTGCTGCTGAAGCGCGTGCTCGATCCGGCGGAACCACCTGCCGAGCGGCGCCTGGAGGCGACGCTCATCGTCCGCAACTCGACAGCGCCGCCGTCCGGCACGGCTTCCGCCGCGGTCGGCGGTGGCGGCCCGCTCGCGGGATGATGTTCAGGTCCAGGGGGCTCCGGCATCCCTGAAGGTGCGGCCGTCCCACGCGACTCGCTCGGCCCACCCCTCGATCCCGTCGACCACTCGGAAGGTCTCGTCGCCGCGCCGCTCGGAGATGATGTGCACGGGGTCGATCCGGTGGGGCGGTTCGGCGGCGACCACCGCGTCGAGCACCGTGGTGAATGCGCCCGTCGCCTCGAGCGGAACGGCGAGGGGAGTGCCCGTCCGCACGTGGGCGACGAGGTCGTCCAGCAGAGGAGTGCGACGGAACGCGTAGGTTCGGGCAAGGGGCGAGGCATCCGTCGTCACCGTCAAGGTGTCGAGCGTGTAGTGGAACACGGCATGCCCCCTGGTTCCCCTCACCAGAACGTACGGTTCGCTGCGACGTGGCGAGGTCACCGCGAGCGCGGCGCAGATCGACGCTCCCGTCGCCGTCCGGATCCGGAGCGAGGACGTGTCGTCGGCCTCTATGTCGTTCGCGGCATAGAGATCGAGCTCGACCGACAGGACGTCCTCCGGCGCGCGAGCACCCGCGACGACGAGCGACGTCGCCAGGGCATGCGCGAGCGGATTCGTCACGACTCCGTCGGCGACGAGACGCCCGTTCATGGTCTTGCGACCCGCCCAGTCGCTGCGTCGCCAGTACTCCTCCGAGCGCGACCAGAGCCCGACGGCGCCGAAATGGAGGACGTCGCCGATGCTCCCGGATGCTGCGACATCGGCCGTCGCCGCCACGCCGGCGCTTCCGAGGGACTGGAATCCCACCTGCACCGATCGCTGCGTCTCTTGGATCATGCGGACCAGGCTGCGGTGGGCCGTGATCGACGGGACGGGCGGCTTCTCGAGGAGAACGTGGATGCCGGCGCTCAGCGCGTGTGCGGTGAGGCTCTCGTGCGTGGGAATGGGGGTGCTCAGGATCACGATGTCGAGGGGAGCAGCATCCATCATCTCGATGGCATCGGCGAATCGCCGCGTGTGCGGAGGGAGCTCGCCGCCGGGCGTCGGGTCCGCCGCGGCGGCGAGCTCGATGTCTCCCGTGGCCGCGAGCCGGAGGGCCGCGTCGACATGGGAGCGCCCGTGTCCGTGGATGCCGGCGATGCCGACACGGAGCGGGGCGTTCACGCCGGGAACCCGTGCGTGAAGCGGGAGGGACGCGGCGTCACGGGCCGACCTGCCCCTGCAGGGCCGGCAGGGCTCGCTCCACGCCAGCGGCGTCGAGCACCTCATCGACGATGAAGGCTGTGAGCTCGAGGGTGAGCTCACCGCCTTCGGGAATCGTCCGAGGCTGGTCCCAGGCGACAGCCGGGCCGGCACCGAGATACTCCGCGACGCGGATGAACCACGGAAGCTGCTCCCCCGGCTGCAGCAGCACGGTGGTCGTCCCGCGGTCGGGGAGGGCGAAGGCCACCCAGGGAGTCACTGCGCCGTTGATCTTCGCCTCCGTGTCGCCCGCCGGGCTGAACACTCGCGCGAAGTCCGGCGGGAAGCGCCAGAAGATGCCGCCGTAGCCTGCGCCCACGCGGCCGCTGGTCGCCGGCGAGCCGAGGGTGATCGCGTCGAGCGTCGCCTTCAGGCGGCTCCGCCACTGCAGCGCCCACCCGTTCTCGAGCTCGGCGGAGGCGAGCTCGCGCTCCTCGATGAGCTGGGTGATCCCCCGCTCGTCCACCCAGCTGAGCCGCTCCCGGAGCAGATGTCCGTCGATCGTCAGCTCGTCCCGCCGTTGACGACCCTGGTTCCGCACCATGATCGAGCCCTCGTCGCGGACGAAGGTGCGCCCACCCCAGTAGGACGTGCCGTTGACGTCGGGCAGCGCGAGACTGACGCCCAGGTGGTGCGGGTGATCGGTGGGCTGGGTGACGGACAGGGGCGTCCCCTTGCGGGACGTCACCTGATTGAGGAACGGCCGCGGCGAGAGGACCGAGTCGATGCTCGCGCCGTCCTCGTACTGCGCCACGACGGTGGACCCCAGCCGCAGGACAGGCCGGGCGGGTCCGAGCCAGCCGCTCGCGTGCGAGGCCGGTCCCGAGCTCTCGCGGGCGACGAGAGTCGGCCGGTAGAAGAGCATGTGGTCGTTCGTCTCTCCCTCCAGCTCGTGGCGGAGTCGTTCCCAGGCCTGGCGCCCGATCTCGATGCGCGGCACGGACATCGTCGTGAGCGGAGGCGCGGCGAAGCGCGCCAGGGGGATGTCGTCGATGCCGACGATCGAGAGCTGCGCGGGGACCTCGACGCCGACCTCCCGGAGTCGCGAGAGCAGGCCGAGGGCGACGAGGTCGTTGAAGGCGATCGCCGCCGTGGCGCCGGTGTCGAGCACCTCGTCTGCCGCGACGTAGCCGTCCTGCATGCTGGAGCCCGCTGTCACCGTGACGATCTCGAGATCGCCGTGCTCGCGCGCCGCATCGCTGAGACCCTGGGCTCGCTGCTCGTTGGCATAGCTCAGGGCAGGGCCCGAGACATAGGCGATGCGCCGATGACCGAAGCCGACGAGGTGGGTCACGAGTGCCTTCACCGCCGACTCGTAGTCGACGGCGAGCTGACCCGCCCGCGATCCGTCCACGCGGCGATTGACCACCACGACCGGAGCGGTCCGCTGGATGAGCTCGCGCAGCTGGGCGTCCGGCATCCGGGGTGAGACGAGAACCAAGGCGTCGCACTTGGTCCTGCGCCTCCAGAGCGATCTCCGCCTCCACAGCGACGGTTTCGGCACTGTCGGCCACCAGCACGCGGTAGCCATCCCTCATCGCGGCGAGGGTGAGTCCCTTGAGCACCCCCTGGAACATCGGGTTCTCGAGATCGGGAACGAGCAGCGCGATGGTGTGGGTGCGTCCGCGCACGAGGCTCCGCGCGGCTTCGCTGGGCGAGTAGTTGAGAGCCGCCACGGCGCGATTGACACGCGCCACGATCGCGGGGTCGACACTCGCGTTGCCGTTGAGCACCCGCGAGACCGACGCCGGCGAGACACCGGCGTGCTGTGCGACCTGGGCCATCGTGATGGGCCGCGGTGAAGCGTCGACCACCGAACTCCTCGTTCCCTCGTCTGAGTATTGCTCCGGCGAACCCCGGATGGGGCCGCGCAGGCGGATAGGTGCCCGGGGCCGGACCCCTCATCACTTCGATCCGGCCCCGTGCGTGGAGGACGAGCGGGCTGCACACGGACAAGGCAGCCCGCTCGTCGGTCTAGGCGGCGTCGTCGAGCGCCTGCTGCAGCTCGGCGATGAAGCTCGTCGCCGCTTCCTCGGGAGTCATCTCGCCGAAGAGCACCTTCTGGGTGTGCTGGTCGATGATCGTCTCGATGGCGCCACCGCCCGGGGGCGTGGCGGGCGGCGCCTCGCCGACGCGGGGCTCGATGCGCTCGAGGAAGTCGACGACTTCCTGGTTGGTCTCGTCGAGCTTCGGCGTGATGTACTCGCGGATCTTCTCATTCGCGGGCACTCCGCGCTCGGCGAGCAGGAGGTCGGCCGCCTCTTCGCTGTTGGCGAGCCAGTCCAGGAACAGGGCCACCTCACCGGGGTGCTCGGTCTTGGCCGAAGCCGACCAGAACATCGACGGCTTGTAGTACGCCGCTGCACTCTCGCCCTCGTCGGGGGTCGGGACCATGAGCGGCTCGAGGGTCTGGCCGCTCGCGCTGCGCAGAGCCGCGACCTGGTTGGACCACCACGGCCCGAAGGCGGACTGGTTCGTCGCGGTGAACGACTCGGCGAGGCCGGCCGACTCGCGCTCGATCGTCGCGGACGGGTCGGGCGTGCCGCCCGCCTCGGTCACATCCAGCAGCAGCTGCCACCACTCGGCGAGCGTGTCCTCGGACGCGGTCACCTCGGGTGAGCCGTCCTCGGCATAGAGGGACTCGCCGTGCTGACGGAGCCAGTTGTTCAGCCCGCCGTCCTCGAAGCCCCATGACTGCGAGCCGACGACCGCGCCTCCGCTCGCGGCGGAGACTTCCTCAGCCAGCTCCGTGAAGTCGTCCCACGACCACGTCTCGTCGTCGGGCACGTCGATGCCGAGGCTGTCGAGGAGGTCGACGTTCGCCATGTAGGTATAGGAGTTGATGCCGACGGGCAGGCCGTACTGCACGCCGTCGAGCGCGCCGGTGCCGAGCACGGGTGCCGGGAAGTCCTCGGTCGGCAGCGCCGTGCCGAGGCTGCCGAGATCGAGCAGCACGCCGTTGGCGGCGTAGGTCGACAGCTGCTTCTCGTCCATCTGGATGATGTCGGGCGCATCACCCGCCGCCACCGTGGTGGCGAGCTTGTCCCAGTAGCCTGCCCAGTCGGTGTACTGGGGCTCGATGGTGATGTTCTCGTGCTCGGCTTCGAAGGCCGCGATGAGCTGCTCGGTGATCTCGTGGCGGACATCGTTGCCCCACCAGGTGAAGCTGAGCGTCACGGGCTCGTCCGACAGCGTGGGCGCGGTGTCCGGCGTCGCTGCCGGCGATCCCCCGCCGCACCCCGTCAGGGCCAGCGTCGTCGCTGCGCCGACGGCGGTCAGCAGCCACCAGCGGTGTGCGGTTGTGGTGCGTCGCATTTCTTGCTTCCTTTCGACTGAAGTCAGGTTGTGGGTGTGTGTGCGTGTGATGAGGGCGCGTGCGCGAAGTGGGGTCGTCAGCGGATGGGATGCCGCACGGGCGGCCGCTGGACGGTGTGAGAGCGGCTCGTCATTTGATTCCCGTCGTCGCGATCCCCTTGATGAGGAACTTCTGGCCGAACAGGAAGACCAGGAAGATCGGAAGGAGCGAGACGACGCTCATCGCGAACATCTGCGCGTAGTTGGTCGTCGACTGCGCGTCCTCGAAGGAGCGCAGCGCGAGCGGCACCGTGTACAGCTCGGGCTTGGTCAGGAAGATGAGCTGTGAGAAGAAGTCGTTCCAGGTCCAGATGAAGGTGAAGATCGCGGTGGTCGCGAGCGCGGGCACCATGAGCGGCAGGATGATCTGGAGGAAGATCCGGGGGTGGCCCGCGCCGTCGATGCGCGCCGCCTCGTCGAGCTCCTTGGG
Source organism: uncultured Actinomycetota bacterium (assembly GCA_963702815.1). GTDB lineage: Bacteria > Actinomycetota > Actinomycetes > Actinomycetales > Microbacteriaceae > Microbacterium. Next base: position 763,160 of record CAVPED010000004.1, on the reverse strand, counting down.
GATGCCGCGGATGAACTGCACCATCAGGAAGATGAAGAACGCGTCAGTGGCGAGCACCTTCGGCACGATCAGCGGCAGGAACGTGTTGATCCACCCCAGCTGCGAGAACAGCACGTACTGGGGGACGATGATCACGTGGATGGGGAGCATGATGCTCAGCAGCATCACGGCGAACCAGAAGCGCTTGCCGCTGAAGTGAAGCCGCGCGAAGGCGTAGGCCGCCATCGAGCACGACACCAGATTGCCGATGATGCAGCCGACCACGATCAGCGCCGAGTTCCACATGTAGACGTTGAACGGGTACGCCAGCGCGTTCCACCCGTCGACGTAGTTCGAGACCTCGAAGCTGTCGGGGATGATGCTGGGGTCGCGGAAGATCTCGTCATTGGGCCGCAGCGAGCTCACGACCATCCAGATGACGGGGTACAGCATCCCGAGCGCGAGCGCGATGAGCAGCGCGTGACGCACAACGCTCGTCAGCGGCTTGCGGAACGGGTTGCGCCGGCGCGGGGGTCGCGGGCGTCCTGTGACGATGGTCTGGGTCGAGAGCGACCCTGTCACTGCGGGGTCGTCAATCTTGGTCATCGTAGAAAACCCAATACCTCGAGGTCCAGAACATCAGAACGGTGAGAACGCCGACGATCACGAGCAGGAGCCAGGCCATCGCCGAGGCGTAGCCCATGCTGTAGTCCGTGAACCCCTTCTGATACAGGTACAGCGTGTAGAAGAGCGTCGAGTCGACAGGTCCGCCCGTGCCGCCCGAGACGATGTACGCCTGGGTGAACGACTGGAAGGTCCCGATCAGCTGCAGCACGGCGTTGAAGAAGATGATGGGTGTCAGCAGCGGAATCGTGATGCGGAAGAGCTGCTGCCGCCGGCTCGCGCCGTCGACGTCTGCGGCCTCGTAGTACATCGTCGGGATCTGGCGGAGCCCCGCGAGGAAGATCACCATGGGCGAGCCGAAGGTCCAGACGTTCAGGATCATCAGCGTGCCCAGCGCGGTGTCGGGATTCGAGATCCAGCCCTGCCCCTGGATTCCGAAGACGTGGAGCACCTGGTTGACCAGGCCGTCGACGCCGAAGATCTGGCGCCAGAGGATCGCGATCGCGACGCTCGCCCCGAGGAGCGATGGCAGGTAGAAGGCCGAGCGGTAGAACGCGAGGCCCCGCAGGCCGCGGTCGAGGATGACCGCGAGGAACAGAGCGACGGCCAGCTGGACGGGCAGCGAGACGAAGACGTAGGTGAAGGTGACCTGCAGCGCGGAGTGGAGGCGCTCGTCCTCCCACATCCGGATGTAGTTCTGCAGGCCGATCCACTTCGGCGGGCTCAGCAGGTTGTAGCGCGTGAAGGAGAGCCCGAATGAGGCCACCATCGGACCGATCGTGATGAGCACGAGGCCGATGAACCAGGGAGCGAGAAAGAGGTACGCCGCCTTGTTCTGCTTCTTGCCCGTGTCCTTCGCGGACTTGAGCTTTCCGAGTTCGCTGACCGCGCTCATGCGGCTGCCCCAGCCGCCGTCGCACGTGCGTGCGCGCGGCGCCCGGCCTCGGTTCGAGTCGTCGTCAACTCGTCCTCCGTCATCTGCGTCGATGTGAGAAAGCGCATTCTCATGCGCTCAACTCGTTTCTAACAGATGGCGGCGGGAAAGCGCAATCTCAGTGCAAAATCGCGGTGAGAGCGTGACCTAATCGTGAGAAAGCGCATTCGCGAACGTCGCCGCAGCGCTGCCAGTGCTGCGGCACGGTGCGTGCAGAAACACGAATGCCCCGGGCGTGAGCCCGGGGCATTCGACAGCGAGACGCTGAGATTACTTGAGGGTAACCGTCGCGCCAGCCTCCTGGAGGGCGGCCTGAGCCTTCTCGGCGGCTTCCTTGGTCGCGCCCTCGAGCACGGCCTTGGGGGCACCGTCGACGACGGCCTTGGCCTCGCCGAGGCCGAGCGAGGTGAGCTCGCGGACGACCTTGATGACCTGGATCTTCTTCTCGCCGGCGGCCTCGAGGATGACGTCGAACGCCGTCTGCTCCTCGACCTCTTCGGCGGCGGCGGCACCGGCGGCGGCCGGACCGGCAACCGCGACGGGCGCGGCGGCGGTGACGTCGAAGGTCTCCTCGAACGCCTTGACGAACTCGCTGAGCTCGATGAGCGTGAGCTCCTTGAACGCCTCGAGAAGCTCCTCAGTGCTGAGCTTTGCCATGATTTTCTCCTTGTGTTTCGATACGGCCGCTAGGCGGCCTACTCATTGACCGGTTTGTCACCGGGCCTGATGTCAGGCCGCGGACTCCTGCTTCTCACGCAGCGCGTCGACCGTGCGAACGGCCTTCGACAGCGGAGCGTTGAAGAGATATGCCGCCTTGGTCAGCGAGGCCTTCATCGCGCCGGCGAGCTTCGCCAGCAGGACTTCACGGCTCTCGAGGTCGGCGAGCTTGTTGACCTCATCCGCGGTCAGGGGGTTTCCGTCGAAGAAACCGCCCTTGATCACGAGAAGAGGGTGTGCCTTGGCGAAGGCACGAAGACCCTTCGCGACGGCGACCGGGTCACCGTGCACGAACGCGATGGCAGACGGACCCTTGAGGTCGTCGTCCAGCGACGTGATCCCCGCGTTGTTCGCGGCGATCTTGGTCAGCGTGTTCTTCACCACGGCGTATTCCGCGTCCTGACGAATGCTGTTGCGCAGCTCCTTGAGCTGGGCAACCGTCAGACCGCGGTACTCGGTCAGCAGAACGGCGGTCGAGTCCTCGAAGTTCTTCGTGAGCTCGGCGACCGATGCTTCCTTCTGCGCCATGGCCACTCCTTGATCGCCTCGCGGGACGGACCCGCGAGGTGGGTGTACGAGACGCTCCGCGGTGGCGGGGCGTCGGCCGAGGCATCCGGTCTGCCAGACAATGAAAAAAGCTCCGGCGCAAGCGCACGGAGCTGGTTCCCGATCGGGAGTTCGTTCGTACACCTGCGCGGGCCCCTGCATTGCAGAGCTTCAATCCTGTGCACTTGCGCGCACACGATGACCAGCGGTCTTCGGCTTGCTTCAAGGTTACCCGATCCCTCGTCCTCGCCCAAATCCGGCCGATCCTGCTCGCCCTCGGTGCGAGGCGACGGGAAGCGCGGGGCCCTCGGGTGTCGCGGCGGCGGACGTCGGGGACGCGGCGTACGGTGGAACGCGTGACACCTGAGCTCGCCGCACGCATCGTCGCGGACTCCCGCGACCGGGTCGCGTGGGTGCGGGCGAGGTCGCGCGGGATCACGGCGACGGATGTCGCGGCGCTGACGTCAGCGAACGCGATCCCGCGCGCGGCCGACGCCAAGCTCATGGGCTCGGGCTTCTCCGGCAACGCGTACACCGACCACGGACGCCAGCGCGAGCCCGAGATCGCCCGCATGGGTGGCGGCGACCCACGGCATCCAGCCGTCGTCGGCCCTGTTCCACGCGGTCGTCGAGAAGCGCCACCTCGCGACCCCTGACGGGATCGGCGTCGACCGCGACGGTCGCGTGAGTCTCGCCGAGATCAAGACGACCAACAAGGCGTGGCGCAGCATCCCGCGTTCCTACCTTCGCCAGGTGTGGTGGCAGCAGCACGTCCTGGGCGCCGAGCGGACCCTCGTCGCGTGGGAGCAGCACAGCGAGTTCGTGCCCGATCGGCGACGAGCCGCGGTGCGCCTGGGTCGAGCGCGACGAAGCCGAGATCGCCAAGCTCGTGCGTCTCGCGACCGCACTCATCGATGAGCTGCATCGCCGGCACCTGGCCGTGCGGGCGACGGACGGCGAGCGGATGCCGCAGCCCGCGCCTCCGCGTCAGCCCTTCCGCGCGCTCGCCCTCGCCGACTGACCGCCGCAGGCGTGCCGGCGAGCTCACCGCGACGCGGCCGGCCGGACTCCGCGACGCGGGCCCGACGTCAACCGCAGCAGGCCGGCGATCCGCCGCCCGTTCCAGCGCACGCCTACTGCTCGAGGACCGCGCGAGACTGGCCAGGTCGCGCTCGAGGCCGCCTCATCGGCAGCGGTCGGGAATAGTTGACACGAATCAACGATTGCGCCTATAGTTGACTCTTCTCAACTGTTGACCTCTGTCAACCATCTTCGCGCCATCGTCGTCGCGCATCCTTTCCGAATCACGATCCGAAGGATCCGCATGTCCTCTGCCTCTCCTCACGCGCCCGCCGCGCTCGACGGCGCCCCGCGCCCCGCGCGCGAAGTGCTCCCCGCACTGTCGGGCCTCCTGCTCGGCATGTTCGTGTCGATGCTCGCGTCGACCGTCGTCTCGACCTCGCTGCCGGTCATCGTCCACGACCTCGAAGGCAACCAGACCGCCTTCACGTGGGTCGTCACCGCGACGCTGCTGACGACGGCGATCTCGACTCCGGTCTGGGGCAAGCTCGCCGACCTCTTCAACCGCAAGCTGCTCATCCAGATCGCGATCGCGATCTTCGTCCTGGCGACGGCCGCTGCCGGCTTCTCGCAGGACACCAACACGCTCATCGCCTTCCGCGCGGTGCAGGGCATCGGCGCCGGCGGCCTGGCAGCGCTCAGCCAGGTCATCATGGCCGACATCATCAGCCCGCGCGAGCGCGGCAAGTACATGGGGCTCTTCGGTGCGGTCATGGCCGTCGCCACCGTCGGCGGCCCGCTCCTCGGCGGTGTCATCACCGACACGCTCGGGCTGGCGCTGGAACTTCTTCGTCGCACTCCCCTTCGCGGTCCTCGCGCTCATCATCCTGCAGCGCACGCTGCACCTGCCGGCTCGGCCCAAGCAGAAGGCCCGCATCGACTACCTCGGCATCGTCCTGCTCTCGGTCGCCGTCTCGCTCCTGCTCATCTGGGTCACCCTCGCGGGCGACTCGTTCGAGTGGGTGAGCATCGAGACCGTCCTCATGGTCGGCGGATCGGTCATCGCGGCCGCGCTGTTCATCCTGGTCGAGCTGCGCTCGAAGGAGCCGCTCATCCCGCTCGGGCTGTTCCGCAACCGCACCTTCACGCTCTCGGTCATCGCGTCCATCGCGACAGGCATCGCGATGTTCGGCGCATCCGTCTTCCTCAGCCAGTACATGCAGCTCGCGCGCGGCGCCACCCCGACCGAAGCAGGCCTCATGACGATCCCGATGATCGCCGGCCTCCTGCTGTCGTCCATCGGCGTCGGTGCGCTCATCACGCGCTTCGGCCAGTGGAAGCCGTACCTCATCGTCGGCTCGGTGCTGCTCATCGCGGGCTCCTACCTGCTCTCGACGATCCACTACGACACGAACTTCGCGCTCGTCTCGCTCTACATGTTCCTGCTCGGCGCGGGCGTCGGCATGACCATGCAGAACCTCGTGCTGGTCGTCCAGAACACCTCGAAGCCGACCGAGATCGGCGTCGCGAGCTCGGGAGTCACGTTCTTCCGCAGCCTCGGCGGCACGATCGGCGTCTCGATCATGGGTGCGGCACTCGCCACGAGCGTCACCGACCTGCTCGGCGATGCCAAGGAGCGAGCTCACGGCCGCCATCGTGAGCCTCGGCGCTCAGGGCGCCGAGGTCGCCGAGCAGCTGCAGAGCGGCACGCTCCCGCAGGTGTCGACGATGCCCGAGGTCGTTCGGGTGATCTTCGAAGACATCTACGCGCAGGGCATCTCGCACTCGTTCCTCATCGCGGTGCCGTTCGCCATCATCAGCCTGATCGCGGTCATCTTCCTCCCGAACAAGCCGCTCACCCGCATGACGACGAGCGAGCGCATCCAGGCGAGCGAAGCCGACCTCGCGACCGTGTCGGTCGCTGAGGGCATGGAGGTCCTCACGGCCACCGCCACGATGCGCACGGTGGATGCGGAAGGCGACCTTCAGGGGACGACGGATGCCTCAGCCGAGGCGTCCGCGCAGCGCTGATGTCGACCGACATGTCCGAACTCGAGTCCTCGGAGGCTCGCACCGATGCGGTGCGGGCCCTCGAGGCCGAGTTCGGCGAGCTCATCACCGAATTCCGGCGGATGCTCGCCGTGAACGCCGACCGCGTGAGCCCGGGCATGCTCCCCGGCGCATACAAGGTCTTCACGACGATCGTGCGTCAGGAGACGACCACGATCTCGGCCCTCGCCGAGACCCTGCTCGCCGACAAGGGCCAGCTCAGCCGAACGGTGCGAGAGCTCGAGGCACTCGGCCTCGTGAGCCGCGCGCCGGATCCCGCGGACGGCCGCTCGGTGCTCCTCTCCCCCACGCCGGAGGGACTCGAGCGTCTGGCCGCCGCACGGCATCCCCGCGAGGGCGGACTCATCGACGCTCTCGACCTCTGGTCGATCGACGACATCGTGCGGCTCACCGAGCTTCTGCACGCGCTCTCGCGCGGCACCACCCCCTGATCCGACGCCACGCGGCGGGATGCGGCATCCCGCATGCTTATCGGCCCGGTAGCAACCCGGTAACACGGTGGAGACAATCACGGAGTTGACTGTCCCCACCAGACGGCACCAGTGCTGCCAACGTCGACACGCACAGGGAAGGAGCGCCAGATGCGAATCCGGCCGCTACGTCCGAGCTCGTCTCCACCACGACGAGCCCATCGCGATGCCCGACCCGCCCGAGGTCATGCGGGCCGCGGTCATCGATGCTCCCGGACCCGCGGCCACGCTGCACGAGGCATCCGTCCCCGTACCGAGCCCGGTGCTGAGCGAAGTGCTCGTGCGCGTCGTGGCCGCGGGCATCAACCCCATCGATGCCAAGACCCGCTCGGGCTCGGGCGTGTCGGCGGCGATCGGTTCGTATCCCGCGGTGCTCGGCTACGACTTCAGCGGTGTCGTCGTGCGCTCGCCGTACGAGTCGCACGCCTTCCCGCCGGGCACGGAGGTCTTCGGGATGCTGCCCTTCCCCCGCACCCAGGGCTCCTACGCCGAGTACGCCGTCGTGCCCACGCTCTCGCTCGCCCGCAAGCCCTCGTCGCTCTCGCACGTCGAAGCGGCGGGCGTGCCGCTGGCGGCGCTCACCGCGTGGGGTCTCGTCGTCGAGACGGCCCACGCGCACGAGGGCCAGCGGATCCTGATCCACGCCGGCAGCGGCGGAGTCGGGCACTTCGCCGTGCAGCTCGCCGCGTACTTCGGCGCGCGCGTGACGGCCACCGGCTCCGACCCGCAACGCCTCGTGGCTTCGGGAGCTCGGCGCCTCGACCGTCGTCGACCACTCTTCGAGCCGCTTCGAGGAGGTCGTCTCCGAGGTCGATGTCGTCATCGACCTCGTCGGCAACGCGCACGATGCGACCGGCACGCGCTCGCTGACGGTCATCCGCCCCGGCGGCCTCTACGTGCTCGTCCCGACGGGATCCTTCCCGGGCTATGCCGAAGCCGCGGGTGCCGCGGGAGTGCGTGCCACCGGCTACAAGGTCATCCCGGACGGCACCGCGCTCGCAACCGTCGGCCGGCTGCTCGACTCGGGAGCGGTCCAGGTCTACATCGACAGCGTCTTCGACCTCGCGGACGCCGCCGACGGCGCACGAAGAGCTCGAGAAGGGCCACACGCGCGGCAAGATCGTCCTGCGCGTCAGCGACGACTGAGGCAGGTCGGCCCCTCTCCCCGGGGCACCGTCATCCTTGCCGCGCGAGCACCCGTCGTCCCTCGGCGACGATCTCGTCGGCGATCGCGTCGAGCAGCGGCGAGCGCAGGTTCCACTGCTGCCAGTAGAGCGGCACGTCGATCGGCGTGCCGCCGAGCCGCACGAGGCGCCCGTCGCTGCAGCTCGGCGCGTGACTGGAAGTCCGGCAGCATCCCCCAGCCGAAGCCGAGCTTCACCGCGGTCGCGAAGTCGTGGGAGGCGGGAACGAAGTGTCGCGGCGGCGCGTCAGCGGCCACCTCCCATTCGGCGAGCCAGCGGGTCTGCAGGTCGTCGCGGCGATCGAAGTCGACCAGCGGTGCCCGCTCCAGCGCGTCGCGCGACACCCCGTCCGGCATCCAGCGAGCGAGGTAGCGCGGGAGTGGCGACCGCTTCGTAGCGCATGATTCCGAGCGGGCTCACGCGACATCCTGCGACGGGCGCCGCGCGTGAGGTCACCGCCCCCATCACCGTGCCCGACTCCAGCAGTCCCGCGGTGAAATCCTGGTCGTCGCGATGCAGCTCGAAGACGACCGGATGCCGCACCCCGAGCCGCGCGAGCGGCTCGAGGAACCACGTGGCCAGCGAGTCCGCGTTCACCGCGAGCGCCACCGAGACGATGGCGCCCTCCTCGTCGTCGGCGCCGAGCTGCGGCGAGCGCGTCGTGCTCGAGCAGTGCGACCTGGCGAGCGAGGCGGACGACGGCCGCGCCGGCCTCCGTCGCGCGCACCGGCTTCGAGCGCACCAGCACCACCCGGCCGAGCTGCTCCTCGAGGGCCTTGATGCGCTGGCTGACCGCGGAGGGAGTGACGTGAAGCCGGCGGGCTGCGGCATCCAGCGTTCCCTCGTCCAGGATCGACAGCGAGCGTCTCGGCCAGCTCGATCGGAATCCGCATGATAAGCCAGACTAATGGTGCTGAAGAATCATGAGCTGTACTGTTCTGACTGCGCACACGTAGCGTCGAGATCGTGATCTCCCCCGTACTCGCCGGCATCGGCCTCGGCCTCTCGCTCATCGTCGCGATCGGCGCGCAGAATCTGTTCGTCCTGCGACAGGGCATCCGGCGCGAGCACGTCTTCATCGTCGCCGCGATCTGCGCGGTGTCGGATGCCGTGCTGATCGTGCTCGGCGTCTCGGGCGTGGGACTCGTGCTCGCGGCGGTCCCGTGGCTCATCGACGTCGTGCGGTGGGCGGGCGCGGCGTTCCTCGTCGCCTACGGACTGCTGGCAGCGCGCCGGGCGTGGCGCCCGAGCGGCCAGGCTCTCGCGATCGCCGAGACGGAGGATGCGGCATCCGTCCCGGCCGCCGGGCGCCCGGACCGGCGCACCGACCACCACCGCGACCTCGCGCAGCGAACCCGGCTGGCGCCCGTCGTCCTGACGTGCCTCGCGCTGACCTGGCTCAACCCGCACGTGTACCTCGACACGGTGTTCCTGCTCGGCACCGTCGCCAACACGCACGGCGAGGACCGCTGGCTCTTCGCCGCGGGTGCGATGATCGCGAGCATCGCCTGGTTCTTCGGGCTGGCGTTCGGCGCCCGCTTCCTCGGCCGCTGGCTGTCGACCCCGCGGGCATGGCGCATCCTCGACGGCATCATCGCCGTCGTGATGATCGCGCTCGGGGTCGAGCCTCGTGCTGATGCCCTGAGCCGCCTGTCAGCCCTCGATCTGCGCCTTGCGTGAAGCCACGAGCCTGCGCACCACGTCGTCGGGCAGCGGCCGATCGGGCTGGAAGCGGATCGTCCCCTTGGCGACGTCCGACGCGGGAAGCTCCTCGGCCACGGCCGAGACGGCGGCCGGGCTGAACGGATAGACGCCGATGTGCTTCTTGGCGCGCATGACCGAGATGAGCGGCTTGCCGCGGTACACGAGTGCCGGCATCCCGTACCCTCTGCCCTGCTCCGCCTCGGGGACCAGCTCGCGCGCGAGGTCGTACACGTGCGCGATGGCGTCCTGGTCTGGCTGGTCGAGCTCGGTGAGGTAGTCGTCGACGGTTCCCATGGCGGCATCCTGGCATCTCCCCGCGACACCGGCCAGGGCGAACGTGCACGATGGAGGCATGAAACGTCTGCACGTGGTGGTCTCGGGCGATGTCCAGGGCGTCGGCTACCGGTACACGATGCTGATCGTCGCGCGCGAGGCGGGCGTGTCGGGCTGGGTGCGCAACCGTCGCGACGGCACGGTCGAGGCCGAGGTCGAGGGCACCCGCGAGCAGCTGGACGAGATCCTCGCGTGGATGGCTGAAGGACCGCCCGGGTCGCGCGTCGAGAATGCGAGCGTCACGGATGCCGACGCCTCAGGCGCGACCGAGGGTTCGAGGTGCTGCCGACGGCCTGACCCGTCGTCAGCGCGGCACGCCGGCGCGCAGCTCGGCGAAGACGTCCGCGGCGGACTCGTGAACGGCCAGCGCCGATGCCTGCCCTGCCCACAGCGAGAGCAGGTCGGCATCGCCGCTGCGCGCAGCCGCGGCACGGAAGACCCCGGTCAGCCAGTTCTGCGCGGGGAACGGTGCGATCATCCCCGAGGTCTCGATCTCTCGAAGGGCTCGATTCGGGATGCCGCGCGCCAGCCGGCCGCTCATCGCACGCGTCAGGACGGTGTCGGTGTCGCCCGCCTCGGCGATCGCAAGCCGGTGCCCCTCGGTTGCCGCCGACTCCCGCGTGCGGAGGAAGGCGGTGCCGACCTGCACGCCCGCGGCACCGAGTGCGAAGGCGGCGGCGACGCCCCGGCGATCGGCCACCCCGCCCGCCGCGATGACCGGGACCCGGACCGCGTCGACGACCTGCGGAACAAGAGCGAAGGTGCCGACGAGCGAATCCTCGGGCCGCCGCAGGAACGACACCCGGTGCCCGGCGGCCTCAGCGCCGGTGGCGACGATCGCGTCGACCCCCGCCTCGTCGAGCAGGCGCGGCCTCGGCGACGCTCGTGGCCGTTCCGATGATCCGGATGCCTCGCGCCCGCGCCGCGGCGACGAGCCACGGCTGCGGAACCCCGAACACGACCGACAGCGCGGCGGGAGCCGCGTCGAGGACGGCGGCGAGCTGGTCGCGGATGTCGGGCAGGAAGGCCGCCGGCGCAGCGGGCGGCTGGACCCCGGCGGCGTCGAACAGGGGCCGCAGCGCCGCGGTGAAAGGAGCCAGGTCGAGCTCGGACGGCGTCGCTTCGTCGCCCGTGGGCAGCCACACGTTCACCGCGAACGGCCGGGCTGGTGGCCGCGCGAAGCTGGTCGATCGTGTCGTGGATGCGTTCGGGCGGGTAGCCGTAGAGCCCGTACGACCCGAGTCCGCCGAGCTCGCTCACCCCCGCCGTCAGCTCGACGGACGACAGCCCGCCGAACGGGCCGAGAACGATCGGCTCCTCGATGCCGAGAAGCTCCTGCAACGCGCCTGCCATGCGCCGACGATACCGCCGGATAGAAGCGGGTCAGTCCAGCGGTCGCAGGATCCGATCCAGGAAGCGGCGCGTGCGCTCTTCCTTCGGGGCGGTGAACAGCTCGCCGGGCGTGCCGCGCTCAGCGACCACCCCTCCGTCGAGGAAGAGCACTTCGTCGGCGGCTTCACGCGCGAAGCCGATCTCATGCGTGACGACGACCATCGTCCAGCCCTCGTCGGCGAGCTCCTTCACGACCTTGAGCACGTCGCCGACGAGTTCCGGGTCGAGTGCGCTCGTGGGCTCGTCGAAGAGGAGCAGGTCGGGCTTGAGTGCGAGAGCGCGAACGATGCCGACGCGCTGCTGCTGACCACCGGAGAGCTGGAAGGGGTAGGTGTCGCGCTTGCTCGAGAGCCCGACACGGTCGAGCAGCGCCTCGGCGTTCGCGACGGCCTCGACCTTGGGCACCTTCTGCACCCGCACCGGTCCCTCGATGACGTTCTGCAGCACCGTCATGTGCGGAAAGAGGTTGTGGTGCTGGAACACCATGGCCGAGCGGTCGCGCAGCGCCAGTCGGTCGGCCGGCACGGGCGGCGCTGAGAAGTCGATCACCGGACCGCCATCGGCAGTCAGGATGCCGGCATCCGGGGTCTCGAGACCGTTGAGTGAGCGGAGCACCGTCGTCTTGCCCGAGCCGCTGGGTCCGATGAGCACGACCACCTCGCCGCGACGGAGCTCGAAGTCCACCCCCTTCAGCACCTCGTGGTCGCCGAAGCGCTTGCGAAGGCCCTCGATCCTCAGCAGCGGCCGGTCATCGGGGGCCGTGGGGGGCGCGAGAGGATCGTCAATGGGCGACATAGCGATCCAGTCTCTTCTCGATGCGGCCCTGACCGGCCGACAGCACGAGGCAGAACAGCCAGTAGATCAGGCCCGCCTCGATGTAGATGAGCAGGAACTCGAGACTGAACGCCGCGATCTCCTGCGCCTTGCGGAACAGCTCGCTGACGAGGATCAGCGAGGCGAGCGAGGTGTCCTTGACGAGCGAGATGAACGTGTTCGACAACGGCGGCACCGAGACCCGAGCTGCCTGCGGCAGGATGATGCGCCCGAGCGCCGTGCGCCGCGGCATCCCGATCGTGTACGCCGCCTCCCACTGCCCCTGCGGCACCGACAGCACGGCCGCGCGGATGATCTCGGCCGCGTAGCCGCCCACGTTGAGCGAGAACGCGAGGATCGCGCACGGCCACGGATTCCACACGATGCCGAGCGACGGCAGCCCGTAGAAGATGACGAACAGCTGCACCAGCAGAGGCGTCCCGCGGATCACCGAGACGTAGAAGCGCGCGATGCCCGACAGCACGGGGTTGCCCGAGATCCGCATGAGGGCGATCCCCAACGCGATCAGCATGCCGAGCGCGAAGGAGATCACCGCCAGCGGAATGGTGCCCGTCAGACCCGCGAGCGTGATCGGCCAGAACGAGTCGAGGAAGAGCTGCCAGAGCGCCCCCACCGAGTCGGCCTGGGCGGCCTGGAAGATCGTGTCGAAGGACACCGGCCAGGAGGTCATCGGCAACAAGTATGCCGTGAGGTCACTGCGAAACGTCGACGCCGAAGTACTTCTCGCTGATCTCGGCGATCACACCCTCTTCGCGCAGCTCGTCGAGCGCCTTGTCGATCGCCTCGACGAGATCGGTCTTGTCCTTGCCGAGGGCGAAGGCGTTCAGCGCCGGGTCGTCGGTCTCGGCGGCGATCTTCAGCCCGGTCGGGCCGTTCGTCGTCTCGTAGTCGAGGTACGTGAGGTTGTCGTTGATCGTCGCGTCCACGCGACCCTGCTCGAGCAGCGCGACGGCCTGCGCCCAGCCTTCGACGGCCTCGACGTTGGCGCCGCTCTCCTGGGCCAGCGTGTACCAGTTGCTCGTGAGCGACTGCGCGGTGGTCTTGCCGGCCAGGTCGTCGAAGCTCGAGATCGAGTCGTCGTCCTCCTTCACGACGATGACGCCGGGAGAGACCGTGTACGGCTCGCTGAAGAGGTACTTCGCCTCGCGCTCGTCGTTGATCGACACCTGGTTGGCGATCAGGTCGAAGCGGCCGGCATCGAGACCGGCGAAGATCGCGTCCCACTGGGTCTCTTCGAACTTCACCTCGAGGCCCAGCTTGTCGGCGACCGCCTCGATGATCTCGACGTCGTACCCGACCAGGTCGCCCGACCCGTCCTCGTGGTACGTGAACGGGCGGTAGGTGCCTTCCGTGGCAACGGTGAGCGTGCCGGGCGTGACCAGCCCGTACTCGTCTTCGGGGGCGCTCGAGCTTGTCGTGGCCGCTCCGCCGCTGCAGGCGGTGAGGACGGCGACGGAAGCTGCGGCGAGGGCAGTGAGGGTGAGGATACGACGGCGGGACATGTGATGCTCCTGGGTGCTGTGTTCGGGTGCTGCTGCGGCTGCTGTGGCGCGCGAGCGCGAAGTCTCCACGCTAATCGGGGACATGCCGTGTTCCCTCATCGCATTACGAAGTGCGACGCCCGAGTTCGCGTCGGAGACGCAGAAGGGGCCCCGCCTGTCGGCGGAGCCCCTCCTTACGATCCGTGGATCAGAAGATGTTCACGTCCAGCGGGATGCCGGGGCCGAACGTGGTCGACACTGCACCCTTCTGGATGTAACGGCCCTTGGAGCTCGACGGCTTCAGACGCACGATCTCTTCGAGCGCGGCGTTGAAGTTCTCGTTGAGCTGGTCGGCCGAGAACGAGGCCTTGCCGACGACGAAGTGCACGTTGGCGTGCTTGTCGACGCGGAACTCGATCTTTCCGCCCTTGATCTCCTCGACGGCCTTCGCCGCGTTGGGGGTCACGGTGCCGGTCTTCGGGTTGGGCATGAGGCCGCGGGGGCCGAGCACCTTTCCGAGACGTCCGACCTGGCCCATGAGCTCGGGCGTCGAGACGGCCGCGTCGAACGCGGTCCAGCCTGCGGCGACCTTCTCGATGAGCTCGGCGCCACCGACCTCGTCGGCGCCTGCGGCGATCGCGGCCTCAGCGGCCGGACCCGTCGCGAACACGATGACGCGGGCGGTCTTGCCGGTGCCGTGGGGCAGGATGACCGTGCCGCGGACCATCTGGTCCGCCTTGCGCGGGTCGACGGCGAGCTTGAGCGCGACCTCGACGGTCGAGTCGAACTTCGCCGAACCGGTCTCCTTCGCCAGGGCGACGGCCTCGGTGGGCGTGTAGAACTTGTCAGCCGCGATCTTCGCGGCGGCGGCCTGGTAGGCCTTGGACTTGGTAGCCATTGTCTCTATCTCCCTCAGTCCTCGACCGTGATGCCCATGGAACGGGCGGTGCCGGCGATGATCTTCGAGGCAGCCTCGATGTCATTCGCGTTCAGGTCGGGCTGCTTCGTCTCGGCGATCTCGCGCACCTGCGCCTTGGTCAGCTTCGCGACCTTGACCGTGTGCGGCGTCTTCGAACCCTTCTGAACGCCCGCAGCCTTCTTGATCAGCTCAGCGGCCGGCGGGGTCTTCAGGATGAAGGTGAAGCTGCGGTCCTCGTAGACCGTGATCTCGACGGGGATGACGTTGCCGCGCTGCGCCTCGGTGGCAGCGTTGTACGCCTTGCAGAACTCCATGATGTTCACACCGTGCTGACCGAGCGCGGGCCCGATCGGCGGTGCGGGGTTGGCTGCGCCGGCCTTGATCTGGAGCTTGATCAGGCCGGTCACCCTCTTCTTAGGTGCCATTGTTCTTTCCTTTCATTCGAGCGGATGCTGTCGCAGCCCGTTCTCCCGCGCGCCCGGCATCTCCGGACCGCGGTTCCCCCGGGGACGAGCCCCGGGAAGTCTTCAGTTTCGGGTTCGACCCGACTCGCTACAACTTTGTGACCTGGTCGAACGAGAGCTCGACCGGGGTCTCGCGCTCGAAGAGCGAGACGAGGACCGTGAGCTTGCCGCTCTCGGGCTTGATCTCGCTGATCGTGCCGGGAAGGCCTGCGAACGAGCCTTCCTTGATCGTGATCGTCTCGCCGACCTCGAAGTCGATCTCGGCGGGGATGACGCGCGAGGCTGCCGCCTGGCCCTTCTTGGCCGCTCCGGCCTTGGCAGGAACGGTCTCCTTGATCTCGACGAGGCTCTTCAGCATGTTGAAGGCCTCTTCGAAGCGGAGCGGGGTCGGGTTGTGGGCGTTGCCCACGAAGCCCGTGACACCGGGCGTGTGGCGCACGACCGACCAGGTGTCTTCGGTGAGCTCCATGCGGACGAGCACGTAGCCGGGGATCCGGACGCGCGTGACCATCTTGCGCTGCCCGTTCTTGATCTCGACGACGTCCTCCATCGGGACCTCGATCTGGTAGATCTCCTCTTCGACCTCGAGCGTCGACTTGCGCTGCTCGATGTTGGCCTTGACCTTGCGCTCGAAGCCGGCGTACGAGTGGATCACGTACCACTTGCCCGGAAGCGCGCGGAGCTCGGTGCGGAACGCCTCGTAGGGATCCTCGTCCTCGTCGTCGCCGACGAATCCGTCCTCGAAGACGGGCTCGTCAGGGTCGCCGTTGACATCGGGACCGTCGTAGGGCTCGACGTCGTCGGCCTCGGCTGCGGCCCGCTCGGCCACCTCTTCGGCGATGGAGTCGTTGAGCACCTCGGCGGCGGCCTCCGTCTCGGCCGCTTCGTCCAGGTTCAGTGCGTCGTTCACGATGGCATCCGCTTCGGGGTCGTCGATGTCGATGTCTTCCAGGTCGGAGAGGTCCTCTTCGTCGGCGTCGTCCACGACGTGCAGCGCGAGGTGCTCGGCCGCCTCGACCGAGTGCTCTTCGGCAGCGAGCACGTTGCCCTCTTGGGCCTCGTCGTCCTCAGAGGACTGCTCTGCTGCGGTCGCCCAGTCGGCGTCGTCCACATATCTTTCAGACACTTCGTTCACTTCCGTTTCGTGGGTCCGGCGTCCGCCGGCACCCGCGTCGCGACACAGGTGGGTGCTACACGCCCGCTGGGACGCCGAAGACGATGGTCGTCAGCCAGACGAACAGCAGGTCGAGTCCGTAGACGATCGCCATCATGACGACGACGAAGCCCAGCACGACACCCGTGAACTTCACGAGCTCCTGGCGCGTCGGAGTGACGACCTTGCGGAGCTCCGCGAAGACCTGACGGATGAAGAGCGCAATGCGCGCGAAGAAGCCGAGCTTCTTCTCGCGAGGTGCTGCAACGTCGCTCTTGGCGACAACCTCGCCCTTCGGCTCGTCTTGAACCATCGAACCCACCTGATTACCTTCCGTGTGCCAGCTTCCGCTGACGCGCAGGGCGGACAGGAATCGAACCTGCAACCTGCGGTTTTGGAGACCGCTGCTCTGCCAATTGAGCTACCGCCCTAGAGACCGTGAGGCCTCGGGATGCCCGCGCTCGTCTGCCGTGTCCTGTCTTTCAGAGGCTTTGCCCAGAACCCGGGCACGGCAAAAGATTGCAGACTTCTACTGCATGATCCAGTCTACGGCATGCCCGCGGAGGCCGCGAACCGGGACCGCCTCCGCGCATCAGTAGTCCGAGATTCCGTAGCGCTCGGGCTCGGGCCCGCGGTGGAATGCCCGGCCGCTCAGGCTGGTCGGCTCGATGCGGACGTAGTTGTACTTGAGAGTGGGCACCCACGGGCGCAGCGGCAGGCGGTCGGCCTCGGCGACCTCGTCGCTCGTCGTCGAGCCGGCGGGCGTGGCCGCGCACCACGACGCTCCACGCGTCGCTGTCGGTGTGGTCGTCCACCTCGAAGAGGACCTCGTCGTGGACGGTGAGCTCGACGAGCTTGCTGCCCTCGGCTGTGCGGAAGAGGATCGTCCCGCTGTCCACGATGTAGTTCACGGGAAAGATGTCGATCACGTCCCCGACGCGAGTCACGAGACGGCCGAGTTCCTGCGACGTGAGCCGCGCCCACGATTCATCGTCCGTGAGCACATGCGAGAGGGTCGGCGGGGCGGGTGTCATCGTCTTCCATGACTCCATCCTGTCGCGACCCACCGGCGCGCGACAGGGGGCGCGAGAAGCGACCCTCGCTTCGCCCCGGGGCACGACGACGGGCGCGGCACAGCGTCCCCGCAGGGCGTGCAGACGCTCGCCGGAGCGGCCCGGCAGACCCCGCTCAACCGATCCGGATGAGCTTCTTGTTGACGAACTCGTCCGCCGCGAGCAGGCCCATCTCGCGCGAGGTGCCGGAGCGCTTCACGCCGCCGAACGGCAGTCCCGGCTCGTCGGCGAGGACGAGGTTGACGTAGACCATGCCGGCGTCGATCCTGTCTGCCACGCGAGCCGCCTGCTCCTCATCGGTCGTGAACACGTAGGACCCGAGCCCGAAGCTGGTGTCGTTCGCGAGCGCGACCGCCTCGTCCTC
This sequence comes from uncultured Actinomycetota bacterium, assembly GCA_963702815.1. Lineage (GTDB taxonomy): Bacteria > Actinomycetota > Actinomycetes > Actinomycetales > Microbacteriaceae > Microbacterium. Next base: position 745,899 of record CAVPED010000004.1, on the reverse strand, counting down.
ACCGGAGACGCGGTAGACGACGCCCGACCGGACCGAAGAACTCCTCGCGGTAGGCATCCATGTCACGCGTGACATCGGCGAGCACCGTCGGATCGTAGAAGGCGCCGTCGCGCTTGCCGCCCGTGACGAGCCTCGCGCCCTGCGCCACCGCCTTGTCGACCTGCTCCGCCAGCCGCTCTGCCGCCGTGAGCGACGACAGCGGCCCGAGCACGGTGTCGTCCGCGAGCGGGTCGCCCACCTTCGAGCCGGCCATGGCCGCGGTGAACTTCTCGAGGAACGCGTCGTACAGGTCGTCCGTCACGATGAAGCGCTTGGCCGCGTTGCACGACTGCCCCGTGTTGTCCAGGCGCGCGTCGACCGCCGCCTGCACCGTCGCGTCGAGGTCGTCGGTCGAGAGCAGGATGAACGGGTCGGATCCGCCGAGCTCGAGCGCGACCTTCTTGAGGTTGCGCCCGGCCAGCTCGGCGACCGCCGCTCCCGCGCGCTCGGATCCGGTGACCGAGACGCCCTGCACGCGGCGATCGGCGATGATCGTCGCGGCCTGCTCGTTCGTCGCGTAGAGGTTCGTGTAGATCCCGTCGCCGAGGCCGGCATCCGCGTAGATCCTCTCGATCGCCGCAGCCGACTCGGGGCACTGCGGAGCGTGCTTGAGCAGGATCGTGTTGCCGACGACGATGTTCGGGGCCGCGAAGCGGGCGACCTGGTAGTACGGGAAGTTCCAGGGCATGATGCCCAGCAGCACCCCGAGGGGCGACCGGCGGATGACGGCCGTTCCCTCGCCCTGGATCTCGAGCGGCTGATCGCCCGTGATCTTCTCGGCGTTGTCGGCGTAGTACTCGGTGATGTCGGCCGCGAAGTCGACCTCGCCGAGTGCGGCGACGAGGGGCTTGCCGACCTCGCGCACGACGATGGCGGCGAGCTCGTCCCGCCGTTCCCGGTGCAGGTCGGCGACCCGGCGAAGCCCTGCCGCACGCTCGGCGACCGGAAGATCGCGCCACGTCCGGAAGGCGGCATCCGCTGTCGCGATCGCGCTGTCGAGCGCGTCGTCCGTGATCGTGGGGTACGTGGCGAGGGTCTCACCCGTCGCCGGATTGACGACCGCGTATTCGCTCATGTGTTTTCTCCGATTCGTTACTGAGAAGCAGACTGGCGGGCTCGGCGGGCGCTTGCCGGGGCATCCATGGAGAGCGTCTCGCCACGGAAGAACGCCGGCCGCTTGATGGCCTGCCAGATCATGATGACCACACCGAGTCCGATGATCAGCATCCCGAGGATGAACACGATGCCGACGCCGCCGATCTGCGACCCGCTGCCGTAGGCCGGATCCATCGAGTCGATGAGCGTCGTGAAGAACAGCACCGCGAGGATCACGCCGCCGATCAGCGGGAACAGGAACGTGAAGAAGAGGTTGCGCGTCGAGTCGAACCACTGCTTGCGGAAGTACCAGACGCACGCGAACGCCGTGATGCCGTAGTAGAAGCAGATCATCATGCCGAGCGTCAGGATGGTGTCCCACAGCGTGTCTTCGCTGACGATGCGCATCACGACGTAGAACGCCGATGCGACGATCGACGACACGATCGTCGCGTGGCTCGGCGTGAAGAAGCGCGGGCTGATCTTGGCGTAGGACTTCGGCAGGGCGCCGTAGTGCCCCATGGCGAGAAGCGTCCGGGCGGGCCCGACGAAGGTCGACTGCAGCGACGAGGCCGAGCTCGTCAGCACGGCGAGCGACACGAGGAACGCGAGCGGGCCGAGGATGGGTCCGCTCAGGTGGAAGAAGACGTTCTCCTGGATGTCCTCGTTGCCGAGGCCCAGCCCCTCGGTTCCGATGCCGGCGAACATGAGCATCGCGACGGCGAGGAGGAGGTAGAGGGTGACGACGGTGACGACCGTGATCGTCGCCGCGCGACCGGGCGTCTTCTCCGGGTCCTTCGTCTCCTCGTTCATGGTCAGGGTGACGTCCCAGCCCCAGAAGATGAAGATCGACAGCGACAGGCCCGCGGCGAAGGCGCTGAACGAAGAGACCGCGAACGGGTTGAACCAGCCGATGTCGAACGGCATGTAGTCGAACCCGTTGCCGCTGACGGCCTGGACGATCGCCGCTCCGGCGAAGACGACCAGCACGATCACCTGGAACCCGACGAGGAAGTACTGCAGCTTCTGCGTCGTCTGCATGTCGCGGTACGACACGAGCGTCGCGCCGAGCATGAACAGAAGGCAGACGCCGATGTTGATCCACGTCACCGACGCCAGGTCGGCGATCGCGTCGTTGCCGGTGATCTGGGCGATGAGGAGGAAGAGGAAGTCGACGGCGACTCCGGCGAGGTTCGAGAGCACGAGGATCGTCGCGGCGACGAGTCCCCAGCCGGCGAGCCAGCCCACCCAGGGGCCGAAGGCGCGGGCCGCCCACGTGAACGAGGTGCCCGAGTCGGGCATCCGCCGGTTGAGCTCGCGGTAGCCGAAGGCGACCAGGAGCATCGGAATGAAGCCGACGAGGATGATCGCGGGGATCTGCGCGCCGACCACGGATGCCGTCGGGCCGACAGCCGCGGTGAACGTGTAGGCGGGCGCGATGCACGAGATGCCGATGACGACCGCGCCGATGAGGCCGACCGTTCCGGCGCTCAGGCCCTTCTTCGTGATGCCGCCGGCTTCTTCGCCGACGGGCGGTGCGAGCGGCGTGGCTTCGGGAAGGGTCATCGCTGCTCTCCTTCCTGGGTGTGGGTGGTCCTCGGGACGACAACCATGGGAACGGGGAGTTCGTGCAGGATCTTCGCTGCGGTCGAGCCGAGGAAGAGACGGCGGGGCTGCGCGAGGCGGCTCGAGCCGACGATGGCGAGCTCTCCCGGCTCCCAGCCGATCGTCTGGACGGCGTCTTCGATGCTCTCGCCGCGTGCGACGACGACTTCGGCGTCGACGACCCCGCGGAGGGCCTCGCGAGCGCGGGCCAGGACGTCGTCGGCGTGAGCGGCGCCCGCCACGCGGATGACTCCGGTGTCGACGGATGCCGGAAGGTCGACCGAGACGAGCGACAGGAGGCGCAGCTCGGCGCCGGTCTGCGTGCTGAGCCACGTCGCAGCGTCGAGGAGCGCCTCGGAGCCGGGACGCGTGCCGACAGCGGCGGTCAGACGCGTGATGCCGGTGGCGGGGTCGACCCGGCGCGAGCCTTCGGGGGCGAGCACGACCGGCACGTCGGCGGAGTGCAGCAGTTCGCTCGCGACCGTGCCGAGGCGGTGACGGCCGCGGATGCCGCCGTTGGCCGCGCCGACGACGACGTACGAGGCGCCGAACTCCCGGGCCGCGGCGAGCAGACCCTCGGCGAACGACTCGGCGAAGCGCACGTGGGTCGCGTGGGGAACAGCATCCGGAATCCTCTCCGCGGCCTCTGCCAGCCACGTCTCGGCCTGCTGCTGCAGGTAGCGGTCGTAGCCGGCGTCCGGCGGCGTGATGACGCTGCGATCGTCGGCCGGAAGCACGACGACCACGTCGAGGGCGGCACCGGATGCGAGCGCCAGGCGCGCGCCGAGGGCGACGGCGTCCTGACCGGCATCGGTCGCGGTGTAGCCGACGACGATGCGGCGGCTCACGCGTGGGCCCCCTCGATGATGTTGGCGGCGACGAAGCGGCCCATGCGGATGGCACCGTCGACGTGCTGGTAGCCGGCGCCCGCCATGTCGCTGCACGCGAAGTGGATCGGACCGACCGCCGAGCGCAGGTCGGCGCCGTAGCGGTGGAGGCCGCCGAGGTCGAAGCTCGCGGCGTACGCGCCGCGGGTCCACTCCTCGCTCCCCCAGTCGCTCTCGTAGTACACGACCGGGTTCTTCGCCTCGGGACCGTAGTAGTGCGACAGCGACTCGAGGATCCGCTCCTTGCGCTCCTCGGCGGTCAGGGTGAAGACGTCGTCGGCGTGACGGTCCGACACGAAGCCCACGAGGGTTCCGCGCTCGTCGCCGTGGTTGGTGTTGTCGTAAGCCTCGTGCGACAGCTCGTACGGGCTGAACGCGGTGCCCGAGAGACCCTGCTCGCGCCAGAACGGGCGGTCGTAGACGGCGTGCACCTTGATGACGAACCCCATCGAGAGGTGCTGGTGCATCTGGTGCTGCCGGCGCGGAAGCGGGGGGACGAACTGGATGCGGCTGTAGAGGATCGGCGCGTGCGCGAGGATCGCGTACCGCGCGTGGACGGTGAGACCGTCGGTGGTCACGGTGACGCCGGCCTCCGACCACTCGAGCGTGCGCACCGGCTGGCCGAGGAAGACGTCATCGCCGAGGCGCTCGGCGAGGAGGAGCGGCACCTGCTGGAGCCCGCCGACGACGCGCTTGTCGAGGATGAAGTCGGCGTCGACGAGGTGGGAGTAGCTGCCGGCCGAGGCGGCCATGAGCAGCGACTGCAGGAGCGAGAAGGCGTGGACGGGCTTGGTGAGCATCGCCGAGCCGGTCGGGAACGCGAGGTTGCGGACAGCCTCGTCGTCGTCGGTCTTGGCGCGAAGCCAGGCCTCCCACGAGATCGAGTCCCACTCGGCCGCCTTGGGGTGCGCCCAGGGACGGTCCGGGTCGATCTCGGCCACCATCGCGTCGATCTCGTCGGTGATCTCGGCTGATCAGGCGCTCGGTCTCGGGGGCGACCGGGAAGACGTCCCCCGTGAACCGCACCAGCTCCGCCGTCGGGACCGATGTAGACCGAGTCTCCTTCGCGATACCGATCGAAGGTCTCGAGCCCGAGTTCCTCGATCGTCTCGATGAGGGCCTCCTGATCGGGCGAGACCCACTGCCCGCCGATCTCGAGCATCGCGCCGTCGATGACGTCGGTCCACAGACGCCCGCCGACGCGGTCGCGCGCCTCGAGCACCGCGACCGACAGCCCGGCCTTCCTCAGCTGGTTGGCAGCCGTGAGTCCGGCCGCCCCGGCTCCGATGACGACGACATCCCGTGTCAGCTCTGACATGTGTTGCTCCTTTGCGAGGGGGAGGATCGCGGCCGGACAGGCCCGGCTCCCCCAGCCGGGCCTGTCCTCCGCGAGGTCAGTGTGCAGCCAGTGCGGTCGCGAGGACGTCGATGCCCTCGTGGAGCAGCGCGTCCGGGATCGTGAGCGGCGGAAGGAAGCGGATCACGTTTCCGTAGGTGCCGCAGGTCAGGACGATCACGCCCTGAGCGATGCAGGCCTTGGCGACGGCACCGGTGAGGGCCGCGTCGGGCTCGCCCGTCGTCGGGTCGACGAATTCAGCCGCGATCATCGCGCCGTGGCCGCGCACCTCGCCGATCCGCGGATCGGCGGACTGCAGGTCGCTGAGGCGGGCCGTGAGGAGAGCGCCGATCTCGTTCGCGCGCTCGATCATGCCCTCGGTCTCGAAGGCCTCGATGGCGGCGAGCGCCGCGGCGCACGCGATCGGGTTGCCGCCGTACGTTCCGCCGAGGCCGCCGGTGTGCGCGGCATCCATGATCTCGGCGCGTCCCGTCACGGCAGCGAGCGGAAGACCGCCGGCGATGCCCTTGGCCGTCGTGATGAGATCCGGGACGATGCCGAACAGCTCGCTCGCGAACATCGCGCCCGGTCCGGGCGAATCCGGTCTGGATCTCGTCCGCGATGAAGACGACGTCGTTCGCGCGACACCACTCGACCAGCGCCGGCAGGAACCCGTCGGCGGGGACGATGAATCCGCCCTCGCCCTGGATGGGCTCGATGACGACGGCGGCCAGGTTGTCGGCGCCGACCTGCTTCTCGATGATCGAGATGGCCTTCTTCGCCGCGTCGGCACCGGTCAGCCCGTCGCGGAAGGGGTACGACATCGGGGCGCGGTAGACCTCGGACGCGAACGGGCCGAACCCGCTCTTGTACGGCATCGCCTTCGCGGTCAGCGCCATCGTCAGGTTGGTGCGCCCGTGGTAACCGTGGTCGAACGCGACGACGGCCTGCTTCCTGGTGTGCTTGCGGGCGATCTTGATGGCGTTCTCGACGGCCTCGGCGCCCGAGTTGAACAGCGCGCTCTTCTTGGCGTGATCGCCGGGGGTGACGCGGTTGAGCGCCTCGGCGACGGCGACGTACGACTCGTAGGGCGAGACCATGAAGCACGTGTGGGTGAACTGGGCGACCTGCGCCTGGACCGCCTCCACGATGCGCGGGTGCGCGTTTCCGAGCGAGGTCACGGCGATGCCGGACCCGAGGTCGATGAGCGAATTGCCGTCCGCATCGACGACGACTCCCCCGCCCGCGGCGACGGTCTCGATGGGCACCGTGTGCCCGACCCCCGCTGCGACGGCCGCTGCCTTGCGGGCCATCAGCTCCTGGGACCGGGGTCCCGGGATCGACGTGACGAGGCGGCGCTCCTGAGGCAGGCTCGGCCCACCCAGCGGCGTTGCGGTGACGGTTTCGGTGGCGGTCATGGTCAGGAGCGTACGAAGCGAGAAGCCACGCCTGCACTCTCCACGGTGTACATTCTGTTGCGCCGCCTGTACACCCGGTACATCGTGCGGCCTGAGGAGATGCCATGGATGCCGCTTCCGACGCGCCGACGCTGCGCGCGCTGCTGCGCCGCCGCGAACTCCACCTGCACCTGGAGGGCGAGGAGTCGGCCCTCGAATCCGGCGCCCTCGACAAGCTCGTCCGCTGGGTCCACAGCTCCGATCTCGCCGATCCCACCCCGTTCCTGTCGGAGGGCCTCGCCCTGCTGACGACCGGCACGCAGTTCCTCGAGAGCGGCGACGACCCCGCCGTGTTCGCCGACTACGTGCACCGGCTTGCCGCGCGCGGCGTCGTCGGCACTCGGTTTCGGCACCGAAGTGGTGCGTGACGGCATCCCGCCCGCCCTTGCCGAGGCGTGCCGGAACGAGCGGATGCCGCTCTTCGAGGTCCCGTACCGGACCCCCTTCATCGCCGTCGCGCGCGCGAACGCCGAGGCGATCGCCGCGCAGGCGTACGCGCGGCGCAGCTGGGCGCTCTCGGCGCAGCGCGCGATCGCGCTCGCCGCTCTTCGACCCGACGGTCTCGGCGCGACGCTCGCCGAGCTCTCCCGCCAGCTCGACACCTGGGTCGGGCTCTTCGACACGGTCGGCGCGCTGAGCCGCGAGCATCCCGCTCGGGGGCTCGCGCGACGGGATGCTGGACGAACTGAGCGCCGAGGTCGGCGCGGTCCTCCGGCGGGGAGCACGGGCGGGCTCGTCGCTGCGGATCCACGACACGTCCGTTCACGATGCAGACGCTCGGGCGCGGCGGCCACCTGCGAGGGGTCATCGCGATCGCGGCCGGCGACCTCGACCAGGAGGGCCGCGGGGTGGTCACCTCTGTCGTCGCGATGGCGGGTCTCGCCCTCGAGCAGCACCAGTCCCTGGCGCGGGCCCACACGGTGCTGCGCGCAGGCCTGGTGCAGTCCCTCCTCACCGGCGATCCCGCGCTGGCACGGCGGATCTCCCGCGACCTGTGGGGCGGCTTCCCCTCCGCCCCGGTGCTCATCGGAGTGACCGACGCCGCGACGGCGCGCTCGGAGGCGGTCGCGGAGTGGCTCGCGCTGCGGGCGTCCGAGACGAAGGGCGGCGTGTTCCACGGTCGAGCGGAGGACCAGCTCGTGGTCGTGAGCCACCACGACGAGGTGTTCCACGAGATCGCGGAACGCTTCGAGGCGCGACTCGGGGTGTCGGAGCCGGTGTCGTACTCGGACTTCGGGGACGGGCACGCCCAGGCCGCCACGGCGCTGCGGCGGGGAGCCGGGCCGCTCACCCGCTTCCGCGAGATCGCGGCATCCGGAGTCCTGTCGGCCCTCGATTCGGACGCCGCCCGGTCGCTGGCGGCCGCCCGTCTCGCTCCGCTGCGCGAGCACGATGCCAGCGAGGGGACGGCGCTCGTCGAGACGGTGCGGGTGTGGCTGGAACAGGATGCCCGCATCGACGCCGCCGCGACGCAGCTCGGCGTGCACCGGCACACCGTGCGCGCGCGGATCGGTCTGGCCCAACGGCTGCTCGGGACCGACCTCGCGTCCTTCGCCGCCCGCGCAGACCTCTGGGCTGCGCTCCAGGTGGCGGCGTCCGGCGCCGCGCGCTGACCCCTCGCTCGCGGGATGGCGCTTGTCCCTTTCCTCGAGTGGTCAAGACACGCCGATGCGCGGGCACGCCGTCGGCGTGTCTTGACCACTCGAGGAGGGTGCCGGGTCAGCGCGGCGCGTGGGCCTCGAGGAACTCGTAGACGTCGGTGGTGTCGACCCCCGGGAACGCCCCCGTCGGCAGCGTCGCGAGCAGCGTGCGCGGCGTTCGGACATTCGGCCACGAGTTCTCGCGCCACGCGGCCTCGAGGTCGGCGGGCGCCCGGCGGCAGCAGACCTCGACGGAGTGCTTCGACACGCCGCGATTGGGTGTGTCACGGCCGAGGAACCACTTGGTGTCGTCGAACCGGACCCCGACCGAGACCGAGTGCGCGCCTTCGCTCGACGACTCGACGCGGGCGGTGCACCAGTAGGTTCCGTTGCCGGTGTCGGTGTACTGGTAGTACGGGTTGAAGTGGTCGTCCTCATCGAACACGACCCGTGACGTCCAGCGCCGGCAGCACAGCTGGCCCTCGATCGACCCGAGGCGGTCGGTCGGGAAGTTGACGTCGTCGTTCTCGTACGCCTTCGTGATCGTGCCCGACTCGTGCACCTTCAGGAAGTGCACCGGGATGCCGAGATGAACCGTCGCGAGATTCGTGAAGCGGTGCGCCGCCGTCTCGTACGACACCGAATACGCGTCGCGCAGGTCTTCGATCGAGATGGCCCGGTCGTTCTTGGCGTCCTGCAGGAAGGGCACGGCGTGCGCCTCGGGGATCAGCAGCGCCCCGGTCAGGTAGTTCGTCTCGACCCGCTGGCGCAGGAACTCCGGGTAGCTGGTCGGCTCGCGGTGCCCGAGGATCCGGCTCGACAGCGCCTGCAGCACGGCCGTCCGCGGGTCGCCCTTCGCGGTCAGCCGACTCGACAGGTACAGGCGCCCGTTCTTGATGTCGGCGACACTTCGCGTCGTCTGCGGCAGGTCGGGAACGTAGTGCAGCGTGAATCCCAGATGAGCGGCGATGTCGGATGCCGTCCGCTGCGTCAGCGGGCCGCCCGGGTGGTCCACCGCATCGAGAATCGCCCGCGCCTGCACCTCGAGCTCGGCGAAGTAGTTGCTCTGGGTGCGCATCAGCCGGCGGAGCGCGACGTTGGCCCGACGCGCCTCCTCGGGCGTCGCGGCGCGCTCGTCGCGCAGGCGATCGATCTCGCCCTGCAGCGCGAGCATGGCCTTCAGCGCCTCGGTCGGCAGGGTCTTGCCGATGCGGAAGGGCGGGATGCCGAGCGCCTGGAACGTGGGTCCCTTCATCGCCCGCTCGAGACCGATCTCGAGGGTCGCGCGCTCGTCGAGCGGCTCGGACTCGAGCAGCGTCTCGAGCTGGACGCCGAGCACCCGGGCGATCGCACGCAGCTGGGTGAGCTTCGGCTCGCGCCGTCCGTTCTCGATCATCGAGAGCTGGCTGGGGGCGCGGTCGACCGCGGCGGCGAGCTCGTCGAGCGTCATGCCGCGCTGGGTGCGCAGCTGACGGATGCGGCGGCCGATCGTGAGTGAGTCCACGACTTCATCGTCTTCGGCATCCGTCATGGCGGTCTCGGTGGAGGAGAGCGTCATTGCCGCAGTGTCTCACAAAAGCAGAACTTTGCCGAAACTTCACACGCCGAATCGGCCGGTAGGGCCTCGGATCTTCACACAGAGTGGTCGCAGAGCCACCCCGGCGCCGCCGCAACCTCAGCACCAGCACCGGGCCATCACGATCAGAGGAGACCGACATGACGATTCACGCCACCCCCGGCCGGCCGCCGCTGCGCGCAGGCGACCAGACCCAGACTGCCGACGAGCTCCGGGAGACCTGGGACACCGACCCCCGCTGGGACGGCGTCGAGCGCACCTACACGGCCGAGGACGTCATCCGGCTGCGCGGATCGGTCCGTGAAGACAGCACGCTCGCCCAGCGCGGGGCGGAGAACCTCTGGAATCTGCTCCACACCGAGGAGTACGTGCGCGCGCTCGGCGCCTACACCGGCGGTCAGGCGGTGCAGCAGGTGCGGGCCGGGCTCAAGGCGATCTACCTCAGCGGGTGGCAGGTCGCCGCCGACGGCAACCTCGCCGGCCAGACCTACCCCGACCAGAGCCTCTACCCCGCGAACTCGGTGCCCGCCGTGGTGCGCCGCATCAACAACGCGCTCATCCGCCAGGACCAGATCGAGCACGCCGAGGGCGAGACGACCCAGGACTGGCTCGCGCCGATCGTGGCGGATGCCGAGGCCGGCTTCGGCGGGCCCCTCAACGCCTACGAGCTCGCGCACTCGCTCATCCAGTCCGGGGCTGCCGGCATCCACTGGGAAGACCAGCTCGCCAGCGAGAAGAAGTGCGGGCACCTCGGCGGCAAGGTGCTCGTGCCGACGCAGCAGCACATCCGCACCCTGAACGCGGCTCGGCTCGCCGCCGACGTCGCCGGCGTGCCGACCGTCATCATCGCCCGCACCGATGCGCTGGCCGCTGACCTGCTCACCAGCGACGTCGACGAGCGCGACCAGGTGTTCACGACCGGCGAGCGCACGCCGGAGGGCTTCTACCGGGTGCGGCCGGGCCTCGAGTCGGTGATCAGCCGGGGCCTCGCCTTCGCGCCCTACGCCGACCTGCTCTGGGTCGAGACCGGCGAGCCCGACATCGAGCTGGCACGCGAGTTCGCCGCGGCGATCCACGCCGAGTTCCCCGGCAAGCTCCTCGCGTACAACTGCTCGCCGAGCTTCAACTGGAAGCGGCACCTCACGGACGCGCAGATCGCGACGTTCCAGGCGGAGCTCGCCGAACTGGGCTACAAGTTCCAGTTCATCACCCTCGCCGGCTTCCACGCCCTGAACCACTCGATGTTCGATCTCGCCAAGGGCTACGCCGAGCGCGCGATGAGCGCCTACGTCGAACTGCAGGAGGCCGAGTTCGCAGCAGAGGCCCAGGGCTACACCGCCACGAAGCATCAGCGCGAGGCCGGAACCGGCTACTTCGACTTCGTCTCCACGGCGCTCAACCCTGACAGCGCCACCCTCGCCCTGGTGGGATCCACCGAGGCGCAGCAGTTCCACTGATCGACGGATGCCGCGCCCGGCCACCCCGCCGGGCGCGGCATCCGCTCCCCCTCTTGGGTTGCAGGCGGCTCCGCCGACGGATCACCGCTCGACCCCCGCAGACAGACAGGACACGAAATGACCATCACCGACACCTCTCCCCCGACCACCGGGCACGGCGACGGGCTCCGAGCCCGCACCGCGGACCGGCGCTCAGCCGACCGCCCGTGCCGGCGTTCGCGTCCACGGACGGGATCCGGGTCGCGGGGCCGATGCGGCCGCGCTACGACGAGATCCTCACGCCGGACGCGCTCGAGTTCCTGACCGAGCTGCACAGCCGCTTCGGCCGGCGCCGGCACGACCGGCTCGCGGACCGACTGCGCCGCCGCTTCGAGATCGGCAACGGGCACGATCCGCAGTTCCGTGACGACACCCGCCACATCCGCGAGGACGCGCAGTGGCGGGTGGCCGGTGCCGGCCCGGGGCTCGAGGACCGTCGCGTGGAGATCACCGGGCCGACCGATCCCAAGATGACGATCAACGCACTGAACTCCGGCGCCAAGGTCTGGCTCGCCGATCAGGAGGACGCGACCAGCCCCACCTGGGGGAACGTCATCGAGGGGCAGCTGGCGCTGCGCGATGCGATCCGCGGGGAGCTGGAGTACACCAGTCCGGGGTCGAAACAGCACCGGGGAAGCGCTACGCCGTGACCGCCGAGCAGACTCCGACGATCGTCATGCGACCGCGCGGGTGGCATCTGACCGAGGCGCACCTGCGCTGCACCGACCGCACGGGCCAGGAGCTCGCGGCATCCGGATCGCTGGTCGACTTCGGCCTGTACTTCTTCCACAACGCCGCACAGCTGATCGCGAACGGACGGGGCCCGTACTTCTACCTCGCCAAGCTCGAATCCAGCGAAGAGGCGAAGCTGTGGGACGACGTGTTCACGTTCAGCGAGGCGTACATCGGCATCCCGCACGGCACGATCCGCGCGACGGTGCTCATCGAGACGCTGCCCGCCGCGTTCGAGATGGAGGAGATCCTGTTCGAGCTGCGCGACCACTGCGCGGGTCTGAACGCCGGCCGCTGGGACTACATCTTCTCGATCATCAAGAACTACCGCGGGCGCGGAGCCCGGTTCGTCCTCCCCGACCGCAGCGAAGTGACGATGACCGTTCCCTTCATGCGCTCCTACACCGACCTGCTCGTGCAGACGTGCCACAAGCGCGGAGCGTTCGCGATCGGCGGGATGAGCGCGTTCATCCCCAACCGCCGCGACCCGGAAGTGACCCGGGCGGCGTTCGAGAAGGTCGCCGCCGACAAGAAGCGCGAGGCGGGCGACGGGTTCGACGGCACGTGGGTGGCGCACCCCGACCTCATCCCGGTCGCCCGGGCGGAATTCGACGCGGTGCTCGGAGAGCGGCCCAACCAGGTCGACCGGCAGCGTCCGGACGTGCAGGTGAAGGCAGCGGATCTCATCGACGTGCACATCGGTCGCCCGATCACCGCCGGAGGGGTGCACGCCAACGTGTCGGTCGCGATCCGCTACCTCGAGGCATGGCTGCGGGGCCTCGGCGCCGTCGCGATCGACAACCTCATGGAGGATGCCGCGACCGCTGAGATCTCGCGCTCCCAGGTATGGCAGTGGATCCACCAGGATCGCGCCACCGAGGACGGCACCCCGATCACCCGCGACTACATCGAGGGGCTCATCGGTCAGGTGCTCGGCGAAGCCGACCGCCGCCCCGGCGACCGGTTCGACGACGCCGCCGAGATCTTCCGCGAAGTCGCGCTGGGGAACGACTTCCCCGCGTTCCTCACCCTGCCGGCGTACTCGAGGTTCCTCGTCGAGACCGAATGATCGAGCCGATCACCGGCTTCGCATGACACGAGACCGGATGCCGTGACTCGCTGGGGGCACGGCATCCGGTCTCTTTCGCGCGTTTCGTCGAGTTCGTCCGCTGCCGTTCGACGCACAGAGCGTAACGTCACTCAACGGAAAGGACAGCCCGATGAAGTACCTCATGCTCGTCATGGTCGACCCCTCGCTGGAGGAGAAGGACCCGGAGCTGATCTCGATCGAGGAATGGGTCGATGAGACCTACGGAAGCGGCAAGGCGACCGACGGCGACCGCCTCCGTCCCGCCACCGAAGCGAAGACGGTCCGGCGGCGCGGTGGCAGGGCCATCGTGACCGACGGCCCGTTCATCGAGTCGCACGAGTGGATCGCAGGGTTCGACATCCTCGAGTGCGAGAGCCTCGAAGAGGCGATCGAGGTGGCATCGCGGCATCCCATGGCTGCCGGCGGCGTCATCGAGCTGCGACCGTCCTGGCCGCTCGACCTCTGACGGCCGCGATCTGCTGATGGCCCCGATCTGCGCCGGTCAGGCGTTCGGCACGAGGCTTGGCGACGAGGCGTCGGCCGGCCCCGCCGCAGCCGCCTGGGCCTCAGCCGCCTGAGCGCGAGCCAGCCGGTTCGCGCGTACGCCGCTGGCGAGCACCCATCCGAGGAGCCAGGCGACCGTGACAAGGGTGATCGCGAAGGAGGCGCGCAGCGCGACGTCCTGATCGGGCAGCGCGAAGAGGGGCACGAGCGACAGGGCCCCGCCGATCACGGTGCCGACGGCGCCGGTCAGAGAGAGCCAGCATCCTCCCCAGAGCCACCACACGAGCCCGCCGGCCGCCATGAGAGTGACCGACGAGATCACGGCACCCCACATCAAACCGTCCATGGCGCTCAGAGTACTCCTCGGGCCAGAAGTCCGCGCTCCCGTGCCACCGTGACGGCGTGCGTGCGATCGGCCACGCCGAGTTTGTCGAACGCCTTGAGGAGGTGCGTCTTGACGGTCGCCTCGCCGATGCCGAGGCGCACCCCGATCTGCTTGTTGCTGTGCCCGGTCGCCACCAGGCGCAGGACGTCGGTCTCGCGCGGGGTCAGCACGGCCCCCGCCTCGGGACGCCGCATCCGCTCCACCAGGCGGATCGCGACCTGCGGCGACAGAGCCGACTGACCCGCCGCGACCGAGCGGATGCCGGCCGCGATCTCCTCCTGAGGAGCGGCCTTGAGGAGGTAGCCCGCAGCACCCGCCTCGATCGCGCTGAGGATCTGGTCGTCGGACTCGTAGGTCGTGAGGATGAGGACCCGCGGGGCGGGCTCGCCCGCCTCGCCCGCGACGATGCGCGCGGTCGCCGCGACGCCGTCCGTGCGCGGCATACGGAGGTCCATCAGCACGACGTCGGGCCGGGTGGCGGCGGCGATGCGCACCGCTTCGTCGCCGTCGGATGCCTCGCCGACGACTTCGAACTCCGGTTCATCCGACAGGAGACCGGCGAGGCCCGCGCGGACGACCGGGTGGTCATCGGCGATGACGAGGCGGATCATCGGGCGGTCTCCGTCTCGACGGCGGTGTGCGGGAGCCGCACGCGCAGACTGGTGCCGCCGCTCGGAGACGAGACGACCTCGAACACTCCTCCGGCGAGCGTGACCCGCTCCCGCATGCCGTCCAGGCCGAAGCCGGAGTGAGCGGCATCGACTTCGAACCCCTGACCGTCATCGCGGACCTCCACCTCGGTGAAGCCGTCGGAGGACACCACCCGCACCGTGACGCGCCGCGCGACCGCGTGCTTCCGGACGTTCGCGAGCGCCTCCTGCAAGCACCGGAGCAGCACGACCTGAGCCTCACGGTCGAGGGGCGCGGCATCCGCGATGTCGAACTCGACGTCTATGGCAAGGCCCGCCTCGGCGCGGAACCGCTCGGCGAGCCGGTCCACCGCCGCCGCGAAGGCCAGCTCACCCGGGACCGCCGCCGTGCGAGCGACGAGGGCCCGGGACTCGGCGAGCGCTTCGCGTGCGACGTCCTCGACCGTCGCGATCGTCGCGGCCGCGGCATCCCCGCTCCCCTCCCTGGACTGCCGGCCGGCGCGCTCGGCGAGGATGACGAGTCCCGCGAGGGTCTGGGCGAGGGTGTCGTGGATGTCGCGGGACAGCCGTTCGCGCTCCTGCGCCGCACCGCGGTCGTGACTGAGCGCCTCGACCTCGGCCTGCGCCGCGGTGAGCTCCGCGAGGAGTCGCCCGCGCTCTTCGCCGTACTCCGAGATGCTGGTGATCCACAGGCCGAGGGCGATCGCGAACGCGACCGAGAAGCCCGCTGTCACGAGGCCCGACACGAACGCCTCGAGCGAGAGTCCGGCGCCGACGATGTACCCGAAGAGGACGGCGAGACCGATCACGCTCGAGGCGAGGATCGCCTGGCGGCGGTCGCCCGTGATGACCCACGCGAGGGGGTACGCCACCACCTGCAGCATCGACAGGAAGGGCCCGGCGGCGACGCCGATCACGATCGAGACCACCGCGATGCCGATGAAGACCGGGACTCGCCACGTGGGGGGCTGGGGTCCGATCTCGGGACGGGCGAAGACGGCGTAGCCGATGACGAAGAGGCCCAGCGCGGCCAGGACGACCAGGCGCTCGGCCTGCTCGGCCGGACCGAACCCGAGGAAGGAGAAGACGGCGATCGCGAGGATCGCGCCGATCACCGCGACATCCCACCACCGCCGATTGAACATTCCGCCGTCGCCTGACTCCACGCCTCGACGCTACGCGTCGCGACGGATCCAGCGGAAGGTGAGTCGCGAGAGGATCAGCCCCACCACGAGCCAGATGGCGAGCGCGATCGCCACACCGGCCAGGTTCCACTCCTGGTTCTGCTCGAGCACCGCGTACTCGTCGGGGAGGAACACGTACCGCATGCCCTGCGCCATCCACTTGAGCGGGAAGAGGCTGGCGAAGTTCTGAAGCCACTCGGGCAGTTGATAGAAGAACAGGTACACGCCGGAGATGAACTGAAGCACGAGGGCGATCGGCACCACCACTGCGGTCGCGCTCTTGGCGGTGCGCGGCACCGACGACAGCGCGATGCCGAGGAGCGCCGATGCCGTGATGCCCAGGACGAACACCCACGCGAACACCGCCCACTTCGCCGGATCGGTCGGAAGCTCGGCGCCGAGCACGACGACGGCGAAGACGAGGAGGAGCGCCGCCTGCAGCGACCCCGTCACCATGACCTGCCCGATCTTGCCGATGAAGTACGAGACGGGCGACAGCGGGGTGCCTCCCAGTCGCTTGAGCGTGCCCTCGGAGCGCTCCACCGCGATGTCCATCGCGAGGTTCTGGAACCCGGACAGCAGCAGCCCCGCCGCGAGCATCCCCGGAAGGTACAGCTCGGCGACCGAGATCGCGGGGACGGCCGGGGTGGGCTGGAAGTCCCCGTCCGCGCCGAAGACGACGCTGAAAAGGCCCAGCATCGCGATCGGGAAGAGGAAGGTGAAGAAGAGGGTGTCACCCGAGCGGAAGTACTGCATCAGCTCGAAGCGCGTGCGCCACCAGCCGAGGGCGACCGGGTTTCGGACGGCCTTCTGAGCGGAATCCGCTGTGGAGCCGCGGGGCTCTGTCGCCACGCTCATCGGGTCACCTCGGGGGCGAACGCGACCGACTCGGCGGCGTCCTCGAGCGACGCCTCCGCCACCAGGCCGAGGTAGATGTCCTCGAGGCTGGGGCGGACGATCTCGAGGCCGGCGGGAGCCCCGCCGAGGCGCGCGGCGAGCGAGGTCGCGAAATCGAACGGTTCCGCGGAGCGATGCTCGTGCACCGCCCCTGCCTCGACCCAGCGGACGATCGGCTCGCGCACCTCTTCGCCTCCGATCTCATCCACCCCGCCGATCGCACGCAGCCTTCCGGCCGCGATCACCGCCACGCGATCGGCGAGCTGAGCGGCCTCGTCGAGATAGTGGGTCGTGAGGAGGATGGTCGTGCCGTCGCGCTTGAGCCGCCGGATGAGCTCCCAGAACTCCCGACGCGCATGCGGGTCGAACCCCGTGGTCGGCTCGTCGAGGAAGAGCAGCTCGGGGCCTCCGATGATGCCGAGCGCGACATCCACCCGGCGCTGCTGGCCTCCCGAGAGCCGAGAGATGCGGGTCTTGGCCTGCGCTTCGAGACCCACCGCGGCCAGGACCTCATCCACGTCGCGCGGTCGCGGATAGAGTCCCGCGAACTGGCGGAGCTGCTCGCGCACGGTGACCAGCCCGCCCTGCCCCGCCGCCTGGAGGACGATGCCGATGCGCGCCTTCCAGTCGAGGCCCGCCGTCCCCGGGTCGGCGCCGAGCACCGTGACGTCGCCGCTGGACCGGCGCCGGTACCCCTCGAGGATCTCGACGGTCGTCGACTTGCCCGCGCCGTTGGGCCCGAGCAGTGCGAACGTCTCGCCCCGCGCGATATCGAACGACACGTCATCGACGACCACCCGATCCCCGTAGGACTTGCGGAGGTTCCGCACCTGCACCGCGTTGGTCTGCATGCACCCACTCTCGCCGGTGGCAGGCGCGGGCACAGCGCCCGTCCGGTGTAGGCGGCATCCCCCATTCGGTGGAGAGAGATCGCTCCGCGCCCGGCGCGCGTGCCCGGGTACGCTCGTGGGGTGACCGAACGCGCTCCCCTGTCTCGCAAGCTCTCCGCCATCGCCGAATCCGCGACCCTGAAGGTCGATGCCAAGGCGAAGGCGCTCCAGGCCGCAGGCCGTCCCGTCATCAGCTACGCCGCGGGCGAGCCCGACTTCTCCACTCCCCAGTTCATCGTGGATGCCGCCATCGAGGCGCTGCACGACCCCGCCAACTACCGCTACACGCCCGCGGTCGGCCTCCCGGTCGTGCGCGAGGCGATCGCCGCGAAGACCCTCCGCGACTCCGGACTCGAGGTGTCTCCCTCGCAGGTCGTCGTGACCAACGGCGGCAAGCAGTCGGTCTACCAGGCGTTCCAGGCGGTCGTGAACCCCGGCGACGAGGTGCTGCTGCCCGCGCCGTACTGGACCACGTACCCCGAGGCGATCGCACTCGCCGACGGCGTGCCGGTCGAGGTCTTCGCCGGCGCCGAGCAGGACTACAAGGTGACGGTCGAGCAGCTCGAGGCCGCCCGCACCCCCCGCACCACCGCGCTGGTCTTCGTCTCGCCCTCCAACCCGACCGGCTCGGTCTACACCCCCGAAGAGACCAAGGCCATCGGCGAGTGGGCCGTCGAGCACGGCATCTGGATCATCTCGGACGAGATCTACCAGAACCTCGTCTACGAAGGCGTGCGCGCCGTCTCGATCGTCGAGGCGGTCCCGGATGCCGCTGCCCAGACCATCCTCGTCAACGGCGTCGCCAAGACCTACGCCATGACGGGCTGGCGCGTGGGCTGGATGGTCGGCCCGGCCGATGCCATCAAGCTCGCCGCCAACCTGCAGTCGCACTTGAGCTCCAACGTGAACAACGTCGCGCAGCGCGCGGCGCTGGCGGCCCTCACCGGACCCCAGACCGAGGCTGAGGAGTTCCGCCTCGCGTTCGACCGGCGCCGGAAGCTCATCGTCTCGGAGCTCGCCAAGATCGAGGGGGTCACGGTGCCGAACCCGCTCGGCGCGTTCTACGCCTACCCCGACGTCACAGGCCTCCTGGGTCGCGAATGGCACGGCAAGCGCGTGGAGACCTCGCTCGAGCTCGCCGACCTGATCCTCGACCAGGCCGAGGTCGCCGTCGTGCCCGGCGAGGCCTTCGGCCCTTCGGGGTATCTGCGGCTGTCGTACGCGCTCGGCGACGACGACCTGCTCGAGGGCGTCCGGCGCATGCAGGAGCTCTTCGCGTCCTGAGGTTCGCGGCGCCTGAGGTTCGCGTTCCTGAGGTTCGCGGCGCCTGAGGTTCGCGGCGCCCGAGGTTCGCGGCGCCTGAGGTTCGCGGCGCCCGAGGTTCGCGCCGCGCCCGCGGTTCGCGGCGTCCCCGCGTTCGCGTCCCTGCGTTCGCGTCCCCGCGTTCGCGTCCCTGCGTTCGCGTCCCCGCGTTCGCGTCCCCGCGTTCGCGTCCCCTGCGTTCGCGTGCCCGCGTTCGGGGCGCCTGGCGTTCGCGTCCCCGCGTTCGCGTCCCCTGCGTTCGCGTCCCCGCGTTCGGGGCGCCTGGCGTTTGCGTCCCCTGCGTCTCGGCGCTCGAGTGGTCAAAACACGCCGACAGCCGACGTGCGGCTCGGCGTGTCTTGGCTACTCGAGGTAAGCACCGGCGATCCAGCGCGTCCGCCTCGAGTGGTCAAGACACGCCGACCGGCGTGGGCTCCGTCGGCGTGTTTTGACTACTCGCTGACGTCGCGGGCGCGTCTGCACAGTCCGACGACGGGCGGAGGCATCCACAGGTCTTCTGATTGGCCGGCGCGAAAGTCAGGGAGCAGGCACGGTGCCGTCATGAGACGGATGCCGCTGCCTGAACAACTAGCCGAGTGCTTCACGGTTGCCGAAGCGCGTGAGGCGGGAGTCTCGACGGGTCGGCTCCAGCGAGGCCTGGTCGCTCCCTTCCACGGCACCCGCGCCGTTGCGGAGCTCGCGGACGAGGAGCGACTGCAGCTTCTGCTCAACGCGCTGCCCGACCACGCCTTCGCTTGCGGACCAACGGCGGCAGGTGTGCACGGGCTCCCGCTGCCGCAGCGGCTGGAAGCATCCGCATTCCTCACTCCGAAGATCGGCGTCCCGCATCCTGCCACTCGCATCAGGCGGCCAGGGGTGATCGGCCGGACGCTGAGAGTGGAGCCGCAGGACATCGTGGTCGTGCGAGGGATGCGATGCACCAGTCCCGCCAGAACCTGGGTCGACCTCGGCGCGAGCCTGCCGCTCGGGCGTCTCGTCGCGGCCGCGGACTTCATCCTGGCCAGACGGCGACCGCTTGCGAGCCGTGACGAGCTGTGCGATGCGCATATACGGGCCGGGCGGTCGCGAGGTGCCGCGAATCGAGTCGCTGCGCTCGAGCTCTGCACAGACGCGTCGGAGTCGCCTCGCGAATCGGAGTTGCGCGTTCTGCTCTTCCGGGCTGGGCTTCCCATGCCGACGGCCAATGTCGAGATCTTCGACGGATTCAGGTTCGTCGCCCGAGTGGACTTGCTCTTCGCCTCTGCGCGGCTGATCGTCGAATACGACGGGGACTACCACCGCGACCCCGATCAATGGAGCCGCGACCAGTCTCGGCGAGCGGAACTCGAGTCGCTGGGCTATCGCGTCACGGTTGTGACTGCGCGCGACTTCGATGACCCCGGGGCACTGGTCCGCCGCATCCGCCGACTTCTGAACGCGTGATGCGGATCGAGCGGTCAAAACACGCCGACAGCGGACGCACGGATCGGCGTGTCTTGACTAGTCGAGACACGCGACGAGCCGCGCTGGGCGTGACCTGGCTCACTGCAGTGCCACACATCCGCCACGTCTAGACGCCCGGCGCGGGAACGAGTAGTCAAAACACGCCGACAGCGGACGTACGGATCGGCGTGTCTTGGCGACTCGCGGCGGGGCGAGTCGCGTCGACGTGTGTCTTGACTACTCGAGGCGACAGCCCACGCCCGACTCGCCGTCTCGTGCCCGTGCCAGCTTGCCGCCGCATCCGTCGACGGGACGCCTGATGCGCATCGAGTGGTCAAGACACGCCGACGACCGACGCCGGCCTCGGCGTGTCTTGACTACTCGAGGCCGGATGCGGGCGGCTGGGCCTGGCTGCTCAAGCGCGCCGGCCCAACCGCCGAGAAATGATGCCTGACGCCTGACGCACATCGAGTGGTCGAAACACGCCGACAGCCGACGTGCGGATCGGCGTGTCTTGGCTACTCGAGGCAGCCGACGTGCGGATCGGCGTGTCTTGGCTACTCGAGGCAGCCGACGTCGCGCCGGTTCGGGCGACGTCTGGGCCGCAGAGGGGGCTAGAGCTCGACGCCGACGAGGACCGGCTCGGGCTGGAGGATGAGCCCGAACTCGGCCTGCACCCGGCCCTGGATGAAGCGGGCGAGCTCGGCGAGCTCCTCGGCGGTCGCGCTGCCGCGGTTGGTGAGCGCGAGCGCGTGCTTGGTCGACAGCCCCGCACGGGAGCGCGGAAGGTGGAAGCCCTTGCGCACCCCGGCGTGCTCGATCAGCCAGCCCGCGCTGACCTTGACGTCGGGCTGGTGAGCGGCCGGGGCCGGCACGAAGCCGTCCCAGCCCGCGAGGGGCATGACGAGCACGGGGTCGAGGTCCGGGGCGACGGGCCAGCGGGGGCACTCGTCGGGAAGCGTCCGCGCGAAGGATGCCGTGACCACCGCATTCTGGAAGAACGAACCGGCGCTGTACGTGTCGGGGTCGGCGGCGTCGAGCACCATGCCCTTGCGGCGCCGGGTCTCGAGCACGTGATCGCGGATCCACGCCACCGAGACGGTCTCGCCCGGAGTGAGCCCCAGCGCCGTGCGCAGCTGCGCGCCGGCGATCGGCCGTTCGGTGTGTCCGACCTCGGCGAGCTCGAGCGTCACGGAGAGGATCACGGCCGAGCGCAGCGGGACCGAGCCGTAGTGATGCTTCAGCACCGAGGTGCGGAAGCCGAGACCGAGCTCTGCCGCGGGAACCGTCACAGGCTCGAGCGCGCCCTCGTCGAGGAGCTCGACCTCGACGAGCGTCTGCATGATCTCCTGGCCGTACGCGCCGATGTTCTGCACGGGGGCCGCGCCGACGGTGCCCGGGATGCCCGACATCGCCTCGATGCCTGCGAGCCCGTGCTCGACGGCGTAGGCGACGAGCTCGTCCCAGTCGTGACCCGCCTCCGCGCGAAGCCGCACGAACCCGGGCCGGGGGGACGGCATCCGCTCGATTCCCCGGGTCAGCACGCGGACGACAGTGCCGTCGAACGGCTCGTCACCGGCGAACAGGTTCGAGCCGCCACCGAGGACGAGCCAGTCGTCGCCGTCGCTCCACACGTCGGTGAGCGCATCGACGAGCTCGCCAGCGGTGTGCGCGTCGACCATGCGCGCGGGGACGCCGCCGGTGCGCAGCGTCGTCAGCTGCGCGAGCGGGATGGGCGGGGCGACGGGCATCGGCTATGCGAGACGGACGCGGACCTGCGCCTTGCCGAGCACGGTCGTGTCTCCGTGCTTCACGGTCAGGTCGATGCGTGCCGATTCGTCGTCGACGGCGCCGACCTTGGCGACGATCGTGAGCTCGGCGCCGGTCTCGGGGTCGACGACGACGGGACGCGTGAATCGCACGCCGTAGTCGAGGATGCGGCCGGCGTCGCCGAGCCAGGGCACGAGCGTCTGGACAGCGAGGCCCATCGTGAGCATGCCGTGCGCGAGGACGCCGGGGAGCCCCACGGATGCCGCGATGTCGTCGCGGTAGTGGATCGGGTTGAAGTCGCCGGACGCGCCCGCGTAGCGGACGAGCGACTCGCGGGTGAGGTGGACGGTGCGCTCGGCGACGACGTCGCCCACGGAGAGGCCGGTCACGCGTCTCCCTCCCCGACGAGCAGGATGGACGTCGCGGTGACGACATGGGCGCCGGAGGCGTCCGTGATCGCGGACTCGCTCGTGACCATCGCGTTGCCTCCGAGGGTGCGGATGCCGGTGACCGAGAGCCGGCCGGTCAGCTCGTCGCCGGCGACGATCGGCCGGGTGTAGGCGAAGCGCTGCTCGGCGTGCAGGACGTTCTGCAGCACGATGCCGGAGTCGGGCTGAGCGAGCAGCTGCTGCAGCGTGAGCTCCTGCACGACGATCGCGAACGTCGGCGGAGCGACGACGTCGGCGTAGCCGAGCGCCTGCGCGGCGGCCGGGTCGGTGTGCTGGGGGTCGTCGGCGAAGACGGCGCGGGCGAACTCGCGCACCTTCTCGCGGCCGACGAGGTACGGCGAGGTCGGCGGGAATTCCCGCCCGACGAGCTCGGGATTCACTGGCACCGTGCCATCCTACCCAGCGGCCGCTGACGGACCCGCCCGACAGGAGCCCTCAGGCCTTGCGCCCGCGGATCGCCTTGTAGGCCATCTGACCGGCGATGAAGGTGAGGAAGACCGCGAACAGCACGTTGGCGACGAACGGGTCGACATGGGCTGCGATCCACGCGCCGAGGGCGGTGGTGGTGCAGGCTGCCGCTCCGATGACGGCCGCGGCGACGAGGTCGACGTTCCGGCGGCGGACGTTGCCGACCGTCCCCGAGATCGCTGTCGGAATCATCATGAGCAGCGATGTGCCCTTGGCGACCAGGTCGCTCGTGCCGAACACGAGCATGAGCGCCGGGACCACGATGATTCCGCCGCCGACGCCGAGCAGGCCGGCGAGCGTGCCGGTCACCACACCGAGGATGAGCAGCCCGATCGACCGAGAGCACGGTGAGCGGGAACTCGGCATCCCGCGAGGGGATGACGACGAAGAGCATGACGATGACCACGGCGAGGAAGGCGACGAAGCCCCATCGGAGGGCGGTGACCGAGACGCGCGGCAGCAGCCAGGTGCCGATCTGCGCGCCGAACACCGCGCCGAGCGCGAGGATGAGCGCCGGAATCCAGGC
Source organism: uncultured Actinomycetota bacterium (assembly GCA_963702815.1). Taxonomy (GTDB): domain Bacteria; phylum Actinomycetota; class Actinomycetes; order Actinomycetales; family Microbacteriaceae; genus Microbacterium. The sequence goes on along the minus strand of CAVPED010000004.1, from coordinate 722,478 downwards.
CACGGATCCGTGCACGGCGTAGGAGATGACCCCGACGGTCGCCGTCGGGATGATGGCGGCGAGCGAGGTGCCGGCGGCGAGCCGCTGATCGAACCTCAGCGCCAGAACCAGCAGCGGCACGATCACCGTGCCGCCGCCGACGCCGAACAGCCCGGAGAGCAGGCCCGCGAGCAGCCCGACGCCGATGCAGACGAGGAAGAAGACAGGCGTGCGCGCGGCGCGCGCGGGGGCCTCAGGCACCGCTCACTTGCTTCCCGCATCGTCGATGATCCAGCCGTCGCCGTCCTGGATCAGGTAGTAGTCCCACAGGTCTTCCGACGCCTCGGGGCTGTCGAGCGGCGTCGCCGTCCTCGTCGACGAGATTCGAATAGGTCTCCGACGTGCTGACCGTGATGACGTCGCCGTCCTGCACGACGCTCGGTGATGGTGACGAGGTAGTCGTCCGTCCCGTCGGCGAAGCCCTGGGCGTTCTCCTCGAACGTCGCGCAGTCAGGCAGCTCCAACTCGCTGCGGAACGCCTCGGTCGTGGAGGCGAAGTACTTGTCGCAGTCGACCTCCTGCCAGGCGTCGTCGTAGAGGCGGACCGTCGCCACCGCCGCCGACTCGTCAGCCTCGGACGGCGCCGAGCCTCCCGAGCCCGTTCCGCTGTCAGGGGACCCTGCGCCCGGTGACTCCGTGATCCCCGCGAGGCCGGCGAGGACCATCGGGATCACGATGATCGCGGTGATGACCGCGCCGAGAGCCAGCACGCCGAGCACCGTCCAGACGATCCAGAGACGGGACGCGGGCGCTGCGGGAGGAACCGAGGGATAGCCGAGAGCACCGCCTGGCGCAGGCGTTGCGGCGGAGGCGGGAGCGGCATAGGCGGAGCCGGGGGCGGCATAGGGCGCCGACGCCCTGGACTGGTCTCCGGCGAGCGTGTACGCGGTCGCTGACGGCGCCGCCGCGGGGCCAGCGGGGGCCGCGACAGACGCCGTGGGCTGAACGTGCTCAGTCCACTGGATCCCGTCCCACCAGCGCCGCGCGCCGTGCCCATCGTCGTACCAGCCGGGGGGTGTCGCGCTCATGGTGGCAACACTATCTGCGCCGGCCGGCCACGACGCGGACGCCCGCGATGCACCGGCGGCAGCATCCCGTCGCGTACTGGGCAGGATTGGAGAAGCGGGACGCCCGCGGCCCTGCGTAGCGTGGAACGCGGGTCGATCCGACCTGAGATCGTGAGGAGAAGAGCATGGCCGAGAAGACGACCGCGAGTGAAGGACTGTCGACCGAGGAGCGCGAGGCGGTCAAGAACCGCGCGAAGGAGCTGCGCGCCGAGGCGAAAGCCGGCAAGGACCGGGCGGCGGGCGAGAAGATCATCGAGGAGGCGATCGCCGCGCTGGAGGGCGACGACAGGACGCTGGCGGAGGGATTCCGGCGCGTGGTCGGCGAAGTCGCGCCGCAGCTCTTCCCCAAGACCTATTACGGGATGCCCGCGTTCGCGAACGCCGAGGGCAAGGTCGTCGTGTTCCTGCAGCCGGCCTCGAAGTTCAAGGCCCGCTACTCGACGCTCGGATTCGAGGGACCGGCGAAGCTCGACGACGGCGACATGTGGCCGACGGCCTTCGCGCTGCTCGCCTGGTCGCCCGCCGTCGAGCGCCGGATCCGCGACCTCGTCGCGTCGGCCGTGAGCTGAGGTCGCCGCCAGACGGCGCCGGCCGACCGCCGCGTCTGCTCGAGTTCAGACACGACAACGCCCTCCACGCGCACGGCGTGGAGGGCGTTGTGTGTCTGGATCCGTTACGGCTCCGGCTCGGGGTCAGCGCGTGACGCTGCGACGCGAGACCGCGACGTAGATGCCGAGGACGATGATCGCTCCGATGATCGAGCCGATGATGCCCGAGGGCTGCAGGAAGCCGCCCGACGGGTCGGCGCCGAACAGCAGGAATCCGAGGAATCCGCCGACGAACGATCCGATGATGCCGAGCACGATCGTCAGGAGGATGCCGATCTTCTGCTTGCCGGGGATGACCGCGCGAGCGATGAAGCCGGCGATGAGGCCGACGATGATGAGGCCGATGATGGTACCGAGCATGAGTTCTCCTACGACTGGGTTGTCGGGCGAGGGGATTCTTCCCGACGTCGGGTTGTTGCGACCGCCACGCTAGCAATCCACCACATTCTCACCGTGATGGCTGGACCCCGTAGAAGCCGGTGTGTACAATCCCGCCGCACCTGGCCGACGCACGAGGACCGGGGAAATAACCCACGGAGGAGCATGTCGTCAAGCCCCGCACGCTGAGGGGCGTTTCGGGCCGACACTCACGGAATGGACACGCCACCTTCGCGCCACACGCTCCCCGATCTGGTCTGCTTCTCGCACCTCCGCTGGGACTTCGTCTATCAGCGCCCGCAGCACCTGATGAGCCGATTCGCGCGCACCCGACGGGTGTCGTTCATCGAGGAGCCGGTGTTCGAGCCGACCGACCGTCCCTACCTGCGCGTGACGACGAGGGACGCGGGAGTCGACGTGGTGGTCCCCGTGCTCCCCGAGGACATGCCCGCCCGCGAGTCGATCGCAGCGCAGCACCAGCTGTTCAGCGCGTACATCACCGAGCACTGCGCGACTCCGCCGACCTTCTGGCTGCAGACCCCCATGGCCGTTCCGCTCGCGCCGACGGAATTGGCCGGCATCGTCATCTACGACTGCATGGACGAGCTGAGCGCCTTCCACGGCGCTTCACCGTCGCTCGCCTTCAACGAGAAGCAGCTGCTCAGCCGCGCGGATCTCGTCTTCACCGGCGGCCGCGCGCTCTACGAGGCGAAGCGCACCCGGCATCCGAACGTCCACTGCTTTCCGAGCGGCATCGACCGGGCGCACTTCGCCGCGGCACGGGCCCACCGCCACGGCGCAGAATGCCCGACCGAGTTCCGAGACATGCCGCACGGCACGCGGGTCGGCTTCGCGGGCGTGATCGACGAGCGCCTCGACATCCAGCTTCTGGCAGGCATCGCGGACGCGCGCCCGGAGTTCCAGTTCGTCATGGTGGGTCCGGTGGTGAAGATCGACCCCGAATCGCTCCCCCGGCGCGAGAACATCCACTACCTCGGCATGCGGTCATACGACGAGCTGCCGGCGTACATGGCGGAATGGGATGTCGCGATGATGCCGTTCGCGCGCAACTCCGCGACCCGCTTCATCAGTCCCACGAAGACCCCGGAGTACCTGGCAGCGGGGCTTCCCGTCGTGTCGACGAGCATCCTCGACGTCGTGCGCCAGTACGGCAGCGCCGGCCTCGTCGCCATCGCCGACGAGCCGGAGGATTTCGCCGCCGCGATCGATGCGGCCGTGACGATGAGGAGCGATCCCGCTCGACTTCGCGCGGTGGATGCGGCATTGGCGCAGTGCACCTGGGAATCGGTCTGGGAGCGGATGGCCGCGCTCGAAGTTGCGTGCATCGACGTCCCGACGCCGGCCGGCGTGCCCGTTCCCTCCGGCGGCAGAGCGCGCGCCCAGTGATGGACGGCGACCCGACGGCGCCCGCGATCTGGGGTGGGATCGAGTGCACGGTGAACCGGGTCGGCTCCCGATACCGCAGCCAGTTCGCGTTCAGCGGGCACGCGGAGCGGGTCGAGAGCGACCTGGACGCCTTCGAGGCGCTCGGTCTGTCGGCGATCCGGTATCCCGTCCTCTGGGAGGACGTTCACACCCCGACGGGATCCCTGGACTTCAGCGCAGCCGACCGGGCCATGGCCCACCTGCGCGGGAGCGCCATGCGTCCGATCGTCGGGCTGCTCCACCACGGGAGCGGCCCACCCACCACCGACCTGACCGATCCGGAGTTTCCCGAGAAGCTCGCGGGCTTCGCGACGGCCGTCGCAGGGCGCTACCCGTGGGTGGACTCCTACACCCCCGTCAACGAGCCGTTGACGACCGCCCGCTTCTCGGGACTGTACGGCCACTGGTATCCGCATGCGCGCGACGACCGCTCGTTCGTCGCGATGCTGCTGGCGCAGGTGCGAGGCACGGTGCTGGCCATGCGCGCCATCCGCGAGGTCAACCCCGCGGCGCAGCTCATCCAGACCGAAGACCTCGGCCGCGCCACCGGGACACCGCGACTGCAGAGGCAGGTGGCATTCGAGAACCTGCGGCGCTGGCTGTCATTCGACCTGCTGTGCGGGCGGGTCGTGCCGCAGCATCCGCTCTACGAGTATCTGACCCGCCGAGGCGGGGCCGATCCCGCCGCCCTCGCGTGGCTCGCCGACAACCCGTGCCCGCCCGACATCGTGGGAATCAACCACTATCCGCGCAGCAATCGCTGGCTGGACGATCGTCTCTCGCTGTACGACAGGCGGACCCACGGCGGAAACGGCCGCATCCGCTACGCAGATGTCGCCGCATTCGAGGCGCCGGAGCCGGACCCCCCGACTCTGCAGTCGCTGATTCAAGAGACCTGGCAGACGTACGGCATCCCCATCGCCCTCACCGAGGTGCATGTCAACGGCGATGCCCGGGCCCGGGTCGCCTGGTGGCTGAACGCGATCGCAGTCGACCGATGCGGCTCTCCGCCGGGGCGCCGACGTGCGCGCGGTGACGGCGTGGAGCCTGCTCGGGTCGTTCGACTGGGACACGCTATGCACCAGCACCGGCGATCGGGTCAGCTACGAGGAGGGCGTGTTCGAGCTCTCGACCGGCTGGCCGCGCGAAACGGCACTGGCCGACGCCGTCCGCGAGACGAGCGGAGTGTCGCTCGCCGCGCGGATGGCGTGAAGATTCGAGCCGCCGGTCACCAGGCGCCGGGCGCGTAGTCCTTGAGGAACACCCCGAAGAGGTCTTCACCGGCCTCGCCGCGCACGATCGGGTCGTACACCCGGGCTGCTCCGTCGACCAGATCGAGCGGGGCGTGGAAGCCCTCCTCTGCGAGGCGCACCTTGGTGGGGTGCGGCCGCTCGTCGGTGATCCATCCCGTGTCGACGCTCGTCATGAGGATGCGATCGGTCTCGAACATCTCGCGCGCGCTCGTGCGGGTGAGCATGTTGACGGCGGCCTTGGCCATGTTGGTGTGCGGATGACCCGGGCCCTTGTAGCCGCGGCCGAAGACGCCTTCCATCGCGCTCACGTTCACCACGTAGGTGCGCCGCGCCTGGCTCGCCGCCATCGACGGCCGCAGCTTCGAGACGAGCAGGAACGGCGCGGTCGTGTTCGCGAGCTGGACCTCGAGCATCTCGAGCGGATCGACCTCCTCGACGCGCTGCACCCAGGAGTTCGAGTGGTCGAGGTCAGGGACGAGACCGCCGGCGTCGATGGCCGTGCCGGCGGCGAGCCGCTCGAGCGAGCTCGAGCCCGCCGCCATCGCCTGCTCGGTCAGCTCGTCCGCGCGCGCGGCCGCCGCGGCGAGGATCGGGTGGGCGCTCACCGAGCGCTCGAGGGCCTGGGGATGCTGGTCGTTGGTGTGTCCGAACGTCACGAGCTCGGGCAGCGGGCCGCTCGGCAAGGGGGCGAGCTCGGCATCCACCAGCGGCTGATAGGCACCCGGCGAGCGCCGGACCGTCTGCGTGGCGTTGTTGATGAGGATGTCGAGGGATCCGGCTGCCGCCACGTCGTCGGCGAGCCCGATCACCTGCGCCGGGTCGCGCAGGTCGATGCCGACGATCTTGAGGCGGTGGATCCACTCCCCCGAATCCTCGAGGCTGCTGAAGCGCCGCACCGCGTCGCGTGGGAACCGGGTGGTGATGGTGGTGTGCGCGCCGTCGCGCAGCAGGCGCAGCGCGATGTACATGCCGATCTTGGCGCGGCCGCCGGTGAGGAGCGCGCGCTTGCCGGTGAGGTCGGTGCGGGCGTTGCGCTTCTCGTGGCTCATCGCCGCGCACGTCGGGCAGAGCTGGTGATAGAACGCGTCGACGACCGTGTACGGCTGCTTGCAGATGTAGCAGCCGCGAGCCTTGAGGAGGGTTCCCGCGGTCGGCGCGGTGGTCGCGGTGCTGATCGGGATGCCGCGCGTCTCGTCGTCGATGCGGTCGGGCGCGCCGGTGGCCGTGGCCGCCACGACCTCGCGGTCGGCTTGGGCGATCGCGTCGCGGATCTCGCGGCGGCGCACCTTCTTGACCGCCTTGAACATCGCGGCCGTCGCGCGGCGCACGGCGACGTAATCGGGGTGCGACTCATCGACGCCCGCCATGCCGTCGAGCACCCGCAGTGTGATCGCGAGCTCCGTCGGATCGATGCCGCTGGGCGGGAGGTCGGAGGCGGCAGGAGTCTCGGGAGGCACACACGATTTTACGTCGACCGCGATGTGCGGATCCTGTTACCGTGCGACGGTGACCTCCGTGCCCGGCGAACCGACAGCGCTCCGGCGCATCCACGTCTCGGCGGCGGTCATCGTCGACGATGAGGGACGGCTGCTCGTGGTCCGGAAGGCCGGAACGACAGCGTTCATGCAGCCCGGCGGCAAGCCCGAGCCCGGCGAGTCGCCAAGCGAGACCCTCAGCCGCGAGCTGGACGAAGAGCTCGGCATCCGTCTCAACCCCGGGGAGCTGCGCGCACTCGGATCCTTCAGCGCCGCCGCGGCGAACGAGCCGGGCTTCCTCGTCGTCGCCGAGGTGTTCGAGGCGGACATCGGCGCACAGCTCCCGCAGGTGGGCGCCGAGATCGCCGAGCTGCGATGGGTCTCGCGAGCGGATGCCGATCAGCTCGAGATCGCGCCGCTGGCCCGCGAGTACTTCCTTCCGCTCTGAGTCCCCGGCCCCGCTCCTCCACCGGCTACGCTCGCGACGTGAGCGACTACGACGTGCTGGAGATGGGCGGCCTCGACGAGTGGCGGGAGCACTACGGGGGCTTCCGCCCCGAGAGCTCGCGCGACGGGCGGCGGGTGGTCGACCACGACATCACGATGCAGTACATCGGCATGACGGCGAACGCCTTCGAGCCGGGCGAAGAGGCCGGCTACTGGCACGCGCACGCGCGCGTCGAGGAGCTGTACGTGTTCCTGGCCGGGCGCGGGCAGATGGGCCTCAACGACGATGTGGTCGACGTCGGACCTGGAACGGTCGTGCGCGTGCATCAAGACGTCTGGCGCACCTGGCGCTGCCTTCCCGACAGTCCGGAGCAGCTGCGCTGGCTCTGCATCCGCGCGGGCGGTTACGAGCTGCCGCACTTCCCGGACGACAGCCGGCGCGACAACGACCGCCCGTCGCCCTGGTGAGTGCCTGCCGGGGCTGAGATCAGGGCGTCCACCACGGCCGAAGCGGCAGATCGCCGGTGCCCCCGCTGCCCTCCGGCCTGACCGCCAGCACGTGATGCAGCTGGATGCCGCCGGTCTCGAAGGCCAGCCGCGATCCCGCCATGTAGAGGCCCCAGATCTTCGCGGCGGGGAGGCCGACCTCGGCGACCGCCTCGTCCCAGTGCTCCACGAGATTGGCGCACCAGTCGCGCAGGGTGAGCGCGTAGTGCGGACGTAGATTCTCCTCGTGCAGCACCTCGAGGCCGGCATCCTGCGCCTCGGTGATGATGCGGCCGGACCCGGTGAGCTCGCCGTCCGGGAAGACATAGCGGTCGATGAATCCCTGCGTCGAGGGCTCGGTCTGGTTGTCGCACCGGGTGATGCAGTGGTTCAGCAGCAGTCCGCCCGGGCGCAGGCGGGACTGCAGGAAGCGGAAGTACGACGGATAGTTGCGCACGCCGATGTGCTCGAGCAGCCCGATCGACGACACCGCGTCGAAGCCGCTCTCGGCGATGTCGCGATAGTCGCCGAAGCGCACTTCGGCGAGGTCGTCGAGTCCGGCATCGGCGATCGCCTTCTGAGCCCACGCCGTCTGCTCCCGCGAGAGAGTGACCCCCACGGCCTTCACGCCGCGCCGCGCGGCGTAGCGCACCATGCCGCCCCATCCGCACCCGACGTCGAGGAGCCGGTCGCCGGGCTTCAGGCGGAGCTTCTCGAAGATCAGCCGATACTTGTTCTCCTGCGCGTCCTCGAGCGAGGCATCCGGAGCCGGATAGCACGCGCAGGTGTAGGTCATCGAGGGTCCGAGCACCCACTCGTAGAACGTGTTCGAGACGTCGTAGTGGTGATGGATCGCCTCGGCGTCGCGGCTCTTGCTGTGCCGGAGGCCCGCCGGCGACGCGGCGCCAGCGCGCGGGCACCTCCTGCGGAGGCGGGGCGATCGGCTTCAGGTGCTCCACGCCGATCGAGCGCACGATCTGCGCCATGACCTTCGCCGGCGGCCGCGCGAACTCGAGACTCTCGGCGAGCGCCTTGAGCAGGTCGTAGGGATCCCCGGGATGGACCCCATGGATGTCGAGGTCGCCGGCGATGTAGGCACGGGCGAGCCCGAGATCGCCGCGTCCGGTCGCGAGATAGGTGGTGCCCCGCGGTGTCTTCAGTTCGAGCCCGAAGGGCGCATCCTCGGGACCCGACGAACTCCCGTCGTAGGCGGTGATCCGCAGCGGCAGCCGGCCGCCGACGAAGATCTCGAGGATCTCGGCGAGGGTGAGCTTCGCTGTCGTCGCGGACGCGTCGGTCGTACCCGCCGCGTTCTCGGTGAAGGTGATCATCGTCGTTGCACCGCCTTGGCGTAGAGGTCGAGAAGCCGGGAATCAGGGTCGTACCGGCGCTTCACCTCGCGGTAGGCCGCACCGCCGTAAAGAGCGTCGAATTCGTCCCGCGAGTAGAACGCGTCGGAGTAGAGCGACTTGTGGCCATCGAGCTCGCTCACTCTTCGCTCGATCATCCGGTTCGTCTCCCCCTCGCTCGCGCCGACCGGGACGGTCGACCAGAATCCGACGTTCACGTACGTCTCGCGAGGGCGCAGGGGGTACAGGGGCCAGTCGGCGTCACCGCGCAGCCGGATCGGACAGAGCCAGATCGGCTCGATCGGCACGTTCGCGAGGAACCAGTCCACGAACTCCGCGCACTTCGAGATGGGCACCTCGATGTCCTGGATCACGCGCTCGCGCGACGGACGCCCGTGCAGGTGCTCGAGCCGATCGCCGATGTCGAACCGGCGTTCCAGCCGCATGAGCGTCGCGTAGGAACGGCTGCGGCGGTACCGTCGCGGCCAGAATCGGCGGATCACCGGATGCTGCGCCCCGAACGCCTCGGAGCACCAGAACCAGTCGGCATCCCACCGCCAGAGATAGTCGTGGATGCTGAGGCGATCGGTCTTCGCGCCCTCGTCGTGCTGGATGGAGCGGTAGTACACCTGCTGCCCGGTGTAGTCGCTGACCGGACCGGATGCCGAGGTCTGCGTGCCGATGCAGAGGTAGCTCTCGTCGGCGCTGAAGACCACGCCGTCGAGGTAGTCGACCGTGCAGTCCGTCGAGCTGGCCGGTCTGGACGATGCCGTCCATGGCGGCGGCGAGCTCGGCGACGTCGTGGAACCGCAGGTGCCGTGAGGGCGACGAACGGCTCGACGGGCTCGAGCTCGATCCGCAGCCGCACCGCGTAGCCGAGCGTGCCGTACGAATTCGGGAACGCCCGGAAGAGGTCGGTGTTCTCGTCTGGGGACGCCGTGACGATCTCGCCGGCTCCGGTGAGGATGTCCATCTCGAGCACCGACTCGTGCGGCATCCCGTTGCGGAAGGAGGTCGACTCGATGCCCAGGCCGGTGACCGCACCTCCGAGCGTGATCGTCTTCAGCTGAGGGACGACGAGCGGAGCGAGCCCGAAGGGCAGCGTCGCGGCCACGAGGTCCTCGTAGGTGCACATCCCGGCGACGTCGGCCGTCCGGGTCACCGGGTCGACCTCGATGACGCTCGTCAGCCCGGTGGTGTCGAGGCCGGGGGCGTGCGTCTTGGACCGTGACCGGAAGAGGTTCGAGGTGCGCTTGGCGAGTCGGACGGGGGCCGACGCGGGCACGGCGCGATAGCTCGCCAGGAGACGCTCCACGCCGTCGGCGTGGGCGGTCCGAGCGTCGATCGCCGTCGCTGACACGCCCTTACGTTAGTCCGCGGCGGGACGCGGGTGAAGGGGTGATTCCCGCGAAGACTAGGCCCGGTCCGGCCCTCCGCCTGCCAGGAGCAGACGCTTGATCTCGTCGAGTTCGGCGCTGTTGCGGATGAGGAGGGCCCGGAGCTCTTCTGCTGTGGCGGTCGCGGGCACCTCCGCCGACCCTGGCGCGACAGCATCCGTCGCCGTCTGCTCGACCGGATCTGGAGCCGCTGTCCCCTGCCCGGCGTCCTCGACGGCGTCGTCGCCCTTGCGAGGAGTGAGGAAGAGGTTGGCGAGGTAACCGGTGAACGTGCCGAAGATGCCGACGCCGACCACGATGATCATGGTGCCCACCAGTCGACCCGCATCCGTCACCGGGTACTGGTCGCCATAGCCGACGGTCGAGATGGTGACGATGGTGTACCAGAGCGCGTCGGAGGCCGTCGTGATGTTCGCCCCGGGGGCACTGTCCTCGAAGTACAGGATCGTCAGGCTGCCGAACTGCATCACCAGGATCCCCATCAGGAGCAGGACCAGCAGCGCGCTTCCAGCCCGATCCTTGATGAGGGTGCGCCAGATCGTCCGCCCGCCGATCTGGCGGAAGAGACGGAAGACGCGGATCAGCCGGAAGATCCGGAGGACCTTCAGCTGGGGGAACGGGAGGCTCGCCAGCAGATCCGCCCAGCCGGCATGTCTGAAGAAGTACCCCGAGCGTGAGGGCGCAGTCGCGAGCCGATAGGTGAAGTCAGCGAGGAAGATCAGACTCAACAGGCCGTTCATCGCTTCGAGGACCGTCTGCAGGTCCTCGTTGTCGACGACGGCGATCACGAGCACGAGGTTCAGGATCGACAGGATCGACAGAATCGCGATGAAGATCTCGTAGCCGGTGCTCTTCAGCTCGCTGCGCGCCTTTTTGGTCATACCCGGAGTCTGCCAGTTCGCCCCGAACCCGATCGTCGGCGATGTATCAGGCGGGCACTTCCGCTCTCTCCTCAGCGTGGACACAATTGGCCCTATGACGCACGCGGGCGCGGCATCCGTCGATTCGGTCGAGCCTGCGCGCTGGGAGCGGGCGGCCGACCTGTTCATCCGCTGGCGCGAGGGCGACGGCCGGTCGATGGACGAACTGGTCCGGCTGATGACTCCGGTGCTCTGGCATATCGTCCGCTCGTATGGATTGGATGCCGCGCTGGCGCAGGACGTCGTGCAGACCACCTGGCTGACCCTCGTGCGGCGCCATGCCTCGATCCTCGATCCTCAGGCCGTCTCCGGCTGGCTCACGATGTGCGCCCGGCGAGAGGCATGGCGCGTCGGAAAGCAGCATCGACTGGCGAATCCCACCGAGGAGGAGGCGCTCGAAGCGCGCCTTCCGGTGCGGGAATCCGCCGAGCAGACCGCGACGGCGGACGACGAGAAGGCGCGCCTCTGGGCGGCGGTCGGCAGCCTCGATGACCGATGCCGCCATCTGCTGCAGGATCGTGGCCTTCGACGACCGTCCGGATTACGCACGCATCGGCGAAGACCTGGCGATGCCCGTCGGGTCCATCGGACCGACGCGCCAGCGCTGCCTGGCAAAGCTCCGCGCCTTACTCGAGGGCGCCGGATGGGAGAGAAATGAACACTGACGACTTCAGCGCCGACGCGGCGCTGTTCGCGCGACTCCGCGAGGTGTGGCAGGACGTGGACCCGGTGCCGGCGGACCTCGTCGACCGGATGGTCGCGGCGGTGGCCGTGGAGGACCTCTCGCGGGAGTACGCGCTGCTCACTCTCGTCGAGGGGTCGGCTCCTGCCGCCGTCCGAGGCGAGACCGACACGGCCACGCTGCAGTTCAGCGACGGCGAGACGAGCGTGCTGCTGCACGTCACAGCCACGGAGGACGGGTCCCGCCGCATCGACGGGTGGGTCGACACCAGCGCTCTCGCGATCCGCCTGGTGCAGGGCGATCACGACTGGCCGGCGGAGGTCGGCGAGCACGGTCGCTTCGCGCTCGACTCCGTTCCGGCGGGCGTATCGCAGCTGCGGATCGTCGTGCGAGGAGCCGACGGCGACGTGCACGACTTCCGCACCCCTCGGTTCGAAGTGTAGGTACTCGGGCCGCTCAGCCCGAGGTGATCACCCCGCCGTCCGGCTCCTCGCCGCGCGGAGACAGGAGACAAGGACATGGCCGACGAACCCACATGGCGAGACCGGGACACCGCCTCGCGCGGAGTGCTCCTCGACCCTGCTGCGCGACGCCGTGGACGGCATCCGGGCGTATCCGACCGTGTACGTGCCGGGGCACCTTCTGATCAGCGGCGATCCCGGACCCGCACTGGAGCTGCTCAGCGCCGCGGCCGTCGCGTTCGGGTGGAGGGTCGAGCCCGTGCAGGTCCGCGACAACCGCAATGCCGACGGCAAGGAGCGGCGCAGCACCGAGCTGACGCGAGCGGACATCGTGAAAGACCCCGGCTCTGATCGCGATGAGCCCGTGGATGCCTGGCGGCTGCTGCAGCGAGCGCGACGGCTTGCGGGGTGGCTGGACCGGCCTCGTCGGCAGCCGGCCGGTCCGGGCGTCGTCGATCCAGGCTGGCCGCATCTGCGCCCGTCGGCGCTCCGCCGGCCCGCGCGAGTGCCCGAGGGCCATCCCCTGCGTTCGGTGGGGCTGGACCACGTCCTGTCTGTCGACGAGATCGGCGTCAACCCGTTCGCGAGGACGAACCCATTCGCGAGGACCAATCCCTTCGCGCGCACGAACCCGTTCGCGCGCACCAATCCCGCCGCCGACCTGGAGAGCTACTCCTCGGCCGGAAGCGGCGGCCTCGAGGTGGTGACCTACGTCGGTGCGGCGCCGCGCGCGCAGCACGACGTGGACAAGGGCGGGCGGAGACCCGTCGTCGCGGTGATCGACACCGGATGCGGTGAGCACGCGTGGCTCCGCGGCCCGGCGGACGCGGATCCCTGGGTGGAATCGCGCCTGGCCTCCCCCACGCCGCCCGAGGTGGTCGGCATCGACCGGACCGACACCGACCCCGAGGCCTTCCCCGACCAGACGGGACCACTCGACGGACGACTGGATTCCTCGTCGGGTCATGGGACGTTCGTCAGCGGCATCGTCCGGCAGGCCGGCCCCGACGTGAACATCGTCGCCGTCCGCGTCTCGGACAGCGACGGCACCGTGATCGAGCTCGAGCTCATGGAGGCCCTCGAAGAGCTGCTCGTGCTCGTGGACGACGGGGGGCAGCAGATCGACGTCATCAATCTCTCACTCGGGTACTACCACGAGACCCCCGAAGACGGACTCTTCTCGACGGGGCTCTACGACATCCTGGTGGACCTCCGCAGTCGCGGGATCGTCGTGGTGTGCTCGGCCGGCAACGACGCCACGGATCGTCCGGCCTTCCCCGCCGCACTCTGGGAGGGCAGCGATCCGGCGCTCGGACTGGGCCCCGAGCCGGCGGGCATCGCCGGCGCACCTCTCGGTCGGGGCGCTGAACCCCAACCGGCGGTCGGTCGCGCTGTACAGCAACATCGGCTCCTGGGTGCGCGTCTACGCCCCGGGAACCTCCGTGCTCAGCACCATCCCCACGTCGTTCGAAGGCGGCATCGCGGCGGCGGCACGCGACGACGTGGGCGGACTCGAGCGGACGATGATCGACCCGGACGACTTCTACGGCGGGTTCGGGATCTGGAGCGGCACCTCGTTCGCGGCGCCCTACGTCTCGGGCCTCATCGCCCAGGGGATGGCCGCCGAGCTCACCTCCGCAGGCTCGCGGCCGACGCTCGGATTCGAGGACGTCTACGCGCGGCTCTCGGGCAAGGACACCTCGGTATGGGATGCCGCGGCCATCGCGAGCAGGGCCGCGGCAGGCGGGACCGGCTGAGAAGTGGGAGAAGCCCGTCCGTGACGGCGAACATCGCAGAGAACGACGTCGGGAAGACGCGAGTGCGCCCATCGGCCGACCCGCTCGCGCTCTATCGGCACGGCGTGGATCAGGTGAACGAGGGCCGCTATGCCGAGGCGCGCCGAACGCTCGCGCGCGCAGCGGACGCCGCCGAGGCACGGGGCGAGGTCGACATCGCCGCTCGCGTAGCCGGCACCTCCGGCTACCTGCTGGCGATCTCCAGCGATGCGGAGGAGGGTGAGCGGCTGTGCCGTGAGGCCCTCGCCCGCCCCGGTCTCGCGCCCGAGACCGTGGCGATCCTGCACGGGCAGCTCGGATCGATCGAGATGTCGCGCGGACGACTCGACAGCGCGTCGGAGTGGCTGAGCAGGAGCATCCGGGGCCTCGCCCACGACCCCCTGCGCGCCGCGAACATGCGGATGAACCGGGCTCTCGTCGACATGGACCGCGGTCAGTTCGAGGCGGCCAAGGCCGACCTCGAGTGGGCGGAGCGGGCCTACCTCGAACACGGAGACGTGCTGGCCGCGTCGCAGGCGGAGCACAACCACGGCTACGTCTCGATGCTCGAGGGCGACCTGGTCCGCGCACTGCAGACCATGGAGCGCGTGCGCGCACCGCTCGACAGCGAGTCCGAGCTCTGGGCCGCGACGAACGAGCTGGACCGCGCCCAGGCGCTCAGCGACGCCGGACTCGTCACCGAGGCCGAGGCGAGCCTCGCGAATGTCGCCCGGGTGTTCGCGAAGCTGTCCGCGGTGCGTGAGCAGGCCGACGCGGAGTACCTGCTCGCGCGGTCGCTGCTGCGCCATGCGCCGCTGCGCGCGGCGCGAGTCGCCGCCGCCGCCGGCGCGCCGCTTCCGGCGTGTCGGGAGCGATGCCCGGGCCCTGAGGGCCGAAGCGCTGCACCTGCGCGCGCTGCTCGTCGCGGGTTCGAACGACGACCCGGGCGCTTCGCGGCGCCGACTGCCCACCGCGGAGCACATCGCCTCGACGGCGCGCGCGCTGGAGAGACAGGGATCGCGGGGGGATGCCGCAGCCCTGCGCCTCACCGAACGGCTGGCGCGCGTGCGGCGGACAGGCCGTGATCGGGAGGGACCCGCACCCCGTCTGCTCACGGCGGTCCCGCTCGAGGTCACCCTCATGACGTACGAGCTCCGGGCCGAGCACGCCCGACTCGGCGGCCGCGAGGGCCGTCGCCCGACGCGAGGCCGCGCGGGGGGTGGAGGTGCTCGAGGGGTCGCAGAAGTCGATGGGCAGCCTCGAACTGCAGGGCGCGGCGTCGATGCTCGGTCGGGGCCTGCTCAGGGCGGGCCTCTCCTCGGCGGTGCGATCGGGCGCGTCCCGACCTCATCTTCGAGTGGTCGGAACGCGCGCGCCATACGAGCCTGCAGGTCGTGCCGCTGCGCCCGCCCCCGGACTCGGACTCCGCTGCGGAACTCGCCGAGCTGCGGATGATCCGCGCCGCCCACCCCGGCGGCGACTGGCTCCTCGACCCTCGAGCGGCGGCGCTGCGGGACCGCGCGCGCGAGCGGCAGTGGTCGAACACGGGGACCGCGTCGATCCACGAGCGCGTCGGGTTCGAGCGAAGCGCGGTCGGCTCTGAGTGACGGCGATGCCATCGTCTCGTTCGTGTACGACGGACGGGCGCTCGTCGCCCTCGCTGCCACGACACGTCGAACCGAGGCGGTGCACCTGGACTGGCAGGCGGTGCGCTCGACCATGGCAGGCCTGCGGTCGGACCTCGACATGTCGGCATCCGTCCGCTCCGGACCCTTCGCCCTCGCCGTGCAGGCGTCGCTCGACGACCGGCTCGCCGCTCTGTCGCGGCTCCTGCTCTCGCCCATCGCCGCGGTGTCCGACGGCGCATCGCGCCTCGTGATCACCATGCCGGGAGTGCTCTCGGGCACGCCTTGGGCGATGCTTCCGGCCCTCCGCGGGCGCGCCGTCACGGTGACGCCGTCGGTGTCGCGCTGGGTCCGCCAGCGGGCCGGCGAATCCTGGCGCGCCGAGTCCGTCGGCTTCACGGCGGGCCCGCACGTCGCCCGCGGCGAGGAGGAGATCACGCGCTCCGCGGCGGCGTGGCCCACGGAGAAGGTGCTCCGCGCTGAGCCGTCGACAGTGGATGCCGTCGCCGACCTCGCGTCGCGGGTGGACATCGTGCACATTGCGGCCCACGGTCGCCACTCGAGCGACAACCCGCAGTTCTCGGCGCTCGAGCTGTCGGACGGTCCCCTCTTCGGCTACGACATCGACCGCATGGCCCGCGTGCCGCAGACCGTCGTGCTCTCAGCCTGCGAGCTCGGCCGGTCGTCGGTCCGCTGGGGCGAAGAGACGATCGGGATGACTCGGGCCTGGCTGCACGCCGGCACCCGGTGCGTCGTCGCCTCTCCCGTCGTCGTCACCGACGATGTCGCCTGCGAGCTTCTCGGTGCGATGCACGAGCGTCTGGCCGCCGGCGCGCTGCCCGCAGAAGCCCTCGCCCTCGCCGGAGAGCAGACCGGCATCGTCGCGCCGTTCCACGTCCACGGCACGGGGTTCTGAATCCGGGGTCAGCGCCCGCGCGCCGGCTCGAGCGAGAGCGCGAGCCACTGGCGGAGCGTGTCGAAGTGCTCGGCGTCGTCGCCCCAGTCCGGCTCGGTGAGCACCCATCGGTGCATCAGCCGGGCAGCCGTCTGCGTGCGGTGTCCGGCATCCAGAAGCTCGGCGAGCGCCTCGGCCTCTTCGTACCGCAGGCTGCACACGAACTCACCGCTGCCGACGAGAAGGCTCTCCACGACGTCTGCGAGGCGATCCACGGTCTCTTCGAGGTGATCCCACGCGCCGGACACGCTCCCGGCTCCCGGTCGGTACGTCATCGTGGTGCTCATCGCTGTTCTCCTCGTTCGGGGCGGAGATTCCGCTCGTCATGCAAGAGGTGCAGCGGGGCCGCCTGATACCTCGAGGCGGCTTCGGATGGCGATCTGCGCCGCGGTGTATCAGCGCGCGGAGTCCCTGCTCCTTGAGCTGTGAGGGGACCCAGACGCCTGGGTGAATCGGCACCCCGAGACAGAAGGAACTGCCATGACTCATCCCTTCCCGCTCGACGACGTGCCTGAGGACGTCGTCAAGCACCTCGCCGCAGAACTGGGGATCGCCAAGCCGCGCCTGATCGCGGCATCCGAGACCCGCCTGCCCACGGGAGAGATCGCTCGACTGGTGTCGGCGGCCGACCCCGAGAAGCCCAACTCCGTCGCACACATCACCGTCAGCGAAGCAGGCGTGATCCGGCCTCTGGCGGGCCTCGAGCGCCTGCTCGGCGGCGAGAAGCTGTTCGTGCCCGACTTCGAGCCCGGGCGGGATGTGCCGCCGGTGACGAAGGAGCCGGTGACGATCGACCCGACCACGAACGACTGGCGCCTCAATCGCTGCGAGCGAGTGACCGAGAAGATCACCGTCACCGTTCCGAAGTCGTCCGCGCCACCCAAGGCCGACGTCTATCTGCTCGCGGACACGACCGGAAGCATGGGGTCGGTGCTGGCATCCGTGGCGGCGGGAGCGAGCGCGATCCTGAACAACCCCGCACTCGCCGGCTTCGACGTGGCGTGGGGCGTCGGCAACTACCGCGACTTCCCCGTCGACGGCGGTGCGCACAACTCGTTCGCCTTCGCGCACCAGGTCTCGCCGACCACGGCTCTGCCGACCGCGGATGCCGCCATCTCGGCGTGGGTCGC
Source organism: uncultured Actinomycetota bacterium (assembly GCA_963702815.1). Classification (GTDB taxonomy): domain Bacteria; phylum Actinomycetota; class Actinomycetes; order Actinomycetales; family Microbacteriaceae; genus Microbacterium. The sequence goes on along the minus strand of CAVPED010000004.1, from coordinate 704,985 downwards.
CGGCGAAGGCGCCGACGGACCCGAGGGGCAGCTCTACGCGCTGCACCAGATCGCGACGGACGCCGGCATCGGATGGCGACCGGATGCCCGGCGCATCCTGGTGTGGTTCGGCGACGCTCCCGGGCACGACCCGATCCCCACGGCCCTGAGCGGACTCGCGGCCGACATCACCGAGGCGACGGCGACCGCGGATCTCGTGGCCGCAGGCATCGCGGTCGTCGCCGTCAGCACCACCACCGGCTTCGCGACAGCGCTCGACGATGACCCCAACTCGGGGGCGATCGACTACGCGCCGTCCGTGCCCGCGGGCTCCGCCGGTCAGGCGACCCGGATCACCGCCGCCACTCCCGGCGGATCGCACACGACGGGCATCAACCCGGCCGACATCGTCTCGACCCTGTCGGACCTGATCGCCGACGCCGTGTCGTCGATCGGCTCGGTGTCGCTGGTTCCGACGGGAGACACGGCGCAGTTCGTCGAGTCGATCACCCCGGCGAGCTACGGTCCGCTCCCCGGCGACGAAGAGCACGTGCTGACCTTCGAAGTGACCTGGGTCGGTGTCAAGGACTGCCGCGAGCACCCCCAGGTGTTCACCGGCACGATCGACGTCGTCGCCGACGGGGTCGTGGTCGCGCAGAAGCGGGTACGGGTCACCGTTCCGCAGTGCCGGTACCACTACTCGGTCGAGTTCGTCTCGGGAGCGGCGAACGGCCGTGAGCCCGGACCGTTCGTGCAGGGGCAATACGCGACGGCCGTGACGATCTACAACCCGGGGACCTGCGCGGTCGATGTCGAGAAGCGCTTCGCCGCGCTCGTCGTCGAGAGCGAGGTCTTGGGACGAGAGCCTGATGTCGTGCCGGCGAAGCAGTTCGCCGCGATCACGCTGCAGGCCGGTGAGGCGACGTTCGACGACGAGGTCGCGCTGAAGGAGCTCGGCGGCGCTGCCGGCGGACTCTTCTTCGGCGTCCTCGACATCGTCTCGGACCGGCCGCTCTCGGTGACCGCGACCCACACCGCCGGCGGCAAGGGCGCCGGCATCGGACCGTCGATCACCTCACGGACGATCGAGGCGCATCGCGCACCGTGATGCGTCACCCGTCGTCGTCCCGGCCGGAGCAGCCGATCCTCCGGCCGGGACGATGTTCGTGCGGGCGCTGTGCCGACGTGCCGACGTGCCGTCGTGCGGTGAGACCGCATCGGGCGCTGCGCGCCCGGCGGGCCCGGCGCCCGGCGGCTCGCCCGGCGGGGGCGCCCGGCGAGCGGGGCACGGCGGGGCGGGCCTGGGATGCCGAGGACGCGAGTAGGGTGACGCCCGTGAAGCGAACCTGGCCCTTCCTCGTCCTCGGCGTCCTGCTCGGCCTCGTCGGGCTGATCTGGACCCTGCAGGGTCTGAACGTCCTCCCTGGATCCGCGATGAGCGGTTCACCCCTCTGGGCCACGATCGGTCCGTTCGTCCTGCTCGCGGGACTCGCCCTCATCGTGGTCGGCATCGTGATCTCGCGGAGGCGCAAGACGCCCTGACGGCGGCGCCCGCTGGATTGGCGGCATCCGGGCGACTGATGCGAGGATTCTGCTGATGAAACTCGCAGCGAAGATCACGACAGCCGCGTCCCTGGCCGTCGTGGTGGGCCTCATCGCCATCGCGGCTCCCGTCATCCTCCCCCTACTGCCTCGGCAGGTGCAGGTCGCCGTGGGCGGAACGCTCCACACCGTGCCCGGCACCGTGGACGAACTGTTGTCGCAGACCCTGGGCGGCGCCCAGGCCGGCGAAGTGGCCGTGACGCACGCCGACGTGGACGAGGAGTACGTGAAGGCCGGATCCATCTGGCCGTGGAGCCTGCCGACCGGCTGGGGCTTCCCGCGCAACCGCGGGGTCGCCGACACTCCCGGTCATCACTGGAACGGGATGGGACTCAAGGCCGCCTTCTCGATGTGGGCGACGGCATCCCTGGACGCCGTGAAGGGCGGCGATCTCTCAACGGATGCCGCGAACGAGCTGCTCGACGAGGTCGAAGACGCGACTCAGACGCTGCTCGACGCCGGCGTGCTGACCGACAGAGGCTTCATCGAGGACGCCGTCACCCCGCTGCGTCCCTGACCGGCACGCCGCGACCGGGTCGGTCGGCCAGGCCTTGAGTCAGAAGCCGAGGCCCAGCATCCTCAGCACCCGGAGCGCGTCGTCGCGATCGGGCTCGGACAGGCGCTCGAACATCGCCCGATACGCGTCGGACAGCGCGGCCGCACACCGTTCGGCGAGTTCGCGTCCCGCCGGCGTGGCGCGGACGATCGCGACGCGCCCATCGCGCACGTCCTTGTATCTGGCCACGAGACCCTGCGCCACGAGCTCATCGACGAGACGGACGATGTGACTCTTGTCCAGGCACAGGATGCGCCCGATCTGACCTTGCGACATTCCGTCGCCGATCGTGGCCAGCTCCAGCAGGCTGTACGCACGCGTGCGGAGGCCGAACTCGGCGAGGGTGCGATTGGCGATGTTCGCGGCGAAGAACGAATACCGCGCTGCGAGGAATCCCGGGTTGTCGCCCAGGCGCCCCACATCCGGGGCATCGGTCGACGGGCCGCTGCTCTCGGTCGCGCCCGAATCCGCCCGGACCCTATCCACCGACACCGCTGCGTTCGCCATTGGTCCCGACCCTCCTCGTGGGTTGCAGTGTATCCGTCGACCGGATGCGGCCGACCGCAGCCGGCTTCCCCTGCTCACCCCCGATGTGCGGCTGATGGGTCAGCTGAGCTGGAGCGTGATCGTCCCGCTCCTCTGCGCCGGCTCGCACACCCGCGACACGCACACGCAGATCTTCGAGCTCGCGTCGCGCTGGCGTTCGCTGTAGAACACGTCACGGTGGTCGATCACGCCGTGCAGGTCGAGCACGCGCGCCTCGCACAGCCCGCACTCCCCCTTGCGGCAGTCGTAGAGCGCTTCGACGCCCGCGCCTTCGAGCGCTTCGAGCAAGGTGGCCGACGGAGGGACGACCGTCTCGATCCCCAGTGCGGGGATCCGGACGGTGAAGGGCTCGGCTTCGTACCAGCCGCTGTTGCCGAACGTCTCGAAGCGCAGCTGCGCGGGCGAGAGGTCTCGCTCCAGCCACGCCCGTCGGACGGCATCCATCAGCCGGATCGGTCCGCACATATACAGCTCGCCTGCAGGATCCACGGTTCCGATGAGTTCCGCAACGTTCAGAGAGGTGCCTTCGTCGCGCACGTGCACGTCGAGCCGGGCGCCGTGGGTCGCCTCGAGTTCGGAGAGATAGGCCATCTCGGCCCGCGACCGACCGCAGTACACCACGCGGTAGTCGGCGCCGATGGATCTGAGGGATGCCGCCATCCCGGCGATCGCGGTGATCCCCACGCCGCCGGCGAGGAGAACGTACGAGGGCGCGCCGAAGCGCAGCGGGAAGTCCTGGAGGGGCTCGGTCATGTCGATCACATCACCCGCCCGGAGGGCGTGCATCACCGCCGCTCCCCCGCGCGACGCTTCGGACTCGAAGACGCTGATCGCGACGGTGTCGCCCGATGGAGCGGCATCCACGATCGAGTACGACCGGGTGACATCGTCGCCGTCGATCGAGATCCGCACGTCGACATGCGACCCCGGCGGCGCGGTGACCGGATGCTCGGGGCGCAGGACGATGCGGCGGATCGCCGGAGTCAGGGCCACGTTCTCGACGACCGTCGCCGCGCTGCCAGACGACGGTGTGCGCGCTGGCCACGCCTACGCTCCCACGACGGCGGGTGTCGGCATCCGACCCTCGGCCGCGAGCCGACGCTCGATCAGCCGACGCACCCACATGCCGCCCGCGTCGATGTTGAGGCTGTAGAACTCGTAGTCCGGGTTGGCGTCGATCGCGGCCTGCTGCGCCGCCAGCATCGCCTCGTCCTCGCCGAAGACTCCGTGCACGCCGTTGCGCAGCTGGGTGGTGATGAGCTGGCTGTCGAGGCGGTAGTTGCGCTGGAACGACCAGAAGTAGTGGCAGGTGCGGTCGGTCTCGGGAGAGATGGTGTTCATCACGTACCCGTTGACCCCCTGGCTGCGGTCGCCCTGCGGAGCCCCCGTGCCCGCCTTCGCCACCCCGACGTCGATGCGGATGGTGGAGGGCGCTTCGAAGTGGATGATCTGCCACCGGTCGACGCGCCCCTCGAACCCGGGGAACTTGTCGCGCATGTTCTTCAGCCAGAACGGCGGCGGCTCGATGTCGAGCATCCATCGTTCGACCTTGACCGTGGTATCCGTGTGCGTGGTGACGAAGTCGGACTCGCTGAGCTCGTCCTGCCCGATGCTCGAGGAGTGCACGAACTCCTCGTGGGTGAGGTCCATCAGGTTGTCGAGCACCAGCTGGTAGTTGCAGGGCGCGTAGATGAGCTCGCCGTCGCCGGTCCACTCCGGGTCGGTCATCTGGCTCATGTCGGGAATCGTGTCGGGATCGGCCAGAGCCGGGTCGCCGACCCAGACCCACGCGTACCGATACCGGTCGACGATGGGGAACGACGGGACGAGGGCACTCGGGTTGATCGTCTCCTGGGCGGGCATCGAGACGCACCGCCCCGCCGAGTTGTAGCGGATGCCGTGGTACGGGCACTGGATCTCGTCCTTGCCGACGACCTTGCCCATCGACAGGGGCGCGAGCCGATGCCAGCACGCATCGGCCAGGGCCACCGGGCGGCCGTCCTCGGTGCGGTACAGGGCCAGCGGCCGGCCGGCGATGGTGCGCGCCAGCGGCTTGCGCGTGATCTCGTAGTCCCACGCGGCCGCGTACCAGGCGTTGCGCGGGTGATCCAGAACCTTGCTGGTCGTGCTCGTCTGCATGCCGACTCCCTCGTCAACTATCTATGTAGGTAGATAGTACAGAATCACGCTCGCCCCCGACTACAGTTCGGCTCATGAGTCTGCGCTTCGCCCTTCTCGCCCTGCTCACTGCGCAGCCGATGACGGGCTACGACCTCGCGAAGGCATTCCACAGTTCGGTGGGGCACGTATGGCACGCGCCGAACTCCCAGATCTACCCGGAGCTGCGCAAGATGGAGCAGGACGGCCTCATCGCGGGCGAGAGCGTCACCTGGGGCACGCGCGGCACCAAGACCCGCTACGAGGCCACTCCCGCGGGCGTTCAGGCGTTCCGGGCATGGATGGAAACGCCGCTGGAGTACTCCCGCGAACGCGACACCGCCCATCTGCGCGCCGCCTACTTCGAATGGACGGATGCCGACGACGGCGCGCGCTCAGCTGCGCGCCCATCGGGCGCACCACGAGGAGCTCCGCGCGCAATGGCTCGAGCAGCTCGAGCTCATCCGCGCACGGGAGCACCCCACCGTCAAACGCCGTCTGGAGAAGTTCCCCGCGAGCGAATGGGAGCGCATCGTCGCGTTCAAGGAGTTCGCCTACGAAGGCCTCATCGCCCAGGCCGACCAGGAGATCGCCTGGACCGAACGAGGACTGAAGCTGGTGGACGAGTTGGAGAGGCCAGGTGAAGCGTCCGGCATCCCCGCCTAGAGATCAGCCCCGCTGCCGTGATCGCTTGCGGAACCAACCCGAGGCGCGTGGCGCGATGGTCACGCGAAGTCACACGAAGCGCACCCAGTTCGCCCCGCTGCCGGTCTCGACACGCTGCATCAGGTGCAGCTCATCACCGTCGACGGAGTACAGCGAGACGGACGTGGAGCGTTCCCCTGCCGCGACCAGGTGCCGGCCATCGGCGCTGAGGGCGAAGCCGCGTGGCTGCGGCTCTGTCGCGATGAATCGCCGCGGCGGGCTGAGGGTGCCGTCCGCATCGACAGAGACGGCCGCAAGCGTGCTCGCGCTGCGCTCGGACGCCCACAGCGTCCGACCACCGGCGCCGAGATGCAGGTCCGCGCCCCAGATGAGATGACCCGCCCGAGGGTCCGCCCCGAACGTGCTGTGGCGAAGACCTGCCGACGGATCGAAGGCTGTGGCGGATCCGACCTGCGCGAGCAGTCCCGTCTCGGCATCCCGGGCGTAATGCAGCACTTCGCCGGAGAACTCGGTGAGCACGTAGACGGCGTCCTCCTCACTGCTGAACGCGAGGTGGCGTGGTCCGCTGCCGCTCGGCGCGGCCGCCGACGCGGGCTCGAGCGGCACGAGCGACAGGTCGTCCTCGAGAGCGAACTGCGCGACGAGGTCGGCGCCGAGTGACACGAAGTAGGCGAATCGACCGTCGCGCGCTCGCGAGCACCGAGTGCAGGTTCGGGTAGGCGATCCGCGACACCGGCTCGCCCACGCCTTCCGATCCGGCCGGCGCGCTGATGCCGTATCCGCCGCCGTACGAGGCGCCGAGGAACACCGATCCGTCACGGCTCAAGGCCACGTAGTTCAATCCGCCGCCGTCGAGATCACGACGAGCGATCGGCGTCAGGACGCCGGTCGTGCGGTCGAGCGAAAGAGTGATCACACCCGCCGGATCGCCCTTGACGGCCGCGTGAACCAGCGACCGGGTCGGGTCTGCGACGAAGGTCGAGCAGCCCGGAAGGCCCGTCGGCCGTCGAGAGCCGCTCCAAGGAGTCACCTGAGAAGCGGAAGGAGGCGATCGTGCCGTCGCCGGCGTTCGCGACGAGGACAAGAGGATCAGTCATGCCTCGATGCTACGAGAGCCGCGAGTGCCAGGCAGCCTCTCGCGAGATGGACCGTCCGCTCCCGAGTGATCGGCGCATGCGTGACCCGCTACCGGCCGTAGCTGCGGCGCAACTCGGCCTTGCGCACCTTGCCCGATGCGGTGCGCGGCAGCACATCGATGACCACGACGTTCTTCGGAATCTTGTACCGTGCGATCCTTCCCTCGAGATGTGAGCGAACCAGACCTGCGTCGACGCTCACCCCCTCGCGGACCGTCACAATCGCCCAGGGCACTTCTCCCCACTGCTCATCGGGCACGCCGATGACCGCGACCCCCGTCACGCCCTCCATGTCGCTGATGAGATTCTCGACCTCGGCGGGATAGATGTTCTCGCCGCCCGAGATGATCATGTCCTTGAGCCGGTCCGAGATGAAGAGGTAGCCGTCGGGATCGAGATACCCGAGGTCGCCCGAGCGGAACCAGCCGTCCGCGGTGAACGCATCCGCGGTGGCTTCGGGGAGGCCGTGGTAGCCCGGAAAGACGTTGGGTCCCGAGATCTCGATCTCGCCGATCGTCCCGCGAGGGACCATGGCGCCGTGCTCGTCGGCGATGCGCACATCCGTGAAGAAGTGCGGCAGCCCGACGCTCCCCTGCTTCTCACGGGTCATGCTGGGCGAGAGCGAGGTCGCACCCGGCGACGTCTCGGTCATCCCATACCCCTGCGAGAACGACAGCCCGCGTTCCTCGAACGCGTTGAGGATGCGGGTGGGGACCGCCGATCCGCCGCACGTGAGCTTCTGGAGCGTGCTGAGGTCGGTGGTGGACCAGTCGGGATGGTCGGCGAGCAGCTGATAGGTCGTGGGCACACCGCTCAGCATCGTCACCCCGTGCCGCTGGATGAGCTCCAGCGCCTCGCCGGGGTTGAAGCCCTTCTCGAGCACGATCGTCGCGCCTTTCAGCATGATCGGAAGCGCACCCATGCCCAGTGACGCTGCGTGGAAGAGCGGCGAGATCATCAGCGCCACATCGGTGGAGACGACGTCGTAGTCGACCACACAGTTGAGCGCGACCCAGGTGAGATTGCCGTGGGTGAGCACAGCACCCTTTGCCTTGCCCGTCGTGCCCGACGTGTAGAGGATCGCGGCCGGGTCATCGAGAGTGACCTCCACATCGGCGTGTCCCCCGGGCGCGCTGCGGATCAGTCGCGACAGCCCGGGAGTGTCATCCGACCCTTCTCCGGTCGTGATGGCATGGACCACGCCGGTGGCGGGTCCGACCACGGGGGCGAGTGCAGGATCGTGGATCAGGACGCGGGCTCCCGAGTCCCCGATCACATGGGCGATCTCCGGCGGCGCGAGCCGTGTGTTGATGGGGACGAAGACAGCTCCGAGCTGCGCCGCACCGAACAGCAGCTGAAGGAACTCCGGGGAGTTCTCGCCGAGGAACGCGACACGGTCACCTTTTCGGATGCCCCGCTGCCACAGCAGTGCCGAGACCCTGTCAGTGCCGTCTGCGAGCTCGCGATAGGTGAGGTGTCCGACCGTCGTCATGGATGAGCGCGACCTTGTCCGGCGACTTGAGCCGCCGCTTGGCCATCCAGGAGCCGAGTCCGTGATTGTGCATCGTGTGTCTCTTCGTTGAGCGCGGGCGAGGGGGATCAGCATTCGGGATGCCGGTGCCGCGGCATCCCGAATCGTCGAGGTCAGGCGTAGAAGCGGTAGAGCCCGCGAGCGACGAGCGCGGGCTTGGTGCCACCCTCGATCTCGATCGTCTGGTCGACGGTGAGCTGGTAGCCACCTGCGACCTCTGTCACCTCCGCGACGACGGCGGTCATGCGCACCTTTGCGCCGACCTTGACCGGTGAGACGAACCGCACCTTGTCGAGCCCGTAGTTGACCTTCGTGGTGACGCCGTCCACCTCCAGCAGATCGGTCCAGAACTTGGTCGCGAGTGAGAGCGAGAGGAACCCGTGGGCGATCGGCGCTCCGAAGGGCCCGGATGCCGCGCGCTCGGGGTCGACGTGGATCCACTGGTGGTCGTCCACGGCATCGGCGAAGAGGTTCACGCGATCCTGCGTGATCTCGAGCCAGTCGGTGTATCCCAGGTCGCTTCCGGCGAGGCCGGCGACATCTGCGTAGGAGACGGTGGTGGTCATGGTGTGCCTTTCGTTCAGACGAATGCGGACGCGCCCGTGAGGGCACGACCGACGATGAGTGAAGTGATCTCGTGAGTGCCTTCGTAGGAGTAGACGGCCTCGGCATCCGCGAAGAAGCGTGCGACGTCGTGCTCGAGCAGGAGGCCGTTTCCGCCGCCGACCTCACGCGCGAGCGCGGCGGTCTCGCGGGCCATGCGGGCGGTCTGCATCTTCGCGAGCGCTGAGTTCTCGTCGGCGAAGTCCCCGCGATCCTGCGCTGTCGACAGCTGGACGACCATCCCGAGCGACGCGGTGAGATTGCCCAGCATGCGGGCGAGCTTCTCCTGAACGAGCTGGAAGCTGCCGATCTGCCGGCCGAACTGCGCACGCCCCGTCACATAGCGGACAGCGGCCTCGAGCGCGCCGGCCTGCAGCCCTGTCGCGATCCATGCGACATCGGAGCGCATCTCTCGGAGGATCCGGGCGACGTCCCGCCACGAGTCCACGCCCTGCAGCCGCGCGCTCTCCGGCACCCGCACCCCGTCGAGCGTGATCACCGCGTTCTGCATGGGCCGGAGTGCGATCTTTCCTCGCATCTGCGTAAGGGCCACGCCCGGCGTATCGCGCGGGATGAGGAAGGCCTTGACCTGCCCGTCATCCGCTGCCCTGGCGAAGACGGCGAGAACGTCGGCGGTCGCTGCACCGCCGATCCAGCGCTTCGCGCCGTCGATCACCCAGTCGTCCCCATCCCGACGAGCCGTCGTGGCAAGTCCGCCCGCCACGTCAGAACCGTGATCGGGCTCGGTGAGTGCGAACACGCCGGTCAGCTCGAACGACCTGATGCGGGGATCGAGGTCCGCGACCTGATCAGGGGATCCGCCGAGCCGCACCGCCGTGCGGAAGAGTCCCGGACTGGGCGTTGTAGAGCGTCGCCACCGACACGTCGCACCGCGCGAGCACGTAGTTGCGGAAGCCCGAGAACATGCTCGAACCGGCCTCGACCGGGTCGACGCCCGCGGGGCTCATCAGGTCGAGCGGGATGAGCGCATCCAGCACGGCATCGGGCATGGTCGCCGACTCCCACGCGTCGGCCATGAGGGGATGGATGTCGCGCTCGAGCGTCTCGCGGAGCCCATCGAGCACCTCTCTGGCGGCTGGGCTCAGGTGCGTCCCCGCGAAGCCGTACGGGTCCAGGCCGATGGCGGCGTCGGGGAGGAGAGAAGGCACGATCGTCACCCCAGGCCGAGAAGGCGGGCCGCGTTGTGCTTCAGGATCGCCCGGCATGACCTCGGGCTTGAGAGCGGTCTGCTCGACATCCCTGATCCAGCGATCCGGGGTGAGCAGAGGGAAGTCCGATCCGAACAGGACCCGTGTCTTCAGGATCGAGTTGGCGTACCGCACCAGCTCGGCCGGGAAGTACTTCGGGCTCCACCCCGACAGGTCGATCCACGTGTTGTGCTTGTGCGTCGCGACCGAGAGCGCCTCGTCCTGCCACGGCACCGAGGGGTGGGCCATGATGATCTGGAGGTCGGGGAAGTCGGCCGCGACGGGATCGAGCAGCATCGGATTCGACAGTCCCAGCCGCAGCCCGCGCCCGCCCGGAAGGCCCGCGCCGATTCCGGTCTGGCCGGTGTGGAAGATCGCGGGGAGGCCGGCATCCTGGATCGCCGCGTACACCGGGTAGTGAGCCTGGTCGCTCGGGTCGAATCCCTGAACGGTGGGGTGGAACTTGAATCCGCGGACCCCGCTGTCGTCGACGAGGCGCCGTACCCGGTCGACGGCGTCCGCGCGGTGGGGATCCACTGAGCCGAAGGGAATGAGCACATCGCTGTTGCGCGATGCGCCGTCCGCGATCTCGGCGCTCGAGATCGGAGCGTGCCCGAGCTGCGCCTCAGCGTCGACGGTGAAGACCACCGCCGCCATCTTCCGCTCGCGGTAGTACGCGGCCACGCTGTCGAGGTCGGGCCTTGGCCCGTCGGTCGAGAAGTAGCGGCTCGCTGCTTCGACGAGGTCATCCGGCAGCGCGTGGTGCCCGTGGTCGTCGACTTCGATGTGCACGTGCATATCGATCGCGTCCAGCGCGTCGAGATCGATCGCGGATTCGTAGCGGGCCATCTTCGTCTCCTGAGCCTGTCGAAGGGTCAGGGCTTCGCAGCCGGTCGCTGCAGGTCTTCCGGCAGCGGCGGGAACTTCTCCCCCACCGACTGCAGATGGCCGCCGAACTCCGCACCGAAGTCATCGGCGAGCGCGTCATACGTCCAGCCGCCGTCTCGATAGGCCGACACCACGGGCTCGGGATGCGACCACACCTGGATGCGGTCGCCGCCGACGCCGATGGCCTGACCTGTGACGCCGGCCGCGGCATCCGAAGCGAGATATGCGATGAGCCCGGCGACGTCGTCGGACGTGCCGAAGCCGAGGTCGTGGCGGAAGAAGGCAGGCATGGCCTCGCCCTTCTCGTCGGCCTCGACGGCGGCCGCGAAGTAGGGCACCGTGGCGGTCATCGCCGTGGCGGCGACCGGGATGACAGCGTTCGCGGTGATGCCCGCGCGCTTGAGCTCGAGCGCCCAGGTGCGCACCATCCCGACGATGCCGGCCTTCGCCGCGGCGTAGTTGGTCTGCCCGAAGTTGCCGCGCTGCCCGGTCGGTGAGCCGATGCAGATCACCCGGCCGGCGATCTCGTTCTCGCGCATGTAGGTGACCGCCTCACGGACGCACGTGAACGTGCCGCGAAGGTGGACGTTGATGACGGTGTCGAAGTCCTCGTCGCTCATCTTCCACAGCACGGTGTCGCGGAGGACACCGGCGTTCGTCACGAGGATGTCGAGGCGCCCGAAGTTGTCGACGGCCGCGGCGACGAGCGCCTTCGCTGTATCGCTGGACCCGACCGGCGCCACGACGGAGACCGCCTTGCCGCCCTGCGCCTCGATGCTCGCGACCGCGTCGGCCGCAGTCTGCGCATCCACGTCATTGACGACGACGGATGCTCCCTGCCGGGCGAGTTCGGCTGCATAGGCGAGACCCAGGCCTCGGCCCGATCCCGTGACGATGGCGACCTTGCCGCTCAGGGGCGTCTCATTTGCGGACATGCAGAACTCCTTCGTGTCTCTTCGTCCATTGAAGACTAATTCCATTGAGTTTGTCAATGATTGATTGTTGCACCTTTGCTAGCATCGTGCCATGGAGAGTGTCGAACCGAACGGTCGGACAGAGGATGCGACCTCTCGGGGCGACCTGTTCGACGACCTGAGCTTCCTGCTCGCTCGCGCCAACGCCCTCTCTCTGGCAGGCGGCAATGCCGCGCTCAGTGCGTGCGGATTGCGCGTGCGCTCATACTCGGTGCTCGCCCTTGCCGTGGGGAAGCGCCGACCGTCGCAGCGCGAGCTCGCCGAGGTGCTGCGTCTCGACCCCAGTCAAGTGGTCGCGCTCGTGGACGAGCTGCAGGCGCGTGATCTCGTCGTCCGCCAGCCTGACCCCCGCGACCGGCGAGCCAATGTCGTCACCGCCACGGACGAAGGCCTTTCGCTGTACGGCGAGGCGACGATCGCCGTGGCGGCCGCGCAGAACGAGGTCTTCGGAAGCCTCTCGCCCGAGCAGCGCGGCGAACTGGCGACGCTCCTTCGTGTCATCGCCATCCCCTCCGCGCCCGCGGGATCGGATCGGCCGCCCGCAGATATCCGCGACTAGCCGACACGCGTGCGGAGGGCCGGCGATCCGTCGGTCCGGACTCGACTTCGGGAAAACTGGTTGTAGTTTGCAACCATTCTTGTTAGCGTTCCGACACGCGGCCCGCAGCGAGGCGGGCACGTCGAGCGTCCAGCCGTCCAGCAAGACCGGACTCGCGGACGCTGCTACCGAGAGGATGAAGATGTCCATCGCAACGAAGTGTTCGAAATCAGCGTGCGGGGGGATGGCATGACCCGCCGGGCTCAACGCATCGCGTCGCAGCATCCGGCGACGCTGGCGGCGGTCGCCCTGTGTTCTCGGCCGTCGCACCCGCTCACGCGGAGCAGGCCCCGGCGCGCTGCCTCAGCGCAGAGCGGTCCGCAGCTGGAGGCCGCAACGCCGGGGCCCCTCCTGGAGTGCGCCTCGCTCCTCGGCTTCGCCTACCCGAACACCGTCATCACGGCGGCGACGATCGTGCCGGCCGGTGTCCTCTCCAACGGCGGACAGCCGGTGGGTGAGCACTGTCTCGTCACGGGCAGGATGAACGAACGGGTGAGCCCGGTGGATGGGCGAGGACTACGCCATCGGATTCGAGATGCGCCTGCCCACCGCCTGGAGCGGGCGCTACCTGTACCAGGCCAACGGCGGGATCGACGGCGCCGTCGCCACTGCGCTCGGCGCCACTCGGGGCGGTGAGAGCGGCCTCCAGATGGGCATGGCCGTGATCAGCTCCGACGCGGGGCACAACGGCAGCCAGAACCCGGTCTTCGGCCTCGATCCTCAGGCGCGGCTCGACTACGGGTACGCCGCGGTCGGCACGCTGACTCCCATGGCGAAGTCGCTGGTCGCCGCCGCCTATGGGCGCGGACCCGACCGCTCGTACATCACCGGCGGATCGAACGGCGGTCGGCACACGATGGTGGCGTCGACGCGCTATGCCGATCAGTACGACGGCTTTCTCGCGATCTCGCCCGGGTTCAACCTTCCCAAGGCCGCCGTCGCGCAGATCTGGGGCGCCCAGCAATGGAACACCGTCGCGACCACCAGCGATCTCGCCAGCGCCTTCACTCCCAGGCGAGCGACAGCTCGTCGCGACTGCGATCCTGGCACGCTGCGACGGTCTCGACGGCCTCGAGGACGGCATGGTGTACAGCAGTGCGAAGTGCCAGAACGTCTTCACCCTCCAGGGGCACGTGCCCACGTGCAAGTCGGTGCGAGACGGCACATGTCTGACGAGGGACCAGAAGAGGGTCATCGAGACGGTCTTCGGCGGCGCCAAGACGAGCGAGGGCGCGCCGATCTACGCGTCGTTCCCCTTCGATCCGGGCCTGACCCAGCCGGGCTGGGCGGACTGGAAGTTCAACGCGCCCCTGAATCGGGATGCCGGTGCCGTGGGCTACATCTTCAACACGCCGCCGCAGGCTCCGCCCCTGCCCACCCTGCGGGACTTCGCACTCACGCTCGACATCGACGCGGCCGCGGCAGCGATCTGGACGACGAGCGGCGTCTACACCGAGAGCGCGATGTCGTTCATGACTCCGCCCGATCCGTCCAACCTCGACACCCTGAAGAACCGGGGCGGCAAGATGATCGTGATCCATGGCGCATCCGACGGAGTGTTCTCACCGGATGACACCGCAGCCTGGTACGACGCCGTCGACGAGCGCTACAGCGGCGCCGCCGACGAATTTCGTCCGGTACTACGAGATCCCCGGCATGGGGCATGTCTCGGGGGGCCCTGCGACCGACCAGCATCAAGGACTGTCCGCGCTGATCGCCTGGGTCGAGCAGGGCACCTCCCCTGAGCTCATCGGGTCGGTCAATGCCGCGAACCCCGCGATCCCGGCCGGCTGGTCGCCGACGCGCACCCGCCCGCTGTGCGCCTACCCGGCGACCGCGCAGTACACGAGCGGCGACCCGGAGTCTGCGGCGAGCTTCGTGTGCGTGGACGGTCCCCGCCGCGGGAACTCGTACACCCACCCGGCGGGAGGACGAAACGGGTAATCCCCCGCAGAGAAGGGGCGGGCTGCGCACGGATGTGCGCAGCCCGCCCCTTCTGCTTCTCCCTGCGATTCAGGATGCCGCGGTACGGACGCGCGCGCGGCGCTCGACGAGCGCGGCGTACTCCTCCGCAGCGGGTTTGGCCGTCCGCGCACGAAGCTGTCGATAGAGAGCCAGAGAGCGATCGGCGGGCCAATCCTCATCCAGGAGCTCGCTCGGGAGTCGCGGATCGGCGCGCAGCAGCGCCAGCCAGTCGGCCACGAGCATCGTGCGGGCGACCAGCGCGCTGGGCGACTCTTCCGTCGCCCCGCTCCAGGTGCTCAGGAAGGCCAGATGCTCGGCCCGGATCGCATCGATGTCCCACGCGGCGCGCGCAGAATCGGCCATCGGGAAGCCATCGAGCTCGCGGCCATGGAACGCGAGCAGGGCTCCGGATGGCAGCTCATCGCGCAGCGTCTCGAGGGCGGCCGTCAGGTCGATCTCGCCTGGCGCCACCCAGAGGCCGTCCCTCAGCGGGGCGAAGCCCTCCCAGGTGAGCGTCGAGCGGAGCCTGCTGCGGAGACTGCGAAGGTCCTCCGGCAGCGAGAAGGTGACGAAGGTCCACGAGCCGTGAGGGGAATGGAAGGGACGGGGATCGCGGACGCGCTCCGTTGCCTCGCGGAGAACGGCGATCCCATGGGACGTGGGCGAGAACACGATCTCGCGTCCACGGCGCTCTCGCTCTAAGAGACCGCGCTGTTCCATCCGGTCGAGCGTGGCCCGCGTCGTCGGCGCGGCGATGCCGGCGGCATCGAGAAGTTCGATGAAGGCACTCGCCGGAATAGGACCGGGGCCATCTTCGATCGCGTACTCGCCGAGAAGCGCGAGCAGCAGCTGTCGCGGCTGCCTGCTTCTCACGGAGTGCTCCTGGTCATCTCCTTGATCATGAGGTGGGTCGCACCGCTTCACCGCGCTTGGCGCGCTGGATCTGCTCGTACACGTGCGTCCGCAGTTCGGTGAAGCGGGGCAGCGCTCGCGTCGTGATCTGGTCGCGGTCGGGGGCGAGATCGATCGCGAGATCCTCCTGGACCCATGTCGGCGACTTCGAAAGCACGACGACCCGCTCGCCGAGGTAGACCGACTCGTCGATGTCGTGGGTGACGAAGAGGATCGACATCCCGCGGTCACGGTGGAGCGCGCGGACCAGGTCCTCGAGGTCCGCGCGGGTCTGCGCGTCGACGGCGGCGAAGGGCTCGTCCATGATGAGCACCTCGGGCTGATAGGCGACGGCGCGCGCGATGGCCACGCGCTGCTGCATGCCGCCGGAGAGCTGCCACGGGTAGCTCTTGGCCGCGTGATCGAGTCCCACCGCGACGAGCGCATCGTCGATGAGGCGGTCGCGATCGGAGCGCGTGAGGTTCTTGTGCTTGAGCGGAAGCTCGACGTTTCCGCGCACGGTCAGCCAGGGATAGAGGCTCCGGCCGTACTCCTGGAAGACCAGCGCCATGTTCGGCGGCGGACCGCTGACCTTCTTGCCATCGAGCTCGATGACGCCCGACGTCGGCCGCAGCAGGCCCGCGATGCATTTCAGCAGCGTGGTCTTGCCGCATCCCGAGGGCCCGACGATGCAGACGAGTTCTCCGGCCCCCATCGTGAAGCTGATGTCGCCGATGGCTTCGACGCTTCCGGTCGACGATTCGTAGACCTTCCTCAGGTTCTCGACCTTGAGCAGTGTTTCAGGCACGTTCGACCTCCTTGATTCCGTGGTACCAGCGCAGGACCCGCCGCTCGGCGAATCCGAAGATCGCCGCGAGCAGCACGCCGATCAGTCCGAGCAGCACGATGCCGCTCCACATCTCGGCGATGAGGTAGTTGCGCTGGAAGAAGACGATCTTGAATCCGAGTCCTGACGAGGAGAAGAACATCTCCGAGATCACCATCAGGATGAGCGCGATCGAAAGACACTGGCGAACCCCGGCCATGATGCGGGGACTCGCCGCCGGGAGCACGAGGAACCGCAGGCGCTCACCGCGGCTCAGCGCAAAGGACTTCGCGGTCTCGGTCATGACGGAGTCGGTCGCGCGCACGCCCTCGATCGTATTGAGGAGCACGGGCCAGACCGCACCGGTGACGATGACCACGATCTTCATGACGTCGTTGGCGCCGACCAGCACCGCGATGATGGGGATCAGCACGGGGGGCGGAACCGCCCGGAAGAACTCGAGCGTCGGCTCGAGCAGCTCGCGCAGCCACCGTACGAGCCCGATCAGGGTGCCGGCGGCGATGCCGATCGCGATGGCGAGGATGGCGCCGATCGCGAGGCGTCCGAGGCTGGGCAGCACGTCGATGAAGAACGCCGGACCGATCCACGTGTCGACGAACGCCTGGAAGATGACCACCGGGCTCGGGAAGAACTGCGCGGACGAGACCGATGACCAGACGCCCCAGATGATCAGGAGCAGGATGGGCAGGCCCAGCGCGTAGGCGGTGCTCTCGCCGAGCTTCGCCCATGCGCGGGAGGGCTTGCGCGGGGTGATCACGGTGCTGGTGTAGAGGGTCACAGGACTTCCTCCCCGCGCACGGACTGGTGCCACGAGAGCGAACGACGCTCGATCCCGCGGAAGACGAGGTTGATGAGCAGGCCCAGGATGCCGGTCACGATGACCAGCGCGTAGACCGTGGTCCATTGGCCCGCGTCGCGGGCGAGCATGATCGCCCGCCCGATCCCCGGGTTGCCGATGAACATCTCGGCCGTGATCGCCAGGATGAGAGCGACCGTTGCGGCCAGGCGCAAGCCCGTCATGAGGTACGGCAGTGCCGTGGGGAAGACGAGGTTGACGATGCGCGATCCGCGGGACAGGCCGAAGCTGCGGGCGGTGTCGCGTGCCACCGCGTCGACGTCGGCGACGCCGTACAGCACCTGGATGAACACCTGCCAGAAGCTCGCGAACACGATGATGACCAGCGCCGCCTGCAGCTGGTACCCGTACATGAGGATCGCGAGCGGGATGAGCGCCACCGACGGGATCGGACGCAGGAACTCGACCGTGGTGTGCGTCGCGCGGCGCAGGAACGGCACCATTCCGATCACAGTGCCCAGCACGACAGCGAGGACCGTCGCCAGGAGAAGACCGATGGCCCATGCGCTCAGCGTGCGTCCGACGTTGCGCCAGAACTCCACATCCCGCAGCTCCACGGCGAGCTGGGCGAGCGTCTCGGTCGCGGTCGGGAAGTAGGCGGGATCGACGACGCCCAGTGTGGGAAGCAGCTGCCAGGTGACGAGGAATCCGAAGATGCCGGCCGCCCCCAGCGCGAACTTGCGCAGCGTCCTCCGCGAGCGGCGGCGCGCGGGCGGCGCGAGCGGCGCCGGCGGCGCTGGGGCGTCAACGATGACCATCAATGCATCCGATCAGGAATTGTCGGCGGGAGGGAGGTGGACAGCGATGGGGATGCCTCGGTCCGGGGCATCCCCACACATCTGCTACTGCTGCTGGATCATCCGGTCGTAGTCGGGCTCGGCATCGAGGTAGGCGAATTCGACCGCGAGCGCGCCGAGCGTCTGGATGTTGTCGACGTCGAGGTCCCAGGTGAACTCGGGCAGCGTGATTCCCGCGGCGGCCTCGGCCGGAATCTTGAGGTTGGTCGCGATGGCGTCGCGCACAGCCTGCTCGTCGCCGGACGCCCACTCGAGTGCCTCGGCCATCGCCTCTGAGTAGGCGGCGACGAGGTCGGGGTCTTCGTCGATGAGCTTCTGCGTCGTGATGCTGGTCAGCACGCTGAGTCCCGGAATGGTGGCCTGGTAGGGCTGGACGACCGACGTGCCGCCCGCACCGAGAACGATGCCGCGGAACGGGTCGGGCGCCCACGCGGCATCCATCGTCCCCGCCTCGAGCTGTGCGGGCACGTCGGGGAAGGCGACCTCGACGAACTGGATCGTCGAGGGGTCGCCGCCGTCGTCCTGCACGGCCTTGCGGATGGTGAGGTCTCCGGCGGCGCCGATGGTGTTCACCGAGACCGTCTTTCCCGCGAGGTCGGCGGGACGAGTGATGCCCGAGTCAGCCGGCGCGACCACGGCGTTCACGTCCGTGCCCTGGGCGAGGCTGTTCGCGTAGTTGCCGACGATGACGATGCCCAGGTCCTGCGCGTCCGCGCGGATCGGACCGAAGGGCTGGCCGATGGCGAACTGGATGTCGCCGCTGAGGAGGGCGGGGATCGCGTTGGCGCCGCCCTGAGCCGGGACGACCTCGATCTCAAGACCGTGGTCTTCGAAGATCCCCTCCTCGATCGCACCCCAGAGCGCACCGCTCTCGGCGATCGGAAGCGCGGCGACGCGGACCTTGGTGAGCTCGCCGGAGGCGGAGTCGTCGGTGGCGGCTGTGGTGGGCTCGGCTGCGGAATCGGTGCAGCCGCTGAGGGCGATGGCGGCAGCGGCAAGGATGCCGACGACGGCGAAACTCTTCTTCATCGAGGAGGCCTCTCGTAACGGGGAGACGGTGCCGTGGGACTCCGCAGGCGGAGGCTGTTCCACGCACACCGATGTGATGGGTATAGCCATCGTGCAACCGCTCGGCCCAAATGTCAATGCTTTTCGGACGCTCGACAGAAAACCATCGAATGACGACACCTGCCGGAGCCCGCTGCGTCCCGTTAGGCTTCCTCCCATGGCGGCAGCGCGCGACGGAGCCCGCTCGACCGGCACGGTCGCGCACAAGGTGCTCAACAACAACGTCGTGATCTCGCTCGACGAATCCGGTCGCGAACGCGTCCTCATGGGCAGGGGCCTGGGCTTCCAGCTCAAGCCCGCCGACGTCATCGACCCGGCGAAGGTCGAGAAGACGTTCGTGCTCGACGAGGGCGCGGACGGCGACCGGGAGAAGCAGCTGCTCAGCGACGTCCCCTACCCCGTCATCGAGGCGGTAGCCCGGGCCGTCGACGAGGCGGAGCGGATGCTGGGCCGCCAGCTGGGCCGCCATCTCACGATCGCCGTCATCGACCACATCCAGTTCGTCCTGGAGCGCCTCGACAAGGGGCTGCGGATCCCCACGACGACGATGCCCGAACTGCGTGTGCTCTATCCCCAGGAGTACGAGGTGGCCCAGCGCATGGCCGGCTCGATCAGCACCGCGCTCGAGCGGGAGCTGCCACCGGAGGAGTCGGTATTCCTCACGATGCATATGCTCAACGCAACCCGCGATGAGCCCAATGGCACCGCCGCTCTTCTGCTCAGGCGCGTCCAGCACGTGGTCGACGTCGTCCAGCAGGACCTGGGAGTGCACCTCGACACCGCGAGCCCGGACTACGCCCGGTTCGTGCTGCATGTCCAGTTCCTCCTGCAGCGGCTCGTGAACCGCACGATGCTCTCCAGCGGAGACACCTCGTTCTTCGAGTTCGCGAAGCGCAGCTACCCGCGATCGTTCGTGATCGCGGAGAACGTCAAATCGTATGTGCACGGCGCGACGGGGTCGGAGCTCACCGATGAGGAACTGCTCTACGTCATCGTGCACGTCGAGCGTCTCAAGGCCCAGCTGGCGTCCAGCACTCCCGAGCACATGGTAGAGTGACCCTCGCAGGGTTTCCGACCCTGTCGAGCATTCCGGATTGTTACCGCTCCGCGGGCAAAACCTGAACTCACATCGCATTTCACGCGATGAACGAGTTCAGGTCTTTTTTTTGCCCTGAAACGGGTGAAACGGCCCGAAATGCCCGCAAACACACTGCTGCAGTGGAGCGGCGAAAGGAAGGCGGATCCCGATGGCGGATTACGCGAAGACCGCGGCGGGCGTCCTGAAGGGCGTCGGCGGCGAGGAGAACGTGAAGTCACTCGTGCACTGCGCGACCCGGCTGCGGTTCATCCTCAAGGACGAAGCCAAGGCGGATGCCGCGGCGCTGAAGTCGACGCCCGGCGTGATCACGACGGCACAGGCCGGCGGTCAGTACCAGGTCGTCATCGGCAACGATGTGCCCGAGGTCTACGCCGAGATCGGCAAGATCTCGAAGTTCGGCGGATCCGGGGCGGCCCCGGCGGTGGAGGGGCCCAAGGGCAACCTCTTCAACCGCTTCATCTCGATGATCTCGGCGATCTTCACCCCGCTGCTGTGGACCCTTGCGGGCACGGGTCTGCTGAAGGCGTTCCTCGCGGCAGCCGTGACGTTCGGATGGATCGCGGTCGACACGACGACCTATGTCCTGCTCAACGCGCTGTCGGACGCGTTCATCAACTTCCTGCCACTGGCACTCGCGATCACCGCCGCCCGCTACTTCAAGGCATCCGAGTTCACCTCGCTCGCGATCGCCGGCGCGCTGCTGTACCCCTCGATCACGGCGATGGTCGGCGCGGAGGCCCTCAACTTCCTCGGCATCCCCTTCACGATGGTCAGCTACGTCTCGAGCGTCATCCCGATCATCATCATCGTCTGGCTGCAGAGCCATGCGGAGCGATTCCTCTACGCGAAGCTCCCCGCGGCGATCCGCCGCTTCGTGACGCCGATGATCGTCGTGCTCGTAGCCGTGCCACTCGTCTTCGTGGTGATCGGCCCGATCTCGGCCATCATCTCCGGCTGGGTCGGCGGCGGCATCGGATGGCTCTTCGCAACCGCCCCGTGGCTCGGCGGTGCCGTCATGGGCGGCCTCTGGCAGGTCTTCGTGATCTTCGGACTTCACTGGGGCCTTGTGCCGCTGTTCACGCTCGAGTTCCAGACCACGGGCCACATCCTCCTCATCGCGCCCGTCTTCGCCGCCGTCCTCGCACAGGCGGGCGCAGTCGCCGGTGTCTGGGTGCGCGCACGCGACAAGAACCTCAAGTCGCTCGCCGCCCCCGCGACGCTCTCCGGCTTCCTCGCCGGCATCACCGAGCCCGCCATCTACGGCATCAACCTGCCGCTCAAGCGGCCCTTCGCGTTCGGCATCGTGGGCGGCGCGATCGGCGGCGCGATCCTCGCCATGGGCGGCATCTTCTCCACCGCCTTCGTCGTCCCGTCGGGCCTCGCGCTTCCTGCACTGTTCGGCAACGGCAACATGGTCGTCCTCGCGATCGGCCTGGCCGTCGCGATCATCCTCCCGTTCCTGCTGACCGTGCTCGTCGGCTTCAAGGAGCCCGAGGCGACGGAGGCTGCTCTCGCCGAGGGCAACGACATCGAGGTGCTGAGCCCGCTCGACGGCACCGCCGTGCCGCTGAGCGAGGTGGCGGATGCCGCGTTCGCCGACGGCTCGCTGGGCCAGGGCGTCGCCATCCAGCCCCGCTCGGGCGCCGTGTTCGCGCCGTTCGATGCGACGGTCGTGGCTGCTTTCCCGACCGGTCACGCCTTCGGGCTGCGCCACGCCAACGGCGCGGAGCTGCTGATCCACATCGGCATCGACACGGTCAAGCTCGGCCGGCAAGCACTTCACCGTCGCGGTCACCACGGGCCAGCAGGTCAAGGCGGGCGACCTGCTGGTCGAGTTCGACGGCGACGCGATCGCGCGCGCGGGATACGACCTGACGACGCCGGTCATCATCACCAATCCCGAGCTCTACCCGAGCATCGGCAACGCAGCACGCGGTCCGATCGCCCACGGGGAGCCGCTGTTCTCCGCGCTGGCGGTCGAGTCGGCACTCGCGGCGAAGTAGAACCTCGCGGGGCGGGGTGCTCCCAGCATCCCGCCCCCCTTTGACTGGAGACACAATGACCACCACCCCGTTCCCCTCGCACTTCCTCTGGGGCGGCGCAACCGCCGCCAACCAGCTCGAAGGCGCCTACGACGAAGACGGCAAGGGCCCGTCGGTGCAGGATGTGCTGCCTGGCGGCGGCATCGGCGCACCGCGCACGGCGTCACCGACGCCCGACAACCTGAAGCTCGTCGGCATCGACCACTACCACCGCTATGCCGAAGACATCGCGCTCTTCGCTGAGATGGGCTTCAAGACGTATCGCTTCTCGATCGCGTGGAGCCGGATCTTCCCGAACGGCGACGAGACCGAGCCGAACGAAGCGGGTCTCGCGTTCTACGACCGTCTGCTCGACGAACTCGACAAGCACGGCATCGAGCCGCTCGTGACGATCTCGCACTACGAGACGCCCCTGCATCTTGCCGAGAAGTACGACGGCTGGACGAACCGGCAGCTCATCGGCTTCTACGAGCGCTACGCGCGCACGCTGTTCGAGCGGTTCGGCTCTCGCGTGAAGTACTGGCTGACCTTCAACGAGATCAACTCGCTGCTGCACGCTCCGTTCATGTCGGGTGGCATCAACACCCCGGCCGAGGAGCTCTCGAAGCAGCAGCTCTTCCAGGCGATGCACCATGAGCTGGTGGCATCCGCCCGCGCCACCCGCATCGCTCGCGAGGTCGCTCCGAACGCGCAGATCGGCTGCATGGTGCTGTCGATGCCGGTGTATCCGCTCACACCGTCTCCGGTCGACGCCCTGGCCACGCTGGAGGCCGACCACGCCAACCTCGTCTACGGCGATGTCCACACCCGCGGCACCTACCCGGGATACTTCCTGCGGACTCTGCGCGAGAACGGCATCCAGCTCGACATCACCGAGCAGGATCGGGAGGACCTCACCCATACGGTCGACTTCGTCTCGTTCAGCTATTACATGAGCATCTGCGAGACCGGCGACCCGGCGAAGAAGATCTCGGGCCAGGGAAACATCATGGGGGGCGTCCCCAACCCGACCCTCCCGGCGAGCGAGTGGGGCTGGCAGATCGACCCGATCGGGCTGCGCCTCGTGCTCAACCAGTTCTGGGACCGCTGGCAGAAGCCGCTGTTCATCGTGGAGAACGGGCTGGGAGCGCGCGACCAGCTGGTCGAGGTCGACGGAGTCAAGACGGTGATCGACGACTACCGGATCTCGTACCTGAACGACCATCTCGTTCAGGTCGGTGAGGCCATCCTCGACGGCGTCGATG
The DNA here is from genome assembly GCA_963702815.1 of uncultured Actinomycetota bacterium. Taxonomy (GTDB): domain Bacteria; phylum Actinomycetota; class Actinomycetes; order Actinomycetales; family Microbacteriaceae; genus Microbacterium. The sequence goes on along the minus strand of CAVPED010000004.1, from coordinate 681,732 downwards.
TGCTCGGGTACACCACCTGGGGATGCATCGATCTCGTCAGCGCCTCCACCGCGCAGCTGAGCAAGCGGTACGGCTTCATCTACGTCGATCGCAACGACGACGGCACGGGCACTCTCGAACGGCACCGCAAGAAGTCGTTCGACTGGTACACGGAGGTCATCAGCACCAATGGCGCGAGCCTGACGCGCTGAATCCAGGCGCGGGCCGTTGCCGACAGGCTGCGGCCCGCGCCTCATGCATCGCCGGTCCGGCGATGAGCCGCCACCATCCCTGGAGAATGAGACCGTGACTGCCCTGACTTCCCGCCGTATCGCTTTCCTGGATGTGGACGGGACGATCCTCGATCACGGAGGCACTGTGGCAGCCTCCACCATCAAGGCCGTCACGACCGCCCGATCTGCGGGGCACTTGGTCTACCTGAGCACGGGCCGGTCAGCAGGTGACATCCACCCGGACGTGCAGGCCATCGGCTTCGACGGCGCCATCACGAACGGCGGCGCTTTCGCCACCAGCGACGGCGAGACCGTACTCGCCCGCACGATGCCGGTCGACGCTCTCACGCAGCTCACCGAGTACTTCGACGCGCACGGCACGCACTATTTCCTCCAGTCCGACACCGCCGTGTATGCAAGTGCGGGTGCTCGCCGGCTCATGAATGAGGTCATCGGCGCCCGCCGCGGCGAGGTCGAGCCCTCGGTCGCTCCGAGATTCCGCGACCTGTCCGAGGCGGATCGCACGCAGATCGCGAAGGCCGTCTTCATGAGCGAGTCGGCCGGCATGGTGAATCAGCTGCAGGCCGACCTGGGCGAGCTCTTCCACGTCGTCCCCGGCAGCATGCCGCTGCCCGGCGGATCCAACGGCGAGGTCGGGATGCGGGGCACGACGAAGGGATCGGCGATTCTTCACGTGCTCGATCGCCTCGGCGCCGACCCCTCCACGGCGATCGGCATCGGCGACAGCTGGAACGACGTCGAGATGTTCGAGGTCTGCGGGGTCGGCATCGCGATGGGCAACGCCGATCCCGAACTGCAGGCGCTCGCCGACGAAGTCACGACCAGCGTGGGAGCCGACGGCGTCTACAACGCCTTCGCGCGCCATGGCCTGGTCTGACCGGAGCGACGGCACTCTCTCAGATGCCACGCACTCCCACGAAGGGTGAGTCAGGAAGCACAAGGGGGGACGGCCGCGCTCCCGGCAGGCGCCAGACAACGAGAATGGGACGGTGATCGATCCCCTCGAGTTCTCGCCCTGGGACTTCTGGCGCGACGCAGACCCCGCCGCGCAGGAGCGGCAGCGGGCGCTGCAGACGGATCTCGGAGCGCGGCCGGGTCACAGTTTCGGCGTGGACTGCTTCATCTCGGACGCGGCCTCCGTCGAGAATGAGGAACTCCACCTCGGCGACCGGACGTATATCGCTGCGGGCGCATACGTCACGGGCAGCCTGATAGCCGGGCGCGATTGCAGCATGAACCCGTACGCGGTCATCCGCGGGAAGGTCCGACTCGGCGACGGTGTGCGCATCGGAGCGCACACGTCCATCCTCGGCTTCAATCACACGATGTCCGACCCCGATGTCGAGGTGTTCCGTCAGCCGCTGCAGAGTCAGGGCATCACCGTGGGCGACGACGTCTGGATCGGGTCCCACGTGGTGATCCTCGACGGGGTGGCCATCGGCGACCGCTCCGTGCTGGCGGCGGGAGCGGTCGTCACGAAGAATGTGCCCGCCGGTGCGATCGTGGGCGGCAACCCCGCCAAGCTCATCCGGTGGAGGGTGCCACCCCGCGACACGGCGGAGCCCGCCGCGCAGAGCCTCGCCACCCGGCTCTCCGACTTCGCGGGCCGCGCTCGCTCCGCAGGCCGGTGCGATCCTGGATCGAGCGTGGATGCCGGAGGTGCGGCTCTTCCGCGACCGGTCCGGCGCAGAGGCGACGGTCCGCGCACAGTGCGATGCCATCGAGATCGCCGATCTGCTGCTCGGCAGCGCGCCCCCGCAGCTGCCCGCCAGGGAGCAGATCGCCCGCCTGCAGGAGTGGCAGGATCCCACCACCGGTCTCGTCGGCCCGCTCGACGGCTCGGGAGCGCAGCGACCCGCCGACCCGGCGGACCCGGATGCGGCGTACCACATCCTCAGCGTCGGCTATGCGCTCGACCTCCTCGGAGCGCGATTCGACGCGCCGATCAGACTCGTGACGGACTCGAGCGCCGCGGGCCCTGATCGAGGCCGTCTCGACCCTCCCGTGGTCGGCGGATCCTTGGCACGCAGGGCACTGGGTCGACGCGTACGGCACAGCGATCCGCTGGAGTGCCGATCGAGGGGATGCGGTTCCGGCGGGCTTCGCCGAGGCGCTGTTCGGCTGGCTCCTCACGCGGGCATCCCCCGACACCGGCATGTGGGGCACGGCCGACGGCTCCGGCGACCTGCTGCTGGTCGTGAACGGGTACTACCGGGCCACTCGGGGCACCTTCGCCCAGTTCGGCGTGCCCGTCCCGCACCCCGAGCGCGTCATCGACTCGGTGCTGCGCCACGCCGGCGACGCCCGGCACTTCGGACCCGGCCGGCTCGACGCGTGCAACGTGCTCGACATCGCCCATCCGCTCTGGCTCACACGCGACGCAGGCTACCGATCCGCCGAGGTCGAGGCTCTCGCGCGGCAGCTCCTCGATGAGGCGCTGGGCGCGTGGGTGGACGACCGCGGATTCGCCTTCCGGCTTCCGCACGCGACGACCCGTGGGCTCCCAGAGACCGAACCCGGCCTCCAGGGCACCGAGATGTGGCTCGCGATCGTGTGGTACCTCGCCGATCTCTGCGGCGTGGCATCTTCGCTCGGCTATCGCCCGCGCGGCGTGCACCGGCCCGAGCCCGCGGCATCCCTCGCCATCAGCTGACGAGCAGGACGCCCACGATCACCGGGCGTCTCGCAGCACCGCGGCGAGAGCCTCGAGCTGCGTCGCATCCTCGAGCGCTGAGCCGACGGCCGCGACGCGCACGCCGGCATCGAGGAATGACACCACGTTCCCCGCGTCGAGGCCCCCGGTGGCGACGAACCGCACCTGCGGGAACGGTCCGCGGATGTGACGGAACCAGTCCGTGCCCAGCCACGCGGCGGGAAAGGCCTTCAGCCAGGTGAGCCCGAGCGAGACGCCGAGCTGAACCTCCGACGGCGTCGCGACGCCGGGCAGGATCGGGATGCCGCGCTCCCCCGCCGCCCGCACGATGAGCGGGTCGATTCCCGGCGAGACGAGGTAGGCGGCGCCCGCCTCGGCGGCCTGCGCGACCTGTTCGGCTGTGACGATCGTGCCGGCGCCGACGAGCTTTCCGCGCTCCGCGGCGAGGCGCACCACTTCGCGAAGCGCGCGCTCGTCCTCATCGGTCTGGAGCGGGACCTCGACGGAATCGATGCCGAGGTCCCACGCCGTCGCGGCCAGCCGCGCCGAACGTTCGACCCCCATGCCGCGCAGGATCGCCATCAGCGGTGCACCCGCGAAGAGCCTCCTCGAAGAAAGTCGGAATCGGTCATGGTCAGCTGCCCTCCTCGACGAAGTCGCCGGTCGTTCGCAACGTCAGCGCGGCACGGCGGTGGCCCGCCCGGAGTCTCTCGCCCGGGTCCTCGCCCGACAGCCTGGCAGCAAGGTAGCCGCCCGCGAAGGCGTCGCCTGCTCCGACCGCCTCGACGACCTCGACGCGCAGCGCCGGCTCGAACACCCGCAGCGTCCCGATGTACGCGGTCGCCCCGACGTCGCCGTCCTTCACGATGACCTCGGGCACGTCGGGGAACAGTTCGCGGATGTCGTCGTCGCGCTGCCTTCCCCACAGCGCTTCGGCTTCGTCGCGGCCGGTGAAGAGGACATCCGCGCGGCGTGCGAGGGCGGCGAGCAGCGGGGCTGCCGTCTCGGCGCTCCACAGTGCCGGCCGGTGATTCACGTCGAAGCTCACGGGAACGCCCGCCTCCTGCGCACGTTCGATCGACCCGGGCGAGGAACGCGGCGGCCGACGCGGAGATCGCGGCCGTGATCCCCGACACGTGGACGAGGTCGACGCCGCGGAACGAGAGGTCGTCCGCATCGACCGGCGAAAGGTGCGACGCGGCTGAGCCCGCGCGGTAGTACGCGACGCCGTGCCCCGGGTCCTTCACGTACAGCCCGGTGGGATGCGCGTCGTCTCGGACGACGCGCGCCGTGTCGACCCCTCGGGCAGTCAGCTGCGCGAGCACGCGGTCGCCCAGTGCGTCCGAGCCCAGCCGGCTGTACCACGCGCGCCCGATGGCCGAGCGCGGCGACGTGGGCGGCGACGTTGGACTCGGCCCCGCCGGCGTCCAGCCGGAAGCGGGTGGCCGTCGCCACCGACTCGGCGGTCTCGGGAGCCACCATCGCCATCGTCTCGCCGATCGCGAGCAGCGTGCGCTGTACCACGGGCGGCTAGCGCAGATCGGTGACGGCGGCCGCGTCCATGTCGTCGAAGGCCTGGTTCTCGCCGGCCATCGCCCACACGAAGGAGTACGCGGCCGTGCCGACGCCCGAGTGCAGCGACCAGCTGGGCGAGATGACGGCCTGGCGGTCGGCGATCACGAGGTGGCGGGTCTCCGTGCGCTCTCCCATGAGGTGGATGACGCGGGCGTCCTCGGGCACGTCGAAGTAGAGGTAGCACTCGGTGCGGCGGTCGTGGGTGTGCGCGGGCATGGTGTTCCACATCGACCCGGGGTGCAGCTCGGTCACGCCCATCACGATCTGGCAGGAGCGCACGCCGTTCTCGTGGATGTACTGGTTGAGCGTGCGGCGGTTCGACGTCAGCTGGTCGCCGAGCTCGCGCACCGTCCCCTCGCCGGGTGAGACGAGCGCCGACGGGTAGGTCGTGTGGGCGGGCGCCGAGAAGAGGTAGAACTGCGCGCCCGCTGCGTCCGAGCCCGCTGCGTCGGCGTCGGCGAAGATCACCTCGCGGATGCCGCGGCCGAGGTAGAGGCACGCGCCCTTCACGAGGGTGTACACCTCGCCGTCGGCCGTCACCGTGCCGGTGCCGCCGACGTTGATGATGCCGACCTCGCGGTGCTCCAGGAAGTAGTCGCTGCGAATCTCGGGATAGCCGCGCCAGCGCCAGCTCGCCACCCGCGGGAACGGCGCCGCCGAGCACGATGCGATCGTGGTGCGTGTAGGTGACGCGGATCTCGCCGGCCGCGAACAGGTCGGGAACGAGGTAGCTCGCCCGCAGCTCCTCACTGGTCATGCCCGGGATCTGGGCGGGGTTGGTGGCGTAGCGCTGCTGCATGGTGAGTGCTCCTTGTGGGTGTTTCAGGTCAGCGGACGAGCCAGCCGCCGTCGACGGGGATGACGGCAGCCTCCTGCGGTGCGATGAATGTCGTGGTGAGCTCGCCGATTCCCGAGATCCGGACTGTCACGGAGTCTCCCGCAGCGAGCGGGCGGTGGGCGGCCTGCGCATCGGCGAGCTTCTGCGGGGTGCCCGTCGAGATGACGTCGCCGGGCTCGAGCGTCATGACCTGGCTCAGGTGGTGCACGACGAACGCGACGGAGAAGATCGTGGTCGAGGTCGACTGCGAGACGGTCACGACGCCATCGCGCACGACCTCGACGAGCAGGTCCTGCGGATCGGCGATGGCGTCGGCCGTCACCAGCCACGGACCGAGCGGCGCGAAGCCGTCGAAGCACTTGCCGAGCGCCCACTGGCTCTGCTTGCGCTGCCACGAACGATCCGACACGTCGTTGAGGATCGTGTATCCGGCGACATGCGTCGAGAGCGTCCTCGAGCGAGACCGCGTGCGCGCGGCGCCCGATGACGATGGCGAGCTCTCCCTCGTAGTCGGCGTCGGTCGCCACGGACGGGATCACGACCGCATCCGCCGGGCCGGCGAGCGTGTTCGGCGTCTTGACGAAGACGTCCGGAGTGGCGGGATCATCGGCGGTCGGGTCGACGCCGTCGGGCACGTGCCCGCGGTAGTTGTAGCCGAGGCAGAGGATCTTGCCGGGCGTCACAGGGGCCGCGAGCGTGGTCGGATCCAGCGCAGGCAGCGACGCGGCATCCGCCTCGCCACTCTCGCGGCGCGCTGCGGCGAGTGCGGAGTCGTCGGCGAGCGAGCGCGATCACGTCGACGGCGAGGTGGCCGAGATCGAGGATCCGGTCCCCCTCGTCCGTCGCCGACGACGGCACCGGGCCGGACGCCGTCCGCGCTGCGGTAGGTGGCGAGCCTCACCAGTACCTCTTCCAGTCGGGGCGGGTGACGCGCATGAGCGCCTCGAGGAAGAAGTAGTCGCCCCAGAGCGTGCCCTCGTCGACGCCGTTGTCCTTCGGGAGGTCGTAGACGCCGTGCAGCAGCAGGGCGTCCGAGTCCTCGGGGTGCTCGGGCGTGTAGTTCTCGATGAGCGAGGTCGAGGATCGAGTGCGCGCCGCCCGTCCAGGTCTCGGCGCGCGCGGCATCCGTCTCGACGCTCGCGAGCTCGAGCAGGCCGCAGACGGCGATGGCGGCGGCCGAGCTGTCGCGCGGCGCGGTGCTGCCGTCGGTGTAGACGAGATCCCAGAACGGCACCTCGTCGGCGGGCAGGTGGGCGAGGAAGTAGTCCGCGCAGCGGCGCGACGCCTCGAGCAGGCGCTCGTCGCCGGTCTCGGTGAAGTTCATCGCGAAGCCGTAGATGCCCCACGCCTGCCCGCGCGCCCAGCACGAGTCGTCGAACGCGCCCTGCTCGGTCGCACCGCGCAGCGCCTCGCCGGTGTCGGCATCCCAGTAGAAGGTGTGGAAGGTCGAGTCGTCCTCGCGCAGGATGTGCTCGCGCAGCTGCGCGGGTGCCGGCGGACCGCGTCGGCGAAGCGCTCGTCGCCGGTCTGCTCGCCCGCCCACGTGAGCAGCGGCATGTTCATGAGGCTGTCGATGATGGTGCGGCCCGCGCTGAGCGGGGTCGGACAGATCGCCCCACGCCTGGATGATGCCGGCCGGCTCGAGGAACCGGCGCATCAGGTGGTCGGCCGCGAGCAGCGCCGCCGCGCGTGCGTCCTCGTCGCCGAGCAGCCGCCAGGCCGCGACGGTCGACAGCGTGTAGAGGAAGCCGAGATCGTGGGTCTCGAGGTCCTCCTCCGCGCGCACCCGCCGCTCGAAGTCGGCCGCGTCGACGAGCGCGGCATCCCGGAACGCGTCGTCGCCGGTGAGCTCCCACGCGAGCCAGAGCTGACCCGTGCGGAAGCTGGTCGTCCAGCCGCGGTTGCCGCCGAGCCCGATGCCGCCCGCCGCCGGGCGCAGCAGATAGCGGTCCGAGGTCGGTCGTGTCGTCGGGGTAGCGCGCGCCGAAGGTCGAGATGTTGCGGCGGATCGTCGACAGCGCAGCGGCGATGGCCGTGTCGGTCGAGGTCCTGCTGATGCCCGGGACGGGCGGGGTGGACGTCATTGAGGAGAGTCTTTCGTTCAGGGAGGTCTCGCCCGCGCTACGCGGCGACGACCTCGTCGAGATCGAGCACGGGACGCAGCGTGAAGCGGGAGTTCGTCCACGCGAAGAAGAGGATCGCGGATGCTGTCACGCCGAGCCCGATGGCCGGCGCGGCGGCGAACACGCCGGCCTGCACCACGAGCGCGACGAGCGACGCCGCGGTCAGGTACCAGCGACGGAGGCCGAGCACGGCGCTCGCCCGGAGCACGTCGCGGAGCGGCGCCCGGGCGCCTCGGCGATCGCGACGAGGGCGAGGAGGCCGACCGCGACGGTCAGCACGGCGAGCACGCCGAGGAGCGGCACGACGACGACCGCCGCGGACGTCGGCGGACAGCATCCGCACGTCGACGAGCGCGACCGCGACCACCGCGACGACGACCGCGCCGACGACGAGCGCCCGCCGCCAGGTGTCGCGGAGTCCCGCCCGGAAGGCGCGGATCGGGCCGAGCCCGCCCTCGGCGTGCTCGCGGAAGGCGCGGAACGCGGCCGCGACGCCGGGTGCGCACAGCGGGCGCGGCGAGCGCCAGCAGCGGCCACGAGAGCATCGGGTCGGTCGTGACGAGCAGCACCACGAACGGGAGGCACGAGACGAGCAGCAGGAGGTTCACGATCAGGCCGAGGTACAGCATCCCGATGATGCTCGCCCAGGTCTCGTGCGACACGAGGTGCTTCATGTCAGCCCTTCAGCCCGCTCGTCGCGATGCCCTCGACGAAGTACTTCTGTCCGAGCAGGAAGATGATCGCGATCGGGATCACCGAGATCGTCAGGCCCGCGAACAGGAGCGCGTAGTTCGTGTCGTAGAGGTTCGAGACGAAGCTCTTGAGACCCAGCTGGATCGTCCACAGGTCGGGGTTGCGCAGGTAGATGAGCGGCCCGAGGTAGTCGTTCCAGGTGTTGACGAACGTGAGGAGCGTGAGGCTCGCGAGGGCGGGGATCGACAGCGGCAGCATGATCCGGCGCCAGATCGCGTACTCGCTGAGGCCGTCGAGGCGCGCGGCCTCGGAGAGCTCCTCGGGGATCGTCTCGTAGAACTGCTTCATCAGGAACACGCCGAACGCGCCGAACGCCTGCAGCAGGATGATCGACCACAGCGTGTTCGACACCTTGAAGTTCGACAGCAGGATGAACTGCGGGATCATGTACGACTGCCACGGCACGGCGATCGTCCCGACGTAGAGCGAGGAACAGCACGTCGCGGCCGCGGAAGCGCATCCGGGCGAAGCCGTAGGCGGCGAACGAGCCGGTGAGCACCTGCAGGAACGTCACCACGACCGCGAGGAACAGCGTGTTGCGGATCCACGTCAGCATGTCGGACTCGGTCCAGATGTCGATGTAGTTCTGCCAGATGAACGTCTCGGGCAGCCACTTCACCGGCACCGAGAAGACCTCGTTGGCCGACTTGAGCGAGCTCAGCACCATCCAGGCGAACGGCGCGAGCAGGCCGATCGCGAAGATGACGAGGCCGACGTACATCGCGATCCGCGCGACGCGCCTGGCCGGGTAGTCATCGTGTCGGTGTCGGCGCGCGTCGCGGCTCTTCGCCGTCGGCGAGCTTGCGCAGCCCACGGCGCGAGGCTGCGGGGGCGGTGAAGTCCGAGACCAGCAGCTCGGCGTCCGTCTCGATCTGCTCGGCCATCAGATGCTCCGCTTCCTGTTCCAGAGGAACTGCAGGATCGTCACGATGATGCACATGAAGAAGAGCACGACGGCGGCCGCCGAGGCGTAGCCGAACTGGCTCTCTTCGAAGCCCTTGCGGTAGATGAACTGCGACATCACGAGCGTCGACTGGCCGGGGCCGCCGTCGGTCATGACGAGGATGAGGTCGAAGATCTTGAACGAGTTGATCGTGAGCATCACGGTGACGAAGAACATGGTGGGGCGCAGGCACGGGAGCGTGACGTTGACGAACCGCTGCCACACGCTCGCGCCGTCGACGCGCGCGGCTTCGTGCAGCTCGCGGGGAACGGTCTGCAGGCCCGCGAGGAACAGGATCATGTAGTAGCCCATGTCGCGCCAGGTGCTCACGATGACGACGGCGGGCATCGCCCACTCGGGCGAGGTGAGCCAGCCGGGAGGGTTCTGGATGCCGATGAACCGGAGGAACTCGTTGATCGGGCCGTACTCGGGGCTGAAGAGCAGGTTCCACACGACCGCGATCGCGACGATCGAGGTGATGTAGGGGAAGAAGGCGGCCGTCCGGAAGAAGGCGACGCCGCGCAGCTTGTTGTTCAGCAGCAGCGCGAGACCCAGCGAGACGACGATGGTCAGCGGGATGTGCATCGCCGAGTAGTACAGCGTGTTGACGACCGAGATGCGGAAGCTGCCGTCGCCGATGAGCCGCTGGAAGTTCGCGAGCCCGACCCAGTCGGCCTTGCCGAACACGTTCCAGTTCGTGAACGACATGTAGAACAGCACGACGATCGGGCACGAGCGTGAGCAGCGCGAACCCGATGAAGTTCGGAAGGATGAAGCTCCACCCGATCAGGGTGTTGCGCAGCCGCAGCCTCGAGCCGCGGCGGTACGCCGGGATGGGCGGCGCCGCCTGGGGCTCGGTGGCGATGATGGTCGCCATGGGGACCTCCGGTGGTGAGGAAGAGTGGGGGCGGTGGCCGGCCCGGCCCGAGTCAGGCCGGGCCGGCCACCGAGGGGGCTCAGTCGAGTCCGACCTCGTTGGCGACGCGGTCCTGCGCCTCCTTGATGGCGTCGGTCGACGGGCGTCGAGCCCGACATGATCGCCGTGTGCATGTCGTTGAGGATGCCCTGGATGGCCGCCGTCTTGCTCGACGTCGGGTTCTCCGGGTGCACCTCGTGGGTCGAGTAGGCGAACTTCGACAGGTCGTCGGTCGGGGCGCCGTCGACGGCGAAGTAGGTCTCGACGACCGAGTCGGTCAGGAGTGCCGGCGTGATGCCGATGCCGGCGAGGACCTGCGCGCCCTTCTCGCTCGGCGGCGAAGGCGAGGAAGTCCTTGGCGGCCTGCACCTTGGAGTCGTCGATCGCGGCGTTGATGCCGAAGCCGGTCGGGTCGCCGAAGGTCACCGGGCGTGTTGTCCGGGCCCGGCGGTCGAGTCGTCGAGCTGCGGGATCGGAGCGATGCCCCAGTCGAAGTCGTCGGCGTCGCCCGAGGCCTGCTGGGCGATCAGCGTCGCGACGAACCACGTGCCCATCTGCAGCATCGCGGCGTTCTGCTTGCCGAACTCGCCCTGGTAGGTGAGCTGGTTCGCGGCGCTCGTGTTGTAGTCGATCTGGTCGCCGGCGGTCTGCAGCGCGAGCACGTTGTCGTAGAACGGCTCCATGTACTCGTAGTCGCCCTCGAGCACGTCGGTGTCGGACTGCGCGCTGGCGAAGCCCTGGACGGTCGACTGCCAGCGGTGCAGGTAGGCGCGCCTTGGCGGCGCTTCCCGCATGCGGCGAGGCCCGTGGTCAGGTCGGCGGCGGCGTCGTTGTAGTCGTCCCACGTCCACGAGCCGTCGGGGTAGTCGACGCCGGCGGCGTCGAAGAGCGCCTTGTTGTAGTACAGGACCCACGAGTCGTTGCGGTAGGGCACCGCGTACGCCGTGCCGTCGACCTCGTACGAGGCCGCGCCGCTGATGCCGTCGGGAAGCTCGACATCGGACACGTCGAGGAGCTGGCCGCCCTCGACGAAGGTCGGGACGAACTTGACCTCCTTCTGCGTGATGATGTCGGGGCCGGACGCCGGCGGCGAGGTCGGCGGTGAGGAGGGTGTTGTACTCCGCCGCGTCGTAGCCCTTGAGCTCGATCGTGACGTCGGGGTTCTCCTCGTGGAACGCGTCGGCCAGCGCCTGGAACTCGGGCGTGGTGTCGAGGCTCCAGCCCGACAGGCTGAGGGTGACGGGGCCGGCGGACTCCGAGGGCTCCGAGCTCTCGCCGGTCGCCGCCGCTGCAGGCGGCGAGCGCCAGCGTGGCCACGACGGCGACGCCGGCTGCTGCTGCGAACTTGCGCTTCATTCTTGCTACTCCTTTGTGATTGCGGAGAACCCGCCTTCGGGTCCCCGTCGGGCTGCCGGTCCGCGTCAGGCGGGACCGGGGTCTGCGAGGCGACTCGTGCGTCACCAGGCCGTCGGGCCAGGTGGCGGTCACCGTGGTCGCCCCGTCGCGCTCGTCGAGCGAGACGGAGGCATCGTGGCTCGTCGACCGGCCGGCGCGCCGGACAGCTCGACGAGCGCGGCGACCCACTCGCCGGCGGCGAGAGGGTGGTCGAGGTAGGGGACGACGGCGTCGGCGCCGAGCGGGCTCGCGTCGCGGCGCGACGCCGATCGCCGGCCGTGCCGTCTCCGAGGAGGGAGCGGATGCCGCTCCGCAGCCGCTCGGTCGCACGACGGCTGCGGGGCCGTCGACATCGGCCGCGGGCGCGTCGCCGGCGAGAGGCCAGCCGCCGACGCGGAGGATCAGCCCTGCGGCGCTCGACGCGAGCGCGTCGGCGCGGACGAGGCGCAGCTCCCAGGGACCGCGCACGAGCGAGTGGACCGTGAGCCGGCCGGCCACCTCGACGTCGCCGTCGATCCCGGAGCCGTGACGGTGGACGGCGGGCCGCGGGGCGAGCCAGTGCGCGCGCGAGGTCGACGCGGCGATCCCGAGGCGGCCGTGCTCGTCATCCTGGATCCGCACGTCGATGAGCGTCATGGCCGCGCGGTGCGTCGCCCTGCCCCGCGCGTCGACGATCGTGACCGACTGCTCGAGCGGCTGCTCCCAGCCGGTCTGGTCGACGAGCGGGCTCGTCGCGGTCGAGTAGCCGATGCGCGCGTAGAGCGGCGAGTCGCCGACGAGGCTGCCCTCGGCGGCGTGGTCGGTGCCGTGGTTGACGAGGCGGACGATGCCGTCGTCGCTGCGTGCCCGACACGATCCAGCCGGCGGAGCGGACGGCGCGCAGGGTGTCGCCCGTCTCGACCGGCAGCGGCTCGGCGGGCGCGGCCCACACCGGGTGGTCGGCCGGAAGCGAGATGCCGATCAGTCCCTTGACCGCCCAGTACGGCGAGCCCGGGCCCGGAGTAGGACTGCGCGAGCGCGCGCCACTCGTCGTGCCAGCCCATGCGTGAGCAGGTCGTCGGAGTTCGGGACGCCGTTGTCGGCGAAGTGGCCGACGATGCGGTTGGCGGCGTGGCGCAGACGGCCCGGCCGACAGCGACGGAACCTCGGCGATCGCGCCGATCCAGAACGGAGCGGCGGCGGCGAAGCGGTAGATGAGGCTGCGGCCCTGGATCATCGGCGAGCCGTCGGCGCCGACGAGGGCGACGGCGTCGAGCAGGAAGCGGTCGAGCGCGGCGACATCCGACGCGGTCCGGCCGCGCGGCGAGTTCGGCGGCGCCCTGCATCCGCGCCCACAGCACGGGGTAGAGGTGCAGCGCCCAGCCGACGTAGTGGTCGTACGACCGCTCGAAGCCGTCCGACATCCAGCCGTCCTCGCGGACGAGCGAGTCGTGCAGGGCGAGGTCGTCGGCGATGTCCGTCGGCCGACCACGGACCGCCGACCGACCGGAGGAACGTCTGCACGACGACCCGGAACCACAGCCAGTTCGTCTTCGGGTAGGTGTCGTCGCCGACGACGGGGGCGAGGTAGTCGATGACGCGCTGCTGGGTCACGGCGTCGAGGCGGTCCCAGATCCACGGGCGGGTCATGTCGAGGACGAGCGCGATCGAGGCGGCCTCGACCTTCGCCTGCGCGTGCTCGTCGAGGCGCACCCAGCGGTCGTCGGCGTCGGGGTCGACGCCGGTCGTCACGCCGCGCCGGTAGAAGTCGGCGAGATCGTCGAGGCCGCGGCCCTGCTCGCCGACGAGACGGAAGCCGGCGAGGAGGAAGGTGCGCGCGAATCCCTCGAGACCGTCGACGGCGCGGCCGTAGCCGCCCTCCTCGCCGGGAGGCGTGATGCGCGCGTGCGCCGGGCGACGCCCAGACGCGGGCCCCGGCGAGCAGGCGGTCGGCGTACTCGAGCCACTGATCGCGGGTCCAGTCGGCGTCGCGCGAGTCGCGTCGTGCGTCGCAGTCTGACCTGCTCGATCGACACGCAATCTCCTTTGAGTGAGTCCGTTCGCCGAATGAAGCGATCGTTTGGGAGCGTATCAACCGATTTCGATCATTGCAAGATGTTTATCGAGTTGGTTATGATCGTTTCTGATCGGTTTGCCGATGCAACGGCGATGACCGTTCGATGGAGAGGAGTCGGCCCGAACCATGGTCGCTCGCACGGATGCCGTCGGATCCTGCGCGACTCGCTGACGCCGTTCCGCGGGCCGCTGGCCGAGCGTCTTCGAGCGCCAGGCCGGTGCCGCGCGCGGCGCACTCGCGGGTGTGCTTCGCTCGCTGCTGCAGCGATCCCGCCGACGCGCTGCCCGTGCCCGCCGGCGTCCGATCGGTCGGCTGTGGCCGGGTGCAGCGTCGACGCTCCGACGGCCGCGGCGATCCTCGCGCGCGCCGAAGCGGACCTCGCGCTCCCCTGGCCGCAGCCGCGCGCGCACGATGCCGCCCGCGTGCACTCCGACGGCGACCGCGACACGTGGGAGCAGGCCGCCTTCGAGCGCCAGCGCCGCCTCAGCCGGGCGGTCGTCGCGGCCGCCGTGACGATCGAGGACGAGTGGTACGCCGAGGTGCTCGACGGCGTCTGTGCTGCTGTGCGAGCAGAGCTCCTGGTGCTGGCCCGCCCACGACGACGTCTTCCGCGAGCGCGGCGCGGTGCTCGCGACGGTCGACGAGCCCTTACCTCGACCTCGGCGCGGGCGAGGTCGTCGGCCAGCTCGCGTGGCTCGACCACCTCGTCGGCGACGGGCCTCGAGGAGCGCTACCCGGGCGTGCGCGCGCGCATCCGCCGCGAGGCGCGCGTCCGCGTGCTCGAGCCGTTCCTCCGTCGCCGCGACTGGCACTGGATCGGCCTCGACGGCGACGTCCACAACTGGAACCCGTGGATCCACGGCAACGTGCTCGTCGCGGCGCTCGCGCTCCTGGAGGCCGACGATCCCGCGCGCGCCGAGATCGTCGCCCTCGCCATCGAGGGGCTCGACCGCTACGTCGCGGTGCTCCCCGACGACGGCGCGATCGACGAGGGCTACGCCTACTGGTGGAACGGCGCCTGCCGCGCGCTCGAGGCGCTCGACATCCTCGTCCTACGCGACCGAGCGGCCGCCTCGACGCGTTCGACGTGCCCGCGCTGCGCGCGACCGTCGCGTTCCCGCACCGGATGCACCTCGGCGGGCCGTGGTACCTCAACCTCGCCGACGGGCCTGCCCGGCCACCTGCCGCGCAGCCGTGGCACTGCCTCCACCGCGCGGCGCGGCGGGTGGGAGACGCGGATGCCGCAGGCCCACGCCGCCGCGCACCGCGACGGCGCCGCCGCGACCGAGGTCGAGGGGCTCGGCCGGCTGCTGCGCGGCATGACGGATGCGCGCGTGGGTCGCCGCCGCGCAGGAGCCGTCGCCGCTTCCGCGCGACGTCGTGGCTGCCCTCGACGCAGGTGCTCCTCGCGCGCCACGCGCGCCGGCTCGGCGGCGGGACTCGCGCTCGCCGTCAAGGGCGGGCACAACGGCGAGCACCACAACCACAACGACGTCGGCTCGTTCGTCGTCGCGTCGGACGGCGTGCCCGTGATCGTCGACGCCGGCCGCCCGACCTACACCGCGCAGACCTTCGGCCCCGACCGCTACGCGATCTGGACGATGCAGAGCGGCTGGCACAACGTGCCGGTCATCGGCGGGCGGGAGCAGCTCCCCGGCCGGGAGCACGCGGCGCGCGACGTCGCGCGTCGACGATCTCGGACGAGGAGTCGTCGCTGAGCCCTCGAGCTCGCCGGCGCCTACGACGGAGTGCCGCGCCTGGCGCCGCACCGCGCGACTCGAGCGCGCCGGGCGGGTCACCATCGACGACGCGTGGGATGCCGACCGGACGCGGACGGCGAGACCTCCGTGCGTCTGCTCGATCGCCGGCGAGGTCGAGATCGGCGGGCGACTCCGCCCGCGTCGTCCCGCTCGAGGGCGCCCGCCCGGTGCGCGTGCGATGGAGCCCCGCCGTGCCGGCGCGGCTCGTCGAGCGCGAGCTCGACGACCCGATGCTGTCCGACCGTGTGGGGCGAACGCCTGACACGACTCGACCTGATCGCCGACGACCGTCGACCGCCTCTCGGTCACGGTAGAACTAGTCAACGACGACCGGTGAGGACCCGCGATGACGGACCATGAGACCCACGCCGCCGCTGGGCGCCGAGCGCCGCGCGCTACGTCATGGCGGCGCTCGGCCGCGACGGGCGTCGTGCGCATCTCGCAGCTCATCGACGAGCTCGGCGTCGCCCCGGTCACCCTGCGCCGCGACCTGGCGCAGATGGAGCAGGAAGGGCTGCTGGTGCGGGTGCACGGCGGCGCGGTGCCCGCTGGCGACACCGGGCCGGCGAGCGGGACGCCTGCGGGCGGCGCCGTGCGTGGACGCCGGGTCGATCGCGGTGCTCGTCCCCTCGCTCAACTACTACTGGCCGGGGGTCGTCCGCGGCGCGGAGGCGGAGGCGAAGCGGCTCGGCATGGGAGTCGTGCTGCGCGGAGCGTCGTACGAGCTGCAGGACGAGCGCCCGGTGCTGGAGCGGCTGGTCCACACCGACAACGTGCGGGGCCTCATCGTCGCGCCCAACACCGACACGCCCCACGCGCAGGACGTCATCCAGTGGCTCGCCGAATGC
The DNA here is from genome assembly GCA_963702815.1 of uncultured Actinomycetota bacterium. Lineage (GTDB taxonomy): Bacteria > Actinomycetota > Actinomycetes > Actinomycetales > Microbacteriaceae > Microbacterium. The sequence continues at coordinate 665,639 of CAVPED010000004.1, read as the reverse complement.
GGCGCCCCGAGCGTCCTGGTCGAGCGCGACGCCGTGCTCCTGCCCGAACGGCGCACCCGTCGAGTCGGTCACCACCGACCATGCCCTCGGCGCCGTGCTCGCCGCGCGCCACCTCGCCGCGCTCGGCCACCGCAAGGTGGGCCTGATCATCTCGCGCGACTCCCCCACCTCGCGCAAGATCACGCGGGGCTGGCAGGCGGCGTGCGCCGAGCTCGGACCTGACGCCGACCGATCACTTCGAGTCGATGCTTCCGCCGCGCACGAGCCCCGACTTCTCGGCCGTCGTCGACGCGGCGCTCGACTCCGCGCTCAGCAACGGCGTGACCGCTCTCGTGGTCCACTCCGACCCCGAGGCGATGGCCTTCGTCGACCTCGCACTGAACCGCGGCATCTCGGTGCCCCACGACCTCTCGGTCATCGCGTACGACGACGAGGTGGCCGAGCTGTTCACGCCCGCGCTCACCGCGGTCAGCCCGCCCCGCGGCGACGTGGGCCAGGCCGCCGTCGACCTGCTCGCGCGGCGTCTCGAGGACCCGAACCGCCCGGTGCACCGCGTCGTGCTGAGTCCCACTCTGAACGTGCGCGGCTCGACCGCGCCCCCGCGTGGCGCCTGACCGGATCCCGCCCGTCGCGCGGCGCATGAGGACGGTCCGGCGCTGCGTCAGGCTCCGGCGAGCACAGCCTCCCGCCACGCGGTCAGCGCCGCGGCGATCGCGCGCGAATCCGCCCACGGGATCTCGGGCGCTTCCAGACGCCCGTCGGCCAGCGCGAGCGACACGGCGTCCGCCTCGGCGGCCATCGGCTGGATCGATGGGAACGTGACGACGCGCTCGTCCGAACCGCGGCGGACGATCACGCCGGTCGCGCTCTCGGGCGCGGTCTCCCCAGGCATCCGGAAGCTCGATCGTGCCCTTCTCGCACCGGATGACCGCGGATGCCGGAAGCTCCTGCACGATCGACGTCTCGAGCGCGGCCACGATCCCGCCGAGCCCGAACTCGGCACGCGCGTGCCCGTCGACCCCCTCGACGATGTCGCCGGATGCCGAGAGCAGGGCGACGCTCGGACGACACGGCGTCGTCGGGCCCCGGCATCCCACCCGCCCGTGCCACGTCGACGGCGAGCGAGACCGGATAGCAGCCGACGTCGAGGATGGCGCCGCCGGCGAGTGCGGGGTCGAAGAGCCTTCCGCTGCGGGAACCGGCCGCGAAGCCGAAGGCGGCCTCGACCCGCTCGGGTGCGCCGAGCTCTCCGCTCGCGAGGATCGCTCGGAGGTTCTCGGCCAGCGGACCGAAGCGCGTCTTGAACGCCTCGACGAACGGCCGTTCGGCGCGCGTCGCCGCCGCCAGGATCCGTTCGACCTCGTCCGCCGTCGGACTCGCCGGCTTCTCGCACAGCACGGCCTTGCCGGCCTCGAGCGCGCGGATCGCGAGGTCGGCGTGCGTGGTGTGGACCGTGCCGATGTAGACGGCGTCGACGTCGTCGCGCGCGAGGATCGTCGTCGTACGTGCCCGACGCCTCTGCTCCATGCTCGGCGGCGAAGACGGCGGCGCGCTCCGGCGACGAGCTGCCCACGGCGTGCAGCACTCCGTGAGTCGAACTGCGCAGCCCGGTCACGAAGTCTCTGCTGATCGCGCCTGGTCCGAGGACGGCCCACCTGGTCTGTCGCATGCGCCCGATGCTATCGATTCCCGGGGTGCGCGCGTTCCGGCTCACATGCTCGCTCGTCGGCACGTCTGCGGAGAACCCGGACCGCCGAGACGGACGCCACGTCGGCCGGAACGAGGGATCGCCCTCGCTCCGGCCGACTGTGGACTCCTACTTGAGGCGGAACTGCGCCTTCAGCTCCGACCCGTCATCGCTGCGGATGATCACGTCCATACATCCGATGGCGCCCTTCGTCGTCTTCCAGTTGTACTGGAACCGGCCCGACTGGGCGTCGTAGACCAGCGAGGTGCCGCCTGCGACGGTCGTCTCGATGTCATCGACCGGTGCCGACGGATCACAGGAGTGCTGCACCGTGCGCAAGCCGTCGATCGCGCTCGTCGACGTCAGCTCCTGGTCACCCGCGAACAGCTCGAACTTCAAGGAGACAGTCGAACCCGCCTTGACGACATTCACGACGCCTCCCATGTCGACCGGGGCGTAGAAGCCCTGGAACGTCCACGGGCTGACGGTGTACGACCGCGTCTCCCTGCGCTCGTTGCCCGCACGATCCTTGGCGAGAGCGGTCAGCGTGTGCGTGCCCACTGCTGTGCTGTAGCCGGTGACCGCGCATCCGTCCTCGCCGGATACAGCATCCGCTGCCGTGCAATCCGGCGCAACGGGCACCGCGCCGTACACGTAGGACCCACCGTCGGCGATCGCGCCGCTCCAGGTGAGCGTCGGCGCCTCGGTGTCCACCTTGGCGGTCAGCTCCACAACCTCCGAGACGTGCCCGGCGGTGTCCGTGGCCCGCGCTGCGAACACGTGCCGGCCTTCCGGCAGCTCGACCGGTGACGAGTACGCCTGCCAGGCCGCGCCGTCCAGGCGATACTCCACCGATGCGACCGGCGACGGGGCCGCGTCCGTCGCGACCACCGTGACATGGGGTGCGGTGGTGTGCCAGCCGGTGGCCGCCGGTTCCGGCGAGTCCAGGGTCACCACAGGTGCCCCCGAACGGACCTCGATCGTGAAGGTGGCCGTCATCCTCGGATCGGCGTTGAACGACACCGTCACCGTCTTCGTGCCTGTCGTGGCGGAATCGAACCCCGTCGCCGTGTACTCCGAAGGATCGAGCACCCGGGAACCGCCCGACGCCAGCTCGCCCGACACCTCCAGCCCGGCAGGTTCGAACTCGTCCCCGACTTCGTAAGCCGTCTTGCTCGGGGCGGTCTTGATCGCGATCGACAGGGGTGTCGCCACCTTCGGGAGTGTGACGGATGCTGTCGGAGCCGATCGGTCGCCATCGCCGAGCTGGTTCACCCCGGCGATCTCGTAGGCGTGCGTCGACCCGAGGTCGAGGTTCTTCACCGTGCAGCTCGTCCCCTCCACCTCGCATACCGGCGTGGTTCCGCCCACCTCGTACACGTGGTAGCCCGAGAATCCGCGGCCGAGCGTGGCTGCGGCATCCCAGGTGACCTTGATGGAGGTGTCATCCGTCGCGACCGCTTTCGCGTTCAGCGGGACCGGGGCCTTGGTGATGTCCTTGACCGCGAGCCACGAGATGACCGGCTTCTCCGCGCCGGCGCCTTCGTTCGTCACGACGTACTGGACCGTCGCGGGCGCGTCGAGCGTGAAGGTGAGCTCGGCGGCGAGCGGAGTGTTCGTGCCGGCGAGCGGGACCGTGCCCTTCGCGAGCTCGACGCCTCCGGCCGAGACGGTCTGGTACATCGACCGGCTGAGGTTCCACCATTCGGTGAACCCGCCCGTCAGCGTGTACGTGCCCGCGTCGAGGGGCAGCCGGTAGACGAGCTTCGTCGTGTCCTGATAGAGGCCCGTCGAGTACTTGTCGTTGATGTCGGTCGTGCCCTTGACCTTCATCCCGTCGGCGACGTAGCCCCACTGATCCGCGGATGCCGAGACCTGGTCGATCTTGTCATTGCGCAGCGCGGGAACCGACTTCCTGACGGCGGCGTACTGAGGGGAGTCCGCTCCGCCGGTGCCCGAGTCGATGTAGTACACCAGGAGCGACGGGACGATCTCGAAGGCCGCGACGACCGGCTGGCCGCTCTCGGTGAGGCGCCCCGTAGCCGTGAGCTTCGCGTACTCGGCTCGCGGCTGGGCGACGGATGCCGCATCCCAGGTGACCGCGGTCGCGGTGCCGGCGACATCGACCTTCGCGGGCAGCGCTTCCTTCACGCCCAGAGCACCCTGCACGCCGAGGTCGCGCGGCAGCGTCTGGACGTACACGAGCGCGAGGCGGGCGTTGAAGCCGCTCGTGCCGTTCGTGCCGAACTCGAGGTCGACGACGCCGGCGGTGTCGAGCGTGACGGTCTGGGCGACCGGTGTGGCGGCGCCCGTCGACACGGCGGTCTTGGTGATCGACTTGCCGGCGGCCTTCACCGTCGAGTACACGTTCGTCGTGGTCGCAGCCCGCGGCGCCTGCACGCCGACGACGTTGTAGGTGCCGGCGGGCAGGGTCAGGTGGTACGTGATGGGCTTGCTGAAGTCCGCCCCCACGTACGACGAGCCCCAGTCCGCCGGGATGCCCGCCGCGAGGGTCGTCGCGGCGGTCGAGTACCCCCATGTGGTGCCCGCCGTGACGCCGTCCCACTTCTGGTCGCTCGTGCCGTTGACCAGGTTCGGGAATGCGCTCTTCACGGCCGCGTAGACCGAGCCGGCCGGAGCGCCCGAGGAGCCCGAGTCGATGAAGTACGTCAGGTCGGCCGGGAGGACGACGACCGTCGCGCTGAAGCGCTGGTAGACCCCTGCCCCCGTCTTCTCGGACGTGCGACCGGTCGCGGCGAACGAGGCGAGCTCCCCCGCGCTCTTGGCGGCGTCTACTGACCCGAGGCTCCAAGTGACCTTCGCTGATGCACCCGCGACCGTGAGGGTCGCAGGAAGCTTGCGGTCCTTCGACGTGATGGTCACGACACCGAGATCGATGACGTCCGCGCTCACGTCCTTCGGTGTGAGGCGGTCTGCGGCGGCCGAGAGGCGCGCCGCGAGGGCGATCGCGCCCTCGGCGTCGAGCCCGTAGGCCACCGGGTCGGCGACGGCCGCCTTCGCGTCGCCGAGGACCGCAGCGAACACGGCCCACGTCTCGGCGCTGTACTCGCTCTCGCTGAAGCCCTTCACCGAGTCGGCGAGCGCCGACAGCGCCTTCGTGTCGACCTTCGTCGAATCCGCGTTCGCCTTCACGACTCCCACGGCGTCGACGTTGATCGACTCCGTGTTCGCCGTCTTGATGACGACGGTGTGCGCCGCGTTCTTCAGCCCGCGCAGGGCGAACGTCGTCCGCTCGCTTCCCGATGCGTACGTCGGCGCGGACGCGACGATCTGCACGCCGTCCACGACGACGTCGAGCGTCGGCGTGCCGGTGTTCGTGCCGATGATGTCCAGGCCCGTGCCCGTGAAGGCGTACGTGAGGGCGGCGCCCTTGGCGGTGCTCTTCGACGCCGTGCGCTGCCACTCGAACATGCCCTGGCCGTTGATGTGGCTCCAGCTCGCGTCGAAGCTGAGGACCTTCTTCGAGGTGTCTGCCCAGCTCGTCCGGTGCATGCCGTCGATGACATCCGTGTAGTACGGCGTGTAGCCCGCGACCGGGACGACCTTCAGGTTGTCGAACTGCACGAAGTTGAAGCTCGACCCCAGCTGGACACGCCCCGTCGCCTGGGGAGCGGGATCCGTGTAGCTCGCGACCTCGATTCCGTTGACGGATGCCGTGTACACGGCGCCCGCGACCTTGACGGCGATGCTGTTCCACACGCCGGCGCCGGCCTTGAAGCCTGCCGCCGCCGGCACGGTGCCGGTGGAGAGCGTGCTGCCGAATCGCATGAAGGTCCAGGTGCCGGCCGCGTCGACCTTCAGCTCGGCAGCCGAGACGCTCTGGCCATTGGCCGTGCCGCCCTGCTCGCGCGCCCCGATCGTGGCGTACTGGGCTCCGGCGGCCTCGAACAGGACGTCGGTCGAGACCGTGTAGTTGGCCCAGCGGGAATCGCCGATCGTCGTCTTCGGGTCGCCGCTGTTCCAGGCGCTTCCGGCCATGCCGGGGCCGACCTGCTGACGCAGCACGCGGGAGTGCGCGGCATCCGTCGTCGCCACCGACTCGAACGCGCCGTTCGTGTCGTTCGTGTACCGCGGCGTCGCGCCGTTGTCCTCGCTCTGCACCGTCGGCGTTCCGGCGGGCTTCGCCTTGCTGCCGCGAGCATCGACGAAGGACTGGCCCGAGTCGACGAGCGCGCGGGTGTCGGGGTCATAGCCCTTGATGTTCCCGAGGTCCTTGTAGTCGAAGTCGTCGGCGTAGATCGTGCCGTCGTTCGTGACGCCGTTGACACTGCCGGACGCGTCCGTGTCGAGCACGTCACGGCCGCCATCGGCATCCGTGTACTCCTTCGAGCTCGGCAGCGAGCTGCCGTAGCCCTCCTTCGCGACGAGCGTGCCATCGGCCTGCTTCGTCGCGTGGTCGAGCGAGGTCGCCGTGGCCGTCGACCAGGGCTTGACGGTCACCGAGTACATTCCGGTGGCGTCGGGCGCGAGCTCGGCGACCGGCTGGAGGTAGTTCGCGTCGTACGCCTCGCCGGCGTCGGCCGCCCGCGTCTCCCACACCTCGACCGTCTGGTCGGCGCCGAGGTTCAGGTCCTTCGCCGTGATCCGGTAGGTCTTGGTGAACTTGCTGTCGTTGACGATCACCGTCGAGAAGTCCGAGGCGTCCGGTGCCGCAAGGGTCGTGTACGACGCTCCTCCGGCGCGCGCGCCGCTCGGCGGGTTGCCCGTGCCGAGCTCGCTGCCCGACGCCTTCGGGATCGCTCGCCAGACGCCCGCGGTGTTGTCGGCGTTCTCCCACCCGAGCGTGGCGAACTGCGTGAACTGCTCGAGGACGGCGAGGCCGCCGTCGTAGTAGATCCAGCCCGACCACGGGTCGCGGGCGCTGACGAGCTCCTTGGAGGAGTACTGGAAGCCGTCGTAGAACGAGCCGATCGCGGGCTGGAAGATGTTCATCGTGCGCCGCGAGGCGTTGAACCCGGTCGTGATCCAGTTGCCCATCTCGAGGGCGCTGTTCCCGCCGCCGAACTGGGTGCCGAAGCCGCCCTGCTCGTCGCTCGCGTTGTTGTTCGGCCGGTCGGCGGAGTTGGAGAAGGTCGACTGCCCCTCCGAGTTCCACACTTCGCGGTCGAGCTGCTCGGCGATCTTCTTCATGTTGCCGGCGCTGTCGTCGGCGCTCGAGTAGTGGAAGCCCACGATGTCGACGGCGTTGCGCAGCGACGGGTCGGTCGCCGAGTTCATGGCGTTGCCGAGAGCGACCGGCGGCGTTCCGACCGTGTCGCCCGCGATCGTCCTGATCGCGTTGAAGAGGCGCTTCTCATCGGCGCTCGTGAAGCCGTTGTTCGGGTCGCCGGCGGAGGCGCCCTCGTATCCCTTGGCGTCGCCCCGCACCCATCCCGCGAAGTCCTTGTAGAGCTGCTGGTCGGGAGTGCCGGTCTCGTTCGTGTCAGGGTTGATCGAGTCCACCATGATGCCGTACTCGCGGTAGGCCGCCAGGACCGTGTTCTTGAACCAGATGTACTGGTCGGCGTGGCTCGCGACCCAGGTGGGGCGGTTCCAGCGCAGGAGGCTCAGGTGGATGTCGCCGTGCGCGACGAGCTGGGCGTCGGCGGCGAGCTGGAAGCCCGGCTCGCGAAGGACGTTCGGGTACTCGTCCCGCGAGCGCATCGTCGAGGCGTTCGGGCCCGTCGAGGTGTTGCGGTCGTTGCCCATCTCGATCTTGACGGTGTTCATGATCGGGTGATCGCCGCCGAAGAGCGTCTCGATGAGCTCCCAGTACTTGTCGGGATGCTGCGACTTGTAGTCGAGGAGGAGCGCGCTGGTCGAGTTGGCCGACAGGACGCCGAAGCCCTTGAAGGTCAGGCCGTTCCTGTTCTGAGCCGCCGCTGCGATGTCCGCGCCGGCCACCGTCACGACGACGGGGTCCGCACCTGCTGCCTGCGCGGCAAGCGGCGCGGTGAGCGGAGCCAGCACGACGGCGGCAGTCACAGCCGCCGTCAACGCGATCCGCGGCCGGCGCGAAGCACCTTCATCCTTCGAGCGGGGCATCCTTGCTTCCCACATCTGCGTTCTCCATCCGTCGTACCGCAGCGCACGGCACCGTGCGTCTGAGATTCTCCGCGGTTGTGCGCGCTTATCGAAGCGATCCGAACATAAACGTTCATCCTTGATTCCAAACGAACATCGATCTAGCATTCGGCTGTGGACCCTCCTGCCGAGCCGACGCCGTTCGGCCTCTCCCGTCGCGAGCGCATCCTCGACGAGTTGCGGCGGTCGGGCGCCGTTCGCGTCTCAGACCTCGCTCGAGAGCTCGGAGTCGCGGAGCTGACGGTCCGCAGAGACATCAGCCAGCTGGCCGACCGCGGGCTGCTCACGCGCGTTCACGGCGGAGCGACCCTGCGCAGCCGCCTGGACACGACGGTTCCGGCGGGGTCGGCGGCAGCTCCACCCGTCCGCTACCGCGTCGGCATGGTGGTGCCGTCGCTGAGCTACTACTGGCCGCACATCATCATCGGGGCGCGCGCAGCCGCGACCGATCTCGGTGTCCAGCTCATCCTGCGCGGCGCGAGCTACTCGGTCGACGATCAGCGACGGCAGATCGCATCGCTTGTCGAGGGAGGCACTCTGCACGGGCTCATCGTCGCACCGGAGACGCTGGGTCCCGACGGTCGAGCACTGCTTCACTGGCTCGAGTCGTTGCCGATCCCTGTCGTCCTCTCCGAACGACGGGTCCCTTCCACGCTCGCGCTGACGAGCCTCGAGTGGGTCACGACGGATCACGTCTTCGGCGGTTCTCTTGCGGCCGATCACCTGGCTTCGCTCGGCCATCGACGAGTGGGCATCCTCACGTCCGTCGGGTCCCCGACCTCGTGGCAGCTGCGGCGAGGCTGGGACCGCGCGGTCGCGGAACTGGGACTCGAATGCCCCGTCGACGTCGACGCGACGCTCGACGCCATGGATGGCATCGCCCGCGACGCGCTCATCGCCGACCTCCTCGAACGATGCCGGCAGACCTCGACGACTGCCCTGCTCATCCACAACGACCCGCAGGCGGTACTCGTGCAGCAGCATGCGCGAGACCACGGATGGTCCATACCCGCCGACCTCGCGATCATGGCCTATGACGATGAGGTCGCCGAGAGCGCGGAGCCGCCCATCACGGCGCTTCGCCCGCCGAAGCAGCACGTCGGCCGTCTCGCAGTCGAGACGATGGTCGACCGCCTCACCGACGGCGCCCGGCGCCCCGTGCAGCGGACCTACGTCCTGCCCGTTCTGCATCCTCGCGAGTCGACCGTGTCACGTGGCGTCCCCACCTCAACCGCGGACGACGCCGTTCCCGCGGTTCGGTGAGTCGGCACCGATCTCTGTCCGCTCGCGACGAGGGAGACGCCTCGTGCTGCGCCAGATGTTCGCGTCGCCGACATCTGGAAGGGGTCGGGGTCGACGGCCCTTTCGGCTGCCCGCGGTGAAACACTGGAAGCCCCCTGTCGCGCCTGCGCGCCATCACCTACCAACGGAGCGAACGATGACACAACAGCTCGAGCCCGGCACCACCGCCCCCGACTTCACCCTGACCGACGCCACCGGTGTCGACCGATCGCTGTCGGACTACCGCGGCCGAAAGGTCATCGTCTACTTCTACCCGGCCGCCTTCACACCCGGATGCACGACCGAGGCCTGCGACTTCCGCGACAACCTGGGCTCGCTCACGGGCGCCGGCTACACCGTGCTCGGAATCTCGCCCGATCCGGTCGAGCGGCTCAAGGAGTTCGCCGACGCCGAGCAGCTGGCCTTCACGCTGCTGTCCGACGAGGGAGCAGAGGTGGCCAAGTCCTGGGGCGCGTGGGGTGAGAAGACGGTCGGCGACCGCACGTTCGAGGGCCTCATCCGCTCGACGATGGTCGTCGACGAAGAGGGTCGGCTCGAGTCGATCGAGTACCGCGTCGACCCCAACGGGCACGTCGGACGACTGCGCGAGGCGCTCGCCTCCTGACCGGAGACAGATCAGGCGGGCCCTTCCCGAACGGGGAGGGGTAGACGCCAACGCTCGCTGAGGGCGTGTATGCGATACATGCCCTAGGTATATATCAGTGTTATGCTTCTTGGATGAGTCACGCCCAGCACATCGAGGAGATCATCATCGCGGCGCACGCGCTCACCCGCATCGCCGCCCTTGAGACCCGCAACGAAGCGCCCGCCGCGCAGTGGCGGACGCTCAGCATCCTGCAGAGCCAAGGTCCGCGACGCCTCGGCGAACTCGCGGCCCTCAGCCGCGTGACGCAACCGGGCATGACGCGGCTGGTCGGACAGCTCGAGGATGCCGGACTGATCGTGCGCGAAAGCGATCCCGCCGATTCCCGGGCCACTGTCATCGGAATCACGGATGCAGGAACCCGCGCCATCGCGGCGTGGCGCGTCCAATTGCGCGATGCGCTCGAGCCGCACTTCGCGGATCTCTCCGACGACGACTGGACCGCCGTTTCGCGCACCGCCGAAATTCTCACCGCGAAGACCGGGCCCCGGGTGGAGGCCGCCCGATGAGCGGCGCACAGACGGTCTCGGTCTGGCGTCAGCCCATGCGCGTGTGGGCAGTGGCCTTCGCGTGCGTCGTCGCCTTCATGGGCATCGGCCTCGTCGACCCCATCCTGCCGGTCATCGCAGAGCAGCTGCAGGCGAGCCCCGTGCAGACCGAGCTTCTCTTCACCAGCTACCTGCTCCTCACCGGCCTCGCGATGCTCATCACGAGCTGGGTGTCCAGTCGCATCGGCGCAAAAGCGACGCTGCTGGTCGGTCTTGGACTCATCGTGGTCTTCGCACTGCTGTGCGCCCTGAGCGGGAGTGTCGACCTGGTCATCCTGTTCCGCGGCGGGTGGGGACTGGGCAATGCCCTCTTCATCTCCACGGCACTCGCGACGATCGTCGGGGCCGCGACAGGCGGCAGCGGCGCGGCCATCATCCTCTACGAGGCCGCCCTCGGTCTCGGCATCGCGATCGGCCCCCTCTTGGGAGGACTCCTCGGCTCGGTCAGCTGGCGCGGACCCTTCTTCGGTGTGGCCGTGCTCATGGCGATCGCTTTCATCGCGATCGCGGTGCTCCTGCGCGGTCCGGGCGAAAAGCGCGTCCCCATCCCGCTGTCGGCGCCGATCAAGGCGCTCCGCGAGCCCGCGCTCGCCAAGCTCGCCATCGCGGCGCTCTTCTACAACATCGGCTTCTTCGTCCTCCTGGCGTTCTCGCCGTTCCCCCTCGGCTTCGGCGCGCTCGGCATCGGACTGACGTTCTTCGGCTGGGGCCTGGCGCTCGCGATCACGAGTGTGTGGGTGGCCCCCGTTCTGACGAGACGGATGCCACGCACCACCGTCCTGCTCATCGTCCTGCCGCTCCTCGCTCTGGATCTGGTGGCCGCCGGTCTTCTCGTCGCCAGCCAGCCCGCCCTCGTCGCGTGCATCGTCGTGGGCGGACTCCTGCTCGGCGTCATCAACACGGTGCTCACGGAGTCCGTCATGGAGGCGACCGATCTGCCCCGCGCTGTCGCCTCGTCGTCATACTCAGCGGTCCGCTTCCTCGGGGGCGCGGCAGCCCCGCCGCTGGCGGCCCTGCTCTGGCACCTGTATGGCCCGACCGTCCCGTATCTGTTCGCTGCGGCATCCGTCGTCATCGCGACCGTCGTCATCCTGTTCGGTCGGCGCTCTCTCTCGCGGCTCGACGAGCGTGAGCCGGATGCTGCAACCGAGGCCGCCGCGGTCCTCGTGGGCGACTCTGCCTGACGCCGGCGGTCGCGCTCCCGAGGTTCGAGCCCCTACGTGACGCGGTAGGTGGAGAGGCTGCCCGGTCCGACGACCTCGGACGACACGAGCTCGAGGTGCGCGGCATCCGGAAACAGCTTCTTGCCCTGGCCGAGCGCGACGGGGAAGGTGATGAGGCGGTACTCGTCGATGAGGTTCGCGTCGCGCAGCTGCGCGATGACGGACTGGCTGCCGATCACGACGATGTCGTGCTCCTGTGTCGTCGTGCCGACCCACTCTTCGAGGGGACCGGAGACAGGCCGCGAATTCGTCCAGACGCCGTCAGGCAGATCGCGGTGAGTTGCGACGGCCTTCTGCGCGTCATTCATCTGCAACGCGAACGGTGAGTCGCGGGGTGGCCAGAGCTCGCTGAAGTGATCCCAGGTGCGCCGGCCGAACAGCAGCACGCCCGTCTGCATGATGCTTCCGAGGCGGAACTTGTCGCCGGCGATCCCCTCGGGCCCATACCGCATCGCCCAGCCGCCGGCTGCTGTGCCGTCATTGCCATCGGGGTCCTCGACGACGCCGTCCAGCGTGATGTACTGCACGACGATCACTCGTCCCATGGTGTGCCCTTCGAGGTGGTCAACCGGCGTTGAGAACGGCTCCGGCGCTCTCGACGCGGTGGCGGAGGGTCGCATGCTCAGCCGCTTCGAGCGCTTCGTCGCCCTCGAAGAAGTTCGGCTTCCCGACTCCGGTCTCGAGAAAGGCAGCCAGGCTGCCCCGGATGTACGTCGCCCACGCGTTCGAGCACGCGCCATAGCATTCGACGTCGGGCCTGAGCCCTTCGTGAGTGAACGTCACCTTTGTGCCCGCGTCGGACGGGATGATGTCGAACCGGACGGTCGTGCCGTTCCACTCCTGCTTGTCATCGACGAAGCTGAGGTAGCTGCCCGTGACGATCCACGCGATGCGGCGACCCGGTTCGAGCTCGGTGACCCGGAACCCGCTGTAGTGCAGGCCCGGCACGACATAGACGAACTCGTCGCCCTCGGCCGTTGTGGTGCCCGTGATGCGGCCCCACCACCCGGCGACGTCGTTGATCGCGTCGTAGACCTCGGCTGGCGTTCTGTCGACCGTGATGGTCGCGGTGTAGTCGGCGCTCATCGTGTGACTCCCTTGTTCTCCTGCGACGCTAGTCCGCTTACTTGCATCACGCAAGTGCTAATGTCGAGTCCATGCTGGGCAAGACGTACGACACGCAGGTGTGCTCGATCGCGCGATCCCTCGAACTCGTCGGCGAGCGGTGGAGCCTGCTGATCATCCGAGACGCCCTGTTCGCTCGGGTCACGCGGTTCGGCGACTTCCAGCACAATCTCGGCATCGCAACGAACGTGCTGGCCGCACGGCTGGATGCCTTCGTCAACAGCGGCATCATGCACCGCGAGGGTTCGGCCGACTACGTGCTCACCCCCAAGGGGCAGGCGCTCGCCACCGCGCTGATCGCCTTGACGGAATGGGGAGACGAATGGGCAGCGCCCGGCGAGCCGCCGATCCTGTATCAACACAGATCGTGCGGCCAGCCAGTACGTGCGCGGGTGGTGTGCGATGAATGCGGAGTGATCGACACCGCCGAGGCGAAGGTGCAGATCGGACCCGGGATGCCGGCAGAGTACCTCGCCGCGCGGCGCGGGGGCCAGCGAGCGTGAAGCAGAAGGGGCAGAAGTTCGTCGAGCAGGCGCAAGCTCTCCTCGACGTCTCCACGCGTCTCAACCACATCGACAGCGCCGCCTGAGACGTCGCCATCTGGCCCGAAGCCGATGCCGGTGTTGATCCTTTCTGCCTTCAGGTCAACTCCGGCTGACTTCGCTGCGCGCGCAGGAATCGCCGAATCTCGGCGATGACCTGAGTGCTCGCCCCCAGGATCGAGGCATGGTCCTCACCGGCGAGGACGACCAGGCGCGCGTCAGGCATCCGCATCGCAGCCTCGCGCGTCGGCTCAGAGCAGGCGGTGTCTGCATCGCCGACGATGAGAAGCGACGGGGTTCGCAGCGCAGCGAGTCGCTCGGTGTCCATGGGCTTTTCTGCCCCGATGGCCGTCAGCAACGCGATCATTGCCTGCGGGTCATTGCGGCGCAGCGCCCGCGAAGTCTCGGCGTCGACGGACTCGCCCCTCGCCCGTGCCCATTGTTCGACGAAGGCGTCCATCCCGCCGGCCGCGATGACTCCTGCCGGTTCCGGGGAGAAGACGCTTTCCGCACTCTCATCGGCAGGTCGGAAGGTGCCGGCGAGCGCAGTGAACGAGCGGATCCGCTCTGGCAGGCGGTCGACCAGCGAGAAGCCGATGAGGCCGCCGAGCGAGTAGCCGACGTAGTGAGCCGACGGAATTCCGGCATCGTCGAGGACCGCAAGGACATCCCCGGCCAGGCGCTCGAGCGAGTACCGGTCGGCGGTGGCGGGCTTGGTGCTCTGGCCGTGGCCGCGGAGGTCAATGGTGATGACCCGGTGATCCGGCACCAAGGCGTCGACGTAGCCAAGGACGCGCCATACAACCTGGGACAGGGCTGTCCCGTGCACCAGCACGACCGGCTCCCCCGCCCCGAAGCTCCGATAGGCGATGGGCTCACCCTCAGGTGTGCGCGCGATGTGTCGTGCGGCCGGGAGGCGGTTCACCGACCCAGGCTAGCGGGCGCTCTCCCGTCTCCTGCTCAGAGCCGTGGTCGGGCGGGAGATATTCGGCCGGACGCCTTCACGCGAAGCTGGGCCGCTACCGGAGCGTGCTCAGTGTCGGTGTCTCTTCGAGCCGTCGGGAGTTGAGCCGATCGAGGGTGTCGTCTGCGACGTCTTTCCAGCCGCTGTCGATGGTTGCTACCCGCGCGGTGCCGAATCGTTGGTCTTCAGCGAATGGTCCATCCGCCGTCGACGACAAGCGTCTGGCCGGTGATGAGCGAAGCCGCCGGAGAGCAGAGGAACAGCACGGCCCCCGCCACCTCACTCGGCACGCCCACCCGATGCAACGCCGCGATCCGGTCGATGACGTCGGCGCGGAAAGCTGGATCTGACAACGCGTCGGCGGTGCCGTCCGTCTCGATGAAGGTGGGGGCGACAGCATTGACGCGGATGCCTCGCTCACCCCACTCGATTGCATGGCAGCGAGTCATGTGCAGCATCGCTGCCTTCGCGATGCAGTACGAAGATTCTCCCGGCAGCGCGACGATGCCTGCCTGCGAGGCGACATTGACGATCGCGCTCCCGGACGGCATGGAGCGCGCGACATGTTGTGAGAGGAACAGCGCCGAACGCACGTTGAGCGACCAGACCGCATCGAAATCCGCCTCGGTGACGTCTATCGCCGACCCGATGATCCCACCCCCGGCGTTGTTCACGAGGATGTCGAATGCGCCATCTCGCGATGCGGAGTCGATCGCGGCGCGAGCCTCGTCGAGCCGCGTGACATCAAGGGCAATCGATGATGCTGAACCGCCTTCGGCGCGAATCGCCTCCAATGGTTGTTCCGCGCTCTCCGGATTGCGCACGCCCAGAACGACGTGAGCGCCGGCATCAGCCAGCGCGGATGCGATCGCGCGACCGAGACCGCGGTTGGCGCCTGTGACGAGAGCTCGCCGGCCCGCCAGATCGAAGTACCCCATGCCCCTCCTCAGCCACTCACCCTACGGGAGCGGGACTTCTTGGCAACTGCCGATGAGATGACGATCGCTTGGATGCTCTCATCCGGGGCGACCCCAGTAGGGAGGCCGCCTCACAGGTCGCGCGACCGCCGCTGATGTCGTACACGGCACCGGTCGAGAAGCTGCATTCGTCCGAGGTGAGCCAGGCGATCAACGCACGCGCTTCATGGGGAACTCCTTGAGATTCTGTCGAGTACAGTCCGCTCGCGATGCGATGTCAGTGGGACTCTCGGCTGATTGCGGCGCCGCTGGATCCGACGAGGAAGTCGAGGTCGGCGCCGGTGTCGGCTTGCATGACGTGGTCGACGTAGAGCTTCGCCCAGCCACGTACGGGCGCTGCATACGCAGCCTCGCTCGCGGGGGTGCGGCTGCGCGTCTGGAGCTCTTCTTCGGTCACGTCGAAGCTCAGGATGCGATTCTCGACGTCCAGTGTGACCATGTCGCCGGTGCGGATGAGAGCCAGCGGTCCACCCGCCGCGGCCTCGGGGGCGGTGTGCAAGACGACGGTGCCGTACGCGGTGCCGCTCATGCGCGCGTCGCTGATGCGAACCATGTCCCGAACGCCCGCCTCCAGGAGCTTGCGAGGCAGCGGCATATTCCCGACCTCCGGCATGCCCGGGTAGCCGCGTGGCCCGCACCCGCGCAGGACGAGCACAGAGTCGGCGGTCACGTCCAGGTCGGGATCGTCGATGCGGGCACGCATGTCCTCGATCGAATCGAACACCACTGCCGGTCCGACGTGCTGCAGCAGCTCAGCCGTGGCTGCGGACGGCTTGATGATGGCGCCACGCGGAGCGAGGTTGCCGCGCAGTACCGCGATTCCGGCATCCGCCATCAGCGGAGCGTCACGCGGGAAGATCACCGAGTCGTCGTACACCTGCCGGTCGGACGTCAGATAGTCGACGAGCGGTTTGCCGGTGACGGTGATCGGCTCCGGGTGGAGCAGGTCCTTGATCTGGGTGAGGAGCGCGAGCACTCCCCCTGCCCGGTACAGGTCGTCCATCAGGAACTCGCCGCTCGGCTGCAGGTTGGCCATCACCGGCACTCCGGCGCCGGCGGCGTCGAAGTCCCCCAGAGTGAGGTCGAGGCCGAGCCTTCCGGCGATGGCGAGGAGGTGCACGACGGAGTTCGTCGATCCGCCGACGGCGGCGACCGCGACGATCGCGTTGAGGAAGGCATCCTTCGTCATGATGTCGCTGGGCTTCCGATCCGCCGCAATCATGTCAACGATGAGCCGGCCGGTGTCGTGCGAGAGCGAGAGCAGCCGGGCGTCCGCGGCGGGCGTGCCTGCGAAGCCGGGGATCGTCATGCCGAGCGCCTCGGCCACGACCGCCATCGTCGACGCGGTTCCCATCGTGTTGCAGTGGCCCTTGCCGCGGATCATCGACTGCTCCGACGCGATGAACTGCGCGCCCGAGATCGTTCCGGCGCGGGCCTCCTCGCTCAGCCGCCACACGTCGGTGCCGCAGCCCAGCGCCTGACCGCGGAAGTGCCCTGTGAGCATCGGGCCGCCGGGAACCACCACCGCCGGGATGTCGACGGATGCCGCTGCCATCAGCAGCGCGGGGATCGTCTTGTCACAGCCGCCGAGCAGCACGATGCCGTCGATGGGGTTGGCGCGGAACATCTCCTCCATGGCCATCGCGGCCATGTTGCGCCAGAGCATCGCGGTGGGCTTCACCTGCGTCTCGCCAAGCGAGACGACGGGGAGGTTGTACGGAACTCCGCCGGCAGCCCAGACGCCATGCTTCACGCTCTCGGCGACCTCGTTGAGGTGCATGTTGCACGGAGTCAGGTCAGACGCAGTGTTCGCGATCGCGATCTGCGGCTTGGTTCCGTCGAGCGAGTCACCAGGATTGCCGCGGCGCATCCATGCTCGGTGGATATAGGCATTGCGGTCACTGCCCTCGTACCACTCGGCACTGCGGAGTTGATTCACCCTTGAACCTCATTTCCCACATATTGCACGCTAGGCCAATATCTTGAATTCGCTGCTAGGTGTTCGTCGTGGCGGGCCACCGCCGAAGGCGCAGACCAGGGGGGATGCGATCGCATCGCGCTCCGGGGTGAACCCCGGTATCCGTGGCGTACATCAGTTGCTGTTCAGGTTGTTTCCCTCGGCCTGATGCGGAGCCGTGGCGGCTCCCCCCGTGGAAATCCGGGGCTCAACCCGAACTGATCGCCTGAGGTCGTCGTCTCAACGCAGCTGTCGCTCTTCTGAAATTCGACTACCCGACAGCACGTTCGACGGAAGCTCCAGAAGCGGGACGGTCAGCCAGACCAGGGCGCCGAGGAGTTTGGAGGCGTCCTCCCATACCGGCTGCCCGTGCGCAGTTTGATCGACGACCACGGACACGCCGAGAAGGAGGAGGCCCAGGATGTAAGCCCGGCCACCTGATGACAGGTTCTGCACGCGGAATCGAGACAGGCGGTCCTCCGGCCGCGCGTTGACAGCCGGCGGGAAAGCGCGCAATAAGAGCAGCACCCCCATAGCGGCGTAAAGGAGGTCGAAGCCCTGCTCAGGCAAGCCGAGCGCGGGTCCGACTTCGTCGTGGAGGAGCAGAGCATCGTCGAGTGCGAGAAGGATGTTGAGAAGCCCGAATCCGAGCAGCCACCTACACCTCGGGGGCCATAGCACTGCGGCCATCACAGCCATGGAGGCGGTTGAGGCCCACACCATCACGTTCAGCAGCGCCAGCCCTCCGGCCAGCAGCGGCAGCACGGCGCCGGCTTCGGCGGACAGTGCCTTGAGGTCACGGCTGTAGGAGCCGAACGGCTGCTGACTCAACGCGGCCAGGAGACCTGTGCCAGCCACCAGGAGCAGACCAAGCACAAGAGCCCCCGGGACAAGCGCTGTGCGAGAGAAGCGACTGGCTCCCGGCCGCTCGAGTTGGCTTCGCGCTAACATGCCGCTCGCCTCTTCGAGGCTTGCGGTGCCGTCCGTCAGTGACACCGAAGCCTTGGCGGTGCGCGGTCCGTCTTCGCCTTCGCTACGCATGGAACCCCTCCCCGCTTCTATCGTCGCGCGCCCGGTCCGAGCGGAGCTGGGGTTGACATAGCCCGGCGTGATCACCATCGCGGTGGAGAGCGACTCGGCCGACGTCACGGCCGACGGTCGGCGCCGGCCGGGTCGCTGACTCACAGACCCGGTGCCGCAACCGCGGGTGCGCCGACGCTACGAGGGCTTACAGCGGAGCCAGCGACTCGAAGTCCGCCTGCCGACGGAACTGGGTCGGGCTCACCCCGTTGACAGCGCGGAACTGGCGCGAGAAGTAAAGGGCGTCCTCGTATCCGACAGCATTGGCGACCTGCGCGACCGGGAGCTCTGTGGTGAGGAGAAGCTCACGCGCGCGGGCGCTTCGCAGCCGTTTCAGGTACTCCATCACCGAGGTCGCTGCAGACGCGCGGAAGAGCGCCGAGAAATGGGATGTGCTCAGACCCGCCATCGCGGCGAGCTCGGGCACGGAAAACGTCGTGTCGAGATTGTTGCGCAGATACTCCTGCACCTGACGGATACGGTCATTGGCCGGCCCCGCTCCCTGCATGCGACTCGCGGTGATCTGGGCGAGGACACGCCATGCCGCACCCGCCGCGATCACGAGCATCGGCATAGTCTCGTCCTCCTCGAGCGCACCGACCGCTTCTTCAAGCGACTGGACCGCGGAGTAGACATCGAGAAGTCGCACGACCGAGCCTGCGCCGTCCTTCACGATGGCCGCGACGAAGTCATCCGCATCCTCGCCGATGACATGCGCCCACCAGATCGTCCAGGGGTTCTGCCGGTCGGCCTGGTAGCGGTGTCTGATTCTGGGGGCGAGTACGACCGCATCGCCGCTTTCCACCCGCTCCGGATTCTGCCCGTCCACCTCGACCCATCCGGCGCCATCCGTGCAGACCATGACGACGGATTCTCGAGCACCGTGCGCACGCGCGCGGCCGTGCATCGCCGCGTGCGGAAAGTAACCGGCATCCGTCACCAGAAAGCGACGAACGATCGGATGATTCTGCGCGGCCTTGACGACAGGGCGCGGCAGCACCCGCAAGCGCTGACCGAGAAACCCTTCGTGAACATACACGGCGACAGGCTAACTCGATCCGACGATCAGCGGTTCGTCCATCTGGGGTGCGCCGATCGTCCTGTTTCGGGAGGGATGCGGCGACGTAGCGTCGTTCATATGTGCTCACTGCCGCGCATCTGCGTTGGCCACGTCGTGTTGAACCCGAGGATCCGATGACCGTCGAACCCACCGCACCACCGGCAGCCACCGAAGCGACGCTCCCGTTCGTCCTGCCAGAGGCGCCGGCCGAGCTGCGCGCTTCGCTCAAGGCCGGGAACGCCATCGCCTGGTACGAGCCGGTAGAGATCCCGACCTACGAGCCGAGTGATCCGTCGACCTTTCCGCTGTACCTCGATCAGCGGGTGTACCAGGGCTCGAGTGGGCGGGTGTACCCGCTGCCCTTCACCGAGCGCATCGACTCGGTCCCCACCAAGCGGCGGTGGAACGCGATCCACATCGAGAACCAGTACATCCGCGTCATGATCCTCCCGGAGCTGGGCGGCCGGATCCATGTCGCGTATGACAAGACGACGGACTACGACTTCTTCTATCGCAACAACGTCATCAAGCCCGCGCTCGTCGGATTGGCGGGACCGTGGATGAGCGGTGGCGTCGAATTCAACTGGCCGCAGCATCATCGTCCAGCCACCTTCCTCCCAGTCGAGTCAACGATCGAGACCCACGACGACGGCAGCGTGACGGTGTGGTGCAGCGACCACGACCCCTTCGCTCGCATGCGCGGCACCCACGGCATCCACCTGCGACCGGACAGCTCGACCATCCGACTGGACGTTCGCCTGCACAACCGCACGAGCCTCCCCCAGACCTTCCTCTGGTGGGCGAACGTCGCCGTCCGAGTGCACGACGATTACCAGTCGTTCTTCCCCGAGGATGTCCGATTCGTCGCCGATCACGCGCGGCGCGCGATCACCGGGTTCCCCCAGGCGGATCGTCCCTATTACGGCGTCGACTATCCGGAGCGCGCTCGCGAAACGCCCGGCGCCGATCGGCTGGACTACTACCGCAACATTCCGGTGCCGACCTCTTACATGGTGGTCGACACCGATCACGAGTTCTTCGGCGGCTTCGACCACGCCGTCGGCGCGGGATTCGTGCACTGGGCGGACCGACGAGTGGCGCCCGGAAAGAAGCAGTGGACCTGGGGCGACGCGCCCTTCGGACAGGCATGGGATCGGCTGCTGACCGATTCCGACGGCCCGTACGTGGAGTTGATGGCCGGCGTCTACACCGACAACCAGCCGGACTTCTCGTGGCTCGCGCCCGGGGAGTCCAAGCGATTCAGCCAGTACTGGTACCCGATCCCCGCTATCGGCGTCGCGCACGAGGCGACACCGGATGCCGCGATCCATGTCGAGCGGGGCTCGGAGTTCTCCGCGGCTGTCGCGGTCACCTCACCGCAGCCCGCAGCCCGGCTGCGCGTGCTGAGCCCGACCCGTGCTCAGCTCGTTGAGCGGTCTGCCGATCTGGTTCCCGGGGCACCGTGGCACGTCCAGTTGCCGGTCCCCTACGAGGCAGGGATGATCGTGGAGCTCGTGAGCGCGAACGGGACTGCCCTCGTCGAGTGGCAGGCTCCCGTCGAGGTCGACGAGGCGTCCGAACCGCGGACCGCGACTGCGCCGCCCGCGCCCGCCGAGGTGGCGAGCGTGGATGAGCTCTTTTACATCGGCCAGCACCTCGTGCAGTACCGCCACCCGAGCCGCTCGCCGCTGGAGTACTGGACCGAGGCCATCCGTCGCGACCCCTCCGATTCACGGGTTCTGACCGCTTTGGCCGAGCTGGCGTTCCGGGCAGGCGAGTACGACACGGCGCGCGGGTATGCGGAGCGGGCCCTCGCACGGGTCACGGGCCGCAATGGCAACCCGCGGCACGCCGAGACGCTCTACCTGCTCGGGCTGATCGAGTCGAGGCGCGGAGATGCGCGCTCCTCCCGCGCCGCGTTCGCGAAGGCGGCGTGGGACGCCACCTTCGTCGCGCCGGCGGGGCTCGAGATGGCGCGCCAATACGCCCGCGAGGGCCGCCACGAGAACGCGCTTCATGATCTCGACGAGCTCGACGCGGTCGCGGCCGACGACCGTCGCCGCGGACCCCTGCGGGTGGTGCTGCTTCGCCGCCTGGGGCGGCTGGCGGAGGCAGACGCGGCGTTGTCGCGCCTGCTGTCGGAGGAGCACCTCAACCCCACGCTCCGCTTCCTCGAGTCCGGAGCACTGCCCTCCGACGGTCATCTGGTGCTGGACATCGCCCTCGAACTCGCACAGTCCGGCGAGGACGACCTGGCCCTCGGCGTGCTCGAAGCGGCAGCGGCGATGGGAGCGAGCGGATCGGGGAACGTCGCCCCCGTCGCGCACTACCATCGCGCCGCGATCCTGGATCGATCGGGTCGCGCAGCGCATGCCGCGGCTGCGCGCGCCACCGCCCGGTCGGTCGACCGCAGGTGGTGCTTTCCCGCCGGACTCGACGATCACGATGCGCTGCTCGCGGCCGTGCACGCTGAGAACGATCCCGTCGCGGCCTCGCTCCTCGGGATGCTGCTCTTCGATGTCGGTCGACGTGCCGATGCCCTCGCTCTGTGGGAGACCGCGATCGGTGCTGGTGGCGCCGACCCGCTCCTGCTCCGCAATGCCGGTCTCGCCAGCTACAACGTCGCTCACGATGACGCGCTCGCCGTCGAGTACTACGAGCAGGCGATCCAGCTCGACCCCGCCAATGCGCGCCTGCTCTTCGAGCGCGATCAGCTCGCGGCACGCCTGGGCGAGACCGATGCGCAGCGCCTCGAGCGGCTCGATCAGCGGTTCGAGGTCGTGGCCGAGCGAGACGATCTGGTGGTGGAGTACGCAGAGCTGCTGGTGAGAACCGGCAAGCCGGCTGCCGCGCTCGCGCTCATCGAAGGCCGGAGCTTCCAGCCCTGGGAAGGCGGTGAGGGTCGCGTCCTCGGCGCGTGGGATCGCGCGCGGGCCGCGCTCGGACTGCCGATCGCCGAGCCTCCGCTGAGCCTCGGCGAGGGCCGGCCGCTCTACGACGCGCCGATCGCCCGCCGGACCGACGGTGAGATCGACTACTTCGCGACGAGCCTTCCCGACCTGCTGCTGTTCTCGAGGTCCTGACCCAGGGCGTCCCGACACCCTCCCGCAGTACGCTGCGGCTCCAGCGTGAGTGTCAGTGGTGCGACAGATCGTCCGAAGTCAGGGACCGCGCTCGTCGACGCCCTCGAACGCGTTGCGAAGGGTGAATGCGTCATCGATCAAGCGGTCGTAGAGGCACTCGTCGATCGTGGGCGGCCCGGCGCTGCGCTCAGCGGCCTCAGTCCGCGCGAGCTGGAGGTTCTCTCTCTCGTCGCGGAAGGGCACACGAATGCGACGATCGCACAGCGCCTGGCGATCACGGTCCGAACTGTAGAGTCGCACGTCAGGCAGATCTTCCTTCGGCTCGAGCTGCTCGTCGAATCGGAGGAGCGATCGGACCGACGGGTGCTCGCAGTACTCGCCTTCCTGCGCGCGACGCATGCATGAAAGGTGCCCGCCCCTCTGGTCAGCCGCAACGCCACCACCTGCAAGGGCCGGTCGACGCCCTCGGTTTCTATCCGGCGCGGTGAGGGGATGCGACGCGGCGGAAGTCCGGCAAAGCGAGGAACTGCGCGACGGACATTACCGCAGCTGAACCGAAATAGACCGCTCCGAGGACGCCCGGTACGAACACGAGCACGAGAGCGACCGGCACGATCGCGAGCCACATCGCGAGCCACGCCCACCACTCACGTCGGCGATACGGGATGAGGAGTATGACGAGTGCGAGCAGGTGGAGCATGCCGAAAAGCTCGAACAATTGCTGCTCGTCGGTGGACGAGGCGATGTAAAGCACGCCGGCGAGGTGATTGAGCGCGAACGCTACGGTGAAGAAGAGCAGCGCTCCCCAGCCGATTCGCCACAGCACGACGCTCACCGACCGACCACCGCGTGCGTCTGGCGCGCTCGGAGCGCTTGGAGCGCTTGGAGCACCCTTGGGGGAACCGCTCCCCACCACCGACCATGGTCGGCTCCATCATGATGCGCCTCCGACCGAGTCCGATGCGACGGCGGTGCGTCGTACATCGACCACAGGCGTTGAGCGCCGGGCGGCGGCATCCGCCCACCGGATCATAGTGAGGCCCCACCAGGCGAACAGCAGCAGCCAGACCGTGATCGCGATCCGTCCCGCGACGAATCCAGCGAAGATCGCCGGTGTCAGGGGAACGAACAGATACGCGCCGACGATCGTCAGCGTCCATCGCCCTGCGCCCGTGAGCACGCGGGCCCGCGCTGCGGCGATGCCATAGAGCACGAGTGTCAGGCCGAGCGCGAGCGAGATCATTCCGTATGCACCCTCGATGGTGTCCGTCGTCGGCGACGGGTGCGGGGCATCGGCCGCGAGGATGGCGACGAGCTCCTGAACAGCCAGAAGCAGCATCACACCCACGCTCGCCCAGGCGGCCAAGGTCGCGAACCTGCCAGCGCCCGCCAATCCTGCTCGCCAGAACGCCGCGAGCGCGAACGCCATGGCCAGATGGTGGATGAAGAAGGCGCTTTGGATGGCTGCGAAGCCGCCGCTGGTGAATGGGTAGCTGAAGACATCGGGCGTGACCTGCGGCGGCACGGCGAGCAGGGTGATCCCCGCAGCGGCCCCCAGGATGCCGGCGGCCACGGCTGTCCAACCTCCGATGCGGGCGATGCGATTTGTGTTCATGTCGACCTCTCTCATGCGATGCCCTCGCGGTCTGCCGTTCGGTGCGTCAACCTTGGGGTGTCCGAGGAGTCTCGGATTGATGGTGCGCCTACGGGGCCTCCTGGATGAGACGGACTAACCGTCACGTTGCGAATCGGTCGCCTGAAGGCTGTTGAGCATCGCGCGCTCGATCATGCCGACCGAGTCGTAAGTAGCCAGGGCGCTTGCCACCGCCGCGACCCGAGCCTTCATGTCTTGGTCGTTCAGCACGCGTTCGGCGGCGCGGGCCAGGGCGCGAGGGGTTGGGGTCTCGGTGCGTAAGTCCACCGCGAGTCCGCGATACGCGAGGCGGGCGTTGATGTCGCCCTTGCCTTCGCGCGTTCCGGCCGTCAGCAGTGGAACTCCGTGGCTGAGCGCGAGCAGCACGCCACCGAGGCCTCCGTTCGTGACATAGAGCCGCGTGTGGGGGAACAGCAGGTCGAAGTCGACGAAGTCCTCGATGAGGACGTTGCGATATGAGTACCGGGATCGGAGCTCCTCGGTGCCGACCCCGCCCGTTGCGACTACGAGAAGTCGGTCACCGCCCCCGAATGCCTCAATCGCCGGGATGATGAGCTTTCGGTGGTCGTGATTGTCGACGGTTCCCTGCGACACCACGACGACTCGTCCCGATTGCTCCAGGATGCGCGGGTCGAGCGTTGAGCTAGCCGCCGCCCGGTGTGGAAGCAGAGCGCCCACCCACTCGGCGTTCGGCGGGATGTACGCATCGGGGAAGTCGAGCCCGGGGAGTCCTATGTTGAAGACGCGCTGGGCCACATCGGGCTGCTGCGTGCAGTCGAAGTAGTCCTCAACCGTCACGGGCGGGAGACCTTCTTCGACCAGGTATCGGTTGAAGGTCTCGACACCTTTCCGAGCGCTCGAGACGACCATCGCGCGGGCGACGCGGTTGACGATGCGGCCGATGAAGCTGCGCGGGGGCCGCAACCCGAAGAAAGGCGTCACCGCGTTGTGTCCCCGCAAGGTCGGCGCGGCGATCGATCCGATCACGAACACCGGCACATCAAGACGCTTGGCGACGATGTAGCCCGCGTAGAAGGCAGCATCGATCAAGACAGCGTCGAAAGGGAACCTGGCCCGCGCGTCGCGGATGTCGCGGAACTGCGCGTGGACCGGCCTCGCGAAGAATACATCCCCGTCGAATTCGATCGCCTTCGGACCCTTGAGCTTCTGTCGCTCCGGGAAGAGCGCGTTGACATTGTCTGCGGTGACCTCGACGGCCTCGTCGTATGGCATCACCTCGAGCCCGAGCCGCTCTACCCGCTTCGCGTATTCGGGACCGGCATACCACCGGACGTCATGGCCGAGTTCGGCGAGGCGAACGGCTGGCCCAGTCAGCGGGTTGAAATGACCTGCTGCCGGGACGGTGGCGATGAGAATCCGCATGTTGGTCTCCTGACCTCTACGGCAGGAATTTCCCTGTAGTTGGTCACTGTAGTCCTCCACTAGTGACATTGTCTAGTAGACTGTCGAACGTGAGCGACGCCCCTCCCGAACGCACCTCGCCCAGCACCAGGACCCCGGGCGCTGCGGCTGCTCACCGTGATGCTCGACGACAGAAGGCCCTCGAGACCCGCTGGCGGATCATGGATGCTGCGCACGCCGAGTTCACCGAGCGCGGCTATCACGACACGACGATGGCTGCGATCGCCGAACGAGCCGGTGTCGCCGTGCAGACCGTCTATCTCGGGTTCCGTACGAAGAGCGGACTTCTGGAGGAGGTGGTCGGCAATGCCGTCCTGGGCCGCGACCGAGACGGTGAGATCGGGCGCCCAGATGAGACTGAGGGATTCCGGCGCGCCTTGGCCGAGCCCGCCGGCGACAAGGCGCTCGCGCTCTGGGTGGACGCGGCGCTGCCGGTGTATCAGCGCACTTCCGCGATCGGTGACGCCGGTCGATCCGCGTACGCGTCCGATCCTTACATCGCCGATTGGTGGGTGCGGAGCGAGGCACTGCGCCTCGACGGATGTGTGCGGATGGTGCAGGCGCTCGCGGATCACGGGTCCTTGCGAGCGGGGCTGAGCGTGCAGGAAGCGGCGGACATCCTCGGCACCATGCTGTCGCCGCAGTCGTTCCTCGCTTTCACGGTCGACCGCGGATGGACGGTCGAGCACCTCGGAGCGTGGCTCAAGGACGCCCTCCCGCGATTACTGGTCGCCGCCGCCGTTCCGGCGATGGCTCCTCAGCGGAGCGACACGGAGAGGTAGCTGGTTCACATCTCGAACCTGACGAAATCGATGCGTCATGATCTCCGAGAGGGTCATTCGAACCCAGCTCTGTTGGCTGGGCTATCGACCGCCCTTGGCGAGATAGTCCGAGCCGTCGTAGTGGAGAGTCAGAGACTCGATGACACCCCCCTCGAAGGTGAAGAATTCCGCGAATCGGACGGTTCCACCGGGCAGGTCCGCGTCGTACAGGACGGCTGACTTGTCCTCATCGTGTACCTCGGAGATGACAGTGATCTCGCGGACTGTTGCGATGAAGCCTGCGACGCCGATGAGAAAGCGGTCTGTTGCGTCGGGGATGTGGCCGGCCAGCGACCCCGTGAAGTCGAGATGGTCGGACAACAGCACCCGGAGCGTTGCGCCATCTCCGAATGCTTCAGGACCGGCGGTGAGTACGCGGTAGTAGTCCCGCAGGACAGAGGGGGCGGAGAGTGTGACCGTGTCGGACATCTGAAGCTCCTTCGGATGAGTTACTATCAAATTTGCAGTGATCACTTTAAAAAGTCAAGCAGAGGTTTTGTGGATGAAATCCTATGGGCAGCTGTGCGCGGTGGCCAGCGCGCTGGACATCGTGGGAGACCGCTGGAATCTCCTGGTCGTCCGCGAACTGCTGATCACCCGGCTACTGAGATTCACCGATCTGCAGCGCGGGCTGCCGGGGATTGCTCCCAACTTGTTGGCGCAACGCCTCAGAGACCTGGAAAGCAATGGAGTGGTGCGCCGTGAAGCGGCTACGCCGCCCGCGGCCGGAACCTTGTATGCCCTCACCAGTCGGGGGGCGCAGCTCGAGGGTGTCGTGCGGGAGCTGCTCAAGTGGGGTGCGCCGACCGTGGCGAACGCGCCGGTGGACGCCACTTTCCAGATGCACTGGCTCAGCATGCCGGCCCGCTACTTGACGCAAGACGGCAATCCGGCCGCACCGAATGCCATCATCCGCTTCGGCACTGCCGCCGACGGCTTCGACCTCGCCGTCGCGTCCGGCGAAGTCAGCATCACACAGTGCGACGCACGCGCGTTGCCCGACGCCTCGATCGACGGGCCAGGAGCTGTCCTCGCCGGCCTCCTTCAAGGCGTTATCCCGCTCCCGGTCGCAACCACCCTCGGAGTCACCATCCAAGGCGACCGCCGAGCTGTCGAACGAGTGCTCCCGCCGGCTGGGTGAGCTGTCGTCGTGCCGCCCCTAAGTCGGTCGTTGAGGGGCCCTTCACCGTCATTCCGGTACGTGACCACGAGGGAGGTGAGTCCGCACTCTGCCGCGACCTCGATGCCAGGTTCAGCCGTTCACGATGTCCCGAGACATCACGGAGCGGAGACGGAGGGATTTGACCCTCGGCCCGCCGACTGCAGCCACCGCACGGTCGTTTGGGACCGCACGATTATCAGAGTCATAATCGTGAGATCCCTCAGGCGAGCTCCTACTCCAGCGCGAGTGCCAGATGGTCGCAGTTGAAGTTGGTCTCCACGCGACGGGCACAAACCCGGCACACACACGGCGTGTCGCTTAGCGCTCGCTAACCGGACAACAAAAAAACCCCAGTTCACCTGGGGTTTATCTGTAGCAGGAGCGGGGCTTGAACCCGCGACCTCACGATTATGAGTCGTGCGCTCTCACCAACTGAGCTACCCTGCCGCACGGCATCCGTGGTCCAGATGTGGATGCTGCGAGCCCCGAGTCAGGATTGAACTGACGACCCCTTCCTTACCATGGAAGTGCTCTACCACTGAGCTATCGGGGCGTTGAACCCGCAAACGGGCAACTAGAAGAGAATACCAGAGCGGAGGCATCCCGCTGAATCGAGGCCGTGTCGGAGCCCCTTCGGGATCACCAGTGATCGAGGCTGTAGCGCCCTGCGTACGAACGGAGCCAGGTGATCGGGTCGATCGCCGTCGTTCCGCCCTGCAGGATCTCGAAGTGCGTGTGGGCGCCGTACGAGCGCCCCGTGTTGCCGGTGTTGCCGAGGACCGTGCCGACCGTGACGTGCTGACCCACCGACACCTTGAGCGAGCCGTAGAGCATGTGCGCGTAGCGGCTCGAGACGAGCTGTCCGTCGATGATGTGGTCGATGACGACCGTCACGCCGAAGGCGCCTCCGCTGCTCGTCGCGATTCGGACGGTGCCGTCGGCGATCGCCTGGATCTCGGCGCCCTGGCCGGGCACGAAGTCGGCACCCTCGTGCATGCGGCCGGACCGCATCCCGTAGCCGAACGTGATCGGCACGCCGACCGCGAAGGGCCACTGGATGGCGGCGTTCTGGTCGTTGATGAAGAAGTTCGAGTAGTTGGTGATGCCCTCTTCGGAGGCGAGCTCGCCCATCGAGACGCTCGAGTAGTTCTCGTCGCGCTCGAGGGCTGCGCTCTGCAGGTCGCCGGGAGCGACCCATGCCTGGATGTCTTCTGCGTGCCCGTGGGAGTCGACGACATCCGACGCGAGGAGCGAAGTCGCATCGGTCCCGTTCGCGGCAGCGACAGCGGCTGCGGGCGT
This sequence comes from uncultured Actinomycetota bacterium, assembly GCA_963702815.1. Lineage (GTDB taxonomy): Bacteria > Actinomycetota > Actinomycetes > Actinomycetales > Microbacteriaceae > Microbacterium. The sequence goes on along the minus strand of CAVPED010000004.1, from coordinate 637,006 downwards.
GGTCATGCCGACCGCGAGGAGCCCGACGATGCCCATCACCCCGACCGAGAACGAGGCGGCGCTCATCTGGCGGCCGATAGTGCGCACGCCGCGTCGGGTGAGCGCGACGTGCGACGCCGCTGCGGTGGGCGCATCGGCGGTCGCCTCGGCGGGCTCGTCGGACGCAGACTGCGATTCGGGAGCGGCGGGAGCGGCGGACTGCACGGGCGTCTCGCCGGTGAAGGCGAAGAGGCGGGCGGCGAGCTCGAATTCGTCGACATCGGATGCCGCAGCCTCGGGCTCGCCGGCAGCGTTCGCTGCGGACTCGGCATCCGTTGCATCGGCAGGCTGCGGCTCGTCGGCCTCGACGGGCTCGAGAAGCTCGAACGGCTCAGCCGGCGCGAGGACGGGCTCGACCGGAACGATCTGCGGCTGCGCGACGGCTGCGGCGGCGGCCGCCGCCCACGCGAGGGCGGCAGCGGGAACGATCGGATCGACCGGCCCAGAGTCGGCCGAGGCAGGCTCGGCGTCGGCTGCGGGGTCCGCAGGAGCTGCGGCGGCGGTTGCGGAGCCGGCGTCCGGCGTCTGTCCGATGATCTGCGTGGACCCGTGCGAGCGCGACGGCTCGCGCGGGTCATCGGGGCGGCCGGGGCTTCCGCGACGGCCGCTGGCGCGGTCGACTCCGCGGAATCGGCGGGTGCTGCGGCAGCATCGGACGACGCAACCGTCGCAGCGATGACGGCGACCTGAGCGACGACGACGTCCGGCAGCGAGGTGGCGTCGGCGTCCGCAGGCGCGACGTCCGCCTGCGTGCCCGGCGACCAGATCGTCTGCTGAGGACCCGTGACCGCGCGCTGCACGCGGGCATCGCGACGACTCAGCGCGGTCTCGCGCGCGTCAGCGGCGGGCACAGCAGAGGATCGGCTGGTTCTGCGCGTGCGCGCAGGCTCAGCCATGGGGGCGTCAAACGGCAAAACGCAGGGCTCTCGGCTCAGAGTCGCTCGGTGGAACAACGGACGGTCAGCGGGGCTCTAATCACCTCGCCGTTCGGGCGGCGATGGTAACGATCAGGTAAACACTATCGGGCAGAGACTGAGAATGCCATGTGCAGCAGGGCCTCCCGGCCGATATATCGTCACGCTTCGATTTGCGTGCGACGCGTGGCGAAGCATCCGTCGCTCAGTCCGTCGCGAGAGCCAGCACCTTCTCGAAAAGTGCCGGCGCGGCCGCGACGATGAGCACGCGCCCGTGCTCGTCGGCCGGGCAGTCCCGCCGACCATTCCTCCGGCTTCGACGACCAGCAGGCCGCCGGCCGCGTGGTCCCAGGGAGCGAGTCCGCGCTCGAAATACGCGTCGAGTCGTCCCGCCGCGACGAAGGACAGATCGAGGGATGCCGCACCGATGCGGCGGATGTCGCGAGCGATCGGCATCACGCGCGAAAGCCGGGCCAGATCGCCCGCGTGCGTCTCGGGGCGGTAGCCGAATCCGGTCGCCACGAGGGCTCCCGCCGGCGACGGCTCGGCGTTGACGGTCAGACGCGTCTCGCCGAGCCACGCCCCGCCACCGCGGGTGGCGTGGAAGAGCTCGTCGGTCACCGGGTTGTAGACGGCCCCGGCGAGGGCCTCCCATCGCTGCGGGTCGAGCTCGCCGGCCACCGCGGCGATGCTGACGGCGTAGGCCGGGATGCCGTACGCGTAGTTGACCGTGCCGTCGATCGGGTCGACGACCCAGGTGATGTCGCTCGTGCCGCGGCCGGCGCCGGACTCCTCGCCGAGGAAGCCGTCATCGGGACGCTCGGCGGCAAGACGGCCCCGGATGAAGGACTCCACCTCGCGGTCGGCCTCGGTGACGATGTCGGCGAGGGCGGACTTCGTCGCGGCGACCGAGACGCCCTCCGAACGGCGACGGCGTGCGAGCTCTCCCGCCTCTCGTGCGATCTCGCGGGCGAGCAGTCCCAGATCCTGTGCAAGCGGCATGGTCCCACGCTACCGGGGCGGCGCGTGCCGCAGCCCTGTCGCGCCCGAGGGCTAGCGTGGGCGGATGGGCTCTGCGATCCACGACGTCGTCATCGTCGGCGGCGGGCACAACGGCCTCGCCGCGGCCGCCTATCTCGCCCGCGCAGGCAAGAGTGTCGTCGTGCTCGAGCGGCTGGCTCACGCCGGAGGAGCGGCCGTGTCGGAACGGCCGTGGGCGGGTGTCGACGCCCGCCTCTCGCGGTACTCCTACCTCGTGAGCCTGCTCCCCCAGCGCATCATCGACGAGCTCGGCCTGCGCATCTCGCTTCGTCGGCGCCGATTCTCGTCGTACACGCCTGATCCTGACGACCCGCGTCGCGGGCATTCTGATCGACACAGCGGATGCCGCTGCCACCGCCGCCTCTTTCCTTCGCGCGACGGGCGACGCGGCCGAGGCCGCGCGCTTCGGCGCCTTCTACGACCGGCTCGCCCCGCTCGCGCGTTCGATCTTCCCCACGATGACCGACCCCCTCCCCCGCGCTCACGAGCTGCGCGGCCGATTGGGCGACGACTCGCTGTGGTCGGGCGCTGGTCGACCGGCCGCTCGGTGAGCTGCTGCGCTCCTCGCTGCGCAGCGATCTCGCACGCGGCATCGCACTGACCGACGGACTCATCGGCACCTTCTCGCACTCCGACGACGAGACGCCTGCGCCAGAACCGGTGCTTCCTCTATCACGTGATCGGCGGCGGGACCGGCGACTGGGACGTCCCCGTGGGCGGCATGGGTCACGTCACGGCGGAGCTGGAACGAGCGGCTCGGGATGCCGGAGCCGACGTCCGCACCGGCTCGGACGTCACCGCGATCAGCCCGGACGGCGACGTGACGATCGACGGCGCGGCGTCGGTCGCCGGGCGCCTCGTGCTGAGCGCGGTCGGTCCGGCCGTCCTCGCCCGGCTGCTCGCGTGGCGCGTCCGAGCCCCGGCGAGCGCTGGCCCGAGGGCGTCGAAGCGGTCGCTGAGCCCGAAGCGCCGGAGCACCGAGCCCGAGGGCGCCCAGGTCAAGGTCAACATGCTGCTGCGCCGGCTTCCCCGGCTGCGCGATGCCGACGTCGCGCCGCGAGGCCGCCTTCGCGGGAACCTTCCACGTCAACGAGTCGCTGTCGCAGCTGGACCGGGCGTTCGCCGCGGCGACGGGCGGCAGCATCCCGGATCCCCTTCCCGCCGAGATCTACTGCCACTCGCTCACCGACCCGTCGATCCTCGGGCCCGAGCTGCGTTCGTCAGGCGCGCAGACGCTCACGCTCTTCGGACTGCAGGTGCCGCACCGCCTGATCGCGGAGCGCGACCCGGATGCCGCGCGCGCGGAGCTGCTGCGCGCCGCCCAGGCATCGCTCGACTCGGTGCTCGCCGAGCCGATCGCCGACTGCGTCTACGAGGCCCCCGACGGCACCCCGTGCATCGAGGCGAAGACCACCATCGACCTCGAGTCGTCGCTGGGGATGGTCGGAGGCGACATCTTCCACGGGGCGCTGTCGTGGCCGTGGGCGGACGACGGCGAGGCGCTCGCGACGCCAGCCGCACGCTGGGGTGTATCGACCGGGCACCCGCGGGTGCTGGTCTGCGGATCAGGCGCTCGGCGCGGTGGCGCGGTCTCGGCGCTCGGAGGCCAGAACGCGGCGATGGCCGCGCTCGAGCTCCTCGGCGGCTGACGACCGGGATGCGTCAGCCGCGCGGCGGCAGCGGCGGAGGGGGCGGGTAGCCGTCGTATCCCGGCCCGTTCTGCGGGGTCGGGTGCTCCGTCGGCATGGACGTCTGTGTCGGTGACGGAGCGTGCCACGCAGAGTTGTCGACCGGGGGCGCACTGGGATGCGAGACCGGGGCGAGCGGGGCGGTCGGCATGAGCGCCTGCGAGATCGTCGACGGATAGCCGGTGTAGTACGCGTTCCAGTCCGGCGAGCCGTCCGGCATGACCGGCAGCGGGGTCACGCCGTCGACGTACGTCGGCCACGGCTGGAGGCCGGGAGGCTGCGCGACCGACCGTGCCGGCCTGGGTGCGAAGAGGGCGTTGATGAGCGGGATCAGCGCGGTGCCGACGGCGCCGAGGATCGCGAAGGCGACGACCGCGCGCCAGTACGGATCGCTGTAGGTGACGAACTCCCACGTCATGAGCGGGAGCACGAGCAGGAACGCGAGGATCAGCACGATGGCGATCGTGATGATCGTGACCGCACGCGTGAATCCCGTGACATGGCGCAGATGCGCCTTCACGAGCAGCCGGCTGTGCAGGAGCGCCAGCTGGAGGATCAGGACGATCAGCAGGAACGACACGAACCGGCCGTAGCCGCCGTCGTAGTAGTACCGATCGGGCGACGGGCAGCCAGATGAGGACCGCGCCGATCAGCAGGGCCAGCACCCACGACACCATGCTCGCGAGCGCGAACCACGGAGGGCGCTTCGGCGCGAGCCGTGCATCGAGCAGCGCGATGCCCGCGAAGGCCGCCAGGAGGACGATCGTGAGGAACGCCCGCCCGACGATGTCGTTGTCGGACCCGACGAGCACCCACACCACGCACACGAGCGCGGCGACGATGAGCGCTCCGATCGCGACCCACAGCGCGATGCGGATGAGCTTCGATTCCGATGTCCCCGCCTGAGGGCGCTCGGGCACAGTCATTGTGGTCCCCACTCTCTGCAGGTCGACCCCGCACGCCCATCCTGGCACGCAGGCCCCACGCCCGAGCGGACAGGTGAAAGGGAGTGGACGGATGCCGTGGCATCGACCGGGAGATGACGGAAGGGCCCCGCTTCGCGGAGCCCTTCAGTCGTTCGGTGGCGAGTGAGGGATTCGAACCCCCGAAGTCGATGACAGCTGAGTTACAATCAGATCCCTTTGGCCGCTTGGGTAACTCGCCATGCGCACCCGCCCAGCTTTTCCAGTCGACCGGAGGCGCGATCAACAATATTACCCTCCAATGCCGGAGGTCAGAAATCGGCCCCGCCGTCTCGCTCCGTGGCGGCGGGGATGCCGCGAGTCAGGTGCCGATCTGGTCGAGATCGAGGTCGGCCACCGCTGAGGGAAGGCGCAGCAGCGCTCCCTCGAACCGGCAGGTGGCGGCGGCGACGTCCATCGCCCGCTCCAGCAGCTCTCCCCAGGCATCGGCGTCCGCGGGGGTCGTCTCGAGCAGGCCGGCGACGGCGGTCGCGAAGGCGGCGTCGCCCGCGCCCATCGTGTCGACGATCCGCCCCCGAAGCGATGAGATCGGTCGCGCGACGACATCCGGGCCCGCCTCGATCGTCGCGCCGTTCGCACCCTCGGTGGCGAGCACCGCCCCGACCCCCATGTCGACGAGTCGCGCGCGCAGAGCGTCGAGCTCGTCGCCGTAGAGCAGGTGCGCGTCGTCTTCGCCGACCTTCACGAACGACGCGCCCACCGCGAGCGCCTCGAAGCCGCGCACGAACTCGGCACGGTCCGACATCATGCCCGATCGCGGGTTCGGGTCGATCGCCAGGGGAACACCGGCGGCGCGCACGGCCTCGGTGAACTCGAGCGTCTGCGCGACGTCGTCGAACGGGAAGCAGCTCACCGCGACGATGGATGCCGCCGCCATCGCCTCGCGCTCGGCGTCGCCGAAGCGGATGCGGCGCGCCTGCGCCGCGGCGTTGAACTCGTACGTGGGCTCGCCGCCCGCGCTGCGCGTGCTGACCGCGCGGGACGAGCCGTGCGGCGACGGTGTTGCAAGCAGCTCCACGCCGAAGTCGCCGAGATAGGCGCGGATGTGATCGCCGGCCTCGTCATCGCCGACCATCGCGATGAGCGTCGCCGGCACGCCGAAACGGCTCAGCCCCACCGCGACGTTCAGTGCGGCGCCCCCGACGAACTCGCGCACGCCCCCATCGTCGCGGAGCTCGTCGATCAGCGCGTCGCCGACGACGACCGCACGGCCGGTCACGCGGCCGCCCCCTCGAGCACTCGCTCGACGAAGGCCTGGGTGCGGCGCCGAGTCCCATCGATCTTTCGGTCGACGCTCGCCCGCAGCTCGCTCGGAGCGAGGGGCGCCGCGAGCCTGACATTCTCGTGGCACGACAGGTCGCGGCAGATGTAGGTGCCGACGCTGTCGCCCTGGCTCCCGGAAGCACCGGCCTTGCGCGCGGTGAACAGCGCGACCTGGTCGGCCGGCTGCATCGTGTGGCACAGATTGCACAACGCGGACCGGGCGTGGGAGGTGCCTTCCGCAGCGCGGAGGACGACCCCGGTCGGCTCTCCGTCGAGCTCGGCGATCAGATAGCCGCGACCCCGCGTGCGAGGGTCGGGCCAGGCGAAGAAGTCGAGGTGATCCCAGTCCGTGAGGATGAAATCGGCGGGCAGCGCGAGGTGGCGCACCTCCTCGGGTGCCGCATTCACGAACGTCTCGCGGATCGCTTCCTCGGTCAACGGGCGCATGGGGTTCCTCCTCGCCGTGAAGATCCCCAGTTTACGAAACAGCCGGGATCGCGGAAGATCCGCGTTGAGCGAGGAGGCCTGACGGCCCTTCCGTATGGCGGAAATGCGGTGACGGATGCTGCGGCCCAGCGCGGACGCCGGGCCGCAGCATCCGTCTCTCGAAATGCGTGTCAGCCCTTGGTCGCACCGGCGGTCAGGCCACCCACGATGTAGCGCTGGAGCAGCAGGAACACCACGACCACGGGGATCGCCGCCATGACCGCGCCCGCAGAGAACGCCGACCAGTCCGCGTACCGCGGGTTGGAGACGAGCTTGGTGAGGCCGACGACGAGCGTCTGCTTCTCGGGGTCGATGAGCATGACGCTCGCGATGACGTACTCGTTCACGATGCCGATGAACGACAGGAGGCCGACGACCGCGAGGATCGGAGCGACCAGTCGCAGGATGATCGTGAAGAAGATGCGCGCGTGGCCCGCGCCGTCGATCTTGGCGGCCTCGTCGATCTCCTTCGGGATCGTGTTGAAGAACCCGTACATGAGGTACGTGTTCACGCCGAGCGCGCCGCCGAGGTAGATGAGGATCAGACCGGTCAGCGTGTTGAGGCCGATCGCGGGGAACCAGTCGCCGATCGAGCTCATCATGAGGAAGATCGCGACGACGGCCGAGCAGCTGCGGGAACATCTGCACGACCACGATCGTGACGAGTCCGACGCGCCTGCCGGAGAAGCGCATGCGCGAGAACGCATATGCCGCGAGCGCGCCGATGACGACCATCGTGACAGCCCGTCACGGTCGCGACGAGCAGCGTGTTGAGGAACCACATCGGATACGGGATCTGCGGATCGGTGAGGATCCGGACGTAGCTGTCGAAGCCGATCGCCGAGAACAGCTGGTTCGTGCCGGTCAGCGTGCCGCGCGGATTGAGCGACGCCGACACGACATAGAGGATCGGGAACACCGCGAAGATCGACACGATGATCGCGACGAGGTGGCGCCAGCCGGTCGAGCCGAACCACCGACCGAAGGAGCGGCGGCGGGCGCGGACGCTGCGACGAGCGGCGCACTGACGGACGAAGTCGGGCGGGCCGCCGGCGATGGCGAGCGCCGTTCCGGCGGGAGGTCGGCTCGGGCTGAGAGAGGCGATCCTCGGTCATGTCAGTTCAGCTCCTCGAGGGCCTTGGTCTTGCGGAAGCTGACGATCGCGATCACCGACACCACGATGAAGATCAGGATCGTGAACGCCGACGCCAGGCCGTAGTCGCGGTTCTGACCGGTGAACGCCACCTTGTAGACCATCGAGATCAGGATGTCGGTGTGTCCGACGGGGATCGAGACGTCCGAGAAGCGGGGCCCGCCGTTGGTCAGCATGTAGATGAGGTTGAAGTTGTTGAAGTTGAACGCGAACGACGCGATCAGCAGCGGCGCGACCGTCACGAGCAGGAGCGGCAGCTTGATGCGGCGGAAGATCTGCCACGGGTTGGCGCCGTCGACGACGGCCGCCTCGTTGACGTCCTCGGGGATGCCCTGCAGCGCACCCGTGCACACGAGGAACATGTAGGGGAAGCCGAGCCACAGGTTCACCACGAGCACCGAGATCTTCGCGAGCCAGGGGTCGGTGAGCCACGGGATCTCGGCTCCGCCCAGCAGCACCTGGTTGATGAAGCCGAAGCTCTCGTTGAGCATGCCCGCCCAGATGAGGGCCGACAGGAACGCCGGGAACGCGTACGGGAGGATCAGCATGATCCGGTAGCCGTTTCGGAACCGCATGCTCTTGTGGTTGAACACGAGCGCGAGCAGCAGGCCCAGGAAGAACGTCGAGGCGACCGAGATCGTGGCGAACACGAAGGTCCAGATGGTCACCGCGATGAGCGGGCCGCGGATCGAGGCATCCGTCAGTGCCCGGACGAAGTTGTCGAACCCGACGAAGACCTGCCAGCCGGGAAGCAGCTGCTCGCCCGACTCGGACGTGAAGGCGCCCTCGCCGGTGTTGCTGTAGACGGTGCCCGTCTCGGTGTCGGTCATCGTGTCGGCGACCGGGTCGTACTCGAGGGTCGAGACGTACAGGTAGCCCTTCTGGCCGTCCTGTGTGCGGATCGCCCCGTCGTTGGGGTCGTCGCTGTACGCGACCGCGAGCGCCTCGACCTCGTTGCTTCGGCTGAGGACCTCGGCGAAGGTCAGAGTGTCCCAGCCGTCGACGCGCGACGGCCTTGCCGCCCTCCATCGTCGCGCCGTCGGCGGGATGCAGCGGCTCGGTGTTCGTGCCGACGCTCACCTCGCCGTCGGTGGGATCGGTCACGAGGAGACCCAGCACGCCGACGCGCTCGACGACGGCGACATCGAAGGTGGGCGAGTCGTCGACCCGGACGAGCGAGGACCGCATGAGCGACGCGATCGCCTGGTCCTGGCTGCCGTTGTGGCCGGTGCCGTAGTTCGTGAAGCCGATGTACGCGGTGTAGCAGAGGGTGAAGATCTGGAAGACGACGAGGAGGATGATGCCCGGCGTCAGGTACTTCGCCGGGATCGTGCTTGCGCGAGAAGTAGATCCAGTTGACGAGGATCGTGACCGCGACCACGAGGCCGAGCACGAGCCATTCGCCGTGCAGCAGCGAGCACGGCGACCGCGTAGAGCGCCACCGCATCGACGATGGCGAGCATCGCGATCTTGAAGATGATCCAGCGATTGCGGCCGGAAGCGGCATCCGCCAGACGCGCCGCCTGGCGCTGCTTCTTGGTCGGCGGCTCAGTCTTCTCGGCCGTCGCCTCGATGGTGTCGGTCATACGTCGTCCTCGTCGTAAGGGCCGGCCGGGACGGATGCTGGGCACCCGCCCCGGCCGGCATGTCGCGGCCCTGGGGCCAGCGACGGTGTTACTTGATGGCTGCCGTCACGTCGTCGACGAGCTTCTGCCACGTCGCCGTCGGGTCTGCGCCGTTGATGATCGCGGCCTCGGCGACGCCCCAGAACGACCAGACCGAGCCCATGGCGGGGATGGCCGGCATCGGGACGGCCTCGGCGCCGACGGCCTGGAAGCCGGCGACGATCGGGTCGGCGGCGGCGGTGTCGGCGGCAGCGGTGAGCGCCGGGAGGACGTTGCCGGCCTCGAACAGCGAGAGCTGGACGTCTTCGGTGCCGATGTAGTTCACCAGGAAGTCGTTCGCGGCGACCTTGTTGTCGGACTCCGAGCTGATGAAGAAGCCCTTGACGCCGGCGAACGGCGACGCGGGGGCGTCGGTGGGGCTCGGGACCGGGTCGATCGCGACGTTGATGCCGGCGTCGACGGCCGAGCCGACGTTCCAGGGGCCGGTCAGCCAGAAGGCCGACTCACCCGCGAGGAACTTGTCCTTCGCGATCTGGCCGTCGATGTCGGTGTTGAAGTTGCCCGCAGCGCCCTGCGCGCCGAGCCAGGTGGCGAACTCGAAGCCGCCCGGGCTGCCGAGCTGCAGGTCGGCCGGGTCGTAGTTGCCCTCGGCGTCGGTGCCGAACACCGGGGCGCCGAACGCCGTCTGGAACGGGTACAGGTGGTACGGGTTGCCCTCGGCACCCTGCTCGACCACGAACGGCGTCGCGAGTCCGGCGGCCTGGCCCTTGGCGATCATGTCGTCGAAGCTCGTCGCCGGCTCGGCGATGATGTCGGCGTTGCGGAGCACGGCGATGTTCTCGACCGCGTACGGGAGCATGTAGGTCGTGCCCTCGTAGGTCGAGGCCTGCAGCGCGACCGGTGCGTAGTCGTCGGCGGTGTCGCCGAGCTCGATCGGTGCGACGACGCCGTTGGTCGACAGCTCGCCGAGCCAGTCGTGCGCGCCCATGACGACATCCGGGCCCGCGGCCGGTGGGCGCCTGCTGGATGAAGTCGTCCTTGATGGTGTTGTTGTCCTTGCCGACGAGATCGACGGTCACGCCGGTCTTCTCGGAGTACGCGTCAGCCGCGCCCTTGAGCGCGTCGACGCGCTCGGAGTCGACCCAGACGGTCAGGGTGGTCGCGGCGTCTTCGGTCGCTTCGGGCTCAGCGGAGTTGCCTGCGCAGCCTGCGAGCACGATCGAGACGGCGGCGATGCCGCCGAGAGCCAGCCAGCTCTTCTTGTTCACCTTCATCGGTGCAGTGCCTCTCTGGAGTACATGTGAATGTCGGCGGCGATGCCGTTCGCAACACCGCGGACACTGTGACGTGATGCCTGCATGATGCAAGCGCTTACATTTGTAACACGCGCTCCTCGGTTCCAAAGAATTCGATCCCGCTTTCGATATAGGTTCGTGACATATCGCCGCTCGGTAAGCGTTTCCAACGCGCAACCCTCGCAAACGCTTGCATCGAAGGACGACTCCGAGAGTCTCGGCTGAGCGCGACTAGACTCCCCGCATGGCTGATTCTTCGTTCGACATCGTGAGCAAGGTCGATCACCAGGAGGCCGAGAACGCGCTCAACCAGGCCCGCAAAGAGATCGAGCAGCGCTACGACTTCAAGGGCACCGGCGCCTCGGTCGAGTGGAGCGGCGAGTCCGTGCTCATCAAGGCGAGCTCCGAGGAGCGAGCGAAGGCTGTTCTCGACGTCTTCCAGTCGAAGCTCATCAAGCGCGGCATCTCGCTGAAGAGCCTGGAGTCGGGTGAGCCCTTCGCCAGCGGCAAGGAATTCCGGATCGTCTCGACGATCAAGGACGGCATCTCCTCCGAGAACGCCAAGAAGATCTCGAAGATCATCCGCGACGAGGGACCCAAGGGCGTCAAGGCCCAGATCCAGGGCGACGAGCTGCGCGTGCAGTCCAAGAGCCGTGACGACCTCCAAGAGGTGCAGCGCCTGCTGAAGGCGGCTGACCTGGACGTCGATCTGCAGTTCACCAACTACCGCTAGAGCAGGACTCTGACCTGGGGCTCTCCTTCTCCAGTCCGCACAGAGTCCGCAGAATCCGCGATCTGAGTCATGAATGCGGCGGTCGCCGCCCGCGTCTTGTCCTCGGCGGAGCGGCCAGAGGTGGCTGTAGACGTTGCGGGTGATCGAGGGCGTGGAGTGGCCCAGCGCTCTATCGAGGGCGGTGCCGAGGGCAGGCAATCGCGCACGACGATGGTCGAGACGGTCAGGTGCCGCAGAAGGTGCGGTGCCGCGGTGTGCCGTCTGGGGCCGGCCACGCGAAGCGGCGATATTCGCGCCCGGAGCGCTCCGTGTAGGGATCGCGGAGGAGGTCGAGCAGCTGCTCGAACGGCTCGAGGTCACCCTCGGTGGCCGACCGAAGCACCTCCTCGACGATGTGGTTGCGGGCGATGTAGAGGGGGTTCGCTGCCCGGATGAGCGCGGCATCCGGCTCCGAGACCCGCCATCGGTTCAGCCACCGGTCGAGGTCCGGGACGGGCCCGAGGAAGCGGGCGCGCAGAGGCTGTTCGTCGCCCTCCGCAGCGGCGGCGAGGTCCCGCCAGAACCCGGTGAAGTCGACCCCGTGATCAGCAAGCACATTCAGAGCACCATCCGCCAGTTCGGCGACCACTGCCGGGTCGACCCGGTCGTCGATTCCGAGCTTCGTTCGGAGTGCTGCGGTCCAGTGCGCTCGGTAGCGCGCGTCGAATGCGTCGACGATCTCCGCGGCGATCCGTTCCCCTGCCGAAAGGTCGGCTGCCATGAGCGGCGCCAGCGCGTGGCCCAGCCGCTCGAGGTTCCAGCGCATGATCGAGGGCTGCTTGTCGTAGGCGTAGCGGCCAAGGCTGTCGATCGAACTGAAGTATGCGCCAGGCTCGTATGCGTCCAGGAACGCGCAGGGGCCGTAGTCGATGGTCTCGGCCGAGACGAGGACGTTGTCTGTGCTGAGCACACCGTGGACGAAGCCGGTGCGCATCCAGTCGGCGGTCAGCGCGGCGACCGCATCCACGACATGGCTGAGAAGGGCACGATACGGGTGCTCGGCGGTCCCCGCGTCGGGATAGTGCCGGGCGATGACGTGGTCCGCCAGGCGCCGCAGCAGGGCGAGGTCGTCCTGCGCTCGCACATATTCGAACGAGCCGAATCGCACGTGACTTGCCGCGGTGCGCGCCAGCACGGCTCCGGGGAGCACACTGCCATCAAGCCCGCGAGGCGCACCGGTGGCCACGACGGCGAGCGCCCGGGTGGTGGGGACGCCGAGGGCATGCATCGCCTCGCCCATCAGGAACTCGCGGAGCATCGGTCCGGTGACGGCGAACCCGTCGACGCGCGACATCGATGTGGGCCCGATTCCCTTCAGGTGCACGTCTCGGAGGCGGCCGATGCGGTCGCGTCGCTCGCCCAGGAGCCCGGCGCGGCCGTCGCCGAGGATCGGCTTGTACACGCCCCACTGGTGACCCGCATACACCTGCGCCACAGGAGTGGAACGCGCGGCGATCGAGTCGCCGGTGAGGAAGCGCACACCTGCCTCGGACCGCAGGTCAGCGGGGTCGAGGGCCAGATCCCGGGCAACCTGCTCGTTCAACGTCAGGAGGCGCGGCTGCGGAGGGCGAACGGGAGAGACCGGGCGGGAAAGCTCGGGAAAGGCATCCGCCCAGACATGCTCGAGCACCGGTGGCCATTCTTCATCGATCAAGGACGGCCGGTGGGCCCATCGGCGCAATCGCGTCAACCATGGAGGCAGTATCGTCCGGCAGGCAGGGGTGACGCCGTGATGTGACGTTTCGAGACACGTCCTGATCACACATGGCCGACGGTGGTACCGGCCCACGAGCGCCAGAGTGATCGGCTGCGGCGTGGAATGTCGTGGTGTTGCTTTCCCGCGGGCAGTCGCGGTGCTTCGGTTCTACCGTGGCACCACACCAGGCACGGACGAGAGGTACATCATGACGGCGATCCCCGACCGATTCCCCGATCCCACGCAGAGCCGCGTCTACGACAGCGTCCTCGACCTGATCGGGAACACACCGCTCGTGCGGCTGAATGTTCTGACGGATGGCATCCCTGGGACGGTCTACGTCAAGCTCGACCACTACAACCTCGGCGGGTCGTCGAAAGACCGCATCGGGCTCCATCTGGTCCGCAACGCTGTCGCGTCGGGCGAACTCTCCCCCGGCGACCGGATCATCGAGACCGGTCAGGGGAACACGTCGATCGGACTCGCAGTGGCCGGGCTGCTGTTGGGCAACTCCTCGACTGTGATCGCCAAGCCCGACCTGTCACCGCAAAAGCTCAACTTGCTGCGGCTGCTGGGCGCCGGCGTCGTGCCCGGCCGGCTCGACGTCGAGAAGTCGGATCCGGAACACGCCTGGCTCATCGCCGAAGAGCACGAACGGGCCGACGACAGCATCTGGTGGCCGCGTCAACAATCCGCGCACGCGAATCCCGACGCGCACTACGCCTCAACGGGGCCCGAGATCTGGCACCAGACCGAAGGACGCGTCACCCACTTCCTCGCCGCGATCGCCACAGGCGGAACCGTGAGCGGCACGGGACGGTTCCTGCACGAACAGAACGCCGACATCCAGGTGATCGGCACGACGTTCGACCTCCCGCAGAAGCCCTGGGCGGACGCGGCTCTGAACAAGACGTTCCACCGGCTGCCCGGCTACGAGGATCTGGAGCCGGACTGGCCCGACAACATCGACCTCCACGCAATCGACCGTCTCGAAGCGAGGACCAAGAGCGAGGTCATCGACTTCGGGTTCGAGCTCGCGCGCACCGAAGGCCTGCTGCTGGGCCCGAGCTCCGTGCTCAGCGTGAAGGTGGCGCTTCAACTCGCCGCTGAGAGCGGACCCGACGATGTCTTCGTCGTGTTCTCCGCTGACCACGCCCGCGACTACACCGGCGCCGAATACGACGAGGACTGGCTGCGTGCGCACGACTTCGCAGATATCGCCGACCGTCACTTCGGGAGCCGCGCCGAGCAGTCCTGAACGCCGCCCCTCGCGCGCTGCGGGCTCCCGCCCGCAACGTGGTCTATATTGCCGGCGATCCGCCGGCCTCCAGCCCAGAGGCTGCGCGAGGCTTCAGCGCCGATGATGCCTCCGCGGCACGGTGTTGCGGACTCACGTCGCGCATCCGACGTAACGCCACGAGTCCAGGCAGTTTCTCCGTGCGCGGATCCCCCCATAGAAAGGACGTATGAACGCTGCCACCGCTACCGCCCTTTCGCTGACCGAGACCTCGAGCGTTGAGCAGCGCACGGTCGACATCACCACCTACGGCGCCCGCTCCGAGCAGCCCCGCCGCATCGAAATCTGGTTCCACAACATCGACGGCGACGTGTACCTCACCGGGACCCCGGGAGCGCGGTCGTGGTACGCAAACCTGCTCGCCAACCCGGGTTTCACTTTTCATCTGAAGCATGACGTGCACGCAGACCTCGCCGCGACCGCGACGCCCATCACCGCCCCCGAGCAGCGCTCGGCGATTCTGAGCGCGATCCTGAAAGGAATCGACGCCCTCTACGCCGAATCTGCCTCACGGCCCACATTCGCACCGCTCGAGAAGTGGATCGCCGGCAGCCCTCTGGTACGCGTGACCTTCGACTGACCCGCGGCCTTGGTGAAGCTCCGGCACCGCCACGACTTCTCTGGGGCATATCCACCGTCCCCTGAGCCTCTCCCAAACGGGGGTCGCCACCCGCAGCTGGCCACGGCGTACTGCCCGACGGAGGTCTTCGTCGTCGATCAGTCACACTGACGTAGACATTTTGTCCCCCGCTGGCGGATCCCCTTCGTCCTGCCCGTTGGGATTCTCAGCGGATGCTGGTCTGATGCCGATCGCGGATCAGGAAGGCAAGCTCGACGACCCAGCGCGTTTTGCGCTTCTCCGCTCGGGGGTCTGCCAGATAGATCTCGCACCGGCTCGCGAACGCTTCCTTCTTGCACGCGTGTGCGCCCGTCTGGGAACGGCTAACAGCGATCGTTGCCATGCCTAATTCTCACGCTGTGGAGTCTCCGGTTCCCGGGCAGCTCACATCGACCGCTGAAAGAAGCCCGCCTGGTAGAGCCGCTCGAGCCGACGTACCGTGAAAGGGTGCGACCTCGGCAGTTGCGCCAGTCCGACCCAGAACCCCCTCAGCTTCGAGGCCTGCCGAAGCAGCTGGCCGATATCCACGACGTTCTCGGTGTAGCGTCCCGACGCTAGGAGCACCAAACCCGTCTCACCGTTAGGCGACAGATAGGCGCCGTGTCGGTCACTGGAGTACTCGCGTAGCCGCGACAAGGTCGATCCGAGCACCGGGATGATTCCGGAATAGGCGACTGCAATCTGGTACCAGAGCGCCACATGATGCAAGCGAATGTGACCCAATTCGTGTCCGAGGATGAACCGCAGGCCGTCCCGGTTGCCGTCGTAAAGGTTGACGAACAACTCGTTGGACAACACGACGTAGTCATGACCGGTCGCTTGTGCCGCAAACGCATTCAGCGCGCCATTGCCGTTCGCGAGATAGATGTCCGGCCGGCGGGGTAGACCTAGGACTCTTGCGAATTCATCGGCAGTCCGAAAGAGCTCCGGAAACTGACTGGGTGACAGCTCGACGGCAGTCCCACGAATTGACGCGCGTTGAATCTCCCTGATTACGATCAGGAACGGGACGAGCAGCAGCAAGCCGATGTAGGCCGCGCGGATCGCTGTCGCCCAGCCGGTGTCTGTGTATCTGTCCGGCAAAAACGGCAAGAACCAAGCGAGGTTGACGATCAACGCGACAATCACGACGTTCAAGACGACCATAAAGACGAAGAACGGCACCTCTGCCGGGTGCCGGAGTGACCGCGCCGGTTGTGGCTGCTGTGCACTGGGCGACATCGAGGGCTCCTCCCGTCCCTGCGGAACAACCGCCCCACACTATCGCGACCCGGTGGCGGGTTCGGACGTCCCGCAGCAGCCTCCATCCGTAGGCACCCAGGCAGGCGACCGCCCTTCGAAGAAGGCACGCTGGGGCAACGTGAACCTGGGCGCGGTTCAGATCCCCACCGCGTCAAGTGCGGGGTTGATCGGCAACCATCGCGTGGCCGTTGCCCCCTGAGGGATCCCGTGCGCGACGGTGTAGACGATGGTTGGCCTTGGGCGAGTCCGACGGGCAAGTACTCCGGGTCAGAGTTGTTTGCGAACTGTCCAGACGTGCTCGTTGGGGAAGTCTCTTGCCCACTCAGCGGAGATGCCTGATCGCGACCCGGTGGCGTCGGCGGGAGCCTGGATCTCGATCAGATCGAGGATCTCGAATCCGGTGGCGCGGAAGAGTTTGATCCACTCGGAGAACGTCAGGATGAATTCGATACCGCCCGGGTCATCCACCGCGTCCCGCCAGTCGAGCCGATGGCTGCCGAAGTATGGCCGCTCAAGTCGGCGGGTGATCGGGTATGACCCGTCGACCGGTGAGCACAGGCCCACGAGCACATGATTCCCGAGGAACACCAGCGTCCCTCCCGGCCTCAACAGGCGGAATGCTTCGGGTATCCACTCGTACGGGTCAGCCCAGATGGCTGCTCCGTACTCGCTGATCGCGAAGTCGAAGGAGTCGCCGGGCAAGGGGACGGCCTCGGCGTTGCCGTGGATGAGATTGAGGGCCACACGGTGCTGCTCGGAAAGTCGCTGAGCGGTGCGAAGCTGCTCGGCCGAGTTGTCGATTCCGACAACCGAGGCTCCCCTGCGTGTCATCCATGCGGACACATAGGCCGTGCCACATCCCAGTTCGATGGCCCGCATCCCGGTCATGTCGTCAGGGAGCAGATGCAGCTCGTTCTCGGGGATGCCCCACTGACCCCAGGTGGGTTCAGCCTGCTTCCACGCGCGCTCACCGGACTCGACCCATTCGTGGGCCATACCGTCCCAGTACGCACGATTGACAGCCACATGTTCAGGGAGCTCGCCCATGGCGGGACACTACCGCGCACACCCGCCAAGTCTCCAGCCCGCTCACCGCGCATCACACTCCAAAAGGCTCCACCACACCGCGGAATGGGACAAGGTCCTCGATCAGCAGCAGATGGTTAGCGCAGTGGCTTGCGAAGGTAGACGAGCTCTACCGCCGGCAAGGTGACCCGGTGTGTCTCGACGTAGCCCTGACGTTTGTATAGGCGGAGGTTGGCGATGCTGAGCGCGCCTGTGAAAAGCGTGGCCTCCGCGGCATCCGATCTTGCCTCCACGGTTTCGAGGAGCCGCGTTCCGATTCCCCGGCCCTGCATGTCGGGGACCACCGCTAGCCGCCCGATCCGGAGAACGTCGCCGACCAGTCGTGCGGTGACGGAACCGACCATCCGCGATCCGACCAGCGCGACGCAACCGCTGTTCGACGCGAGCTCGGCCTTCAGCTCGTCGAGAGTCTGGGTGAGTGCGGGAGTGTCGACCGTCTCGTAGAGGTGGGCCTCCTCGATGAACGCCGCCCGCTGGAGGGTGAACACCTCACCCGCATCGGTCAACTCGATCGGACGGATGCGGACATCATCGAGCATGAGCTCACCATAAGGGTTGCCGCTGATGTAGGTCAGTGGGTCAAGAACAGCGTGCTTATGGACCCGCTTTCGTCCCGCCACCCGTGTAGGCCGACGGCAAGTGCAGCGCATCACCGCCGACCGGCTGGGATGTGCGGCGGGCGACCTCCAGATCGCCCGCCGCGAGACGGAATTTGTTTCCTTGACGTCCGCCCCGGCGACGTCCCTTGCCCCCACGGAGAGAAGCCGCCCACTTACTGCACTTCGCAGTATAGGGTTCGAACGACGCCGCCGGGATAGTCTCGACGTTCGGGCTCGAGCGACCCGACGTCGACGAGGGGGAGGATGCCGTGCCCGAACGTGACCTCTCCACAACGGGCTACCTGATCCTCGGCCTCCTCGCCGCGCATGACTGGTCCGCGTATCAACTCGCCGAGCAGCTGGGGCGGGGCGTCTCCGAGATGTGGTCATCGGCCGACCGCGGCCGGTATGCGGTGCTGAACCGCCTCAGCGACGGCCGGTTTCGTCGAGACCCGCCAGGAGTACACCGGCAGGCGCGCCCGCACGATGTACGCGATCACGCCGGCGGGACGGGAAGCGCTCGCGGCATGGCTCAGCACGCCGGTGAAGCCGCCGACGCTGGAGTTCGAGGGCATGGTGCGGGTGCTGTTATCCGACGGGGGGTCGCTCGACGACCTGCGCGCCACGCTGGCGCGCACCCGCGAACAGGCCCTCGCGCATCGCGAGATGTTCGCGCGGTACGCCGCCCTCATCAGCGCGACCGGCGGCACCTTCCCCGAGCGGCAGCACCTGTTCGCGCTGGCGAACACGTTCATGATCGGCCACTACGGGCACATCCTCGCGTGGGTGGAGTGGGCGGAGGGACAGATCGCATCCTGGCCCGACACGGTGACCCCCGCGACCACACACGGCGACCAGGTGCGCGAGATGCTCGCGCCGGGCCTCGACGCTCTCACACCGGACGCAGCCGACACATGAGGTCTCCGCATCCCCGGTGGCCGTGAAGCGCGGTCTCTCGGCACCAGGCTACGGCTCGTCGGCGTAGGAATCGTATGTCCCAGTAGAGACGGGATGAGCCGATCTATTTCCGTTTCGGGTCACGGAATCGCTGGCCGAGCATGACAGCGTCGGGGTCAGTCGTCGAGGCTCCGCCTCCCCCACGACGAACGAGCGCCTGACCGCCCGCCTCGGGGATGCGCCACACTGCTGAGGTGTCGTCTCATCGCGAGCTCATTGGTCGCCGCCCCGAACTCGAGATGTTCGATGCCCTGTGCGGGAGACTCCGGTCAGGCGGCTCGGCGCTCGTCGTCGAGGGCGATCCCGGTGTCGGCAAGACCGCACTGGTGGGCGAGTTCGAGTGGCGCGCGGGCGAGCGCGGCATGCGAGTGCTCCGCACCGCAGGCACGCCCGACGAGTCCGCCCAGCCGTTCTCCGGCCTCCACCTTCTTCTTCGGCCGTTCCGTGATCAGATCCGGGCCTTGCCGCGGCCGCAGCGCGAGGCTCTCGATGTCGCCTTCGGTGTGCACGACGGCACTCCACCGACGACATTCCTCGCCGGCGTTGCTGCGCTGACGCTGCTCTCCGACGCGGCCAGCGCCGCCCCGTTGCTCGTGATCGTGGAGGACCTCCACTGGCTCGATCCGGCGTCAAGACAGACGCTCCTGATGGTGGCCAGAAGGGTGTCATCGGATCCGATCCTCATGGTTCTGACGACACGTGGCGGGCATGAGGCCGTCGAGGCGGAGATGATCGAGCGCCTCCCGCTCACCCCGCTGAGCTTCATAGACGCCAACAGCCTGCTCGACACCAGGCGCGACCACCCCGGGGGGACGGATCGACGGGTTCTGCTGGAACTCGCGGACGGCAATGCCCTCGCGCTCGTCGAACTCCCACTCATCGCTTCCGGCGCCGCCGACCGCGAGATCGTGCCCCTCAGCCACCGCCTGGAGCTTGCCTTCGCGGGACGGTACTCCGCACTCCCACGCCCGGCGCGCATCGGTGTCCTCATCGCTGCGCTGGGGTGCGAGGACATCGCCGAAGCGACGGCGACCGTCGCGAAAGCACTTGACGGACCGGCAGCCGACTGGCTCGCGACGGCGGCGCGAGCCGGCCTTGTCGAACCGGCAGAGGGCCTCATCGCGTTCCGCCATCCGCTTATGCGCTCGGCCGTAGCGAGTGCGGCCGAGCCGCTCGAACGCTCGATCGTGCTCCGTGCCCTGGTCGAAACGATCAGCGAGCCCTCGCGCACGGTGTGGTGGCGCGCCGACCTCGCATCGGGCGATGACGACGACCTCGCAGCTGAGCTGGGGCGCATCGGCGACGCGAGCCTTGCCGGCGGTGATGCGACGGCTGCGATGCGGGCACTGTGCCGCGCCGCGGAGTTGACCCGACAATCGTCGTTGCGCATCGGGCTTCTCATGCGTGCGGCCGACGCCGCCGGACGCGTCGGCGCGCAACGCGTCGCCTTGGGCCTCCTTGAGAAGGTGGATGCCGAGACTGATGATCCGAGCGTCCTGTCGCGGTCCCGATGGCTGCGTGAACTGCTTCCGATCGAGCAGTCCTCGCTCTCTCGCGGCGACCTGCGGCCCGCGATCGCCGCGATCGAAGGGATGCGCCGGGCGGGTGACACAGGTGCCGCATTAGATGCCCTGCTGCATCTGGCCTCGATCTCATGGGATCACTCCGGTCATGCCGATCCGGGGACACTCATAGCGGAGGCCGCGAGCGCCTTTCGTCTCGACCCGGACGAGCCGCGTGCGCTTCTGCTCGCGGCCGTCACGCAGCCAGCGGAGCAGGGTGACGACGTCATCGCACGCATCCGGGATCGCCCTCCCGTGGACCCGGATGACGCGGTCACCGCGTGGTACCTCGGCTACGCCCTCAATCTCTGCGGCGAGATCGAACCCGCCGCCGAACTTCTGCAGCAGGCAGTCGATGGCTTTCGCGCGCAGCGGCAACCGCGCGCTACTGCCGCACGCTCTGATGGGCCTGTCCTGGATCTGCTTCCTGCGCGGACGATTCGCGCAGGGGCGGGCGAATATCGATGAATGCCAGACGATAGCCCTCGACGTCGAAGATCCGGGCCTCGGCGCGGCAGCGCGCGTCGCTCTCGCATGGTACGACGCGATCGACGGCACCCCGCCCGACCGCGAAGCGATCGCCGGCTCATCTCCGTTCGCCGCGCTCGCGCTTGAATCACAATCTCCTCGCGCAACGCTCGTGTTCGCGGAAGGCATCGCCGCGCTGGTGTCCGGTCGACCGCGCGATGCCGAACGCCTGCTCAGCCGGCTGGCCGATGAGGGCGACGTCGTCTACAACCTCATGTTCAGGATCATGTCATTGCCAGACCTCGTCGAGGCTGCGGTGCTGACGGGTCATCGCTCCACAGCTGAGTCCGCCGCGGCGGCCATCGCCGGCATCCACGAAAGCTGGCATGCGCCGGTGCTGGTATCCGTGCTGGCCTATGCACGCATAGCGCTGGCTGACGACTCGCTGTTGGAGGAGGCCTCGAAGACCATCGACAGCGCTCCTCTGCCGATGCCGTTCCTGCAGGCGCGGGCTCACCTCCTGGTCGGCTCGCGTCTGCGGAGGCTGCGACGAACAGACCTCAGCCGGCATCACCTGCACAGGGCCCTCGAGCTCTTCGAGGAGTTTCCTGCGGTGAAGTGGGCCGAGCGCGCACGCGAAGAGCTGCGCGCCTCCGGCGAGCGGCTTCCCGACGCCGAACCCTCCGGCAGCCACGTCTTGACACCGCAGGAGCTGCGGATCTCCGAGTTGGCGGCCGGCGGGCTCAGCAATCGCGAGATCGCCGAACGACTGTTCCTCTCCCCGCGGACGATAGCGGCGCATCTCTACACGGCGTTCCGGAAGCTCGGGGTCACCGGCCGGGAGCAGCTGGGCGGCGTGCTCGAGCGCTGGTGACTCGCAGCGCCGCCGGTGGCAGCGCCGCCCGTGCGGGCGCTCGACGCTCAGCTGCTCAGCGACTAGCGCACCCACCCGAGTCACGAAGTCGAGCGAGATCTGAGCGACTTCGGCCCACCCATGATCGATGGTCAGCGAGTGACCGCGGTTCGGGATGATGGTGATCTCGGTGATCCCCGGGTTCTTCGCCTGAATCTTGAATGCCTGTTCGGTGGGCTTGACCGGGACCGTGTGGTCCGATTCGCCCCCGATCAGCAACAGCGGGCCGCGGTCGGGGTTCTTGGAGTCGACCTTCGTCTCGCTGAACGGGTTCAGGTTGGCGGTGACCACCTGGAAGATCGGGTTCCCCGCTGCGGCGACATGGAACTCGTCATACAGTTCCCGCGCCTCGCTCTCTTCCAGCGCATTGGCCCAGCCGTACTGGAAGTCCTCGAACGACAGGGTCACGCCGTGCTTCAGGCTGGTTCCGGGGTGCGACACCACCGGCGACGAGGACTTCAGCGACGAGACCGGCACCGACAGGACCCCTCGGAACGGCGCGGGATCGACAGCGACGGTGGCGACGGACTCGCCGACGCCCGCAATCTTCTGGGCGATCAGACCGCCGAAGGAGTGGCCGATGACAGCGGGCTTGTCGGTGAGTGCGGCGATCGCTTCGAGGTAATGGTCGGTGACCTCCTGCACCATCTTCTCGGCGAACGCGTCGGGGTTCGCCCGCGCGTCCTCGATCGACTCGGGATCGTCGGGCCAGCCCGGCGCGATCGTGGTGAACCCGGCTTCCTCGAACCGTGCACGCCAGCGGTCCCAGCTGCTCGAGAGCAGCCAGAGCCCGTGTACGAATACAACGGGGCGCAGCCCTGATTGGTTGGCCCGTTCGATCTCAGCGAGTTCGTGAGCGGTCAGTGTCATGGGATCTCCTCATCGTGGGGCGGACACCCGCACGCTATCGCCGCCCCGAGGCGTGCGGCATCCGTCACCCATACCTAGATCTAGGTATGCGCTACGGATGCCCCAGGCCTGGGTAGGTCGATAGCGTCACGGCTATCCCGACCCCTTGAGGAGCCACAGAGACATGAAGATCATGCGCGCCCACAGCAGGAAGACCCTGCTCGCCACCCTCGCCCTCGCAAGCGTCGTCGCACTGACCGCGATATCGGTCGCGTCACCGGGCGCGGCCCAGGCTAAGCCGCCGGCATCCGATCCCCTGCCCACCGTTGTGCTCGTCCACGGTGCGTTCGCCGACGCTTCGGGCTGGAACGACGTCACGGCAAGACTGCAGAAGCGCGGCTATCCCGTCATCGCCCCCGCCAATCCGCTCCGCGGGGTCATCTCGGATGCCGAGTATCTGAAGACTGTGCTTGCCACGGTGCCAGGGCCGATCGTCCTCGTCGGACACTCGTATGGAGGTGCGGTGATCACCAACGCCGCGACGGGCAATACGAATGTGAAATCCCTCGTCTACATCGCGGCCTACGCACTGGACGCCAACGAGACCCTGCTGGCGGCGAACGCTCTCGGTGGCGGTCACAATGACTTCGCCGATCACCTCATCATCCGTCCGTTCGGCCCCGGCCCGACCGACGGCGACGCCTACATCGACCCTGCGTTCTTCCACGACCTGTTCGCCGGCGATCTACCCCAGAAGCAGGCGGCGCTCATGGCATCGTCGCAACGTCCCGCTGCGCTCGCCACTCTGCTGACCCCGTCGGGGGCGCCCGCCTGGCGGAGCATCCCGAGCTGGTACCTGGTCGCCGCGAACGACGCCACTATCCCACCGGAAGCCGAGCGCGCGATGGCCGCGCGTGCCGGGTCGACAACCGTGGAGATCGACAGCTCGCACGTCGCGATGATCAGCAATCCGGACGTCGTCACGCAGATCATCCTCGACGCGGCTCGGTAGCCACCGATGCCGAACAGAGATGGCCGACTCATGGAGTTCGACGGTGTGTGCGCAGTCGTGACAGGCGCGAGCAGAGGGATCGGACTCGCCGTCGTAGAGGTGCTGGTCGAGGGTGGCGCGCGCGTCATCGCCGGGGCGCGTTCTGCATCGCCGCGCATCGAGGAACTCGTCGCCGACGGCGCTGTGACGTTCGTCGCTGCCGACCTCGGGGCACCCGACGGCCCCGCATCCCTGATCGAGGCGGTCGATGGCCCTGTCCATGTGCTCGTCAACAACGTGGGTGGAGCGCCCGCCCGACTCGACGGGTTCCTGGCCATCTCGGACGCCGATTGGTTGCGCACCATCGAGCTGAACTTCATGGCGGCCGTTCGAACCACCAGAGCAGTCATCCCGAGGATGCTCGACGAGGGCGGCTCGATCGTGAACGTCGTCTCGGTGAACGCCGAGCAACCAGACCCGGCTGTCCTCGACTACAGCGCCGCCAAAGGTGCGCTGGCGAACTTCACCAAGGGAATCTCAGCCGAGTTCGGCACACGAGGCATCCGAGCGAACGCCGTCAACCCGGGCCCGGTCTCAACCGACCTCTGGCTCGGCGCCGGTGGAATCGCCCAGACGGTGAGCAACGCCGGCGGCCGCAGCGCGGAGTCGGTCGCTGACAACGCCGTTGCCGAGTCCGCGACCAGACGCTTCACGACGGCGAAGGAGGTCGCCGAGCTGGTCGCATTCCTGGCCGGGCCCCGCGCGGCGAACATCACCGGCGCTGGATTCCGGATCGATGGAGGACTGATCAGCACGATCTAGCGGTGGATGGTGCGCTCGCTAGCGGCTTCGTTTCGCGGGAGATGGGGCGGGAGTAGGGTGCGGCCATGAGCTCGAGAGGCGGTCGATGATGACGGCCCACGGGCCGCGGGCCGGAAAGCCGGGTCGGTCCCGCCTCACCGCTGGCGCGTTTGCTGTTCTGGCGCTTTTGGTCACTGCCTGCGTTGCTGCCTGCTCCGGCGCTTCCACCAGTCCCACTCCAAGCAAGCCCTCCGCGGAACGTGTCGCTTGCCCGAACCCCGAGGGTGGAAGTTGTCTCGACGAGCTGAGTCCCGACAGGGTCTACGCGACCGAGGTTTTCACCCCACAACTGGCGTACCGGGTACCAGTCGAGGACTGGTACAACTACGAGGACACCCCAGGCAACTTCCTACTGGTACCGCCCGGCAATGACTTACGGGGTGTGAACGCCGGCACCTCCGACTTCATCGGCGTGTACACATCGGTGACGCCCGCCGTGTTCACCGATCCGAACGGCTGCGTGGTCGCACCTGTCCCCGGTATCGAGCAGACGCCCGAAGGGATGTCGGCGTGGTTCGAACAGCAGGCGGAGCTGCTGGTGAGCGAGCCGGAGGCGGTCACCGTCGGTGGCCTCGACGGTGTTCTCATCGATATGCGAACCCGGCCGGACGCCGTACTGCCCAGTTGTCACGAGGGCCCCCAGGAAGTCTCTGTTGCAGGGCTCTTCACCGGTCTCCCGCCCTCATCACTCGATCACGGAACGATCCCGCGGATGACCATGCGGTTGTACCTCCTCGCGTACGGCGGCGGAGTTTTGGCCATCGAGGTGGACGACATCGACGACGCTCCGGGCGACCTCGACACGATGTCCGATGTGGTTCGCGACTTCGAGTTCACGTCCTAGCGTGATGGACCGAATTGCCAGAGCCCCGCGCCCCCAACCTGACGCTTTGGTCTCCCTTGACACTCGCAGCCCTGAAGCAGCCGCCGTGGACGAGTGCCACGACACGACTGTTGCGCGTCATGAAGCGCTCCGTCAGGGCCGTTCCTTGTGCCCTTGCTGAAGCAGGCGGACCATCTCGGCGATCCGTACTGGGCGCTCATCCGGCCGACGCTTCGTCGACTCGATCCACCGTAACCAGGCCTTGCGGTAAAACTGCGCGAGCGAGTCGAAGAACGCCGCCGCATCCGGAGCGGCATCAAGTGCGGCGGAGATGTCAGGGGCGAGGTCAGCACGCTGCGGCCCCTCAGGCTCGAGGACCACCTCGACCTCTGCACCATCGGGCAACGGAACACGACACCACGCTGGGCCGAGCGCGATTACCGGTCCACTTTCCTGCTTCTCGATCACGCCGCGCATCGGCCGGCCCGCCACGGAGCCCGTCACCGGATGACGAGGCTTGGCGCCCCAAGACTGGTCCGGGTCGAAGGGAATCCGCAGTCGGGTTCGCCCGTGCCGATCCACTTCGGCCACGGTGCGGAAGGTCCGCTGCTCACTCACGGACATCAGCCTGTCATGATGCAGCCCGTCCCACGCGGGCACAGATGCCCGCAAGATCCAGGTCCAGGCGGCTCCGGCGCTTGCCCAGACGACGCTGACTAGCCGACGGGCCCCCGTCCGCGAGAACCTGTCGGTGTACAAAGGCACTCCCGAACTTTGGCAGAGCCGGTCGCAGGTGGCTCCTCGCTTTCGGCAGCGACAGTCAGGTCATCTGCGGATTCCCGCGCCTCCGCTGTTCGCAGTGGTTGACCCCGTCGCGGCCGAGGGACGAGCGCTTCCGTGTGGTGGCGCTTGCTAGATGCCTCGGCTTGGCACACCCCGGCCGCGACGGTGTCCTCACACCCTTGCCGACTCGAGCGGAGAAATAGCTCCGCTGGCATCAATACCGCCGGCTCGGCCTTCAGCCAGATAGGCGAGGCGCCGTAGAGTCTCGCTGTTTCGCCAGTGCAGTCCCATATCGAGGAGAGGCCCTGGTATGAGCCGTCCGGGACCGGCCACCGGGAATTCCTCCATTCGTACGACCGTGCCTCCAGCTCGACGCTTGACATCGAGAATCACCCGCGATTCGCCCACGGGCCACCCCTTAGGTCGGAGGACGCAGCGCCGCGGTGGTTCATACTCCTCGACAACGGTCTCATCGTTGAGGAGGGCCGGCCAGACCCCGAACGAATGATGCAGCCGGGAGCCGACGCGCGGCCACGAGTCGTCAACGGCGCGCATCCGCGATGCCCCGACCACCCACGATGGATACAACCATCCGTTGGCCAGGACGTCGAAAACGTCTTGAGGGTCGCACCGCAGGACCCGCACATTGGTAGACACGTCGGCTCCCGTGCGCCCGTCAGGAGAGCTTCCCGAAAGTGGCGTCGATATCCGCCATCTCCATCGCGGCGGTCGCTTCGATCAGGGCGATAAGGTCCTTGTCTGCACCGGGAGAGAATTCCTCAAAGCGTTCCGGGGCGATCTCGATCGGCACACCCTCGGGCGCCTGCTCGCGCGCCTCGAGGGTGGTGCCGTCGCCGGATGGCGACATCCCCTGGAAGATCTTTCCCGCCTCGGACTGGTCGCCGAGGTCGAAAGAGTACTGCTTGGACTGCAGGCCCAAGTCGAGCAGTCGCTTGACCTCCGGGAAGCGCTCCGCGTTCGTCTTCGGAATCGGCAGCGTGCTCTTCCAGTTCACCCCCAGCGTCTCGAGCGCTTTCGCATAGGCGTTCTCATGGGCCTGGTCGCGGACGATCAGGTAGGAGATCGTGGAGCGGGCGGTCTTGTTCGCTGTCATCTCGTACAGGCGGCATTTCTGCAGTCGGCCGGTGGACTCCAGCATCAGGTTGTAAAGAAGGTCGAGCACCAAGTTGCCGGAGTTATAGACGTAGCTGCCGCTCCACGGGTTTCCGACCGCGTCGACCGGTAGCGCGCCCTGCGCCCCCACCAGGTAGTGGTGGATATTGCCATGGTCCAGCGCGATGCTCAACGGTGTGGCGCCGTCCGCGCCGGGCTTGTCGATCGGATCGGTCTTGTTGCCGTGGTAATCGGGCGAGCCGTCCAGCAGCCGGGCAATCGTGGTGCCGATCAGTTCGACATGGCTGATCTCCTCGGTGCCGATGCCCTGAATGAGGTCCTTGTACGGCTTTCCGGCCGGGCCGCGGAAGTTGATGCTCTGGAACAGGTACTGCATCATCGTGCGCATCTCGCCGAACTGACCGCCAAGGCCCTCCTGAAGCGCGTTCGCGGCGGCGGGGTCGGGCTCGTCCTGTTCGATCGGGTTGATCAAGTTCTGAAGGTGAAAATACATCGCGGGGTCCTTGCTGTCTGAGCGGGGACCTCCACCTTGTCGCCGGTGGCGCTGGCTCGAACAGCGGGTGGACGTTGGTTTCGTGCTGGCCTATGCTCCACCGATCGCGCGGCGGGCAACACCGGTTCGTCCGGCTCGGGGACCGATCCCTCCATCCCCACTACCGCGCCTAGCGGCGCCGACGGGAACTCCGAACGCGGGCGTCGATTTGGGTCGATTCCAGCGTGCAGCGGGGGGTCA
Source organism: uncultured Actinomycetota bacterium (assembly GCA_963702815.1). Lineage (GTDB taxonomy): Bacteria > Actinomycetota > Actinomycetes > Actinomycetales > Microbacteriaceae > Microbacterium. The sequence continues at coordinate 609,134 of CAVPED010000004.1, read as the reverse complement.
TTGCAGTGGGCGGATGTGCGGGATGGGAATTGGTCGCGTTGCGCGGGCGGCTCCCCATGCCCACCGGTTCACGTCCTCTAGCGCGTCCAGCGCGGTTCGGTAAGCGGTGGGGAGGGGGATCGGCTGGGTCCAGTCGACTCGTACTTCATCGCTAGTCGTGTCGGTGATCCGCGCCACCGAGTGGCGCTCGTCGTGGGTGGGGTAGCGACGATTCAAGATCCGCCAAGAATGCCCATCGATGCGGGCCAGGCAGAAGATGTCAGCCGTCGGCTCGTGGTCCATTCCGGCTCCTCATCAAGTCTCCATCCCAATTGACAGGGGTGATCGCTTCTGTGAGGCCGTCATCGCCAGGAGTCCGCAGTTCAACACTCGTGGGCCAGAATCGCGGAAGGGTCGCCGTGTCTCCCAAGGTGAGGATCGACGGCTGTTCGGTGATCGAAGGCCTGCCCCAGTGTGGCCAGGAGGAAGTCGGCGGCCGAGGGGCTTGACACTCGCGGTGGGCAGCTGCAGCACTCCCGACCGGAGGGCCGCGATAACCCCACCGTCGACAAGCAGGTCTGTGCCGGTGATGAACGATGCATTCGGGCCCGTGCACCAACTGAGGACGCAGGGTCCGACCATGACCCTGCGCCCTCGCGGCATCCAGCGGTGCGGGCGAAGAGAAGTCAATCGAGATCGATGCCGCTGCGTCGGGCGAGTGCGACGAGGAGTCGACTCTGGAAGTCGGCGTCGGTCGCTGCGGGGTGCGGAGACTGCGCGCGACGGTGATGCCAGTACCCACCGGTGGCGGGCCTCACATCGGGATCGGTCGCCAGCCAGGTCTGGGTCCGGTGGCCCTCGACGAGATCGTCCGGCGCAGCCGCACCGCCCATACGAGTGGGAACCCAGCCCGGGTCGACGGCATGACTGGTCGTGTCGGGCCATCGATGAGCGAGAGCCTGGCTGAGCGTCGTCACCCACAATTTCGTGTCGCTGTAGGTCGCGGTCGCGGATGCCAGTCGAGTGAGGTCGACGGAGCCGCCGCGGTGCATCGAACTGCTGAGATAGATCAGGCGCGCAGGCTTGAGCATCGCCGCCGTCAGCACATAGGGCGCGACGATGTTCACCGGCACCACCTCGTGTGCCCGCGTCGTCCCGGCGTTGTGGATGACGGCGTCGAACCGGCCGAACTCGTTCGCTTGGCGGGCGACATCGCGGGTCGCTCCCACATCAGAGAGGTCACCGACCACGGCAGCCGCCCAGCGAGCAACGTCGTCACTCGGTATCCGATCGGGAGTGCGGGAGTGCAACACCACCTCGTGCCCATGGTCCGCGAGCTCGATCGCCGCGGCGAGACCCAGCCCGGTCGAGGCTCCGGTCACGAGGATCAGCGCCATGCCGGTGCCTCTCGAACGACCTTGCCCATCAGGTCAGTGCTCCGTCTCTGACTTGCCGAAGACGTCTCTGGCGACACCTACTGCGGCCATGGCCTTGGGCCACCCGGCGTAAAACGCCAGGTGGGTCAGCGCTTCGATCAGCTCGGTTTGGGTGACGCCGTTCTGACGAGCGAAGTCCAAGTGGAACCGGAGCTGCTCGGTGTTCCCCATGACGGTAAGTGCGGCTACCGTAAGCAGGCTTCTGTCCCGCTTGGAGAGCTCCACCCGCTCCCACACATCGTCGAACAGCACCTTGTCGGTGTACTGAGCGAGCGCGGCGCGATGTCTCCGACCGCCTTCTGTCCGCCCGTCCAGCCCGTTCCTGCAGTGTCGGCCATGATGAATCCTTCCCTCACACCCATGGAACACCGATCCTCGCGTGCCCGGGAGGTCCTGCTGGAAGGTGTACTGGCAGAGCATTCCTCGTCACCCGGCCTCCGCGTAGTGTCCGTCGTGGATCGCAACACGTCCTCGCTCGAACACGCGCCAGATGAGGACTGTGCAGCCAGGACGACGGCCTGAGAATCACGGAGGCAGAACATGACGGACACCAAGGTTTGGCTCATCACCGGCGCCGGGCGCGGAATGGGCGTCGACATCGCGCAGGCGGCGCTCGCTGCCGGTGATCGCGTCGTCGCCACCGCCCGCGACGCTGCGAAGGTCGTTGCGGCTGTAGGAGAGCAGGAAGACCTCCTCGCCGTCTCGCTCGACATCACCGATAGCGTCTCGATCGACGCGGCCGTGAATGCCGCCATCGATCGCTTCGGCCGCATCGACGTGCTCGTCAACAACGCCGGCAGCTTTCAGGCCGGATACTTCGAGGAGATCAGCCCGGAGCAGTTCCGTGCGCAGATGGAGACGAACTTCTTCGGACCGCTCAACGTCACCCGCGCGGTGCTGCCTGTCATGCGCCGGCAGCGATCGGGGCACATCGTCACGATCACCTCGACGGCGGGTATCGTCTCGGGCGGGTTCGGCAGTGCCTACGGCGCCTCGAAGTTCGCGCTGGAGGGCTGGACCGAATCGCTGCGTGAAGAAGTGGAGCAGTTCGGCATCCATGTCACCGCCGTCGAACCCGGCTTCTTCCGCACAGAACTCCTCGTGGAGGGAGCCTCCACCCTCTGGCCCGACCTCTCAATCGAGGACTACGCAGACACCGCGAGCACGATCGAGGGCTGGAAGTCGATGAACGGAAAGCAGAGCGGGGACCCCGCGAAGCTCGCGTCCAGCCTCGTGAAAGTCGTCGAACTCGACCAGCCGCCGGCGCGATGGGTAGCCGGCGCCGACGCCGTGCAGGCGGTGCAGCAGAAGGGCCAGAAGCTCATCGAGCAGGCCGCGGCCTACCTCGAACTCTCCACAGGACTCGACCACACTGACGGCCGCCCTGTCTGAAGTTCACACAGTCGTCCACTGAACTCGTCGGCCAGTCGCTGACGGTTTCGGGTGACTAGCAAATCGGGCGATCCACATCGAATTGTCTATGCGGCGGCCATGGAGCGAGCGCCGTGCGGCCGAGGCTGCACGCGCCCGCGGCCGATGTTCGTCGACCTCTGGGTCACCTGCCCGCAGACTCGAGCGCGTCGGAGTACTGCGCGAGCAGGGTGGAGAACGCGGTCGCCGCCGGCACCGAGTCGATCGTCGCCTGGGCACCGCTCACGACGACGCCGAGGAGTCCCTCGGCTCCTGCCGTCACGAGCCGCTGGCTGCGCTGGGGTGACGAGCACAGGTACTCCACCCACGATGCGCTCCAGGCTCGGCGAAGGTGCGCACCGGCACCCGCGGGAGCGGGCGTCGCGGGATCCTGCAGGCGCGCCTCGTAGGTCTCCAGCGGCACGGTGAGAGGTCCATCGGAGAAGGTCCAGGCGGGTGCGATGCCGATCCAGGCGGCGATCGCCGGCAGCGCGCCGTCCATCGACACCACGCCGAGCTGCACATCGTCCGCCGCGAACTGCGGCGCGACAGCTGGTGCCGAGGCCGCGATCAGCACGGTGTCCTGGCCGCGCCATGCCGACAGGCTGCCGGCGATGCCGCGTCGCCGTACCTCGAGGAGGACCGAGTCGCCTTGCCAGTGCGAGCGCACGAGCAGTCCCTCGGGTGTCAGCCCACCGCGGTCGTCCACGAGGTGAGCGGCGGCGAGCGCCTGCGCCGTCGCTGTGCCTCGCCGGTCGCGGGGCAGTCGGCCGCGGCGATCGGCCGCCGCGATGGCGTCGAGCGCCGCACGCGGCACGACCGGTCCCTCGGCCGAGAAGCCCTGGAGGTCGCGCACGAACGCGAGGGACTCCAGCGGCTCCCCCGCCAGCGCGCCCGCCCGCTCGTCGAGGATCACGAGCCCTCCTCGAACCGGATGGACGTCGCCACGGCGTTGAAGCCCTGGTCGAGCGAGAGGTGCTGATAGATCGCGCAGCTCGCGGTGAGGTGCACGTGCCGGCGCCCCGTGGCCCATACGAACTTCTGCACGACGACCTCCGCGCCTTCGCCCGCGGGATACGTGAACAGGATGCGGCGCCCCGGGTGCACGGCATGCGGCCAGAGGTCGCACGCCACGACGAGGGCGCCGGGGTGGTCGGCTGTCGCGGCGAGCAGCGCCGCGACAGAGGCGTCCTGAATGGCGGAGGCGGATTCGACCGAAGTCAGCACGGCATTGGGACGGAAGCCGCCGGCAGGAGGCGGCGCGATCACGGCGTCTGCTCCGGCGACCTCCAGCTGCTGCCAGCCCTCCGGGATGCGAACCGTCGCCCACGGCGAACCGGCCCGCGATTCGTCCCTCACGAGCGGCCGCCCCGCTGCCGCGGCATGGACCTGCTGCTGTCGCGGAACCAGCGGGGCGTCAGGAACGCAGGCAGCCAGAAGAAGCTCAGGATGCCGATGGCGTAGAGCGCTGCCATCGCGACGACACCCGCGATGACGGCGGCCGTCGGCCACGAGTCGAGCGCGAGGAGCAGCAGCGACGCGAGGACGGTCGCCGACGCCGATGTAGAGGCAGCCGAACCCCGGTGCGAACCAGCCGCGGCCAGGTGACGCCCAGCTGCGCCACAGGCCGAGGTAGCAGGCGAGCCCGATCGCCACGAAGACCAGTCCCACGATGAGCACGAAGGGATTCATCAGTCCTCCAGACCGTCGACGAGCGCATCGGCGCCCTCGGAGGCGCCCCAGCCGCCTGCGGCGCCGCCGATGATGCCGCCGACGATGCCGCCGATGACGGTGCCGGGTCCGGGGAAGACCGATCCGATCGCGGCGCCCGCCGCAGCCCCCGCCCACGCGCCGCCGGCGCCGCCCGCGACGGCGGCGGTTCCGACGACGGCGCTGCTGGTGACGGCGCTCCCGCGGCGCTCGCCCTCGCTCCACTCCGGGTGGTCGAGCAGGTCTTCGTTGTACTCCTCCGAGTAGGCCGACCAGTACCCGACGCCGGCACCCGCGACGGACAGTCCGCGGCCGCCCCATTTCATCCAGGCGGGTGGAGCCATGAGCTGCGGAGTCCGCCACTCGGGCTCGAGCACACTGCTCGGCCGCGGCGCGTACCCGTCCGGTGCAGGAGGCACCTGAATCCTCCCCGGCGCATCAGGGAGCACCAGACCGCCCGGCGTCCGCGACCATCCGGGGGGCGCAGGGGGCATGACGAGCTTGCCCGGCTCGCCGGGGAGCACGAGGCCGCCCGCGCGCTGCGCCGCCGAGGGCGCCCAGAGCCCGGACGGCCGGCGAAGGAGCGGGTTGTCATCCCAGAACCCATCGGGCATGACGTCGGACAGTCGCGGTGGCGCGAGGGGGATGAGGCTCGGCACGAAGTAGCGGCGGTAGTTCTCCAGCAGCGCAGCCCCGGTGCCCAGCATGATGTCGGTGAAGGGAGTGCCGGCCGCCTGCGGAATCGTGAGGAGCAGCGAGTCGTAGCGCGTCGCGAGACCCTTGAGGGAGGCGGCGCACGTCTGGTCGGCATCCTCGGCGTCTGACGCGAATGTGCGGATGTCGGCATCGAGCGCGTCGCGTTGGACGCGATACGCGGGATCGGTCCTGTCCATCGCCTCGAGGTCGTCCGTGCGAGAGACGAGCGCCAGCCGACGGGTGCGCAGAGCCGTCAGCGTCGCCGCGTAGCTGTCGAGAGCGTCGGATGCGGCATCCGCCACGATCGTGAGACCTTCGGCGAAGGAGGTCAGCGCACCCCACGCGGCGTAGACGGCGTCGGCCTCCGGCGCGCTGTAGACCGCGGGGAGGCCCTTCCAGTCGGCGACGACCGCGGCCACGACGGCCTCGAGGTCGGCGATGGGAGCCGCGACGGTGTCGGCGGCAGCCGAGATCGCGGACGGCTCGGGAATCTGCGGGATGGCTGTCATCGCGGCTCGCCGGGCATCATGCGCTGCGTGTCGGCCGCCATCTCGAGGTCACCCGTCTCGTACGTGCTGATCACCGAGTCCACGACGGCCACGACGTCCTGGATGTAACGCCGCGCCGCGGCGAGTCCCATCAGCAGCGGATCCGCCGCGACGACACTGAGCGCCGCGTTCGTCGCCGGCGCGTGAACGGCGGCCGCCTTCGCGTCGGCGAACGCTGCCGCCGTCTCGACGGCCGCGCTGTCGACGTCGGCGGTGTGCGCCAACGCGCGGCCCAGAACGCCGCGGGCGGCCGCGGGGTCGATGCTCCAGGTCATCGGCGGTGCCTCCGTTCCGCGGGATCGGCCAACTGCTCCCGCTGTGCGGAAGGCGTGGGTCCTCCGATCGTAATCTCCCGACCGGCAAGCGCGAACTCCACGGCGGGACTACTCCGCGCGCGAGACCGACACCATCTCGTCGCGCGGGACGACCTTGACGCGGGCACGCCCGTGCGGCGCGCCGAGTGCCATCTCGTGCTCGTCGAGGCGATGCCAGCCCTCGAGATCGGTCCAGGCGACGCCGCGCGATGCCAGGAGTGCCGGGATCGCCTCCTCGGACGGGTCCGCCGGCTGCCACCACGACCCCTGGTCGTTGATGATGTGACGCACGGTCTCCATCGCATCCGATTTGGTGTGGCCGATGAGCCCGACCGGGCCGCGCTTGATCCATCCCGGTCGCGTAGACGCCCGACACCCGCTCGTTGGAGTCGGGATGCAGCGCCTGGCCCTCGTGGTTGGGGATCACGCCGTGGCGCTCGTCGAAGGGCACGCCGGGAAGCGGGGAGCCGAAGTAGCCGACCGCGCGGTAGAGCGCCTGAATGGCGACCTCGCGGATCTCACCGGTCCCCACGACCCCGCCGGCGCCGTCGGGTCGCGTGCGCTCCCAGCGGAACGCGGCGACGCGGCCCTCGGCATCCTTCACGATCTCGAGCGGCTTGGCGTAGAAGTGCAGATGCAGGCGACGGGATGCCGAGCCGCCGGCGTTGTTGGCCGAGTCGCGCTTGCGCCAGGCCTGCAGGATGCGGTCGATGACCATGACCTGCTTGTTGCTCGCGATCGCCGCCTTCGACGCCTCGTCGTAGTCGAAGTCCTCGTCGTAGACCACCATGTCGACGTCGTTCAGCTCGCCGAGCTCGCGCAGCTCGAGCGGAGTGAACTTCACCTGTGCGGGCCCGCGGCGGCCGAAGACATGGACGTCCGTCACGGGCGAGGCCTTGAGCCCGTCGTACACGTTCGCCGGGATCTCGGTGGGAAGCAGATCGTCGGCGTGCTTGGCGAGCATGCGCGAGATGTCGAGGGCGACGTTGCCGTTGCCGATGACGGCGACGGACTGCGCGTCGAGCGGCCACTCGCGCGGGACGTCGGGGTGCCCGTCGAACCAGCTCACGAAGTCGGCCGCGCCGTAGGAGCCGATGGCGTCGATCCCCGGGATGTCGAGGTCGGTGTCGCGGATCGCGCCGGTCGCGAAGATGACCGCGTTGTAGTGGTTCTTGAGATCGTCGAGGGTGATGTCCTCACCGAAGCGGACGTTGCCGAAGATCCGGATGTCGCCGCGGTCGAGCACTTCGCGGAGGGCCGTGATGATGCCCTTGATGCGCGGGTGGTCGGGGGCGACGCCGTACCGGACGAGGCCGTACGGTGCCGGCAGCTGCTCGAACAGGTCGATCGAGACGTCGAACTTGCGCTCCGCCTTCAGGATGATGTCGGCGGCGTAGATGCCTGCCGGGCCGGCGCCGACGATCGCGAGACGGAGCTTGCTCATAGGGGTCCTTTCGGGAGGCGCCCCTCCGCTCGATCAGCGAACCGGACTCCGGTGGTGTCGCGCGGTGAGGCGGGAGAAGCTAACTGGAACGGTCCGCCACAGCCTGTGCGAAGCGCGTCAGCGCCTCGCGCACGGGGCCATCGGGAATCGGGGCGAGCGCGTCGATCGCGTCGCGTGACCAGGAGTTGGCGAGGTCGAGCGTCTCGCGGGTCGCGGGATGCTCGCGGAGCGCAGCGAGCGGCGCATCGAGGAGCGCCGGGTCGGCCCCGTCGGCGATGCAGCGCGACGCCGTCGTCGATCTGCGAGTGGAGCGAGACGGATGCCGCGTCCTCGCGCCGCCCGAGCAGCAGGTACGGCATCGTCCGGACGCCGGCCCGCAGGTCGGTGCCGGGAACCTTGCCGGTCTCCCCCGGGTCGTCGGAGAGGTCGATCACGTCGTCCAGGAGCTGGAAGGCGACGCCCGCCTTGTCGCCGAAGACGAACATCGGCTCTTCGAACTCCTCGGGGCCCTCGCTGAAGATGACTCCGGCCTGAGCCGACGCCGCGATGAGGGAACCGGTCTTGTCGGACAGCACCTGCAGGTAGAAATCGACCGGGTCAGCGTCCGGCTCGGGTCCGACCGTCTCGTGCATCTGACCGAGCACGAGCCGCTCGAAGGTGTCGGACTGGAGACGGATCGCACGGTCGCCGTGGCGCGCCATGATCTGGCTCGCCCGTGAGAAGAGAAGGTCGCCGGTGAGGATCGCGATGCTGTTGCCCCACACCGCGTGCGCGCTCGGGACACCGCGGCGCTTGTCTGCGGCATCCATCACGTCGTCGTGGTAGAGCGAGCCGAGGTGCGTCATCTCGAGCGCCGTGGCGCCCTGCACGACCTCGTCGGTCGTGCCGTTGCCGAGCTGCGCCGCGAGGAGCGCGAGCATGGGCCGCACGCGCTTGCCGCCCGCCTCGTAGAGATAGCGGCTGGTGGCGTCGGCGAGCGAGTCGGCGACGCGAAGCTCTTCGCGCAGCTGGAGGTCGACGCGGTCGAGACCTGCCTCGATGGTCGAGAGAAGCCGGCGAGACCGAGGACCTGCGAAGACGCGATCACTGAGGCCCAGCTTGCTCGCGAGACGCGAGCCCGGCGCTGAGGGAGTCACGGCTACAGCCTACCGGGAGGGCTTGCGGGCCCGGTGAAGTGCGACGATGCCGAACGAGAGGTTGCGGTGCGCGACATCGGTCCAGCCCGCCCCGCGGATCCACGACGACAGCGTCCGCTGGTCGGGCCAGTCCTTGATCGACTCGTTCAGGTAGTCGTAGGCATCGGCGTTCGAGCTCACCGTCTTGGCGACGACCGGCAGGACCCGATCGTTGTAGAAGCGGTACAGCCCGTTGAAGGCGGGCGACGGCGGCTGCGAGAACTCGCAGACGACCAGGCGGCCGCCGGGCTTCGTGACCCGCAGCAGCTCGCCGAGAGCCTTCTTGGGCTCGTTCACGTTGCGCAGGCCGAACGACATCGTGACCGCATCGAACTCGGCGTCCTCGAACGGCAGTGCCGTGGCATCCGCTTCGACGAAGGTGAGATTCGGGATGCCGCTGTGCCGGCGTCGCCCTTCGGCGATCATGCCCGGCGAGAAGTCGGCCGCGACGACGTCGGCGCCGCTGCGGGCGAGGCTGACGCTCGACGCGCCGGTGCCTGCCGCGAGATCGAGGATGCGCTGGCCGCGACGAGGGGCGACGGCGCGGGTGGTGGCCACACGCCAGAGCTGGTCGTTGCCGAGGCTCAGGACGGTGTTGGTGCGGTCGTAGCCGCGCGCGACCTCGTCGAACATGCCGCTGACGCGCCGAGGATCCTTGCCGAGATCTGCGCGATGCGACTCGTGGTCGGAGCTGGAGGTCATCGGACGAGTCTAAGCGCGGGGTTCGTGAGGCCCGAAGGAGCCGAGCAGGTCGAGCCAGCGCTGCGGGGTGGGGTCGTCGAACGGCGCCTCGTGCGCCGTGACGCGCCGCTCGAGATCGACGGCGAGCGCCTCGAGCCTCTCGACGAGGTCGAGTGGATACCCGTACGCGACGCGGTGCTCGTCCCACTCGTCGCGATCGTCGATCCAGATTCCTCGCCCGTCGCGGGTGTCGACGACATCGAGGTCCATGTCGATCCCCGTGGGCTCCTCGTCCTCCCAGTGCACGTCCCACGCGATGTCGATGTACACGCGGTACGACCCCGGGCTCGCGTTGAAGGTCGCCGCGTAGTCGCCGCTCGGCGGCAGCAGCGTCACGTTCGGCACCTCGACGGCGAAGTCACGCCCCGGGCGCCGGCTGCGCCATCCGGTGGGCTGGCCGAACCACTCGCCCCACCGATCGGAGCCGAGATACACGCACTCGTGCTCCCAGTGCGCCGAGCCGTCCCACTTCCGCCAGCGGAACAGCAGGCGGGTGCCCGGCCGGGGCCGAGTGAGGCGGGAATCTTCGGACACAGGGCGAGTCTATTCGGGCGGCAGCGATCGATACGGAGCGTCACTCCCCACGCGATCCGGAGTCGCCGTCCGCTGAACGCGGACTTCGTCCGCATCGGCCGGACTCGACCGTAGGCTGGAGTGGTGATCGACCCGCTCCGCCCGCCGCGTCTGGTGGTCGAGACCCGGGAGATCGGCGCCGATCAGGACATCCTCGCTTTCGCCGACCCCCAGTCACCGCTGGCGTGGCTGCGCCGCGGCGACGGGATCGTCGGAGTCGGAGGCGTCGTCGCCGGCTTCGACGCGGGGGCTCCCGGTGCCCCGGATCCGTCCACCGCGTGGCGCGCGATCGCGGCCGCCGCCGAGGTCGACGACCCGATCGGCCTTCCCGGCACCGGCCTGGTCGCGTTCGGAGCCCTCGCCTTCGACGCCCGGTCCCACTCGTCCAGCCGGCTCATCGTCCCGCAGGCGATCGTCGGCCGCCACAGCGGCCGGGCCTGGATCACCCGCATCCGCTCGGCGAAGTCGGTCGACGCCGTCGTCGAGCCCCTCCCCTACGGGCCGTACTGGTCGGCGACGCTGGGTCCGGGGGCGCTCGACCCCGCCGGCTATCAGGCCGCGGTGCGCGGCGCCCTCGACGCCATCGAATCGGGCGAGGTGCGCAAGGTCGTCGTCGCGCGAGACCTCGTCGGGACGGTTCCTGCGGATGCCGACCTCCGACGTCTGGTCCGCGCGCTGTCCGCCGACTATCCCGACACCTGGACATTCGCCGTCGACGGACTGATCGGCGCGAGCCCCGAGACGCTCGTGACCGTCTCGGGCGGCACGGTCACCGCGCGCGTGCTGGCCGGGACGTTCCCGCGCGGAACCGACGCAGGAGACGACGTCGCGGCATCCGTCGCCCTCTCGCACAGCGTCAAGGACCTCGACGAGCACCGCTACGCCATTCAGAGCGTGCTCGACTCGCTGGCCCCGCACACGCGCGAGCTGCGCGCCGACTCCGAGCCCTTCGCTCTCGAGCTGCCCAATCTGTGGCATCTTGCGACCGACGTCGCCGGCGAGCTCACCGACCACGCTTCGGCGCTCGACCTGGTCGCGGCCCTGCATCCCACCGCGGCTGTCGCGGGGACGCCGACGGATGCCGCCATCAAGCTCATCCGCCGGCTCGAGCCGTTCGACCGCGGCCGGTACGCGGGGCCTGTCGGCTGGGTCGCCGCGAACGGCGACGGCGAGTGGGCGATCGCCCTGCGCTGCGCGCAGGTCGGCCTGGCACACACGGGTGATGCCACCATCCCGGTCGTCGCGCACGCGGGTGCCGGCATCGTGGCCGGCAGCGACCCCGAGACCGAGCTGCTCGAGACGCGTGTGAAGTTCCGGCCGATCGTGGACGCCCTGGCCTAGTGCTTGGCGCGTCGAGGCCGTCTGCTAGTGGGCGTCTGCCTGGGCGCGGCGGAAAGTGAAGAACCCGAGCACGATGCCCTGGTTCGAGCGGCCCTCGCCTGTCCCGAAGATTTTCGCCGACGTCGAGGAGCCGGTCTCGACGAAGCTGTAGCCGACGTTCTCGAGGTTCCAGCCGAGGGTCTCGATGTAGGAGAGAAACTGGCCGATCGTGTCGTCGCCGACCACGCCGGCCCCCGACGATCCCCACGACGACTGCTGCCCGATGAGCGAACCGACCTCGATCTGCAGGTGCAGGATGCGATCGCCGCGCTCAGCGGCACTGCGGGCAGATCCGATCGCGTGGTCGATGGCTGCTTGACTCGGCATGGGCTCTCCGTTCGAGGGTTTCGCGTTTCACCCTGCCGTGCCCGGGCGGTGCGTGCCCGGGCGACCCGCCGTGCGCGCGGAGACCTCGCACTAACCCGGCGGGGCTGCGAACCTTTCGACACCCACGGCCAGCCGCAGGCAATGGGAAGGGCGCGGACCCCGAGGGTCCGCGCCCCGCCAAGCGTCAGATCGATCGCTGGTAGGCGCGGATCGCGCTGACCGACCACACGAAGGCGAGTCCGGCGAGGACCACGAGGCCCCCCACCTGCCACCACGCGTTCGCCGGGTACGAGCCGTCCAGGCCTCCGCGCCCGAGTTCGACGGCCCACGTCATGGGGTTCCAGCGCGAAGCGCTCTGCACCCACTCGGGCATGAGGTCGGCGGGCATCATCGTGGTCGACAGGAACGTCGCGGGCAGCACGATGAGCTGCGACAGGCTGATGAGCGCGATCTGGTTGCGGGTCGTCAGGGCGACGGCCGTCGACATCGAGCAGAAGATGGTCGCGAGCAGGGTCGCGACTCCGAGCGCGACAGCCATGCCTCCGATGCCTCCGGGATAGCGGGCGCCGGCGAGCCATCCGATGCCCAGGACGACGAGCGACTGGAGCACGTTGACGATGAGCTGCTGCACCAGCTGCCCGGTGATGATCGCCGTGCGCGAGATCGGCGACGTCAGGTACTGATCCATCACCCCGGACGCCATGTCGTCGATGTAGCCGGTGCCCGCCCACGCCCCCGAGTAGAGGACGGTCATCATCAGGATGCCGGGCACGAGGTAGTCGATGTACCCCTCGCCGCCGAACTGGGGCAGGGCGCCCAGCGAGGAGAACACGGCGCCGAAGAGCACGATCCAGATGACCGGCTGGATGAGCGACATGACGGGGCCCCACGCCTGTCGCCAGCTTCCGATGAGCCAGCGCCGCAGCACCTGGCCGGTCTGGGTGAACCAGCCCGAGCGGGCCGGTCCGGCGCTGAGCGCGATGGCGGTCATGCTGCCGCTCCTGTCTGGATCGTGTCGGCGACGGGCCGGGCGCCTGCGTCGGCTGAGGTGTCGAAGGTGTGCCCGACGAAGTGCAGGTACACGTCGTCGAGGGTGGGGTGGGATGCCGAGACCTGCCCGAAGCGGATGCCCGCGGCATCCAGAGCGGCGATGACCGCCCCCACAGCCGCCGAGGCGTCATCGGTGCGAGCGGCGAGCACGCCGTCGACTCCGGATGCCTCGACCACGAGGTCGCGGAGGCCGGCTACTCTCGCGAGCGCGGCGCGCACGGCTGCCGGATCGGGCTCCACCAGCGAGACGCGGAGCGAGTCGCCGTGGAGCGCTGCCTTCAGCTCGGCCGGAGACCCCTGCACGACGGCGCGCCCGCGATTGACGAGGAGGAGCTCGTCGGCGAGCCGATCGGCCTCTTCCATGTAGTGCGTCGTGAGGACGACCGTGAGCGCCTCCTCGCCGGCGAGCCGGCGGATCTCGGCCCACATGGCGGCCCGCGCCTCGGGGTCGAGCCCGGTCGTCGGCTCGTCGAGGAAGAGCACGCGCGGCCGGTGCACGAGTGCCGCCGCGACGTCGAGCCGACGGCGCATCCCTCCCGAGAACGTGCTGACCGGGCGACGGGAGGCGTCGGCCAGGCCGAACTCGCCCAGGAGGTGCGCGGCTCGGGTCCGCGCCTCGGCGGACCCGGAGCCGCGCAGGCGTGCGGCGATCTCGAGGTTCTCGGTGGCTGTGAGCAGCGGATCGGTGCTGGAGCCCTGCGAGACATAGCCGATCGAGGCGCGGACGGCGTCGGGGCTGCGCAGCACGTCGTGGCCGTCGACCCGCGCGAAGCCGCTCGTGGGCCTCGACAGCGTCGTGAGGATCTTCGTGGTCGTGGACTTGCCGGCGCCGTTCGGTCCGAGGAGTCCGAAGACGCGCCCTGCGGGGACGGTGAAGCCGAGTCCGTCGAGGGCTCGGACGGCGGGCTTGCGCCCGCGACCGGGGTAGACCTTCACGAGGTCCTCGGCGACGATCGCCGGAGTGCTTTCAGGCATGGCGAAGCATCCCTTTCTCATTGGTGGGCAGTGCGGTGCGTGCGGGTCGGACCCGCGGTGGGGTCAGGGCGTGGGCTTGCGAGGGCCGAACAGCATGCGCGCGAGGACGAGCAGCATCACGGCGAGACCGCCCACGAGTGCGAGCAGCCCCCACAGCCAGCCGACGGTGAACACCAGGAGCGCGATGACCGCGAAGGTGACGATGAAGATCACGGCGGTGTAGATGCCGAAGCGCGCCGCCGTCTCGGGGTCCTCTTCGAAGCGATTGGGAGGGGTGTCGGAGATCGACTGACGGACCCACGCCTTCTTGCGGTTGGTCTGAGTCGCGGCGAGAAACGAGAACAGGACGATCGAAGCGACCACTGCGAGCCCCGCGATGATGATCGCCCACACCTCGAGTGCGCCCAGGGCGACGAGGCCCCCGAAGCCGAGGCCGAACGCGCCGATGAAGCTCGCCAGCGCGAAGCCCGAAGCGCGACCGATCGGAAGAGGATGGCTGGTCGTCGTCTCCTGCGAGAGCGAGTCCCCGACGATCAGCCCGACTGCCACCGATCCGAGGCCGAGAAGTGCGATCTCGACGCCGACCGCCATGGGGAGGATGGCGAGCGCTCCGAGGGCCGCGAACCCGAGGGCGGCGACGAGGACGACGGAGTAGACGACCGTCCGGACGACGAATGCCGGCTGGGGACGCACGCGGTGGCGCGCGAAGGCCTCTGGGGACCAGGGCGAAGCGGGCGATGGCGGGCGACGCAGGCGCCGCCTCGGCGAGCAGGTCCCGCACATCGCCGAGCTCGGAGATCGCCGTCTGCGCAGCGGCGGCCGGCGCTATGCCCGATGCCTCCAGTTCGGCGACCCGGGCGACGAGGTTCGCCCGCACCTCCTCTTTGAGGTCCTGTGCATCGGGCGTCATCTCGACCCCGGCGAACGCCTCGTCGAGAAGGCGGTGGATATCGGTGCTCATTGCTTTTCCTTCACGTCGAGGAGGGAGTCGATGATGCGACGGGTCGCGACCCAGGCCGCCACGTTGGAGCGGTAGACGGCGCGACCCGCGTCGGTGATGCGGTAGTACTTGCGACGTCCGCCCTGCGTCTCGTCACCCCAGTAGGACTCGACCAGGCCGTCCTTCTCGAGCCGCCGGTAGGTCGCGTACAGCGTCGCCTCTTTGATCTCGTGGTCGCCGCCGGTCGCGTCCCGGATCGTCTTGTAGATCTCGAAGCCGTAGCGCTCGCCGCGACGCAGCACGCCGAGCACGATCGTGTCGGTGTGACCCCGCAGCAGATCGGCCGCGAAGGCATCGTCCTGTGTCATGACAAGTACTGTATCACGTCAACTACTATTCGAGGCGAGGATCTTTCGACCCCGGATGCCGCGGCCTAGACTGCCGCGCATGTCGTTCGATGTGGCGGCGGAGGCCTACGACCGATTCATGGGGCGGTACTCGGCGCCGCTCGCCGATGTCTTCGCGGACTTCGCCGGGCCTGCGGAGGGCGGCCGCGTGCTGGATGTCGGCTGCGGGACAGGGGCGCTGACCTCGGTGCTCGCCCGCCGGTACGGCGAGAGCGAAGTCGCCGCCGTCGATCCGTCGGCGAGCTTCGTCGCCGCGGTCGCCTCGCGGTTCCCGTGGGCCGACGTGCGGCACGGCCACGCCGAGGACCTTCCGTATGACGACCACGTCTTCACTGCGGCGCTCGCCGAACTGGTCGTGCACTTCATGACCGACCCCGTCGCGGGCCTGCGAGAGATGCGGCGCGTGACACGGGAAGGCGGCGTCGTCGCGGCGTGCGTCTGGGACTTCGAGGGCGGACGAGCGCCCCAGTCGCGCTTCTTCGCCGCACTTCGCGAGGTCACAGGAGCCGCCGACGACGAACGCGATCGGCCGGGGGCAGGACGCGGCCGGCTGGCAGCGCTCCTCGAGGAGGCCGGCTGCCGCGACGTCTCCGAAGGAGAGGTGAGCGTCACTCAATCCTTCGACGGCTTCGACGACTGGTGGGAGCCCTACACGCTGGGCGTCGCGCCCGCCGGCAGGCAGCTGGCCGCCCTGGACGACGCGGAGCGCGAGCGGGTGCGCGCCGCTGCGCGCACCCGCTTTCCGCACGGTCCCTTCACCCTCGAGGTGACAGCCTGGGCCGCTCGCGGGATCGCCTGACTTCGACCTCTCGCGCCTTCGTCAGGTCGCCGCGAGGCGCTTCTTCTGCGCCTCGATGTCGTACGTGGCCTTCGGCCACTGCGGGTCGATGTCTTCGAGCGCCTCGGTGAGCAGCTCCTGCACGGCGACGCGGGCGTACCACTTGTGGTTCGCCGGAATGACGTACCACGGCGCATGCTCGCTCGACGTGCGTTCGAGGGCGATCTGGTAGGCATCCATGTACTCGTCCCAGCGCCCGCGCTCGTCGATGTCGCTGGGATTGAACTTCCAGTGCTTGTCGGGCCGGTTGAGACGCCGGCGCAGCCGCCTCTTCTGCTCGTCGGAGGAGATGTGCAGCATGACCTTCACGATGCGGGTGCCGGAGTCGGTGAGCTGCTTCTCGAAGTCCACGATCGCCCCGTAGCGGCGCTCGATCTCCTTCGCCGGCGCCAGCTTGCGGACCCGCGCGATCAGGACGTCCTCGTAATACGACCGGTCGAACACCCCGATGAGCCCGGGCGTGGGAAGGCGCTTCTCGAAGCGCCACAGGAAGTCGTGCTTCAGCTCTTCCTCTGACGGCGCCTTGAAAGCGGCGATCGTGATGCCCTGAGGGTCGACCGTGCCGACGACGTAGCGGATGATCCCGCCCTTGCCCGCCGAGTCCAGGGCCTGCAGCACGAGGAGCACAGACGCGTCAGTCGCATCCGATCTGCTCTCCGCGTAGAGCCGCTCCTGCAGCGGACCCATCTTCTCGGCGCCATCCACGAGATCGGACTTCCCCTCCTTCTTGCCGCCGGCGTAGCCGGGACTCGAGGAGGGATCGACGTCGGCGAGGCGGAAGCCTTCGCCGACGCGCAGAAGCTGGGAGGTGTCTTTGGTCCAGTAATGCTGGCCTTTGGAGCTCATGGCCCCCATCATGGCGTGCGGGCCTGATCCGGGGCGAGGTCTTGACGGCGACGCCGATCCGGGCAATCCTCCGCTCAGCGTGCGAGCGGAACCTCGATGATGCGGCATCCGCCGCCCGCCGAGGTCAGCGCCTGATCGAGCGCTGCGCGCGTCGACACCCGCTCGTAGCCCCAGCCATAGGCGAGCGCGAGCTGCTCGAGCCCGACGGCGTGCGGCGTGTAGAGCACGCGGTCCATCGCCTCGGCTCCGGCGACCTCCGCGACCTCGAGTCCGTCGAAGATCGTGCCGCCGCCGTCGTTGCCGACGACGAGCTGGATCCTCGGCTCGTGCTCGCGCGGAGCGCGCAGGAGGGCGCCGACGTCGTGGAGGAATGCGAGGTCGCCGAGCAGCACCCGCGTGACACCCGCGCGTGCGCCGGACTGACTCGCGAGAGCGATGCCGAATGCGGTGGCGATCGTGCCGTCGATGCCCGCGAGACCGCGGTTCGCGTGCACCGGGACCTTCTTGCCGCCGAGCACCGCATCGGCGACCCGCACGAGCCGCGACGACCCGAACACGAGCCGGTCGTGCGGCCAGGTCGCACGCCAGACGGCGTCGACCAGGCCCACCCGGTCGAGTGGCGCGCGGATCGCGTCGAGCTCGGCGGCGATCGCACCCAGGCGCTCGCCGGGGACGGCGGAGGCGAGCGCGTCGGCGTCAGGAGCCGCGGGGGTGAGATCGACGGATGCCTCGCGCGACGCCCGGAGCCACCCTTCGAGCCAGGCGCGATCGGTGTCGCCGGGCGCGACGCCGATCGTGTCGAGGGGTGTCGTGACCCCGTTCAGATTGAGGGGCTCCCCCGGTCCGCGCAGGGCGAAGACCTCGACCTCCGGATCGCCGAGCAGCGCGGCCACCTCTCGGCTGAGGGTCGGGTGGCCGAGCACGACGGCCCGCTCGATGCGGCCGCCGAGGTCGGGGGCGGCGAGGAGCTCGCGATAGCCGTGCACGACGAGACGCCCGAAGCGCGCGCCGCTGACGATCTCCGCGATGAGCGGCCAGCCGCCCGCGTACGCCAGAGTCTCGGCATCCGGTCCCGCATCCGCGCCCGCGATGACGACCGTGCGCGGTCCTCGCGGAAGGAGGAAGGGCTCATCCTCGGGCTCGATCGGAAGATCGGCCTCTCCGATGCCGCCGCCGCCCTGGTACAGCGCGCCCGAGGGATCAGGGACCGCCTCGGGCTCGACGGGAGCCGCATCCGGGTTCTCGTCGGGTTCGACCGTCAGCTCGGCGACGGGGGTCGTGAGCCATCCCGGAAGGTCTCCGGCGAGGGGCTCGCGGAAGGGAAGGTTGAGGTGCACCGGGCCGGGCGAGCGCGTGCCCGCTCCCAGCGCCGCCGAGACCGCCTGCTCGGCGACCTCGCGGAGCATGAGGCTCTGCTCGGCGCCGCCCTCGGCATCCGTCGCCTCGGGAACGGGGAGATCCGCCTCGAAACGCGTGCTCGGCGAGAACATGCCGGGCTGCCGGGTGGTCTGGTTGGCTCCGACCCCGCGCAGCTCGGGCGGACGGTCGGCGGTCAGCAGCAGGAGGGGCACGCCCGCGTGATGCGCCTCGAGCGAGGCCGGCAGCAGGTTCGCGGCGGCGGTGCCCGACGTGCACACGACGGCGGCCGGCATCCGGGTCTCGCGTCCGATGCCGAGGCCGGTGAACGCCGCCACGCGCTCGTCGATGCGCACGTGCAGCGACAGCACGCCGCGCCGCTCGAGCTCGGCGGCGACGAGGGCGATCGACTGCGAGCGCGAGCCGGGGCTCAGGACGATGTGGCGGACGCCCTGCTCGACGAGGGCTCCGAGGAGGGCTGCCGCAGCGTCGGTCGCGGGCGATGGATGCGCGCGGCTGTCCTCAGCACGGCTCGGCCGCGGGCGGGGTGTCGCGCTCGCCGTCGGCCTCAGGATCCACGGGTCAGCCGGCGACGCCGCGCTGACCGCGGGTGTCGTCGTCGGCTTCGGGAGTTGGGGTGTGAGTCGTCGGCTCGGGCGGCGTTGCGGCCTCGGCGGGCGGCTCCACGGCGGCGGCGGTCGCGCCCCCGGCCGGGCCGTCGGGGTGAGTCCAGCGGGGATCGTCCCCCTCCGCGTCGAGCTGCGCGAGCTCTTCCTCGAGGCGTCGGATGCGCTCGTCCTGATCGCTGATCGTGCCGATCTTGCCGAGGAACTCGGGGTCGTCGTCGGGCGCACGGCGCAGGGTGGCGGCCGTCTCGCGCGAGCGGCCCACGACGAACCACAGGATGCCGCCGAGCACGGGAAGCAGCACGACGATGACCAGCCAGACGGGCTTCGGAACGCCGCGGTGGCGGATGGCGGGCTGAACGGCACAGTCGACGATGGTGAAGACCCAGAACGCAGTCGCCACCAGGGCCATGATCAGCAGCACCTTCGGCACACTCCCATCCTAGGCGCGTGGGCTGGATGTGGCCTGTCGAAACCGAACCGGGACCTGGGAGCGGCCAATTTAGGATGAGAGGGTGAAAACCCGCTCCGCCCTCTTCTACACCGTGATGCGGCTGCTCGCGTTCTTCGTCCCGTTCGGGATCCTGATGCTGTTCCCCGTCTTCCAGGAGCTCTACTGGCTCGCGGCGCTTTTCGCGGCGCTGATCGGGCTGAGTCTCTCGCTGCTGTTCCTGCGTCGCCCGCTCGACGATGTCTCGGCGGGCCTCGCCGCTCGGCGCGAGCGCACCCGCCGCACAGACACCGATGAAGACGTGGAGGATGCTGCGGTCGACGCTGACCCGGAGAGCTGAACGCTCGGAGTCTCAGCCGATGAAAGCCCAGAAGCAGCGCGGCACCGTAGGCGAGCGACGTGAGCGAGGTCAGCGCCAGCGCGATCACGAGCTCTTTCGGCAGCCGGTAGGTCCAGACGATGAGGATCGCCGGCAGCGCCGCGAGCAGCGCCATGAGCGCGAGCCACGCGATCGGGTAGAACAGCGCCAGGAAGATCGCGATGCCGAACGGCGCCAGGACGAAGACGGTGAACAGCACCCGGGTCCACCGCCGGCCGATGAGGACCGTGAGCGTGCGCTTGTGCGCCAAGCGGTCCTGATCGATGTCGCGCAGGTTGTTGGCCAGCAGCACGGCGCACGCGAGGAGACCGGCTCCGACGCCGCCGAACCACGCCTCCTGCGGCACCGAGAGCACCTGGACGAACGTCTGTGCCGACCGTCGCGACCAGGCCGAAGAAGACGAACACGACGAGTTCGCCGAGGCCGTAATAGCCATACGGCCGCTTGCCGCCGGTGTAGAACCAGGCGGCCAGGATGCAGACGGCTCCCACCGCGAGGAGCCACCACTGCTGAGTGCGGATGACGATGGCGAGGCCGGCCACCGCTGCGATCGCGAAGAACACGAGCGCCACGATCAGCACCGAGCGCGGCTTCGCCTTGCGCGACGCGGTCAGACGCGAGGGGCCGACTCGGAAGTCGTCGGTGCCGCGGATGCCGTCGCTGTAGTCGTTGGCGTAGTTGACGCCGATCTGCAGGCTGACCGACACGATCAGGCAGAACAGCGCGATCACCCAGTGGAAGAGTCCGTCGACGAGGTGCGCGGCGCCCGTGCCGATGAGGATCGGGGTCACGGCGAGCGGGAGCGTCCGCAGGCGCGCCGCACCGATCCAGTCACCCGCGGTCGCCTTCTCGACGTGACGCGGGTCACGTGTCTGCACGGGCTTCTGCGGATTGCCTCGCGCGGCCTGCTTCTTCGCCGGGGTGCGCTTGCGGTTCTTGCTCGGGGTGCCTGCCACGTCTGCAAATCCTAGATGCCCGCGGCCGGTGACACCTGCAGGCGCGGTGCGCAACCCCCTGCGCGGCATCCGTCACCCTCGTCAAGATGAAGGATGCTGAGCTTCGGAACGGTCGTGCTGACCGTGGAGGACATCGATCGCGCAGGCGCGTTCTGGCGCGCCGCTCTCGGGTACGTCAACCGGCTCGAGCCGTCGGAGGACTGGGTCGTGCTCGACCCGCCCTACAAGGAGCACTGGAGCTCGCCGGGCGCCAGCATCGCGCTGTCGGTCACCGGGTATCCCCAGCACTATCCGCCGCGCATCCATCTCGACCTGTACGCCGACGATCAGGCGGCGGAGGTGGAGCGGCTGCTCGGCATCGGCGCACGGGAGGTCGACTGGCACGACTACCCGGAGGATGCCGATTGGATCGTCCTGGAGGACACCGAGGGCAATCGCTTCTGCGTCGCCGACAAGTCGGCCTGAACCCGGGTCAGCGCAGCGCGGCCAGGGCCCGGCGGATCGCCTCGCGATCGGGCTTGCCGGACGGGAGCGTCGCCAGCTCATCGACCAGGACGAGCCGGGACGGCCGCGCATACGGCCCGATCTCGGCGCCGACCGCGGTGCGCGCCTCTTCGAGCTGCACGGATTCGCTGCGGCGGAGAGCTTCTCCGCGCGGCGCGACGACGATGGATGCCTCTCCCCACCGGGCATCCGGCACACCCACGACCACGGCGCTCGCGAGGCCGGGCACCGAGCGCACGACCCGCTCGACCCGATCGAGCGAGATGTTCACCCCGCCCGACACGATCACGTTGTCGATGCGGCCCCGCACGCGCAGCAACCCCTCCTCGATGAGGCCCGCATCGCCGGTGCGGTACCACCGGTGGCCGTCGTCCTGGCGGAAGGCGGCTTCCGTCGCCTCCGGCTCGCCGAGATAGCCGTCCGCGAGCGTCGGCCCCGAGATCTGCACCTCGCCGTCGGCGATCCGGACGCCGACACCGCCGAGCGGTCGGCCGTCGTAGACGCACCCGCCGCTCGTCTCGGTCGAGCCGTACGTCCGCACGATGCGGGCGCCGAGCGCCTCTGCGCGTTCCATGACGATGGGAGGAAGCGCCTGCCCGCCGACGAGGATCGTCTCGAACGAGCGCAGAGCGGCGGCCACTGCCGGGTCGTCGGCGGCGGCGTCGAGCAGGCGCGAGAGCTGCGCGGGCACGAGCGACGTGTAGGTCGGCACGCGCGTGCCGCCAACGCTTCCGACCATCGTGAGCGCTGCGGCGGCGAAGGCCTTGGGCGAGAAGGGCCCGCTCACGATCCCCGGCTCCCGCCCCGACACGATCGCCCGCACGAGCACCTGCATGCCGGCGACGTAGCTCGCCGGCAGAGCGAGCAGCCACCCTCCCTCGCCGATGCGGTCGGCGGTGGCAAGAGCGCCGGCGGTCAGTGCGTCGCGGCTCAGGATCACGCTCTTCGGGATGCCGGTCGACCCCGAAGTCGTGACGACGACCGCGGTGCCCGCGCGAACCGCTGCCGGCATCGGCCGCACCATCCCGAGTCCGAGAGCGGGGCCGGCGCCGTGGATGGCGGCCTTCAGCGCCCGGAGGATCTCGCGCGGGTCATCGCCTATGACGGGTTCAAGCTGCATGGGTGGAGCACTTCTCAGCCGGCGGCGCGGGACGCTGCCCGCTCGATGTCAGGCGGCGCCGGGGTGAGCGCCAGGTGCGCACCGCGATCGGGTGCGGGTCAATAGTGCCACGGATAGGGCGACCAGTCCGGGTCGCGCTTCTCGAGGAACGAATCCCGCCCCTCGACGGCCTCGTCGGTGCCGTAGGCGAGCCGCGTGGCCTCGCCCGCGAACACCTGCTGGCCCACCATCCCGTCGTCGACGGCGTTGAAGGCGAACTTCAGCATGCGCACGGCGGTCGGAGACTTCGTGAGGATCGTTCGCGCCATCGCCAGGGCTTCCCGCTCCAGGTCGGCGTGCGGCACGACCCGGTTGACGGCGCCCATCTCATAGGCCCGCTGCGCCGAGTACTCCTCCGCGAGGAAGAACACCTCACGCGCGAACTTCTGCCCGATCTGACGCGCGAAGTAGGCGGAGCCGTATCCCGCGTCGAACGACCCGACGTCGGCGTCGGTCTGCTTGAAGCGGCCGTGCTCGGCGCTGGCGATCGTCAGGTCGCAGACGACGTGGAGGGAATGGCCGCCGCCCGCCGCCCACCCCGGGACCACCGCGATGACGACCTTGGGCATGAACCGGATGAGCCGCTGCACCTCGAGGATGTGGAGTCGACCGGTGCGCGCAGCATCCACCCCTCCCCCTCCGGTCTCGGATGCTGGCGAACGCGCCAGCGAGCCGGGGGTCTGGGGCGGAGCCCCAGAAGGGCCGGCAGGGTCGCCGCCCTCGTACTTGTAGCCGTCGCGCCCGCGGATCCGCTGGTCGCCGCCCGAGCAGAAGGCCCAGCCGCCGTCCTTCGGGCTCGGGCCGTTGCCGGTGAGCAGCACCACGCCGATCCGGGGATCCTGGCGAGCGATGTCGAGGGCGCGATAGAGCTCGTCGACCGAGTGCGGCCGGAAGGCGTTGCGCACCTCGGGCCGGTCGAAGGCGATGCGCGCGATGCGACCGTCGCTCGACACGTGGGAGGTGATGTCGGTGTAGGCCTCGCTGCCGGGGGCCGGCATCCATTCGGCCTCGTCGAACAGCTCGGAAACGCTCACCGCGCCAGCCTACGGCGAGGCGCTCACCGTCGCTCGTCATCCGGACAGACACACCTCGGGCACGGCCGTAGCCTGGAGTGGTGACTACGACACTGCGCACTCTCGCCGCTGCCTCTGCCGCCGCCCTGCTGCTCACCCTCGCCGCCTGCTCGTCCACTCCCTCCGCCGGTGAGCCGTCGGCGACCGCCGATTCGTCCGCCAGTGCGGCGGTCGACGGCGCGTGCGACGGGGTCACGGTCGTGGTCGACGCGAGCGCGCTCGATCTCGACGACGACCCCTCACAGGAGTCGTGCGTCGAGACCGACACGGCGATCGCCGCGAGCGACGCGCTCGACCAGGCCGGCGTCACCACCGAAGGCACCGACGAGTACGGCGATCAGGTGGTCTGCCGCGTCAACGGCGTGCCGGCCGAGGACTTCGCCCTGACGGCCGAGGACGGCTCCGATTACTTCGAGACGTGCGAGGCGATGCCCGCCGCCTTCGCCTACTGGTCGCTGTGGGTGCAGCCCGAGGGCGGCGAGTGGGAGTACGCCCAGGAGGGCCTCTCGACCCTGCAGGTCGAGCCCGGCCAGAGCATCGCGCTGCTGTTCAGCCTGAACGGCGAGCCCGCCGCGCCGACCGCGTGAGACCGTGACCCTGCGACCCGGACCCCTGCGCGCGGCGGCGGCTCTCGCCGTCGGATTCATCGCGGTCCGGGTCGTCTATCGGGTCCTCTTCCACGGCGCCGACGGTTCAGGCGCCGTCATCCTGCCGCTGCCGGCGGTGCGCCTCGCTCCCCCGTTCGCGCACGTCGTGCTGCTCGGTCCGGTCACCACAGGGGGACTCTGGGATGCCGCGGCGAGCGCGCTCCCGATCGCGCTGACCATCCTCGCCTTCGGCCTCGTCAACGCCCTCCTCGACCTGCCGCGGCTGTTCGCGCGAGGCTCGCGGCGCGGCCCGCTGCGGGGAATCGCCCGGACCCTCGCCGTGGCGTGGGGCGCTCTTCCGGCCCTCGCCGATGCCGTGCGCTCGGTGCGCTTCGCCCAGCGTCTGCGCGGCGAGCGCGGAGGCATGAGGGTGCTCGCCCCCGTGCTGGAGCGCACCCTGGCGCGCGCGACGGCCGTCGCGGCCGCCCTCGAGCTGCGCGGATTCGCGGGGACCTCCGTGCCGGGCGACTGCGAGGCGCCTGTCATCGTGCGAGGCGCGAGCGTCGCGCACTCCGGCGGACCGGGGGTTCGCATCGACGAACTGGTGCTCGCGCCGGGCACCCTCACGGTGCTGTCCGGAGCCACCGGGTCGGGAAAGTCCACGGTGCTGCGCGCGCTGAGCGGCCTCCTGACGCACCTCGACGGCGGGTCAGTCACGGGAACCCTCGACGTCGTCGGTCACGCCCGCACCGCCGTTCCGCCCGCGCGACACCGCCCAGCGCGTCGGCGTCGTCCTGCAGCAGCCGCGCGAGGCGTTCGCCGGCGAGCGCGTGCGCGACGAGATCGGGCTCGCCCTCGAGCTGCGAGGGGTCGCTCGGGTGATCGTCGCCGCCCGCGTCGACGAGGTGGCCGAGGCGGTCGGCATCCGTCCCCTGCTCGACCGCCGACTGCGCGGACTGTCCGCCGGCGAGGCCACGCTCGTCGCCATCGCCGCTGCCATCGTGGAGCACCCGATACTCCTGCTGGTCGACGAGCCGCTCGCCGACCTCGACGCCGCCTATCGGGAGCGGATCGTCGCACTCCTGGGTGCCCTCGCCCATGACGCCGGGGTGTGCGTCGTGGTCGCGGAGCACCGCGCCGCCGAGTTCGCGCGGGTCGCCGACCGGAGCCTCGCGATCAACGACGGGTCGCTCGCCGAAGCGGAGCCCGCCGAGGAGCCGGCACTCACTCCTCGCGGTGCAGCGAAGCCGGGGCCGGTCGTCCTCACGGTGCGGGGACTCACTGTTCGGCACCACGCCGGCGATGCCGTGCGCGACGCGAGCTTCGCCCTCCGCGCCGGTGAGGTCACGGCCCTGGTCGGACCGAACGGCGCGGGCAAGTCGAGCCTGCTGGCCGGGATCGCGATTCCGGATGCCGCCGCCGACATCGCCCTGGACGGCACGCCGGTGGCAGCGAGGCGGGCGTTCGGCGGAGTCGCCCTCGTGCCGGATGCCTCGGACGACCTCTTCGTCTGCGACACGGTGGCGGCCGAATGCCGGCGGACCGACCGGCACGCCCGCCTGCCCGCCGGGACGACGCTGCGGCGGCTCGCTGTGCTCGTGGGCGCGGATGCCGACTCCCTCGGCCTGGCTGCGCTGGCGGAACGGCATCCGCTCGACCTGTCCGCGGGTGAGCGGCGATGCCTGGCGCTCGCGCTGCAGCTGTCGTCGTCGCCGCGGGTGCTCCTCGTCGACGAGCCCACCCGCGGACTCGATCCGCGCGCTCGAGAGCTCGTCGCCGCAGCACTCGCGCGACTCGCCGACGACGGCGCGGCGGTGCTCGTCGCGACCCATGACCGGGACTTCGCGGCGGCGCTGGCGGACAGCATCCTGCCCCTTCACGAAGGAAGGCTCGGCGAGCCGGTGCCGGTCGTTCGCGACGCTGCGCCCGTCGTCGCCGTCACCTGCGCCGCGGGCCGTCGTGACGTCGCCGTCGCCTGCGACCGCCCCGGCCGCCGAGCCCGGCCGGCGGCGGCACTCGCGTCGCGGGACGCTCGTCCTGGTGGCCGCGAACGTCGTGGCCCTCGCGGCCTTCTGCTGGCCGTTCGCGGCCATGGCGCTGCCCGCTCAGGCACAGGCCGCCGTCCCGTTCGCCGCCTTCGCGCTCGCGCCACTGGCGATCCTGGTGGTGCTCGCCTCGCTCGACGGGACCGTCCGCTCGGCGCACACGCTCGCTCTGCTCGGCATCCTTGCGGCCATCGGGGCGGCCATTCGCATCGTCGGAACCGGCGTGGGCGGGGTCGAGGCCGTGTTCATCCTGCTGATCCTCGCCGGACGCGTCCTCGGGGCGCGCTTCGGCCTCCTCCTCGGCGTGCTCACGATCGCGCTGTCATCGATCATGTGGGGCGGCATCGGACCGTGGACGCCGTTTCAGATGTTCGCGTGCGCGTGGGTGGGGGCGGGCGCCGGACTGCTTCCGCGACGGCGGGGGCCGGTGCCCCGCGGCCCGCGGCACTCGGTCCGGCTCCCTCGCGGCGGGGAGATCGCGATGCTCATCGGGTACGGCATCCTCGCCTCGTACGCGTTCGGGCTGCTGATGAACCTGTGGTTCTGGCCCTTCGCCGTCGGCACCCAGACCGGCATCTCGTACGAACCGGGCGCTCCGATCGGGCAGAATCTCGCGAGCTTCGTCCTCTACTCGCTCATCACGTCGACGCTCACGTGGGACACGCTGCGTGCCGTCACCACCACGATCGGGCTGCTCGTCATCGGGCCGGCGGTGCTGGCCTCGCTGCGGCGCGCGAAGCCTGTCGCGCCTCTCGCCGCGGCGCCCACCGGTCAGATGCTCAGCGAACGTCATGCACACTTGATGAGGGCCTCGTCTGGGGCCCCGAGGAAGGACATGCCATGAGGGTCGTAGAGAGCGCAGACTGGCGGGACTCGCTGCCGTTCGAGAGCCCCGTGCTGGTGTCCGAGATCGCCCCCGGCGAGGACGCGCGCTGCGCCGGCTGTCGTCACGACGTTCCCGCGCACCCGCGCACGGAGCTGTGGGCTGTCAAGCATCGGCACCCCAATGACCACGGCGGCTTCGTGCGCTTCTACTGCATCGACCACAAGCCGGCCCCGGCGCCCGTCGCATCGGCCGCCCCCGCAGCGGGTCGCGCGTCGGCAGCCCGCCGGAGTGCGCCCGCCGAGAAGCGCCCGCCCGTGCGCCGCGCGACGCACGACGACCGGGTGCGCGCGATGTGCCCCAACTGCTTCATCGAGGTGTCGGCGACCGGCGAGTGCGGAGTCTGCGGCGCGGTCGCCTAGACCGGCCCACTTGCGAGGCGCAGAGCCGTCGGGCGGCTGCGCCGTCCGCCATCGCCCTGCGCCCATGTGCGGAGGCGGCGGAGTGATCCGGGCTGCCCGTGAGCAGTCCGGTTGACGTCTTCACACGTAGAAGCCGTCGCGAAGGTTGATGCCGTACTCGAGCCACGCCTTCAAGGCGGCAAGCATCCCCGTCCATCCCGAGCAGTTTCCGAATGCGTTGGTGGCCCCCTCCTCCGTCGCCTGCCACGACGACTCCGTGATGGTCACGAGGGTCCGCGCTCCGCCGTCGACCGGCTCGAACTCGAAGGTGGTCGTTGTCTCGGCCTCGGTCGATGCGCGACCCTCCCACCGGATCACGAGCCGGCGCGGCGGATCCGCCTCCACCACGGTCACCGGAAAGCGTCCCGGGAAGTCGGCGAAATTCCAGGAGACGTCGGCCGCGGGCTCGAGGCGGCCGCGCGCGCCACCCGTGGTGAAGTACTGGGAGAGCTGCTCCGGATCGGCGACGGCTTCATAGACCGCGGCAGGCGGCCTGCCGATGTGCCCGGACACGGTGAAGGAGAGAGCGTCGAGTTCAGCTGACATGTTGTATTTTTATAACATGAGGAGCGAGGGAGTCAAGGAGTCCGACGACGATCTCGTCTTCAAGGCGCTCGCCTCGCCGCTGCGCCGCCGCATGCTCGACGCCCTGAAGCAGGAACCCCGCACGACAGGCGCGCTGTGCGACCAGTTCCCCGAGGTGGATCGGACCACGGTGCTCCAGCATCTGAAGGTCCTCGAACAGGCAGAGCTCGTGACCGGCCGGCGTGTGGGCCGAGAACGAACGCTGTCCCTCGCTCCGCTGCCCATCAAGCGCATACACGATCGCTGGATCAGCGAGTACGCACGCGCCGCGGTCGAGATGCTCGACCGCCTCGACAGGTAGGCGCCGCCACCGACGAATGGGTCGGGCCTTTGTCAAGCGGGATCCGCGAAGCGGCCGATGGCCGTACGTTTCGACCATCGACGAAGGAGAATCCCATGAATCGCAATGCAGACGAACCGATCACGAACGACAGCGGGACGGAGAAGCCCGGCGGTCTGGGACAGGACGGCACGATCCCGCCGGCACCCGATGGCGTGGCCGCGGGTCACACCGGCGAGCCGTCGAACTTCGAGCCCGAAGAGGACGAGCTCGCCTCGTCCGAGGATCCCTCCTCAGGAGACGAGAGAGCATGATGAGCGACTCCGTGATTCCGCGTCTCTCACCGGAGGACGGCAATCCGGCCAGCGACCTCAAGACCGACGTGATCAAGGACGTCGAGCGAGAGCACACCATCACGGGAGACTTCGTCGGACCGCGCGCCGACGAGATTCCCGAGGAGAAGTCCGACCGCGACACCGCGGACGACGAGGAGTCCTGACCGACCGGCGCCACGCGCCCCACCACCCCCGGGAGCGAAGCCCGCCCTAGACCGAGAAGTACTTCGCCTCGGGGTGGTGGAACACGAACGCGTCGGTCGACTGCTCGGGGTGCAGCTGCAGCTCTTCGCTCAGCTCGACGCCCATGCGCTCGGGGCGCAGCAGCTCGACGACCTTGCGGCGGTCCTCCATCTCGGGGCACGCGGGGTAGCCGAGCGAGAAGCGCGCGCCGCGATACTCCAGCTTGAACAGCCCGGCGACGTCGTTCGGGTCCTCGTCCGCGAAGCCGAGCTCGGACCGGATGCGTCCGTGCCAGAACTCGGCGAGCGCCTCGGTCAGCTGCATGACGAGCCCGTTGAGCTCGTAGTAGTCCCGATAGGCGTTCGCCGCGAACAGCTTCGCCGTCACCTGGTCGATGTGCGCACCGGCGGTCACGAGCTGGATCGGCAGGACGTCGACGGCGCCGGAGTCCTTCGAGCGCACGAAGTCCGAGAGGCACAGGTGCCGGTCGCGGCGCTGGCGCGGGAAGTGGAAGCGCAGCCGCTCGGTGCCCGGCTCGCCGCCCGAGCCGCCGTCCGGGGCGAGGAGCCCCGCCCGGCCGAAGGCGCCGGAGGGGTCGTCGCCGTGGTGCAGCACGATCAGGTCGTCGCCCTCGGACACGACCGGGAAGTAGCCGTACGCGATCGAGGGATCGAGCATCCCCTCGGCGAGGATCCGGTCGAGCCAGTACCGCAGGCGCGGGCGGCCCTCGAGCTCGACGAGCTCTTCGTACGACTTGCCGCCCTCGCCGCGGCCGGGCTTCAGGCCCCACTGCCCCATGAACGTCGCCCGCTCGTCGAGGAACGCGGCGTAGTCGGCGAGCGCCACGCCCCGGACGATGCGCGTGCCCCAGAAGGGCGGCGCCGGCACGGGGTTGTCGGATGCCACGTCCGAGCGCGCCGGGCATCGCCTCGGGCTCGGTCAGCGTGAGCTGGGACGTCGCCTTGTGGATGCGCTTCTTGAGAGGCGGGAGTCCCACCTCGTCGGGCGAGGCGCCGCGGGCGATCCGCACCAGCGGCTCCATGAGCGTGAGGCCCTCGAACGCGTCGCGGGCGTAGCGGACGTTGCCGTCGAAGAGTCCGGCGAGGTCGTCCTCGACGTACGCGCGGGTGAGGGCTGCACCGCCGAGGATGACCGGCCAGCGCTCGGCGAGCCCGCGGGTCTGCAGCTCGTGCAGGTTCTCCTTCATCACGACCGTGGACTTCACGAGCAGTCCGGACATGCCGATGACGTCGGCGTTGTGCTCCTCGGCGGCGGCGATGATGTCGGCGATCGGCTGCTTGATGCCGAGGTTCACGACGTCGTAGCCGTTGTTGGTGAGGATGATGTCGACGAGGTTCTTGCCGATGTCGTGCACGTCGCCGCGGACGGTGGCGAGCACGATGCGGCCCTTGCCCGAGGCATCCGCCTTCTCCATGTGCGGCTCGAGCAGCGCGACGGCCGTCTTCATGACCTCGGCCGACTGCAGCACGAACGGCAGCTGCATCTCGCCCGACCCGAAGCGCTCGCCGACGATCTTCATGCCCTCGAGCAGGTGGTCGTTGATGATCTGGAGCGCGGTCAGGCCGCCCTCGCGCGCGAGGTCGAGGTCGGCCTCGAGACCCTTCGCCTCGCCGTCGATGATGCGGCGCTCGAGCCGCTCGTTCACCGGCAGTGCGGCGAGCTCGGCGGCGCGCGCGTCTTTCAGGGCCGCGCTGTCGACGCCGTCGAACAGATCGAGCATCGCCGAGAGCGGGTCGTAGGTGAGGTTGCCGTCGGCGTCGTACTCGCGGCGGTCCCAGACGAGGTCGAGCGCGACCTTGCGGCGCTCTTCGGGCACCGACGCCAGCGGCACGATCTTGGCCGCGTCGATGATGCCGGAGGTCGAGGCCCGCCTCGACGGCCTCGTGCAGGAACACCGAGTTGAGCACGCATGCGCGCGGCGGGGTTCAGCCCGAACGACACGTTCGAGACGCCGAGCGTCGTGTGGATGCCGGGATACTTCGCGGTGAGCCGGCGGATCGCCTCGATCGTCTCGATGGCGTCGCGCCGCGTCTCCTCCTGGCCGGTCGCGATCGGGAAGGTGAGGCAGTCGACGATGATGTCGCTGACCTTCAGGCCCCACTCGCCCACGAGCGTGTCGACGAGCCGCGACGCGATGCGCATCTTCTCGTCGGCCGTGCGGGCCTGGCCCTGCTCGTCGATCGTCAGCGCGATGACGGCGGTGCCGTGCTCCTTGACGAGCGGCATGATGCGCCCGAAGCGGCTCGCGGGACTGTCGCCGTCCTCGTAGTTGACCGAGTTGACGACGGGCCTGCCGCCGATGAGCTCGAGCCCCGCCTGGATGACGGCCGGCTCGGTCGAGTCGATGACGAGCGGCAGCGTCGAGGCGCTGGCGAACCGCGACACGACCTCGCGGATGTCGGCGACGCCGTCGCGCCCGACGTAGTCGATGCACACGTCGAGCAGGTGCGCGCCGACGCGGATCTGGTTGCGCGCGATCTCGACGCAGTCGTCCCACCGCTCCTCGAGCATCGCCTCGCGGAAGGCCTTCGAGCCGTTCGCGTTGGTGCGCTCGCCGATCGCGAGGTACGAGGCATCCTGATCGAACGGGACGTGCTGGTAGAGCGACGCGACGCCCGGCTCGGGCGACGGGTCGCGCGCGATCCGACCGGTCTGGAGGGGACGCAGCCGCTCGACGACCGCGGCGCAGGTGCTCGGGCGTGGTGCCGCAGCATCCGCCGACCAGTCCCAGGCCGAACTCGCGCACGAACTGCTCGTGGGCGTGGGCGAGCTCGTCCGGGGTCAGCGGATAGTGCGCGCCGTCGGCGGTGAGGATCGGCAGGCCGGCGTTGGGCATGCACGCCACCGGCACCGGCGAGTGCTTCGAGAGGTGGCGCAGGTGCTCGCTCATCTCGTCGGGACCGGTCGCGCAGTTGAGGCCGATCGCGTCGACGCCCGAGCGGCTCGAGCGCCGTGAGCGCGGCGCCGATCTCGCTGCCCATGAGCATGGTGCCGGTCGTCTCGACGGTCACCTCGACGAAGATCGGAAGACGGATGCCGCGGCTGACGATCGCCTGACGACAGCCGTTGACCGCGGCCTTCGTCTGCAGCAGGTCCTGCGAGGTCTCGACGAGGAAGGCGTCCGCGCCGCCGTCGATGAGCCCCTCGGCCTGCAGCGCGAACGTCTGCTTGAGGTTCTCGTAGGTCGTGTGGCCGAGGCTCGGGAGCTTGGTGCCCGGCCCCATCGACCCCAGCACCCAGCGCATGCGCCCGTCGGCGGCCTCGGCCGCCTCGACCCGCTCGCGCGCGATGCGGGCGCCCGCCTCGGCGAGCTCCGAGATCCGGTGCTCGATGCCGTAGTCGCCGAGGTTCGACCAGTTCGCGCCGAACGTGTTCGTCTCGACGGCGTCGATGCCGACCGCGAGGTACTCGTCGTGGATCGCGCCGATCATGTCGGGGCGCGAGACGTTGAGGATCTCGTTGCAGCCCTCGAGCTGGAGGTAGTCCTCGAGCGACGGCTCGTGCCGCTGCAGCATCGTGCCCATCGCGCCGTCCGCGATCACGACGCGGGACTGCACGGCGTCGAGCAGCGCCTGCGCCCGGAGCGGACGCGGGACCCCGTCGATGTCGAGCGCGAAGCGGGGTGCGGTGGCGGCAGAGGTCACTCGGGCGATTCTACCGAGCGCCCGGCGCCGCCGGCCCGCTCGTTACGCGGGACCGCCGTCCTCCCGTTCACGCGTTCTTGGCGTCCCGCCAGCGCAGCCAGGACTCGACGAGCGAGTAGTCCCAGTCCGGCCCCTCGAACGCGAGCGTGAACAGCCGCGTGCCGGCGTCGTAGAGCTCGTCTGCGAAGTCCTCGGTGCGGCGGTGCAGCTCGTTCGAGACGACGAGGTTCGACGTGTCGCGCCCCTCCTTCTCGGCCCAGCGCTCGATGACATCGATCTTGTGCGGCAGGTCGTCGGGGCCGACGAAGCTGTGCCAGATGTCTGCGTGGCGAGCGACGAGACGCAGTGTCTTCTGCTCGCCCTTGCCGCCGATCATCACGGGGATCCGCCGGGTCGGCGCCGGGTTGAGCTTCTGCCAGCGGGCTTCGATGCGCTGCAGACCCTCGGCGAGGTCGTCCAGGCGCGACCCGGCGGTGCCGAACTCGTAGCCGTACTCGGCGTAATCGCGCTCGAACCAGCCCGAGCCGGTCGCGAAGATGAAGCGGCCCTCGCCGCCCTTGGCCGAGATGTGGTCGATCGTCCGCGCCATGTCGGCCTGGAGGTCGGGGTTGCGGTAGCTGTTGCAGTTGACGAGAGCGCCGAACTCGACGCGCTCGGTCTGCTCCGCCCAGGCCGCGAGCATGGTCCACGACTCGAAGTGCAGTCCGTCGGGATCGCCCGACAGCGGGAAGAAGTGGTCCCAGTTGAACAGGATGTCGACGCCGAGGTCTTCGAGCCGCCGGACGGCGTCGCGGAAGGCGGTGTACGGGGCGTGCTGCGGCTGGAGCTGCACGCCGAGCCGCACGGGAGTGTCGAGAAGAGGCATGGGCCTCAGCCTAGGGCTGGCGGAGGAAGGCGAGGCGAGGACGGCGCAATCACGTCGCGACCTCGTCTGAGCGCGGCCCGCGGCCGGCGTCGGAGGCGCCTCATGCCGGATCCCGGGGTGCCTCGCAAGCCCCTCCCGGGGTCACGGCGAGCCCGAGAGACTGAGGGGATGACTTTCATCGGATACCACTGCTCGCACGAGCAGCTTCCGCCGAGTGCGCTGCTGCGCTTCGTTCAGGATGCCGAGCGCGCCGGTTTCGACGGCGCCATGTGCTCGGACCACTACGCCCCGTGGGGCGTGCGACAGGGCGAGTCGGGGTTCGCGTGGTCCTGGCTCGGCGCGGCGCTGGCCTCGACATCCTTCTCGATCGGCGTCGTGAACGCGCCGGGCCAGCGCTACCACCCGGCGGTGGTCGCCCAGGCGATCGCGACGCTCGAGGAGATGTTCCCCGGACGGTTCTGGGCGGCGCTCGGCAGCGGCGAGGCGATGAACGAGCACATCACGGGCGACCCGTGGCCCTCGAAGGACGACCGCAACGCGCGGCTGGACGAGTCGCTCGGTGCGATCCGACGGCTGCTCGCCGGTGAGGAGGTGTCGGCCGACGGGTTCGTGAAGATGCACAGGGCCCGACTGTGGTCGCGGCCGATCGCCGCGCCGCCGCTGTTCGGCGCCGCGGTCAGCGCCGAGACCGCGGGATGGCTGGCCGGCCGCGTCGATGGTCTCGCGACCGTCGCGCAGGAGCCTGCCGCGCTGCGCCGCGTGGTCGAGGAATACCGGTCGAACGGAGGCACCGGGCCCTGCGCCCTGCAGGTGCATGTCTCGCTCGCGGCGACGGATGCCGAAGCCCTGGCCCTCGCGCGGGACCAGTGGCCCAATGGGCTGATCGGGCCGCCGCGCGCCTGGGACTTCGATCAGCCGGAGGACTTCGATGCGGCGGTCGCGGATCCCGACGAGGAGCAGCTGCGCAAAGCGGTGCTGGTGGACTCGGATGCCGGGGCGCTCGCCGAGCGGATCGCAGAGCTTGCCGCGATCGGGTTCGACCGGCTGTACCTCCATCACGTGGGGAAGGATCAGACCAGCTTCCTTGAGCGGGCGGAGGCGGAACTGCTGCCGCGTCTGCGGGAGGAGTCATGAAGATCACCGACACCAGCGACCTGTGGTGGAAGACGGCGGTCGTCTACTGCCTCGACGTCGAGACGTTCATGGACGGCGACGGCGACGGCATCGGCGACTTCCTCGGCCTCGCTCGCCGCATCGACTACCTGGCGGACCTGGGCGTGACGTGCCTCTGGCTCATGCCCTTCTATCCGACCCCCGACCGCGACGACGGCTATGACATCACCGACTTCTACGGGGTCGACCGCCGCCTCGGGAGCCACGGCGACTTCGTGGAGGTGATCCGCACCGCGAAGGACCGGGGCATGAGGGTGATCGTCGACCTCGTGGTGAATCACACCTCGGATCGGCATCCCTGGTTCGTCAATGCCCGACGCAGCCGCGACGCGAAGTTCCGGGACTTCTACGTGTGGGTGGATGAGCCGCCGAAGAAGCAGGCGGAGACGGTCTTCCCCGGCGAGGAGACGAGCGTGTGGGAGCTGGAGGAGAAGACCGGGCAGTACTTCCTGCACAGCTTCTACCGGCATCAGCCCGACCTGAACATCACCAACCCGCGCGTCCGGGACGAGATCGCCAAGGTCATCGGGTTCTGGCTCGAGCTCGGCGTCTCGGGTTTTCGCGTTGACGCGGTGCCGTTCCTCCTCCAGGCGCCTCCGGGCGTCGAGAACAGCGATCCGCACGAGTACCTGCGCGACCTCCGGCGATTCCTGCAGCGACGCAGCAGCGAGGCGGTGCTGCTCGGTGAAGTGAACCTGCCGTACGACGAGCAGCGCGAGTACTTCGGCGTCGACGGCGTCGAAGAGCTCACCCTGCAGTTCGACTTCATCTCGATGCAGGCGCTCTATCTCTCACTCGCGCGCTCGGATCCGGCTCCCCTCGTCCGCGCCCTGACATCCCGACCCGAGATCGCCCCCGAGGCGCAGTGGGCGAACTTCGTTCGCAACCACGACGAGCTGACCCTCGACAAGCTGACCGACGCGGAGCGCGAGGAGGTCTTCGAGGCGTTCGCCCCGGATGAGCGCCAGCGGGTCTACGGCCGTGGGATCACGCGGCGCGTCCCGCCGATGCTCGCGGGCGATCCCCGCCGCATCCGCATGGTCTACAGCCTGCTCTTCTCGCTCCCCGGCACGCCTGTCCTCTTCTACGGCGAGGAGATCGGCATGGGCGAGAACATCGACATCGAGGGCAGGCAGTCGGTGCGCACCCCCATGCAGTGGGACACCGGCAAGAACGGCGGCTTCTCCTCTGCACCGCCATCGCGCCTCGTGGCGCCGCAGCCCGCGGACGGGTACGGGCCGGAGCACGTCAATGTGAACGCGCAGATCGCCGACGACGACTCGCTGCTGCAGTTCGTGCAGCGCCTCGCCGTGCGCTACCGCTCCTCGCCCGAGATCGGCTGGGGCCGCTTCGAAGTGCTGCCGCAGGATCAGCCGGCCGTGCTCGCGCACTCCGTGCGGGCGGACCCTGGCCGATTCGTCGCACTGCACAACTTCTCGGACGTCCCCGTCACGACCGTCATCTCGCTCTCCGACGATCCCGAGGCCGTGGCGCTGTCGGACCTGCTCGGACCCGAGCGGATGACCCTGGACGATCGGAAGGCTGTGACGCTGGAGCTCCCCGCCTACGGCTATCGCTGGCTGCGCGTGGTGCGGCCCGGCGACGGCCGGCTGTCCTGACCGGGCGTCCGTCTGCGTCGTGCCCTCACCGCGCGCGGCGGGCCTTGAGGAAGCCGTCGATGATGTCCCACAGCGCGATGGCCACGATGCCGAAGCCGGTGAGGACGGCCATGATCTGAGCGACCTCCGCGCCGTCGTCGGGAACGAGACGTCGGGAAGAAGTCCGGGTTGAGGAGCCGGCCCTGGGCGAGCAGCCAGAGCGCCGGAACGGCGAAGGCCAGCGCGAGCAGGGCGTTCGCGATCGCGAAGCCGACAGTCCAGCGCCCCGCGCGGTAGACCAGGAAGGCGAGCAGCGCTTCGAGCCCCATGAGCACGAAGAGCGCCGCGACCCACCACGGCCAGAGGCCGGGATCGAGGAAAGACAGATCGCTCCCGGGAACGAAGCCGATGAGCAGATCCCAGAGGATCGCCGCCGCGCCGAGCACCAGGAAGACGAGTGACCCGATGAGGTCGGGGAGTCTCGCACCCGAGTCCCGCACCTGCGGGAGCTGATCGAGACTCCATTGCGGCCAGGGCTCCCCGCCGCGAGCCGCAGTGCGACCGCGCGCGCCCTCGCCGGTGCTGCGCTCCAGGATTGCGAACACGAGCGTCACCCAGAAGAACAGGTGCACGACGACGCCGATGATGCCCGCGACCGTCGTGCCGACGACTTCGCCGAACGTGGCGCCGGCGAGAGTCTGACCCAGCGCGATGCCGAACGCGGCGCACGCGGGGACGATCCACAGCAGCAGCTTCAGCAGCCGCCACCAGTCGAGGTAGTAGCGCGGACCGATCAGGTGCAGCGGCCGGTCGGTGTACCCGGCGGCGAGCTTGTCGGGGTCGCCGAGTTCGGTCAGGACAGCCCGCTCTGCAACCTCGTGCGGCTCCCCGGCGTCGGTGCGCGCATCGATCTGGTCGGCGATCGACCCGCGGAGCTCGGCGGAGAGATCTGGCCGCTGCTTCTCGGGGACGGTCCGCATGGCGGCGTCGATATAGCGGTCGGTGAGGGTCGCGTTCATTTCAGTCCTCCTCGGGGAGTGCGTCGATCGCGGCGACGACGCGCGCGAGATCCTGGGTGAGGGCGTCGGCGAGCCGGATGCCCGCGGCGCTGGTGCGGTAGAACTTGCGGGGTCGTGCCTCGTCGGTGTTCCACTCGCTCGTGAGGTGCCCCTGCTTCTCGAGGCGGCGGAGCAGGGGGTACAGCGTGTTCGCGTCCGTGTCGAAACCGCGGGTGTTCAGCTCGTCGAGCAGTCCGTAGCCGTATCCGGGTCGCCGCAGGAGCCGCAGGCATGCGAGGACGACGGTGCCGCGACGCAGCTCCTGCAGGTGCGTCTCGAGTGCTTCGGTCTCGCTCATGGCTCACACTGTACTGTGTGTCACACACTATCGTCAATGGCACATTGTTATCTGTCATGAATGCCCACGCTGAAGGCAGGCGCTCGGAGCCGGGGTGAGAGAGGATGGGCGCGTGACCGACGCCGTTCCCGTCCCCCCGCTCACCGAACTGCTCGCGTCCGCGAGGGTGGTGGCACTCCCCCTCGTGACGCGGTTCCGCGGAGTCGAGGTGCGCGAGGCCGTGCTGCTGGAAGGGCCGGAGGGCTGGACGGAGTTCTCGCCCTTCGCCGAGTACGGCGACGGCGAGGCGGCGACATGGCTCGCGGCGGCGATCGACTTCGGATGGGCCGCGCAGCCGCCTGCCCGTCGATCGGAGATCCGCGTCAACGCGACGGTGCCGGCGGTGGGCGCGGCATCCGTCCCCGAGATCCTGGCGCGCTTCGACGGATGCCGGACCGCCAAGGTCAAGGTCGCCGAACCCGGGCAGACCCTGGCCGACGACATCGCGCGGGTGCGCGCCGTGCGCGCCGCGATGGGTCCGGAAGGGCGCGTGCGCGTCGACGCGAACGGCGCGTGGAACGTCGATGAGGCCGAGCACGCCGTGCATGCCCTCGCCGAGTTCGACCTCGAGTACGTCGAGCAGCCGTGTGCGAGCGTGGAGGAGCTCGGCGAGCTGCGGCGCCGCATCAAGTACATGGGCGTGCCGATCGCCGCCGACGAGAGCGTGCGGAAGGCCGAGGACCCGCTCGCCGTCGCGCGCGCCGGCGCCGCCGACCTCCTCGTCATCAAGGCCCAGCCGCTGGGCGGAGTGCGTCGTGCGCTCGAGATCGTCGCGGAGGCGGGGCTGCCGGCCGTCGTCTCGAGCGCCCTCGACACCTCGGTCGGCCTCGCGATGGGCGTCGCGCTGGCGGCGGCTCTCCCCGAGCTCGACTACGACTGCGGGCTGGGCACGGCGTCGCTGTTCGAGTCCGACGTGACGAGCCCCGTCACTCACCCCGCGCGGAGGCGTGCTGCAGGTCGGTCGCGTGACGCCCGACCCGGCGCTCCTCGCCGCGCAGGAGGCATCCGCCACCCGGCGGGACTGGTGGCTCGAGCGCCTGACGCGCTGCCACGCCCTGCTCGCCTGACGCGGCCGGTGGCCGTTTCTCAGCGTGGCTCGATGATCAGCTGCGCGACCCGGGCGATCTCCTCGTTGGAGCGCCGGCACATCTGCTCGTAGTCGACGCCGGCCATCGCGGCGCGCACCGATGAGCTCTCCCACACGGCCATCATGATCCGCGCCGCTTCGTTCGCGGGCAGCCGGAACGAGAGCGAGCCCCCGCGACCGATGTCCTCGATGATGTGCGCGACGCTGTGCACCATCTCCTGCTCCTGCGCGAGGTAGGCCGCGGCCAGCTTCGGATTGCGCAGTGCGTGGATGCGGATCTCGCTCATGAGCAGGATGCTGAGGCGATCCTCGGCGGAGGTGTCGAGAGCGCGCCTGGATGATCGAGAGCGCATCCGGCGACGTGTCCGCCAGCGCCCCGCTCGCCTCGAGCTGCGTGACGCGAGCGCGCACGGACGCGACCCGCTCTCGCTGGACGATGCCGGCCAGCTCGAGGAAGAGCTCCTCCTTCGTCTCGAAGTTGGAGTAGAAGGCTCCGCGGGTGAAGCCCGCGCGTTCGCAGATCGCCTCGACGGATGCGGCATCCAGCCCGACCTCGGCGAAGACCTCGGCGGCGGCATCCACGAGACGCCGGCGGGTGACGTCTCGGCGGCGGGTGGTCGCGGCATCCGTCAACTTGTTCTCCTCGTGTGCTCATTCACACCTGGCGCTCAGCCTTGCGAACCGGTGCGACTTTACGATACATCTATGTATCGGATACAGCGGCGTATCGGACCATTCTGAATTTCCGACCGGAGGCTCCGTGTCCACTCTGCTCTATGCCCTCGGGCGCTGGTCGTACCGCCACCCGTGGCGCGTCCTCGTCGCGTGGCTCCTGCTGCTCGGAATCGCCGGCGGCAGCGCTGCGGCGTTCATGCAGGGCACCGACAACTCGTTCTCGATCCCGGGCACCGAAGCCCAGGCCGGCATTCAGCAGCTCGCCCGGTCGTTCCCCCAGGCGAGCGGCACGAGCGCACAGCTGGTGATCGTCGCCGCCGATGGCGACCAGGTCGACGAGGAGCCGTACAAGTCGGCGATCGACGACACCATCGCCGACCTCGAAGACCTCGACGGGGTCCTCGCGGTCACCGATCCGTTCAACGAGCTCGTCTCGGGGCTGGTCTCGGACGACGGGAACGCGGCGATCATCCGCCTGCAGTTCGAAGGACAGGCGACGGATGTCTCTCCCGAGGCGAAGGCCGACCTCAAGGAGGTCAGCGCCGACCTCGAGGAGTCGCTCCCGGCGGGCTCGCAGGTGGCGATCGGCGGCGACCTCTACTCGCAGTCCGTCCCCGCGATCTCGATCGTCGAGGCCGTCGGCGTGCTCATCGCGCTGTTCGTCCTGATCGTCACGTTCCGCTCGTTCGCCGTGGCATGGTTCCCCCTGGTCACCGCCCTGATCGGGGTCGCACTCGCCATCTCGCTCATCTACGTCTCGACCGCGTTCGCGTCGATCTCGTCGACCACGCCTCTGCTCGCGATCATGCTCGGGCTGGCGGTCGGCATCGACTACGCCCTGTTCATCATCGCCCGACATCAGGATCAGGTGCGGACGGGCGTCGACCCCGAGGAATCGGCGGCACGCGCCACCGGCACCGCCGGCTCGGCCGTCGTGTTCGCCGGCGTCACGGTGCTCATCGCGCTCATCGGCCTGTCGCTCGCGAACATCCCGTTCCTCACCACCATGGGCATCGCCGCCTCTGTCGCCGTCGCGATCGCGGTCCTCGTCGCCCTCACCCTCTCCCCCGCCCTGCTCGGCTTCGCCAAGGGACGGGTCGTCGGCTGGAAGCGGCGGAAGCCGGCTGTCGCCGCCTGTGGACGAGACGGATGCTGCGCCCGCCGTCGCTGGTGGATGACCAGGCACCGGCCCTGGCGGCGGCATCCGTCACGGCTGCGGCGCCCGCCTCACCCAGGCGCCGCCGACGTCGCGGCTTCGCCGAGCGCTGGGTCGGCGGTGTGACCCGGCATCCGGTCATCACGACGATCGCGGTCGTCGTCGGCCTCGGGATCCTCGCGATCCCGGCGGCGAGCCTGCGCCTCGCCCTGCCGAACGCGGGCATGCAGCCCGAGACGAGCGAGGCGCGCCAGGCCTACGACCTGACGACCGAGCACTTCGGCCCCGGCTTCAACGGCCCGCTGATCCTCACGGGCACCATCGTCACCTCGACCGACCCTCTGGGGCTCATGCAGGACCTCGGCGACGCCGTGCTCGACATCCCGGGCGTGAAGGCTGTCGCCCTGGCGGTCCCGAACGAGACCGCCGACACCGGGATCGTGCAGCTCGTGCCCGAGACGGCCCCGGACGACCCCGCCACCGCTGAGCTGGTGCGAGAACTGCGCTCGCATCACGACGAATGGCTCGAGAAGTACGGCGTGGACCTCAAGGTCACCGGCTTCACGGCCGTCTCGATCGACATCTCGGACCGCCTCGGCGGCGCGCTGCTGCCCTTCGGCATCTTCGTCGTCGGTCTGTCGCTGGTGCTCCTCACGATCGTCTTCCGATCGATCTGGGTGCCGATCAAGGCGGCGCTCGGCTATCTCCTGTCCGTCGCGGCGGCCTTCGGCGTCATCGCGCTCGTGTTCGAGTTCGGCTGGTTCTCGGACGCTCTGCACGTCGCCAAGACGGGGCCGATCATCAGCTTCATGCCGATCATCCTGATGGGCGTGCTGTTCGGCCTGGCGATGGACTACGAGGTGTTCCTGGTGTCGCGCATGCGCGAGGACTACGTCCACAAGCGCCGCGCCCAGGGCGGCGTGGGCGATCGAGACATGGCGGTCGGCGCCGTCCGCTCCGGCTTCACCGCCTCGGCTCGTGTCGTGACCGCCGCAGCCGTCATCATGTTCGCGGTCTTCGCGGCGTTCATCCCCGAAGGCGACACGGCGATCAAGCCCATCGCGCTGGGTCTTGCCGCAGGCATCGCGATCGATGCGTTCTTCGTGCGCATGACCCTCGTTCCCGCCGTCATGGCGCTCCTCGGCGACAAGGCGTGGTGGATCCCGCGCTGGCTCGACCGCGTCCTCCCCCACTTCGACATCGAGGGCGAAGCCGTCGAGCGCGAACTGTCGCTCGCCGACTGGCCCGAACGCGACACCACCGCCGTCGTCGTCGCGGAGGACCTCGACGTGTCGGACGACGGACGAGTGCTGCTCACGGACGTCTCGTTCCGCGCCGAGCCGGGCGACTCCCTCGTCGTCACCTCGGCGGTCCCCGCCTCCGCGACGGCGCTCCTCCTCACCGTCGCAGGGCGTCTCGCCCCCACCGACGGCAGGCTCCGCGTCGCGGGGCACCTGCTCCCCGAGCGCGGCGCCTGGGTGCGCGCGCACGTCGGCGTCGCGCTGCTGCGCGGCTCGGACGAACCCGCTGCGTGAGATCGAGCGGGCACTCCGCGGTCGCACGTCGCTCGTCGTGATCGACGGCGCCGACACGCTGACCGCCGCCGAGCTGACAGAGGCGGCCGAGTCGCTCCGCGCCTCGGCATCCGTCACCGTCCTCGTCTCGGCGACCGACCCCGCCCTCGCGCGGGCCCTCCTCACCGAGGCCGGACGCTTCGACGCGCCGACCCTCGACCTGTCACGAACATCCGCTCTCTCCTCACTGGAAGTGAACGCATGAGCCTCCCCATCGAACGCGCCCGGTCGCGGAAGCCCGTCACGTGGCTGACGCTGCATCGGGGTGCTGCTGCTTCCTGTCGTCATCGGAGGCATCCTCGTCGCCTCGCTGTACAACCCGGCCGAGCGGCTCGACCAGATCAACGCGGCCATCGTCAACAACGACGAGCCGGTCACGATCGATGACCAGATCGTCCCCCTCGGCCGTCAGCTGACGGCGGGGCTGGTCGAAGGGTCGGACGAGCTCGACAGCAACCTGACCTGGACCCTCTCGAACACCGACGACGCGGCCGAGGGCCTTGCCGACGGCACCTACGACGCGGTCGTGACGATCCCCGAGAACTTCTCGGCGGCGGCGACCTCGACCCGGCCCGGCGAGACTCCCGAGCAGGCCACGATCGGCGTGCAGACGGCACCCGACGCCCTGATCGTCGACAGCGCCATCACCGCCCAGGTGACACAGGCCGCGGCATCCCTCATGGGAGACCAGATCTCGCAGGTGTACCTCGAGAACGTCTTCCTCGGCTTCACGACGCTCGGCGACCAGCTGGGCGAGGCGGCGACCGGCGCGCGTGAACTCGCGGACGGCGCACAGCAGGCCTCGGACGGCGCAGCGCAGCTGCCGAGCGGCGCGACGCAGCTCGCGGACGGCGCGAGCGGCATCGCATCGGGCGCGACGTCGCTGGCCGGCGGTCTGGACCAGATCGCCGCGGGCATCGGCGGGGCCGCGGGCGGTGCTCGCGACCTGGCGACAGGACTCGATCAGGCGGCCGCCGGGGTGCAGAACCAGCAGCTCAAGGACGCCGCGAACGCCACCGCGAGCTATGCCGGTGACGCTGCGGCGCAGACGAAGGCGCTCGCGCTCACGCTCGGCAACCCGGCCCCGGACGACAGCCGGGCCTCGCGCAGCAGCTCGGCGCGCTCGCCGCGCAGTGCGGGCTCACCGGAGAGGACCCCGCGTTCTGCCAGCAGCTCGGCGGCATCGCGGCCGACCTCGGGGCGGCGGCCGCGGACGCGGGGACGGCCGCCACGAGCGCCGGCTACGCGAGCGGCTACGCGACCCCCACGGCGAGCGGCATCGCCGACCTCATGACGCAGACGAGCGCAGGACTGACGGATGCCGCAGACGGCGCCCGCGGGCTCGCTTCGGGGCTGGACAAGCTGCAGTCGGGCACGACCCAGTCCGCGGACGGCGCGCGCCAGCTGGCGACCGGCGCATCGCAGCTCGGCGACGGCGGCGACCAGCTCGCGACGGGCGCGCAGAGCCTGGCCGACGGCGTCGCGCAGCTCGCCTCGGGCACCGACCAGCTCGCGACCGGGCTGCAGACCGCCACCGACCAGATCCCGACCTACTCCGACGCCGAGGCGGCGAGCCTCGCCGACGTCGTGTCGAACCCGGTCGCGGCCGAGGGCAACTCCAACAGCCTCTTCGGCGAGTCCGCGATTCCGCTGCTCGCGACGGCGGCCCTGTGGTTCGGCGGGCTCGCCACCTTCGTGGCGATGCAGGCGGTCAGTCGCCGGGCGCTCTCGTCGCGGGCACCTTCGGCCGCGATCGCCTTCCGGGCGTTCGGGCCGGCTGCCGCGATCGGCGCTCTGCA
Source organism: uncultured Actinomycetota bacterium (assembly GCA_963702815.1). Taxonomy (GTDB): domain Bacteria; phylum Actinomycetota; class Actinomycetes; order Actinomycetales; family Microbacteriaceae; genus Microbacterium. Next base: position 565,555 of record CAVPED010000004.1, on the reverse strand, counting down.
GGGTCTCCTGGTCGCGAGCGTCGTGCAGCTCGCCGCCTCCTACGACTGGACCGAGTGGTCGCTCTTCGCGGGCCTCTGCATCGGGGCAGGCGTCGCCTTCGCCGCCGTCAACCAGGCGCTCGTCGCCGTGTTCGGCGGCGCAGGCCGCTGGATCGCGGCGCTCATCGGAGCGTTCCTGATCGCCACAGGTGTCGTCTCGACCGTGCCTCCCGCACTCGCCGCCATCTCGACCGTCATGCCCACGACTCCTGCCTACAACGGCATGGTGGGCGCATTGACGGCGGCCGGCGGAGTGGGCGCCGGGCTGGCGGGGCTGGCGATCTGGGGGGTCCTCGCGTTCGTGGCGACCGTCCTCGCCGTGACCCGGCGGCGCACGATCTCGGCGCGGACGCTGCTGGCGGCATCCCCCGCCACTGTCTGACCGGTTCAGCGAAGCGAACGGGGTCGGCTGCTGACGCAGCCGGCCCCGTTTTCATCGCCGCAGCCACCAGGAGTCGACAGAGCGCGCTCTCGTCGAGGGATCACCTGTTCTCATCGATAGGCCGCGCGCTCGGCGACAGTCCGCACGGTCGACCTCAGACCGAGCGGCGGCAACGCCGAGGGTCGGCTGCGGACACAGTCGCGGGGCGGGAGGAGGGCGAGACGCCCGGGAGTCCGGGAGGCGACCGCTGGCGCAGCGACGCAGTGGGTCCCTGGCCGCGGGGATGGTCCCCGGCGACGGAGACTGTCCCCAGCGACGGAGACGGTCCCCGGCGACGGAGAGGGCCCCGGCCGACGGAGGGGCCTACCGAGTGACGGCTACGCGGAGTCAGGAAGCCCGAACCCCAGCGCGCCGGAGATCAGCTCAGGCCGCTGTAGACGTGAAGTCCCTTGAAGAACATGTTCACGATCGTGAAGTTGAACATGACGGCGGAGAATCCGATGATCGAGAGCCACGCCGAGCGGCTGCCGCGCCAACCGCGCGTGGCCCGCGCGTGGATGTAGCCGGCGTACAGCACCCAGATCACGAAGGTCCAGACTTCCTTCGTGTCGAAGCCCCAGTAGCGGCCCCACGCGTCGTTCGCCCAGATCGAGCCGGCGATCAGCGTGAACGTCCAGAAGATGAAGCCGAGGATCGCGAATCGGTAGGCCAGCGACTCGAGCTTGTCGGCCGTCGGGAGTGTCCGGAGGAAGCCCGGGCCGCCCTTCGCGACGGAGGCCGCGGGGTCTGTCGCCAGCGCTCTGCGCTCACGTCGCGCCTGCATGAGCTGCAGCACCGAGAGCCCGAAGGCGAGGGCGAACAGGGCCGTGGCGAGAGAGGCGACGAAGACGTGGATGACGAGCCAGATCGACTTCAGCGGGTCGGCGAGCGGCACGATCTCGGTGTAGAACCCCAGCGTCGCACCGCCCAGGAGCAGCACGACCATGCCCGTGATGAGCGAGCCGAGGAATCGCAGGTCGTACCGGAGAAGAACGACCAGGTAGACGGCCACGATGAGAAGCGTCCCCATGAGCGAGAACTCGTACATGTTCGACCACGGGACGCGCCCGGCGGCGATGCCGCGGGTGAGGGTTCCGCCGAAGTGGAAGAGGAACGCGAGCACCGTCAGCGACGTGCCGATGCGCGCCCACACGTTGCGCTGCCGATCGCGCGGAGCGGCTTCGACGGCGGCGTCCGCGGCGGCCTGTTCGACCTTCATCCGGTCGAGAGAGGCCTCTCGCGGAGATGCTCCGGAGGCCCCCGCCGCGGCGCCGACGAGCTGCCGCTCGCGAGCCTCGGCCGCGGTCCTTCGCCTCGGCGGCCAGCTCCCCTCGCTTCGCGAGGTCGACGGCGTACGCGATGAAGGCCAGGGCGTACACCGCGATCGCCGTCCACACCAGCAGTACAGACACGGAATCGAGCGTGGCGAGGCATGGCTTCCAGTCTACGGGGCCGTGCTCAGGCGTCCGCGCGGCGCAGCGACTGATCCACAGCCTCGCCGTGCGTGCGCATGACCTGATCGACGGCGGACACCGAGCATCGGGTCCTCGCCTCGCGCGAGGCCGGCGTACTCGAGACGCAGGGTGTGTCCGTCGGGCGTGACCTTGACCCACATCCGGCGCCGGGGCACGAAGAGCGCCGCGAGAAGTCCGGTGAGCGACAGGATCGCGAACCCCAGCACCCACGGCGCCGCGATGTCGCGGTGCAGCGACAGCGAGACGTAGCGCTTGACCGCCCCGTCGTACCCCTCTGCGCCGCCGGCCGACTCGTCCTGGAACGTGATCGTGCCGAGCCCGTTCGGCAGGTCCTGGGTGTCGCCGGGGGCGAGCTCGATCGATTCGACGCCCGTCTTGCCGCCGGTGAGCTGCGTCATGTCGGTCGGGTCGAGCGTGTAGACCGAGCGGGGGGTGCCGTCGTCGATGCCGAGGTCGCCCTCGTAGACGTTGAGCGTCAGCACCGGGTTGATGAGCGCGGGATAGGCAGACGTGAAGGCGCCGCTGTCGAGCGGAGCCTGCGTCGGATAGAAGAACCCGATCATGCCGAGCTGCTCGGGCAGTCCGTCGGTGACCTTGACGACGCCGAGCGACGTCATGTTGGTGTCCTGCGGCAGGAAGGGCACGGACTCGTCGAACACGACGTCGCCGTCGGCATTGCGGATCGTGATCGTCGGCGCGTAGCCGTTGCCCATGAGGTACACCCGGTCGCCGGCGATGTCGAGCGGGTGGTTGACCCGCACAGCCCCCTCGCCGGGCTGCTGCTCGGGGAACTGCGTGGTGAGGTGCGCGACGAAGTCGCCCGCCTGCCCGGCACCCTGTTCGCCGGACGGCACGTACGTCACGTCGAAGTCGTCGAGGGTCAGCGAGTACGGCGTCAGGCGCTCCTCGTCGACGAACCGGCCGGGGTTGAACGACGAGTAGTCGAGCATCGTGTTGACGAACGTGCGGCCCTCGATGATGACCGTCTGCCCCGTGTAGGTGAATCCGCCGCCGATGCCGACGGCCAGCAGCACGCCGACGAGCGCCGCGTGGAAGACGAGGTTGCCCGTCTCGCGCAGGTACCCGCGCTCCGCCGAGACCGACAGGGTCGCGCCCGAGTCGTACCGCTCGACCCGGTACCCCGCGCGCTTCAGCTGATCTGCGGCCAACCCGATGGCGACGGATGCTGCAGCCGCGGCATCCGCAGGCTCGTCGTCGTTCGGGCTCAGCTCGACGATCGACTCGCGATGGTCGTCCAGCCGGCCGAGGCGGGCGGGCGTCCGGGGCGGGCGCGCGCGGAGCGCCTTCCAGTGGTGCTGGGTGCGCGGGATGACGCAGCCGATGAGCGAGACGAACAGCAGGATGTAGATCGCCGAGAACCAGGCCGACGAGTAGACGTCGAACAGCTGCAGGTTGTCCAGGATCGGCGCGAGATCCGGGTGGTCGGCGAAGTACTGCGTGACGCCGTTGGGGTCGGCCGTCCGCTGCGGGACGATCGACCCGGGGACGGCGGCGATGGCCAGCAGCAGCAGGAGGACGAGCGCGGTCCGCATGCTGGTGAGCTGGCGCCAGCCCCAGCGGAGCCAGCCGACCGGACCGAGTGCAGGCTGGACGACGTCGCCCGAAGCCGCGCTGTCGGCGTGATCGGCCGGCCGCAGCGGGTCGCTCACGTCGGCATCGCTCGCCCCGACGGCGTCGGGCGATGGCACCGTGGACTCAGAGCGGGAGCGGGACACTCGTGAACACCCCCTGCAGCTGCGTCATCATCGCGCTCCAGACGCCGGTCACCATGAGCACGCCGAGGGCGATCAGCAGGACGCCGCCGATGACGTTGACCGCGCGGATGTGGCGGCGCAGGAACGCGACCGAGCTCGTCGCCCAGCCGAAGCCGAGGGTCAGCAGGATGAACGGGATGCCGAGCCCCAGCGAGTAGGCGAGCCCGAGGAGCGCGGCCCGGCCGGGGTCGCCCAGGTTCCACGACACCGAGAGGATCGCGGCGAGGGTCGGGCCGATGCAGGGCGTCCAGCCGATCCCCAGTGCGACACCGAGCAGCGGGGCGCCGATGAGTCCCATGTTGCTCTGCACGTGCGGGTGCACGGTCTTCTGCGCGAAGCCGAAGACGCCGATGAACACGAGCCCGAGGATGATCACGACGATGCCGAGGACGCGGGTGATCGCCTCGTTGTAGGCGAGGAAGAACTGCCCGAGGGTGCCGCCCAGGATCGTGACGGCCATGAACACGACCGTGAAGCCCGCGATGAACAGGAGAACTCCGAGCAGCAGGCGGCTGCGCGTCGGGGATTCGAGCGCGACGGCGGCCTCGGCATCCGTCGCTCCGGTCGTCACTCGGGTCGGAGAATCGGCCGTAAGCCGGCCGGATTCGGCGGATCGGTCCGACGTCCGGCCCGTCATCCCACGCGCGGCACGGGGAGCGGCAGGCCGGGGCGCGACGGCTCCGCCGATGAACCCGAGGTATCCCGGCACGAGCGGCAGGACGCACGGCGAGAGGAACGAGAGGAGGCCGGCGAGGATCGCGATCGGGATCGCCACCCACAGAGCCCCGCCCGCCATCACGGCGTCGATCGTCACGACTCGTCCAGCGTCTCGCGCACGAGCGTCTCGAGGATCGAGGCATCCAGGAGCTGCCCGATGATGCGCGCGGCGACCCGGCCTTCCTTGTCGATCACGAGCGTCGTCGGCGTCGCGTTGATGGGAGTCCGCTCCGCGAAGGCGAGCTTGATGGCTCCGTCCTCGGCGGCGATGAGGCTGGAATAGGTCACGCCGTAGTTCTCGGCGAAGGCGGCAGCGGCATCCGGGGAGTCGCTCGTATTGACGCCGAGGAACGCGACGTCCTGACCGTCGAAGCTCGCGTAGGCCGCTTCGAGCTCGGGAGCCTCCGCTCGGCACGGACCGCACGCGGCGTACCAGAAGTTGACCACCAGCACCCCGCCCGCGTAGTCCGCGCTCGCGACCGTCTCGCCCGTCTCGGTCGCACCCGTGAACACCACGGGCTCGCCGCGATCGGCTTCGGCGATCTCGACGACGCGCGAATCCCCGGCGATGAAGCCCTTGCTGTCGCCGGCGCGGTACTGCTCGGCCAGCGGGTCGTTCGAGCACGCCGCGAGTCCTGAGACGAGAACCCCGAGGGCGACGACGGATGCCGCAGCCCGCAGCGCGCGGGAGGCTCTCGGCGTGGCCGCGGAGCGGCCGGGAAGACGGGTCACACGGCCCCCACGTCGACGGCGCCCGCGGTCGACGCCGGCTCGGCGTAGCTGACCTCGGCCCAGCGCCCGTCGCGCAGCTCGAAGCTGGTCACGCTCGACAGCGCACACCGGCGGCGACGCGGGTCGTGGCGCGACTCGAGGCCCGCGACCGCGAGGTGCGTGATCCAGATGGGCAGCTGATGCGAGACGATCACGACGTCGCCCGAGGGCACCGAGGCCCAGGCATCCCGCATCGCGGCGTCCATGCGCGCGACGATCTGCGCGTACGGCTCTCCCCAGCTGGGGAGGGCGGGCTGTGTGAGCAGGCGCCAGTTCCAGGGGTTCATCAGCGCGCGGTCCATCCGCCGGCCCTCGAAGCGGTTGGTCGGCTCGATGACCCGCTCGTCGATGACGAGCTCGTGGGCGAACTTCGCGACGAACGGCTCAGCCGACTCGCGGGTGCGCTGCAACGGCGACGACACCAGCGCCGACACGGGGCGCTCGAGGCTCGCGACGTAGTCCGCCGCCTGCTGCGCCATGCGGCGGCCGTCGGCGCTCAGTCCGTAGCCGGGCAACCGGCCGTAGAGCACGCGGCGAGGATTGTCGACCTCTCCGTGGCGCACGAGATGGAGGCGATCGGCGGGCACGCCTCCAGTCTACGGCGGCTCGATCTGTGGGCAGCCTGAGCGTGCGCTCAGCTCGAGGGGGCCGAGTCGGGGCCTCGAGTGGTCAAGACACGCCGACGCACACGCCCGGCATCGGCGTGTCTTGGCGACTCGAGCGGCGAGAACTCGTCATGTGACGGATGCCGCACCCTCGCGCGTCAGTCGCTCGCGGCCGAGGGATCCCGTCGCCGCCGAAGCTGTGTGCGCGTCCGGGCGACGACGAACCACGTCACCCCGAAGATCGCGGCGCCGATCACGACGTACTGGAGGATGTCGGCGTACATCTCCACGACGTGCCACGACTCGCCGAGCAGGAAGCCGGCCAGGACGAACACCGTGTTCCACACGAGGCTCCCGGCCGCGGTGAGCAGTCCGAACCTCCACACCGGCATGCGCGTGACGCCCGCGGGGATCGAGATGAGGCTCCGGAAGATGGGCAGCATCCGTCCGAAGAAGACCGCCTTCCCGCCATGGCGCTCGAACCAGGCGACGGTGCGGTCGACGTCGTCGGCATGCATCAGCGGAATCCTCGCCGCGACCGCACGCAGCCGTTCGGCTCCGAGCCAACGACCCAGCCCATAGAGGAGGAACGCGCCGACGATCGACCCCAGGGTCGTCCAGACCAGGGCCTCGAAGAGCGTGAAAGTGCCCCGGCTCGCGGTGAGCCCCGCCATCGGCAGGATCACCTCGCTCGGCAGCGGCGGGAACACGTTCTCGAGCGCGATCGCTAGTCCTGCGCCCGCCGGGCCGATCACCTCCATGAGCGATACCGCCCAGTCGACGAGCGCGGTGAGCCATGAGCCATCGGTTGCCGTCGTCATCCTCCGACGCTAGGCGGCGAAGGTGACGGAACCCTGGGCCGCGGTTACGACGGCATGAAGAATGCCTCCGAATCGACTCAACGTAGACTGGACCCTCGTGACTGAACGCGTACTCGTCCAACAGCTCAACGGTCTTCCCGACGGTCTCGTCACCGTCTCCGGATGGGTCGAGACCGTCCGCGATCAGAAGAAGGTGCAGTTCGTCATCCTTCGCGATGAGACGGGCGCGGTGCAGCTGGTGAACCCGGCGACGCGCGAACTCGCCGAAGACGCCGATGAGCAGGCGGCGGCAGCGCTCGCGCTCACCGAGACCATCTCGGCCCTCTCGACCGGCACCTTCCTGACGGTGCAGGGTCAGCTCAAGCACGACGAGCGCGTGAAGCTCGGCGGAGTCGAGATCAAGATCGCGTCGCTCGACATCGCCTCCGAGGCGCTGCCCGAGACCCCGATCGCCGCCGACAGCGGCATGGACAAGCGCATGGACTGGCGATTCCTCGACCTGCGCCAGCGCCGCAACAACCTCATCTTCCGTGTGCAGACGACCCTCGAGCACGCGATGCGCTCGTACTGGATCGACCGCGACTACATCGAGGTGCACTCCCCCAAGCTCATGGCGAGCGCGTCGGAGTCGAACGCCGAGCTCTTCTCGCTCGAGTACTTCGGCGACCAGACCGCGTACCTCGCCCAGTCGCCGCAGTTCTTCAAGCAGATGGCGCAGGTCGCCGGCTTCGGCAAGATCTTCGAGATCGCTCCGGCGTTCCGCGCCGACCCCTCGTTCACCTCGCGTCACGCGACGGAGTTCACGAGCATCGACGCCGAGATCAGCTGGATCGACTCGCACGAGGACGTCGCCTCGATGCAGGAGGAGCTGCTCGCCACCGCGATCGCCGCGGTGAAGGAGAAGCACGGCGCCGAGATCGAGGAGCTCTTCGGTCTCGAGGTGCAGGTGCCGAGCATCCCGTTCCCGCGCATCCCTCTCGCCGAGGCGCTCGAGATCGTGAAGGCTCGCGGCTACGAGGTGCCCCGCACCGACGGCGACCTCGACCCCGAGGGCGAGCGCCAGATCTCGGCTCACGTCGAAGAGACGTACGGCCACCAGTTCGTGTTCATCACCGACTACCACCCCGAGATCCGGGCGTTCTACCACATGCGCAACGAAGAGACCGGGCTCACCAAGAGCTACGACCTGCTCTTCAAGGGCGTCGAGATCACGACCGGCGCTCAGCGCGAGCACCGCGTCGACGTGCTGATCGAGCAGGCCCGCGAGAAGGGGCTCGAGCCCGAGCACCTCGACTTCTACTTCGACTTCTTCCGGTACGGCGCCCCGCCGCACGGCGGGTTCGGGATGGGCCTCGCGCGCGTGCTCATGCTGCTGCTCGGCGAGTCGTCGATCCGCGAGGTCACCTATCTCTTCCGAGGCCCGACGCGCCTCGCCCCCTGACGCGCTTCAGAGGCCTGACACGCTGCAGAGGCCTGACCCGTCTCGGCGCGGTCAGGCCTCTGCCGCTGTCAGCGCGGCACGGAGCCGGTCGGCCGACACGCGCCAGTGGCCGTGCAGACGTCCGTCGATGAGCACGACGGGGATCTTCTCCCACCACAGCTCGTAGAGGGCGGGATCATCGGCGATCGAGCGCTCCTGCACCACGACGCTGTCCTCGGGGAACTCCGCGACGACCAGGTCGACGATCTCGCGAGCGACGTCGCACAGGTGGCAGTCGGGCTTTCCGATGAGGGTGAGGGTGGTCACCAGATCATCGTACGAGCGGCGTGATCGGCCGGGGTCAGCGCTCGATCGGGTAGCCCGAGGCCGCCCACTCGCCCGTGCCGCCCTCGACGTTCGTCGCGTCGAAGCCGCGCGCCTCGAGTGCCTGCACGACACGGGCGGAACGCCCGCCGATCTGGCAGATCACGTCGAACGCGCCCTCGGGGAGCTCGTCGAGGTGATCGCCGAGCGTCGACATCGGCAGATTGACTGCTCCGGGAACGTGCCCGGCCGCGAACTCGTCGGGCTCGCGCACGTCGATGAGAGGGGTGTCCTCACGAGCGCGCAGCTCGTGAACGGTGATCGACTGCATGGCGTTCCTCGGGAATCGGAGGTTCAGTGGGGGGAACACGAAGCGCCCGTCCAGGGACAGGCGCTTGGTGTTCTAGCCGCTTACTTCTTGTTACGGCGCTGGTGGCGAGTCTTGCGAAGCAGCTTGCGGTGCTTCTTCTTCGCCATGCGCTTGCGGCGCTTCTTGATGACAGAACCCACGGAAAACCTCACTACGTCAGGGTCTGGACGCGCGTTGGCGCGCCCGGGAACCGGCAATTACGGAAAAATGCCTCGTATCAGTCTAGCCGACGTCGGCGACCGGCCTTTGCAGGGCATCCGTGACGGCCGATTCGGGGACGCGATAGCTGCGTCCGAAGCGCACGGCGGGCAGTTCGCCGGAGTGCACGAGCCGGTAGACCGTCATCTTGGAGACGCGCATGATGTCGGCGACTTCGGCCACCGTCAGGAAGCGGACGTTCGGCAGTTCCGTCATTGTCCCGCCCTCCCCTCGACGCGCGTGATGGGGACACTCTAGGGCCGAGCGCGCGACGCGTGTAAACCGCTGTTGCCTGTGTGACCGCTGGGACGGATGCCGCCACCCCGCCGGGCGGATCCCCAGCGGATGCATAGCCTGCTCTCTCGTTGCGCACGGCCCGGTGGGATCCACTGGCCGGATGAGCGCACAGCAGCCTCCGGCGGCATCGCAGCCGTACGGCCCGCCCTATCACCCCGGAGCCCCAGGGACCGGTGCCGCCCGAGGCCTGGGCGCAGCATCCCGCTCCCCCGCCTGCCCGGCGGATGCACGCCGGCGCGATCATCGGCATCATCGTCGGCGGCATGCTGCTGCTCGGCATGACGTTCGCCAGCGGCGCCGCCGTCGGATGGTGGCTCGGAGCCCATCACGGGGCGATGTGGTCGCAGCACGGGCCCATGTATCCAGGCGGCCCTGGCGCGCCCCACTGGGACGAGCGCCACCACCCCGGGCAGTCCGACGGCGAGGACCAGCCGGACTCCTGACGTCATCGCCCCCGAGGCGGAACGCCGGAGGCGGAAGGCAGGACGCGGCGGCTTGGCGTCGCGCCGGAGGCGGCGACGGCTTGGAGTCGCGCCGGCGGCCGACCGGCGTCAGCGCCCGGGAAGCTTCTTGAACGCGTTGGTGACGGCGTGCTTGGCGGATGCCGCGGCTCGGCCGACGACCTCGGCCGCGTGCGCGGCGGAGTCGGTCAGCACGGGAGAGGCGGGCGAGTAGTCGAAATCGTCGTCGTCGTCGACGAGGAACGGCACGAGCCAGTCGTCGATCTCGTCGAGGGGTGCGGGCGACAGGCTGTAGTAGCGGTGCTGACCTTCTTCGCGCACCGAGACGAGCGACGCCTCGCGCAGGACCTTGAGGTGCTTCGACACCGTCGGCTGGCTCACGCCCAGCTCATGGACGATGTGCGAGACGCTCGTGCCGCGCTCGCCGTCGGCCGAGCGTGAGAGCAGGAGCTGCAGGATCTCGCGCCGTGTGCCGTCCGCTATCACGTCGAAGATGTCCGCCATGCCGACAGACTAGCCGCGACCCCCACGGGATACCATGACTGAGGTTTGGGGCGCACAGGCGGCGTCCTGAACGAGCGAAGGCCAGTCGACAGGGGGCAGCGAATGGGGGCGGATCCCGTCAGCCCGTTCTCCCGCTTCGGGATCCGGCGGTTCTTCAAGCGGTTCTACGACGACATGCGCTCGCTGACCACGTCGTCGCCCGCGCGCTTCGCCGTGCTCATCTTCGCGGCGCTGATCACGCTGTTCACGCTGCTGCTGTCGATGCCGGCGGCGACAGCATCCGGTAAGCGGGCGCCCTTCGCCGACGCGCTCTTCACCGCGGTGTCGACGATCTGCGTCACGGGGCTCTCGACGGTCGACATGGGCACCTACTGGTCACCTCTCGGATTGACGATCATCTACATCGGCGTCAACGTCGGCGCCCTGGGTGTCCTCACGCTCGCGTCGATCCTCGGTCTCATCATCTCGAAGCGCCTCGGGCTGCGCGCCAAGCTCATCGCGGCGGGCGACACCAACCCGATGCGCGCGCACGGCGGGCCCGTCAACGAGGGTCAGACCGTGCGGCTCGGCGAGGTGGGTGTGCTGCTGCGCACCGTCGCCCTCTCGACGCTCATCATCGAGGCGGTGCTCGCCGTCCTGATGTACCCGTCGCTCATCGTCGGGGGCGTCGATCCGCTGACGGCGCTGTGGGAGGCGCCGTACTACTCTGCGATGGCCTTCACCAACACGGGATTCACCCCGAACGCCGGCGGCCTGAACCCCTTCGCGCAGGACTACTTCTTCCTCACCTTGATGATGGCGGGGGTCTTCCTCGGGTCGATCGGGTTCCCGGTCATCTACACGCTCTGGAAGCACCAGTGGCACATCCGGCAATGGTCGCTGCACGCGAAGCTCACGCTCATCACGACCGTGCTGCTCTTCTTCGTCGGGGCGGCGGCCTTCCTCACCCTCGAATTCGACAATCCCGCAGACGTTCGGGAGTCATGAGCGCCTGGGACACCGTCTTCCAGTCGTTCTTCCTGTCGGCGATGACGCGGTCCGGCGGCTTCTCGGTCGTCGACATCGGCGACCTCCACGGCTCATCCCTCGTCGTGGGCTCGATGCTCATGTTCGTCGGCGGCGGGTCCGCCTCGACGGCGGGCGGCATCAAGGTGACGACGCTCGCGGTGCTCGCGCTCGCCGTGTGGTCCGAGGCGAAGGGCCGGCCAGTCGGTGCAGGCCTTCGGTCGCCGCATCCCGAGCGACGTCCAGCGGGTCGGGCTCTCGGTCGTCGCGTGGGGCGCCACGATCGTCGCCCTCTCGACCATCACCATCACGCACTTCACCAAGGCCCACGTCGAGGACGTCCTCTTCGACGTCATCTCCGGCTTCGCGACCGTGGGCCTCTCGACGGGGCTCACGGCGGCGCTGAACGACCCCGGCGGTCTACGTCATGGCGCTGACGATGTTCATGGGGCGCATTGGTACAGTGACTCTCGCCGCGGCCGTGGCCGCGACATCCCGTTCGCAGCTCTACTCGCTGCCAGTGGAAAGGCCGATCGTTGGTTGAGCAGATCCGCGGGGATGCCCCCGTCCTGGTGATCGGACTGGGCCGGTTCGGCGCCGCCTGCGCAGGCGAGCTGGACCGCCTCGACCGCGAGGTGCTCGCGATCGACGACAGCCTCGAGCTCGTGCAGAAGTGGTCCGAGCGCGTCACCCACACCGTGCAGGCCGATGCGAAGAACATCGACGCCCTCAAGCAGATCGGCGCCCAGGACTTCCAGGTCGCCGTCGTCGCGGTCGGCTCGTCGATCGAGGCATCCGTCCTCATCACGGCCAACCTGGTCGACCTCAAGGTGCCCCAGATCTGGGCGAAGGCGGTCTCGCAGTCGCACGGCAAGATCCTCGCCCGCGTCGGCGCCAACCACGTCATCTACCCGGAGCGCGAGGCCGGCGAGCGCGTCGCGCACCTCGTGAGCGGACGGATGCTGGACTTCATCCGCTTCGACGACGACTTCGTGCTCGCCAAGATGTACCCGCCGAAGTTCATCCGCGGCGTGGGGCTGAACGAATCGGGCGTGCGGTCGAAGTACAACGTCACCGTCGTCGGCGTGAAGAGCCCCGGCAAGCCCTTCCGGTACGCCGAGGCGAACACGGTCGTGACCAACCACGACCTCATCATCGTGTCGGGGACGAACTCCGACATCGAGCGGTTCGCCGGGCTCGATCGCTAGACGGCCACGCGTCTCGGCGACTCGGTCAGCAGGAGCTGCGCGAACGCCTCGACCCGGTCGGTCGGGCCCGACGATGATCGCGAGGTCGCCCTCCGACAGCACCGTCTCGTTGTCGGCGTTCTGCCACACGCCCTGTGCCGTGGCGGAACGCCGTGACGGTGATGCCGTGCTGCTGGCGGAGGGACGTCTTGCCGAGCGGGATGCCCCGGATGCTGCGCGGGCGCCGCGATCTTCGCGAGCGCGTAGCCCGGCTCGATCTCGAGGTAGTCGATCGCGGCGCCGCGGACGAGGTGCGCGACGCGGCGCCCCATGTCCTTCTCGGGGTAGACGACGTGGTGGACGCCGAGCTGCTCGAGGATGCGCCCGTGCTGCTCGGTGACCGCCTTCGCCCAGACGACGGGGATCTTCATGCCGAGCAGGATCGAGCACGTGAGGATCGATGCCTGAACGTCGGCGCCGATCGCCACGACGACGCGGTCGAACTCGTCGACGGCGAGCTGGCGGAGCGCCTCCTCCTTCGTCGAGTCGGCGCGGACGACCTGCGTGAGCTCGCCGTTGTGCGACTGCACGAGCTCCTCGTCGGTGTCGATGCCGAGCACCTCCGTTCCGGCGGCCATCAGCTCGAGGGCGAGGGCGCTTCCGAAGCGCCCCAGGCCGATCACGGCGACGGAGTCCGCCTCGGCGATCCGCCGGGAGGTGTCGCCGAAGAGTGCGAATCTAGCCAATTGCGGGCCTTTCCTTCGGGTATTCGTAGAGGATCCGGCGGTCGCGCAGGGCGAAGGCGGAGCCGATCGTCAACGGGCCGAGCCGGCCGATGAACATGAGCAGGACGAGGATCATCTCGGCCGCGGGCGGAAGCCCGGTCGTGATCCCGGTCGACAGCCCCACCGTGCCGAACGCCGACACCGCCTCGAAGAGCACCTTGTCGAGGGCGTAGCCGGTGATGAACATGAGCCCGAGCACGCCCGCCATGACGACGGCGATCGAGAGGAGGACGACCGAGATGGCCTGGCGGTGCACGGCCCGCGAGAGCCGCTTGCCGAAGATGTGCACGGACAGCTCGCCGCGCAGCTCGGTCAGCAGGATGAAGAGGAGGACCGCGAAGGTCGTCACCTTGATTCCGCCGGCGGTGCCGGCCGGGCCGCCGCCGATGTACATGAGGACGTCCATGCCGACCCACGTCTCGTCGTGCATCTGGCCGATGTCGACCGAGTTGAAGCCCGCCGTGCGGGTCTGCACCGAGTGGAAGAAGCCGATCAGCACTCGCGCGGCAGGGTCGTAGGCGCCGAGGGTGCGCGGGTTCGACCATTCGAGGACCGTGATGAACACGCGTGCCGACCAGCAGGAGGACGATCGAGACGGACAGCACGAGCCGCGTGTTCATCGTCCAGCGCAGAGGATGCGGGAACTCCTTGCGCAGCTGCCTGAGCACCGGAAATCCGAGTCCGCCGAGAATGACCGCGCCGCAGATCGGCAGGCAGATGAAGGGGTCGGACGCGAAGCCGATCAGATTGTCGCTGTAGAGCGCGAAGCCGGCGTTGTTGAAGGACGACACCGAGAGGAACAGGCTGTTCCAGGCGGCTCGGCCGAGGTCGTAGCCGTAGCCCAGCGCGAAGCGCGGAACCAGCAGCGCGAAGGTGACCGCCTCGATCGCGAGGGAGCCGAGGAGGATGCTGCGAAGGAGGCCGCGGACGTCGTCGAACCCGATGGCGTTCGCCTCCGCCGCTGCGGTGAGCCGCCCGGCGACGCTCATCTTGCGGGCCAGCAGCAGACCGATCATCCCGGCGGAGATCATGATCCCGAATCCGCCGATCTGGATCAGCAGCATGATGACGACCTGGCCGAACCCGGTCCAGTGCGTCGCGGTGTCGACCACCGTCAGCCCGGTGACGCAGACAGCGGACGTCGCGGTGAACAGCGCGTCGAAGAAGTTCGTCACGGATCCCGAACGCGACGAGATCGGGAGCATGAGCAATCCCGTTCCCAGCAGCGTGGCGACGGCGAAGGCGGCGACCACGCTTCGTGCCGGCCGGACCCGGCGTACGCGAGCTCGCGCCGAGTTGAGCCTGCCGAGCGTCATGATCGGACTCTACGCCCGCGGCACGCGCGCGGACGCGTTGCCCTTTCGCCCGCGGAGGATGAGTCGGGCGGAGTTGCGTGGCCCGCCTACGCTCCCTCCGCCACACTTCGATACGCGGCTTCGCGGCTACTCAGTGACCGTCGCTCGGCGGGGGTCGCCTACGCTCCCGCCGCCACACTTCGATACGCGGCTTCGCGGCTACTCAGTGACCGTCGCTGGCGGGGGTCGCCTACGCTCCCGCCGCCACACTTCGATACGCGGCTCCGCGGCTACTCAGTGACCGTCGCTCGGCGGGGGTCGCCTACGCTCCCGCCGCCAGCTCCCTCGCGCGGGCGAGCGCGGCATCCGTCGCCTCGGCGAACAGTCCGGCGAGGTGCGCACCCTGCAGGACCGCGATCGCGCGCTCGGTGGTGCCCTTGGGGCTGGTCACGCGGCGGCGAAGCTCGGCGGGATCGTCACCGGATGCCTCGAGCAGCGCCGCAGCGCCGATGAAGGTCTGCTCGGCCATGAGCCGCGCCTGCTCCTCGCTGAACCCCTTGCCGACGGCAGCCTCGGTGAGCTCCTCGATGAGGAGAAAGACGTAAGCGGGACCCGAGCCCGAGATCGTCGAGAGCGCGTCGATGCGCTCCTCCGGCACCTCGACCACGGTGCCGACCGTCTCGAAGAGGCGGCGGACCACCGCGATGTCGTCGGCCGTGGCCGCGGTCCCCGCCGCGAGGCCGGTCACCGCCTTGCCCACGAGCGCGGGAGTGTTCGGCATCGAGCGCAGCACGGGGAAGCCGGCGCCCAGAATGCCCTCGAACGTCGCGATCGTGACGCCCGCCGCGAGGCTCACCACGACGGTGCCGGGTCGCAGGTGCGGAGCGATCTCGCGCAGCAGGTCGGGCACCATCACCGGCTTCACGCCGATGAGCACGATGTCGGCTGCGGCCGCGGCATCCGCGTTCCCTGTCGGCTCCTGCTCCAGCGCGATCGACGTCACGCCCGGGAGGTCCGCCAGCTCAGCAGCCTTGGCCGACGTGCGGTTCGTCGCGGCGATGCCGCCCGCGGCAAGGCCCGAGCGCACCAGGCCGCGGAGGATCGCGCCGCCCATGGAGCCGGCCCCGAGGAACGCGAGTGAAGGAAGGGTCTCTGGCATGCTGGCCATCCTAGGAGGGCTGCGTGAACGTTGAGCCGCACTGGTTGCGTATTGACTTATATAAGCGACGGCGCAATCATGGTGCCGTGCACGCGCTCGACATCCTCGGAGACCCGGTCCGCCGCGGATCGTCGAGCTGCTCGCCGACGGCGAGCGCAGCGCGGGCGAGATCGGCGAGGTCGTCACCGGCGAGTTCGGCATCTCGCAGCCCGCGGTCTCGCAGCACCTGCGCGTGCTGCGCGAGGCGGGATTCGCCACGGTGCGCCCCGAGGGCACCCGCCGGCTCTACGCGGTGAACCCCGCTCCCCTGCAGGCGGCGGACGAGTGGTTCGATCCGTTCCGCCGGTTCTGGCAGCCGCACCTCGACGCCCTCGCCACCGAGCTCGCCCGCGGACGCCGCGCGCAGCGGGCTGCGGCCGAGAACACCCCACCAGACGAGACGACGGATGCCGCGGCCGGGCGCACGCGCCCCGAGGCTCCGCGCGCCGCGCCAGCGGTGCGTGGAGAGGGCGCGGGGGCCGTCACCCGACAAGATGGGGCCGTCGATCCCGACGGCCTCCCCGAGAAGACAGAGGAGAACACGCGATGGTCGATGTGAATGCGCAGATTGCGGCGGTCGAACGCGGCGTCGAGTCGACGGAGCGCCACGGTCAGGCGGTCCGCGTGCAGCGGCTCGCGCAGGAGTACCCCGCGACGATCGAAGAGGCGTGGGATGCCGTCGCCACGGAGCGCATCGGACGATGGTTCCTGCCGATCACCGGCGACCTGCGGGTCGGCGGCCGGTATCAGCTCGAGGGCAATGCCGGGGGCGTGGTGCGCGGAGTGCCACCCGCCGGCAGACGGCGTCGCGAGCTATCACGCGTCGTGGGAGTTCGGCGGGAACGTGACCTGGATCACGGTGCGGCTGACCGCGACCGGCGACGAGCGCACGCGCCTCGAGCTGGAGCATGTCGCCCCCACCGCGGACGTCCCCGACGACATGTGGGAGCAGTTCGGCCCCGTCGGCGACCGGGATCGGGTGGGACTCGGGCCTGCTCGGCCTCGCGCTGCACCTGGGGTCGGCGGTCGACGGCCCGACGCCGGAGGAGGGTCTGGCGTGGATGATGTCCGACGAGGGGAAGGCCTTCACCCGTGCCTCGGCGAAGGAGTGGGAGGGCGCGCATCTCGCCGACGGGGCGGACCCTGAGGTGGCCGCCCGTGCGGCCGCCGCGACGGCCGCGATGTACCTGGGCGAGGCTCCGCACGACATGGGCGAGGCGCCTGCAGCGGAGTGATGCCGGCGGCGCTCGACCCGTCGACACGACGGCGGATTCAGGCATCCGTCGCCCGCTCTGCACCGCCCTGGTCGCCCGCACGCTGATCGATCACAGGCGTCTCGGAGGCGGGGCTATAGTCGAGGCAGCACGGGGGCTGCTCGCCGCTCTCGGCGACAGTGGAGGACTCGGCAATGACCCTGTTCGACGGCATCACATCCCGGACCATCGAGACGTCTCGACTCGTCGTCAACATCCTCGAGCGGCAGGCTGATGACGCCGCGACGCCCCCCGAGCGCACGGTCGTCTTCATCCACGGAAACGGCTCGTCGTCGCTGTTCTGGCAGGAGCTGATGCAGGACCTGCCCGGCGAGCTGCGGGTCATCGCGATCGACCTGCGTGGCTACGGCGGCACGGAGCACGCCCCGATCGATGCCACTCGAGGCGTGCGCGACTTCAGCGACGACGTGTTCGAGACGCTCCAGGCGCTCAGCATCCCGACGGCGCACTTCGTGGGGTGGTCGATGGGTGCGCGGTGTGATCATGCAGTACGCGCTCGAGCATCCGGTGCTGAGCCTCACGCTCGAGTCGCCCGTCTCGCCCTACGGATTCGGCGGCACCCGCCGCGACGGCACACGGCTGACCGACGACGACGCGGGCACCGGCGGCGGCGCGGCGAACCCCGACTACATCGAGCGCCTGATCGCGCACGACACGAGCGACGAGGCGCCGACGTCGCCGCGGAACGTCTTCCGCTCGGGCTACGTCGCCGAGGGCTACACGACCGAGCACGAGGACGTCTGGGTCGAGTCGATGCTGTCGACCTCGACGGCGACCGGCAACTATCCCGGGGACTCGGTGCCGAGCCGCAACTGGCCCGGTTTCGCGGCGGGCACGGTGGGTGTCCTCAATGCGCTGACGCCCCGGTACTTCAACGTCTCGGGCATCACCGATCTCGCGCACAAGCCGCCCATCCTGTGGATCCACGGCACGGTCGACGCCATCATCTCGGACACCTCGTTCTACGACTACAACCACCTGGGGGCGCTGGGAATCGTTCCGGACTGGCCGGGAGCGGACGTGGCCCCCGCGCAGGAGATGGTCTCGCAGATGCGCGATGTGCTCGGCGCTCTACGCGGAGCGCGGTGGCGCGGTGACCGAGCTCGCACTTGAGGGCGTCGGGCACACGCGCCCATCTCGAGCGCCCGGCCGAGTTCCGCCATGCCCTTCTCGTCGTGATCGGCTACGTGGGCATGTCGGCGGACCCCGCACCGCCCACCGAGGCCATCATCATCCGCTCCGCGGACTAGACAGGAAGCGCACCCGTCAAGGGGCGCGAGGCGCGCGGCGCGGCATCCGTAGACTCGTCCGCATGAGTGCATCGGGCGGCGGCAAGGCGATCATCGCGGCGTTCCTGGCGAACATGGGGATCGCCGCGGCGAAGTTCGTCGCCTACTTCGTCTCGGGGTCGGCGTCCATGCTCGCCGAGGCGATCCACTCCCTCGCCGACTCGGGCAACCAGCTCCTGCTGATGCTGGGTGGACGCAAGGCGCGCCGCAAGGCCGACGTCGAGCATCCGTTCGGCTACGGGCGTGAGCGGTACGTGTACGCCTTCGTCGTCTCGATCATCCTGTTCTCGGTCGGCGGGCTCTTCTCGATCTACGAGGGCGTCGAGAAGCTCACCCACCCGCACGAGCTCGAGAACGTGTGGGTGCCGCTCACGGTGCTCGTGATCGCCATCGTCCTCGAGTCGGTCTCGCTGCGCACCGCGATCAAGGAGAGCAACCACGTGCGGGCGAAGGGGCAGTCGTGGGTGGCGTTCGTGCGCCACGCCAAGGCGCCCGAGCTGCCCGTCGTGCTGCTCGAGGACGTCGCGGCGCTGACCGGTCTGGCCTTCGCCCTGCTCGGGGTCGGCCTGACCGCGCTGACCGGGAACAGCGTGTTCGACGCCGTCGGGACGCTCATGATCGGGACGCTCCTCGTGATCGTCGCGATCGTGCTGGGCATCGAGACCAAGAGCCTGCTGGTGGGAGAAGGCGCCGGTCCGCGCGAACAGGATCGCATCGTCACCGCCATCGAGGACGGCCCCGAGGCCGCGACGCTCATCCACATCAAGACCCTCTACCTCGGCCCGGACGAGCTTCTCGTCGCAGCCAAGCTGGCTTTCGCCGCAGACCGGCAGCTCGGCGACGTCGCCGCCGACATCGACCGGATCGAGGAGCGCGTGCGCGCCGCCGTGCCGGCCGCACGTGTCATCTACTTCGAGCCTGACGTCCTGCGCCACGACGGCCCCCTGCCCACCACCGAGGCGATCGTGCTGAAGGGGAGCGACTGACCGAACCGCCGTTGCCGCCGCCGGACGAGCTTCTGACGGCTGCTCGGGTCTCAGGCGTCAGCGCCGAGCGTCGAAGAAGTGCCGCAGCAGGGCCGATGACTCGGCCTCGAGCACTCCCCCGACGACCTCGGCGCGGTACGGGCAGACGCCGGTCGCGCACCACGTCGTACATCGATCCCGCGGCCCCGGCCTTGTCGTCCCACGCCCCGAAGACGACCCGCGAGACGCGCGCCTGCAGCAGTGCGCCGGCGCACATGAGGCACGGTTCGAGCGTCACGACGAGGGTGCAGCCGGCTGAGATTCCACGAGCCGACGGATGCCGCTGCCGCGCGCAGGGCGACGACCTCGGCGTGCGCGGTGGGGTCGCCCGTCGCCTCGCGAAGGTTGCGACCCTCGCCCACGATCGTCCCGGCCGCATCCGTCACCACCGCACCGACAGGGACGTCCCCGCCCGCGCCCGCCTCGGCTGCGAGCGCCAGCGCGCGCTCCATGGCGGCGAGGTCGGCGGGGGCTGCGAGCACTCCTCGAGACTACGGCGGGGAAGGCGTCGTGCGCGGGAAACTCCATCAGGGCACGGGCCCGGTGACGCACTAGCCTGAGCGTATGCGCCTGCACGTCGCCGAACACCCGCTCATCACCCACAAGCTCACGGTGCTCCGCGACGCCGGCACTTCGTCGCCGGTCTTCCGCCAGCTGACCGAAGAGCTCGTCACCCTGCTCGCCTACGAGGCCACCCGCAACGTGCGCGTCTCGCCCATCGAGATCGAGACTCCTGTGACGCGCACGACGGGCGTGAAGATCGGCGAACCCCGGCCTCTGGTCGTACCCATCCTGCGGGCCGGGCTCGGGATGCTCGAGGGCATGGTCAAGCTGATCCCGACCGCCGAGGTCGGATTCCTCGGCATGGTGCGCAACGAAGAGACGCTCGAGCCGTCGACCTACGCCGAGCGCCTTCCCGATGACCTCAGCGATCGGCAGTGCTTCGTGCTCGATCCGATGCTGGCGACCGGTGGGTCGCTGGGCGCCGCGATCGAGTTCCTCTTCGCCCGGGGAGCGCAGGACGTCACGGCGATCTGCCTGCTCGGGGCGCCGGAGGGGGTCGCGGCGATCGAGAAGCAGGTCGGGGACCGCGATGTGACCCTCGTGCTGGGCGCCCTGGACGAGCGCCTCAACGAGAAGGGCTACATCGTCCCCGGGCTCGGCGACGCCGGTGACCGCCTCTACGGGACGGTCTGAGCACCGATTCGAGCGGCTCCCCGTCTGCGCCGCGCTGCGGCTGATCCGCTGACCTGACCGGTCTGCTTCGGGCGCTCACCCCCGGCAGAAGAGTGGTGCGGTATCCGCCCCTCGCCGAACGGATACCGCACCTACGCCTTGTGGCGCGTAGCCAGGTTAGGCGGCGACGCTGAATGCCCCGAGGGGGTTGACATCTCAGAACCGCGTCGCTTACAAGGCCGCGGGGTGGAATGACGCGTCGGCCTCGTTCACGAGGCGCGCGAATCCGCTGAGCCTGGCGACGCCTTCGGGCGTCCGAGGGAAGTCATCGAGCAGCCCGGGGGCGTAGATGACGTAGGCGGTGTGCTTGGCACGGGAGATGGCGACGTTGATGCGGTTGCGAAGGAGGAGGAACTCGAGGCCGCGCGGCGCATCCCTCCCCGAAGAGGCGGCGAGGGAGACGATCGCGACCACCGCCTCCTGCCCCTGGAAGCGGTCCACCGTCCCGACGCGCACGTCCGGGCAGCCGGCGGCGGCGAGTGCGCGCTCGACTTCCACCTGCTGCGCGTTGTAGGGCGTGACGACGATGATGTCGCACTGCTCGAGAGGCCGCGGATCGAGAAGGGTCGCCGACCCGTCGTCGTGGGTCTCGGCATCCGTCCACGGGCGGGACAGCAGGTCTCGCACGAGTCCGACGACGACCGCCGCCTCTTCTGGCGATTGGGTGGCGTTGCCATGGTGACGGACCGGCAGAGCGTGGACTCCCGGCGCGATGCCCTCGAGGGATCGGAGCGCCGCCGAGGGGTGCGAGACCAGTTCGCCGCGGTAGGAGAGTCGAGAGACGACGCCGGCGACGGCAGGGTGCATCCGCCAGGTGCGACCCAGGAAGTAGCCGTACTCGGGCGGCACGACATCTGCGCCGTCCATGACCCACCCGAGGGCCGACGTGTCGACGGGCTCGGGGTGCGTCCCCTGGCTGACCTGCGGAAGCTGCTGCGGGTCGCCCAGCAGCAGCAGCCGAGGCGCGGCGAGCGAGACGGCGATGGTGGACGCCAGCGAGAACTGGCCCGCCTCGTCGATCACGAGGAGATCCAGACTTCCCCGGGGCACCCGGCCCTCGTGGCTGAAGTCCCACGCCGTCCCGCCGAGGACGAATCCGCCGGCCTGCTCTGCGACGAAGGACGCGACGCCGTTCTTCGGGATGACGGTGAACGACACATCGGTGGTCGACGCGTCCTTCGGCGCCTTGGCGACCTGCGAAGGGTCGACGCCGGCCGCGACGACGCGATCGAGCATGTTCTCGACCACGGCGTGCGACTGCGCGACGACGCCCACGCGATACCCGTGGTCTCGCACCAGGCGGGCGATGACATGCGACCCGACGTAGGTCTTGCCCGTGCCAGGAGGGCCCTGGACGGCGAGGTAGCTCCGGTCGAGATCGAGGAGGCTGCGAACGATCGCGTCGGTGTCGTCGCCCGAGGAAGGCGCGAGGCCACCCGACGGTCCGTCCTGCGACGTCCGCCGTGTACGGGGCGGCAGTCGGCGCAGGATGTCGGCGGCAGGGCCCTCGGGCAGGCGCGGCGCCGCAGCCAGCACGGTGTCGGCCCACGCGTCGATGGCTGACTGCTGGTTGCCGGCGCGCGGGGGCGGGGACGGCGTCAGCGCGATGGGCAGCTCTGCCCACGTCACGCCGTCGACGGCCGTCTCGCAGACGAGAGCCCCATCGTCGAGGACCTCGACGACCGTGACCGATCTCGCGGCATGGATCCACCGTGCGTGGGACTGGTACGGGAAGGGGGCCGGCAGCTCGTACAGCGCGAACGGGTTCGACCCTTCACTGACCCGGGTGCCGGGCGCCAGCTCGCCTCTCAGTTCGATGATCCGCCGCTCGCCGCCGCGGCCGCCCTCGGCGAAGTGCCAGTCCTCGACCACTCGGCACCGCGGCGGGTCGATCACGATGACGTCGCGCGCCTCGTCCCACACCGAGATGGGCTCGCGAAGACGGAGGAAATGCGTCGCCCAGAAGCTCTTGGCCTCGCGCGGGTAGTAGTCGATCGCCGCCGCGCCGAGACGCAGCGCCCGCGCCTCGGGGGAGTCCTGCGGATGCTCGGTCGCGCGCGCAGCGAGCGCGAGGGCACGCGGCGACGGCTCGTAGGCGTACTCGTCGGGCTCGCGGTCTACGGCGGGACGCAGGCCGGCTTCGCGAGCGCGGTCGACCAGCCAGTCCCGGAGGCGGCGGGTCGAGACGCAGTCGTAGCGGTTGTAGTCCGCGAGATCCTCGAGGATCTCGCGCGCGGCACCGGTCGCACCGTCGTCCTGCAGCGCCCGGGCCTGGACGTAGCGGACGATCGAGTCGTCGCCCTTCTGGACGTCGCTCGTGCGCACCTCGTCGCCCATGTAGAGGGGCTCGAGCTTCTTGATGGAGTACGACCTCGATCCGACGCGCAGCGCGCGCCGCACGATCGGGTACAGGTCGACGAACACCCCGTCGCGGAGCAGGCGATCCACCTCGGCTTCTCGCGTGCCATGCCGTGCGGCCATCGACAGCAGGTGGGTCGGCTCGTAGGGCGCGTAATGGTAGATGTGCATGGCCGGATGCTGCGCCCGGCGCAGCATCACGAGATCGATGAAGGCCTCGAGCGCGGCGCTCTCTTCGGCGAAGGAGTGCGCCCACAGCTGCGTGTAGCGCTCGTCGAGGTCGACGAAGCCGAAGAGGTAGTCGATCCCCCACTGCACCGGCTCGCCGGCCGGCTGCGCCTCGCTGTAGAGCGGATCGCCCTCGAAGTCGAAGAACAGATCGCCGAGATCCGGTCGGGGCAGGGCGCCGAGCGCCTTGGGGTGGACCACCTCGTAGGTGGGCACCGGAACGGGCGCGGGTGGCGCGGCGAGGAGCACCGCCGTGGGCGAGGAGGACGAGCCGTCGTCGAGGTCGGCGAGCGGAACCCGACCGGGAATCGCGGCAGGGTCGACCACCAGCGAGTCGGGGGTCGGCGGCATCGGCATGGCCGGCACCCCGATGCCCGCGGGGCTCGCCAGCTGAAGGCGCGCCTGCGTGCGCAGCGACGCGAAGGTCTCGGGGTTCATGCGCGCAGGCGCGACGGCGGCCTCTGCGAGGGCGTCGATCGTCGCGATGCCGGCCGCGCGCAGCCGGTCGCGCTGCACAGGACGCATTCCCGCCACGAGGAGAAGGTCGCGGCTTGCCACGACCTCGAGTTCGCACGTCGCGCATCGTCCGCACGCCACCACGTCGAGCTCGCCGCGCGCGTCGCCCCATGCGATCGGGACGCCGTCGGATCCGAGGTCGACCCTTCGGTCGGCGATGAGGGCGAGGAGCCGTTCTCGCCGCAGAGCGAACACGGGGAGGAGGTCATCGACCTCGTGCGTGCTCACTGAACCGTCGCCGAGCAGCAGCTCGACCCGACCTGCCCGCGGGATGCCGAGGCGATCGAGCTGCACGACATACGCCGCCAGCTGCATGAGCGCGGTGACCCGTGCGCGGCGTGCGAGCTTCGTGTCCTGCACGATCCAGGGGCGCGGCGCGCCCGGTTCGACGGCCGGCTCACGCACCAGGAAGTCGGCGAAGCCGACGAAGTCGTCTGTCGCGAACGCCGCCTGGTAGACGACCTCGACGCTCTCCGATGCCAGCGCCTCGTTCGTCGATGCGACGGCGCGGGCAAGGGCCTCGGCGTCGCCCGACCTGGTCTCGGGAATCTCGACGACCCGATCGCCGAACTCGTCGCGGTACTGCGCGAGCACCGTGCGCTCGTGCTCGCCACCGAGCCGGCCCGCGCGCTCGAGCGTCGCATCTTCCGGCTCGACGACGGCGGCGACCCGTTCGAGTCGCGCATCGATCCCCCGCAGCCACGCGAACTCGCACTCGGCCGCAGCCTTCAGGTCGCTCGCGCTCCAGACGATCCGGCCTTCGTCCTTGATGTACCGCATATGCCCCTTTCGCTTCTCGACCATAGCCGCGACCCCCGACACCGCCTCCCCCGTCGCGAGACCTGTGAGGCCGCACCTCACGCCGCCCGTGGGCGCCTCCTGCCAGACTGGGAGCATGAGCCTCCCGTTCGAGAGCGCGTACCGCCACGGCTTCGCGCGGGTCGCCGCGTGCACGATCCCGATCGCCATCGCAGACCCTGTCGCGAACGCGGATGCGGTGCTCGCCGCGGCCCGCGAGTGCGACACCGACGCCGTCGCCGTCGCCGTCTTCCCCGAGCTCTGCCTGACGGGGTATTCGATCGAGGATCTCGTCATGCAGGATGCCGTGCTCGACGCCGTCGAGGCATCCATCGAGCGGCTGGTCGAGGCATCCGTCGATCTCCTCCCCGTGCTCGTGGTGGGTGCTCCGCTGCGTCACCGCAGCCGGCTCTACAACTGCGCGGTCGTCATCCACCGCGGCGAGCTGCTCGGCGTCGCGCCCAAGTCGTATCTGCCGACCTATCGCGAGTTCTACGAGCGCCGCTGGTACGCGCCGGGCGACGACCAGTCCGGGCAGGACATCCGGGTCGGCGCGCTCGAGGCGCCCTTCGGTCCCGATCTGCTGTTCGAAGCCCTCGACGTGCCCGGACTCGTGCTGCACGCGGAGGTCTGCGAGGACTTCTGGGTGCCCATCCCCCCGTCGTCCTCCGCGGCTCTCGCCGGAGCGACCGTGCTCGTGAACCTCTCCGGCAGTCCCATCACGATCGCCCGCGCGGACGACCGCAAGATCCTCTCGCAGTCCCAGTCGCTGCGGTGCCTCGCGGCCTATGCCTATGCGGCCGCGGGTGCCGGCGAATCCACGAACGACGTGTCGTGGGACGGCCAGACGATGATCTACGAGGGCGGTCAGCTCCTCGCCGAGACGGAGCGGTTCCCGGACGGGCCGCGCCGGAGCGTCGCCGACGTCGACCTCGACAGGCTCCGCCAGGACCGCCTCCGCCAGGGCACGTTCGACGACAACCGGCGGGCGCACGACCCGTACTTCCGCGTGGTGCACTTCGAGCTGGCCCCGCCTGCCCGCGACATCGGCCTGCGCCGCCCGCTCGACCGCTTCCCGTTCGTGCCCGACGACCCCGCCCGGCTCGCGCAGGACTGCTACGAGGCGTTCAACATCCAGGTATCGGGCCTCGTGCAGCGCATGACCGCGATCGGCAGCCCGAAGCCCGTGATCGGGGTGAGCGGCGGCCTCGACTCCACGCACGCCCTGCTCGTCGTCGCCCGCGCCATGGACCGCATGGGGAGGCCCCGCAGCGACATCCTCGCCTACACGATGCCCGGGTTCGCCACGAGTGAGCACACCAAGTCGAACGCGATCGCGCTGGCCGAGTCGATCGGCGCCTCGATCGAGACGCTCGACATCCGCCCGCTCGCGACCGAGATGCTCGAGCGGCTGGGCCACCCCTTCGCCGACGGCGAGCCGGTCCACGACATCACTTTCGAGAACGTGCAGGCGGGGCTCCGCACCGACTACCTCTTCCGCCTCGCCAACCACCACGGGGGCATGGTCATCGGCACCTCCGACCTCTCCGAGCTCGCGCTCGGCTGGGCCACCTACGGCGTCGGCGACCACATGAGCCACTACGCCGTGAACACCGGCATCCCCAAGACCCTCATCCAGCACGTCATCCGCTGGGTCATCTCGCACGCCCCGGACGAGGGCGGGTCGACCGAGCTCGACGAGCGCGCGCGCGAGGTGCTGCAGTCCGTGCTCGACACCGAGATCAGCCCCGAGCTGGTGCCGGCCGGGCAGGATGGCCGGATGCAGTCGACCGAGGACCGCATCGGCCCCTACGCCCTGCACGACTTCGCCCTGTACTGGATCCTGCGCTTCGGCATGCGCCCGTCCAAGATCGCCTTCGTCGCCGAGCGGGCGTGGCGGGATCCGGATGCCGGCGCCTGGCCCCCGGGATTCCCCGAGGAGGATCGCTACGCGTACGACCTGCCGGCGATCGCGAAGTGGCTGAGGGTGTTCCTGCAGCGCTACTTCGCGTTCGCGCAGTTCAAGCGATCCGCCATCCCGAACGGCCCGAAGGTGTCGCCGGCAGGATCGCTCTCGCCCCGCGGCGACTGGCGCGCCCCGTCGGACGGCAACGCGCGGGTGTGGCTCGCCGAGCTCGAGGCGGCGCTGCCGGAGAGCGCGCAGGCCTGAGGCGCCTCCTCGGGAGCCGTTGCGCCGTTTCGGCAGTGAGCCTCCTCACGGCATCCCGCCTCCGAACGGAGACGACACCTCGCGAGGGAGCGGTCAGTTCTCGTTCTGGTAGGCCAGCGTGATGATCCAGCCGTCGCGAGACAGGTCGACCAGCGAGTAGTGGACCGGCCGGTCGGGGATCCATCCCTTGTGCTTGGCGAGGTCGAGCCGCACGTACTCCGCCTTCATGCGGACCCCGCGACCGTCGGCCTCGCGCACCGCCTGGACCTTCGTCCAGTGCGAGAGCAGTGCGTCCATGTTGTCGGTCGAGAAGCCGCCTGAGTGGCGGCGCATCTCGGAGAGGGTCGCCTCATCGGGGTGGGCGTCGCGCAGGTCGAGCCCCATCCGCAATCCCTCGTCCGCGACCGCCGCGACGGTGGCTGCCCGGAAGCTCGCGGTCCGGATCTCGAGGGGCAGCTCCTCACCATCGACCTCGGCGAAGAGCTGCGTGTGGAAGCCGAACTGGGCGGGCGCTTCGCGCTGCACCTTGACCGCCTTCTCGTCGATCTTCAGCCGCGCAGCCACAAGCTGCCGGGCCAGGATCCGCTTGCGGTCGTGCTCGGTGACCTTGGGGTCCCACCCCAGACGAGCGCCGATGCCGGACGGGGTGTCGAGCAGAATCGACTCCATGAGCGAGACCTCTTCCTGCGGGGAGCGAGCCGCATGTTCATCCTGGCCCATCGTCTGTCGGGACGCACGCCCATTGCCGGGTGTCGGCCCGGCCACCCCGTGGGCGGTCGCGTCAAGGCCCTAGCCCAGACGCCCCCCGATGGAAGACTGAGGGCATGGCGGAGCGCGCAACGGTCGTCGGCAGCGGCCCGAACGGCCTGGCTGCCGCCGTGTCGCTCGCTCGGGCAGGCTACGAGGTGCGGGTGCTCGAATCCTCCGCGACGACCGGCGGCGGAACCCGCACCGCCGAGCTGACGCTTCCCGGCTTTCGGCACGACGTGGGATCGGCGGTCCATCCCGGCGCGCTGACATCGCCGTTCTTCCGTGCGTTCGGTCTGCGCCGGAGGGTCGAGTGGATCGTGCCCGAGGCGGCCTTCGCTCACCCGCTGGACCCGGCACGGGCCGGGGGCGAGGGCCGGGCCGCCATCGCATGGCACGACCTCGAGCGGACGGCGGAAGGGCTGGGGAGGGATGCCGGAGCCTGGCGCTCGGTCGTCCGCCCGCTCGCTCGGAACCTGGAGGGCGTCCTGGACTTCACCGGACACCAGCTGCTCCGGGTGCCGCGCCACCCCGTCACCACGGTGCGGTACGGGCTGCGCGCGCTCCAGCTCGGGACCCCGCTCGGGCGAGCGCACCTTCCGCACCCCGGAGGCCGACGCGCTCTTCGCGGGTGTCGCCGCGCACGCGAATGCCCGGCTGCCATCGATCGGCGCCGCGGCCTCCGCGCTCTTCCTCCTCGCGCACGCGCACGTCGGGCGACGGGTGGGCCTTCCCGCGGGGCGGGGCGCAGGAGATCGCCGATGCGCTGATCGCCGATCTTCGCGAGCACGGCGGCACCATCGAGAACGGCATCCGGGTCACGAATCTCGCCGACCTCGACTGGGGCGATCCCCTCGCCGGCGACCTGCTCGTGCTCGACACGTCGCCGCGGCTGCTGCTCACGCACCCCGACATTCCCGCGGCGTATGCGCGCAGCATCCATCGCTATCGATACGGGGCCGCCGCCGCGAAGGTGGATTTCGCCCTCGACGGGCCGATTCCCTGGGCGCACCCGGACGTGGGCGCATCGCCGACCGTGCACCTGGGCGGCACGCGCGACGAGATCGAGGCGAGCGAGAATGCGGTCGCCGAGGGCCGGATGAGCGCGCGGCCCTACGTGCTCGCGGTGCAGCCCTCGATCCTGGACGACACCCGCGCTCCGGCAGGGAAGCACGTGCTGTGGACGTACGTGCACGTGCCCGCGGGGTCGACCCTCGACCCGACGGAGCTCGTCACCCAGCAGGTGGAGCGGTTCGCTCCCGGGTTCCGCGAGCGGATCCTCGCCTCCACGGCGATGACGGCAGCCGAGCGCGAGGCGTTCAATCCGTCCGACATCGGCGGCGACATCCTGGGCGGGGCGTTCTCGTTCATCCAGGCGCGTCCGGAGGCCGGTCGTGTCGCGGACCCCGTGGCGGACGCCGATGCAGGGCGTGTACCTCGCCTCCGCGTCCACGCCCCCGGGGCCAGGGGTCACCGGGATGCCGGGCTGGTACGCCGCACGGCAGGCCTTGAGCGACAACGCAGGAGTCGGCGTCGAACTGGACGATCTCTTCGGGTGAAGCGATGGATGGGTTCGCGGCTGTCGACTTCGGGTTCGCCCGTGAGGTTCTGCAGCGCGGCATCGCCGCCATCTATGTGGTGGCCTTCGTCTCGACGCTGAACCAGTTCCGGCCGCTGCTCGGCGAGCGAGGCCTGCTGCCCGCGCCTCGACTGCTGGCCTGGGCTCACACCCGTTCGCGCTGGCCATTGAACCCGACGATCTTCCGGCGGGTGGCCTACAGCGATCGCCGTCTCGTCGCGCTCTGCGCCGCCGGGATCACCGTCGCGGCGGCGCTCGTCGTCGGAATCCCTCAGCTCGGCCCGCCCTGGGTGCCGATGCTCTGCTTCCTCGCCCTGTGGCTCGGCTACCTGTCGATCGTGTCGATCGGCCAGACGTTCTACGGCTTCGGATGGGAGATGCTCCTCGTCGAAGCGGGATTCCTCGCGGCGTTCCTCGGATCGACCGACCAGCCGCCGCCGACCGTCGTCATCGTGCTCTTCTGGTGGCTGGTGTTCCGGCTGGAGTTCGGCGCCGGGATGATCAAGATCCGCGGCGGCAGCGAGTGGCGCGACCTCACGGCCCTCACCTTCCACCACGAGACGCAGCCGATGCCCGGGCCGCTGAGCAGGCAGGCGCATCTGCTGCCGCGCTGGTTCCACAAGGCGGAGGTCGTGGGCAACCACTTCGCGCAGCTCGTGGTGCCGTGGTTCCTGTTCGCACCGATCCTCGGGCTGTGGGTTGCGGGCCCGGTGCCCGCGATCGTCGGCGCGGTGGCCGCGGTGTTCGTCATCGGAACGCAGCTGTGGCTCGTCCTGACGGGCAACTTCGCATGGCTCAACTGGACGACGATCGTGATCGCCGCTTCGGCGATCGGTCTGCCGGGTCTCGGCGCTTCGGCGCCAGCCGCCCTCGAGCGACCCGCCGTGGCTGCTCGACAGCATCCCGCTGTACTGGATCATCGTGACGAGCGCCGTGGGCCTGCTCTATCTGGTGATCAGCTGGCCCGCCGCCCGCAACCTCGCGGCGCGTCATCAGCTCATGAACGCGAGCTTCAACCGGTGGCAGCTCGCCAATGCCTACGGGGCTTTCGGGTCGGTCACGAAACAGCGCATCGAGTACGTCATCGAGGGCAGCGCCGATGGTCCGCACGACACCGCTGACTGGCGCGAGTACGAGTTCAAGGGAAAGCCCGGAGATGTGCGACGGATGCCGCGGCAATGGGCGCCGTACCACCTCCGCCTCGATTGGCTGATGTGGTTCCTGCCCCTCGGCAGGTCGCTCGACGACTGGTTCACCGCTCTGCTGGGCAGACTCCTCGAAGCGGATGCGCCCACCCTCAAGCTGCTGGCCCGCGACCCCTTCGAGGGGAGCGGCCGGAGTGGGTGCGTGTCGTGTCCTACCGCTACCGGTTCGCAACCCGCGGCGAGTTCCGCGAGACCCGGCAGCGGTGGGTGCGGGAAGGGCGGCGGGTGCTCGTGCAGGCCCGTCCGCCTGCCGGGGTGACTCCGGCCGGCTGACCGAAGCGCGTTGCTCGTGGCCAGCCGCGGATGCCGAGCTGCTACGAGACCCACTGGGTCGTCGGCCAGGTGACGTTCGCCAGCAGCGCCTGACCCGACAGCGACGGGTGGAAGTAGTCCCTCGTCGAGATGTGGCTGCGGTCGAAGACCGTGTTCGCGACCGCACCGCCGTCGAAACGGCAATTCGGGGTCGCCGCGCACGACGCCGCGAGGACCGCGTTGTACTCGTCGACCCGCGTCTGCACGGAAGCCCGTCGCGTCACGTCTGCGGGCTTGATGCTCGACGGGTTGGCGAGCAGCGACTGGCAGAGGCCCAGGATGGTCCACGTGAACCGGGCGGACGAGCTGCCGCTGTTCAGCTGGTACATGCGCAGGAGGTTGGGGATGCTCGCGACGAAGATCTCGCGCTTGCTGCTGTTCGCCGCGAGCGTCGCGAGTGCGGCATCGATGTTCGTCTTGAACGTCGCCGTCGGGGTCATCGCCCCGGTCGTCCTGGTGCACGCGTCGTTGGCGCCGATCTCGATGGTGACGTACTGCGCGCCCTGCGACACGGCCTTGGCGGCCTGGGCGGGCATCGCGCTCGACGTCACCCCCGAGACGGCGTCGGTGTAAGCGGTGAGCGTCTGCGTCGGCGTGAGCGCGCGCAGGCGGGCTGCGTGCGAGTTGACGCTCGCGGTGGTGCCGGTCGACCAGCTGTTCGCCGCGCAGCTGCTCAGGCTCGAGCACGTCTGGATCGCCTGGGTGATGGAGTCTCCGAGAGCGGCCATGACGGTCGGGCTTCGGTGACGTGGTGATCGCAGCCGTCGCGGCGGAGCCGCCGAAGAGCGATCCCGCGACGAGAACGGCACCGGTGACCACTGTGGCCAGGACGCGGCGCGCCCGACGAGTCGTATTCATTTCTTGTCTCCCCAGCGGGACTCCGCCGGGAAGAGGTCCGCGCTTTCAGGCTGCGGCCGAGATCTTCGACGATGTCGGGTTACGACCGGCCCCCACGGCCGACCTGGCGCAAACCATATACCCGCAGGGGCACCAGAAACAATTACGCGGGCGATCGGGCCCTCAGACGCGGGCGCCGGCGTCCTGACGGATGACGCTCGGACCGCGCGGCGTCGCCTCGACGAGCAGCTGGGCGGGGAGCTGCTCCTTCATCGCCTCGACGTGGCTGATGACGCCGACGGTGCGCCCGCCCTGGCGCAGTTCGTCGAGCGTCCGCATCGCGAGTTCGAGCGTGTCGCCGTCGAGCGATCCGAAGCCCTCGTCGATGAAGAGCGTGTCGAGTCGGATGCCGCCCGCCCTGGCGGTGACCACCTCGGCCAGGCCCAGGGCGAGCGAGAGCGAGGCGAGGAAGGTCTCGCCACCGGAGAGGGAATGGGCGGGTCGCGCCTGGCCCGTGTAGGAGTCCAGGATCTCGAGCCCGAGGCCCGAGGCGGCGTTGCGGGCAGCACGGGCGTCCGTGTGCTGGATGAGGTAGCGACCTGACGACATGGCGGTGAGCCGGAGGTTCGCCGCGGCCACGATCTCTTCGAGCTCGGCGGCGAGCACGAACGCCTCGAGCGTCATCCGATGCGTGTTCGGCGGTCGTCCGGCGACGGTGTGCGCGAGGCGAGCGACCACCGCAGCGGCGTCCGCGAGCGCTGCGGTCTCACTCCGCTGAGCCTCGACCCGCCCGAGCAGGTCGCGCAGACCTCCGGCGGCCTGCTCCATGGTCAGCGCAGCCTCGACCGACGCCCGCCAGGCGCTCCTCGCGGCCACCAGCTCGGCGGCGGCGGCCTCGACGTCGACAGGCTCATCCGGAACGCCCGCGAGCTCCAGTTCGAGCTCTCGCAGTCGCTCGCGTTCGGCATGGAGTGCCTGCTCGTGCGTCCGGACCTCCAGATCGATCGCTGCGCGGGCGGCACCGTCGAGGAGGGCCGTTTCGACCGCGGCCGCCGATTGCTCGGTGTCAGCGCCTGCGAACACCGAGAGCGCGAGCCGGGCATCCCGATCGGCGCGCGCCTCGGCAGCGGCGCGCCGCGCTTCGGCCGTCTCGTCGAGGGCTTGGGCCAGCGCTTCGGCCCGGAGACGGCGGTCGGTGGCCGCGGCGATGCGCTCGGCGACCGAGTCGAAGTCGCCGCGCGCTTCGTGCACGACGCGACGCAGGGCATCCGCCTCGGCGGTTCGTGCCGCGATGGCCTCGCGCCTGTCCGCCAGGGCGGCAGCCAGCCGCTCGCGCTCGAGCGCGGCGGCGTGATCCTCTGCGACGAGCCGATCCTTCTCGAGCGCGAGCTCGATCGCGCACCCGGCCGGCATCGCGCGCCGCCTTCACCGCGTCGTCCAACTCGGCCAGGGCCGAAGCGAGGGCGTCGACAGGCTCTCCGCCTGCCTTCGCCATCGCCGCCGCGTGGCGCTCACGCGCCGCCTGCTCAGCCTCGGCCGCCGCTCGCTCGCGCACCGCAGCCGCGTCGCGGAGCTGCTCCGCTTCAGCGATGACCGCGTCGGTGACGGGGTCATCGAGCGGCGGAGCGGGTGCCGGGTGGGTCGTCGCGCCGCACACGGCGCAGGGCTCGCCTTCGACGAGCTTCGCCCCGAGCTCAGCGGCACGGCCGGCGAGCCGACGCCGGAGGAGGTCGGTGACCGTCGCGCGCGCGGCGTCGTGATCGCCGATCGCGGCGAGACGGTCGGCCTCGGCGAGCTCGAGGACGCCGGCGAGCGACTGCGCGTCGCGGGCCGCGGCGAGCCGCAGTGCGACGACCTCGCGCGCCGCTTCGCGCGCCCCGAGGTTCGCGGCGAGGTCGCGCGCCGGAGCCAGCTGCTCTTCGAGTCGCGCGAGCGCCTCGGGAACCCCTGCCCTCAGGGCGTCGAGCTCGGCGATGGCTCGCGCGCCCCGCACGACCTCGGCGCTGTCATGGTCGATCGTCCGGTCGAGCTCGGCGAGCTCCTGCTCGCGGGATGCGGCCAGCGTCCAGATAGCCAGGTGTCCGGTCAGGTCGCCGATCGCCGCGCGCAGACGCACGGCATCCCACTCGCCGTCCGGCTCGAGCGCGGCCCACGCATCGCGCGCCGTCCGCTCCTCAGCGAGGCGGGCCGCGAGGGCGGCGTCCGCCCGACGGGACGCCTCCACCGGCGCCCGCAGCGCTTCGGCGGCGTCGGCCCGCGCGAGAAGCTCCCGTCGTTCCTCGATTTCCGGCTCTCGACTCTCGAGCGCGGCCAGCGCCGCTCGCGACGCCGCACGGCGATCCTGGCTCTCCCGGAGCCTGCGCGCCTCGGCGTCCGCCGCCTCAGCCCGCAGGTGAGCGACGGCCGCGGCATCCCGCTCCCGGCCCAGCGTCTCGGCGCGATAGTCGGCGCGCTGCAGCCCGCGCTGCGCAGCCTCGACCCGTGCGGGGATGCCGGCAATCGTCTCTTGCGCCGCACCACTGCCGGCCTCGCCGATCGCGGCGGCATCGGAGACGGCGCCCAGGAGCTCATGCTGGGCGAGAACTCGCTCAGCCTCCGAGAGCAGCATCTCGACGAGGGTGCCGGCCGTGGCGAGCGTCTGCTCGGCGTTCTTGCGCCGATCGTCGAGCGCCGCCTGGTAGCCCTCGTACGTTCTCGTGCCGAAGAGTCGGCGCAGCAGCTTCTGCCGATCGTCGCTGCCCGCGAGGAGGAACTCGGCGAACCGGTTCTGCGCGAGCAGGATCACCTGCAGGAACTGCTGCTTGTTCAGGCCGAGCAGCTCGTCGATCTCGTGACCCACGTCGACCGCCCGCGCGGCGCGCCCGACCCACTGGCCGCCGATCCACTCGAACAGCTCGGCGCGGTGCGGCTCTTTCGCAGTGCCGACGCCCCGGCGCTTCGGACGCTCGTACTCCGGCGAGCGCACGAGACGCAGGCGTCGGCCCGCGGTGCGTGAACTCGAGCGCGACCGAGGTGGGGTCTTCGGGTGCGCAGTGATCGCTGCGCAGCCGCCGATCACCGCCGTCGTAGCGCGGCACCGATCCGAAGAGAGCGAAGCAGACACCGTCGAGCACACTCGACTTGCCCGCGCCCGTGCGGCCGGCGATGAGGAAGATCCCGTCGTCGGCGAACGCATCGAAGTCGACGATCTGCCGCTCGCGGAACGGCCCGAAGCCCTCGAGTTCGAGTCTGTGCAGCTTCACGCGGTCGCCTCGGCGAGAGCGCGGTCGCCGACGATGTCACGGATGACCTCGAGCTCGGCCGCAGAGGCTCCCTCGCCCGCTCGCACATGGCCCAGGAACGCCTCGAAGAGCTCGACATCGCTGCGCGCTTCACGCACCCGCGCCACGTACGTGCGGCCGTCATCGACGGCGTCAACGTCAGGAGCGTGCATGACCGTCGCGCAGTAGGGGAAGCGCGCCTGCAGTCTGCGCATGGTGTCGAGCTGCGGCGTGGCGTCCGTGTACTGGGCGCAGACCCAGAAGCTCTCGAAGGGCGCGTACCCGGCATCCGTCAGCAGGTCGTCCAGCGGTGCGCGGAGGGTGGTGAGCGTGCGCGGCACCGGCAGCGGGAGCCACTCGGCCGACGCGAGGCCCGCGGCGTCGAAGTCGACCAGCCACGATCCGCGCGGCTTGTCGGCCTCGCCGAAGCTGTAGTGCAGCGGCGCTCCGGCGTACCTCACGCGCTCGGAGAGCTGCTGGCGTCCGTGGATGTGGCCGAGCGCGACATAGTCGGGACCGTCGAGCACCGAGAGCGGCACGACATCGAGGCTCCCCTGCCGGATCTCGCGCTCGAGATGCGGGGTGGGCTCCACCCCTGCGGCGAAGCAGTGCGCGATCGCCACCGAGCGCCCGCCCCGCTCGGCGAGATCGGCGACCACGAGCGACATCGCCTCGGAGAGTGCGTGCTGCTGGGTGCGAACCCCGGCCCAGAGCCTGCGCACGAGCGCCGGCTCGAGATACGGGATGCCGTAGAAGTGCACCGGGCCGTGCTCGTCGTGGATCGTGACGGGCACGCCGACCTGCTCGGGGCGCGTGATGACGTGGATGCCGGCTCGAAGGAGCGCGGACTGGAAGCCCAGGCGGGCGGCGGAGTCGTGGTTGCCGCTGGTGATCAGCAGCTGCGCGCCGGCGTCGGAGATCGCGACCAGCGCATCGGTGAGGAGCGTGTAGCAGTCGGCGGACGGCGTGGCGGAATCGAACACGTCTCCGGCGACGATGACGACGTCGACCCGGTGAGTGCGCACCTGCTCGGCCAGCGTCTCGAGCACGCCGCGCAGCGCCTCGAGCGTCGAGTGGCCGTGGAAGGACCGGCCGATGTGCCAGTCCGAGGTGTGCAGGATCCGCATGCTGAAAACGGTATGCGCGGCCTCCGACATCGCCTGAGAGGCGGGCGGGCGGTTCGCCGAAAGCGATCCCGAGCCGCGCGGATGTTTCCCGAAAGTCCGCCGCGCGTCACCCCATCGAAACAACCGCGGGCGTACCGTGGAATATGGCGCACTCTCACGAACGCTCTCCCCGATCTACGGTCGTCGCTCTCGTGGGTTCCGAGAGCGACGAACTCCTCGCCGGGCTTCAGGGGCTTCCCGCTCTCGTCGCGCTCGCGCTGCACGGCGCCGAGCCCGCCGAGACCTCCCGGGCTCTCGCCACCGCCAACGCGCCGTACGTCGTGCACGACGCCGACCCGCTCGAGCATGTCGCGGCGGCGTGGGTCGAGCTGTTCGGCGAGCAGGCGACGCTCGGGACGCTGGAGCTGGAAGTCGAGGCGGTACTCGCCCAGTTCGCCACCGGAGAGGCGATCATGCCCGACTACTACATCGTCCTCGGGCCCGACTCGATCGAGGGCACGTGGCGCCACTGGTGGCTCGGCGCCCTCGCTCATCGGGCCCCGTCGAGAGTGCTGCCGGTCGAGGCGTCGGGCACCGCCCTTCGTGCGCGGCTGCGCGCCCTGCCGGCCTCGCGGCCCTGGCCGGAGCCGTCGCAATGGCTTCCGCACGTGCACTTCGACATCCCCGACCGGGTGGGCCTGCGAGACGACCACCCGGGTGCCGCGTAGCGGCGTGGAATCAACCGGCCATCGCCTGATCCCCGCGACTCCCGGAAACGCCGGAGGCCGCGCCCAGCACGGCACGGCCCCCGATGTGATCGACCCGGTTCAGCCGGGGATCGTCCGATCTCTGACGAGCTCTGCGTACCAGAGACCGGAGTCCTTGACCGTGCGTTCGAGCGTGTCGAAGTCGACCCGCACGATGCCGAAGCGCTTGGCGTAGCCGTAGCCCCACTCGAAGTTGTCGAGGAGCGACCACACGAAGTACCCGCGCAGGTCCACTCCGCGCTGGATCGCGCGGTGGGCCGCCGTGAAATGGCGGCGCAGGTAGTCGAGGCGGTCGGCATCCGGGACGGATCCGTCCTCCGCGACCTGATCGTCGAACGCGGCGCCGTTCTCGGTGATCATCAGCGCCTGATCCGGGAACTGCTCCGACAGCGAGACGAGCAGCTCCTCGAGGCCCTCGGGGGCGATGTTCCAGCCCATCTCGGTGTACGGCCCCGGCTGCTCGAGGAACTCCACCGCCTGGTCGCTGCCGGGCCAGGCGGTGCCGCCGGCGGCTCCCTTGTGCCCGTCGTTCAGCTGCCTCGGCGAGACGCCGTCCCACAGCCGCACGGTGGCCGTCGAGTAGTAGTTGACGCCGAGGACGTCGATCGGCTGGTTGATCTCCGCAAGATCGCCGTCCTTGACGAACGACCAGTCGGTGACGGATGCCGTGTCCTCGAGCAGATCGGCGGGGTACTCGCCGCGAAGCATCGGCCCGGTGAAGGCGCGGTTGGCGAGCGCATCGATCCGCCGGATCGCCTCGGCCGCGCCATCCCCCACTCCGCGCAGCACGTGGAAGTTGAGCGTCGCGGAGTACTGCGGCGCACCGGTGGAGGTCGCACGGAGCGCCTGGACGGCACGCCCGTGGGCGAGATTGAGGTGATGCACCGCGGCCAGTGCGGCTGCCGGCTCGTGGCGACCGGGAGCGTGCCCGCCCTGCCCGTATCCGAGGTAGGCCGAGCACCACGGCTCGTTGAGCGTCGTCCAGGTGTGGACGCGGTCGCCGAGTGCGGCGCCCATGATGGACGCGTACTCCTCGAACGCGTCCGCGGTCGCGCGGACGGCCCAGCCGCCGGCATCCTCGAGCGGCTGCGGCAGGTCCCAGTGGTACAGCGTCGCCACCGGCTTGATCCCGCGCTCGAGCAGTCCGTCGACCAGGCGCGAGTAGAAGTCGACGCCCTTCTGGTTGAGGGGTCCCCGGCCGGACGCCTGGATGCGCGGCCAGGCGATCGAGAAGCGATATGCGTCCAGTCCCAGCGAGGCCATCAGGTCGAGGTCGCTCTCGTACCGGTGGTAGTGGTCGCACGCCACATCGCCCGTGTCGCCGTTCCACACCTTGCCCGGGGTCTTGGAGAACGTGTCCCAGATCGAGGGACCGCGTCCGTCCTCGTCGAAGGCCCCCTCGACCTGGTACGAGGCCGTTGCCGAGCCGAACGTGAATCCCTGCGGGAAGACCAGCCCCGAGTCGCGATAATCCGTGCTTGCCTGAGCCATTGCTTCCTCCACACTCGTCATTTCGTCACCTCCGCGCGGTCGACCGCGAACTGGCGCGTCACGCCTTCGGGAGTCGTGACGGTGACGGATGCTTCGCCTTCGCCACCCGGGAACACCCGGAGCGTCAGCCCCTCAAGGTAGTCGTAGTCCGGGCGATCCGTACGGGCGCCCCAGGGGATGACCGCACCGGGACGCGCGAAGACGGGCAGCGACGTGAAGCCGTGCTGCTCGCGGCGCCAGCCTCCGCCTTCGACCTCCTCGCCGGTCAGCAGATTCGTCCAGGTGCCCGCGGGCAGATAGAACTCCACGTCGCCGGCGGCCGAGAACACGGGCGCGACCAGGATGTCGGAGCCCAGCATGTACTGCCGGTCGAGGTACGCGACGGCCGGATCCTCCGGGAACTCCAGCTGCATCGGGCGGAGCACCGGGATGCCGGTGGATGCGGCATCCACTCCCGTCTGGAAGAGGTACGGCATCAGCTGCATCTTCAGGTGCGTGAAGATGCGGGTCACCTCGACCGCCTCGTCGTCGAACTCCCACGGCACCCGGTACGAGCCCGAGCCGTGGAAGCGCGAGTGGCTGCCGAGCAGACCGAAGGCCGTCCAGCGCTTGAAGACCTCGGCATCCGGGGTCCCCTCGAAGCCGCCGATGTCGTGGCTCCAGTGCGCGAAGCCCGAGAGCGCGAGCGAGAGTCCGCCGCGGAGGGTCTCGGCCATCGACGCGAAGGTCGATGTCGAGTCGCCGCCCCAGTGCACGGGCATCGACTGGCCGCCCGTGGTGGCGGACCGGGCGAACAGGACCGCATCGCCTTCGCCCCGCGCCTCGACGAGCACGTCGTACACGGCCTTGTTGTACAGCTGCGTGTAGAGGTTGTGCATGCGCGACGGGTCCGAGCCGTCGAAGTAGTCGACCTCGAGCGGGATCCGCTCGCCGAAGTCGGTCTTGAAGCAGTCGACACCCTGGTCGACGAGCGCGCGGAGCTTCGACTGGAACCAGGCCGTCGCGTCGGGGTTCGTGAAGTCGACGAGCCCCATGCCCGCCTGCCACAGATCCCACTGCCAGACCGAGCCGTCTGCGCGCTTGACGAGGAAGCCCTGCGCCGCGGCCTCGGCGAACAGCGGCGAGCGCTGGGCGATGTAGGGATTGATCCACACGCACACCCGGAGGTCCTTCTCGTGCAGCCGGGCGAGCATCCCGTCGGGGTCGGGGAAGACCCTCGGGTCCCACTCGAAGTCGCACCAGTTGAACTCGCGCATCCAGAAGCAGTCGAAGTGGAACACCGAGACGGGAAGCTCGTGCTCGGCCATGGCGTCGATGAACGACGTGACGGTCGCCTCGTCGTAGTCGGTCGTGAAGGATGTCGACAGCCACAGGCCGTACGACCAGGCCGGGACCACCGGTGGCCGCCCGGTGAGCGCGGTGTAGCGCGAGAGGACGTCCTTGGGAGTGGGGCCGGCGATGACGAAGTACTCCAGCTCCTCCCCCGCGACCGAGAACTGCACCCGCTCGACTGCTTCGGAGCCGATCTCGAACGAGACGTGGCCGGGGTCGTTGACGAGCACGCCGTAGCCGCGGTTCGACAGGTAGAACGGCACGTTCTTGTAGGCCTGCTCGCTCGAGGTGCCGCCGTCGGCGTTCCAGATGTCGACCGACTGGCCGTTCTTCACCAGCGGACCGAACCGCTCGCCCAGACCGTAGATGAGCTCGCCGACACCGAGGTCGAGCTGCTCGTGGACGTAGGCCCGGGACTCCGGTGCGCCGAGGCCGCTGCGTGCGTTGCCCGCGATGCCGTGCCCGACATCCGCGCCGTCGGCGAGGTGGATGGAGCCCTGGGCCTTGTGCCCGCTGCCGGTCACCCGCCGGCCGTCGACTTCGAACGACAGGTTCCACGGCGAACCCGGCGCGATGCGCGCCGAGAGCGGGCCGGTGGTCAGGATGCCGGAGCCGGCGCCGTCGATCTCCACGGCGCCCGCACCCGAGACTGCGCCCAGGCAGGTCGAATCCGCCGTGCCACTTCGTGCCCTTGTGGTGCGCGATGCGGACCCGCACCACTCCTTCGAGGGGCGAGGAGAGCTCGACCGAGAGCACCGGCCGGTTGAGGACGTCGCCGCGCTTGGCGATGACGGTGGTGGGAGCGGTGACGAGCAGACCGGCGCCGTCGGCGGCGGCATCCGTCTGCCAGATGTCGTATGCCTCCTGCGCGTAGAGCGCCGTGACGCCTGGTCGCAGCTGCCAGAACCCATCGGTGAACTTCATTACTTGACCGCTCCTGCCGTGATGCCGCGTGTGAGTGTGCGTTGGAAGATAGGGCGCGAGGGCTCGTCACCGAGCCGCGGTCGCTGTAACGGGCGCGAGCAGGTGCAGCCCGGGCTCCGGGCGATCAGGCGTGAGGCTGCGCACCGCGAGTTCGACGGCGAGATCGCACGACGGCTCGGCGCTGAGCGGGATGACATCGAGCTCGAGCGACAGCGCACTCGTATCGAAGGATGCTGCGACTGACACGACGGAGAGGTCGCGGGGCACGCTGAGCCCGCGGTCGGCGATCTCGGCGAGCGCAGCGTGGTGGACCTCGTCGGTCCCGTGGATGAGCAGCGCCGTCGCACCTCCGTCAAGGAGGCTCCCCACGGCGTGCCGCGTCACCTCGACGCTCGGCATCCGGTCTCCCGAGACCCGGAAGTCGTGCGCCAGGCCGCGCTCGGCGGCGCGGCGTTCGAACGCTCGCCGCACGCGAGGGGGGAAGTTCGACTTCTCGTACGCGACCTGGGGCTGCCCGATGAGGCCGATCGCCCGGTGGCCCGCGTCGGCGACGCGATCGACGGCGAGCACCGTTGCGGCGTCGAAGTCGAGGTCGACGCAGACCAGGCCCTCGTGGTCGTCGGGCACGCCGATGAAGATCGACGGCGTATCGATCGCGCGGGCGAGCTCCACCCGTTCGTCGTCGGCGGCGACATCGAGCACCAGGATCGCGTCGACGAGACCCGACGCGGCGACCCGCGCCATCCCGGCCGACGCCTGCTCGTCGGTGAGGAGCAGCACGTCGTAGTCGCTGCGGCGCGCGGCGACCGCGGTGGCGAGCACGAAGGACATGTGGGTCGGCGCGTGGGTGTCGCGGCGCAGCGGCTCGGTGAGCGCGAAGATGTGGGTCCGGCTTCCGGCGAGCATGCGTGCGCCGGCGTTGGGGCTGTACCCCAGATCGCTCACGGCCTGCTCGATCCGCCGCCGGGTCTCGGGCGAGACAGGACGCTTGCCGCTGAGCGCGTACGACACGGTGCTGATCGACACGCCGGCGGCTTCTGCCACCTCGCTGATCTTCGCCATGCGGACTCCGTCGTGCAGGGCGGCACCCGCGCCGCCTCCTGGCACTCCCTGGTATTCAGGGAGTCGAAGCGCTTCGCGGAAACGCTTCGACACGCATGTTACGCACAGTTCCCTGGAGACCGCAACCTTTCGTGGGAGCAAGCAACATATTCGTCCCGACGGCGGCGCCGGGTAGCGTCGTCAGATGACCATCCCCGCCCACGTCACGCGCTTCTCGTGGGGCGGGGCGACGCTCGTGGCGGAGGCGACGGGAGCGGGAGCCCGCACGTTCGTCCTCATCCACGGCATCGGGATGGGCCGCAGCGTCTTCGGCGACCTCACCCGGCACCTCCTCCCGCACGGGCGGGTGGTCGCCGTCGACCTTCCGGGATACGGCGAGGCCCCCGAGCCGCCTCGAACACTCACGATCGAGCGCAACGCCGACGTCGTCGCCGGGCTCCTCGCCGAGCGCGGCTACCCCGATGTGACGCTCGTCGGGCACTCGATGGGCGCGCAGATCGCGGTGGAGGCGGCAGTGCGGCATCCGGGACTGGCGGCGCGCATCGTGCTGGCCGCTCCCACGGTCGACCCGACCGCTCGGCGCGCCTCGACACAGCTCGGCCGTCTCGTCCGCGACATCGCGGTCGAGAGCCCGGTCGTCTGGGCTCGCGGCGCGCGGGCCTACCTGCGTGCGGGTCCGAACCTTCGGATGAAGCTCCACGCGATGCTCGTCCACCGCATCGAGGGGAGCCTTCCACGCGTGACCGTGCCGGCCCTCGTCCTGCGCGGGAAGGACGATCTGGTCGCCCCCGAGGATTGGTGCGAGATGGTCGCCGGGCTCCTGCCCAACGGGTCACTCGCCGAGATCGAGGATCACGGTCACGAGACGATGATCCGGGATGCCGCGCCCGCCGCGGCCCTCATCGCGAGGTTCGCGGCGGGCGACTGACCGACTATGCGTCGCCGACGGTGATCTGTCGCGCGAGCTCGTCGATCTCGGCGTCGGGCAGGTCGATGCCCGCCTGCTCGAGCCGCTGCCGGAGCACCTCGGGCACGCGCTCGGGCTCGGTCGCCGCGTGATCGTTGCGGGTCTGCGCGACGATCCCGGCCACCTTGTCGACCTCGCTCGCGTTGTTCTGCGCCATGGCGGGAAGCCGCTGCTCCTGCGCCTCGTCGAGGCCGCCTTCGCGCTGCGCCTCGCTCACGGTGAGGGTGCCGCGGCCACCGTCCTGGCCATGGTGATCGCCCGCGGTGTCCACGCCGTCCTCGATCACGCCGATGCCGACCGCGTGGTGGCTGGGCTCGCCGGCCGGCGGCGGGAAGGCTCCGCCGTGACCTTCCTCGGCGGCGCCAGCCCCGGGGATTGCAGCGGCAGCGGCCGGATCGGCCACCTCACGCTGCTCGGGCTCGCGCGTCGGCTCACCCTGCTTCGGAGTGTCTGCAGCGCCGTCGGCGTCCTTGCGGTCGGGGTAGTTGGTTCCCGGCTGTTCGTACTCATTCCCGGTCGTCGACATCTCAGTCCTCTTCGTCTCGTGGATCCGGCGCCATGTCGGGATCGGCTCCCTGGGTGGCCTGGTCGCCCTCGACGGGGCCGACATCGGTTCCCCCTTCGGCGGGGGCGGCGGCATCGGAGGCCGCGGCATCCCGAGCGTCGTTGTACTCCTGGTACGTGGGCAGGTCCACCGTCCAGCCGTCCGTCACGGCGGCGCTCGACTCCTCGGTCTCACCGTCGGCCGTCTCGCCGGACTCCCAGCCGCCCGCGGGATCCGCCTGGATCACGCCCTCGGGCAGGTCACGGTCATCGTCGTGCATCGCGCACTCCTCTCGCTCCCCCTCAGCCTCATCCCCGGCGGGGTGGAGCGTCACGGGCTTGACGCGCAGGGAACGGACGACTACGCCGTACGGCGCGGTCTCAGGATGCCGGCGCGCGAAGGGTGGGCTGCGAACCAGTCGTCGACGTACCAGCACACCGGAATCACCCATCGGTCCCCCGCCGCCTCGAGCGATGCGACCGCCCGATCGACCAGTTCGGCGGCATATCCATGGCCCCGGAAGGAAGGGACGGTGTAGGCACGCGTCAGCGCGACGCTGTGCCCGTCGTCGCGGTAGTCCAGCACGCTCACCAGGTCGCCGCCCTTGTGCAGCGTGTAGCGCGAGGCGTCCGCCTCGTGCGCGAAGGTGAACTCGCTCATCTCTCCACGGTAAGCCCGCTGAGGGCGCGGAGGATCGGTTGCGCGCGGGATGTCGCGCTCCCGCTCAGCGCGTCGTCCGAGCTGCAGCGCAGGACTGAGCATTCTGATCATGTTCGCTGACCGCCGCGCCTCGGCACCCGTGCGATTTGACACATTCGGACCCTCTCCGACATAATCGGGCCATGACTGACAACGCTCACGCTCTGTCCGCCCGGGAGGCGAACAGGACTGCCGCCATCATGATGGCCGGCAGCGTTGTCATGTGTTGTCGAATGTGCCGCTGATCTCGGTGTACCACGCCGGATTCCGCCGCGGTGCCGGTTCTTGATCTCAGAACCCCGCGACGAAATCCCCGAGCACCGATACGCCCCATCCCTCGCGTATCCGGTTGCCTCGCACACGGCCCACGGGCCCGGCCTTCCGGCCGAACAACAACACGTCACCGGTACACACCCGGACTCCCGCA
Source organism: uncultured Actinomycetota bacterium (assembly GCA_963702815.1). Classification (GTDB taxonomy): domain Bacteria; phylum Actinomycetota; class Actinomycetes; order Actinomycetales; family Microbacteriaceae; genus Microbacterium. The sequence continues at coordinate 521,734 of CAVPED010000004.1, read as the reverse complement.
AGGACTCTCTCATGTCGAACACCGCCATCCTCGACCGCACTGATGCCCCCGCCGCTCCCGCCCGCCATCTGCGCGCTGTGACCGGCCCGGTCCAGACCATCGCCTCGTCCTCCGACGAGCAGGGCTCCTCGGCCCAGCGCAACCTGCCCGCCGGCACCGCCCCGCGCGGCTTCGCCCTCTACGTCGGCCTCGACGAGGTCAAGGCCGCAGCGGCCGGCGTCTCGCTGGGCGTCCTCGTCGACGCACTGCGCCGCACCATCGCCGACCTCGCGCCGAACGCCGAGACCTACGCCACGGTGGCCCTTGCGCCCGTCGGCTCGGGCGGTCGCGACGTCGACGTCGTGCGCCTCGCGCTGCACGAGCCCTCGGCGATCGCCCGCACGAAGCAGGAGGACGTTCAGGAGGAGGATCAGGCCGCCGGTGGCGTCGTGGTCGACATCTCTCGCAAGCGCGTCCTCATCGACGGCGAGTCCGCCGCCTTCACGTTCAAGGAGTTCGAGCTGCTGCAGTACCTGGTGCTGCGCGAGGGCCGCACGATCGAGCGCACCGAGCTCGTCTCGTCGCTCTGGCAGGGCGCGACCGACGACGAGGCTCCCGGCGAGCGCACCATCGACGTGCACGTCCGGCGCCTGCGCGCCAAGCTCGGCCGCTACGAGGACATCGTCCGCACGGTGCGCGGCATCGGCTACCGGTTCGACCGTCACGCCGACGTCGTGATCCGCTACGGCCACGGCACGCCTTCGCCCGACCGCTTCTGAGCTGGGCGGCGACGGCCGCCGGCTCAGCGCTTGCCTGCAGGGCTCGCATGTCGGAGCCCGGCGCGTAGGGTGAGCGCATGACAACCTCGCTGTCGCGCATCCGGCCCCTCGGGGGGCGCGCCAGCAAGCCGGAGGTGTGGGGCGGAGCCCCTTTGGAGACCGCCGGCGACAGCACCACCACTCGGGACCCGGCGGCTCCGCACGGCCCCGCGCTCGAGACGGAGTACCGCCCGCGGCACCCGCTGGATCTGGCGCGCACCGTGCTGTATCAGCGGCACGGCGCCGGCGACCCCACGATGACCACCGCGGGCGCAGTCATCTGGCGCGCCAGCCGCACCCCCGACGGCATCGCGACGCTGGCGCTGCGTGAATCGGCGCCCGGCCGTGGTCAGGGCCGCAGCATGGGGGCCAGGCGCGGCATGGGCGCTCGCCCAGCTGCCCGACCTGTGCGGCGCCCGAGACGAGGTGGCCGGCTTCGACGCCGGACTGCACCCGCTCGTGGCCGACGCGCACCGCCGCAACCCCGGCATCCGTCTGAGCCGCACCGACCTTCTCTTCGACGCCCTCGCGAGTGCGATCTTCGAGCAGAAGGTCACGGGCATGCAGGCGTTCGGCGCGTGGCGACGAATCGTGACGTGGTTCGGAGAGCGTGCTCCCGGCCCGACGCCCCGGCCGATGTTCGCCCCGCCCACCGTCGAGGGCTGGAGGCGCATCCCGTCGTGGGCATGGCATCGCGCCGGTCTCGAGCCGTCTCAGGCGCGGACCGTCGTGGCAGCCGCTCAGCGCGGGGAGTCGATCGTCCGCGCGGTCTCCGCTGCCACGGACGCGGCCGACCGCGAGCGGATGCTGACGTCGCTCTCGGGCGTCGGGCCCTGGACGAGCGCCGAGACCCGCATCCGGGCCTTCGGCGATCCCGACGCCGTGAGCGTGGGCGACTATCACCTGGCGCACGAAGTCGGCTTCGCCTTGACCGGCCACCGTGTCGACGACGATGGGATGCTGCAGCTCCTGGCGGCATGGCCAGGCCACCGTCAGCGCGTCATCCGCCTGATCGGCGCGAGCGGAGTGCACGAGCCTCGCCGCGGTCCGCGACTCCATCCCGAGGACCATCGACAGCGCTGAGTCAATCGCCTGCCCGCGCGGGTGCGGAGGCGGCAGGATGGAGCCATGATCGAGCCGCTTCCCGACCTTCCGCCCGACGTCCTGGGGTTTCGTGCCGTGGGCACCGTCGAGGCCTCCGACTACCGCACCGTGCTCAACCCGGCGGTCGATGCGGTCATCGCGAAGGGGCAGAAGGTGAATCTCGTCATCGTGATGGGCGAGGAGTTCAGCCGCTACTCGCTCACCGCGCTGTGGCAGGATGCGCTGCTCGAGGGCAAGCCCGAGGGAAGCTGGGGCCGGATCGCGCTGGTGACGCACCGGAAGATCCTCGGTGAGATCGTCAAGGGACTCGCGGGGATGCTGCCCGGCGACTTCCGCCGCTTCCCCCTCGGCGAACTGGATGACGCCATCGCCTGGGCGGGGGCAGGAGAGCGCCCGGCCGAGGCGTGATCCTTGCGGATGTCGGAGGCCGGGACGACACTGGGTGCGCCGCAGGCCGGTGGCGGCATCCTTCACCCCGACGAACGCAGGAGCAACCATGGCCACGCTGAACCCCTACCTCTCCTTCCGCAGCAACGCGCGTGAGGCGATCGAGTTCTACCGGAGCGTCTTCGGGGGCGACGTCGAGATCTCGACCTTCGGCGAGTACGACGGGATGGTGGAGGACCCCTCCGAGAAGGAACTCGTCATGCACTCTCAGCTCACGAGCCCGGACGGGTTCGTCCTGATGGCGTCCGACACCCCGTCGAGCATGCCGTACCGCGAGCCGGGTGGCAGTTCGATCTCAGTCAGCGGCGAAGACGAGGCGCAGCTTCAGCGCTTCTGGGACGGACTGGCCGAAGGCGGCAGCGTCACGATGCCGTTCGACACTCCCCCGTGGGGCGGACGGTTCGGAATGCTCCGCGACAAGTTCGGCATCGATTGGATGATCGCGCTCAACGCCGCGCAGGGGTGAGACGGGAGGCCGTGAGCGCTGCGAGAGCCGTCACGCATCCTGACCCTGGGCCGCTCGGCTCTAGGCTGACCACATGGCGAATGCGAGCGGGGACGGCGGCCGGGCGCGCGGCTGGCCGAGAGGCCGTGTGCAGTGGCTCATCGGCACGGTCGTGCTGCTGGCGGCGGGTGCCGTGATCGGCCTCCTCCTCGGCAGTCTGCTGCTGGGGCTGGTGCTCGCCCTGGCCGTGTCCATCGGCTGGCTGATGGCGTACGAATCATGGCGTGGGCGCACGCCCGACCTGTACGACGAAGACGACAACGGCGCGCGCCTGTAGGGCGCGACCAATGGGTACGACTGGCGAGGTGCGCAGGGCATGAGAATCGCCGTGGCAGGCGGCACGGGGCAGGCAGGGTCGGCCGCCGTGACTGCCGCCCGAAGCCGTGGGCATGACGTCGTGGTGCTGGCTCGGTCGGCAGGGGTCGACCTCGTCAGCGGATCCGGAGTCGCCGATGCGCTCGTCGGGGTCGACGTCGTGATCGACGCGTCCGGCGTGCAGGGCAAGGACGATCCGACCTCGTTCCACGAGTCGGTCACGCGATCTCTCGTGACCCACGGAAGCACGGCTGGCGTGCAGCACCTCGTGACGCTCTCGATCGTCGGCTGCGACCGTGTGCCGACCTTCCCGCTCTATGCCGGGAAGGTCGCGCAGGAGCGCGCCACGGCGAGGGGCGGCATCCCGTACACGATCGCCCGGGCCACGCAGTTCCACGAGTTCGCCGCGCCAGATGTGGGGGGTCGCGAAGATCGGTCCGCTGCACGTCGCGCCGCGCGGCCGCACGCAGCCGGTGGCTGTGCGCGAAGTGGGCGCGCGGCTCGTCGACCTGGCCGAAGCCGCTCCCGTCGACGGCCGCGCGCCGGACTTCGCAGGGCCGCGCGAGGAGTCGCTCGCCGACATGGTGCGCTCCTACGCGAAGGCGGCCGGTGAACGGGGGATCATCCTGCCGGCGGGCATCCCGGGAGAGATCGGCCGGGCGATGCGCGACGGGTCGGCTTCTGCCCGGTGCCGACGCGGTGCTCGGCACCCAGACCTTCGCCGACTGGATCGCTGAGCTCGCCGAAGAGGCCGCTGAAGCCGCCTACATCTCCTCGTGGGTGTCGGGGTCGCCGTCCCAGAGCCGACCGCGCTCGAGAGCCGAGATGGCCGCGACCTGATCATCGGTCAAGCGTGAAGCCGAAGACATCCGCGTTCTCGACCTGACGCTGCGGGTCGGCCGACTTGGGGATCGGGGTCGATCCGAGCTGGACGTGCCAGCGCACGACGACCTGCGTGGGCGAGACGCCGAGCTCGGACGCGATCTCGCCGATGACCGTGCTCGCTCAGCAGCTCGGACGCGGCGCGCGAGAGGACTCCAGCTCTCGGTGCGGATGCCGTGCTCGCGGTGGAACGCGCGCAGCTCGTTCTGCGGGAAGTACGGGTGCAGCTCGACCTGGTTGACCGCGGGCGTGACGCCGGTCTCGTCGATGAGCCGCGTCAGCATCGCCTCGGTGAAGTTCGAGACGCCGATCGAGCCGACGAGCCCGCCCTCGCGAAGCGCGATCATCGCCTGCCAGGTCTCGAGGTACTTGCCGACGCTGGGGTTGGGCCAGTGGATGAGGTACAGATCGATCCGCGTCGAGGCCGAGCGTCGCGAGCGATCGCCTCGGCGCTCGCCATGGTCGAGTCGTAGCCGTGGTCGCGGCCGGGGATCTTCGTCGTGACGATGCAGCTCGTCGCGGGCGACCCCCAGCTCGTCGCCGGCACGGCGCACCGCTGCGCCGACCTCGCGCCTCGTTCTCGTAGTTGACCGCCGAATCGAGCAGGCGGTAGCCGGACGAGATCGCCGCGACGATGGCGTCGATCCCCTCGTCGTCGCGCAGCTTGTAGGTGCCGAGTCCCACCTCGGGGAAGGCGGTGCCGTCATTGAGAGTCACTGTGGAGATCGTGGGCATGCATCCATCCTGCCCTCAGACGCTCCTCGCCTACGGGGTGACGGCGCCGGCCTCTCGCGCCTCGCCGAGCGGGGCACCCGCCAGCAGGCGCCGGATCGTGGTGATGACGCCGCCGTCGACGTTCGAGGGAGCGCGGTGCCGTGCCCGGGCCAGCACATCGGGATGCGCATTGGCCATCGCGAAGGAGTAGCCCGCGGCATCCAGCAGCTCGATGTCGTTGAGATAGTCGCCGAACGCCGCCGTCTGCGCCGCGCTCGACGCCGAGCGCCGCCTGCAGCCGCTTGAGCGCCACGCCCTTGTTGACGCCGGGGTTCATGACGTCGATCCAGTGCTCGCCCCGACACGACGACCTGGTGCGTCTCGCGCGAGATCGGCGAGCTGCGGCGCGGCCGAGCTCTCGGCCACCGCGAAGTCGAAGATCGCGAGCTTCAGCACCTGATCGTCGACGTCGAGCAGGTCGTCGACGACCTCGAGCTTCGCGTAGTACTTGTCGCATTCGTCGCGGAAGGCGGCATCCGCTCGCTCGATGTAGGCGGAGCGCTTGCCGCACACCACGAGTCCCACGTCGAACCCGTCGTCGCCGAGCGCTCGCACGCGGCGGACGACGGATGCCGCGAACTCCGGCGTCGATCGCATCGGAGCCGATCTCGTCGTCGCCGCGCACGACGTAGGCGCCGTTCTCGGCGATGTAGACGACGTCGTCGCGGGTCGTGGTCGAACGAGCGCCGGAGAGTGGCGAGCTGCCGTCCGCTCGCGGGCGCGAAGAGGATCCCGCGGTCGTCGAGCTCGTCCAGCAGCGGCCACAGATCGTCCGGGATGTGCCCGTCGCCGTCGAGGAGCGTGCCGTCCATGTCGACGGCGATGAGGCGGATGTCGTGGTGCACGGCCTCGCCTTCGACCCCGGAGAGCCGCCATTCCGACGTCCGGGGTCCGAGACCGAGCTCGACGGCCGCCTCGAGGTGCGCCGGGGTGTCGACGTCGCGGCGCAGCGAGGAGCCGGCGGGCACCTCGAGCACCGTGCAGCCGAGAGCGACGTGGCGCCGGAACGACGACGCCGCCGAACGCGGACGCCCACGGCACGCCCGCACGAGCGGTCACCAGCGTCGACCCGTCGCTCTCGGCATCCGGAACCACCCCTCGCTCGACCTGCGGCGGCCGCCTGCGAGGACGCTGTCGAGGTCGGACGGCGCGCAGGGCCGCGAGATCGGCGAGCAGAGCGGCGCGAGGCGCCGATTGCGGGATCGACGCCATGGCGGCCACGATCGCCGCGTTCGGTCCGTCGCTCTCGCTGGTCCTGGACGATCACCACTCCGGAGGGGACGGATGCCGCCAGCCCGTCGTCATCGGTCACCACCACGACCCGCGCGACCGCGGCGCAGGCGGTGACGGCCTCGATCGTGTCGAGTGCGATGGCGCGCGCGAGCGCCGGGACCGGCATCCGGAAGTCCTGCGAGCCGCGACTTCGCCCGCCCCGCGTTCTTGACCGGGAGGACGACCGTCCACCCGGTGCGGTCATCGGTCGTCACGCGAACCGCTCCCGCAGCCGCGGCAGGATCTCCTGCGCCGTAGCGCCGCAGGAAGTCCGCCTGATCGGCGCCGGGGTCGTGGAAGACCAGATGGCGGAAGCCGAGCCCGATGTACCAGGCGATCTTCTCGATGTGCTCCTCGGGGTCGTCCGAGACGATGAATCGCGACGCGGCGCGCTCGATCGGCAGCTGCTCGCCGAGCCGCTGCATCTCGAGCGGATCGTCGACGCCCATCTTCTCTTCAGGGCTGAGGGCGAGCGGCGCCCAGAACCGCGTCTTCTCGAGCGCCTGCGCGCGATCGGGGTGGTACGAGACCTTGATCTCCATCAGCGTGTCGATCGCGTCGTCGGGCCGCCCCGCCTTCTCGAGCCCCTCGCGCAGCGCGGGCAGCAGCGTGTCGGTGTAGAGCTCGCGCTTCTTTCCGCTCGTCGTGATGAAGCCGTCGGCGATGCGTCCGGCCAGGCGCGTGGCCGCCGGCCCGGCGGCACCGATGTAGATCGGCACGGGGTCGTCCATCTTGTCGTAGATCGTGATGTTGCGGGTCGTGTAGAACTCGCCCTCGAAGTTGACGCGATCCTCCGACCACAGGCGCCGGATGAGGCCGATCGCCTCCTTCAGGCGCCGGAAGCGCTCGGGCGGCTCGGGCCAGGGAATGCCGAGATTCGCCTCGTTCAGCGCTTCGCCGGTGCCGACCCCGAGGATGACGCGCCCGGGATACATGACGCCGAGCGTCGCGAAGTCCTGCGCGACCACCGTCGGGTTGTAGCGGAACGTCGGCGTCAGCACCGACGTGCCCATCAGCACCCGCGAGGTCTTCGCGCCGAGCGCGCCGAGCCACGGGACGGATGCCGGGGCATGGCCGCCCTCGTGCAGCCACGGCTGCAGGTGATCGGACACGAAGACGGAGTCGAAGCCCATCTCCTCCGCGAGGATCGCGTAGTCGAGCAGCTCGGTGGGCCCGAACTGCTCGGCCGAGGCCTTGTATCCGAACCTGAGGGGAACGCTCATGCGCCACGCCTTCCTTCCGCCGGCAGCGCCGGCATGTCGTCTGATCCGCTCGCGTCGGCGCGCTCGAACTCCGAGCCGTCGGTCGCGGCGGTGATCGCCCGGTAGTCGGCGACGGTGCCCGGCCACACGAGGGTGAGGCGCCGCGAGCGGTCGTCGACGTACCAGTTGCGGCATCCGCCCGTGAGCCACGGAGTGCCGGCCGCCCGGTCGTCGACGAGGCGCGTGTAGTCCTGCTCCGCCTCCGGTCGCACGCGAAGCACTCCCCCGGCCGGTCGCGCGCGAGAGGACGCGGGCGGCGTAGTCGGCCTGCGCCTCGAGCATGAGCACCGACGAGGTGTGCCCGAGCGACGCGTTGGGGCCGTTGAGCACGAGGAGGTTCGGGAACCCGGCGACGACCGTCGAGGCGAACGACGTCATGCCGCCTGCCCAGTGCTGCTCGAGGGTGACTCCGTGCTCTCCGCGGACGAAGCCCGCGTACGGCTGGCGCGTGGTCTGGAAGCCGGTCGCCAGCACGATCGCGTCGACACCGCGATAGCGGGCGCCGGATGCCGCGACCAGGTCGTCGCCGTCGACCGCGGCGAGCGCGCTCGCCTCGAGCGTCACCGCGTCCCGACGCGATCGCGGGGTAGAACGCGTCCGACAGCAGCACGCGCTTGCAGCCGAACGCGTAGTCCGGCGTCAGCAGCTCACGCAGGTGCGGGTCGGCGATCTGGGCCTCGAGATGGGCGCGCGCCTGCGGCTTCGGCGGCCGCGGCATCCGGTCCGCCCGAGCGCGACGCGAACCGCGCCTCGCCCTCGGCGTCGAGCCGTGCGCGAAGGGCGGCGAGCTCCTCGGGATGCTCGGCGAAGCGCGCCGCTCCTCGTCGTGAACGCGCGCCCGCCGCGCGGCATGATCCACGCCGGGCTGCGCTGGAAGAGCGTGACGGCTGCGCGCCTGACGGGCGAGCTCGGGCACGACCTGGATCGGCGCTCGCTCCCGAGCCGACGACCGCGACGTGGCGCCCGGCGAGTTCGCGCCGAGTGATCCCAGCGGGCCGTGTGGAAGATCGGGCCGGCGAAGCGTCTCGAGGCCGGCGACGGCGGGGATCGCGGGGTTCGCTCAAGCGCCCGCAGGCGAGGACGAGGACCTCGGCGTCGACGCTCGAGCGGGCTGCGCGCCGCCGAACCGCAGGCGCCAGGTGGAGGCATCCGGATCCCAGTCCGCGTCCGTCAGCGACGCGTTCACGGTCAGCGCGCCGTCCAGGTGCTCGCGCTCGACGACGCGTTCGAGATACGCCTGGATCTCGGCGCCCGGCGCGAACTCGGCCGACCAGTCCGGTTCGGGATGCCGCGCGAAGCCGTAGAGGTGCGACGGCACATCGCACGCGACGCCGGGGTAGGTGTTGTCGCGCCACGTGCCGCCGACGCGGTCGGCGCGCTCGAAGAGGGCGACCTCGTGCCCGGCGTCGCGCAGCGCCATCGCGGCGGCGAGGCCCGCGAAGCCGGCGCCGACGATCGCGACCTCGACCGAACGCGCGGGTCATCGCGAGCACCTCGCGGTAGTCGGTCGTGCGCTCGCGCAGCGGCCGGAAGATGCGTCCGACCCGCGCCGACGCCTCGGCGAGCGGGAACTCGAGGCCCTGCTCGACGCCCGCATCGGGCCGCACGCGTCCGTCGAGGAGGGTGCCGCCGAGGTCGTCGCCGCCGGCGCGCAGCAGGTCGAGCGCGAGGTCGCGCCCGTGCCGTGTCCACGGGATCTGGATGTGCCGGATGCTGTCAGCCAGCATCAGCCGCGACACAGCGACCATCGCACGGTGCTCGTCGGCCGGCGCGCGGTCGGCGACGAGCGGAACGCCGTAGCCGGGCAGCGGGATCGGGACGAACTCGGTGAAGCCCTTCCGTCTCGCCCTGCAGGGACCGGAGCATCCGCAGGTGCGCGATGCGCTCCCCCGCCGTCTCGACGTGCCCGTAGAAGAGCACCGACGTGGAGCGCAGGCCCGCACGGTGCGCCGCGGTCATGATCTCGATCCACCGATCGATCTCGAGGTCGCCCGGCGCGACGAGCGCTCGCACGCGCTCGCTCAGCACCTTGACGCCCGTTGCCGGGCACGGTGCCGACGCCGGCGTCCTTCAGCGCCGCGAGCGCGTCGCCGAGGCCGAGTCCCGCGCGATCGCAGAGGTCGGCGATGTCCTGCGGCCGGTAGGCGTGCAGGTGCAGGCTCGGGCGCGGCGTGCGAGATCGCGCGCGCGAGCTCGAGGTACAGGTCGGGGTCCTCGGTCGCCGGGCAGCGCCCCCTGCACGCACACTTCGGTGGCGCCCAGCTCGACAGCATCCCGAGCCATCGCCGCGGCCTCGTCGAGCCCGAACGTCGGCGGCTCCGTGGGGGCTGCGCGCAGATGGCGTCGAGGTGATGTTGCGGTTGACGACCATGCTGACGGCCTCGCCGACCGTGTAGCGGCGCACGTCGTCGGCGGTGCCCACGACGGCCTCGAGGTCGTCGCCGGTCGCGGTGAGCAGGGTGACCCACTCGGCGTCGTCGAGCGTGGCCGGCTCCTGCGCGGCGCGCTCTGCGAGGCGGCGCGCACTGCCGGTCTCGCGCGGTGCCGCTCCTCGGACGGTTCCACCGTGTTCGGACGACGCACCGCGTGTTGATCCGAATTCGGCGGAATCGTCCGACATCGGCGGGCGGGATGAGGCCGCGGCATCCGCCGCCGCGAGGCCGAGATCGCGAGTCCTGGACCGGGTCGGCCAGCCGGGCGACCGCGGCGTGCAGCGCCGGGTCGATCCAGCGGTCCGCGTCGCGCACGTACTCGGGGTGCGCCGTGAGGCGCTCCTGCAGGTCGAAGCCGGATGCCGCGGTCAGCGCCGCGAGGTCGTCGAGGTGCGGCCACGGCCGCTCCGGGTTGACGTGATCGGCGGTGAGCGGCGAGACGCCGCCCCAGTCGTCGATCCCGGCGCGCACGAGCAGGTCGAGCTCGGCCGGATCGCTGAGGTTCGGCGGCACCTGGATGCGCATGTGCGGGCCGAGCACGATCCGGGCGACCGCGACCGTCGCGAGGTACTCGAGGAACTCGGCATCCGGAGTCGATCGCATCGCGGTGCCCGGCTTCGCGCGGAAGTTCTGGACGATGACCTCCTGCACGTGGCCGTGCTGCGCCTGGAGGTCGCGAAGCGCGACGAGCGACTCGGCGCGGTCGCGGACGCTCTCGCCGATCCCGACGAGGATTCCGGTCGTGAACGGGATGCCGGCGGCTCCCGGCGTCGGCGATCACCTGCAGGCGCACCGCGGGGTCCTTGTCGGGCGAGCCGTAGTGCGCACCGCCGGGCTCGTCGTAGATGGCGCGCGAGGTGGTCTCGAGCATCATCCCCATCGACGGAGCCGTGGGGCGGAGGTCGTGCAGCTCGGCAGCCGTCATGACGCCGGGGTTCAGGTGGGCGAGCAGTCCCGTCTCGGCGGTGATCAGCCGGGCGGCATGGCCGACGTAGTCGAGCGTCGAGGCGAACCCGTGCTCGTCGAGCCAGGCCCGCGCTTCGGGCCAGCGATCCTCCGGCCGGTCGCCCAGGGTCAGCAGCGCCTCTTTGCAGCCGCGGTCCCGCCCGGCGCGAGCCACGAGGAGGATCTGCTCGTCCGACATGTAGAGCGGCGCGCGCTTGAGCCGAAGCTGCCCGGGAGTGTCGACGAAGACGCAGTAGTGGCACCGATCGCGGCACAGGGTCGTGAGGGGCACGAACACCTTGCGGGAGTACGTGATCGTGCCGGGCCTGCCCGGCGGCGGCGAGCCCTTCATCGCGCAGGGCAGCGGCGCGCGCGAGGAGCGCATCGAGATCGGCCCCTCTGGCGCCGAGCAGACGCTCGGCCTCGTCGACGGTGACAGCGGAATCGACGGAAGTCGTGGAGTGCGGCATGACGGGTGCCGCGTTCAGAGCGCCGCTGCGAAGGCTTCGTCGTAGATCGCGAGGGCCTGCGCGACTTCGTCGTCGGTGACGACGCACGGCGGCACGACGTGGATGCGGTTCTCGATGACGAAGGGCAGCAGGCCGCGCGCGACGAGCTCGCCCTTGACCTTGCCGATCGCCGCCGCGGGAAGAGGCTCGCGCGTCGCCCGATCGGCGACGAGCTCCAGCGCCCAGAAGACGCCTTCGCCGCGCACCTCGCCGATCGCCTCGTGCCGCTCGGCGAGTTCGAGCAGGCCGGGACCGATCGCCTCGGCACCCACGCGCCGGGCGTTGTCGACGATCCCCTCGTTCTCCATCGCATCGAGCGCGCCGACGATCGACGCCGCCGCGAGCGGGTGCCCGCTGTACGTCAGGCCCCCGGGGAAGACCCGCTCGTCGAAGGTGGCCGCGATCGGCTCCGAGATGATCACGCCGCCCACCGGCACGTAGCCGGAGTTGACGCCCTTGGCGAAGGTGATGAGATCGGGGACCACGTCGTAGCCCTCGAACGCGAACCAGCGGCCCGTGCGTCCGAAGCCCGCCATGACCTCGTCGAGGATCAGGAGGATGCCGTGCTTGTCGGCGAGCGCGCGCACGCCCGCGAGATACCCGGGCGGCGGGATCAGGATGCCGGCCGTACCCGGGATCGATTCGAGCAGGATGGCCGCGATCGATGCCGCGCCCTCGGACTGGATCACGCGCTCGAGGTGGTGCAGGGCCCGCGCGGACTCCTCCTCGGGGCGTCGTCGCCCAGAACTCCGAGCGATACAGGTAGGGGCCGAAGAAGTGCACGTGCCCGCGCGCGAACTCGTTCGGCACACGGCGCCAGTCACCCGTCGCGACGATCGCCGCGCCGGTGTTGCCGTGGTACGAGCGGTACGTCGACAGCACCTTGTCGCGACCGGTGTGCAGCCGCGCCATGCGGATCGCGTTCTCGATCGCGTCGGCGCCGCCGTTCGTGAAGAAGACCTTCGAGAAGCCCTCGGGAGCGCGCGCGACGATCCGCTTGGCGGCCTCGCCTCGCGCGAGGTTCGCCGTGGCGGGACCGATCGTCGCGAGCAGATCGGCCTGCCGGTGGATCGCGTCGATGACGGCGGGATGCTGGTGCCCGATGTTGACGTTGACGAGCTGGCTCGAGAAGTCGAGGTAGCGCCGTGCCGGCGTGATCCCACACGACGCTGCCCGACCCGCCGGCGATGACGACGGGAGACGAGGCCCGCCTGCGCCGACCACGAGTGGAACACGTACTCGCGGTCGAGCTCGGTGGTGAGCTCATCCAGATCGGTGGTCGCGTCGCTCAACGTCATGCCTGCCATTCTTCCCCTCAGACCCGCGGTCGGAGTCCGTTGCCGAGGATTTGGTCGCCGATGACGTGCCGGCCGAGCCATCGGGCTCGGCCGGCACGCGGCATCCGCTCTACTGACCGCCCTCGGTGAGGGCCACGTCGATCGGCGTGTACTCGCCCGAGACGTCGACGCCCTCATCGGCGAGCTCGCTCAGCGCCTGCTCGATGTAGTCGTTGGAGTAGGCGGTGTCGGCCGGCTCCGAGGTGATGAGGTTGAGGCCGTCCTGGTTGACCGCGGCGAGCGCGCCCTTGACGGTCTTGTCCCACGCGCCCTGGTCGACGACGCCGAAGTCTGCGCCCGTCCAGATGAGCTTGTTGACCTCGTTCATCTGCCACAGCTGGTGGACGGGACCGACCGGGAACGCCGCCTCGGCGTTGGACGCGATGTCGTAGACGATCTTCGCCGCGTCCTCGGGGTTGTCCCGGGCGTAGAGCCAGCCCTTCGTGATCGCCTTGAGGAACCGCACGGCGGCGTCGGCGTAGGCAGGGTCGTCGAGGCGCTCGGTGTCGGCCCAGATGGCGTCCTGCAGCATCGCTCCCTCGGTGTCTTCGTACGACACGACGTCGAAGTCCTCCGGCTGGTACAGCTCGCCCGTGTCGGGGTTCACCACCTCGAGGATCTGCGCCCATTCGTTGTACGTCATCGCCTGCGCGGCGTCGACGTCCTTGTCGAGGAGGGCGTTCATGCTGAAGTCCTGCGTGGTGATCGACACCGTGGTCGAGTCCAGGTCCTCGCCGGCCATCGCCGCGAAGATCTCCCACTCGTTGCCGAAGCCCCACGAGCCGATCTTCTTGCCCTCGAAGTCGGCGACGCTCGAGATGCCCGTGTCCTTCCACGCCACCTGCAGCGTGCCGGACTTCTGGAACACCTGCGCGATGTCGGTCAGCTCGACGCCCGAGGCCTCGAGCGTTCCGAGCACCTTCGGCACCCACGCGATGGCGAAGTCCGCGTCGCCGGCCACCAGGGCGTCCTGCGGCACGATGTCGCCGCCGGACGGGATGATCTCGACGTCGTCGAAGCCCTCGTCCTCGAAGTAGCCCTTCTCCTGGGCGATGTAGTAGCCCGCGAACTGGGCCTGCGGGAGCCACTGCAGCTGCAGCTTGATCGAGGTGAGCGGCGTGAAGTCACCGTCAGCCGCGCTCGACTCGTCGGGCGAACCCGAACCGGCGCATGCCGCGAGCGCGAGAGAGGCGATGGCGACGGTGGATGCGGCGGCGAGGCCGCGACGGATGCTGTGACTCATGCTGTTCCTTTCTTGGTGGTGGCTACTGCAGGGGATGCCGGTCACACCGGCGGCCGCCTCGTGACGAGCCGCTCGAGGAGCGAGGTGACGAGGAAGAATGCGAGCCCGATGAGGATGCCGCCGAAGACGTACGCCCACGCGAGAGCGGCGCGCCCGGACTTGGCGTACGTCGCGATCGCGGTGCCGACGCCGTCGGCGGGACCCCCGAAGTACTCGGCGACGAGAGCCGAGATGACGGCGATGGATGCGGCGATGCGAAGCCCCGTCATCAGGTAGGGCAGGGCTGTGGGCAGGGTCAGCAGACGGAAGGTCTGCGAGCCGGTCGCCGCGGACGAGCGGAAGAGGTCCCGATGGACCGGCCGGGACTGCCGGAGTCCGCGCAGGGTGTTGACGAACACCGGCACGAAGGCGGCGATCGCGGCGACGGCCTGCCGGCCGAACTGGCTGGAAGCGCCGAACATCGTGTTGAGGATCGGCGTCAGCGCGACGATCGGCACCACGGCGACCGCGGCGACGAGCGGTGCCAGCATCCCGTCGATCGGCCTGACGGATGCCGCGAGCCCGGCCAGGACGATCGCGAGCAGCGCGCCGGCGATGAGGCCCACGAGGGCGTTCGTGGCGGTGACCGCCATATCGGCGGCGATGATGTTCCACCGCAGCACGAACTCCTGCAGGATCGCGATGGGACTCGGGAGCATGCGGGGCGCGGTGCCGAGCACGTCGACCCAGACGATCCACAGGACGAGTCCGATGATCCCGACCGCCACCGGCGCGGCCCAGCGCAGCCAGCCGGGCAGCGGACGGGGCTCGCGGCTCGCGCCGCGGCGGCGCCTCGGGGCAGGTCCAGCCGGCTGCGGGACCGGGGCCGCGTCCGCGACCGTCATCGTTCCCCTGCCCGCTCGACGGGTGCGCCGTGCAGAGCTTCGCGGACGGCCGTGACCCGCTCGAAGAACTCGGGCGACTCCCTCAGGTTCTCGGTGCGCGAGGCGCCGAGGCCCGTCGTCAGCACATCGGTGATGCGGCCGGGGCGCGGGCTCATGACGACCACGCGATCCGAGAGGAAGACGGCTTCGGGGATCGAATGGGTCACGAAGACGACCGCGGCCCCGGTCTCGCCCGCGATGCGGGAGAGCTCGGACTGCAGGTATTCGCGCGTCATCTCGTCGAGCGCGCCGAACGGCTCGTCCATCAGCAGCAGGCGAGGACGGGATGCCAGTGCCCGGGCGATCGCCACGCGCTGCTGCATGCCACCCGAGAGCTGGTCGGGATAGCGGTCGGCGAACTCGGTGAGCCCCACGAGCTGCGACGAGCTCCTGGACTCGGGAGGCACGCTCGGCCTTGCCCGAGCCGCCGAGCTCCAGCGGCAGGCCGATGTTGGCGGCGACCGTCCGCCACGGCAGCAGTCCGGACTGCTGGAAGGCGATGCCGTAGTCCTGGTCGAGCCGCGCGGTGCGGGCCGGCTTGCCGAAGATCTCGAGGCTCCCCGTCGTCGCCTCGTCGAGATCGGCGATCAGCCGCAGGAGGGTCGACTTGCCGCAGCCCGATGGCCCGATCAGCGACACGAACTCCCCCGCGGCCACCTCGAGCTCGACCCCGGTGAGCGCGACGACGTCCCCCTCCCTGGTCGCGAAGGTCTTCCCGACACCTGAGGCCCTCACCGCTCGCGCGGTCGGCTCTGGAAGGGTCATGCGGTCTCCTCGCCTCGGCGATAGTTCTGAAGGGTCAGCCCGAGCAGCGCGATGGAGCCTGCCGCGACCAGGCCCAGGCCGATCGTTCCGAACGTGGGCCCCCAGGGCGCTGCCGGATCGCTCGACGCTTGTCCTGCGAGCTGGATGAGCATGCGCCCGATGCCGCCGCGCATGCCGATGGAGACCTCCGCGACGACGGCGCCGACCACGGCGCTCGCTGCTGCGAGACGGAGTGCCGGCAGAAGATGAGGCACGGCGGCGGGGAGCCGCAGCCGGAACAGCGTCGCCCAGTATCCGGCCGCGTAGGTGCGCATGAGGTCGAGATGGATGCGGTCGGGCGCGCCCAGGCCGCGCAGCATCCCGACCGCCACGGGGAAGAACGCGAGGTACGACGCGATGAGGGCGACCGAGAGCCACTGGGGCCAGGGCGCGACATCCCGGTCGATCTGGTTGCCGATCGCGTTCACGACGGGCGCGAACGCGATCAGCGGCACCGTCTGACTGAGGACGATCCACGGCAGCAGTCCCCACTCGGCGAGCCGCCACCGCTGCATCGCCGCGCCGAGCACCGCACCGACGGTGACCCCGATGACCCACCCGACCGCCGCGATGCCGAGCGTGACGAGAGCCGCGCCGACGACCGAGATCCACAGGGGCGGGGTCTCACCGCCACTCGTCGGCGCGAACAGCCGCGCGCCCATGTCCCACACGTGCGGCATCGCCCGGTCGTGCGTGCGCGGCAGGATCATGAACCCCGAGCCTGCTTCGTCCGATCCGCCGAGCACCACGCCCTCGGCGGGCCCCAAGAACTTGTAGACCTCCCAGAGCGCGATGACGGCAACGACGCCGACGACGCCCCACAGGAGGGCTCTCCCGCGTCGGGATGAACGCCGACGCCGCATCGGGAGCAGCGCCTCGGCCGCAGGCGCGACGGAGGCGATCGCGGCGTCCGGTGCGTCGTGGGGCGGTGAAGTCATGACTTGGCCGTGACGTGCTCGGCGATCGCCGGGATCACGCGCTCGCCGTAGACGCGGAGGGTCTCCTCTTTGTTGTCGTGCTGCAGATACCCGGCGAACTGCGTCACCCCGATCGCCTGCAGCTCCTTGAGCTTCGCGATGTGGTCCTCTGCCGTGCCGAGCACGCAGAAGCGGTCGACGATCTCATCGGGCACGAAGTCCACATGATCGTTCTCGGCCCGGCCGTGCGAGTTGTAGTCGTAGCCGGTGCGGCCCGCGATGTAGTCCGTCAGGGCATCCGGCACCGCCCCGTGATGGCCGTACTTCGTGACGATGTCGGCGACGTGGTTGCCGACCATTCCTCCGAACCAGCGGCACTGATCCCGCATGTGGGCCCAGTCGTCGCCGATGTACATGGGGGCCGCGACGCAGAAGGCGATCGAGTCGGGGTCGCGACCCGCGTTCGCCGCGGCATCCCGAACCGTCTTGATCATCCATGCCGCGATGTCGAGATCTGCCAGCTGCAGGATGAAGCCGTCGCCCACCTCGCCCGCGAGCTTGAGGGCAAGCGGTCCGTACGCGGCGACCCAGACGTCCAGGCTCGAGCCGCGGCTCCACGGAAACCGCAGGGTCGCGCCGTTGTACTCGACGGCGCGCGAGTTGCCGAGCTCGCGGATCACATGGATCGCCTCGCGCACCTCGCCGAGGGTCGCCGGCTTGCCGTTGGTGACGCGCACCGCCGAGTCGCCGCGGCCGATCCCGCAGATCGTGCGGTTGCCGTACATCTCGTTCAGGGTCGCGAAGACGGATGCCGTGACGGTCCAGTCGCGCGTCGAGGGGTTCGTCACGAAGGGCCCGACCGTGATCCGGTTGGTCTGGGCGAGGATCGCCGAATAGATGACGTAGGGCTCTTCCCACAGCAGGTGCGAGTCGAAGGTCCAGACGTGGCTGAAGCCGTGGGCCTCGGCGAGCTTGGCGAGCTGCACGGTGCGGGATGCGGGCGGGTTGGTCTGCAGGACGACGCCGAAGTCCATGGGTGCTCCTTGTTCGGTTGTGCGAGCTGCGTCCTCGCGACGGGCTGAGTCAGACGAGGTACTGCGAGAGGCCTCGCTTGACGTAGCGCCCGTCGCCCTTCTTTCCGAGGTACTGCCCGCCGTCGACGATGACCTTGCCCCGCGACAGCACGGTGTCGACGTGCCCGTCGATCTCGAAGCCCTCCCACGCGGAGTGATCCATGTTCATGTGGTGGGTCTTGTTCACGCCGATGGACGTGTGACCGTTCGGGTCGTACACGACGATGTCGCCGTCGGCCCCCGGCTGGATGACGCCCTTCCTGCCGTACAGGCCGAACATGCGGGCGGGCGTCGTACTCGTGAGCTCGACCCAGCGCTCGAGCGTGATCTTCCCGGTCACCACGCCTTGATACATGAGGTCGAGGCGATGCTCGATGGATCCGATGCCGTTGGGGATCTTGCGGAAGTCCCCGAGCCCCAGCTCCTTCTGGTCCTTCATGCAGAACGGGCAGTGATCGGTCGAGACCATCTGCAGGTCGTTCGTGCGAAGCGCCTGCCACATGTGGTCCTGATGGCCCTCCTCCCGCGAGCGCAGCGGCGTCGAGCACACCCACTTGGCACCCTCGAATGCGCCCCACTCCTCGCTCGAGGCACCCAGCTGGTCTTCCAGTGAGAGGTAGAGGTACTGCGGGCAGGTCTCGCCGAAGACGTTCTGACCTCGGTCGCGCGCCCAGGCGAGCTGCTCGACGGCCTGCTTCGCGCTGACGTGCACGACATACAGCGGGGCGCCGGTGACGTTGGCGAGCATGATCGCGCGGTGCGTCGCCTCCTCCTCCATCTGCCAGGCCCGAGCGATGCCGTGGTAGTACGGGTCGGTCCGCCCCTGCTCGACGAGCTGAGCCGCCAGCACATCGATCGCCGGCCCGTTCTCGGCGTGCATCATGGTCAGCAGACCCGTCTCGCGCGAGACCTGCATCGCCCGGAGGATCTGCGCGTCGTCCGAGTAGAAGACACCCGGATAGGCCATGAAGAGCTTGAAGCTCGTGATCGCCCTCGTCGATCAGCGTCGGCATGACGGCGAGAGAGTCCTCGTCGATGCCGCCGATGATCTGGTGGAAGCCGTAGTCGATCGCGCAGTTGCCCGCCGCGAGATCATGCCACTTCGCCAGGCCGTCGAGCACCTTGGTGCCGTAGGTCTGCACCGCGAAGTCGACGATCGTCGTCGTGCCGCCCCATGCCGCCGCCCGGGTGCCCGTCTCGAACGTGTCGCTCGCGGAGGTCCCGCCGAACGGCAGCTGCATGTGGGTGTGCGCATCGATCCCGCCGGGGATCACGTACTTGCCCGTGGCATCGATGACCGTGTCGACGGATGCCGCGACATCCGTCCCCAGCAGTGCCGAGCCGGGCGAGAGCACCGCGACGATCCTCTCGCCGTCGATGAGGACGTCCGCGTCGGTGCGCCCGGTCGCCGAGACGACGGTGCCGCCCTTGATGAGTGTGGTTGTCATGATCCCGATACGCTCCTTCGTCGCTGCTCGATCACCGGGGTCACGGCTTCGCGATCATCGTGTACGAGTCGGGCCGGCGGTCGCGGTAGAACTGCCAGTCGTCGCGCATCTCGCGGACCATGTCCATGTCGAGATCCCGGATCAGCAGCTCCTCGTCGGTGCCGGAACCGCGCTCGCCGACGAAGTTGCCGCGAGGGTCGATCACCTGGCTCGTGCCGTAGAAGTCGACCGCCAGCTCGCCGTACTCGTTGTCTTCGCGTCCCACTCGGTTCGGCTGGAGCACGAAGTAGCCGTTCGCGACGGCCGCTGCGGGGCCTTCGACCTCCCAGAGCCGATTCGAGAGACCCGGCTTCGTGGCGTTCGGATTGAACACGACGTGCGCACCGTTCAGGCCGAGCTCGCGCCATCCCTCCGGGAAGTGCCGGTCGTAGCAGATGTACATCCCGATCTTGCCGACGGACGTGTCGAAGACCGGATACCCCAGGTTGCCCGGCCGGAAGTAGAACTTCTCGTAGAAGCGGTCGAGGTGCGGCAGGTGGTGCTTGCGGTACTTGCCGAGGATCGTGCCGTCGGCCTCGACGATGACCGCGGTGTTGTAGTACACCCCGGTGATGTCCTCCTCGTAGATCGGAAGGATCATGACGAGGTTCAGCTCCTTCGCGAGAGCCGCGAAGCGCTGCACGATGGGCCCGTCCGCGGGCTCGGCGTAGCGGTAGTACTTCTTGTCCTCGGTGATGCCGAAGTACGGGCCGTAGAACAGCTCCTGGAAGCAGATGACCTGCGCCCCCTGGGCCGCAGCATCCCGCGCGAACTGCTCGTGCTTGTCGAGCATGGACGCCTTGTCGCCCGTCCAGGTGGTCTGGGTGATCGCCGCTCGAACAACAGCCATGTGCCGCCTCCATGTCACGCGCCATCGGCTGGGGCGAAGCGTCGACTGCTCGCGCCAGGCTCGGGCGTCCTGCCGGTTCTCTGTATTCCAGGGCATGAAGGTTTCATCGCCTGTTTCCTGTCGTGTCCCCATAGTTAAGTCCGCGGCGCCGGCGCGCAAGAGGCATTCAGTCCGAAGGCGCGCGCGACGGGGTTTCACGTGCGGAAGCTGCCGGGAGCGACCACGCCGGCGGCCGCATGACGATGCCGCGAAGAAGGAGGGGCCGAGCCGTTGATAGCGTGACGGGATGCCCGAGCACGCCGAACTCTCGATCCGCCCGCTTCGCGGCATCCCGGAGATCTCGCCCGGAGACGATCTGGTCGCGCTCGTCGCTGCGGCCGCACCCGATCTGCAGGATGGCGACATCCTCGTCGTGACCTCGAAGATCGTCTCGAAGGCCGAGGGTCGCTTCGTGGCGGCTGACGACCGCACCGAGGCCATCGAGACAGAGACCGTGCGGGTCGTGGCCACGTCGGCCGACGGCGGCGTGCGCATCGTCGAGAGCCGGCTGGGCATCATCGCGGCGGCCGCGGGGGTCGACGCCAGCAACACTCCCGAGGGGACGGTTCTGCTGCTGCCCCTGGATCCGGATGCCTCGGCCCGCGCCCTCGCGGCGGGCCTGCGCACCGCCACCGGCGCCCGCGTCGGCGTGATCGTGTCGGACACCCTGGGGCGCGCGTGGCGCGACGGCCAGACCGACAGCGCCATCGGCGCCGCCGGCGTGCACGTCTTCGAGGACTATCGCGGCGGCACCGACTCGGCCGGGCGTCCGCTCGTGGTGACGCTGCCGTGCGTCGCCGACGAGCTCGCGGCGGCCGCCGACCTCGTGAAGCGGAAGACCACGGGGCTGCCGGTCGCCGTCGTGCGCGGCCGGGCCGATCTCGTCGGCGACCTCGACCTGCCGGGGGCGCGGAGCATCGTGCGCGACCGCGAGCGCGACCTCTTCCACACCGGTTCGCGCGAGGCGTGGGAGGCGGGATACGCAGCAGGGGCCGCGGCCGCGGGAAGGCCGCCGGAGGGCGTCGCACCGTAGCGATCCGTCCCGGCCCACGGAACACTGGGCTGATGAGCATGGATCGCATCCTCGAGACGGTCGGATCGTTCGACGGCATCCTCGTGCTCGCCCCGGAGGTCGGCGGCCCGTACGCCGAGATCGCGTGGGGCGACTTCTTCTTCTACTACGCCCCAGACGGCGAGGTGCCGGCGAATCAGCAGCCCTTCGCCACCATCGTCACGAAGGACTATCCGGGCGACGCCGACTCACGGCTGGGCGACGGCCGCTGGCGCGTCAATATCCACGTGGGCAAGACGCTCTTCACGACCCTCACCGGCGACGGTGCCGAGCCGGTGGACTTCGGCGAGACCGACGTCATCCTGCCTCACCCGGTCTACGGCTCCCTCGGGTGGGTGTCCGTCGTGAACGCCGGAGAGCGCACGCTCCCGGCGGTGCTCGAACTGCTGCAGGGCGCGTATCGGGATGCTCGGACCCGCGCCGAGCGGCGGGCGCAGCATCCCGATTCCTGAGCCCCAGGTGGTGGGCGGGTCAGCTGGGCCCTGATCGGCGCCCGATGCCGGGACTCGGGAAACGGTTTCCGTCAACCTCTGGACAAACTTCGAAGCGTTTCGATATCGTCGCGAACGGTCGAAGACGACCGCTACGTTCACGAAGGAGTGTCCACGTGCCATCGATGCGTTCCGCGCTCGGCCTCGCTCTTGCGGCCGGGCTCATCGTCCCCCTCGCCGCGATCTCCCCCGCCACGGCCGCGGGGAAGAACCCCGATCCTCCGGCCGCGC
The DNA here is from genome assembly GCA_963702815.1 of uncultured Actinomycetota bacterium. GTDB lineage: Bacteria > Actinomycetota > Actinomycetes > Actinomycetales > Microbacteriaceae > Microbacterium. Next base: position 500,023 of record CAVPED010000004.1, on the reverse strand, counting down.
CGGACCCTGTGCACTACGAATGGTCCAACGCGGCCATCTCGGGCGGCGGCTACGTACCCGGAATCATCTACAACGCGACCGAGGAGGGCCTCGTCTACGCGCGCACCGATATCGGCGGCGCGTATCGGCTGAACCGCGCGGACGACGAGTGGGTGCCGCTGCTCGATCATGTGGGATGGGACGAGTGGAACCGGCTGGGGGTCCTGAGCCTCGCGACCGATCCTGTGGAACCGGAGCGCGTGTACGTGGCGACAGGCATGTATACGAACGACTGGGATCCCAACAACGGGGCGATCCTGCGGTCGGACGACTACGGCGCGACCTGGGATGCCACGCCTGTGCCGTTCAAGATCGGCGGCAACATGCCGGGCCGCGGCATCGGCGAACGCCTGCAGATCGACCCGAACGACAATGACGTGCTCTACTACGGCGCCGAGCAGGGTCAGGGGCTCTGGAGGTCCACCGACGGCGGCGAGACCTTCGCGCAGCTGCCGTCGTTCCCGAACGTGGGCGACTTCGTGCCCGACGCCGGATCGGGCAATTCGTACCTGCAGTCGAACCTCGGCGTGCTGTGGACGGCATTCGATGAGTCTTCGTCGGCTGCCGGGCAGCCGACCCGCACGATTTTCACCGCGGTCGCCGATACGGACGACATCCTCTACCGCTCAGACGACGGGGGCCAGACCTGGTCAGCCGTGGCAGGCGCCCCCAAGGGCTTCCTCCCTCACCACGGAGTCATCGACGAGGAGGGCCGCTTCCTCTACATCACCACCAGCAACACGAGCGGTCCGTACGACGGCTCGGACGGCGAGGTCTGGCGCTACGGGCTCGACGACGGAACCTGGACCGACATCACCCCGACCCAGCGACCTGTGGGAGGCGACTTCGGATTCGGCGGCCTGACCGTCGACAAGAGCGACCCCGACACCCTCATGGTCGTCTCCCAGATCCAATGGTGGCCGGACGTGCTGATCTTCCGCTCGACCGATCGCGGGGCGACCTGGACTCCTATCTGGGACTACGTGTACGACAGCAGCGGCGGCCGCGTCGCGGCCCGCTACTCGCAATCGATCGACCAGGTGCCGTGGCTCGCGTTCGGCCACGAGATCGGCGGCCCGGTGCAGTGGTCGGAGCCGACCCCGAAGCTCGGGTGGATGGTTTCGGCACTGGAGATCAACCCGTTCGACTCCGATGAGCTCATGTACGGCACCGGCGCGACGATCTATCGGAGCAACGACCTCACAGCCTGGGATCAGCCCGATGGCGTCATCCATCTGGAGCCCTCGGCCTTCGGCATCGAGGAGACGGCGATCCAGGATCTCGTCGCTCCGGCCGGCGACGTCGACCTCGTGTCGGCGATGCTCGACCTCGGCGGCTTCGTCCACGACGACGTGTCGACGATTCCGCAGAGCTTCCAGAACCCGTACTTCGGCGGATCGACCAGTGTCGATGTCGCGGGGCTCGCACCCGACGTCATCGTGCGCGCGGGCACGGGCGGTGACGGCGTGCCCGTGGTCGCGGCGTCTGCCGACAGCGGCGCGAACTGGACGACGTCTCCCCCCGCAGGAGCCACGGGACCCGGGACCGTCACGGTGAATGCCGACGGATCGCGCATCGTGTGGGCTCCTGCCGGAGTCGCGCCGAAGGTCTCGAAGGACGGTGCACAGTCATGGACCGATACGAGCGGGCTCCCGGTCGGCGCGCGGGTCGAGAGCGATCGGGTCGATCCTCGACGCGTCTACGGCTTCTCGGGCGGCGTGTTCTATCGATCGGATGACGGCGGAGCGAGCTTCGGCGCGGTCAACAGCTCGCTCCCCGCGGAGGGACCCGTGCGGTTCGGCGCCGTCCCCGGTGCGATCGGGGACGTGTGGCTGGCCGGCGGTGAAGACGACGGCGCGTACGGACTGTGGCATTCCAAGGACGGCGGCACGACGTGGTCGCCGGTCGCCGGCTTCGGCGAGGCCGACACCGTCGGATTCGGCAGGGCGGCGCCCGGCGCGACGACCCCCGCGATCTTCACGGCGGCCGAGCGCGGCGGTGTCCGCGGCGTGTACCGCTCGACGGATGGCGGAGCGACGTGGGTGCGCATCAACGATGACCAACACCAGTGGGGATGGATCGGCGCCGACATCGAGGGCGATCCCGACGTCTTCGGACGCGTCTACATCGCCACCAACGGTCGCGGCATCGTGATCGGAGACGACACCGGTGCCACCGCGCCTGGCGCGTGGGCCGCATCTGCCACCTACGGCGCCGGCGACGTCGTCTCCTATGGCGGACGGACGTGGATCGCCAGCTGGTGGACCCGCAATCAGCAGCCCGGTTCCATCTCCGGTCCGTGGCAGGAGATCGCCGCCACCCCCACCGGCGTCGCCCTGTGGACGCCGACCCGCATCTTCGAAGCGGGCACGATCGTCTCGCACGGTGATGCGCTGTGGCGCGCCAAGTGGTGGACCCGCGGCCAGCAGCCCGGAGCCTCCGCCCACGGACCCTGGGAGCGCCTCTGACGCGGGAAGAACCGCTCAGCTGAGGGGATGCCGGCGCACTCGGCATCCGATTCCTGAGCGTCGGCGAGCACTCCAAAAAAGAATCACGAAAAGATAACGCCGGGGTCTTCCCTTCCGTTACCTCGTCGTTATAGAGTGCTCGTACTGGTAGTTGTTTTGCTGTGGCAGCTACCAGCATGTGATTGCAGGACACTCTTGGTGCAAGGGACAAGGGCCGGTCGGGAGCCTCTCCGACCGGCCCTTACTCTTGCCGCGGCTCGGATCAATGCGAGCGAAGCACGCGTTGATGCGAGCCGGGGCAAGGTTGAGTAGCCCGCGAAGCGCGCGTATCGAAACCTGACAAGTCGGATCAATGCGAGCGAAGCACGCGTTGATGCGAGCCGGGGCAAGGTTGAGTAGCCCGCGAAGCGCGCGTATCGAAACCTCCCGAAGCTGCCTCTCACCTTCCCCCTGCCAGACAGACAGTAGGCCTGTGATCTGGCCTTTTTCGCGACGCCGTTCACACGACCTGTCCAGGTAACGCTGTGGACTCGTCCAGAAACACCACGCAGACTCGGGGGTTCGTGCCCGACCCGAAGGGCCACGCCGGCGTTCTGCCGGTGCAGCGAACCCGAAGGACCATCTCCCCGCATGCTTTTGACGCGCCCGCTCCGCCCTGCCCGAATATCACGCCGCCGCGCCGCCGCCTCCACCACCGCCGCCGTCACGGCCGCCCTCGGCGTCGTCGTCCTCTCGGGCCTGACGACCGCGGCTGCCTTCGCCGACGTCGGAGACAACGGATCGATCGCGGCCGCCATGGCGTCCTCGCGAGTGCCGGCGTTCGGAACGGTCGTGCATGCCGAGGCGCTGAGCGAGATCACCGCGAACGCCTCTTCAACCCTCGCGGAGGCCCGGAGTGCCGTCGCGGCCGCGAAGGTCATCACGGCAGACGTCGGGGCATCCGGACTCGACGTCGGCACCCAGACGAGCGTCGACACGAGCGACCTCAGGGATCAGATCGAGCAGCTCGACGCCCTCGACATCCTGCCCCTCATGCTGCTCCCCGACGTCGCAGACACGACTGCGCGCGAGACCGCTGATGTCGTGGCTCAGACCGCGACGCTGCGCGAGCGTCTCGACGCCGCTGTGGCGCAGAAGGCAGCCGAAGAGGCCGCCGCGCAGGCCCAGCGCGAAGCCGAAGCGGCAGCGGCCGCCGCCGCGCAGGCGGCTGCCGCCGCTGCTGCGGCGAACACCCCGGAAGGCGCCAAGGCGACCGCCCGCCAGCTGCTCGGCGAGTATGGCTGGGGCGACGGGCAGTTCTCGTGCCTCGAGTCGCTGTGGACGAAGGAATCGGGCTGGAACTACCAGGCCTACAACCCCAGCGGGGCGACGGGCATCCCGCAGGCGCTCCCCGGGAGCAAGATGGCCAGCGCCGGCACCGACTGGCAGTCCAACGCGACGACGCAGATCCGCTGGGGCCTCGGCTACATCCAGAGCGTCTACGGCAGCCCCTGCAGCGCATGGGGCCACTCGCAGGCGACCAACTGGTACTGAGCCCGGCTATCTGCTGACTGGATCCCCGGCGCCGCGGTCGAGCCACGCAAGATCGCTGCGAGTGGGAGCAGACTCCCAATCGCCCTCGGCCAGGCAGGCGAATGCGCCGCAGCGGACCGCGAGATCCAGGCAGGCGCCGGCATCCCCGCCCTGGATCCACTCGACGAGCCATCCCGCGGCGAACGCGTCACCCGCGCCGACAGTGTCGACCACCGTCACCTGGATCGCATCCCGACGCGTGACCGCTCCGTCGACAGACTTCTGCACCGCCCCCCGCTCGCCGAGCTTGACCACGGCATGCTGCGCTCCGAGAGCCAGCAGCGCATCGAGCTGGATCAGGGGGTCGGTCTCACCGGTGAGGATTTCGGCTTCATCGTCGCCGGCGAAGATGACATCGGCGCGCTCGGCAAGACCGCGATAGGCATCCCGCATCGAATCGACATCGTCGACGAGCGTGGCGCGGTGGTTCACATCGAAGGCGACGCGAGTGCCGGCGCTCTTCGCATGATCGATCGCCGTGTGAGCGGCCGCAAGCGGACCTTCACCCAGCGCGGCCGAGATGCCGGTGAGGTAGAGCACTCGCGCATCCGCCACTGCGCCTGGGGTCACGTCTTCACGGCCCAGCCTGCTTCCCGCCATGCCTCGCCGGTAGTAGGTGATGCGGCTTGCGCCTGGATGCGGCCGCTCCTTCAGCATGAGTGCAGTCGGGAGGTCGGGATCACGGGTGGCATGCACCGACACCCCTTCGGCGCGCAGTTCGCGGACGATGAGGTCGCCCACCGCATCACATCCGACCCGCCCGATCCAGGATGCGGTGCCGCCCAGCCGCTGGACGCCGATGGCCACATTGCTCTCGGCGCCTCCGAAGGTGAGCCGCAGCCCCGTCCCCAGTGAGAGGCGTCCGGTCTGGTCGCTCACGAGAAGGCCGAGACTCTCACCCAGGGCGACGACGTCATGCAACGCGGCGACGTTGCCGACGCTCACGCCGCCACGGCCTCGCGGGCGAGCTGCGCGACGGCATCGGCTCCCTGCGCCGCGGCCTGCACGATCCAGCTTCCGCTCGCCGCGAAGACCGCGGGGTGCGCGAGATGGATGCCGAGGTTCGCGGGGCCGATTCCGCCTGACGGCATGAATCTCACGTCGCGGAAGACAGCCGCGTAGGCGTCGATGAGCGCCAAACCGCCGAAGACGCCGGCCGGGAACAGCTTGACCTTTGTCAGGCCGGCCGTGCGCGCAGCCTGGATCTCGGTCGGGGTGAGCACGCCCGGCACGATGGGAAGCCCCGCATCGCGCACATAGCGGACGACCTCGAGGTCGAGGCCCGGCGTCACGACGAACGCCGCACCGGCATCGATCGCATCCCGCGCCTGCTCGGTCGAGAGCACGGTGCCGGCACCCACGAGCAGGTCACCGCGCTCGGCCAATTCGCGCAGCGCAGGCATCCCCCATTCGCCGCGCAGCGCCACCTCCACGACCGGAAGGCCGCCGGCGACGAGTCCGTCGCCGATCGCGCGGACCGTCGAGGGGTCCGAGACGGACGCGAGAGGGATGACGCGGTGGCTGAACAGCGGGTGCTCGGAGCCGGGGTGGTTCACCGGCCCAGCCATCCGCCGTCGACGGGAAGCACGACACCCGACACGTAGTCCGACGCGCGGCTGGCCAGGAACACGGTGGCACCGGCGAGATCGCCGGCCTCTCCCCAGCGACCCGCGGGGATCCGGGCCAGGATCGACTGCGACCTCTCCGGATCGTCGCGGAGCGCTTCGGTGTTGTCTGTGGCGATGTACCCGGGTGCGATGGCGTTCACATTCACGCCTCCCGCGGTCCACTCGTTGGCGAGCGCCTTGGTGAGACCCCCGATGGCGGACTTCGCTGCGGCGTAGCCCGGGACGTTGACTCCCCCTTGGAAGGTGAGCAGGCTCGCCGTGAAGATGATCTTTCCGCGGCCGCGCTCGAGCATGGCACGGCCCACGCGCTGGGCGAGCACGAACTGACTGTTCAGGTTCACGTCGATCACCTCGTCCCACCACTCGAGCGGATGCTGGGCAGCCGGCGACCTGCGGATGGTTCCGGCGTTGTTCACGAGGATGTCGGCGCGGTCGGCGACGAGCTCGGCGAAGGCGACGACCGCATCCCGATCGCGGAAATCCACCTGGTGGCCCTCGAAGGATCGCCCCGACTCCCGCACGTGTCGTCCGATCGCTCCCCCGTCCGCCTCCTGGCTGGCAGAGGCGGCGATGATGTCGGCGCCTGCGTCAGCGAGAGCCGCCGCCATGGCGAAGCCGATTCCGCGGCGCGCGCCGGTCACGACGGCGGTCGTCCCCGTCAGATCGAACAGCTGGTTGGTCATGTGCACTCCTTGGTGAGTCCGGATCCGCGATGGGGAGACGAGGGAAAAATCTCCGGTGTTCCGTGTGGCGAAACTGTGTTCCGTTCCATGTAGGGTAGCCCACCAAGGAACGGTGAATGCAGGTGTTTGTCATGGAAGCGACCGGTCAGCAGGCGGGCAGCTCGAACGCCAATGCGAAGATCCTGCGCGTGCTCGAAGCGGCGCTGCTCAGTGAGCGCTTCACGGATATCGTCGACCAGACGGGGCTCGCGAAATCCACCGTCCACCGCATCCTCGCCGGGCTGATCGACGAGGGATTCGTGGCAGGGGATGCCGAGCAGGGCTACCGGGCCGGGCGCAGGTTCATGGCGCTCGCAGGACAGGTGATGTCGCAGGTCGACATCTCGCGGCTGGCAGCACCCGTCGTCGATCGACTGGTCGCAGACGTGGACTGCACCGTCCACGTCGGAGCGCTTTCGGGCGACGAGATGGTCTATGTCATCCGCACCGATTCGTCGAAGCCATATCGGATGCGGTCGCGGGTGGGACTTGCGATCCCGCTGCACCCCACCGGGATGGGCAAAGCGGTGATGGCGTCCTGGGACGATGACCGCATCAGTGACTACGCCGAGCGCACGGGCCTGCCGGCCCGGACTCCGGCGACCATCACCGAACTGAGCAGGCTTCGGGAGGTGCTCGCCGAAGTCCGCCGGCAGGGATACGCGCTCGACCTGGGCGAGAACGAGCTGGGAACGGTGTGCGTCTCGGCGCCGATCTACGACCACACCGGGACGGCCACCCACGGGCTGTCGATCTCGTCGATCGCACTCGAGCACCCGGACAGGACCATCGAGGAGTTCGCGCCGAAGGCCGTCGCGGCGGCCGACGAGATCTCGCGCCTCATGGGCGCGGACCGCTGAGACTTCGAACCCGTGACCGGCGAGGTGCGGCGACGCACCCCGCCGCGCGGGTGCCGGCCGCGCTACGGTTGACCCCGTGAGTGCTCCCATCGATGCCACAGCAACATCCGCCTGGGCCGAACTCGAGGCCCACCGCTCGTCCTTCGAGCCCGACCTGCGGGGGTGGTTCGCAAAGGATCCCGAGCGGGTCGCGAAGCTGAGCTTCACCCTCGCCGACCTTCACGTCGATCTGTCGAAGAACCTCGTCACTGACGAAGTGCTCGCCAGCCTCGTCCAGCTCGCCGAGCAGACGGGCGTCGCCGAGCGCTACGCCGCGATGCTCTCGGGCGAGCACATCAACACGACCGAGGATCGCGCCGTCCTGCACACCGCGCTGCGCAGGCCGCCGGGTGCGACCCCCGCGCTGACGGTGGCGGGGCAGGATGTCGATGCCGACGTGCAGTCCGTGCTCGACGCCATGGACGCCTTCGCCGAGCGCGTGCGCTCGGGAGAGTGGCGCGGCATCACCGGCAAGAAGGTCGAGACGGTCGTCAACATCGGCATCGGCGGCTCCGACCTCGGCCCGTACATGATCTTCGAGGCGCTCAAGCCGTACGCGGATGCCGGCATCCAGGCCCGCTTCGTCTCGAACATCGACCCGGCCGACATCTCGCTGAAGACGGCCGGGCTCGACCCGGAGACGACGCTCTTCGTCGTGGCGTCCAAGACCTTCACCACACTCGAGACGCTCACGAACGCCCGTCTCGCACGCGACTGGCTGTGGGCCGGGCTCGAGCAGAGCGGTGCGATCAGCGGCGACGAGGCCTCGCGCACCGACGCCGTCGCCCACCACTTCGTCGCCGTCTCGACCGCCCTCGACAAGGTGTCCGCCTTCGGCATCGATCCCGCGAACGCGTTCGGGTTCTGGGACTGGGTCGGCGGTCGCTACTCCGTCGACTCGGCCATCGGCCTCTCGCTCGTCGTCACGCTCGGACCCCAGGCCTTCCGCGACCTGCTCGCCGGCTTCCACGCCGTCGACGAGCACGTCGGCTCGACGCCGATCGCCGAGAACGTCCCGGTGCTGATGGGCCTGCTCAACGTCTGGTACACCAATTTCCTCGGGGCGCAGACGCACGCCGTCCTCCCCTATGCCCAGCAGCTGCACCGCTTCGCGGCCTACCTGCAGCAGCTCACGATGGAGTCGAACGGCAAGTCGGTGCGCTGGGACGGTACACCCGTCACGACCGACACGGGCGAGGTGTTCTGGGGCGAGCCCGGCACGAACGGACAGCACGCGTTCTACCAGCTGATCCACCAGGGCACGCGTCTCATCCCGGCCGACTTCATCGCGCTTCGTGAACCCCGCGTTCCCGCTGCAGTCCGAAGGGCGCGACGTGCACGGACTGTTCCTGGCGAACTTCCTCGCGCAGACGAAGGCCCTCGCCTTCGGCAAGACGGCCGAAGAGGTCGAGGCCGAGGGCACGACCGGACCTCTCGTCGCGGCACGCACCTTCGCGGGCAACCGTCCGACGACGTCGATCTTCGCCGAGTCGCTCACCCCGCGAATCCTCGGCGAGCTCATCGCGCTGTACGAGCACATCACCTTCACGCAGGGCGTGATCTGGGGCATCAACTCCTTCGACCAGTGGGGCGTCGAGCTCGGCAAGCAGCTGGCCCTGCAGATCGCGCCGGCTCTCGAGGGCGACGACGCCGCCCTGCAGGCTCAGGATGCCTCCACCAAGGCGCTCCTCGAGTACTACAAGGCGCACCGCAGCTGACCAGCGCGTGACACAGGAACGGGCCCGCCTCCGAAGAGGCGGGCCCGTTCTTGTCGGTTACGGCTGTCAGTGCGTCGGGTTCGTCACGTTCACCGCGAGCGGGCCGTTCGTCGTCTGCGAGGTGACCGTCGCCTTGACGCCCTGCCCCGCGACCTTGACGCCGCCGAGCGGGTTCGTCGCCGAGAAGTAGGCGTCGACGTTGGTGTCGTCGAACGTCGGGATGCCGGGGTTCGACGGCGCCTCCGCCGCGACAGTCTGGACGGTCTGGTTCTTGTTCTTGCCGACCAGGACCTCCTTGTGCAGTGCGACGGCGTCCGTCGGCTGAACGCCGAAGGTCGCGTCGAACGGCTGGCGCCGGTTGCTCGGCCCGCGTGCCGTCCGGGTAGGTGAACTTCACCGGACGCGCGTCGACCGGGAGCGCGAGGCCGTGCCCCGGGTGGTCGATCGTGTTGTTGTCGGTGTAGGTCTCATCGACCGCCCACACGAGCAGACCGTCCTGGAACGGGAAGCGCTCCACGTGGTCGGGCGCCGTGTAGGGCTTGTCGAACTGGTACGGGCCGACCTGGAGCGTCGAGTCGTAGCCGACGTAGGTGCGGTTCTCCAGCAGGTAGTACCGGTCGCCGACGGCTTCCTCGCTGCCCGTGCTGATCTTGAAACCGCCCGCCGCCGTCCAGCCATTGGTCCCGCTCTCGACGCTGTCGCTGAGGAGAGTGGTGCCACCCGACTTCACGACGATGTCATCGATGAACGCTCCGGCGAGATGCACGCCCCCGTCCGACTGGTAGCGGAAGCGGAAGTCGACCTTGCCGTTGCCCGGAACGGTGAACCGCAGGTTGCTCCACTTGCCGTTGGACGAGCCGCTGATCGTGGCGAGCGTCGTCCAGTTGGCCGCGCCTGCGGGCTTGTACTCCGCGTAGAGGTAGTCGAACCCATCCTCGATCTCGTACCAGGCGTTCGCGGTGACGGTCGCCTTCGAGACGCCGGTCAGGTCGAGCGTCCGGGTGAGCGTGGTGTTGAGGTCATCCGCGCTCGACGTCCACCACGCATGCCCGCCGGCAGGTGCGATGTAGTCGGTCGTGATCGGCTGATCCGCGACATCGACGACCAGCGCCTGGTCCTGCCCGTCCACCTGCAGCGCGGCAGGGCTCAGGGTGAAGTCGCCGCCTTCACCGGGCGACACGACGGAGTAGTCGAGCCAGCCGAGCTGCAGCTTCTCCCACGGACCCATGTAGCCGGGGGTGGTGCCGATGTCGACGGTGCCGTGGTTGAGCCACGAGCCGCTCGACATGAGGGTCCAGAACGCCGTCGAGTTCTCGCCGCCGTTGGTGTCGTAGAAGTCGGGCAGACCCAGGTCGTGGCCGAACTCGTGCGCGAACACGCCCAGGCCGCCGTTCTCGGCCTCGACGGTGTAGTCGCCGATCCAGTAGCCCGTGTCGCCGATCTGCGAGCCGCCGAACTTCGCTGCGGCCGGGCCGGTCGTGCCGTAGTCGGTGGAGTTCACATACCAGCGGTGCGACCAGATGGCATCCTCGCCCTGCGCGCCGCCACCGGCATCCTCGCCCTCGCCGGCGTGGACGGCCTGGAAGTGGTCGATATAGCCGTCGGGCTCATCGAAGTTGCCATCGCCGTCGAAGTCGTAGCGATCCCAGACGTCGTAGCTCGCCAGCGTCGCCTTGATCTGCTCGGGCGTCGCACCGCTCGCGACCTGCGCGTCGTACCAGGCATTCCCGGTGTCCTCGATGAACTGCCAGGAACCGCCGAAGTCCTCCACGGCGTTGTCGCCGTACGTCGAGGCGTTGCCGGGCACCTTCACCCAGTCGCTCACCCCGCCGGCGACGCTGTACGCGCCCGACGACTGCTTCTCATAGAAGTCCTTGAACGACTCGCCCTCACCGAAGAACAGGTCCTCGTACGACGCGGTGTTGAAGTCCGGCAGCCAGTGCGTGCTGTTGTTCACGGTGCGGTCGGGCTGAGGGATCTGATTGTGCAGGGGTCCCGGCGTGAGGCCGAGCTTCTTGCTGCCCTGGTCGCCGAACTCAGAGAGGATCGTGAACACCTGCGCCGGTCCCGTGACCGTCGCCTCGAAGTACTTGTCGTCGGCGAGTGCGACCACGCCGTCCTCGTTCGGAGCCGCCTGCCCCGACAGGATCAGCTCCTGCGCCGCCTTGCGCCGCTCGTTCTGCCGGTCGGTCAGAGGGCCAGGCCGGTTGTCCTGCCTCTGAGCCGCGGACGGCTGGGAATCATCGGCGGGTGCAGCGACAGCGGCAGGCCCGAAGGCGGCACCGGCTACGACTGTTGCGCCCACCGCAAGGACGGCTCCAAGACCGCGAATGCGTTGCTTCACGCGTTTCTCCTTCGTCATTTTGCACTCGAGATCATCGAGCGCCCCGCCGAAACGTAACAGCGCACCCGGGTATGACAAAGCAATGTGAGCCGTTTCTCACATTCCGACGAAATAGAGACGGGATGCCGGTTCTCCCGGCATCCCGTCTCATCGTGGTTCTGCGGCTACTCCTTCGGCTCGACCGTGATGAGCGACGCGCCAGGCGTCACATCACCCTCGAGCACCGGCGAGACCGTCCCGAAGTCATCGGCGTTGAGCACGATGACGGGCGTGACGAGCGGGTAGCCGGCCTTCTCGATGATGGCCCGATCGAAGGTGACCAGCGGCGTGCCGAGTTCGACACGATCGCCGTTCTTGACCTTGACGTCGAACCCCTCACCGCCGAGATTCACCGTGTCGATGCCGACGTGGATCAGCACCTCGACTCCGCCGTCGAGCACGATGCCGAAGGCGTGACCCGTCGGCTGAGCGGCGGCGACCACCCCGGCTCCCGGCGAGTACACGGTGTCACCGGTCGGTTCGATCGCGGCACCCGGGCCCATCACTCCCCCGGCGAACACCGGGTCAGGCACCTCGGACAGCGCCACGACCCTGCCGGCCAGCGGCGACGCGACTTCGAACGAGACGCGCTCGAGCACGGCCGTGGCTGTCGCTGCCGCGACAGCGGCGGGCGCGGCATCCGATGCGTCGATCCGGCGAGGCTCGGCAGCCTCGACCTTGGCCGCGGAGACACCGGTGGCTGCGGCAGCCGCCTCGGCGGCATCCCGAGTCGCCTCGAACTCCGCCTGCTGCTCGGGCGTGCGGAAGTTCGACCCGATGACGAGGAACATCGCGGTGAAGAAGGCGCCCGCGATGGCGATCGCATAGAGGCCGATGGGGTTGAACGCGGGGATCGTCAGCAGCGAGGTGAAGACGAACGCGGTCGTGGTGACACCGTTCGGCAGGTTCAGGACGAGGCTGCCCACACCGATGATCAGACCGCCGACGAAGCATCCGACGAGCATCCGCGGATAGATGCGCTTGAACCTCAGATGGATTCCGTAGAGGGAAGGCTCCGAGATGCCGCCGAGAAGACCCGCTGCCAGAGCACCGGTGGCCGTCTGCCGCATCTGGAGGTCACGGTGACGGAGCGACAGGACGAGCACGCCGGCCGTCGCGCCGAAGCACGCGAAGTTCCACGCGCCCATGGGTCCCTGGATGAAGTCGTAGCCGAGCGTGTTGATGTTCAGGAGCATGACGGCGTTGATGGGCCAGTGCAGGCCGAGGGGCACCATGAACGGATACGCGAGCGGGATGACGATCGCGAAGATGAACGGTGACCATTGGTTGATCGCCGCGAGCCCCTGCGCGAGGGCGGCGCCTGCGTACACGCCGATCGGGCCGATGATGAAGGCGGTCAGCGGGATCATGATCAGCATCGCGAAGAAGGGCACGAAGATCAGCTGCAGGTTCGCCGAGATGATCTTGCGCAGCAGCTTGTAGAGCGGTCCGAGCACGGCTGCCATGAGCAGCGGCGGGAACACCTGCGAGCTGTAGTCGAAGACCGTCAGCGGGAAGCCGAAGATCGGAACGATGAACACCGTCGAGCCGAACACGACCTGCTCGGTCGCCTCGCTCTTCAGGGCCGCGAATCCCGGCAGCATGAGCACCGCCATGATCGCGAAGCCCACCCACGGGTCTGCGCCGATCTTCTTCGAGGCGTTGTAGGCGACCATGAGCGGCAGGAAGACGAAGACCGACTGCCACATCAGATTGATGAAGGCCCACGACGGTTCGAGCGTCACGCCGGGCGCGTTCCAGTCCGGGATCACGTTGAGGGTCGCCATGAGCGCCATGAACGTGATGAAGAACGATGCGCCGAGAAGCGCGCCGAGGATCGGCCGGAACGAGTCCGAGAGGAACTCGAAGAACGAGTCGATCCAGGCGACCTTGCCGCGGACGCCCTTCGCGCGCTCCCGCGCCTTGATGGCATCGGGATCATCGAGATCGGCCTGAGCGGTGGCGACACCCCCGCCCTTCATCTCGGGAAGAGCCTGGATGTCGTTGTACACGTTCTGCACGCCACCGCCGATGACGACCTGATACCGGTCGCCGGCCTGCGGCACCGCGCCCATGACGCCGGGAATGGCCTCTACGGCCTTCGTGTCGACTGCTCCCCCGTCGCGGAGCTGGAATCTGAGCCGGGTCGCGCAGTGGGTGAGGCTCTCGATATTGCCGGCACCTCCCACCGCCTTGACGATGTCTGCTGCTGAGTTGGAAGCCATGGGATTCTCCTTCGACCATCCGAGTTTCGCGCTGCCATGGTGACGGTTCCCCGTAATCCCTACCCGTCGATTCGGACTCTAGCGGCGGTGAACCCCGTGCGCGAGAGGGTACGCGCGCAAATCACCCGAGAGGGATGCCGCCTACACGCCTCCCCCTCCTCCGCCGCCGCCTCCGCCGCCTGAAGAGCCGCCGCCGCCCGAGCCTCCCGACGACGACGAGGCAGAGGTGCTCGTCGAGAGCGTGCCGATCCCGGCTGAGAACGCAGAGGCGTCGAAGCCGCTCGATCCGGAGTACCAGACGGGGGTTCCCTGGTCGCCGTAGAGCACGGCGAGCTCTTTCGCCCACTGCTTCTCCTGGCCGAACACGACGGCGTACGGCAGCAGTGCCTCGTACAGCTTCAGCATCTGCCGGCGGTCAGTGGTGTCGATCGGCACCCGTTCGGCGCCCTCGATGGACTGCAGCATCCGGATGCGGTCGGCTTCGGCCCATTCGATGAACTGGAAGAGACCCGTCAGGTGGTCACGGGTCTCAGCGCCGAGCGCCGTGAGCGGCTTGTGCGACACGAGGCGGATGGCGAACAGCTCGGCAAGGATCGCGCCCACGATGACCACGAGCGGAATCCCCGGATAGACCGAGGCATCCAGCGCCGCCAGCCCGAACACGAACACCAGGCCGGCCGCGATCGTCGTGGCCACCACCGGAAGCGCACGCACCCGCAGCGGCACCTTCCGACGCAGCCCTCGCCGCTCGAGCTCGCTGCCGGCCGCCTTGAGGATCTTCTGCGCCGCAGAGGAGAGCCGGCGGTCGGTCTGGCCGAACTCGTACTCCTCGCCGGGGGCGAGCCCCGGGAAGAGCCCGTCGAGCAGCATCAGCCCATCGCCGTCCGCCCGCGTCGGATCGACGAGCTGGGCTCGCAGCCGGACTTTGCCGAAGAAGCTCCGCGAGCCTTCGATGATCCGGATGCTGCCCACCACCGCCTGCTCGAGGACTTCGGCCGGGATCGCCTTGGAGGTGCGGCCGAGCAGCACGGCGCTCTCGAGTGCGTCGATGGCCGGCGGAGGCGTGTACTCGGCGATGAGTATCGGCCTGCCCGGCGCGTCGCGCAGACGACGCCCACGGACGAGCAGAGCCCAGCCGACGCCGGCGAGCAGCAGGAGCGCCGACAGAGCCTGGAGCCATCCCCAGCTCGACGCGAAGTACGACGGGTCGAACGGCGTGAAGGTCCCGGGCTCGAACCCGACGGCGATGGTCATGTTCTGGTACGGCAGCAGCTCGGCCGTCTCGGCGAAGACCTCGGCCTGCCCATCGGCCGCCGTGGTCGTGATGGTGCACGTGTCGGTCGACCCCTCGGAGCCCCGGTAGCAGGCGGTCGCCCCTGTCATCGCGTCGGCGAGCTGCCCGGACAGGTGGAGGGTCGCCGTGACGCGCCCGAACGGCTGGGCCCATTCGAGCCCGTTGACGTTCCAGTAGAACTCCTCCACGCCTGCGTCATCGAAGAGCGTCACGTTCTCGAGCGTGTAGGTGAACACGTAGGTCTGAGCCCCGTGGACGAACTCGTCGGCGCGCGAGGTCATCGAGAAGACGCCGTCCTCGTGCTCGACCTCGGCCGGTCGCTCCGCACCCTCGCCGTCGGTGATAGAGACGAACTCCGGGTTGAGCGGCGCTCCGAGATAGGTGTCGGGGATGAGGCGGCGCATCCCGTGGTTCTGGTCGAAGTCGGGGAACACCGCCTCGAACCGCTCGACGACCTCGAGCGTGCTCGTGCCGTCCTCGGCGCGGCCGAGCGTGTAGTCCACGTCGAGACTCGCGAAGCCGAAGTCGTCGACTCCGGCCGGCACCACCGCCGCGACGGCGCGGCTGTCGAGGGAGGCGGGCCACCCCGCGCAGGCGGCGAGGACGAGGACGGATGCCGCGACCCCTGCCGCGACCAGACGCCGTACGAGGCTCCGCATGCGCACAGCCTAGGGGTCCGGCATCCGGTCGCCCGGCGGCGGCAGGTTCGTCCTATTCTTTTGGACATGACCGACCGCCGCCTCGCGATCGACGCGTGGGAGAGCCTCTTCCGCGCGCAGCACGAGGTGTTCGGCGACGTCAGCGGCGACTTCGACGCGACGGCGCTGTCTCAGGCGGAGTACGACGTGCTGCTGACCGTCACGCGGGGTCCCGACCAGACGGCACGGCTGCGCGACGTGACGGCCAACATGCTCATCAGTCAGCCGAGTGTCTCGCGGCTCGTCGACCGCATGGTGTCGCGGGGCCTGCTGTCGAAATGCGCCGATCCCGAGGACGGCCGGGGCGCGCTGGTGCATGCCACCGACGAGGGCTGCTCGATCTTCCGCAGGATCGCGTCGTCCCACGGGCGGGCGATCTCGGAGCGGATGTCGGTCCTCAGCGACAGCGAACTGGCACAGCTGCGCGAGCTCACCGCCAAGCTGCGCAAGCCCCAACCCGACTGCTGAAGGCCGTCGACCGCGCCGCCGCCGCGTGGCGCTGCGGCGGCTACTGGGTGCGCCGGCGAAGCGTCAGCGACGCCAGGATGAGCGCCGCGACGAGGAAGCCGACCACGACCAGGAGGGGCCCTGCCACATCCCAGCCCTCATCGCCGGCGGTCACGGCATTGATCGCGTCGATCGCGTAGCTCAGGGGCAGGACCTTGCTGATCGCATAGAGCGCGTCGGGCATGTCCTCCCTCGGCATGAACAGGCCGCCCAGCAGGATCTGCGGGAAGACGATGAGCGGCATGAACTGCACGGCCTGGAACTCGGTGCGGGCGAAGGCCGAGGCCAGCAGCCCGAGCGCCATGCCCAGGACGGCATCGGTGACGGCGACGAGACCCAGCTGCCAGACCGGCCCGTCGGTCTCGAGCCCGCACACCCAGACGGCGAACGACACCGTGACGACCGCCTGCAGCATCGCCATCAGCCCGAAGGCCAGGCCGTAGCCGACGATGAAGTCGCCCTTGCCCAGCGGCGTCGTCATCAGTCTTTCGAGGGTGCCCGACCGGCGCTCGCGGAGGGTCGTGATCGAGGTGATCAAGAACATGATGATGAACGGGAACAGCGCCAGGATGGGCGGCCCGTAGATGTCGAAGACACCCTCCTGGTCGCTGAACAGCCACGCGAACAGGCCGACCAGCAGGCTCGGTGCGATCAGCATGAGGGCGATCGAGCGGCGATCGTGGCTGAGCTGCCGCAGCACCCGCCCGCTCGTCGCGAAGGTGCGGAGGCCGTTCATCCCTCTGCCTCCTCGCGCGCCTCGCGGCGCGTTCTCGGCCGGTGGGGCGGCGGGGCGGATGGCTCGTCCCCCGAGGGCGCGGCACTTGGCTGAGCGCCGGCGACGTCCCGTTCGATGAGGGCGAGGAATGCGGCATCCGGATCCGGCGCACCCGTATCCGACAGGAGGCGTGCGGGTGTCGTGTCGGCGATGATCCGCCCCGCCCGCATGAGCACGATCCGATCGCAGCGCAGGGCCTCGTCCATGACGTGGCTGCTCACGACGATCGTCGCCCCGGATTCGGCGAGGGTGCGGAAGATGGCCCACAGCTCGGAGCGCAGCAGGGGGTCGAGCCCCACCGTGGGCTCATCGAGCACGAGCAGCTCAGGCGTTCCGAGCATGGCCACGGCCAGCGACACCCGGCTCTCCTGGCCACCGCTGAGCGAGTCGACGGTCTGCCTGGCCTGGTCGCCGAGGCCCACCTGCTCGATGACCCGGTCGACGTCCGCTGGGGGCGCGCCGATGATCCGGGCGAAGTAGCGGAGGTTCTGCTGGATCGTCAGGTCGCCGTAGACCGAGGCCGCCTGCGTGTCGTAGGCGACGCGGCGACGCTGAGTGTGGGTTCCGGCCGGATCGCCGAGCACCGTGACCGTTCCACCCTTAACCTTCTGCACCCCCACGATGGAGCGCATGAGGGTGGTCTTGCCGCAGCCCGACGGACCCATCAGCCCCGTGATCTGGCCGCGGGGGATGTCGAGATCGAGGCCGGTGAACACCTCGGTGCTGCCGCGCCGCACCTGCAGGCCGCGCACTTCGACGGCATTGCCGGTCGGCTCAGTCATGACGGGCGCGGTCAGGGCGTGAAAGCGAGGGATTCATCACGGGACGAATTATCCGCTTGTTGCACCGACGCCGACAGCGGCGCTCGGGCATGGCCCGACATGGACGCCGAGACGGCGACAGCCCCCGAGCCATGAGCGCTCGGGGGCTGTCATCGTCAGAATCGCGCGCCGGGGCGGGATCGGGGCGACCTCGGTGGGGTCACTGCTCGACCGGCTGCGGTTCCTCGCGGTTCTCGTGGGCCATGATCGTCGGCGAGTTCTGGTCGGACGCCACCTCGATCTTGCGCGGCTTCGCCTTCTCGCTGACGGGGATCGTGACGCTGAGCACACCGTTGCTGTAGTTGGCCTTGATGTTCTCGGTGTCGATGCCCTGGCCGAGGTTCAGCTGACGCAGGAAGCTGACGGCCTCGCGCTCACGGGTGATCCACTTGACGCCATCGCCCGACGTGAGCGAGCGCTCGGCGCGGATCGTCAGCAGCTGACCATCCACGTCGATGTCGACCGAGCCCGGGTCGACGCCCGGCATGTCAGCGGTGAGCACGTAGTGGTCGCCATCGCGGTAGAGGTCCATCGGCATGCGGCGGGGTCCGCGGCGCGCATCGAAGAGGCCGGACGCAAGGCGGTCCAGGTCACGGAACGGGTCGTAAGAAGCCATTTTCGTCTCCTTAGTAGCGTGGTTTCCAGTTGATCTGAAACTTGAGCCTCATCGGCTCAAGTACCTCCAGATTAGCACTCGACCCCCGAGAGTGCCAGATCCCCCGTTCGCTCCCAGCGAACACTGAGCACCAGACTCGGCCACTCCCACCGGCCCCACGACCGGGGCCGGACCCGCCCCGTCCCTGCGCCGAGCCCGGCGACCAAAGGGCGCGCGGGAGCGCCCGCGTCAGCTGAGCGGCCTGCGTCAAAAGTGCCGATCCATGGAGAAAAGGTGACCGACTCGATCAATCAGGCAATGACCAGCCAACCAACCGAATCAATCGATCAATCAATCAACACGAACAGCACTCAACATTCGATGACGTTGACCGCCAGTCCGCCTTCGCTGGTCTCCTTGTACTTGTTCGACATGTCGATGCCCGTCTGACGCATGGTCTCGACGACGGCGTCGAGCGACACGTAGTGCGAGCCGTCGCCGCGCAGGGCAAGGCGCGCTGCGGTCACCGCGGTGGACGCGGCGATCGCGTTGCGCTCGATGCAGGGAATCTGCACGAGCCCGCCGACGGGGTCGCACGTGAGACCGAGGTGATGCTCCATGGCGATCTCGGCGGCATTCTCGATCTGCCGGTTCGTGCCGCCCATGACGGCCGTGAGACCCCCGGCCGCCATGGCGCAGGCCGAGCCGACCTCGGCCTGACAGCCGCCTTCGGCGCCCGAGATCGACGCGTTCGCCTTGAACAGCGAACCGAGCGCGGTCGCGGTCAGCAGGAAGCGGCGGATGCCGCGCCGCCGGTTCGCGTGGGCGATGAGCTCGTCGTCGGCCGCGTCGGTCGATACCAGAGCCCGCGGAGCTCCGAATCCCAGGAGCGCGCTGCCGACGAGCTCGCCGTACGGAGTGACGGCGTTGCCGGCGCCGAGACCGGAGTCGGCGAGGAACCGCCACCAGTACATCGCGACCGCGGGGAGGATGCCGGCGGCGCCGTTCGTGGGCGCCGTCACGACGCGTCCGCCCGAGGCGTTCTCCTCATTCACGGCGAGGGCGAAGGCCCCGAGCCACTCCCCCGGCAGCTCGCGGTGCCCGGCCGACTCTGCCTCCTCCAGCTGCTGTCGGATCGATGCCGCCCGCCGCTTGACGCGCAGCATCCCGGGCAGCTGGCCCTCGGCGGCGAGGCCCGCCTCGATGCATCCCGCCATCGCGTCCCAGATGGCGTCCAGCCCGTCGGCGATCTCCTCCTCGGTGCGCAGCGCCTCCTCATTGATGCGGGCGGCCTCGGCGATGGTGATCCCGCGCTCGTCGCACGTGGCGAGCAGCTCTTCGGCGTTCTCGAACCGCAGCGGGAACGGGTGCGCCTCAACCCGCGCCGGCTCGCCGTCGCGGCGGATGAACCCGCCGCCGATGGAGTAGTAGGTCTCTTCGCTGAGCGTGGAGCCATCCGCCCCGAGGGCGACGAGCGTCATGGCGTTGGGGTGGCCCGGCAGGCGGGTGCGGGGAGCGAAGGCGATGTCGGCCTTCGCGAACGGGATGCCGTGCACGCCGTCGAGGAGGAGCTCGCGTCCCTCGGGCCAGTCCGTCCACGCCGAGCGGACGGCATCCGGATCCACGGTGTCGGGCGCCTCCCCCCGAAGGCCTGCGACGACCGCATCGGGAGTGCCGTGGCCGATGCCGGTCGCCCCGAGCGACCCGTACAGGGTGCAGGTCACGCGGGCCACGCGCTCGAGCATCCCGGCCGATGACAGGCGTGCGGCGAAATCACGGGCGGCCCGCATGGGGCCGACCGTGTGGGAGCTCGAGGGTCCTACACCGATGGAGAACAGCTCGAACGCCGAGACGTAGGCGCTCATGTCTTCAGGCTACGCGTCGGGACGCGCGGTGGATCAGCGCGGCTGGAACGAGACGAGGCCGACGCGTGTTGCCCTCGGAATCCCGGATGAACGCCTGCCATTCCTCATGGCCGGCCGGCCCCAGGGTGCCGGCGTCATCGTGGGTGAAGATGACGTGCGGATGCGCGATGACCTCCACGTCGCCGAGCCGCTCGATCACCTCGTGGATGTTGTCCACCCGCAGGTAGATGAGCGACGAGGGCGCGTTGCGGTCGAGCAGCAGCCGCACGCCGCCGAGGTCGAAGAACAGCAGCCCCGGCGGGTCGAAGAGACCCGTCGGCTCGGATTCCGTCAGCCGCCGGTAGAACTCCGCAGCACGCTGCAGGTCATCGGCGTGCTGGGCGATCTGCACGAGGCGCATAAGTCACTTCTTGCATAACCCGCGCCCCGCTTCAAGGGGGTCGACGCATGAATGATCGCGCGCCAGAGTCTTGGCATGACATCTCTCGCAGTGATCCTGCTCATCGTCGGAATCGTCCTGCTGCTCCTCGGCCTGTTCGTCGAGGCGGCCAAGTTCCTGCTGTGGATAGGGATCATCGTCCTCGTCGTCGCCATCATCATCGGCCTGATGCGCTACATCAGGCGCGGTGCGTGACAGAGCGACGCTGAAGGGAAGTCCCCACCCGGACTTCCTGGACCCACGCTGCCGATAAGAGCATTCCGGAGGTGATCGATGCTCTTCGCGATCTACGGAGTTCTGCTGATCGGCGGCATGATCGTCGTCGGTCTGTCGTTCTCACTCCCGGCGTTTCAGGCGCTCGTCTTCATCGGAGGCGTGCTCCTGATCGCCGCGGCCGTCGCCGTGCCGATCACGGCGGGAACCCGGGAGCACCGGAAGTAGGACAGATCAGAAGTCGAGGGGCCGACTGACCCCTCGATTTCGTGTGTGCGAGATCGGTGCCGGTCACTCGTGCGCCGAGGATGACATCGGCTCGGCATGCTCGGAGCCGACTCGCGCGAGGGCGGTATGGTGGCGAGGACCGAAGTCATCGACAGAGCGAGGAACGGCGGATGCAGACACTGCTCCATCTGCTTCCCCTGGCGATCGCGCTCGCATTCAGCACGGTCCCCATCCTCGCGGCGCTCCTCATCCTCCTCTCAGGGAATCGGTCGCGGTCGGCGGTCCCCTTCCTCATCGGGATGCTGGTGGGGATGTTCGTCGTCGTCGCGGTGTTCACGATGGCGGCCCAGCTCGTTCCGACGGCGCGTTTTCCGCGCCGAACGGATGAGGCGGTCGGTCAGCTCGAGATCATCGTCGGCAGCGCCCTGATCCTGCTCGGCATCTTCTCGGTGTGGCGGGCGCGTCGAAGGACCGCGAAGGACATCCCCCAGTGGCTGAAGTCCGCCGAGACCCTCGGGCCGATCTCGTCGTTCGGGCTGGCGTTCATCCTCAATCTGCGCCTGAAGAGCCTGCTGCTCGCGAGCGCCGCCGGCCTCGCCCTTCGGGCGGATGTGAATTCGACGGCGGAGGCCGTGATCTGGCTCGTCGTGTACACCGTGATCGGCGCCTCCACCGTCGCGGTTCCGATCATCGCAACGGTCATATCGCCCGGCGAAGACAGAACCGCGGCTCGTTGCGAGTCGCGAGTGGCTGACGCGCAACGGAGAGCTCCTCACCGGGATCATCCTCTTGATCATCGGCGTCATCGTCATCGTGATCGGCGTCGGGCGGCTCTGACCCACTCACCCCTGCGTCCCTGCTGTCTGATCGCAGCTGGTCGGCGGGTGCTTCGCCATGCCCCGCAGATGCAGGGCTATTCAGTGTTGCTAACTACCGGTACTCAGTGTTACTGTCTAGTGGTAGTCAGCAACACAGAGTAGATGGAGGTGAGTGATGGGCAATCAGATGACGGAGATGCTGAAAGGCACCCTCGAGGGCATCGTGCTCGCGACCCTGGCCGGACAGCCCGCGTACGGGTACGAGATCACGGCGCGGCTGAGGGAACAGGGCTTCACCGACCTCGTGGAAGGAACCGTCTACGCACTGCTCGTCCGCATCGAGCAGAGGGGATTCGTGGACGTCGAGAAGGTCCCCTCTGAGAAGGGACCGCCGCGCAAGGTGTACTCCCTCAACGCGCAGGGGCGCGAACAGCTCGCAGAGTTCTGGAGGACGTGGAGCTTCCTCGCCGAACGAATCGAACAGCTCCACGAAGGAGAGAACTGACATGGCCGCAAAGTGGATCGAGTTCCTCACGGGATCACTCGACGACAAGAAGGCGTACAGGCAGTACAAGGCACGTATCGCGGCGTTGCCCGAGCCCTATGGATCGGCCGCGAAGGCCTTCGAGCGCTACTTCATGTACAACGGCGGGATCACCGACGGCGACCCCGCCGTGATGATGACGATGCTGAACGACTTCGCCGACCTGTGGGAGCGTGCCGCCGTGGACGGGACGCCGGTCGAGGAGATCGTCGGAGACGATCCGGTCGAGTTCGCCGAGGCATTCGCCGCCGCCTACTCGGGCAAGCGCTGGATCGACAAGGAGCGCGCCCGCCTCACCGACACCATTCAGGGACTCACGAAGGAGGACGAACAATGACCACCTCTCGACACCGGCCATCCAGGTGCAGGGCCTCGAGAAGTCGTTCAAGGACCTGCACGTGCTGCGAGGCGTCGACTTCGACGTGGCGCGCGGGAGCATCTTCGCGCTGCTCGGATCGAACGGCGCCGGCAAGACCACCGTCATCCGCATCCTCTCGACGCTCTTGAAGGCCGACGCGGGCACCGCGACGGTCCACGGCTTCGACGTCGCCGCACAGGCGAACGACGTCCGCGAGTCGATCAGCCTCACGGGCCAGTTCGCCGCCATCGACGAGGTGCTGACCGGCCGCGAGAACCTCGTGCTGGTCGCGAAGCTCCGGCACCTGAAGAATCCGGGCGCGATCGCGGACGACCTGCTGGCCCGCTTCGCGCTCACTGAGGCCGGCGGCCGCAAGGCGGCGACCTACTCGGGAGGCATGCGGCGCCGGCTCGACATCGCGATGAGCCTGATCGGCAACCCGCCGATCATCTTCCTCGACGAGCCCACCACGGGCCTCGACCCCCAGGCGCGCCTCGAGGTGTGGCAGACGGTCAAGCAGCTCGCCAAGGGCGGGACCACGGTCCTCCTCACCACGCAGTATCTCGACGAGGCCGAGCAGCTCGCCGACCGCATCGCGATCCTGCATAAGGGCACCATCATCCAGAACGGCACTCTCGCGGAGCTCAAGCTGCTCCTGCCGCCGGCGAAGGTCGAGTACGTCGAGAAGCAGCCGTCCCTCGAGGACGTCTTCCTGGCGCTCGTCGGCGAGCCGGAGGAGACGGATGCCGCTCCTGCCGACGACGACGCATCCGTCCCGACGCGAAAGGAACTCCGATGACCACCCACGTGATCGGCGACACCGCCGTTCTCACCAGCCGGTCGCTCCGGCACATCCTGCGCAGCCCCGACACGATCATCACCACCGCGGTCACGCCCATCGCGCTGATGCTGCTGTTCACCTATGTGTTCGGCGGCGCCATCGACATCGGCTCGCAGGAGTCGTACATCGACTACATGCTGCCCGGCATCCTGCTCATCACGATCGCCTCGGGCGTCGCGTACACCGCCTATCGACTCTTCCTCGATATGCAGGGCGGGATCTTCGAGCGCTTCCAGTCGATGCCGATCGCACGATCGAGCGTGCTGTGGGCGCACGTGTTCACGTCGCTCGCGGCCAACCTCGTCTCGATCGCGATCGTGGTGGCCGTCGGCATCCTGATGGGGTTCCGCACGGGAGCGTCGATCCTGGACTGGCTCGCGGTGACCGGCATCCTGGTGCTGTTCACGCTGGCCCTGACCTGGATCGCGGTGATCGCGGGGCTCTCAGCCAAGACGGTGGACGGCGCGAGCGCCTTCAGCTATCCGCTGATCTTCCTGCCGTTCATCAGCTCGGCGTTCGTGCCGACCGAGTCGATGCCGGCACCGGTCGCCTGGTTCGCCGAGAACCAGCCCGTGACCGCGATCGTCGACACGATACGCGCGCTGTTCGCCGGGCAGCCCGTCGGAGCGGATATCTGGGTCGCTCTCGCCTGGCTCGTCGGCATTCTCGTCGTGGCATACGCCTTCGCGATCCGGATCTATCGGCGCAAGATCAGCTGAGCACGCGGGAGCGCGCAGACGCCGTCCGTCCCCGAGGGGACGGACGGCGTCTGCGTGTGCGGTGGGCGCCGACTTACTTGAAGGCGTCCTTGACGTTCTCGCCAGCCTGCTTGATGTTGGCGCTCGCCTGGTCGGTCTTGCCTTCGGCTTCGAGGCGCTCGTTGTCCGTCGCCTTGCCGGTGGCCTCCTTGGCCTTGCCCTTGAGGTCTTCGGCGGCGTTGCTGATCTTGTCGTCAATACCCATGGTGATGCCTTTCTCTCTGCCGCTGCAGGTTGTGCCCGCGGCGTGCTGTAACAAGCACACGCCAGGCGCCACAGCCAGACAAGGGCTTGACGAGGGTGGCTGTCTCGGGCTAATCGCTCGTTGCTGAACGCTTGCTGGAGGCCGCTCTCACCGAAGTCACAACCGGGCGGTGTTAGCGTCGCCGAAGACCGATGGACCGGAGGATCCTGTGAGCGACGACCCGACTCTGGGCCTCACCCTCGGTGGTGGCGGCGCCTTCGGCGCAGCCCATGTGGGAGTCCTTCAGGTGCTCGACGAGCGGGGCATCCGTCCCGGAGTCGTCGCAGGGACGAGCTCCGGGGCCCTCGTCGCCGCGGCCTATGCGGCGGGACTCGGCGTCGCGGACATCGAGCGCGCGGCCACCGCCTTCCGCTGGCGGGCCATCGCGCGGTGGTCGGTGTCGCCACGCTGGGGCCTCCTCGACACGCGGGCGGTGACCGAGGGTGTGCACCGTGTGCTGGGCGAGGATCCCCTCATCGAAGACCTCCCGCGTCGTTTCGCCGCGTTCACGACCGACCTGCGTACGAGGCGCGGTGTGATCCTCGACAGCGGGAGGCTCAGCGTGGCGCTGCGCTCGACGATCGCGGTGCCGGGCCTCCTTCCCCCTGTGCGCCTCGGAAACCAGCTGCTGGCGGACGGCGGGATGATCGACAACGTTCCGGTCGAGGCGACGCGTTCGATCGGTGCGACGCGCCTCATCGTGGTGCGGCTGCACGCCAAGTGGGAGAACGTGCGCATGATGCGCACGGTGACTCGCACCGCCGACCTCGCCGGCGATCCCTCCGTCGTCCTCATCCAGCCCGAGATGGAGCGCATGGCGCAGTGGACGATGACCGACGTGCCGCGCTTGATCGCGGAAGGACGCCGAGCGGCGATGGCGGCCCTGGACGCCGCGAACGTCGATGCTGATTCCGGCGACGGCGGCCGGTCATCCGTCGCCTCCCGGTGAACCGTCGGCCCTCAGGGGAGCCTTCGCGCGCGGACAGGGAATCACGCGGGTGGGCCGATGGCAATACCCTCCCGGGAGAAACTCCCAGTTCGTACGCTGGGGGAATGACGGATCAGGCTACGAGGGTGAGAACCGAACTCACGATCAATGACACGCCGTTCCTGATGGCCCAAGGCCAGGACGTGGATGATCTCAAGCAACGGATCGAGGCCGCCTCCCAGGCGGGTGGGCGATTCGTCGATTTCATCGTCGTGGGCGATCGCGCCCACAGCGTGCTCATCACCGCCACGACTCGGGTGGTCGTCACCGTCGATATCGTCCCGTTCGATGTGCTCGAGGCCGATGACCAAGCACCGTACGACGCGAACTTCGACTTCGACGGGTACCCCACGAACGGCCAGGATCTCCCACCCACGTGGTGACCTGGCCGTCATCAGGGTGCCCACTGCTGCCGTATCTCGACATCTCGTGATCCGGGACTGAGCCGGACCGCGATCCGCGCCTGGGGCTGAGGCGGGAGCAACCGCCTACGCCGGCGGAGGTCGCGTAGCCCACCGTGCGCTTCAGTGCCGCCCGCGTGGCTCCGGCCCCGTTCGCCGTGCCCGGGGTACGGCGCTCGCGGCCCACGTCCGGGTGTCACGCTTGCCCACAGCCCGGTGGGTACGACCGCGATTCAGGCCGGTCCAGAAAGCGCTTCCCAGATCCTGTCAGGCCGTGCTAGGGTCGGGAAACCGGTTACTGATAGAGCGCTTTCCCACGCGATTCGTACCCGGACTCGACGACGAGAACAGGAAGAGGCGCCCCGATGCTGAGCGATCAGGTGACGAAGCGGACGTCGGCATGACCGTGCTGGAAAGCCCTCCCGCAACGTCGGCCAACGCGCCGGAATCGACCGAAGCGCTGCCGCCGATGCACCGCCGGCGCCCGTGGTGGCGGACGATGTGGCAGCACAAGGCGCTGTATCTGATGGCACTGCCCGGCATCATCTACTTCATCGTGTTCAAGTACGTCCCGATGGGCGGACTCGTCATCGCGTTCCAGGACTACTCGCCCTTCCGCGGGATCTTCGACAGCCCCTGGGTGGGGTTCGAGCACTTCATCCGGTTCTTCACCGAAGACACGTTCGTGATGCTGCTCACCAACACCGTGGTCATCTCGCTTCTGCTGATGCTCTTCTCGTTCCCGATCCCGATCATCCTCGCGCTGCTGCTGAACGAGGTGCGGACCAAGGTCTTCCAGCGCGGCATCCAGACCGTCATCTATCTGCCGCACTTCATGTCGTGGGTGATCGTCGTCTCGCTGTTCTACGTGCTGCTGACGACCGACGGCGGGAGCATCAACAAGCTGATCGAGTCGTGGGGATTCGGACCCGTCCCCTTCCTCACGGATCCCGCCTGGCTTCGTCCGCTGTACACGATCCAGGAGATCTGGAAGACGGCGGGATGGGGCACCATCATCTATCTCGCGGCGATGACCGCCGTCGACCTGCAGCTCTACGAGGCTGCCGAGATCGACGGCGCCGGACGCTGGCGCCAGAGCTGGCACATCACCCTGCCGGCCATCCGCCCGACGATCGTCGTGATGTTCATCCTGTCGATCGGGGATTTCCTCGAGCTCGGCTTCGAGCACATGTTCCTGCTGCTCAACTCGCTCAACCGTGAGGTCGGCGAGATCTTCGACACCTACGTCTACACGGCCGGCATCCAGAACGGACAGCTCAGCTACGCCACCGCAGTCGGCCTGTTCAAGGGGCTGGTCGGTCTGATCCTCGTCGTGGCGGCGAACAAGCTCGCGAAGAGGTTCGGCGAGGAGGGCGTCTTCTGATGCTCTCGTTCGAGGGCCTCGTGCGCATCGACCGGTTTCTGCGCGGCGTCTACCGGATCGCGTACCTGAACCTGCTCTGGATGGCCGGCACGCTCGCCGGCCTGGTGGTGTTCGGCATCGGTCCCGCCTCCTTCGCGCTGGCGGCCTATATCGACCGATGGTTCCGGCTGGGCGAGACTCCCCCGGTCACCCGCGCCTTCATCGGCCACTTTCGCGCCCAGTACTGGCGCTCGGCCGCGATGGGATGGATCCTCCTCGCGGCGACGGCGATCGTCGTCACGAACATCTTCGCGGCGACGAGTTGGATGCTGCAGTTCGCGAACGTCATGGCGCTGGTGGTCATCGGCATCATCGCCGCCTATGTCTTCCCTGTGATGGCGGCCACCGACGTCCACGGCATCCCCCGCCAGATCGCTGCCGCGGTGATGATCGGCTTCGGCTCGCTGCACTGGACGATCGTCGCCTCCGCCGCCGTCGCCGGCATCATCTGGCTGCTCTGGTCCTTCGCCGTTCCGCTGCTCGTGCTCTTCGGCATCGGCATCCCCGCGGCCGCGGTCGGCTTCGTCACCCGCGTCGTCTTCGGCCAGCTCGCCGGCGATGCCCCCCACACCTCACCCCCCGGGGCCCGCGAAGACACGCGAGCCCGACTTCACCTTGCGAGAGGAACATCACAATGAGGAACAACATCAGGCTCGGAATCGCCGTCGCTTCCGTCGCCGTCGCGTCGCTCGCGCTCACCGGCTGCGGAGGCGGGAGCGAAGAGGCGACCGGCGCCGAGGCGAAGACACCCGAGAGCATCACCTGGATGACGATGCTGCACACGCCGACCACCCCCGAGGCGGACGGTCCCATCGAGACGGCGCTCGAGGAGTACACCGGCACCGACCTCGACCTTCCAGTGGGTGCCGGACGCGTCGAAGGACGAGAAGATCAACGCCGCCCTGGCGTCGGACTCGCTCGCCGACATCACCGTCACTCACGAACATCGCCAACACCTCGGTGCGCCAGGCGCTGAAGTCCGGCCAGTTCTGGGACGTCGAGCCGTACCTCCAGGACTACCCCAACCTCTCCAAGATCGACGAGAAGACCCTCGCCTCCGCGCGGGTCGACGGCCACCTTTACGGGGTTCCCTTCCAGAAGCCGATCGCCCGCTACGGCGTGCTCGTTCGCCAGGACTGGCTGGACAACCTCGGCCTGGAGACGCCCCACACCATCGAAGAGCTCAGCGACGTGGCCGTCGCGTTCACCAAGGACGACCCCGATGGCAACGGCCAGAACGACACCACCGGCTTCATCGACCGGCTGGAGAGCTTCAAGCTCGGGTTCAAGACGCTGGCCGGCTACTTCGGCGCCGGGAACAACTTCGAGGTGACCGACGACGACGAGGTCATCCCGTCGTTCCAGACCGATGAGTTCAAAGAGGCGATGGAGTGGTACCGCGGCCTCTACGAACAGGGCGCGATCAACGGCGAGTTCGTGACGATGCAGAAGCAGAACCAGATCGACGCCATCGCCCAAGGCAAGGGCGGCATCGTCGTGACCGGCCTGTTCGAGGCGAAGAACTACATGAGCCTCGCCAAGAGCGCCGACCCCAACACCCCGATGGAGTGGGCGCTGATCAACGACATCACCTTCGACGACGTGCCGCGACGCATCCTCTCGGACACCGCCGGCGGATTCGGCGGGTGGATCTCGATCTCCACGACACGGGTCAAGAGCGAGGAGCAGGTGAAGTCGATCCTCGCTTTCATCGACAAGCTCCTCGACGAGGAGCCGTTCACCCTGATGAGCAACGGCATCGAGGACGAGCACTACACGCTGGACTCAGCGGGTGTCGTGACGATCGCGGACCAGCCGAAGTGGGAGCAGGAGGTGCAGCCGTACAACTCGTCGCGTCCGTCCGACATCGTCAAGACGTTCAAGAGCTCCACGCCGTACGTCGACGAGGGCAACGAGAAGATCGCCGAGAACGCCGAGTTCGCCGTGATCGACCCGACGCTGCCGCTCAGCTCCGACACCTTCGACCAGAGCTGGTCGACCATCCAGCAGGCTGCCAACGACGCGTACAACAAGTACATGGTCGGCCAGCTCGACATGGCCGGCTACGAGGACGCCATCGAGCAGCTGAGCGGTCAAGGTCTCGACAAGATCATCGAGGAGTTCACCGCCTCGTACGCCGAGACCAAGTGACATGAGCGGAACGCAGGTGCAGAGCATGCGAACCCGGAGCGGGCTCGGTGGGGTGAAGCGCACGACGCGCGCACTCCAGGACGCGATCGACCGGGCCGCGGACTTCGGCGGCGGACGTGTGACGATCGCGCACGGCCTGCACGAGGTCGGAGCTCTGCGCCTGCGTTCCCACGTCGAACTCCACCTGGAGGCGGGGGCGGTGCTGCGTTTCATCGCCGACCCCGCCTTCTACCCTCCGGTGGGCGCGCGCTGGGAGGGTGCGGCGACGACGATCCACTCCCCCTGCATCTACGCCCGAGGCGAGACCGATGTCGCGATCACCGGCCGCGGCCGGATCGAAGGCGGCGGCGCCTGGTGGTGGGACGCCTTCCGGCGAGACGAGCTCTCGCTCCCGCGCCCGACGCTCATCGGCCTGCACGAGTGCACCTCGGTGGAGATCTCCGGGGTCACCCTTCGCGACTCGCCCGCCTGGACCGTGCATCCGCTGCTGTGCGACGACGTCCGCATCACCGGCATCCGGATCATCAATCCCGCCCGACTCTCCCAACACCGACGGGATCGACCCGGAGTCCTGCCGCAACGTCCGCATCAGCGACTGCCACATCGACGTCGGCGACGACTGCATCGCCATCAAGTCCGGCAGCGAGCGCTCGCTCGACCGCGTGCCGTGCGAGAACATCGCGATCACGAACTGCACCATGGTCCACGGCCACGGCGGCGTCGTGATCGGCAGCGAGATGAGCGGCGGCGTCCGGGGCGTGGTCATCTCGAACTGCGTCTTCCAGGGCACAGACCGCGGCATCCGGATCAAGTCGCGTCGCGGACGCGGCGGCACCGTCTCGGAGGTGCGCGTGTCGAACATCGTGATGGACAGCGTGATGTGCCCCCTGGTGATCAATCCCTTCTACTTCTGCGGTCCGGACGGAAAGCTGCCCGTCGTGTCCGACCGGACGCCGCAGCCCGTGGACGAGGGAACCCCTCGCTTCCGCGGCATCCACCTGGCGCACATCACGGCGACCAACGTGCAGGCGTGCGCCGCATGGGTGTCGGGTCTGCCCGAGGCCCCTCTCGAGGACCTCACCCTCGAGGACGTCACGATCTCGTTCGCCCCGGATGCCGTCCCCGCCGTGCCCGCCATGGCCGACGGCGTCCCTGCGATGGCGTCCGCGGGAGTGCACGCGCAATTCACCACGGGCCTGCGCATCGTGGGCCTGCGCGTGACCGGAGCCGTAGGCCCCGCCGTGGTCGCCGACGGCAGTGTCAGCAACGAGACGCGGATCGGCGCGCTGACATGACTCTCGTCACGCCGATGATTCGCGAGCAGGATGCAGGAGCTGCGCCGTTCCGGCGCCGCATCGAGCTGGTGATCGCCGGCATCGGCCTGGCCGCCTCGGCGATACTCCAGGGCGGTTTCGCGTTCGTGATCGTGCGCAGCGATGACGAGACCCTGTACACCTCGGTTCTGCCTGCGCTGCGCGAGGCTGGCATCGAGATCGCGGAGGCCGAGGCTCCCGTCGCCCTCAACACCCTGGCCGCGTGGTTCGGGTTCTCGTTCATCGTCATAGCCCTGCTCTGCGCGATCGGATTCTTCTTCGCCCTGCATCGGCCCCGGCGCCGTTCGACGCTGTGGTGGTTCGTCGGTGCGGGCGTCGTCTGCCTGCTCGGAACGCAGCTCCTGCTGTACCCCGTCGCCTTCCTCTTCTTCCTCTCCGCAGCGCTGTTCGCGGTGCGCACGCCCACCCCTCGGAGCTCGACATGACCAGCACTCCCCGCCTCGACAGCGCGACCATCCCCATCACGGTCCGCCGGGCAGCTCGCAAGGGCCGTCGGATCACCCCCGGCCGACGCGCCTTCTCGATCATCAACGGCGTCGTCCTCACCGCGTTCGCGCTGATCTGCGTGCTGCCGTTCGTCAACGTGCTGGCGAGCTCGCTCGCCAGCCCGGGAGAGCTCGCGACCCGGCCGTTCATCCTCTGGCCCGAGACCTTCACCCTCGACGCCTACCGCTACATCCTGTCCACGCCGACGATCTTCCGGGCGCTCGGGGTGTCGGCGGTGGTCACGATCGGCGGGACGATGATCAGCCTCCTCCTCACGGCGTTCATGGCGTACGCGCTCTCGAAGAAGCACCTGACGGGCCGTCGCGTCATCAACTTCCTGGTGCTGTTCACCATGCTCTTCGCCGGCGGCATGATCCCGACCTTCATCGTCGTGAAGAACCTCGGTCTGATCGACTCGCTGTGGTCGCTCATCATCCCGGTGGCCATCAACGCCTTCAACTTCGTCATCATGCGCAGCTTCTTCCAGGGGATCCCGGAGAGCCTCGAAGAAGCGGCCCGCATCGACGGGTGCTCCGAGTTCGGCGTGTTCTGGCGCATCGTGCTCCCGCTGTCGATGGCCTCCATCGCGACCATCGGGCTGTTCTACGCGGTGTTCTACTGGAACACGTACCAGAGCGCGGTCCTGTACATCAACAGCTCGGAGAAGTGGCCGATCCAGGTGCTGCTGCGCCAGATCGTGATCGTGGCGAGCGGCCTGAACGCCAGCGATTCCGCCGTGGACATCGTGCCGCCGGCGCAGTCCGTCCGGATGGCCGTGATCTTCGTCGCGACGCTGCCGATGCTCATCGTCTACCCGTTCGTGCAGCGCTACTTCGTCAAGGGCGCACTGGTCGGCTCGGTCAAGGGCTGATCCGGTGCGCGTCATCATCACGGGCGACTCGACCGCCAGCGACTACGCCGCGCACGAGGCGCCGCGCACGGGCTGGGGACAGGCACTCGCCGCGCAGGACGGGCTCGAGGTCGTGAACCACGCTCTCTCGGGAGCGTCGACGCGCAGCTTCATCCAGGCAGGGCTGCTCGACCGGGCGATCGAGGATCTCCGCGCCGGCGATCTCCTGCTGGTGTGCTTCGGCCACAACGACGGCAAGGACGACGAACGATACGCCGATCCGGAGGTGGCGTTCCCCGCGAACCTCCGCCGGTTCGTCGATAGCGCACGCGACCGCGATGCCACGCCGGTGCTGCTGACATCGATAGAGCGCCGCCGGTTCGTCGATGGGGAGCTCAAGACGACCCACGGGGAGTATCCGGACCGCACGAGGGCGGTCGCGCGCGAGCTGGACGTTCCGCTGATCGACCTGACCGCCGCGACGCACATGCTGTGGCAGAGCCAGGGCGTCGAGGGCAGCAAGCGATCGTTCCTCTGGCTCCCGCCGGGGCAATGGCCCGGCTACCCCGAGGGCGAGCAGGACGACACCCATCTCTCGGACGTCGGGGCCGCGCTGGTCGCCGAGCTCGTCCGGGACGGACTCGCTCAGGCCGGGCTGCTTACGCGGGCGTAGGTTCCCCGCCACGTCCACGATGGGTCGATCGCCGGGCCGAACCCCTGCGACATCATCGTCAGCAGCCCGTCCGGGGTCGACACGAGCCGCAGCCGCACGGACGCGATATCGTCGCCCACTGCGCTGACCCGCACATCGAGGACGCCCGGAGACGACCATCCCGCTGTCACGACGGCGTCGCCGAGAGACAGCCGAGCCGTGGTCGGCTCGGAGGTCGAGAATTCGAGGTCGAGGGCTGGTCGCCAGCGGATCCGGCCCCCGGTTGCGTCGACGCTGACGCGCGAGTTCCGCCGGCGCGTCCTCCCCCGTGACGAGTGTGAAGGCCGACCGGAGCTCCTCCGCGTGGGCGGAGTCGTGCACCGGGGTGGGCGGCGCGAGGCGGACAGCATCCGGTTCTCCTGCGAGCGCCTGCACGAGCATCTCGGCGAAGCGCTGATCGCCGCCGACGAGCGTGGAGGTGTCGGCCGTGACCACCGCGGCCAGTTCGCGGGCCGGGTCGCCGTAGACGATCTGCCCGCCGAGTCCGAACATCATCCAGGCCCCGCCGCCAGGCAGCCAGACGTGCCGCCCATAGCCGGCCCGCAGTGCGCCGCCCCACGTCTGGGTGGCCGGATCGCTGCGTCGCTCGAGAAGCTGCGCGACGACGGACTCGGCGAGCACGCGGCGGCCGTTGCGGCATCCGCCTCCGTTGAGCACCTCTGCGATCGGGAGGAGATCGGCCGGGGCCATGATGAGTCCCGACCCACCGTGGCTGATGCCTTCGGGGCCGGTGAGGAAGCGCGACCGCGCGCCGATCTCGAGCGGGTCGAGCAGCCGGGGCCGCAGGTACTCGAGCAAGGGGACCCCCGCGAGCCGCTCCACCAGCGCGGCGAGCACATAGCTCCCGCTGGTGTCATAGGTGAACAGAGTGCCGGGGCGATGCGTCGGCGACACCCGGAAGTAGGACTCGAGCCAGCCGCCGGCCGCCTCGTCGTACGTCGTGCGGCTGTGCGGGCCCGTCATCGCGAGCACGTCGTCGATGCACGTGGCCTCGATCCACGGATGCACCGGCCGCCATCTCGGGAAAGTGCTGCGCGACGCCGTCGGTCAGCTGGAGACGCCCTTCTTCCGCGAGCAGGAGCACCGCCAGCCCGGTGAGGGACTTCGACACCGAGTACAGCCGGTGAGGGGTGTGCAGGCCGAACGGCGGGATGCCGCCCCGGCGACGACCGTGCCCGCGACGCTCACCTCGAGCGTGTGGACGGCGACGTCCGCGGCCTGCGACCACGCGAGCAGCTCGCGCAACGGGCCGCTGCTCACACCGGATCCCCGACGCCGGCGAGCAGCGCGCTCGCCACGTCCTCGGGCGCTTCGGGAGCGCCGTCCATGATCGAGACGGCGAGGTCGAGGCGCAGGGACTCGCCCTCGTGGAGTTCGCGACGCCGGGTCACCGCCACGGCGGGGCCGAAGCCGACGTACCCCTCGGCTCGCACGAACCACGGCATGCCGCTCGCCGTCGCTGCCACGAGAGAAGCACCGGCGGCATCGAGTGCCAGCCACGGGGAGGTCGACCCGTGCGCGGCGGCCAGCCCGTCGCCGTCGGCAGTGCGCACGCGCACCGACGAGAACCCCGTCCTCCAGAAGAGACCGCCGTAGAAGGCGCCGTCGCGGCCGTTGGTCTGCGGACTTCCGAACGTCACTGTGCCGGCGAGCGCCGTCAGCCGGGTCGTCCAGCCGATCTCCCAGCTCTGCGCGGCGACACGGGCCGTGATCGTGCGCTCCTCCTCCAGCATCGGCTCGCCGCGCCGATCCAGCCAGACGAGATTCTCCACCACGGCTCGGTCGCTCACGTCGCGCTGCCGCACGCGCTGAGTCCCGTGGTTGTCGAGCATCGTCGACCCGCGATCGCGCACGTACGTGCGGCCGCCCCAGAAGGAGGTGCCGTCGAGGTCGGGCACCGCCGCACTGAGTCCCAGGTGGTGCGGGTGGTCGTCCGGCGCCTCCTCGGTGACCGGCGTGCCCGATGGCGTGGTGGCGGTGAGGAACGGCCGAGGCGACCGAAGCCGATCGATGCCGGATGCCGGGTGGTACGCGACGACCGCGGCGCCG
Source organism: uncultured Actinomycetota bacterium (assembly GCA_963702815.1). Taxonomy (GTDB): domain Bacteria; phylum Actinomycetota; class Actinomycetes; order Actinomycetales; family Microbacteriaceae; genus Microbacterium. The sequence goes on along the minus strand of CAVPED010000004.1, from coordinate 464,977 downwards.
TGGCGCAGCAGCTCGACCGTCACCGTAGCTCCCTCGTGCTCGCGCGAGCCGCAAGCTCGGGCGAGAACATGACCGGTTCTCGTTCCGGTTCGTCGGTCATCTCGGCGCGCAGCACCGCCCAGATCCGCGCGCCGATCTCGGGCAGCCGGGCCGTCATCGTGGTCAGCGAGGGTGAGGAGTACCGGGAGAACGGGATGTCGTCGAATCCCGCCACCGACAGATCACCGGGCACCGAGACGCCCTCCTCCGACAGCCGTCCCAGCAGCCCCAGTGCCACGACGTCGTTGAAGGCGATCACGGCGGTCACCCCGGTCTCGCGGATGGCCGGCCAGGCACTGTACCCGTCCTCGAAGGAGTGTCCGCAGGGCACCTCGATGATGTCCACCTCGGGTTCGTGCTCGCGGAGTTCGACGAGGCCCTTCTCACGCGCCCAGTTCGACCGCGCGAAGGCAGGGCCGGCCAGATACGCGATACGGCGGTGCCCGAGAGCGATCAGATGGCGTGCGACCACGATGACGCCCTCGTGATAGTCGATGAGAACCGATCCTGCGTTCTTGCCCGTCGTCCGATTGAACACGACGGCCGGTGATACGCGAGGCAGCAGTGCGAGCAGGCTCTCGCGGGTCATTCTCGGGGCGAAGAGCGCGATGGCATCGGTGCGGTCACGCAGATCCTTCGCCAGATCAGGCTCTCCGTCGGCATCCTCGAATGAATCGGTGACCACCACGTGGTAGCCGTCGCGCGCCGCGGCGCGGTTGAACCCGTGCAGCACCTGATGGAACATCGGGTTGGCGAGGTCCGGGACCAGCACTCCCACGGAACGGCTCACCCCGAGGGACAGCGAGCGCGCTGTCTGGCTCGGCGTGTATCCGAGTTCGTCGATGACCTTCCGCACGCGCTCTGCGATCTCTTCGTTCACCGTCGTGGCGCCGTTGAGCACCCGCGAGACCGTGGCCTTCGAGACGCCCGCCGCCGTGGCGATGTCGTTGATCGTCTTCGGGCGAGTCGGTGCGGTTCGCGCGCGTCTGCCTGCCATGGTCACCGGTCCTCTGTCGTGATGCGGAACTCTGTGAAACGCGCGATCGCATCGTCGGCTCCGTACGGGCCGGCCGCGAACAGGGAGACCGCCGCACCCACCCACTGGCCTTCGATGGCGCGGAACTGCGGATCGATGTGCACCACCCTGGTATCGCACACGAGGCTGACGCGCACCCGGGCATCGTCGTCGACGGCCATCGTCACCTCTGCCCGGGGCGTGCTCAGCGGGACGCACGCCACGATGCGCTCGGCCTGATCGTCGCGCTCCCGCACGCCCACGATCGCCTCGGCACCGCCGGCGGTGACCCGGACTCCGGCCCAGGCATACGCGAGCCCCAGGATGGCGATGCCCGCTCTGGCTCCGATCGGCGCCGCTTCCAGCTCGACCGTGACGCCGGCTGTGCAGGCCCATCCGGGGAGCGCCTGCGACAGGACACGCGGAAGGCTCCGCACGTTGCCGCCGTCCGGGCTGCTGCGCAGCGCCAGCCCCTGGTCCGTCGCAACCAGCGCATCGGCATCCGGAGCGGCCTCCCACTGCCAGTCCTGGCTGGGCACGCCGCCCGCGAAGTCGTCGGAACGGGCGAGGGTGCGCGAGCCCTGGCGGGTGCCCCGCGGCATGGGGTACTCGAGAACGGGCTGCGGCGGACCACCGCGGACGGCCTCGCCGATGAGCGGCCAGCCGTCGGCATCCCAACGCATCGGCTGGAGGTGCAGCACGCGACCGTAGGCGCCGCGGTCCTGGAAATGCAGGAACCAGTCGCCGCCGCTGCCGTCGTCGACCCAAGCCCCCTGATGAGGGCCGTTGACCGGAGTGTCCCCTTGAGCGAGCACGACGCGGTGCTCGAACGGACCGAATGGATTCTCGGCGCGGAACGCCATCTGCCATCCTGTGGCCACCCCGCCGGCGGGCGCGAAGATCCAGTACTCGCCATCGCGCTTGTAGAACTTGGGCCCCTCGAGCGTCGAGCAGCCATCGATTCCATCTCCATCGACGACGTCCACTGCCGGGCCCGTCGGATGCCGCAGACCTTCGTCGACGGGGACGACGGTCAGCACATTCTTGCGCCCCGACCGGGAGCGAGCCCATCCATGGACGAGGTACGTCTTCCCGTCGTCATCCCACAGCGGGCAGGGGTCGATGAGCCCGAGTCCCGGAAGGAGCAGCCGCGGCGCTGACCAGGGACCAGCCGGGTCATCCGCGGTCACGACGAAGATGCCCTGATCCGGATCGGGGTAGACGACGAAGAAGTGGTCGCCGTGGTGGCGTATCGACGGCGCCCATACGCCGCCGCCGTGCCGCGGGAGCGCGAACCACCCGCCGGGCTCGCTGCGCTCGAGCGCGTAGCCGATGCGGGTCCACTCGACCAGGTCATCCGACACGAAGATGGGCAGTCCGGGCGACCGGTGAAAGCTCGAGGCGACGAGATAGAAGCGGTCTCCGACGCGAATGGCATCGGGATCCGGCACATCGGCATCGATGATCGGATTCCGATACCGGCTCGCATCGTCGACGAGATTCACTCTTGTGAATATAGTCGAGAAACCGGTTCCTGTCGATGAGTCCCCCGGTCTCACTGCGCGTGAACGGGGAGAAAAGCCCAGCGGAGCGTGAGGGTGTGTGACTGCGACTCTCTGGGGGTGACCTCGCTACCCTGGGTCGATGCGCTTCGGAACCTTCATTCCCCAAGGCTGGCGATTCGATCTCGTCGGCATCGACCCCACCGAACACTGGGCGGTGATGAACGGCCTGGCCCAGCGGGCAGATGCAGGACCGTGGGAATCACTGTGGGTGTACGACCACTTCCACACGACTCCGGTGCCGAGCGAGGAGGCGACGCACGAGGCCTGGACTCTGATGGCGGCGTTCGCGGCATCCACCAGCCGCATCCGTCTCGGACAGATGTGCACGTGCATGGGATACCGCAACCCGGCGTACCTGGCGAAGGTGGCTGCGACGGTCGACATCGTGTCGGGCGGCCGCACCGAGATGGGGATCGGCGGCGGCTGGTACGAGCACGAATGGAAGGCGTACGGCTACGGCTTCCCCGAGGTGCCCCAGCGGCTGGCCATGCTGCGGGAGGGCGTCGAGATCATGCACCAGGCCTGGACGACAGGCAGTGCAACGCTCGATGGGAAGCACTACCAGGTGGACGGGGCGATCGTCCGCCCGCTGCCGCTTCAGACAGGCGGCATCCCGCTGTGGGTGGCCGGTGGGGGCGAGAAGGTCACGCTGAAGATCGCCGCGAAATACGCGTCCTACACCAACTTCGCGGGCTCGCTCGAAGAGATCGACCACAAGAGCGATGTGCTGCGCGGGCACTGCGACGCCATCGGGCGGGACTTCGGAGCGATCACGCGCTCGTCGAACTTCAACACGATCGTCGGTTCCACCGAGGCCGAAGCCCGCGACCGTCTCGCCGAGGTCAAAGCGCGTCTGGTGCCGCACCTCGGCCAGGACCGAGCTGATCACATCGAGCGGGACTACCTGTCCTCCCCGGCTTTCGGATCGACGGAGCAGGTCGCCGAGCGCCTGGCGGAGCGGGAACGGCACGGCATCGGCTACGCGATCCACTACTTCCCCGAGGCTGCGTACGATCTGTCCGGCTTCGAGCTGTTCGAGCGCGAGGTGATCGGCGCGCTGGCCTAGGCTGCGATTTCGGGCCGGAGGCGGATGCCGGAGGGTGTCGAGGTCAGCCGGCCGCGGGAAGCAGTCGTGGGACGAGCAGCGACACGCGCGCCGCGATCTGGTTGAACGCCGCCTCGAATGCGGCGTCGGTGCCCGCCGGGACAGGGTCGGGCACCGACCAGTGCGCCGAGCCGCCCGAAAACTCCTCGTGTGCGCGGTCGCAGACCGTGATGACGAAGTCGGTGGCTTCGATCAACCCGTCGACCTGCTGAGGCGCCACTCCGGCGAGCGTGAACCCGTGGCGGCGCGCGACGTCGACGGCACCGGGAGCGACACGGTCCGCGGGGTGCGTGCCCCCGCTGACCGCCGGAATCTCGCTTGCGTCGTTCCACAGAACCTGTGCGAGCTGGGAGCGGGCCGTAGTTCGCTGAGCAGACGAAGACCACGCGCCGCGCGTGCACTGCGGCGGTCGGAACGAGATCGGCGAGGGCATCCGGTGTCAGCGTCACGTAGGTGCGACGCCCGTCTCCCTCCGAGCGTCCTCGCCGGATGATTCCTTCGTGCTCGAGCACGTTCAGGTGATGCGCGAGCAGGTTGGACGAGATGTCGAGGTGATTGCGCATCTCGGTCGGCGACAGATCGCCCAGCCTGAGCAGATCGACGATGCGCAGGCGCACCGGGTCGGCGAGCGCGGCGTGCTTCCTCGCCCGAGCTTCGAAACTTCCCTCACTGTTCATTGACTCAATCTTGACTGAGCTATATTCGGATGGTCAAGATGGGGAAGCCATGAATCGCACGATGCTATTGCGCCGCGCCGGTGCCGAGCTGCTCGGCACCGGCCTGCTGGTGACGATCGTCGTGGGCTCGGGCATCGCCGCGCAGCGGCTCAGCGCCGACACGGGGCTGCAGCTGCTCGAGAACTCCATCGCCACCGCATTCGGTCTCGGTGTGCTGATCCTGCTGCTCGGACCTGTCTCGGGCGCGCACTTCAATCCGGTCGTGTCGCTCGCCGACATGATCTTGGGTCGCCGTTCGCGCACTGGTCTCAGCATTTCCCTCCTCGCCGCGTACCTCCTGGCGCAGTTCGTCGGCGCGATCGGAGGCGCCGTGCTCGCCAACGCGATGTTCGAGGTGCCTTCGGCCATCTCGAGCACCGATCGCGCAACCCCGGGAACGGTGCTCGGCGAGGTCGTGGCGACCGCCGGGCTCGTCATGCTCATCATCGGCCTGGCTCGCGCGGGCCGAAGCGCCCCGGTCGTGGCCGCCGCCGTCGGCAGCTACATCGGCGCCGCGTACTGGTTCACCAGCTCCACGTCGTTCGCGAACCCCGCCGTGACGGTCGGCCGGATCTTCACCGATACGTTCGCCGGGATCGCACCCACTTCGGTCCTGCCGTTCATCGCGGCCCAGCTCGTCGGAGCAGCGATCGGGGTAGGACTGGCCACGCTGCTCTTCCGGCATCCCGAGCGAACTCCCGACGATCTCGTCGTCCCGCATGCCCTCACTGAAACCGAGAAGGATCCCTCATGACCTCGACACCCACGGTCCTCTTCGTCTGCGTGCACAACGCGGGCCGCTCCCAGATGGCCGCCGGCTATCTGCAGCACCTCGCCGGCGATCGGATCGACGTGCGCTCCGCCGGCTCAGAGCCGAAAGACCAGATCAATCCCGTCGCGGTCGAGGCGATGCGTGAAGAAGGCATCGACATCACCGACAACACCCCCAAGCTGCTCACGGTGGATGCGGTGCGGGAGGCCGACGTCGTGATCACCATGGGCTGCGGCGACACCTGCCCGATCTTCCCCGGCAAGCGCTACGAGGACTGGGAGCTCGACGACCCGGCCGGACAGGGTATCGACGTCGTCCGCCCCATCCGCGACGAGATCCGCAAGCGCGTCGAGGCGCTCATCGAGTCGCTCGGCTGAGAGCTGCCTCGGAGAAGTGCAAGGGCGGCCGAGTTGCAGCTTTCCGCCGTCGCACCGCGCAGATAGATGGCCCGTTCCGCGACCGATGTCACGGAACGGGCCATCACTGGTCGCTTCTCGCTACTTGACGATTCCGGCTTCCCGCACGTCGACGATCTTGCCCTCATCCATCCAGCTCTCGCCATCGAACCTGCTGAGCTGGTACTGGAAGATCACCCGCCCGAACGGCCCGCTGTCCAGAGCGATGCCCTCGCGCAGCAACGGGTTCTCCTCGGCCGCGAACTCGTCCCATGCGGCGAGGATGCCGGCGCTGTTCGTCGTCTCGGCGCGCTCGATCGCCGAGACCAGCGCCGCCCCGAGGCCGTAGCCGTTCAACGCCAGTGCGTTCGCCGCGTCCTCACCGTGACCCGAGGCCTCCATGGCGTCACGGTAGTCGGCGATGACGTCATCGTCGGCATAGCGCGGATCCGACGGATCCTTGGCGAACTGGAACGCGTACGCGTCGGTGACCGCCTCGGGCCCGGCCTGGTTGACCAGTGTCGTGAAGTCCGAGACGGTCGAAGAAACGAAGACGGTCGGATGCCAGTTGATCTGCTGGAGGTACGCCATGGTGGCGCCGACTGTGGGCGCTCCGATGTTGATGATCACGGTGTCGACGCCGGCTGCCTGGAACTGGCTGATCTGCGCGCTGAGATCTGCCGTCCCGGGAGCGACCGCCGCGACCTGGACGGGTGTGACGCCCGCTGCCGAGAGGCCTGCGAGCTGGCTCTCGGAAAGGTCGTTGTTGAACCCGATGTAGCCCACGACGGCGTCCGGCTTGTTCTCGCTCAGCCACTCCCCCTGGAGCTCGCCCTCCCAGGCGACGTCGGGCCAGAAGGCGCGCTGCATGGGGTAGTTCTCGATGTCGCTGAGCGGGCTGTTGCCCGCGAGCGAGACACCCATCACCTCCGCCTGCTTGAGGTAGTCACGGCCGGCGATCGAGATGCCGCCGAAGTTGACGACGGCGACGGCGCCGTCCTGTTCGACGAACTTCTTCTCGTTCTCGACGAGCCGGGCAGGATCATAGGCGTCGTCAGCGGTGACCAGGGTGATCTCCCGTCCGTCGACGCCGCCGTCTTCGTTGATCTGGTCGATGTAGGCCTCCAGGCCCGACAGGCCCGGCGCGACCGATCCGAGCGGGCCGCTCTGCGGCCAGCTCGCGCCGACGACTATGGGACCGTCGTCGCCGTTCGCATCCTCAGCGGCGGTGCTGGCCGCCCGGGACGTGCACCCGGTCAGGGTGAGCGCCACGGCGCCGATGGTGAGGGCGGTGATCGCGGCGGTGCGACGGTGTCGTCCTGTTCTCATGTGAGTTCCTCTCGATTGATGGGGATAGTGGGGGCAGGTGAAGCCAGGCGGGATCGGAGAGCCCGCAGGACAGAATGGACGCCGCCGGCGAGCCCGTTCGGTGCGAGGACCACGCACAGGCCGAGGACGACGGCGAACACCAGCTGAGCGAAGTAGGCAGACGCCTCGCCCGGGACGAGCGCGCTCGACCACGTCGGGAGGTAGATGACGATGACGGCGCCCGCAATCGCTCCGAGCCAGGAACGGCTCCCGCCGATGACGGAGGCGACCAGGAGAGTGATCGAGAGGATGAGCGGATACGACTCCGGCACGACGAGTCCCAGCACCAGCCCGTAGAGGCCACCGGCGAGCCCGGCTATCGCGGAGCTGATGACGAACATCTGGACCTTGATCCGGTCGACTTTCACACCCTGCGAGACCGCGAGGATCCGTCCGGCGCGCATCGATGCCAGAGCGCGGCCCGTTCGACCCGCGACCACCCGGTGAAGCAGCAGCAGGACGAGGACGAGCAGGGCGAGGATGACGATGTACATCCATTGCTGGTGGGTGAGCGCGGGAAAGGGGCTCGGGAAGGGCCGGACTGGAAGCACCACGCCCGCCTGTCCTCCGGTGAGATCGGAGAAGCGATAGAGGAAGAGCGGGAAGAGCGCCGCGATCAGGATGGTGAGCAGTCCGAGATTGAACCCGCCCAGCCGCACTGCAGGAAGGCCGATGACCACTCCTACGACCATGCAGACGACGACCCCGACGAGAAGCCCCAGAGGCACCGGCAGACCGAGGTAGGCGATCGACATCATCGTCGCGTAACCGCCGATTCCGAAGATGGCGCCGTGTCCGAGGCTGACCTGGCCGGAGTACCCCATCACGAGGTTCAGGCTCGCGACGCACATGGCGAGCGCCATCACTCGACAGAGGTTGAACAGGTCGTAGTCGCTGACGAGGAACGGCACGCTGAAGGCGAGCACGATGGCGGCGGCGGTCACCCACAGCGCGGGGCGACGGGCAAGCGGCGTAGGCATCGGGGCGTTCATGCGCGCACCACGCTCTCGCGGCCGAAGAGCCCGGCGGGCTTGAAGAGGACGACGCCGATGACGACGGCGAACGCGAGGACGACGTTGAGATCCCCGCCGAGCCCGGGGACGTACCGCCCGCCAAGCGCAGTGAGCACCCCGATCAGCAGGCCTCCGATCACCACGCCGACCCGGCTTGTGATGCCGCCGAGGTTCGTGGCGGCCAGCGCCATCAGCAGCGGAATCGTCATCATGCCCGGCGAGAGCCCGAGAGTCGGAGCGGCCACGACGCCGGCCACGGCACCGACCGCGCAGGCTGCGGCCCAGCCTGCGGAGAGCCAGACTCCGGCACGCAGGCCGAGCAGTGCGGCCGATCGCGGGTTCTGTGCGACCGCTCGGAGGCGGAGTCCGATGTTCGTGCGGGTGAAGACGACGGCCATGATCCCCATCGCGGCTGCCACCAGGATGGCGCCCCCGATCTGCTGGCTCGTCAGTCGCAGGCCGCCGAAGCTGACGACCCATTCGCCGAATGGGCTGGGGAATCGTCGGGGATCGCTGCCCCAGACGATCGCGACCAGCGCATTGAGCCCCAGAAGGAGCGTCACGCCGAGTGTCATGAGCGAGTCCTCGCGGTCGGCGGGGACGAATCGCACGATCCCCTGAAAGATCAGCGCGCCGATGAGCGCCGATGCGAGCACCGCGATCGGGATGGCGAACCAGATGCCGACTCCCCAGCCGACGGTCATCCACGCGATATATGCCGCGACGACAGCGAGTTCTCCCTGCGCCAGATTCAGCATCCCGGTGCCCTGGAACACGACACTGAGCGCCAGCGCGAGCGCCGCATAGACGGTTCCGGTCATCAAGCCATCGAGCGCGATCTGAAGGAATTCGGTCACGAAGCGCTCCTCTCTTCAGGTTCGGTGCTGGGCAGCCCCGAAGCACTCTGCCGCGGCTGGGCCGGGGCCGGCTCCGAAGTAGCTGCGGTGGATCGCGTCAACCGTCGCGAGGTCTCCGGCCGGGCCGTCGTGCTCGATTCGTCCGCGAGCGAGGAGCACGGCACGATCGGCGATGGCGAGCGAGAGGCGGGCATTCTGCTCGGCGAGCACGATCGTCAGCGACCACTCGTCGCGCAGCTTCGTGAGCCGGCCGAACAGCTCTCGTGCTGTCAGCGGCGCGAGGCCGAGCGAAGGCTCGTCGATCAGCAGCAGACGAGGCCTGCCCAGCAGTGCACGGGCAACCGCGAGCATCTGAGCCTGACCGCCCGAGAGCGCGCCTGCCGGTCGCCGCTGGAATTCCCTGAGAACGGGGAAGGTCTCGTAGACGATGTCGAGATCCTTGGCGATGTCGCGGGCGAAGGATGCGAGGACGCGAGATCGCCCCCAGCCGAAGGTTCTCCTCGACGGTGAAATCGCCGAATGTCCCTCGGCCTTCCGGGACGTGACCGATCCCCATCTTGGCGATTCGCGCAGTGGGGAAGCGGGAGATGTCCACGCCGTCGAAGACGCGTGTGCCGGAGGAGTCGATCGCGCGCGAGATCGCGCGCAGCAGCGACGTCTTCCCTGCCCCGTTCGCTCCGAGGAGCGCGACGACGCTGCCTTCCTCGACCGTGAGGTCGACACCATGGAGGACTTCGACCCGCCCATAGCGGGCGCGCAGTCCACGGATCTCAAGGAGCGTCACGATCCCACTTCCACTTCTGTGCCCAGGTATGCGGCGATGACGGCCGGGTTCTCCTGGATCTCGGTCGGCGTGCCTGTTGCCAGCAGTCGTCCGGCATCCAGCACGGCGATCCAGCGGGCGGTGCGCATCACGAGCGACACGTCGTGTTCGACCAGGATCGATGTCATCCCGGTCAGCTCGCCGTGGGCCGCGACCAGGCGGAGCAGGTCATCCGCTTCCGCTGCACTCAGACCCGCCGCAGGCTCGTCCAGCATGAGGAGCCGTGGACGGGAGACGAGCGCGCGAGCGACCTCCACCCTCCGGCGATCGGCGTGCGCCAGCGAACCTGCCATTCGCGCGACCAGTCCTGCGACTCCGAGAGCGACGACCGCGTCCCAGGCGGCGTCCCGCGCCTCGGCTTCCTCACGTCGTGACCGCGCGGAGGCGAAGACGCCGCCGATGATTCCACTCCGCCCCCAGGCGTTGGCTCCCAGCAGCACGTTGTCCCATACCGACGCGTGGTCGAGCAGCGAGGGCGTCTGGAAGGTACGGGCGATGCCCCGCTCCGCGCGCTGGTGGGCGCGGAGATGTGTGACCGGGGCGCCGTGCAGATCGATCTCACCCTCGTGCCGGTAGATCCCGCCGATGCAGTTGAAGAGCGTCGTCTTGCCGGCTCCGTTCGGACCGATCACCGCGGTGACCCCACCCGACGGCACGTCGAATGTGACGTCGTCGAGCGCCCGGACGCCGCGGAACGAGATGCCCACATCGTGCAGGCTGAGCGCGGTACCGCTGTCAGGTCGTGTCCCGGTCATGCGAACTCCACCCGGAGCGGAAGGGTCTTCCACGCGCGCAGCGTGTTGTTGAGGTGCCGCTCGGGCAGGTCTGCGAGCTCGATCGTGCGGATGCGGCGGGCCAGCGCCGTGATGAGCGCCACCGCCTCCAGACGCGCCACGTGCTGCCCGACACACTGGTGGATCCCCATGCCGAACCCGACATGGCCCGACGGGTCCCGGTCGACGGAGAATCGATCCGGGTCGTCCCAGTGCCGGGGATCCCGATTGGCGGAGCCCAGGAACATCAGGATCTTGCGACCCCGGGGAATCAGCGCTCCGTCCAGTTCGACATCCGTCGTCGTCGTGCGGAAGAACGTCTGGACGGGCGATTCGAGGCGGATGGCTTCGTCGAATGCGACGCGCACGAGCGCGGGATCGTCTCGCAGCCGCGCCCAGGCATCCGGGTTCGACGCCAGAGCGTAGATGAGCGCCCCGATCGCGTGCACCGTCGTGTCGACTCCGGCCGAAAGCAGTGACCGGACGATCAGCGGCGCTTGGCGTTCGGTCAGGTCGCCGGCGTCGGCGGCGGCCCAGATCTTCGCGCCGAATCCGTCGTCGGTGAGCGCCTCCCGCGCGCACTGGGCGTTGACCCAACCTGCGTGGTCGCCGAGCGTCGGCTGCCCATGACGGACAAGGAAGTTCTCGGGGCCGAAGGAATTGAAGAGGTGGTCGCCGTACGGGAGCAGATGCTCACGTCCCGACGCGCCAAGGCCGACGGCATCCGGGAAGACCCGCAGTGGAAACGCCTCGGCGAGCGCCGGTACACCGTCGAATTCACCTGCCCCGCTGCTGACGAGCTCGTCGACAAGGGCATCGGCGTCGGCGTGCCATCGAGGTGCGAGGTCGCGCAGCTCACGTGGTCCGAGGATCTTCGACAGCACCGCGCGGGGCGCGTCGTGATGCGGCGGGTCCGCCTCGAGCAGGAGGCTCGGCGGCCGCCACGGCTCCTCCTCCCGGAAGTTGGTGAGGCCGACGCCGGCCGAAGACTCGAACGACTGCCAGTCGAGAAGCGCCGATCTCACCGTGCGGTAGCGGCCCATGGCGTACACGCCGTATCGCTCCAGGAGGATGACGTCCCCCGCATCGCGCAGACGCTCCTGGAACGGCAGCGGATCACGCAGGATCTCCTCGCCGAAGGGATCTTCACCGCTGGCGGCCAGTGCGGTCGAGTGCGAGGTTGTGTCGCTCATGTGGTCGGTCTCCTCATCGAGATCATCGGGATGCGCGGTCAGAGCGCGAGAATCAGTCGGTCGCTGCGTGCGCGTGAGACGCAGGGGAAGAAGGTGGTCGAGTCGGCGCGCTCGTCGTCGTCGAGGATCGAATCCCGATGGTCGGGCTCGCCCCCCAGGAGTCGGGTCTCGCATGTTCCGCACACACCGCGTGAGCACGAGGTCAGGATGTCGAAGCCGGCTTCGCGGAGCGCCGTCGCGACCGCGACGCCGGGCTCGACCCGCACACGGGCCGCGGCTCCGTCGACTTCGACCTCGAAGGCCGTCGACCGCGCCGGCAGGCTCGGCGCCGCCGCCGTGAACCGCTCGAATCGCACCCAGCCCCGCCGCCACGACGAGGTGGTCTCGCGGACCGCTGCGATCAGTTCCTCGGGACCGCACGAGTAGAGCTTCGTGTCGGCGCGGAATTCGCCGATCCATTCAGCCAGGTCAGCTCGTCCCTGATGGGCGGAATCGTGAACGCGCACTCGATCACCGGCATCGGCGAGTTCGTCCGCAAACGCCATGCCATCCCGGTCCCGTCCGCAGTACAGCAACCGCCACTCCGCTCCGAGGGCTGACGCCGCGCGAGCCATCGGGATGATGGGCGTGATTCCGATCCCGCCCGCGATGAAGAGGTAGCGTTCGGCGGGAGTGAGGCGGAAATTGTTGCGAGGGCCACCGAATCGCACCGCGTCGCCTTGCCGGAGCGAGTCATGAACGAACCGCGATCCCCCGCGCCCGGCATCTTCTCGCAGGACCGCGATCCGGTACTCGAAGGCGTCGCGCGGATCCCCGCAGAGCGAGTACTGCCGTGTCGACCCGTCGGGGAGGACGAGGTCGATGTGAGCACCGGGGGTCCAGTCCGGCAGCCGCGTGCCGTCCGGGCGGCGCAACCGCAGCTGCACGACATCGCGTGCCACAACCTCCTTGGTGTGGAGCACGAGCACGTCAGCGCCCGGAGATGCGACGGGGAGACGGGGTGAGCCCGGCTGAGGCTGCAACCTGATCATCGTCGATCCTTCCCGAGGGCGACTTCGCCCCCGGGAGCAACTCTCAAGCCGAATGCGATATCAGGGAATCCCCATCTCCCAATCAGCGATATAGGGTCTATCGATAGCGACGTCATTGCTGTGCCGAGGAGGAATCGTGAAGTCACAGGGTCCGCTTTCGCGTCTCGACCTCAATCTGCTCGTCGCCCTCGATGCACTGCTGACCGAGCGGAGCGTCAGCCGGGCCGCAATTCGACTCCACCTCAGTCAACCCACGCTGAGTGCCTCACTCGCGCGACTGCGCACCCACTTCGGAGACCCGCTCCTGGCGCGGCGCGGCAACAGCTACGACCTGACGCCGCTGGCTGCCCGGCTCGCCGACCAGGTGCCCACCGTTCTGGAGGGCGCCCGCCGCATCTTCGAGACCGAACCTGTCTGGGACCCGCGCGAGTCCACACGCGAGTTCTCGATCTACATGTCCGACTACGGGATGGCGACCATCGCTCCGATCGTCGCCCGCCTCAGCCGCGAAGTCGCGCCTGACATCCGCTTCCGGTTCCTTCTGCACAACCCGGCGATCGTCGACGATGCGACCGAGCGCCTGCGGAGTGTCGACGGCATCGTGCTGCCGCACGGATTCCTGTCGAATCTGCCGTATACCGACCTCTGGCGCGACGACTGGGTCGTCGTGGCATCCATCGACAACCCGGCAGCCCGGGATGGCCTGTCGCTCGAGGACCTGGCCAACGCGAGCTGGGCATTCACCTACCAGACGCGTACAGCCTTCACCTCTGCAAGCCGTCAGCTGCAGCAGCTCGGGCTCGAGCCGCGTCTCGAGGTGGTCGTCGAGAGCTTTCTCGCGGTGTCGCAGTTCGTCGTCGGAACCGATCGACTCGCCATGGTCCAGCGCGGGGTGGCGCGTCTCATCGAGCGTTTCGAAGGCGTCATTCTGCTGGAGCCGCCGTTCGAGGCGACCCCGCTGTCGAATGCGCTGTGGTGGCACCCGACCTATCGCGACGACCCCGCACACGCGTGGATGCGCGGAGTCTTCGCGGCTGCCGGCGAGCTGATGACCCGCGAGTCAGGAGCGGAGGCCGACATCGCCGCAGCCGATTCGCAGCCGGCGCGATCAGCATCCCCCGGATGACCATCTTTGCCAGCAGTGCCGCATCGGGCTCTCGCCTCCGGGCCTGACCCACGAAACACGAAAACCCGCGGAAATCCGCGGGTTTTCGTTAGTCACTGTCTCAACACAGTGTGCGCCCGAAGAGACTCGAACTCCCAACCTTCTGATCCGTAGTCAGATGCTCTATCCATTGAGCTACGGGCGCATGTTCCCCCACACGAGACGGCGCGGAGGAACTTGATGAGTTTACCCCACGGCTTGCGCAACCGCGAATCGAGGCGGGGAGCGCCGGCGCCTGGAAGTCAGGCGTCTTCCTTCTCGCCCTCGCGGAGCCGACGGCGGTGTGCGCCGAGGCGCGGCAGGTCGACCAGGCGCAGCGCCTGCATGCGAGCCTCGCGCATCGTCTCGTAGTCGGGGTCGTTCTCGGCTCGCATGCCCTCGACGCGCAGCCGGCGCTGCAGGTTCGACTCGACGTCGCCCCACGCGGCATCCCGAGCCTGCTCGACCAGCTCGCGGACCGCATCGGGGTCGGCGGCCCGGCGGCGGAGCTCCTTCGCGACGCCCTCGTACTGGCGCTGGCGACGCCTCAGGTTGCGGGTGTCGCGATCGCGGTAGTCGTGCGTGCCGTTCGAGTCGCTGTACTTGCCCCATGCCGCGCGCCGCTGGCGGCGTACGAGGTTCGCTGCGTCCTTCTGCTCGTCGGCGAGCGCCACCAGCGTCTCGTGGGCGAAGTGCGCGAGGCGGTCGAGGTCGTACGAGGCATCGTTCGCGATCGCCTCGACGAGGATGTGGTTGCGCACCGTGAGGCGGGCCGCGGCGGAGGCGATCGACAGACCTTCCTCGATCGCGTCAGCGGTTCTCCCCATGCCGACGCACCTCCTTCCCCACGAGATTACAGGGGCCCGGTGGTCATCACCTCGCCGCGATTGGGTGAGAATCGAAGGCGGCGTGCAACGCCGCGGAAGGACGATGATGACCAGGATGCAACGGCTCGACGTGCGAGGACGCACCAGCGTCATCACGGGGGCGGCGAGCGGCATGGGCGCCGAAGTCGCGCGCGAGCTGGATCGACGCGGTGCGCGACTCGCTCTGCTCGACCGCAACGCAGAAGGACTCGCGGCGCTCACGGCCACGCTCACCGGAACCGGGCACACGACCCACGCCGTGGACCTCACCGATGACGGCGCTGTCGAAGCGCGTCGCGGCGGAGGTCGCGGCATCCCACCCCCACGTCCAGACCCTCATCACGTGTGCGGGATCCTCGATGCTGGGCGACATCGACCAGCTCACGATGGAGGAGATGCGCTGGCTGATGGACGTCAATCTGTGGGGCACCGTCAACATCACCCAGGCGCTGCTGCCCGCGCTTCGCAGCCAGCCCGCGGCGCACATCACGCACCTGGTGTCGATCTACGGCCTCGCCGCACCCGCGGGGCGCATCCCCTACGCGATGAGCAAGTACGCCGTGCGGGGGTTCACCGAGTCACTGCGGCACGAGCTCGAGGGATCGACCGTCAGCGTCGGCGCCGTCTACCCGGCCGGGGTCAAGACCGGGCATCATCCTGCACGGCCGGTATGCGGCATCCCTCGATCCCGCGATCGCCCAGCGCGCCGCGAATGCGCAGGCGAAGATGTACCACACCGAACCCGCCGACGCGGCCCGGCGCATCGTCGATGCGACCGTGAGCCGCTCGGCGCGCACGATGGTCGGGCGCGAAGCGCGGCTGGTCGACGTGCTGGCGCGCATCACGCCGAACGGCTACTGGGCGTTCATGCGGCGGCCGCTGCGCGACGCGATCGACACCCGCACCCCCGTGGCGTAGCCGTTCAGATAGAACGGGATGCCGGTGCCCTGCGTGACAGGATGCCGGCGCCCTGCGCGGCCGGACCCCGTGGGTACGCGCGGCTCAGCCGCGGAGCTTCGCCACAATCGCCTCAACACGACGGGCGCGGGTCTCGGCTGCCTTCGCGGACTCCACGCTGGTGACGTGGGCCTTGCGCTGGCTGGGCGAGAGAGCATCGAAGCTCTCGCGCACCCCGGCCTCGGCGAGCGCCGACGCCAGATCGTCCGGCAGCTCGACGGTGCGCGGCGCTGTGTCGAGCGTCACGTCGACGGTGATCGGATCGCCACCCCGGATGCCGGTGGCCGCCCGCTTGTCGGAGCTGAACGGGATGAGCGACTTCCCGCCCATGACCCCCACCGTGGTGCGGTACTCGAACCCGTTGACGGTCACCTCGACCGGGGGGCGCTTGCCGCCGCCGAGAGCCTCGATCACCTCGGGCGGCACCTCGATGCCGGTGTTGTTGCCCATCTGACTCATCGTCGTCTCGAATCGCACGAGGTCGAGTCTCGCACCACTAGCAACGGTCCGGCCACGATGCAAGCCCTCGCCGTGTCGAAGGCGCCGCGTCGTAGCGTCGATTCACCGCCCGGACACGGGCGCACTCGCCTCGAAAGGAGCACCCCATGGGATTCGGTGAAGACGCGAAGGACACCGCTGAGACTGCTGGTCGCAAGATCCAGGACGCGTGGGAAGACACCGCCGACCGCATCGGCGACAAGATCGACGAGGCTCAAGGCGGACGCGAACGTCAAGAAGGCCGAGGCCGAGCGCGACTCGGTCGAGCACAAGAACGAAGTCAAAGAGGCGCTGCGCGGCGACAACCGCTGAAGACGCGCCGCGACCGCTGCGCGCTGCCCGGTCGCGGCGTTTGAAAGTCGGAGGGCCCCGGAATCATTCCGGGGCCCTCCGCTCTTGTGCGGCCGCCCCGTCTTGCGTGCGCGCCAAACCGATCGGGAGGGCACTCCGAAGAACCCTTCAGACGCGGCACCGGGCCGCGCCGGAAGGAGAGGCAGCCATGCGCTCGTCACCCAATCGCCTCGTCGCGACCATCTTCGGGGCCGTTTACGTCGTCGTCGGCCTGCTCGGCTTCGCCGTGACCGCGGGTATCCCGTTCATGTCGACCGACGGCGGACTGCTGCTCGGGATCTTCGAGGTCAACCCGCTGCACAACATCGCCCACCTGCTGATCGGCGGGGCGCTTCTGACCGGCGGGCTCGTCTCGAGCCGCGCGGCGAAGACCGTCAACATCATCGTCGGCGCGACCTATCTGCTGCTCGGCATCGTCGGGTTCTTCCTCGTGGGCACCGCGCTCAACATCCTCGCGCTGAACACCGCCGACCACTTCCTGCACCTGGCCAGTGCCATCGTGCTGGTCGGCGTGGGGCTCGCGCCGACCGCAGCCCTCAGCTGTCGCGCCGAGCGGCCTGACAGAGGTCGACGAGATGCAGCAGCCACAGGCCACCGTGGCGGCGCCGCAGATGGCGGGCGGCATCGGCCGCCGCGGCGATGCCTCGCAGTCAGCGTGGCCTGCGGTCGCCGCCTGGGGAGCCGCGCTCATCCTGCTCGCGCTCGGCGCCGGAGCGATCACGGCAGCCGACGGGTCGGGGCCCGCGGACGCGTCGGCAGCCGGAGCCGCAGGGTCCTGGGCCGTCGGCCTGCCGCTGATCACGCTCGGCGCAGCGGGCCTCGCCTGGGGTGCCCTGACGCTGGCGCGCGGTCGCGTGGTCGCTCCCCGAGCGGCTGTCGCCGGCGCGCTGGCCGGGCTGGTAGCCGGCGGCGCCGCACTCGGCGTCGACCCCGTGCGCACCAGCGTCGCCGCCTTCGGTGCCGTCACCGTGCTGCTCGTCGCGGTCGCGCTCGGCTGCGGGCGTGCACTGCGGTCGACCGATCGGACACCGGATGCCGCGCCCCGGCGCCGTCTGGCCGGCTTGCTGGTCGCGGCGGTCGTCGTGGCGGGGATCGTGACTCCGGCCCTCGGCGCGACCGAGGCGGGGAGATCGGCCGGCCACTCGGGTCACGGGATCGTTCTCGAGGATGGCCACTCCCACTGAATGCCGTGGGCCTACAGCGCGGCGATCCTCCACGAGGCCGAGGACTCGGCCCCGGGCTCGAGGACGATGCAGGCCGGTGTCGTAGTCGTACGATCCGGCATTGAAGGCGTCGGGGGCACACGTCATCGGCTCGACCGCGAGGCCCGCACGGTGGCCCGGCTGCGCCGGACCGCCTGGCAGGTCGGCGGTGTGGATCTGCACCCACGGGCAGGCGGCATCCCACGACATCTCGACCCCCGTGCCGGCGGCATCCGTCAGCCTGCACCGTCGCGATCCCCTCGCCGTCGCGGATGAGACCCGTGTACGCGTGGTCGATCTCGGCCGCGCCGATCGTGCGCGGCTCGCGGTAGTCGAAGCGAGCGGCGTCGTCGGCGTCGGCCGGGCGAAGCGCCGTCGGGATCAGCCGGTCGTCCGTCACCAGCAGCACCTCGGCCGCGGGCAGCTCGAAGGTCCACTCGTCGAGGGCGCCGGCGCCGGCGACGAGATACGGGTGAGGCCCGGTGCCCCACGGCGCCGGCTCGCGCACTGGTGTTGCGGGCGGTCACCGTCTGCACGAGACCCTCGGCGCTCAGCCGATAGGTCGTGGTGACCTCGACGCGCCACGGGTACCCGGCCTGCGGTTCGATCGTCGCCGCGAGGGTCACGCGGTCCGGGCCCCCGCCGGTCTTCTGGAAGTCGAGCCACGGCGCGAGGCCGTGGAGGGCGTGTCCGCGCTTCGGCTCGGTCAGCGCGCAGCTCGTACTCCTCGCCCCCGAACGAGTACCTGCCGTCCACGACCCGGTTGGGCCACGGCGCGAGCGTCGCTCCCCGATAGCCGGGGCGCAGCTCGTCGGCCTCGAAGGGCACGACCAGATCCCGGCCCTCGTGACGCAGCTTCCGCAGCGACGCTCCGACGCTGGCGATCACCGCCTCGTACTGGTCGCAGCGGAGGGTGTGCTGGATGCCGGAGACAGGTGTGCGCACGGTGATGGATGTCCTCTTCGTTGAAGTCGTAAGTTGCCACAGGCCACAAAAGGCTCAGTGTAGGGTCGCCGAGGGGTGCGCGTCGACCCCTCGGCGAACGTGTCGGCGGTGCCCGGTCAGAGCCCCTGGGCGAGCCGGTAGTACGCCTGGTTCCAGCGCAGTTCGCGCTGGAAGTCGCGCACCGTCGTGGACTCGTCGATGACGACGAGCTCGGTCTTGGCGATCTCGGCGAAGTCGCGGAACACCTCGATGCCCACGGCGGTCGTCATGACCGTGTGGTGGGCGGCGCCCGCGGCCAGCCAGCATCCCGCGCTCGTGGCGAAGTCGGGTGCGGGCTTCCAGATGGCACGGCCGACGGGGAGCTTGGGCAGGTCGGGTGCCTCGACGTTCTCGACGACGTTGGCGACCAGGCGGAACCGGTCGCGCATGTCGCTCAGCGCGACGACGAGCGCGGGGCCCGGGTCGGCGGTGAAGACGAGGCGCACCGGGTCTTCCTTGCCGCCGATGCCGAGGGCGTGCACCTCGAGGCGGGGCTTGGCGGTCGTGAGCGACGGCGAGACCTCGAGCATGTGCGCGCCGAGGATGCGCTCGTTGCCGGGGACGAGGTCGTAGGTGTAGTCCTCCATGAGGCTCGCGCCACCGGGAAGGCCCACGCCCATGACGTTCGCGACGCGCACGAGGATCGCGGTCTTCCAGTCGCCCTCGGCGCCGAAGCCGTAGCCCTCGGCCATGAGCCGCTGGACGGCGAGGCCCGGGCAGCTGCTTCAGCGCGCCGAGGTCTTCGAACGACGTGGTGAAGGCGCCGAAGCCGCCCTCCTCGAGGAAGGAGCGCAGGCCGAGCTCGATCGCGGCGCCGTCGCGCAGCGACTGGTGACGCTCGCCACCGGGAAGGAGCTCGTCGGCGACGTCGTACTCGGCGACGTACACCTCGACGAGGGCGTCGATGTCGGCATCCGTCGCCTGCGAGACCGCCTCTGCCAGCTCGTTGACGCCCCACGTGTTGACCTGGACGCCGAAGCGCAGCTCGGCCTCGGTCTTGTCGCCCTCGGTGACGGCGACGTAGCGCATGTTGTCGCCGAAGCGGGCGAGCTTGAGCGTGCGCGAGGCGGTCCAGCCGGCGGCGGCGCGCTGCCAGTCCTCGACCTGCTGGCGCACGACGGGGTTCGACACGTGGCCGACGACGGTCTTGCGCGCGACGCCCAGGCGCGTCTGGATGTAGCCGAACTCGCGGTCGCCGTGCGCGGCCTGGTTGAGGTTCATGAAGTCGAAGTCGATGTCGGCCCACGGCAGCTCGACGTTCGCCTGCGTGTGCAGGTGCAGGAGCGGCTTCTGCAGCGCGTCGAGGCCGGCGATCCACATCTTGGCGGGGCTGAAGGTGTGCATCCAGGCGATCACGCCGATGACGTCGTCGCGCGCGTTCACCTCGAGGGCGAGGCGACGGATGCTGTCGGAATCCTTGAGGACGGGCTTCCAGACGACCTTGACCGGGAGGCCGGCGAGGCCCTCGGCGACGGCCTGGGACTGCTCGGCGACCTGGCGGAGCGTCTCTTCGCCGTAGAGGTTCTGGCTGCCGGTGACGAACCAGACCTCGTAGCCGTCGAGGGAGGTGGAGAGGGGTGTGCGGGTCATGTTCTGTTCCTTGTCGTGCGGCTCAGAGGGCGGAGACGGCGGATGCCTCGACGGCGAGGCCCGCCCGGTAGCGGTCGAGATAGGCGGCGAAGCCGGCGACGTCGGCGGGCTGCGGGTCGACGGTGTCGATGGCCGCGCCGGCGAAGACGCGGTCGCGGAGGTACTCGTCGAGGGCGAGTCCGGATGCCGGAGACATAGGCCGCGAGCACCGCGATGCCCCACGCCCCGCCCTCGGACGCCGTCTCGCCGACCGCGACGGGCGCGCCGAGCGCTCCGGCGAGGAACCGCTGCGCGACGCCCGCCGTCCGGAAGATGCCGCCGTGCGCGAACATCGCGTCGAGCGCGACGCCTTCGCCCTCGAGCACCTGCATGCCGAGCGCGAGCGTGCCGAACACGCCGTACAGCTGCGCGCGCATGAAGTTCGCGAGCGTCAGGCGGCTGTCCGGGGTGCGGACGAACAGCGGCCGCCCCTCGTCGAGGCCCGCGATGGGCTCGCCGGCCAGGTGGTTGTAGGCGACGAGGCCACCGGCATCCGCTTCGCCCTCGAGTGCCTCGCGGAAGAGCGTCTCGAAGACCGCGTCGCTGTCGATGGGCGTGCCGGATGCCGACGCGAAGCGGCCGAACAGCCCGGCCCACGCGGCGAGCTCGCTGGCGCCGTTGTTGCAGTGCACCATCGCGACCGGGTCGCCGGCGGGGGTCGTCACGAGGTCGAGCTCGTGGTGCACCTGCGTCGAGCGGCCGCTCGAGCACGACCATCGCGAAGATGCTCGTGCCGGCGCTGACGTTGCCGGTGCGCGGTGCGACCGAGTTGGTCGCGACCATGCCGGTGCCGGCGTCGCCTTCGGGCGGGCAGAACGGGATGCCGGGGCGCAGCGCGCCGGACGGGTCGAGGAGCGCCGCGCCCTCGGCCGTCAGCTCGCCCGCGGGCGCGCCGGCCGCGAGGACCTCGGGGAGGAGATCGGCCAGGCCGCGCGCCGAGCGCCGAGCCGGCGACGCAGCGCGTCGTACTTCGCCGACCAGTCCGGCGTCGTAGTCGCCCGTGGAGGAGTCGATCGGGAACATGCCCGACGCGTCGCCGACGCCGAGCACGTCGCGCCCGGTGAGCGCCGGTGCACGTAGCCCGCGAGGGTCGTGAACGAGCGCGATGCGCGCGACGTGCGGCTCGTCGTCGAGGATCGCCTGGTGCAGGTGCGCGATCGACCAGCGCAGCGGGATGTTCACGCCGAACAGCTCGCTGAGCTCGGCCGACGCGGGGCCGGTCGTCGTGTTGCGCCACGTGCGGAACGGGACGAGCAGCTCGCCGGCCTCGTCGAAGGCGAGGTAGCCGTGCATCATCGCCGAGACGCCGATCGCGCCGAAGGTGTCGGGGGCGACGCCGTGGCGGCGCGCGGAGTCGGCGACGAGGTCGGCGTACGCGGCCTGCAGCCCCGACCAGACGGCCTCGAGCGAGTAGGTCCAGACGCGGCCCTCGAACTGGTTCTCCCACTCGTGGCTGCCGACGGCGAGCACTGTCGTCGGGTCGTCGGCGGCGACGAGGCACGCCTTGATGCGCGTCGAGCCGAGCTCGATGCCGAGGGCGGTGCGGCCCTCGAGGATCGCCGCGGCCGTGGCCTCGGCATCCGTCGCGTCGAGCTGACCGCGTCATCGCCGCTCGTCCCCGCTCTGTCCGTAGACGTTCTGGTAGCGGTCGTAGAGGCGGTCGATCGACTCCTGCGGGATGGGGATCAGGGGCCCGGCCTCGCGGGCGTAGTGCACGGTGCGGGCGACGTCCTCGACCATGACGGCCGCCTTGACGGCATCCTTCGCCGACGTCCCGATCGTGAACGGGCCGTGGTTCTGCATCAGCACAGCGCGCGAGCGGTGGCCCGAGAGCGTCTCGACGATGCCGCGGCCGATCGAGTCGTCGCCGATGATCGCGAAGGGCCCGATCGGGATCGGGCCGCCGAACTCGTCGGCCATCGCCGTGATGACGCACGGGATCTCCTCGCCGCGCGCCGCCCAGGCCACCGCGAACGTCGAGTGGGTGTGCACGACTCCGCCGACCTCGGGCATGTTGCGGTACACGTAGGCGTGCGCCGCCGTGTCGCTCGAGGGAGCTGCGCTCGCTGCCCGGCGGTGCCCGGGACGGCATTGCCGTCCAGGTCGCAGAGGATCATGTTCTCGGGCGCGAGGTCGTCGTACGAGACGCCCGACGGCTTGATGACGAAGAGGTCGGCGCCGGGCACCCGGCCCGAGACGTTGCCGCCGGTCCAGACGATGAGGCCGTACCGGACGAGCTCGCTGTGCAGCGTCGCGACATCGGCGCGCACCGCCGCGATCGCGGCCTCGATCTCGGGACTGAAGGGGGCTGCCGGCGGCGTCGCCGGGTCAGTCAGGGTCACGGGTTCCTCCATCGGGGCTCGTGTGCGGGGAGGGCGGGATGCCGCATCCTCCGCACGGTGATGTTACCGGTAACATCCGTTTCGCGCCAGTCTGCGCCCGCCGCGCCGGCAGCCGCGCGGATCACCGGGATTCCGGCAGCTCGGCCAGTTCGCCCCACAGCTCAGCAGGAATCTCGACCTCGACGTTCGCGATGAGCTCGTCGACGCGGTCGGGCGACGAGACACCGACGACGGTCGACGACACGCGAGGGTCGCGCGTCGAGAACTGGAGGGCCACAGCGGCAAGCGGAACCCCGTGCCGCGCGCAGAGCTCGCGCAGTCGCGCTGTGCGCGCGATGATCTCGTCGCTCGGCTTCCGGTACTGGTACCGAGGCCCCGCGGTCGGGGGCTTCGCGAGCATGCCGCTGGCGTACGGCGCCGCATTCACGTACGCCAGCCCGGCGGCGAGCGCGTGGTCGATGAGCGGGCTCGCCGACCGGTCGAGGAGCGTGAGTCGATTGTGATTGAGCAGGATGTCGAAGGCGCCGGTGTCGACATAGCGCCGCATCTCGTCGAGATCGCCGCCGGCGACCCCGATGCGGTCGACCAGACCCCGCTTCTTGAGCTCGACCATCGCATCGACGGCGCCGCCCGGCCGTGCGATGTCGGCGAAGTCGAAGAACTCCGGGTCGTGCAGGTAGAAGACCGGTACCCGCTCGAGGCCGAGGCGCTGCATGCTCTCGGCGAACGAGGCGAGCACGCGCTCACCCGTGAAGTCCTTGGCGTCCGGGAGAGGGTCCGCCTTCGTCGCGATGACGAAACCCTCGGGCAGGCCGCCCTTCCGCCGGATCGCCTCGCCGATGCGGCGCTCGCTCTCACCCCGTCCGTAGTTGTTGGACGTGTCGAGGAAGCCGATCGGCGACTCGAACGTGCGCAGCACCGTGGCTATCGCCCGATCCTCTTCGACGTCGTATCCGTAGGTCTGCGGCATCCCGCCGAGTGGGCTCGCGCCGACGCAGAGTTCGGTCACGAGCGGGCCACCAGGGGTCAGTGCTGTGCGGTTCATCGCGATCCTTTCTTCTTCGCCTGATTTCTGCTCGTCGAACAGCGCAGCCGCCTTCGGTGCGCTGCCCTCACGGCTGGGCCGTCGAGGATCATCGTTCGTCGCGCCCGGCGGTCGAGGACCGGATGACGAGGGCGGGCGCCGCGGGGCGAGCGGGCTCCGCGAGCCCGAGAACCTCCGCGATGCACCAGCGGGCCTCGCCCGTGAGGTCGAGATGGACCGTCGTCAGCGCCGGACGGTAGAAGGCCGCATCCGGGTTGTCGTCGAAGCCGGCGATGCTGACCTCCCCGGGAACGTCCAGACCCTGCTCGCGAAGCCCCGCGATGAGTCCCAGCGCCATCTGGTCGTTGGCCGCGACGACGGCGGTCGGCCCCTGAGGGCTTCGGATCGCCTCCGCGACGGCGGGAGCGAGCGCCGCCGCGGTCGCGGCGGTCCAATCACCTTCCCAGCGACCCGCCTGGAGCATGCCGTGCTCGGACGCAGCGCGCGGTGAATCCCCTCTCACGCGCGCCCGCCTCCAGCCAGTCGGCCGGACCGGCCAGAAGTGCGATGCGCCGGTGCCCGAGCTCGCGCGAGATGGGCGACGACCAGGCCCACCCCGTCTGCCTGCATCTGGGCGCCCGGCCCGCCGTGGAATGCGCCGAGCGGCACCCCCAGCGGCCGCGCAGCGAGGGTCTCGAGCGTCTTGGCATGCGGGGCGAGCACGACGATCCCGTCGACTCCCTGGGCGAGGAGCCGCTCGGCGGCGTCGTGCACCGACGCCTCGTCCGCGGCATCGGCGTACGCCGTCGCCACCCACCGGCCGACCTCCCGGGCCGCCGCCTCGAGCGCCGCGATGCCGACCGACGGCCCGTAGAGGGTCGCGTCCGAAGCGAGGACGCCGAGGGTGCGCGTCGTGCGGGTGCCGAGGGCCCGGGCCGCGTTGTTGACCCGGTACTCGAGCGCCTCCATGGCCTCGAGCACGCGGCGGCGCGTCTCGGGACGGATGCTGGGGTGATCGTTGATGACCCGCGAGACCGTCTGCGACGAGACGCCGGCCCGCAGGGCGACGTCGCGCACGCCGACGCGCCCCGTCCGCGCCCCGGCTTCGCTCATGCGCTCCACCGTAGTGGCGGGTCCGGAGACCAGGGCCCGCCGGCATGCGACGCTGGATGCATGCGGCCGGCCGAAGGGAACACCGACAGGGCATCGACTCCGCGCGGGATCGGCGCCATCCGCGCGCGGCTGCTGACGGCGATCTCGGGCGACCCGGACGGAGCGCCCGCGTGGGTGCAGGCACTCGCCGAGGGCGACGACGAGGGCTACTTCGTCGAGGACGGCCCGGCCTGGATCGTGCACGGCGGCAGCGCGACCTTCGTGGCCGGCATCCGGGCACTGCTGCTGCAGGCCCTTCATCCGGGGCCCATGGCAGGGGTGCACGACTGGTCGCGCTATCGCGAAGACCCGCTCGGCAGGCTGTCGGGCACCGTGCGGTGGATCCTCTGCCTGACGTACGGGTCGCGCGCCCAGGCGGATGCCGAGACGGCCCGGGTGGCACGGTTCCACTCCCGCGTGACGGGCGACTACGTCGACGGGCACGGCGTCGAGCGCAGCTACTCGGCGGACGACGCCGCGCTCTCGGACTGGGTGCACCTGGCGTTCACCGATGCATTCCTCACGGCGCATACGACGTGGGGCGGCCGCATTCCCGGCGGGCCCGACGCCTACGTCTCGGAGTGGGCTCTCGCCGGGCGCCTCATGCGTGTGGAGGATCCGCCGACGACGGTCGCCGAGCTGCACGCGCGCCTGGACGGCTACCTCGAGCGGGGCGAGCTGCGCGGCGACGAGCGCGCACGAGCGGTCGTGGAGTTCCTGCGGCGACCGCCGTTCACCGGGCAGATGGGGACTCGCATACCGGATGCTGTTCGCCTCGGCGGTAGCGACGATCCCGCGTCGCTATCGGCGGCTGCTCGGCATCCGGCGCACTCCCCTGCCCGGTGATCACCGCCACTCGAGTCGTGCTGGCCGTCGCCGATCGCGCACTGAACTCCGGCGGGCCACGCGCCAGCGATCGCGCGCGGGAGCGGCTGCGCCGTCTTGACGCAGACAAGGCCTGATCGCGCGCCTCAAGCCGGCCCGGATCGTCAAATGTGATCGCTCACGTCTCGGAGCGGATCCGCGCCGGTCCGCTGAATCGTTACAAGCCTGTGACCGACCGCGTGTTACCGAATTGTTATCGCTCACATCTTGGCGTTCAGGCGAATGTTAGGGCTAACATTCCGAGCAGGCCGCCTCACGAGAGGTCGGCCATCCCCCACACCCGGCATTGACGCCGGACCAAGACGAGGAGGTTTTGGGCATGAAGAAGAAGCAGCTTCTCGCCGGATTCGCGATTCTGGGCACACTGGCCCTGGCGGCTACCGGTTGCGCGAGCAACGGTTCGAACGCAGGCTCGGGCGGCGGCGAGGACGACGGCACGGTGACCGTCGGCTTCGCGCAGACGGGCTCCGAGTCCGGCTGGCGCTCCGCGAACACCGAGTCCATGAAGGCGGCGTTCTCTGAGGAGAACGGCTTCGACCTGGTCTTCAACGCCGCCGACAACGACCCGGCCGCGCAGATCGCGGCCGTCCGCGACTTCATCAACCAGGGCGTCGACGCGATCGTCATCGCCCCGATCGTCGAGGACGGCTGGGACGACGTTCTCCAGGAGGCCTCGGATGCCGGCATCCCGGTGGTCCTCGAAGACCGCACGGTGACCTCGGCGGACGACCTCTACGAGAGCTGGGTCGGCCTCGACTTCAAGAAGGAAGGCGTGACGGCAGGCGAGTGGGCCGCCGAGAACTTCGGCGACACGCCCACCAAGATGGTCGTGCTCGAGGGCACGACCGGCTCCGCGCCGGCCAACGATCGAGCTGAGGGCTTCGACTCCGCGATCGAAGGCACGAGCATCGAGAAGATCGACTCCCAGACCGGCGACTTCACGCGCGACGGCGGCAAGACCGTCATGGAGGGCTTCATCCAGAAGTACGGCCTCGACGGCATCGACCTGCTCTACGCGCACAACGACGACATGGCACTCGGCGCCATCGAGGCGATCGAAGCGGCAGGCGGCGTCCCCGGAGAAGACATCAAGATCATCTCCATCGACGCGGTGAAGGACGGCATGCAGGCGCTCGTCGACGGGAAGATCAACTTCATCGTCGAGTGCAACCCGCTGCTGGGCGAGCTGGCGGCCGGTCTCGTCACGGACGTGCTCGACGGCAAGTCCGTCGAGAAGCAGAACTACGTGAAGGACGAGAGCTTCACGCAGGAGCAGGCAGCGGCAGTCATCGACGACCGCGCCTACTGACCCCACCGGGCGGCATCGCCGCGACACGCCGCCGGGAGGTCGAGTGATCGACCTCCCGGCCGGCGTGGCGACAATGAACACAGAAAGGGTCACGACACATGCCCGCGGACATCGAGGTCCCCCCCGTCGTCGACATGAGCAGCATCACGATCCGCTTTCCCGGAGTCCTCGCCCTCGACGGCGTGGACCTGCGGCTGCGCCCCGGCGAGGTGCACTCGCTCATGGGTGAGAACGGCGCGGGAAAGTCGACCCTCATCAAGGCCCTGACCGGGGTGTATCCGGTCGACTCCGGTGAGATCACCGTCGCCGGCCGGCGGCGGGTGCTCACCTCCACCTCCGACGCGCAGGATGCCGGGATCTCGACCGTCTATCAGGAGGTCAACCTCAGCCCCAACCTGTCGGTCGGCGAGAACGTGATGCTCGGCCACGAGCCGCGCAAGGCGCGCGGAATCGACTGGCGCGCGGCCCACGCCGAGGCTGCTCGGCATCTCGAGAGCCTGGGACTGTCGATCGACACCCGCTCCACGCTGTCCACCCACTCGATCGCGGTGCAGCAGCTCGTCGCCATCAGTCGCGCCATGGTGCTCGACGCCAAGGTTCTCGTGCTCGACGAGCCCACCTCGAGCCTCGACCGAGGCGAGGTGGAGCGACTCTTCGCCGTCATCCGCGACCTCCGCGCCCAGGGCGTCGCGATCCTCTTCGTCAGCCACTTCCTCAACCAGGTGTACGAGATCTCGGACCGGATCACGGTTCTCCGCAACGGCCGGCTGATCGGCGAGTACCTCGCCGCCGACCTCCCCCGCGCCGAGCTCGTCGCGAAGATGATCGGCCGCGAGCTCGACGAGCTGGCGGCGCTCTCGTCCGTCGCCGAGCGCGAGATCGACCGCACCGGGACCCCCGTGCTGCGCGCGAGCGGGATCGGCAGGCGCGGGCGGACTCGAGCCGGTCGACGTCGAGGTCTACCCGGGTGAGGTCGTGGGCATCGCCGGCCTCCTCGGCTCAGGCAGGACAGAGCTCGTCCGGCTGCTGTACGGCGCCGACCGCGCCGACACCGGACACATCGAGGTGAACGGGGAGTCAGCGCGCATGACATCGCCCCGGCAGGCCATCGATCGCCGCATCGCGTTCTCGTCCGAGGACCGCCGGGGCGAAGGCATCATCGGCGACCTGACGGTGGCCGAGAACATCGTGCTCGGGATGCAGGCCCGCCGCGGCGCCATGCGCAGGATCCCGCGGGCCGAAGCAGACGCCGTCGTCGCGGAGTACATCGAGGCCCTCGGCGTGCGGCCGGCCGATCCGTCGATGCTCGCCGGAAATCTCTCCGGGGGCAACCAGCAGAAGGTGCTGCTCGGTCGATGGCTGGCCACCGCGCCCGAACTGCTGATCCTGGACGAGCCCACGCGCGGCATCGACGTCGGCGCGAAGGCGGACATCCAGCGCAAGGTGGCTGAGCTGAGCGCCAAAGGGCTGTCCGTCATCTTCATCTCGTCCGAGCTGGAAGAGGTCCTCCGCATCGCGCAGCGCGTCGTCGTCATGCGCGACCGCAGGAAGATCGGCGAAGTGTCGCCGCAGGAGACCGACCTCACGGGACTCGTCGAGTACATCGCCAACAAGACCGAGGAGACCGCCGCATGAAACGGATCGTGAGGCACCGCCTGTTCTGGCCCGTCGTGGCCCTGATCTCGCTCATCCTGATCAACACCATCGCCCGCCCCCAGTTCATCGGAGTGACCGTCAGGGACGGCGAGCTCTACGGCGCGCTCATCGACATCCTCCGCAACAGCGCTCCGCTCATGCTGGTCGCGCTCGGAATGACGATCGTCATCGCCACCCGGGGCATCGATCTCTCGGTGGGCGCCGTCATGGCCGTCTCCGGTGCGGTCGCGCTCACGATCATCGACGACTCGCCCGACCCGGAAGGTCTCGGAACGGTGACGGTCGCCGTCGTCACGGCGCTGGCCGTCGCGCTCGTCCTCGGGGCATGGAACGGGTTCCTCGTCGCCATCGGCGGCATCCAGCCGATCATCGCGACGCTGGTCCTGATGCTCGCCGGCCGCGGAGTCGCGCTGCTCATCACCGAGGGGTTCATCACCACGGTCAACAGCGCGCCCTACTCCTTCATCTCGAGCGGCTACCTCGTCGGCCTTCCCGTCGCCTTCCTCATCGCCGCGGTCGCGATCACGATCCTCGCGGTGCTCGAGCGGCGAACGGCGCTCGGAGTCCTGACCGAGGCCGTCGGGATCAACCCCGCCGCCAGCCGGCTGGCCGGCGTACGGGCGCGGGGCATCGTCTTCAGCGCGTACGTCACCACGGGGCTGCTGGCCGGAGTCGCCGGCATCCTCTACAGCTCGAACATCCGAGCCGCCGACGCGAATGCGACGGGACTGTTCATCGAGCTGTACGCGATCCTCGCCGTCGTCCTCGGAGGCACCTCGCTCGCGGGCGGGAAGTTCACCCTCGCCGGCACGGTGATCGGCGTGCTGATCATCCAGACGCTCGAATCGACGATCCTCTTCCTGGGGGTGCCGTCGGCGCAGAGCCCGGTCTTCTTCGCGATCGTCGTCATCGTGGTGGTCGTGGTCCAATCGCCCCAGCTTCACGCCTGGGCGAGATCCATCGCCAGGTCCCGTCAGCGCGCGCGAGCAGCAGCGCCCCAGAAGGTGGAGGTGGCATCATGACCACGGCCGAAGCATCCCTGCAGCGCAGCTCGACCGTGTCGACCCGCTACTCGACGTTCATGAGCCGGCATGCATCCCTCGTGCCGACATTCGCCGCCGTCCTGATCCTCCTGGTGCTGCTGGTCGGCGCCCAGGTGCAGTTCGAGAACTTCCTCACACCGGGCAACCTCTCGGCGCTGCTGCTCGACAACGCGTATCTGGTCGTGCTCGCGGTCGGGCTCACGCTCGTCATCATCACCGGCGGCATCGACCTCTCGGTGGGGTCCGTCATGGCCTTCACCGGCATCCTGTGCGCGAGTCTTCTCTCGCAGGGCCTGCCGACGGTCGTGGTCGTCCCGCTCATGCTGCTCGGCGGAGCCGCGATCGGCCTGCTCATCGGGGTGCTCGTGCAGTACTTCAACGTCCAGCCGTTCATCGCCTCGCTCGCCGGACTGTTCCTCGCACGTGGACTCGCGTTCGTGGTGAGCCTCTCGTCGATCCGTGTCGAGGACCCCGCGATCCTCTGGCTTCAGCGCACGCGGTTCACCGTCGGAGAGTGGTACATCACGCCGACCGGCATCATCGCCCTGCTCGTCGTCGCGCTGGGAGCGGTCGTCATGCAGTGGACCCGCTTCGGCCGGACCATCTACGCGCTCGGCGGCGGCGAGCAGTCGGCCCGCCTGATGGGCCTGAAGGTCGCCCGCACCAAGATCGTCGTCTACGTCATCAGCGGCGTATGCGGCGGCCTGGCGGGACTGCTGCTGACCGCCTACTCGGGCGCCGGCTACCCCCGCAACGGAATCGGCACCGAACTCGATGCGATCGCGGCCGTCGTCATCGGCGGGACGCTGCTGACCGGAGGCACGGGGTACGTCCTCGGCTCGCTCGTCGGGGTGCTCGTCTACGGCACGATCAAGAAGATCATCTCGTTCATGGGCGCGGAGCAGTCCTGGATGCAGATCATCATCGGCGGCCTGCTGCTCCTGTTCATCGTGGTCCAGCGGGTGATCGTCGCACGGTCGCAGCGACGCACGTGACCGCGGCGACGATCGGCCCCGCCTGCGCGGGGCGCGGGCGTCCCTGTCGAGATAATGGCGTGATGGACACGGCGCCGCTCCTGCAGCTCACCGCGGCGACGGTGCGCTTCGGAGCGGATGCCGCCATCGAAGGCGTCGACTTCCGGCTCTTCCCCGGCGAAGTGCACTCGCTCATGGGCGAGAACGGCGCAGGGAAGTCCACGCTGATCAAGGCGATCACCGGAGCGATCCCGCTCGACGAGGGGACGCTGACGCTCGACGGCCGGCCCGTGCGCTTCTCGTCGCCGCACGCTGCCCAGCAGGCGGGCATCAGCACGGTCTACCAGGAGATCGACCTGCTGCCGAACGTGTCGGTCGCCGAGAACATCTGGCTGGGCCGCGAGCCGCGCAGGCACGGACGCATCGACTGGAAGGAGATGCGCTCCCGGGCCAGGGAGCTGCTCGCCGATCTCGGCATCGACATCGATCCCGCATCGATCCTGGGGACGCATTCCCTCGCCGTGCAGCAGCTCGTCGCGATCGCCCGGGCCATCTCGACCGATGTGCGCGTGCTGGTGCTCGACGAGCCCACCTCCAGCCTCGACCTCGACGAGGTCGCCGAGCTCTTCCGGGTGATCCGCGATCTGAAGCAGCGCGGAGTCGCGATCCTCTTCGTCTCGCACTTCCTCGACCAGGTCTACGAGCTCTGCGACCGTGTGACGGTGCTCCGCGACGGCAAGTTCGTGGGCGAGTACCTGACACGCGAGCTGCTGCGGATCGACCTGGTGCAGGCGATGCTGGGCCGAAGTGCCGCGGCGCTGCAGACCCGACCCCGACCTGAGGCCGAACCCGCTGAGGACCGCACCCCCTATCTGAGCGCTCGAGGGGTGACCGCGCGCCGCGGAGTCACGGATGCCGACATCGACCTCTACGAGGGCGACGTGCTCGGCGTCGCCGGACTCCTCGGCTCGGGACGCACCGAGGCCGCGCGAGCCATCTCGGGGATCGACCGCCTGGAGGCGGGGATCATCCGGATCGCCGGCTCCCCCACCTCTTTGTCGGGGCCGCGTTCGGCCATGTCGCTCGGGGTGGTCTACTCGTCGGAGAATCGCCGTGCCGAGGGCATCATCGCCGACCTCAGCGTGCTCGAGAACATCACCCTCGCACTGCAGGCCGACCGCGGCGTCTTCCGCCGCATCCCGCCCGCCCGACGGCGCGAACTGGCCGCGAGCTGGGTCGAGGCGCTCGGCATCCGCCCGGCGGACCTCGATCGCCCCGCGGGCACGCTCTCCGGCGGCAACCAGCAGAAGGTGCTGCTCGCGCGCCTGCTCGCGCTCTCTCCGCGAGTGCTGATCCTCGATGAGCCCACCCGCGGGATCGACGTCGGCGCGAAGGTCGAGATCCAGAACCTCGTGGCCGAGATGGCGTCGAACGGACTCTCGGTGATGTTCATCTCGGCGGAGCTGGAAGAGGTGCTGCGCGTCGGCGATCGCGTCGCGATCCTCCGCGATGGCCGCATCGCCGAGACGCTCCCCTCCGACCAGCTGACGGTGGACTCGCTCCTCGCACTGGTGGCGCGCCCCGAGGATTCCGATGGCTGAACCGCGCACGGGCGCCGACGACGGCGGCGCGCCGCGGCCGTCGAACATCTTCGACGTCGCCCGGCTCGCCGGGGTCTCGCACCAGACCGTCTCGCGCGTGCTCAACGACCTCCCGAACGTCCGGCCGGCCACACGCGCGCGCGTCGAGCAGGCCATCGCTCAGCTGCGGTACAGCCCCTCCCCCGCCGCGCGTGCGCTGGTGACGCGGCGCACCCGCACCATCGGCCTCGTGACCCCCGGCGTCTCGGACTACGGGCCCACCTCGATCGCCATGCACTTCACGTTCGCGGCGCGGGCCGCACGGTACAACGTCGAGACGATCAGCTCTCTCGATTCGGATGCCGCAGGACTGCGCGAGGTCGTCGAGAGCCTCCTGCGCCAGAGGGTCGACGCCATCGTGCTGGTCGTCGTCGATGTGGGGGTGCTCGAGGCGGTGCGGGGCCTGGACCTCAGCATCCCGGTCGTCGCCGCCTCATCGACCTCACGGCGGAGCCCGCTGATCGTGTCGATCGACCAGTACCGCGGGGCTCGCTCGGCCGTTCGCCACCTGGCCGAGCTCGGCCACCAGCGCATCTTCCATCTCGCAGGTCCGCGCGAGGCTCCGGATGCCGTCGAGCGCGTGCGCGGGTGGCGCGACGAGCTCGCCGCCCACCGCCTCGAGGTCATCGAGCCCGAGTACGGCGACTGGAGCGCGGCGAGCGGCCATCGCCTGGGCTCGACGCTCGACATCGCACCGGGATCGGCCATCTTCGTCGCCAACGACCACATGTCGATCGGCGTGCTGTCCGCGCTGCGCGAGCGCGGGCTGCGCGTGCCCGAGGACGTCAGCGTGGTGGGGTTCGACGATGTGCCGGAAGCGGGATACCTCTACCCGCCGCTGACGACGGTGCGACAGGACTTCGCCGCGCTGGGCGAGCTCATCATGCAGAAGGTGCTGATCGCGGTCGAAGAGCCCGACAGCGCCACCGAGGACACCCCGCTGCCCACGCACCTCATCGTCCGGAAGTCGACGAGCGCGCCCCGCTGAGCCTCGCGCAACGGCCTGCATGCCGTCTCCGCATGAAAAACTGGGGAGATGCGCATCGCCCTCACCGGATCATCCGGAAAGCTCGGCACGGTCGTCCTCCGCGAGCTCCGGGCGGCCGGTCACGACGTCGTCGGGCTCGACGTCGTCGGCACCCGCGGCCCCGGATTCCTGCAGGTCGACCTCACCGACTACGGCCAGGTCGTCGACGCTCTCAAGGGAGTGCACGGCGAGTCCGGCGGGTTCGACGCCGTCGTGCACCTGGCGGCGATCCCGGCCCCCGGCATCCGGAGCGACATCGCGACCTTCCGCAACAACATGCTGACCACGTTCGACGTGTTCTGGGCGGCCGTCGGGCTCGGCATCCGTCGCATCGTCTACGCGTCCAGCGAGACGGTGCTGGGCCTTCCCTTCGACGTCCCGCCGCCCTACATCCCGGTCGACGAGGAGTACCCGGCACGTCCCGAGTCGGCCTACTCGCTCGTCAAGCACCTCGAGGAGCAGCTCGCGATCGAGCTCGTGCGGTGGCACCCCGACCTCGCGATCACGGCCCTTCGCTTCTCGAACGTCATGGTGCCCGAGGACTACGCCGCAGTTCCCGTCGTTCGACGCCGACGCCCGCCGGCGCAAGTGGAACCTGTGGGGCTACATCGACGCGCGCGACGGCGCCCAGGCTGTCGAGAAGGCTCTGGATGCCGCTCCCGGCTTCGACCGGTTCATCATCGCCGCGGCCGACACCGTCATGACGCGCTCCAACGCCGAGCTCGTCGCCGAGGTGTTCCCCGACGTGCCGCTGAAGGGCGACCTCGGCGTCAACGACACCCTGCTCTCGATCGACCGCGCGCGGCGCGTGCTCGGGTTCGACCCGCAGCACAGTTGGCGCGATCACGTCTGAGGCTCTGCCGGAGCATGGCCGAAGACCCCCGCGAAGCCGCAGAGCGCTACCGCTTCGAGAAGTGGCAGCGCGAGCAGGGTCTCGAGCCCGAGAAGGACTCGGAGCCCGGCGACGGGCCGCAGCGTGCCCCGACGTCCGCCGAGCGTGCGGCCTTCGTCGAGGTGTCGATCCAGCAGGCGATGCGCCGCGGGGAGTTCGATCAGCTCCCCGGCGCGGGCAAGCCGCTCGAGGGCCTCGGCGAGAGCCACGACCCGGACTGGTGGATCCGTCGCAAGATCGAGCGCGAGCAGCTGCGCGGGCTCGGTCCGCCCGCGCTCATGCTGCGCGTCGAGCACGCAGAGCTCGAGGAGCGCCTCGATGCCCTCACGCGCGAGGACGAGGTGCGCGAGTACATCGAGGACTTCAACCGGCGCGTCGATCGAGGCGCGCCGCCAGCTCCTGGGCGGCCCGCCGGTCGTGACGCCGACGCGGGATGCCGACGCCGAGGTGCGGGCGTGGCACGAGCGGCGGGCGGCGCGATCACGCGCGGACGCTGAGGCGAGGGCCGCGGAGGCCGAGACATCTCGCCGTCGGCGTCTGCTGCGGTGGCGCCGCCGGGATTAGGCGAGCGCCTCGGCCAGCCAGGCGCGGGCGCCCGCGAGCAGCTCCTGCGCGGGCCGGGTCGTGTACGCCCAGGCTTCGAAGCCGTGGGGGGTGTCGTCGAGGGTCACGACCGTCACCGGCACCCCCGCGGCGGCGAGCGCCTCGGCATAGGCGCGGTCCTCCGCGGCGAAGAGCTCGATCTCGGACCAGTAGATCCAGGCCGGCGGGAGTCCAGAGAGGTCGGTGCGCCGTGCGGGCGCGGCGTACGATGCGACACCGTCGCGCCCCGGCTCGTGGCCGAGATACGACCGCCAGCCGACGAGATTGGAGCGGTTGTTCCACACCAGGTGCCGGCGAGCGTCGAGTCCGCGGTCGGCAGCGGTGCGGTCGTCGAGCATGGGGCAGAGGAGCAGCTGCGCCGCCACGGGAACCTCGTCGTCGTGCAGTCGCTGGACGAGGGCCGCGGCGAGTCCGGCGCCGGCACTCTGGCCGCCGATCGCGATCCTGTCGGTGTCGACGCCCAGGTCTCCGGCGTGCAGTCGCAGCCAGGACCAGGCGGCGTGCACGTCATCGTGCGCAGCGGGGAACGGATGCCGGGGCGCCAGGCGGTAGTCGGCCGAGACGACGACGGCTCCCGTCTCGCGCGCGGTCTCGCCGCACATCCGGTCGTCGACGCGGGCCGAGCCCAGCACAAGACCGCCGCCGTGGATCCAGAGCAGCGCGGCGCCGCTCGGATTCTCCGGCACGAAGACGCGCAGACGCGCATCCCCTTCCCGCACGGTCCGGCGCTCGACGCCGTCGACCTTCGCCCCCGGCGCAAGTCCCGAGGCCGTCGCCATGAACCAGCGCACGAACGGCTTCTCGAGGTTGATCTCGGGCAGCGCCGTGAGCGCCGGCACGATCTCGGGGTCGAGTTCCTCGACCGTCATCGGCGAGGTCATGGCATGGCCATCCAGCGCGAGAGGATCGCGTCGGCGATCTCGTCGGGGGGCTCGGCGATGTCGAGCACGAGACCGTGCTCGTCCGGTTCGAGCGGCTCGAGGGTCGCGAGCTGCGAGTCGAGCAGCGTGGTCGGCATGAAGTGCTGAGAGCGCGAGCCCATCCGCTCGGCGAGCAGCTCTCGCGAGCCCACGAGGTGCGCGAACAGCACCGATCCTCCGCGCTCGCGGATGACGTCGCGGTACGACCGCTTCAGCGCGGAGCATGCGACGACGACACGGACATCGGGATGCTGTGCCAGCACGTCGCCGACCGCGGCGAGCCACGGCATCCGGTCCTCGTCCGTCAGCGGGATGCCCGCGGCCATCTTCTCGACGTTCGACGCGGGATGCAGATCATCCGCATCGACGAAGGAGGCCCCCGCACGAAGGGCGACGGCGGCACGCGATCGTCGACTTGCCGCAGCCCGAGACTCCCATGACCACCAGCGACATCCGGCTCCTCTCGACCCGGTCCACGGTATCCCAGTACTCACCGAGCTCAGGGCGAGCGGGGCGGAGGTGCACCCAGGACGGGCGAGGACTCCCGGCATCCGTCATGCACCCGCCGCCTCGCCCTCCGCGGACGAGGGCGAGTAGCCTTCGTCCAGCGCCGCGATCCCCGAGCGGCGCCCGCCAGTGAGGAGCCGCCATGCGCACGAAACCCTCGGACGGGGTCGTCCTGGTCGCGGTGATCGCGTGGATCTCGGGCATCCTGCAGCTGTTCTCGGGCGCGGTCATGCTCTTCAGCGGCGGCTCGCCGGTCACGGGCTGGCTGCACATCGTCATCGGCGTCGTCACCTTCCCCGTGTGCCTCGGGCTGTTCCGCGCGCGGACGAGCGCGCGCATCATCGTGACTGCTGGTGTTCCTGCTCGAGATCGCGGCGGGGGTCGCCGCGTTCCTCGACCTCAAGGCGCTCGCCTACACCGCCATCACCTCGGCGGTGCTGGCGATCTTCGGTCTTGTGCTGCTCTACACCCCTGCCGCGAACGCGTCGTTCCGGGCTGCGACGGCGGCGCGGAAGTCGGCCGCGACGGCGGCGTAGAGCGGGCGCTCGGGCCACTCGCGGAGGGCGACGGCGGCCTCCGGGCGGCACGCGGTCTGCAAAGGTGGGGTCATGTCGATAAAGGTCGCGCTCGAGCACTACACCGCGTACGAGTTCGCTCGTCCGGTCACGGTGCAGCCGCACGTCATCCGGCTGCGGCCCGCTCCGCACTCGCGCACCCCCATCGAGGCGTACTCGCTCGAGATCAGCCCCAAAGAGCACTTCATCAACTGGCAGCAGGATCCGTTCGGCAACTGGCTGGCGCGGATCGTCTTCCCCGAGAAGGTCAGCCGCCTCGAGATCACCGTCGGGCTCGTCGCCGACATGATGGTCGTCAATCCGCTCGACTTCTTCATCGAGTCCTATGCCGAGCGATTCCCGTTCCGCTACCAGCCGGCCCTCGCCGCGGACCTCGCGCCCTACCTCCGGCCGGTCGGCGAGAGCGATCGCGTCGACGGGTGGATGACGGATCTCCCGTCGCTCCCCGACGACGGCGTGCCGACCGTGAAGTTCCTCGCCGACCTCAATCGGGCGGTGTACCGGGATGTCGCGTACAGCCTGCGCATGGAGGCCGGCGTCCAGACCCCCGACCACACCCTCGAATCGGGCATCGGGTCCTGTCGAGACAGTGCCTGGCTGCTCGTGAGCATCCTGCGCCGGTACGGGCTCGCCGCACGCTTCGTGTCGGGGTACCTCGTGCAGCTCGCACCCGACCGCGCCGCACTGGACGGGCCGGCGGGTCCGACCGAGGACTTCACCGATCTGCACGCCTGGGCCGAGGTGTTCGTCCCCGGCGCAGGCTGGATCGGCCTCGACCCCACGAGCGCCCTCTTCGCCGGTGAAGGCCACATCCCGCTGAGCGCGACACCGCACCCGAGCAGCGCCGCGCCCATCTCGGGGTCGACCGAGCCGGTCGAGGTGACCTTCACGTTTCGCAATGAGGTGCGGCGCGTCCACGAGGACCCGCGCACCACCCGGCCGTACTCGCCGCAGCAATGGGCGCGGATCGACGCGCTCGGCGAGGCCGTCGACCAGCGGCTCGACGCGAACGACGTGCGGCTCACGATGGGCGGTGAGCCCACCTTCGTGTCGCTCGACGACGCGCGCAGCCCCGCAGTGGCGCGTCGCGGCCGACGGCCCCGAGAAGCGCGAGCTCGCCAGCGCCCTCGCCCATCGACTGCGGGACGTGTACGCCAAGGGCGGCGCGGTGCACCGCGGACAGGGCAAGTGGTACCCCGGCGAACCCGTCCCCCGGTGGGCCATCGCCCTCCAGTGGCGCACCGACGGCGAGCCGCTGTGGAGCGACTCCTCGCTCTTCGCCGATCCGTGGGGACCGGATGCCGATCCCGGCGCCGAGGCGAGCGCCGAGCGCCTCGCCTCGCGCATCACCGAGCTTCTCGGGCTTCCGCGGGCGCAGCTGCTGGCCGCCTTCGAGGATCCCCTCGCCGAGCTGACCGCCGAGCTCCGTCGTCCCGAGGGAGCGCGGCCGGACGCCGACGAGTTCGACCGCGCGCACGTCGAGCAGGTCGAGACCGCCGCGGTCGCGCCCGCCGGCTGGGTGCTGCCGCTCACGACGCACGGGGACTGGACGAGCCCTGCCTGGCGATTCCGGCGAGGACGGCTCGTGCTGCTGCACGGCTCCAGCCCGCTGGGGCTGCGGCTGCCGCTGGACTCGGTCTCGTGGCACGACCCGGAGTGGACGGGCGAGCCGTCGTACCTCGAAGCTGCACCTCCGCTGGCTCCCGGCATCCCGTCCGTCACGATCGTCGATCCGGAGGGGGCCCAGACGACCGCCCTCACCATCGAGGCCCGGGACGGCGTGGTGCACGTCTTCCTGCCGCCGACCCAGGAGCTCGACGACTACGCCGACCTGCTGCACGTGATCGAGCGGGCGGCGACGGATGCTGCCTGCCCCGTGGTGCTCGAGGGCTACGGGCCACCGCCGGACGCGCGGCTGCGCCAGCTCATCGTGACGCCCGACCCGGGCGTCGTCGAGGTGAACCTGCAGCCGACGTCCACGTGGGCCGAGCAGCGCGACCTCACGCTGTCGCTCTACGAGACGGCGCGGCAGGTGCGCCTCACGACCGAGAAGTTCGACGTCGACGGCACGCACACCGGCACCGGCGGCGGCAACCACATCACCCTCGGCGGTGCGCACCCGATCGAGTCGCCGCTGCTGCGCCGGCCCGACCTCCTGCCGAGCCTGCTGACCTACTGGCAGCGGCATCCGTCACTGTCGTATCTCTTCTCCGGGCGGTTCGTCGGCCCGACGAGCCAGGCCCCCCGCTTCGACGAGGGACGCCCCGAGGCCGTCTACGAGATGGAGATCGCACTCGCCGAGATCCGGCGGCTGACCGACGAGGCCAACGGCGGCAACCTGCTTCCGTGGGTCGTCGACCGGTCGCTGCGGCACCTGCTGACCGACCTCACCGGCAACACCCACCGGGCGGAGTTCTGCGTCGACAAGCTCTACAGCCCCGACAGCAGCCGCGGACGCCTCGGTCTGCTCGAGCTCCGCGGCTTCGAGATGCCGCCGCATCCGGAGCTCGCCCTCGTCCAGGCGCTGCTGGTGCGGAGTCTGGTCGTGATGTTCTGGGAGAAGCCGCTGATCGCGCCCCTGATCCGCTGGGGCACGGGGCTGCACGAGGACTTC
Source organism: uncultured Actinomycetota bacterium (assembly GCA_963702815.1). Taxonomy (GTDB): domain Bacteria; phylum Actinomycetota; class Actinomycetes; order Actinomycetales; family Microbacteriaceae; genus Microbacterium. Next base: position 425,518 of record CAVPED010000004.1, on the reverse strand, counting down.
CTGCTGCCCGAGGGCGCCATCCGCGACATCGGCGAGGTCATCGCGGACCTCCGCGCGCACGGCATCGCATTCGAGGAGACGTGGCTCGACGCGTTCACCGAGTTCCGCTTCCCGCGGATCGGGATGACGCGCGTCGCCACGGGAGCGGGCCCCGGCGTGGAGCTTGAGCTCCGCCACGCGATCGAGCCGTGGCATGTGCTCGGCGAAGAGGCGGGCAGGTCGGGCACCGCCCGCTACGTCGACTCGTCGCTTCAGCGGCTGCAGGTCAAGGTTCGCGGGATCGACCTCGAGCGCCATCTCGTGACCTGCAACCAGGTGCCCGTGCCGCTCGCGCCCACGGGTCACCTCGGCGAGTACTACGCGGGCGTCCGGTACCGCGCCTGGCAGCCGTGGTCGGCGCTGCACCCGATGATCCCGATCCACGCACCGCTCACGTTCGACGTGATCGACACGGATGCCGCAAGCAGCCTCGGCGGTGCGACCTACCACGTCGTGCACCCCGGCGGACGGGCGTACGAGCATCCGCCGATCAACGCCAACGAGGCCGAAGCCCGGCGGGCCCGTCGCTTCGAGCCGCACGGTCACACATCGGGTACCGTCGATGTGGCCGCGCTGCGCGAGAAGGCCCGGCGTGCGGCCACCTCCGACTATCCCCGCACACTCGACCTGCGGAGGGTCCCCCACTCGTGACCGTGCTGCGTGACTACGCGACGACCCTGGCTCAGCCGACGCTGCCTTTCGGCGGGGGCGAGCAGCGCTACGACGAGGTCGTCGCCCCGGACGGCTCGCTGCGCCCCGCGTGGAAGGGCATGGCCGAGGTCGCCCTGGGGCTCACGCCGGAAGAGCTCAAGCGCGTCGGCGGCGAGATCTCGCGGTTCCTGGCCGACCGCGGCGTCACGTACGTCACGCGCGGATCGGGCGCCCAGCCGTGGCAGCTCGACCCGATGCCGCTCGTCATGGACGCGGTCAGCTGGTCGCGGCTCGAGATCGGGCTCGCGCAGCGCGCGGAGCTGCTGAACGCCCTGCTGGTCGACCTGTACGGCGAGCAGTCGCTCCTTCGCGACGGCATCCTTCCCTCGGCGATCGTGTTCGGGCACTCGGGGTACACACGCCCGCTCGCGCGGCCGAGCGCTCACGACCCCCAGCCGCTGCTGCTGTCGGCGGCGGACCTCGGTCGCGACGCCGAAGGCGAGTGGCACGTGCTCGCCGATCGCGTGCAGGCGCCGTCAGGTCTCGGGTACGCGATGGAGAACCGTCGGGTGATGGCGCAGGTGATGCCCGACCTCTACCAGGAGAACGACCTGCACCGTATGGAGCCGTACTTCGCGGCCCTGCGCTCCGCCCTCCTCAACTCCGCACCCGAGGGCGTGACCGAACCGCGCGTGGTGGTGCTCTCGCCCGGAACGCACTCCGAGACGGCGTTCGACCAGGCCTTCCTCGCGAGCACGCTGGGCTTCCCGCTCGTGCAGGCGAGCGACCTGACGCTGCGCGGCGGCTCGATCTGGATCAAGCCGCCCGGATGGCCCAAGACCAGTCCGGGCGAGCGTGTCGATGTGATCCTGCGGCGCGTGGATGCCGATTGGTGCGATCCGCTCGAGATGCGGGGCAACTCCCGCCTTGGCGTCGGCGGACTGTCCGAGGCGGTGCGCCGTGGGCGCGTGCGGGTGGTCAACGGGCTCGGGGCCGGCGTGCTGGAGAACCCCGCGCTGCTGCCCTACATGGCCGACATCTGCCAGCAGCTCCTCGGAGAGCAGCTGCGGCTTCCCGCCGTGCCCACGTGGTGGTGCGGCGACCCCGACGGCCGGCGTGCCGTGCTCGACAGGCTCGGCGAGCACCGCGACGACTTCATCGTGCGCCGCATCGACGAGCCGCGCAGCGCCTCGGCCGCCCTCTCGCCCGACGAGCTGCGGGCCCGGATCCTCGCCGCACCGCACCGCTACGTCGGCCAGGACCGCCTCCCGCTGTCGCAGGCGCCGGTGTGGTCGAGCGAGGGACGAGCGGATGCCCACCCGGTCGTCATGCGCGCCTTCACGGTCCGCTACCGCTCGGCGTTCCGCACCCTGGTGGGCGGACTTGCGACGGTGATGGCGCCCGGGCGCACGCCCATCACGAAGGACATCTGGGTCGTCAAGGGAGCCCCCGAGGATCCCGATCAGGGCCTCGTCGATGTCGCACCGCTGGATTTCCGGCCGAGCATCCCCGCCCTCGCGCCGCGCTCGCTCGAGGACATGTACTGGGCGGGGCGATACGCGGAGCGCGCCGAGGACCTGCTGCGGCTCCTCCTCACCGCCGACGCGCACGTCGAGGAGCTCGCAGCGCCCATCGAATCCGAGCACGCGGTCGCGGCTCGCGCCCTCCTCGGTGTCCTGCGTCGCCTCGCCGGGCGTCGCTCGGACGATCCCGAGGCCGAGTTCCGCTCGCTGCTGCTCGACTCGTCACGCCCGGGCTCGGCCGCCTACGCGCTCGAGCGCCTGCGTGATGCCCTCGAGGGGGTCCGGGACCAGCTGTCGAACGACACCTGGCGCGTGTTCTCGCACACCGATCGTGCCAAGAAGGCCCTGCAGGGCTCGGAGCGCTCGCACCGCATCACCGAGTCCGCCGGACGCATGCTGACCGCCGTGCTGTCGCTGCAGGGCGTGACCGCGAGCATGATCCGCGACCCCGGCTGGCACATGATCGAGGCGGGCCGCGACATCGAGCGCGCACTGCAGCTGTGCCTGCTGCTCGGCGCCACCACCACCGAGCGACTGGGCATCGCCGCGGATCGTGACGTGCTGGAGGGCGTGCTCGTCGCGGCCGAGAGCTCGGTCACGTTCCGTCGCCGGTACCGGGGCAACGTGCGCACGAGCGGCGTGCTCGAACTGCTGCTGACCGACCGCGACAATCCGCGGTCGCTCGCCTTCGCCCTGCGGGAACTCCGCGGACACCTCGCGGCGATGCCCTCGTCGACCGGGTCGACCCGGCCGGAGCGGCTGCTCGAGCACCTCGAGACAGCACTCGACAACATCGACCTGGCCGCCCTCGCGACGCCGTCCGGCCCCCGCCGGCCGCGGCTGCAGCGCTTCTTCGACACCACCCGCGGGCAGCTCGAGCAGCTGTCCGATGCGATCGCCGACGTGCACTTCGCGAGCGGCCCGCCGCCGCAGATGCTGTCGACGCTGTCGCTCATCGAGCTCCCGGGGACGAGTGCACCATGAAATACGTCGTCTCGCATCGCACCACCTACACCTACACCGCCCCCGTCCGCGACAGCCGCGGGCTCTACCATCTGTCGCCCCGTTCGCTGCCGTGGCAGGAGATCGGCCCGCACACCGTCACCGTCGAACCGCTGCCGATCGACCTGCACCGCGACATCGACTGCTACGGCAACGCGGTCACGTACTTCCAGGTCACCGATCCGCACCGCGAGCTCGTCATCGACTCGCAGACCGACGTCACCGTCGTCGAGCCGCGCTACGACGAGGATGCCCTGGCCGTGCCGTGGGAGAGCGCGCGCCCGCTTCTCCACACCGATGCTCCGGATGCCTGGGCCGCCGTCGAGTTCGCCCTCGAGTCGCCGCGCGCAGGGCACTCGGCCGGCGTGGCGGAGTATGCCGCGGCATCCCTCACCCGCGGGCGCCCGATCGGCGAGGCCGCGACCGACCTGATGCACCGGATCTACGCGGACTTCGACTACGACAGCACCGCGACGACCGTCACCAGCACCGTGGACGACGTGCTGCGGAAGCGGGCGGGAGTGTGCCAGGACTTCTCGCACTTCGCGCTGGCGTGCCTGCGCAGCCACGGCATCGCCGCCCGCTACGTGAGCGGCTACCTCGCGACCCAGCCCCCTCCGGGCAAGGAGCGCATCGTCGGCGCGGATGCGTCGCACGCCTGGCTGGCGGTGTGGATGCCGGGCTCGAGCGACTGGCTCGCGATCGACCCGACGAACAACCAGTGGGCCAACGAGCGGTACGTCACGGTCGCGTGGGGCCGGGACTACGGCGACGTCTCCCCCGTGAAGGGCGTGATCTTCACGAAGTCGAAGAAGTCGACGCTCCGGGTGAACGTCGACGTCGCCCCGGTCGGCTGACCAACGCGCGGCTTCCGGCGCGGGGCAGCGGCGCGGGCCTCAGCGCCGCTCCCGCAGCCCGACCCGCTCGAGGTGCGCGTTGACGAACCGGCCGTCCGGATCCAGGCGCTCGAACACCGCGCGCGCGTCGGCGAGGCGAGGATGCACGCGCGCGATGTCGTCCGCCCCGAACCCGTGCACCTTGCCCCAGTGCGGGCGCGCCGCGAACGGCCGCAGCGCCTGCTCGATGGCAGGAAGAAGCGCGGCGACCTCCTCGGGGTGATCGAACCAGGTGAAGTGGATGATCACGATGTCCTGCTGGTACGCGCCGCTCAGCCACAGGTCGTCGCGCGCAGCGGTGCGGATCTCGCTCCACACCAGATGGGGACGGATGCTGTCGCCCAGCGCCCGCACCGCACTCAGCGCGGCGGCGCCGTGCTCGCGCGGCACGAAGTACTCGGTCTGGATCTCCTCGCCGAAGGACGGCTCGCTGTCGAGCCGGAAGTGCGGGAGCCGCAGCATCCACGGTCCCGGCACGCCGCCCACCTCGGTGACGTTGTCGCCGATGCCGAGCGGCGACTCCGTCCCGAGCACGCGCTGCCCGTCGAGCAGCGTGTCGCCCACCGGGTCGTCGTCGGCTTCGAGGCGGGTCTTCACCCACACGGCCTCGATCGTCTCGGGGTCCCAGCGGGTGAAGAGCGAGACGCTGTAGCCGGCTCCGGTGAGCGCCGACAGGTCGGCGAGCGCGGCATCCCACGTCACTCCCCCGTAGATGTCCTGGCGGACCCGGTAGGAGGGGTGGATGTCGAGGGTCAGCGCGACGATGATGCCGAACGCGCCGACTCCGACCGCGAGCGCATCGAAGTCGGGATCGCCGCGGCGCACGTCGTGCACCTCGCCGTCGGCGCCGACATACCGGATGCCGCGCACCGCGGTCGTGAGCACCCCGTTGCCGTCGCCCGAGCCGTGGGTGGCGGTGGCCGTCGCGCCGCCGACCGAGATGTGCGGGAGGGAGCCGAGGTTGTGCAGCGCCCACCCGCGCTCGTCGAGGGCCCGGGCGACGATCCCGTACCGCGTGCCGGCGGCCACGGTCACGGTTCGCGCCTCCTCATCGAGGTCGAACTCATCGGTGAGCCCGGAGACGTCGATGAGCGTGCCCGCGGTGTCGGGCAGGTCGGTGAACGAGTGCCGCGTGCCCAGAGCGTGGATCCGGCCGCCCTCTCGGACGATCCGCTGCACGTCCTCGACGGTCGAGGCCGTCACGATGCGGGGTGCGCGGTATTCGTACGTTCCTGCCCAGTTGCGGGGCATGCGATCTCCTCGAGGGTGGGGCGCGGTGTCGGCGCGGAGGCTCAGTTGGCGGCTTCGGCCGTCAGGCGGGCGGAGGCGGTGGCCATGTGGACCGCCATGGCGGAGGCGGCGGCATCCTCGTCGCCGCGCTCGATGGCGCGGAAGACCGCGTCATGCTCATCGATGGCGGTGACCGCGGCCGCTTCGTCCTGGACGGCACGATCCGCGTAGACCTGCAGGAGTGAGCGCACCACGTGGAGCTGGTCGGCGACCGTCGCGTTTCCGGCACCGCGGGCCAGCGCATCGTGGAAGTCGAGGTCGGCCTTCGCGAAAGCCTTGAGCGAGCCGACATTCGCACGCATGCGCTCGAGGGCGGCCCGGAGCTCATCGAGATGGGATGCGCCGATCCGCGACGCAGCGAGGCGGGCGACGAAGATCTCGAGGCCTGAGCGCAGTTCGAGCAGATCAGCGGTGTGGTGCTCGCCGATCAGGAGGCCCCAGCGCAGCGTCTGCGGGAGCAGCTCGCTCGCCGCTCCTCGGAGGTAAGTGCCCGAGCCCGGCCGCACCTGGACGATGCCGAGGATCTCGAGCGCCGCGAGCGCCTCGCGCACCGCCGAGCGTCCCACGCCGAGCGTGGCGGTGAGCTGGCGCTCCGGAGGCAGCCGCGTGCCCGGAGCGATCGAGCCGCTCGTGAAAAGGTCGAGCAGTCGCCGGGCGACCTCGGACACCGGCGTGCCCGTGGGGAGCGTGCCGAGCGCGGCCGAGATCTCGGCCGATCGGTCGCCGGGGTACGCAGGCATGGTCACAACCTATCGCTCCGCGGATGGTGTGAGCATTGCAATTGGCCAACCGGTTTGCCGTAGCCGAGCGAGCCGGAAGCGCCCGTCCTGGGCAGTCGGCGCCGATCCAGCCGAGGGGCGGATCATCCTCGCCGCGAGCCTCGACGCCGCACCCCGGAAGGTGACCGTGGCCGCCGGAGAGGTCGAGCAGACGCGGTCGCGGTGCCGGCGGAGCGCTGGCGCCCGCTCCCGTTCTGACGGGCAACCCGCCGGTGTCAGCCGGCCGACCGGGCGTGCGCCACCATCCGGTCGAAGGCGGCGTCCTGCTCCGCGTCGATCTGCTGCAGCTCGGGGTGCGCATCGTGGTGCTCGATGGCCTCGCGGGCGCCCTCGTCGTAGCGGATCGTCGTCCCGAAGCCCGGCGCGAGCGCCTTGATCTTGCTGTTGTCGAACAGCGCGGTGTGCGCCTTGTCGCCGAGGAGGCCGGGGCCCGCCTCAGGGCGGAACGCGGCGATCGTCTCGGAGGCGATGTGGACGAGCTCGGGCTCGTCGACACCGGCGGCGGCGGCGAGCCACGAGTAGATCTGGTTCCAGCTGGGCGCGTGGTCGCCGGTGATCGTGTAGGCCTCGCCGATCGCGTCGGGATGGCCGAGCAGCGCGGTGAAGCCCACCGCGAAGTCCTTCGCGTGCGTCAGCGTCCAGAGCGTCGTGCCGTCGCCGTGCACGACGACGGGCTTGCCGGCCCGCATCCGGGCGATGTCGGTCCAGTGGCCCATCGTCGGCAGCAGACCGCGGTCGTAGGTGTGCGACGGGCGCACGATCGTCACGGGGAAGCCGGCGTCGCGGTAGGCATCCATCAGCAGGTCCTCGCCGGCGATCTTGTCGCGCGAGTACTGCCAGAACGGATTGCGCAGCGGCGTCGACTCGGTGACCGGCACGCGGCGCGGGCGGCTTGTCGTACGCCGACGCCGAGCTGATGAAGATGTACTGGCCGGTGCGCCCCTGGAACAGGTCGACGTCCGCGGCGACGTGGTCGGGCGTGAAGGCGAGGAACTGCGCGACGACGTCGAACTCGGCATCCCCGATCGCGGCGCGCAGCGCCTCGGGATCGCGCGCATCGCCGACCAGCTCTCGCACCCCCTCGGGCAGCGCGCGGCGCCCTGATCCCCGGTTGAGGACCGTGACGTCGTGACCTCTCGCCTAGGGCGTCGGCGACGCACGACGCGCTGATGGTTCCGGTTCCGCCGATGAAGAGCACTCGCTGAGCTGACATGCCAAGTATTCTTCCCTCTCATGGCGACTCTGAGGCGGATCCTGTCGTGGTGGGGCCAGGACTACGCCTACGCGGCCTACTGGCAGGTGCGCGGAACGCTGCGCCCCGGCCGCCGCGAGAGCTTCGAATCCGGCACCGGGCGGCCCGTGGTCGTGGTGCCCGGGGTGTGGGAGCCGTGGGGGTTTCTCGGCCCGGTGATCGAGGCGCTGCATGACGCCGGGCATCCCGTTCACGTCATCCCGGCCCTCGGCCGCAACAGCCGGCCGGTGGCGGATGCTGCGCGCACCGTCGCGGGATTCCTCGAGGAGCACGACCTCCGTGACGTCGTCATCGTCGCCCACAGCAAGGGCGGCCTGATCGGCAAGTACGTCATGAGCGAGTTCGACCCGGACGACCGGATCACCTCGATGGTCGCGATCTGCACGCCGTTCGCCGGCTCGGAGTACGCGCGCTACATGGCGATGCGCACGCTCCGCGCGTTCTCGCCGAAGCGACCCGACGACCGTCATGCTGCAGGCGAACCTCGAGACGAACGCCCGCATCACGACCATCGCGGGCGTGTTCGACCCGCACATCCCCACGATCGTCGGGCTCGAGGGCGCGACGAACATCACGATCCAGGACGGCGGGCACTTCCGGCTGCTCGACCGGCCCGAGGTGATCGACATCGTCGTCGAGGTCGCCGGGCGCTCGGCGGCGAAGCAGGAGGACATCGTCGACGACGACGGTCGCGGCGGAGACGCGACGGCGCCTCCGCACGACCCGCGACGGAGGCCATCGACACGCCGCTGCCGCCGGATGCCGAGGTCTCGCGCGAGGGAACCGCGCGAGACGCCTACCGTCCCGTGAACTGCGGCGGGCGCTTCTGCTGGAAGGCCGCGAAGCCCTCCCGGTAGTCGTCGCTGTCGCAGAGCGCCGCCTGGGCCGCGTTCTCGATGTCGATGGAGTCCCAGAGCCCGAGGCGCTCGTCGCGCAGGCGCTGGACCAGCTCTTTGCTCGCGAGGAAGGCTTGCGTCGCTCCCTCCGCCGCGCGCTCGGCCGCGGCGGTGGTCGCCGCGATGAGGTCGTCGGCCGGGAGCACCTGCGAGAACAGCCCGGACTGCACGGCTTCGGCGCCCGACATGAGGCGACCGGTGTAGATCAGGTCGAGCGTCTTGTGCGCGCCGAGCCGCTCGAAGAACAGCGCGTGCCCGCCCGAGTCGAGCGTCGCCCCGAGCGCGGCGAAGGGCGAGCCGATCTTCGCGGAGTCGGCGACGTAGACCACATCGGTCGCGATCAAGAGGCCGAGCCCGACGCCGAGGCATGCGCCGTGCGCCGCGGCGAACGTGGGCGCCGGGAACGACGCCATGCGGCGCAGGAGGGGGGTGACCAGACCGCCGAGGTAGCCCATCACGTCGTCGTCTGCGGGGTCGACCTCCGAGATGTCGCGCCCGGCGCAGAACGCGCGCCCTTCGCCGCGGAGGACGAGGGCGCGGACCCCGGATGCCTCCGCCTCGGCGTAGGCGGCATCCAACTCGCGGATCGCCTCTTCGTCGAGGGCGTTGAGCTTGGCCGGGTTGTTCAGGACGACGTGGGCGACGGCATCCGTCACTGTCAGGTCGATCATGGCCGCTCACGCACCGACGTCTCGAGGGAGGTCATGAGGAGAGTATGCCCCCGCTCTCAGCCGGCCGCCTCCCAGACATCGCGGGCCCGGAGGCGTGCGGACCGTGGTGACGGGCTGTGTCGCGAGCACGACCTTTCCGCGCGAGTGGAGCCGCTTGCAGGTCGGTGTAGGCATCGGACACGTCCGCGAGCGGATACAGGCCCGACACGAGCAGCCGGAAGGCGCCCTTCTCGGCCAGATCGGTGACTCCCTGCAGCAGGGCCGTCCCGTTGCTCGACCGACTCCGGGTCGTCCTCGCAGCAGGCGCAGCTCCGTATCGCGGCGGTCCGCACTGGAGCGGTAGCGCGCGGCGGGCACGCCCAGGTCCTCTGCCAGCGCACGTCCGTCCTGCCCGAAGTTGTCGATCAGCGCGGTGATCGGCCTGCCGTCCGCCGCCTTCCGGATGCGGTCGGCCACGCCCGGTCCGTAGACGACCGGCTTGATGCCCAGCTGACGCAGGTAGTCGAAGTTGCGCTCGCCGCACGTCCCGATGACGAGGGCGCCCCGGAAGCGCGCGATCTGCGCCTCGATGCTTCCGACACCTCCTGCGGCGGCCGAGATCACGATGGCGTCGCCGGAGCCGATGCGCAGCTGGTCGAGCGTGTCCAGGGCGGTCGCGCCCGCGAGGTAGAGCCCGCCTGCGACTTCCCACGGGATGCTGCGGGGCTTGTGCACGAGGGCCGCGGCGGGCACGGTCACCGCCGAGGCATGAGCGCCCGAGCGCACGTGGCCGATGACGTCGGCGCCGCGCCGGAAGCGCTGCACGCCCTCGCCGACCGCCGCGACGATCCCGGCGAAGTCGCTCCCCGACCCGCGCGGGAACGGATCCTCGGCGAACGCCTCCTCGGTGCCGCCGCGGATGAAGCCGTCGATGTGACTGATGCCCGAGGTGACGACGTCGACGAGCACCTCGCCCGGCCCGGGCGGGGCCTGAGGTCGCGTGCGCACCTGCAGCACGTCCACGTCACCGGTCGAGTCGTACTCGACGACGATGGCATCCCAGCTTCTCTTGGCCATGATCCACCTCACTGTGCCCTCGACAGGCGGGCGCCGATGCCCGCACTGGGTTATTCCGGGCTCGGCACCGATTTGGATGCACCTGTTCGCGGGATGCCGGCAGTGGAGGCGTTCACTCGCCAGGGCGAGCGTGCTGCGCGTTTCCGAGGAGATCCGCAGAACTGAGGAGGATTCGGGCTGATTCGATCCTCAGTTCTGCGGATCTCCTCGCTTTCGCGCGGTCAGACGTCGTAGTCGACGACGACCCGGGCGGTCTTCGGATGCGACTGGCACGTGAGCACGTAGCCGCGCTCCAGCTCGTCGGGTTCGAGCGCGTAGTTCTCGGTCATCGCGACCGAGCCCTCGACGAGCCGCGCGCGGCACGTGCCGCAGACGCCCCCGGCGCACGCGAACGGCACGTCCGGGCGCACGCGCAGCGCCGCGTTGAGGATCGACTCGTGCGCGTCGACGGGACTCTCGACGGTCGTGGACTGACCGTCGAGCGAGAACTCCAGGCGGTAGACCTGCTCGCCCTCGCGGACGACGACCGGGCGGCCCGTCGAGGGCGTCGCGGCGCCGGGCTCTCCCGTCGTGAAGAGCTCGTAGCGGATGTGCGCGGGGTCGACGCCGACGTCCTCGAGGGTGTCGCGGCACAGCTGCACGAGGTCGAAGGGTCCGCAGAGGAACCACTCGTCGACGGTCTCGGGAAAGACGAGGGCATCCAGGATGCGGCGCAGGCGCTCCTCGTCGATGCGGCCCGACAGGAGCGGCGCCGTGCGCTGCTCGCGCGAGAGCACGTGGTGCAGCGCGAGCCGCGTCGGGTAGCGGTCCTTCAGCTCGGAGAGCTCCTCGACGAACATCACGTCGGTCGTCGAGCGGTTCGTGTAGACGAGGGTGAACCGCGAGGTCTCGGAGCGCGCGAGCACGGTCGCGGCGAGCGCCATGAGGGGCGTGATGCCGGATCCGGCCGCGATGGCGGCGACATGGCGCCCGTCGAGATCGGCGAGCGTCGAGGTGAAGCTCCCCTGCGGGCTCATGACGTCGAGCGCATCGCCCGGTCGCAGCTCGGTCTGCGCCCACGTCGAGAAGCGTCCGCCGAGGTCGCGCTTGATCGCGACGCTGATCGTCTGCGGCCCGTCTCCTCCGCCGCCCGAGTCGATGGCGCGGCACAGCGAATACGAGCGCCGCACCTCCTGCCCGTCGAGGACGGTGCGCAGGGCCACGTGCTGTCCGGCGAGGTAGTCGTACTCGCCGCGCAGCTGCTCGGGGATCGCGAAGGTCACCTCGACCGCGTCATCGGTCAGCGCCCGCACCGCGGCGACGCGCAGCGTGTGGAACCGTGCGCGGTGCCGCGAGCCGCGGGGACCCCCGACGGCGCTCGCGAGGAAGCTCTCGGCGATGCGGGCGCTCTCGGCCCCGCGCAGCCCGCGTCTGCCCGCTCCGACGCCATCAGTGCGCCTTGAAGTGGTCGAACGGCTCGAGGCACGCTCGGCACTCGTAGAGCGCCTTGCACGACGTCGAGCCGAACCGCGACACCTCGCGCGTGTCGAGCGAGCCGCACTGCGGACACCGGATGCTGAGCCGCACCGGGATCGGACCGCGGACCGCCGCGCGACCCGACGGAGGGGCGATGCCGAAGGCCTCGAGCTTGCGCTTGCCCTCGTCGCTCATCCAGTCGGTCGTCCACGCCGGCGCGAGCGTCAGCCGCACGTCGACCTCGGCGAACCCCGCGGCGGAGAGAGCCAGGATGAGGTCGTCGCGGATCGCGTCGACCGCAGGGCATCCCGAATAGGTCGGCGTGATCGTGACGGTCACGCGGTCACCGGCGACCTCGACATCGCGCAGGATGCCGAGATCCGCGATCGTGAGGACCGGGACCTCAGGATCGGTGACGGATGCCGCGATCGATCGCGGCGAGCGCGGTGCGGTCTGTCGTGATCACCATGTCGCCCCCGGATGCTGCCGCGCGAGCACCTGCATCTCGGCGAGGAGGAAGCCGAGGGTCGCGGCGTGGCTGCCGTGCCGGCCCCCGCCGGACGACACGAAGCCCGCGGGCACCTCGATCTCGGCCTCCTCGAAGACCGCCGCGATCACCGCGTCGAAGCCGGCGCGCAGCGCGGACGGGCGCACCGCGATGCCCGAAGCCGCGAGCGCATCGGTGAGCGGCTCGTCCCGGAAGAGCTCGTCGACATAGGGCCACACGTCGGCGACGGCGCGCAGCATCCGTCGCCGGGATTCGTCGGTGCCGCCCGCGAGCCGCAGCGTCCACTGCACGGCGTGGTCGCGGTGGTACTCGACCTCTTTGACGGCTTTGGCCGCGACCGCCGCCAGCGTCGGGTCTGCCGAGCCCTGCAGCGCGGAGTAGAGCTCGAACCAGTAGACGGATGCCGCCAGCTGGCGTGCGATCGTCTGCGCGAAGTCGCCGTTCGGCTGCTCGAACAGCCAGGCGCTGCGGAACTGCGGCTCGTCGCGCCAGTAGGCGAGGTCGTCTTCGGTGCGGCCATCCCACGCGCCGGCGTAGCGCAGCAGCGAGCGGGCGTGGCCGAGGAGGTCGAGGGCGATGTTGCCGAGCGCGACGTCCTCCTCGAGCTCGGGGGCCCGGGCGATCCAGGCGCCGAGCTGCTGGGCGAGGATCAGCGCGTCGTCGCCGAGCCAGAGGCCGTACTCGGCGATCTCGGCAGAGGCGGGGCGCGAGCCGAGGTCGGCGAGCTCGGACGAGAGCGCGAGCTCGTCGACGGTGACGCTGCCGTGCGGGTCGGGCGCTGCCTGCGCGTCGCGGGGCGGGGGTGCGGTGAAGGGAGTCGCGGTCACAGGTGCGGCACCCCCTTCGACGCGGTGTAGTACGTCGCGTGGCGATAGTTCTTGCCCGCCGGGCTCTCGAAGAAGGCGCCCTTCGCGTCGGGGTCGCTGGTCGTGATCGCATCGGCGGGCACGACCCACACCGAGGTGCCCTCACCCCGTGCGGGTGTAGAGGTCGCGGGCGTTGCGGAGCGCGAAGTCGGCATCGGGCGCGTGAAGCGAACCGGCGTGCACGTGGCTGAGCCCGCGGTTCGCGCGCACGAACACCTCCCACAGGGGCCAGGTCTCGCGCTCGGAGGCGCCGGGAGTCGTCATGACGCCACCGCCTCGAGCGCGGAGTCGGCGGCCGCTTCTCGCTCGGCCTGCTTGCGCGCGTACGCGGCAGCGGCCTCGCGAACCCAGGCGCCGTCCTCATGGGCCGTGCGGCGGTTGCGGAGGCGCTCGGCGTTCATCGGGCCGCGACCGGAGAGGACCTCCTTGAACTCGGTCCAGTCGATCTCGCTCATGTCCCAGCGCGCCGTGTCTTCGTTCCAGGCGAGGTTCGGGTCGGGAAGGGTCACTCCGAGCACCTCGGCCTGGGGCACCAGCATCCCGATGAACCGCTGGCGCAGCTCGTCGTTCGAGAAGCGCTTGATCTTCCAGGCCATCGACTGCGCAGAGTTCGGCGACTCGTCGTCGGGCGGACCGAACATCATGAGCGAGGGCCAGTACCAGCGGTCGACGGCATCCTGTGCCATCCGCCGCTGGGCCTCGGTGCCCTGCATCAGCGACAGCAGGATCTCGAAGCCCTGTCGCTGGTGGAACGACTCCTCCTTGCAGATGCGCACCATCGCTCGTCCGTACGGGCCGTACGACGCACGGCACAGCGGCACCTGGTTGCAGATCGCGGCCCCGTCGACGAGCCAGCCGATCGCGCCCATGTCGGCCCAGGTCGGGGTCGGGTAGTTGAAGATCGACGAGTACTTCGCCTTGCCGTCGATCAGCTGCTGCGTCATCTCGTCGCGGGTGATGCCGAGCGTCTGCGCGGCGGAGTACAGGTACAGCCCGTGGCCGGCCTCATCCTGCACCTTCGCCATCAGGATCGCCTTGCGCTTGAGGCTCGGCGCCCGCGTGATCCAGTTGCCCTCGGGCTGCATCCCGATGATCTCGGAGTGCGCATGCTGCGAGATCTGCCGGATCAGCGTCTTGCGATACGCCTCGGGCATCCAGTCGCGGGGCTCGATGCGCTGCTCGGCCTCGATGAGCGCGTCGAAGGCACGCTGCTCCTCGTCGTCATCGACCTCGAGCACTCCTGAACCGGCTGTGCTGGTCATCGTCGACCTCCTCGATCCGCGATCGTCCGCATTCCTGATCGATCGTTCAGTTATTCTAACGCGGGCCGGATGCCGCGGGAAGCCTCACCCGTCGGCTCGGCGCCCCGTCGTGAGCGAGCGCCCGCGGAACTCCGCGACGACGTCGCCCGTCTCGTCGGTCACGGTGACATCGCAGATGCCGGAGCGGCCGACGACGGAGCGCACGGCCGCGCGAGCGGTGAGCGTCTGCCCCGCGCGGGTGGGCTTCAGGAACGAGATGTCGGCGCCGGACGACACCGTCACGATCTCGTCGTCGTTGCACGCGATCGCGAACGCCGTGTCGGCGACAGCGAAGACGAACCCGCCGTGGGTGATCGCGAAGCCGTTCGTCATGTCGTCGCGGACGACCATCGAGACGACGGCGACGCCGGGCTCATCGACCTCGACGACCATGCCGAGGGCGGTCGACGCCTTGTCGCGCTGCATCATGCGCCGGGTCGGGGCATCCGTCATCGAACGTCCTCCAGCGATGGCGCCAATTGCTTCGCGACGAGCGTCAGCACGTCGTAGGTCGCCACGATGGCGTCGTCCTGGTTCAGGATGACGGCATCCCACCGCACTTCGCCGTACTCGTCGGTCTCGCGCGGGGTGATCTGCTTCGCCGTGAGGATCACCCGGATCGTGTCGCCCGGCGAGACCGGCGTGATGAACCGCAGGTTCTCGAGTCCGTAGTTCGCGAGGACCGGCCCCGGATCCGGATCGACGAAGAGACCGGCCGCCCACGACACGAGGAGGTACCCGTGCGCCACCCGGCCGGGGAAGAACGGGTTGGCCTCGGCGGCCGCCTCGTCCATGTGCGCGTAGAACGTGTCGCCGGTGAAGCGCGCGAACGTCTCGATGTCGTCGAGCGTCACCTCGCGCGAGGCCGAGACCACCTGATCGCCCAGCTCGAGTTCGGCGAGCGACTTGCGGAACGGATGCCGCCCCTGCTGCACGGCGGCCCCCTGGTGCCACACGCCGGTCAGCGCCGTGAGCATCTCGGGCGAGCCCTGCACGGCCGTCCGCTGCATGTAGTGCAGGACGGCGCGGATGCCGCCGAGCTCCTCGCCGCCGCCCGCCCGTCCCGGGACCGCCGTGGACGAGGTGCGGCACGGGTGCGCCGTGGCCGGTCGAGGAGCGCGCGGTGTCGCGGCTGAGGAACAGCACGCGCCCGTTGAACGCCGCGATCCGGGTCATGAGCGCCGTGGCGACGTCGGGGTCGTTCGTCGCGACGCTCGTCACGAGCGACCCGCCGCCGAGGTCGACGAGCGCCGCCGCCTCGTCGAGGGTCCGATACGCCAGGACGCTGGCGACGGGGCCGAAGGCCTCGATCTCGTGGACGGCCGGGGCCGCGGCATCCGTGAATCCCACCAGGATCGGCTCGAGGAACGCGCCGTCGCCGGCCGGCCCTGTCGATCCGTCCGCGTGCACGACCTCGGGGGCGTCCGTCGAGCCGAGCAGCAGGCGCCCTCCCGCCGCCTCGAGAGCGCGGACGCTCGCGACCACCTCGTCGCGCTGCTCGCGCGAGACCAGGGGTCCCATCGTCACGGCCTCGGCGTGCGGGTCGCCGATCACGACGCGTTCGGCGACCTTGTCGCGCACGGCCTCGACGAGGGCGTCGACGGATGCCGCCGGGACGATCGCCCGCCGGATGGCGGTGCACTTCTGCCCCGCCTTCGTCGTCAGCTCGACCATGAGCTGCCGGACGTACGCCTCGAACTCGGGGGTTCCGGGCACCGCATCGGGACCCAGCACCGAGGCGTTGATCGAGTCGGTCTCGCTCGTGAAGCGCACGCCGGGCGCGGCCTCGACCTGCAGGCGCGCGGCGGTCGATGCGCTGCCGGTGAAGCTCACCGTGTCGCCGAGGCCGAGGTGCTCGAAGAGTCCCGGCACGCTGCCGCTCACGAGCTGCAGCGAGCCTTCGGGCAGGCTGCCCGGTCTCGACGAGGATGCGCACCCATGCCTCGGCGAGATACGCCGTGGGGGTCGCGGGCTTCACCAGGCTCGGCACGCCCGCCAGGAACGCCGGCGCGAACTTCTCGAGGGCGCCCCACACCGGGAAGTTGAAGGCGTTGATCTGCACGGCGACGCCGGGCAGTCGCGTGTAGACGTGGCGGCCGAGGAACGAGCCGTCCTTCGACAGCGGCTCGACCGGCCCGTCGAGGTAGACGGTGGTGTTCGGCAGCTCGCGCCGCCCCTTCGACGAGTAGGTGAAGAGCACGCCGATGCCGCCGTCGACGTCGCCGAGGGCGTCGCGCTGCGTGGCGCCGGCGCGCTTGGACAGGTCGTAGAGCTCCTGCTTGCGGTCGGTCAGCGCCAGCGCGAACTCCTTGAGCAGCACGGCCCGCTGGTGGAAGGTCAGGGCGCCGAGGGATGTCTGGCCCGTCGTGCGCGCGTACTCCAGGGCACCGTCGAGATCCGCCCCGTCGGCGCTGACCCGGACGATCGGCTCGCCGGTCGACGGATCGCGCACCAGGGCACCGCCCGACTCGCCGAGGCCCTCGGGCACCCACCACTCGCCCTGCAGATAGCTCGGCAGCACTCCGGTCATCTTCCGCTCCCTGCTCAGCTCCATACGTAGAACCCCTCGCCGCGTCTTGCGTCCGAGCCGCCCCTCGGCGACCATGCGGCGCAGCAGCTCGGGCGGCGCGAACCGCTCCCCCAGCCGCTCGTGCAGCCCCTCGGCGATCGCGAGCCGCACATCCAGGCCCACGAGATCGGTCGTCCGCAGGGGCCCGACGCGGATGCCGGTACCCCAGCTGCATGGCGGTGTCGATGTCGGCCGCCGAGGCGACGCCGTCCTCGAGCATGCGGATGGCTTCGAGCGCGAGCGCGACACCCAGGCGGCTCGAGGCGAAGCCCGGCGCGTCGCGGACGACGATCGGCGTCTTGCCGAGCGCCTCCACCCATCCCCGCGCGCGCTCGACCACGCGCCGGCGACGTCGCGGCCCCCGTCACGATCTCCACGAGCTGCGACGCCGGCACGGGGTTGAAGAAGTGCAGGCCCGAGGAACCGCTCCGGGCCGCTCGAGCGCCGACTGCCAGGCCGTCGATCGACAGTGAGCTCGTGTTCGAGGCGATGCACAGCGTCGGCCGCCACCGCGTGCTCGACGCTGGCCGAGCGCCGCCCGCTTGAGCTCGGCATCCTCGGGCACCGCCTCGACCACGAGCCCGCAGTCGGCGAAGGCGGCGGCATCCGTCGCCGTCGACACGAGCGGCACGAGGTCCTCGAGCGAATGCGCCGTCGTGCCGAGCTCGACGCTGCGGGTCAGGCTCTCGGCGATGCGGGCCTCCGCGCGTTCGGCCGCCGACTCGTCGGCTTCGACGACGATGACCCGGGCGCCGGCGAGCGCGAACGCGTGCGCGATACCCGCGCCCATGCGCCCCGCCGCCGAGCACGCCCACGACGGCGCGGGAGACCGGCGCGGCGCTTCGGCCGCGGCGCGCGGCATCCGTCATCGTCTTCTCCCCTCCAGGAACCGGGTCATGCGCTCGGCCTTCTCGGGCCGGTCGAACAGCTCGGCCTGCAGCTCGAGCTCGAGCCTCTGGATGCGCGTCGGGCGCCGCCCGCAGCGCCGTCTTGGTGTGGCGGGTGGCGAGCGGGTCGTTCGCCGCGATGCGGTCGGCGATGCGCGTGCGCGGCGGCGAGCAGGTCGTCGGGCTCGTGGAGCGACGACAGCAGTCCCCACGCGAGCGCCTCGTCGGCATCGAGGATCCGTCCGGTCAGCAGCAGCTCGGCCGCCCGCGCCGGCCCGACGATCGCCGGAAGACGCCACGTCGCACCGGCGGCGGCGATGATCCCGAGGCTCGTCTCCGGGTTGCCGAGACGCGTCCGGGGAGTGCCGATGCGGATGTCGGCGGCATAGGCGAGCTCGGCTCCGCCGCCGAGGGCATATCCGTCGACGGCCGCGATGACGGGCATCGGCAGCGCGGCGACCCGCGAGAAGGCATGCGTGTTGATGCCGCGGAGGGCATCCTCCGCCCGCCGCTCGCGCAGCTCCGCGATGTCCGCCCCCGAGGCGAAGACCCCGTCAGCCCCCGTCAGGATCAGGATCGCCGGCGTCCTCCTCCAGCTCGGCGCACAGCGCGTGCAGCTCGTCGACCGTCGCGAGATCGATCGCGTTGCGGGTCGCTGGTCGATCGAGCGTCGCCACCACCCGGTCGCTGCGCCGCTCGATGAGCAGAGGGGGCGGGATGCTGTCCGCCATGGCTGACGCTCCGCGTTCTCCGAATTATCTAACCGATCGTTCAGTAATAATGGCAGACAGCGAGCCGACTCGCCAAGGGGCGCGCGTATTCGCGCCTCGCGGATGGAAGACTGACCCCATGACGGAGCCCACGACGGAGCCCGACGGAGCCGCGACCGGGCGCCCGGGGATGCCACGGCTCGACGCCGGACCCGCCCGCGACCTCCGCCCGCCGCGGCCGGCCCGGCTACGACCGCGCGCCAGATCCTCGAGGTCGCCGTCGGACTCTTCAACGAGCAGGGGTACGACGCGACCTCGGTCGCCGACCTCGCGCTGCGGCTCGGCCTGACGAAATCGGCGCTGTACCACCACTTCGACTCCAAGGAGCAGCTGCTCGCAGAGGCGCTGGACGACGCCCTGAGCGCGCTCGAAGGCGTCCTCACCGAGCCCGAGGCGACGACCGGCACGCCCGCCGAGCGGCTCGACTTCGTGCTGCGCGGCGGCCGTCGACGTGCTCATCGAACGACTCCCCTCGGTGACCCTGCTCCTGCGGGTGCGCGGCAACAGCGCCACCGAGCGCGACGCCCTCGAACGACGGCGCGCGTTCGACCAGCAGCGTGACGGCACTCGTCACCGAGGCGCAGGTCGGCCGGCCTCGTGCGCTCAGACATCGACGGGGCCGTCACCACTCGCCTCGTGTTCGGCATGATCAACTCGCTCGTCGAGTGGTACCGGCCGGCAGGCTCCGATCGACCGCGCGCGCCTCGCTCACGACGTCGTGACGATCGCGCTCGACGGCATGCGGACGCGCTGAGCGCGGCATCCCGCCCTCTCGGTCAGGGAGCGAAGACCTGCGCGACCCGGTCCAGCGCGTCGGGGACGAGCGCGTAGTACGCCCAGGTGCCCCGCTTGCTGCGCGTCAGGAAACCCGCCGAGGTCAAGACCTTGAGGTGGTGCGAGACGGTCGGCTGCGAAAGGCCGACCGGCTCGATGAGGTCGCACACGCAGGCCTCGGCACCCGCGGAAGCGGCCACGATCGACAGCAGACGCAAGCGGGCCGGATCCGCCAGCGCCTTCATGGTCAGCGCGAGACGCTCGGCCTCGTCGACCGTCAGCGGCTCGCGAACGAGCGGCGCGCAGCACGCGCCCGCGCTCCCGGTCGAGACATCCGTGACGTCGAGCATGGTGTTCATACATTGATGATAGTCGATATTGACAATCATCGATATATCCGGTGAGAATTGCGTATCGACCCTCATCGATGAACAGGACCCCTCATGACCCTTCTCGACCTCACGCCGCCCGTCAGCACCGCTTCGCGGCTGACCTCCCTCCCCGTCGCCATCGTCGGCGCTGGCCCGGTGGGCCTCTCCGCGGCGGCGCACCTCGTCGAGCGCGGCATGGACTTCACGATCTTCGAGGCGGGAACGGATGCCGCGGCCAGCGTCCGCGCCTGGGGGCACACCCGGCTCTTCTCGCCGTGGAAGCACCTCGTCGACCCGGCCGCCCGACGACTGCTCGAGGCGACCGGCTGGACCCTTCCCGACCCGGAGCGCGCCCCGACCGGGATCGAGCTCGTCGAGCAGTACCTCGAGCCGCTCGCGGCCCTCGAGCCCATCGCCTCGCGGCTGCGCACCCGCACAGCAGTCCACGCGGTCTCTCGCGAAGGAATGGACCGCACCCGCACCCGAGGCCGAGCGGCAACCCCGTTCGCACTGCGCATCCGCACCGCCGACGGCGAGTCGAAGACGTTGCTGCGCGCGCGGTGATCGACGCCTCGGGCACCTACCTCTCCCCCAACTCGCTGTCATCGAACGGCCTGGAGCTGCTCGGGTTCGCCGACATCGCCGATCGTGTCCAGCCCGCCCTGCCGGATGTGCTCGGTCGTGATCGGGCCATCTTCGCCGGCCGCCGCACCACGGTGGTGGGCGCGGGGCATTCGGCGGCCAACACGCTCCTCGCGCTCGCCGAACTCGCTCGGGAGGAGCCGGGCACGAAGGTCGCCTGGCTCATCCGCAACGCGCAGGCGGTGCGCGTCTCCGCGTCTCCCGACGACGAGCTCCCCGACCGTGCGCGTCTCGGCGGTCGGGTGGATGCAGCCGTCGCCGAAGGACGGATCGAGGTGATCGACAGCTTCGAGATCGTCCGCGCCCGCCGCCGGGGCGACGACGTCGACCTCGTCGGTCACCGCCGCGGCGCTCTCGTGACGCACACGACCGACGTCGTCGTCAACGCGACGGGCTTCCGGCCCGACCTTTCGCCGCTGCGCGAGATCCGACTCGAACTCGACGATATCGTCGAGGCCCCCAAGCGCCTGGCGCCGCTGATCGACCCCAACGTCCACTCGTGTGGCACCGTCGAGCCGCACGGCTTCCGAGAGCTGACGCATCCGGAACCGGGCTTCTTCATCGTCGGCATGAAGTCCTACGGTCGGGCTCCGACGTTCCTCCTCGCGACCGGCTATGAGCAGGTGCGATCGGTCGTCGCGTGGCTCGCGGGCGATGCCGCCGGCGCGTCGAGCATCCAGCTGGTGCTTCCCGCGACGGGAGTGTGCTCCACGGCGGATGGCGGCTGCTGCTGATGCCGCGCATCCGCGACCTTCGCAACGCGGACTGGCCGGCCGTCGAGGAGGCCTACCGGCACGGCATCGAGGACGGTGAGGCGACGTTCGAGACGAGCACCCCATCGTGGGAGGCGTTCGACGCCGGCAAGGTCCCCTCACCGCGCCTGGTCGCCGAGGACGACGATGGTCGGGTGCTCGGCTGGGCCGCGGCATCCCTCGTCTCGACCCGCGCCGCCTATCGCGGCGTCATCGAGCACTCGGTCTATCTGCACCGCGACGCACGCGGGCGCGGGATGGGACGGATGCTGCTCACGGCGTTCGTCGAAGCCGCGGACGAGGCGGGCTACTGGACGATCCAGTCGAGCATCTTCCCCGAGAACCGCGCGAGCCTGGCCCTCCACGAGGCGGCCGGCTTCCGGGTGGTCGGACGCCGCGAGCGCATCGCCCGTTCGGCTCTGGGCGAGCATGCCGGCAATGTGGCGCGACACGCTGCTCGTCGAGCGCCGCAGCGCGCGGAACGGCGCCGACTGACCCGACCGGGTGTCGGCGCGCCCGGCCGTTCAACCCGAGACCACGGAACTCCACACGGCTCGGGCGCCCGCATCGCCGATGAGGATGACGTCGATGATGATCCCGACCGCCACGACGACGGCGAGCACCTTCAGCACGATGTCGATCGCGACGACGCCGCCGCGCGGCATCCGCTTCTCGGCCCATCCTCTGCCGGAGAACGCGCCCCACCGGCCACGCGAGGGCGTGCCGGTGCGCCCCCACAGCCACACGGCGGTGGACATGACGAAGAGCCCGATCGCCCAGGGGAGAAGGGTGCCGCCGAGTTCGGCATGGCGCTCGACGGCGTCGGTGATCACCACCGCATCGCGCAGCGCCCCGCCCGCGTTCGTCGTGATGGGCACCAGGACGAGCACGAGGAGCGCGGCGAGCGGCGTCACGATGCCGAGGCGGCGGGCGGCCGTCGGCCAGAAGGCGTGCAACAGCAGCGCGAGCGCCGTCAGCGGCGTGAGCACGACGACGGCGTGCACGAGGAGCACATGGAGCGGCAGACCCGCGATCGTGTAGGAATCCATGTCGAGATCACGACACGGCGGGCTCCGCGGTTCAGGGAAGGCGCGCGGGCCTCAGATCGCGCTGCTCGACTGCAGAGACGTGAGCGGCGCCCGCGGCGGCCGCGGCGGGGCACGCGGACGGGTCGAAACGGTCCGACAGCGCGTAGCGCAGCAGCACGACGTCCCCGATCTGCCGTGTCTCGGCGAGGGTCGCGCGGTGCTTCACGGTCCAGGGGAAGTGGCCGGACTCGACGAAGCGGGGCGCCCGCGACTCTCCCACGAAGAAGGGAGCCACGACGAGCTGCAGCTCGTCGGCGAGCTGGTCGGTCAGGAACTGCGTGTGCACGTGCCCGCCGCCCTCGACCATCAGCCGCTTGATGCCGCGCAGCTCGAGGTCGAGCACGACGTCGCACATCGCGATCTCGTCGCCGTCCAGACCGACGACCGTGGCCGCATCGCCCAGCTTCGCGGCGAGCGCGTGCTCGACCGCGCGCGGGCAGTAGACGATCTTCTCGGCATCCCCTTCGCGGAAGAACGCGGCGTCGGGCGAGATGTCGCCGGATGCTGTCACCGTGACCTTCGCGGGAGATTCGGCGAGCCCCGCCGCAGCGCGCAGCCGCCGCCGCTCCGCGCTGCGCACGAGCAGCCGCGGGTCGTCGCGGCGGACGGTGGAGGCGCCCACGAGGATGGCGTCGCTGTCGGCGCGCAGCTGGTCGACGCGGTCGAAGTCCGCGCTGTTCGACATCGGCGAGCTTGTGCGGGTCGGCGCTGTCCAGGTAGCCGTCGATCGACATCGCGCAGCTCAGGGTGACGTATGGCCTGGTCATATCGTCGGCTCCTCTCGTGCGGCGAGGGTGACGGGGTCTGGGGCGGCCAGGGCACGCCGGCGCCGCAGCGCCGACGCGCCGATGACCACGGCTCCGGGAGTCGAGCGCGATCATAGCGAGCACGCCATAGGCCGTCGAGGCCGCGATCCCGTCCGCCGCTCCGAGGCCGACGACGCCGAACGCCCACGCCGCGGCACCCTCGCGTGGTCCCCAGCCTCCGACGGCGAAGGGAAGGGATGCTGCCAGCACGACGACGATCGACACTGCGACGACGCGCGGCGGGGAGGCCTCGATGCCCACCGCGAAGCACGCGACGACGAACGTCGCGACGTGGCACGAGACGACGAGCACCGACGCGACGACGACGCGCACGACCGTGCCGCGCGGAGCGAACGCCGCGCCGCCCCGGGTGAGCTCCCGCGCGATGAGCCGGCGGACGCGGCGGCTGCACGCGACGACGAGTGCCGCGGCCGCGCAGCCGGCGAGGATCGCGAGCAGCACGCCGTCGATGGCGCTCGAATACGCCGACACGCCCAGACCGGTGAGCACGACCGCCGCGAGCACCAGCTGCACCGCCTGCCCGGCCGCGCGCTCCGACACGACCGCGCGCGAGGCATCCGGAATGCGCGCCTCCTCGGCGCCATGGGCGAGCGCGCGGTGCACATCGCCCATCACGCCGCCGGGCAGCACCGTGTTGAGGAACTGCGACCGGTAGTAGGCGGCGACGGCGCCGGACTGCCGGAGCGGCACGCCCGAGACCCGCAGCGACGAGCCGCCAGCGCCAGGCGGCCGCCCACGTCGCGATCGCCGTCAGCGTCGCGGCGGCGGCGATGGCACCCGGGGTCACCGATGCCAGACCGCGGACGAACGGCTCACCGCCCGCGATGGCGACGATTCCGGCGAGGATCGCGAGACCCGCGGCGGCGTTGAGCCCGGCCCGACCACGCGGCGACCACAGCACGGCCCGACACCGCAGAAGCAGGGGCGTCCGTCGGCGGGCTGCGCCACCGGTGCCGCCGACTCCCGCTGCGTTCCGCGGCACGCCGTGCTCAGCGCGTTCACTGCGGGAAGGCGAGCAGGTCGGCGTGATGGATGACGGCGTGCAGCTGACCCGCGGCGAGCTGTCGCCGGCGCGTCACGAGGTACTCCTCGCCCCACTCGGCGAGCGCGGGCCGCTGCTGGACTGCGGCACCCACCCAGCCTTCGAGCCACTCGGCGGCGAGGGCGCGGTCTGCGGCGCCGAGGCGCCAGCCCGAACCGGCGACCCTGGTGGACCACCCCGCCCGCTGGAACGCGTCGACGGCCGAGGCCACGGCATCCGGCCCGAGCAGGCGCCGGCCGTCCTCGACCCGTCGCTGATGGTCGTTGAAGGCCGCCTGGAACACGCGGTCTCCGGGGTCGGCCGGTTCGATCCGCACCCGTCCGATGACGGAGAGGCTCATGAACGCGGGGGCGCCCGCCGCGACGCAGGCGGCGACGATCGCCTCGACCTCGTCCTGCGTGAGGACGTCGAGCAGCGCGGACGCGGTCACGAGCGATGCTCCGGCCAGGTGGTCGGGGCGCAGATGCTCGAAGTGCTCGACGCTGGTGGTCACCTGCACCGGATCGCCGCGCCCGTCGATGCCGGGCCGGGATGCCGCGGCCTCGAGCAGGTCGGCGTTCCAGTCGTGGAGCACCCACGTCTGGCGCCCGGGCAGCAGGGGCGCGAGCCAGCGCATCATCGAGCCGGTTCCGCTGCCGAGGTCGTGCACGACGAGCGGCTCCTCCAGCCGGCGTCCCGCCGCACGTGCAAGGCGCCGCGACCGCGAACGACCGTCGGCATCCTCCCGCAACGCGAGCCAGTCGGTCGAAACCAGGATCACATCCGTCATGCCGCCACCTCCTCGAGTGCGCGGGCGACCTCGGCCGCCGTGTCGTGCCAGGCGTGCCGGACCGGCGTACCCCGGCGCGCCGCCCGGGTGAGCTCGGAGCGGAACGCCGCATCGTCGATCCAGCGCCCGAGGGCCGCGCCGAGCGCGACCGGGTCGTCCGGCGGCACCAGGATCGCTCCCGCTGCTGGACCCGACAGCCTCCGAGATGCCGCCGACATCACTGGCGAGCACCGGGATGCCGCGACCCAGCGCATCCGCGACCGCGATGCCGTACGCCTCGACGCGAGACGGGGCGACGAGAAGGTCGGCGCCGCGGTACGCCGCTTCCAGCGCCGGGCCCGTGAGCACGCCCGTCAGCCGCACTCGGTCGCCGATCCCGGCCTCCTCCGCGCGACGGGCGACCTCATCCGCGAACCGAGACCCGCCGGTCCCGGCATCGGTCGCACCGGCGATCGTGCACGTCCAGTCCGGACGCCCGCGCAGGCCGGCGAGCGCCTCGATCAGCACGTCCTGACCCTTGTGCGGTGCGACGACGCCCACGCAGAGCAGGGCACCGCCTCGTGCTGTGCCGTGCGGCGGTGGGAGCGGCATCCGTTCCCGGCCTGGCGACGCGGATGCGATCGGCCGGCGCGATTCCTCGCGACACCAGCTGCGTGCGGGTCCAGTCGCTGGTCGCGACGATGAGTCGAGCGGCGCCCAGCGCGCGGCGCTCCCCCTCGGCCGCCGTCGGATCCGCGTCCGGGAACGCCTCCGACACCATGTGCGCGAGCACGACCACGCGCAGGCGACCGCTCTCGGCGACGACCGCGTCCGCTGAGCGCCCGGCGACCAGCCCGTCGATCAGGACGAGTCCGTCGTCGGCGACCGCCGCGAGAGCCGAGGCCGCGGCATCCGGCGGCACTTCATCCTGCTCCACCCGCCAGCCGAGCTCTGCGAGAGCGTCGCGCACGCGCACGTCGTAGACGTTGCCTCCGCTCACGCGCATGGGATCCTCGATGCCCTCCGGCACGATGAAGCGCAGGGTGCGGGTCGCCGGCGTGTGGGCCACCGAGCGGGCGTCCCGAACCGAGCCTGGGGCGCTCACAGCTCCACCTCGTACGAGGCCCAGGCGATGTGCGACTCGTGCAGCGTGACGACGATGCCCGACAGCGCCGCCTCTCCGAGCCCGCCGTCGTGCAGAGCCGCGACGAGCCGGTCGGCGATCACGCTGCACAGCCGCTCGGTGGTCGTGTTGACGCCGCGGAAGTCGGGCTCGTCGTCGAGGTTGCGATACGACAGGCCCGACAGGATGCCGCGCAGGGCCTCGCTCGCGCGCCCGATGTCGACCACGACCCCGTCGGCGTCCAGCTCGCGGGCGCGGAACGTGGCGTCGACGACGAACGTCGCCCCGTGCAGCCGCTGGGCGGGACCGAACATCTCGCCCGTGAAGCTGTGGGCCACCATGATGTGGTCGCGCACCGTGAGGGAGTAGGTCATGCGTCGTCGCTCCAGTCGATCGTGTGGCACAGTCCCGGCAGAGATCCGTCTGCCACCGCGGCCATCGCCGCGGGCAGCTCGCGCCACGACGACTCGCCGGTGAGCAGGGCGTCGAACGCGGGGTCGCGCAGCAGTTCGAGGGCGAGCCGCAGCCGGTCGGCGTTCGTGCGGGCGGCGCGCCGGCGAGGGGCGACCATGCCCACCTGGCTCGAGCGGATCCGAAGTCGCCGCGAGTGGAACGCGCCGCCGAGGCTCGATCCGCACCTCGCGGTCTCCGAACCAGCTGGCCTCGATGATCTCGCCCTCGATCCTCGCGGAGTCGATCGCGAGCTGCAGCCCGGCATCCGATCCGCTGGTGTCGATGATGATGTCGCGCTCGCGCGGAGCATCGTCCGGGGATGCGAAGGGCACCCCGAGGCGTTCGCAGACCTCGGCCTTGGCGCCGTCGACGTCGACGACCGTGACATCGATGCCCGGGATGCCGGCGGCTAGCGCGCGCGACGGAGCATCCGATCATCCCCGCGCCGACGACGGTCACCCGGTCGCCGACGAGGGGCGCGGCATCCCAGAGGATGTTGATCGCGGTCTCGACGGCGCCCGCCAGCACGGCTCGGCGCGCGGGAACCGCCGCCGGCACGACGGTCACGGCCGAGGCGGGCACCACGAACGCCGACTGGTGCGGGAACAGCGTGAACACCGTCGAGCCCTCGAGCTCGGGATCACCAGACTCGACCACGCCGACGTTGAGGTAGCCGTACTTGACCGGAGCGGGGAAGTCCCCGGCCTGGAAGGGCGCACGCATGCGGTCGCGCTCGCCCTCGGGCACCTCCCCTCGGTAGACCAGGGATTCGGTGCCGCGGCTGATGCCCGTGTAGAGCGTCCGCACGAGGACTTCGCCGGCCGCGGGCGCAGCCAGATCCTCGGTCCGGAGCCGGCCCGAGCCGGGATCCTCCACCCAGAATGACGTCGCCTGCCTCATTTCGATCCGATCCGCAAGTGAACTCCCTGATCCCCGTGCACCGTGTAATCACTTGTATGCACGAGGGGAGAACGGTCGGAACGATGACGAAGGTTCAGTTCGCACCGATGATCGCGGTCGCCGGCGGCGTCGCGGTGCTCATCGTGGTGTCCGGGTACGCGCATCTGTCCCCTCTCGGGTGGGTCGCCGGCATGGCCTACCTTGTCGTGTCGAACGTGCTCCTCGCGAGGGGGTTGCGCCGCAGCGGGATGCCGCACTTCGGATGGGCGAACGCGGTGACCGCCGCCCGATCGTCACTCGTCGGGAGGGGTGACGGCGCTCGTCGCGACCTCCTTCGTCGCTCCGATCCCCGTGCCGCTGCTCATCGGCCTGGCGATTCCAGCCCTGGCGCTGGACGCGGTCGACGGCTGGGTCGCCCGGCGCACCCACTCCGAAAGCGAACTGGGCGCGCGCTTCGACATGGAGGTCGATGCCTACGTGCTGCTCGTCCTCGGCGTCTACGTCGCGCAGGACGTGGGGTGGTGGGTCATCCTCATCGGCGCGCTCCGCTACCTGTTCATCGCCGCCGGCTGGGTGCTGCCCTGGATGCGTGCGACCCTCCCCCCTCGGTACTGGCGCAAGGTGGTCACCGCGTGTGCGGGAATCGCCCTGGTGGCAGCGGCATCCGGACTCTTCCCGGAGTGGGTGTCGTTCGCCGTCACGCTCACGGCTTTCGGGATGCTGCTCGAATCGTTCGGACGGGATGTGCTGTGGCTCGTGCGTGCCCGCCCCGCGAGAGCGGTCGCTGCGCCCGCGGGGGCGGAGCCGGTCTGAGTCTCGCGCTCCTCTGAGCCTCGCGGGACTACACGTGCGCGAGCAGGTCCGACGGGGTCGGGCCGACGGCCACGGAACGGTTCGAGCGCGCCCACTGGCTCCATGAGCCGGTGAAGATGGTCGCCTCGACGCCGATCTGCGTGAGGGCCAGCGCCGTGTGGGCAGAGCTGATCCCGGCACCGCAGTAGAGGGTGATGGGCAGATGCGGGTCGACGCCTCGGGCGGCGAGGCTCGCCCGGATCTCGTCCGGCGAGGTCAGCGCTCCGTCGCGCGCGATGTGCGTCACGACCGGGATGTTCAATGCCCCGGGGATGTGGCCGGCGACCGGGTCGAGCGTTCCGGTGAGACCGCGGTAGTGCTCGGGAGCGCGGACGTCGACGAGATAGCCGTCGACATGCGCCCGTGCCGCGTCGTCGATCGTCGCGATGCCGAGGTCGGCATCCCGCAGCGTGGCGTTGCCCGGCGCGGGTGCATGGTCCCCGCGCTCGAGCACGTTGCCGGCGCGGACCCAGGCGCGGATGCCGCCATCGAGCACCCGGATGTCGACCCCACGCCGACGCAGCAGCCACCACACGCGAGCCGCGGCGACGGAATGGTTGTCGTCGTAGGCCACGACGAGATCGCCGTCGTCGACACCCCAGCGGCGCAGCGCCCTCTCGAGGTCGTGGAGAGTCGGCAGCGGATACCGGCCCTCTTCGGGATATCCAGGACGGGCGAGCTCCCGCTCGAGGTCGACGTACACGGCGTCCGGCAGGTGGCCGTCGATGTACTCCGGCCGCCCCTCAGGCGCGTCGAGGCGCCAGCGCACGTCGAGCAGGCGCACGCGCCGGCCCGAGTCGCGAGCGGAGACGATCTCGCCGGGAGTGATCAAGTGGGGCATACCACGATTGTCGGGGCGTGCCCGGGTGTGCTGCATCCGGCCCCGAAACATCCCGCAACCTGACGACAGATCCTTGCGTCGTGTTACCTCGTGCGACGCATCTTTACCCCGTGTGTGCGGCTCCCCGACGCCGAGTGCGGCGCCGCCCTAGCGTGAACGGACGTCGGCCCGATCGGCCGCGACCACGACCCGAGGGATCGCCATGACCACCACCGCAGATGACCGCATCCGCACGGTTGAGCCGCCGCTCGCCGACGGCCTCCCGACCGGCGCGACAGGGGCGCTCCTCCGGCGGAAGCGACCGGGTCGACCTGGGATCGTTCCCCGTCGTGCACACGCGCCACTGGTTCCGCTGGACGCTCGGCGCCATCGTGCTGTTCCTGGTCGCGCAGTTCGTCTGGTCGGTGATCACCAACGCCAACTACGAGTGGGACGTCTTCGCGCACTACTTCTTCGCTGAGCCGGTGCTGATCGGCATCGGCTACACGCTGTCTCTCACGGCCATCTCGGCGATCATCGGCTTCACCCTCGGCACGGTGATCGCGCTCGGGCGCCTCTCGAAGTCGCCGCTGCTGCGTGCCGCCTCGTGGTCGTACATCTGGTTCTTCCGCTCGGTGCCGCTCGTGGTGCAGATCATCGTCTGGTACAACCTCGGCTACCTCTACCCGACGCTGGGTCTCGGCACCCCCTTCACCACGGACTTCTGGATCGTCGAGTTCCCCACCGTCAACCTGATCAGCGCTTTCGCCGCGGCGATCCTGGGTCTCGGCCTCCACCAGGCCGCCTATTCGGCTGAGATCATCCGCGGCGGCCTGCTGTCGGTCGACCAGGGGCAGTCCGAAGCGGCCGCGGCCCTCGGCATCCCGTCTCACAAGCGCCTGTTCCGCATCATCCTGCCGCAGGCGATGCGCTCCATCGTCCCGAACGCCACCAACGAGATCATCGGGCTCGTCAAGGGCGCATCGGTCGTCTTCGTCATCGCGATCCCCGAGGTCTTCTACGCCGTCCAGGTGATCTACAACCGCAACAGCCGCGTCATCCCGCTGCTGCTGGTCGCGGTCGTCTGGTACACGCTCATCACCACGATCCTGAGCATCGGCCAGTACTACATCGAGCGGCACTACGCCCGGGGTTCGGTGCGGGTGCTGCCCCCCACTCCCTTCCAGCGCTTCCGCGGCTGGGCTTCGGTGCAGTGGGCGCGACTCGGCGACGACACGCCCTCCGCACCCGGTCCTGCCGCTGACAGCACCTCCGCCGTCCCTTTCGATGCAACGACGGATGCCGGCATCCGCACCCCCGAGGAGAACCGATGAGCACCATCACCCCGGCCGCCGGCCCTGCCGTGAACCCCGCTTCAAGCCCTGCTTCGAGCCCTGCCGCGAGCCCTGCCGCGAGCCCTGCCGCGACGCGCGGCCTCGTCGAGATCCACAACGTGCACAAGAGCTACGGCGGCCTCGAAGTGCTGTCCGGCATCGATCTCACCGTTCAGCCGGGCGAGGTCGTCGCGATCCTCGGACCCAGCGGCTCGGGCAAGTCGACGCTGCTGCGCACCATCAACCACCTCGAGTCCGTCGACCGCGGCTCGGTCACGCTCGACGGCCAGTTCATCGGCTACGAGCGCCGGGGCGAGAAGCTCTACGAGCTGCGCGAGAAGGAGATCCTGAAGCGGCGCACGCAGGTGGGCATCGTCTTCCAGAACTTCAACCTGTTCCCGCACCTCACCGCGATCGAGAACATCATCGAGGCCCCGGTCGCGACCGGCATTCTCCAGAAGGATGCCGCGCGCGACCTCGCCGCGAGCCTGCTCGAGCGGGTGGGGCTGGCCGACAAGTCCGACCACTACCCGCGCCAGCTCTCCGGCGGCCAGCAGCAGCGCGTCGCGATCGCTCGCGCGCTCGCCCTCAGCCCCAAGGTGCTGCTCTTCGACGAGCCGACCAGCGCACTGGACCCGGAGCTGGTCGGCGAAGTGCTCGACGTCATCCGCGACCTCGCCCGCAGCGGCACGACGCTCCTCATCGTCACGCACGAGATCGGCTTCGCCCGTGAAGTCGCCGACCGGATCGTCTTCGTCGACGGCGGTCGAATCCTCGAAGTCGGACCGCCCGAGCAGGTCCTGATCAACCCGGAGCACCCGCGCACGCGGGAGTTCCTCGCAAAAGTCCTGGCCTGAGCACCGCTCCGGCACTTGGCATCCCGAAAGAAGAGAGACACAGCACCATGGCCAGCATCAGCAAGAAGCAGGGAATCGCGATCGGGGCAGGCGCGATCGCGCTCGTCGCCATCGTCGGAGGTGTGTTCACCGCCGTCAGCATCAACAACGGCAACCAGCCGCGCGGCGATGCGGCTGCCGCCGCCGAGCCCGCGGATGACACCGCCAACACGGCGACCGATGAGATCACCTGGTTCCACATCGACCCGGTGCCCGAGGCCGTCGATGCCCTCGCGGCGAGCGGCTTCACCCCGGCGCAGGCCGGCAAGCTCACCGTCGCGATCGGCGCCTTCGTGCCGCCGCTGAGCTACCAGCCCGAAGGCACGTCTGCCCCGGCCGACGTGGCCGGCACCGAGCCGAACCTCGGTTCGCTCATCGCCGAAGGCCTCGGGCTGGAGTACAACCCGCAGGTCGTCGCGTGGGCGGACTGGCCGCTCGGCATCCAGTCCGGCAAGTACGACCTCATCACCTCCAACGTCACCGTGACCGAAGAGCGCAAGGAGCTGTACGACTTCGCGAGCTACCGGAAGGATCTGCTCGGCTTCTACGTGAAGTCCGACAGCAAGATCGACTCGATCACCGAAGCGGCTGACATCTCGGGTCTGAAGATCGTCGTCGGCTCGGGCACCAACCAGGAGCAGGTGCTGCTGGCGTGGAACAAGGAGCTCGAAGACGCGGGCAAGGCCCCGGCCGAGCTGCAGTACTACGACGACAACGCCGCCGCGACGCTGGCTCTCCAGTCCGGGCGCGTCGACGCCACCTTCGGTCCGAACGCGACCTCGGCCTGGGCGGCGCTCGAGACGGGCGAGACGAAGCTCGTCGGCATCGTGTCGGGCGGATGGCCCCTCACGGCCGACATCGCCGCCGGCACCAAGAAGGGCAACGGCCTGATCGAGCCGGTGTCGATCGTCCTCAACTCGATCATCGAGGACGGGACGTACACGAAGCTGCTCGAGTTCTGGGGGCTCGACTCCGAGGCGCTCGACGCGTCCGAGGTCAACCCGGCGGGTCTCCCCAAGTCCTGACGATCCCCCGGCGGGCGGAGCCTCTCCAGGCTCCGCCCGCTGTCGTTTCCCGTTCCTTCACGTCCCTCCGAGGAGCTTCCGATGACCACGACACCCCTCTCGGTGCTCGACCTCTCCCCCTTCGGTGAGGGCCAGACGCCGGCCGACGGACTTCGCGCCAGCATCGCGCTCGCCCGTCGCTCCGAAGAGCTGGGCTTCAGCCGCTACTGGCTCGCCGAGCATCACCTGAACCCGGGCGTTGCCGGGGCAGCGCCGCACGTCCTGCTCGCGGCGATCGCTGCGGCCACCTCAGAGATCCGCATCGGGACCGCGGCGACGATCATCGGCAACTACTCTCCCCTGCAGGTCGTCGAGGCGGCCGGCGTGGTGGCGGCGCTGCATCCCGGACGGTTCGATCTCGGCATCGGACGCTCGGGATCGACGGGTGTCGCCGCTGGTCCCCCTCGCCCGCCGGTACGGGACGAGCGCGTCGTCGATGGACTTCTGCTTCCCGCCACGCACACGTTCGCCCCCGACCCCGCGCGCTTCATCGCGCAGGCGCGACTCCTCGGTCGGACGGCCGGTGACGCCGACCGCTTCGAGCAGGACGTGCTCGACATCCTCGCGCTGATCGACGGCTCGTACACCGCCCCTGAAGGCGTTCCGATTCACGCCACTCCCGCCGAGGGGCAGGACATCCAGGTCTGGCTGCACGGCAGCACCGCCGGACCCAGCGCCGAGCTCGCCGGGCGCCTCGGACTGCCGTTCGGCGCGAACTACCATGTCGCTCCCACGTTCGTGCTCGAGGCCGTCGAGGCGTACCGCTCGGCCTTCCGGCCCGGTGTGCTGGACGAGCCCTACGTGGTCGTCTCGGTCGATGTCCTCGCGGCCGATTCGAGCGACGAGGCGATTCGACTCACCGCGGGCTACCCTCGCTGGGTGCACAGCATCCGCGCCGGTCAGGGCGCCATCCCCTTCCCCAGCCCCGAGCGCGCGCTCGCGAATCCCCTCGATCACGCGGCCCTCGAGGTCGTGCGCGATCGTGTCGCGACGCAGATCACGGGCAGCGCCGACGTCGTCGCGGACCGCCTCGAGACGCTCCGCCGCGTGACCGGAGCCGACGAACTGCTCATCACGAGCATCACGCACGACCCTGCAGACCGAGAGCGCTCGTACGAATTGCTGGCCGCGGCCTGGGGGCTCGAGGCGCGGAGTGCGGTTGGTGCGGGGGGTGCCGGTGCGCGGTTTGGTGCGAACGCTGACTCTGCAGCGAAAGCCGAGGTTGGAGCGAACGCAGATCCTGGAGCGAAATCGGAGTCTCGAGCTGACGCAGAGCCTGGAGCGAACACGGAGTCCGGTGTCGGCACGCAGGTGGTCTTCGCATGACCGCGAGTGTTCAGTCGCCCGAGAGCGCAACCCTCACCATCCGCCTCGTCCGGCCTGAGGAGCATGAAGAGGCGGGCCGCGTGACCGCCGACGCGTATTCCGCGAGCTACGGCGACCTTTCCGAGTCATACCTGGAATCCCTTCGCGATGTAGCCGGCCGGGTCAACGATGGAGACGTGTGGGTGGCCGTCGACTCCGATGACACGATCCTCGGCACCGTCTGGGTCGCACCCGCGGGGCGCCCGCTGTCACCCGTCGCCGAACCTGGAGAGACCGACTTCCGGCAGCTCGCAGTCGCACCCGCAGGCCGGGGACGCGGCATCGGCGAGGCCCTCACCCGACACGTGATCGCACTCGCGGGGGAACGCGGATCGCACCGTGTCGTCATGAACAGCGGACCGCAGATGCTCGGCGCTCACGCGCTCTACGCGAAGATCGGCTTCCGTCGCCTCCCCGAGCGCGAGAAGCGCATCGAGGTGGAGCCGGGCCGGTGGATCGACCTGCTGACCTTCGGTCTCGACATCGCCTGACCTGCGGACTCGTCCGGTCCTCGGCCGGCAAGCGTGAGGAGTCGACGAGCGGGGCGCACACGGTGTCTTGCCTCATGCTTCGAACGTCTTGAGCGCCCCGACAGAGGCGCAATTGCGAGGAGATCTGCAATTCCGAGGGTCGTTCCCGCTGAATTCCTCCTCGGAATCGCAGATCCCCTCGGGTCTGCGCGGCCGCACCGACGAAGACGCCGCGCAAGCACCGTTTCCCCCCACTCGTGACGGTGAAGTGCACGCATGAAGAGCTCGCGGCCCTGGCTGAGCAGGCAACTCCAGCTCAGACATGGACGGATGCCGCGACCCAGCGCTCGGCAGTCGCAACGGGCTCACCGGTTCGCACCTGGGCGGCAGTCACGATTCCTGTGATGTCGCTGCTCGGCTTGTCGGACGAACAGGCGACGTGGGAAGGGTACGGCCCTATCGATCTGGACACGGCGAAGCGCCTCGCGGGGTCCGCTTCATCGTGCGTCCGCGTCCTCACTCACCCAGTCTCGAGGACATGCTCGACGTCGTCACACCCGCTGGCGTCAGTCCACCCTCAGCGCGCCGCCTCCACGAGGTCCGCGAGGATCCGCCCGATGACGGGAGCGAACTTGAAGCCGTGCCCGGAGAACCCCGCTCCCACGGCCACGGGTCCGACGCGCTCGAGGAAGAACGCCGAGTCGGGAGTCGATGTGTACGTGCAGGTGATCTCGCGCATGGTCGAGGGATCCACTCCCGGAAGCCACTCGTCGGCATACCGTCGGATCAACGCCGACAGCACCGGGTCTGGTTCGTAGGTGCGGCGATCGGGATGCGTCTCGGGACCCACGCCGTGCCACCCCGCCTTGATTCCCTCGCCCGGCGAGCCCATGCCGTACACGCCGCTGCGGAACCAGGCGGTCGCGGGGTCGTCGGGGGACGGCGCATGGTTGAAGCCGGGCCAGTCCTCGATGCCGTCGAGCGGGCTGAAGAAGGCGGGCTGCTCCTGCGTCACGCGCAGCGGCGGCAGTCCTGCAACCCCCGGCCCCCCGAAGGACGCACCCAAGACCGAAAGGATGTCGCGCGTCCACGCTCCGGAGGTCACGACGGCTCGCCGTGCGCGAATCACGCCCTCGCCCCCGCCTTCATCGTGCACTCGCACCTCGACGGAGTCATCACCGACCGCTCCGCCGACCACAGCGGTCTGCTGCACGACCCGCGCTCCCCGCGCCTCGGCAGCAGCCGCGAACCCCGCGACGGCACGATCGGCGTGGAGGCGCCCGGCTTGCGGCGTGTGCAGCACCTCGCCGGCGAAGCGGAATCCGGGCCAGCGCGACGACGCCTCGGCCGGGTCGAGGAGCTCGGTATCGAAGCCTCCGGCCGACACCGCGGCCGCGACCCGTGCGAAGTCACGGCCCGGGCCGTGGTTCACGATCCCGGTCGTCGTGAGGACGTCCTCGCCGATCTCGGCCTCGAGCTCGCGCCAGAGCACTGAGGCCTCGCGCAGCCAGCCCAGATGCCGCTCGTCCTCGTAGCTGAGATTGAAGTTGCGCGAAGCGCCGTGCGAGGCGCCGTGCTTGTGCCCGATCGAGAAGCGCTCCACCAGCACCACATCGACCCCGCGGCGAGCGAGCTGCCACGCTGTCGCGGCGCCCATGACGCCCGCTCCGATGACGACGACCTCGGCATCGAGCGAAAGAGCTCCGGTCACGCCGCGACGTTCTTCTCGAAGCAGTTCGAGAACGCGATCGCGAGGTACGGCGGATAGATCGGAATCCGGGTGTAGCCGATCCTCTCGTAGAGCCCGACGGCCTCCGGCTGCCTGTCGCCGGTCTGCAGGATGAGACGTCCGACCCCGGCAACGGCCGCGATGCGCTCGAGCTCCGCCATCAAGGCGCGGCTGAGCCCCGTTCCCCGCGCCTCCGGTGCGACATAGACGCGCTTCACCTCGAGCGAGCCGGCATACGGCGATGCCGAGAGCACCTCGCCGAGATCCCGCAGCGCCGCGTGTCCGACCGCCCTGCCCTCGGCATCCAATGCGATGACAGTGGCGGTGATCGTGCGCGGGTCGATGGCGAGAGCAGCTCCGAGACGCGCTGCCTCCTCGTCGCTGATTCCCTCGAGCTTGTCGTGGTAGCGCGGGCTGATCTCGGCATCCATCGCCGCGCGAAGGGCGATCGCGCGGGTGTCATCCCACGTCACGGTCTCGATGGTCCACACGGCAGTCGTCTCTGGCACCGCGCCATTCTCGCCTGCCTGCACCCGCCGGCACCGCCTCGGCGGCAACACCCCGTAACGCGACCGCGGCCCGACGAAGCGACGGATCGAACGCGATGACCGCCGAGATCGCGACTCCCGCCGCGCACAGCGCGAGCGCGCTCTGCAGCGATTCCGCGGTCGGCGCTCCCGCAGCGCCGAGCAGGATCCCGGACGCGAGAGCCACGACATACGTGGCCGACAGCCGCTGCGTCAGCTGCAAGAACGATGCCGCAACCCCGTGCAGCGCCGGCGTCGCGTGCGAGAGCGTCACGGTCCGCAGTGGCGGCTCGACCAGACCTCCCGCGATCCCGAGGACGAAGTTGACGACGGCCACCATCACGAGCACCGCCGCAGTGCTGAGAACAGTGACGGATGCGGCGAGCCCGGCCGTCAGCACCGCCTCGGTCGCGAGACCTCCGATGAGCACCGCGATCCCCCACCGCGCGAAGAGCTGCCGGCTCACGAGCGAGACGGCGAGACGTCCCAGTGCCCCCGGAACGAAGACGGCGGCGATCACGATCGCGGGCGCGCCGGTGGTCTGCAGAAGGTACAGCGTCAGCACGCTGCCCTGGGCGAGCAGCGCCCCGAACCACAGCAGGGCGACGAGGTTGCCCGCGACGAACCCCCGCGACCGCACGAGCACCGGCGTGAAGAGTGCCAGCTTCCCTCGGCGCACGTATGCGCGCTCCCACATGATCAGGACGACCAGCAGGGTTCCGGATGCTGCGAGCACGACGAGCTGCGGAGTCCCCTGCATGCCCGGCTCGATGACCGGGAGCATCAGCAGCACCACGATCGCGCCGAGGATCGCGATGCCGGGGAGGTCGAGAGTCACTCGGGGCCGGCTCACATCCGTGCGCGGGAGCCCGCGGAGGGCGAGCACGATCGCGAAGCCGGTGAGCGGAAGCGGTGCGAGCAGGATCAGCCGCCACGCCGCGTCGGCCGGGGCGAGGGTCAGCACGAGGCCGGCGACGAGCGGTCCGGTCAGTCCCGCGACGGCGCCGGCGGCCGTGTAGGCGACGAACGCGCGGATGCGCGCGGCACCGTGGTACAGATCCTGGATCACTCCGAGCACCTGGGCGCTCACGAAGCCGGCCCCCAGGCCCTGCACGAACCGGCCGGCGATGACCGCACCGATGACGGGGCCACCCGCCGAGAGCAGTCCTCCGACCAGGAACACCGTCAGACCGGCGACGAACAGGCGCCTTCGGCCGAACGCGTCACCGAGCCTGCCCGCGGGAACCAGTCCGAGACCGAACGTCAGCGAGAAGGACGCCAGGAACCACTGCAGCGAGGCCGTGGAGGCATCCATGCTGGCCGCCAGCGAGGGAGCCGTGTACGCGACGGTCGTCGCGTCGAAGAGCGTCGCGAAACCGGCGCCCAGGCACGACCACAGAGCAGCGGCAGAGGCGCGGGAGGACAGCGCCGCCGGACCTGCGGCGTTCTCGACCGCAGAGTCAGCGAGCCGTGTCACGCCGGGACGACCTCGCGCACCGGAGAGTCCTGTTCGCTCCACAGCGTGGTCGGCAGCTCCCGCCGGAGCACCGGTGCCACCTCGACCGCGAAACGCTCGAGGATCTCGAGCTGCTGCTCGAACGGCACCGTCGTGGGAAGGCTGACCGACTGCAGGGAGTGGCCGAACCTCGCGTGGAAGCCGCCGATCTTGTCGATGACCTGCTGAGGGGTTCCGACGAGCACCGGGCCCTCCGCGACGGCGTGATGGATGTCGCGGTACAACGTGTTGTTGCCCGGTACGTTCGTCGCCGCCACGATCGCGTCATACACAGGGCCGTACTGGCGGATCGCCTCCTGGGTGGTGTCCGCGATGAACAGCGCGCCCGCGCCCGCCGCGACGTAGTCCCGGCCCGGCTCGTGGCCGTGCCGCGCATACTCCGACCGGTAGTGATCGACGAGCACGCCGTAGTTCTCGAGCGGCTGCAGTGCGTTCGCGCTGAACAGCGGGTCGCCCCAGCGCGCGGCGAGCGCGGCCGAGAACAGGGTGGTCGCCGAGCCGTGCCACACCCTCGGCGAGCCCGCGTACGGTCGCGGAAGCGTCGTCACATTCGACAGCGGACGGGTGAACTCACCACCCGGCCAGTCGACGCCTTCCGAGTCCCAGAGCGCCCGCAGCACCGCGTACTTCTCGGCGAGGAGCTCCCACTGGTCGTCGATCTCGTAGCCGAACAGCGGGAACTGCGCGACCTCATTGCCCTTGCCGATCGTCAGCTCGAGGCGACCTTTCGACAGCTGGTCGATCGTCGCGTAGTCCTCGGCCACCCGCACCGGGTCGAGCACCGGCAGCACGGTCACGCCCGAGTTGAGTCGTACGCGACTCGTGCGTGCCGCGATCGCCGCGAGCACCACGGTGGGCGACGACGACAGGAACGGGCCTGCGTGACGCTCTCCGACGGCGACCGCGTCGAAGCCGAGCTCTTCAGCCCGGACGGCGGCCTCCAGCGTCTGCTCCAGCCGGTCGGCGGGCGAGACCTGGTGCCCGGTGATCGGGTCTGCGCGGTACGGGATGATGTCGAGCAGCTGGAACTTCACGCAGGAGCCCCGAGCGCAGGAGCCTCGAGCGCGGCATCCGCTCGCACCCGTGCCAGCGGCTTCTTCTCGCCCGCCTCGATGCCCAGCGGGAGGTGGTTCCCGGCGGGAGGCAGCGGGCAGGTCGCGAAGTCCGTGTAGGCGCACGGCAGGTTGACGGCGCGGTTGAAGTCGAGCACCGTCCAGCCGTCCTCGCCGGGGGCGGGCACCGACAGGCTGCGGTTCGCCGCATAGGTCGTCAGGCCGCTCGTCGCATCCGTGAACAGCACGAGCAGATCGCCGTCGCCGTGACCGGGGAAGGCCACGAGGCGGAACTC
The DNA here is from genome assembly GCA_963702815.1 of uncultured Actinomycetota bacterium. Lineage (GTDB taxonomy): Bacteria > Actinomycetota > Actinomycetes > Actinomycetales > Microbacteriaceae > Microbacterium. The sequence goes on along the minus strand of CAVPED010000004.1, from coordinate 386,466 downwards.
CTCGCCCTGCAGCGTGAACTCGAGCTCACCGGGAGCGTCATAGACGTGCGTCAGCCCGTCGACGGCGGCGCCGACCTCCGTCGAGCGAGGCACGTCATAGGCCACGTAGCGAGCGCGCACCTGCCACCGGGGGTTCGGCAGGTAGGTGGGCGTGCCGCCGTAGGTCGCGAGGAACGGATGATCGGCCCTGCGGGGACGAAGGATGTCGTGACCGCCGCGCTTGGCGACCTCGATCACTCCCCCCTCGAAGCCGACCGTGACGCCTCCGCGCTCGGGGATGACGCCGAACGCGTGGCGGCCCGTGACCGTCTGCCCTGCCACGAGGAGCGACTCGTCGGGTGCGAGGTCGACCACGGGACCTTCGTCGCCTGTCGACCAGACGCCCGGAAGCCCGTCCACGGCCGACGGCTCGGAGGAGAGCCAGTGCAGTCCGGTGATGGCGAGGAAGCCGTGCGGGTCGGCGCGGCGCGCCTCGTGTGCGCGGTGCCAGTTCTCCCAGTCCCGGCCGAACTGGGCGCGGTCCACGGTGGGTTCAGCGGTGATCGTCATGTCTTCGTCTCCTATCGGGCCGTCGCCGCGAGGGCGCCCTGGCGCTCGGGGATGGGCAGTCCGAGGTTCTCTCGGAGCGTCGATCCGTCGTACTCGGCGCGGAGGGATCCGCGCTCCTGCAGAAGCGGCACCACCGTGTCGACGAACTCGTCCAGACCGCCGGGCGTGAAGTGGCCGCCGAGCACGACGCCGTCGGCGCCGTCGTTCTGGATGAAGTCGTCCAGCCCCTCGGCGACCTGCGCCGGCGTGCCGATGAAGTTCGCACGCGGCGAGATCTGCGCGGCGAGCCCGCGGATCGTCAGGCCCTTGGCCTCGGCGAGCTCTCGCCACGCGCGCACCGTCTCGAACCGGTCCTGGTAGATGAACGCGCGGCCCTGGATGATGGGCGCAGCCTCGGGATCCGGGTCGATGTCCGGCAGCGGGCCGTCGATGTCGTACGCCGAGAGGTCGCGGTTCCACACCTGCTCGAACAGCACCTGGACGGTGCGGTCGGTGAGCTGCTGCTCGAGGATGTGCCGCGCCTTGTCCTGCGCGTCGGCGAGGGAGTCTCCGAGGACGAATCCGGCGCCCGGGATGATCTTCAGGTGGTCGGGGTTGCGTCCGTAGCCGCGAGCACGCGCCTTGATGTCGAGGTAGAAGTCCCGCGCCTCAGGCAGCCGCGAGTACGGCGAGAAGATGAGATCCGAGTTCGCCGCCGCGAAGTCTCGCCCCTGCGACGAGATGCCCGCCTGCACGATGACGGGGTTGCCCTGGGGGCTCCGCGGCACGGTGAAGCGGCCCTCGATGTCGAACTGCGCTCCCGAGCGCGAGAACGCGCCGGCAGCGGCATCCGTCAAGAACTCGCCCGTCTCCTTGTCGGCGACGATCGCGTCCTCGGCCCACGAGTCCCAGAGGTCGCGGACGGTCCGGACGAACTCCTCCGCACGGCTGTACCGCTCCTCGCGGGTCAGGAAGCCGCCGCGGCGGAAGTTCTGACCGGTGAAGGCGTCCCAGCTCGTCACCACGTTCCAGCCGGCTCGGCCGCCCGACAGGTGGTCGAGGCTCAAGAGCTGGCGTGCCAGCTCATACGGCTCGTTGAAGGTGGCGTTGATCGTGCCGACGAGACCGATGTGCTCGGTGACGGCCGCGAGCGCGGCGAGCACCGGCAGCGTGTCGGGGCGACCGGCGACGTCCTGCTCGAAGACCTTGCCCGCACGCTCGCGCAGTGCGAGGCCCTCGGCGAGGAAGAAGTAGTCGAACCGCCCGCGCTCGGCGGTCTGGGCGACGTGCCGGAAGGTCTCGAAGTCGATCTGGCTGCCCGCCTCGGGGTGCTCCCAGAGCGTCTGCTCGTTGACGCCCCCGACGTAGGCGGCGAGGATGATCTGCTTGCGTGATTTCGTGGTCATGATGAGCTCCTGAGTGGCCGATTCAGCGGGCGAGCGACGCGTAGCGGTCGGGCGCCGACGCGTACCGGTTGGGGACCGTGGTGGGAAGGCCGAGGCGCGTGCGCAGCGACACGGACTCCTCCTGGATCGCGAGCAGGTCGCGACGACGGAGCTCCGGGATGACGTCCTCCACGATGCGCGGCAGGTCGTCGGTCGTGACACCGGGGCGAAGACGCACACCTGCGTAGCCGACGCCGCCGAGCGACGACACGAGGTCTGCGAGCTCGCGCGGCGACCCGGTGAACACCTGGGCGTCGGAGGCGAGCGGCCTTCCGAGCGCGTCGAGTCGCGCAAGCCGGGCGGCGCCCGTCTCGGCGCCTGTCTCCGCACCGTCGAGGAACACCACGATGTCCGCATAGATGCGGAGGCGCTCGCCGTCGCGGCCGACCTCGTCCTCGGCGCGACGCACCTGGCCGACGATCGCCGCGGCGTCGTGGATGTCGCGCGGCGTCACGAACACGACGTCGGCCGACTCGGCCGCGAAGCGGTAGGGCAGCTCCGCGTGCGCGAGTGCCGCCACCACCGGCTGTCCCTGCGGCGGCCGGGGGGTGATGGACGGCCCGCGCACGCTGAAGCGGTCGCTGGAGAAGTCGACGGTGTGCAGCTTGTCCGCGTCCAGGAAGCGGTCGGTCGCGACATCCCGGATCTCGGCGTCGTCCTCCCAGCTGTCCCAGAGCCGGCGTACGACCTCGACGACCTCGGCCGCCTCGGCGAAGAGGTCCTCGGCGAAGGCCTGGCCGCGCGGGTCGTCGATGCGGTCGAACTCGGGCACCTCGCGACGGCCGAAGTGGCGCGCCTCGTCCCAGCGTCCCGAGACCTTGGCCTGCCATCCGGCCCGGCCGAGGCTCGCGTAGTCGAGGGTCGCGACGGCCTTCGACACGTGGAACGGCTCCGTGTGGGTGGTCGTCACGGTCGGGATGAGGCCGATGCGCTCGGTCACCGGGGCGAGTCGCGCCGCCAGCAGCAGCGCGTCCAGGCGACCGCGCACCTCGTCGGTGCGGTCATCCGGGCCGAAGTGGCGGCTCGACTGCAGCGCGAGCGAATCCTCGATCGTCGCGAAGTCCACACCGCCCCGATCGGCGAGCTGCACGATGTCGGTCCAGTACGCGGGCGAGAACAGCTCGGTCGGGCGGGCGGACGGCTCGCGCCACGCGGCGGGGTGCCAGCCGGCACCCTCCAGCGCGATTCCGAGACGGAGCGGCGAGAGCGGCTCAGTGGTGGTCATCGGTTCTCCTGTTCGTCAGCACTTCGTCTGCACTTCGTCTGCTCGCGCCTGGTCCGCGCTTCGATGGTCAGCTTCTCCTGGGCGCGGTGCGGGCCGCGAAAGACGTCGTCAAAGGCGGTCATGCGACTTCACGAGCCGTAATGGATGCTCCGGCCCCGGCATCCGTCCCCTGTTCGGCACCCGGCTCCCAGCCGAGCGCGGGCAGCACCGCATGCCGGATGTCGGACAGGATCTGGCGGTACTCGTCCTCGGCGAAGCCGTACGGCAGGGCGACGCGAAGCTCGGTGGCTCCGTCGAAGCTCGGGTCGTCGGCGAGACGCTCGATGATCTGCTCGGCCGTCCCGACGAGATCGCGCTGGAACACCACCCGCCGGCCTCCGAGTTCGGCAGGCTCCGCGGTGCGGGCCGAGCGCGCCTCCGCGTACGCGAGGTAGTGCGCGCGCTGCTCGGCCGTCGCCGTCGTCGTCGGTACGATCACACGCTCGACGCCGACGACGGGGTCACCCGACCCTCGGAACTCGGAGTGGTAGAGGTCGAGGTGATCGCGCTGCGCCGGTTCGAACGTGTCATGACCGCTCGCGTCGCTCAGGTTGCCGAGCAGAAGCTTGAGGCCGTGCGCCGCGGCCCAGCGAACGGAACGCTCCGAGCCGCCGCCGAGCCAGACGCGATCGCGCAGGCCGTCGATGTGCGGCTCGATCCTCGGCACCTGCGGCCCATACGGGGTGTACAGCGGCTCATCAGCCAGCACCTCCCCCTCGAGCGCGACGAGGAAGCGCTCGATGAGGACGTACGGGTCGAGCGCGTCATCCGACCGGCCCAGCGACGCCAGCAGGTCGCCGTGCGGCGACGATGTGCTGATGCCGACGTTGACGCGACCGCCCGAGAGCGCGTCGACGGTGCCGTAGTCCTCGGCGAGGCGGAAGGGCGTCTCGTAGCCGAGCGGCACGACATCGGTCTCGAGCCGGATCCTCCGGGTGCGCTGGGTGGCCGCCGCGAGGAACGGCAGCGCGGACGAGATGCCCCGCTCGAGATGGCGCTGACGGATGCCGGCCACGTCGTAGCCGAGATCCTCGCCGAACGCGAACAGCCGAAGCGCTGCCTCCAGCCCCGCACGGGGATCCCCCGCGGGGTGGTTCCCCGCGAGGATGAATCCTGCGCGGGGAACCCTGCGGCTCGTCACGAAGCGTCCTTCCACGCGCCCACGAGCGACTCCAGACGCGAGTCGGCGCCGAGCGTCACGCCGTGCACCGCCACCTGCGTGCCGACGATCGACGTCAGCTCGTGGACCGGGATCTGGTAGTACTGGCTTGCGATCCGCTCCTGCGCGTCGGCGAGGATCGCCTCGCGCTTGGCGGGGTCCGGCTCCGCCAGCTGCGCCTGCAGGAGCGCTTCGAGCTCGGGGTCATCGATGTTGGCCTTGGTCGTCGCCTGGGAGAACTGCGTGCGCAGAACGTCTCCATCGGCCCGCGAGAGGTTGCCCCACGTGATGTCCCAGTCGCCGGCTTCCTGCTTCGCGAGGAAGTCGGGCACGACGCTCCCCGACAGCTCGAGCGTGACGCCGACCTTCGCGAGCTGCTGCTGGATGAGCTCGAGGCTCGTCTGATTCGGGCCGAAGTTGGTGACCCAGATCAGCTGCAGCGTGAGCGGCTGCCCATCCTTCTCGCGGACGCCGTCCGACCCGAGCTTCCAGCCGGCGTCGTCGAGCAGCTCGGCGGCGCGATCCTGGTCGAACGCGAAGTACGAGCTCTGGTCGGCGTACGACGGCGTGTTCTTGGCGAGAGCGCTCGTGCCGACATTGAAGAGCTCGTTGAGCGACGTGTCGCGCACCTCCTCGGCGTTCACCGCCGACGCGAGCGCCTCGCGGACAGCGGGGTCCGACACGATCGGGCCGCTCCACGTTGAAGGTGAGCCCGAAGCTGATGCCCGGGTTCGCCCGTGAGACGAGCGGACGACCGGATGCCTCGACCACCGGCACGTCGGTCGGCTGCACGCCGCCGATCACGTCGAACTGGTCGGACTCCAGACCGCCCGTGCGCACACTCGCCTCGGGCACGACCTGGAAGGTCACCGTGTCGAGGTGGGCGGCTCCGTCGTTGCCTCGGGATGCCGGTGCCCACGCGTAGTCCTCGCGCTGGTCGAGGACCGTTGCGACGTCCTTCGTGTAGGACTCCAGCGTGAACGCGCCGGTGCCCACGACCGCCTTGCCGTCGGCACGCTCGGCGTACGGCACGGCCAGGGTGGCCGCACCGACGATGCCGAGACCGACGGTGGAGGTCGCCTGCGGGAAGGCCGCATTCGGCGTCTTGAAGTGCACCTCGACGGTGTCGTCGTCGACGACGACCGACTCGGAGTAGCCGACGAACGATCCGACGGACGCGCTGAGGGCTCCGGCGGCGACGAGGTCGTCGAACGTCGCCTTGACCGACTCCGCCGTGAGGGGGGTGCCGTCCGAGAAGGTGACGTCGTCGCGCAGGTCGAAGCTGAACGACGTGGCGTCGTCGTTGACCGTGTACGACTCGGCGAGCCACGGCTCGAGCTCATTGGTCTCGGGGTTCTGGTACAGCAGCGAATCCACGAGCTGACGCGTGACATACCAGGTGTCGTTGCCCGAGCCGAAGCCCGACGGGTTGAGCGAGATCGGATCGTTCGCGATGGCGAACGTGAGGTCGCCCCCGTCGACGGGACCGGCACTCGGGTCGGGCGCGCTGGCCGTGTCGGTCGAGCTCGCACACGAAGTGAGGACGAGGGCGGCCGCGAGGGCGATGGCGGCGCCTGCCGCTGCGCGGATGGGGGGAATCGTGCGTTTCGTGCGGGTGCTCATGATGCTCCTTGCTGTGGAAGTCGGCGGGTGCTGGTGGGGAGGGTCGCGCGGAGTCCGCCGGGGATGGCGTCGATCAGCGCTCGGGTGTAGTCATCCGACGGCGAGTCGAAGATCTCGTCGACCGATCCGGACTCCACCACGCGACCGGTGCGAAGCACGGCGACGCGGTGGGCGATCTGGCGGACGACCGCGAGGTCGTGCGAGATGAAGAGGTAGGTCAGGCCGAAGTCCCGCTGGAGGCCGACGAGCAGGCTCAGGATCTGGTGCTGGATCGACACGTCCAGCGCCGAGACCGGCTCGTCGAGCACGAGCAGCTCGGGCGAGATGGCCAGGGCTCGGGCGATCGCGACCCGCTGGCGCTGCCCGCCCGACAGCTCCGAGGGGCGACGGTGCAGCGCCGACACGGGCAGCGCGACGACATCCAGCAGCTCCGCGGCGCGCTGCGCGCGCGATCGCCGGCCGCCCACCCCGAAGGCGCGCAGCGGGTCGACCACCAGCTGCTCGACCGTCAGCCGGGGATTCAGGGTGGCGTACGGGTTCTGCTGCACGAGCTGCACGCGCCGGCGGAGTTCGCGCAGGCGCCTGCCCCGCACCGATGTCACATCCTCGCCGTCCAGCAGGACCTCGCCGGAACTCGGCTCCGTCAGCCGCAGCGCGAGTCGCGCGGTCGTCGTCTTCCCCGATCCCGACTCGCCGACCAGGGCGAGTGTCGTCGCACGCGGGATGGCGAACGAGACGCCATCGACGGCGCGCTGTGCGGCGCCGGCAGATCCGCGCGGCAGCGCGAACTCCTTCACCAGGTCGCGCACCTCGAGCACCGGGGGCCGTGGCGCGGCATCCGTTTCACCACCCGGCTCGGCGGATCGCGACTTCCAGGCGAGCGCCGGTGTGCGCTCCGCTGCCCGCGGCGCGGAGAGACCCTCATCGTGCGCCTCGGTGGTCAGGAGGGATGCCGCACCCCGGTGCACGCTGAGGCTGGGAGCGGCGGCGATCAGCCGCTGCGTGTACGGGTCTCGGGGCGAACCGAGCACTTCTTCGGGTGTGCCCGACTCGACAAGACGGCCGCGGTGCATCACCAGGATGCGGTCGGCCCGATCAGCCGCGACGCCGAGATCATGCGTGATGAGCAGGATGCCGGTTCCGGTGTCGTGGCGGACGCGATCGAGCTGGTCGAGGATCTGGCGCTGAACGGTGACGTCGAGCGCGCTCGTCGGCTCGTCCGCGACGATCAGCTCGGGCCGGCCGATCAGCGCCGTGGCGATCAGCACGCGCTGGCGCATGCCGCCGGAGAGCTCGTGCGGATACTGCCGGGCGCGCAGTTCGGGGTCGGGGAGCCCGGCCTCGGCGAGCGCCTCGACAGCACGCGCGTGCGCGGTCGCCCGGTCGGCGAGGCCGTGCACGAGAAGCACCTCCGCGACTTGGGCGCCGATGCGCGTCACCGGATTCAGGCTCACCGTCGGGTCCTGGGGCACGAGTCCGATGCGACGTCCGCGGATGCGGGTGAGCTCTGCACCGCTCGCCGACACGAGGTCGACGTCGCCGAGCAGGGCCGCGTCGGCACGGACGCGTGCCGAGGCCGGGAGCAGCCGCACGATCGCATGCGCCGTGGTCGACTTGCCCGACCCGGACTCCCCGACGATGGCGACGGTCTCGCCCGCGCCGACGTGGAACGAGACGCCTTGCACGGCGTTCACCGTGCCTCGCGCGGTCTCGTACGACACCGAGAGCCCCGCGACGGTGAGCACCGCCGGCGCTGTCTTCTCCGACGCGATGGTCATCGTGCGCTCCGATCCGAGTCGAGTGCTCGCGAGAGCCGGTTGGCGGCGAGGACGGTGAGGGCGATGACGATGCCGGGGAACGTCGTGAGCCACCACGCGTAGCGCAGGTAGTCGCGTCCGGCCGCGACGAGCGAGCCCCATTCCGCGAGCGGCGGCTGCGCTCCGTACCCGAGGAAGCTCAGCGCCGAGACGGCGAGGATCGCCCCGCCGAGCTCGAGGACCGCCAGCACGATGACCGGCCCGACGGCGTTGGGCAGCACGTGTCGTCCGAGCACGCGGATCCAGCGGTTGCCGGAGGTGTAGGCGGCCTCGATGTACGGCGACGAGCGCACCCGCAGCACTTCGGACCGCATGATGCGGGCGACCGAGGCGATACTCGCCGCGCCGACGGCGATGGCGACGTTGACCGTTCCGAATCCCAGCGCCGTGATGATCGCGAGCGACAGGAGCAGGCCGGGGATGGCCAGCAGCACGTCGGCGCCGCGCATGATGAGGTCGTCGACGCGTCCGCCGCTGAAGCCGGCGACGAGGCCGAGCCCGGCACCGACCAGGATCCCGACGGCCACAGCGACGGCGGCGGCAGAGAGAGTGAGGGATGCGCCGTGCACGACGCGGGTGTACAGGTCGCGGCCGATCTGGTCTGTGCCGAACCAGTGCTCGAACGACGGCGGCTGCAGCTTGTCGGCGGGCACGCCCAGGAACGGGTCGCCGGGGGCCAGCAGCGAAGGCACCAGGGCGGCGATCGCCACGAGCACGAGCCACACGACGGCGGCGACGACCGTGGGGCGCCGGAGCGGTCCGAGCAGCCGGGTCACGCGAGGGCGCCGGGTGTGCTCCGTCACGGCGTCATCGAACCGGTCGTTCGCCGTCTGCGCGAACGTGTCGCGCGGGTCCTCCGGCGAGCCCGGAAGCGAATCGGGAAGAAGGGCGATCGTCTCGCTCATCGGGGGCCTCCGGCCGGTTCGAGGGGTCGCGGATCAGCGGGGTCCGCTGAGTCCACACCGTGCGTGTCGGCCCCGACGACGACCGGCGCGCCGGGCTCGGCATCCGTCGCCTTCACCGGTGAGGCAGCCCGCCGACGTCGCCTCCCCCCGCCCGTCAGCACGATCCGCGGGTCCACGAGCGGGTAGATGAGGTCGACGAGCAGGTTGACCGAGACGAACACGATCGCGGCGAACAGGACGACGCCCTGCACGACGGGGATGTCCTGCTGCTGGACGGCCGAGGCCGTGACCCGACCGATGCCGGGGCGGGAGAAGACCGTCTCGGTGACGACGGTGCCCGCGAGGAGCTGCCCGACGATGAGTCCCGTCATGGTCAGCGCAGGCAGGGCGGCGTTGCGCAGCGCGTGCCGCACATGCACCCGGGAGCGTCGGGCGCCCTTGGCCCAGGCCGTGTCGATGTAGGGCTCCCGCAGGGTGGTGTCCAGGCTCTTGGTCAGCAGCTGGGCGACCACCGCACCCGTCGGAATGGCGAGGCTGATCGCGGGCAGCACGATCGAGAGGGGGCCTCCGTCGCCCACCGCGGGGAAGATCGGAATCGCGAACGAGAACCACTGGATGAGCAGGAGGCCGAGCCAGAACGACGGGATCGCGACGCCGAGCGGCGGCAGTCCCACCAGGAAGTCGCCGAGGCGGCGGCTGCGGGTGTACGTGGCGAAGAACGCGAGGCCGGCGCCGCCGACCACAGCGAGCGCGAAGCCCGCGGCCGCGATCTGCGCGGTCGGAGGAATGGCCTCGCCCAGGATCTGGGTGACCGGCCGCCCCGTGACGATCGAGGTGCCGAGATCGCCGTGCAGCGCATCGCCGAGCTGGGTGACGTACTGGACGATGAGCGGCTGGTCGAGACCGAGCTCTTCTCGCAGCGCGTCGAGCTGCTGCTGGCTGACGTCGCTCGCGTCGGCCCCCGCAAGAAGCTGGACGGGATCAGCCGGAAGCGCATAGAGCACGAGGAACGAGACCGTGTAGGCGGCCCACAGCACGACGACGGCCTGCAGAAGCCGTCTCGCCAGATACCGCGCCATCCGTGCACCCCCGGGTCCCAGCCCGTCGGTCGGGCCAGAACGACACGTTCCCAGGGGTCGCCGGGGCGCGCACGCGCGCTTGTCACCGCTCGACATTCCCCGTCATGGGGCGTCACACGAGAGGGTGCGTAGGGAGCCGTTCAGCCGAGCGGCACGAGGGTCGGCCGCTCGGGGCTCGTGCGGATCTCGACCCGCGCGCCGGTGCTCGACGACTCCAGCAGTCCCGTCATCACCTCGAGCACGTGCAGTGCGATGTCACCCGAGGCGCGGGGTGCCGCACCATCGCTCGCGCGCACCATGTCGAGGAGTCCCGTGCCTCGTGCCGCACCGGCGATCCCCGCGAGGGTCGGGACGGTCTCCCACTCCCCTGACCCGAGCCGCCGCACCGAGACCTCGCCGTCGAAGTTGTTCGGGTCGGGGACGATGAGGGATGCCGCTTCGCCGTGCACCTCGATCGGCGGCGCGGTGGAAGCCACAGAGTCGAAGCTCGTCGTGATCGTCGAGAGGGCGCCGGACGCGTGCTGCAGGATCCCGGTCACGTGCGAATCGACGGCGACCGGAACGACTTCGCCTGCCCGGGGGCCCTGCGCGATCACGCGCTCGGTCCCGCAGGCGGCTCGCAGCGCCGATCACCCAGCTCACCGGACCGAGAAGCTGCACGAGAGCCGTGACGTAGTACGGACCCATGTCGAGCAGGGGTCCGCCGCCAGGCTGGTAGTAGAAGTCCGGGTTCGGGTGCCATCTCTCGTGCCCGGGTGACGCCATGACCGCCGTCGCCGCGAGCGGCCGGCCGATCTCGCCGGCGTCGATGAACGATCGAGCGGTCTGGATGCCGGTGCCGAGCACCGTGTCGGGCGCGCAGCCGAGGCGCACCCCGGCGGCGCGCGCCGCCTCGACGATCGCCTGGGCGTCCGCCAGCGATGCGGCGAGCGGCTTCTCGCCGTACACGTCCTTGCCGGCGGCGATCGCCGCCAGTGCGATCTCGGCGTGCGCGGCCGGGATGGTGAGGTTGAGGACGACGTCCACCTCATCCGAAGCCAGCAGGTCGGCGACCGGGAGTGCCCGCGCCGACGGCAGGGTCGCCGCGACGGCCTCAGCGCGCGCAGCATCGAGGTCCGCGACCGCCGTGATCTCGACATCCGGAGCCGAGGCGAGGGTCTCGAGGTAGACCCGCGAGATGACCCCGAGGCCTATGACCCCGATCCGGTGCGCGCTGCCCACAGCATCCCCCTCTCGATGATCGTCCGGACGCTCGGGTGGTCGATCACGTCGACGCTGTGCCCCGGGGTCGACACGACGATCCGGCCCGAGCCCCACTGGCGCGTCCAGACCGCCGGCGACGTGTGCGGCCGATGCCACTGCTGCTGGGGTTCGGACGGGTGCGTCGTGGTCGCCAGCACGTCGCTGAGGTCGTCCGAGAGCACCCAGTACTGCTCGGTGTGCAGGTCGAAATCGTCGATTCCCGCGGTGATCGGATGCTGCCGCCCCAGTTCCGTGATGTTCACGGTGTGATGGCGGAAGTACTCCTCGCCTTCGGCGTGCGGCACATCGGGACCGACCTCGGGGTGGGACGCGAAGATGCCGCCGACGAGCTGCAGGTAGTCGGCGGAAGCCCGGAAGGAGTCGGCGATGCCGCCGTGCCACCCGGTCGAACCCGTTCCCGCCTCGACGGCCGAGCGCAGGCCCGCGATCTCGTCGCGCGCGATCTCGCTCATCGTGATGCACTGCACGATCAGATCGGTCTCGGCCATCGCCGCGGCATCGGCGTAGACGGCCGTCGACTCCTCGACGCGCACGTCGAAGCCGTGCTCCTCGAGAAAGGGGATGAAGCGCTCGGTCGCCTCGACGGGCTGGTGGCCAGGCCATCCGCCTCGGACGATCAGGGCCTTCCGGTGTGCTGACATGGGGTTCCTTCCGCGACGTGCGGCCTCGAAGGCACGGCTCCGCCGACGATACCGGGGAGGTAGCCTCGAAGCCATGGACGACCCTCGTGAACGCAAGAACGGCATCACGCCGACGCGCATCGGCATCTGGGTCGTCGTGGCCGGCATCGGCCTCTACATGATCGTCTCGGGCCTGATGGGTGCGCTCGGCGGCGGAAGCTAGGAGCCCGACCCCGGGTTCGCGGGACGTCTCGGCGGGACGTCCGACACCCCCAGCACGAAGCGCGCGATCTCCAGAGCGGTTCCCTCGAGGAGCGGTCCCCGGCCGAATTCCCAGTCGGCGTCGGTGGCGCGCAGAGCGTGACCGCCGACCACCGCTCGTCGCTCGAGCGGCGCCGACGTGGCGCCGTAGAGCGAGACGATCCCGAGCGTGGTCGCGTCGATGCGCGGCTCGACGCCGAGGTGGTCGCTCAGCTGCAGCAGCGCGCGCACGGCGTGCGCCAGAGCCTTCGTGGACTGTCGGCGACCCGACCCGATCGTGGCCGCGACCGCCCGGAGGTCGGCCGGACTCGCAACCGATGTCGAGGCATCCGTCACACGGGCGGCGCGAGCGAAGTCAGACGAGCGCGCGGCCCGATCGGGCGCCGTGTCCAGGATCCGCGCAGCCTCCTCCACCACGGCCGCGAGGGGCAGTCGCCGGTCAGAGGTGACACCTGACTCGTCGCCTCGCGGGCGATTGCTGAACGGAAGGAACCGCGACAGGTCGGACACGCTGTCAGCCTAAGCGGGTGACGCCGATGTGACACCGGGTGCGCTTGCGGGCCACGCGCGGGCCTATCGTGTGACAAGTCACATTGCGGGGCCCAGCCGTCGCGGCTTGACCTGCGGAAATCCGCCGGGTTGTATGTGACCGTACACATTGACATCGAGAAGATCTGAGTTCATGAGCGACGAGACGGCAGGGCGCCGACCGCCGAGCATCCGGGATGTGGCCCGGCTGGCGGACGTCTCGCATCAGACCGTGTCGCGTGTGCTCAACAGCCACCCGAGTATCCGGCCCGAGACGCGCGATCGCGTGCTCGAGGCGATGCAGACGCTCAACTATCACCCGAACCGAGCCGCCCGAGCGCTCGTGACCAGCAGGTCGCAGACCCTGGGGATCCTCGCCGCGAGCAGCTCCATGTACGGGCCGGCCTCGAGCATCGCCGCGATCGAGGCGGCGGCTCGCGCCCGCGGCTACTGGGTGAGCACCGCGAACATCGACGCGGCCGATCCGCAGTCCATCATCAACGGCCTCGCCCATCTCATGGCCCAGTCGATCGAGGGCCTCGTGGTCATCGCGCCGCAGGTGCGCGTCGTGCGGGCGCTCGCGGCACAGCGCCTCGACATCCCGTACGTGACACTGCAGTCCACCGACGTCGACCCCGATCACACTCTCTCGGTCGATCAGATCGCGGGAGCTCGGCTCGCCACAAAACACCTGATCAGCCTGGGTCACCGGTATATCTACCACCTTGCCGGACCCCAGGACTGGATCGAGGCCGAGGCCCGTATGCGCGGTTTCCTCGAGGAGATGGGCGCGAACGACATGCCCATCACGCCGCCCATCCTGGGCGACTGGACGGCGAACTTCGGGTACTACGCGGGACGCGAGCTGCTCGGCGTGCGGGACTTCACCGCGATCTTCGCGGCGAACGACCAGATGGCTCTCGGGCTCATCCACGCCGTGCGCGACGAAGGGCTCGACGTTCCCCGCGACATCAGCATCGTGGGGTTCGACGACATTCCGGAGGCGGCGCATTTCTGGCCGCCACTGACGACCATCCGGCAGGATTTCGCCGATCTCGGTCGCCGCGCAGTCGACCTCCTGCTCGGTGCCGACGTCGTAGCCGGGCGGTCCCAGGCGGCCACGACGATCTCCCCACAGCTGGTGGTTCGGGCATCGGCCGGACCCGCGCAGCTGCTCTGATCGCGTTCGTTATCAAGCCGATACCTCTCCTGATTGACACACCCGGGCAACCGCTGGCTATAGTCGCTCTTGCCATGTGAACGGTCACATGGAGTTGTCAGATCGACTCACCGACGAGGAAGTGCTTTCGTGGCCCGGACCGAAGATGCCCTGCAGCGCGAGCAGTACGTGCGCGGCGTCAAGACCGAGGTCGCGATCGCACGCACCAGGGCCGAGGTCTCCTCGCTGAGCGCCGAGCTCGTCCAGGCCGGCTTCGCCGGCTGGGGCGGAGGCGATGTCTCCTCCCGGGTCGCAGGCGCAGACCTCTTCGTCATCAAGCCGCCGGCCGGCGAGCACGACGATCTCGCTCCCGAGAACGCGATCGTGTGCGACCGCGAAGGGATGGCCCTCGCCGGCACTCCCGGCAGCGAGCGCCTTCCGGCCGTCGATGTCGCCGTGCACGGGCGGATCTACCGCGACTTCGCGGAGGTCGGCGGGATCGTGCGCAGCCAGTCGCCGCACGCCCTGGTGCACGCTGCGGCGGGCGCCGGCATCCCGTGTCTGCTGGTCGCGATGGCCGAGCGGTTCGGAGGCGGCATCCCTGCGGTGACACCGCCCCTGGATGACGCCGAGGCGGTGGCGACAGCCGTTGCAGGAGCGCTCGCCGCAGGCCCCGCGCCCGCGGTTCTCGTGGCCGGCGACGGAGCCTACGTCACCGGAGCGACCGCCCGCGAGGCGGTCGAGTCCGCGCGTCTGCTCGAGCAGATGGCCTGCGTCGCGGCGCTCGCCCCCGCCGCAGGTGCGGCACCCCTGACCCCATCCACCGTGGAAGCCCTGCACGACGCATTCCGCGAGCGGATCACCCAGTCCACCGACGGCCGCCGGTAGCCCGAGCGGGCGCGGTCACCTACATCGACACAGACGACGATGTACAACGAAAGGAAAACCAAGTGAAGGCGAACAAGATCCTCCTCGCGGCCGTTGCCGCAGGAGCACTCATGCTCACCGCATGCTCGGGTGGCGGAACCACCTCGGGCGAAGGTGACGGCGACGGCGGCCTGATCGGCGTCGCGATGCCCACGAAGAGCTCCGAGCGCTGGATCGCCGACGGCGACGCCGTCAAGGCCGCGCTCGAGGGCGAGGGCTACACCGTCGACCTGCAGTACGCAGAGGACGACATCCCCACGCAGGTCTCGCAGATCGAGAACATGATCACGAAGGGCGCCGAGGCGCTCATCGTCGCATCGATCGACGGCACGACGCTCTCGGAGGTCCTCCAGACCGCCGCCGACGCCGACATCCCCGTCATCGCGTACGACCGCCTCATCAAGGGCACCGAGAACGTCGACTACTACGCGACGTTCGACAACTTCCTCGTCGGCCAGCAGCAGGCGTGGACGGTGCTCAACGGTCTGGGTCTCACCGACCTCGAGGGCAACCCGACCGACGGCGCCCCCGCGGGTCCGTTCAACATCGAGCTGTTCGCGGGCTCGCTCGACGACAACAACGCGTTCTTCTTCTTCAACGGCGCCATGGATGTCCTCCAGCCGCTGATCGACGACGGAACGCTCGTTGTGAAGTCCGGCCAGACCGACATCGAGCAGGCTGCAACGCTCCGTTGGGACCTCGAGACGGCTCAGAGCCGCATGGAGGACCTTCTCACGGCGCACTATGCCGACGGCTCGAAGGTCAACGCCGTGCTCTCGCCCTACGACGGCATCTCGCGCGGCATCATCTCGGCCCTCACCGACGCCGGATACTCCGTCGGCGACGAGTGGCCGATCATCTCGGGCCAGGACGCCGAGGTCGACTCCGTCAAGGCGATCCTCTCGGGCGAGCAGTACGCGACGATCTTCAAGGACACGCGTGAGCTCGCCAAGGTCGCGGCCGGCATGGCTGTGGCGCTGCTGAACGGCGATGACGTCGAGGTCAACGACACCGAGACGTACGACAACGACGTCAAGGTCGTTCCGTCGTACCTCCTGGCGCCCGTCCCGGTCATCAAGGACAACGTCGAGTCGGCCCTGGTCGACAGCGGCTACTGGACCAAGGACGAGCTCGGCCTGTAAGAGGTCGAGTCCCACGGTCTTCGAGACGGTGGCGGGGCGACCCGCCACCGTCTCGATCCCCCGCTACGCTCCCCCTGTCAATCCCTCACGAGGAAGTCGGCGAACATGAGCGAGATCATTCTCGAGATGCGCGACATCACCAAGACCTTCCCTGGCGTCAAGGCGCTCTCGAACGTGAACCTCGCGGTCGAGCGCGGCGAGATCCACGCCATCTGCGGCGAGAACGGCGCCGGCAAATCCACCCTCATGAAGGTGCTGTCGGGGGTCTACCCGCACGGCACGTACGACGGCGACATCGTCTTCGTGGGCGACGAGGTGCAGTTCAAGAGCCTCAGCGACAGCGAGGCGAAGGGCATCGTCATCATCCATCAGGAGCTCGCCCTCAGCCCCTACCTGTCGATCGCCGAGAACATCTTCCTCAACAATGAGCGCAAGGGCGCCGGCGGCCTCATCGACTGGAACAAGACCAATTTCGAGGCGGGCCAGCTGCTCAAGCGCGTCGGCCTCAAAGAGAACCCGACCACGACCATCAATCAGATCGGCGTCGGAAAGCAGCAGCTGGTCGAGATCGCGAAGGCCCTGTCGAAAGAGGTCAAGCTCCTCATCCTCGACGAGCCGACGGCCGCTCTCAACGATGACGACTCCGACCATCTGCTCGACCTGATCCTGAGCCTCCGCGAGGAGGGGATCACGTCGATCATCATCAGCCACAAGCTGAACGAGATCAAGAAGGTCGCCGACACCGTCACGGTCCTCCGCGACGGCAAGACGATCGAGACGATCGCCAAGGCCGACGTCACAGAAGACCGCATCATCCGCGACATGGTGGGCCGCGACCTCGAGCACCGCTATCCCGACCACGAGCCGCAGATCGGCGAAGAGCTGCTGCGGGTCGAGGACTGGACGGCGCACCACCCGCAGGACGGCTCCCGCGTCATGGTCGACAACGTCTCGATCAACGTCCGCGCGGGCGAGATCGTCGGCATCGCCGGCCTCATGGGCGCGGGCCGCACGGAGTTCGCGATGAGCCTCTTCGGCCACTCCTACGGCAGCCGCATCACGGGCCGCGTCTTCATGCGCGGCAAGGAGATCAAGACGCGCACGGTCTCGGAGGCGATCGAGAACGGCCTCGCCTACGCGACCGAGGACCGCAAGACCTACGGGCTCAATCTGATCGAGGACATCAAGCGCAACATCTCGATGGCATCGCTCGGCAAGCTCACCAACGGGGGCCTCGTCAACGACAACGAGGAGTTCAAGGTCGCCGACGGCTACCGCAAGAGCATGAACATCAAGGCGCCGAGCGTCCTCGCCAAGACCGGCAAGCTCTCGGGCGGCAACCAGCAGAAGGTCGTCCTGTCGAAATGGATCTACTCCGACCCCGACGTCCTGATCCTCGATGAGCCCACGCGAGGAATCGACGTCGGCGCGAAGTACGAGATCTACACGATCATCAACAAGCTCGCGGCATCCGGGAAGGGCATCATCGTGATCTCTTCCGAGCTGCCCGAGCTGCTCGGCATCTCGGACCGCGTCTACGCCCTCTCCGAGGGCCGCATCACGGGTGAGCTGCCGATCGCCGAAGCGACGCCCGAGTCCGTTCTCAAGCTCATGACCATGGAGAAGCCGCGCTGAGCGGCTCCGCAGGAGACACAGAAATGTCAGAAAACACGTCCACCGCCGTCGGCGCGAACGTCAACCCGCCCGAGAACAAATTCACGAACTGGATCAGCCACGTGCTGGCCGACCTCGGCAAGAACGGCATCTTCATCGCGCTGATCGCCGTCGTCGCGCTGTTCGCGTTCCTCACGAACGGCATCATCCTGCGCCCGCAGAACATCTCCAACCTGGTCGTGCAGAACGGGTACATCCTCGTCCTTGCGATCGGCATGGTGATGGTCATCATCGCCGGTCACATCGACCTGTCGGTCGGCTCGGTCGCGGCCTTCGTGGGCGCGTGCTCGGGCGTGTTCGCTGTCACGTGGGGCCTGCCCTGGTGGCTCGCGGTCGTGCTCTCGCTGCTCGTCGGCGCGGTCGTCGGCGCGTGGCAGGGCTTCTGGGTGGCGTTCGTCGGCATACCCGCCTTCATCGTGACGCTGGCCGGCATGCTGATCTTCCGCGGGCTCGCACTCGTCGTCCTCGGCAACCAGAACATCGGCTCGTTCCCCGCCGAGTACCGTGCTCTCGGCAACGGTTTCATCGATGGCATCTTCGGCGAGGACGTGCCCGACGTCTTCACGCTGCTCGTCGGCGCGGTCGGCATCGTCGCGCTCGTCGTCCAGCAGGTCCGCACCCGCACGGGTCGTCAGAAGTACGGCCAGGAGGTCGAGCCGCTCGCGTGGTTCATCGTCAAGCTCACGCTCGTGTCGATCGTCATCGGCTGGTTCGCGTGGTCCCTCGCTTCGTACAAGGGCATCCCCGTCACGCTGATCATCCTGGCGATCCTGATCCTCGTCTACGGCGTGATCATGAACCGGACCGTGTTCGGCCGCCACATCTACGCGATCGGCGGCAACCGCCACGCCGCCGAGCTGTCGGGTATCAAGACGCGTCGCGTTGACTTCTGGCTCTTCGTGAACATGGGCTTCCTCGCCGCTCTCGCGGGGCTGATCTTCACCGCGCGCCTGAACCTCGCCGGCCCGAAGGCCGGTGACGGCTTCGAGCTCGAGGCGATCTCCGCAGCCTTCATCGGCGGCGCCGCCGTCCAGGGTGGCGTCGGCACGATCGGCGGCGCGATCATCGGTGGTCTGATCATCGGCGTCCTGAACAACGGCATGTCGATCATGGGCATCGGCATCGAGTGGCAGCAGGCCGTGAAGGGCCTCGTCCTTCTGCTCGCCGTCGCGTTCGACGTGTTCAACAAGCGGCGCGCCGGCAACTGACCCGGGTCCCCGTACGTCCGACCCCGCCGGGGCCGGCAGCTCTCCCCTTCCGACCGCCTTCGGGCGACGGGACGGGATGCTGCCGGCCCCGGCTCTTTTCACATTCGCCGGCAACCAGTGACCGAAACGACCGGACAGCATCTGCCTTCCCTGCTCGTTCGGCTACCGTCGGAGTCATGCCCGCACGCCCCGCCGACAAGGACGACGAGGTCGACCTGCTCATCGACGCCTGGTCGCGCCTGCTGCCCGAGGTCGACCTCACCCCGCTCGACGTGATGTCGCGGCTGCGGCGCGCGGCGGTGCAGCTGGCGAAGCTCCGCGCGCGTGCCTTCGCCCACGCGGGGCTCGCCGCGTGGGAGTTCGATGTGCTCGCCGCGCTCCGCCGGGCGGGCACCGAGCTGACCGCCACGCAGCTCGTGACTGCCGCGATGATCGGGAGTGCCGCGATGACGACGCGCCTCGACAAGCTCACCGACCGCGGGCTGGTGGTGCGCCGCCCCAACCCGGACGACGGCCGCGGCATCCTGGTCGGGATCACGACCGACGGAGAGAATCGCGTGGACGCCGCCATGACCGAGCTCGTCCGTGCGGAAGCGGCCGCACTCTCGGGGGTGAGCCGGCCCGATCAGGCCAAGCTCGCCGTCATGCTGAGGCTGCTCGTCGACGACTAGGAACGCGGACTGATCCGCAGCGCACTCCCTCCCACTCTGGACACCCGCGGCACGCCCTAGAATTGGGTGTCCGGTGCCTATCTCCCGGGCCCGGATCCATGAACTCTTCCCTTGATCACGCGCGTCCCGCCGCGACCATCACCATCGTCGGCGCAGGGCGCCTCGGACGCGTCCTGGCACGCGCGCTGCGCGCCGCAGGCCTCCGGGTAAACGGACCGACCGCCCGCGGCGAGCACATCGCACCCGCCGATATCGTGCTCCTCTGCGTGCCCGACGACGCCATCGCCGGTGCGGCCGCCGCCCTCCGCGGCCACGGCGGACTCATCGGCCACACGTCCGGCGCGACGCCCCTCACCCACGTCGACTTCGGCCTGCACCCGCTCCAGACGTTCGTCGGCGACGAGGGCCCGGACGCCTTCCGCGGCATCGGCTGTGCCGTGGCAGGACGCACGCAGGAGGCGACGGATGCCGCGCTGAACCTCGCGACGGCGCTCGGCGCGCATCCCTTCGTGATCGCCGACGAGCAGCGCGCCGCCTATCACGCGGCCGCCTCCATCGCCTCGAACTATCTCGTGACCCTCGAAGCCGCCGCCGAGCGCATCGCGGGCGCCGCAGGGCTCTCCCCCGAAGACGCGCGCGAGCTCCTGGCACCGCTCGTCCGCCGGACCGCAGACAACTGGGCGGCGCTCGGTCCCGAAGCGGCCCTCACCGGACCCGTGGCGCGGGGCGACGACGAGACCGTCGCACGACAGCGGACCGCCATCGCGGATGCCGCGCCCGACCTGCTGCCGCTCTTCGACGTCCTCACCGAGCAGACGCGGGTCCTTGCCCAGCGCGCGCCGGCGCCGTCGCACACCGACACTCCCCCCGCCGCGGCTGCGATCGTCGCCTCGCCGGAAGCCGTCGTCTCGTGAGGATCGTCCGGACGGTCGCCGAGGTCCGCACCGCCGTCGCCGATGCACGCTCGCGGGGTCACGTGGTGGGCCTGGTTCCCACGATGGGGGCATTCCACGACGGCCACCTGTCGCTCATCCGCCGGGCTCGCGACGAGAGCGACCTCGTGGTCGTCTCGCTGTTCGTCAACCCGACGCAGTTCGGCGCGAACGAAGACCTGTCGGCCTACCCCCGGGACGAGGCGCGGGATGTCGAGCTCGCGCGCGAGGCTGGGGCCGACATCCTGTTCGCCCCCGCGGTCGACCGAGGTCTACCCGGACGGCTTCGCCACGACGATCCATGTCTCGGGCGTCACCGAGGTGCTGTGCGGCGCAGTGCGCGGTGCCCAGCACTTCGACGGCGTCGCGACGGTCGTCGCCAAGCTCTTCGCGATGGTCGCGCCCGACGCCGCCTACTTCGGGCAGAAGGACGCGCAGCAGATCGTCGTCGTCCGTCGCCTCGTGCGCGATCTCGACATCCCGGTGCGGATCGTCGCGTGCCCCATCGTCCGCGAGGCGGACGGGCTCGCGATGAGTTCCCGGAACGTCTACCTCGACGAGGCCGCGCGCACCCAGGCGACCGCGCTCAATCGTGCGCTGACCGCCGCCGAGACCCTCGTGCAGGCAGGGACGACGGATGCCGCGACCCTGCTCGCGGCGGCTGAGGCCGAGCTGACGGCATCCGGAATCGTCCCGGAGTACCTCGAGCTGCGCGCACCGGACGACCTGCACTCCGTCGCCGCCGTCGACGGGCCAGCGCTGCTCGCCGTCGCCGCCCGGGTGGGCGGCGCGCGACTGATCGACAACCGGATACTGGGGGCCTGATGCGCCGGACGATGCTCAAGTCGAAGATCCATCGGGCGACCGTCACGGGGAGCGACCTCAACTACGTCGGCTCGATCACGGTCGACCCCGATCTGCTCGAGGCGGCCGACATCCTCGAGCACGAGCAGGTGCACGTCGTCGACATCGACAACGGGGCACGTTTCGAGACGTACACGATCGCGGGCAGGCGCGGCTCCGGCGAGATCCAGGTGAACGGGGCCGCCGCACGGCTCGTGCACCGCGGCGACACGATCATCGTCATCTCGTACGCCGACTACGACGGCGCGGAACTCGCGGATTACGAGCCGGTCGTCGTGCATGTCGACCGCCGCAACGCCATCGTCTCGATCGACGATGCCGTCGCCGAGCTGAACGGGGTACGTGCATGAGCGCGCGGCCCCCGGCAGCGGATCCCCATGGGGCTCCGCCCCAAACCCCCGGCTTGCTGACGCGCGCCCCCGAGCCTGCCCCTCGCTCGAAGGTGACCTTCGCCGAGCTCGCCGCCAAGAAGGCCGCGGGCGAGCCGATCGTCATGGTGACGGCCTACGATCACCCGACCGCGCAGGTCGTCGATGCGGCCGGTGTCGACGTCGTGCTCGTCGGCGACTCGGCGGCGATGACCGTGCTCGGCTACGAGAGCACCGTGCCGGTCACGATCGACGAGATGCTCATGCTCACCTCTGCCGTGCGGCGCGGGCTCTCGAGCGCGCTTCTCGTCGCCGACCTGCCGTTCGGGTCGTACGAGGCCTCCGACGAGCAGGCCGTCGCCACCGCGCAGCGCTTCGTCAAGACGACCGGCTGCGACGCCGTGAAGATCGAGCGCGGCGGCACGTCGGTCGACCGCGCACGGGCGATCGTCGCGGCGGGCATCGCGGTCGTCGGGCACGTCGGACTCACGCCGCAGACCGCGGCCACGCTGGGCGGCTACCGGTCGCAGGGCCGCACGGCCGACGAGGCCCTCGCCGTCTGCCGCAGCGCCCTCGCCCTGCAGGAGGCGGGATGCTTCGCGATCGTCTTCGAGGCGATCCCGAGCGACGTCACCGAAGCCGTGATGCCGCTCATGCGGGTGCCCGTCATCGGCATCGGCGCGGGACCGGCGACGGACGGGCAGGTGCTCGTCTTCCACGACCTCCTCGGCATCTACGGCGGGCGCCCCGCGCGGTTCGTCAAGCAATACGCCCACCTGCGCTCGGCGATGATCGACGGCGTGACCTCGTACGCGGGCGACGTCCGCGAGGGCCGCTACCCCGCCCCGGAGCACGGCTACTCGATGGCTGCCGACGAGTCGGCGCGCCTGCGGGCGCTGCTCGCCGACCTCTGAGAGGTCGGAACACCGGATTCATCGCAGGTACGCGTCGACGAACAGCGGCCCCCGGATGTCTCGGAACGCGTCGATGAGCCGTTCGATGCCCTTGCGGCCCAGGGTCGACACCTGCACGTCGTAGGGCCCCAGCTTCTCGAGCTTGCCGGTGCGGACGCGCACGACCTCCCAATGCGCGGCGCGCAAGACGCGGTCCTTGCGCCGATCGGTCTCTTCACGGCCCCCCACATGTTCGAGGCCGAACCGCCCCGGACTGTCGTACTCGATCGCGATCCGCAGCTCGGGAAGCAGGATGTCGGGCCACACCTCCACGTGGTCGAAGAACGGGCGACCGACCTTCACCGCGTTGAAGCCCGGGGTCACCTCCAGGCGCGCGAAGACGTCCGCCCGCAGCTGCGCCTCGACCGCGGACGCGGGCTTCGGCGCGCACGCGCTCACGAAGGCCTCGCCGACCGGCAGCGGTGGCGTCTTGGGGCATAGCGCCTTCGCGGGCTTCGTCCGCTTCGACCCCAACCCCGATCCGGCCCGCTCGACGCGCGCACCGATCCCGCCCCCGACGCGCGCACGCGGCCGGCCTCGCGCACCCGGCCCGGCACGGCGAGCGTCGAGCACTCGGGGCACCACGCCGAGCGCCGTCGCTCACGTCCTGGCCGCCCGCGCTGCTCACCCGGTGTCGCCGCGAAGGTGTGCCCGGCCTCGCACTGCCAGAGCAGCAGGACGTCGGCTGCCGGCGGTATCTGCGTCAGTGTGATCCCCGCGTTGAGCTCGGGGTGGTACTGCCGGATGAGCGCGGGATACGCCGCCCACGCCTCACGGTACGTGCCGATCGGATAGGGCACGTCGGCTCCGCGCGAGAACTGCCGTCGCGCCCACCACGCCTCGACCCGTTCCGCCATGAAGGGACGGTATCGCCGACCTCCGACAGCCGCGTCGGCGGCGACACCGGCACCGCAGGCGCCGGATCAGGCGAACAGGCCGGCCCCCACGTACGAGCCCTGCTTCGCCCCCGGCGGGATCGCCCAGAGCCCCGACCCGACGTGGCGGATGTACTCGCTCATGACGTCGGTCGAGAGATTCCGCTGCACCCGGACGAACTGATCCGGGTCGCGCTGGAACGACAGGAAGAACAGTCCGGCATCCAGTCGGCCCAGGTCGTTGTTGCCGTCCACGAAGTTGTACCCGCGGCGCAGCATCCGGGTCCCTCCGTTGGATTCGGGATGCGCGAGGCGCACGTGGCTCCTGGCCGGGATGGCGGGGGTGCCGTCCGCCGCCGTCTCGGAGAGGTCCGGCTCGGTGAACTCCTCGCCGCCCGAGAGCGGCGCGCCGCTCCCCTTCTCGCGCCCGATGATCCCGTTCTGCTCCGAGAGCCGAACCCGGTCCCAGGTCTCGATGAGCATCGCGATCTTGCGGGCGACCAGGTACGAGCCGCCGGCCATCCATGCCGGCTGATCGGATGCTGCGACCCACACGTGATCGGCGAGCGCCTCGGTGTCGTCGGCGAGGATGTTCGCCGTGCCGTCCTTGAACCCGAAGAGGTTGCGCGGGGTGGCCTGTGCGGATGTCGTGCGGGAGGTCCGGCCGAAGCCGAGCTGCGACCAGCGCAGGCGCGCGCGGCCGAAGGCGATCCGGCTCAGGTTGCGCACGGCGTGGACGGCCACCTGAGGATCGTCGGCGCACGCCTGGATGCACAGGTCGCCGCCTGAGGAATCCGGTGCGAGGTCGTCGCCGACGAAGGCGGGGAGTCGCTCGAGTGAAGCCGGCCGTCGTGAGGCGATGCCGTAGCGATCGACACCTTCCGACTCGAAGAGCGTCGGACCGAACCCGATCGTGATCGTCAGGTTCGCGGCCGGCAGCCCCTGCGCCTCGCCCGTGTCGTCCGGCGGCGCCTCCGGCGAGCCTCCGACCGAGCCGGTCGCGCTCACCTCGAGCCCCTGCGTCATGCGGGAGGCCGCGTACGACCAGTCCTGGAGCAGCGACACGAGGTCGTCGCGATTCGTGCGCGCCATCATGTCGAACGAGGCGAAGTGCAGGTGGTCCTGCACGGGCGTCGTGATGCCGGCCTGGTGGGCGCCGAAGAACTCGTGCGCTGATGCCGCGGCATCCGCGTCCTGTGCCCGCCCGACCGCGACGGCCGTCGCCGTCCCCGCGCCGATGGCGAGGCCGGCAGCACCGGCGCCGAGGGCGAGTCCGAACAGGCCTCGCCGGGACACGCCGCGCGGCGGATCGGCGACCGGCGACGCGGGGCTCGCCCGGTCGCCGGCGGCTGCCGCCCCGTTTGGCACGTCGCTCATGTCAGGCCAGGACGGTGGCGGTGAGCTGCGAGAGCGGCTCGGCGAGGGCGTTGATGAGGTCGGTGAGCGCGCGCTTGTCGTCGGTGGTGAGCTCGTCGTAGTTCTGGAAGCCTTCGGCGAGCGAGCCGTGGGCGGCGAGCGCGGCTTCGAGGTCGGCGTAGCCCGCCTCGATCTCGGTCGCGAGCGCAGCCCCTTCGTCACCGGTGGAGACAGCGAAGTCCTTCACGAGCGAGAAGGCCATCTCGGATCCCTCGACATTGGCGGCGAAGTCCCACAGATCCGTTCCCGACCACCAGTCCTCTTCGCCGGTGATCTTGCCCGTCGCGACCTCGTCGAGGAGCGCGATGGCGCCGTTCGAGATCCCCGAGACGCCGCTCTCGTCCAGCGCCGCCTCGAAGTCGGCCGAGTGGACGTAGTCGTACAGCTCCTGCACGTCGGCGATCAGCTGGTCGCCGAAGGCGGCGCGCTCCTCGGTCGTCGACGGCGCCCAGTCCTGCCACGCCGGAGTCTCTCCGTCGGCGTTCAGCGCGTCCTGCGCGGGCACCCAGAGGTCCTTCTCGATGCGGTGGAATCCGGTCCAGTCCAGTCCGTCCGCGACGGCGTCGACCTCGCGGAAGTCGATGCGCGGGTCGAGGTCGCCGAGCGACTCGGCGACCGGCTCGATCCGCTCGTAGAAGGCGCGCGTCTGGGGGAACTGCTCGCGCGCCGCGGCGTCGTCGCCCGACTCGTACGCGCTCACGAGGCTCTCGGTGGCCGGCACCAGCTGGCCGACCTGGTCCTTCACGAAGGCGGCGTACAGGTCGACCGCCTGCTGCTTCTGCTCGGCATCCGGTCCGTCCACGGCCACCGAATCGCCCGTCACCGTGAACGCGGCCCTGCCGACGCCGTCACCGACCATGCCCGGCTTGCACACGGTGAAGTAGTCGCCGGGCTGAAGGGTGACGGTGAGGCTGCGGGATGCTCCCGGAGCGATGTTCTCGACCTCTCCCGCGATGCGGAGGCCGTCCTCGGCGAGCAGGTAGAACTCGCTCACGTCGTCCGCGGCATTCGTCACATCGAAGGCGACCGTGCCGCTTTCGACCGTCGAGGACGACACGGTGCAGGCATCGGCGGTCGACGTGACGGTCAGCGCCCCGCTCGTGGCGGCATCGGCTTTGGCGACGCAGCCCGAGAGGGCGATCGCGCCGAGGGCGGTGATGGCCAGAGCGCCGACGAGGCGGTGCGAGGTCATGGTGCTCCTTGCTGTGGAGTGGACGAGAGGACGTGTGCGGGTTCGGCGGGCGCGACGGGGCCGGGGGCGTTCCCCGAGGAGGGCGCAGGCACGCGGCGGAACTGCACTCGCGCCCACAGCGTTCCGACCACGGCGACGTACCCGACCCACGCGACGACCTGCAGCCACGACATGCGCGGCATGAAGCCGACGGTGGCCTGCAGCACGGTGGCGAGCGCCGAGCCGGGAGGGATCGCGCCGGTGACATCGAAGGCCCAGCCGAACGGGAAGGCCGCCCAGCCCACCGCGACCGCACCCGTGTGGGGGTCGATGGGGGCCACCGCCGTGAAGGGGCCGGGAAGCGCCCCTGCCTCCTGCAGATCGAGGATCCCGTAGGCGAGGACGCCTGCGGCGACGACGATCAGGAAGGCGCCTGTCCACGTGAAGAACGTCCGGAGGTTGAGGCGCAGCATCCCCCGTGAGAGGAGTGCTCCCAGCACGACGGCCGCGCCGAGCCCGAGGAGGGCGCCGAGGAGCGCAGCGGGCGCATCTCCGAACGACTGGACCATCGACCACAGCAGCAGGGTGGTCTCGACGCCTTCGCGCGCCACCGAGACGAACCCGATGACGACGATCGCCCACAGCCCGCCGGTCGCGAGCGCGCGGTCGAGATCGCCTTCGAGGCTGCGCTTCAGCGTCCGCGCCGTGCGCTGCATCCAGAAGATCATCCACGTGACCATCGCGACCGTCAGCACCGACAACAGGCCGCCGAGCAGCTCCTGCGCCTCGAACGTCATCTCGTAGGCGCCGAAGGTGAGCACCGCGCCGATGGCGACGGCAAGGCCGACCGCGAGCGCGACGCCGGCCCAGAGTCGCGGAAGCACGTCACGGCGCTCCAGCCGCGTCAGGTACGCGATGAGGATGCCGACGACCAGAGCCGCTTCGAGTCCTTCACGGAGGCCGATGAGGAAGGTGGCAAGCACAGCGATTGTCCTGACGGAAAAGGGAGGGGTACGGACGTACGGGGCGTCCGGAACGCCTCTTGTGAGGCAAGCCTTACCTGACCAATATAGGCAGACCCTCAACCGACGGCAAATGCGCCCGGCGCCATATGACGCCCCTCAGCGCGCGGCGGGTGCTTCCAGAAGCTGTTCGAGAAGCACGAGGGCGGCGTTCTGCGGCGTCTCCGGATCGAGCAGCCATTGCGTCTGCAGACCGTCGGATGCTGCAACGACCAGCGCCGCGATGGCCTCGGGGTCGAGGTCGGCACGGATCCGTCCCGCAGCCTGACTGCGGCGAACCCGGTCGGCGACATCCCCGCGCACCCGGGCGAAGCGCTCGCTCGCGAATTCGCGGGCCACGGGATGCCTCTCCTCGAGGGCTGCGGCGACGAGAGACGAATAGAGCTGGACGAGCCCGGCAACCTCGCGGTTGGACTCCGTCCACACGCGCATCACCTGGATCGGCGTGGCATCCGGATCGGTGGGTCGGCGCAGGCCGTTCTGCCGCTCGGACTCCTGGTACACCGCGACCAGCAGCTCGTCCAGCGAGCCGAAGTAGTGCGAGAGGGCCGCGTGCGTGACCCCTACCTCCTGCGCTATCGCGCGCAGGCTCGTCCGATCCGCCCCCCGCGCCGCGAAGACCTCGATCGCCCGATCGAGAATCTCCTGCCGGCGCGCCACGCCCTTGGCGTACGAGCCGCGCACGCGCGGCGGATTTCCCGCGTCGTCGGGCACGGCCGCCGAGGGGGGCGAAGGGGGAACGGAGGGCACACCACGAGTGTAGTGATAAAAACCTCCACACGGAGGTATTCCATGCTACCGTGAGGTTTCGCGCCTCGCGCGCACCTGTCACCGAAGACTTGAAGGAGCACACGGCCATGCCGGTTCAGACGTCCGTCCAGCTGTTCACCGTCCGCGAGGCACTCGAGGCAGACCTCGATGCAACCCTCGCCGAACTCGCGGCCCGCGGCTTCACCGCGGTCGAGCCGTATGACTTCGTGCGACGCGCCGAGCCGCTCGCCGCCGCCCTCCGCGCGAACGGGCTCACCGCTCCGACCGGGCACGCCTTCCTCGCCTCCGAGTCCTTCGTGAACCCCGATGGCAGCGGCACCACCGTGCCCGTCCCCGCCCCCGACGTCGTGTTCGACGCGGCCGAGGTGCTCGGAATGACCACCGTCATCGAGCCGTACACGGCTCCCGACCGCTGGACGACCGTCGAGCAGATCGAGGAGACCGCGCGTCTGCTCAACCGGGCGGCCGAGATCGGGGCGGCGCGCGGCATCCGCGTCGGCTACCACAACCACGCGCACGAGCTCGAGGCGACGTTCGACGGCGTGACCGGGCTGGAGCTGCTCGCCGGGCTCCTCGACCCGCGGGTCGTGCTCGAGGTCGACCTCTACTGGGTCGCCCGCGCGGGCGTCGACTCCCCCGCCCTCCTTCGCACCCTCGGCGATCGGGTGGTGGCGGTCCACGTCAAGGACGGAACGCTCGACCCCGAAGCGATCGCGGCCTATCCGCCCGCTGACCAGGTTCCTGCCGGGCAGGGCGCGGTGCCGCTCGCCGAGGCGCTGGCCGCGGCATCCGCCCTCGAATTCGCGATCGTCGAGTTCGACCACTTCAACGGCGATCTCTTCGGCGCGCTCGAGACCAGCCGGCGCTTCCTCGACGAGGCTGCCCGCTGATGGCGGCGACCGGTCCCGTCGGCGTCGGCCTCATCGGCGCAGGGAACATCAGCGACCAGTACCTGACCAATCTCACGCAGTTCCCCGACGTGAGGGTGCTCGCCATCGGCGACCTCCGTGAGGACCGCGCGCAGGCCCAGGCCGAGAAGTACGGCGTTCCGCTCGCGGGCGGCATCGACGCGGTGCTCCAGCATCCCGACATCGACATCGTCGTGAACCTGACGATCCCTGCCGTCCACGTCGAGGTGTCCGAGGCGATCATCGCCGCGGGCAAGCACGTGTGGACCGAGAAGCCCATCGGCGTCGACCGCGCGTCCTCGCTCGGCATGCTCGAGAAGGCGGATGCCGCCGGCCTGCGGGTCGGCGTCGCACCCGACACGGTGCTCGGCCCCGGCATCCAGACGGCCAAGCGCGCCATCGCCCGCGGCGACATCGGCCGCCCGCTGTTCGCGCACACGGCGTTCCAGTGGCAGGGTCCTGAAGTCTTCCACCCGGACCCCGCCTTCCTCTATGCCCGCGGCGGCGGCCCGCTCCTCGACATGGGGCCGTACTACGTCTCGGCGCTCATCCACGTGTTCGGGCCGGTGGCCGCGGTCGCGGCGCTGGGGCTCAAGGGCACCGAGTCGCGCCGCGTGCAGGTGGGCCCGCTCGCCGGCCAGGAGTTCCCCGTCGAGGTGCCGTCGACGATCTCGCTGCTCATGCAGTTCGAGCAGGGCGGGCACGCGCAGAGCCTGTACAGCACCGACTCGCCGCTGCTGCGCCACGGCGTCGTCGAGATCACCGGCACGGAGGGGACGCTCGTCGTGCCCGACCCGAACACCTTCGGCGGACCCATCACCATCACGCGGCCGCTGTCCGAGGCGTCCCGCGAGCAGGAGACCATCGAGGTGCTCCAGGAGGGCATCCTCACGGGCCGCGGCCTGGGCCTCCTCGACATGGCGCGCTCGATCCGCGCCGGGCGCCCGCACATCGCCACGGGACGCTTCGGCTATCACGTCCTCGACACGCTGCTCGCGGTCGAAGAGGCCGTCGAGAGCCGTCAGTTCACACCGGTCGAGAGCACGGTCGACGAGGTCGGCTCGCTGCCGGCCGACTTCGACCCGTTCGCGCCGACGCTCTGAGTCTCGCTCGGCCGGAGCGACCCGAGCCGAAAGCGAAGCGCGGCGGGCCGATGGCCCGCCGCGCTTTCCGGCTGCGATGCCGGGTGATGTGTGAGGGCCCCCGGCCGGCTTGGGGATGCGCCTGGGGAAGCGCCCGACCGGGGACCTGCTCGCGTCGTCACGCCGATCCTGCTAGCCGGCGAGGCGAAGTGTGTGGAGCGGATCCTTTGACGATCCGCCGAGTTGTTGCCTCGCAATTTTCTCACATCCCCCACGCCATACCTAGTTTCGACGTCACACTGAGTCGAAAATGCGGGAGGGATGTCGAGGCTCTGCAAAGCTCGACCGGTGGGATCCTTCACGATCGGCGACGCCGACTTCCTCCTCGACGGCAGGCCGCACCGCATTCTGGCCGGGGCGATCCACTACTTCCGGGTGCATCCCGACCAGTGGGCCGACCGCATCCGCAAGGCGCGGCTCATGGGCCTCAACACCATCGAGACCTACGTCGCGTGGAATGCCCACGAGCCGCGCCTCGGAGAGTGGACCGCCTCGGGTGCGCTGGATCTCGCGCGGTTCCTCGACCTCGTCGCCGCCGAGGGCATGCACGCCATCGTGCGTCCCGGTCCCTACATCTGCGCGGAGTGGCACAACGGCGGCCTGCCGGTGTGGCTCACCAGCGCCCCCGGCATCCGTCTCCGCGAATCGGATCCCGTGTACGTCGCGCACCTGCGCCGCCACCTCGAGCATGTCTACGAGATCGTGGCGCCCCGGCAGATCGGTCTCGGGGGGCCGGTGATCCTCGTGCAGATCGAGAACGAGTACGGGGCGTACGGGTCGGATGCCGCGTACCTGAGCGAGCTCGTCCGGATCACCCGCGATGCCGGCATCACCGTGCCGCTCACGACGGTCGATCAGCCGGAGCCCGAGATGCTGGTCGCGGGCAGCCTGCCTGAGCTCCACCGCACCGGATCGTTCGGCTCGGACATCGAGCAGCGACTCGCGACGCTGCGCGCGCACCAGCCGACGGGCCCGCTCATGTGCTCCGAGTTCTGGGACGGGTGGTTCGACTGGTGGGGTGGCACCCATCACACGACGAGCGCCGAGACCGCAGCCGGGCATCTCGAGGCGCTGCTGGCGGCCGGGGCATCCGTGAGCATCTACATGTTCCATGGCGGCACGAACTTCGGGCTCACGAACGGCGCCAACCACAAGGGCCGCTACCTGCCGATCGTGACGTCGTACGACTACGACGCTCCCCTCGACGAGGCCGGAGAGCCGACCGAGAAGTACTGGGCCTTCCGCGAGGTCATCGACCGCTACGCCGCGGTGCCCGATGAACAGCCCACCCGATCGCAGCCGGCGCCCGAGCTCACCGTCGAGCTGGTCGCCGTGGACGAGGGGCTCCCGCCGGCGCCGCACGACGCCCCCGCGCACTCCTCTCCCCCGACCTTCGAGGACCTCGGCTTCCTCGGCGCCCTCGTGGAGTACGCGACCGACCTGCCGGACGACGCCTTCCCCGGCGGCCGGCCGCAGGTGCTGTCATTCGGCGAGGTGCGCGACCTCGCCTGGGTGCGCATGGACGGCGTCCTGATCGGCACGGTTTCGCGCACACGGCAGGAGCGCCGCATCGTCGTGCCCCCGGGGCGCCGGCTCAGCGTGCTCGTCGAGGAGCAGGGCCGGGTCAACTACGGCTCGCGCCTGGGCGAGGCCAAGGGCATCATCGGCGAGGTCCGCCTCGGCGCCGTGCCGCTCGCCGGCTGGCAGGTCACCGGCCTCGACCTCGATCGGTGGGCGGATGCCGCGTCCCGCGCCCGCGACGTGCCCGATCCCGCGCCACATGCGGGTCCCGTCGCACTGCGCGGGCGGTTCGCGCTCGATCGGCAGTCCGATCTCTTCCTCGACACCGACGAGTGGTCGAAGGGCTACGCCTTCCTGAACGGGTTCTTCCTCGGCCGCTACTGGCGCAACGGACCGCAGCGCACGCTCTACGTTCCGGGTCCCGTCACGAGGGTCGGGGAGAACACGCTCGTCGTGCTCGAGCTCGAATCCGCGGCGGGTCCTGCTCGGTTCACCTCCGAACCCCTCCTGGGCGACACCGAGGAGTGACACCGGGGAGTGACGCCGCCGCCGGCACTCACGCCCGTGTGGACTCCCGCTCTGCGAGCCGGACGGGTGCGGTGAAGACCCGGTAGTCGTCCGCCGGCCGCGCGCCCTCGATGCGGTCGACGATCATCGAGATGACGGCATCCGCCATCGCCTCGTGGTCGGGTGCCACCGAGGTGAGCGAGGGCGTCAGAAACGATGCGAGCGGCACATCGTCGAAGCCGACCACCTTCACGTCGTCCGGAACGCGAACGCCCCGGTCGGCCAGCGCTCGCACGGCCCCGACCGCGACGAGGTCGGTGGCGCAGAACAGCCCGTCGACATCGCCGAACTCGTCCAGCAGCTCGTGGGTCGCTCGACGGCCGCCCTCGTAGGTGAGCTCGACCGGGCGCACGAGCCGCTCGTCCACCCGCCATCCGGCTTCGGCGAGCGCCGAGAGATGGCCGCGGGCGCGGAGGGTTCCGACGTCGATGTCGTCGGGTGCCCCGATGCGGCCGCCGAGCATCGCGATGCGGCTGCACCCGCGCTCGATGAGGTGGCGGGTCGCGAGCGCCGCCCCCTCCTCGTTCGCCATCAGCACATGATCGAGCGGCTGGGTGTACGAGCGCTCCCCCAGCAGGACGATCGGGAAGTCCCCCCGCAGCAGGCCCGCGTCATCGTCGTGAAGCTGCACGGCGCTGAGGATGAGCCCGTCGTAGCTGCGCAGCCGGGAGCGCGCGATCGCGTCGAGCTCGCGGTCGCGGCGCGCCGCCGTCTGCTCGACGAGCAGGTCGTAGCCGCGCGCTGCGGCCCGTTCGATCAGCAGCGTCGCCAGCAGTCCGAAGTAGGGCTTGTCGATCTCCGGCACGGCCAGGACGACGACACCGGTTCGCCCCTGCCGCAGACTCCGGGCCGCGGTGTTGACGTGATAGCCGAGCTCGGAGATCGCCTCGAGCACCTTCGCGCGCGTGGTCGCGCGCACGTGGGGCTGCTCATTGACGACGTTCGAGACGGTCATCACCGAGACGCCGGCGCGGCGCGCGACATCCTGCATCGTCACCATGAGCCGGCCCGCCGCATCCGCTCAGCCGATTTCACGACGCGATGCGGGGTGCGCGCTCACTCGGCATGGGCGACCCGGACTGTCGCCACCGAGTGCGGCGGCAGGGTGAAGCGCACGCGGCGGCCGTCCACCCGCACGGGGAGGTCGGCGAGCGCCACCTCGTCAGGTCGCTCGAAGGTGTTGTGCGACGTGGCCGCCGGGCCCGTCAGCACCTGCGCGCGCAGCACGTCTGTGGCGTTCCCCGGCAGCTCGAAGTCGGCCTCGAGCTCGTGGCCGAGCCCCCAGTTGGTCGCGCTGATCGTGAGGGCGCCGTCCTTGCGCGAGACCGTGAAGTCGCCCTGGGCGCCGAGAGCTCCCGGCGTGGTGCCCGGGGTGGTCGGGGTCGCGACGAACTCGGCGTCCTGATGATCGGTGTACAGATCGAACACGTGATAGGTCGGCGTCTTCACGAGCCGCCCGCCGTCCGTGAGCAGCATCGCCTGCAGCACATTGACCATCTGGGCGATGTTCGTCATGCGCACCCGGTCGGCGTGCCGGTGGAAGATGTTGAGGTTCAGCGCGGCCACCACCGCGTCCCTGATGGTGTTCTGCTGGTAGAGGAAGCCCGGGTTGGTTCCCTGCTCGACGTCGTACCAGGTCCCCCATTCGTCGACGATGAGACTCACGCGCTTGTTCGGGTCGTACTTGTCCATGATTCCGCTGTGCCGGCGGATGAGCTCCTCCATGCGGCGCGTCTGGCGAAGGGTCTCGTACCACTCGTAGTCGTCGAACTCGGTGGCAGCGCCCTTCGCGCTCCATTCGCCCGTGGGGATCGTGTAGTAGTGCAGGCTGAGCCCGTCCATGTGCTCGGCGGCCCTGGCCATGAGCACTTCCGTCCACTCGTAGTCGTCCGAGTTCGCCCCGCACGCGATCTTGGTCACGGGCGACTCGCCGTACTGACGCACGTAGGTCTGGTACTGGCGGTACTGGTTGGCGTAGTGAAGCGGCAGCATGTTGCCGCCGCATCCCCAGCTCTCGTTGCCGACCCCGAAGAACTCGACCTTCCAGGGCTGCTCCCGCCCATGGCGCTTGCGCAGTTCCGCCATCGGCGCCGTGCTGTCGAGGGTCATGTACTCGATCCAGTCGTGCATCTCGGCGACGGTGCCGCTCCCGACGTTGCCGTTGATGTACGCCTCGGCGTCGAGCTGGTTCAGCAGCTCGAAGTACTCGTGCGTGCCGAACTCGTTCGGCTCGACCACTCCGCCCCAGTGCGTGTTCACCATCGCCTGGCGGTCGGGTCCGACGCCCTTCAGCCAGTGGTACTCGTCGGCGAAGCATCCGCCCGGCCATCTCACGAGCGGCACCTTGATGTGGCGGAGGGCGTCGACGACGTCGGTGCGGATGCCGTTCTTGTTCGGGATGCCGGACTCGGCGCCGACCCACACCCCCTCGTAGATGCTCCGCCCCAGGTGCTCGGCGAACTGGCCGTAGATGCGGCGGTCGATGCGGTGCGTGGCGGCAGCGGAGGGAATGTGGACCATCGGGATCTCTCTGAGGATCGGGCGTGCGCGCGCTTCGGTACGCGCGAGTTTTAACGTTACACACCGATGTGCCCGCACCGGAAGATGCACGCCTCGATTACTCGCTCGGCTGCGCCCACCGCCTTCTCCTCGCGCGGCGCCGCGTCACGTGAACGCGGCGCCGCGCGGAGACGTCACATCCGCGCGTAGCGGGCGCGGAACAGGCAGAAGATGCCGTAGATGATGAGGCCGGCACCGACGATCCAGAGGATCACCGTGCCCATCGGCAGGGCTGCGAGCGAGTGCAGCGCCGCATCCAGCCCACCCGCGGTCGCGGGGTCGTGCGTGAACGCCGCGACGATGAACAGGATGCCCGTGATGGCGACGGCGATTCCCTTTGCGACGTAGCCCACGATTCCGAAGGTGACGATCCCGCTGCCCGTCTTTCCAGCCGGGATGTTGAGTCGCTTCTCGAAGGCACGGGTGAAGCCGCGGATGACGAATGCGACGCCGATCGCGGCGACCACGAGGCCGATGAACCCGATCAGGAACACGCCGCCGGGGCGTGGCCATCAGCTGCGCGCTGAAGGTCTGGCGTCTGCGTGGAGGAGTCGGAGTTGCCGCCGATGGCGTAGGTGAGCGCCGTCCACGCGATCGCGAAGTAGGCGAGGGCGGTGCCGATGTACTTGGCGCGGTATCCCCACTTCTTCTTCGTGTCGGGGTTGCGCTCGAGGATCGCCTCGCCGATCTGCCAGATCGCGAGCGCGGCGAGGCCCAGGGCGATGACCCACAGCAGCACCACGCCGGCGGGAGCGCTGCGGATCTGCTCCATCGCACCGCCCTGGTCTGCCTCGCCGCCGCCTCCGGTGGCGACCGAGATCGCGATGCCGCCGATGACGGCGTGCACGATCCCGAGCACGATGTATCCGATGCGTGCGACGGTCTCGAGGGCGGGGGAACTCTGCGCAGCAGCTGCTGCCTGTTTCGGGTTTGCCATCCTCGAACAGTAGCGATCAGCCGCCCCGTCACGGGAGGGCTTGCGAGGTGATCCTCCTGCGTGGCAGACGACTCAGGATGCCGGGGTGGAGGAGGTCGCCGGCGGGGCCGCTGCCTCCTCCTCCTTCGCCTTGAGTGCACGGCGATCGCGCACGGCCTCCACCGCGCACCAGACCAGACACGCCACCGCGATGCCCTCGAACAGTCCGGCCAGCACATCGCTCAGCCAATGCGCGTGCAGGTACGTGCGGCTCCACATCATGGCCGCGACCCAGACGGCGCCGATCACCCAGACGTACCAGCGCCGGAAGATGAACGCCAGCGTGATCGCCACCGTCGCCGCGACGGCCGTGTGTCCGGACGGGAACGACGTCGCCGTGCTCTCGGCGAGGGAGTCCGACGGGCGCACGCGGGCGACGATGTACGACATGGGGGCGCCGATCGCCACCACGATGACCATCGCGATGGCGACGTGCGCGGCATCCCACGGACGCTTGCGCCACAGGAATGCGACGACGATGAGGAGGCCGATGACGATCATGCCGATCGTGCCGCCCACGGTCGCGGGGACCCATGCGATCAGGACGCCCACGTCGCTGAGCGTCGTGAGCGTCAGTTCGTGCCACCACACGTCCATCGGAAGCGGGTCGTGGCCGCCGAGGGCGACGACCAGCCGGATGACCACGAAGGCCACGGTGGCGATGATGCCGACGGTGAGGATCACCACGCGTCGGGCATCGACCTCTTTGGCGATCTGAGTGGCGGGTTTGACAGCCTGTTCATCGCTCACGATGACTCCGTTCTCCGCGCGGGTACGCGACGGGTGCATCGATCGTCGCAGACCGGAGGCGAGAACGGCATCCCCCCAGCCGCGACGGGTCGGCGCGGTATGATCTGCGCCGACCCGTCGCCGGGACTATCGGGCGGGCGCCACCCACACGGTGGTCTCCGCGGGCACGATGCCCTCGGCCGCGCCGCTCGACGACACGGCGATCTCGCACGCCTGCAAGGGGGAACGGCTCCTCGCCGAAGTTGGTGATGACCTCCCAGCCGTTCGGCCGGCGGAACCTCAGGACGTCGGCACGGCCCGTGTCGAGCCACTCGAGCGTCTCGGCCGTCTGCCAGCGGTGCCGAAGCTCCAGCGCCTGCCGGTAGAGCGAGAGCGTCGAGTGGGGATCCTTCGCCTGGACGTCGGCCGCGGATTCCGCGAACCACGCCGGCTGCGGCAGATGCGG
This sequence comes from uncultured Actinomycetota bacterium, assembly GCA_963702815.1. Lineage (GTDB taxonomy): Bacteria > Actinomycetota > Actinomycetes > Actinomycetales > Microbacteriaceae > Microbacterium. The sequence goes on along the minus strand of CAVPED010000004.1, from coordinate 349,953 downwards.
AGCGCTCCCGCCGAAGCCGAAGAAGGGGAGGTCCGCGCTCCACGGCAGCGGGACGCGGCATCCGTCACGTCCGATCTCCTCGCCTCCGGTGCGGAAGAAGGTCGGGTCCTGGCGCTCTGATGCCGGGATCTCGGCGACTTCGTGCAGCCCCAGCTCCTCGCCCTGGTACAGATAGGCGGAGCCGGGCAGACCGAGCAGGAACAGCGTCGCCGCGCGGGCCCGGCGAAGTCCGCCCTCGCGATCGAGTTCGGGCTCGGTGCCGCCGCTGTGCAGCCACGCGCTCCCCTGCTTCACTGCCCCTCGCCCGCGCTGCGAGGCGCCGAGCTTGGGCAGGCCGTAGCGCGTGGCGTGCCGCACGACGTCGTGGTTGGACAGCACCCACGTGCTCGACGAGCCGGATGCTGCGGCGAGCGCGAGGTTGTCGGTGACGATCTCGCGGAACTCGCGCGCGTCGAAGTCGGCCTGCAGCAGATCGAAGTTGAACGCCTGACCCAGACTGTCGGGGTTGGCGTAGAGCGGCACGCGGTGAGGCTCGACCCACGCTTCGGCGACGGCGGTCCGAGGCGGGTCGTACTCGTTGAACACGCGGCGCCACTCGGCGTAGATCTCCTGCACATCGTCACGGTCGATGAGGGGATGCTTGCCGTCGAAGGGCAGCTTCTCCAGCTCCGCTCGAGACGGCAGCGGCTCGGTGAGGTCCTTGGTGAGCATGTGCGCCACGTCGATCCGGAAGCCGTCGACCCCCCGATCCGACCAGAAGCGCAGCGTCTTGACGAAGTCCGCGCGCACCTCGGGGTGGTCCCAGTTGAGGTCGGGCTGCTCGATGGCGAAGTTGTGCAGGTACCACTGGCCGTCCTCGACGCGCTGCCACGCGGAGCCTCCGAAGACCGAGACCCAGTCGGTGGGAGGCTCCGATCCGTCGACACCGGTCCCCTCACGGAAGATATAGCGCTCGCGGGCCGCCGAGCCGCGTCCCGCCGCGACGGCTTCCTGGAACCACGCATGCAGGTTCGACGTGTGATTGGGAACGATGTCGACCACGACCCGGATGCTGCGGGCATGCAGCGCGTCGACCATCCGGTCGAAGTCGTCGAGCGTTCCCAGCCGAGGGTCGACGTCACGGTAGTCGGCGACGTCGTAGCCGCCATCGGCCAGCGCGGACGGGTAGAACGGGCTCAGCCACACCGCATCCACGCCGAGGTCCGCCAGGTGATCGACGCGCGACACGATGCCGGGGAGGTCGCCCAGGCCGTCGGCGTTCGCATCGGCGAAGCTGCGCGGATACACCTGGTACACGACCGCCTGGCGCCACCAGGGAGCGGCGACGGCGTCGGGGGCGGGTGAGTGGCGTTCCTCAGCGGAGATCGTCACGGGGTTCCTCTCTGGGATGGATGGAATGTCGAGTGGATCGATGGTCGAGGATTCGGGATGCCGCATCTCAGCCCTTGACAGCGCCCTGGGTCACACCCTCCATGACCCAGCGCTGCGTGAACAGGTACGCCACGATCGCCGGCGCCATCGCCATGAGGTACGAGGCGAACGACACGTTGTAGTTGTTGCTGAACTGAGTCTGGAAGATGCTCTGCACAACCGGAAGGGTCTGCAGCTGCGGGTCGGAGGTGATGAGCGACGGCATCATGAAGTCGTTCCACGACGCGAGGAACGCGAAGATCCCGACCGTCGCGCTCATCGGGGCCAGGAGCGGGAAGATGAGCTTCCAGAAGACCTGCCAGGTGGAGGCGCCGTCGATGCGGGCGCTCTCTTCGAGCTCGTGCGGGATCGAGCGCAGGAAGGCCGTGAACAGCAGGATGCTGAAGCTGAGCTGGAACATGACGTGCAGGATCGTGACCCCGAGCGGGTTGTCGAGCCCCGTGAGACCCGTCAGCTGGATCTGGGGCAGCGCGAGCACGGGGAACGGGATGAACATCGCCGCGAGCAGGTAGAAGAACGACCAGCGGAAGAATCTCCGGTCCCAATTGCGATGGATGGCGAACGACGCGAAGCAGGCGAGGAGGATCGTGCCCGCGACGGTGCCGGCCGTCACGAGGACGGAGATGACGAAGGCGACCGGGAAGTTCGTCAGCTCCCATGCGGTGGTGAAGCCTTCGAGACTGAACGGTGCGGGCAGCGAGAACGCGTTGCCGTCCACCGCCTGGGCCTGGGTCTTGAAGGCCATCGAGATGGTGACGTACAGCGGCACGAGCACGGTGACGGCTGCGATCACCAGGATGATCGTGAGCGGCCAGTCCGGCCGTTCCACGAGGGAGCGGGTGCGCCGCCCGCGCTTGCGCGGAGCGTCGCCCTCGAGTGTGCGGAAACCGTCGATCTCTTCGAGGGCCAGTGCAGGCTGGATCGTGGACATCAGAGTGCGTTCCTTCCGCGCGTCAGTCGGAGTTGGATGATCGAGATGAGGATGACGAAGACGAAGAAGACCGTCGCGTTGGCCATCTGGTAGGCGTAGTCGCCGCCCGTGAAGCCGGTCACGATCGTCATGGCGATCGAGCGGGTGGCCGTGCCGGGACCACCATTGGTGAGTCCGACGATGATGTCGTAGGCGTTCAGGAAGTTCTTGAAGCCGAGGATCACGTTGATCACCACATAGCCGGCGACGAGCGGCAGGGTGATGCGCACGAGCTGCTGGAGCCTGTTGGCTCCGTCGATGGAGGCCGCCTCGTAGACCTCGCCCGGTATCGCGAGCAGCCCCGCGATGTAGATGAGCAGGGTTCCCGGAATCGCCTGCCACGCCGTGACCACCACGATCGCCACCCAGGCCAGATCTGGATTGGCGAGCAGGCTCTCGCTCAGCCACGCGATCCCGGTCGCCTGGCCGAGGGCGGGCAGCGAGTTGCTGAACAGGAAGTTGAACACGTACGCGATGATGATGCCGGAGATGACCATCGGGATGACGAAGATCGTCCGCAGCCCGGTCTTGAAGCGGATCCTCGCGGTCAGCCCCACCGCCAGCAGGAACGCCAGCACGTTGACGATGATGACCGTCACCAGCGCGAACCCGAGCGTGAAGAGGTAGCTCTGCAGGATCGCGGGGTCGCTGAACAGCGCGACGTAATTGATCACTCCGACGAACTCCCAGTCCCCGAATCCGATCGAATTCGTGAAGCTGAAGAAGATGCCCATGAGGGCGGGCAGCGTGATCGTCAGGCTGAACAGGATGAGCGTCGGCACGAGGAGGAGGTAGTAGATCCCCTCCACTCGGCGGCGCGTGCGGGGAATCGCCTCCGCCTTTGCCGTCCGGCCCCGGGGAGCGACGATCGTCGCGGTGGTGGTTGCCATGTGCGGGTCTCCTTCGACTCGTGTCATTGCCGCATCGCGAGCCGAGACCAGTCGGCGTCGATGGTCTGGAGGATGTTCTCGGCATCCGCTCCGAGGGCGGCGGCCTGCAGGTAGTTCTGGACGGGGATCGTCTGGGGAATCGCGACGGATGCGCCCTGGTAGAACTTCGCATCGTCGTAGTACTGCTTCATGCCGACGATGCGGGGATCGGTCACCGGGGCCGAATCGGTCGTGGTGCCGTAGCCGAGCTGAGCCGCGTTGTACTGGTCCATGACGTCCTTCTGGAAGAGGTACGAGAGGAACTCGCGAGCCGCCTCCTTGTGCTCCGATGCCTCGGGGATCCACGCCGCGAGGTCGAGATTCACCCGGACCTTGAGGTCCGAGGGGTCGTCGGTGACCGGAAGCGGAAACGTTCCGAGGTCGAGATCCGGATCCGTCTTGGCGATCTCGCCGAACGCCCAGGGGCCCTGCAGGTACATCGCCGCCTTCTGCTGTGCGAACGCGAGATTGCCGTCGCCGTATCCCTTGCTCGAGGCATCCGGATTCGTGTAGTCCTCCACGAGCTGCTGCATCTGGCTGACCGGTTCGGCGAGGGTCTTCTGGAACGAGACCTCCGAGTCCGGCCCGACCTCGGTCCCTTCCTCCGCGAGGCCGTCGAAGAACGACGCGACATCGACCTGACCGCCGACCGTGTAGTCGAACCAGCCCTGCGAGATGGTCCAGGGGTCTTTGAAGGTGGCGTAGAACGGGGTGATCCCGGCGTCTTCGAGCGCATCGCAGACGGCGATGAGCTCGTCCCAGGTCTGGGGCACCTCGAGCCCCTGCTCCTGGAAGATCTGCTTGTTGTAAATGACGGATGCCGCCATCACCGAGTACGGCAGGACGCTTGTCCGGCCCGGATAGGTCGCGTACTGGTCGACGAGCTCCTGCAGCTCGGGCCGTATGCGCTCGGCTTCGGGCATGTCCGACAGATCGCTGAGGGCCCCGCGCTCCATGAAGCGCGCCATTTCCATGTTGTAGTTGAGAAGTCCCAGGTCGGGAGGATTTCCGCGGAGGAAGCCGGCCTGCAGATTCGATGAGATGTCGAGCACGACTCTGACGTCGTCCTGGCTCTCGTTGTACTGCCCGATCAGCTCTCGGAAGTAGGGCACGGCCTCGGGTTTGCTCAGGTAGAACCGGATCGTCTCCTGACCCTCGGGCGCGCATCCGGCGACCGCAGGGAGGGCGCAGAGCGCGAGTATGCCGGCCAGTGCGCGGGCGCCATGTCGTCGGGAATGAGGCACGTCCTTGTCCTTCCATCCGGAAATGAATTGATCACGCAACTAGATTTTGTTCTCAAATCAACTGCGCTGGGTCCATAATGCAACGAGTGGCTGAGGAGGTCAATACCCGTGTCGCAATCCGAAGTCGCAGACGCCGCGGCCGCCGCCTCTCCGCGTCGGGCGAGTGTCGAAGCGGTGCTCCAGTTCGCGTGGGATGCCGAGACCTTCACGAGCAGTGACGCGATGCCGGTCGTCGGACTGACCCGGTCGACCACGATCGACGCCATCGATGAGCTCATCGAGCGCGGGCTCGTCAGGGAGATGCCGAACGCCCGCCAGGGCGGCGACTACCGCAAGGGCCGCCCGTCCCGGCGCTTCGCGTTCGCGGCAGACGCCGGAGTCGTCCTCGGCGTAGACGCCGGACGCGCGCACGTGGTCACGCACGTCGCCGATCTCGTGGGCGCCCCCCTCGCCCGCGTCACGACCTCCATCGCTCCCGCCGACGACACGGCAGACGGGAGGAGGCGGGCGATCGGCGCTGCAATCGACCAGGCCCTGAACACGGCCGGCGTCGACCGCTCTCGGCTCGTCGCCGCGTGTGCCGGCGTGCCCGCTCCCGTCGGTGAGAGCGGTCGAAGCCCGGAGGACCGGTCGGGATTCTGGGAACGCATGAATCCGGACCTCGGGGGCCTGCTCACGGAATGGGCGCCCATCGTCCGGGTCGAGAACGACGCGTCGCTCACCGCGGTCGCCGAGGGGTCGGTCGGCGCCGCTGTGGGCTGCCGCAGCTTTGTGGCGCTGCTCGCGGGCGACCGGATGGGCGCCGGCATCGTCATCGACGGCCACCTGCTGCGCGGCATCCATGGCGGGGCAGGCGAGATGGCCGCGTTCGACAACGTCTCGGGGGTGGGCAATGCCGATGGCATCGGCGCTCGTCTCGCGGAATGGGCGATCGAGGCGATTGCGCGGGGAGAGATCGGTCCCCGGCATCCGCTCGCCACAATGCCCAGGTCCGCCGTCACGGGCCAGGCGGTCCTCGCGCTGGCGAGGACCGGCGACGTCGAGGCACGCCGGCTGACCGCGCGGGCGGGTGCAGTCATCGCCCGAGTGGCCGGGATGTTCGGCAGCCTGCTCGACCCCGAGCGGATCGTGATCTCGGGGGCCGTAGCGGCCGGCATGGAGGATGTGCTCGTCGTCGCGCGCGAGCTCGCCCCCCGGGAGCAGGCTCTCCCCTCGCCTGCGCTCGTCGCCTCGCCGCTCGGCGCGGAGGTGGTCGCCATCGGCGCCGTCTCTGCTGCCATCGCCTCGGCCCGCGCAGGAATCCTGGACCTCGCGCCCAGGCGGTAGCCGGCAGCGGCTCCCGACCTCAGATCACGAGCAGAGAGAGCGCCGCCACCACAGTCAGGACGAACACGATCCGCTCGAACACCAGCTGGTCGATGCGATCTGCGATCAGCCGCCCGATGAAGGCGCCGATCAGCACCGCCGGCACGAGCACGAGGTCGATGAGCAGCGACTGAGGGGTCAGCAGGCCCAATCCGATCGCGAAGGGGAGCTTCGCGATGTTGACGATGGCGAAGAACCACGCAGCCGTGCCGAGGAACGCCTTGACCTCGAAGCGCGCCGCGAGGAAGTACATCGACATGACCGGCCCGCCGGCGTTCGCGACCATGGTGGTGAACCCGCCGAGCGTCCCGTAGCCGGCTCGCACCGCGCGCCCGCCCCCGCCCACGAGCGCCGATGCATCGCCCCTGCTGCGCAGCCAGAGCGTGAACCCCACGAGCACGAGCAGGATGATGGCGATCGTCTTGCGTACGCCCGTATCATCGGCCAGCGACAGGAAGACCGCGCCGAGCACGAGGCCCGCCAGCACCGCGGGGGCGAGCTTGAGCAGCGTCGGCCAGTCGGCGTGGCGTCGGTAGAGCAGCAGCGCCAGAGCGTCGCCCACGATCAGCAGCACGAGCAGTGTCGCGGTCGAGTGCCGCGCGGGAAGCACCCCCGCGAAGATGGCGACCGCGAGCGTGGCAGCGCCGGGCAGGGCGGTCTTCGAAACGCCGACGACGACGGCGCCGATGGCAAGGAGCGCCCATGCGGTGACGGTCAGATCGCCCATCTAGAGCGCGCCGCCGGCGTGAATTGCCATCCGCCCAGGCTAACGTCCCGCTTCCGGGGACGCTGCGGCTTGAGTCCTCGCACCCGGGCTGAGAAAGCGGAGCAGCCGACGCGCCTCAAGAGGGCGCATGTCGTGGCGCGCGACAGAATGCCGGCCAGGAGGGCTTGTGTTCCGCTCTCGTCCGTCTTCCGGGGAAGGGATCGAGAATGTTCTTGGTCCTCCGAGCCGGCGGCGTGACGCCACCGGCTCGGAGGGGATGTCAGGCGGAGCGCAGATGCGACTCAGACTGACGAGTGAGCTCAGAGCGGACGGATGTTCGCTGCCTGCATGCCCTTGGGGCCGCGCTCAGCATCGAATTCAACCTTCTGCGCCTCGCGCAGCTCCTTGAATCCGTCGCCAGTGATCGCGCTGAAGTGCGCGAACAGGTCGGCCGAGCCGTCATCGGGAGCGATGAAGCCGTAGCCTTTTTCGGAGTTGAACCATTTCACGGTGCCAGTGGCCATCGTGTCTTTCCTTCTTTGTTATTCGGGCCGGCAGAGCCGCCCGGGATGCCGCGACGACTGAAAACGCGCGGACGATATATGACGACGATGCGAGTGCACCGCGTGAGTGTGAGAGGAATCGCCGGTCAGCATATCCGCTGGCCTCAACTCCACGATGAGTCGAAGACACACAGGGGGCAACCAGAATCCAGGAAAACCAGAAAATCGTCCCGCTCAGTCTAGCAGTGCTGACGCCTTCTGCGAGACGACATCAAAACGTCAGGCGCTCTCGACGAGTGTGAGCTCGGGTCGCCGTTCGAACATGTCGAGATCGACGGTGAGACCTCCAGAACGGCCGGCCTCGTTGGCCAGTCGCTGCAGCACCTCTGTGTCGAGCGACTCGCCCTCTGCCGAGTCGAAGATGAAGCGGACGGGGATGGATGCCTGCATCCACAGAGTCGTGCGGCCACCTGCCACGTCGTCCTGATGCTTCCACGAGATCGTGAACGATTCGCCGCGACGCAGTTTGGTCGCGATGATCACTTTGAGGTGGCTGAGCACGCGATCAGGGATGGCGATCGCGTGTGTGTCATTGCCATAGAAAAGGCTTCCCATGTCGGCTCCTTGGTTTCTTCACCGCCTGCAGCCATCGCAGGCGTCGGATCCGCCTCGCCTTGATGGGTGAGTGAGGATCGATTTCCTTAATCTAGCATATGGTTCACCGATTTAATCAATTCCCCTGATAGTTCACTGAGTTGATTACTAACCCCATCGGCGCTATGCTGGCCAAGGACAGGATGACGTGATGCAAACGGGACAGGAACCGCCGAAGCTGCGTACGGCGCTGGGGCGCTACGTACAGGCCCGCTCGACCGCGCTGGCAGAAGCGCGGCGCGAGCTGAGCATCGGCGAAGGCGACGCGAAGGCGCTCCTGTTCATCAGCGACAATCCGGGATGCAGGGCGGCCGACATCGCCGCCTACTTGGGCATCACCGCCGCGGGCGTCACGGCTCTCGTCGATCGGCTCGTGGAGCGCAGAACCGTCAAGCGCGAGTACGACGACGCCGACCGCAGGGTCATCCACATCTCGTGCATCGTCGACCTGCTGGAAGAGCCCTGGGTGGCGCTGAGTCGCTTCGACAACCACTTCGACGGGATCCTGGGCAACTACGACCTCGTGCGCACCGAGGACTTCGCGTCCCTGCTCGACGAGCTCCTCGGTGAGATCGCACTCGCGATCAAGCCTCGCTGAATCCCGGCGACATCTACGGGCTGTCGAGGCCCATGTACTCCGCTGACTTGCGCTCCAGGAACGCGCACAGTTCGGCGACGGTGCCCAGTTCATCGGCGAGTTCGGCGACCCCATCGGACTGGAGCACGACGGCGGTCTCACGCGGCTCCATGGTCACGAGCCAGGCGGTCGAGCCGGCACCCTCCGGGTGGATGTAGGTGACCGTCGACGCATTCGTGAGCCGCACGCTCACCAGGCCCGTGTCGGCGCCTCCGGCGCCGTCCTGCTCCATGACGCGGATCGCCCCGTCGGTCTCGCCGTGCAGCGCGAGGAACTCGTCCAGCCACCGTTGCAGCGTCGTGGCATTCCGAAATGGCATCCCCGTCACACTTTCCTCTCCATGACACCGGCCGACGTCAGGGGCCATTATCCGACATCCCCTTCACCGCCGCATTCGACCGGTCACCATGATCGATTTCGTGCCGGCTGCATCCAAAGCCGCTCCGGCGGCGGAAGAACACCATGGACGACCCGCCGGCGGAGGTGGGTCGCCGAGACGACGAAGGAGTTGAACGATGAAGAAGATGCGAATCGCCCTTGCAGCGGCATGCACCGCAGCACTGGTGTTCGGGGCCGCACCGGCCGCGAACGCGACCGGAGGAGCGCCGAGCGGCACGATCGTCGAGGTCGCGGTAGCGGCATCCGGCGGCGGTGCCCCTGACTCCAATCCAGCAGACTACGACATCCTCGTTCAGGCCCTGATCGCCACCGGGCTGACCGGAACGCTCTCCGACACCAGCACGCAGTACACCGTCTTCGCCCCCAACGACCGCGCCTTCCTGCGGCTCGTCGGCGACCTGACCGGCACCGTGCCCGCCTCCGAAGCCGAGGCGCTCACGATCATCACCACGACGTTCTCGGGCGAGCAGATCTCGAATATCCTGCTGTACCACGTGGTGCCCGGAAAGAAGCTCGGGCCGATCCGCGTGCTCACCGCAGGGTCGCTGACGATGGCCAACGGCGGCACAGTGAAGCCCCGCGGGCTGACGCTGCGCGATGAGACGCCGGCCCTGACCGACCCCCGGCTCGTCCTGCGCGGGATCAACATCCAGGCATCGAACGGCGTCATCCACACCATCGATCGGGTCCTGGTCCCCGCCTCCTGACACGCGGAGCCACAGTTCCTCCCGCACCCCGGGTCTGGTTGCGGGAGGAACTGCTCTCAGGCATCTGGGATCCTGGGCCCATGGGTTCGGAACGAAGCGATTCACCCCCGCTCACCGTGGTGGGAGCCATAAACCTCGACCTGACCGCGACCACGCGACGGGCACCGGAACGTGGAGAGACTGTCGCGGACGGCATCCTCACCCGCGGCCCCGGAGGCAAGGGCGCCAACCAGGCCGTCGCGGCGGCTCGGCTCGGTGCACCCGTGCGACTCATCGGCGCCGTCGGCTCGGATGCCACGGGAACGGCCATCCTCGGATCGCTCGCGGCAGCGGGAGTCGACATCTCCCCTGTGCAGCGGGTGGCCGGCGAGACCGGCACAGCGATCATCGTCGTGGATTCGACCGGCGAGAACTCGATCGTGGTGTGTCCTGAGGCCAACAGCCGAATAGAACCGAGCCTGATCGATCTTCCACCGCACGGTGCGTTGCTCGCGCAGCTCGAGGTCGCCGACGATGTCATCGAGCGGGCCATCGCCGCAACCGACGGATTCATCGCCATCAATGCGTCACCGGCACGGATGCTGAGCGCAGCCATCCGCGACCGGGTCGACCTCGTCATCGTGAACGAGCACGAGTATGCGATGCTCCCCAGCCTGCGGTCCGCCCCGCTCCTCGCGGTGACTCTCGGCTCTCGCGGCGCGCGCCTGCTTGCCGACGGCGAGGTGGTGGCCGAGTCGGACGGGCGAGCAGCGCGAGCGGTGAACAGCGTGGGGGCGGGCGACGCGTTCGCCGCTGCGCTGACCCTCGGGATCCTGCGCGGCGATCCTCTCCCTGAGGCGCTCCATCGCGCGTGCCTGGTGGGCGCCGCCGCTGTCGAGGACCCTGACTCTCAGCCGGCGCTGCAGCGACTCGACGACTACCCGAGCTCATGACCGACTAGCACGCCGCATCCCGCGAGGACAGCCCTTCTTGTGACCGGTCTGTTCGATGAGACTCGGGAGATGGCTCGCCTCGCACCTCCTCGCGTCGACCCGTCGATCGCGCATTCCTCGCCGACAGCTGTTCCGGATGTCTGGCGGGTCGAGGTCGATGCTCTGGCGTTCCGCGTCCTCGCCTCCGGCCCCGAGGGCACCGCCACCCGTCCGGCCATCGTCCTCGTCCACGGCATCGGGGTATCGCACCGCTATCTCTCACGTCTCCACGATGTCCTCGCGGCCGAGCGCCGGGTCTTCTCAATCGACCTCCCCGGCTTCGCGGGCCTCCCCAAACCGTCCACCGACCTCGACGTCCCGGCGATGGCGCAAGGGCTCGGCCGGGTCATCGACTCACTCGGTGTCGCGCCTGTCGTCCTGGTCGGCCACTCCATGGGCACCCAATGGGTGGTGGAGGCGAGCCTGCAGCGCCCCGACCTGGTGACGGATGTCGTCATCATGGGACCCGTCGCAGACGTGGCGCATCGATCGATGCTCGCCCAGTCGGCGGCCCTGGCCGTCGACACGCTGGGCGAGCCGCCCGGCGTCAATGCCATCGTCCTGACGGACTACCTCCGCTGCGGGGTGCCGTGGTACCTGACCCAGCTCCGCCACATGCTCGCGTATCGCCTCGAGGAGCGCGTCCCCGACCTGCCCTGCCCGCTCCTGGTCGTGCGGGGGTCGCGGGATCCCATCGCCGGACTGGAGTGGTGCCGACGACTGCGCGACGCCGCGCCGGCTGGGCGGCTCGTGCAGATCCCCGGCGGATTCCACGTGGCGCAGCATTCCGCACCTCGAGCGGTCGCGTCCGCGATCCTCGCCCACGTGACGCCTTCGGGCTGAAGAGCTCGTCGCCTGATCAGCGCCCGATCTCCTCGCGACAGCTCAGGGGGTCACGTCGTGCGCGGCGAACCGGCCACGGCCCGAACGGAAGAACGGGAGCCCGGTACTCGAGCGCCGGCGCGTGATGCGGCTCGAGTGCGATCTCCGCCTCGCCGAATCGCCAGAGCCTGTTGAACAAGAACACCCGGAGCACCACGGTCTCGTCCGTCGGCACCTGCCACGTGCCGATGCCCCACTGCACCGGCTGGCCCCGCCCGGCGATGATGAGAGTGGGCCGGATGCCCCCGTAGAGCGCGAACCGGGGCTTGTGCAGCGTCAGTTGTATTCGGCGGGTCACCGCCGGGTCGGAGTTCACGGGCATTTCGACTTTCGGGTTGCCGCCGGAGCGCGGGTGTACGCCCAGTCAATCAGAGGCCGCGCCGTCACCGGCGGCCGCCACTCCCGCCTGGAGCGCGCGGATCGTCGAAGCGAGGACGCCCCTGCTGAGGAGGCCCGATCCGAGCGGACCCGCGGGATCCTCGCCCAGCGGCGGGAGTCGTCGGAGCGCTGCCTTGACCTCGGGCGTCATGTGGCCGAGCTGCCATCGGATCTCGTCATCCGCAGTTCGGGGCTGATCAGCGGCGGCCAGCCCGGCCGCCTTCGCGGCGTACGCTGCCGCCCCGAGAGCGTGCGCGCCCATGTGCGCGACAGCCGCGGCCTGCGCGGCGGCCCGCGCTGCCGCGACGGCTGCCGGTGACGAAACGGCGGCCGCTGCCCGGCCGGCGGCGAAGCGACGGCGGATCTCGTCTGCCGCACCGAGCTCACCTCGAGCGAACGATCGCGCGCGGGCGACAGCATCGCGCGGTCGGTCATCCGTCGGAGCTTCGGCCTCGAACAGGGCGAGCACACGCTCCGCGCAGTCCGCCGCCCAGGCCGCCACGAGCCGTCGGTCCCTCTCACTGAGCGTCTGGGCGGAAGGCATGACGGTCAGTCTCACACCGCTCCCGCGCCCTCGCCGTCGAATTCCCGGCGCAGGTACCGGGGAGCCTGCAGGCGCCACGCCTCCGTCACGAGTTCCCCCAGATGCTCCAGGTCGATCACCCCCATGCGGAACGCGACCTTCGGCTCGCCCCACGGCGTCGTGGTGTGCAGGAAGACCTCGGGCGCCATCTCCACCAGGGCCAGCGCCTCCATGCGGTCGGCGACCTTCACCCCGACGACGAGTTCGGTGGCGATGATCTCCCGCATGTCGGCAGGGATGCTCGGCCAGGGGTGGCATTCCCATGCGTACAGCTTGCCGCGGACGAACCACGCACCGCCGCCGGTTGTCGCGCGCTCCTCGCTCCCGGGCAGCGGGCTGGTGATGGATCGCAGATCGTCGAGACCAGCCACGGCGCGAGCCTATGCCGAACCGCCGACACCGACACGACACTCGCTTCCGCTGGGACGAAGCCGGTCAGTCGAAGACGGGCGTCAGGAAGCGACGCTCGTAGCGGCGGATGCACTGCGTGTCGCGCGCGAACTGGAACATCGCCATGCATTCGGGGTCGGAGAAGGAGGCGATCCGATAGGCCTCGTAGTCCGCGAGCGAGGGGAAGGTGAACAGCGCGAACGCCTCGTCGCTGTCGCCCTCGCTCGGCATGAAGTACCCGTGGTGGGTGCCACCCAGCTTCTCGACCAGCCGGATCCATTCCCGTCCATAACGGGTGAACTCCTCGAGCTTGTCGGGGTCTATCTCGTAGCGCAGGTGGATGCTGATCACCTCCCGATTGTCCGTCCACCGGCAACCGAGGATCGTCCCCGCCCCGGTTCCGGGCTCCTCCTGGCCGGATCCCGCGCACGATTGGCAGAAGCGCCCCGTCCACAGCGGCGCGAGTGGCCGCCGCTCGTCACCGTCGCTGAAGCGAGCGAGACACCTGGACGCCGACCGCGAGGACCCCGGTGACGATCGCCCACACCGCGCACGCCTGTGGCAGCACCCGATAGCCGAGGTGGGCAGCAGTGAACTCGCTGTCGAGCGGTCCGAACGCAACGAGCCCCCCGGCCCAGGCCACGACCAGGAAGATCGGCAAGGACAGCCACCAGGTCCAGCGCAGCCAGTTCGGCACAAGACGGGGAACGGATGCCGCGGCCTCACGCCGACGCAGCCAGAGCATCGCCCACACCGCGAGGACGGCCAGCCCCACGGCGCCCGAGCCGTACTGCAGCCATTTGTAGCCGAGCAGCGGCCCCCACTGCTCGCCGAGCGCGGGAATGAGCCGCACACCCCAGCGCCCCTCGTGGGTGAAGAGATCCCACACGATATGGCTCACGACCCCGATCGCGAGGGACGCGAGGAGGAGCAGCATCCGGCGCCATGGCACTCGTCCACCGCGCGAGGGCTGCCCCTCAACCCGGTCCCGGATGCCGAGGGTCTCCCGTGCGGCGGGTCCCGCACCGCGATCCCATTCCTCCGGGAGCCGCGCCGCGAGCCATCGCGGCGAAAGCTCGCGCGAGGCGGGACGCAGGATGCTGCGCCAGACCAGGAGCAGCCCCAGGGCGAGCAGCACGGTGGCCGGAAGCCACGCGAGATCGTGGGTGCGCGCGTACCCGAGCGGCGAGAAGCGGACGAAGAGCGGCAGGTCCGGCGTCATCGCTCCGACCGCGATGGCGGCCGGGATCAGCCGTGTGCCGACGAACGGGAGCGCGACGATCGCGTGACTGGGAGTGAACGGCACCGTCGCCGCGCCGGCTCAGGCGCCTTGTGCGACGAAGAGCCCCGCGAGGGTCTTCTTGCCGCGCCGCAGCACCGATACGCCGCCGGGAAGAGAGCCGACGACCACGGCCGTCTCGTCCGAAACGCGTGCGCCGTCGAGCGTCACTCCGCCCTGTGCGACGGCACGTCGGCCCTCGCTGAGGCTCGACACGAGCCCCGTGTCGACGAGCGCCTGGACGACCGAGGAGCCCTCGGCGACCTGCGCGTGGGGCAGCTCCTCGAGGGCGCTCCGCAGCGTCGGCGCGTCGAGTCCGGTCAGATCGCCCTGGCCGAAGAGGGCATCGGATGCCGCCACCACCGCGGCCGTCGCATCCGTCCCGTGCACGAAGGTGGTGACCTCGAGCGCGAGTCGCTTCTGCGCCGCGCGGCGGAAGGGCTCGGATTCGACGAGACGCTCGTACTCCTCGATCTCGGCGCGAGTCAGGAAGGTGAAGATCTTCAGGCGCGGGATGACGTCGGCGTCGTCGGTGTTGAGCCAGAACTGGTACATGCGGTACGGACTGCACATCGCCGCATCGAGCCAGATCGCGTTGCCCTCGCTCTTTCCGAACTTGGTGCCGTCGCTGTTCGTGATGAGCGGCGTGCCGATCGCGTGCACGGGCGAATGCTCGACGTAGTGGATGAGGTCGACCCCGCTGGTGAGGTTGCCCCACTGGTCGGAGCCGCCCGTCTGCAGGACGCAGCCGTAGCTTCGGAACAGCTCGAGGTAGTCCAGGCCCTGGAGGATCTGGTAGCTGAACTCGGTGTAGCTGATGCCGGCTTCGGAGTTGAGCCTCGCGCTCACCGCGTCCTTGCTGAGCATCTTGCCGACGCGGTAATGCTTGCCGATGTCGCGCAGGAAGTCGATCGCGGAGAGCGGCGCCGTCCAGTCGAGGTTGTTCACCATCCGCGCGGCATTGTCACCCTCGAAGCTGAGGAAGCGTTCGACTTGCGCCCTGAGGTAGCCGACCCATTCCGAGACGGTCTCCTTGGTGTTGAGCGTGCGCTCGGCGCTGGGGCGGGGGTCGCCGATGAGGCCGGTGGAACCGCCGACGAGGCCCAGCGGCTTGTGACCGGCGAGCTGGAGTCGCCGCATGGTGAGCAGCTGCACGAGGTTGCCGAGGTGGAGGCTCGGCGCCGTGGGATCGAACCCGCAGTAGAACGTGATGGGGTCGCCGCCCAGCAGCGCGGACAGCGCATCCTGATCGGTCGACACGTGCACCAGCCCGCGCCAGACGATCTCGTCCCAGACGTTCTCGAAGGACGGGTCGTTCGCGGGGGAAAGCGCGTTCACCAGGGGTTCAGACACGCGTTTCAGGCTACCAGCAGAGACAATTGTGGTTGTTAACGTGAAATGGCCACCCAGCGTTGGGTGGCCATTTCATGAAGTAAGTCCGGCGGTGTCCTACTCTCCCACAGGGTCCCCCCTGCAGTACCATCGGCGCTGTGAGGCTTAGCTTCCGGGTTCGGAATGTAACCGGGCGTTTCCCTCACGCTATGGCCGCCGAAACACTATTGATGTTTCAGTCTGCACAAACAAAGTCATTGTTGGTGCGGTTCTCGACCGTACATCGAGAACCACTCAGTGGACGCAAGCACCATAAACGGTGTGTTATCAAGTCATCGGCTTATTAGTACCGGTCAGCTTCACGCGTTACCGCGCTTCCACATCCGGCCTATCAACCCAGTAGTCTGGCTGGGAGCCTCTCGCCCGAAGGCATGGAAGTCTCATCTTGAGGCCGGCTTCCCGCTTAGATGCTTTCAGCGGTTATCCATCCCGAACGTAGCTAATCAGCGGTGCTCCTGGCGGAACAACTGACACACCAGAGGTTCGTCCAACCCGGTCCTCTCGTACTAGGGTCAGATCCTCTCAAACTTCCTACGCGCGCAGCGGATAGGGACCGAACTGTCTCACGACGTTCTAAACCCAGCTCGCGTACCGCTTTAATGGGCGAACAGCCCAACCCTTGGGACCTACTCCAGCCCCAGGATGCGACGAGCCGACATCGAGGTGCCAAACCATGCCGTCGATATGGACTCTTGGGCAAGATCAGCCTGTTATCCCCGAGGTACCTTTTATCCGTTGAGCGACAGCGCTTCCACAAGCCACTGCCGGATCACTAGTCCCGACTTTCGTCCCTGCTCGACCTGTCAGTCTCACAGTCAAGCTCCCTTGTGCACTTACACTCGACACCTGATTGCCAACCAGGTTGAGGGAACCTTTGGGCGCCTCCGTTACTTTTTGGGAGGCAACCGCCCCAGTTAAACTACCCATCAGGCACTGTCCCTGAACCGGATTACGGTTCTAAGTTAGATATCCAGAGTGACCAGAGTGGTATTTCAACAATGACTCCACATGAACTGGCGTCCATGCTTCAAAGTCTCCCACCTATCCTACACAAGCCACACCGAACACCAATACCAAACTATAGTAAAGGTCACGGGGTCTTTCCGTCCTGCTGCGCGTAACGAGCATCTTTACTCGTAATGCAATTTCGCCGAGTTCGCGGTTGAGACAGTTGGGAAGTCGTTACGCCATTCGTGCAGGTCGGAACTTACCCGACAAGGAATTTCGCTACCTTAGGATGGTTATAGTTACCACCGCCGTTTACTGGGGCTTAAATTCTCAGCTTCGCCTTGCGGCTAACCGGTCCTCTTAACCTTCCAGCACCGGGCAGGCGTCAGTCCGTATACATCGTCTTGCGACTTGGCACGGACCTGTGTTTTTAGTAAACAGTCGCTACCCACTAGTCTCTGCGGCCTCCAAACGCTTTCGGAGCAAGTCCTAATACGTCGAAGGCCCCCCTTCTCCCGAAGTTACGGGGGCATTTTGCCGAGTTCCTTAACCACGATTCTCTCGATCTCCTTGGTATTCTCTACCTGACCACCTGAGTCGGTTTGGGGTACGGGCGGCTTGAACCTCGCGTCGATGCTTTTCTTGGCAGCATAGGATCACCCACTTTTTATCCGCATCGTGTCTCAGCCTGTATGAGCTGCGGATTTGCCTACAGCTCGGCCTACGCACTTGCCCCGGGACTACCATCGCCCGGGATGGGCTACCTTCCTGCGTCACACCTGTTAATACGCTAACCGCCTCAGCATAGGGTCGTGTGCTAGGCCCAACGCGTCACCCCGAAGGGATCAGTCAAAGGGATTCAGACACTTAGCATTACTGGATTGGTTGGGGCGGTTCTTCGCCGGTACGGGAATATCAACCCGTTGTCCATCGACTACGCCTGTCGGCCTCGCCTTAGGTCCCGACTTACCCAGGGAAGATTAGCTTGACCCTGGAACCCTTGGTCTTTCGGAGGACGTGTTTCTCACACGTCATTCGCTACTCATGCCTGCATTCTCACTCGTGTGGCCTCCACGGCTGGTTCACACCGCCGCTTCGCTGGCCACACGACGCTCTCCTACCCATCAACACGGCTGGACCACGAAGGCCTACCAATAATATCAATGCCACAACTTCGGTGGCGTGCTTGAGCCCCGTTACATTGTCGGCGCGGAATCACTTGACCAGTGAGCTATTACGCACTCTTTCAAGGGTGGCTGCTTCTAAGCCAACCTCCTGGTTGTCTAAGCAACTCCACATCCTTTCCCACTTAGCACGCGCTTAGGGACCTTAGATGGTGGTCTGGGTTGTTTCCCTCTCGACTATGAAGCTTATCCCCCACAGTCTCACTGCTGCGCTCTCACTTACCGGCATTCGGAGTTTGGCTGACGTCAGTAACCTTGTAGGGCCCATCGGCCATCCAGTAGCTCTACCTCCGGCAAGAAACACGCAACGCTGCACCTAAATGCATTTCGGAGAGAACCAGCTATCACGAAGTTTGATTGGCCTTTCACCCCTATCCACAGCTCATCCCCTCAGTTTTCAACCTAAGTGGGTTCGGTCCTCCACGACGTCTTACCGTCGCTTCAACCTGGCCATGGATAGATCACTTCGCTTCGGGTCTAGGACACGCGACTGAATCGCCCTATTCAGACTCGCTTTCGCTACGGCTACCCCACTCGGGTTAACCTCGCCACGTATCGCTAACTCGCAGGCTCATTCTTCAAAAGGCACGCTGTCACCCCTACTAAGGAGGCTCCAACGGTTTGTAAGCAAACGGTTTCAGGTACTATTTCACTCCCCTCCCGGGGTACTTTTCACCTTTCCCTCACGGTACTTGTCCGCTATCGGTCATCTGGGAGTATTTAGGCTTATCAGGTGGTCCTGACAGATTCACACGGGATTTCTCGGGCCCCGTGCTACTTGGGATACTCTTCGCGTCAAGAGAGGCATTTCGACTACGGGGTTCGCACCCTCTATGACCGGTCATTCAAAACCGTTCGTCTATACCTTCTTGTAACGCCGGCTGCTCGGCAGAGCAGCCCGAAAAGTCCCACAACCCCGAATACGCAACTCCTGCCGGATATCACACGTACTCGGTTTAGCCTGTTCCGGTTTCGCTCGCCACTACTAACGGAATCGCGGTTGCTTTCTCTTCCTGTGGGTACTGAGATGTTTCACTTCCCCACGTTCCCTCTACCCGCCCTATATATTCAGGCGGGAGTCACTGGGTCGGCACGCCGCCCAGCGGGGTTTCCCCATTCGGACACCCTCGGATCAAAGTGTGCTTATCCACTCCCCGAGGCTTATCGCAGATTGCTACGTCCTTCTTCGGCTCCAGATGCCAAGGCATCCACCGTTTGCTCTTAAAGACTTGAAATCACATGAGTTTAAATCAAAGAATCGGTCCAGACCCTCAAAGAGGATCTGACTCGAAATTGACTAATGATCTTTAAGATCATCTATTACGAAACAACCCCCTAAAGGGTCATCTCGAAGATGCTCGCGTCCACTGTGTAGTTCTCAAAGTACGGGCGGTACCCTCCCCGCCAACCCCAAAGGGCAACCAGGAAAGGGTCCAGAGGATTCGTCCACGCCAACCCGAAGGCCAGCGCATCCGGTCCCTCAGGACCCAACAGCGTGCATGTGCGAACTCCGCAGCCCCCCACCTTTCCAGCCGCAAGCGGCGTACTCGATGAAGAACCTCGTCCTTCGCACCTTGTCTAATGTTCCACCCATGAGCTGACCAGTCGAGAACGTGTGTCTCGAATCTGCCGCCTGGACACTCCGAAGAGTGCCAGATGCTCCTTAGAAAGGAGGTGATCCAGCCGCACCTTCCGGTACGGCTACCTTGTTACGACTTAGTCCTAATTACCGATCCCACCTTCGACGGCTCCCTCCACAAGGGTTGGGCCACCGGCTTCAGGTGTTACCGACTTTCATGACTTGACGGGCGGTGTGTACAAGACCCGGGAACGTATTCACCGCAGCGTTGCTGATCTGCGATTACTAGCGACTCCGACTTCATGAGGTCGAGTTGCAGACCTCAATCCGAACTGGGACCGGCTTTTTGGGATTCGCTCCACCTTACGGTATTGCAGCCCTTTGTACCGGCCATTGTAGCATGCGTGAAGCCCAAGACATAAGGGGCATGATGATTTGACGTCATCCCCACCTTCCTCCGAGTTGACCCCGGCAGTATCCCATGAGTTCCCACCATTACGTGCTGGCAACATAGAACGAGGGTTGCGCTCGTTGCGGGACTTAACCCAACATCTCACGACACGAGCTGACGACAACCATGCACCACCTGTTTACGAGTGTCCAAAGAGTTCCACATTTCTGCAGCGTTCTCGTATATGTCAAGCCTTGGTAAGGTTCTTCGCGTTGCATCGAATTAATCCGCATGCTCCGCCGCTTGTGCGGGTCCCCGTCAATTCCTTTGAGTTTTAGCCTTGCGGCCGTACTCCCCAGGCGGGGAACTTAATGCGTTAGCTGCGTCACGGAATCCGTGGAATGGACCCCACAACTAGTTCCCAACGTTTACGGGGTGGACTACCAGGGTATCTAAGCCTGTTTGCTCCCCACCCTTTCGCTCCTCAGCGTCAGTTACGGCCCAGAGATCTGCCTTCGCCATCGGTGTTCCTCCTGATATCTGCGCATTCCACCGCTACACCAGGAATTCCAATCTCCCCTACCGCACTCTAGTCTGCCCGTACCCACTGCAGGCCCGAGGTTGAGCCTCGGGTTTTCACAGCAGACGCGACAAACCGCCTACGAGCTCTTTACGCCCAATAATTCCGGATAACGCTTGCACCCTACGTATTACCGCGGCTGCTGGCACGTAGTTAGCCGGTGCTTTTTCTGCAGGTACCGTCACTTTCGCTTCTTCCCTGCTAAAAGAGGTTTACAACCCGAAGGCCGTCGTCCCTCACGCGGCGTTGCTGCATCAGGCTTGCGCCCATTGTGCAATATTCCCCACTGCTGCCTCCCGTAGGAGTCTGGGCCGTGTCTCAGTCCCAGTGTGGCCGGTCACCCTCTCAGGCCGGCTACCCGTCGACGCCTTGGTGAGCCATTACCTCACCAACAAGCTGATAGGCCGCGAGCTCATCCCTGACCGAAATTCTTTCCAACTGCTGACCATGCGATCGCAGCTCGTATCCAGTATTAGACGCCGTTTCCAGCGCTTATCCCAGAGTCAGGGGCAGATTGCTCACGTGTTACTCACCCGTTCGCCACTGATCCGGAGAGCAAGCTCCCCATCACCGTTCGACTTGCATGTGTTAAGCACGCCGCCAGCGTTCATCCTGAGCCAGGATCAAACTCTCCGTAAAAGAAAAATACCCAACAATCCGGAATAGGACTGCCGAGCGAGTTTGAACTGACGATCGGATGTCATTACTGACATATATCCGTTTAATCTCAAAAGAATCTCAACGGCCAGCAAGCTGACCGCGAGGTTTATTTGGCATTTGACAAGTGCACGCTGTTGAGTTCTCAAGGATCGGACGCTCCCACGCTCAGGCCTCTCGACCTCACCCGCAGGGCAACTTCTCTATGTGTGTCCACGAGGTTCCGTCTGTCAAACCGGAGTGCGCGGGATCTTGGATCCTCCGCACGGCCGATGACCGCGGTCCACCAGGTGGAACCTCCATCATAGACCCGGAGGCCGGCACACTCAAGTTCGAGCGTGGATTCTGATGGGGGGTGGTTCTCCGCTTGAGGGGGGTGAGGCTCTCGGCCCTTCCGCTTCCCTGTGGGGCGAACAAGTAATAATTTACGTGGGATCCAGGGGTTGGGCAAATCGGGCTCGCAGCCCGGGCGTGTCGTGCTTTCCAGCCGCGGAATCACACGGTTCTGGGCATTGAGCGACTCCTATTCGGCAGCACGGAGGGCGGGCATGGCGAGCGCAACGGACATCCTCGCGTCGTTCGGCGTGGAGGCCTCGGCGCGATCACGGGAGAACGGCATCCCGTCCCCCTGCCCTCACGGCTGTCGGTCGGAGCACTGGCGTGGTCGGCTGTCGGCGCGGCCTCGCTCGCCGCTGCCGAGATCGCCGGCGCGAGCACCGTCAGCGCTCGATCCCGACCGGATCGCCCTCGCGTACGCCAGCGAGCGGTCATGGACGGCTCGACGGGCAGCGCGCCGACCGCGTTCGCTCCCCTGTCGGGGTTCTTCCGCACCGCCGACGGGTGGGTGCGAACGCACGGCAACTATCCGCACCACGCGATCGCACTGCGAGGTGCTCTGGGACTGCCGGAGGACGCGGACGCGGAGGACGCGGCATCCGTGCTGTCGTCCATGACGGCGAGCGAGGCCTCCCGCGCGATCACGAACCGTGGCGGCATCTGCTCGGCGGTGCTCCCCGAGGTGCGCGACACCGATGAGGCTCAGCGCCTCGAGCCCCTCGTCAGGCTCGGGCGAAGCGGAACCGCCGCTCGCCGCTCGCTCTCTCCGGAGCCGGGCGCCCCGTTGGCGGGCGTCCGCGTGCTCGATCTCACGAGGGTGATCGCGGGTCCCGTCGCCACACGGACCCTCGCGCTCTTCGGCGCCGAGGTGCTGCGCGTCGATCCGCCGGGCATGCCCGAGATCCGGTGGCAGCACCTCGACACAGGACACGGCAAGCGCTCCACTCTGCTCGACCTCTCGTCGTCGATGGACCGGGCCCGCTTCGACGCACTGCTCCAGACCGCCGACGTGATCGTGCTCGGCTACCGCCCGGAGGGGCTCGCGCGACTGGGGCTGTCACCCGAGGCTCTGATGGCACAGCATCCGTCGATCGTCATCGCGCAGCTGTCGGCCTGGGGAACCTCCGACCAGCGCGGGTTCGACAGCATCGTCCAGGCCGGCTCGGGGATCTCGTGGATCGAGTCGCGCGACGACGTGACGCCGGGCGCCCTGCCCGCACAGGCGCTCGATCACAGCGCCGGCTACCTGCTGGCGGCGGCGGTGATGTGCGCGCTTCGACGGCGAGCGGTCGAGGGCGGCTCGTGGCACGCCGCCACGTCGCTGCGGCGGGTCGCCGCCGAACTGCTCGGGATGCCGCGCACCGCGGAGCCCTCGGCATTCCCTGCCGTCGATCCGGCCGGCGCACATCCAGAGGTTCGAGGTCGACGGCTCGGCCCTCGAGACGGTCGCACCGGCACCCGCCTATGACGGCGGACCGCACCGTCTTCGCTCCCCCGCGACCGTGGGGACAGGACGAGCCGGTCTGGATGGATGGGTGATCGCTGGAGCCGGAGAGGGACAGAGCAAGCGGGCATTCAATGCCCCTCGCGACGATGCCTAGACCGTCGTGGCCGGGCGACGTAATCTGAGCATCGGACGGCCCGGACCCCGTCATCCGTGCGACGCGGAGTGCGCGTCGCGGGAATAACGACAGGGCCCCTCATGTCTGCCACGCCGGTCCGATCCACCTCCGCTTCCACCCGCGCGCCGGGCGGAGCAACCGCGAGCGAGTACACCGCGCTTGTCGCAGCTCGTCACCGCGAGCGGCTTGATGCGGCGCCGATACGGCTACTACTGGACGAAGCTCGCTGCCGCGCCCCTCGTCCTCGGGGCGGTCGTCACCGCCTTCGTCCTGGTCGGCGACTCGTGGTGGCAGCTCCTCACCGCGGCCCTGCTGGCCGTCGTGCTCACGCAGATCGCGATGCTCGGCCACGACGCCGCGCACCGCCAGATCTTCCGCTCGGGCCGATGGAACGACTGGACCACGCTCGTGATCAGCAACCTCCTCGTGGGCATGAGCTACGGCTGGTGGCAGCACAAGCACACCCGCCACCACGCGAACCCCAACAAGATCGGGTCGGATCCGGATATCGAGCTGCCAGTCATCTCGTTCACCCCGGAGCAGGCGGATCGTCGGCGGGCCAGCACGGCGGGGACCGGTCGGCTGGCTGATGGCCCATCAAGGGCTCCTGTTCTTCCCGATCCTGCTGCTCGAGGGCTTGTCGCTGCACGCTTCGAGCGTGCGGCGCGTGTTCGCTCGAGAGCCGCTGAGGCGCCGGCCCGTGGAGATCGGGTTCATCACACTTCGGATCGCCGGCTACGTGACGCTGGTGTTCCTCGTCCTCTCGCCGGGAATCGCGTTCGCCTTCCTCGGCGTGCAGCTCGGGCTGTTCGGCATGTACATGGGCATGGTGTTCGCACCCAATCACAAGGGGATGCCGCTCGTTCCCGCTGAGGTGAAGGTCGACTTCCTTCGGCGTCAAGTCCTGATGAGCCGCAACATCCGGGGCTCACGGCTTCTCGACACCGTGATGGGCGGGCTCAACTATCAGATCGAGCACCACCTGTTCCCATCGATGCCCCGACCGCACCTTCGCGCGGCTTCGGCGATGATCGCGGAGTTCTGCCGCGATCATTCGGTCCGGTACACCGAGACCGGCCTGTGGGAGTCGTACGGGATCGTCGTCCGCTACATCAATCGAGTCGGCCTCGGCGAGCGCGATCCTTTCGACTGCCCCTTGCTGCAGCAGCGCCAGAGCGTCTGATCCGAGGGGCGCTCTCACGTCCCGTGAGATCACGGACGCCGATCAGCGCAGAGGCCGCCGGCTCAGGCGTCGGTGCGGGCCATCCGAGCAGTCGCGTCCGGGCTGGTCGCCGTCGACCCGCGCACCACGAGCTCGGTCGAGAGCAGCTGAGACTCGGCGGCCGCGACGCCGGTGGCGAGCTCGGCGAGCAGGTGCCGGGCGGCGCGCTGTCCGGCCTGTTCGAGCTGGGCTCGCACGGTCGTCAGCGCCGGCACGATGAGCTCGCTGCCGAAGATGTCATCGAAGCCGGCGACGCTCAGCTCTGCGGGAACCCGCACCCCGTTCTCGGCGAGCGCCTGCATGAGGCCGATCGCGATGAGGTCGTTGAAGGCGACGACGGCCGTCACCTGTGCTGCTCGCACCCGCCGCGCGATCCGGCGGCCGCCCTCGATGGTGGGGGCGTTCGGACCGACCTCGACGAGCGCCATCCCCCGCCGCTCGGCGTGCTCCAGCAGGTGCTCCCAGCGGCGCACGCTCACCCACGAGGTGTCGGGGCCCGACAGGTAGGCCACCGATCGGTGCCCGAGATCGTCGAGATGCGCGAGCAGCGCGGCGACACCGGCTTCGACATCGGGAAGGATCGCGGCGACGTCGTCGACCGCCCGATTGATGAGGACGACGGGCTTCTTGGCCGACAGCTCCCGGATCGCGGCGTCGTCGAGCCGGCTCGTCGCCAGGATCACGCCGTCGACGCTCGGCAGGAGCCGCTGCACGACCTCGGCCTCGGTGGCGCCCGACTCCTGCGACTCGGCGATGACCAGCGTGTAGCCTTCGGCGCTGGCCTCGCGCTCGGCACCGCGGACGATTCCGAAGACCACGGGATTGGTGATGTCGGCGACCACCAGCGCGAGCGTGTGCGTGCGACCGGTGTGCAGGGCTCGCGCCATCGGGTTGATGCGGAAGCTGAGCTGCTCGGCCGCCACCCTGATACGGGCCTCGGTCGCGGCGCTGATGCGTCCCGGCTTGCCCAATGCGCGCGAGACAGTCGACGGGCTCACACCGGCGAGCTCTGCCACGTCGTAGATCGTCGCCGCGCCCTTCTTGCGGCGCAGCGGCTCTGCCCCGGCATCACCCGTCATGCGACTCCATCCACCGTGCGCCGGTCTCGACGATATCGGTCGCACTCACCAGTCGTGGACCGTGCCGTCCAGGAGCCGGTTGTACGGCAGGTACGCCTGCTCGTACGGGTACTTGCCCGCCTCGTCGACGTCGAGCTCGACGCCGAGACCGGGCTTGTCGCCGGGGTGCAGGAAGCCGTCGGTCCAGGTGAAGGACTGCTGGAAGACCTGGTCGGTGCGTGCGCCGTGGCGCATGTACTCCTGGATGCCGAAGTTGTGGATCGCGAGACCGAGATGCATCGCGGCGGCCATCCCGACCGGGGAGATGTCGGTCGGCCCGTGCATGCCCGACTTGATCTGGTACATCGCGGCGTAGTCGAGGGTCTTCTTCAGCGGGCTGATGCCGCCCATGTGGGTGACGGCGCCGCGGACGTAGTCGATCAGCTGGTCGCGGATGATGTCCTTGAAGTCCCAGATCGTGTTGAAGATCTCGCCGATCGCGAGCGGCGTGGTGGTGTGCTGGCGGACGAGCCGCAGCGCTTCCTGGTTCTCCGCCGGCGTGCAGTCCTCGAGCCAGAACAGGTCGTAGGGCTCGAGGTCCTTGCCGAGCCTCGCCGCCTGGATCGGCGTCATGCGGTGGTGGCCGTCGTGCAGCAGCGGGATGTCGGGGCCGAACTCGTTGCGGACAGCCTCGAACACGCCGGGGAGGTGGTTCAGGTAGGCGCGGGTGTCCCAGTCCTCCTCGACCGGCTTCGCACCGCGGCGCGCGGGCTCGTGGTCGTAGCGCACCGATCGCGTCGCCGACGTCGGCGCCCTGCGCGGCGATCCCGTAGATCGCCTTCAGCGTCGGGAACGCCGGTCTGCACCCGGATCGCCTTGTACCCCTGCTCCTGGTGCGCCCGGATCGAGTCGAACAGCTCGGGCAGCTCCTTGCCGGACGCATGCCCGTAGGCCATCAGTCCATTGCGGCTCGCACCGCCGAGGAGCTGGTAGACCGGCATCCCGGCAGCCTTGCCCTTGATGTCCCACAGGGCCATGTCGACCGCCGCGATCGCCGCCATCGTGACCGGACCCCGCCGCCAGTAGGCACCGCGGTAGAGGAACTGCCACGTGTCTTCGATGCGGCTCGCGTCCGCGCCGAGAAGGAGCGGGACGATGTGTTCGGTGAGGTACGCGACAACCGCGAGCTCACGGCCATTGAGGGTCGCGTCGCCGAGGCCGGTCAGTCCGTCGTCGGTGGTGATCTTCAGCGTCACGAAGTTGCGGTCCGGACTCGTGACGATGACTTCGGCCTTGTCGATGATCATCTGTGTCTCATTTCTGAACGTGGGTGGGAAGTGCGGCGGTGACGAGGTCGACAAACCTGTCATCCGTCGCGAGCCGGGGTGAGGTCAGCCGCACGAGCGCCCTGACCGGGTCGGGGGCACGGAAGCTCCGCGCGATGTCGTCCGCGAAGCCATCGGCGGGGATCACGCCGTCTCGCAGGGCGTCGATCCACGACGCGGTGGCGCGGGCCGATCCGGTCGGGTCACCGCCGGAGCGCGACCGTGCGCTCCGCGACGGCAGCGAACCGGTACCGGACCTTCGTCGTCGCGTCGCCCGCGATCTGCTCGAGTCGGTGCACGATGCGCGGATTGCCGAATCGGGCGAGCAGCCGGCGGCGATACTCGGTGTGCTCGATCCCGGGCGGGAGGAGCGCGGCCGCCTCGGACCAGAAGCCCTCGACGAGGTCCCGGCAGGCGGGATCGGCGATGGCGTCCGCCACCGTTTCGTGGCCGCCCGCAAGGCCCGCGAACGCGAGGATGCTGTGGGCGCCGTTGAGCAGCCAGAGCTTGCGGTTCTCCCACGGCTCCAGGTCGTCGACGAAGCGAGCGCCCGCCGTCTCCCAGGCCGGGCGGCCGGCGGGGAACTCCCCGGCCAGGACCCAGTCCGAGAACGGCTCGGTGACGACGGGCGATGCGTCGATCCAGCCAGCGGCGAGCACAGCGGCGCACCTCGCCGTCGAGCCGGGGCGTGATGCGATCGACCGACGTGCCGACGAAGGCGACCTCGTTTGCCACCCACTCCGCGAGGTCGGGCGACACCTCGGCGGCAAGCCCTCGCAGACCTCGCGCGACGTACGCGCCGTTGTCGGGGATGTTGTCGCACGGCACGATGGCGATCGGCCCGGCGCCTGCCCGGCGGCGCGCCTCGAGCCCGAGGAGCAGACGCGACAGAGCGCCGGCGGGTGCGGCATCCGTGAGTCTCCCGCTCTGGAACGCCGAGATCAGACCGGAGATGTCATCGCGGGTCGCGGGATCAGCCAGGTCAGGCGCCCCCGTCGGGTCGAGTCGGTACCCGGCCTCGGTGACGGTGAGCGTCACGACCGCCACCAGGGGGTCGGCGAGGAGCTCCGCGAAGCGGTCGAGGCGGGACGCATCGTGGACTTCGAGGATGCTCGGCACGATCTCGACGCGGTCCCCCTGATCGTCTCGAATGACGAGGGAGTAGAGGCCCTGCTGGGCCCGGAGGAGCTCGGCCTGGAGCGGGGAACGACCCGTGAACGCGGCGATCCCCCAATCCGCGGCATCCGTCGCGTGCGCGGTGTACCAGGCCTGATGCGCTCGATGGAAGTTGCCGAGGCCCATATGGACGATGCGCACGCGCTGTGGGCGGGCGGGCCCGCCGCGCCGGGCGAGGGCGGCGTCGCCGAGAGGCTGGGCGATCACAGCTTGAACGCCTTTCGGGGGATCTCATCGACGAGGTCGCGCGCGATGCGTCGGGCGGTGGGGATGCTGACGCGTCCCTCGCGCACCAGCCGCGCCAGGAAGCCGGCGTCGAGGCGACGCGCCATGTCGTGGCGCGCCGGGATGGAGAGGAACGCGCGGGTGTCGTCGATGAAGCCGCTGCCGCGGTACAGGCCTGCCGTCTCGGTGACTGCGCTGCGAAACCGCTGGATGGCGTCGGGAGCGTCGAGGAACCACCACGGCGCGCCGATGAACACGCTGGGATAGAAGCCGGCGAGCGGAGCGACTTCGCGCGAGTAGACCGTCTCGTCGACCGCGAACAGGATCACATGGAAGCCCGGAGCCGTGCCGAAGGCGTTCAGCAGCGGGCGGAGATTGCGCGTGTACTCCGTCTGGACCGGGATGTCGTGTCCCGTGTCAGGGCCGAACGCCTCGAACGTGGGCGCGTGATGGTTGCGGCTCACGCCGGGATGGATCGTCATGACGAGCCCGTCAGCCACGCTCATCCGTGCCATCTGGAAGAGCATGTGTCCGCGGAACAGCCGCTGCTCGGCGGCATCGAGGCGCCCTTCCCGAGCGCCGAGATAGAGCCGCTCCGCGTCGCTCGCCGGAGAGGTCGACGGTGAACGGCTCGAGGACGCCATGGTCGGCGGACACCGCTCCTCGAGCGATGAAGTGCTCGCGTCGATCCTCGAGGGCGCGCAGGTAGCCCTCGAACGTGCCGGACCGTCCGGTGGCATCGTGGAGCGCCTGGATCCGGTCGGCGAAACCGGCCGTCGAAGGATCGAGATAGGCATCCGGTCGGAAGGTCGGGATGACCCGCCCGGCGACCACGCCGCCGGCGGCGATCGCCCGGTGCGCCGACAGATCGTCGAGCGGGTCGTCGGTCGTCGCGAGCAGCTCGATGCCGAAGCGGTCGAAGAGGGCGCGAGGTCGGAAGTCCGGCTCAGCCAGGATCGCGGCTATGCGGTCGTAGATCTCGTCGGCGGTCGACTCGGACAGTTCGTCACGGATGCCGAAGAGGGCCGAGAACTCGTACTGCAGCCAGTAGCCGCTCGCGGTGCCGGCGAACCGGTGCCAGTGGGCGGCGAGCAGGCGCCACACCGAGCGCGCATCCTGCGGGGCGGTGGCGTCCAGGCCGAGTTCGGCGAGGGGCACGCCCGATGCGAAGAGCAGCCGGGTGATGTAGTGATCGTGCCGGATGAGCAGCTTGGCGGGGTCTGGGAACGGCTCGTCGTCGAGGAGCATGCGCGGATCGACGTGCCCGTGCGGCGAGATGATCGGCGCAGCGGCGATCTCGCCGTAGAGCTCCTCGGCGATCTCGCGGGTTGCCTCGTCGGCCGGCATGAGCGCCGTCGTGGTGATGCCGGTCGTCGGTGACATGAGACAAGTATTTCGAGGAACTCTGCGTTTGTCAACCGATTGCCATCCAGATTGAACGTGCCATCAGACGGTGCTGGACGACTCGCAGCGAACGGGAGAAGACCGGCCAGCAATCGGTTGCTCGCGCAGACGAAACCGACGAAGACCGCGAGAGGCCAGGCGCGATGAAGCATGCGCCGCTTCGCCACATCCGGGATCAGGCGGTTTCGGCCACCCGGCCGAGTCGATCAGAGGTCGAATTCTTCCATCGCTCCGAGGAAGGAGACGTCCTCTGGAGCCAGAGGCGTGTCTCCGCGCGGGTGGAGGAACCGCGCGCGCGTGCTCAGTTCCAAGAGAAACGGGTGGTCGACCAACTCGACGCCCTCGGCGTGATGGTGGGCGGCATTGAGCGCGATCTGCCATCCGACGCTGAATCGCACGCTATCCACGCGCTCGTGGTCGTCGGTC
Source organism: uncultured Actinomycetota bacterium (assembly GCA_963702815.1). Taxonomy (GTDB): domain Bacteria; phylum Actinomycetota; class Actinomycetes; order Actinomycetales; family Microbacteriaceae; genus Microbacterium. The sequence goes on along the minus strand of CAVPED010000004.1, from coordinate 320,400 downwards.
CTCACATACGGGATGTCGATCAGGTCGACGCGCTGCGCGTTGGAGAGCGCCGCGCCGTATCGCAGCACCGCATCTGCGATGTCATCGCCTGTGAGATATGCGCCAGCACTGTTGCTCAGCAGTTTCACGAGGCCCCTCCCTTCGCTCGAACGAGCAGTGCCGGGGTCTCGGGCACATTCCGATGGTACGCCTCCGCGTGGGGAACCCGACAGGGAGGTCACGGGAAATCGGTCGGAAGCGTCAGCTCTCGGTTCACGAGGCGAGCAGCGACGTCGCTCAGCCGCAGCTGGTGCCGTCGGGCGTACGCCCGGATCAGGTCGAACGCCGCGTCGACCGGGACTCCGTTCGTGTGTGACACCACGCCCTTCGCCTGCTCGATCACCACGCGGGTGCTCAGCGCGATCTGGAGCTGTTCGGTCAGCACCCCGGACTCGCGAATCGATCGCTCGTGCAGGATGCCGATCGTCGCGACGTCTGCGAACGCCCGTGCGGCGATGAGATTCTCTTCCGAGGGCCTGCCGCGCTCGGCGCCCAGAAGATTGAGGGTGCCGATCGTCGCATCGCGCAGCCGCATGCGGAATCGCCTCAGCTGACGCGAATCCCTGCTCGAGCGCACTGTCACGGAACTGCTCCCACCCCGCCGGAGCGTCGGCGATCGATGGGAGCGAGACGTGGGCGCCGGTCCGGTAGCACTCGATGCAGGGGCCGGCCTCGGCACCGAGCTGCATGACCTCGACGAGGCGGCTGGCTTCGCTCGTCGAGACGATCACTTCCAGGTCGCCGTTCTGGTCGGCGATGAGGATTCCCGCCGCTGTGGCGTCGAGAAGATCGCGGCACGAATCGACCAGCGACTGGAGCAGGTCCACGACGTCGTAGTCGTCCACCAGGGTGTCGGCGAGCCTCGCGAAGGTCTGCAGCAGCTGAGCCTCTCGAGTGGTCGGGTTCACGGCAGCACCTCGATCCGGCCGCTTCGGGACCGAAACGCGAGGCGGCCCTCGACGATCTCGGTCGCGACCTCCATCATCGAGCGATTCGTCGCGAACGCATGACCTTGGATGATGAGCAGCGCATCGTCGGGTCGCAGGTCGAGCTGGGCGAGAACGATACCCGTCGCCTGGTGGATGAGCCGGCGCGTCCTCGGGTTGGCATCGGCATCGGTCGGAGAGTCCGAAGCGCTGAGCGCATCACGCAGCACGCGACGTGCCACGACTGCGGCAAGAGTCGACGCGCGCTGGGTCTCGGCCGAGTCGAGCGTCACGGGGGTACGGGAATACAGGTCCACCGCCCCGAGCCTGAGCGGCCCGACGATGAGGGGGAACGCGAAGATCGAACTGACGGGCTCATCGCGGATCGCCGCCGCGAACGCCGGCCAGCGCTCGGCGCCCGTCACGCGCAACGACGGCTCGGCGATCGGACCGGCGGCGTGCAGGGCATCCCAGCAGGGCCCCTCGCCGAGGTCGAACTGCACTTCGTCCAGTCGCGCCGCGTGCGCGTCCGTGGCAGAGATCGTCTCGCTGCCGAGCACCTCCCCCAACGTCGAGACGGCGGCCCCGGATACCGGCAGGAAGGTGACGAATGTCCCGCTGAACCGCTCCGAGTGAGGGTCCGAATTCTCGAGTGCCGCGATAGCCGCAGTGAAGTCCCCGTTCATGGCTCCCTCCGACTCCACGCTAGCCGCTGGGCGCGCCCCGGAAAACCCGCGACATCCGATGCCCGTCGTCGAGGGTGTCGAGATCGAGCTCGTCGCCGGATCACGCGAGGATCGGGTGGCGGCCAGGCCGCCACCCGATCGCGAATCAGCGAACCGACTTCACCTTGAAGATGATCAGCGCAGCACCGACCAGGGCCAAGGCGCCGCCGATGAGGTACAGCAGCGTGTAGTTCTTCACGCCCTCTGCCGCACCGATCGTGATGACCGCCGCTGCCAGGATCGGAGCGAACGCGCTCGGGATCTTCTGCGCGAACTGGACGACCGCCATGTAGCGACCGGCTTCGGAGCGGTCAGGCAGGATCGCCATCACGATGGCCTGATCGACGGCGCCGAAGGCGGCGAGCGCCAGGTTCATGAGCACCGCACCGACGACGAGGTTGGGAATCGAGTACGCGGTCGCCTCGACCACGGCGCCGACGGCGAACAGTCCGGCGCCGATCCCGACGAAGAGCTTGCGGCGACCGAGCTTGTCGGAGAGCCACCCTCCGCCGATCGCGCCGACGACCGCCGCGACGATGCCGAGGAGTCCGATGATCGCGACCAGGCCGGCGATCTCGGAGATCGGGAGGCCGAGTCGCTGCGAGTAGAAGAACGTGCCGAACGCGGTGTTGAAGTACAGCCCGACGAAGAAGATGAACCGGCCCAGCCAGTTCCAGCCGAATTCGGGGTACTTGCGCGGGTTGAACACGAAGGCGCCGAAGACCTTCTTCAGCGAGATCTTGTCGCTGGGCAGGTCCATGTGGCGGGAATCGGCATCCTTCCCGAAGAACACGAAGAACAGCGCCAGGATCGTGCCGACGATGCCGGGCAGCACGAAGACGAGGAACTGGCTGACATTGACGACTGCGTAGACGACGCCGATGCCCATGATGGCGGCGACCTGCGCGGCGACACCGGTCAGGGCCGACACCTTGCCGCGCTGTGCGTCCGGCAGCTGGTCGGCCTGGATGAACAGCACCGTTGCGGCCGCATTCGCCCAGCCGAGCATGCCGATCGTCCAGCCGAGGATCATGACGGGAACGTTCGGGGAGACGCCGATGATGGCGAGCCCGATCATGCCGATCACGATGCCGCCGATGATGAAGGGCTTGCGTCGCCCGAGGCGACTGCGGGTGCGGTCGCTCCAGATGCCGATCAGCGGCGACGAGAGGATGAAGACCGTCTGGGCGATGCCGGTCGCGTATCCGAGGATCTCCTCGTGGCCGGGCGCGAGCTGCTGGATGCGCAGCGCGAGCGAGTACGTCAGCGGGACGATGAAGGCCATCGCGGCGCCGAAGTTCAGCAGGACGAGCCACAGGATGAAGCGCTTGGTCACGGGCTCGGTGGGACCGTCGCCGGTCGGGACCGTGGTGGTCAGCGGGCCGGCCGCGGGGCCGGCCGTCATGGGCCTGCCGGTCGCGGCAGCGAGGGTGATGCGTTCCGCCTCATCCGCGGTCAGGTCGTCATCGGTGTTCATTGTGGACTCCTTCGTCAATTGTGATGGTCGGGTACTCGTCGTGCGGGGTGTTGTCAGTCAGTGGTGCCGGGCTTGCGTCCCTCGAGGCCGCGCCACCGGTCACGGAGTGCGTGGGCTGCGGCCTTGGGCTTGCGGTCGCGGGTGAAGACGCCCTTCTTGTTGCCTTCGACCCGGTGGATGCCGTTGGACGTCGCAAAATCGGCGAAGTTCCACACCTGCTCGCCCACGAACTGCGGGAAGCGGTCGAAGACCCGGTGGTTCATCGCGAGGTAGTCGCGCTGATACTCCTCGGTCCAGGCGGCATCCCAGATGGAGTGAACGCCGGGCTGGGTGTCGGCGCCGTACTCGGTCATCATGATCGGCTTCCCGGTGCGCTCGATCCATCCCTGGATGTCGCCCTGGAGGTAGAGCTCGGCGAGGGCGAGATCAGCCGTGGCGATGTACCAGCCGTAGTAGCGATTCATGCTCACCACGTCGAACAGGTCGATGAGCTTGTCGTTCTGGAACGTGGCGAACATCACCAGGGAGTACGTGACGGGTCGGGTCGGGTCGAGTTCGCGGGTGAGCCGGACGAGAGGCTCGAAGTACTCGAAGGCTCCGTCTTCGTTGGACGCCGGCTCGTTCGCGATGCACCACATGACGACACAGGGGTGGTTCTTGTCGCGCGCGATCAGCTCCCGCAGGTGCTGCGAGTGGGCGGCCTGCGTGTTCGCATTGGCGTACTGCTCGGAGAACGTGGGGAAGGGAGGCGTCCCCGACATCCCGCCGACGACCCCCATGTTCAGCCCCACGGCTGCCGTCTCGTCGATCACGACGATGCCGTGGCGATCCGCGAAGTCGAGGACCTCCTCTGCGTAGGGGTAGTGGGAGGTGCGGAAGGAGTTGGCGCCGATCCACTCCATGAGCTGGAAGTCGTGGACCATGAACGCGTCGTCGTGGCCCTTGCCCCGGACAGGTGCGTCTTCGTGCTTGCCGAAGCCGGTGAAGTAGAACGGCTCTCCGTTGATGAGGAACTCGTGGCCGCGCACCTCGACGGTGCGAACGCCGACCGGGATCGAATAGCTGTCGACGACCTCGTCGCCCGCGACGAGGTCGACCGTCAGCTCATAGAGATAGGCGGCACCCGGACGCCACAGGACGACGTCCGCCACGCTCACGGTGCCCGACGCGCCCGTCGCCTCGGCGACGACCGTTCCGGACGCATCGGCGAGACGCACCCGCACCTCACTCGCGTCCGAGCTGTCCACTTCGTACTGGACGCGCCCTGTTGATCCCTCGAAGTCCGTGACGACCGTCACATCGGTCACGTGCAGCTTCGGCGTGCTGTACAGCCACACCGAGCGGGCGAGGCCGGCGTAGTTGTAGAAGTCGTGGAAGTAGGTCTGCCGACGGCGCCCGTCCATGCCGACCTCGATCTTGCCGGGAGGGACCGTCTCGTTCGTGAGGTCACCACTGACGGCCACCGTCAGGCGGAACGACTCCCCCGCCGCCACAAGGTCGGTGAGCTCCACATCGAACGGCGTGTAGCCGCCGACGTGCTCGCCGACGAGGCGATCGTCGACGTACACGCGCGCGGCGTGGGTCGCCGCGTCGAACCTCAGCAGGACGCGCTCGTCCGCCCACCCCCGCGGCACACGCACCTCGCGCTGGTAGTAGACCCAGCCGACGTGATCACGCACCTCGGGGTCGGCGAAGAGGTCGTTGTAGCTGGCGGGCACGGCTGCCTCGAGCGGCGTCTCGAGACGCGCCAGCCATGGCTGTTCGGGCAGCCGGGTGTCGATCGCGAATCGCCACACGCCGTCGAGGTTGACGAGCTCTCGGGTTGGGGTGGATCTGGGCTTCAGCATCGGTGTCTCCGGGCGTCTTTCGGTGGGCTAGATGGTCTGACCGGCGTCGGCGAGCAGCACGCTGCCGGTCATGATCATCGACATGTCGCTGGCGCAGAACAGCACGACCCGTGCGATGTCGTCGGGGGTGCCGAGGCGGCCGATCAGGCTCTGGTTCATCACCGGGAGCGCGGCGGGATCGACTCCGGCGGCATCCATCGCAGCCGCCGCGGCGGCCATGTTGCCTTCGGTGGGCACGAACGTCGGGGCGACGCCGAGGACCCGGATGCCGAGTGGGGCGAACTCGAGCGCCATCTGCTTGGTCATGCCGCGGACCGCATGCTTCGAGCCCGACGTAGGCCGAGAGCCCAGGGGCGGTCCCCGCGAACCCGGCGGTGGAGACGATGTTGACGATGACCCCCGAGCCGGATTCCGCCATTCGGCGGGCAGCCTCGCGTGACCCGTTGAAGACTCCCCGGGTGTTGACGGCGAAGACCTGCTCCCACGCGTCGTCCGCGGTGTCGAGCACCGGGATGCTGGGGAAGACGCCGGCGTTGTTCACCCAGATGTCCAGGCCGCCCAGATCGGCCACCACCCCATCGGTGGCGGCACGGACGGATGCGGCATCCGTGACGTCCATGCGCACTCCGACCACTCGGCCGCCGACGCGATCCGCAATCTCGGATGCCGCCCGGACTGCGAGCGCCTCATCGATGTCGGCGACGGCGACGGAGGCGCCGGCTTCCGCCAGCCGGGAGGCGATCGCCTTCCCGAGCCCCCGGCCACCGCCGGTGACGAGTGCGCGACGCCCGGCGAGCGACAGGAGGTCGCCGACGGGTGCCGTCGAGAGATCCGCGAAGGGGAAGCTCACGCCGGCACCCCCGCCGGGAGGGCGTTGTGCTGGGCGACCTGGCCGAGCCAGGCAAGGCTCGGCTTGGGGGTGCGCTCGAACGTCTCGCGGTCGATGGCGATGAGGCCGAAGGTGGGCTCCCAGTGGCCCCACTCGAAGTTGTCCAGCAGCGACCAGTGGAGATAGCCGCGCACGTCGATGCCGTCGGCGATGGTGCCGAGCAGCCCCTGCAGGGCTTCGTCTGTGTAGCGAATGCGCTGGGTGTCGTCGGCGGTGGCGATGCCGTTCTCGGTGATGAGGATCGGAACGCCCTGCGTGACCTCCGTCGCGTGCCGCACGGCCATGGCGAGCGAGTCGGGTCGGAAGGTCGTGCCGACGAGCGTGTTGTCGGGAAGCTGCGGGTGGGGCACCAGGCCGTTCGCGTCGACCTGCTGGCTCGAGTAGGCCTGCACGCCGGCCCAGTCGTCACCGCGGCTGCCTTCCCAGAAGATGTCCTCTTTGCCGTAGCGGATCTCGAGGAGCTTCTCCTCACCACCGGGAGCCGCGGTCAGTGCGCCGGCGGCGATCGTCCAGCCGACCTTGGCAGCGGTGTGCTTGCGGACGATGTCACGCGCGGCGTGGTGGATCTCGACGAAGGTCCGGCTGATCGCGGGGTCGGCGTAGGCCAGGAAGTTGTTGCGGGCCGCCTGCTCGCGCTCTTCGTCGCTGGCGTATTCGCCCTCGACGGTGGGGCTCTGCCACTGGCCGCCCGACTGCTCCATCCGCTTCATGGCGGTCATGATCGCCGCCTGCATGTTGGGCTCGTTCATCGTGGCGACCCACTCGACGCCGTCGAGGATCGTGCAGGCCTGCTCGACGTACCGCGAGAACAGGTCCTTCGCCTCGGCGCCCGACCAGCCGCCCGCTTCGGCGAACCACTGGGGCGTGGTGAAGTGCTGCAGCGTGACGACGGGGGTGATCCCGCGGTCCAGGCACGCGTCGATGACGCGACGGTAGTGGGCGAGCTCCGCCTTGGAGAAGTGTCCGCGGATCGGCTCGATGCGCGACCACTCCAGGCTGAACCGATAGGCGGTGAGTCCCGCATCCGCCAGCAGCTGAATGTCCTCCGCGTAGCGGTGGTAGCTGTCGCAGGCGTCACCGGACAGCTCCATCCCGGGCATGAGCTGCTCGCGCGCCCACCAGTCGCTGTTCACGTTGTTGCCCTCGATCTGGTGCCCGGCGGTCGCCGCACCCCAGAGGAACTGCTCGGGGAAAGTGGTCATCTTCGGTCCTCTCGGTTGAATGTTCTGTCGGGGTGGCTGCTGGGGCCGGTGGTCAGTTGGCCGGCTGAAGCGCAGGCGATGGGTCCAGCAGGCTCCGCTGCGCATGGAAGGCGCCGGGGCCGGCTGTGGCGACGGTGCCGTCAGGGAAGACGATGCGAGCGGATGTCGCTGCGGGGAGCTCCGCGGAGATATGAAGCTCGCCCCCTTCGATGCGCCAGTCCACGCGGATCGTTCCCTGCGGGCTCTCGTGCGAGCCGCGCGCCCAGGTGAGGGATGGGCCGGGGACCGGCTCGATCACCACCGATTCCCACGCCACCGAGCCCGGCGCCTGCCGGAGCCCGAGGGTGTGGGTGTGCAGGAAGCGGATCACCGCGCCCTTGCTGTAGTGGTTGAGCGACTCGTGCGCGACACCGAACTCGTCGATGCCCTCCCAGTCCTCCCAGATCGTGGTGGCGCCGCGGTCGATCATGTTGAGCCACGACGGCGCGGTGCGCTGGAAGAGGAGGTCGTACGCGACGTCGGCATGGCCGGTGTCGGAGAGCACGGGCAGCAGGTCGCCCGTGGAGAGGAAGCCGGTCCGGAGGTGGGTGTCGGCGGACCGGATGAGCTGCACGAGGCGCGTGGCGGCGGCATCCCGCAGCCGTTCCGGCATCAGGCCGAACGACAGTGCGCGCACGTATGCGGCTTGGGTGTCGGCGACCGTGGTTCCGTCGGCGTGCAGGTAAGCGGCCTGCCACGCGGCCCGGATCTGCTCCGCGATGCTCGCATACCTGCTGGCGTCGTCGTCGTGGCCGAGGATAGAGGCGATCCGCGAGAGTGTCGCGGTCGAGCGGTAGAGGAAGGCCGTGCCCACCTCGCCCTTGTCGGCCATGAACCACGCCATCGGATTGTGCTTGATGGGATCGATCGGCGTGCCGTCCGCGGCTCGCTCCTTCGGCTCGGTCCACTCCCCCCAGTGGAAGGTGCCATCCCAGAGGTACTGCTCGAAGGGCTCGGGCTGCGGGCTGCTTGCGCTGCGTGCATGGTGGCGTTCGGTGCGCGCCTTGTCGAGGGCCCATTCGACCCAGCGCACCATCGCGTCCCAGTTCTCGGCGAGGATCTGCGTGTCGCCGTACGACTCGTAGAGCTCCCACGGCACGGCGACGATCGCGTCACCCCAGCCGGCGGATCCGGTCATCATCGCGAACTGGTCGTCCAGGTGGTGCTTGATGCGCCGTCCGTCGGGGGAGAAGTTGGCGATGCGCCCGTCGTCGAGCTGGTCGTCGCGGACGGAGCGCAGCCACTTCCGGCTGAAGCCGAGCACGTCGTAGAGCCGCGTCGCCGTCGGCGCGAAGATCTGGTAATCGCCCGTCCAGGCCAGACGCTCCCGAGTAGGGCAGTCGGTGGGGACGTCGACGGCGTTGGCGCGGAAGCTCCAGTCGGCGATCGCGTGCAGCCGGTTGAGCTCGTCGTCGCTGCACGCGAAGGCCCCCGTGCGGCGCAGGTCGGTGTGGACGACCTGCATCGTGACGCCGGAGGGGTCGAGCGGGGCGTCCTTGCGGGTGATCCGCGCGTACTGAAAGCCGTGGACCGTGTGGCGCGGCTCGAAGACATCACCGCGAGGACCCGCGACGACCTCGTCGTGCTGCACGAAGACGACCGGCGGCTCACCGGCACGCTCGGCATCCAGATGAGACGTGGTCAGATCGCCGTCGGCACCGACATGCTCGCCGTAGTCGATCGTGGTGCGCGTCCCCTCCGGGCCGAGGTCGGCAACCCGAAGCCACCCAGAGGCGTTCTGCCCGAAGTCGATCACCCACACGCCGTCGTCGACCTCGCGGATCGACTGCGGGGCGCGGGTCTCGATGACCCGGACGGGCGGCGACGGCGACCAGTCGGCATCCGGAGCCTCGACCGCGTCCACGAGCACCGGCATCCGGTCGGCGGCGCCGGGACGGAAGTCCACGCTCTGGCCGTCCATCAGGTCGGCGCGCACGATCGTCGATCGTGCGCTCGTCCAGTCCCCGCCGCTGCGGAGGATCTGGCGAGTGCCATCAGCCTGCTCGACGTGCAGCTCCGCACGGACGCCGAGGGTCGCGCCCCACCCAGCGGGCATGCGGAACGCGCCCACCTGCCCGCGGTACCAGCCGTCCGACAGCTCGAACTCCAGTCGGTTCATCCCCGGATGGAGCAGCTCGGTGACGTCGCACGCCTGTGCGTAGAGCGTGCGATCGTACGAGGTCGACCCTGGCGTGAGTTCGGCGGTTCCGACGCGCTCGCCGTTGAGGGCGGCGGTGTAGACGCCCAGCGCGGTGGCATAGAGCCGGGCGGAACGGACACCCTCGGCCAGCTCGAATTCGGTGGCGAGGAGGTGTGCGGGTCGTCGGCCTTGCCCGGGGTCGTCCGGCTCGACGGGCGAGACCCAGGATGCCGTCCAGTCCTCGCCGAGCAGACCGACCTCGAAGGAAGCCCAGTCGGACCACTCGGACGTCGCCGCGCCGGCGAGGGTGCGGACACGCCACTGGACCCGCTGCGCGCTCCGCAGTTCTGCCCAGGGCCACGCGACGAAGCGGTGGCTCGTCGAGAGTCGGGGCAGGGGAGCCGCGGGGAGCCCGTCGATGCGCGCCTCGATCTCGTGCCGGACCTCGACCTGGGCCTCCGGTGAGAACTTCCACGACAGCCGCGGGGCTGCGCCGGTCACGGTGAACTGGTCGCCGCCGTGGTCGACGGTCAAAGCGAAGGGACTCTGCAGCACCGTGACTCCTTCATCGTTGGGGGCGGCATCCGGGACGAACGCAGATCCTCGGTCTGCGACCGCAGGATCAAAAGTGACCACCATGGTTACGTTTGTTCTACTGTAACCACAGTGGTTACACTTGGCAAGTCCAGATGCACAGTGCTGTACCGTCGGCTAGACCGCACGAGGAGAGACAGGACCGATCGTGAGCGCAGCCACCGCGAACGTCCCGCAGAGCCCGGCCGCGTCGCGCCGGACGCGGGGACCGTCCGCGTCGACCCCGGCCCGGCGAGCGGAGATCGTCCGCGCCGCGTCGGCGAGCATCGCCGAGCACGGCTACGAGCGTGCGTCGCTTCGCGACATCGCGGCGCGCGCGAATGTCACGCATGCCGCCCTGCTCCGCCACTTCGCGAGCAAGGACGCCTTGCTCCTTGCCGCTCTGGCCCAGCGCGACGAGGACGACGAAGAGCTCGCGCGACGGATCATGAGCTCGAGAGTGCCCTCGGAGCAGGTGCTGAGCACCGTGCTGCGGGAAGAGTTCGCCCATCCGGAGCAGCAGCGCAACTGGCTCGCGATCGCGGTGGCCGCCACCAACCCCGAGCATCCGGCCCACGACTTCTTCATCGAACGCCGCAAGCGTCTACGCGCGTATCTCTCCAGCGGACGCCTGGGGACGGCTCACGACAGTGAAGAGCTCACCGCGGACGAGAAGGTCACCATGGTCATGGCGATGGTGGACGGCCTGCGAATCCAAGCGCTGCTCGACCCGTCCCTCCAGACGCTCCCGCTGCTCGAGACCTTCATGCGGCTCATCGCCACGCCCGGCGAGTCCTGACCGCTTTCGCGGCAGCGGACCTTCGGCAAGTCGACCGCGGCAGGACTCAGGGCCCTCCCTGCCAGTGGTCGATGCGATGCATGTCGGGGGCGAAGCCATGGCCGATGCCGTAGAGCACGGCCTCGACGCGGTTGGACGCCCCGATCTTGCCGTAGACCGAGCGGATGTAGGACTTGACGGTGTTCGGGCTGAGGTGAGTCAGCCGGGCGATGTCGGCGTTGCTCTTGCCCTGGGTGATCAGGGCGAGGATCTCGGACTCCCGGTCGGTGATCCCCTCTTGCCGCCCCGGCCAATCCAGTCCCAGGGCGCTGGCCACTCGGCCGCGAGACGGGCTGATCACGATCTCGCCGGCATTCACCGCTTCGATCGCGGCGACGAGCTCCGCAGCGGGGAGGGTCTTCGACAGATAGCCGTGCACTCCGAGCCGGCGAGCGGCGTCGATGAGCTCGGGCTGCAGGTTCCAGGTGTACACGACGACGTGGCGCGCGCGGGGGCTCCGCAGCAGCTCCGCGATCTGGTCCTGGTCGGATTCCGGCTGCGCGAACGTGTCATAGAGGACGACGTCCACGACGTCCTTCACGTCGGTGTTCGCATCGATCTCGGCGACCACCACGCGATCCTGGTACTCATCGAACAGGTGCGCCACACCCTTGAGCACGACGTCATAGTCGTCCACCAACGCCACGGTCACCGGACGGCCTGACGCTGATGTCATCACGCTTCAGCTTTTCACCCTCAGGGGTGTGCCGCCACACCCTGAGGGGTGGTTCATTGGAACTCATCGCATCGCACAACGGTGTGCGGTGCGCCAGATCCCGACAGCGCGGTACCGAAAGAGCAGGAGTCCCCGATGGGCAAGTTCATCTACGGTACAGGCGTCGGCAATTCGTTCGAGGTCGACGACCGGACATTGGCCCATCTGCGTGTGGTCATCATGAACAAGCTCCGTCGCTCGGAGTCGTTCATGTTCAATCTCGCGATGGGTGACGCGAGCGGACAGCGCAGCTTCTGGCTGAGTCCGGCCGTGCCGATCCAGTTCCACTTCTTCGGCGGTCGGGCTCCACGGCTGAACCGCGAGTGGGTGGAGGAGCTGATGTCGTCCGCGAACGGTCCCAACGGACTCGACATCGTCCCCGAGCCCGCCGAGCGCGCGATGCAGCTGGCATCAGCCTCTTAGCCGGTCCGAGCGGCTCTCACCCCTCGGCAGCCGTCCACCGCGCACGGAGGGTGTGGGCGGCAGCCTTGGGGCGACGATCACGCGTGAAGACGCCCTTCTTGTTGCCGTCCACCCGGATGATCCCGGCCGAGGTCTGGAAGTCGGCGAAGTTCCAGACGTGCTCCCCCACGACCGCATCGATGCTGTCGAAGACGGCGTGATAGGCATCCAGGAAATCGCTCTGGTACTCCTCGCTCCAGGGCTGGGCGAGAACCGAGTGCAGGCCCGAGACGGTGTCGGCGCCGTACTCGGTCATGATGATCGGCTTGTCGTAGGTGCGAGCCCAGTCGCGCAGCTCCTCTTCGAGGGAATGCGCGGCTGACTTCAGGTCGCCTGTGTTCGTGTACCAGCCGTAGTAGCGATTCAGGCTCAGAACGTCGAAGAGGTCGGCGATACGGTCCTTCGCGACCGACGCCCGCATCTCGTTCGCGTACGTCAGCGGGCGGCTGGGATCGAGCTCGCGCGCCAGGCGCACGAGCGGCTCGACGTACGGCCGACTGCCCTCTTCTGTGGAGTCCGGCTCGTTCAGGAGACACCACATGACGACCGACGGATGATTCCTGTCACGGGCGATGAGTTCGCGGATGGACTGGGCGTGGGCTTCTCGGGTGCGGTCGTTGAACATCTCGGGGGTGAAGGACAGCTGTCCCCCGCCGCCGAAGACTCCTCCGCCCAGCCCGAGGTTCATGCCGACCGCGGGGGTCTCGTCGATGACGACGATGCCGTGGCGGTCCGCGTAGTCGAGGACCTCCTCGGCATACGGATAGTGCGCGGTGCGGAACGAGTTGGCTCCGATCCACTTCATGAGCGCGAAGTCGTGGACCATGAGGGCGTTGTCGTGGCCCTTGCCGCGAATCGCCGAGTCCTCGTGCTTTCCGAATCCTCGGAAGGAGAACGGCTCGCCGTTGATGAGGAACTTCGCGCCGTCGACCCGCACCGAGCGGATCCCGACGGGCAGTTCGTAGCGATCGAGCAGCGCACCGTCATCGTCCACGAGATCGACCCGGAGGGTGTGCAGGTAACCCTGGCCGGGGCGCCACAGCTGCGCCTGGGGAACCTCCAGCCGTGCGGCATCGCCCTGCGCCGTTGCGACGGTCGTCCCGGCCGCATCCAGGAGCGTCAGGCGCACCGCACCGCCGGTGGCCACCACCGCTATGTCGGCGATGCCGCTCGTGCCATCGACGTCGGTGACGACGGTGATGTCCTGCACGTGCGTCTTCGGCGTCGAGGCCAGCCACACCGAACGGGCGAGCCCGGCGTAGTTGTAGAAATCGTGTCGATAGGTCTGTCGACGGATGCCGTCGGGCCCGGTGACCACGGTGCCCGGCGGAACCGTCTCGTTCGTGAGCTCGTTGTTCACGCCGATGGTGATCAGCACCTCGGCACCGGCCTCGGCGATGTCCGAGATGTCGGCCTCGAACGGAAGGTACCCGCCGACGTGGTGGGCCACCTGCGTTCCGTTCACATACGCGACGCCCTCGTGCGTGGCCGCGTCGACACGGAGGACGATCCGCTCCCCGGCCCATCCCCGCGGCACTCGAGCCGTGCGCTGGTACCAGACCCAGCCGACGTGGTCGTGCACCCGCTGGTCGGCGAGCACGTCGTTGTAGCTGGACGGCACCGGGATCTCCGTCGAGGTGGGCAGCGGACCTGCCCATGGCTCGTGGAGTTCGTCTCCGTCGAGGCTGAAGTTCCAGAGCCCGTCGAGGCTGATGAGTTCGCGGGTTTCGCTGGGGCGGGGTTTCAGCATGTGCGTCGTCCAATCGCTTCGGTCTTGCCAGCATTGGCAACCGATTGCCCTACAGCATATCGGCTCACGCTCCGGCTGCAGTCCTGGGATGCGTCTCGGCTGACGAGAGGACGGTGACGAGTGCGTCGCCGCTTGACCGAAGGGCGTGCGGCCTCGCTACGGCAGATCCTCGGGGACCGCGTTGAGCACGTAGGTCTGCAGGTCATCCAGCGTCTGCGTCATGTGGCTCTGCATCGCCTCTTGCGCCTCGGCCGGATCGCCCGTCTCCAATGCGCGCAGGATGCCCTCGTGCTCGGCGATGGCGTGGATCTGGATGTCGCGCACGCGCGAGGTCTGCTCCCTGCGCTCCCGCAGGACGCGGGTCAGCGGTTCGAACATCGCCGCGAGGAAGATGTTGTGCGAGGCCTTGAGGATCACGTCATGGAACGCGATGTCGGCCTCGACGAAGCTCCCCACGTCGTTCCGGGTGTGGGCGATCCTCATCTCGTCGACCAGCACCGACAGGTGGCCCAGGTCGGCCTCCGTTCGGCGCTCGGCGGCGAGCGCCGCGGCTCCGATCTCGAAGATGCGGCGCAGCTCCAGGAGCTGGATGGCGACGTCTCCGTCGCTGCTGCCCGCCGCGGACACCCGGAGCACGGCTTCGAACGATGTCCATTCCGAGACAGGGTTCACGAACGAGCCCTTCCCGGTCTTCACCTGCAGCACGCCCTGCGCCTGAAGCGTGCGAATCGCCTCGCGGACGGTCAGCCGGCTGACGTCGTGGGTCTCGGCGATCTCCGCCTCGCTGGGGAGTCCCTCCCCGATCGCGATCGATCCGCCGACGATGTCATCGAGGATCGCGTCGACGACCTGGGTGACGAGGGTCTTGCGCGCCACGGTTCCTCCCAACGGATCTGCAGATGCGGATCACGGCATCCCGAACCTATCGTGAGCGCTTCGGGGTCATTTCTCCACGCGAGGGTGGGCGACGATCCGCCGGTGCGCGTGACGGCCCCGCCCTCGGCCGCAGCCGAGGACGGGGTCGCGCCGGGGCGAGTCGTCAGAACCCGCCGCCGCTGATCAGGAACACGGCCCAGACCAGCAGGAACCCGGCGACACCGAGGATCGTCGTCAGCACCGTCCAGGTGCGCAGTCCGTCCGCGACCGAGAGCCCGAGGTACCGCACGACGATCCAGAAGCCGGCATCCGTGACCATCGACAGGCCCAGCCCACCGAAGCCGACCGCGACCGTGATGAGCGCCACCTGGAACGGCGTGTAGCCGCCGTCGGCCACTGCGGTGGCGAGCAGGCTCGCGGTGGTGACGATGGCGACGGTCGCCGAGCCCTGCGCGGCCCGCAGGATCAGCGTCAGGACGAAGCCGAGCAGGATCAGCGGAACCCCTACGCCGTCGAGCGTCGTGGCGAGCGCGTTGCCGATGCCGCTGGTCTGGAGCACGGCGCCGAACACGCCACCGCCGGCGACCACGAGCAGGATCGAGGCGATGGGCGGGAACGCGGATTCGAAGACCTCGTTGGTGCGCTTGAGTCCCCAGCCGCGGCGGACCGGCAGCGCGAAGAACGCGATGCCGACGGCGACGAGCAGTGCGAAGACGGGCGTCCCGACGAAGACCGCGAGGTCGTGGGCGAAGGTCTCGGCGGGGAGGGTCAGCGCGAGGACCGTGCCGAGCATGATCTGCACGATCGGGATGGCGATCAGCGCGATGATCAGACGGGTGCGAGGCGGGGCGATCACATTGCCGCGCTTGTCGGAGGTCGTGATGATCGTCTCGGTGGTGCCGAACTCGGCGAGCTGTGCGGCGACCGTGGCGTTGACCTCGTACTGCCGGCGATTCATGATGCTCGCGACCCAGTAGCAGAGGAAGCCGAGGACCACGCAGATGGGCAGCGCGATCATCGCGACGAGACCCAGATCTGCACCGAAGATTCCCGCCCCTGCGACGATGCCCGGGTGCGGCGGCACCGCGACGTGCACGGCGAGCATCAAGCCGAACATCGGCAGGCCGAACTTGATCGGGTTGTACCCGGCGATCTTGCTGAAGGCGTAGATGATCGGGACCATCACGATGACGCCGACTTCGAAGAAGACGGGGATCGCGACGAGGAAGGCCACGATCGTCAGCGCGATGGCGACCCGCTTCGCGCCGAAGACGCTGGTGAAGTGATCGGCGAGGCTCTGCACTCCCCCGGACACCTCGATCAGCCGTCCGAGCACGGCCCCCAGGGCGATGATGATGAGGACCTTGCCCATCGTCGCCCCGACTCCGGTGGCGATCAGGGGAAAGACATCCACGAGCGCGATGTTGGTCGAGATGGCGACGAGGATGCTGACCAGCAGCAGTGCCACGAACGCGTGGATCTTGAAGCGGATGATGAGCACGAGCAGGATCGCGATGCCCGCCGCCGCGATGGCGAGCAGCCATGGCGTGTCGAGCTGGGTGGTGGGCGCGATGGGTACGGCGTCTGCGGCTTTGAGGATGCTGGCGTACACGGTGTCTCCTTTGACTGCCTGGGTTCTGGGCTGGTCAGGCGGTGGGCGAAGTGGGCGAGGTGGGTGCGATGACGGTGATGACGGCGGAGTCGTCGAGAGCCGACAGGCCCTGCGCCTTGCCGATCAGGTAGAGCTGCTCGGCGGCCGCGGCAACGGGGGTCGCCAGGCCGGCGGCGCGGGACGCCTTGCCCACGATGCCCATGTCCTTCACGAAGATGTCGAGGCGGCTGAGGACCTCTGCACCGCCTTCGTCGTAGGCCTCGAGCATGCGGGGGCCGCGGTTGCCGAGCATGAAGCTCGCCGCCGCGCCCGACATCAGTGCGTCGAGGGTGCCCGCAGGATCCAGGCCGAGCTCGGCGGCGAGCGCGAGCGCCTCCGCGGCGGCGGCGATGTGCACTCCGCACAGCAGCTGGTTGACGGTCTTCAGCGCCTGGCCGTCGCCGGCCTTGTCGCCGACGACGGTGAGCGTGGAGGCCAGCAGGTCGAGGACCGGTGCGGCCTTGGTGCGAGCGGCGGGCGAGGCGCCCACGACGATCAGCAGGTCGCCGGCACCGGCTCGCACCGGTCCGCCGCTGAGGGGGGCGTCGACAAGTTCGACGCCGACGGCGCCGAGTCGTTCGACGACCGTCGGGATCCCCTCCATGCCGACGGTGCTCGTGAGGATCACCACGGCGCCGGGCTGGAGCGATCCGGCGATCCCGGCGGCGCCGAAGAGCACGTCCTCCAGCTGTGCGCTGTCGCGGACGGCGAGGAGCACGGCGTCGACTCCGGCGACCGTCTCGATCGCCGAGCCGAAGGGGACGATGCCCGCCTCACCCGCGAGGTCGAGCCGTGGCTGAGCGATGTCGAATCCGTGGACGGTGAGGCCGGTGGTCAGGCGGGTGGCCATCGGCAGGCCCATGGCCCCGAGGCCCAGGACGGCAACTTTGTAGTCGGACATTGACTGATCCCTGTTCTGTGGTGGGTGCTAGCGGTGCGAGCGGACGGAGGCGTGGGCGGCGGCGTGGGTGGGGGCGTGGGCGGTGAGCGTCGCCACGACGGCGGCGAGTGAATCGTCGTCGCCGACATTCCCGGCGAAGACGACATACGGGACGCCGACGGCGGGGCCGTCCACCGGCTGCCAGAGCGAGACGATCCCCGGCAGCATCGGTCCTCGGACGATCGCGTGACGGATGCCGAGGCCCAGCGCTGCGACATCGCTCGAGGTGATTCCGCCCTTGGCGATGACGAACCTGGGCGGTCGAGCGGCGAGGGCGCGTTGCGTGATGGTGACGAGGGCGGCGGACACCCTGCGGGAGATGTCGAGGCTCTCGGCGGGGTCGTCGCTGCGCTTCAGGGTTCTGCTGGTGTTGACGATGACATCGCCCGCACCGAGCGCCTCGACGATGTCGGACGACACGATGCTCAGGTACTCACTGGCATTCGACGTGCCGATGATCTCATTGACGTCGACCTCCACGGTCACGGCATCCGGTCGGTCGGCCTTCAGGCGAGCGAGCTGCCGCGTAGTGAGCCCGACGTGGGAGCCCACGACGATCAGGCCGCCGGATCGGGTCGTGTCAGGCGAGGGGAAGATCTCCTCGGCCGTGAGCGGCGCCTTGATCTCCTGGCCGATGCGGGCACGGACGAAGGGCGGGCCGACCCGATAGAGCAACCGTTTTCCCCGCGCCTCTGACTCGATGAGCCCCAGCGACAGCAGTCGGAGGTCGTCCTCCGACACGGCATCGGCGACGATGGCGGTGGAATCGCTCACGAACGCGAGGGCTTCCGCGATGGCGGCGGCGCCCTCCCGGATGATGCCGAGGTCGAGCACCACGACGTCGTCCGCCTGGATGCGACCCGAAGACTTCTCCTCCACCCACGCGGAGAGCGAGGATGACTCGTACCCGAAGGTGGCATCCTTCGCGAACTCGGTTTCGGCGATCGGTGTGAGCGCGTCTCCGGCGCGCATGTAGTGAACGCCCCCGATCGTGACCCGGCCCGCGTCCGGGAAGGCGGGGACGATCACGACCCCGTCGACCCGCTCCCCCGCCTCAGCGGCCAGAGTCTCTGCGATCACGTCGGTCTCGAGCGGGTAGTGGCCTCGGAGCGTCGAGTCGCTTCGGCTGACGAAGCCCAGCGTGACGCCCAGTGCGGCCGCCGAAGCCGACGCGTTCGTGACGATCCGGCGATTGCGCTCGGCTGCCTCTTCGGGGTCGAGGCTGCGGGTGTTCGTCAGGACGTAGACGGCCGGCGCGCCCTGGGCGAGCGCCCAGTCGAAGTCCGAGCGATCCCATTTCGTCAGCACCGGGAGATCTGCAACCGACTGGGTGCCCGTCGGGTCATCGTCGAGAACGACCAGAACCGTGCCGAGCGCGACCGCCGCGGAACGCACGCTGGAAGCGTCAACGACGACGGCCGGAGGAAAGGGGGCGACTGCCTGTCGTTCATCCATGAAAACTCCCTTGTTCACAGTTGGCTGATATCAGCTATCAGATAGGTTAGCGGACAGAAGTTCGGGATGTCAACGGGTGAAACCGCGATGGTGACTCGGGAGCAGGCGCGCCGAGGCCTCGCGGACGGGAGCGCCACGAGCGCCAGCCGCAAGAGGATGTGGACGATCCGAGCCTTCTTCGCCCGCTGCTGATCCCTGAGGATGTGGGAGGGGTTGGACCCGTCCGCGACCTAGTGCGAATATCGAATGCCGATGACGCCCACCTCGAGGGAGTGGACTGAGATGTGGATCGAGTGCTTCGAGAAGGATGCGCGATTCGACGGCGACGACAGGGAGCCGCTCGTCGAGCAGCTCGTCGCGCACGTGCGTGGGACGCACGACGTGCCGTATCCCGATGAAGAGCTTCGGCTGTGGGCGCAGAACTTCGCGGATGCCTCCGTGCGCGAAGACGGCCCGCTCGAGCGGCTTCCGTCGATCGGGTCGGTCGAAGTGCATCCGGTCACCGAGGAGCGCATCGAGGACTGGCTGCGGTTCTTCGACCGCGACGCCTTTCCCGACAATCCGGACTGGGGATCCTGCTACTGCCTGCATCCCCACACCGGCGACGGTCCCGAGCGACCGTGGCGGGACGTGCGCACCGAGATGGTCGAGCGGCTTCGAGCAGGAGCGACGCTGGGCTACCTGGCCTACGTCGACGGCCGTCCCGCGGGGTGGGTCAACGCGTCCCTCCGATCGACGTACCGCAAGTACAGCGACGTCGATCCCGACGGGCCCACGCCCGACACGGTCGTGGGGGTGTCCTGCTTCATCATCGCCCCGCCCTACCGTCGGCACGGCGTGTCATCGGCGCTCCTCGATCGGGTCCTCGCCGACGGCGAGCAGCGCGGCGCCCGATACATCGAGGGATACCCGCGCCGGGAGGACTCCGGCGAGGACTCCGCGTCATTCCTCGGGCCGCGGTCGATGTTCGATGCGCGGGGGTTCGCCCCAGCCGAGGAGCACGAGCGGTACACCGTCGTCCGACGTCCGGTCTGACCACGAAGGCGGAGCGGCGAGCGGGCACCCTGACCGCGCAGCATCCGCTCAGGTTCGGAGCTGGTCGAACGTCGGAGGATGTGAGCCCGCGCGCCCGACCACGAATGCCGCGGCACGGGATGCCATCGCCCCGACGTC
Source organism: uncultured Actinomycetota bacterium (assembly GCA_963702815.1). GTDB lineage: Bacteria > Actinomycetota > Actinomycetes > Actinomycetales > Microbacteriaceae > Microbacterium. The sequence goes on along the minus strand of CAVPED010000004.1, from coordinate 300,683 downwards.
GCGCAGCGCAGCGGCGGGCAGCTCAGCGAGCCCGCGTGCAGGGGCATCGGCACCGATCAGTGCTCCCAGCAACGCGGACATGTACGCGTCGCCGGCGCCGATCGTGTCCACGACCTCGACGCGTGGAGCAGGAACCTCGATGCGGTGCCGGCGCGTCGCGATCACCGACCCTTCAGCACCTCGAGTGAGCGCGACCAGTTGAGGGCCGAGGGCGAGCAGCGACGAGATGACCTCATCCACCTCCACATCGGGGTACAGCCACGAGGCATCCTCGTCGCTGAGCTTCACCACCTCGACATGGCCGGCGATGGACTCGACGCGGTGCCGCGCTGCTTCTCGTGACCCCACGAGTGCGGGTCGGATGTTGGGATCGAAGGAGCGAAGACGCGCGGGCTGCCTCTCCAGCAGTCGATCCACAAGCTCGCACCCTGGACGGAGGAAGGCCCCGACGGACCCGACATGCACGACATCGAGGAGGGTATCGCTCTCGAAGCCGGCCATGAGGTGGGGGTCCCACTCGAGTGCGAACGCGTACGTCGCCGAACCGTCCTCATCCAGTTCTGCAAAGGCAGTCGACGTCGTGCCGCCGCGTTCTCCGACGAAGGAGACGCCCGCCTCCTCCAGCACGTTGAGCAGCAGGTCGCCGTCCGCGTCGTCACCCACGCACGCGAGGAGCGCGGTGGGTATCTCGAACCGCGCGAGGCCGATCGCCACATTGAAGGGGCTGCCGCCCGGGGTGCGCTGAAGCGGCTGTCCAGGCACGTCGACCACGTCGATGAGTGCCTCGCCGACCACCAGGGCCGCGGTCACGACCTCGCGCCTTCACCCGCGGGGCGATCACGTCGCACCGATGTGGCGATCGATGTCATCATGCCGCCAGCTCACGGATCGTGAGTCCGCGGAAAGCAGCCTCACCTTCGTGGGCGTAAAGACGGATGCGGTTGTCGCCCTCGAGCGGGAACACGCGGTGCGAGTGCACGATGCGACCGTCTCCGACGAAGAGTTCGACACTCGTTCGATCAACCAGGATGCGGATGACGAGACGCCCGGTGGAGGGGTCGATCGGGGTCTGCGACTCCCCACCGGTGGGGTTGATCGTCGGACGCCGGTTGACGTACACGAATGGGCCGCGCAGGTATGCGCCTGCTGCGACATGGCGTCCGCCACCGGGAGCGCGGCAGACCTCGAGGCCGATGTTGGCGGGCGCGGCCGCCGGGTCCCAGGTCACCTCGCACGTCAGGTCGTAGGCGAGCGACCGCACGTCGAGATCGCGGGTGCCGCTCACGACGACATCGCCGAGCCGGTGCGTCCGCGTCGCGTACCGCTCGAGCGCCGCGGTCGGCGTGGAAGCCAGGTAGTAGCCGTCACTCCCCCGCTTGAGACGGATGTCGCGCACGATCATGTCGTCGCCGTTATAGCCGTCGGTCGCGAGCGTGGGCGTGTTGTGCGGGTAGTCCCAGAAGTTGGCCCATCCGATGGCGCGGCGCAGAGCCGCGTCCTCTGCGCCGGAGTCGTCGTGATGCGGGTAGGTCACGGCACCGTAGAAATCGAACCCCTGGTCGAGCCACTGGGGCTCGCCCCGGTCGGGCACGAAGGTCGATCCGTCGAAGGCGCCGGGCCAGTACGCATACGTCGCCGGCAGTCCCCGGCCCTTCCCGTTCGCGCTCATGGCGAGCACCCACCGCGAACTGCCGTCGTCGGCGGTCATGCGGAAGATGTCGGGGCACTCGAGCACGCCGAGGTCGGTGCGCTCGAACTGACCCACCCGCTGCCAGGAGCGCAGATCGGCCGATGCGTAGAAGCCGATCTTCTGCCCTTCGGCGTTCGCCATGAACCAGCGCCTGCGGTCGGCATCCCAGATCACCTTGGGGTCACGGAAGTCGGGCACGCCTGGATTCGGCAGGACGGGTGCGTCGCCTCCGGGGCGGAAGGACCGCCCCCGATCGGTCGAGTACCAGAGATACTGCGCTTGCTTCCCCTCGGGCGCCTGCGTCACCAGGGCGATGACGGCCCCTTCGCCGTATCCGGCAGTGCCGCGCTCATCGACGACGAGGCTGCCTGACCAGCAGTCGCCGTTGGCGTTGCTGAACTTCGGGATGGCGACACCGCGGTCGCGGAACGAGACGTGATCGCGTGTCGTGGCGCGGCGCCATGCCGTGCCTCCCCCGCCGTCGATGTAGTCGGCGTTGTACAGGTAGTAGTAGTGGTATTCGCCGTCGAGGTAGATCGGACGCTGCGGGTCGTTCTTCCAGTTGTCGGGAACGCTGAAGTGATAAGCGGGTCGCATGCGGACGCGTCCTCTCGGGGACGAGCCGGCCTGGGCCGGACCGGAATCGGCGGACGCCGGGTCGCCGCCCCCGGCCATGGCGAGGGTGCCGGCGAGGGCGGTCGCCCCGACTCCGGCGAAGAGGGCGCGGCGCGAGACCGCGGGTGAGTCTTCCATGAGTTGGCTCCTGTTCGAGTCAGCGTGCCTGCTGCCGACGGGTGAGCTGAGAGGTCAGCGAGCGGATGCGACCCGCCAGACGCGCAGGGTGGCGCGGGCGTCGTCGAGGTGAACGGCAAGGCGTTTCGCGTCGTGACGCGTGGGATATACGCGGGCTGCGAGCGGAACGCCGTTCGCGAAGGCCTCCAGCGCGGAGTGATCCACCAGAACCCGCAGCCGTACGACGTCGCCATCGAGGGGTACCCGGCCGGCCAACGGCTCCCGGTCCGTGCTCTCGTCGAGGCTGGACCGCGTCCGGTCGAGCGAGAGCTCGGCCTCGTCGCCGACCCGGCGGAGTCGGTACACGGTCCGCTCCTGGCCGTCCGGTGTGGCCCGCACGGTCAGTTCGACCGACCCGCCCGGAGCCAGCGTCGCCTCGAGTTCGAGATCGAGCTGATCGCCCTCGAGGAGGGCGGTTTCACCCGCGGCGTCACCCTCGAAGAGAAGGTCGGTGCGGAGGGCCTCGACTTCGGGCGCCGGAGCCTGGTGCAGCGATCCGTCGGCGCGTGCGGTGACAAGGCGGGGCAGTGACATCACGCCGGACCATCCAGCGGCCTCGGCCGCGGCATCCGTCCTCCCCTCCTGCATCCATCCGAACATGAGGCGCCGGCCCGACTCGTCGCGCATCGACTGCGGCGCGTAGAAGAAGCGGCCTCCCAGGTCGAGGCGATGAAGAGCCCGCGGTTCGAAGCGGTCGCCGCGGTAGTCGCCCGTCCAATACAGCGGATGGTGGGTGACGCCGTCGTCCCACGCGGAGAACACGAGCACGTCGGTCGCGGCTGTCTCCGAGTCGATCCGGAACAGGTCGACGCACTCCCACATCGTCCCCGTCCAGTCCGCAGCTGTGCGCGGCTGGGCGTCCGCATCCCCGACCAGCAGGGGTCCGATGTACCGCCACGAGCGCAGGTCGTCGGACTCGTAGAGCAGGGCGGTGCCGCCGGTCCCGCGGATGCCCGCGCCGATGATCTGACGCCAGCGCCCCGCACCGGCGTCGGAGGCCTCCTCCCACCACACGCAATGGTCCCGGAAGGCGACGATGTCCAGGTCGCTCGGAGGTGCGGAGATGACCGGGTTCGCGGCATCCGTCGTCCACTCCATCAGGTCTGCCGAACCGGTGGCCACGCAGGGCAGTTCCACCCCGTCGTGACGGCCCGAGTAGACGAGCGTCGGAACGCCGCCCTGGTCCACCAGCACGCCGGACCAGCAGCCGTCGATGTCGGGACCGTCGCCAGGCTCCAGGGCGATGGGCAGGTGCTCCCAGTGCACGAGGTCGGCGCTGCGGGCATGGCCCCAGTGGATCCGGTCGTGGACCGCGGCGAGCGGGTTGTACTGGTAGAAGAGGTGGTACCAGCCGTCCCGCTGCGTGAGTCCGTTGGGGTCGTTCAGCCATCCCGCCGGTGCGACGAAGTGGAACGCCGGCCGGTGCGGGTCGAGCGCGGCTCGCGCCGCGAGATCGCTGTCTGCCACCGCGGGACCGGCGGATTGGTGGGTACTCATGCGGCGTCGTTCTCCTGGTCGTCTGAGGCTTGTTCGAGTGCGGTTCCCGGTGCATCCGCCGGCGGTGCGTACAGACCGCAGCGCACCCAGTGCTCCGGCTTCTCGTTCAGTCGGTGAAACACCGGCTTCTCGGCCGAGCACGCCTCGGCCGTCTTGCCGGACCACGCGCACTCCGTCGGATGCAGAACCGCGCGACGAAGCTCCGCTCGCTCGACCGCATCGAAGGGCTCGGTGCGCTTCGGGTCGGGAACCGCCGAGATGAGCAGCCGCGTGTACGGATGCGCCGGCTGCGCGAGCAGCTCCATCGCGTCTCCGCCCTCGACGAACTCACCCGCGAACATCACCACGATGCGGTCGGCGAGGTAGCGCGCTGACGCGAGGTCGTGCGTGATGTACAGCATCGAGATGCCCTGCTCTTCGCAGAGGCTGCGCATGAGGTTGAGCACGCCGATCCGCACCGAGACGTCGAGCATCGACGTGGGCTCGTCGGCGAGGAGGAGCCGGGGGTTCACCGCCAGGGCGCGGGCGATGGCGATGCGCTGCCGCTGACCGCCCGACAGCTCATGCGGGTAGCGGTCGAGCATCTCTTCGGGGAGCCCGACCTTCGCCATGAGCCGACGCTTGGCCTCCTCGATCGCGGCGCGGCCCGAGGCTGCACCGTGGATCCGCAGCGGGCGCTCGAGGAAGTGCCCGATCCGATGGACCGGATTCAAGGATCCGAAGGGGTCCTGGAAGATCATCTGGACCGCCGAGCGGTACTTGCGCGTCGCGCGCCGCTTCGAGGTGGCCATGATGTCTTCGCCTTCGAAGAAGAAGGTTCCCTCCGAAGGCTGCTCGAGCCGAGCGATGCAGCGTGCGAGTGTCGATTTGCCGCTTCCCGATTCGCCGACGAGTGCGACGATCTCACCGTGGGCGATGTCGAGGTCGACCCCGCCGAGTGCGCGCACCTCCTTGCGGGAGAACGACCCCCCGATCGTGAAGGTCTTCTGCAGTCCCCGTGTCGAGAGGACCGGGGTGTCATGGTCGATCATGCGAGGGCCTCCGTGATCAGGCTGTCGTCGGTGCTCGGTGCCACCCAGTGGGTCGGTGTCACTGCTTCCAGGTCGGGGATGTCGCGGAACCTCACGCCCTCGCCGAGGCCCCGAAGACGGGTGCGCGGCCCTGCCATGGGCGGGAACGCGTTCATCAGCGCGCGCGTGTACGGATGCTTCGGAGCGTCGAAGATCTCCTTCGCCGGGGCGCTCTCCACGAAGCGTCCGGCGTACATGATCGCCATCCGGTCCGACAGCTCGACCATCAGCGAGATGTCGTGCGTGATGAAGAGGATGGCGAACCCGAGCTCCTGCTGCAGATCCTTGATCTGCGCCATGATCTCCTGCTGCACGACCACGTCGAGCGCCGTCGTCGGCTCATCCATGATCAACAGGGGAGGCCGCAGTGCCGTCGCCATCGCGATGACGACGCGCTGCCGCATCCCGCCCGAGAGCTGATGCGGGTAGGACCGCAGGCGGTCCCGCGGGATGCCGACGAGATCGAGCAGCTCACCCGCCCGAGCCATCGCCGTCTTCTTCGAGACGCCCTCGTGGGTGGTGTAGATGTCGGCGATCTGGTCGCCGATCGTCATCACGGGGTTCAGCGAGTTCATCGCGCTCTGGAAGACCATCGCGACCTGCCGCCAGCGGAAGTCGCGCAGTTCTTCGGCAGTCAGCGCCAGCACGTCCGTTCCGGCGAACCGGATGGATCCTCCGGCGATCACGGCCGGGTCGCGCAAGAGACGCAGGATGGCATTGGCGATGGTGGACTTTCCGCAGCCGGACTCGCCGGCCAGGCCGAACACCTCACGTTCGGCGATCGAGAATGTCACCCGGTCGACGGCGCGCACTGTGCGGGCCTCGGTGACGTACTCGACGCTGAGGTCTTCGACCTCGAGCAAGGGAGCGCTCATCGGGTCTGCTCCTTCTGTGAGACTGCGGCTCGGGCCGAGGTGGTCGCGGATGCCGCGACCCGCGTGGGCTCATCGGGGGTGGTGCGCCGGCGCGGCCGGCGCAGCCGGGGGTTCGTCGTCTCATCGACGCCGTAGTTGACCAGGGCGAGGGCGAACGCGACGAGTGCGATGCAGACGCCGGGAGGGACGAACACCCACCACGCGCCGGTCAGCAGCGCACCGTCGTTGCTCGCCCAGTAGAGGTTCGTCCCCCAGCTCACCGTGCTGATGTCGCCGAGGCCCAGGAACTCGAGGCCGGCCTGTGCGCCGATGCCGAAGATGACGCACGCGAGGAAGGTGCTCATGACGATCGACGCCATGTTCGGCAGCATCTCCCGGAACATGATCCGGATGCCGCTTTCACCGGTCACCTGTGAGGCGCCGACGAAGTCCTTGCCTCGGATCGACATGGCCTGCGAGCGGAGCACGCGCGCCGAGCCAGCCCACCCGGTGATGACGAGCACGAGGATGACGGTGCCGAGGCCCTGTGGCAGGAACGTCGCCAGGATCACGAGCAGCGGCAGGCCCGGCAGGAGGAGGAACACGTTGGTGACGAGCGAGAGGAGGTTGTCGACCCAGCGTCCGAGATAGGCCGATGCGAGACCGACCAGCAGGCCGACGAGCAATGCCAGGATGCCGACCGAGAAGCCGACGAACAGCGATGAGCGTGAACCCCAGATGTTCAGGGCGAGGACGTCCTGGCCCTTCGCCGTGGTGCCGAGCCAGTGCTCGGGCGAGGGCGGCTGCGATCCCAGCCCTGTGATGAGGTTGGGATCTCCCGGCGAGATGACGGGCGCGAACACCGCGAGCAGCAGGAAGAGGAGGAGGATGACGATTCCGGCGACGGCCTTGCCGTTGCCCATGACCCCCCGAAGGAGCCCACCGCCGCCCCGCCTGCGGGGCGGAGTCGGTGCGACTTGGGGCTGGCCGTCCGTGCCAGGCGCCGTGCCGAGACTGAGCTCGGCCATCGCCTGCGGATTCTGTGCGAGTGACATCAGTGGCTCCGTTCAGCTCACGCGCACGCGCGGGTCGAGCCGCACGTACACGATGTCCACGAGGAAGTTGGCGACCAGCACGAATGTGGTGATCGTCAGGAAGATCCCCTGCATGAGGGGGTAGTCGAGGTTCTGCACCGCGGCGAGCAGCGTGTAGCCGATCCCGGGATACGCGAAGACGACCTCGGTGAGAAGTGCGCCGCCGACGAGGAAGCCGAGCGACATGCCGAACGCGGTGACGGATGGGAGCAGCGCGTTGCGCGCCGCATAGTTCGACCTGACGCGGTTGGGACGCAGGCCCTTGGCCTCGGCCATGACGATGTAGTCCTCGGCGTTGGTGGCGATCATCGTGTTGCGCATCCCCAGCATCCAGCCGCCGATCGAGACGAGCACGATCGATGTGGCCGGCAGGACGAGGTGGTAGGCGACGTCGCCGATGAAGGCGAGGGAGAATCCGGGAGTCATCCCCACCCCGAACGCGTGCCGCACCGGGAACCACCCGAGCACCACGCCGAACACGTAGAGCAGCCCCATCGCCAGCCAGAAGTACGGGAACGAGCCGATGAAGATGAGGATGGGCGGGACATACGAGTCGAGGACTCCCCCACGGCGCCACGCCGCGAGGATGCCGAGAACGTTGCCGATGATCACCGCGATGATCAGCGACACGAAGCCCAGGAGAAGCGTCCAGCCGATCACGCTTCCGATCACGTCGATCACCGGGGTGGGAAACCTCGAGATCGAGAACCCGAGATTGCCGCTGAAGACCTGCCCCAGGTAGCGGAGGTACTGCTCCCACAGCGGGGCGTCGCTGAGCCCGAACGACTCTTTCAGCGCCTCGATCTGCTCGGGGCGCAGCTGCCCCTGGAGCCGCGCGACCATGCGCGACACCGGGTCTCCGGGCATGAAGCGGGGAAGGAAGAAGTTGAGGGTGATCGACACCCAGAACGCGACGAGATAGAACCCGAAGCGTCGCAGCATATATGCCATGTTGTGCCTCCTAGGTCGTCCTGCTGCGCCGCGTCCGCGACGCAGCAGGACAGACCGTTTCTCAGTCGGCGGTGACGGGCTCGAGGGCGGTGAGGACGAGGACTGTCGTCCGCGAGCGCGTTGACAGCGTCGCGTAGGGGTTGTCCTCGGTGGGCCAGCCGGTGAATCGCTGGGTGCTCGCCGCGCCCCATTCCGGACCGGGGAACAGCGGAGCGACTGGTGCCTGCTCGGCGAACAGCGCCTGGAGCTGGTTCGCGATGTCGTGCTGCGCCGCCTCGTCGGATGCCGACGCGAACTGGGCGAGCAGGGCGTCAGCCTCGGGACTGCCGTAACGGTGATAGTTGTCGAACGTCTGCTCGCCGACCGGCTTCACCGTCTCGGTTCCCATCACCCCGCGATAGAACTGGTAGGGCGTCGGGGCGTTGGCACTCCACACGATTCCGGAATCAAACGTTCCGTTCTCGTACCCGGCGACGACATCACCCCAGTCCTTGGCGGCGACGGTGACTGTCACGCCGAGCTCGGCGAGGTTCTGCGAGATGACATTGCCGACCGATACCCAGTCGCTGGAGGTGGATCCGACCGAGAAGTCGAACGCGAACGGGGTGCCGTCGGGGAGGACGCGCTTGCCGTCTGCACCGAGAGTGATGCCCGCGTCATCCAGCAGCTCCCCGGCGCCCTTCAGGTCGCGCTCGGTCCACGTGCACGACTCGACGACCGAGTCGTCGCGCCACGTGTCATAAGAGCCGGTCAGACCCGTGCAGTCAGCGGGATAGGTGTACCCCTGCATCCCGATGTCGGTGACCTGCTTGCGATCGACCGCCATGGAGAGCGCCTTGCGGACATTCGCGTCATCGAACGGCGCCTTGGTGGTGTTGAACTGCCAGTTGATCATCGAACCCGTGGGCGGGAACCAGTAGAACCGGTGGTCGGGGTCCTTGGCGACGTAGGCCTCCTCGATGTTGGGGATGAACTGCGGCGCCCAGTCGACGTCCCCATTTGCGGCGGCCAGGTTGGCACCGTCGTTGCCCGCGAATGCCAGCATGCGGATGCCCTCGATCTTCTGCTTCTCGGGCTGCCAGTACTCGGGGTTCTTCCCGAGGTCGAACGACTGCGACTGGAAGTTGGTGACCTCGGTGTACGGGCCCGTGCCGACCGGCTCCTCATTGGCGAACTTCGTCGGGTCGTCGACCTTGCTCCAGATGTGGGCCGGCGCGATGACCTGCTGCCCGATGTCGAGCAGGGCGGGCGAGAAGGGCTGGCTGAAGTCGAACTGCACTGTCAGCGGGTCGACCGCGGTCACGGTCTCGATGTAGTCGAAGCCGCCGCGGATCTCGCGCTGCAGGTCGAATGAGAGCACGACGTCGTCAGCGGTGAACGGCTCGCCGTCGGACCACTTCACGCCGTCGCGGAGGTGATAGGTGATGCCCGTACTGTCGGGCGTCACCTCCCAGTCGGTCGCGAGCCACGGCGTCGTGGACCCGTCTGCCGGGTTGTAGATCAGCATCGATTCGTAGATCGCCTGCTGCGTCATCGGGAATTCGGGGTTCGAGAACGGGTTGAAGTTGCGGTCGAAGGTCCCCATGTCTTCGCGGGGAATCGTCAGCAGCTGAGTGCCGTCGAGCGAGCCGCCGGAGTCGCTTCCGCCCGCACCGCAGCCCGTCAGCGCGAGTGCCGCCGACGCCACGAGAGCGGCGGCGATGAGCGCCGCTTTCCTCTGAACTGTCATGATGATGGTGTTCCTTTCTTCGTTGAAGCCGAAGGGGCTGCGTGTCGGTCGGGATGTCCAGTCACACCGACGCGCGTTCGAGGAGCGGGCAGTCGACCGTCACGGTTTCCGTGGCGGTCGACCGACCCGCGATGATGTCGGCGAGGAGTTCCACGCCTTTGGCGCCCATCGTGTTGAAGGGCAGTGCAACCGTCGTCAATCCGGGTCTCAGGTAGGCCGCGATGAGCTCCTGGTTGTCGAATCCGATGACGGCGACGTCGTGGGGGATGCGCAGTCCGCGCTCTTTGATCGCGTCGTAGGCGCCCATCGCCATGCGGTCGTTCGCGCAGAAGATCGCGGTGGGCGGGTCGGCCAGGTCGAGAAGGGCGGATGCCGCCGTGTATCCCCCGTCGGCCGTCGCGTGTCCGTAGATCTCGAGGTCCTCGTCGGCCGCGATTCCCGCCTCGAGCAGCGTCTCGTGGAAACCGATGCGACGACCGACCGCAGCCGGGATGTCGGGGTCGAGGTTGATGAAGCCGATGCGACGGTGCCCCGCCGCGAGGAGGCGCTCGGTCGCGCGGCGCCCGCCGGCGCGCTCGTCAGGGATCACAGCCGAGAAGCGGCCCTCCGGATCGAAGCAGTTGACGAGAACCGTCGGCACTTCCTGGGCGATCTCGGGAATCGTCATCGCGCGGTGCCAGGTTGCCGCGTAGAGCAGGCCCTCGACCCGCTGCTCGAGAAGGCGCTCGATGACCGCCGTCTCGGCGGCCGGGTCGGACTCCGTCGATGCGATGAGCAGATACTTCTCGTCAACGAGCGCGCGGTCCTGCGCCCCCTTGATGATGTCCACCGCGAACGGCGCGGTCACGATCTCCGTGACGAGTCCGTACCAGTCGCTCCGCTGGTTCGCGAGAGCACGCGCCCCGGCGTTCGGTCGGTATCCGAGCTCCGCCGCAACGGCCAGGACCCGCGCCCTCGTCTCGTCGGCCAGCGCTACCGATTCCCGGCCGTTCAGCACGAGCGAGACTGCCGTGCGCGAGACCCCGGCCTGAAGGGCGACGTCCTTCATCGTGACCGAGCGGCGAGTCATCTTTGACATAACGGGGCTTCCGTGGGTAGCAGTTAGGGCTAACGCGGGTTAGGTGGGTATGAGAGCCAGACTAACCCGCGTTAGGCGACGAGTCAAGCATCAGTTGTCAGCGGGCAACCAGCCCCCGAGCGGGACAGCGGTTGCCCACTGAGCGGAGTCGACGGAGCGCTCGCGCTCTCGCACTGCGCCGGCGCTCAGGACTACGGGGACGTGTCGCCCTCGCTTCCCGTCACAGACGGGAGGGATTTCACCGCGCCCTTGGCAGAGGCGGGGCTCGACCCCGGACTCGTCGGTCGAGCGGTCCTCCATGCGAACGGGCGAGCGCCCGGGGGCGTCGGTCACGGAGCCGGCCTCCGGGTCAGACGGCTGGCCGCCCCTCAGCGCGCTGTGGCAACTCGACGGCGCGCGAGAAGCTCACTCCGCAAGCTGTGACGGACGGGGGTCGAGTACCGACGAGACGATCGCCTCGATCCCGAACTCGGTCGCACCCGCCAGGTCGACGGACTCCGGTTCGAGAAGCCACTGCACCTGGAGTCCATCCATCAGGGCGAGAATGCTGGCCGAGGCGTCGGCGATCGTCGCCGGGGCCGTCACACCGCGCTCTTCGCACACCACCTGGAAGGCGTGCGCGACCTCGCCGCGGAGTTGACGATAGCGCGCCTCGAAGAACCCCCGGGCGGGGTGGTCGTCCGTCACGGACTCGGCCGAGAGCACGACGAAGGTCTGCACGATGCCGGCGCGCTTCGCGTTGAGGATCGCCGTCCGCACCAAGTGACGGAACAGCGGCATCCCGTCCGGGATGTGCTGCTCTTCGAGATCGGCGACATCTGTCTCGTCCCGGTAGCGGAGCACCTCCAGGAGGAGCTGATCCTTCGACCCGAAGTGGTGGAGGATGCCGGCGTGCGTCATCCCGACCTGGTCGGCGATGTCGACGAGTGTGCCGTTCGCGTAGCCTTTACTCCCGAAGATCTCCACCGCCGCGTCGAGGATGTCGCGACGCCTGGCGAGGGTTTCTGGCCGCGAACGCGGCTGCCGACGCACAGTCGCCATCGGTGGCATCCCTCCTGTTTCATGCTGACGACCGAGCCTGCCCGACAGCGAGTGAGAGTCTACGCACGGCCGGAGCGCATACTGTTCTCCGGTGCGGTTGCGTAGTTACTAACTTGATTGTAAGTTAATCCAGCAATCACCACTCGACGCCGTCGTCGACCACAGCGGAACACGATGTCGTGCATCCATATCAAGGAGAAGCAATGAGGCTCAGAACAACCCTCGCCGCCGCCGGCATCGCCGCGGCGCTGGTGCTCACCGGCTGCGCCGGCGGAGGCGCCGACGACTCGTCCGGAGGCGCCGCCCTCACCATCGCGAAGCCTGACGGGGCGATCACGACAGAGTCGAACAACCCCTATCTGGGCGACTCGTCCGCAGCGAAGTACGGGTACGGCAAGGTCATCTTCGAGTCCCTGGCCCTCGTGAACCCCACCGGGGACCTCGGCACCACCCCGTGGCTGGCCGAGACGGTGGAGTGGAACGACGACTACACGCAGCTCACCGCGGTCGCTCGCAGCGGCGTCAAGTGGAGCGACGGCGAGGACTTCACCGCCGACGACATCGCGTTCTCGTTCAACCAGGTCCTGGACGGCAAGCTCAACGACACGAACGCCCTCGACCTCAAGAGCGTCAGCGTCGACGGCGACACCGTCACGATCGACTTCAACAGCTCCAAGTTCACCCAGCAGGCTCGCGTGCTGCACTTCCAGATCGTGCCCGAGCACATCTGGAAGGACATCGCCGACCCGAACACCGACCCCGTCACCGGTGAGGACCAGGTGGTCGGCACGGGCCCGTACGTGCTGGACTCCTGGACCACCGAGTCGGTCACCCTCGCCGCGAACCCCGACTACTGGGGTGGCGAGCTGTCCGTGCCCGAGCTGAACTACGTGTCGTACGGTGACAACGCCGCCCTCACGACCGCTCTCGTCTCCGGCGAGGCGGACTGGGCCCAGGCGTTCATCCCGCAGATCGAGGACAGCTACCTGTCGGCCGACGAGGACAACCACTTCCTCGCCTCCGCCACGGCAGGCGCGGGGACGCTGTTCATGAACCTGCAGACCAAGCCGTTCAACGACCCCGCCCTGCGTCAGGCGCTGGCCTGGACGATCGACCGCCAGGCCTACGTCGACATCGCCCGCGAAGGCGCGAGCGAGGCGATCTGGAACGTCACAGGTCTCGGCACGCTGCTCCAGGATGAGATCATCCCCGAGTACGCGGACCAGAGCTACTCCGTCGACGTCGAGAAGGCTCGCCAGATCCTGACCGACGCCGGCTACACCTGGCAGGACGACAAGCTCGTGGACCCCGACGGCGAGGCCGTCTCGTTCTCGATCTCGGTCCCCGCAGGCTGGAGCGACTGGAACACCGAGCAGGCGCTGATCGCCGAGGAGCTCAAGGAAGGCCTCGGCATCGAGGTCAAGGTCGACCAGCCCGACTGGGGCGGCTGGGATGCCGCTCGTCAGGAGGGCACCTTCCAGGCGATCATCCACTGGCTCGAGGACACCGGCAACGCCTATGGCCTCTACACCTCCACCATGGACCCGAAGTGGATCGTCGACGACAAGGCCGCGTTCAACTTCGGACGCTTCGACGACCCGGCGGTCACTGCGGCACTGAACACCTACGCGAACGCGTCGTCGGACGCTGACCGCGAGTCGGCCATCGCCGTGATCGAGAAGGCGTTCGTCGACAACGTGCCCGCCATCCCGCTCGGAGCTCACCCGCTCCTCGGCGAGTTCAACACCCGCAACTATGTCGGGTGGCCGTCGGAAGCAGACGCGTACGCCTCGGCGGACCCGACGCAGCCGGCGATCGTGCAGATCCTCACCAAGCTGCAGCCCGCCGAATAATGCATCACTGACGGGGCGGATGCCGCGCATCCGCCCCGTCAGCATGTCAGCCTCCACGAAAGCGAACCAGCAACGATGCGCGATCCGCTGCTCTCCGTCCACGACTTCTCGATCGTCTACGACGTCGATCCCCCGGTGCGAGCGGTCAAGAATGTCACCCTGGAAATCCAGCGCGGCGAGATCCTCGGGCTCGCCGGCGAGAGCGGGTGCGGCAAGACCACCCTCGCCTACGGACTCCAGCGACTGCTCAAGCCGCCGGCCGTCATCACGAGCGGCTCCGTCATCTTCCACGATGCGAGCGGCGAGAACGTCGACATCAGCGGCCTCGACGCCGAGGAGATGCGCCGCTTCCGCTGGGACAAGATCTCGATGGTCTTCCAGGGGGCGATGAACTCGCTCAACCCGGTCGCCACGGTCGGGTCGCAGCTGGACGACGTCTTCGAGGTGCATCGCCCCGACCTCAGTCGTTCACAGCGACGTGAAGCGGTCACCGAGCTGCTGGAGACCGTCAAAGTCGGCGCGCAGCGCTACCGGTCGTACCCCCACGAGCTGTCCGGCGGCATGCGCCAGCGCGTCATGATCGCCATGGCGCTCGCACTGCGTCCGCAGCTCATGGTGATGGACGAGCCCACGACCGCCCTCGACGTGCTCGTTCAGCGCGAGATCCTGCGCCAGATCTCCCATCTGCGCCACGAGTTCGGCTTCTCGGTGATCTTCATCACCCACGACCTGCCGCTCCTGCTGGAGATCAGCGACCGCATCGCGATCATGCGCGAAGGCGAGATCGTCGAGCTCGACACGGCGGAGCGCATCTGGACCGACCCGCAGGACCACTACACCCGGACGCTGCTCGCGTCGTTCCCACGACTCACCGGAGAGAGAGGGGTGGTCCTGCGATGACCGTCCTCGAATTCGACGCCGTCACCAAGGTCTACTCGGTCCGCGGCGCAGGCCAGATCAAAGCCCTCGACGACGTGAGCTTCACGCTCCACTCGGGCCAGACGATCGGCCTCGTGGGCCAGTCCGGCAGCGGCAAGTCGACCATCGCGAAGATCCTCACCCAGCTGGAGTGGCCCACGAGCGGGGAGGTCCGTCTCGACGGGGAGCCGATCCCCCGCCGAGGAAAGGGTCTGCGCGCCTACCGGCAGCAGCTGCGGATGGTCTTCCAGGACCCCTTCGCATCGCTCAACCCGTATCACTCCATCCGGTACGCCATCCAGCGACCGCTTCAGCTCGACAAGGTGGTGCCGAAGGACCAGGTGGATGACGAGGTCTACCGTCTCCTCGGCCGGGTGCGCCTCGACGCCGACAGTGTCATCGACCGCCGACCGCACGAGCTGTCGGGCGGCCAGCGTCAGCGCGTCGCGATCGCGCGCGCCCTCGCATCCCGTCCGGCCATCCTCGTCGCCGACGAGCCGGTTTCGATGCTGGACGTGTCGATCCGGCTGGGGGTGCTCAACCTGCTGGCGGAACTGCAGCGCGAAGAGGGTCTCGGTGTGCTCTACATCACGCACGACCTGGCGACCGCGCGTCACTTCAGCGACGAGATCCTCGTGCTCAATCAAGGTCGTGTCGTCGAGCGCGGCCCCGCAGACGACGTGATCCTGCGTCCGCAGAACCCGTACACGCAGGAGCTGCGCGCAGCATCCCCCGATCCCGACTCCTTCTTCGCCCACGCCGGCGGCATCCTCGGAGGTGGAAAATGAGCGCCGTCGCGCCCCAGATCCCCGCGCCCGACTTCGACGCGATCGAAGCCGGCACGACGGCGACCAGAGCCGTCAAGGGACACTCGCGGATCCCGTGGCGCTTCATCGGCGGACGGACGCTCTTCTATCTGTTCACGCTGTGGGCGGCGATCACCATCAACTTCTTCCTCCCCCGCATGATGAAGGGCGATGCGGTCAGCGCGTACCTCGCCCGCAACCGCAATGTCACCCCAGAGGCGGCCGAAGCGCTGCGCGCGCTGCTCGGCCTCGACACCGATACGTCGCTCTGGCAGCAGTACCTCGACTATTGGGCCATGCTTCTGCGGGGCAACCTGGGCATCTCGCTGCTCCACGGCATGCGGCCCGTGACGGAGGTGGTCGGCCAGTCGCTGATCTGGACGGTGGCGCTCGTGGGCTTCGCCACGCTCGTCGCGTTCGCGATCGGCACCATCGGCGGCGCGATCGTCGGCTGGCGTCGCGGCAGCCGGCTCGACGCGCTCATCCCGATCACGACGTTCCTCAGCACCATCCCCTACTTCTGGCTCGGACTGCTGGCCATCTCGGTCTTCTCGGTGCTCCTCGGCTGGTTCCCGATCGGCAAGGCGTATGGGGTCGGGGTGAAGCCCGAATGGTCTGCGGAGTTCATCGGCGACGTCCTCCATCACGGTTTCCTCCCTGCCGCGACCATCGTCCTGGCCTCGATCGGCGGCTGGATGCTGGGCATGCGCAACATGATGCTCACGGTGCTGGATGAGGACTACGTGACGGTCGCGCAGGCCAAGGGCATGCCGAACCAACGGGTGCTCTGGCGCTATGCGGCGCGCAACGCCGTCCTGCCCCAGATCCAGAGCTTCGCGCTGGCCCTCGGATTCATCGTCGGCGGCACGATCGTGATGGAGGTGGTGTTCAGCTACCCCGGCGTCGGCAAGCTGCTGCTCGATGCGACGAACGCGAAGGACTACGCCCTCATGCAGGGGGTCTTCCTCGTACTCACGATCTCAGTGCTCGTCGCGAACCTCCTGGCGGATGTCGCCTACGGATTCCTCGACCCGCGCACGCGCCAGACGGAGGCCTGAGCATGGACACCATGGTCAACCACAACACGACCAAGCGCGCCGCGAACGCCCCCGCGACCGCGAACGTGCGGACCGCCTCTCCCGGTACCGCGTCCACCCGCAAGAAGCCGACGTACTGGTCGAGGCTCGGCTCCGCCTTCGCGATGTTCAGCAACGGCAAATCGATCGCGGGACTGTCGATCCTCGGGTTCTTCGTGCTCGTCGCGATCTTCGCCGACGTCCTCGCCCCGTACTCGCCGACGAAGGTGGACAACACGGCGCGGTTCCAGCCGCCCTCGGGCGCGCACTGGCTGGGCACGACCCACATCGGCGAGGACGTGCTGAGCCAGGTCATCTACGGCACGCGCGGTGTGATCGTGGTCGGCTTCCTCGCCGCCATCATCGCCACCGTCATCGCGATCGTCGTCGGGGTGACGTCGGGCTACGTGCGCGGCTGGCGCAGTGAGGGTCTGTCGGCACTGACCAACGTCTTCCTCGTGATCCCCGGCATCCCGCTCATCATCATCGTCTCCACCATGTTCGAAGACCCGCCGCTGTGGGTCATCGCGCTCGTGCTGGGGCTCATCGGCTGGGCGTGGGGTGCCCGCGTGCTGCGCGCCCAGACGATGTCGCTGCGCAGCCGCGACTTCGTCCTGGCCGCCCGCGCCAACGGAGAGCCGCTGCGCCGCATCATCACCGTCGAGATGCTCCCCAACCTCATGGCGCTCATCGCCGCGAGCTTCGTGGGCACGGTGACCGCCGCGATCATCGCCCTCACGACGCTGTCCTACATCGGGATCATCCCGGTGACGACCTACAACTGGGGCACGATCCTCAACTGGGCGAGCGCTCAGGGCGCCTTCCGTCAGGGCCAGTGGTGGTGGTTCCTCCCTCCGGGCCTGTGCATCGCTGCCATCGGCGTCGCGCTTTCGCTCATCAACTTCGGCATCGACGAGTACGTCAACCCGCGCCTGCGCTCGGCGGGTGAGCGCGCTCGCGCGATGAAGAAGAAGGGCATGAACGTCAACGACACCGTCACCGTCGTGCGCCCCGACACGACGACTCAGGAGAACTCGTGACCAGCATCCCGCCCTTCCGCGATCCGGCGCTTCCCGTCGACCAGAGGATCTCCGATCTGCTCGGCCGGATGACCCTCGAGGAGAAGGTCGGCCAGATGATGCAGCTCGACGCGCGCGACGACCTCGAGAACGAGGTGCTGCACATGCACGCCGGGTCGATCCTGCACGCCTCGCCCGAACGGGTGCTCCATGCGCGCGAGCTGACCAGCCGCACGCGTCTCGGCATCCCGCTCCTGGTCGGCGAGGACTGCATCCACGGCCACTCCTTCTGGGAGGGATCGACGATCTTCCCGACCCAGCTCGGCATGGCCTCCTCCTGGGATCCGGAGCTCGTCGAGCGGGTCGCGCGGGCCACCGCCGTCGAGGTCTCCGCCACCGGCATCCACTGGACGTTCTCTCCGGTGCTCTGCATCGCGCGAGACCTCCGCTGGGGCCGCGTCAACGAGACGTTCGGCGAGGATCCGTTCCTCATCGGCGAGCTCGCCTCGGCGATGGTGCGCGGCTATCAGGGCGGCGGCCTCGACGACCCCACCGCGATCCTCGCCACCGCGAAGCACTTCGCGGGCTACTCCGAGACGCAGGGCGGGCGCGACGCCAGTGAGGCCGACATCTCGCACCGCAAACTCCGGTCGTGGTTCCTGCCCCCGTTCGAGCGGGTGGCGAAAGAGGGATGCCGCACCTTCATGCTCGGCTACCAGAGCACCGACGGCGTGCCGATCACCGTGAACGACTGGCTGCTCAACGATGTGCTGCGCGGAGAGTGGGGCTACACGGGCACCCTCATCACGGACTGGGACAACGTCGGCCGGATGGTGTGGGAGCAGCGCATCCAGCCCGACTACGCGCACGCCGCGGCTGCGGCCGTCAACGCCGGCAACGACATGGTGATGACGACTCCGGGATTCTTCCAGGGCGCGATCGACGCGATCGACCAGGGACTTCTCACCGAGGACGCACTCGACGCGGCGGTCTCGCGCATCCTGCTGCTGAAGTTCGAGCTCGGGCTCTTCGAGAACCCTCGACTTCCGGATGCCGCGGCCATCGCCGACGTCATCGCGAACCCCGCGCACACGGCCCTCAACCTCGACGTCGCCCGTCGCTCACTCGTTCTCCTGCACAACGAGGGCGTCCTCCCACTTGCCGGCGGACTCGTCTCGGACGAATCCGGTCGAGCACTCCCCAGCCCCGACGGTCCGCGGCGCGTCGCGGTCATCGGCCCGCTCGCCGACGACGCCCAGACGCAGCTCGGCGACTGGGCAGGATCGTCCGGGCAGGTCGACTGGATCCCGAACGGCCATCCGCGCGAGATGATCACGACCGTCCTCGACGGCCTGCGTGCACACGCGCCCGCGAACTGGGAGATCGAGTACGCGCGTGGCGCCTCGATCCTGACCCTCGAGGAAGACCCCGAGGGTGCGCTCCTCCCGGACGGGCAGCCTCGGCCGCAGGTGGTCATTCCCGCTGATCCGGATGCCGAGCTCATCGCCGAGGCCGTCGCCGCAGCCCAGCGCGCCGACTACGCGGTCGTCGTGGTCGGCGATCGCATCGAGCTCGTCGGCGAAGGCCGATCGACGGCGACGCTGGAGCTCATCGGCGGGCAGCTCGCGCTGCTCGAGGCGCTCGCCGCGACCGGCACCCCGCTCGTCGTGGTGCTGCTCGCATCCAAGCCGCATGTGCTTCCGGCGGCCGTGACGGACGCCGCGGCGCTCGTCTGGGCGGCCAATCCCGGCATGCAGGGAGGCAGGGCTGTCGCCGAGCTGCTGCTCGGACTGGTCGAGCCGAGCGGCCGCCTGCCGATCTCGTTCGCGCGACACGTCGGACAGCTGCCGATCTACTACAACCAGATCCGGGGTCAGCACGGCAGCCGCTACGCCGACCTGACTCAGAGTCCGCAGTTCGCCTTCGGCGAGGGCCTGTCGTACTCGACCGTGGAGTACTCGCAGCTGCAGATCATCGACGCGGATCTTGAGACGACCGGCACCGTCCGTGCCCGTGTGACCCTGCGCAACACGGGAGACCGTCCCGCGCACGAGATCGTGCAGGTGTACGTGCGCGACAGCGTGACGTCGGTGAGCTGGGCCGACAAGGAGCTCAAGGCCTACCGGCACGTCGATCTCGAACCCGGACAGGTCATCGCGGTCGAGATCGCCCTGCCGGTCGCGGACTGCACCATCGTGGATGCGGCGGGTCGCCGCAGGGTCGAGCCCGGCGAGTTCGAGCTGCTCGTCGGAAGGTCCTCGCGCGACGAGCATCTGCTCGCGGCGGTCTTCACCGTGTCGTCAGAGTCCGCGATCCACGAGCGGGAGCTCGGCGAGATGGCGGTCGAGCGCGCCTGATCTTCCCGTCGGACCACCCGGCTGCGCCGCCGCCGCGCCTGTTCGACCGCGTGAGCGCTCAGACTGGACGTACGGACAACCGAGCGGAAGCAGCAAAGGAGCAAGCGACGGGATGCCGGTCAGTTCGAGGGCGAGTCCACAAAGGCCAGCAGCACCCGCACCAACTCCTCCGGTTCCGTGACCATCGGGAAGTGCCCGGTGGCGATCTCCGCCACCTCCCATCCCGGCATCTCCCGCACTCGCCGCCGGGTCGGGGCGATGGTCGGATATGCCGGCTCGAAGCAATCCACGAACAGGCGCGGCAACGGCTGCAACAGGGTCTCGTCGTACTCCAGCGGCTCCCTGTACATTCCGAACGGATGGAGCACATGACGGCGCCGCAGCCAGTCGGCATCGGCAGCGTTGAGCCCGAAGCCTTCTGACGGATCGGGTGGAGGCAGCGCGTTGCCGTGGAGTGCGGCCGCGGCCAGACGTGCTGCCGCGACCTCTGGTGAGTGCCCCACACCCCACCCCTCACCTGACAGCGGAACCATCGCATCGACATATGCCAATCCGGTCACGCGCGAGCGGGTCGGACGACAGCAACTCGGCGGCCGCGCCCGTGATGACCACGCCGCCGTAGCTGTGCCCCACGAGCACCACTTTCCGCAGTTCCTCGGCTTCGATGAGGCCGAGCACGTCGTCGATGTGGGTCCGCAGCCCGATATCGGGGCTGCGCAGGTGCGCACGGTCGCCATCACCCGTGAGCGTGACCGCATGCACTTCGTGTCCGGCCTCACGTAAGGGGGCGAGCACGCGGCGCCAGATCCACGCGCCTCCCCATGCACCATGCACGAGGACAAGTGCGGGCTTGGAGGAACGACTGCCCTCAGTCCTTGACATTCTGCTCTCCTCCAGGTGGGGCTGGTCCTCCGAGCGCTTGGTCGGCGCCGGTGCTGCACGTCAGTGCGCCTGCGGCCGCGAGATTCGCAAAGCGCGTCTTCAGCGAGGAATACCAGGTCGAAGTGCCCGCCTGCGGCGACACGCTGGGCGGCATCGACTCCCCGACGGACTCGATGTGTCCAGCTGGCATGACGACCTGCACTGCGCGATGCGGCGAGCGCGGAATACACTCTCCGAGTGACCCACTCCCCTCCGTACCGTGCCGACATCGTCGGAAGCTTCCTTCGCCCTCAGGCCCTGAAGGAAGCCCGCGCCGCCCACGCGGAAGGACGCCTCGACGGCGGGGCCCTCCGCGAGCTCGAGGACGCCGCGATCGCGGACCTCGTCGCCAAAGAAGCGGATGCCGGCCTCCACCTCGCGACCGACGGCGAGTTCCGGCGGTCGTGGTGGCACTTCGACTTCTTCGGCGGCCTGAGCGGTGTCGACGTCGTGGAGCTGGATCACGGCATCCAGTTCCAGGGAGTGCAGACGAAGCCCCGGGGAATCGAGATCTCGGGCCCCATCCGCTTCGATGGCTCGCACCCGTTCCTCGGGCACTTCCGGGCGCTCAAGGATCAGCTGGAGCGCAGCACCGGAGCCACCCCCAAGTTCACGATCCCTTCGCCGACGGTGCTCGACTTCCGGCTGGAGCCCGGGCACATCGACGGTCCCTACAGCGGCCGCGAGGACATCGTGGACGATCTGGTCCAGGCCTATCGCGACGCCGTCACAGCGTTCTACGACGCGGGCGCCCGCTACCTCCAGTTCGACGACACCGCGTGGGCCTACCTGTGTTCCGACGTCGAACTCGAGAAGGCGCGGGAGCGCGGAATCGACACCGACGGCATCGCTGAGCGGTACGCGGCGCTCTTGAACCGCGTGCTGGACGGCAAGCCCGATGACCTCGTCGTGACGACGCACGTGTGCCGCGGCAATTTCCGCTCCACGTGGATCTCGTCGGGTGGCTATGAGCCGGTGGCCGAGCAGCTCCTCGGCGTCGTGAACTACGACGGCTACTTCCTCGAATACGACAGCGACCGCGCCGGCGGCTTCGAGCCGCTGCGCTTCCTGCCGGAGGGCGACAAGACGGTCGTGCTCGGACTCATCACGACGAAGAGCGGCGAACTCGAGGACATCGGTGCCACCGAGAAGCGCATCGACGAGGCGACCGCGTTCGCGCCGCTGGAGCAGCTCGCTCTCAGCCCGCAGTGCGGGTTCGCCTCGACCGAGGAGGGCAACCTGCTCACCGAAGACGAGCAGTGGGCGAAGATCCGCGAAGTGGTTGCGATCGCGGACGACGTCTGGCGCTGATCCTCGACTGACCCCGTCGCCGCCCTCTGTCGCGTCAGCGCGGGTCGAGGACGAAGCGCTCGCGACCGACCGTGATGCCGATCACGCCCTGCCCGGCGAGTGTGACCAGCAGCAGGACCAGCGGCACGATCCATCCACCCGAGACGGTGTGCAGCGCGCCGAACAGGATGGGGCCGAGCGCCGCGATCACGTAGCCGATCGACTGCGACATGCCCGACAGGGCGGCTGCCGCACCGTGGTTGCGCGCGCGCTGCGCCATCAGCGTCAGCGACATCCCGATCGACGCACCGGTCGACAGGCCCGCGAAACTTCCCCAGACCAGCACCGCGTCCGGGGCAAGCATCAGCCCGAGCGTACCCACGATGGCCGGTGCGGGCAGCAGAGCAGGCACCCAGCGCTGCATCCCGCCGCGCAGGACGAACGGAACCGCGAGTGAGCCGATCACGCCGAAGATCTGGAACACCATGACGTCGATGCCCGCCACCACCGCACTCCGGCCGGTCGACGCCGAGATCGGCGCGAGCCAGGTCACCAGCATGTAGAACGCCGCCGCCTGCAGTCCCATGTAGCCGGCGACGAGCCAGGCCAGCCGGTCCGTCCAGATCCCCGTCGCCGGCCGCCTGCCCGCCGTGCGCGGCGCTGTGAGGTCCGGCTTGCGGGCGTGCGTCACCGATGCCCACAGGACGATGGCGAAGGGCAGCAGGATGCCGGTGGCCAGCAGCGCGATCTGCCATCCGAGAGGGCCGGATGCTGTCTCGATGCGCGAGATCGGCACCACGATGCCCGAGGCGAGGGCGCCGAAGCCGCCGAGCAGCGCCGTGTAGACGCCGGTGACACCGGCCACCCGCAGGGGGAAGTCGCGCTTGATGACCGCCGGCATCAGCACGTTCGTCACGGCCAGCGCGACACCGATCGTGATCGTGCCGAGCCACAGGTTGAGCTCGGTGCCGGGGAAGGAGCGCCAAATCGTGCCGGCGGCGAGGAGGACGATCGCCCACAGGATGACGCGGGCCAGTCCGAACCGGAGGCTCAGGTCGTGCGCCAGCGGCGAGACGACCGCCCACGCGACGAGCGGCAGCGCAGCAAGCAGCCCGAGCGTCGTCGCCGAGAGGCCGAAGTCGTCGCCGATCTGATCGAGCAGGGGCCCGATCCCGGTGATCGTCGCCCGCATGTTGGCCGCGACGAGCAGAACGGCGATCAGCAGCAGCAGTCCGGCCTTGGGGCGGTCCTGCGGCGGCGCGGTCATCATCGCATCCTCGGGCACCGTGCCGGCCGCCGTCGCGATGCTCCCGTCCGTGCCGCTGCGGTCAGGACTGGACGTCCGGCGACTCGACGACAGGCGTGCTGTGCATGTGGAACGTCTGGATGGTCTTCATCGCGCATACCTGCCCCTTCCTTCGTAACTCACCGGCGAAGCCCCTCGGGGACACGGAACACTGGACGTAGGTGCACCCCGCACTTAGCATTCCGTTCACATCCTCCCCGGACAAGGAAGTCGAGGCCAGGCCATGGCACGGAGCCTGCAGGAGCTGCTGGACGAGAAGGGCAGCGTCGTCGACATGCTGCGCAATTCGCAGCTGGGCACCTACATCTATCCCGTCGTCCCCGCGGAGTTCACGAACTGGCGACGTGAGCAGAAGGCGTGGCGTGAGACCGCGGTGCTCTACGACCAGACGCACCACATGGTGAACTTCTTCGTCTCGGGGCCGGATGCGCTGCGCCTGCTGCGGGAGACGGGCATCAACAGCTTCACGAGCTTCCCTGTCAACACCGCCAAGCAGTTCGTCCCCACGGCTTCGAACGGCGGCGTCATCGGCGACGGCATCCTCTTCCACCTGGACGAGGACGAGTTCGTTTACGTGGGGCGCGCGCCGGCGGCGAACTGGCTGCAGTTCCACGCCGAGACGGGCGGCTACGACGTGGAGTTCCGCTACGACGACCGTTCACCCTCGCGCCCCTACGGGCAGGCTGTGAGCCGGGAGTACTACCGGTTCCAGATACAGGGCCCCCACGCCTGGCCGATCATCGAGAAGCTCGCGGGCGGGCCGGTCGAGCAGGTGAAGTTCTTCCACATGGGTGAGCTCGAGATCGACGGCGTTCCGGCGCGCACCCTGCGTCACGGCATGGCCGGCGCTCCGGGCCTCGAGATCTGGGGTCCGTACGAGCAGCACGGCAGGATCCGCGACGCCATCCTCGACGCGGGCCGGGAGTTCGGCATCGAGCCGTGCGGCTCCCGGGCCTACTCGTCCAACACGCTGGAATCCGGCTGGATCCCCTCTCCGCTGCCCGCGATCTACTCGAGCGAGGGCGAGCGGGCGTACCGCGAATGGCTGCCTGCCACCAGCTACGAGGCGATCAACGCGCTGGCCGGTTCATTCGTCTCGAACGACATCGAGGACTACTACCTGACGCCCTGGGCTCTCGGCTACGGATCGTTCATGAAGTTCGACCACGACTTCATCGGCCGCGAGGCGCTGGAGAAGGTCGATCCCGAGACCCAGCGCAAGAAGGTCACGCTCGCCTGGAACGACGAGGATCTCGGGAAGATCCTCACCAGCGTCATCGACCGCGAGGGGCCCGGCTACCAGTTCTTCGACCTCCCCAACGCGAACTACGGCTCGTCCAACTACGACAGCGTCATCGACGCCGACGGCACCACGGTGGGTCTCTCGCTCTTCACCGGTGTCACCGCCAACGAGAAGCGCGGCCTCTCGCTCGCGACGGTCGACCGCGACATCCCGGTCGGAACCGAAGTGCGCGTGGTGTGGGGTGAGCCGGGCGGCGGGTCGCAGAAGACCACGGTCGAGCCGCACGAGCAGATCGCGGTGCGCGCCATCGTGAGCCCAGTGCCGTACGCAGAGACGGCCCGCCTCGAATACCACGGCGGCTGGCGCTCGACCGGAGCGGCGTGACCTCGTCGCCGGTCACCGTAGACCAGCGGGCGCCCGCCGGTCGTCGTCGAGCGATGCGAAGTAGTCGAGCGACCGCTGCGACGTGCTGACGAGTGCTGTCAGTGTCCGCGAGCTCTCGGGCGTTGCCGAGCGGCCGGGAAGGTAGGCCGCCTCGAGTGCCTGTGTGATGCCGGCCGCCGCCATCGTCAGCAGCTCGATCGCCGGCTGCGGCGATCGGCCGTCGTTGGCGACCACGACGCCGATTGCGGCATAGACCACCTGGTGCGGGCCCATCACCGGCACGGCGATGCCGCGCGACTCGAGATGGATCTGTCCGTCGGCGACCGCGAAGCCATCGGCGCGGACGTGCCGCAGCTTCGCGCGCAGCGCGTCACCCCCGCGGATCGTGGCAGAGGTGAAGGCCGGCCAGCCGGCCGCGATCAGCTCCTCGACGAGTGCCGGGCCGGCATGTGCAAGCAGCACGAGTCCGCTCGAGCTCACCGCGAGCGGTGTCCGTCCCCCGATGAGCGTGGCGTTGGGCACGGCGTCGTGAGTCGACATCCGCTCGATGAACAGGACGTCATGGCCGGCGAGCACTCCGAGCTGCGTGTGCTGACGGACGCGCGCGTGCACCGCCTCGAGCCACGGGCGCGCCAGCTCCCGAAGCCCGAGTGCTCCGGGCGTGCGCGAGGCGAACTCCCAGAGCCGCACTCCGAGGCGGTACGTCCGGTCCGGCATCCGCTCGAGAAGCCCTTCCCGCTCCAGCTCGGCGACGAGGCGATGGGCCGTCGAGAGGGGCATGCCGGCGGCATCCGCTATCTCGGTGAGGGTGAGAAAGGGTCGGAGCGCGTCGAAGGCCTCGAGCACGCGCAGGTGCTTGTGCAGCACCGACTCCCCCGCCGACCCTCTGGCCATCGCGCCCTCCTCGGACAGGAGGCGATCCTAGTTCCGGCTTCCGTTCAGCAGAAGGCCTTCCGCTGCTCTGCCTTCAGTCGTTCGCGCGATAGACCGTGCGCGCGTAGTCGTGATACGGCGCAGGTGCCACCGTGGCGCGGATCCGCACCTGACGGTGTGCGGCATCCGCCTGCGGCTTGCGTGAGATCGGGTCCTCGCCCCACACCACCTCGACCTCGGACCCCTCGGCGACATCCACATCGAGCGTCGCGAGGGACATGTAGAGCTGGTCGAAGGCGATGTAGCCGGCATCGGTCGAGATCCCGACCCGGCGATCCCCCTGGCGCACCTCGTCCATCTGGAAGAGGCCATAGCGGGCCTTGGGAAAGTCGAGGAACTTCGCCGGGATGCCGGGCTCGAGCTGTGAGCGGACGACGGCCGCCACATCCTCGGCATTCCACAGCAGCGTCACCTTGCGCCGACGGACGTCGGCCGCATGCCGCTCGAGCGCCTCGCGACCGTGGAAGTCGTGGTCGAAGCGGACGGACTTGCCGAGGTCGATGTCGTACGGCGTCATGTAGAAGTCGTGGATGTCATCGGAGTAGAGCGAGCCGCCGATGGACCCCGCTCTCGCGGCAGGCAGCCACTCGCGGTACTCGGCGAAGTCGTCGTCGAAGATCGCCGGGAACGGCGTCGGAACCCACCCGGACTCGAGCGGAGTCGCCGAATAGGCCTTCGCACCGACGCGGCGGATGTCGAACTCCGCCCCGGCATCCACAAGCGCCTGCAGGACGACCTCGTTGTCCTTCCATGGCCCGAAGAACTCGAAGCCGGGCTGCCCCGCCATCCCGTGGCGAAGGCCTTTGACGTCCCTGCCCGCGATGCGGAAGTCCCCGATGTGGAAGAACTTCACCTCGGGCACCGGGCCGCCGAACAGCTTCTCCATCACCTCGTTGGCGTGCGGCCCCTGCAGCTGGTAGCGGTAGAACGTCGGAGGGCCCTGCCGCATGTTCGAGTTGCCCTCGAGGCGGTGGTGCACATCCTTGCCCGCCGCCTCGGCCTTCTCGGCATTGAATCGCACCCAGTCGATGAGCAGGTGGTGGCCGATGAGCACGAGCCCTTCGCTGCCTTCTGAGTTGTAGAAGAGGATCCCGTCGCCGATGAGATAGCCGTCCTCGTTGACGGAGATCAGCTGCTTGGCGACGCCGGGGCGGAACGTTCCGAACGTGTTCGGTGAGATCCCTTCGAGCATCGGAATGAGGTCCCGGCCGTCGAGGAAGAGCTGGGTCATGTGGTGCGACTGGTCCATGATCGCCACGCTCGTGCTCCACGCGCGCTGCTCGTCGCGCCAGTTCGTGAACTCGGGTGCGACCGGGAACGTGAAAGCCGGCCAGTCCTGGTTGCGCAGCAGCTCCACCGGGCTTCCGGCGCGCTCGATCGCCTGCGCGAGAGATTCGGATGTCATCATCGACCTTTCCTCTACGGGGGTGTCCCCAGGGTACGAAGCCCCACACACCGCATCGGCCATACATTCCGTTCAATGGAACCCAGGTCTGCTCAAGGAACGCCGAGCCGCGACGATGAGCACGTCGCCATCACGTTTGCGCAACACTCGCCGGAATCACGCCAAAATCGTTGACAATCTGCGTGTGCATCCCTACCGTCCCATTCACGGGGGCTTATGGGCTCGCCGCCCCGACCCGTGCCCGGGCGATACGACGCGACGAAGCGAAAGGTGAGCATGGCCGCTCAGCTGACCCTGCAGGACGTGAGCCTTCGCTTCGGCGGCATCAAGGTGCTGCAGGACGTTTCGTTCACCGTCGAGCCGGGTCAGATCTTCGGACTCGTCGGCCCGAACGGCGCGGGCAAGACGTCCCTCTTCAACTGCATCAGCGGCCACTACCGCCCGAGCGGCGGGTCCATCAAGATCGATGACGCCGAAGTGCGCGGATCGCGGCCGGCGACCCTCGCCCATCACGGGCTCGCACGCACGTTCCAGCATCCGGCTCTCCGTCTCGATGAAACGGTGCTGGAGAACGTTCTGCTGGGCGCGCACACCCGCCTTCCCGGTGGTCCCGTGGGGTGGTCGCTGCGGCTTCCGCGCACCGGTCGCTCCGAGCGAGCTCTGCGCGAAGAGGCGCTCACGCTGCTCGAGCGGAACGGGCTGGGGTGGGCGGCTCACCTGCCGGCCGACGAGCTGTCCCACGGCCTGCACAAGGGCATCGAACTGTGCCGGGCACTCCTCATGAAGCCGCGTCTGCTGCTGCTCGACGAGCCGGCCGCCGGCCTCCCTCACGCAGAGGTGGAGCAGCTCATCGCCACGGTGCGGCGCATCAGAGCCGATGACGACATCACCGTCGTGATCGTCGAGCACAACATGGGTCTGATCGCGGCGCTCACCGATCGTGTGGTGGTTCTCGACCACGGCCGCAAGCTCATGGAGGGAAGCGCCGCCGAGGCGCAGTCCGACCCCCGCGTCATCGAGGCGTACATCGGGAAGGATGCCGCCGATGACGCTGCTTGAACTGACCGACGTCACTGCGTTCTACGGCCCGGTGCAGGTGCTCGAGGGCGTCTCGCTCAGCGTGCCGGACGGCGGGGCGGTCGGAATCCTCGGCGCGAACGGCGCCGGCAAGACGACGACGCTGCGCGCGATCAGCGGCACGGTGAGAGCCGAAGGCTCGATCGTCTACGACGGCAAGTCCATCCGCGGTTCACGCCCGGACCAGGTGGCAGCCATGGGGATCGCCCATGTGCCCGAAGGGCGCGGCACGCTGGGCGACCTGACCGTCCGCGAGAACCTCCGAGTCGGCGCGTACCGGCGCAAGGACCGCAAGGCGATCCAGACCGACATCGACTACTGCCTCGACCTCTTCCCGCAGCTTCAAGAGCGGGTGCGCTCGAACGCATCGGCGCTCTCCGGCGGGGAGCAGCAGATGCTCGCCGTCGCCCGCGCCTACATGGCACGTCCCCGCCTGCTCCTGCTGGATGAGGCATCGCTCGGGCTCGCACCGAGCACCGCAAGGGACGTATACGGCGCGATCCGGCGCCTGCGCATCGAATCGGGCATCGCGATGCTTGTCGTGGAGCAGAACGCCAACCTCGCGTTCACGCTGGTCGACTCGGCGACTGTGCTCGAGACCGGCCGCAACGTCATCACGGGGTCCACCGCCGAGCTCAAGGGCATGGACGAAGTCCGCCGTGCCTACCTGGGAGGCTGAGCAGTGGCGACCTTCATCCAGCTCGTCATCGACGGCCTCTCGGCCGGTTCGATCTACGCCGCGCTGGCTCTTGCGATCGTGCTGGTGAATCAGGCGACCGGGCTCATCAACTTCGCCCAGGGCGGGATGGCGGTCCTGTCGGCGTACATCGCCTGGCAGCTGACCCAGCTCGGCATCCCGCTGCTGCTCGCGATCCTCATCTCGATCGTCGTGTCGTTCGTGTTCGGAGCGCTCATCGAGCGCTTTCTCATCCGCAAATTCGAGGGCGGCGATCCAGATACCGCGGTCGTGGTCACGATCGGGCTGCTGACGCTGATCACGGGCATCTGCGCCTGGATCTGGAGTTACAACAACAAGCTCTTCCCCTCGCTGTTCCCCCTCGAGACCGTCACGATCGCCGGCGCCGTCATCAGTGTCCGCTCGATCGGCACCACGCTGGTGATCGTTGCGATCATGATCCTGCTCCAGCTTCTGTTCGTCGGCACGAAGCTCGGCCTGGCCCTGCGGGCGGTCGCGATCAACCCGCAGTCGGCGGCGTTCTCCGGCATCCCGGTCGGGCGCCTGCTGATGGTGGGCTGGGGCCTCGCGGCCGTCCTCGGCGCCGTCGCGGGCGCACTCGTTGCGCCGTCCCTCACGCTGACCCCCGGAATGATGGACTCGGCGCTCGTGTACGCGCTGGCCGCCGTCATCCTCGGCGGCCTCTCGAGCCCCATCGGCGTGGTCGTCGCGGCCTGGATGATCGGCGTCCTGGAGAATCTCGCCGCCGTGTACATCCCGTTCATCGGCTACGACCTCAAGATCGCCGTGCCGTTCATCCTCGTCTTCATCGTGCTCTTCGTGAGACCGCAGGGCCTGTTCGGCCGGAAATCGGTGGTGCGGGTCTGATGGCGCAGGCAATGCCAGTCGTGCAGAAGCCGT
Source organism: uncultured Actinomycetota bacterium (assembly GCA_963702815.1). Taxonomy (GTDB): domain Bacteria; phylum Actinomycetota; class Actinomycetes; order Actinomycetales; family Microbacteriaceae; genus Microbacterium. Next base: position 270,702 of record CAVPED010000004.1, on the reverse strand, counting down.
GGGTGCGGTGGGTGATCACCGGCGTCGTCGTCGCCCTGATGATCGTGCTTCCCCTGATCCTTCCGGAGTTCGCGAACACGACGATCGCGCGCATCGGCGTCTTCGCGGTCGCCGTGCTCGGCCTCAACGTCGTGATGGGCTACACCGGACAGGTCTCGCTCGGCCAGATCTTCTTCGTCGGGCTCGGCGCGTACGTCACGGCGTACGGCGTCTCACAGGGCTGGAACATCCTGCTCGTGTTCGTGCTCGCGTGCATCATCCCCGCAGTCGTCGGCCTGATCGTCGCCCTGGCCGCTGCCCGGCTCGGCGGGCTCGCGATCGCGATGGTGACGATCGCGCTGCCGCTGGTCGGCGTGCCGCTCGCCAAGCGCCTTTCGGAGTTCACCGGCGGCTCACAGGGCCTGTCGGCACGGTTCTCGAGTGCCCCGGACTGGACGGGTCTGTACGACGACCAGTGGCAGCTCTACATCGTGCTGCTCGTCGGGGGCATCTCGTTCCTGCTCACCCGAAACCTCGTGCGAGGCAAGTACGGGCGCGCCTTCGCGATCGTCAAGGGCAACGAGGCCGTCGCGGGCTCGATGGGCATCTCGCCGTACCGCTACAAGGTGCTCGCCTTCACGATCGCATCGCTCCTGGGCGGCGTGAGCGGGTTCCTCTACATGGTGGTCATCCAGTACACCTCGCCCGAAACCCTCAACTTCGGGCACTCCATCACCCTCCTGGCGGCGATGGTGATCGGCGGCGCCGGGAGCATCCTCGGGTCGCTCCTGGGCGGCGCCTACTACGTGCTGGTCCCCCAGCTGACGAACCTGATCGACCCAGGCCTGACCGCCGTGCTGCAGGGCGCCATCCTTCTCGCCGTGCTGTTCGTCCTCCCCGGGGGCCTCGTGTCCCTGCCGCGGCTGTGGCGCCGCAAGAGCGTTTCACCCCACCCATCCACCAAGTCCGAAGAGAAGAGGCAAGACCAATGAGCACACATCGCACCAAGATGCGGGCGATCTCGGTCATCGCGGGAATCGGCATCGTCGCCATGCTCGCAACGGGATGCTCCCGCGGTGGCGATAACGGTGGCGGCAGCACCGACAACGCCACCGCAGCACCGAGCCCGGGCATCACCGACACCACCATCACCCTCGGCATCACCACCCCGCTGTCCGGCCCGACCGCCGGCCCTGGCACCTGCACCGTCGCCGGCATCACCGCCTACTTCGGCGCGAAGAACGCCGACGGCGGAGTGGAATTCGGCGACGGCAAGACGCGTACGGTCGAGATCAAGGCCCTCGACGACGCGTACGACCCGCAGAAGGCCGCGGCGAACTACGACCAGCTCAAGGACAGCGTCTTCGCGATGACGTCGGGCCTGGGCACGCCGACCAACCGGGCATGGCGCGAAGCGGCGATCGCCGACGAAGTGCCGCAGGTGCTCATCCAGACCGGCGACCCGATCTTCTCCGACTCGAAGCAGAGCCCGTGGCAGCTCGGCTTCGTGCCGATCTACCAGAACGAGGGCCAGGCCTTCGGAGAACTGCTCGCCGCGTCGGCCGAAGACCACAAGGTCGCGATCCTGTACCAGAACGACGACTACGGCAAGGGCTACGTCGAGGGCTTCAAGACCGCGATCGAGGGCAAGGACAACATCGAGATCGTCAAGGAGCTCACCTACGAGGCGACCGACACCTCGGTCGACGGGCAGCTCACCGAGCTCGCCGCGAGCGGTGCCGACGTCTTCTTCGACGCGATGTCGATCACCCCGCTGGTGATCTCGTCGCTGCAGAAGACGCAGGAGCTCGGCTGGCTGCCCAGCTGGTTCCTGCCGTCCAACACGTCGAGCCCGACGGCGATCCTCGAGCCGGGTGGAGCTGCGGCGTTCCCGGGTGTCTACACGGTGTCGTTCGCGAAGTCCGCGGCCAGCCCGGCCTTCGCCGAAGACCCGGACATGGTCGAATTCCTCGCGAACCTCAAGGAGTACGGCGACTACCCGGACGTCCCGGGCTTCCCGCACTGCTCGTGGAGCTACATGATCGGCGCCACGCTCGAGCAGGTCTTCGCAAAGATGACCGAGCCGACCCGTGCGGACTTCATGGAGCAGCTGCGCACGATCAGCGGCTTCGAGGCTCCGCTGATGCTGCCAGGCACCGCCGTCGACACCACCGAGGATGGCCAGCCTGCCGTCTCCTCTGTCGTCGTGCAGAAGTACAACGGCAAGGGTTACGCGAACGCGGACACCTTCGGGTGATCTGAGTCGCAGCGCGTATGCCGCGGCCCGGTCGGATTCGTCCAACCGGGCCGCGGTCAGTTCGGGAGCTGTCCTCGATGCGGCGGCGTCAGCACCGAACTCAGTCCATCGTGCGCAGGATGTTCACGATGCCGGACAGATGCGCGCGGGTCGCGGCCTCTGCGGCGTCCGCATCCTTCGCCAGCACGGCGTCGATGATCGCGATGTGCTCGGGTGCGGACTGGCTCGCCCGGCCGGGATGGAAAGCCAGGCGGAACTGATGGCGCGCCGACTGCGCGCGCAGCCGCTCCAGCAGCTGTGTCGCGGTCGCGTGACGGCTCAGGTCGCGGATGCACCGGTCGAGCTCCTGGTTCAGCCGCGAGTACTCGACCAGGTTGCCCGATGCCACGGCCGCTTCAATCTCGGAGCGCAGCTGGCGCAGCTGTGACGGCGTCGGAGCTCGGTCAGATTCTCGGCGGCCTTGCGCGCGCACAGCGTCTCGAGCCCGATCCGCACCTCGACGATCTCGACGGCCTCGTCGACGCTGATCGCGCGCACGCGTGCGCCGCGGTTGGGCATGCGCTCGACGAGCCCTTCGCCTGTGAGGTTGAGCAGCGCCGTGCGGACCGATGCGCGCGATGCGTCGTACCGTTCGCTGAGGTCCGCCTCGATCAGACGCTGATAGGGAGCGAACTCCCCCTCGAGGATCGCGGCCCTGATCTGCTGCGTCAGGTCCGGGCGCCTGCCGGCAGCCTCCGAAGCCTCGGCGACAGCGGTGTCCGTCATGGGTCCCTCCCTCGAGCGCTGCCTACAGGCTAGTCTTCGAGCCCAGATCGCATACGAGAGTCACGCGAATATTGTCGGCAATCTTGCCCTCGGCGACCCCACGATGCACGCTTGAGACGAGCGGGCACGATCCCGAAGCGACGCCGCTCGAGACGCGACACGCAGACACAGAGAGGTGGTCGAATTGTCGAACACAATGACGGATGCCCCGGTTCGTACGGGACTGTACATCGGGGGCGCGGCGCGCGACGCGACGGAGTCCCTCGCGATCGCCGACCCCGGCAAGCCGGGCGTGATCGTCGGGCATGCGGCATCCGCTTCGAAGGAGGACGTCGAGGATGCGGTGGCGGCGGCGAAGTCCGCCTTTCCCGCCTGGGCGGCCCTCAGCGCTCAGGAGCGCGCCGCGAAGATGGCCGAGGCGATCGCAGGCATCGCCGACGACAGGGATGAGGATGCCGCCATCCTCTCGCAGGAGAACGGCAAGGTCCGCCTTGAAGCGTGGGTCGACGCGCTCGTCTTCGAGATCCGCTGGAACCTCGCGCTGATGCTCGCCGACCAGGTCGACACGGGGCACACGCTGCCCGTGATCCCCGGTGCGATACCGGTCTCCACGGAGGTGACCTACCAGCCGCTCGGCGTCGTCACGGTGATCGTGCCGTTCAACTGGCCCATCGCGATCCTGGGGGCCTCGCTCCCCCACGCGCTGCTGGCCGGCAACACCGCGATCGTCAAGCCGCCGCCGTCGGCACCGCTCGCGACGGCGCGAGTCATCCAGCGCGTCGCCGAGAAGCTGCCGCCCGGCGTGCTCAACGTCGTGACCGGCAAGGACGAGAACATGACCGGGCTCATCCAGAACACCGACATCGCGAAGGTCTGCTTCACCGGATCGGTGAACGGCGGCAAGCGGATCATGGAGCTCGCCTCCAAGACGCTCACCCGGGTCACGCTGGAACTGGGGGGCAATGACGCGGCCGTGTTCCTGGACGACGCCATCCTCGACGACATCCACCTGGACCGGCTCTACGCGGCGATCTACGACACCACCGGACAGATCTGCATGAACGCCAAGCGCGTGTTCGTCCACCGCTCGCGGCTCCACGAGGTGGTCGAGGGTCTCACGGACCGGCTCGAGAAGGCGAAGCTCGGCTACGGCCTCGACGAGGGCACGACCATGGGCCCGCTCCACTCGCCCGCGCAGAAGGCCTTCGTCGAGGAGATCATCCAAGAGGCGAAGGATGCCGGCGCCGACGTCCGCGAGTTCGGCGAGCTGCCGGGCGGTGACCTGGCGGGCGGCAACTTCCTGCGCCCGGCCATCGTCGTCGATCCGGACCCGAGCCTCCGCGTCGTGACCCAGGAGCAGTTCGGCCCGGTCATCCCGATCATCCCGTTCGACTCCGAAGAGGAGGCGGTGCGGCTCGCGAACGACACCTGGGGCGGACTCTGCGGGTCGGTATGGACGGCCGACCCCGGCTCAGCCACGCGCGTCGGATCGCAGCTGGTCTGCGGCTACGTGTGGGTCAACGACCACGGCGCCACGCGTCTCGACCTGCGGGCGCCCTTCGGCGGGATGAAGCAGTCCGGCATCGGCCGCGAGCAGGGCATCGAAGGCGTCCGCGCCTTCCAGGACACCCGTGCGATCGCGACGATCGACCCTGAGGCCCTCGCCGCGATGGCGCACTGATTCAGCCGGCCTCCTCGGTGGACGAGTGCTGCGCGAGCTCGTCCACCAGGAGGAGGCCCCGCCGCGCCCACGCGATCTCGGTCAGCGCGTCTTCGACGAGTCCCTGGTACGCGTGGCGTTTGTAGGCGATGGTCCGCGGCCGGTCCTTCTCGGCGGTCACCTGAAGCCGGCGGATGAGCATGGGGTTGGTCAGCAGCTCGATCCTGCGTCAGCTCGCCCTGCCACTGTTCGAGTTCACGCTCCCACTGGGCGATGTGACCCTCGAAGAACTGGCGCGCGGTATCGTCCGCGACGGTCTCGAGGTAGGCGGCGCGGAGGTGGGCGGGGTCCCGGACTCGCTGGTACTCCATCGGCGCGTTCATCCAGTCGACGAAGGCGCGATCACCGGCATCCGTGACGTGGTACACCCTGCGCCGCCCGCGTTCCCCGCGGAGCTGCTCCTCGCCGTCGACGAGCCCCGCCTCTTCCATCCTGCGCAGCTCCGGGTAGATCTGCGAGTCGGGCGCGTGCCACACGTGACCCACCGACTGCAGAACTGCTTCTGCAGGTCGTACCCCGAGAGGGGCCCGACGCGGAGGATCGCGAGCAGTGCGTAGCGCAGACTCATCCCCTGATCCTCTCGCAAACCGAGCCGGCGCCCCGGCTGGGGAGCCTGGATGTCGCGCCCCGGACTCCCCCAGCGGTGCGTCAGGCGTTCTGGTAGTTCGTCCGCCAGCCGCCGTGGTAGGTCGAGCGGGCGACGGTCGAGTACGGGACCGGGCTGACGACGACGCGCACCTCGGTCTGCTCGTGGGGCTCGACCGACGCCTTCTTGGTGCCGCCGTTCGGCTCGCCCCAGACCACCTTGAGCTCGGTGCCCTCGGGCACGTTCGGATCCACGGTTGCGAGCGACAGGCCGCGGCGCTCGTTGGCGCTGTACCCGGTGAACATGGAGAAGCCCACGACGGTTCCGTCGTCGTCGACGACCGCGTCGTAGTTCGCCGAGCCGTAGTTCGCCAGCGGCAGGTCGAAGAACTTGTAATTCGGTCCGTCGACGTTGAGCAGCGAGGTCCAGACCTTCCCGAGGTCTTCCGCATTCCACGCGAGGGTCACCTTCTTGCGCTCGCGCTCGCGGGTCGATCTGCTCCAGCGCGTCGCGTCCGATGAAGTCATGGTCGAACTTCACGAAGTTGCCGTATCCCAGCTCCCACGGGGTGAGGTAGTAATCCTCGATGTCGTCCGAGACGAACGAGCCGGCGAGTGTGCCGGTCGCTTCGTAGCCGTCTGCGGGCAGCCACTCCCGGTAGGCGCGCTCGGCGTCGCCGGTGTAGATCCCGGGCAGCGGCGACGGGATCCACCCCGACTCCAGCGTGTTGGAGGGGTACGCGCGCGAGCCGACCGGAACGAGGCCGAACTCGGCGCCCGCCTCGACGATCGCCGTCCAGATGCGGTCGTGGTCGGCGTAGGGGCCCCACACCTCCAGCCCCGGAGCGCCGGCCATGCCGTGCCGCAGCGTCCGCACGGTGGTGCCGTCGATCGTCATCGTCGACATGTTGAAGAACTTCAGCTGCTCGAGCGGCTCGCCATTGAGCTTCTCGATGACCGACCAGGCATTCGGGTCCCTGGATCTGGAACCGGTAGTACTCGCGCGAGACGGCGTGGCCGTACGGACGCGAAGGCGATCGCCGGTCCACCTGGATGTCGAGGTTCTGGTAACCCCCTGTCTCACCGTGGAAGAGCAGCCAGTTCGCGGCGGGCGAGCGGCCCACGTAGACGTACTCGTCCTCCGCCAGGCGGAAGAGGATGCCGTCGCCGATGACATGGCCGGCCGCGGTCGTCGGCACGTACTGCTTGGCCTTGTCGACCGGGAAGACCGCTGTCGAGTTGACGGCCGTGTCGGAGATGAGCCTGCTCGCATCCGAGCCGCGCAGGAACAGGTTGTCCATGTGGTGCGACTGGTCGTAGAGCACGGCGGTGTCGCGCCACGCCTTCTGCTCCTTGATCCAGTTCTGGAAGTCGGCGGGGACGACCGGATAGATGTAGGAGCCGATCTGCGAGTTGCGCAGCAGCTCGACGGGGCTGCCGACCTGGTCGAGCAGCTCCTGCAAGTTCTTAGCGGGCATGATGAACCTCTCTGTTCGGGTGGTTGAAGCGAAGCGCCCCGGTGTGAACCGTCATCGCCGGATCCTCTACTTCTGGGCGGCGAGGTACTCGCGGGCCCATTCGCAGGTGGCGAGCAGCCCGCCGAAGGTGTAGAAGTGCAGCCGCACATCACCCGACGATGGCTCCTCCGCGAGCAGGCTCGACAGATCGCTCACGAACCGGTCGGGACCCGCGGTGCCCATCAGGTTCGTCAGCGAGAACCCGTACTTCTTCACGATCATCGCGTTCGTCCCGATGCCGAACCGCCGCGCGAATCCGAGCAGCCGCTTGACGCCTGCAGGCCCCGGCGTGCCGATGCGGATCTGAGCCTGGACGCCGCGACCGCGCACTTCCTTGATCCAGGCCATCACGGGGTCGGTGTCGAAGGCGAACTGCGTCAGGATGACAGCATCCAGCCCATGCTCCTTCAGAGCGGCGAGCTTGTCTTCGAGGTGCCGCCAGAGCACATCCGTCGTGATGTCGGGGTGGCCCTCGGGGTATCCCGCGATCGAGACCTGACGCACTCCATACTTCTCGAGCAGACCCGTCTGGATCAGCGACAGCGAGTCCGGGTAGGGCCCCTCCGGCTCCGCGGGGTCGCCGCCGACCGCGAAGACGTTCTCCGTGGCGCCGACCTGCTGCAGTCGTCCCAGGAACTCCTCGAGCTGGTCCCGCGACTTCAATCGCCGCGCTGCGATGTGAGGGACCGGCACGAAGCCGAAGTCTCGGAGGGTCTTCGCGGCAGCCACCCGCATGTCGAGGTCCTCGTTGCCGAGGAACGTGACGTTGATCTTCGAGCCGGCCGGGATGGCATGCCGGGCTTCTTCCAGCCCGGCTACGTCCTTGCCGGTCATCTCCAGCGAGAAACCATCGAGAAGCCGACGTGCTGCCGTGGGGTTCACGGCATAGGCATGGGCGGTTGAGACCATAGCGAGGTCCCCTCCTCAGAGTTGCAGGCTACGTCTTCGTGGCCTCGCCAGGAGATTACCTATGTCCATAGGTAACGTCAATAGGTATCACTCACCGACCATCGCATGGCACACGTCATTGGGTTCCGCAAGTTGGTTGAGGTTCGCAACCATTCTTGTTACCGTTCAGCACTGCTCCGGCACCGATGCGAGCCCATGCCCGCTTCGCACCCAGCCGGACCGGAGTCGCTGGACCACTACGGAAGGGGTCGACATGACCGGCACAACGACGTGTTCGCTTTCATGGCAGGGAGGGGAAGCATGACTCGCTCCCGTTTGACACGGGCAGGTGTCGCTGTCGCCGCCGGGGCTTTGCTGGCGATTGCGCTGCCCGCGCTCCCCGCATCGGCAGCCCCCGCGGCCTATTCAGGCACTCTGCCCGACGGCACCGCCTGGCGGGCGGTCATGCCCGAGGACTGGAACGGCACCATGCTGCTGTACAGCCACGGCTACCAGCCCTCGTTCGCCGGTCCCCGCGCGCCCGCCACGGTCGCACCCAACCCTGCGACGGAACAGCTGCTGCTCGACCAGGGCTACGCGCTGGTCGGCTCCACTTATGAGAGCACCGGCTGGGCGGTGCCCACGGCGCCCAGCGACCAGCTCGAATCGCTCGATGCGGCGATCGCCCAGATCGGCGAGCAGCCCGATCACGTGCTCGCGTACGGCACATCGATGGGCGGGCTCGTCACGGGTCGCCTGGCCGAGACCGCCGGCGACGTCATCGACGGTGCGATGCCGACCTGCGGCCTCATGGAAGGCGGGGTCGATCTGAACAACTACCAGCTCGACGGGTCGCACGCGATCAATGAGCTGCTCGCCCCCGACCAGGACATCAAGATCGAGGGCTACGCGTCTCTCGCTGAGGCGTTCGCCACCTCCGGCGCTCTCGCCGCCGCCGTCGAGGCGGGTCAGACGACCCCCGAAGGCCGGGCGCGCGTGGCGCTGGCAGCTGCTCTGTTCCATCTCGCGGGCGGCGACACGCACGATCTCGAGGCGTGGCAGCAGAGGATGTACGAGACGCTGGTGGGCACCATCGGCTTCGTCACCCCCGGCCGTTTCGACATCGAGAGCACGGCAGGTGGAAACGCGACGTGGAACGTCGGAGTGGACTACCGGATGCTGTTCCAGCAGTCCGAAGACCGGCAGGCCGTAGCCAAGCTCTACAAGGCGGCAGGACTGGACCTGAAGGCCGAGCTCGACCGGCTCACCCAGACGGCCGACATCGCAGCCGACCCCGGTTCCGTGGAAACCCTCGCCGCACACTCCGGGCTCACTGGTGACCTGCAGATGCCCGTGCTCACCATGCACACCATCGTCGATCGGCTGGCTCCCGTCCAGGTAGAGGAGGAGTACGCGGAAGATGTGCGCTCACAGGGAGACGCTTCACTGCTGCGGCAGACCTTCGTCGACCGCGGGGACCACTGCAACTTCACACCGGCGGAGATCGTGGCGGGCATCGTCGTGCTGGAGGAACGGGTCCTCAGCGGTCACTGGGGCGGCGAAAGCGCGTCAGTGCCGCAGCTCAATCGACTCGCGGCCACATTGGGCGACAGCGGCTCGGCCTTCGTGAACCTGCCGCCGCAGGAGTTCCTGGGCGACCGCAGCGCGTCCTAGCGCGGAGGCAGACGGGTCAAGCGCCCAAACAGAGAAGGAGCCGCGGGATTCCGCGGCTCCTTCCCTATGGGACGTGAGCCCTCGGAGCGCGTGAGGGGACTGCCCCTCAGCAAGCTGAAAATGCGCGGCACGCCCCACGAGAAGATCCCAGCATCAGGACCTTGAGTCCACCATCCGGCGTTGAGGTCAGAGGGCGGCGACACCGGCTTCGGCGACCGAATGGTCCTGTTCGCCTGAGCCGCCGCTGACACCCACGGCGCCGACGACGACGCCGTCGCGCGAAAGGGGGATCCCGCCGGCGAAGATCGCGACCTTGCCGCCGTTCGTGTTCTGGATGCCGAAGAACTGCTGTCCGGGCTGCGAATTGTCGCCGAGATCCTTGGTGGAGATATCGAAGGCCTTCGAGGTCCAGGCCTTGTTGATCGAGATGTTGACGCTGCCGATCCACGCGCCGTCCTGACGGACGTGGGCGACCAGGTTGCCGCCGGAGTCGACCACGGCGATGTTCATCGGCTGGCCGATCTCGGTGGCCTTCTTCTCAGCGGCGGCGATCACGCGGCGGGCGTCTTCTAGGGTGACAGTGCTCATCTGCTGCTCCTTCTGGTTAGTGGTCGTAGGTCAGGCGGCGATGTAGCCGTTGGGGTTCAGGACGTACTTGGTGGCGGCTCCGGCGTCGAATTCGGCGTAGCCCTTCGGCGCGTCGTCGAGCGAGATCGCCCGAGCGTTCACGGCGGCGGCGATATGCACCTTGTCGTGCAGGATCGCCATCATGAGCTGCCGGTTGTAGCGCATCACCGGGCACTGGCCCGTCGTGAACGAGAGCGACTTCGCCCATCCGGTGCCGAGACTGATCGAGAGGGATCCGACTTTCGCGGCATCGTCGACGGCACCGGGGTCGCCCGTGACATACAGACCCGGGATGCCGATCGCGCCGCCTGCGGCAGTCACACCCATCAGCGAGTTCAGGACCGTCGCCGGCGCCTCCTTCGCGTTCGCACCGTGTCCTTCGCTGCGTGCTTCGAAGCCGACGGCGTCGACCGCGGCGTCGACTTCGGGTACGCCGAGGAGCTGCTCCAGCTGGTCGGGCACCGAGCCTTCGCCCACGTTCACCGTCTCGCAGCCGAAGCTGCGCGCCTGCGCGAGGCGCTCCTCGTTCAAGTCGCCCACGATCACCACGGCTGCGCCGAGCAGCTGCGCCCCGGCTGCCGCGGCGAGTCCGACCGGACCCGCGCCGGCGATGTACACCGTGGAGCCCACCCCCACGCCGGCCGTGACGGCGCCGTGGAAGCCGGTCGGGAAGATGTCGGACAGCATCGCGAGGTCGAGGATCTTCTCCAGCGCCTGATCCCGATCGGGGAAGCGCAGCAGGTTCCAGTCCGCGTAGGGCACGAGGACGTACTCGGCCTGGCCGCCGACCCACCCGCCCATGTCGACGTAGCCGTACGCGCTCCCGGGGCGGTCGGGGTTGACGTTCAGGCAGATGCCGGTCTTGCCCTCCTTGCAGTTGCGGCAGCGGCCGCACGCGATGTTGAACGGCACTGAGACGATGTCGCCGACTTTGACGAACTCCACATCGGGGCCGACCTCGACGACCTCACCGGTGATCTCGTGACCGAGCACCAGCCCGGCGGGGGCTGTGGTGCGTCCGCGCACCATGTGCTGGTCGGAGCCGCAGATGTTCGTGGCGACCGTCCGCAGGATCGCACCGTGCGGGATCTTGCGACCGACGTTGGCGGGGTTGACCCCGGGGCCGTCGTGCAGCTCGAAGTCCGGGTATTCGGTGTCGATGACCTTCACGACCCCTGGTCCCTCGTAGGCGACCGCTCTGTTTCCAGACATCCTCGTCCTCTCATCGAGCCAGTCGTGCTGGCGCCCTTTCAGCGTGTCCGCTCCTTTCGAGTAGGTCGATCCCTCCTCGGGGTCGTTCTGCCCACCCGAACGGGTAGCGGAACATAGGGTGGAGGCATGACCTCAGCGCTGAGCGATACCGTCGACGACTCGGTCGACGGCCAGCTCGATACCGTCCGCGGCCTCTCTCATGTGCTCACGGCGCCGCCAGCCCTCATGCCTGCGCGGCTGTCGACGCTCCTCGCCCCGCTCATCTCGCATTCGGCCTTGGTCTTCCTGGTGGCCGATACCGCCGGCGGTCAGCGCGACGGCGCCGGGGCGGCATCCTTCGTGGACGGCGTCTCGTTCCTCGCTCTGGACGAGGTACGACGGATGCTGGCCCCCGGGCACACACTACGAGCGTCGATCGCGACCTCGGCGGGCGATGTCGAGGCGTTTCACGCCGTCTCTGGCAATGGCGCACTGCTCGTGCTCGCCGAGCCAGGCGATGCAGTCCACGACGCGTCCGTGCTGCTGCTGTGGAACATCGTCGCACTGCGCGCCCAGCAACTCGCCGATGCCGCCCCGCCCGACTACCTGCACCTCGCCCGCGCGACCTCGAGCGTGCGCATGGAGGCGCTGACCGAACTGGCCGACGAGTACTCGACCACACTGGAGTCGGTGCTGGCGGTGCTGCGCTCCGGTGCGCTCGACGACCGCGCCGCTAGGCGCACGGCAACCCAGATCGCGGCCCAGGGCATGGTTCACCTGCGCACCGCGAGTGACCGCGTGCGCACATTCACCGAAGAGCCTGTCACCACCGCGTTCGAGCGGCTGCGCGACGATCTGCGTCCGCTCGTGCGCTACCGCGATGTGGATGTCCAGTTCGTGGAGCCGCCCATCAATGGGCGCGCGTTGCCCAGCGAAATCGCCCACGGCGCTCGTGCGGTGGTACGGGGTTTGATCCTCGCTCTCGTCGACCGGCACGACGTACACCGTGTGCGCGTGCAGTGGGACTGCGACGGGACGAACCTGCTGATCAACATGCGAGATGACGGCCCCGGCGATCTCTCCGACCAGGGCGTCCCGCTTCGCCTCGTCCGTCAGCGCGTCGTCGCCCTCGACGGCAGGCTTTCCCTCGAGTCGACGCCAGGGTGGGGTACCGAGGTGACCGTTGTGCTGCCCCTGGATCCGCCCACCGCTTCGCACGTCGCACCGCCGGAATCAAACCTGGGGCCGCGCGAGGCGGAGGTGCTCGGACTGCTGATCGCAGGGCAGCGCAACCGTGAGATCGCGAGGAACCTGAGCATCAGCGAGAACACGGTCAAGTTCCACGTAGCGAAGATCTTCCGCAAATTGGGCGTCGGATCGCGGGCCGAAGCCACCGCATTCGTTCTCGCGCACAGACCGGGCGGATGACACTCCGCGATGAGGAGGCCGCGAGCGTGTTCAACGGCACCTCCGTTGATACGACTGGGTTCCCGGCCGGGTTCGTGGAGGTTCAGGGTTGTTCGCGGGTGCTCACGTTTACGCGATTCTTACGCAGCACTGATCGCCTCAGCCCGGAATGACGTGGGCTGGTCAGGCGACATGGACGGAGTCCGTGGTCCGCGCGGACGGCTCTTCCGCGACGACAGAACGAGGTATCGGCCGAGTGCGTTGGCGAGCCGGGCGAGGGGGTCGATCCGGTTCTTAGCGCCGCCGCCTTCTTCGAGGCGGGAGATCACCGACTGGTTGGTCTTCATCCGTGCGGCGAGCTCGCGCTGGCTCAGCCCGGCAGCAGTGCGAAGGTCCAAGACCAGCTGACCGAGTGCAAGGTCCTGCTCGACCTCGCCGCGGCGCTCGTCGCTGATCGCAGGGCGACGCTGCTACACGTGCTCACGGGGCGAAAGCAGGTCGAGCGAGCCTTCAGAATCACCGCCCGATCCTTTGGCGCCGTCAGCGATCGAGTTGCATCGTCCGCCAGGCGCTCCCTGTCACGAGCACGCATGCCGCGAAGTACGGGATGACCAGGAGCAGCTGGCCGCTGGATACGTCTTCACCCGAGGAGATTGCCCACAGGGCTGGCGATGCGAGCGGCATCCAACCCCCGATCCCGGCGAGGACAGAGACCTGCGCGATGACGACGATTCCGATCGAGACGCTCACTCCTGCGAGCACGGAGCGCCCGAGCGTTGCCGCCCAGGCGACGGGCGCGGCGATCGCGGCGGTCATCACGGTGAGCGCGATCTGCCGCGCGACTGCTGTCCACGTGTCTGCCGTGAGCGGGCCGAGGCCGGCGACCAGTCCCACGATCACCAACAGCGCGGCGAGTGAGATGCTGACTGCGACGGCCCAGGCGATATAGATGAGCAGTTTGGCGAGCGCGATCGTCGAGCGACGCACCGGCAGCGCGAACAGTCCGGTGATGGTGCCGTCGCCGAACTCGCGGCCGAACATCCAGGACAGCACCACGCCGAACCCGAGCAGGCCGCCGGCACCGGTGATCTGCGCCGCTGCGAGCAGGAACCCTGTCCAGTCGTGTGTCGCGCGCCGGACCGAGCTTGGCGACGAGCTGCGGGTCTCCCGATGCGGCCGCGAGCAGCATGGCGCCGCTGAGCAGCGAGATTCCGACGACGATCGCGACCGACCCGACTCGCCCGACCGTGGAGCCGGCGAGCTTCACGGCCTCTGCCCATACCGCCGGCCTCATCGGACGCCCCTTTCGTCGTCGATGCGGACGGTTTCGAAGAAGCCCCGCTCGATGTCGTGGGTGGCCGGGTCGAGGTCGCCGATGAGGCGGCCGCGGTTGATCACGACGATGCGGTCCGCGATGCGGGCGACCTCATCGAGATGGTGGCTGCTGACGAGGATCGCCGCACCGGCCTCCGCCCGCCGGAGCAGGCTTTCGCGGAGGCGGATGACGCCCGCCGGGTCGAGCGCGTTCGTGGGTTCGTCGAGCACGATCACGCTCGGGTCATGCTGCAGAGCGGCGGCAAGTCCGACCCGCTGGCGGTTGCCCAGCGACAAAGTCCGGGCGCGGCGATCCACGTACTCCTCGAGCGCGAACTCCGTGATGATCGCCGTCACCGCAGCGTCGACATCATCGATGCCGCGCATCCGGGCGCTGAGCTGCAGATTCCGCCGCACTGTCAACTCGGGATACGCGAGCGGATACTCCACCAGGTGGCCCACCCTCGCCCACTGTTCGCGCGGCGCCGCGTCGAGCGGGTGGTCCTGCGAGCCGCACCTCGCCGCGGTCAGGACGCAGCATCCCCAGCAGGATGCGCATCATGGTGGACTTCCCTGCACCGTTGAGACCGACGAGCGCGACGATCTGCCCCGTGTGAAGCTCGAGGTCGAGGTCGAAGACGCCCGCGCCATTGCGGAACTGCCGCGTCACGCCCTGGACGGCGAGGGCGGGAGCGATCATTGCTGGTCACCGCTCGAGGACTCGTAACGCGGCATCGATCGCGGAGCCGAGGTCGGGGTCGTCGCCGTCCGCCCACTCCAGCAGTGCGGCGTTCAGCGCACCGATCGTCGCCGCCGCCGCAATAGCCGCATCCCGCTGCGGCACCCCGCGGGATCGCAGCGCCGCCGCGATCGCGTCCGTGGTCGCACCGCTATTGCGGGCGAGAGCCCCGCGCAGCGACGGCGTCCGCGACACGATGCGCAGGCGATCGCGGACCTCGGCTCCGGCCGGGGCGGGCACCGCCTTCCACGCCTCCCTCACCCCCGCCACCGCTGCCGCCAAGGGCGGCAACTCCACCGGCTGGCGGCTGACCGCTTCCGCGATGAGCGGGTCATACGGGTCATCGACGAGCACGGCATCCTTCGATGGGAAATGCCGGAAGAAGGTCATCTCGGACACGCCGGCGCGACCGGCGATCGCCGCCGCGGTCGTCGCGTCGTACCCGCGCTCGTCGAACAGTTCGAGCGCAGCCCGGAGCAGCGCCGTCCGGGTCCGAGACAGCTTGTCCACAACATGTATGTTAGTCACTAACATTTAGAAGATCAACATCCCGCCGGATGAGCATTTCCCCATCGGCGCACCGCCTCACCGTCAGACTGTGGTCATGACCGAGACGCGCATCGTCTCAACGACGGCCGGGCCCGTCGAGATCGCCGAGCTACCGGGGGAATGCTCACCCGTGCTGTTCTTCCCCGGCGGGCACTGCTCCGCGGCCTGCGAATGCGGGTGGGGCATCTACACATCGTTGGGCCACGCTGTCGTGTCATTCTCAAGGCCCGGATACGGCGGCACGCGCGTCGGACCGCTCAGCCCGGCAGAGTTCGCACCCCTGGTGCGCGAGGTATGTGAGCAGCTGGGAATCCGCGGGATTGCCGCGGCGGTCGGCGTCTCGTTCGGCGGAATGCAAGCCGTGCACGTCGCCAATAGCCCCGAACTGCGAGTGCCCCGACTGGTCCTGCACAGCTGCGCGCCCTCGGGCTTGTCGTACCCCGACACCCGGGCCGAGGCGATCGGCGGCCCCATCCTCTTCTCGCCGATCCTGCAGCGGCCGGTGTGGGCTTTGGTACGCCGCGTGATCCGCTCCGACGCCGGGCTGCGACGAATGCTCGCCCCACTCTCGACCCTTCCCATCGAAGACTGGTGGGAGCAGCTCAGCACCGTCGACCGAGGCGAAGCGCGAACGCTGTTCGAATCCATGCGGTCGGATGCGGGGTTCGTCAACGACCTCCGCCAAGGGCGACCGCGTCTTGACGCGGCCCGCCGCCATGCTCTTTCAAACGTCCGCTGCCCGACACTCGTGACCGGCTCCCGGCAGGATGGCGGCGTGCCCTTCGCGCACGCCGATAACCTCGCCGCGACCATCCCCGACGCGGTCCTTGTCGAACTCGAATCACCGAGTCACCTCTTCTGGATCGGTCCCGGAAAGGAGCTTCTCGCCTCGATGGTTGAATCGTTCCTCGCCGAATAGCGTCAGCAACCGACTCGCATCTACATGAACAGCGTCGTGCCGGATTTCTCGGCTTCGACGAGGAGTGTCGCGAACCCGCCGAGTTCGATTCGGTCGATGAAGAATCGACGCGGCCGAGTAGCGCGAGCGCTACGTTTATGTACGGAGTGCCGGGAAGTCTGGTCGGCGACTTATCGCTGACCCTCCTGGGAGTGCCGTAGTGGACGAGTTCCTCTTCACGATCATCGTCCTCGTCGTGGCCGCGGTGCTGATCGCTGGAACCTTCTCAAGCAGGCTGACTGCTTGGCTGCGGATCCCGGCCCCCGCGCTGTTCCTGATCGTCGCCGCCATCGCCGCCCTGTTCCTGCCCGCGCTCGGACCGGCAGCCAGGCAGATCGACGAGCGCATCGTGTCGATCGCCCTCGTGCTCATCCTCTTCGACGGCGGCATGCACATCGGCTGGCGACGCTTTCGCGCCGCGGCCGGCCCGATCGCGTGGATCGGGATCGCGGGCACCGCGGTCACCGCGGCCGCGGTCGCCGCGGTCGCGTACTTCATCCTCGGGTTCGAGTGGCAAGTGTCACTCCTTCTCGGGGCCGCGTTATCACCGACGGACCCTGCCGTGGTGTTCTCCGTGCTGGGGCGCCGGGAGATCTCCGGCCGCTCCGGCACGATCCTCGAAGGCGAATCAGGCGCCAACGACCCGGTCGGCATCGCCCTGCTGGTGAGCCTGCTCACCGCGGGCACAGCCGTCGGCTCACCACTGCTGACCGGAGTCGTGGAGTTCCTGACCCAGATGGTCGTGGGTGGAGTCGTGGGCATCGTCGGCGGGCTCGCGCTGGCCTGGCTGATGCGTCGCGTACACCTGCCCACCGGCGCGCTGACGGCTGTGTTCGTGATGGCGGCCGCTGTTCTGATCTACGCGGGCGGTTCCGCACTGCACGGGTCCGGTTTCCTCGCCGTCTTCATCGCCGGGATCCTCGTCGGCGACCTCCGCGCCCCCTTCCGCCGCGAGGTCGACACGTTCTCGGCGGGCCTGGCCAGCCTGGCCGAGATCGTCGTCTTCGTCCTCCTCGGCCTGGGCGTGCAACTCGAGGACGTCTTCCAACCCGCCACCCTTGTCGCCGGCCTGACGATCGCGGTGCTGCTGATCGTCCTCATCCGTCCGCTCCTGGTCGGGGTGATCAGCCTCCCGATCCGGTTGACCTGGGGAGAACGAGCATTCGTGCTGTGGGCCGGGCTGAAAGGGGCAGTCCCGATCCTGCTCGGCATGTTCATCCTCAGCGCCAACGTCCCCGGCGGCGACACGGTCTACGCGATCATCTTCATCGTCGTGCTCATCTCCGTCGTCGTCCAAGGTGGACTCGTTCCCGTCTTCGCCCGCATCTTCCACGTCCCGATGCGCCTCGAGGACCCCCGACCATGGACCGTCGACGTCCGCTTCGCCGAGGAGCCCGACGGCCTGCAACGACACACGGTCGAACCTGGATCACCCGCCGACGGCAGCACGATCGCGGAACTCTCCATCGGAGAGCGCACCTGGATCAGCGTCATCAGCAGAGACGGCCGCAACCTTCCGGTCCGCCACTCCACCCGGCTGCGCGCCCGCGACGTCGTGCTCACCCAAGTCGACCCCGAACACCACATCGACGAATGGTTCACCACGCCTGATCGTTGACGGCAATCTCCTCCTGCAGTAGGTCGCCCGAAATGGATCGTCTGACGAGTTGATTCAACTGTTGCGACCGGGATGCGCGGAGACCGCGCTAGGTGCCAGCAAGACCCGTCCGGCGAAGCGCCCCGCGGCGGTCGGCGAACCAACGCGGATGACGAACCGTCCAAGTCGCATAAGGGACACCACCTGTGCGGGGTGGTGCACCCCAGGCCCGAAAGCCGGTCAACCTCCGCGGATTCACGCGGCAACAGGCATATACGCACGCGCGAACTAGTGGTGCTGCGGTCCCCGATGTGACCCCAGGTGACCCCCGGGGGTCGCTCTTGCGAGCGAGGCACGTCGACAATTCGCGCGCAGGAAAACGAGAAAACCCCCGCTGTACCGGGGGGTATTTCCGCGGAGACGGAGGGATTTGAACCCTCGGACCCCGTGAGGGGTCTCCACCTTAGCAGGGTGGTGCACTAGGCCGAACTATGCGACGTCTCCAGGCATCCGACCGAAAACGACCGGACGCGCGCACCAATCATAACCTGCACCCGGCCCTCCCCGAGACGGCCGCGTAGTCCGCGAACGCCCCACCAGTCCTGCAGCCGAGAGCCCGGGAGAATACGACGAGATCCTCCCGCTGGCAACCCTGAAGCGCAACTTCAAGGTGGACCAATAGCGTCACCGCATGAGCACAGACACCCCCGAGCGCCGTCAGCCGGCCACCCCGGTCCAGGGCGACTATGACACTGATTCCACCCGCCAGCCGGCCAGGCCGGTTCAGAGCGCCTACGACACTGATGCGACCCGGCCGGTCGCGGCTACGAACGTGAGCCTGCACGACGAGGTGCTGTCGCGAGAAGAGGAGCGCTTCGGCGGCTTCAAGTTCGGGTCGGCCTTCTTCGGCTGGCTGACCGCGATGGGACTCACCGTCCTGCTCACCGCGCTCATCGCGGCGATCGGGGCGGCGATCGGCCTCTACTCCCCCGAGACGGTTCAGGATGCCGCCGACGCCGCGGCCGACAACATGGGCAGCGCCACGATCATCGGCGCGATCGCGGTCGCGGTCGTGCTGTTCGTCTCGTACTTCGCGGGCGGCTACGTTGCGGGACGCATGGCCCGGTTCAGCGGCCTCAAGCAGGGCCTCGCGGTGTGGCTGTGGGCCATCGTGATGGCGATCGTCGTCGCCGTGATCACGGCGGTCGCCGGCAGCCAGTGGGACATCTTCGCCAACCTCGGCGGCGTGCCGCGCATCCCGGTCACCCCTGAGACTGCGACGACCACGGGCATCCTGACGGCCCTCGGTGTTGCCATCGTGACCCTGGCTGGAGCGCTTCTCGGCGGTGTGGCCGGCATGCGCTATCACCGTCGCGTCGACCGCGAGGGCCTCGGCGCCTGACTGCCGGTGGACGCAGAGCGGTCCATCGGGAGTCGCCCGCGTCAGCGCTTCTTGACGTTTCCGTTCGAGCAGGTCTCCTGCGCCGCGGTCTGACCCGCGATCGCGTCGGGCAGCTCGACGACCGTCGGCGTCGGCGCGGGAGTCGCCGAAGCGTCGGGGGCCGTCGTCTCGACAGGACTCTCGGCCGGCGTCTCGGGCTCCACCACGACGACGCCGTCGCCCTGGCTGACGTCACCGGTCAGCTCGAGCGTCTGGTTGGACTCGAGCGCGGCCCACAGTTCTTCGGCGGCCGACTTGTTCGGCACGACACGGTTGGGGTCGGTGGGATCGTCGTTCACGGGGTACTGCAGGAACACGATCTCGCTGAACGGCACGTTCTTGACCGCGAGTGCGATCTGCACGAGCGTGAGGGGATTCGTCAGCGTCTGAGACGGCGTGATGTTGTCGACCGCCGTCGTGGCGAGCTTGTAGAGCGTCGCCGGATTCGACAGGACCTCTTCGCTCACGAGTTTGCGCGCCAGCCGCGACATGTACTGCTGCTGGTTCGAGATGCGGCCGAGGTCACCGCCGTTGCCGACGCCGTGACGGGTGCGGAGGAACTGAAGGGCATCCATGCCCTGGATGTTGCGTGTGCCAGCGGGCCAGTCGATGCCGGTGTAGGGATCCTTGATGCCGTTCGCGAGGCACACGTCGACTCCGCCGATCGCGTTCGTGATCTCGATCACGCCGCCCCACGTCACCTTGGCGGCGTACTGGATGTCGAGCCCGGTCAGCTGCGAGACGGTCTTGACGACGCAGTTCAGACCGCCGTACGTGTATGCCGAGTTGAGCATCTGCTTGCTCATGGCCGAGGTCTGAGAGCCGTCCTCGGCAGTGCACGAAGGGATCGGCACCATCAGGTCGCGGGGGAACGAGATGACTGTCACCCGTCGCGGAGTATCCGAGATGTGGACGAGCATGTTGACGTCGTTGAGCTCACCCTCGGCGTCTGCGCCGCTGCAGCGGTCGCCGAAGAGATCGGCATACTGCTTCTCGCAGGCATCCGTTCCCGCAAGGAAGAGATTGACGCCACCCTCGATCGCGCCGATGTCAGGCGGAACCGAATCCTGGCCCTCGAGCTCGACTGCGTCGCTGGTGAAGCTGGCGGTGATGTCGTACGCGGCATAGGCCGCGACTCCGAGACCCGATACGAGCACGACGGCGACGCAGGATCGCCATCATCTTCAGCAGCTGCGAGAACGGATGCGGCGAGCGCAGCTCGCCGTGACGAGCGACGGTGCGACGGCCGCGCGGAGCGGGCTTGGTCGTCTGGCTCATCGGGTCCTCTCGGATGTGGCGGGGGTTCGGGCTCGCCTCCCCACCCAGCACACCCGTTCAGCAAGCGGAGGGTGTGGGATTCGAACCCACGGGACATTGCTGCCCACTGGTTTTCAAGACCAGGTCCATCGGCCGCTCGGACAACCCTCCCGACGGATGCGCGCATCCACCGAACGGCGTCGAGTCTATCGGACCCGGCTATCCCGCTATTCTCCCAGCCACGCCTGGACGGACTCTGAGCGCACGGTCAGAGGTTTCGAAGCACCTCGGCAACTCCGCCCTCGTGCACCGAGAGCGTCGTCTCGCCCGCGGCATCCCGGACCTCCTGCGGCCCCTGCTCCATCGCGACCGCACGTCCGCCGTTCTCGCGTGCCCACGTGAACATGCCGACGTCGTTGCGCCCGTCGCCGATCACGAGCACGTGCGCCGGGTCGAAACCGGTCCACTCGCGCACGCGCTCGAGCGCCGTGGACTTGTCGACGCCCTTCGGCGCGATGTCGAGCCATGCGGTCCAGCCCGACGGCGTACGACACCTGGTTCAGCCCGATGCGCGAGACGAGGTCGACGAAGTCCTGCTCGCTCTGGCCGGGCGAGACGACGACGACACGGCAGACGGGCTGCGCGCCGAGCTCTTCGAAGGTGACGCGGCGGGCACCCGCGAGGTTCCAGTCCTCGAGGTACTCGGTGTAGAGCCGACGGCCGTCGGCGAGCTCGACCATGTACCGGGCGTCCGGCAGGTGCTCGCGAAGGAGCGTCAGCACTTCACGCGCGTCGAACGTCTCGGTGTGGAACCGCTCGTAGTGCGCTTGCTCACCGTTCACGCGCTTCATGATCACGGCGCCGTTCGAGCAGACGATGAACTCCGGCGCGATCCGCAGAACGCGGACGATCCCGCGTGTGCCCTCCCACGAGCGACCCGTGGCCAGCATCACCTCGTGGCCCGCGCGATGCGCGTGCTCGACAGCATCCACCACTCCCGGCGAGAGCGTCTCGTCTTCGAGCAGGATCGTCCCGTCGATGTCGAGCACGATGAGCAGTCGCTCGGTCGTGACGTCGGGGTCCTCGGTATCGCGGGCGATCTCCTCGACGATCTTGGCAGCCTTCTCGGGCTTGACCACCCGGATGCTGCCGGTCGGCGGGAGATGCGCTTCGCTCACGACACAGGCTCCATGATCTCGAGGCCGCCGAGGTACGGGCGAAGGACTTCGGGGACGGTCACCGAGCCGTCGGCGCGCTGGTGGGTCTCGAGGATCGCCACGATCCAGCGCGTCGTCGCGAGCGTGCCGTTGAGGGTCGCCACGTGCGCGGTCTTGCCGCCGTCAGGGCGGTGACGGATGTCGAGCCGGCGCGCCTGGTAGGTCGTGCAGTTGCTCGTGGAGGTGAGCTCGCGATACGCGTCCTGCGTCGGGACCCACGCCTCGACGTCGAACTTGCGGGCCGCGCTCGAACCGAGGTCGCCGGCCGCGACATCGATCACTCGATAGGCGAGGCCGAGGTCCTGGAGCATGCCCTCCTGCAGCTGCACGAGCCGATCATGCTCGGCTTCAGCGGCATCCGGTGTCGTGTAGATGAACATCTCGAGCTTGTTGAACTGGTGCACACGGATGATGCCGCGGGTGTCCTTGCCGTACGAGCCCGCCTCGCGCCGGTAGCACGTCGACCAGCCCGCGTAGCGCTTCGGGCCGCGACCGAGGTCGAGGATCTCGCCCATGTGATACCCGGCGAGCGGCACTTCGCTCGTGCCCACCAGGTACAGGTCGTCATCCTGCAGGTGGTACACCTCGTCGGAGTGCTGTCCCAAGAATCCGGTGCCCCGCATGACCTCCGGACGCACGAGCGTCGGCGGGATCATCGGGATGAATCCCGCGTCGAGGGCGCGCTGGAGGGCGAGCGACATGAGCGCGTACTCCAGACGCGCGCCGATGCCGGTCAGGAAGTAGAAGCGGCTTCCCGAGACCTTGGTGCCCCGCTCCATGTCGATGGCGCCGAGGAGTTCGCCGAGCTCGAGGTGATCGCGCGGCTCGAAGTCGAACTGCGCAGGCTCGCCGTGGGTGCGGAGCGTCACGAAGTCGGCCTCGCCGCCCGGCGGGAACGCCCTCGATGATGATGTTCTCGAGCCTGCCGAACGCGGAGTCGGATGCCTCTTCGGCGGCGGTCACGGCGTGCTGCGCCTGCTTGACCTGCTCGCTGAGCTGCTTGGCCTCGGCGACGAGCGCGGCCTTCTCCTCTTTGGGCGCCTGCGCGACCTTCTTGCCGTGCGCGTTCTGCGCGGCGCGCAGCTCTTCGAACGCGGTGATGGCGGCACGACGGGCACGGTCGGCCGCGAGCGCTTCGTCGACCGTCTCGGGCGATTCCCCGCGCGCCTCCTGCGAGCGCTTGACCAGCTCGGGATTCTCGCGGAGAAGAACGGGATCGATCATCCGTCAAGTCTAGAGTCGGGCGGCTGATCGCCCGCTCCCGCCCCTTCGCCCTTGACACAGCAGCGCCGGTCCGCGGTGGACGGTGAATGCGGGATGCCGCGGCTCTATGGTTAGACCCATGACAGCGGGCATCCCCACCGACGGCGATGACGCGCGTCCCGGCGACGTGCCGCCCGAGGTGCGCCAGGTGGGGGTCGACGGCGAGACGCGGCCCCTCGAATCCGGCAAGGATCGCCCGAGTCCCAAGGCCGCTCTCGTGTACAACCCCATCAAGGTGGATGCCGCGACCCTGCGCGCGTCGGTCGAGCGCCTCGCCGTCGAGGCGGGGTGGTCCGAGCCTCTCTTCTACGAGACGACGGTGGACGACTTCGGCGACGACGTGACCCGGCAGGCGCTGGAAGCGGGGGCGGATGCTGTGCTCGTCGCCGGCGGCGACGGCACCGTGCGTGCGGTGTCCGAGGCGATGAGCGGCAGCGGAGTGCCCCTCACGATCGTGCCGAGCGGCACGGGCAACCTGCTGGCCCGCAACCTGCGGCTGCCGCTCGACAACGCCGAGACGATGATCGGGGCCACCTTCCACGGCGACCGCCTGGCGATGGACGTCGGCTTCGCGTCGCTGATGCGCGCGGACGGCACGACGGAGGAACGCGCGTTCGTCGTCATGGGCGGCATGGGGCTGGACGCCGCGATGATCGCCAACACCAACCCGACGTTCAAGAAGGCGTTCGGGTGGATGGCCTACATCGACGGTGCGGCGCGGTCGCTCCCGAACGCCAAGCCCTTCCGGGTCATGTACGAGATCACCGGACGCCGGCTGCACTCGGCGCGGGTGCAGAGCGTGCTGTTCGCCAACTGCGGCTCTCTCCCCGCCGGGCTCGAGCTGATTCCCGAGGCGTCGATCATCGACGGCGCGATGGACATCGTCATCTTCCAGCCGAAGGGGCCGCTCGGCTGGATCCTCGTCTGGCGCCGGGTGGCGTGGGACAACAGCGTGCTGCGCAGGTTCCGGGCAGGGCGCAAGGTGCTCGCGCTCCGCACGAAGGACAACGCCGTGCGCTACGCCAGAGGCGCGGCGCTCGATGTCGGAACGCACGAGGCCCAGCCCGTGCAGCTGGACGGCGACGAGTTCGGTGCAGCAGTCCGGGTCCGCGCGCGCGTCGAGCCCGGTGCTCTCGAGCTCGCCGTGCCGAAGGGGCACAACGTCGGCGGACTCTGAGTCGCCGCGACGTGTCGCACCCTTCTTGTCGTGACGGCGCCGCATGTCGCCGGGCGGTGACAGGATGACGGGATGGTGAGCCCGAGCATCGTCTGGCTGCGCGACGACCTGCGCCTCGCCGACAACCCGGCGCTGCGGGCGGCAGTCGATGCCGGCGGGCCGGTCGTGGTGCTCTTCGTGCTCGACGAGGAGTCGCCGGGCATCCGTCCGCTCGGCGGCGCCGCCCGCTGGTGGCTGCACCACTCGCTCGCCTCGCTGGCCGATCGACTCGAGGAGAAGGGCGCGCGGCTCGTCCTGCGGCGGGGGCCGGCGGGTCGCGCGGTGCGGGAGGCGGTGGCGGATGCCGGAGCCGGCGCGGTCTTCTGGAACCGGCGCTACGGCGGCGCCGAGCGAGCGATCGACACCGAGCTGAAGGCCGGGCTGCGGGCGGACGGGGTGCGCGTGGAGTCGTCTGCGGCGTCGCTGCTGTTCGAGCCGTGGACGGTCACCACCGGCGCCGGCACGCACTTCTCGGTCTTCACGCCGTTCTGGCGCGCGTGCCTGAACGGCCTCCCTCCCCGTGCGCCGCTGCCCGAGCCGCGCGAGATCGCCGGGTGGGCGGGATCGATCGCGAGCGACTCACTGCCGGAGTGGGACCTCGTGCCGCAGCATCCGGATTGGGCCGAGGGCCTGCGCGAGAGGTGGGAGCCCGGCGAACCGGCCGCCCGCAGACGGCTGCGCGAGTTTCTCGACGACGAGCTCTCGAGCTACGGGCGCACGCGCGACGAGCCGGCCGCAGGGTCGACCTCGCTCCTCTCGCCTCGCCTGCGCTGGGGCGAGCTGAGCCCGCACACGGTCTGGCACGAAGGCGTCGCGGCGGGCGGCGGCGACCGCTTCCTGTCGGAGCTCGGCTGGCGCGAGTTCGCGTGGCACACGCTCTTCCACTTCCCCGATCTCGCGACGAAGAACCTGCGTGCCGAGTTCGACGCCTTTCCGTGGCCGCCGCTCGACGCGGCACAGCTCGCCGCCTGGCAGCGGGGCCGCACCGGCGTCGCACTCGTCGACGCCGGCATGCGGGAACTCTGGCGGACGGGCTTCATGCACAACCGGGTGCGGATGGTCACGGCATCCTTCCTCGTCAAGAACCTGCTGATCGACTGGCGCCTCGGGGAGCAGTGGTTCTGGGACACCCTCGTCGACGCCGACGGGGCGAGCAATCCCTTCAACTGGCAGTGGGTCGCGGGGTCGGGAGCGGATGCCGCGCCCTACTTCCGGATCTTCAACCCCGAGCTGCAGGCGAAGAAGTTCGACCCGGACGGTCTCTACGTGAAGGAGTGGGCACCCGAGCACGCGTCGGCCGAGCCGCCCGAGCCGATCGTCGACCTGCGCGCGACGCGAAACGCCGCGCTCGATGCGTACGAGCCGTGAAGCAGGCGGCGCGGGCGCGCTGAAGAATGCTCGGAATGCCCGCCGCCGAGCCGTGGTTCTGATCTGGGATGAGTTCCACCGCCCCTGCACCCGCCCTGTCCGTTCTCGACCTCGTTCCCGTGCGCACGGGACAGACCAGCGCACAGGCGGTCGCGGCATCCCTCGCCCTGGCACAGCGAGCAGACGAGCTGGGCTATCGGCGCTACTGGTTCGCCGAGCACCACAACATGCCCGCCGTCGCCTCGACGACCCCGCCCGTGCTGATCGCGGCTGCGGCCGCACGCACCCGCCGGATCAGGGTCGGCTCGGGCGGCGTGATGCTGCCGAACCACTCGCCGCTCGTCGTGGCCGAGCAGTTCGCAGCCCTCGAGGCTCTCGCGCCGGGCCGGATCGACCTGGGGATCGGACGCGCCCCGGGCAGTGACCCGGTCATCACCCAGCTGCTGCGCATGTCGGGCACGACGAGCGACGTCGAGCGGTTCCCGGAGCACGTGCGCGACATCGCCCGCCTCGTGCAGGCCGAGGGCGCGACGGTGCAGTTCACCTCGGGCGGCACCTACGACGTGCACGCGACCCCCGCCGCCACCGGCGCACCCGAGCTCTGGCTGCTCGGGTCGAGCGACTACTCGGCGCAGCTCGCGGCGAGCGTCGGCCTGCCGTACGTCTTCGCCAATCACTTCTCGGGCGAGGGCCTCGAGCGTGCGCTCGCCCTGTATCGCTCGCAGTTCCAGCCCAGCGAGGAGAACCCGGCGCCCCGCACCTTCCTGACGGCCAACGTGCTCGCGGCGCCGACTCAGGAGGAGGCCGAGGAGCGCGCGCTCCCCCACCTGCGCATGATGGCGCGCCTCCGCCAGAACAAGCCCCTCGTCGCGCTCGAGACGGTCGAGCAGGCGCAGGCCGCCGCATCCGAGTTCGACGGACTGGGCGCGCAGATCATGGCCGGCGCACGCGCCAAGTGGTTCGTCGGCACCGGTGACTCGGTGCGGGCCGAGCTCGCGGCCTTCGCGGCGCAGCACGGCGTCGACGAGGTCATGATCGCGCCGATCGCGGCTTCGTATGAGAGCGAGCCGATGGATGCCGCTCCCGGCCGGGTCCAGACGCTGGAGCTGCTGGCCGGCTGAGCCGCCTCAGCGCTGCAGCTCCACCTGGATCGCCTGGGTCATTCCCGGTGTGATGCGAAATGCCGCCGAGCCTTCCGGCGTCGTCACGCGGTAGTCGCCGGCGAAGCCGCGGACGCGGACGAGCCCGTCGGCATCCGGAGCGAGCGCACGCGGTGCGTGCCACCACTCCCCACGCACGAGATCGCGCAGCGCGTCGTAAGCGGGCTTGCGGGTTCCATCGGCCCGCAGCAGCCCGGCAGGTGCGCCGAGCCACGATCCCTCATCGGTGATGCCCCAGTACGTGAGCGACTCGACCGCGGGATGCCCGACGACGGTGCGGTAGTGCCGCACGATCTCGTCAGCCTGCCGGGCCTCTCCCTCAGGAGTGGAAGGCCAGGAGTCGACCACGTAGTCATTGAGGTCGACGATGTCGGCGGGCATCAGGTCGCCCGACACGAGAGTGGTCTCGGTCAGCTGCAGCGGTACGCCGAACCGGGCGAATCGCTCGAGGATCCCGTGAAGCTGGTCCTCACCGCGGAAGCCCTGGTGCATGTGGGTCTGCAGGCCGATCGCGTCGATGAGGATGCCCGCCTCGAGGCACTCCTCGATGAGCTGCTCGTAGTCCTCCGACAAGTCGAAGTCGTTGAGGACGAGCCGAGCCGAAGGATTCGCCGCCCGTGCCGTGTCGAAGGCGAGCCGCACCATCTCGACACGACCCTTGCGCTGCGCGAGCCGGGTGACGGCGTTGTCTTCGGCGGTGAAGTCGGGAAGGATCACGACTTCGTTGATGGCATCCCAGAGATCGATCACTCCTGCGAAGCCGCCGACCTCCCGGGTGATCCGGGCGCGGATCGCCCGCTCCACCGCGGCGTCGTCTCTGCCGAGCAGCCACTCCGGCGCGAGAGTGTGCCAGACGAGCGGGTGGCCCTTCACGCGCACGCCCCGTTCCGCGAACCAGCGAGCGGTCGCGAGCAGGCGGGCGGTGTCGGGATGCCCCTCGACCGGCTCGAAGCCCCTCCAGTAGAACGGCAGGGTGACGTTGTCGAACAAGGCGAGCCAGGCATCCAGGATTCGCCCCGCTCTGCCGGCGTCGGCCCCGCCGAAGACTCGGAGTTGGTCGCCGGGTGCTGAGGCCGGTCCTGCGAGCAGTTCGATGAAGTCGAAGCCGATATTGCCGAATCCGAACGCGTGGCGGGTCTGCTCGACGATGAAGGGGCCCTGGGCCGCCGCCGGGGAGCGAGGGTCGAGGATGCGGAGTGCCACGTCGTGGAAGCGGTGGGCAGGGTCAGGACTGGTCACGGCTGCGGATCACCTCGTCGTTCTTCGCACGAATTGTTCTCGTTCCCCACATATTCGCACGTCCTGACAAAGATGATCACGTCCGTCTGTCATCGGCCGCACATCGACTGCCTCAGCATCCTCGTATCGCACTGTGGTCTGACAGCACGCTGAGCGTTGCATTTCCGCGCGCTGAGACTCCGTGAGGATGTGGTCTGACCTCAGCTACGGTTAAGGAGAAGCAGCCGAGCCGTCTCGTAAGGCTGCAGCAGACGCGGGATCGGTACCTTCTTGGGACAGGTGCCGCTTCTGAATGTGCGGGCGACGGAGACCGCGGCGCGCTGGCGGGGCCGCGGTCTTCGTCGACCGGCGGACGAACCTCGGCCGGCGCTGCGCTGTCCGGCGCCTCAGGCCTCGGGCTCGCCGCTCAGGATGCCGCGGAGCCAGTCGCGCGCCTCGATGAACACGTCGTCGGAGTAGCGGTCGGGGTACCGCACGATCGCGCGGTCGGCCCGGGGATACGAGCCGAGGAAGATGACCTTCGGGCTGAAGCGGCGCAGGCCCATCAGGGCGTCCGCCATGCGCTCGTCCTGGATGTGACCGTCGGCGTCGATGACGAAGCGGTACCTGCCCAGCTCGTCGCCGATCGGGCGCGATGCCAGCAGCGACAGGTTGATGCCGCGGGTCGCGAACTGCTCGAGCATCTCGAGCAGCGCCCCGGGATGATCGTCGGGCAGCTCGACGATGAGCGACGTCTTGTCGGCGCCGGTCGGCGAGGGCGCCGTGACCGGACGCGACACCAGCACGAAGCGCGTGACGGCGTTCGCGTTGTCGCCGATCTTCTCGGCGAGCAGCTCGAGATCATGATGCTCGAGGATTCCGGGCGGGGCGATCGCGGCATCCGCATCGCTCGTTCCATCGATCAGGCCCATCGCGCTCGCGACGTTGCTCGACGCGGGGATGTGCGCGTGCGCCGGAAGCGCGGCGGTGAGCCACTGCAGGCACTGCGCGTAGGCGACCGGGATGCGCGGCGACGAGCGAGACATCCTCCAGGCGCGTGCCGGGCCGGGCGACGAGCACGAAGTCGACCGGCACGAGGTACTCGCCCACGATCCGGATGCCGGGCATCGTGGCCAGGGCGTCCTGCGCGGTCGAGACGCCGCCGTCGACCGAGTTCTCGATCGCGATCATCGCCGCGTCCGAACGGCCCTCGACCACGTCGGCCAGCGCTTCGCCGACGTTGTGGACCGGGCGCCACTGCTGCCCGCGGGCCTCGGGCACCTGCGCGAGCGCCGCCTCGGTGAAGGTTCCGGCGGGTCCGAGGAAGCTGTAGGTGCGGCGCGGGGATTCCTCGGGCTCGAAAGTCACGCATTTCAGCCTAGTCGGCACCGTGCGTGCGCCCTGCGGGTGCAGAAGGTCGCGACATGCGGCGCGACCCGGCAGACTGGGCACATGAGCCGCGCAGGACAGCCCGCAGAGGCATCCGACCTGATCGACGTCGACGATCTGATCGCCGCCTACTACGACCGCAAGCCGGACACCTCGGTGCCCGAGCAGCGCGTCGCGTTCGGCACGAGCGGCCACCGAGGGTCGTCGCTCAGCACGAGCTTCAACGAGGACCACATCCTCGCCACGACCCAGGCGATCGTGGACTACCGCAACGCGCAGGGGATCGCCGGTCCGCTGTTCCTCGGTCGCGACACGCATGGGCTGTCGCTGCCCGCCGAGCGCACGGCGATCGAGGTGCTCATCGCGAACGGCGTGGACGTGCGCGTCGACTCGCGCGACTCGTGGGTGCCGACCCCGGCGCTCAGCCACGCGATCCTCGCCTACAACCGCGGCCGCGCCCTCGACGACCCGGGTCGCGCGGACGGCATCGTCGTGACCCCGTCGCACAACCCGCCCCGCGACGGCGGCTTCAAGTACAACCCGCCGAACGGCGGACCGGCCGACACGGACGCCACCGGCTGGGTCGCCGACCGCGCGAACGCCCTCATCGCCGCCGGCCTCGAGGGCGTGCAGCGGACGCGGTACGCGGATCTCGACGCCGACACGCTGGGCGAGTACGACTTCCGCGACGCGTACGTGCGCGACCTCGCGAACATCATCGACGTCGAGGCGATCCGCAAGGCGGGCGTCCGCATCGGAGCCGACCCGCTCGGAGGCGCGTCGGTCGAGTACTGGGCGCTCATCGCCGAGGTGCACGGCCTCGACCTCACCGTCGTGAACCCGGACGTCGACCCGACCTGGCGCTTCATGACGCTGGACTGGGACGAGAAGATCCGCATGGATCCGTCCTCGCCCTCGGCGATGGCGTCGCTCGTCGCGCGGCGCGAGGAGTACGACATCCTCACCGGGCAACGACGCCGACGCCGATCGGCACGGCATCGTGACGCCCGACGCCGGGCCTCATGAACCCGAACCACTTCCTCGCGGTGGCGATCGACTACCTGTACGCGCACCGCCCGGATTGGCCGGCGGATGCCGCGATCGGCAAGACCCTCGTCTCGTCGATGATCATCGACAAGGTCGCCGCCTCGCTCGGCCGGACGCTGCTCGAGGTTCCGGTCGGGCTTCAAGTGGTTCGTTCCCGGACTGCTCGACGGATCGGTCGCCTTCGGCGGCGAGGAGTCTGCCGGCGCATCGTTCCTGCGCAAGGACGGCACCGTCTGGACGACCGACAAGGACGGCATCCTGCTCTGCCTGCTGGCCTCGGAGATCCTCGCGGTCACCGGCAAGACGCCGTCGCAGCGCTACGCCGAGCTCGAGGCCGAGTTCGGCGCATCGGCGTATCAGCGCGTGGACGCCCCGGCCTCACCGGCGCAGAAGGCCGCACTCGGCAAGCTCGCCCCCGAGGCGGTCTCGGCGACCGAGCTCGCCGGAGAGCCGATCACCGCCAAGCTGTCGCACGCACCCGGGAACGGCGCCGCGATCGGCGGGCTCAAGGTGCAGACCGAGCACGCCTGGTTCGCCGCGCGCCCGTCGGGCACGGAAGACGTCTACAAGCTGTACGCCGAGTCGCTCCGCGGCCCGGAGCACCTCGCCGAGGTGCAGGAAGAGGCGCGCGCCGTCGTGACCGAGGCGCTCGGCGGCGCCTGACCTCGCACCGCCTCGCGCGACTGCGCGTCGCGGGCGACTGTCGGGTCAGAGCGACCGCGCGAGGTGCGCGCCGGCGTGCGCGAGCCAGCGCGCGGGATCGGCGATGGCGCGGCCGACGAGCCGGCGAGGCTCGTCAGCGACGCTGACGCCTCGAAGGCCGAGGTGTCGGCATCCGGAGCGATCCGGCCTGCGGCGAGCGCGACCGGCACCTGCGCGTCTGCGGCGAGCGCAGCGACGTGGGCGGGCGCCTTGCCCGCGGCGGATTGACCGTCGTACGACCCCTCGCCGGTGACGACGACGGATGCCTGGCGAGCGCCTCGCGAAGCCCGACGAGCGCCGCGACCTCGGGCGCGCCGGGCACGAGGGTCGCACCCCACGCGAGCAGCGCGAAGCCCGTCCCTCCGGCGGCACCGGCTCCGGGTGTGCGCGCATCGGCCGGCAGCAGGCCGCCGAGCCGGGCGAGACCATCATCGGCGTCGGCGATCTCGTCGGGCGCGAGGCCCTTCTGCGGGCCGAAGACCGCGGCGGCGCCGAGCGGCCCGAGCAGCGGGTTCGTGACGTCGGTCAGGACGACCGCCCCGCCGGGCGGAAGCGGCCGCAGCCGCTCGAAGTCGGCGTGCGCGACGACATGCAGCCCGCGCGCGCCGGGGACGATCGGCTGGGCCGCGCAGTCGGTGAACTCGGCCCCGAGCGCCGTCAGCAGCCCGGCGCCCCCATCGGTCGAGGCGCTCGAGCCGATGCCGAGCACGAGCCGCGAGACGCCGTGATCGAGGGCGGCGGCGATCGCCTGCCCGAAGCCGACGGTGCCGGCATCCCACGGCAGACGGCGGTCGCCGAGGAGCTCGATGCCCGACGTCGACGCGAGCTCGACGACACCCGTGCCGTCCGGCGCCTCGGGGGTCGCGGGCAGCAGGAGCCACGCGGCATCCGTCCACTCGCCGTCTGGTCCTGTGACCACGATGGGCATGCGGCGGGCGCCCGGCACCGCGGCGGCGAAGGCGTCCAGCGTGCCCTCTCCCCCGTCGGCGACGGGCCGCAGGATGAGGTCGTCGTCCGGTCGCTCTGAGGACCAGCCCTCGGCGAGCGCGGATGCGGCGTCCGCGGCGGTGATCGAGCCTTTGAAGCTGTCGGGTGCGAAGACGATCGTTCGCCGTGGCGTCGTCATGCGGTCGTCAGCGCTCGGGTGTGCTCGCGCGCAGGAGCACCTCGAGTCGGATGGCGGCCGGGTCGTACTGCCAGGCGTCGTCGACGGCGGCCCGGAGCGTCTCGTAGCCGACGGTCTCGAGCGGGACGTGCACGGTCGTGAGCGCCGGGCTGACGTCGCGCGCGGTCGGGATGTCGTCGAAGCCGGCGAGCGCGATGTCGGCCCCGACCTCGCGGCCGGCTTCGCGGATCGCCGTCAGTGCGCCGATCGCGACGACGTCGCTGATGGCGAAGACCAGGGTGCCGGATGGGATGCCGTCGGCCAGGGCCTCGCCGCATGGCCGCCTCGCCCGCATCCCGCGTGAAGGCGCCGCGGTAGACGCGGTCGACCGAGCCGCCGCCCGATCCGAAGCCCGTCGGTGAAGCCGGCGATGCGGTCGTCGGACGTGCGCACGCCCTCCTGGGCGGCGACGATGACCGCGCTGCGGTAGCCGCGCTGGGCGAGGGCCGCGCCGAGCGCCCGTGCCCCGCCCTCGTTGTCGATGAGGACCGTGCGGACATCACCCGCGCCTGGACCGAGCGCGACGACGCGCCCGCCGGTGCGGGTGAGCGCGTCGATCTCGTGCTGCAGGTCCGGTGCCCCGGACTCGGTGCTGCGAGACGCCGCGAGGATGAGCGCGCGCGGGCGCTGGCCGCGAAGAGCGCGGACGAGCCGCGTCTCGCGCGCCACGTCGCGCTCGGTGATGGCGATCGTGACGACGAGCCCGGCCTCGTCGGCGCCGCGCGCGACTCCCGAGGCGAGCTGGCCGAAGTACGGGTCGGCGATGTCGGCGACCAGCAGGGCGATGATGGCCGACGTGCCCCGGGCCGTGGCCTGCGCGGACAGATTGGCGGTGTAGCCGAGCTGATCGGCGGCGGCCTGCACCCGATCGCGGTACGACTCGGCGACCTTGCGGGCCGAGCCGTTCAGCACCCGCGACGCCGTCGCGAGCGACACACCCGCCGCCGCCGCCACGTCGTGCAGCGTCGGCGCGGAGGCGCGGCTGCTCGCGGGCGGTGAATCGAGCGAGGTATCGGTCATCAGGCCGAGTCTACGGTCGCCGCCAGCCACGGCGACACGGCCGCGCCGAAGCCCTGCGCCGTGCGGCGCACGGCCTCGCCCGGCTCGGTCGCCCACACGTCCTCGTTGAAGATCTCGACCTCGATGTCGCCGGCGTAGCCGGTGTCGAGCACGGCCTTCGTGAGGGACTCGAAGTCGATGACGCCGTCGCCCGGGTAGTGGCGCGAGAGCAGCACGTCGGCGGCGAGCGGCGTCTTCCAGTCGCAGACCTGATAGGTCGCGATGCGGCCCTCGCGGCCGGCGCGCGCGATCTGGTCGAGCACCTGCGGGTCCCAGAAGACGTGGAAGGTGTCGACCGTCACGCCGACGGTCGGCGGGATCGAAGTCGGCGGCGAGGTCGAGCGCCTGGCCGAGCGTCGACACGACGGCGCGGTCGGAGACGTACATCGGATGCAGCGGCTCGATCGCGAGCGTGACACCCGCGGCCGCGGCATCCGGAGCGAGCTCCCCCAGCGCGTCGCGCACCCGCTCGCGGGCGCCGACGAGATCGCGCGACCCGTCGGGAAGCCCGCCCGCGACGAGCACCAGCACGGCGGTCGACCCTGCGGCACCGGCGGCCGCGAGCGTCGCGGTCTCTTCGATCGCGCGGCGGTTGTCGTCGATCGCGGCCCGGCGGGCGGGTCCCTCGGGGATCGTGAAGAAGCCGCCGCGGCAGTGCGTCGTGAAGCGCAGGCCCGAGTCGGCGAGCATCTGCGCCGCCGTCGCGAGGCCGACCTCGTGGACGGGCTCCCGCCACAGCCCGATCGCCTGCACGCCGTTGCCGGCGGTCGCTTCGAGCGCCTGGGCGAGGTTCGCGCGCTTGATCGTCGCCTGGTTGATCGAAAGGCGGGGATCGGGTGCGCTCATGCGTCCAGTCCGTTCAGGCGAAGCATCCCGTGCCAGCGCTCGGCGGCGAGGTCGGGACGCTCGAGAGCGCCGGACGCGTTCGCGAGCTCGACGATGCGAGAGAGGTGCGGGAGGCTGCGGGCCGAGTGCAGGCCGCCGACCATCTGGAACGCCGTCTGATGGCCGTTCAGCCACGACAGGAACGCGACACCCGTCTTGTAGTAGAAGGTCGGCGCGGCGAAGACCTGGCGGCTGAGCTCCTCGGTCGGGCCGAGGATCTCGAGGTACCGTGCCGGGTCGCCGGCGTCGAGCGCCTGAATGGCGGCCGAGGCCACCGGCGTGATCGCGGCGAACGCGCCGAGCAGGGCGTCGGAGTGCTGCCGCGTGCTCTCCGGGTTGCGATCGGGCTGGGCCGCCTCGGGCACCGATGCCCCGCCGATCAGACCGACGTAGTTGAAGTCGTCGCCGGTGTACATGCGGACGCCCTCGGGGAGGCGCTCGCGGACGGCGACCTCGGCTGCGGCATCCAGCAGGCTCATCTTGACGCCCGCGACCTTGCCGGGGTTCTCGGCGATGACCCGCAGGAGGACATCGGATGCCTCGCTCCAGTCGTCCGAGCCGAAATAGCCCTGCAGCGCCGGGTCGAAGGCGGTGCCCAGCCAGTGCAGCACGACCGGGGTGGTCGCCGACTGCAGCACCGCACCGTAGACGCGCAGGTAGTCGGCACGGGACTGCGCGGCGCGGGCGAGGTGCCGCGAGGCCATGAGGACCGGGCCCGCGCCCTGCTCCTCGGTGAAGTGCAGCTGCTCCTTGTAGGCGTCGATGATCTCGGCGATCGAGATCGACTCCGCGTCGACGTGGTCGGTGTTGACGCCGACGACGACGGATCCGCCCTCTTCGCGCGCGACCTGCGCGGACCGCGAGATGAGCTCGCGGGTGGCTGCGGCATCCAGTCCCATGTTGCGCTGCGCGGTGTCCATGGCATCGGCGACGCCGAGACCCCACGAGTACACGGCGCGGCGGAAGTCGAGCGTCGCATCCCAGTCGACCTGCGCCGGCCTGCCGGGGGTGTTGTCGGCCCAGGTCACCGGCACGACGTGCGCCGCCGCGTAGGCGACCCGCGAGCGCAGGGGCGCCGTGGGCTTGGCGAAGGCGGGGGCGGCTGCCAGCTCGACCTGCGGCAGCGAGCCGTCCGGCGGCGAGGAGGGTCAGGCGATCTCCGCGACGGGATGCCGCGACGCGCGCGGGGGCCTCGAGAACCATGGCGATCAGTCCAGGTTCAGCGCGGGGAGCTCGACCTTGCGGCCCTCGCGGCTCGACTGCAGACCGGCCTCGGCGAGGAGCACGCCGCGGGCGCCGGACAGGAGGTCGAACTCGTAGTCGGTGCCGAGCACGTAGGACGCGAGGTACTCCTCCCACTGCTGCTTGAAGCCGTTCTGGAACACGTCGTTGGTGGGCACCTCGGCCCAGTCTGCGTCGTAGTCGTGGCTGTCGGCGAGGTCGGGGTTCCAGACGGGCTTCGGCGTGGCGTTGCGGTGCTGGATCTTCGCGCCGAACAGGCCGACGACAGCGGAGCCGTGCGTGCCGTCGACGTGGAACTCGACGAGCTCGTCGCGGTTGACGCGGACGGTCCAGGACGAGTTGATCTGGGCGACGATGTCGCCCTCGAGCTCGAAGATGCCGTACGCGGCGTCTTCGGCGGTGGCCGTGTACGGCTCGCCGTTCTCGTCCCAGCGGGTCGGGATGTGGGTCGAGGCCTGGGCGTAGACCGACTTGACCTCGCCGAACAGGTTCTCGAGCACGTAGTTCCAGTGCGGGAACATGTCGACGATGATGCCGCCGCCGTCCTCGGCGCGGTAGTTCCACGACGGACGCTGCGCGGGCTGCCAGTCGCCCTCGAACACCCAGTAGCCGAACTCGCCGCGGACCGAGAGGATGCGGCCGAAGAAGCCGGAGTCGATGAGCCGCTTGAGCTTCTGCAGGCCCGGCAGGTACAGCTTGTCGTGCACGACGCCGGCCTTGACCCCGGCGGCGGCGGCGAGCTTCGCCAGCTCGAGCGCCTCGTCGACCGTCTCTGCCGTGGGCTTCTCGGTGTAGATGGCCTTGCCGGCGGCGATCGCCTTGCGAAGAGCGGATGCCCGCGCCTTCGTCACGAGGAAGTCCGCGTAGATCTCCCAGCGCGGGTCGGCGAGCGCGGCGTCGAGGTCGGTCGTGTAGTCCTCGATGTCGTGCTTGGCGGCGAGCTCGGCGAGCTTGAGCTCGCTGCGGCCGACGAGGATCGGGCGCACCGTGACGCGGGAGCCGTCAGGCAGTTCGATCCCGCCCTGGTCGCGGATCGCGAGGATCGAGCGCACGAGGTGCTGGCGGTAGCCCATACGGCCCGAGACGCCGTTCATGATGATGCCGATCTCGCGCACCTGGGGGCGGGAGGCCGGGGCCTCGGCGACGGCCGGGGCGAGAGTCGTGTCGGTCACGGGGTCCTGCTTTCGTTGAGTCTGAGGGGCGCTGTCTCGATGGACTTCGACGTCCGGGTAAGCGCTTTCCAACAGTGTGCCATGGGATGCGACGCCGCGCAAGCACTGCGGGAAAGGGTTTTCACTGTGATCCGAGGGACGCATGCGAGAGCGCGCGCGCTGCGGGCAGTCGCGGTGATGAGGGTGGGCGGCCGGTTCATGGCGACGAGTCAGCGACTGGCGAGCGCCGACGGGACGGCGATCCTGCCCTGAGCGAGGGCGACCGGCGACAGCGCGAAGAGCACATCCTGCGGCTCGAGCACGCGGCGGCCGAGCGCCGCGCCGGATTCGGCATCCGTCCCCTCGATCGTGATCTCGACCGGTTCGTCGCCGTGGTTGATGACCGTCACCAGGTCGCCGCGGCGCGCGGCCTCGACTCCCGGAGGAAGGTCGTCCACGACGGGACGGACACCGGATGCCGCCACCACGGCTGCCACGACGGCATCGAGTCCGGCGGGGTCGGGCATCGTCGCGACGTACCACGCTTCGCCCAGGCCCGATCGGTGGCGCGTGAGCGCGGGCGACCCGGCGTTGAGCCCATCCTCGAAGGTGGCGACCACCGTCGCGTCCTCGGCGTGGACGGACTCGGCCACGAGCGTGCCGGCGAACGATCGGTCGCCCAAGCGCACGGAAGCCGTCCCCGCGCCGGTCGAGCCGCGCGCGGTCTGCGCGCCGACGCCCATCCCGCCGGTGCTCGCCCCGCCGAGGGCGCCGAAGTCCTCGAACCGCACGCCCAGCACGGGGCCGAGCTGCGTCAGGAAGCCGCCCGTGCGGAACTGGTCGTGCTCGTCGACGACATCGGTGAAGGGGCCGGCGAGCAGTGTGCCGCCGCCTTCGACGAAGCGGACGAGGGCTGCTCCGCCTTCGTCGCGCAGCAGGTACAGCGCGGGCGCGATCACGAGGTCGTAGCCGTCGTCGACCCGCTCGGGCGGAACGATGTCGACCATGATGCCGCGCTTGTGCAGCGCTCCGTACCACTCGAGCGAGAGGGCGAGGTAGTCGACCTCGGTCGGGTGGTCGCGCTCCTCGGCGGCCCACCAGCTCTCCCAGTCGAAGATCAGCGCGACACGAGCGTCACGGCCGGGCGGGGGCAGATTCGGGGAGGGCCGCGAGCCGGGCTCCCAGATCGGTGACGGCGTCCCACGTGCGCGTCCGGGTGCCGGCGTGCGGAAGCATCGCCGAGTGGAACTTCTCGCTGCCCGAGCGGGACTGGCGCCACTGGAAGAACATGATGCCGTCGGCTCCGCGCGCGATCGACTGCGCGGTCTCGGCCACCAGGGCGCCCGGGCTTCTTGCCGGGGTTCGCGGGACGCCAGTTGACGGCATCCGTCGCCTGCTCCCACAGGAGCCACGGCACGCCGGGCTTCAGCGATCGCACGAGGTCGCGCTGGAAGGCGGCATCCCGCACGCGATGCGGATTCGTCGGGATCGGGGTAGCAGTCGTCCGCGATGACGTCCATGTGCTGCGCCCACACCGAGTAGTCGGCGGGCTTGAACGGCCCCATGAAGTTGGTCGTGATGGGCTGCGTCGCCCCCGCCTCGAGCAGGATCCCGCGCTCCATCAGGTAGCACTCGAGCAGCATGTCCGACGTGAACCGGCGGAAGTCGAGCATCGACGACGGGTTGTGGCTGTAGGGCGCCAGGCGCGGCGGGAAGATCTCGCCGAACGCGGCGTACCGCTGCGACCAGAAGTTGGTGCCCCAGGCCTCGTTGAGCGCGTCGATCGTCGCGTAGCGCTCGCGCAGCCAGGTGCGGTACGCGTCGCGCGCGGCATCCGAGAAGTCCATCGGAAGGTGGCAGCCGAACTCGTTGCCGACGTGCCACATGACGACGGCGGGATGCTGGGCATAGCGCTCGGCGATGCGCCGGACGAGCTCGCCCGCGAGGCGCCGGTACGTCGGCGACGACGGCGCGAAGTGCTGGCGGCTGCCCGGCCAGTACGAGGCTCCGCTCTCGTCGGCGGGGAGCGTCTCGGGGTAGCGCGAGCTCACCCACGGCGGCGGCGAGGCGGTCGCCGTCGCGAGATTCACCTGGATGCCGCCCGCGTGGAGCTTGTCGATGACGCTGTCGAGCCAGCTCGAAGTCCCAGACGTCCTCGGTCGGCTGGATGCGCGACCAGGCGAAGATGCCGAGGCTCACGATGTTGACGCCGGCCTCGCGCATGAGGCGGACGTCCTCATCCCAGACGTCCTCGGGCCACTGATCGGGGTTGTAGTCGGCGCCGTACAGCACGCGGCAGCTCCTCTGGGTCTGTCAGGCGGTGGATTCGGATGCGGGCCTTCGCCGTCGGGGCAGCGCCCGGGCCCGGCCTGCCTCAGCCGGCGCGGCGGCGGCGGGTGGGAATGGCGACGACCGCGAGCGCTGCACAGCCGAGGGCGGGCACGACCAGCGGCACCAGCATCCAGGTCGCGACGCAGACGAAGAATGCGGTCGCGGCGAGATAGATGGCGCCGCCGAGGTCAGCGGCGATGGTGCTCGGGATGCTGCGCACCGCTGCTGCCCATCGGGTCTCGGGGGACCATGACGCCCGCTGCGGCGAGCAGTGCGACAGCGACCGCCGCGAGGCCGACCCAGCCGACGATCTCGATGGCGCCTCCACCCGGCAGTGCGCCGGAGCGAGCGAGATCGATGTCGAGCAGAAGAAGCAGCGTGAGGACCAGTCCGGCGAACCCGACGACCAGGCCGCCCGGCAGCGCCTTCTTGACGTCCTGCCAGAACCACGCGACGGGCGACGCCTCGGCCGCGACGTAGCGACGGAGGTGACGGATGCCGGCCGCCAGCGCCGCGGGGAGCGTCACGATCGCGAGGCCCGCGATCGTGACGAGCAGCCCGACCACGAGCACCTCGCCGAAGAGGGCGAAGGCGCCGGCGGCTCCCGGGAAGCGCGGGGCGTCGCGCTCCTCGAGCGTGGGGCCGCTGCCCGTGGCGTCCGCCCGGCGAGCGGCACGCAGCTGTCGGCGATCCATCGCGCTAGCCCTTCAGTCCCTGTGTGGCGACGCCGTCGACGAGGAACCGCTGGAAGACGAGGAAGAAGAGCAGGATCGGGAGGAGGGCGATGAAGCTCGCCGTGACCGTCGCGCCGTAGTCGCTCGAGGTCGTCTGGTCGTTGTAGAGGCGCAGCGCGATCGGGAGCGGATAGTTCTCGGGGCTCGTGATGTAGAGCAGCGGGCCCGAGGAAGTCGTTCCACGCCCAGATGAAGCTGAAGATCGCGCACGTGATGAGTGCGGGCTTGATCAGCGGAAGGATGATCGACCAGAAGATCCGGATGTGGCCGGCGCCGTCGATGCGGGCCGCTTCGTCCATGTCACGGGGCATCTGCCGGATGAACTGCACGAGCAGGAACACGAAGAACGCCTCGGTCGCGAGGAACTTCGGGATCAGCAGCGGCCAGTACGTGTCGACCAGGCCGAGGTTGTTGAACAGGATGTACTGGGGAATGATCACGACGTGGAACGGCAGCAGAAGCGTGCCGATCATCGCCGCGAACATGATGCCGAGGCCCCGGAACTGGATGCGCGAGAACGCGTAGGCGGCCAGGGCGGACGAGAGCACCGTGCCGATCACCGAGACGGCCGGCCAGCACGAAGCTGTTCCAGAAGAACCGCCACATCGGCACCCCGGCGATGCCCTCCATGACCTTGATGTAGTTGTCGATCGTGGGCGCCTGCGGCAGCAGCCCGGGCTTGCCGAACTCGCCGTTGGGCTTGAACGTGGAGAAGAACAGCCAGATCAGCGGATACAGCACCACGGCGGCCAGGGCCAGCAGGACGATGAACCAGATGACCGTCTGCCACGTCTTTCGCTTCACGCGCGGCCGGCCGGACGAGGGCTGGTTGGTGGTGATCGCGACGGTGTCGAGCTGGTGCTCGACGGTGGTGAGCGCGGGCTCGGAGAAGCTTGAAGTGGTCATCGGTTGTCTCCCGAGTAGTGCACCCACGAACGCTGAGTGCGGAAGAGGATGAAGGCGATGATCGCGACGACCACGAGCAGCACCCAGGCGATCGCCGCGGCGTAGCCCATCCGTCCGTCGCTGAAGCCCGTCTTGTAGAGATAGAGCGTGATGAAGTTCGTCATCCCGGCGGGGCCGCCGGTGCCGTTGCTGATGATGTATGCCGAGCCGAAGACCTGGAAGGCGCCGATCAGGCCGAGCAGCAGGTTGAAGAAGATCACCGGGCGAGAGCATCGGGAGGGTCACCGCGCGGAAGCGGTTCGCCGGGCCGGCACCGTCCATCTCGGCCGCTTCGTACAGCTCCTTCGGGATCTGCTTGAGTCCGGCGAGGAAGATGACCATCGTCGCGCCGAACTGCCAGACCGCGAGCAGGATCATCATCGGCAGGATGAGGTCGGGATTGCCGATCCAGCCGCCGAGGTCGATGCCGATGACACTCAGGAAGTTGTCGACCGGGCCGCCGGTGGAGAACATCGCACGCCACACGATGGCCACCGACACCGAGGCGCCGATGAGGGACGGGGCGTAGAAGGCCGAGCGGAAGAAGCCGCTGCCCTTGTCGCGGTAGTTCAGCAGCATCGCCACGGCGAGCGCGGCCGCGAGGGTGATGGGCGTGCCGACCAGCACGTAGATCAGGGTGATCTGGGCGGACTGGATGAAGTTGGGGTCATCCGTGAAGAGACGGATGTAGTTGTTGAAGCCGACCCACTTGGGCGGCGAGAAGATGTTGTAGCTCGTGAACGACAGGTACAGCGAGTACGCCATCGGCACCAGGGTGAGACCGAAGAATCCGATCAGCCAAGGGATGAGGAACCCGTAGCCGGCCATCGTCTCGCGACGAGCCCGCTGCTTCTGCCCCGGCCGGTTCAGGTTGCTCTCGGTGCGCTCTTGGCGGAGCAGGCGACGCCGGGCGAGCGGCTTGTTGGTGACGATGGCTCTCGTCGGTGTGGTGGTCACAGTCACTCCAGTGTGATGAGGGAGCTGGTGGGACCGGGGCCCGGGCATGATGCCCGGGCCCCGGAGGGTGTCATCCGTTGAGGACGATGTCCATCTCGTTGAAGAACTGCGAGACAGCGTCGTCGACGGTGATGGTGCCGAAGTTCAGCTCGGTGCCGAGCTGGCGGAACTTCTCCTCGAGCGTGCCGTAGCCGACGATCGGGACGGGCGGGGCGTCGCCGAGACGGTCGGCGATGGAGGCCTCGTAGTCCTTGACCTGCTGGCTCAGCGGGTCGAGCTCTGCCGCTTCGAGGGCCGTCTCCGAGGCCGGCAGGCCGCGGTTGGTGCCGAAGATCTCACCCGACTCGGGGCTGTTGACGAGGAAGTTGACGAGCGTCGGCGGCCGCCTCGGGGTGCTCGGTCTTGGCCGAGATCGTGTG
Organism: uncultured Actinomycetota bacterium; assembly: GCA_963702815.1. Taxonomy (GTDB): domain Bacteria; phylum Actinomycetota; class Actinomycetes; order Actinomycetales; family Microbacteriaceae; genus Microbacterium. Next base: position 228,769 of record CAVPED010000004.1, on the reverse strand, counting down.
GAGCATCGAGGGCTTCAGGTAGAGGTCCTTCGCTCCTTCCTTGGTGACAGGAGGTGCGATCGAGCCCGAGCTCGGTGTAGCCCTCGCCCAGACCGGCGAGGTAGCCGGCGCCGAAGTTGTCCCACGTGAGCTCGCTCGCCGTCAGCGCCGAGTCGAACCCGCCCTTGGGCGTGACCTCCTCGACTCGCTGCTGCGGAATGCCGATGCCGTCGCGGATGTCCTGACCCTGCTCCCAGAACTCGGTGAGCCGCTCCTCGTCGAAGCCGGGCTCGCCGTCTTCGCTGAAGAGATCCTTGCCCTCCGAGCGCAGCTGCAGCTCGAAGTTCTGGATGCGGCCGCTGAAGTCGCTGCCACCCCAGAACGTGCCGTCGGATCCGTCGGTGACCTCGCCCATCCACTCGGTGTAGTCATCCCACGAGCCGCCCTCGAACTCCGCGACGCCGGCCTTCTCGAGGAGGACCGGGTTGGTGAACAGGCCCCACGCGTTGGTGGAGGTCGGGATGCCGAAGGTGGTGTCGTTGACGACGCCGATGTCGAGGATGTTCTGCGGAAGCGGATCGGTCTCGATGATGTTGCCGAGGTACGGGTCGAGGTCGAGCAGCAGGTTGTTCTCCGAGTACTGCCGCAGGTACGAGTAGTCGAACTGCATGACGTCGGGAAGGCCGCCGCCGGCTGCCTCGGTCTGTCGCTTCTCCCAGAAGTCGGGGAACGGCAGGAACGTCGGCCGGACGGTGATGTTCGGGTACTCCTCGTTGAAGGCCGCGATGGCCTCGTCGTAGAGGGCGGCGCGAACGTCGTTGCCCCAGAACGCCAGGTCGAGGGTGACCTTCTCGTCGGGGTCGAAGGTCGGGGTCGCGTCTCCGGTGCTGCCCGCTCCGCCGCCGGCGCAGCCCGCCAGTGCCAGGGCGGCGCCGGTCGCGAGTGCGATTCCGGCGAGTGTCCGCTTCTTGCTGAACATCCTTGTCCTCTCTTGAACGTCCCTGTTCATCGTGCTCGGCGGGACGATCCGTTGTCCGTGTGTGCGGTGTCTGGCGCAGTCCGTCGGTGCTGGGAAAGCGCTTGCCAGAAAGCTAGCACGCCAAAAAACGTTTCACAAGGGGCGAAGACGACGAAATGACACGATTCAATTACGGATTGCGCCGCTGTCGCGCGTGAGAACGGTCTCAGCGCCGAAGATCGCGCTTATCGGTCACGGGGCTCGCGAACCCCGCCCGATGGGTCGGGTGCGCGGCGAGGTCTGCTGGCGTGATGACGGCCCCGTCGGCAGCGGCCGACGCGTAGATGGCCGCCACGATCTCGAACGAGCGCGCCGGCGCATCGGCGGTCGGCGGAAGCGGAGCGTCGGTCAGCAGCGCGTCGAACACATCGCGCAGGAGCGGGGCGTGGTCGCTGCGCTCCTCGTCGTCGGGCAAGGCCCACCCCGCGGCCTCGTCCTCGCAGCCGCGGAGCGGGCGTGATGGCCCAGTTCTCGTGGCCGTGGCCGTAGAGGTGGTCGACGGTGATCGTCGCCTTCTGGGTGTCGATGCGGATCGAGCTCGTCTCCCGCGGAGACACGGCGCTGGTCACGACCTGTGCGACCACGCCGTTCGCGAACACGACCGTCGCCGTCGAGGCATCCTCGGTCTGCGTCTCGCGGTCGAGCCGCCAGAGGCGTCCCTGGACGCTCTCCCAGTCCCCGAGCAGGAACGCGAGAAGATCCAGCTGATGGATGCCGTGCCCCAGCGTCGTGCCGCCGCCCTCGGTCTCCCACTTGCCGCGCCACGGCACGGCGAAGTAGGCCTCATCGCGGTACCAGAGCGTCTGGCACACCGCGAGGAGCGGACGTCCGAACGCGCCCTCCTGCAGCAGCCGGCGGACGTGCGCGGCCGCGGTGCCGGTGCGCTGCTGGAAGACGACGGCGAGCTGCCTGTCCGCGGCCTTCGGCGGCCGCCCGCATCTCGTCGAGCTCGTCCAGCGACGGCGCCGGCGGCTTCTCGACGATGACGTGCGCGCCGGCGGCGAACGCCGCGACGGTCTGGTCGCGGTGCGCGCCGGGCGGGGTGCAGATGTGGACGACATCGGGATGCTCGGCCGCGAGCAGGTCGTCCAGGGTGTCGTAGACGGCGGGGTCTCCCCACTGCGCGGCGAACCGATCGGCGGCGGGACGCGACAGATCGGTGACGGCGACGAGTCGGGCCTGGGTGCTGGCCTCGATGGAACGAGCGTGGAAGTGCGCGATGGCGCCCGTCCCGACGATGGCGCAGCGGAGGGTGTCGGTCATCGGTCTGGCTCCGTCTCCGGGGTGTGCTCGTCCGCCGGCAATGGCTGGGCGCGCAGCTCGGCGACGAGGTTCGCGCCGCTCGTGGGGGCGAAGCGCGCGACGTCGGCTCCGCCGATGACGAACGCGGCGGCGAGGACGAGGGTCTCGCCGGGAGCGAGGACCGTCTCGTCGAAGAAGAACGGGGCGGGGTTCAGTCCCGCATACTCGTCGCTGCGCGCGAACCACGGGTTCTCGGCTTCGCTCGCGTCGAGCACGAGGACGCCGGCGGACTCGTCGGGAGCGACGAACGCGAGCCACGGTCCCGGCCGCCGCGTGCCGTGTCGCCCACCTCGCCGTCCGGCCCGAGGATCGCGCCGCCGGTGAACTCGGCGGGTCCGCGCCAGAAGAGGCCCGCGTACCCGGCGTTCTCGCGGCCCTTCGTGGTCGGCGAGCCGAAGGCGACAGCATCCGTCGATTCATTGCGAAGCGCGCTTCGCCAGGTGAGCGCCCACGCGTCGTCCGAGAGCAGGCGAGCCGTGATCGTGCGGGCCTCGCGGAGCACGAGGTCGCCCTGCTGAGTGACCCAGTCGAGGCGCTCGTCGAGGCGAGCGATGCCGCCTGCCGCTTCGGCGACGGGGGTGTCGGATGCCGCGAACGAGGTGTGGACCTGGGCGCCGTTGTTCGGGAGCTGCACGTAGCCCTCGCCGCGGACATAGGTCGGACCGCCCCAGAAGTTGTGCGGCCCGACGACCGGCAGGGCGAGCGAGAGGCCCTTGTGCCAGACGTGGTCGTCCGGCCGATAGGCGGTGACGTCGCTGGCCGTCGCGCGTGCGCAGCAGCAGGTAGGGCCGCGGCGACTCGAGCTGCGGCTCGCCGGGCTCATAGACGTATTCGGCGAGGACCGTGCCGGCGTCCCGAAGGACGAGGCGGCCGGGGTCGCCGGGCTCGAAGTGCATGGGGTCTCCGGGTCGAGAGGGCTCCTTCATCGTAGAGGCTCGCGTGGGAAAGCGCTATCCAGACGTCGTTCGACCCGTGAATGTCAACCGACCTGCGTGGTGTGCAGCGTCGCGTAGCGGCCGTTCTGCGCTCAGCAGCTCGTCGTGCGAGCCCTGCTCGACGATCCGGCCCTGCTCGAGCACGACGATGCGGTCGGCCTGGCGGATCGTCGAGAGCCGGTGCGCGACCACGAGGGTCGTGCGTCCCTTCATGAGCCGGCCGAGCGCGTCCTTCACGAGCTCCTCGGATTCGGGGTCGAGTGCGCTGGTCGCCTCGTCGAGCAGCAGGATGCGCGGATCGCGCACGAGCGCGCGGGCGATCGCGAGTCGCTGGCGCTGCCCGCCCGAGAGCCGCGCGCCGCGCTCGCCCACGACGGTGTCCCATCCCCGGGACTGCGCATCGACGAACTCGAGCGCGTTCGCCGCGCGCAGAGCCTCTCGCACGACGTCGTCGGATGCGGCCGGCAGGCCGTAGGCGACGTTGTCGCGGATCGTGCCCTCGAACAGCACCGACTCCTGCGGCACGACCGACACCGAGCGGCGCACGGTGCGCAGGTCGAGCTGCTGCATGTCGGCGCCGTCGAGCAGGATGCGCCCGCCGCTCGGGCGGACGAACCCGAGCACCAGGTTGAGGAGCGTCGACTTGCCCGAGCCGGACGAGCCGACGAAGGCGACGGTCTCTCCCGGGGAGATGTCGAGGTCGACGTCGCGCAGGGCGTCGGCCTCGGCATCCGGATACCGGTGCGTCACGCCCTCGAGCGTGATGCGTCCCTCGACGCGGTCGACGGGGCGCTTGCCCTCGTTGTGCTCGAGGTCGGGCTCCTGGAGCACCTCGGCCATCGAGCGGACCGACTCGATGCCGCGAGCCCCGACGGGGATCAGCATGAGCAGCTGGGTGAGGCCCTGGGTCAGCAGCGCGAAGTAGGTCGAGAGCAGCACGACCTGGCCGGGCGTGATGGGGAGGAACCCGGTCAGCGAGAAGACGGCCGCGAGGACGAGGCATCCCACTCCCAGCAGCTGCATCGTGACCCACGAGATCGAGGCGACGTGCCCGTTGAGCATGTCGAGGTGCAGTCCCGCCTTGCGGACGCCGTCGGCGCCGGACGCCACGCGCGTGACCGCGGTCTGCTCGAGCCCGTGCGCGCGCGTCACGGGAATGAGCGACGCCATCTCGCCGACGCGGGCCGCGAGGCCCTCCATCTCGCGACGGAAGACGGCGTTGCGCGCCTCGGTGCGCCGGCGCAGGCTGGCGCGCAGGCCGATCGCGATCGGGACGGCGAGCGCGTAGACCGGGCAGGAAGGCGGGCACGGCGATGGCCGTCATGGCGATCGCGCCGATCAGCACCATGAACGACGAGAGCAGCGGGTGGGTCACCTGCTGCAGCATGAGCTCGACGTTCTCGACGTCGCGGACGACCTTGCTCTGCACGAGCGAGGCGCTGACGCGCGTGTGGTACCCGATCGACAGGCTCTGCAGGCGAGCGGCGAGGGCGTTGCGGAGGTCGGCGCCGGTGTCGCGCACCACGGTCATGAAGCTGCGCGTGTAGAGGATGTGGTTGGGATAGTTCTGCACCAGAAGCACCACGGCGATCGCGAGCCAGCCGAGCACCGCCGACACCTCGCCGCCGTCGGCGACGATGTCGATGATCGCGGCCGTCACCACCGGCAGGAACCACAGCGGGATCTCCTTGAGCGCGAACGCGCAGCACCGCCACCGTCATGCGCCCGGGGCGGCGCAGCAGCAGCCGCAGGACCGACCGCGTGGGATGCGCGCCGTCGATGACGTCTGTTGCGCGGGTAAGCGCTTTCTGGGCCATGATTCCATGGTACCGAGCGCTGCGCTTCGAGAGGCCGGGAATCCCGCTCGAGTAGCCAAGACACGCCGACGCGGCGCGAGGCGGTCGGCGTGTCTTGACCACTCGACGGGGAGGGGATCGACGGGTGCGAGCGGTGGCCGGGGGTACCAGGCGGCGTTCGCGAGCGTGAATTCCGCTCGAGTGGTCAAGACACGCCGACGCGGCAGCTCTCGGTCGGCGTGTTTTGGCTACTCGACCGGAAAGAAGGGTCGGCATCCTCGGGCGCGAAGGTCCGGCATCCCCCGGGCGCGAAGCTGCGGCGCCCCCGAGGCGCGAGGGCGCCGCGTCCCGGCGGCGAAGGAACGTCTCGCGAGCGCCGGTGGGTCAGTACGGCCGGGTCGCGGGGCGGTCGAGCGCGCCGACGCGCACGGTCGGCCACCGCGGATCGACGGTGAGCACCTCGATCCCGGCGCTCGTGGTGAGCACCGTGTCTTCGACCTTGACGCCGGGCGCGCTGGGGTTCCAGGCGAAGGCGTGGTGCTCGCTGGACGAGGTCGTCGGTCGACGGAGTCGCGCGGGGATCGCGGCCCGCGTACCCCGTGGGGCCGCCCTGGTGGTGGCGGCGCCATTCATCGGGGGCGAAGCCCTGCGCTCCGTACGCGCGGGTGCCGGCACCGAAGACCTCGTCCAGACGCGCACCCGGGCGCGTGGCGTCGAAGAAGGCCGCCTCGACGCGCAGGATCGCGTCTTCGCCGGGATCGGATGCCCCGACCCAGCGCGTGACGTTGGCGATGAGTCCCGTGCCGGCGCCCGCAGACGACGAGCATCGCGCGGCGGCCGAGCGCGGCATCCGTCGGCAGAGGGTGCCGGTGAGCGAGCCGAGACTGCCCCGCGACGAGGATCACCAGCGGGTCGATGCCCCGTGCGACGAGGCGGTGCGCCGAGGTCGGCGGCGATCGCGCGCTCGCTGTGCTCGGGCCGGGCGTCGGCAGCGGCATCCGTCATCGCCTCGGCGGCGTCGCGACCGAGCGCGCGATAGCGGTCGCGCTCGGCGGGGAGCAGGCTCGCGCGGGCCGCTCGAAGGGCCGGAGCGACGGATGCCTCGGCAACCGCCGTCGCCGGCGGCCGCGGCCGCCTCGGCCGGCGGAGTGAGCCACGGGACCCGCACGACGCGTGCCGCGTCGCTCGGCAGCAGCTCCTCCGCGAGGAGCCGGTCGGCCTCGTTGTCGGCGACGAACAGCGTGTCGCCGTCGCGGTCGACGCGCACCGCGGCGACCGGCGGACCGGCGAGCGACACGTGCGAGCGGATGCCCTCGAGGTACCACGAGACGGCCTCGTGCGAGGTCAGAAGGAGGGCGTCGGCCCGCGCCGCCTCACGCACGGCGTGGAGTCGCGCGCGCTTCTCGGTGCGGTCGGCTTCGGATCCCGGCATCCGCTCACCCTCTCATAAAACGCTTTCTCGCTAGTATGGCCAAGGATCCGCGGCTGCGGATCGCCGGTCCACTCAGGGGGTGCCGTGGCGCGTTCGAACGGGAAGCCGGCGACGATCACCGAGGTCGCCAAGCACGCGGGGGTGTCACTCGCCACCGTCTCGCGCGTGATGAACGACAACCCGACCGTCGACCCGGCGCTCGCCGAGCGGGTGCGGACCGTCGGCGCTCGAGCTCGGCTACGCGGCGAGTCCGCTCGCACGCAGCCTCGTGCTGGGACGCACCCAGACGGTCGCGGTGGTGGTGCCCGATCTCGGCAACCCGACCTTCCAGGCGGTGCTCCGCGGCCTCAGCCGAGCCGCGGCGGCCGACGGCTACCACGTGCTCATCGCCGACTCCGCCGAGCAGGTCGCCGAGGAGCGGCTGCTCGCCGTCGAGACCCGGCGGCGGACCGACGGGCTCATCCTCTGCGCGCCCCGCATGCCCGACGACGAGCTCGCCGCGCTGCTGCCGCTCGTCGAGCCGGTCGTGCTGGTGAACCGCTCGATCGACGCCGCCCCGAGCATCGCGGCGGACTACGGCACGGCGCTTCGCGGCCTCGCCGACCATCTGCACGCGCTCGGTCACCGGCGGCTCGTCTACCTTTCGGGCGTCGCCGGCAGCGCCTCGAACGCGGCCCGCCTCGATGCTCTCGCCGAGTTCCGCGCCGCGCATCCCGACGTGGAGCTCTCCCGACTCGAATCAGGCGTCGACTTCGACAGCGGCGCCGCCGCGGCCGACGCGGTCCTCGCGACCGGGGCGACGGGAGTGCTGGCGTTCAACGACCTCGTCGCGATGGGGCTGCTCTCGGCCCTCTCCGACCGCGGCGTGCGCGTGCCCCACGACCTGTCGATCACGGGCTTCGACGACATCCCGTTCGCGCGGTACACCTCTCCCCCGCTGACGACCGCCTCGGTGCCCGCGGCCGAGCTCGGCACGCTGGCGTGGCGGGCGATGAACGCCGCGCTGACCGGGGGCGAAGCATCCGGAGCCGTCCGTCTCGCACCCGACGTCGTCCTGCGCGGGAGCACCGGGCCCGTTCCCGCTGAACCGTCGCGTGCGCGGTCGCCGAGACGATGGCCGCGCCTGCACCGCGAGGAGTGCGCCCGGAAGAACTCAGGACCAGCCGGCATGTCGGACCCCGAGACGGCCGGGAAGTGCGGATTGAGCCTGACCAGTTTCCCGTGTTGCCGCGGCGCCGATGGCGGACGGCACCGCACCCGGTGACACGTTCTCAGCCCCGTGATAGCCTGAGAAAACGTTTCCTGAAAACGTTTCCCCATCGAAGGAGCCATTGATGAGCCAGCGCCGGTACGCCGTCGTCGGGGCGGGACACCGCTCGCACATGTACGTCGATGCGATCACGAGCACGTACGCCGACCGGGCGGTGCTCGTCGCGATCTGCGAGCCCAACCCCGTGCGGACGGCGTTCTACGTCGACCGCGTGAAGGAACGCGGACTGCCGGCGCCGACCACCTGGTCGCCCGACCAGCTCGAAGAGATGATCACGGCCGAGAAGGTCGATCGCGTCGTCATCTGCGCGCGCGACGACCAGCACGCGCCGCTCATCGTGCGGGCGCTCGAGGCGGGTGCCGACGTGGTCGTCGAGAAGCCGCTGACGATCGACGCGGCGAGCGCAGCCGCCATCGAGGACGCCGTCGAGCGCACCGGCCGCGAGGTCGTGCTGACCTTCAACTACCGGTACTCGCCCCGCAACAGCGCGCTGCGCCAGGTCATCCAGGACGGCCTCATCGGGCAGGTCACCTCGATCGACTTCTCGTGGATGCTCGACACCAAGCACGGCGCCGACTACTTCCGCCGCTGGCACCGCGAGAAGAGCAACTCCGGCGGCCTGCTGATCCACAAGGCGAGCCACCACTTCGACCTCGTGAACTGGTGGATCCGCTCCACCCCGCGCCGGGTCTTCGCGTCGGGAGGGCTGCGCTTCTACGGCGCCGAGAACGCGGCGGCCCGCGGCATCGGCAACCGTCCCGCCCGCGGCACGCACGACGGCGCAGACCCGTTCGAGCTGGATCTGCGCTCGGACGAGCGCCTCAAAGCGCTCTACCTCGACGCCGAGCAGCACGACGGCTACCTGCGCGATCGCGACGTCTTCAGCGAGGGCATCACGATCGAGGACAACCTCGCCCTCGTCGTCGACTACGCCAACGGGGCCACCCTCAGCTATTCGCTGAACGCCCACGCGCCGTGGGAGGGCTACCGGGTCGCGGTCAACGGCACCGAAGGACGCGTCGAGCTCGAGGTCGTCGAGCGCGGCGCCGTCCTCGCCGACGAGGGCCTGCACCCCGTGCTCGACCCGAGCGCGGTCGACGCAGGCACAGCCGGATCGCTCCGCCCCGAGGGCGAGCGGCTGCTCCTCCAGCGACACTGGGAGCTGCCCGTCGAGGTGCCCATCGACGGACAGGCGGGCGGTCACGGCGGCGGCGACGCGCTGCTGCTGTCGGACGTGTTCGTCGGTCCCGGCGACGACCCGCTGGGGCGTCCCGCGGACTGGCGGGACGGCGTGCAGTCGATCGCCGTCGGCATCGCCGGCAACAGGTCGCTCGAGACCGGGCTGCCGGTCGAGGTCGCCGAGCTCGGCATCCCGCTGCTCGAGAGAGCCCGAGTATGAGCCGCATCATCGTCACCGGCGGCGCAGGGCGGCTGGGCCGCAGCCTCGTCAGGGGGCTCGGCGACGCCGGTCACGACCTCGTGTCGCTCGACCGCGACCTGTCGGATGCTCCCGAGCTCGCCGGCGCCGAGCAGATCGCGGTGGATCTCTCGGACGCGGATGCCGCGGCCCGTGCCATCGCCGAGGCCCGGGCCGACGCGCTCATCCACCTCGCGGCGATCGCCGTGCCCGTTCAGCGCGCCCGAGGACGTCATCATGCGCACCAACACCGGGCTCGCCATCTCGGTGCTCGGCGGCGCGGTGGCGGCGGGCATCCCGAAGGTCATCGCCGCATCGAGCCCGACCGTGCTCGGCTACGGCGCTCCGACCGGCTGGATTCCCGAGCGGTTCCCGCTGGACGAAGAGACGCCGGCCCGGCCATGGAACGCCTACGCGCTGTCGAAGCTGGTCATCGAGCAGTCGATCGCGATGCTCGCCCGACAGGCGGGCGATGCCACCCGGTTCGCGGCATTCCGGCCGTGCTACGTCATCGCGCCCGAGGAGTGGGCGGGTGCGCCGACGCAGCAGGGCCACACGGTCCGCGATCGGCTCGACGACCCCGCGCTGTCGGCCCCGGCGATCTTCAACTACGTCGATGCGCGCGATGTCGCGACCTTCGCCGACGCGCTGCTCGACGCCCTGCCCGCCATCCCCAACGGCGAGGTGTTCTTCGTGAGCGCCGACGATGCGCTCGCTCGCGAGCCGCTCGCCGAGCTCATCCCCCGGTTCCACCCGGGGACCGCGGAAGCGGCATCCGTCCTCACGGGCACCTCGCCCGCCTTCTCGAACGCGAAGGCGAAGCGCCTGCTCGGCTGGCGACCACGACACGATTGGCGCTCCGAACTGGAGTTCGCCGAGGCACGAAAGGAGTCGGCGGCGTGAAGTTCGACGGCATTCTCTTCTTCCCTGTGACCCCTTTCGACGCGCAGGGCCGCGTCGACTCGGACGTCCTCGAGCAGCACCTCGACCGGGCGCTCGAGCACTCGCCGGGCGGGGTCTTCCCCGCGTGCGGAACAGGCGAGTTCCACGCCCTGTCGGCGACCGAAGTTGCAGACCGTGGTGCGCGCGACCGTCGAGGCCGTCGACGGCAGGGTCCCCGTGGTCGCCGGAGCCGGCGGCCCGCTCGGGCACGCCCTCGAGGTCGCCCGGTCGGCCGCCGACGCGGGAGCGGACGCGCTGCTCGTGCTGCCGCCCTACCTCGTGAGCGGACCGCAGGCCGGGCTCGCTGCGTACGTCGAGGCGATCGCCGACGCATCGCCGCTCCCGGTCGTCGTGTACCACCGCGGCAACGCGCAGTACTCGGTCGACACCGTGCGCAGGCTCGCCGCGAACCCGAAGGTCGTCGGCTTCAAGGACGGCGTCGGCGACATCGGCGCCGCCCAGCTGATCGTGCGGGCCGTCGCCGAGACAGGCCGCGACGCTGGCGTTCTTCAACGGACTCCTCACCGCCGAGCTCACGCAGGCCGCCTACCGCGGCATCGGCATCCCGCTGTACTCGTCCGCCGCCTTCGCGATGGCGCCCGAGATCGCCAACGCCTACTACCGCGCGTATGTCGACGGCGACGAGGACCGGCGCCTCGCACTGCTCGACGGCTTCTACGCGCCGCTCGTGCGGCTGCGCGACGAGACGCCCGGTTTCGGCGTATCGCTCATCAAGGCGGGCCTGCGACTCGGCGGCCTTCCCGTCGGCGGAGTGCGCCCGCCGCTCGTCGACCCGACTCCGGAGCAGGAAGCAGCGGCTCGCCGGGTATCCTCGACGCGGGAAGGGCGCTTGTGTGACCACGATCGAGGCATTCGACGCGCGGCTCGTGCGCGTGCCGCTCACGCGGCCGTGGGCATCCGATGTCACGACGGTCGGCGTCATCGCGACGCACGTCGTGCGCTCGGACGGCGCAGAGGGCTGGGGCTTCTCGTGGACTCCCCAGATCGGCGCCGAGGCCGTGCTCGCACACCTGAACCACGACATCGCGCCGTTCGCCGCCGGGCGCACCGCTGACCCGGAGGAGCTCTGGGACGACGTCTGGGCGCACGTCCACGAAGCGGGCGGCGGCGGGGTCACCACGATCGGGATCGCGGGACTCGATCTTGCGCTGTGGGATGCCGCGGCCCGCGCGGCCGGCACGTCGATCACCGATCATCTCGGCCGCGAGCGCGACGCCGTGACCGCATACGGCAGCGGCGTCAACCTGCACTACTCGCTCGACGAGCTGCTCGCGCAGGTCTCGCGGTGGATCGCCGCCGGGTTCAGCGCCGTGAAGATCAAGGTCGGCAAGGCCGACCTCGCCGAAGACGTGGAGCGCGTCCGCGCCGTCCGCGACCTGCTCGGACCCGATCGCGGTCTCATGATCGACGCGAACCAGCGGTGGCACCTCGAGCGCGCCGTGCAGTCGATCGAGGCCCTTGCCCCGTTCGACCTCGCGTGGATCGAAGAGCCGCTGCGCTCGGACGACCTCACCGGGCACACCGAGCTCGCGCGCCGCATCCAGGTGCCGATCGCCGTGGGCGAGAACCTGCACACCGTGCACCGCTTCCGGGAGTTCCTCGAGGCGGGCGCCGCGCACATCGTCCAGCCGAACATCGTCCGGGTCGGCGGCATCACCCCGTTCCGGCGCATCGCGGCTCTGGCCGCCGAGCATCGCGTGCCGCTCCATCCGCATCTGCTGCCCGAGCTCTCCGGACAGCTCGCGCTGACGCTCCCCGACGTGCCCGGCGTCACCCCGCCGCTCGCCGAAGACGTCGAGGATGCCGGCTTCGGCGCTCTCGGCGCCCTCGCCGACGAGAGCCCGGTGCGCATCGCCGACGGGCGGCTCACCGTCGTCCCGCACCTGGGGCTCGGCATCCGCTTCCGCTGACTTTCACTGATCTCCCTGGAGGGAATCGACACATGACCACGATCACCGCTCACTTCACGACCGACGCCGAGCTCGAAGAATTCGCGCAAGCGGCAGCCGCCGCGGCGCCGGTCTGGCGCGCCTCGACCGCAGCGGAGCGCGCGAGCTGGCTGCGCGCGGCCGCTGACGCCCTCGACGCATCGGCGGACGAGCTCGTCGAGATCGCCGACCGCGAGACGCGGCTCGGAACGGCGCGACTGCGCGGCGAGGTCGGTCGCACCACCGGACAGCTCCGCCTGTTCGCGAGCGTGGTCGAGGAGGGCTCCTACCTCGAGCTGACCATCGACGACGCCGACGCTTCGGCGACCCCGCCGCGGCCCGAGCTGCGCCGCCTGCTGATTCCCGTGGGGCCGGTCGCGGTGTTCTCGGCGTCGAACTTCCCGTTCGCGTTCTCGGTGGCGGGCGGCGACACCGCGTCCGCTCTCGCGGCCGGCTGCCCCGTCATCGTCAAGGCGCACTCCGGGCATCCCGAGCTCTCGCGCCGCACCGCCGAGATCGTCGCGGCTGCTCTCGAAGCGGCGGGCGCTCCTGCCGGCTCGCTCGCGCTCATCGAGGGGAGGGATGCCGGCAACGCCCTGGTGCAGCATCCCGTCGTCCAGGCCGCAGGCTTCACCGGATCGCTCGGCGGGGGCCGCGCCCTCTTCGACCTGGCGAGCGGCCGGCCCGACCCGATCCCGTTCTACGGCGAGCTCGGAAGCGTGAACCCCGTCGTCGTGACGCCCGCCGCGGCGGCCGAGCGCGGAGACGAGCTGGCGAAGGGCCTCGTCGGCTCGTTCACGCTGGGCGTCGGCCAGTTCTGCACCAAGCCGGGCGTGGTCTTCATTCCGCGGGGCGCCGGCTTCGAGGCCGCCGTCGCGGCCCACGCTGCCGGAGCCGTCGGCGGACCGCTGCTGACCGATCGGATCACGGCGGCCTTCCCCGAGGGGATCGACCGGCTCGTGGCGGACCCCTCGGTCGAGATCATCGCCGGTTCGCAGTCCGCCAAGGACACCGCCGCGGAGCCCGTCGTCCTCGCGACGGATGCCTCGGCCGTCGCCGACCGGCCCGACGTGCTGCTGGAGGAGTGCTTCGGACCCGTGACGCTCCTCGTGCGCTACGACGGGGCCGACGATCTGCAGCGTGCGCTCGAGGCCGTGCCCGGAAGCCTCACGGCGACGCTGCACTCCCAGCCCGGCGACGACGTCGCCGACGTCCTCGTCGGTGCTGCAGCTCAAGGCGGGACGCGTGCTGTTCGCCGGCTGGCCGACGGGCGTCGCGGTCACCTGGTCGCAGCAGCACGGAGGCCCGTGGCCCGCCACGACGTCGCTGCACACGTCGGTCGGCGCGACGGCGATCCGCCGGTTCCTCCGGCCGCTCGTCTTCCAGGATGCGCCCGAGGCGCTGCTCCCCGAGGTGCTGCGCGACGCATCGCTCGCGCGACTGCCGCACCGCCGCAACGGCGCGCTCCGGACGCCGTAGAGCCCCGCGCGTTCCGCCGTCGGGCCTCAGCTGTACCCGACGGTGGACGCGCGCACGGTGAGCTCAGGGTCGAACCGGATCGCATGACCCGACGCCTGCACCTCGCCCGAGATCAGCTGCATGAGGCGAAGTCCAGCGGCACGGCCCATCTCGCGCGCCGGCTGGCGCACCGAGGTCAGCGGCACCGCGGCGACGGCGGCGAACTCGATGTCGTCGTACCCCACCACCGCGACGTCCTCGGGCACCCGCACCCCGCCGCGCAGGAGGCCGTGCACCACGCCGCAGGCCAGATGGTCATTGGTCGTCACGACCCCATCCGGACGCTCGCCCTCGGGACGCTCCGCGATCCTGGCGCCCATGGACACGCCGCGATCCAGGGTCGTCCGCTGGCTCCACATCAGCTCGAGGCTGACGCCGGGATGGTCCTCGACCGCCTGGCGGACGCCTTCGAGCCGCTCGCGCACCTGCCGGACCTCTTCGCGCGCGCCGAGGAACGCGAGCCGGCTGCGTCCCAGTGAGATGAGGTGCTCGGCGGCCATGCGACCGCCCGCCACGTCGTCGAACGACACCGAATCGAGCACGCCCTGATCATCGACGCGATCGACGAGGACGACCGGGATGCTGCGCGCCAGCCGCCGCGCGAGCCGCTCGCCGTCCGCGCCGAACGGCGAGACCAGAGCGCCTTCGACCTGGACGCGCTCGAAGAGCCGGAAGTACTCCCGCTCTTTCTCCTCGTCATCGTCGCTGTTGCCCACGAGCACGCGCACGCCGGTGCCGGCGGCGTCCTCGGCTCCACTGACGAGATCCGCGAAGAAGGGGTTCGTGATGTTGATGACCGTCATGCCGAGCAGCCCGCTGCGCCCGATGCGCAGCTGCTGCGCGGCCTGGAGCGGCACGTAGCCGAGTTCGTCGACAGCTGCTCGCACGCGTTCGACGATGTCGTCGCCGACCCGCTCGGGCCGATTCAGCGCATTCGAGACCGAGCTCATCGACACGCCGGCGCGCGCCGCCACGTCCTTGATGCCCACTCGTCTCGTCATCGCCGTCCTCGTCGTCGTGAAACGTTTTACACCCTAGCCGGTCCGCGCTTCCCCGCAGGTCAGGCAGGGATTCCGCCCGGCGGCGATGCCCCGGGCCAGCTGGAATGGGGCTCGCCGCCGGCGCGGTCCGTATACACGCCGACGGCGAGGTCGAGGGCTTCCGGATGCCGGAAGCAGCCTGGTGAGCGCATGTGCGAGACACTCCAGGAGGTGGTGGGAAAGCGATTTCCGATCTCACGGTAACCCACATCGTCACCATCGCGCAAGGCATCCCAACAAATTCTGAAACGTTTTATCGATTGCTTGCATGATCCTCGCGCGCCATGCCAGGATCGCTTCGAACACCCCGGAATGCGTTTTCCACGTTCCGGTCGATCTGGCCCGAGTCCGTACGAGCCGGTTCAGCGTGAAGTCCGTCGCGAAGCTGCGACGGCCGCCGCGCACCCCTTTGTCAGTGATGCCCAAGGAGGAACCGTGCATCTTGCGAACGACCCCACCGGTCGCCGTCCCCGTCCCGCTCGCCGCTCCCGCTGGCGCGCAGCCCTCGCCGCCGCCACGAGCGCAGCAGTCGTCGGCGCGCTGCTGACGACGACGCCGGCAGCCGCGATCGAGCCGGCGGCCGATGGCGCGTACCGCTTCGACTTCGGCACCGCCACGAGTCCGGTCGCCACCGGCTACCAGCAGGCGCTGACGACCTCGCTCTACACGGCGCAGGCGGGCTGGGGCGTCACCGTCCCCGCCGGGCGTCACACTGTTCGACCGCTACCGCGCGGGGAGTCGCACGCCCGCCGATCCGCTCGCCGAGGACTTCGTCGCGGGCACCACTGGGGCTTCAACGTCGACCTCGCCGACGGCGAGTACGACGTCACCGTGACGATCGGCGACTCGCTGACGACAGCATCCGGAACCAACGCGACCGTGACCCTCGAAGGCGCCGCGCAGACGCGGCAGACCACCGCGCGCGGCACCAGCACCACCGCGACCTTCCGCACCGTCGTCGCCGACGGGCAGCTGACGATCGGCTTCACCGGCTCGGGCCTGGGCGCCTTCGTCAACGGTCTCGTCGTCGCGCCTGTCGTGCCGGCGACCCCCGCCGGGCTCACGGTGAACCGCGTCGCCTACAACGGGGTCGACCTCACCTGGACGGCCGCCGACGGCGCAGCCGCGTACGACATCGAGCGCGCGGTCGTCACCGGCGACCAGCCCGGCCCCTTCTCCGCGGTCGGCGAGGGTGTCACGGGCACGACCTTCACGGACGGCTCGGTGCAGGTCGGCGTGTCGTACGCCTACCGCGTCGTCGGCACGAGCTCGTACGGCCGCGCCTCGGCTCCGAGCGAGCCTGTGCGCAGCGGAGAGATCCCCCGTCTCGCGGTCCCTGGCGCAGTCGAGGGTCTCGCCGTGACGCGGGTCACGAGCGCCGGTGTCGAGCTCACCTGGGCCGCCACGCCCAACGCCGCGGACTACCTCGTCGAGCGCAGCGCCAAGGGCGCGGGCGCATTCACCGATCTCGCGACCCTCTCGGCTCCGGGATACACCGATCCGGATGCCGACACCGCCCAGGAGTGGACGTACCGCGTCACCGCACGCAACGCGGCAGGGTCGGGCGCGGCCGCCACGGTCGACTCCCCCTCCTATGTGGCGCCGGCACCGCTCCCGCAGGGTGACGTCGTGACGTTCGACTTCGGCACCGGTGACCTCGCCGAGGGCGCCCTGCCCGTCACGAGCGCCACCGCCTTCGACGCGGAGTGGGGCTACGGCTTCTCGAAGGCCCCCGCGAATCCCGCCGCCGATGTCAACCGCGACACCGGGGATGCGCTTCGCGAGGACTTCGTCGCCGCCGACGGCGCGACCTTCGAGGTCGAGCTCGGCGCCGGGGACTACTCTGTCCAGCTGATCGCCGGCGACCAGCAGTCCGCCACGACGACGACGGTCACGGCCGAGAGCATCGCCAAGGTGCTCGCCAACCCCCAGGCTGCGGGCTCGTACCTGCAGATGGCCTTCCCGATCGCGCTCGTGGACGGTCGGCTCACGCTCGAGATCGCAGGCGGAGCCGCCGCGCTCAACGCCGTCACGATCACCCGGCTTCCCGCTCGGGTGGCAGGTGCCATCACGACCGCCTACATCACGGGCGACTCGACGGTGCAGACCTACGACCCGACCGCGTACGCGCCGCAGGCCGGCTGGGGGCAGATGATCGACCGGTTCTTCGCCGACGACATCGCCTTCGCCAACCACGCCATCGGCGGGCGCTCCTCCAAGAACTTCATCACCCAGGGGCGTCTCGACGAGGTGCTGCGCGGCATCCGCCCAGGGGATTACCTCTTCGTGCAGTTCGGCCACAACGACGCGACCCAGGGCGTCGACGACCGCTACGCGAGCCCGGAGGACTACAAGGAGTACCTGCGCGTCTACGTCGAGGGCGCCCGCCAGCGCGGCGCGACCCCGATCCTCGTCACTCCCGTCTCGCGCCGCTCGTTCGACCCGGCGACCGGCCTGTTCAACGTGAGCTTCCCCGAGTACGTCGCGAAGATGACCGAGCTCGCCGTCGAGGAGGGAGTCGACCTCGTCGACCTCTCGGCCTCGAGCCGTGCCTACCTCGACCAGATCGGACCGGAGGCCGCGAAGGCGGTGTTCCTGCACGTCGATCCGGGCGTCTTCCCGCAGCGTCCGGCCGGCACGGTCGATGACACGCACTTCCAGGAGTACGGCGCGATCCAGATGGCGCGCCTCGTCGCCCAGGGAGTCGCGGCCCTCGACGACCCGCTCGCGGCCGAGGTCGCCGACATCGAGCCGCCCGCCGCTGTGCCGCCAGCACCGCAGCACGTCGTCGCCGGCGCCATCAGCAACGGCGGCGCGACCCTGCAGTGGGATGCCTCGCCGACGGCCGACATCTACAAGATCTACCGCCAGGCCGTCGCCGACCCCGAGCCGGAGTGGAGCCTCGTCGGCATGGTCACGCAGACGAGCTCGATCGTTCAGGGCCTGGCCGAAGGCACCGGCTATCGGTACCAGGTCGTCGCGGTGAACGGCCGCGGCGAGTCCGAGCCGAGCGCCGCCGTGACCTTCACCACCAAGCAGGCGCTCTACAAGTACGACTTCCAGCTCGCGGGCAACCCGCTCATGCCGGGCTACACCGAGGTCACCCCCGACCGCGGCTACACGAAGGAGCGCGGCTACGGCTTCACGAACATCCTTCCGGCCGCAGCCGGCCGTGACCGCGGCGCGGCGGAGGGGTCGAACGACCTGATCCGCGACTTCGTGCTGCCCGGCGACAGCTCGACGTTCGCCCTCGACGTGCCCAACGGCACGTACTCGGTCAAGACCTACTCGGGCGACTGGATCGGCTCCAGCAAGACGAGCTTCCGCATCGAGGGCAAAGAGGCCGGCACCGGCAACGCGGGGCGGGCAGCCGTCAACGAGACGCTGCGCGGGCCGTTCCTCGTGACCGACGGCCAGCTGAACGTCGAGGCGTACGGCGCCGCGGCGGGCAGCCGGCTCAACGGGCTCGAGATCACGCCCATCCTGCTCGGGCCGGTCGGCTCTGAAGGTCGCGGACGTGAACGCCGACCCGGCAGCCCCGAGCGTCGCGCTCGAATGGGATGCCGAGCCCGGCCTCACCTGGAACGTCTACCGCTCGTCTCCCTTCGACAGCAAGCCGGTGCTCGTCGGCTCGGTCGACGCCCCGGCGTACACCGACACGAGCGCACGCGTGGGCCTCGCCTACACGTACCACGTGACGGCCGTCGACCAGACGGCGCTGGAATCCGTGCCCTCCAAGACGGTCGAGGTCTCGCTCGTCGACGAAGCGGTCTCGGCACCGGCCGCCCCCACCGCGCTCACGGTCGAGCGGATCGAGAAGCGCGAGCTGGAGCTGTCGTGGGCAGCCCCGGTCGGCGCGGAGTACCACCTCGTGTTCCGCTCGGAGCGCGAAGGCGAGCGCGGAGAGCTCGTCGGCATCACGCCGGCGAACCGCTACACCGACACCACCGTGCTCACGACGATCCCGTACTACTACACGGTCGTCGCCGTCAGCGCGGGCGGATCGGGCGCCGCGTCGGCGCAGCTGAAGACCGAGGCGGTCACCGTGCTCCAGCGCCAGGCCGAATACCTCGACCGCGCCCCCTCGGCCGTGCAGACCGACTCCGGAGTGCTCGTCGCCTGGCGATTCCTCGGCACCGATCCGGACGGCACGGCGTTCCACGTCTATCGGGACGGAAAGCGGATCACCGGCTCGCCGATCACCGACTCGTCGAACCTCCTCGACGAGGACGGCACCGCAGCATCCCGCTATTTCGTCACGAAGGTGCTGAACGGAGTCGAGACGACCGAGACCGACGAGTTCGGCGTGCGCACGGCGGCCTACCTCTCGGTGCCGCTCGACAAGCCCGCGGCGGCCTACACGAAGGACGGCCAGCCCTACACGTACTCGGCGAACGACACGAGCGTCGGAGACGTGGACGGCGACGGCCAGTACGAGCTGTTCGTCAAGTGGGATCCGTCCAACTCGCACGACAACTCGCAGGCCGGCTACACGGGCAACGTCTACCTCGACGCGTACCGCCTGGACGGCACGCGGCTGTGGCGGATCGACCTCGGCGTCAACATCCGGGCCGGCGCCCACTACACGCAGTTCCAGGTGTACGACCTGGACGGGGACGGGCGCGCGGAGGTCACGATGAAGACCGGCGACGGCACGATCGACGGCGTGGGCCAGCCGATCGGCAATGCCGGCGCCGACTACCGCAACAGCTCGGGCTACGTCCTGACCGGTCCCGAGTACCTCACGGTGTTCGACGGCTCGACGGGCGCGGCGATCGACACGGTCGACTACGTGCCGGCCCGCGGCGACGTCGGAGCGTGGGGCGACGCCTACGGCAACCGCGTCGACCGGTTCCTGGCCGCGACGGCGTACCTCGACGGAGAGCACCCCAGCGTGATCTTCAGCCGCGGGTACTACACGCGGGCGGTCATGGCCGCCTACGACTTCGACGGCGAGAACCTGACGCAGCGCTGGGTGCTCGACTCGAACGACGAGGGCAGCGAGGGCTTCTACGGGATGGGCAACCACAACCTGTCGGTCGCCGACGTCGACGGCGACTCCAAGGACGAGATCGTCTACGGGTCGGCGACGGTGGACGACGACGGCGAGCTGCTCTACTCGACCGGCCTCGGCCACGGGGACGCCATCCACGTGTCGGATCTCGTGCCCTCGAACCCCGGCTACGAGGTCTTCGCGGCGCACGAGGAGATGCACTCCTCGGGCAACCGGGGAGCGACCATGCGGGATGCTGCGACCGGCAAGGTGCTCTGGAGCATCCCGGCCACGGTCGACACCGGCCGCGCAGCATCGGGCGACATCGACCCGCGCCACGAGGGGGCCGAGGGATGGGCGATCGGCGGCAGCGCCGCGTGGAACTCGCCCGTCGGGCAGCTGAAGTCCGCCACCGGCGAGCTCATCTCGACCGACATCCCGCCGGCGAACTTCCTCGCGTGGTTCGACGGCGACCCGCTCCGCGAGATCGTCGACCACACGTGGGACGCGTCCACCTCGCAGGGCACCCCCACGGTGTCGAAGTGGAACTGGGAGACCTCGACCTCCGAGGTCATCCTGAGCGACACCGGCGCCCGCTCGAACAACTCCACGAAGGGAACCCCCAACCTGCAGGCCGACCTGTTCGGCGACTGGCGCGAGGAGATCGCCTGGCGCAGCGCCGACTCGAGCGAGCTGCGGATCTACTCGACCACCGACGAGACCGACCTGCGCATCCGCACCCTGATGCACGACCCGGTCTACCGGCTGTCGGTGGCGTGGCAGAACACGGGCTACAACCAGCCGCCGCAGACGAGCTTCTTCCTCGGCGACGGCATGGAGCTGCCCGCGGCACCGCGCATCGCGGTGACGGGTGCGCCGACCGGACCGACCGATGCCACGGCACCGGTCCTCGCGGGAGTCCCCGCCGACGGCACGCTCCTGCCCGACAGCGGCTCGCTCGCGCTGGCCATCACGGCGACCGATCCCGAGTCGGGGGTCCGCAACCTCGACGTGGCGTTCGACGGGGAGCCGGTCGCACCCGGCGCCACGCTCGCGCTCAAGGGCAAGGCCGGCACGCACACGCTGACCGTCCGGGCCGTCAACCACGACGGGGTCATCGCGACAGCATCCGTCACGGTCCTCGTGTATGCCGACGAGGCGCCCAAGGCGAAGCCCGCCCGCGGCACGCTGTCGACCGACAGCGGCTGGGAGAACGGCCTGCAGGATGGCACCTTCACGGTGTCGATGAACCTCTGGTCGGGCGTCAACGGGTCGGTGTTCAAGCTGTACGAGAACGGCACGCTGATCGCCACCACGCTGCTCACCCCCCACTCGCCCAAGGCCCAGGTGGCCACGGTCGATGTGACGGGCAAGCCCAACGGCACGTACGTGTACACGGGCGAGCTCATCAACGCGAAGGGAGCGACGGCGACGACCTCGGTCACCGTGACGGTGAAGGATGCCGCGCCCGCCGTCCCGGTCGTGACCCACGACAACACCGACAAGGACGGCAACTACACCGTCACGTCGAACCTGTGGTGGGGCACGAACGGCACCAGCTACAAGCTGTTCGAGAACGGCGTGCTGATCGACCAGCAGACACTGGTCGCGGCATCCCCGAACGCGCAGCAGGCTGTCACGCACATCGCCGGACGCGCCCGCGGGACGTACACGTACGTCGCCGAGTTCGCGAACGCGGCCGGGGCGACGCAGTCCAAGCCGGTGACGGTGACCGTGCGCTGATCGCGGATCTGGCCGGCGGGCCGTCCGGGAGTTCTCCCGGGCGGCCCGCTCGCGTGTGGCGTGCACCGCAGCGGCTTTCGCACGCAACACGCCGAGCGGGTTCCGGATGCCGCGGCGCGCCGACGACGATCTCCGCTGCCGGGTTCACCCACCGCACACCGCGCTCCCGGTCGGCCGCCCCACCCCGACCCGGCACAATGGAGCCATGTCTTGGCTTGTGACCGGCGGTGCCGGCTATATCGGAGCTCACGTCGTTCGCGCCCTCGCGGCCGCGAACCTCTCCCCCGTCGTCATCGACGATCTGTCGAGCGGCCACGAGGGCTTCGTGCCCGAGGGCGTGCCCTTCGTGCGCGGCACCATCCTCGATCGCGACCTCGTCGAGCGGGCGCTGCGCGACCACGCCGTCGAAGGCGTCATCCACGTCGCCGGCTACAAGTACGCCGGCGTCTCGGTGCAGCGCCCGCTGCACACCTACTCGCAGAACGTCGAGGGCACCCGCGTCGTGCTCGAGGCCATGCAGGCGGCGGATGTCGCGCACATCGTCTTCTCGTCATCCGCTGCCGTCTACGGCACACCCGATGTGCCGCTCGTGACGGAGGACCTCCCCAAGCGGCCCGCGTCGCCCTACGGCGAGTCCAAGCTCATCGGCGAATGGCTGCTGCGCGACCAGGCGACCGCGACGGCCGAGTCCCAGCATCCGCTCCGGCACACGTCGCTCCGATACTTCAACGTGGTCGGCTCCGGCGACCCCGCCGTCTACGACACGAGCCCGCACAACCTGTTCCCGCTCGTGTTCGAGGCGCTCCTCGAGGGCCGGACGCCACGGATCAACGGCGACGACTACGACACCGAGGACGGCACCAACGTGCGCGACTACGTGCACGTCGCCGACATCGCCGCCGCTCACGTCGTGGCGGCGCAGCGCCTCGCGGCCGGCGAGCCGGTGGAGGCCGCCTACAACCTCGGCTCGAAGAACGGGCTGTCGGTCAGGCAGATCATGGACGCGATGGCCCGCGTGACGGGCATCGACTTCACGCCCGAGATCGGTCCGCGCCGCGCGGGCGACCCCGACCGGATCGTCGCGACGGGCGAGCTCGCCGCCCGCGACCTCGACTGGGCGAACCGGTACTCGGTCGACGAGATGGTCCGCACGGGCTGGGAAGCACGCCGCGCCGCGGGCTGAGCCGTGGCCTCTACTCCTCGAGTGGTCAAGACACGCCGACCGGGAGTATCGGCGTCGGCGTGTCTTGACCGCTCGACCCCAAACGCGTCGGGACGGGCGAGGGGTCAGCGCGGCGCGGTGCTCAGCGCACGGCGGGCGCGGTGCTCTCGCGCACGACGAGCGCGGTGGGCACCGTCTCGAAGCGCTGCTCGCCGGCATCCATCTGCTCGACGAGCTGCGCGACGGCCTGCGCGCCCAGCCGGTCGAAGTCCTGGCGGACCGTGGTGAGCGGGGGGCGGTAGTCGGCGGCGTCCGCGACATCGTCGAACCCGACGATGCTCACGCCGTCCGGGGCCGGTCGCCCGGCATCCGCGAACGCCCGCAGCACGCCGAGGGCCATCTGGTCGTTCGCGCAGAAGACCGCTGTGGCACCGCGGTCGGCGGCGAGTGCGACGCCGGCGACGTGGCCGGCGGCGGCGCTCCAGTCCCCCTGCAGAATTCCGGGCGCCTCGAGCCCGGCGGCGGCGAGCGCCTCACGCCATCCCCGCTCGCGCTCGCCGGCGGCGAACGAGCCGACGGGCCCGCGCACATGGTGGACGTTCGAGTGCCCGAGCGACAGCAGGTGCTCGGTCGCGATGCGCGCTCCGCCGGCATGGTCGGTGACGACGACGCCGAACCGCTCATCGCGAGGGCGCGTCCACCACCACCAGCGCGACGTCGACCGGGGTCGCGGCATCCCGCACGAGGTCCGTCGCCTCATTCAGGACGATCGCGCCGTCGACGCCCTGATCGCGCAGACGCTCGAAGGCCGCGGCGACGTCCGACCCTCCCCCGAGCGTCACGACCACGAGGGCGTAGCCGCGCGCGGCGGCGGCATCGGCCACGGCCTGCAGCATGCGGGAGTTGCCGACCGTCGCGAGGGTGGAGGCGACGAGCCCGATGGTCTGGGTGCGGCCGGTGCGCAGCGCTCGCGCCGCCCGGTGCGGTCGGTAGTCGAGGCGCTCCATCGCGGATTCCACCTTGGCCCGGGTGGCGGGGTCGACGCGTGGGCTGTCGTTCACGACCCGCGAGACCGTCTGCCCCGAGACGCCAGCCAGGGCTGCGACATCCGCCATCGAAACCCGTCGCGCCATCGGCGCCCCCTTCGTCCTACCGGAAACTGCTCAGGTATGTTGACGCTAACATAGCGAGTCGGCTACCATGTTGACGTGAACATGCCTGAGCACGGGACGCAGCCGTCCCCCGCCCTCACTCTCGGCGCCGGCGTCGTCAAGCGGCCCACGCGCCTCGCCGACGGTCGCGAGCTCATCTACTTCGACGACCCGGACACGTCGCTCGGCGAAGAGCGCGCGGTCGACGCTCGCACGCTCGATCCGCGACCTGAGACCGCGACGATGCGGCTGGACGTCCTCACCGGCGACTGGATCTCGGTCGCCGCCGCCCGGCAGAATCGCGCCTTCCTGCCCCCCGCCGAGCTCGACCCGCTCGCTCCCCAGACTCCGACCAATCCGAGCGAGATCCCGTCGCTCTACGACGTCGCCGTCTTCGAGAACAAGTCGCCGTCGTTCGGCCCCGCCCTCGCCGAGGCCCACGGCACCGCACCCGCGGCGGTCAACCCGCCGCGCGGTCTCGACGATCTCGACGCCCTCGGGCCTCGGTCGCACCCGCACGAGCGTCGGACGCTGCGAGGTCGTCTGCTTCAGCCCCGAGCACTCCGGCTCGTTCGGCACGCTGTCGGCGACGCGGGCTCGCACCGTGATCGAGGCGTGGGCCGACCGCACCGCCGCACTCTCGGCCCTCCCCGGCGTCGAGCAGGTGTTCCCGTTCGAGAATCGCGGCGAGGCGATCGGCGTGACCCTCCCCCACCCGCACGGCCAGATCTACGCGTACCCGTACATCACTCCGCGCACGACGCGACTGCTCGACACGATCGACCGCACGGCTCCCGATCTGTTCGAGCGCATCCTCGAGTTCGAGCGCGGCTCCGAGCGCGTGATCCTGCAGGGCGAGCACTGGACCGCCTTCGTCCCGTTCGCCGCGCGCTGGCCGCTCGAGGTGCACCTGCTGCCGCACCGGCACGTGGCGGATTTCACCGAGACGACGGATGCCGAGCGCGACGAGCTCGCACCTCTCTATCTGCGGCTCCTCCGGGGCGTCGACGCGCTCTACGACTCCCCCACCCCGTACATCGCGGCCTGGCATCAGGCCCCCGTGCACGCCGGACGCGACTCGGTGCGGCTGCACCTCGAGCTGACCAGCCCCCGTCGCGCCGCCGACAAGCTCAAGTTCCTCGCCGGCTCCGAGGCTGCCATGGGCGCCTGGATCGGCGACGTCCCGCCCGAGACCTCGGCCGCACGCCTCCGCGACGCCGTAGAAGGAGTATCGCTGTGAACAGCCACGAATCGACCCCGGATGCCGCGGCCCGTCGCCTCTTCGCCGAGCTGACCGGCACCGAGCCCACCGGAATCTGGTCGGCTCCCGGCCGCGTCAACCTCATCGGCGAGCACACCGACTACAACGACGGGTTCGTCTTCCCCTTTGCGATCGAGCACCGCACGTACGTCGCCCTCGGCGAGCGCGACGACGCGCGGATCCGCGTCGCCTCGACGTTCGACGACGAGGTGGTCGAGGTCGCACTGAGCGAGCTCGACTTCCCGGCGCTCCGCGACGACGTGCCCGAGTGGGCGACGTATCCGCTCGGCGTCGCCTGGGCGCTGATCGGCGCGACGGGGGCGGATGCGGCATCCCTCACCGGTGTCGACCTCGCGATCGCCTCAGACGTGCCCGTCGGCGCCGGGCTGTCGTCCTCCGCGGCCATCGAGGGCGCCGTCGCTTCGGCGCTCGATGCGACCTGGAGCCTGGGGCTCGACCGCGTCGCCCTCGCCAAGGTGGGGCGCACGGCCGAGAACGAGGCCGTCGGCGCGCCGACCGGGATCATGGACCAGATGTCGTCGATGCTCGGGCGTCCCGACGCCGCGATCTTCCTCGACTGCCGGTCGCTGGAGGCTCAGGTCGTCGATCTCGGGTTCGCCGCCGCCGGCCTCGAGCTGCTCGTGATCGACACCAAGGTCAAGCACTCGCACTCCACGGGCGGCTACCGCGAGCGCCGCGCGTCGTGCGAGCTGGGCGCCCGGACGATGGGCGTGCCGGCCCTCCGCGACCTCACCGTGGACGACCTGCCCCGGGCCCAGGAGCTGCTCGACGACGTCACCTTCCGCCGGGTGCGGCACATCGTCACCGAGAACCAGCGCGTGCTCGACACCGTCCAGACGCTCCGCGAGCAGGGCCCCGAGGCGATCGGCGATCTTCTCGTGGCCTCCCACATCTCGATGCGCGACGACTTCGAGATCTCGGTCCCCGAACTCGACACCGCGGTCGAGGCGTCGCTGGCAGTGGGCGCCGTGGGCGCCCGCATGACCGGGGGCGGCTTCGGCGGGGCGGCGATCGCCCTGGTGTCGCACGACCGCGTGCAGCAGGTGACGGATGCTGTCACCGCCGCGTTCGCGGCATCCGGTTTCGGCGCTCCGCACATCTTCACCGTCACTCCGTCCGAGGGTGCGCGCCGCGACGCCTGACCGGGCGAGCCGCACGCCGCCATCGGTCGCTGGGACCGGCATCCGGTGTTCATGAACGCGTGAGGCGCAAGCCCTGGCGGGGCCCGCTCGCCGACCCCTATCGTCGAGGGGCAGAGAGCGGGCGGAGCATCCCGCTCCGCCAGATTGGAGCAGTTGTGGCGTACATCACCGTCGGAACCGAGAACTCGGTCGACATCAAGCTCTTCTACACCGACCAGGGGTCGGGACAGCCAGTCGTGCTGATCCACGGGTTCCCGCTCAACGGCGAATCCTGGAACAAGCAGGCCGCTGCGCTGCTGGATGCCGGCTACCGGGTGATCGCCTACGACCGGCGCGGCTTCGGCTCGTCCACGAAGGTCGGCTCGGGCTTCGACTACGACACGTTCGCGGCCGACCTCGACTCGCTGCTCACCCAGCTCGACCTCGACGATGTGATCCTCGTCGGGTTCTCGATGGGCACGGGCGAGGTGGCCCGCTACATCTCGAAGTACGGCAGCGGCCGCGTGGCGAAGGCCGCCTTCCTCGCGTCGCTCGAGCCGTTCCTGCTCAAGACCGACGAGAACCCGGACGGCGCCGGCCCCCAGGAGTTCTTCGACGGCGTGGCGGCGCAGGTCGCGGAGGATCGCTGGGCGTATCTGACGGCGTTCTACAAGGACTTCTACAACCTCGACGAGAACCTCGGCTCGCGTATCTCGCAGGAGGCGCTCGACGCGAGCGTGCAGATCGCCAACCAGGCGGGCAACTGGGCGATCGCCGCCGCCCCGCTCACCTGGCCGACGGACTTCCGGGCCGACATCCCGAAGATCGACGTGCCCGCGCTGATCCTCCATGGCACCGCCGACAACATCCTGCCGATCGATGCCACGGCACGCCGCTTCAAGGAGCTCCTCCCCGACGCCACGTACGTCGAGATCCAGGGCGCACCCCACGGGCTGCTGCTGACCCACGCCGCCGAGGTGACCGAAGCGCTGCTCGCCTTCGTCAAGAGCTGACCCACGGGAGCCGGCAGAGCAGGACGCCTCCCGAGCGGGGGACGGCGGCCGAAGCAAGGACGACGGATGCCCGGCACGGCGCATGCCGGGCATCCGTGTTCCCCGGTGCCATGCTGGTTGCTGCCGACCCCGCTCACCTCGAAGGAGCACATCGACGATGAGTGACAGCGCTCACCCTGTAGTCCAGATCTCGCCCGGACGCGTGCGGGGACTCTGGCGCGGCGATCCCGGAGGTGCTGGAGCGTCCGCGGCATTTCTCGGCATCCCGTTTGCGCAGGCGCCCGTGGGCGAGCTGCGCTTCGCCGCCCCTGTGCCGCCCGAGCCGTGGGAGGGCGTCCGCGATGCGCTCGAGTACGGCTCCACTGCGCAGCGAGGCGACATGGGCGCCGACGCTCATCCCCGAGCCCTCGATCCCGGGTGATGCGACGCTCAATGTCAACGTCTTCACGCCGAGACCGGGCGACCCGGAGGCGAAGCTTCCCGTGCTCGTCTACATCCACGGCGGGGGCTACACCGCCGGCTCGCCGGCGAGCCCCTGGTACGACGGTCGCGCTTTCAACCGCGACGGCATCGTGACCGTCTCGGTGTCGTACCGCCTCGGGTTCGACGGCTTCGGTCACATCGCGGGCGCGCCGAGCAACCGTGCGGTGCGCGACTGGATCGCTGCGCTCGAGTGGGTGCGCGACAACATCGAGGCCTTCGGCGGCGACCCCGGCCGCGTGACGATCGCGGGCCAGTCAGCCGGCGGCGGCGCTGTGCTGACCCTGCTGGGACTGCCCGCCGCGCAGCACCTCTTCCACGCCGTGTGGGCGCTGTCGCCCGCCGTGGTGTCTGTGCCGGCCGAGCGGGCGCGCACCCTTTCGGCGAAGGTGGCGGGCCTCGCCGGCGTTGCGCCCACGCGGGAGGGCTTCGCGTCGGTCCCCGAGGAGCGCCTGAAAGAGCTGCAGGATGCCGCCACCCGGCCCGACCCCAAGAGACCGCTGACCGGCGCGCGGGCGTTCCTCGACGATGGGCTGTCGTGGGGTCCGGCGATCGACGGCGACCTGCTCACCCAGTCGACGCACGCCTCGATCGCGGCGGGGTGGGGGCCGACAAGCCGCTCGTCCTCGGCACGACCGACGACGAGTTCACGATGGTCACCGGACGGGCCGAGGGCACGCTGCGGTTCGTGCCGCCCATGCTCGCGCTCGGTGGGGTCGGCCTGTCGCGCGCCACGCGGCACGCCTACCTCGCCGCGAACCGGCCGCAGGTGCGCAAGGGGACGGCCGCGCTGATCGGGCGCTTCGTGACCGACCACGTGTTCCGCACCGATGTCGTCAGGATCGCGGATGCCCGGGGGGATGCCGCGACCTGGGCCTACCGGTTCTCCTGGCCCTCCCCCACCCGGACCTGGGCGCTGCACTGCCTCGACGTCCCGTTCTGGTTCGACTGCCTCGATGCGCCCGGGGTGGCGACGCTCGCGGGCGACGCTCCGCCCCGAGGGCTCGCCGCTGCGGTCCACGGGGCAGCCGCCGCCTTCGTCCGCGACGGCGAGCCGGGCTGGGCTCAGTGGAAGGGCGGCACGACGCGCGTCTTCGGCGGCGACCCGTCCCAGCCCGAGACTGCTGCCCGACGGCTACGCGAGCGTGCGCGCGCTGGTCTGATCCGGCGCATGCCCGGTTCGCCGCACGGCGCACCAATGAGCGACGACCCGCGGCCTGCCGGCCGCGGGTCGTCGCTCTCGTCATGCGGCTACTTCACCGTGATCTTCGTCTGCTCCATCGGAATGGTGCGAAGGGCATCGGCCTTCAGCTGCACCCACGTCGACCAGGTCCCCTTGGCGAGGCCCTTGAGGGTGTAGTCGAAGGTCACCACGCCGCCGGCAGCGGGAGGCGCCGTCGAGACGAGCACCTCGTCATCCGCCGCGGGCAGGGCCGCGAGCGTCTTGCCGCTCGTGCCGTCGCGGTTCTCGGCCCCGACGGCGACTCCGGCCGCCGAGTCACCCACGGCCGGAGCGCCATAGGAGAACGAGATGCCCTCCGTCGCCCCGACCTGGATCCATGCCTCGAACGCTGTTCGTCGCGTTGCCGCTGTAGGTCTTCACCCCCGCCCAGTCGACGACGATCCATGTGTTGGTGCCGTCGCCCAGAGTGCCGATCCTGACACCATCGCCCGAGGCCGCCGTCGAGGGGTCGAGGTCGGTCCACAGCGGTGCGAGCACGTTGTTCGGTGCCGCAGGGTTCGGGATGCCGTTCGGCTCGAAGCTCACGTCGGCCTGGGTCGCACCGCCGACCACGAGGTAGCCGTTGGAGACGATGCCGAGCGACGTATACGTCTCGCCGCCGTACTGGAACGCCGGAACGTTGAAGTTCAGGTACGCCTCATCACCCAGCGGTGTCGCCTTGATTCCGAAAGCCGAGAGCGGGAGGTACCCACCCGCCGGCGTCGACCCGGGCTTCACCGCGACATCGGTGATGGTGGGCGGGATCGCGGGCGAAAGGGTTCCGCTCCACGTCGCACCGAGAACCGTCTTCGTCGCCGGAGCCGTGACCGACTTCGTCTGCAGCAGAGGGTTCGACGCGACGTCGATCCTCGCCGGCACCGGCACCGGCAGGTAGTTCGCCGCCGCGACCGTGCAGGTCGTGGTGGCGCCCTTGGCGATCGTCGTCGGGTCGCACGACTGCGTGAGCGAGACCTGCGCCTCACCCACATTCGCGGCCACAGGCAGTACGACGGCGTTCAGGCCCGACTTGCCGGGCTTGATCGTGATCTGGCCCTGGTGCCACCCGTCCTCGGCATTGAGTCCGTCGAGGATGATCGTGATGTCCTTGGACTTGCCCGCCTCCAGCGAGAACTTCGCCGGCGCCACCGTGATCCGCAGGCCATCCGCACCCTTCGCGCTCACCGAGAACGTCTGGGTGGCGCCGCTGACGTTCGTCACCGTGCGCTTCGTCGCCAGCGCACCGGGAAGCGGATCCGCGTAGACGCTCGAGATGTTGAGGTCGACGCGATGGAAGGCATCGCCGGCACTCGCGGCGAAGTCCGCCGCCGTGTCGCTGATGGTCAGAACGGGCGCGAGCGCACGGTCTGCGCGGATCGATCCGGCGCCGCGATCGAAGACGCCCGCAGCCGAGCCGTCCGGGTTCACGACATCCTGCACCGACGACGTCATGAGCGCCGACTTGATCTGACCGGGCGTCCACGTGGGATGCGCCGCCTTCACGAGCGCCGAGACCCCGGCCGCGTGCGGGGCCGACATCGACGTGCCCGCGATCGCCTGGTAGAGCTGGCCCGCCGGGCCGCCCGGGAATCTCCGTCGGCGTCGGGCGTGTGGCCCGCGAGGATCTGGACGCCGGGCGCGGTGATGTCGGGCTTGAGCCAGTCGCCGATCGGTCCGCGCGAGCTGAAGCCCGCCATCACATCGCCCTGGGCGACGGTCGCCTGGCCGGCGGCCCACGTGGCGGTGATGCCCGTGTGCGCTCCGAGGAACGCGAGGAGATCGGTGTTCGGCCCCTCCAGGTGGATCGCCGGCAGGAAGTGGTTGTCCGTCTCGGTGTCCGAGGCGCGTCGGGTTGTAGAGGATCATTCCGACGGCGCCGCCCTGCAGCACGTCGAAGCCCTTCTGGATGCGTCCGACCGCGGTGCCGTTCACCGTGCCGCCGCGCTCGCAGACGACGACCTTTCCGGTCACCGATCCCGCCGGGAACGGCGTGCCGCACAGCGCGTCGGTCTGGCCGGGGACGCTCGACGCGAGCACGACCGGAGCGTCGGTCACGCCCTGCGTCAGCGTCGAGCCCGACTTGACGTAGGTCGCACCGTCGCTCGAGGTCAGGACCAGCGCCGAAGTGAAGGCCCGATCGAAAGTGGATGCCCCGACCGTCGTCGTCCAGGGGCTCGCGTGGTCAGCGGTCGACGCTCCCGGACCAGAGTTGCCCGCCGAGGAGTTGACCGTGATTCCTGCCGAGAAGGCGCCGAGGAATGCCATCTCCGCGGCGTCGTACGGGTCGGAGCTGCCGCTGATCGAGTAGTTGATCACATCGACGCCGTCGAGCACGGTCTGGTTGATTGCGGAGACGAGGTCGCCGGTGTACCCGCCGCCGGGGCCGAGAGCCCGGTACGCGATGACCGATGCTCCCGGCGCGATGCCGCTCGCCGGTCCGCGGTCCACCCCGAAGATGGGCGCCGAGGTGACGTAGTCGCCTGCCGCGGTGGTCGCGGTGTGGGTGCCGTGGCCTTCCGAGTCTCGGGCCGAGCACGACGCCGCCGTGCAGTATTCGGGGGCTCCGGGCTGGCCGGCGTTGGCGCGGTAGGTGTCGAGGAACACGTAGGCTCCGGCCAGCTTGTCGTTGCAGGTGAACGCCGCGCCGACCGTGCCGTCGCCGAACTGGCACTTCCAGCCGGTCGCAGGAGCCGGACCGGGGTTCGGGATGCCGTTGTCAGCGAGCATCGGATGCTCGGGCCAGATCCCGGTGTCGATGACGCCGACGATCACGCCCGCACCGGCCTTGTCGCGACCGCCGAGGCTGGCCCAGGCCTTGTCTGCGCCGATGAACGTCGAGGCGTCGGCATCCGGAGCCGGGGTCGTGGGCGGAAGGACCACCGCAGCGGTGGTCTTGTCCGTCGGCGTCGCGGGGTCTGCCGCATCCGGGGTCGCCGTCGGGGTGGGCGTCGGCGTCGCAGTCGGCTCAGCGGTGGCCGCCGGGGTCGGCGTGGGAGTGGACACGGCATCCTGGATCGCAGCCTGGTGCAGCTCGTTCGCCTGCACGGCGGCGACGCTGGCGAGCTTGACGAGATCCTTCGCGCGGTTCGCCGGAATCGTCATCGCGTACCCGCCGTAGACGGTCGCATAGGTCGAGAGCATCTTCGCGCTGGGGATGAGCGCCGCTGCCTCTGCCTGCGCAGCCGCGATGGTGTCGTTCACGTACGCCGTATAGGCGGTGATCGCCTTGCTGCCGGCGGAGATCTGAATGCCGGTCACTTCGGGGCTCGTCGCTTCGTACCCGTCAACCCCTCCGGTGTACGAGGCGACGGGGTCGACATCGACCTTCACCATGACCGGGGTGACAGCCGCATCGGAACGCTTGAGGAGGTCCTCGTCGCTCTGGGCGAGCTTGCCCGACGGCGTCTTCGCCGTATCGCCGCCCGACCCGTCGGGCGACAGGGGTGTGGCGGTGAATCCCTCCGTGCTGTCCTCAGTGGCCGAGGCGGGGGCCACGCCGGCGACGAGAAGCGCTGCGACGGCGATGCCCGTCAACCATGCTCGAGTGAATCGCGGGGAACGGCGGCGGGCATGGCTCATGGCACTCCTTGGGGGATGGCATGCGGAACGAGCGATCAGCCCTCCGCGCAGGGAGAGCTCCTGCCGCTCGGAGTCGGCAGTGATGCGAGGCTACCCAGCAGTCGGGTTCGGAGATAGGTCTAGAAATCCACGCCGTCGGTCGATTACGATCCGCGTCCGCGGTGGGACTCAGTCTCTCTCCGGCAGAGCCGCGGTCGCGTGTGGCATGCGCGCGCGCATCACGGCGATCGCCTCGGGGTTGCCGTCCACGAGCACGGCATCTCGACCGAGAGCCGATGCCACCGCGCCCGTCGTGCCGCTCCCCGCGAAGAAGTCGAGCACGCGGTCGCCCGGACGCGTCGACGCCTGGATGATCCGGCGCAGGATCCCCTCCGGCTTCTGCGTCGGATACCCCGTCTTCTCGCGGCCGGTCGTCGGCACGATCGTGTGCCACCACACGTCCGTGGGCAGCTTTCCCCGCTCTGCCTTCTCGGGCGTCACGAGCCCCGGCGCCATGTAGGGCTCGCGGTCGACGGCCTCCGAATCGAACCAGTAGCCCGACGGATCCTTGACGTAGACGAGGATCGTGTCGTGCTTCGTCGGCCAGCGGCGCTTCGTCTTGGCGCCGTAGTCGTACGCCCAGATGAGCTCGTTGAGAAACCTCTCGCGCCCGAACAGCGCGTCCATCAGCACCTTGGCGTAGTGGGCCTCGCGGTAGTCGAGGTGCAGGTACAGCGTCCCGTCCGGGGCCAGCAGGCGCCACGCTTCAGCCAGCCGCGGCTCGAGGAACCCCCAGTAGTCGTCGAACCTGTCGTCGTACGCACGCAGGTCGCCGCGCAGGCGCTCGTACTCGCGCCCGTGGAATCCGCGGCGGATGACAGCATCCGTTCCCGGCTTCTCAGGAGGATCGACGGATGCCGCGTCCGCCGCGGGCGCCGTGCTGCGAGCCGTCTCGACCGAGCGCTCCTGCACGCGACCCGTGTTGAACGGCGGGTCGAGGTAGATGAGGGTGAACGACTCCGCCTCGAACCCGCGGATGATCTCGAGGTTGTCGCCTTCGTGGATCGTGACCCGTCCAGGCTCGATGCCGTCGGTCACGGCACGCGATGCAGCCACGCGTCCGTCGAGAACTTGGACGCGACGAGAGCCTCGGCTTCGGCGTATTCCTCCTCGGTGATATGTCCCGGGGTGGCGCCGTAGAGGGTGGCGAACGTCTCTTTCAGCTTCTCGATGAACGCCTCACGCGGAAGCCCGGTCTGCCGGCGAAGCGGGTCGACGCGCTTGGCTGCCGACGCCGTGCCCTTGTCGCTCAGCTTCTCGCGGCCGATGCGCAGCACCTCGGTGAGCACCTGGCCGTCCATGTCGTAGCTCAGCGTCGCGTGGTGCAGCACGCCGCCGTTCGCGAGGCGCTTCTGCGCCGCCCCGCCGATCTTGCCCTGCGGGCTCGCGATGTCGTTGAGGGGCTGATAGGTCGCTTCGACCCCGAGCGAGCGCAGCGCCTGCAGCACCCAGTCGTCGAGGAAGGCGTACGAGTCGGCGAACGTCATGCCCGAGACGAGGGATGCCGGCACATAGAGGGAGTAGGTGACGATCGCGTTCGCCGCCATGAGCATGGCGCCGCCGCCCGAGATGCGGCGGACGACATCGAAGCCGTGCTTGACCGCACCTTCGGGATCGACCTCGTTTCGGTATGACTGGAACGACCCGATCACGACGGCGGACTCGTTCCACTCCCACAGGCGAAGAGTCGGGTTCCGTCGGCCGTCGCCCACGCGGCTGGTCAGCACCTCGTCGAGCGCGAGGTTCATGTTCGGCGAGACGGGCGCCTCGTGCACGATCTCCCAGTCGAAGTCGCGCCATCCCGGAGCGATCACCAGGGCACGGCGCACAGCGGTGCCGACCGACTCCGGAGTGAACCCGAGCAGCTGCGCCCCCTCGGGCAGAGCGGCGCGGACCGCCGCGGCGATCGTCGTGACGTCTGCCTCGGCCGGAAGTCCGTTGACCGCGGCATCGATGTCATCGAGCGCCGTGTCAGGTTCCAGGAAGAAGTCGCCGGCCAGGTGGAAGTCCGCGATGCGGCCGTCGCTCACCTCGAGATCGACCACGACGAGCTTGCCGCCGGGCACCTTGTATTCGCCGTGCATCCCCTCAGCCTAGGCCGCCACGGGGACCGGCCGCCGTGGCCGGCGCGCGCGTCCTGTGCGGTGCACAACGGCGGGGATTGTGCCCGACACGCCGAGGGTGAGCCGGCGGGCCGCCCATGATCTCGGCCGTTGCGCACGGGCGGGCACTCAGGGTGCCACCGCCCGCGACTGCTAGAGTGGATCCGCGGCCCCTGTGCCGATGCGTCGAAGTCTCGATTCCCGGCCCTCTGTGCCTGACGTCTTTTCGATCGGCGAACCGATGCGCGATCCCGCGCCGTCGCCCTCTTCCGCACCGCAGCGCAAACCTGCGCGCGTGCGCCTTCACGAAAGCATCCCTATGCCTACCTTCCTTGATCTCGGCGTGCCCGAGACCCTCGCCAACGTTCTCGCCGCCGACGGCAAGACCGAGGCCTTCGCGATCCAGCGCGACACCCTCCCCGACTCGCTCGCCGGCCGCGACGTCCTCGGACGCGGCCGCACCGGCTCGGGCAAGACCATCGCCTTCGCACTCCCGCTGGTCGCGCGCCTGTCCGGCGCCTCCGCCGCCCGTCGCACCTCGGGCCGCCCCCGCGCCCTGGTCCTCGCGCCGACGCGTGAGCTCGCCACGCAGATCGCCGCGACCATCACCCCCCTCGCCGACGCGACCGGCCTGAAGGTCACCACGATCTTCGGCGGCGTCAGCCAGCGCCCGCAGGAGCAGGCGCTGCGCGCCGGCGTCGACATCGTCGTGGCGTGCCCCGGCCGCCTCGAAGACCTCATGAAGCAGAAGCTCATCGACCTCAGCGTCGTCGAGATCACCGTGCTCGACGAGGCCGACCACATGGCCGACCTCGGGTTCCTTCCCGGCGTCACCCGCATCCTCGCAGCCACGCCCCAGGGCGGCCAGCGGATGATGTTCAGCGCAACCCTCGACCGCGGCGTCGACACGCTCGTGCGGCGCTTCCTTCGCGACGAGGTCCGTCACGAGGTCGACGAGTCCAGCGTTCCGCAGGGCGTCATGACGCACCGCGTGTTCGTCGTCGGCGGCACCGAGGAGAAGACGGCGCTCGTCCGTCACCTCGCATCGGGCCGCGGCCGCCGCATCCTGTTCACCCGCACCAAGCACCAGGCGAAGAAGCTCGCCAAGTCGCTGACGGCGAGCGGCATCCCGGCGGTCGACCTCCACGGCAACCTGTCGCAGCCGGCGCGCGAGCGCAACCTCGCACAGTTCGGCGCCGACCCGGCCAAGGGCGGCGTTCGCGTGCTCGTTGCGACCGACGTCGCAGCCCGCGGTGTTCACGTCGACGACGTCGAGCTGGTCGTCCACGTCGACCCGCCCATGGAGCACAAGGCGTACCTGCACCGCTCGGGCCGCACCGCCCGCGCCGGCGCCGAGGGCGTCGTCGTGACGGTTGCGCTCGACGCGCAGCGCGGCGAGGTCAAGGACCTTCTCCGCAAGGCGTCCGTCGGTGCCGCGCTCGAGCCGGTCTCGGCTCAGCACGCGTCGGTCGCCGAGCTCGTCGGCGAGCCGGCGGCACACGTCACCCCCGTCGCGCAGCCTGTTGAGGCGCAGCGGTCGGGTGGCCGGGCATCGGGCGGCCGCTCATCCGAGCGCGGCGCCTCGCAGAACGGCCGAGGCGGCTCGGGCCGCGGCCGCAGCGGCTCCGGCCAGGGCGGCTCCGGTCAGGGGAACGGCGCGGGTGCGGGTTCGCAGCAGCGCCACCGCTCCGACCAGCCCGCCGGCACCCGCCAGCAGGCCTCGGGCGCGAAGCGCCACGGCCAGTCGGGCTCGCCGTCGGCATCGAACTCCGGCTCCAAGCCGCGCTTCACGACCGGCAGCACGGTCGCAGACATCCAGCGGTCGGCGCGCACGCCGCGCCGCGCGCGCGGCTAAGCGCCAAGCATCCACCCCGCTCGTTCGGGGTCAGCGGCAGCGGGGATCGTCGCCGGCACCTCAGACCTACGGGTCTGGCGGGCCGGGGCGGTCCCCGCTTCCGTGTGCGGCGTGCGGCGGTCCGCTTCGTCGTGGGCCGGAGGGGTCCCGCCCTTAGGCACGGAGCCGGGGGCTCCACCCGCCGCCGACGACTGGTTCACCCACCCCAGACAGCCAAAAAGCGGAGGGGACCGGCGAACCGGCCCCCTCCGCTCCGGGGGGATCAGTCGGACGTGCAGGCCGCGCCGTTCAGCCAGAAGATCCAGGGCTGCTCGGCCGAGCCTTTCGCGCTCAGCACGACGTCGGGAGCCTTGCCCGGCTTGGCGCGCGTTCGCCGTGACCGTCACGTGGTGGCCGGCCTGCGTCACAACGCCGTTCGTGGCCTTGGCCGCCTGCTGGTCACCCGACCAGACGAACGTGAGCGGCAGTCCGGTCGCGCCGTCGACGCGGAGCTTGGCCGAGAACGCCTTGCCCGCGCCCGCCGCATCCCAGCTCACGTGGCAGTCGAGGGCTGCGAGCGGTGGATTCGCGAACTCGATGAGCTCGCGGGCCTGCTCGGCGAACCAGAGACCGGCGGCGGGATCCTGCGTGCCGCGCTCCGGATCCGTCGGGCCACCGGTGCCGCGGTAGCACTGACCGTCCGACTCCCCGGGTACCTTGATCCACAGGTAGGCGTCGACGAGCGGGGTGCCCGTGGTCGTCGTCGGCCGTTCGCCGAGGCCGCGCGCAGGCGGGTTGCACCAGTCCTCGGCGTCGGAGTAGACGCCGTCCGGGGCATCCCACGGGCCGACGCCGTTGCGGCTCGTGTCGATCACGAAGTGCGTCGACGGAACGGTCGAGCCCGAGCGCCTCCGCGTAGCGCTGCGAAGGGCCGGTGGCGTCCAGGGCGGGATCGGCGTTGCCGATGCTCCACTCGCCGTAATTCGAGAGGGCGACGCCCGACCAGTTGCTGCCTGCCCAGCCGTTCCAGTACTGGTTGGGGCAGCTGCCGAGCCCCGCGCCCTTCTCTGTGACCAGCGCGATGCATGACGAGATCCACGTGCCGTAGAACGTGAGGTTGGTCGTGAAGTTGTAGTTCGACGCGTTGAGGTAGAAGCCATCGGCGCGCTGCACGCCCGCCTGCGAGGAGACGGTCCGTGATGTCGCCGACGTTGAGCCAGCCGCTGTGCGTGCCGTCGAGATAGACGGATGTCTCCGCCAACCCGCCGAGCGCATCGACCGCGTAGTTCAGCTGCTCGAAGCGGTCGGTCGCGGCCGTTGCCGGGTCGGCCTCCGCAGGCTTGCACCACTCAGACGTGTTCTCGAAGGTGGTGTACCACGGGATGATCCCGAGCCCGTCCGGCTCGAGGATCACCGTCGCCGGACGGTTGCCGATGCCGGCAGCCAGTCCATCGATCCAGGCCTCGTACTCGGCGGTGCTGGTCGCCCCGCCGGCGGAGTACTGCGCGCAGTCGCGGAACGGCAGGTTATAGGCGACGAGCACGGGCATCGCGCCCGCCTCCGTCGCACGATCGACGTACAGGTCGGCGGCGGCCTCGACCTCGGCAGCCGTGCCCTTGGTGAACCACTCGGCCGACGGGATGCTGCCCAGCAGCTGTGCGTCGTCACGGGCCTGGCCGGTCAGTGACTGCGCCGCCCCGAGGGTGGTGCTGAACGGATTGACGAAGAGGGTCGAGCCGGGAAGGTCCGGCTCTGCTCCGGCCGCTGAAGCGGCGCTGAGCGGGATCGCAAGCGAACCGAGCAGAAGCGCAGCGGCTCCCAGTGCGATGCGCCGACGACGGGGGGATTGGGGGGACATGGAAAAGGCTCCTCCTACGGGTCTTCATTGACCACGCCGACGGCTTCGTCGACGTCGAGCCGGGCTGTGGGAGCGCTCCCACAACGGCACTAACAGTCAGCATGCTCCTCGCGCCCCCTTCACGTCAATGATCAGAGTGAAGGAGGGCGGGCGCTGCCTGACGTGGGGCTCAGTCCCGGGTGGGCATCCGCTTGTCGAGCCACGCCAGCACGTCGGCTCGGACATCCGCCTGTGAGACCTCGTTGAAGATCTCGTGCCTCGCGTTCGGGTAGACGAGCGTGGTGATGTCGGTCAGTCCCGAACGCGTGCGGTACACGTCGGCGAGCTTGTGGACGCTCCGCGGCCCGCCGACCGTGTCATCGCGCCCCACCAGGAGAAGCAGCGGGATGTCATGGCCGAGGTTCTTCCGCGGCCGACCGTAGTTCTTGGCCACCTCGATGGGGCCGAACAGCTTGATCGGCGACTCCTCGGTCGTGAGCGGATCGTCGCGGAAGGCGGCGCCGACGGCGGGGTCGGACGAGAGCCACTCCAGTCCGGTCGCGTCGGGCCCGTCCCATGGCTTGTTGTGGCCTCCCGTGCGGATCCAGCCGGGCATGCGGTAGGCCGAGCCCGAGAGGATCGATCCCGCTGAACCCCTCGGGATGCTGGTTGACGACCATCTGCGCGATGAACGATCCCCCCGAGTGGCCGAGGATGACGACCGGGAGCCCCGGGTTCTCGGCGTGGATGGTCTGGGTGAGCTGCCAGATCGCGGCGACCGTCGCGCCCAGTCCCCCGCGTCCGAGGTGCCCGAGCTTGGCGGCGTCGCCGTGCTGCTTCATCCCCGTGCGGCCGTGCCCGCGCAGATCGCCCGCGTACACGATGTAGCCCGCCGAGGTCAGGGCCTCGATCAGTGCGACATACCGGCCGCTGTGCTCGCCGACGCCGTGCAGGAGCTGCACCACCGCCCGCGGCGCCGTTTTGGCGGGATGGACGTCGTAGACGATCGCGATGCCGTGTGCATCGATGAACTCGGGCATGCGCCTGAGTCTAGGTCCCGCGGATGCCTCGCCCTGCAGTCCTCGCGAGGGGTCGACCATTTACTTAGCAACGCTAATAAGCTATGCTAACGATCACGATGACGACTGCGCCCGCCGAGACCACCACCGAAGACCTCGCCGCCGAATCATCCGAACTGAGAATCGCCACCTTCCGCCTCGCGCGCCGCCTCCGGGCCGAGCGCGCGATCGACTCCATGAGCGATGGACAGTTCGCCGTGCTCGCCACCCTCAAGGTGCACGGGCCGCACACCCTCGGCGAGCTCGCCGAGCGCGAGCGCGTGTCGGCGCCGTCCATGAACCGCACCGTCAACTGCCTCGAAGAGTCCGGCTACCTCACCCGCACCACCGATGAGGCCGACCGCCGCAAGGTGAGCATCGCGCTGACGGATGCCGGCCTCGACGTCGTCGAAGAGACCGTGCGTCGGCGAGACGCCTGGCTCGAAGCAGCCCTGGCTGGACTCCGCCCCGAGCAGCGCACGCTGCTGGCCCGCGCGGCCGAGATCATGCAGGAGGTGGCCGCCCTGTGAGTGCCATGTTCCGGTCGTTCTCGGTCTTCAACTACCGCGTCTGGTTCATCGGCGCCCTGGTGTCGAACATCGGCGCCTGGATGCAGAACACGGCGATGAGCTGGGTGGTGCTCACCGAGCTCACCGACAACGATCCCGCAGCCATGGGCATCACGATGGCCCTGCAGTTCGCCCCGCCGCTCCTCCTCGTCCCCGTGACGGGCTGGGTCGCCGACCGGTTCGACCGGCGCCGGCTGATGGCCATCACCCAGACGCTGCTGCTGCTCCTCGGCCTCGCGATCGGCATCCTCCTCCTCACCGGGATCAT
Organism: uncultured Actinomycetota bacterium; assembly: GCA_963702815.1. Classification (GTDB taxonomy): domain Bacteria; phylum Actinomycetota; class Actinomycetes; order Actinomycetales; family Microbacteriaceae; genus Microbacterium. Next base: position 188,721 of record CAVPED010000004.1, on the reverse strand, counting down.
GACGCTGCCCATCATGTACGGGTTCGCGCTGGCGCTCGGCGTCGTGGCCGCCTTCGACAACCCGGTGCGGCAGGCCTTCGTGTCCGACCTCGTGGCCCGCGAGAACGCCTCGAACGCGGTCGCGCTCAACGCCGCGTCCTTCAACGGCGCCCGCATGATCGGTCCGGCGATCGCCGGCATCGTGATCGTCGCCGTCGGCACCGGCTGGGTGTTCCTCGTCAACGGGCTGACGTTCCTCGGCATGCTCGTCGCGCTCGTGCTCATCCGCCCGACGGAGCTCGTCCCGCGCGGCAAGAATCAGGGTGCGGGACGCCTCGCGGATGGCTTCCGCTATGTCGGCAAGCGTCCTGACCTCATCGTGACGTTCGCGATGGTCTTCATCCTCGGCGCGTTCGGCATGAACTTCCCGATCTTCGCCTCGACGATGGCCCTCGAGTTCGGCGAGCAGGCGGACGGCTACGGCCTGCTCAGCTCGATCCTCGCGATCGGCTCGCTCACGGGTGCGCTGCTGGCGGCCCGCCGGGATCGCGCGCGCATCCGGGTGGTCGTGATGGCGACGCTGCTCTTCGCGATCGCGGCCACGGTCTCGGCCTTCATGCCGACGTACTGGCTGTACGCCGTGACGCTCATGGTCACCGGCTTCGCCGTCGTCACGACGCTGACGACCGCGAACGGCTACGTGCAGACGACGACCGATCCGGTGCTTCGCGGGCGCGTGATGGCGCTGTACATGGCGATCCTCATGGGCGGCACCCCGATCGGCGCTCCGATCGTCGGCTGGGTCGCCGGCGAGTACGGGCCGCGCGTCGCGATCATGCTGGGTGCGGTGGCCGCGCTGGTCGCCTTCGGGATCGGAGCGACGTGGATGCTGGCATCCGGCCGCGTCCGTCGCCACGAGTCCCGGCGCTTCCGGCTCACCATCGACGAGACGGTGCCCATCACCATCGCCTCTCCGGCTCCCGAGGAGTTCAGCGACGCGGGGTCGTGGACGACCCCCATCCCGCTCGCTCGCGAAGCCCGCGGGATACCGGAGCAGCGCCGCGCCTGAACTCCAGGGCATTTAGTACTCCCACGCTCGCGCGTTCGCCGGGCATTCCGGGAAGGATCCCAACCAAGCCCTCGAGTGGTCAAAACACGCCGACAGGTGCGCCCGCGGTCGGCGTGTTTTGACCACTCGAGGGTGAGAGGGACCCCGAGCGCGAGGTGCGGGCAGGCACTCGACGAGTGATCGGCGTCTATGCCGTGGGCGGCATTTCTGTCGTTCCAGCGGTGCATCACCCCGAGCGAGACGACGGAGGGCCTTGGGACGCTCGAGCGGCGTCGGCGGAGCCGCGTCGGCGGAGCCGCGTCGGCGGAGCCGCGTCGGCGGAGCCGCGTCGGCGGAGCCGCGTCAGCGGACGGTGAGGATGACGCGCGCCCAGGCCTTGAGCGGACGCGGGGAGGCATCGGTCGCCTCGGCGATGACGTGGATCGTGTCGCCGGTGCGCGCGTCGGCCGGAATGCGGACGCTCGTCAACGGGCCCTCGTCCGCGCCGAGCGCAGCATCCCCTTCACACGTACTTGCCTCGCGGTCGATCGTCCACCGGCACCGGATGTCGTCCCCGTCCGGGTCGCCCAGGCGAGCGGTGAGCGTGACGTCGTCCCCGGGGTCGACGAACTGGTCGACGCCCTCCTCGATGAGCACCGTGGGGTGATGATTGGCGTCCTCGAACCGGGGACTGACGCTCCAGCGCAGGCGCTCGGCGAAGTCGGCCTGCGCGTCCGCGAACCAGCGGACGACCGACCCTTCGTCCCCGGGGGGAGGAGCGTTCATCCAGTCCGGATCGTCGCCGCCGCCGACGAACGCGGCATCCGCGAGCCGCCAGGTGTCCTCGCCATCGTCCGTCCGCTCGTAACGGCCACCCCACCCTCCGAAGGAAGGGTGCTCGTGCCCGCGCAGGCCCGGCACGATGAGGTTCAGCATGTTGGTCGTGTCGCCCTCGGATATCCACGACCCCGCAGGCTGCGGGTCGATCCAGACGCCGTATCCCTCGGCGCGCAGTTCGTCGGCACTGTGACCGGACAGGTGGAAGTAGTCCGTCATGTCGCCCGCGACCATCTGCCGCCCGTCACCCCAGACGCGGTAGAGGGCGCCCAGCGGGCCCACGCTCGTGACATTCTCGCGAGTCCACTCCGCGCCCAGCAGGTCGTGGTCCTCGGCACGGATCGTCTTGCGCGCCATGTACCCCCAGGCGAGAGTCGCCACCTCGATCACACGGATGCCCGGCCACACCGGGGCGATGTAGTCGTCGTAGGTCGCGTCCTGCGAGGCGAACTTCGTGATCACCGCCTTCGCGGACACCTCGGCGTGGATGCGGGCCCAGTCCTCGGAGTCGGCGAACCGCTCCTCGATCGACATGAGGGCGCGCGCGACCGTGCTCGGCCCTGCCCACAGCTGCAGGTGCAGCGGACCGGGACGCTCGTCGAGCAGCGCATCGGTGATCAGCAGCGAGCCCGGTGTCTCGTGGCGCGTGTCGCCTTCGAAGTCGACGTTCCCCTCGCGGACCACGGATCGAAGCTTCGACGGCGAGGGATACCGAGGGTCGTGCACGACGAGGTTCTCGTAGACCTCCTCGTAGGCGTCGACGGCGTCGTCGATGAATCGCTCGCCGGGCGCCCAGCGCCACGACGTCTGGGGCTCGTCGTACTCGCGTCCAGGCAGGAAGAACGAAGTCCCCCGACCGTCGCCGCGCCAGTGGAACCGGCTCGAGGCGTAGATCAGTCCCTCGACCTCCACCTCGTTGCTGTAGAGCAGGAAGCGGATCATCGAGTTGAGGTCGTCGAGCTCGGGGTCGGCGGTGACGATCGTGCGCGGCCGCGCCGGCGAGGCGGTCACGACGCGCCACCCGCGCTCGCGGCCTCATCCTCGGCATCAGGCTCATTGCCGATGATCGCGCGGGCGGGCCCGCGTGACGAGATCGTCTGCCACGGTGCACTGCCGAGCGTCCATGTCGTCGTGGCACGGGACGACGACACCTCGTGGGGTAGTGGAACCCGGGTCATCTGCGACGTCCTTTCGACCCCACGACTCTAGCCCCCACGACTCCAGCCGACCAACCGGTTGACCTATTCAGCTCCTGCCGTAACGCGGCCTCGACCGGGCTCTTCCCGTCAAGTGGTCAAAACACGCCGACGGACGGCACGCCGATCGGCGTGTTTTGACCACTCGAGATGCTCTGAGAGGACGGATGCCGGAACCACGCCACGCGTACACCGCTACCTCTGCGCGGCGCCACGTCCGTGGAGTCACTCAGACCAGCCGGACAACCACGCACAGCGCGCGCAACCGGCCTCAGCCGCCGGTCGAGGCCCGGACCACCAGCTCGGGCTGGAACCGCACATTGCGCTCGTGACCGGAGCCCTCGCCGAGCTCGGCGAGCAGCACGTCCACCGCCGTGTACCCGATGAGGGATGCCGGCTGCCGGATCGAGCTGAGCGGCACAACGGTCGCCGACGCGAAGTCGATGTCGTCATAGCCGATGAGCGCGATGTCCTCGGGCACCCGGAGATCGGCCATCAGGCTCAGGCCCTGCAGCAGCCCGACGGCGAGCAGGTCGTTCGCCGCGAACACCGCATCGGGTCGGTCTGCGGCATCCCGAGCCACCAGCGCCTCACCGGCGGCGCGACCCTGCAGGACGGTCAGGGCAGGAGTCTCGATCACCTCGAGCGAGGCGCCCTCCACCCTCGCGACGGATCGCCGCGCCCCTTCGAGACGGTCGGCGACCTGACGCGTGGCGAGCGGCCCGCCGATGAAGGCGATCCGCCGCCGGCCGAGCGCGAGCAGGTGCGAGACGGCGAGCTGGCCACCCTCGATGTCGTCCACGGCGACCGAGAGGTACTCGCCGCCGCTCGTCTCGCGGTCGACCAGCACGACCGGCACGCCTGCGTCACGCAGCCGAGCGAGGGGCGCGAGGTCGTCGGTAGCCGGAGTCACCAGCACTCCGTTGACGCGCTGCTCCTGAAACAGATCGAGGTAGGTCGACTCCCGGTCGAGGCGCTCGTCGCTGCTGCCCAGCAGCACGGTCATGCCCTCCTCCGCTGCGCGCGCCTCCGCGCCCCGCGCGACCTCGGCGAAGAACGGGTTGCCGACATCGAGCACGACGAGACCGATGCAGCGACTGCGGCCGGCGCGCAGCTGCCGCGCCGCGTCGTTGCGCACGTAGCCGAGCTCGGCGATCGCATTCATGACCCGCTCGACCGTCGACGCCGCCACTTTCGACGGCTGGTTGAGCACGTTCGAGACGGTTCCCACCGAGACGGATGCCGCCGCAGCGACGTCCTTCACACTCACCGCCATGAACCACCCCTTGCTCCGCTTGCGTGAAACGATACAACCCGGCTATGATTTTGAAACGATTCATAACGCCGGTTTCCGGCGATCACCGAAGGAGCCCGATGACGAGCACCTCCCCCACCCGGGTCTGCTTCCAGCTGCAGGTCCATCCCGAGCTGCTCGACGAGTACATCGAGCGCCACAGTCCCGTGTGGCCCGAGATGCTCGCCGAGATCGCCGCGGCCGGGCGCCGCAACTACTCGCTGTTCCTCGGCGACGGCGGCAGGCTCATCGGCTACTACGAGACCGACGACGACGAGGCCGCGCAGCGGTACCTCGCGGCGTCCGCCGTCGCCGCGAAGTGGGAAGCCGAGATGGCCCGGTTCTTCGTCGGCCTCGAAGGTCGACCCGACCAGGCCGCGACCCCCCTCGCCGAAGTCTTCAACCTCGAAGCCCAGCTCGCCACCGCCGGCGCAGCATCCGACCAAGAAAGCGACGCATCGTGAGCATCCTCACTCCCGAAATCCTGTCCGAGCTCGAGCTGCAGGGCATCGAGCTGCCCTCGTGGGCGTTCGGCAACTCCGGCACGCGGTTCCGCGTCTGGACCACGGGCGGCACGCCCCGCGACCCGTACGAGAAGATCGCGGATGCCGCGAAGGTCAACGAGTACACCGGCCTTGCGCCCAGCGTCGCCCTGCACATCCCGTGGGACAAGGTCGATGACTACGCCGACCTCCGCCGTCACGCCGAAGACCTCGGGGTGTCGCTCGGCACGATCAACTCGAACACCTTCCAGGACGAGGACTACAAGTTCGGTGCGCTGACGCACCACGACGACCGCATCCGGTCCAAGGCGATCGCGCACCACATCGAGTGCATCGACATCATGGATGCGACCGGCTCCCGCGACCTCAAGATCTGGCTCGCCGAGGGCTCGAACTACCCCGGCCAGGCCGACATGCGCGGCCGCCAGGACCGCCTGCAGGACTCGCTGCAGCAGATCTACGCGCGCCTCGGCGACGACCAGCGTCTCGTGCTCGAGTACAAGTTCTTCGAGCCGTCGTTCTACCACACCGACGTTCCGGACTGGGGTACCTCCTACGCCCAGGTGGCAGCCCTCGGCGACAAGGCGCTGGTGTGCCTCGACACGGGCCACCACGCGCCCGGCACCAACATCGAGTTCATCGTCATGCAGCTGCTCCGACTCGGAAAGCTCGGCTCGTTCGACTTCAACTCGCGCTTCTACGCCGACGACGACCTCATCGTGGGTGCGGCCGACCCGTTCCAGCTGTTCCGGATCATCTTCGAGGTCGTCCGCGGCGGCGGCCTCAACAACCCCGACGTCGCGTTCATGCTCGACCAGTGCCACAACATCGAGGACAAGATCCCGGGCCAGATCCGCTCGGTGCTGAACGTCCAGGAGATGACGGCGCGCGCGCTCCTCGTCGACCGCGCGGCCCTCGCCGCGGCGCAGGAGTCGAACGACGTCCTCGCGGCGAACGCCGTCTTCATGGACGCCTTCTACACCGACGTGCGTCCCGCGCTCGCCGAATGGCGCGAGTCGCGCGGACTCGCGGCCGACCCGATGGCGGCGTACGCGGCATCCGGCTACCAGGAGAAGATCACGGCGGACCGCGTCGGCGGCGTCCAGGCCGGCTGGGGAGCGTAACCGGCATGGCAGATCCGTACGCCGCCGCCGACGGGCTCGTTCGCGTGTACCCCGCGCGCGAGCCCAACGGCTCGGGACTCGTCTGGGCGCACGGCGGCGCGTTCGCCTTCGGCGACCTCGACATGCCCGAAGCCGACTGGGTGGCGCGGTCGCTCGCGACCCGCGGGACGACGGTCATCTCGGTCGACTACCGGCTCGCGCCGACCCCGGCCGGGTTCCCCTTCTCGCCCGACGGCGCCGCCAGGGACGGCTTCGTCTATCCCGCCGGATCCGACGACATCCTGACGGCGTGGTCGTGGACGGTCGAGAACGCGGCGCGGCTGCGCATCGACCCCGACCGTCTGGCGATCGGCGGCGCGAGCGCGGGCGGCAATCTGGCGGCAGGCGCCGTGCTGCGCCTGCTGGCATCGGATGCCGCTCCTCGGCCCGCGCTCGCCGTGCTCGCCTACCCGACGCTTCTCGCCGTCCAGCCCGCGCCGACGCCCGAGCTGCGGGCGGCGCTGGACGCCCAGCCCGAGGCCGACGGCTTCGGGCCGGACAGCGTGCGCGGCATGTACGAGCTGTACCTCGGCGGTCCGATCGACGATGCCCCGCTGTACGCGGTGCCGGGCACGGCCACGACCGACGACGTCGCGGAGTTCCCGCCGACGCTCATGATCAACGGCGAGGTGGACGAGCTCCGGATGTCGGGCGAGTTCTTCGCCGCCACCCTCGCTCAAGCCGGCCGCGAGATCGAGGTCGTCACCGAGGCCGGCACGACGCACGGTCACCTGAACAATCCGCAGCAGCCCGCAGCATCCGTCTCGATCGATCGCATCGCGACGCGTCTCGCCGCGCTGCGCTCGCCCGTGCTCACCCCTGCCGCCTCCACCTCGAACAGCCAAGACACGCCGACCGGCTGACGCCGCTTCGGCGTGTCTTGACCACTCGACCCACGAACCCACACCCACGAAGGATCCTCCCCATGACCAACCCCGCAGCCGCCGACCTGATCGCGCGCAGCAACCGCCTGGGCGCCGACCCGAAGAACACGAACTACGCGGGGGGCAACACGTCCGCGAAGGGCACCGAGACCGACCCTGTGACGGGCGAGCCCGTCGAGCTGCTGTGGGTCAAGGGCTCGGGCGGCGACCTCGGCACCCTCAAGGAGGCCGGGCTCGCGGTGCTGCGCCTCGACCGCCTGCGCGCGCTGACCGGCGTGTACCCCGGCGTCGACCGTGAGGACGAGATGGTCGCCGCGTTCGACTACTGCCTGCACGGCAAGGGCGGCGCGGCGCCGTCGATCGACACCGCCATGCACGGCCTCGTGGATGCCGCGCACGTCGACCACCTGCATCCCGATTCCGGTATCGCGATCGCGACCGCCGCGGACGGCGAGGCGCTCACGAGCACGATCTTCGGCGACAAGGTGGCGTGGGTGCCGTGGCGGCGCCCCGGCTTCCAGCTCGGACTCGACATCGCCGAGATCAAGGCGCAGAACCCCGAGGCGATCGGCTGCATCCTCGGCGGGCACGGCATCACCGCGTGGGGCGACACGTCCGAAGAGGCCGAGCAGAACTCGCTCTGGATCATCGACACCGCCGCCGCCTACATCGCCGAGCACGGCAAGGCCGACCCGTTCGGCGGCGTGCGCGCCGGGTTCGAGGCGCTCCCCGAGGCCGAGCGCCGCGCGAAGGCCGCCGCCCTCGCACCGACGATCCGCGGGCTGGCGTCGCACGACAAGCCGCAGGTCGGGCACTACACCGACTCCGACGTCGTGCTGGACTTCCTCGCGTCCGAGAACGCGCCGCGCCTGGCCGCGCTCGGCACGAGCTGCCCCGACCACTTCCTGCGCACCAAGGTGAAGCCGCTCATCCTCGACCTCCCGGCGTCGGCGACGGTCGAGGAGTCCATCGCGCGCCTGCACGAACTGCACGAGGAGTATCGCGCCGACTACCAGGCCTACTACGACGCGCACGCCACCGCCGAGAGCCCCGCGATCCGCGGCGCCGACCCGCTCATCGTCCTGATCCCGGGCGTGGGCATGTTCTCGTACGGCGCGAACAAGCAGACGGCCCGCGTCGCCGGCGAGTTCTACGTCAACGCGATCAACGTCATGCGCGGCGCCGAGTCGCTCTCGACGTACTCTCCGATCTCGGATGCCGAGAAGTTCCGCATCGAGTACTGGGCGCTCGAAGAGGCCAAGCTGCAGCGCATGCCCAAGCCCAAGACCCACCAGGGGCGCATCGCGTTCGTCACGGGCGCAGCATCCGGAATCGGCAAGGCCATCGCCGTGCGCCTGGCCGCCGAGGGCGCGTGCGTCGTCGTCGCCGACCTCGACCTCGAGAAGGCGCAGGCCGCAGCCGCGGAGCTGGGCGGGACGGATGTCGCCATCGGCGTCGCCGCGAACGTCGCCGACGCCGCCGGCGTCCAGGCCGCGATCGACGCGACCGTGCTCGCGTTCGGCGGCATCGACCTCGTCGTCAACAACGCCGGCCTCTCGCTGTCGAAGCCGCTGCTCGAGACCACCGAGAAGGACTGGGACCTGCAGCACGACGTGATGGCGAAGGGCTCGTTCCTCGTCTCGAAGGCCGCCGCGAAGGCGCTCATCGAGCAGAAGCTCGGCGGCGACGTCATCTACATCTCGTCGAAGAACAGCGTGTTCGCCGGCCCGAACAACATCGCGTACTCGGCCACCAAGGCCGACCAGGCCCACCAGGTGCGCCTGCTCGCGGTCGAGCTCGGCGAGCACGGCATCCGGGTCAACGGCATCAACCCCGACGGCGTCGTGCGCGGCTCGGGCATCTTCGCCGCCGGCTGGGGCGCGAACCGCGCCGCGACCTACGGCGTCAAGGAAGAGGACCTCGGCCAGTACTACGCCAACCGCACGATCCTCAAGCGCGAGGTCGTCCCCGAGAACGTCGCCGACGCCGTCTTCGTGCTCACCGGCCCCGAGCTGAGCCGCACCACCGGCCTGCACATCCCGGTCGACTCCGGCGTCGCCGCCGCGTTCCTCCGATGACTCGGCGGGTCCCGCTGCCCGCGCTGCCTGCGCCCAGCAAGGCGGGCGGGGTGCGCGCATGAGCGGGAGCGCCGGCGCCGTCGCGGCCATCGACCTGGGCGCGACCAGCGGCCGGGTGATCATCGGGCACGTCGGGCCCGACACGCTCGACGCCACATCGGTCGCACGCTTCCCGAACCACCCGGTGCAGGTCGGCGACGGCCTGCACTGGGACATCCTGTCGCTCTACGGCGCGGCCGTGAAGGGGCTTCGCGAGGCGTTCCGCGCCGAACCCGGCATCGCGAGCATCGGCGTCGACTCCTGGGCCGTCGACTACGGGCTGCTGCGCAGCGGACGCCTTCTCGGCGACCCGTTCCACTACCGCGACACCCGCACGGCCCTCGGCGTCCGGACCGTTCACGACCGGATGCCGCATCCCGAGCTCTTCGAGCGCAACGGGCTGCAGTTCCTGCCGTTCAACACGCTCTACCAGTTCGCCGCCGAGCCCCGCGACATCCTCGAGTTCGCAGACACCGCGCTGCTCATCCCCGACCTCGTCGGGTACTGGCTGACCGGCGAGGCCCGTGCCGAGCAGACCAACGCCTCGACCACCGGCCTGCTGCGCGTGCTCAATGCCACCTGGGACGACGAGCTGATCAAGGCGCTCGGCATCCCTCGCGGCATCCTTCCCCCGCTCATCGCGCCGGGCGACCGCCTCGGCGCGCTGCTGCCCGATGTCGCCGTCGTCGATCGGGGCGCCCGCAGGCACGCCGGTCACCGCCGTCGGCTCGCACGACACGGCCTCGGCGGTCGTCGCCGTGCCGATGCAGCCGGATGCCGCCGCCTACATCTCGTGCGGCACCTGGGGGCTCGTCGGGGTCGAGGTCGACCACCTCGTCCTCACGCCCGAAGCGCTGGCCGCCAACTTCACGAACGAGGGCGGCGTCGACGGCCGCGTGCGCCTGCTGCACAACGTCATGGGGCTCTGGGTGCTCAGCGAAGCCGTGCGCACCTGGGAGCGCCAGGGACACCCGATCGACCTGCCGACGCTGCTCGACTCGGCGGAGGAGGTCACGGCATCCGTCCCCGTCTTCGACGTGAACGACCCGCGCTTCCTCGCCCCCGGCGACATGCCCGCCCGCATCGACGCGTGGTGCGACGAGCACGGTGTCCCCGCTCCGCGCACGCGCGCCGAGTACGCCCGGAGCATCGTGGAGTCGCTCGCCCAGGCCTTCGCCGACACCGCCCGCGAAGCCGGACGCATCGGCGGAGTCGACGTGCGCACGATCCACATCGTCGGCGGCGGCTCGCTCAACGAGCTGCTCTGCCAGCGCACCGCCGACCGGGCGGGCCTTCCGGTGCTCGCGGGCCCGGTCGAGGCGACCGCGCTCGGCAACGTCCTCGTCCAGGCGCGCGCCGCGGGGCTCGTCTCGGGGTCGCTCGAGTCGCTCCGCGACCTCGTCGCACGCACGCACGCTCCGCGCCGGTACGCTCCCAAGGCATGACCGACTCCTACTCCGCAGCCTTCGACTGGGCCCAGCGTCACGTCGATGCCGGGCGCCTCCCCACGGCCGTCCTCGGCATCGCGACGGCCGACGGCATCGTCGCCCTCGACGCCTTCGGCGCGACCGCCGGGCGACCCGCGAAGGTCGACGACCACTACCGGCTGTTCTCGATCACGAAGCCCCTCGTCGGCCTGGCCGCGGCCCGAGCCGTGGAGCGCGGCCTCCTCGGCATCGAGACCCCGCTGACCGCGGCGGTGCCCGAGTTCGGCCAGGGGCGCGATGACGTCGTGCGGCTCCGCCACCTGGTGAGCCACACCTCGGGCATGATCGAGCCACCGCTGGATGTGCCGCAGGGTCTGGCCGCAGCTCTCCGCACTCCGGGTCGCGACTTCGCGGCGGGCGAGGCCTCGCGCTATTCGTCGATCGCCTTCGAGGGAGTCGCCGAGCTCATCACGCACACCACGGGACGCTCGTGGGATGCCGCCGTCGCAGACTGGGCCGATTCGGTCGGGGCCGACGGGCTCACGCTCGACGAGGCATCCGATCCCCACACGATTACGGACGCCGAGGACTCAGGCGTCGACACCGCGAAGTTCGTCGCCCTCCGCCACCCCGGCGCTGGGCTCATCGGTCGGGCGTACGACCTCCTGGCGGTCGGCTCCGCGCTGCTGCGCGACGACGGCGAGATCGTCCAGCCCGTCGACGCTCGCGATGATGCGTCGGCCGCTGACCGGTGACATCCCCCGCCTGGAGCCGTACCCCGCCGAGCGCGGTCAGGACTGGGGCTTCACGTGGAACCTGCGCACGCGCGCGCCCGGGCTCATCGACCGAGACACCTATGGCCACGGCGGCTGGTCGGGCACCGAGTTCTGGGTGCATCCGACGGCGGGAGTCGCCTGGGTGCTGCTGACCAACCAGGCCCAGCGTCCCGGCGTCGACGCCGACGAGCTCGACAACGCCGTCATCGCCGCCCGCTGACCGCACGCAGAAACCATCGAGCGAGAGCCCGGGGAACCGCGCTACCCAAATCCCTTATTGCTAGATAAGCTAGCGAAATGATTCAGACGTCACGGCGCCGCTGGGCAGGACTCGTCTTCATCAGCGTCGCCGTGGCGCTGATCATCGTCGACTCGACGATCGTCAATGTGGCGATCCCCGCGATCGTCGACGACCTCGGTATCACCTCGACGCAGGTGCAGTGGGTGCAAGAGGCCTACACCCTCGTGTTCGCGTCGCTCCTGCTCGTCTTCGGCAGCCTCGCCGACAGGATCGGACGACGACGGATGCTGCTCGCCGGCGTCGTCATCTTCACCCTCGCCTCCGTCGGGGCAGCGCTGGCGAGCACCGGCGAACTGCTGATCCTCGCCCGGTTCGTCCAGGGCGTCGGCGGCGCCCTGATGCTGCCGACGACCCTCTCGCTCCTCAACGCCACCTTCCGCGGCCGTGAGCGCGCCATCGCCTTCGCCGTCTGGGGATCCACGATCGGCGGGATGGCGGCCGTCGGGCCGCTCCTCGGCGGATGGCTGACCACCGCCTTCTCGTGGCACTGGGCGTTCCTCATCAACGTGCCGCTCGGCATCCTGATCTTCATCGGAATCCTCCTGACCGTCGACGAGTCCCGCGGCGGGGCCACCTCGATCGACGTCGTCGGAGCCCTCCTGTCGATCGTCGCGACCGCGGCGCTCGTGTTCGCTCTGATCGAAGGTCGCAGCTACGGCTGGTGGGCCGTCGACAAGCCGTTCACGATCGGCGACTGGACGTGGCCGTGGGACCTCTCCCCCATCCCGGTCGCCTTCGCCATCGCGCTGGTCGGGATCATCGCCTTCATCGCCTGGGGCAACCACCGGCGGCGGCAGGGCAAGTCGACGATCATCGCGTTCGGCCTGTTCCGCATCCCGTCGTTCCGCAACGGCAACATCGCCGCCATGGTCGTCTCGCTGGGCGAATTCGGCATCATCCTCGCCCTCCCCCTCTGGCTGCAGTTCGTGCTCGGATTCGAGGCGGTGCAGACCGGCCTGATCCTCCTCGCCCTCGCGATCGGCTCCTTCGTGGCGAGCGGGCTCGCCGGAGCATTCAGCGGGCGGTTCTCGCCGGTGTGGATCGTGCGAGCGGGGCTCATCGCCGAGATCATCGGCGTCACGGCGGTCGCGTTCGTCATCGCCCCGGATGCCTCGTGGGTGCCGCTGATCCCCGCGCTCTTCGTGTACGGACTCGGCGTGGGCCTGGCCACCGCCCAGCTCACCGGAGTCGTGCTCGCCGACGTCCCGGTCACCGAGGGCGGCCAGGCATCCGGAACCCAGTCGACCTCGCGCCAGCTCGGCGCGGCGCTCGGCATCGCCATCCTCGGCACGATCCTCTTCACGAGCACGGCCGCCGTCTTCTCCGCGTCGCTCGACGACCGCGGCATCCCCTCCGACCAGCGCGACCAGGTCGTCTCGGCCGTCGTCGACAGCGCGGGCGGCGCGATCGCCGGCCTCGAGCAGTCACCGCAGACCGAAGCGATCGCCGAGGACGCGAAGGCCGCGCTCTCGCAGGGAACGAAGTACGCCAGCTTCGCGGCAGCCGGCTTCCTGGTGCTGGGTCTGCTCGCGACGCTCTCGCTCGGCTCGGGATCGAGACCGCGGGATCCGGATGCCGAGGCCGACGCACCGCCGGCCGTGCCCGAGCTCAGCGAATCCTGAAGCCGCCTCCCACCCTCGGCCGTGTGGGACCTCGCGCCTGTCAATCCCTGTCGGCGGATGCAGGCCCCGGCCTAGCGTGAGGCCATGGACGAACGACGAGCAGAAGACGAGCCCATCGAAGAGGACGCCCCGACCGGCGGCGACGAGACGACCGAGGAGCAGCTCCAGGCCGACAATCCGGCCGAGGAGGACATGCTCAAGACGCTCGACCCCGGGGCCCCGCCCGCCTGAGCGTCGCGACCTGCAACCAGCCCGGCTCAGGCGTCCTCGAACTCCTCGAGCCGCCACTCGTCGCGCCATTCGATGATCGGCCGGTCGCCGTCGAAGCGGATCGGCAGCCACACATAGTCCGCGATCGACGAGTCGACGTGCGCGAACTCCTCCATCGGCTCGTCGCTGTCGCGGCCGGGCGCGAAGTGCCGGGTGAACGCCTCCTGCGCCCGAGCGCCATGGTCGAGGTATCCCGGAAGCCACCGATCCGCGATCGCGATGTAGAGATCCTTCTTGCCCGGATGCCGGAACACCGACGAGATCTGCGAGTGGAACGACGTCCGCGACTCGTCGGACGGATGCAGGTCTCCGAGCACCTCGAAGGGTCCGTGGTACGAGGGCGCCACCGCCGCTTCGGACGGGTTCGGGTAGTACCCGGTCGTCCCCGAGGTCAGCAGGTAGTGCCGCCGGTTGCGCGAGAAGTAGGCCGGCGCCTCGCGGACGAAGGGCGGCTGCGGCTGCGGGAAGTGCGTCGAGTAGTAGCCCGTGACGTCGGTGTAGTCCGAGGTCAGGTCGGCGCAGATCATCTCGGAGTGCACGCGCTCGAAGTAGTAGTACGCCTTGCCGTCGTGCGGATCCACCACGAGGTCGAAGTCGCCGGCGCTCATGTCGAGCGGGCGCAGCCACGTGCGGACGATCTCGTAAGGCCCGAGGATGCTGTCGGCTGTCAGCACGGTCGAGCGCTGGATCGACCCCTTCGTCATGACCTTGATCCAGCAGACGTACTTGCGGGTGTCCGCGTTGTAGATGATGTGCGGACGATCGAGCAGCTGTGACGGATGCAGCGGCGAGGCCTCGTCGTCTTCGTCAGGCGGGATGATCAGCCCGCGGTCCTCCCAGTTGCAGAGATCGGTCGACGAGTAGCAGCGCACACCCCAGTGCCAGATGCCGCTGCCCGGGCGTCGAGAACTCCTTGTTCTCGCCGTACCAGTAGTGCACGCCGTCCACCGTGAGGACCGAGCCCCCGTGGGCGTGGATCCGCTCGCCCTTCGTGTCGAGCCACGGGCGGCCCGGCGTGATCGACGTCTTGAGATCGTTCATGAGTCCTCTGGTCTCTGCGGATCAGGCGTCGACGGGCTCGCGCCGCCAGCCGAAGAAGGGCGCCTCGGGATCGTCGGCGACGGCCCGGAACGAGGTGCGGAACGAATGCCGGCCCGGGCCCGACGGCGATCTCGTCGCCGCGTCTCGGGCAGGACGACGATTCCGCGGGATGCCGCGGGCACCGTCACCTCGATCGTCAGCGTCTCGCCTTCCCGGCGCCACGCGATGGCCGCCGTTCCCCGGACGCTGTCGAAGCGCGCGGACGCGTGCTCGAGTCCGCCACCGGGGCGCGGCTCGAATCGCACGACCTCCCAGCCCGGAGCATCCGATGACAGTCCCGCGACGGAGCGGTGCAGGAAGTCCGCGACCGCGCCCAGCGCGTAGTGGTTGAACGACGTCATGTCGCCGGGGTTGATCGACCCGTCCGGCAGCATGCTGTCCCAGCGCTCCCAGATCGTCGTCGCTCCCATCGTGACCGGGTACAGCCACGAGGGCAGGCCCTCCTGCAGCAGCAGGTGGTACGCGTAGTCCATGCTCCCCGAGAGCACCAGGGCGTCGCAGATGATCGGCGTGCCGACGAAGCCCGTCGAGATGTGGAAGCCGCCGTTGCCGACGAGCTCGCGCAGCCGTTCGCCGGCACGCGCGGCCTGCACCGGCGAGGCGAACAGGTCGAAGACCAGCGCCACTGCGATCGAGGTCGCGGTGTCGCTGACGACACGGCCGGACGCGCTGATGAACTCGTCCTGGAACGCCCGCGTCGCGCGCTGCGGCGATGAGCCGGTAGCGCTCGGCGCCCGCGGCATCGCCGAGCAGCGTCGCGGTCTCGGCCACGATGCGCGCCGTCTTGACGTGGTAGGCCGTCGCGACGAGGTGCTTGTCGGTGTGCGAGTCGCCGGGGCTCTCGGGCGGAGCCGTGGGATCGAGCCAGTCGCCGAGCTGGAAGCCCGCGTTCCAGAGCCCGGTGTGCCCGGTGAGGCCGTCCACGAGGTCGACCCACGCGCGCATGCTCTCGTACTGGTCGGCGAGGATCTGCGTGTCGCCGTCGTCGAGGTACATCGTCCACGGCACGATCACCGCGGCATCCCCCCAGGCGGCCGTCGGGAAGTTCGGGAACCCGCACTCGACCCACGGCACGAAATTGGGCACGTGCCCCTGGTCGCGCTGCTCGTGGGCGAGATCGCGCAGCCAGCCGGTGAGCGTGCCGTGCGCCGCGAACAGCCGCAGAGCGGTCGGCGCGAAGACCTGGATGTCTCCCGTCCAGCCGACGCGCTCGTCGCGCTGGGGACAGTCGGTGGGCAGGTCGACGAAGTTGTCGCGCATGCTCCACACCACGTTCGAGTGCAGCTGGTTCAGGCCCGCGTGCGAGCTCTCGAACGTGCCGGTGCGCCGCATCCCGGTGTGGATCACGACCGCTTCGACGTCGCCGTCGCGCAGCTCTCCCGGCCAGTTCTCGAGCTCCGCGTACTGGAAGCCGTGGATCGTGAACCGGGGCGAGTACTCCTCACCCGCGGTGCCCGCGGCGACATACGTGTCGACGGAGGTGGCCGTGCGGAGGGGACGGATGCCGAGCTCCCCGTTCTCGATCACCTCGGCGTGGTGCAGCACGATCGTGTGCCCGCGCTCCGCGCGGGGCCGGATCCGCAGGACACCCGAGATGTTCTGGCCGAAGTCGAGCCGGATGCGTCCGTTCGGTCGCCGGTCGACCGACACCGGACGCAGCACCTCGGTCTCCTGGACAGGCAGCGCGGTGGGCGCCTCGATCGCGGCCGTGAACGACTCCCGCGGCAACGGGATCGCCGGCGCCCAGCCGGAGGCGTCGAAGCCCGGCGCCGACCAGCCGTCCGGCAGCAGGCGCGCGTCAAAGGTCTCGCCCTCGTAGAGTCCGACCGCCGTGATGGGCGACTCGACTGAAGGTCCAGTCGAGCGGGACGACGATGTGCTCGCCGTCGACGGTCGTCAGCTCGAGCTGCGCGAGCAGCGCGACATCCGTTCCGTAGATGTCCCACAGCCCGCCGTCGAAGCCGATGCGTCCGCGGTACCACCCGTCCGCGAGCCACGCGCCGAGCACGTTCTCGCCTCGCACGCAGCGATGCGCCGAGGTCATGCGTCTGATACCTCAGCCGGTGGCTGTAGCTCGTCCAGCCGGGCGCGAGGACGTCGCTCGCCCAGTCGGCCGCCATTGACCTCGAGCTCGTAGACGCCATGCGCCGTCGAGTACAGCCGCGCCTTCGCGATGCGCTCCGGCGGCAGCTCCGGAGCTCGAAGCTCGCACGCAGGAGGAAACCCGGACGCAGGGTCCCCTGGGGAGCGGAGGTCGACGGCGACGCGAAGTCCACCCGCCAGTCGCCGGCGAGACCGCGTTCGATCGTCGTGCCGGCGGTCCAGGCATCCGTCGCCCTCGCCGCGCACGCGCAGCGCGCCGCCTTCGCGCGGGGCGAGGGGTGCGAACGGCCAGGCGATGCGCGACGACTCGGCCGACGCTCGCGCGCTCGACCGTGCCGCGGTCGCGGGTGAACTCGAGCTCGTAGGTGTCGGACGGCTCCGTCGCCGTGAACGAGATGCGCGGGCGCATCCTCGTCGATTCCGATCGTCGTTCCCGCACGCCTGTTCTCGAGCCAGATCTCGGTGATCTCCGTCATGTCAGCCCTTGACCGATCCGGCCGTGAGGCCCTTCATGACCTGCTGGTTGAGGAAGGCGTAGATCGCGAGGGTGCCGACCACGCTGACGGAGATGGCTGCGAAGGTGGGCCCGTATTGGACCGCTCCGTACTGCCCGGTGAAGTTGAGCAGGCCGACCTGAATCGTGCGGAGGCTGCTGCTGGAGGTGAACGTGAGCGCGACGAGCAGGTCGTTCCACAGGAAGAAGAACTGCACGAGCCCGACCGTGAACAGGGCGTTGCGCACGAGCGGGATGCCGAGCGACCAGAACATGCGGTACACGTTTGCGCCGTCCAGCGTGGCCGCCTCGAAGATCTCGCGCGGAACCGCGCGGAAGAACGTGGCCATCATGAACACCGTCAAAGGGAGACCGGTGGCGACGTATGTGAAGAACAACGGCCACAGCGACCCGGTCAGGTGAAGCTGGAAGTAGAGGGTGAACAGCGGCAGCAGGATCATCTGCGTGGGGACCATGATGCCGACAAGGAACAGCAGCAGGACGGTGCTCTTGCCTTTCCACACCATCACTTCCAACGCGAACCCGGCGGCGACACCGAGGATGAGAATCACGGCGAGCGAGGGGAACACCACTGTGATGCTGTTCGCGATGTACTGACCGAAGTTCCCGATCGTGAAGACGTCGACGTAGTTGTCGAGCGACCAGTTGTTCGGCAGCGCCCAGAACGGCGCATTGAGGAACTCGTCCTGGGTCTTGAACGACCCCAGGAACATCCAGACCATCGGGTAGATGACGATGAACAGCAGGATCGCGAGGAACACTCGCAGCGGCAGTCGGGTGAAGAAGTCGCGGGCTCCGCGCGCCCCGAGGTTTCGGGTCGACCGCGTGCATATCGGGGAGTTCGCGGCCCGTGACGATGGCGTTTGTCGCACTCATGGTCAGTCCTTGGTGATGTCGCGCCGAGTGGAGCGGAAGATGAAGACGGTGAACAGCAGGCAGAGGATCGTCAGCATGAGCGCGATCGTGCTGCCATAGCCGTAGTCGCCGTAGGCGAACGACGTGCGGAACATGAAGAGCGTCATCGGCGTGGTCGCATTGCCCGGCCCGCCCGCGGTGAGCGCGACGACGGTGTCGAACACCTTCAGGGTTCCGTTGATGCTGAAGATCAGCGAAGACAGCAGGACGGGCAGCGACAACGGGAGGATGATCGTCCGGATCAGCTTCCACCCGGAGGCGCCGTCGATCCGGGCGGACTCGATGAGCTCCTCGGGGATGTCGACGAGCCCCGCGTACAGCAGCACGGCGTAGAAGCCCATCGACCGCCAGATGTCCATCAGGATGATGATCCAGAACGCGGCGGCGGGTGTCCCGAACCAGTCGATGGACTCGCAGCCCGATCATCTGCAGGAACGAGTTGACCGGCCCCATCGTCGGCGCGGCTTCGAACAGTCGCTGGAACAGCAGCGCGACGGCCACTGTCGGCAGGACGACGGGGAAGAAGATGACGGTGCGGATGATGCCGGATGCGCGGCGCAGCCAGAAGACGTACAGCAGCGCGAGCCCGTATCCGACGGCGACCTGCAGCACGGTCAGCACGACCGCGTACTTGAGGGTGAAGAACAGGGCATCCCATGCGGTCGGGATCTTGGAAGAACTTGGCGAAGTTCTGGAGGCCGTTGAAGGTGAATCCGACGATCGGATTGCCGTCCTGCACCGTGTAGTACATCGACCACACGATGGGCACGAGCATGATGACGCTGTAGAAGAGCAGCGCGGGCCCGAGCAGGATGAGGATGGCGCGCTTGTCGCCGAGAACCTTGTTCATGGTCTGAACCTTTGTCTGAGGGATCCTCGGGGCGGGCGCGGCCCGCCCCGAGGATCCGGAGAGCAGTGCTCGTCGTTGGCCGCCTGGACGAGTTGCATGAAGTCGGCGCCGCTGAGAGTGCCGCTGGCGAGACCGCCGCCGTTGGTCTGGCTGACCGTGGTGGCCTTCCGCGCTGAACAGAGCCTCGAACCACAGAACGCTCGAATCGGCGTTCTGCGATGACATCCTGAACGATCTGCGTCGTCGGAGGCGGGTCAGCGAGGGGCTTGTCGATCACGAAGCCCGAGATGACGCCCGAATCGTTGAGCGCGGTGTCGCCGTAGTTCTCGACGATGCACTTCAGCCACGCAGCCGTGTCGTCGTCGTAGCCCTTCTTGGACAGCATGATCGGGATGCCGATGTTGGCGGGGACCTGATCGATGCTGCCTGCGCCGCCGGCGACATCCGGGAACGGCAGCGTACCCGATGTTGTCGGCGCCGATCTTGTTCTGCTCCGCGTCGTTGAAGTTGCCGAGCGCCCAGCTGCCCATGTAGAAGAACGCCGCATCACCCGACAGGAACAGGTTCATCGCGCCGTTGTAGTCGATCGACCCCGGCGCCGCGCCGAAGTACCCCTCGGCTCCGAGCGCGTTGACCGCATCGGCCGCCGCGACATACTCGGGGTCGGTCAGCTTGGCGTCGCCGTCGGCCACCTTCTGCAGGGCATCGGGACCGAGGTCGCGGAAGATGTAGTTGCCCACGAGGCGTGTGACGGGCCAGCCATCCTTGCCCGCGGCCGAGAACGGCTGGATTCCTGCGCTGTTCAGCGTCGCGGCGGCATCGACGAGGTCGTCCCAGGTGGCCGGCGGCTCGATGCCGTTGTCGGCGAGAATCTCCTTGTTGTACCAGAACCCTTCGATGTTGAGCTCTGTCGGAAGGGCGTACAGCGAGCCATCACCGTACTGGGCCTCGATGTTGGACTGCGCCGCCGGCAGGATCCGGTCCGCCACTCCGAGCTCGTCGAGCGCGTCGGTGAGGTTGACAAGCTGATCGTCTTCGATGAACTGCTGCATGAGCGAAGGCGTGCCCGCAGACATGGAGATATCCGACAGGGCGTCCTGGCTCGCGAGAAGCTGCATCTGCTGCGCCCACTGAGTACCCGGCACCGTGTCGGACTTGAGCGGAGCGGCCTTCTCCTCGGCGGCGCACACGGAACTCGAGAGCGTCGTCAGCGTGTCGACGATCGTGGTGTTCTCGGTCTGGCCGAGGTACGTCAAGTCGCCCGAGCTGTCGGACGACGACGCGTCTCCTCCGGCGGAGCACGCCGAGAGCGCAAGAGCTCCGACACCGACAAGTGCCGCGACCGGGATGAGGCGCCGGGCGCGCCCTGCTGCTGTGGTCACTATTCCTCCTTGAATGCGACGCTTCGTATTTTGAAGCGCTTCAAATCACCAGAGTGCCATACGAGTCGGATCCCGTCAATCACGTAACCAAGCCGTTATGAATCGCTTCAATTCCGGTACGGTGTCAGAACGAGGTCGAGGATAATGCTCACAGGGCGGAAGTCGTCCGGCCCGCCACGCTCTTCCGGAGGTCGCGATCAGCACAGAGGCACGCGGGGGCTCACGCCCTCAGCCGAGCATGAGCGATGTCGCGCGCCATGCGGGAGTCGCGATCGGCACGGTGTCGAACACGCTGAACAGTCCCGAGAAGGTGTCGGAGCGCACGCGTCGCAAGGTGCTGGGGGCGATCGCCGAGCTCGGCTTCGTCCGCAATGACGCCGCCCGCTCGCTGGCGGCCGGGAGCAGCACGACGATCGGGCTGGTGCTCGCCGACCTCGGCAACTCGTTCTTCGTCGACATCGCGCGCGGAGTCGAGCAGGTCATGCGTCGCCGCGGTTTCGACGTGCTCATCGCCAATACCGAGATCGACCGCGACCGTGAGGTGCGCAACCTCGAGCTGTTCGAGCGGTCGCGGGTCGCCGGCATCCTGTTCGCGCCCCTCGACACCCCCCTCGCCCACTCGGGCGTGCTGCCGATCCGCTCGACCCCGACGGTGCTCGTCAACTTCACTCCGATACGAGCGCCTATCCGTCCGTCGCTGTCGACGAGGAGCGCGGCGGCGCACTGGCCGCATCCCACGTGCTCGAGCGAGGTGCGCGGCGAGTGCTGTTCGTGGGCGGCCCGCTGTTCCTCACCGCGGTGGGCGATCGCCATCGCGGCGTGTCAGCCGCGGTCGACTCCGTTGCGGGCGCCCAGCTCGAGCTGCTCGAGACCCGCGGCCTGAACATCCGCCACGGCCGCCAGGCGGCGCAGCTGATCCTCGAGCGCGGTGCCGGCACGTACGACGCCATCGTCGCGGCATCCGACCTGCTGGCGATGGGCATCGTGCAGGTGCTGGACGATGTGCCCGGGTTCTCGGTGCCGGGCGACCTCCTCGTCACCGGGCTACGACAACAACCACTTCGCGTCCGAGACCTCGATCCCCATCTCGACGGTCAGCCAGCCCGGCGAGGAGATGGGCCGCACCGCCGCCGACCTGCTGCTCGAGAAGATCGAGAATCCCGCGCGTCCCCAACCGCGCAGTGATCCTCTCACCGCACCTCGTGCCACGACGCTCGACACTGGGCGACACCTGGCATCGGGACTGACGCGTCGACCCTCGTCCCCCGCCGTCGGGGCACACGCAAGACGCTCAGGCAACTCCCCGCATAATAGAAGGGTGCCTCCTCCCCCCGGCACAGGAAGCACCACGGTGATCACATGCCCTACCGCGATCAGGCGACAGTGGATGGCTGGGTGCGAGAGTTCCTCGACACCCACGCCGGCACGGCTGCTGAAGTGTCTGTCGTCGACAAGGACTTCACCGCGGGTCCCGACTCCGGCCTCGTCGTGGTGTCACTGCGCAACGCCTCCACTGTGACCTACATCCAGCCCGTCGTCCGCGAGGGCATGCCCCGGTGGCTCGTCACGTTCGAGGCCCGTGGCGAGAGCTTCGATCTGGACGCATCCGGCGTTGCTCGGCTCGCGGCCGATCTGAGCACGATCGCCAGCATGTGCGAGCACCTGCAGGTCAAGACCGACGCGGCGATACAGGCGACCCGCGTCGCTTCTGCACGCTGACGCGCCCGCTCACCCGGGGAAGAAGAGCGCTCCGGCGCTGAGCATCAGGCTCGCGGCGATGAGGCCCGACCCCGTCGCAAGCCATCGGGCAATCGGCTCGACCGGATGTGACCGGTCCGCGCTTCCCCCTCCGCTCGACCTCCACCAGGGCCCTCTGCGCCGCGCGCAACGAGAAGTAGCGTCCTACGGGCGTCGAGAATCCGTCGACGGCGACGAACGTGTCGTGGGCGGTTGATTCGATGAAGCCGATGTACTTGCCGTCGCGTGTGCCGACACGGAATCCCGGCTCCACCTCGTCCCATCGCACCGCGTGCGGGACGAGCTGCGGCGCAGACAACGTGATCGTGCTCATGCCGCACGCTCCAGCAGCGCGCGGGTGACGTCGATGGGAACGGCGAGCTCCTCCGCGCTCGCACAGGTCGATCGTGAGGCCACCTGACGAGGATGCCGCTCTGGCCATCTCCTCCAGGTGGGCGCGGTCCAGCGCGTCCGACCTCAGCCGCATCGAACTCGAAGCGCAGCGGGATCGAGCAGTGCAGCCAGATCGTGGAGCGACCGCCGGCGACGCCGTCGGGGTGCTTCCAGCTGACGGAGAAGCTCTCGGACCTGCGCAGTTTGGTCGTGGCGACCACGCGCAGATGAGCCAGCGTGCGGTCAGGCATCTCGATCGCTTCGGTGCCGTTGCCGTAGTAGAGACGACCCATGTTCCTGTCTTTCGCTAGGGGAAGAATGTTGTTAGAGACATTACACACCACTTTGATCGCTAGTTCAACCTAGATAGTTGTCTCGGTGTATTGTTGAACCCTGAGAAGCACGGGAGGTGACATGGCAGAGACAGAAACCGCGGTAGGCGCCGATGCGGTGGTCGAGGCGTACAGCCGATTCCGCCGCGCGGACACGGACCTGCATCAGCGCGTCCGCTCGGTCACGGGTATGGGCGAGACCGAGCTGCGCCTGGTCCAGTACGTGATTCGCGCACACCGCGAAGGCCGAGTAGTCAAGCCGACCGAGATCGCCCGGCACCTCGGGATCTCGTCGGCATCGACCACCGCGATCCTCGACCGGCTGGAGCGAGGCGGCTCACTGGAGCGCCACAGTCACCCGACGGACCGGCGAAGCATCCTCATCGCGCCCACCGCCGAGGTCGAGACCCGCTTCTCTGCGACGGTCGAGGAGTACGATCGCCGCCTGGCAGCGCTGGCGGGCGACCTGTCCGACGATGAGCGCGCCGCGGTCGAGAGGTTCTTCGAAGCGTTCACCGAGGCGGCGGACTCGATCGCCTTGGAGTGAGGCTCACGAACCTCCGCGGGCCCTTGCGATACGGGCGTGCTCGCCATGCGCGGGGGCTATGCCTCGCGTGTGATGGTCCTTCGATACGGCGCTTCGCGCCTACGTCAGGCAGGAATCGATCCGCCGGTCACCATCTCACGCTTCGCGCGTGATGGTCACCTTCACGTGAGGTGGCTCTTGAACGGGCCGGCGTACACGCCGCGCAGCGGCGGGCACGTCGTTGTAGTCGCGGCCCCGTCCGACCAGCACGTGCCGGTCGCCGATCTCGATGTTGTTCGTCGGGTCGAAGCCCTGCCATTCCCCCGAGAACCACTCGATCCACGCGTGCGACTCACCGGCGACGGCCTGACCCACGTCGGCGTTCGGCTTCGGGTGCAGATACCCCGAGACGTAGCGGGCCGGGATGCCGACCTCGCGCAGTGCGCCGAGCGTGATGTGCGCCATGTCCTGGCACACGCCCTTGCGCGCGTCCCACGCCTCGCTGGCGGTCGAGTGGACGCCGGTGATGCCGTGCATGTACTCGACGGCATCCCCGATCGTCGTCGCGATGGCGTGCGCGGCGCGTCCCGGGTGATCGTGCTGACCCGCGATCGTGCGTGCGATCTCGGCGACCTCGGGGTGCGGCTTCGTACGGACGCTCTGCGCGAGCTGCTCGACGGTCTCGATCGAGCGCGGGATCTCGGACGCGAGCCGGTCCCAGCTGACATCGACGTGCTCGAGCGGACGCGGACGCACCTCGACGAGCGAGCGCGCGGTGATCTTCAGCTCGCCGTGCGGCGACAGCACGTCGAAGGCTGCGACGCGCGTCCCGAAGTAGTCGACGTAGTGGTTGACCGAGGTCGACGGGTCGATCTCGAGCGCTGAGCTCAGCACGAACTGGCTGTCGGTCGAGCTCGGAAGCATCCGCGCTTCGTTGTACGACGCCGAGACATCACCCTGATAGGCGAACCCCGTCGAGTGCTCGATGCGCAGGCGCCTCATGCGTGCCGCCCCCGTCCGCACGGGCGCGCCACCGCGGGTGGCCCGACGGGCTCGACAACCGCTCCAGCCATCATGAGAACTCTCCGATCCAGTTCGGCTCGGCCTGCGCGGGGAAGAAGCGGGCACGGATGGCTTCGGATGCCTCGCGCGTGACCTTCTGCACGCGGTCCATGTGCAGCGGCAGCTCGTCGAGGATCTCGCTGATCGGGCGGTACTCGAGGTCGTTGCGGATCTGTCCGAGGGCACGCAGCACCGTGTTGGAGTGCCCGACGCGGTCGGCGCGCGGGTCGATCGCGCTCATGCAGTGCTCCGCGCGCTGGATCGAGTAGATGATCGAGCGGGGGAACAGCCGGTCGAGCAGCAGGAACTCCGCCGCATTGCGCGCGCTCGGCATCCCCCGGTACGTCCGCAGGTAGGCCTCGTAGGCGCCGCACGATCGCAGGATGGTCGTCCACGACGGACCGGATGCCTCGGTCAGCGACCGCGTCGCGAGCAGGCGTGCCGTCATGTCGGCGCGCTCGATGCTGCGCCCGAGCGTGAAGAACTGCCAGGCCTCGTCGCGGCTCGTCGACGAGTCGACGATCCCGACGGCGAGCGCGGAGCGCTCGCGCACCCACTGGAAGAACTCGTGCACCTTCTCGGTCTGCAGGCGCCGAGGCATGCGCGAGTTGGTCGTGTTCAGGCACTCCCACAGCTCGGTGCTGACGATCTCGCGGGCCCGGCGTGCGTTCTCGCGGGCGGCCGTGAGGGAGTACGCGATGCTCGACGGGTTCGTCCGGTCGACCGCGAGGCGGGCCAGGACGTCTTCGCGCGTGACCTTGGAATCGTCCGCGGTGGCGAAGGATCCCATGACGGCCAGCAGCGACCGGCACGCGGTGTCTTCGTCGATCCAGGGGTCTTCGAGCAGCAGCTGCAGGTGGATGTCGAGGATGCGCGCGGTCCCGTCGCTCCGCTCGATGTAGCGGCCGATCCAGAACAGTGACTCGGCGATGCGGCTCAGCACGAGGTCTCCTCGAAGGCATCCGAAGGACTGCGATTGCGTCATCCCGCCCAGGGTCTGCGACTGCCTCATCCCGTTCGGCCCGGCCTGCTGCTGCTGCTCCTGCTGCTCGACCTGCGAGCGCGGGCGGTCCTGCGGGGAGTGGGTCACCGCGGGCTGGCCGTCGTAGATGATCGGGATCGCCGGCGGTGACGGTCGCGGCCTGATCGGCGACGAGTCCGGGAATCCCGTCGCCCTGGCCGTACTCGACGTGACCGGGAGCCGAGCCGCCGACGATCCAGGTGTCTTTCGACCCGCCGCCCTGGCTCGAGTTGACGACGAGCTGGCCCTCGGGAAGGGCGACGCGGGTGAGGCCGCCGGGCAGCACCCAGATGTCCTCCCCGTCGTTGACCGCGAAGGGACGGAGGTCGGCGTGGCGCGGACGCATCCCGTCCTCGACGAGCGTCGGGATCGTCGAGAGCATGACGACCGGCTGGGCGATCCAGCCGCGCGGGTCGGCGAGCAGGCGGTGGCGGAGCTTCTCGAGTTCGGCGGGTGAGGCATCCGGGCCCACCACCAGGCCCTTGCCGCCCGACCCGTCGACCGGCTTCACGACGAGCTCGGGGAGCCGGTCGAGCACCTCCTCGAGCGCGCCCGGATCTTCGAGCCGCCAGGTGTCGACGTTCTTGAGGATCGGCTCTTCGGCGAGGTAGTAGCGGATGAGATCGGGCACATACGTGTAGAGCAGCTTGTCGTCGGCGACGCCGTTGCCGACCGCGTTCGCGATCGTGACGTTGCCGAGCCGCGCGGCGAGCATGAGGCCGGGGGCGCCGAGCATCGAGTCGGCGCGGAACTGCAGCGGATCGAGGAACTCGTCGTCGACGCGGCGGTAGATGACGTCGACGCGCTTGGGGCCGCGCGTCGTGCGCATGAACACCTTGCCGCCGATGCACAGCAGGTCGCGGCCCTCGACGAGCTCGACGCCCATGAGCCGCGCGAGAAGCGTGTGCTCGAAGTACGCGGAGTTGTAGACGCCCGGCGTGAGCACGACGACATTCGGGTCCTCGACGCCGGGCGGGGCCGAGGCGCGCAGCGCGGCGAGGAGCTTGTTCGGATAGTCGCCGACGGGACGCACCCGCATCGAGACGAACAGCTCGGGCAGGGTCTGCGCCATGACGCGACGGTTGGAGATGACGTAGCTGACGCCCGACGGCACGCGCACGTTGTCTTCGAGCACGCGCATCTCGCCGTGCTCGTCGCGGATCAGGTCGATGCCCGACACCTGGATGCGCACGCCGTTGGCGGCGTGGATGCCCGCGGCCTGGCGGTAGAAGTACTGCGACGAGGCGATGAGCGCTGCCGGCAGCACGCCGTCGCGGACGCAGTGCTGGTGCCCGTACGCGTCGTCGAGGAATGCCTCGAGCGCGCGCACGCGCTGCTTGACGCCCGACTCGACGCGCGACCACTCGTCGTACTCGATGATGCGCGGCACGGCATCCAGCGGGAACGGCCGCTCCTCGCCCGCGAAGTCGAACGTCACACCCTGCGCGAGGTACGAGCTCGCGAGCGAATCGGTGCGGCCGCGCAGCTCTTCCTGCGTCATCTGCGCGAGCGCCTGGTAGAGCTCGCGATACGCCGTCCGCGACTCGACCGGAGCGCCCGGATGAGCGGGCGAGCCGAACATCTCGTCGAACGCGGGGATACCGGACGCGGTCTTGCGGGGCGCCAGTGTGGAGCCGTAGCCGTCGAACAGATCACCCATGTCGATGAGCCTAGTCCGGGCCGTGTTGCCGCTGTGTTTCGACCGGTTTCGGGCGTGCACGGGCGGCGGGATGCCGGTCTCCACCCCGCCCGCGGGCACCGTGGACTGCGGCCTCCATCCACCCCCTCGCTGCCGTCCCGGCCCCGAGGGTCGCCAGGGGACGTATGCTCCCGCTATGGCTCACCAGCCGGATGCCCTCGCCCGGGCAACCCGCGCGCCCGCGGGCCAGGCGCACTCGCGGGCGTCGCGGCGGTCCTCCTCGGGGCGGGCGTCGGCGAGCTCATCGCCGCGTTCGCATCGCCCGGATCGAGTCCGTTCTCGGTCGTCGGGCGGCGTGCTGATCGACCTCGCGCCCGCGTGGGCGAAGAACGCCGCGATCGCCCTGTTCGGAACCTCCGACAAGATCGCGCTGCTCGTCGGGATCGCCGCTGGTCATGCTCGCCGCGGCGGCGGGCGTCGGCGTTCTCGAGCTGCGGCGACCGTGGTTCGGCGTGACGACATGCGTCGTCCTCGGCGTCGCGGTCGGGATCCTGGCGACGACACGAGCCGATGCGGGCGGGCTGTCGTGGCTTCCCTCGGTCGCCGCAGGTGCGGCCGCGGCCGCGGCTCTGCGCATGCTGACTGTCCTCGCCCGGAGGAGTGCCGAGACGGATGCCGCAACCGAGGCGCGGGGGTGCCGCCGACGAGAGCCGGCGGCGATTCCTCGTGTGGACCGGCGTCGCCGCGGCGGTCGGTGTCGTCGCAGCGATCGGCGGCACCGCGCTGCGCGCGGCATCCCACACCATCGAAGGCGTGCGCAGCGCGCTGAAGCTGCCGACTGCCGCCGTCGCCGCCGCGCCCGTGCCGGCCGGCGCCGAGCTCGGCATCGCGGGACTCGCCCCGGTCGTGACGCCCAACGCGCAGCTTCTACCGGATCGACACGGCGCTCGTCGTGCCCGCAGGTCGACCCGGCGACGTGGAGCCTGCGCATCCACGGACTCGTCGAGGAGGAGGTCGTCGCTGACGTGGGACGAGCTGCTCGCGCTGCCCCTCGAAGAGAGCTGGACGACCCTCGCCTGCGTGTCGAACCCGGTCGGCGGCGACCTGATCGGCAACGCCAAGTGGCTCGGCTATCCCGTGCGCGAGCTGCTGGCCCGGGCCCGGCCGAAGAGCAGACGCCGACATGGTGCTGTCGCGCTCGATCGACGGGTTCACGGCGAGCACTCCCCTGGAGGTGCTGACCGAGGACGGGCGCAACGCGATCCTCGCGGTCGGCATGAACGACGAGCCGCTGCCGGCGGAGCACGGCTTCCCGGTGCGGATGGTCGTGCCGGG
Organism: uncultured Actinomycetota bacterium; assembly: GCA_963702815.1. Classification (GTDB taxonomy): domain Bacteria; phylum Actinomycetota; class Actinomycetes; order Actinomycetales; family Microbacteriaceae; genus Microbacterium. The sequence goes on along the minus strand of CAVPED010000004.1, from coordinate 160,394 downwards.
GCTCTACGGGTACGTGTCGGCGACGAAGTGGATCACCGAGCTCGAAGTCACGCGGTTCGATCAGGCGACGGCGTACTGGACCGACCGCGGCTGGTCGGCGAAGGCGCCGGTGAAGCTGCAGTCGAGAATCGACGTTCCGAGGCGCAACCAGGGGCTGAGCCCGGGCGAGACGGTCGATCGCCGGGGTCGCCTGGCAGCAGCACGTCGGCGTCGGCGAAGGTCGAGGTGCAGGTCGACGGCGGCGCGTGGCACGAGGCGACGCTCGCGACGCGCGATCTCGGACGACACCTGGGTGCAGTGGTCGATCCCGTGGACGGCCGAGACCGGGCTCGCACGAGATCCGCTGCCGCGCGACCAACGTCCTCGGCGAGACGCAGACCGAGACGGACGCCTGGCCCGAGCCCGACGGCGCGACGGGCTGGCAGCAGCTGAACATCGACGTGGCCTGAGCCGCGGCATCCGTCCGCGTGATGCCTGCGGTCAGCCCGCGAGCACGACCCGAGCTGCTCGATCGCCCAGTCGAGCTCGGTCGCGCGCACGACGAGCGGCGGGCGCGATGCGGATCGTGTGGCCGTGGGTGTCCTTGACGAGCACTCCGCGCGCGAGCAGGCGCTCGGCGACCTCGCGGCCCGTGCCGACGGCGGGGTCGATGTCGATTCCCGCCCACAGACCCGCGACGCGGACGCCGGTGACGCCGTGGCCGACGAGCTCGTCGAGCTTCGCCTCGAGGTGCTCGCCGAGTGCCGCCGCGCGGGTCTGGAACTCGCCGGTCTCGAGCATCTCGACGACGCGCAGTCCGACCGCGGCCGCGAGCGGGTTGCCGCCGAACGTCGAGCCGTGCTCGCCGGGATGGATGACGCCCGAGGACGTCCTCGTTCGCGACGACCGCGGAGAGGGGCAGGATGCCGCCGCCCAGCGCCTTGCCGAGCAGATACACGTCCGGCACGACGCCTTCGCGGTCGCACGCGAACGTCGTGCCGACCCGGCCGAGACCCGACTGGATCTCGTCGGCGATGAACAGGACGTTGTGCCGCGTGCAGATCTCGCGCACCGCCGTGAGGTACCCCTCGGGCGGGACGACGACCCCGGCCTCGCCCTGGATCGGCTCGAGGAGCACGGCGGCGGTCGAGGGCGTGATGGCGGCCTCGATCGCCGCGGCATCGCCGTACGGCACCGTGACGAACCCGGGCGCGAACGGGCCGAAGTCGGTCGCGAGCCTGCGGGTCGTCGCTGAAGCCGACGATCGTCGTCGTGCGGCCGTGGAAGTTGCCGTTCGCGACGACGACGGTCGCGGCATCCGGAGCCACGCCCTTGACCCGGTACGCCCACGCGCGCGCGACCTTGATGCCGGTCTCGACCGCTTCGGCGCCGGTGTTCATCGGAAGCACGAGGTCCTTCTTGCACAGCCGCGCGAGCGCCTCGGCGAACTGCGCGAGCCGGTCGTTGTGGAAGGCCCGGCTCGTGAGCGTGAGGCGCCCGAGCTGCTCGGTCGCGGCGGCGATGAGAGCCGGATGCCGGTGGCCGAAGTTGAGGGCCGAGTAGGCGGCCAGCAGGTCGAGGTAGCGCTTGCCCTCGACATCCGTCACCCACGCGCCCTCGGCGCGCGCGATGACGACCGGAAGCGGGTGGTAGTTGCGGGCGACGTGCTGGTCGTCGGATCCGATGATGCGGATCGCCGTGGTGTCGAGCACCGGGGTCTGCGAGGTGGTCATGGCGAGTTCCTTCAGCTGCGCAGCTCGAGGGTGCAGCACTTGATGCCGCCGCCGCCGAGCAGCAGCTCCGACAGGTCGACGAGGATCGGGTTGTAGCCGCGTTCGCGCAGCTGCGCCTCGAAGCCCTTCGCGCGCGGCGAGATGATGACGTTGAGGCCGTCGCTGGCCGAGTTGAGGCCGAACACCGAGCCGTCGGCATCCGAGACGCGGATCGCGTCGGGGTAGCGCTCGGCGAGGATGCGCCTGGCCCGCCTCGTCGAACGCGGCGGGGAGGTAGGCGATGTTCGCGCGCTCGGCGCCGCCGGCGCCCTCGACCGGATCGAGCACCGCGATCGCGGTGTCGAGGTGGTAGAACCGCGGGTCGACGAGGGTGAGCGAGACGACCTCCTTGCCGAAGACCTCGCCGATCTCGCGGTGGCTGTCGCCGGTGGAGCGGAAGCCGGTGCCGGCGAGGATCGTGTCGCCGACGAGCAGGAAGTCGCCCTCGCCCTCGTTGACCTCGACGCGGATCGACGACGTCGAAGCCGTTGTCGCGGAACCAGTCCATGAACGCGGGTCCCTCGGGAACCCGCTCCTGGAAGCGGAACTTCGCGCCGTAGGCGACGTTGTCGATGACGAACCCGCCGTTGGCCGTGTAGACCATGTCGGGCAGGCCCTCGATGGGGTCGATCAGCTCGACCTCGTGGCCGAGCGCGAGATAGGTGTCGTACAGCGCCTGCCACTGGCGCACCGCGAGGGCGGTGTCGGTGGGGTTCGCGGGCTCCATCCACGGGTTGATCGTGTAGCTCACCGTGAAGTGCTCGGGACGGCACATCAGGTACCGGCGATGCTGCTGGATGCGAGCGGTCGCGGTGGCGGGTGCGGTGGAGGCGGCGGGCGCGGGGTTCGGCATGGACATCCTGCTCCTTCGAACGGGTGGCGGACGCTGTCCACTGGCCCGGCGGTGCTTTGAGAAGCCGGCGACACGGGCACGCCGCGACCATTCTCTCACGCGGGTGCGAATCATCTGGGAGGGCTGCACGCTCGGTATGCCGGAGCAGCGAGCGAGCCTCTGAGCGGCGGTTTACTGGCCTGGCAGGCCCGCCGGCGGAGGCGGAGCAGAGGGAAGGACGGTCACGAGCTGACTCGCCGACGGAGGCAGGAAATCGCAGCGCGCTCCAGTTGAGGAAGAAGTCCGTCGGCTCGAGGTAGGTGCTCGTTGGACTCGCTGATCCACACTTGAAGCGGATTTACTGGAGTCGTGCCATTGCCGGCGATGGGGACGCCCAGGTCTCCGCGAACCTGACCGCGTCGACATCATGGCCCACCTGGGTCACCGAAAGGGTGAAATCGCTGTCCCGGGCCTGCTCGTTGCCGTGGAACCGCCACTGAAGCGTCCAGGTGATCTGCCACGGGACGATCTGCGGCGTGTTGTACTGGATGCTGAATTCGATCAATCCCTGTGGCCCGACGCGATCCTCGACCCAGGTCTGACAGACCCACTGCGTGATCGAGCACGGCGGCGTCTGGGGAGGCGCCGTCGCCATCGCCCATGAGGCCTCGGCGGACGAGAGATCGATGAATGCCGCGTGGGCGGACCGTGCGACTCCGACGGTGACCACGACCGCAGCCATACCGAGCATCGCGAGCACGGCAGCGCTCTCGATGACCGCGCGGCCGACCTCTCCTTTCCGCACGCCGGGGAAGAACTCGATCCGCAGCATCCCGCGGAGCAGCAGCGCGGTCAGCAGCACCGTGGCGATGACGAGCAGGAAGTTGCCCGTCGCCCCCCAGACGATGGGAAGCCCGATCGCCGGAACCAGTATCCGACCCACCCCGATGACCGTCTCAGGGTCGACGGGGGTCGAGTCCGGGTCGGCGTTCGCATCGCCCTTCGTCACCAGCATCCCGTCCGGGCGAATCTCCCAGATGCGGTGGATGATCAGCTGCTCGGGGCGCGCCGGGTTCGGGAACAGAATCACCTGGCCGAGACCGTACTCGTCGATCGCCTGCACCAGCGCGACGTCGCCCGGCTGGATCGAGGGCATCATCGACCCGGTCACGATCGTCGTTCCCGTGAACCCGAACGGCCGGGGGATGAAGGCGGCGGCGAGCAGGGTGATGAGCATGCACGCGACACCCCGGCAGACGGCCACACGGATCAGCACCGCCCAGGGCAGTTCCTCGATGGGTTGGCCGTGCCAGCCGGGAGGTTGTGTCTGCGTCCCCTCAGCGGTCACAGCAGCCGGGTCACTGGCTCTGCGCCTCCCACACGAAGGTGACGTCGGCCGACTCGCCCTGAGACGCCGAGTCCAGCACCTCATATGCGACGGTGTACGTGGTCGTCTCACCGTCCGCCAGCACGACCGGCAGGATGCCGGAGGCGAAATCCTTCTTCGCCTGGAATTCCGTGAGCGTCCCGGTCCACGGAGTGGTCACACCGCTTGCCGTGATCGTGAGCTTGATGTCGGAGGCGAGGTCCTGCACCGTGCCAGAGTCCTGGGCGTAGAGCCGGACCTCCGACTCGATGCCCTTACCGCGTGTACGTCACGATGACGTTATCGCTGCCACCGTCCCCGGGAGCCAGGTCACGTCAGCGCGAAGACCGACGTGGCCTCGCTGTCGTTGCTCAGATCGATGGTCCCGGTCTCGAACGAATTGGAGCCGGTGGTAGTGGTGGCGGTGAACGCCGCCATCGACGCCTGGTAGATCAGCACGCCCGCGACGATGATCGCGACTCCGATGATGATCGCCAGGACCCAGAAGCGGGCTCCCCGGCTGCCCGACTGTCCTTCAGGCTGGCCGCTCGCAGCATCCGTCATGTTCGTGTCCCTTCGATCGGCGAGAAGCTGAGGCGTCCCACATCTCAGGCGTCACGATAGTGGTCCGCCGCACGCGCCGACAGCACCCAACAGGCGAGTCGATGCACGTGCCACCGTGTCCCTGCACCCTCGCGGGTGCGCACTCGACCGCTCGGGCGGTCACCACTCGAGCTCGGGCCAGCCCTCGGAATCCCATCCGATCGGGCTGAGACCGAGGCCGAACCGTCCGCCTTGGTCGGCGTCGTACCAGTGATACGCGAGCATGCCGTCCGCCGCCGATTGACCGCCAGGGCCGACGTGCGTCCCGTCCGTCTCGAGCAGGACGGTGCCGCCGCCCTCGGTCAGCGGGACGCCCTCGCGGTCGACGAAGGGGCCGGTCACAGCATCCGCTCGTCCCGACCGCGATCTTGTAGGTGCTGTCGGAGCCGCGGCAGCACGCATCGAACGAGACAAATAGGAACCAGTCGCCGTCGTGCTCGACGAGGTAGGGCGCTTCGACGGCGTTCGGCGGGAAACCGCGGTCGGCGAGCCGCAGAGGTTCAGCCGCGTCGGCCCGTTCGCCGCTGGGCCACGACAGCTGCACCATTCGGATGCCGCTCCAGAACGAGCCGAAGGCCATCCACGGGGTGCCGTCCTCGTCGGTGGCGACTCCCGGGTCGATCGCGTTGAAGTCATCGGCACTCGTCGATGCCATCACCGGCCCCTGGTCGACCCATTCGTAGTCGGGATCGTCCGGATCGAGCGTCGTGTTGGTCGCGAGCGCGATGACCGACGTGTTCTTGCCGAACGTGGACGCCGAGTAATAGAGGTACCAGGTGCCGTCATGCTCGATGAGCTCGGGCGCCCAGAGGTTGTCGACGCCCTTCACCTGCTCGGTCAGCCACTCGGGCTTCTCATTCCAGACCTCTCCCTCGTACGTCCACGCGCGGCCGTCCGTCGAGGACCGGATCTGGATGTTGCCGTCAGCAACGGACCCGCTCCCGGTCGAGTAGACGAACCACGTATCGCCGGACTTCGCGAGGGCAGGATCGTGCGTCGCGGTGTCGCCGGAGAGCTCCCACCCGCCCGAAGGAGCGCACCCGGTGATCGAAGCGGCGGCAAAGACGCTGAGCAGGGCGACGGCGAGCGACCGGATGCCGCGGGCCCGCCGCATCCGGTCCCCCGTCGTCGTCAGCCGAGTGCGATCGCGGTCCACGAGACCGGGGGAAGAGTGACGGTCAGCGTCCCCTCCTCGATGATCGCCGAGTCGTTCGCCCGAGGGGCGACGCGCTCGCGGTCGTCGAGCGTGTTCTTCGCGTACACGTCCCCGTCGGCGAGCGTGTGGGACTCGAGCACTGCCACCGAACCCAGGGCTGCGATGTCGACGGTCAGAGTGACCGGCTGGTCCTGGCTGCGGTTGACGAGGAACACCGCGCTGTCGCCCGTGGCTGCATCGTGGGTGGCCACGGCGTCGACGAGCGGAACCTCTCCGTAGCGGGCTGTCACGTAGGTCGGCGATTCGAGCTTGAGCTGCAGCGCTTCGCCACGAGCCAGCCGCGAGGTGATCGCGAACGGGAAGAACGTGGTCTGTCTCCACGCGGGACCGCCCGGCTCGGTCATGATCGGGGCGATCACGTTGACGAGCTGCGCGAGCGACGCGCTGGCCACCCGGTCGGCGTGCTTGAGCAGCGAGATCATCAGGTTGCCGAAGACGACTCCGTCGGCGACCGAGTAGATGTCTTCGAGCAGGCGCGGCGCGACCGGCCAGTTGTCGATGCCGGTGAGCTTGTCGACGCCGTGGAAGCGGTCGATGTACCAGACGTTCCACTCGTCGAACGAGATGTCGATCTGCTTCGACGAGCCCTTCACCGCCTTGACGTGGTCGGCCGTCGCGGCGACGGTCTCGATGAAGCCGTCCATATCGACAGCCGACGCGAGGAAGCTGGCCAGATCGCCGTCGCGCTCCTCGTAGTAGGCGTGGCACGAGATGAGGTCGACATCGTCGTACGTGTGCGAGAGCACGGTGCGCTCCCACTCCGCGAACGTGGGCATGAAGGCCGACGACGAGCCGCAGACGACGAGCTGGATCGACGGGTCGAGCTGCCGCATCCCCTTCGCTGTCTGAGAGGCGATCTTGCCGTAGTCCTCTGCCGAACGGTGGCCGAGCTGCCACGGGCCGTCCATCTCGTTTCCGAGGCACCACAGCTCGATCGCGAACGGCTCGATCCCGCCCGTTCGCGCGCCGCTGCTCGCTGAGGGCGGTGCCGCCCGGGATGTTCGCGTACTCGAGCAGATCGATCGCCTCGAGCGTGCCGCGCGTGCCGAGGTTCACCGCCATCATGAGGTCGCTGCCGACCTTGTCGAGCCAGCCCGAGAACTCGTGGAGGCCCACCTCGTTCGTCTCGGTCGAGTGCCACGCGAGGTCGAGGCGCCGAGGGCGCTCCTCGCGGGGACCCACCGAATCCTCCCAGCGGAAGCCCGAGACGAAGTTGCCGCCGGGGTAGCGGATCGTCGAGACGCCGAGCTCCTTCACCAGGTCGATGACATCCGTGCGGAATCCCTCGGCATCCGCTGAGGGGTGCGCCGGCTCATAGATCCCGTCGTAGATGTGGCGGCCGAGGTGCTCCACGAATCCGCCGAACAGCTGACGCCGGATGCGGCCGATCGCGAAGTGCGGGTCGACGGTGAGATGGGCAGAGATCACTTGAGGCTTCCCAGGGAAAGGCCGCCCTGCCAGTAGCGCTGCAGGCAGAGGAAGGCGATGACGAGCGGCACGATCGAGACGAGCGAGCCGATGATGATGAGACTCCACAGCGACGTTCCGCCGCCGTTGTTGGCGGCCGCGAGGCTCTGCCACTGGTTGATGCCGACCGTCACCGGGAAGAGCCGGTTGTTCTGCAGCATCGCCAGCGGCAGGAAGAAGTTGTTCCAGGTCGCGACGATGGACAGAAGCAGCACGGTGACCACTGCGGGGCGCATGAGCGGGAGCGCGACCTGCACGAAGGTGCGCCACTCCCCTGCACCGTCGACGCGCGCGGCATCCAGCAGCTCGTCGGGCACGGCATCCCGCGCATAGACGGTCATGAGGTAGACGCCGAACGGATTCAGCAGCGACGGCAGGATGACCGCCCACACGGTGTTGGTCAGGTGCAGCTGCGACAGCATGATGAAGGTCGGGATCACCAGCGCCGTCAGGGGCACCATGACCGAGCCCAGCAGCAGCGCGAAGGTGAACTCGCGGCCCCGGAAGGCGAACTTCGCGAACCCGTAGCCTGCCAGCACCGCGAGCACCGTCGCACCCACGCCGCCGGTGAGGGCGTAGAAGGCCGAGTTGCCGATCCACCGCAGGTAGATGCCGCCGTTGTAGGTGAAGAGCTGCTGCAGGTTGCCGACGAAGTCGATGGACTCGCTGAACCAGAGTGCGCTTCCGCCTCCGAAGAGGCCCGCTGCGTCCTTGGACGAGTTGACGAGGATCCAGTAGAAGGGGATCAGGAAGTAGACGAGCAGCGCGCCCAGCACGATATGGGTGCCGAGGTGGCTCTTGCGGGGCGCCTTGCGCGCTCCCTCGAGCGTCGCAGGAGCGTCCTGCCGGACCTGGGTGGTGGTGGGGGCGGTCATCCGAGGAACCCTCCGCGCTTGCGGGTCGCGAACATGAAGATGTAGACGCAGATGAAGACGACGATCCCCAGTGCGAACGAGATCGCGGACCCGTAGTTGAAGTTCGCGAGCGCGAACGCCTGCTGATACGCGTACATGTTCGGCGTGAAGTCCGGCCCGATCGAGCCGGCCGCGAGGAACTTGAGCATCGTCGGCTCATTGAAGAACTGCAGCGTCCCGATGAGCGCGAACACGAGGATGAGCACCAGCGCGCTGCTGATCATCGGCACCTTGATGCGCCACGCGATCTGCCAGCTGTTCGCGCCGTCGATGCGGGCTGCCTCGTAGATGCTGGGATCGATCCCGCGCAGGGCCGCGTACAGGATGATCATGTAGTAGCCGGCCCACTGCCACGTGACGACGTTGAGCAGTCCGAAGAAGATCAGCTGTTGACTGAGGAAGTCGGGTGCGGTGAGCCCGAACATGCCGAAGAGGTCGCCGAGCGGGCCGAAGTTCTTGCTGTAGAGGAATCCCCACATGAGCGCGCCGATGACGGCGGGAATCGCGTACGGGAGGAAGACCATCAGGCGAGCGAACCGCGTGAACCACGTCGTCACAGCGTCGAGGACGAGCGCGATTCCCAGCGAGATGAGCATCTGGAGCGGAATGAGCACGATCGAGAACTTGATCACGAACCAGACGCCGCTGAGGAAGTGCTCGTCGGTGAAGGCCTTCAGGTAGTTGTCGAACCAGACGAACTGCGTGCCGCCGATGAGGGCCTTCTTGTACAGCGAGAGGTAGAAGGCGTAGGCGAGCGGCGCGATCAGGAAGATGGCGAAGACGACCCCGAACGGGGCGATGAAGAGCCAGCCGATCGCAGAGCGTCGGCGACGTGCGCGGACGACGGCGGCGCGCGGCTTCGGCGGCGCGAGTGTCGAAGTGGTCATATGCGAATCCTTGCCTGGTGCGGGCCGGGCCGACCCCTGGAGGGGGTCGGCCCGGTTCCGGTGCCTACTCGGTGACGGTGAAGCCCTGCTCGGTGGCGTAGTCGACGAGCTTCTTCTGAAGGTCGTCGGCCGCCTGCGAGCCGGTCTTCTCACCGTTGTTCATCGCCGCCAGCTCTTCGGTGAAGGAGGCGTAGTAGAACGAGCCGAACGGGCTGTAGGTGAAGCCCTTGTAGGCGTCGGCCGCCGGCACGTAGACCTCTTTGTTCGCCTGCTGCCCGTTGAAGAAGGGGACCTCTGCGTTCACGAACTCATCCGAGGTGAGCACGTTGTTGTTGAGCGGGAAGATGATCTGGTTCTGCCATCCGTCCGCGAGCGATGCGTCGTCGGCGTAGATCCCGAAGGCGACCTTGGCGGCGAGCTCAGGCTGCTTCGACTGCGACGTGACAGAGAACGCGGATCCGCCCCAGTTGACCGAGACCGGGTTCGCGGTGTCCCACTGCGGCAGCGGTGCGACGGCGAACTTGCCCGCGTCCTCGCCCTCGCCGACGCCGGCGCCGGTGAGATACCCGGGCGCCCAGGCGGCCGAGACGTAGGTGGCGTAGTCACCGCCGACCACTCCGGAGATGTACTCCGGCGTGAACTGGTCCTGCGTGCCGACGAGGCCCTTCTTCACCATGTCAGCCCAGTAGTCGAGCACCTCCTTGGAGGCGTCATCGTTCACCTTGATGCCGATCTCCTCCGGCTTTGCGGGGTCGTAGGTGAAGGGCTGCGCGCCGTTCTGGATCGTGAGCGCCATGTAGACGGCGGGAACGTTCGCCCCCACGTCGCCGAAGAGCGGTCCGCCGGCGTCCTTGACCGCCTGCGCTGCAGCCTCGTACTCCTCCCAGGTGGTGGGCGGAGTCACGCCGTACTGCTCGAAGACGTCCGTGCGGTAGATCATGCCCATCGGGCCGCCATCGACCGGGGCGCCGTAGACCGCGTCGCCGACCGAGACGTCCTTCCACGCACCGGCGCTGAAGTTTCCCTTCACGTCGTCGTACCCGTAGTCGGAGATGTCGACGAGCGCCTCCTGCACCACATAGTTCGGGATGCGGTCGGCCTCGAGCATGACGACGTCCGGGGCCCCGGTGCCGGCCGAGATGGCCGTCTGGAACTTGTCGTACTCGTCGTTGCCCTGGCCGACGTTGGTCCAGCAGGCCTGGACGTCGTCGCTGCCTTCGTTGAAGTTGTCGACGACCTTGTCCATGTTGGGGTACCAGCCCCACACCGAGACGACGGGGAGGTCGGTCTTGGTGATGGTGTTGGTGCAGCTCGTGGTGTCGGCGGCGTCGCCAGTGGCACCGTCGTCGCCTCCGTCAGCTGAGCAGCCTGCGAGCAGGCCGGTGATCGCGACGGCCGATGCTGTGGCCAGTGCGAGCTTCTTGTTCACTGTGGTGGGTTCCCTTCGGAGTGGGGGTAGGACATCTTTGTCGGTGCACACCCGAGGAGCGCTCGTGTCGGGAGGTGCCGGCGGTGCGCTTCTGCGCCGCAGCGAATCCTCTTCGACTCGTCACCCCGGGATCCCGGCGGACTTACAACGTTGTAAAGTAAACGTTGTAGATGATCATGCCGACTGGTTCGGCCGGTGTCAAGTGGACGGAGCGGTCGACTCCCGGTCGACGATGCGGAAGTCGGCGAAGATCTCGCGCGATGGTCCGGTGGCTCTCTGCTCCACCCGGTCGAGCAGCAGCTGCACCGCGGTGTCGGCGATCTGCTCCCGTCCGGGATCGATCGTCGTGAGGCTCGGCAGCGAGTACTGGGCCTCATCCAGATCGTCGAAGCCGACGACCGCGACGTCGGCGGGCACACGCAGTCCCGCCTCCTGGAGCACACGCATCGCGCCGAGGGCGAGGGTGTCATTGAGCCCGAACACGGCGTCGAAGCGCACTCCGCTCGCGAGCAGTTCGCGCATGCTGGTGGCTCCGTTCGCGCGGTGCCAGAGCTCTGTGTAGGCGATCAGCGCGGGATCGAACTCGATGCCCGCGGCGTCGAGGGCCTCCCGGTACCCGCGCAGCCGGAGTCCCGCCGAGCCGATGACCTCGCCGTCGTGCGCTCCCACGACGGCGATTCGTCGCCGACCCTGCGCGATGAGGTGCTCGGTCGCCGCGCGCCCGGCCTCGACGTTCTTCATCGTCACGTGATCGGCAGGCGAGCCGAAGATGCGCTCACCCAGCAGGACCAGCGGGTACTCGACCGCGGTCAGGTGCACATCGTCCTGGCCCATGCCGAGCGGACTGAAGATGAGCCCGTCGCTGAGCTTGCGCCGGGGGCTGCGGAGCACGTCGAGCTCACGCGCGCGGTCCCCGCCGGTGTGCTCGATCGTCACCGTGTGACCGCGCTTCTCGGCGGCCGCGATCACCGCGTCGGCGAGCTCGGCGAAGTAGCTGAGGCTGAGCTCGGGAAGGGCCAGCGCGATGGAGCCCGAGCGCCCGGAACGCAGGTTGCGGGCGGTGAGATTCGGTGTGTAGCCGAGCTCGGCGATCGCCTGCTCGACCTTCTCGCGGGTCGTCGGCCGGATATGGGGGTAGTCGTTGATGACGTTCGATACGGTCTTGATCGACACACCGGCGAGGCGAGCGACGTCATGCACTGTAGCCGCCATGGGCCTCCCTCTGTCCCGAAACACTCTAGCGGGGTGTACAACGTTGTAGACATCGCGAGTCCGAATGATTCGCTCGGCGAGCGAGCGTCCCTGCAGTCAGATGACCTCGTCCGACCAACCGTCGGGATTTCCGAACCTGTGCGCCGTGATCGTGACCGACTGCTCGCGCAGGAAGGGCAGCAGTTCCAACCGGCCGGCCGTGGTCACTTCACTGTCGTAGACGGCGAGATCGGGGTCGCCGTCGATCCGCTCGGCGAGGGCGCGGTGCAGCGCGGCGACCGACTCCGCGCCGCCGACGAGCCGGGCGCGAGTCGGACGCGGGGATGCCCCATCGGTCGCCGCGGAGTCGGCGTGGCCGGAGCGCGACATCCGCTCGAGCCATTCGTCCTCCGTCTCGACGAACACCGGAACGCCCTGGTCGGCCAGCACTCGCCGCACCGCGGCGGGGAGCCCGGCAGGCGCGCTGATGACCAGCGCCGAACCGGAGCGCACCCCGGCGAGCGCGACCCGCAGCAGCCGATGCCATGGCGCATCCGCGGTGGCGCGCACAGCCGCCTGCGGGACCGGTCGGTAGCGGAACAGGTTTCTCTCGACGCCGAGCTTCGAGACGTCCCTGACCTGCCCGTACTCGCGGTCCCAGGCGATCGCGTCCGAGAGGGCGGCACGCCGCAGCCACTCGAAGGCCTCGTAGTCGAGCGACGGCTGCGCCGCCTCGATCACATCGGCGATGCGCGAGTCGAGGCCACGCAGATGCAGCGTCGTCGAGCCCTGCACGCCTGCGCTCGGCCGCCAGGATCCGAGACCGATGAGGTAGTTGGGGCCACCCGCCTTCGCGCCGGCGCCGACGGACGACCGCTTCCATCCTCCGAACGGCTGTCGCTGCACGATCGCCCCTGTGATGCCGCGATTGACGTAGAGGTTGCCGGCCTCGACCCGGTCGAGCCACACCGCGAGGTCGTGGGGGTTCTGCGTGTGGAGCCCGGCCGTCAGACCGTACTCCACCGCGTTCTGCAGTTCGATCGCGTGACTGAGCGACGTCGCGTGCATGACACCGAGGACCGGGCCGAAGAACTCCTCCCGGTGGAAGCGCGATCCGGGTTGCACGCCGGTCCGGATGCCCGGGCTCCACAGGCGTCCCGCCGTCTCGGGGCCCGAATCCAGGAGCCGCGGCTGGACGAGCCACTCCTCTCCGACGTCGAGGGTCGTCAGCGCCCACTCGAGCTTGCCGCGCGGGGCCTCGATCACCGGTCCGACCTCCGTGAGAGGGTCGGTCGGCAGACCGATGCGCAGCGACGAAGTGGCGTCGACGAGCTGCCGCGCGAACCTCTTGGAGCGGCCGGTCGAGCCGACCAGGATCGCGAGCGATGCCGCCGAGCACTTCTGCCCGGCATGGCCGAAGGCGCTTCTCACCAGGTCGGCCACCGCCAGGTCGAGGTCGGCGGATGGCATGACGATGATGGCGTTCTTGCCACTCGTCTCGGCGAGCAGCGGCAGCTCGGGACGCCAGGAGCGGAAGAGCGCCGCGGTCTCCCACGACCCGGTCAGAATGACTCGATCGACGTCGGGATGCGACACGAGCTGTTCGCCGAGTGCCCCCTCGTGAACGCTCACGAGAGCGAGGAGGTCGCGCGGCACCCCGGCATCCCACAGCGCCTCCGCGAGCACGGCACCGCACCGCCGGGCCTGGTGCGCCGGCTTGAAGACGACACCCGAGCCCGCGGCGAGCGCGGCGAGCACTCCCCCGGCCGGGATCGCGAGCGGGAAGTTCCAGGGAGGCGTCACCACCGTCACGCGCGAGGGCACGAAGACCGCGCCGCTCACCCGGTCGAGCTCCCGCGCCGTCGCCGCGTAGTAGTTCGCGAAGTCGACCGCCTCGCTCACCTCCACGTCGGCTTCGGCGAGCACCTTGCCGGTCTCCGAGGCCGCGACCTCGATGAGCTCGGCGCGCCGCGCCTCCAGCTGCGCGAGCGGCGGCGACCAGCACCGCCGAACGATCGGCCGCGGGCTTCGCGCCCCACAGGGCGGCGGCATCCCGCACCCGTGCGATCGTCGCTTCGAGGGTGTCCTCGTCGGTGATCTCGGCGGCGTGGATCGTCGCGTCGCCTGCGGTCGAGGTCTCGATCCGAGACAGGATGCTGCGCGCCCACGCCCGATTGGCCGGCAGTGCCGGATCGGAATCGGGCGAATTGCGAAAGCCCGGCGCACCCGTCGCGCGCGTGCCCGACTCTCGACGTGCGAAGACGGCCGTCTCGACGAAGGACTGACCGCCGAAGTTCTGGGCCTCGGGACTCGGTTCGATCGGCTCGGTGTCGCCACTGGCTTCGCGGGCGCCGCCCGCCGTCTCGGCGGCGCGCGGGCCTGTGGACTCGGACCCGTCGTCCGCCGCCGCGCTGCGCGCGATGCCGAGGACGACCTCCGTGAGGCCGGAGTCCACCTCGGGCGGGGCCCCGCGGAGGCTGCGGGAGCCCGCACGCAGCGCCTGCGCGGAGGGCTCCGCCGACCGATCCTGGGTGCGATTCGGCGCCGAGCCGAGACTCGGATCGGCCGCCCGATCGCACCGAAGCCAGGAAGCGGTCGCGCTCGCGCTCGAAGGTGGGCCGATCGGTCGCGAGGTCGGAAGCGGCAGAGAGGAAGTTCTCTCCCGACGCGTTCTCCTCCAGGCGCCGCACGAGGTAGCTGATCGCCACATCGAACTCGTCCGGGCGCACGACCGGCACGTACAGCAGCACGTGACCGACCTCCCGCGCGACCGCCGCGACCTGGCCTTGCGCCATGCCCAGCAGCATCTCGAACTCGAGTCGGTCGCGCACCCCGCGCTCGCCGGCGAGGAGCCACGCGTAGGCGATGTCGAAGAGGTTGTGCCCGGCGACGCCGATGCGGACGGCAGCGGTGGACTCAGGGCGCAGCGCCGCGTCGAGGCAGCGGAGATAGTTCGCGTCGGTGTCCACCTTGGCGTCGTAGGTCGCGAGCGGCCAGCCGTGCATGACCGCATCCACCCGCTCCATGGCGAGGTTGGCGCCCTTGACCAGCCGGATCTTGATGGGCGCGCCGCCGGCCTCGACGCGCTCCCGCGCCCACGTCGTGAGCTGTTCGAGTGCTCCCAGCGCATCGGGCAGATACGCCTGCAGCACGATCCCCGCCTCGAGCTGCTGCAGTCGCGGGTCCTCGAGGAGCCGCATGAAGACGGCGATGGTGAGGTCGAGGTCGCGGTACTCCTCCATGTCGAGGTTGATGAAGGTCTGATCGGGCGCCGCCGTCTCCTCCGCACCTGACTCCCCAGAAGCGCCTGGCATTCCGAGAGCCGTGAGGTACAGCGGGAGCAGCCGCGCGACGACGCCGTCGACGACCTCGTCGAACGCCCACATCGACACGTGACTTGCGACGGCCGACACCTTCACCGACACGTAGTCGACGTCGGGCCGACGGATGAGATCGTGGATCCCCTCGAGCCGCCGCTCGGCTTCCCCCTCCCCGAGCACCGCCTCACCGAGCAGGTTGAGGTTCAGTCGCGCGCCGCCCTCACGCAGCCCGGCGATCGCAGGGCCGAGCTTCTCGGGTCGGGCATCGACCACCAGATGGCCGACCATCTCGCGCAGCACCCGCCGTGCGATCGGCACGACCGGGGCAGGAAGCACCGGGGCGAGAGCCCCTCCCGCGTGCACCGCGCCGCGGAGGTACCAGGGGAGGAACTCCGGCACGAGCGGCGCGATGCGATGGAGAGCGGATGCCGCTGCCGACAGGCTCTCCGGCCGCATGACGCCGTCGACGAAGCCGATCGTGAACGGAAGTCCGTCGGGATCCTTGAGCACGCCCGCGAGGCGCTGGGCGGACCGGTCCACCTCGACGCCGTCGCTCTCCGCGATCCAGCGCTCGGCCATCGCGACCGCGCGATCGGCGAGTTCTGCAGGAAGCCCGGCGGGCGCCGGAAGCGGTGTCGACGGCATGCTTCCAGCATCCGCCATTCCTGGCCTACCAGGTCTCTTCGCGCTGACGTGTCCGGTATTCGCTCGGGAGACCGAGACGGATGCACAGGAAAGCGCCCCGGTTCCGAGGGAACCGGGGCGCTCGGCGAAAGGTCTCAGACTTCGTCGGTCCGCACGCGGCGGGTGGCCGGCACGTCTGAGGTGTCCCCCTGTGCGGGATCGACACGGTCGTCGCGAGCGGTGCGCGTGTCGTCGACCGGTGCGGTGCTCGCCCGAGCAGCGTCCTGTCCGTTGTTCCCGTAGGGGTCGAGTGCGTCCGCCTTCTGCAGGATCGCCTCCTCCTGGGCTCGATGCTTGTCGGCCTCGTCAGCATGCTCGTCGGCATAGCGGCGAGCGTCGACCTCGGCTTGAGCGGCGCGCGCCTTCGCGCGTTCCGCCTCCGCGGCTGCGGTGGCCGCATCCGCCTGCTTCCGCGCGCGGTTCGCCTCGACCTCCTGTGCAGCGATGGCGGACTCGCGCGCTTGGCGGCGCATGTCCTCCGCCTGCTCGTGTCGCCGCTGGTCTCGCTGACCCTGATTGCGGCGGTACACGAAGAAGCCGATGGCGACCACCGCGATGAGCGCGACGGCGATTACGACGATGATCCAGATGACTGCGGTGCTGTCCATGGACCCTCCTCTCGAGCGACAGCCGAACGGGTGGCGGCTGTGCTCAATCCAGGCAACCGGACAGGCGCAACCACGACAAACCCCTTGCGAGGGTTCAGGTCCTGCGCTATCGGCTCAGTCCCAGTGACTCGGCGCGTCCGCGCGAGTGGGCGGAAGAGCGGATGCCGCAGCCCAGTCATGAACCCACTCGGCGACGTCGGGGAGGCCCTCCGGACGACCGAGTTCTGCGAACAGCTCTTCGTGCGAGACGGTGCCGCTCTTCCGCTTCAGCATGCGGGCGCGGATGATCGCGCGGGCGTAGATCTCGCCGTCGACGACGGCGCGATGCTCGAGATAGAGCGCCTTGTCGTCGTGGCCCATGAACCGCGATTCGACCGTGAACTGCTGCCACAGCTCGAGCGACTTGCGGAAGGTGACCGTCTCGCTCGAGACGACGGCGTACCAGCCGCGACGGCGCATCGCATCGATGAGTCCCGTGCGGGTGAGCAGGTCCCATCGCCCGAGGTCGAACAGCGAGAGGTACCTCCCGTTGTTCATGTGACGGAGCAGGTCGATGTCGGTGGGCAGCGTGGTGAGTCTGATGCGGCCCGACCTCGGACGGCGCCAGACTGCGCCCGAGCCTCATTCGCAGGCGTGCGCCGATGATCACCAGGAGGGTCCGCCACCACACGTTCACGAGGAGCGATGCTAGCCACGCGGGGGCGCTCGCCGCGATCCGATTGTCGGTAACCGACATCCCCCGTCCGGTGTCGGGGGCTCACATGCGCGGACACCCCTCCACTCACTGCCTTCGCCCAACCATCTCCCTGAGCCTGGTCGGGGCCTTCGTCGCCGGCCGCCAGCTCATCGAGGCGTCCCACCAATACGGCCCGCGCACCTCGGGGACCCCCTGACTCATCCGAACCTTCCAACCGCTGGCGTCGAGCGAGCGGTGGTGGAACCAGCACAGCAGGACGCCGTTGTCGGTGTGAGTCTCACCACCACGTGAGTGCTCCTTCACGTGATGGATTTCGCACCAGGGAGCGGGGACCCTGCATCCGGGGATCACGCAGCCGCCGTCACGGAGCGAGATCGCCCGGCGCTGATGATGGGTGAAGATTCGCTCGGGCGAACCCAGCGAGATGATGCGCCCCACCCCATCGAAGACGACTCGCTGCACGTTCCCTGAGCAGGCGATGTGCCGCGCGACGCTCAGCGAGACCGGTTCGTCGACACCATCGATGTGTGCGTAACCCCGGCCTGCCGCAAGGTCGTCGGCGCGGACCGACACCACCAGAGTCGGTGCCGCTCCGCCGATCGCCGGCAGAAGGCCCGAACCGCTCACCTTCGACAGCATCGTCGCGAACGCATCGTGCTGCTGCTGCGCACGTGTGCGGAGTTCGGCGGCAGCATCCCTCGGCCTGTCCTGGACGGACTCGCTGAAATGCGGGCCTTCGGGAACCTCGGCGCCATCGATCTTCGGGTTCAGGACGCTGTCGAGCGCGAGTCTCAGCTGCGCTGCGACCTCAGGCAGCAGACCTCCGCGCACCGGCACCAAGCCGTCGACGCATGTCCCGATCGTGAGCCCGCGCTTGCGGAGCGCTGCGGCCTCGCGAGGCTCGGCGCCGTCCTGATCGAGATACATGCCCCACACCGTCGCCAGCGCCCGCAGCTCGTCGGGTGCCGACCCGTGCCCAACGGCTGCGGACGCCGCGAGCTCTTCGTCTGCCGCGAGCACGGCTGCGCGGCCGGCCGACGGCAGTACGGCGGTCAGAGGCACGACAACGGCCAGCACGCCGTCGACACCCACGGCAGCCGCGGCGAGTGCGCCGCGCATTCCGGGAAAGTCAGGAGGCAGCACCTCCCCCGATGAGGGAGCGATCGGGCGACCCACCGCACGGGCGGCCTTCACTACGTCAGCCGCGCGTCGCGACGAAAGAAGAGACGCCCGCTGCAGCAGCTCATTCATGGAGCGACAGCCGAGACGACTGGTCAGCCGTTCGGTCGCCGCCGGCGCCTGGGAGCGCTCATCGGCGTGCGAAGCGGCCTCGACGAGCAGTGCCTCAGCGCGGCGGCCGAGCCGGGCGGCCACGCCGAGCACGTGCACGACGTCGTCATCCTTCGCGAGTCTGAGGGCACCGGAATCGAAGACCTCCTCGACCAACTCAGCGAGCGCTTGGTCGAGCACTGTGAGCCGCGAAGCGAGGGTCGTCATACGAACATTCTGGTCGGGGCCTCCGACATTCCGAGGTGTAATAATGCCCTGATCAAGAGATCAAAGCGAGTCTGTGGAAAGTGGATATCCGGGTCGACTGGGGAGGAGAGGGCACACACGGGCGCCCTCGCGGCGGTGCCAGCTCGAGGACGACCCGCTGACTCGACCGCGGCCACCTTTATAGGGTTGCCCGGTGAGCATGGAAGTTCGACCGGTCGAGGCTCGCGATGCGGATGCGTGGGCGACTCTGTATGCCGCGTATCGCGAGTTCTATCGGCTGCCACCCTGCGGCGGAGTAGCCCTGCGGAGGGCCTGCTCGGTCAGCGTGCGCAAAACTCCCACTGACGTTGTCACGCGGTAGCGTTTCTCGGATGCAGGTGACCCGGCTTCGCGTCTACCCCGTCAAGTCGTTCGCCGGGTTCGACGTCGACTCGGCTCGCGTGCTGCCGTGGGGGCTCGCGGACGACCGTCGCTGGGCGGTGATCGATCCCGATGGCCAGCCCGTGACCGCGCGGCAAGCGAACCCGCTCCTCGGGCTCACCGCGGAAGTGCTCGCCGACGGTGGGCTCCTGCTGACCGACGGCAGCGGGAACGATGACCTGAAGGTCGCCGTCCCAGTCGATGCAATGGCGGTCCCGGTGGGGCACTCTCGTCAAGGCACCGCGCTACCGGCCAGCCAGGATGCCCATGCGTGGTTGAGCAGTCGACTCGGGCGACTGGTGCGGCTTGTCTGGCAGCCCGATCCTCGAGTGCGGCCGGTGAACCCAGCCAATGGCGGACAGCCGGGCGATCGGCTGTCTCTCGCCGACGCCGGACCGTTGCTGCTCACCAGCCTGTCATCGTTGGCGCAGCTCGATCGGTGGACAGATGAGACGACGCCGCCGCTCGACATGGTTCGTTTCCGTCCGAACGTGGTTGTCGACGGCGACCCCTACGATCCTTTCGCCGAGGATGTCTGGCCGTTTGTGCAGCTCGGCGACGTGCACTTTCGTGTGAGCGGCGTCTGCGACCGCTGTGTGATGACCACCATCGACCCGGTGTCACTGGCGCGCGGCAAGGAACCCATCCGCACCCTCGCGAAGCACCGCAGGTGGGAGGGCAAGACGTGGTTCGGCATATGGATCGTCCCCGACCTCGCCGCGTCACCATCGAACGCGACTGTCACCGTTGGCGACACAGTACTGCCAGCCTGAGACAGGCCTTCCCACACCAGCGCCATCGCGTACCCAAGGTGGCCCGAAAGCAACGCGAAGGTAACGATTCGGCGACCGGCTGGGTTCGATTCCGCCGCCGAATCCCGCCGATTTCGCGGTACCGGAGCCCGAGCGTAGAGTCAGCCCATGGAAGCCGAAATCCAGACCGACATCGTCGTCCGTCCGGTGCGTGACGTCGACGCAGTGGCCCTCGGCCGCGTCCACGCCACCTGCTGGCACGAGACCTACGACCACATCATCAGCAAGGCCGCCCTCGAGAAGGTGTCGCCACGACGCCTCGCCGAGCTCTGGACCCACTGGGCCGTCCAGGGACCGGAGTTCAAGATCTTCGCCGCGCTCGTCGACGGCGAGATCGTCGGGTTCGCCGGGTCCGGACCCGCACGCGACAAGGACTCTCCCCGGTTCCGCGAGCTGTACTTCATCTATCTCCTCGACGCGTGGCACGGCACCGGCATCGGCCAGAAGCTGTTCGACGCCGTCGTCGAGCACGACGAGCCCCTCTACCTGTGGGTGGCCGACGACAGCCCCCGCGCGCACCGCTTCTATACGCGCAACGGCTTCACGCTCGACGGCGCCTCGCACACTGAGCCCTTCCTCGGCGAGACGCTCACCGAGGTGCGGTACGTGCGCTAGCACCTGAAGCACAGAGAAGGAGCCCTGCCGCGAGGCAGGGCTCCTTCTCTGTTCGCGGGCCGATCGACGGGAGTCAGTCCGCCTTGAGCACCGCCTTGCCTGCCGACACCTGCACGTTCACGCTGCTGTCCGCGCCGGGGGTCGAGCCGACCCGGTTGTCGAAGTTGCCGGCCGTGACGTCCGACACGACGTCGTACTCGCCCTCGGGCACCGTGACATCGAGCGACCCGGCGCTCACGTCGAGCTCGAGCGTTCGGGGCTGGACGCCCGACAGCGCGGCCTGCAGTGCACCGGCGCTCACCGAGAAGCTGGCCTCTCGGGCACCCTCGAGCTCGAGTTCTGCAGCACCGGCGCTCACGTCGGCGGTGATGGAGTCGACGGATGCCGTCATCCGCGTGCGGCCGGCACCCATGTCGAGAGACGACCTCGCCGAAGTCGCCGTCGTCGACGATCAGCTCACCTGCCGCGAGGCTGAGGTCGGCATCCGCCCCCTTGAGGGACTCCGGCAGCACCAGCGTGGCGTCGTCCGCGGCCCGCTCGCCGAAGGGCCACCCTCCGAACGGCCAGCCGCCGTCGAACCAGCCCTGGGGCGACGCGACGACGAGCTCGCCGTCTTCGCTGCGGAACGTCCAGCGCTCGGCGCCGGCCGTGCCGGTGACCTCGAGCTCGGCATCCGGGATGTCGGCGAACTCGATCCGCAGCGTGCCGGCGGCCATGTCGACCTCGAGGTCGGTGACGTCGGTCACGTCGGTGGTGCGCGTGGTCGTGTCGACGGATGCCGAGACGATCGTCGTGACGAGTGCCGAGATGATCGCCCCGATGATCACGAAGGCGCCGAGGACGGCGATGAGGATCGCGATGACGCGTGCGGCACCGCTCGTCGGACGGTGACCCGGAGGGGGCGCGTCGGTGCCCGCGGGAGGCGGGGTCATGGTGGTGGTCATCGGTTCGCTCCTGACTGCGGCGTGGGGCCGCCTGGTTCCTGCGGCCGGGGGCCGCCGTGTTCGAGGTGGGCGAGTGCTGCGAGCACCCGCCGGTTGCCGGACTGGTCCGGTTCGAGGTCGAGCTTCTGGAAGACGGCCGTCACGTGCTTCTCGACGCTGCCCTCCGAGACGTGGAGCGCCGCTGCGATCGCCTGGTTCGAGCGCCCTTCGGCGATGAGCGCGAGCACCGCGGATTCCCGATCCGTCAGCCGCAGCATCCGATCGTCCCTGGTCCTTCGGCTGAGCAGCTGGGCGACCACCTCGGGGTCGAGCACCGTGGCACCCGAGCCGATCCGCTCGATCGCCTCGAGGAAGTCCGCCGACGTCGGCGACGCGATCCTTCAAGAGGTAGCCGAGCGCACCGCCCTTCGCGGCGATGAGGTCGGACGCGTACCGCTCCTCGACGTACTGCGACAGGACGAGCAGAGGCAGGTCGGGCCGCGACGCGCGGATCGACAGTGCCGCGCGGATACCCTCGTCCGTCCACGACGGCGGCAGTCGCACATCCAGGATGCAGAGGTCGGGTGTCGACTCGGCGACGACGTCCTCGATGCGGACGGCGTCGGCCACCGAGGCGACGACGACGTGTCCGGCGTCTTCGAGCACCCGCACCAGACCTTCGCGCAGCAGCGCGGAGTCTTCGCAGATCAGGATGCGCACGGGATGCTCACCTCCACGCTCGTCGGGCCGCCGGCCGGGCTGTCGATCCTGGCCTGGCCGCCGGCTGCGACCACGCGGTTGACGATGCCGTCGAGGCCGCCGCCGGGGAGGACCCGCGCGCCGCCGATGCCGTTGTCCTCGACGCGCGCCCACAGGGTGTTGCCGTCGCGGAGCCGCACGACGACGCGGCTCTCGGTGCCGCGTGAGTGCTTCGCGGCGTTGGTGAGCGCCTCGGCGATCGCGAAGTACGCGGCCGCCTCGGTGTCGCGGCTGCAGCGTCCGTCGAGCCGCACGTCGAGGTGCACCGGGACGACCGATCGGGCCGCGAGCGCGGAGAGCGCCGCATCGAGCCCGCGATCGTCCAGGACGGAGGTGTGGATGCCGCGGGCCAGCTGGCGAAGCTCGGTGATCGCCGCCTTCGTCGAGGTGTGAGCCTCGTCGATCAGCGCCTTCGCGGCCGCCGGATCGGTGTCGATCTTCTGCTGCGCGAGCCCCAGCGTCATGCCGACCGACACGAGTCGCGGCTGGACGCCGTCGTGGAGATCGCGCTCGATGCGCGTGCGCTCGACATCGGCCGCACGCACGGCTCCGGCGCGCTGGGCGCTGGAGGTGCGGGCCGCCTCGGCGAGCTGCGCTTCACGGGAGGGCACGACGATGGCCCGGGCCAGAACGCCGTGCAGGATGGCGAGGCCGACGATCGCGGCGAGCGCGAGGACAGCCGAGAGGATGCCGACCGGGACAGCCCACGAGACGGGGACCATGAGTCCCGTGCGAGCGATCCGCAGGCTGTCGCCCGTGGCATACAGCGGCGCGAACGCCATCGCGATCCCGGAGGAGAAGACGCTGAGGAGCAGGACGACGATCCAGCCGAGGATCGTCGCGACCGCGAGGCTCGCGATGCCCCGCCACACCGACGGGTCGATCGCCTGGCGCCAGAGTCCGAGCAGCCAGCCGCCGAACCCCGGGCGTGGCCGCGGGCGCAGCCGGCGCGGCGGAAGGCCGAACCCGTAGAGGCCGTCGACGCGAGCCGCCTCGGCCCACGCAACGCCGAACAGGACGTAGACGAAGGCGACGAGGAACAGCAGCCCGATGCCGAGGACGGGAAGCAGGCCGAGGCCGAGGCCGAGGAACGTGAAGAGGACCGTGAAGACGGCCGGACCGACGACGCCGAGCGCGGCGAGGTGCGCAGCCGCGCCCAGGACGCGCAGCGGCGAGGTGACGTTCATCGGTCGCGGGGGCGCCAAGGAGGGCGCCGGGGCCGGCGCGGAGAGGGGAGTGCCTGAAGTCATGCCTCAAAGCTAGGCCGGGGCGCTCGCGAGCGCTCCCGAGGCATCCGGAGTCATTTCTTCGGGTTATCCCCCAGGAGCTCGGGTTATCCCCCAGGAGCTCGGGTTGTCCCCCGGACCGTCGGGTCGTCCCCTGTGTCTTCCCTCGCGGCCGGGACTGCGGCATCCGTCCCCGCCGTTAGCGTTGGACCATGCGCTATGTGGTGATCGGCGGGGGCGTCGGGTGTGCTCGATACGTGCGGGGGCTGCGCGAGCAGGTGCAACGCTCGGGAGCGGATGCCGCCATCGACGTCATCGTCAACACGGCGGACGACTGGTGGGTCTCGGGGCTGCGGATCTCGCCCGACCACGACAGCATCCTCTATACGCTCGCCGGGCAGAACGACGACGAGCGCGGCTGGGGCCGGCGGGACGAGACCGAGCGCGTCTCGGCGGAGCTCCGCACCTGGAACGCGACGCCCGACTGGTTCACGCTCGGTGACCTCGATCTCTCGACGCACATCGCCCGCACCGCGTGGCTGCGCGAGGGTCGGAGCGTCTCTGAGGTCTTCGCGCGTCTCGGCGCGCGCTGGGAGCTCGGGGCGACCCTGCATCCGGCGACCGACCAGGAGATCGACACCCACGTCGTGACCACCGATGGTCAGCGCCTGCACTTCCAGGAGTGGTGGGTGCGGCATCGCGCGTCGCTGCCCGTCGCCCGGTTCGAGCAGAACGACATCGCCACGGCGCGCCCGTCCGACGGCGCCCTGGCCGCCCTCGCCGCTGCCGATGTCGTGCTGCTCGCACCCTCGAATCCGGTGGTCTCGATCGGCCCGGTGCTGGCTGTGCCCGGCATGCGCGACGCCGTGCTCTCGGCCGGGAACGGCCACGCTCCCGTGGTCGGCGTCTCGCCGATCATCGGCGGCGCAGCCGTGCGCGGAATGGCCGACGCGTGCCTGGCCGCGATCGGCGTCGAGACCGATGCCGCGGCGGTCGCGCTGCACTACGGCGCGCGCTCGGCCGGCGGCCTGCTCGACGGGTGGCTGGTCGGCGAGGAGGACTCCGGCTCGGTCGACGCCATCGAGGGGGCGGGCATCGCGACTCGCGCGGTTCCGCTGTGGATGAGGGATGCCGAGACCTCGGCTGCCCTCGCCGCCGACGCCCTTCGGCTCGCGGCTGAGCTCACCGACCGCTGACCGGCCGGATGCCCGGAGCCGAGCCGGCGCGGACGGCGGGAGCGGCATAGCCCGGCCGCGGAACGGGCGCGGGCGAACCTGCCCGCGCGCGGGAGCGGCATCCGGAACAGCGAAACGCCCGGCCCGCACGAGGCGGACCGGGCGTTCCCGGCTCTTCGACTCAGAAGTCGAAGTCGCCGATGTTGTCTGCGTTGAAGACGTACGGCTCGCCCAGCAGGACGACGCCGTCGGCGCCGACCTCGTAGTCGCCGAGCTTCCCGGCCGTGAACGAGTCGCCCTCCTTGCCGGTGATGTCACCGGCGATGAGCGCCTGCGCCGCGTACGCGGCGAGGTAGCCGAGGTCAGCCGGGTTCCACAGCGCGAACGCGGTGACGGTGCCATCCTCGACGTACTCGCGCATCTGGTTCGGCGTGCCGAGTCCGGTCAGTGCGACCTTGCCCTTGTACTCCGACGTGGAGAGGTAGCGCGCGGCCGCCGCGATGCCGACGGTCGTGGGCGAGACGATGCCCTTCAGCTCGGGGTAGGTCTGCAGGAGCGCCGCGGTCTTGTCGAACGAGGTCTGGTCGTCGTCGTCGCCGTAGACGACCTCGACGAGCTCGATGTTCGGGTGGTCGGCGGCGAGCATCTCCTTCATCGTGTCGATCCACGCGTTCTGGTTGGTCGCGTTCGCCGACGCGGACAGCACGGCGATCTGACCGGCATCGCCGATCTGCTCCGCGATCAGGTCGACCTGCACCTTGGCGATGCCATCGGCGGTGGCCTGGTTGATGAAGAGGTCACGGCAGTCGGGGTTGGTGTCGGAGTCGAAGGTGACGACCTTCACGCCCGCGTCCCGCGCCTCGCCCAGCGCGTCGCACAGGGCCTCGGGGTCGTTCGCCGACACGATCAGCGCACCCGCGCCCTGCTGTGCGGCGGTCTGGATGTACTGCACCTGCGAGGTCGGGCTCGCCTCCGAGGGGCCGACCTCGTCGAGCGTGCCGCCGAACTCGTCGGCTGCCTCGGTCGCACCCTTCGTCGAGGTGTCGAAGTACGCGTTGCCGAGGTTCTTGGGCAGCATCGTGATCGACAGGTTCGACGAGTCGCCTCCGCCGCCGCTGCTGTCTCCCGAGTCATCCGATCCGCCCGAGCAGCCGGCGAGGGCAAGCGCGCCGACGGCGAGCACGGTGGCAGCGACCGCGAGGCGCCCCTTGCGCTGAAGTCCGAACATCATTGTTTCCTTCCTTGGTGCAGTTGCGGTGTGCAGTGACTGCGGTGGTTTAACGTGCCGACGAAGAAGCTTCGAGCTGCGCTTCGCGCCGGCCTTTTCTCTTCCCGATGGCGGCGCCGCGTCGGCGCTGGAGCCATGCGAGGAGGCTGGAGGACACCACGGAGATGACGAGCAGAAGTCCCGTGATGATGTTGATGACGTCGCTGGTGATGCCGGCCAGGCGAAGGGCCGAGCCGAGCACGCCGATGAGCAGGACGCCGGCGATGACGCCGTGAAGCGCCCCGCGACCGCCGAAGATCGAGACGCCGCCGAGCAGCACCGCCGCGATGATCTGCAGCTCCATGCCCATGGCGTTGTCGCCGCGGGCGTTGGAGTAGAGGAGCGTGAAGTAGACGCCCGCGAAGCCCGAGACCGTGCCGCTGAGGACGAACAGCAGGAACTTCGTGCGTCCCACGTCGATGCCGGAGAAGGACGCCGCCTCCTTGTTCAGCCCGATCGCGTACAGCGAGCGGCCGAAGGGCGTGAAGTGCAGCACGACCGCGAAGACGATCGCGAGGATGACGAACGGGATCATGATGACCGGCACCGGGGTTCCCGGAATGTTCGCCTTGGCGAGATCGGTCCACTCCTCGGGGAACTCGGTGATCGCCGTGGTGCCGAGGAGCCCGACGGCGATGCCGCGGAAGAGCGCGAGCGTGCCGATCGTCACCGCGAGCGAGGGGAGCCCCACCACCGTGACGAGGAATCCGTTGATGACTCCGGCGACGACTCCGGTGAGGACGGCGGCGAGCGCCGCCAGCGGGAAGGGGATGCCGGCGTGCGTCAGGATGCCCGTCATGACGCTCGAGAGGCCCACGATGCTCGCCACCGAGAGGTCGATCTCCTCGGTGATGATGATGAGCGTCATCGGAAGCGCGATCAGCAGGATGGGCGCGACATCCCGAAGCAGGTACGTGACCGTCAGCGGGCTGTCGAAGTTGCGCACCGAGGCGAGCGCCACGACGATCACGACGAGCAGGATGGCGATGATCGCGGCTTCGCGGGTGAGCAGGAGGCGGCGCCAGGCGGGCTTCGCGTGGGCCTTGTAGACGCGGGTGGACGCGGTCTCGGTGACGGCGGTCATCGCGTCTCCTCCCTCTGTGCGATCAGTCGTCGGTGCTGCCGGACCGCGAGGACGCGGTCGAGCACGATGGCGCCGAGGATCAGGACGCCGACGACGGCGCGCTGCCAGAAGTCGTCGATGCCGAGGATCGGCAGTGCGCGGTTGATGGTCAGGAGGAGGAACGCGCCGATGGCGGCTCCCCACACGGTGCCGACCCCGCCTGAGATGGCGACGCCTCCGATGACCGCGGCGCCGATGGCCTGCAGCTCCCAGCCGAAGCCGGCACCTGAGCTCACCGTGCCGTAGCGAGCGGCGTACAGCACTCCGGCAAGGCCGGCCAGCGCGCCGCTCACGACGAACGCGCTGATGACGCGCTGCGTGGTGCGCAGCCCGTAGAGGTGCGCGGCCGCCGGGTCGGACCCGATCGCGTACAGCTCGCGGCCGCTGCGGAGGTTGCGCAGCCACCAGGCCGCCACGATCAGGACGATGAACGCGATGATCGTCAGGATCGGGATGCCGAGGATCTGGTCGGTGCCGAGGCCGCGGAAATCCTTCGGGAGGTCGGATGCGTTGATCCGGTCGCTGCCGGTCCACGCGACATTGATGCCGCGGTAGATGTACATCGTGCCGAGCGTGATCACCAGCGCCGGCACCTTGGCGAAGGCGACGAGCCCGCCGTTGATCGCGCCGAGCAGTGCGCCCAGCACCACGCCGCCGACGAAGACGCCGATGACCGGGATGCCGGGAATGTCGATGAACAGCCGACCGGTGAGGTACGCGGTCAGCCCCACGATCGAGCCGACCGAGAGGTCGACGTTGCGCGTGATGATGACGATCGCCGACCCGACGGCGACCAGCAGCAGGAGCGAGGGCGTCAGCAGCAGGTCACGGAAGCCGTCCGACGAGAAGAGGAACGTCGGGTTGCGCACCGTCGCGAACAGGATGATCGCGAGCAGGGCGATCAGGATGCCGGTCTCGCGCGCGGTGACGACATTCCGGACGATCTTGGATGCCGCGCTCGACCCCGGCTGCACCGTGGTGGCTGTAGTGGTCATCGGGTGGCCTCCGCATCGGCGGTCGCTGCGTACATGACGGCTTCGGGCGTCGCGTCCGCGCGGGCGAACTCGCCGGTCAGGCGACCTTCGCGCATGACGAGGACGCGGTCGGCCATGCCGAGCACCTCGGGGAGCTCGGACGAGATCATGAGGATCGCCATGCCCTGCTGGGCCAGCTGGCTCATCAGGCGGTGCACCTCGGCCTTCGTGCCGACGTCGATGCCGCGCGTGGGCTCATCCACGATGAGGACCTTGGGCTCGGTGGCGAGCCACTTGCCGAGGACGACCTTCTGCTGGTTGCCGCCGGACAGGGTGCCCGTCTCGGCATCCAGAGCTGCGGTCTTCACCTCCAGCTTGCTGGCCCAGATCTTCGCCGCCTCGTTCTCGAGCGAGCCCCAGATGAGGCCCCACTTCGAGAGCTTGGAGCGGATGGCGAGTGTGATGTTCCGCGAGACGCCGTCGTCGAGAACCAGGCCCTGCTTGCGGCGGTCCTCCGGCACGAGGGCGATGCCCCGGGCGGTCGCCTTGCGGGGATCCCCCTTCGGGAGCGGCATCCCGCCCAGGCGGACGCTGCCGCTCTCGTAAGTGTCGACACCGAACACCGCTCGCGCGACCTCGCTGCGGCCTGCGCCCACGAGTCCGGCGAGGCCGACGATCTCGCCTGCGCGGACCGTGAACGAGATGTCGCGGAACACGCCGGCGCGGGTGAGTCCGTCGACCTCGAGCACGACCTCGCCGACCTCGGCGGGAAGCTTCGGGAAGAGCTCGGTCACGTCGCGGCCGACCATCTGGCGGACCAGTTCGTCAACGGTCGTCTCGGCGATGGCGGTCGTGTCGATGTACGAGCCATCCCGCATCACGGTCACCGTGTCGCAGAGGTCGAACACCTCGTCGAAGCGGTGCGAGATGAACAGCAGCGCGCGGCCCTCGTCGCGGAGGCTCCGCGCGACGGCGAACAGCCGCTGCACCTCGACGCCTGACAGAGCCGCCGTCGGCTCGTCCATGATCAGCACCCGCGCATCGAGCGAGATGGCCTTAGCGATCTCGATGATCTGCTGGTCGGCGATCGAGAGCCCCTCGGTGACCCGGTCGGGATCGAGGGCGACGCCGAGACGCTCGAAGATCTCGACGGCCTCCGCGCGCATCGCCTTGCGATCGATCCGGCCCAGGCGACCGGTCGGCTGGCGACCCATGAAGATGTTCTCGGTCACCGACAGATCGGGGAACAGCGTCGGCTCCTGGTAGATGACCGCGATCCCCGCGCCCTTCGACTGGGCGGTGCTGGTGAAGTCCACCGACTCGCCGTCGAGGCGGAAGTCGCCGGCATCACGTCGGTAGAGACCGGCGATGATCTTCACAAGCGTGGACTTGCCTGCGCCGTTCTCGCCGATGAGGGCGTGGATCGACCCGCGGTGCAGCGTGAGGCTGCCCGAGCGCAGGGCGACCACCGGCCCGAAGGACTTCACCACCCGTCGAAGCTCCAGCGCCGCGGCGGGCGCTTGCTGTGTCTGGTCCGTTGACACGGATCCTCCTCATCGAGGTGAACATGAAAGGGCCTGAATCGATTCAGGAAGTTTCAGGCTACTCTAGGTACGCTCGTGACAGCGGTCAAGTCAGCCCAGCGCTGGTGACCGAATCGTGACCCCCGACGAAGTGGAGCAGTTCGTGCCTGCAAGCATCCGAGACGTCGCAGTGCGCGCCGGAGTCTCGGTGGGCACCGTCTCGAACGTGCTGAACCGCCCGGACGAGGTGTCGCAGGAGTCGGTCGATCGCGTGATGCGCGCGATCGAGGACCTCGGCTACGTCCGCAATGACGCAGCGCGCAAGCTCCGCGCCGGAGTGAGCACGACCGTGGGCTTCGTCGTGCTCGATGGTCAGAACCCGTTCTACAACGAGGTCGTCCGCGGCGCCGAGGACGAGGCATCCCGTCACGGCATCGCGATCCTCTACGGCAACACCGACGAGGACGTCGCCAGAGAGAAGATGTACCTCGATCTGTTCGAGGAGCAGCAGGTGCGGGGGCTGCTCATCGCCCCGTACGGCGATGTCACCGCACGGCTGCAGCGACTGCGCAGCCGCGGGATCGCCGCCGTGCTCGTCGATCGCTTCAGCGGGGACGGCAAGTTCTCATCCGTCTCGGTCGACAGCGTCGTGGGCGGGACGATGGCGGTCGAGCACCTGATCGAAGGCGGCCGGCGCCGCATCGCATTCGTCGGCGGACCGCTCGACATCCGCCAGGTGACCGACCGGCTCGCCGGCGCGCGCGTCGCGGCCGAGAACGCGACCGAGCGCGTCGAGCTCGAGGTGCTGGCGACCACCGGCATGACGGTCGAAGAAGGAGCCGCCGTCGGCGCACGGGTGCTCGCCCGGCCCGCTCGCGAACGACCGGACGCCATCTTCGCCGCGAACGATCTGCTCGCGCTCGGGCTGCTGCAATCACTCGTGGTGGGAAATCGGATGCTGGTCCCCCACGACATCGCCCTCATCGGCTTCGACGACATCTCGTTCGCCGCCGCCGCCGCCGTGCCGCTCACCTCGATCCGGCAGCCGAGCCGGATGATCGGCCGCACGGCCCTCCGGATCCTGCTCGAGGAAGCGGCCGATCCGGTGAGCCTGCCGAGGCAGACGGTGTTCCAGCCTGAGCTGATCGTTCGCGAGCTCGACCGAGGCGTGAGGCCTCGGATCGTACGGCTGGCGCTCCGAGCCCCCGATTCGCGATGCCGCCCGGGGTGACGTAAACTCGTCGGCGGTGACGTGTCCGAGCGGCCGAAGGTGCAACTCTCGAAAAGTTGTGTAGGGTAACCCCCTACCGTGGGTTCAAATCCCACCGTCACCGCCATGAAAACCCCTGTTTATCAGGGGTTTTCTTGTTGGCGCGATGACCCTTTTCAGAAGAATTGAGCAATCGGAGGGTCAAACGGCATCCCTTTGCGGACCATGCACGGAATGGTCGATGCAACCCTCTGCGGTTTTCGTGCACGAATGCCGGACCATCTGGGCGCTCCGCGGCTCGTCGTATGGCGTCGCCGTAGGCTGATTCCATGACGCTTCCCGACGAACTGCTCGAGCTGCTTCGCGGCCCGAGCACGTGCTACATCGCCACCCTGATGAAGGACGGCTCGCCGCAGCTGACCCAGGTCTGGGTCGACACCGATGGCGAGAAGGTCATCATCAACACTGTCGACAGCCACGTCAAGGCGCACAACCTGCGGCGAGACCCGCGGGTGGCGGTCGTCGTGAGCAGCCCCGAGCGTCCGGGGCGCTTCTTTCAGATCCGCGGGCGCGCGACGCTCAGCTACGACGGCGCGGTCGAGCACATCGACCGGCTGTCGGAGAAGTACACCGGGGGTCCGTACGCCTGGTACGGCGGTCGCGAGCAGGTCCGCGTCATCGTGGCGGTCGATCCGACAAAGGTCAGCGCTTTCGGCGGGCGGTGACGAGTCCCCGACGATCGTGCCTGGCGAGGCTGTCGGGGTCCTACGCTCGAGCGGCCGGTGACCCACCACATTCGAGTTGGTCATCAATTGGCGATACGCGGACCGTTCTGAGATGTGCACCTCGCGCGCACCACTGACGACGATGGAGCTCAGCATCCTCGATCGTGTGGACGCTTGTGGGAATCCCGCGTCAGCCGACCCCGGGGCGCGGCTCATTGCCCGTGCCTTACCTTCAGCGTGCAACGGGCGAGCGAGTAGAACTCGAGGTCGAAGCCGGCAACGTCCGTTTCTCACTGGCGCGCGGGGCGGCGCGTCGGCACTCTGACCTTCGTAGCTGTCGACGCCCCGACCGGATCCCCGTTCGCACCAGATGGAACGCCGAGCGTCCACCCCCGAGAGGCTCGCAAGCTGCTCGCGCAGCTCACCCAGCGGGCGTAGGCACCGGTCGCAAGGTCGGCGCGGCGATATGTCCGAGCTGCTGCAGCAGACTCAACCGGTCCGGCACGCCCCAGTGCTCGATCATCTTGCCGTTCTCGTAGCGTGCTACGTCGATCACGCTGATCCCGAATGTCTTGCCGGTGGGAGGGAAGCCGAGCTGGCCGCCGTCGTCGGTGCCGGTCGCCCAGTTCCGGAGCCACACCGTATCGCCGCTGACGGCGCGGTCCATGATCTCCATGTGGAAGTCGGAGGCGCCGGCGCGCAGGATGCGCGCCACAGCTCCCGGCCCGCCGGTTCCTGTCATGCGGGCCGGTCGATCCGGCGTCTGGAACTGGTGCTCCACAAGGTCGGGCGAGACGAGCTCGTCCAGCGCCTCGTAGTTGCCGTCGTTGAACACCTCGTCGATCAGACGGGTGAAGAGGGTGAGTGGGTCGCTCATCGGAGTGCTCCTTCGCGTGTCGAGGTGATATTCATTCCAGTACAACTAGAATGAATCACGTGAGCGACAGTGTCAAGGCCCGTGCGTATGACTCCTCGATTCGCGCCGAGCGCGCGCGGAGCAACCGGGAGTCCATCCTTCGGTCGGCGTATGAGCTATTCGTCGCACAGGGCTACGCCTCGACTTCGGTGGCCGCCATAGCGCGGGACGCCGGCGTGAGCGCCGATCTGATCTACAAGGTCTTCACCAACAAGCGCCGACTGCTGATGGAGGTGCTCAACTTCGTCGTGCTCCAGGACCCCGAGGCGCGCTCACTCCAGGAGCAGGAAGGTCCGCAGGCGATCAAGGCGCAAACCGACCAGCACCGGCAGGTGGCGATGCTTGCCGCGGACATCACCGCCAGCACGCTGCGAGCGCGGCCCGTCGATGACGTGTTCCGCTCGGCGGCTGCCACGGATCCGGATATCGCTGAGCGGCACGCTCGCGTTCACCAGACCCGTCTGAAGAACCTGCGTACCGCCGTGGGCTGGGTGGCGGCGAACGGGCCATTGCGCGCGGGCGTGTCGGAAGACGACGCCGTCGCAACGCTCTGGCTCCTCACCGGGCCCGACTCGCACCGACAGCTCGTCGACGGTCTGGGCTGGGAGGTCGAGCGCTGGCAGGCGTGGGTGCACTCGACGATCGAGTCGGCCATCCTGCCGCCCGCCGAATAGGTTCGCGCACACCGCTCGCGCGCCGCCCACCCGAGCGCGGATGAATGTCCCATGCTGACCGGCCACGCTCATTCAGGCTTGTGGCCGATGCCCTGGCACCGGGGATCGACCATGATCGGGCCATGGCTACACGAACCTTCGACATCGAGGCGTCTGTCGGGGTCGGCCCGGTGGAAGCGATCGACTTCCTGCTCCGTCTGGACCGGCATCCCGGGCTACATCCCTACTTCACGCGTGCCGAGGTCGTCGCCGACGGATCGGATGACGTGGGGCCGTGGACCGAATGGAAGGTCACCGAAACGTCGCGGCTCGGACCCTTCTCCTACCCTCTGCAGTTCCCGACGCGAACGGCACGCCCATCCGGCACCGAGATGACGAGTCTCGTCCGCCCGGCCCCCGGCTGCCGACTGCACATCAGCGCCCACGCGGTCGAAATCACCGGCGGCGCACACGTCACCGAGACCATTACCGTCTCGTCTCCGCGCCCTGTCGTGGGCTATATGACTCGCCAGGCACGCTTTGCCCGTGGTCGCCTGTTGGAGAGGCTGGCTGATGTGCTCGGTACACCGCACCTCTGACGGCACTCGCTGCATGTCGTCCGCACCTGGATTGAGCAGCCGACTCCCTTGGCGAGCGCCACCCCTCACGCCATTCGGAGCTGGCTCAGTCCGCGATGCCGACCGAGCGTGACAGACGATCGATTTCGTCGGTGCTCAGCTCGAGGTCCGCGGCCTGAGCGGAGTCGGTGATCGACGTGGCGCGGCGTGCGCCAGGAATCGGGATGACATGCGGGTCGAGTGCCAGCTCCCAGGCCAGCACGACCTGCTGCGGGCTGACGCCGTGGTGCTCGCCGACCTCGCGGAACGCGGAGAATCGGGTGCCGACGTCGCGGGCGCCGCCGCCCGTGCCGCCGAGCGGGCTCCACGGGAGGAACGCGATGTCGTGCTTGCCGCAGTACCGCAGTTCGTCGATGCTTCCGGGGTGCTTGGGTGAGAACTCGTTCTGCACGCTCGCGAGGTTGCCGTCACCGAGCACCTGCCGCGCGATCGCGATCTCTTCGACGCTCGCGTTGGAGATCCCCACGGCGCGGATGAGTCCCTCCTGCTGCAGCGTCGCGAGCGTCGCCATCACCTCGCCGTAGACCAGCCACCGATCGGGCCGGTGGTACTGGTACAGGTCGATCGCGTCGACGCCGAGGTTCCCCAGCGATCGCTCGACCGCCTGGCGAAGGTACGTCGCCGAGCCGTCCCGGCCCCACACCTCCCCCTCGCTGCGCGTGATGCCGCCCTTCGTCGCCACGAAGATGCTCGAGCCGTCGCCGCTCCAGGTGCGGATGGCCTCGGCGACGATCCGTTCGTTCACGCCGGTCTCGTTCCATGCCGGCGCGTAGCAGTCCGCCGTATCGATGAGAGTGACACCGGAGTCCAATGCGGCGTGCACCGTAGCGATCGCGTCCTCGTGCGAGGGGTACTGCTTGTCGTTGTTCATCGAGAGGGGCATGGCGCCCAGCCCGATCGCTGATACCCGCCGGCCGGCCAGGGTGCGCTGCTTCATCGTCGTCTCCAAAATCCTCGCGTCCTCCCACCTTGCCAGGCGCACCCGATCTCCGAACGAGCTGGACATTTCTTCCAGGCAACTCCTACCGAACGAATGTCCGCGGGACGTGCGCAGGGAGGCGGGGCTGACTTCGACGTCGAATTGCTCGAGAGCCGGATGCTGGACGGTCACGGTCAGGAACTGGCTGACCGCCCGACACTCCACTGACACCATGCACCGCGCCCAGGTGGATTCCTCAGCGGGCGCCGACAGGCTGGTGATTCTGATCGGGGCGAGGAGGCCGCTCCTAGTGCGGCGGAATGAAGGTGTTCAGGAGTCGCCGACATCTTGGTGGGTCTTCGGTAAGGCGGTGGCTGAGCCCCCACAGGAGGTAGGACGCGGAGCGAATGATCACCCATTGCCGTGCGCGTTCTCGGGGAATGTCTGCTTCGCTGGTGAAGAGATCGAAGAGTCGCAGGACTTCGGCGCCGTCGGTGATCTCGTCGAGTCGGCTCCAGAGGATGCGGCCGAGATCGTACTCCGGGTCGCCTCGCAGGAGCACCGGATCAACCACGATCCACGGCGCGCGAGCGCCGCCCAGCACCTGCGCGAAGTGAAGGTCGCCGTCCACCGCGAGAGGAGCGGGGCGCTCGTGGCCTCGGTCCACGGCGCACCGCAGCGCTTCGTCGAGTTGGCGACGCGGGATCGGAGCGCCAAGCGCCGCCCAGTCTCGCTCGAACGACTCGACGTGCTCGATCGCGACCTCATCGGTTCCTCGCACGCTTGACGCAACCGGGACGGCGAGCCTGTTGACCAGCTCCGCGAGAGCGATGATCGCTTTATCCAGGGGCTGACCGGCGAGGCTCCGACCGCTGGTCGAGACGCTCCAGAAGCATCGCTCCGTTGTCCACATCGACGTCAAAGAGAAGGACCGTCCCACGGCCATCCCACAACCGGAGGGCGGCCGACTCGGCCGCAACATCATCGCCGGGAGGCGCGAGCCGCAGGATCAGCGGTTCCTCCCCCCGATGGACCGGCACCACGAGCGCGTTCGACCCGTGCATCACGGGCCCGTCCACGCTCAGGCCCCAATGCCGACACTGATCTTCCACGCGCTCAGGAATCGACTCCAGCCACTCGCGACCCGCCGAATCGTCCCACCAGCGCGGCATGCGACGAAACGACTGCGGCACGCTGATCACCGCCTGAGCCTAGGCGAACAGGCACGTCAGTCGCCTCAGAGAGTTTCCCTCAGCGTGCAGGCGCCCCTGACCGGGCGACGCGGACTGCATTGCAATCTCCGCTACCGGGGTGAGGACTCGCCTCGTGCGGTTCGCGTGGATCAGAGCCAGCCGCGGCGTTTGAACATGATGTAGATGATGACGTCGACGGTCACCATCGCGGCGGCGATGACGATCCATCCGAATTGCCATTGCACCAGCGGAATGTTCTTGAAGTTCATCCCGTACAGGCCGGCGATCAGGGTGGGCAGTGCAAGCAGGGCGGCGAAGGCCGAGATGGTCCGCATGTCCTTGTTCTGACGCGCCGACACGTTGTTCTCGTGACTCGAGAGGATCGCGTCAAGAGCCCGGCTCTGGTTGTTGATGAGGGCGGCGGTGCCGGCGGCGTCATCGAGGAGGTCATGAAGGTAGGGCACGACATGCTCGTGATCGATCGTCATGGCGTCGAGGTGGTCTGTGCTTTCCCGGAGCGCTGCAGCGATGCTGGAAACGGCACGGTCGATACGACCGATGTTCTTTCGCACCCGGTAGATGCGTTTGTGGTCCTCGGTCGTGGATTCAGTGAAGACCTGTTCTTCGAGTTCCTCGAGGTCAGACTCCACATCCGCGGCCGCTTTCGCGTAGCCGTCGACGATGTCGGCCATGATCACATACGCCGCTGCGATCGGGCTGCGACGCAAGTCGATGGAGGACTCCCTGACGAGCTGTGGCAGATCCGCGGCGTCACCGTCGGTGCGCTGAACGGTCAGCAGCCATCCGTCCCCGATGTAGAGGAACGTCTGGCCGAGCTGGATGTCGTTCGACTCATCTCCGGCGAGAATCTGCCAGAGCAGCACGAACAGGTGCTCCTCGAACTTCTGCACCTTCGGCTGTTGTCGCCCCGACACCACATCCGCTGCGGCAACGGGATGGATCCCGAGCGTCTCGCGCGACTGAGTGACGAGATCCTCGTCCGGATTGACCAGCGACACCCACACGAACCCGTGCTGTCGGGAGGCCTTTCTGATCGCCGCCGGAACATCCGCCACCTGGGCGTCATCCAGCTCCTCGAGGTCGTCACGCACAAGGAAGACAGCTCGGCGGTGCACCGCATCCGACTCGCCGCCAGCGTGATCCCGCGCCTTCTCGGCTTCTGTCCCGCGGTCCGTCGACTGGCTCTCGGCTGGCGCTGAGTCAATACTGCTCGGAGACATCGGCGTTCCTCTCGGGTAGAGCCTTCACGCTACGTCTGCCATCGCCCGCTCCATTCGGGGTTGCACTCCGAGCATCGGCAGGCTAGTCCTCACCCGGGCGTACCGAGCGTGGCTAGCGCGTCCCGACCGATTGCGCAGTTGAGGGTCTGCTCGACGCGAGCAGTTTCAGCGCGCACCCGCAGATCGGGGGGTGCTAACTACGCAACGTGCCGATGTCGTCCAGCGGCACGTAGAACGTGACCTCGCCTGTTTCGGCATCCACCCGCGCCTTGAGATTCACCTTCTGCTTTACGCGATGCCCGCGCGAAATGGCCACCGGATATGACATCGCAGCATAGACATCACAGTCTTCAAGAAACTCGGACATGCACGGAGCCTAGCTGGTGTCGTGAGCGGTGGACGTTGATCAGGATCGGCTCTCGGCCAACGCCCGCGCGCGCGGTTCTGCAACTCCGAGGATGAGCAGGCTCGTCATCATCGGGGCACGGACGCCGAGGGTGCCGTGGGACAGATCGTTGTCGGCGATGGCGAACACCGCCGACCAAGCCACTTGGCCGAGAAGCTCCGCGGGGAGATGCCGACCGAAGACCCCACCGTCCTGGCCGCGTCGGACCAGATCGGCAAGGGCCTGCTCCACCCTTCCGAGCAGGGCGTGGATACCCTCCCCGAACTCGCCGCGTCTGAGCACCACCAGCACCCGGTAGCGGTGCACCAGAGGCCAGAGGCGGGCGACGAAGTCAGCCCACACCGCGTCGGCCGCATCGTCAACGGTCGCAGCTTCTGCAAGGACGGTTGCGATCTCGTTCACGGCGCGCTCGGTGAGCGCCAGCACGAGGTCCGATCGGGACGGAAAGTAGCCGTAGACCGTACGTCTGACAACGCCGGCAGCCGTGGCGACCTCGCCCATGCCCGCGTGAGGGGTCTTCCCGAGAACCTCGATAGCCACGTCGAGGATCCGTTCTCTCGTGTCACCCACTCCAGAGGCCCGCTGCCCGATCTGCATGACGTGATCATTGCACACGGGTGTGCAATTGCGTAGTCTGCACACCAGTGTGCAATGCCTGCTGTGCACTCGGACGAGCTCAGGAGAGACACGCGATGACCACCTCCACCCGCACCCCAACAGAGATCCGCGCATTCCACGTCTCGATCCCGGACTCTGAGATCGATGACCTCACCCAGCGGCTGGCCAGAACCCGCTGGCCGGCTGAGGAGACCGTCCCAGACTGGTCGCAAGGCGTCCGCGTGGAGAATGCCAGATCGCTCGTCTCTTACTGGGAGCGAGACTACGACTGGCGTCGCTTCGAGTCAGAGCTGAATTCCTTCCCCCAGTTCCTGACCTCGATCGACGGGCTCGACATCCACTTCATCCATGTCAAGTCCGGCAACCCCGGCGCCATGCCTCTGCTCCTGACCCACGGATGGCCGGGCTCGAACGCCGACTTCCTGAAGCTGATCGGCCCGCTCACCGACCCCGTCGCCTACGGCGGGACAGTCAGCGATTCATTCGACGTCGTCATCCCCTCGCTTCCCGGATTCGGATTCTCCGGAAAGCCCACCGGGGCCGGCTGGGATGTCGCCCACATTGCCGAAGCCTGGGCGGAGCTCATGAGTCGTCTCGGCTACCAATCGTGGTCGGCCCACGGAGGCGACTGGGGTGCGGCCGTCACCACGACCCTCGGGGCCATGCGTCCCAAAGGTCTGCTCGGAGTCCACCTGAACACGCCGTACGCCTTCCCGGAAAGGATTCCCGAGACACTGACGCCCGACGAGCGGCGCGCCGTGGATGGCCTGGCCCTCTACGCCGGCCCACTTGGAGGATCGAATCACCTGCAGGGCACGAAGCCGCAGACCGTCGGATTCGGCCTGGCGGACTCTCCGGCCGGCCAAGCGGCATGGATCTATGAGAAGTACCAATCCAAGACGGACAACCTCGGACTGGCAGAGGACGCACTCAGCGTTGACGCCATGCTGGATGCCATTTCGCTGTCCTGGTTCACCAACAGCGCTGCCTCGTCGGCGCGCATCTACTGGGAGAACCGAGCGGCCACCATGGCCGGACCCAAACTCGCACTCCCGGTCGCCGTCACGGTGTTCCCGCGAGACATCCCCCGATTGCCGCGGACCTGGATCGAAGACGCCTATAGCGACCTGATCCATTACGGCGAGTCCGACAAGGGAGGACACTTCGCCGCTCTCGAGCAGCCCGAGATCCTCATCGCCGAGCTCCGCACCGGCCTGAGGAGCCTCCGCGACCGAGCCATGCTCACAGACCGTCGTGGCGTCGTCGTTCAGCAGTAGCGCTCGGGGCGGCGCGATGCGGGCGTTTGTCGCGTCATGCCGGCTGGGCGAGGCGATAGACCGATACGTGACTTCGGGACCCGGCGGTGAATGCACTGCGATCCCAGTCGGCCCATCTGGACTCGAGCTCGAACCCTGCGAGGCGCGCCATGAGATCCAGTTCGCTCGGCCAGATGTAGCGGTGCGGGGACCGCCCGATCCGGGCTTCGTGACTGCCAGTGATCTGCGGGTCGAAAGACACGTGATGCGAGATGACCAGCTGCTGGAGGGTGTCGTATGTGTCGACCAACAGGTAGCCCGGCTCGCTGACCTCGAGTGTTCCGCCGTGCCCGGGCGCCAGTGAGCGCAATTGCGGCACCCACAGCTCGATGACGAAACGACCCCCACGTCGCAGGTGGCGGGCGGCGTTCCGGAAGCACTCGACTTGCTCGTCTTGGGTGAGAAGGTTCGAGATGGTGTTGAACACCAGGTAGGCCAGTGCGAACTCGTCGCCCGCGCTCGCTGTCGTCATGTCGCCCTCGACGACAGGCAGCTCCCCCGGGCCGATCTTCTCCCGCAGCCGCGCGAGCATAGCGGTCGACAGCTCGATGCCGCTCACCCCGACACCCGCCTCGGAAAGCGGGATCGCCACACGGCCGGTACCGATGGCGAATTCCACAGCCCTGCCCCCATCGGCGAGATCAACCAGAACGTCGATCGTCGGCCCTAGGACGTCGTCGGCGAACATGCCTTCGCCCGGGGTGTCGTAATTCTGGGCGGCGACGTCGTCCCAGATCTTCTGCTGATCGACCATCACGCCATCCTCTCCGGGTGCCGCTGAACGGGTCAATGCCGCAGGCGACGGCCGGGCGCCCCAAGCATCCGAATGGCCGCGCCGACGGCAGACGACACGCTGCCGGGAGATTCGATCACGTCGAAGCCGACGGTGAGGCGGACAGATCGGTGGTCAGAGCTTCGCGCTCGTCGAACACGAAGCATTCGCCGGTGAAATGATCGCCGCCGACCTGCTCGAAGTATCCGAGGATTCCGCCATCCAGCTGGAACGCATCGACGCCTTCCTCGCGAAGGTAGATGGCCGCCTTCTCGCAGCGGATGCCGCCCGTGCAGAAGCTCACGACCGTCTTGCCCTGGAGATCCTCGCGGCGTGCGGCCGCGGCATCCGGGAATTGGGTGAATCGCTCGATGCGCCAGTCGAGCGCGCCCGTGAACGTGCCGTAGTCGACCTCGAACGCGTTGCGGGTGTCGAGCAGGACGACTTCGCGACCGGTGTCGTCGCGCCCTTGATCGAGCCATCGTCGGAGAGTCTCGGGAGCGACAGCGGGTGCGCGATCCACGGCGGGATTGATGGTGGGGTGGTCCATGCGGATGATCTCGCGCTTGACCTTGACGATCATCCTGCGAAACGGCTGCTCCGAAGACCAGCTCTCCTTGGTCGTGAGTCCGGCGAAGCGCGGGTCTTCGCGCAGAGCGTCGACGAAACCGCGCACGGCGTCCGCGTCGCCGGCGAGGAAGAGATTGATGCCCTCCTCAGCGAGAAGGATCGTGCCTTTGAGGTTCGCGGCTTCGGCGCGATCCTTCAGCACAGGGCGCAGAGTCGCGGGGTCGTCGATCGTTGCGAACCGGTAGGCGGAGATGTTCAGGACGGAGCGCACGGGCTCAAGCGTACGAGGTGGTGCCTGGGCGTTCGGTTCGCTCGTGACCGGGATGACACGATCACCGCGCTGCCAGGAGTTGCTACGGCGTCCCCGTCCGGGCGGCGCGATCGGCGTGGCCAAGGTCGCGGCCCGGCGCGATGCGGTCGCGCACGCGACGCTTCAGCTCGACGATGTCGGGGAAACCGCCGTCGCCCCTGCGCGACCACACCCGCTCCTCGTCGGCGTAGACCTCGAAGACCCCGCCGGTGCCGGGGACGAGGGTTGCGCCCCCGCCCAGGAGTTCGTCCTGGAACGTGGTGAGCAGCTCCTGCGCGACCCAGGCCGCGCGCAGCATCCATGCGCACTGAGTGCAGTAGACGATTCGGATGCTGTGGGTCATACCGACTCTCTCTCCATAACGGCACGCGGTCAGGTCTCGGCCGCGGCGTTCCGGGCATCCGCACCGACGCGCACAGTCGAGGCGGCAGGCTAGATCTTGGCGTCCTGCTTCTTGAAGAAGACCTGTTTGATGATCAGCAGGATGGATGCCGTGACCGGGATCGCGACGAGCGCGCCGATGAAGCCGAGCAGCGTGCCACCTATGAGTGCGCCGATCACCACGAGCGATCCTGGTATCTCGATGGCCCGATTCATGACCTTCGGAGTCAGCACGTAGGCCTCGATCTGGATGTAGATCAGGTAGCAGATGGCGAAGATCAGCGCCGAAAGCGGGCTCGTGAACAGCGCGATGACGGTCGCGACGATCCAGTACAGCACGGGTCCGATCAGCGGGATGATCGTGATCGAGAACGCGAGCACTCCCATGAGGAGTGGGTAGGGGAGCCCCAGGACGAGGTGCAGGATGGTCGCCACGACGGAGTTGAAGAACGCCAGGATGACCATGCCCATGAGATATCCGCCGACGGAGTCGGTGATCTGGTCGGTCATTGCACGCACACCGACGCGCCGCCGTGCAGGTGCGAACTGCATGAGCGAGTCCTTGATGCCCGGGAGCGACGCGCTGAAGTAGAGAGTGAGGACGACGACGATCAACGCGCCCGAGACGGCGGTGGCGATGCCGGCGCCAACCTTGAGAAGGCCGCCGCCGACCGCCGCGACGTTCTTCGGATCGGTGAGGAACTTCTCGACCTCGTCGATGAGGCTCGTGAGACCGGTGCCGAAAATCCCCTCCAACCACGCGTAGAAGGGCGTCTTCTCGAACTTGGCGATCGTTGACGGAAAGTCCGTGACAAACGAAGTGATCTGGGTCACCAGCGTCGGGACGACGAGCAGCAGGAGACCGATGGCGATGACGGCGCCGGTGAGGAAGATGATGGCGATCGCCCAGCCTCGCTTGACGCCGTGCCTGCCGAGCCATTTGATCACGGGGTCGAGGCCCAAGGCCGCGAACGCCGCCAGTCCGATGTAGACCAGAATGGTCGCGATGTTGGTCAGCGCGATTCCCAGCAGCAGGGCGACGAGCCCGCCCAGCGTCAGCAGCAGCCCGACGGTGAAAGGGTTGTCGAGGCGCGCCCAGAAGGGTCTGCCGACCGCGTTCTCGGCGGTGGCGATGGATGCCGCAGTTTCGGCAGCCACAATCTCGGACCTGTCGGGCACGCCGGCATCGGTTCCGCGGGCGGGATCCGCGGCAAGAGGAGCGGTGCGATCTGCGGCGTTGGCGCTGGGGGAGGTTGACGCGTCGGTCATGGTCAAACTCTAGGGGTGATGGTCATTCCCGCACGTGACGTCCTGAAGCGGGTCCGCAATCGCGCATCCCGGAGGCATTACTTGAAAGAGGCGCGACAAAATCTCACCACCCGCAGCGCCCGACTCGATGATGTCAGCGGGCCTTTCGTGCGCGGATCGCGCCGTACGCACGCATCAGCTGGGGAACGACGAGGTACACCGCGAGGGGTACGACGATGAGGGTGAGCACGAAGGCTCGTGCGACCGGGTGCCAGTCGACGGAGATGGGTCCGATGAGCAGCATGCCGATCGCGACGAGAGGGAAGATCGCCAGCCACGTGATGGCGGCGCGGACGTGCACGGACGGCGGCTTAGGCGCCGACGGCGCGACTACCGGAGCGGCGGTGGTGTCTCGCACACCAGGGGTGGTGGGTGTGGCCATCGGGGCTCCCTTTGGGTTCGGCTTGTGGGGAACTGCAACGGGGCAGCCGAGACCGGCATTCCCGCCGGGTCTCGCATGGGCGGTGCCCCTATCCGCCACCCGCACCCGTTCACGTGGCATGCTCATGCTGCGGGCGTCCGTCAGCCGGAACCTCCCAGCGGCCTGACGGGCAGTGCCCCGGTGCAGGACGCCTCGGAATACGTCCGCTCGCAAGCCGGTCCTTCAGCGTCCGGACGTCCCGTTACGACACCTGGGTCCAATGCCGAACGATGTCGTCACGCTCGACGAGGAACCGGTCGTCCTCGGGGTAGAAGACGGCGGTCTCGATGTCTGCGCCCGCGAAGCCCTTGATCGCCTCGAGGCTGCGCCACCGCGACACCGTCACGATCTCGGTCGTCCCGTCACCGAGGTCGCGTGTCAGCATCCACGCATCGAGGTTCCCGGGTGTCTCGCGATACTCCCTCATGCCGGTGCCTTCGATGTAGGCGACGTACTCGTCGGTGTCCTCACTCCGAACGCTGCCCCGCCACATCCGGACGATCGTCTCCTGCGCTGTCATGCCGCCATTGTGCGCGGAAGACGGAGGACGCGCATCCGGGTGCGCCGGCCAACTGTCCCACGATTCCCGCCAGCCCCGGACCATCGCCGGACAACCGCGACACTCATGGCTGCACGCGGACGATCCCTCCGCGGGCCACGGAAGATCAGCTGCTGGGTGGACGAAACGGATCCATATGGCGCACTGCACGTCAGCGAACGCCGTCTACGTCCGTCTTCTCGCGCACCTACTCGAATGTGGGGCGCCCGGATCCGCGCGGGGCGTCCGACGGCCCCGTCGCGCGCAGCCTCGA
Source organism: uncultured Actinomycetota bacterium (assembly GCA_963702815.1). Classification (GTDB taxonomy): domain Bacteria; phylum Actinomycetota; class Actinomycetes; order Actinomycetales; family Microbacteriaceae; genus Microbacterium. The sequence continues at coordinate 116,706 of CAVPED010000004.1, read as the reverse complement.
TCCTCCGGCGTCGAATGTCTGTTTCAAATCTGGAAGTGCTTCTTGCTTTCCAGCGTGGAAAGTGGTCTACTTTCCGACATGGAAACTGATGACCGCTCCTTCGCCGAGGATCTCGACGCGATCGCATCGGCGCGCGCGGCGATCGTGGAGCGAAGCCGCACCCCCGGCTGGTATTACCCCCTGGTCGGCGTGCTCATCGCACTACTCGTTCTCACGATCGGTCTCGGGATCGGCACCTGGTGGTACCTGCCGGCCATTCTCATCGTGGTGGTGGCCGAGGGTGTTGTGATCGGCGCGCACCGCGCCGCGACGGGCACATCGGTGCCGGGCTCGGCGTGGCCGGCGTGGGTCTGGGCGTGGGCGGCGGGCCTGGCCGCCGTGCCGGTGCTGGCCGCGGTCGGACTGCACTTCAGTGGAGCGGCTGAGTGGACGATTGTTCTCGTCGCCGTTGTGGGTGGACTCAGCGCCGGATTCGGGTCTGCCATGCTCAACCGGCGGTGGGAAGCTTCGCGGGTCGCGCCGTGACGGAGCCCGCCTTCAACGAGATCGTGCACGCCCCGCAGCGCCTGCGTATTCTCGCGATGCTCGACGCGATCTCGGGCGAGGTCGAATTCGCGGCACTGCGCGACGCGCTGGGCGTTGCCGATTCCGTCGTCAGCAAGCACCTCAAGGTGCTCGCCGAGGCGGACTATGTGTCCATCCGTAAGGCGACGACGCTGGGCCGGCAACGCACCTGGGTGAAGCTCACCGCGCACGGCGCTGACGCCTACGCGGCGCATGTTGCCGCGCTGCGCGAGATTGTGAACGCCCGCTCGGTGTGAACAACGCGAATCGGGAAAACAACCAGGCCGCCAGCGCTAGATGATGGGTCTCCCTGCGGAGACGGAGCGCATACTGATGACTGTCGGCAAGGGGCTGGGTCAGGAGTGTGGGTGTGCGGTTTCGAAGCATCGATACGCTGCGGTCGTGGCTTGACGAGTTCGCCGGGTTGGGTTATCCGACTGCCGACGTCGCGCGGGTCATCGTTCAGGACGGGGCTGAGGACGCCGATACGGGCTTAGTGGTGTTCCAGTTCGTGAACTCACCAACACTTGCTTACCTCCAGCCCGAGCCGCCGTCGCTGGAGTGGATTATCACCATTGAAGGGCGGGAAGGCTCGATCCCGATGAGGCCGTCGACAGCTATGAACGTCGCGTACGAATTCTCGGTGGTCTCTGCTCTCGGGACGTTCCTGGAGGCGAAGTCACGAATCTGGATGGAAGATCACCAGGCGGTCTGATCGCAGAACCATACGGCTGCGAAGACCGCTGACGACGCGGCGGTGAGAGCCGTTGAGTCCGTGTAGCAGGGGTCCGCGCCGGCGGCTAGCTGAGCACTGCCCAGCCGTGCGGTGAGAGGTGCACGCGGTTGCCTGCGATTCGGGCGTCGCCCGCGAGGACGGATGTCGCGCCACCGGCCGGCACCGCTATGGGTGCGTCACCCAGGTGCAACGCGGTGGTGATCGCGCCGCCTTCGCCTGTCGTGCGGAACACGAGGGTCTCGTTGGCGCGATGCAGGATCTCGGTCGGGGCGTCATGGAGCCACGGCATCCGTCGCCTGAGCGAGACCAGCTCGCCGGTGAGTCGCATCGCCTCGCGCGAGTCGGCATGCAGTTCCGAATCGACAAACGGATGCCGGGGAAACTCGGGTCGAACCGCGTCGTCACCGCCGAAGCGCTCTTCCTTGCTCGCGCGAAAGGCGTACTCGTCGCCCGCGTAGATGCTCGGCGTTCCGCCGATCGTCATCAGGGTGGCGAGCGCATGGGGCAGATACCGCGGGTCGCCGATCGCTGTGGCGATGCGCGTCACGTCGTGGTTGCCGATGAACGTGCTCGGGATGAAGGTGTCGAGGAGCGTCGTGTTGCGCTCGATCGCGTGCCCCAGCTCCCACAGATTTCGGTCGACAAGGCCGTGCCAGATTCCCTGCCAGAGTTCGTACTGCGTGACGGAGTCGACACCGGACGCACGGACGAAGTCCGCCTTGTCGCCGTGGATCACCTCTGCGGTGAACCACGCCTGCGGATGCCGGGCACGCACCCGCTCGAGCACAATCGACCAGAAACGTGTCGGGACGGCGTACGCGGCATCCAGTCTCCATCCGTCGATCCCGCGATCCAGCCAATGCTCCATGACGTCGGCGACGAAGTCCTCGACCAGCGGAGAGTCGTGATTGAGCGCCACGAGCTGATCGTGATTCTCGAAGACCTCCGCGCGGATGCGGTCGCCCGGCTTCCATCCGGCCCACTCGATCCGGAACATCTCCGCCGACGCCGCATCCGGGCCCTGCTGTTCAACGAGACGGAAGAGCTCATGTCCACGCCCGATGTGGTTGAACACGCCATCCAGGAGTACCCGCACACCCAGGCTCTTCGCGTGCTCGATAAGCCGCTGCAGGTCGGAGTCGTCACCGAGGCGAGGATCGACCCGGTAGTGGTCGAGCGTGTCGTAGCCGTGCGTCGCGGACTGGAACACCGGTCCAAGCAGCAGCCCGTTCAAGCCGAGATCGACAACGTGCTCGAGCCATGCCTCGATCCGGTCGAAGCGATGGTGCACGGTCGTCTCTGGCGTAGCAGGTCGGATGGGGGCACCGACGAAGCCCAGCGGGTAAACGTGCCACCACATCGCGTGGCGCACCCAATCGGGCTCACCGCTCGACCGGGCGAAATGGCTGTCATGTGACACGGGAGTCCTCGAATCGAGTCGGAAACAGGCTACGCCTGCCGGCCACGACGGACACTCTCAGAAGTTCGGGTTCGCGGTGACGTCGCCGGCGTGGGGCACCGGTGCTCAGAAGGTGCTCATCGCCAACGGATCGAACCGGCTGAGCATTGCGCCCGAACCAGCCGAAATGGCGACACTCGCCGCAATCGCCGCCAATCTAAGGGCCTCGTCGCAGCGGCCAGCCGCAGCCTCTCAGGCTGTTTCAGCCTCACATCTTCGCGTAGCGGGCGCGGCCGAAGCAGAACAGTCCGTAGATCACGAGGCCGGCGCCTACTGTCCACAGAATGACCTCGCCGAAGGGCAGCGCCGCGAGGGAATGGAGCGCGGTGTCCAAACCGCCTGCCTGGTCGGGGTCATGTGTCATCGCGGCGATGACGAACAGCGAACCAGCGAGGGCGATTGCGATCCCCTTGGCCACGTAGCCGACGACACCGAATGTGACGATGCCGTTTTCGGCCACGCCGTCCGGGAGGGCCAGGTGCTTCTCGAAGCCCCGGGTCACCCCGCGCACGACGAATGCACTACCGATGCCGCCCACGATCACACCGATCACGAAGAGCACGACGACACCGGCGGAGGTGGCCAGCATTCCGGAGGTGAACGACTCGGACGATTCCGAGCTGTCCGTCTCTCCACCGAAGGCGTAGACGAGTGCCGTCCATGCGATAGCGAGATAGACAACCGCGGTGCCGATGTACTTGAGACGGTAACCCCACCTCCGCTTGAGATCGGCGTCTCGCTCGAGAACGGCTTCGGTGACCTGCCAGACGGCAAGACCCAGCAGGCCAAGGGCGACGATCCCCAAAAGAAGCCCGCCGACCGGGGTATTGCGGATCTGTTGCATCGCACCGTCCTGATCGGCTTCCCCCCGCCCACCCGTCGCGACTGAGATGGCGATCACGCCGATGATGTTGTGGACGATTCCGAGGACGATGTACCCGATGCGAGCGACGATTTCCAGGAGCGTCGAGTCCTGCGCTGCTCGAGCAGCAGCCACGGGCGTGCTCACAGCTGAGACCCTTCGCCTTCGATGTAACCCGGGTCGAGAGCTCCGGCGATGTTGCCGTTCGGTGCGCTTGACAGGGTGGCCGAGCCTCTCATAACCATCCCCGCCGTTTGAACATGGTGTAGATGACGACGTCGACCGCGATCATCACCGCGCCGATCGCCATCCAGCCGTACTCCCATTGCACGAAGGGGATGTTCTTGAAATTCATCCCGTACAGGCCGGCGATGAGCGTCGGCAGGCCGAGCAACGCGGCAAAAGAGGAGATTGTCCGCATGTCCTTGTTCTGGCGGGCGGCGACATTGTTCTCGTGGCTGGAGAGCACCGCGTCGAGGGCTCGACTCTGATCGTTGATCAACGCGGCAGTCCCTGCGGCGTCGTCGAGCAGGTCTTGCAGGTACGGCACGATGTGGTCGGTGCCTACAGTCCGTGATTCGAGGTGGCCGGTGCTCTCCCGCAAGGCCGCCGCGATGCTCGAGACCGCCCGGTCAATCCGCCCGATATCCTTCCGCACCTTGTAGATGCGGCGGTGGTCCTCCTGTGCGCGGTCGTCGAAAACCTGATCCTCGAGTTCCTGAAGATGGATCTCGACGCGCGCGGCGGCCTTGGCATAACCGTCGACGACCTCAGCCATGACCGTGTAGGCCGCAGGCATGGCCGCATCTCGCGTGGCTTGCGGTGCGTCGCTCAGCAGCGCCGGCAGGTCGGTGACCTCTCCACCCTGGCCGCGCTGTACGGTGAGCAGCCAGCCGTCACCGATATACACGTAGGTCTGTCCCAGCACCAGGTTGTCAGTCTTCTCGTCGCGCAAGACGCTCCACAACAGGACGAACAGGTGCTCCGCGAATTTCTGCACCTTTGGCTGTTGACGTCCAGAGAGCACGTCTGCTGCGGCGGTGGGATGAATGTTCAGAGTCTCCCGCGCCGCGCTGACAGTGTCCTCGTCGGGATCCACGAGATGCAGCCAGACGAAGCCTCGCCGCTTCACCTTCTGAACAAGCTTCGGGACTTGCGCGAGGTCGACCACCGTAGGCTCGATAGAGTCTCCGACCACGAAGATCTGCGTTTGGTCGGATCCGGCGGGGTCGCCTTCCTGTGCACTGCGTTGCTCGTTGGTCATCAATGTCATATCGGGTCTCCTACTCGCCGCGCGAGGCGACATCGCGCTCGCCCGACATCCCGTCCGGGGTCAGTGCCAAGGGACGACCTCCCGTGGCGCACCGCGCGCGTCGCCGAGCGCAGACACGGATCGCCTGGCCGCGCCGCGCCTGCGCACTCGCGACGGCCGTCGCGCGTAGCGGGGACGCCACCGCGATGTGGTGAGCCTTTCCCAAGAAGCCTCTGGTGTGCACCCTATCAGTACCCTATAGCGACCCCAAACGCACCTCATCGGTAGGTCGGCAACATCCGTCAGTGAGGATGCGCGGAAGGCGAGCGGCAACGCAGCGATCTATCGGCGGGGGCTCCCACCGCACTCCGAAACCCCGGACTGCACGGTAGATGCCCTGAGTTGCCGACGACTATGCGCACAAGACCCGCACGCCATCGTCAAAGCGCCAGGATGCCTAGTCCGGCATCACCCGCTCAGCGCTTGCGGGGCTTCGGCTCGGGCTTTACGAGGGCGCGGACGATCAGGACGTACGCGACCAGCGACAGGACGTATCCGAACAGATACACCACCATCTCCTGCACCAGGAAGCGGCCGTAGTTGAGCACGCCGTCGACGATCGCCGGGGAGAGCCGACCGATGAAGTAGGCCGCCGTCTGCCCTGCGGCGAAGATGGCGAGCAGTGCGAGGGCGGCCAGGATGGCGAGCCACACGCGCGTGCGCCACACCCGCCCGGTCGCCGCCATGGCGGTTGACCAGGTCCAGTCCGGCACCTCAGGGTCGAGTGCGCCGTTGATCTTCGGGATCAGGATGATCGCCGCCAGGAACAACCCGTTGAGCCACGGGCCGCCGAGAGCCGCGAGCGCCGAGCGATCCGCTCCCCCGAGCACGAACGAGGGGATCAGCAGCAGGACGAGCACGGGCAGGGTCGCCACGATCGCCGACTGCACGGCCCGGAGAAAGCGCATCGGGAACGCACCAGCGCTGGTTGACGAACGGTCGGGCACAGGTTGAGCGTAGTGGGCGGCGGGCGAGATCCGCGGAATTCCGCGCGTCTGCGGTCCTACGCCGGGGCACGCTACCGGGAAGGCTCGAGCGGCTGGGGACTGTGAGCGTGAGCTCGTCCGGCGAGGCCGAGGACGACAGCATCCGTCATCCGGTCTTCTCCATCGCGCCGGCGATCACGTCGACCACGCGCGAAGGGTCTTCGATTCCGACGGCGAAGACATAGGTTGCGGTGAAGCCGAGATCGGCGAGGCCAGACACCGTCGACGCCACCGAATCAGGAGTCGAGTCGGGGTTGATGCCGATCATCGCCGTCTTCTCGATGTCGTCGTAGTTGCGCCCCACGGCCTCGCAGTGGCCGCGCAGCACGTCGAGCTTGTGCGCGGGCAGCTCGCCCATCGCCGACAGGTTGCATGCATCGGCGTACTGCGCGACGAGCCGCAGGGTCTTGCGCTCTCCCCCACCGCCGATCATCAGATACGGATGCGGTCGCGTGATGCTCTGCGGAGAGTTCAGCGCCCGCTCGAGCTGCCAGATCGCACCCTCGTAAGGCTCCTCCTCGTCAGCCCACATCTGCAGGCAGATCTGGATCGTCTCCTCGAGCTGACGGAACCGCTCAGCGACCGGCGGGAACGCGAAACCGAGACCTTTCGACTCCTGCTCGTTCCAGGCCGCGCCGATCCCGAGCCCGACCCGACCGCCGGACAGCACGTCGAGCGTCGTCACCTGCTTTGCGAGCAGCGCCGGCTCTCGGTAGATCACTCCGGTGACGAGCGTGTGCAGCAGCGCCTTCTCGGTATGGGCGACGATGAACCCGAGCGTCGCGTACGCCTCCAGCATCTCGTGCTCCACGGGACCGATTCCGGGAAGCTGCCAGAAGTGGTCCATGACCGTCATGCGCTGGATGCCGGCCGCCTCGGCGTTGCGCACGTGCCGGGCCAGGGCAGGCCCGAGGTCGCGAGCGCCGCTGCTCCATGTGAAGTCCGCGATATGAAGTCCGTAGTCCATGCGAGCAGCTCCGTCCGAATCGGCAGAGTCGGATGCTGTCACCCGACCGCCCTTGCCAGATTAGGCCGAAGCCGACGCCCCAAGGTCGGTGGCAAGCGTCTCTTCGCAACCGTTGCCCCGAGCTGTTGAATCGATTAAATTCATTCGGAATGCTTCCCCGTGGCTCCCACGGCCAGCCGCCGATCGAGGAGACGACGATGAGCACCGCCACCGCGGCGAACCCGGTACGCCTGCGCCCCAGCCCTTGGCCCGGCGATGAGGTCTCTCCCGGGATGAGCAACATCGAGGATGCCCACGAGCGCTACCGGCTGACGAATCGTCGCATCCTCGTCAACGGGCGAGGGACGGTGCCCGTCTCGGGCGAGATGCACTACTCCCGGGTTCCTCGCGATCAGTGGCTCGACAGACTCCGTCTGATGAAGTCGGGCGGCGTAACGGTCGTGGCGACCTACATCTTCTGGATCCACCACCAGCCGCAGCGAGGCGAACCGCGGTTCGACGACAACCTCGACGTCGCGGCATTCGTCGACCTCTGCGGGCAGGTGGGCCTCGACGTCGTGCTCCGCATCGGTCCCTGGTGCCACGGCGAGGTGCGCAACGGAGGGTTCCCCGATTGGGTGCAGGCGTCCCCCGTGCGGCACCGCACCGACGACCCGGCCTACCTCGCCCTGGTCGAGACGTGGTTCGCCGAGCTGGGACGCCGGCTGAGCACGAAGTGCGGGCCCACCTCGCACATCATCGGCATCCAACTCGAGAACGAGCTCTACGACCAGCCCGAGCACATCCGCACGCTGAAGCGGATAGCAAGGAACGCCGGGCTCAGCGCTCCCATCTGGACGGCCACCGCCTGGGGCGGCGCGGTGCTCCCCGCGGGCGAGGTGCTGCCGCTGTTCGGAGGGTACGGCGACGGGTTCTGGGTCGACGCGGATGCGGACTGGGACATCTCTTTCCGGGAGCACTACTTCTTCGGTGACGTGTGGGACGATCCCGGCATCGGAGCGGACCTGCGCGACCCCGGCGCGGACGCCGTTACGCGAGCTCCGTCAGCCTCGCCGCTGTTCCCGCCCGCGACCTGCGAGCTCGGAGGCGGCATGGCGACCGCCTACCATCGACGCCCGCGCCTCTCCGGTGCCGATGTCGCCGCTGTGGCGCACACCAAACTCGGCAACGGCTCTGCGTGGCAGGGCTACTACATGTACGTGGGCGGGTCGAACCCGCCAGGGCCGCAGGGAACGCAGGAATCCCACGCCACCGCCTATCCCAACGACTTGCCTCGATTCGACTACGACTTCCACGCCCCGGTGGGCAGCACGGGAAGACTTGCACCCGCGCATGCCGCCCTCCGGGTGCAGCACGCCTTCCTCGAGGCCTTCGGCGAAAAGCTCACCGGCATGCCGTCGAGCCTGCCCGACACCATGCCCGACGACGTCTTCGATACGTCGACTCCTCGGGTGGCACTGCGCAGCGATGGGGTCACAGGATTCGTCTTCGTCTCGTGGCACCAGCCTCACGCTGCACTGCCACAGCTCGAAGGCTTCAGCACCTGCGTCGACGTGGCCCAGCCGGTGACCGTGCCCTCGGCTCCGATCCATCTGCCGGCGGGCACGATCGCGACCTGGCCCGTCAACCTCGAACTCGGCGGCATTCGGCTGCGGTGGGCGACCGGCACACCGGTGACCCTCCTTCCGGGCACCGTGCCGACACTGGTTCTGCTGGCATCCGAGGGCATACCGGTCGAGTGGGATGCCGGACAGGCCGACGTCGATTCGCACGAGGTTCCCATCCCGGGGCGCCCCGGCGCGCGTGTCGCACGGATCCGCGCCCAGGGCGCCGCGCTCGACATCCTGGTCCTGCCGCCCTGGTGTGCAGAGGCCGTATGGGTCATCGGCGAGAGCCGACGTCTCGTGCTGAGCGAGGATCCCCTGTGGGAGGAGCCGGACGGCCGGCTGGGCGGGCGTCGGAGAGCGGCATCGCTCGACGCTTTCACGTTCGACGTCGAGCGACGGGCGTTCGTCCATCTCGACTCTCAGCGCGGACAGGCGATCGAATGCCTGCTGCACACGACGGTCCTGTCCACCGGAACGGGCGCCAAGGCGAGCTACGGAGAACGGGCCGGGCGGGCGTCCGCCCCGTCGGACGCCGACTTCGCAGCCGGTGCGACGCGCTACCTCGTGGAGCTGCCACGGATGAGCGACTGCTCGGCCTCGGCCGAACTCGAGATCCGGTGGGCGGGAGATGTCGCGCGACTCGTGGTCGACGGCGCCGTCCGCGCCGACCGCTTCTGGGACGGGAGCACCTGGGTGATCAGCGTGCGCGACGAGCTCATCACCGAGCGGTCGCATGTCGTCCTCGAGATCCTCGGGATGCACCCCGACGCCCGGATCGGACTTGCGTCCGAAGCGGAACAGCAACGCCGGGTCACTCCCGGCGAGCTTCTCTCCCTCGAGTCCGTGAGCCTCGTGGATTGGACGACCTGGACCGAGGCGGAATGACATAGCCCGGTGGCACTCTCGCTGAACACGAGCTGCGGCCTCGGCGGTCTCAGTGATCGCCGCCGGCTTCGCCTCGGAAGAGCAGGTCTGAGCTCAGCGTCGCCCCAGCACACGGATCTACGTCCCGCGACTCGGGAGGCCGAGGACCGGTGCGGGACCGCCGCGGAATCTCGCCCCGCGCACACCGATAGAGTGCCGCGCAGGAGGATGCCCGTGGTCGCTCCAGGTATGGCTGTCCGCAATTGAGCGTGGAGGTGGTCGCGGCCATCACCGCGCTCGTCGCCGGCGGGATCACCGCAGCGCTGATCGCGATCCTTCACGTCCTCGAGCCCGAGTACGACCCGTCGTGGCGGATGATCAGCGAGTACTCCCTGGGGCGACATGGCTGGGTCATGCGCCTCGCCTTCGTCACGATGGCCATCAGCCCTGCCGCGACGTGTGTCGCCCTGTGGCCGTTCGGCGGCGCGTGGACCGTCGGGCTCGCCGTCGTGGCGCTGGGCGCCCTCGGCGCCGCGTTCATCGACGCCGACCCGATCATGACTTCGCGGGTCGAGGCCACTCCCCGGGGCAGGGCGCACACGATGCTCGGAGCAGTCTGCCTCGCCGGCTTTCCCCCTGCGGCACTGTTGGCGGGGATCGGGGTGGCAGCCGCGTTCGGCTGGACGCTGGCGATCGCCTCCGTCGTTCCGTGGGCCGGCCTGGCCTGGTTCCTCATCGCCGCCTCCCCCGCCCACGGGCAGGGCGGCTCGCCTGAGATCCGGATCGGATGGCCGGACAGGTTCTGCCTCCTCGCGTACCTGGCATGGGTGGTGCTCGCCGCGGTCGGCGTGCTGACCATGGTGTGACCCGAGGAGCATCGATCACGTGCTCACGGTCCTTCGAGCTTCCTGGGGGTGGAGCATCGTGCTCGCCCAGGCGAACGTGAGACGTACGCGCCTGCGCGGCGACGCGAGAAGTGCCGCTGCCACCAGCTGAGCGGCAGAGGTGTTCTGGAGCGGGCGTCGACCGCTATTCCACCTCGCCGGCGAGCGGGGCGCTCCGCCGCTCCAGCCGCCAGTGAATCTCGTGGGTCGTGGGATGCCGCCACTCCCGCATGCGGTACTCGAAGCCAGGCAGCAGTACGAGCGGGATCGGATCGGGCGACGCCGGGGCGACCGCTCCGACCACGATCTTCGCGTCCGCAGGGATGAACGGCGACTGCGCTGGGATCGGGGCAGTGACGATTTCGACAGGATCTCCATACGGACGTGGCATAGACCCGAACGTAGCACTGCGAAGTTCTATCGTCTTGGGTGAGCCACCTTTTCTTGAATAACAGCGTGATAGAGTTCGCAAAAGCGCATAATAGCGCACTAGATAACGAACTCCCGTCGACGCATGTGCGAGCACCGCGACACCCACGAGTTCTCTCGCCGCTCGAGCTCATGGAGGAGACAGGCATGGGAAGGTTCATCTACGACTTCGCGGGCAGTTCCGTGGAAATCGACGACCGCACTCTCGCGCATCTGCGCATTGTGATCATGAACAAGCTCCGCCGGTCTGAGTCGTTCATGTTCGACGTCGAGCCCGGTGACGGCAGTGGACGACGCAGCTTCTGGGTGAGCCCCTCCGTGCCGATCCAGTTCCACTTCTTCGGCAGTCGGCCGCCCCGCATCAATCGGGAATGGGTCGAAGAGCTGATGATGGTCGCGGGCGGAGCCCATGGATTGAGTATCGTCCCAGAACCGGCGGAGCAGACCAGCGCACCGGCGTAGCCCTCGCAGCGGAGCAGCTCCGCTGTTGCCGATATGCGGCTGTCGATGACGACGAGCCGCTTCGCGATCCTCGCGGCGGAAACGCGGCCAGGGTGCGAGCAGATCGGGGCGCGGTCTGCGCGCTCTGGAGAACAGGAGAAGTGATGTCGAAGAAGAGCGGTAGCAAAGCGTCCGTGAAGCGCGTATCCAAGCGGGCGTACAAGGCCGAGCTCGAACGACTGCAGATCGAGCTGGTCGAGATGCAGCGGTGGGTGGCCTCGACGGGCGCGCGCGTGCTGGTGATCTTCGAAGGACGTGACGCCGCGGGCAAGGGCGGGGCGATCAAACGCGTGACCGAGTACCTGAACCCTCGGCACACACGTGTGGTCGCACTGCCGAAGCCGTCGAAGCGGGAACGCGGCCAGTGGTACTACCAGCGCTACATCGAACGGCTTCCCGGCAAGGGCGAGATCGTTCTGATGGACCGGTCCTGGTACAACAGGGCAGGGGTCGAGCGGGTCATGGGCTATTGCACCGAGGACCAGTACCAGACCTTCCTCCGCCAGACCCCCGTCGTGGAGCAGCTGCTGATCGAGGACGGGATCATCCTGATCAAGTACTGGTTCTCAGTCTCCGACGACGAGCAGCAGGCGCGCTTCGAATCGCGGCTGGAGGATCCGATGCGGCGCTGGAAGCTCTCGCCGACCGACCTCGAGTCGATCCTGAGGTGGGAGGAGTACTCCCGCGCCAAGGACGCCATGTTCGCCGCCACCGACACCCCCGGATCACCCTGGTGGACGGTCGAGAGCGACGACAAGCGCAGCGCTCGCCTGAACTCGATCAGCCACCTGCTGGACAGCATCCCGTACCGGCATCTCGATCACGAGGCGATCTCCATCCCAGACCGGCCTCAGGCGGATGACTACGATCGGCCCCCGATCGAGCAGTTCCGCTTCGTTCCCGATATCGCCGCTGACCTCGGCAACAAGCAGCGGAAGGCGGCTTAGCCCCCCGAGACCGGCACCGACCGCCGCGACGCGGAGGATGTGCCCTTCCGACCTGCCGCTTTGTACGCCCCCGTCAAGACAGAGGCGTGTCAGGCGCTTCTCTGGGATGCTGTTCCCGCAGTCCGCGGGCGTGCGTGCGAGCGGCAGGCCGAGCCGGGCATAACCGAGTCACGAGGAGCGCAGATGTCATACAAGGTCGGTTACTTCGTCGGGAGCCTGTCCTCGACCTCCATCAACCGGATCCTCGCGAAATCGCTGATCCGCGTGGCGCCTGAGGATCTCGAGTTCACCGAGATCGGCATCCGGGATCTTCCTCTCTACAGCCCGGATTACGACGCCGACTATCCGCCGGCGGCCCTGGCGTTGAAGAAGGCGATCAGCGAAGCGGATGCCGTGCTCTTCATCACGCCGGAGTACAACCGGTCCATTCCCGGCGCTCTGAAGAACGCCATCGACTGGGCGTCGCGGCCGTGGGGGCAGAACTCCTTCGATCACATCCCCGCCGCGGTGATCGGCGCGTCGGTCGGTGCGATCGGGACGGCGATCGCGCAGCAGAGTCTCCGCGCGGTGCTGAGCTTCTGCAATGCGCGCCAGATGACCGCGCCGGAGGCGTACATCAAGTTCTCGCCCGAGGTCTTCGGGGAGGACGGTTCGATCTCGAAGACAGAGACCGAGGAGTTCCTGCGCAACTACATGGCGGAGTTCCGTGAGCACGTCCAGCGCGTTCTGACGGTGCTGCCCCGGCAAGGAGCGGGGCCCGCGTAGCGAGCGGTACCCGCGTAGCGAGCGCGGCCGGTACGCCTCAGGGTCGGTCGTACCAAACCGCTGGAAATAGGGCATCCTCCCGATGAAGGCGCCCCGCCTTAGCGAGCAGAGTCACTCGTGACAAAGCACCTGAGGAGGCGCCATGTACGTCAGCGAGGTCACCTTCGCCCACCTTCGCCAAGCCGCCGATGAGCGGCAGCTTCGCGAACTCGAGTTCCGCCGGCGCGCGCGGGAGCGCGCTGCCGCGACCACCGCTTCCGCCCCCCGCCGGGGCCTCGGGACCGTCCTGCTGAGGCTTCGGGTCTCGCCTCACACCCCTCGGGGACGGTTCTCGCACACGTGACGAGTCCGGTCGGACGATCGGTGCTCGAGGCTGCAGCCACCCGTGCCGGTGTCGGACCACCGTGGGACCATGAATACATGCGAGCCACGGTCAGCTCCTCGCTGGTGGGCCGCGAGGCCGACCTCGATGTGTTGCGCGATGCCTATGCCGAGGCGACCGCGGGGTCGACCAGGTCCGTGCTCATCGGAGGTGAGGCGGGCATCGGCAAGACCCGCCTCGTCGGCGAGTTCCTCAGCGGGCTCCCCGCCGAGGCCCTCATCCTGCGCGGGCAGTCCGTCGACTTCGATCGCGACGCGCCCCCGTACGCTCCGATGCTCTCGGCGCTCCGGTCGCTCGCAGAAGAGGTGGGCGAAGAGGAGCTCTTCCGTGCATCCGGCCCGGCAGGCGACGCGCTCGCCCTGCTCCTTCCCGAGCTCGGCCCAAGCGCCTCCATCACCGATACACCGGTGCGGGGCGGCGCCGACCGGCTCTACGACGCCGTGGCGGAGGTCTTCGAGAACGTCGCCGCCGTTCGGCCCGTCGTGCTCCTCATCGAGGATCTCCACTGGGTCGATCCGCAGAGCCTCGGTCTGCTGCGCTTTCTGATCAGGGTCATCGACGATGCCCGATTGATGATCGTGCTGACCTTCCGAAGCGACGAGCTCCGCCGTGGCGGTGCGCTGCGCGCCCTGCTGCCCGAGCTCGACCGCAATCGCCGCGTTGCGCGGCTCGAACTCGCCCGTCTCGACCGTCGTCAGGTGCGAGAGATGGCCACCTCGATCCTCGACGGGCCCCCCGACGAAGAGGAAATCACCCAGGTCTACCTGCGCACCGAGGGAGTGCCCTTCTTCGTGGAGGAGCTCGTCTGCTGCAGCGGGGTGAGCAGCATCCAGGGCTTCCCCGACTCGCTCCGCGACATCCTGCTCGCTCGGTACGACCAGCTCGCCGAATCGACTCAGCGGATTCTCCGGCTGATCGCTGCGGGCGGCGTGCGAGTCGAGCATGAGCTCCTCGTCGCGGTGTGCGACGAATCGCCCGAGGCCATCGACGCCGCAGCCAGCGAGGCGATCGCTGCCAGCGTGCTGGTGGTCGACGGCACCGCCTACGCGTTTCGGCACGCCCTCGTGCGAGAGGCCATCCACGATCAGCTGCTCCCCGGCGAGCGCGTGCGATTCCACACCCGGTACGCGCAGTCGCTGGTCGAGCAATCCGGACGAAGCGGCCCAGACGCCACCGCCATCTCGTATCACTGGATGGCCGCCCACAACGTGCGCGAGGCCTTCATCGCATCGATCGCCGCCTTCCAGCAGGCCCGATCTTCGTTCGCCTTCGCCACCGCGGCGACGATGGGCGAGCGCGCGATCGAACTGTGGGATCAGGTGCCCGACGCCGGCGACCTCGCCGAGCGCACAAAGGTGGAGCTGCTGGGCGACACCTCGTACGTGCTGCGGAACGCGGGAGAGAGCGAACGCGCCATCGCACTGATCGACGAGGCGATCGCCCTGTGCGATCCGAGCGACGTCGCTGCGTACGCGCTCCTGCTGCGCCACAAGGCGTCGTATCTCGCGAACATCGGGCAGACCGGATCGATCGAGCTGCTGCGCCAGGCGCTCACGGTGCTCGAGGGACAGCCGCCCAGCGTGCTTCGCGCGAACGTGCTCGGCGAGCTGGCCGCGCGCCTCATGCTCATCGCCCGGTTCGACGAAGCCATCGAGATGGCCGATGGCGCCTTCGCCGAGGCCACCGCAGTCGAGAACAGGCCGAGGATGTCGGTCGCGTCCAACATCCGTGGCTTCTCACGACTGGCCGCAGGCGACATCGAGGCGGGGCTCGCCGATCTCGCCCTGGCCCGCGAGTTCGCCGTCGGCAACGATTCGGCGCGTCTTCGGTACTGGGTCAACCAGTCGGATGCCCTGAACCTGCTCGGGCGCTACGACGAGGCGGTGCGCACCGCAGAAGAGGGCGCAGAACGCGCGCGGCAGCGAGGTGTCGAGCGCACCTCAGGCGCGGTGCTGCTGGCGAACGTGATCAGTCCGCTCTACGCCCTCGGCCAGACCGGTCGCGCCGACGAGATGCTCGATAGGGCGCTCGAACTGGATGCCCCGATCGGATTCAGCGCGCCGCTGAGACTCCTCAAGGTGCAGGCGGTGCTCTGGTCGGGAGATCGTCCTCTCGCCGAGCGGCTTCTTCGCGGCTGGCAAGGGTCGCTCCGACAGCAGAGCAGATTGGATGTGCAGACCGTCCTCGGCCTCGCTCTGGTGAACGGCGGCCTGGCTCTCGCTCGAGGCGAGACCCGAGAGGCGTGGACTGAAGTCAGCGTGCTGATCGACCCGCAGCACCGCTCGTTCCCGGCCTACGACCTCCCCCTCGTCGCCCTCGCAGCGCGCGTGCTCGGTGCTGCACGGCTCACCGGCATGACGCTCCACGGCGTCGACGGAGAGCCTCGCTCCCCCGACGAACTCGAAGCGGAAGGTGCGGTCCGTCCTCGCCGCGGCGAGCATGTGGCCGACAGCATCCGCGTATTCGGCGATCGTCGACGCCGAGCTGGGAGGCCCCCGCGGTACGGGCACCGACCCCGCGCTCTGGCAGCGGGCGGTCGATGCGGCGCGCAGTGATGTCGCGCCCGCCCAGACGGCGCCCTATGCCGCGTTCCGACTCGCCGAAGCGCTCGCCAACGCCGGCGATCGCGCCGGGGCACGGGTCGCTGCCCACACGGCGCGCGAATGGGCAGAGGCCATCGGCATGGGGCTCATCGTCGACAGCGTGACCGAACTCGAACATCGCGTGGGCGCCGTCGGCGCCGACCACCGCGACTCGCCCGGCGATGCCGCGTCCCTCGACGCGCTCCTCACCGAGCGCGAGCGACAGGTGCTCGATCTCGTCGCGCGCGGGCTGAGCAACGGTCAGATCGCCGAACAGCTGTTCATCAGCACCAAGACCGCAAGTGTCCACGTGTCGAACATCCTCCGCAAGACCGGTGCGGCCACCCGCACCGAAGCGGCGTACCTTTCGGCCAACTCCGCGCGCTGACACCCACTGCCTGCCTCTCAGACGTGCCGGCACGGCGTTGGGAAACATAAGGCTGATGCCTCATGCGGAGCGGCTACCTCACGGACGAGCCTCGAGACCATCGAAGAACCCGGTATCGGAGGTCGTCATGGCAATCATCGTGCTCATCGTGATCGGCGCTTTCGCGCTCGTCACCGTCGTCGTCACCCTCGTGCAGGTCGCTCGAGACGGCTATCGCGCCGTGCCGACGCGGCCCGACCGGCTGCGGCACTCTTAGCCGGGCGTCGGGCGCCGCTGTCGACCTCTCTCCGGCTCTGCGGACGGCAGCCGCGCGCGGAGCGTGCTGCGACGCTGGTGGTCGGTCGATCCCGGCGCGCTCCCCCGGTGGATGTCAAGGAGTTCGGCGGCGAGCATGATGCCGCCGGACGAATTGGCCGAGGTGACCAGCTCCTCGATCCACTCTCTCGACAGTTCCGCGGGTTCCGGATCGTCGAAGACGAATCGAAGCGGGATCGATGGGGCGAGCCAGATGGTACGTCCGGCCACCGGGCTGATCGGCCGGATGCTGCCAGGACAGCGTGAAGCTCTCGTGGCGTCGCAGCTTCGTGGAGATGACCACTTTGAGGTGTGCGAGAGCACGGTCGTCGATGTGGATGGGCGTAGCGGACCCGCCGTAGTAGATCATTCCCATGCAGCAAACCCTTTACGTGCTGAGCGCGACGAGCGTCCGGTGTTCCGGGTCGTCTCTCGGGAACGGCGACGGGGCGGTTCGCATCGTCGCGCTTCCGTGCGAAGAGTCTCGGTCGGTCTCCTTCAGCCACATAGGTCGAAGGTCCCGTCGTGGGCAGCCTGAGTCACTCCGTCTGGTGCTTGCGCTCCGCCCCGTACACGGCGGCCTGCGTGCGTCGCTCCATGCCGAGCTTCGCGAGGAGACCGCTGACATAGTTCTTCACCGTCTTCTCGGCGAGTCCGAGACGCTCGCCGATCTCACGATTCGTGAGCCCCTCCGCGATCAGCGAGAGGACCTGATTCTCGCGGAGGGACAGGTCGGGGGCGGGCGATTCGCGAGCGAGGTCCGACTCGGGGTACAGGGCCTTCGCGGCATGCAGCATGACGTCGGCGGCCTGGATGGTGGCCCCGGTCGCGGCGCGACGGATCGCCTCGACGAGCGACCGGCTGCGGACGTCCTTGAGCACGTATCCGCTCGCGCCGGCGAGCACTGCCGAGCGGAGTGCCTCATCGTCGTCGTACGCGGTCAGGATGAGACAGAAGACGTCCGGGTTCTTCGAACGGATGTCGCGGCACAGATCGATGCCGTTCCCGTCGGGAAGACGCACATCCAGTACGGCGACGTCCGGTCGGGTGGCGGCAATCCGTCGCGTCGCCTCGTGCGCGGTTGCCGCTTCGCCGACCACCTCGAGATCCGCTGCGGCATCGACGAGCTGAGCAATCCCGCGTCGCACGATTTCGTGGTCGTCCACGAGGAAAACGCGGATCATGCGCTCTCCCCTCGCTCCGAAACCGCCGGCACACTCCACTCGATCCGAGTGCCTGCGCCCGCTCGGGAGTCGATCAGGCACCTTCCCGTTCGCAGCGAAGCCCGCTCAACGACGTTCGCGAGGCCACGGCGAACCGCCGACTCGGGTATGCCCTGGCCATCGTCCGCGACAACCAGCGCGACCCTGTCGTCGACGATCCCCACTTCGATCTCGACCGACTGAGCCCCAGCGTGCTTGACGACGTTGGTGAGCAGTTCTCTGAGCACCGCCACCAGATCATCCGCCAGTCCGACGGAGATGAGACTGTCGAGTGGTCCGGCGAAGGAGATCCGCGGCTGCGACGCCCACGTGCCGGCAACCTCCGCCACAACATCCAGCAGCCGGTCGCGCACTCGCTTCACGCCCCGCCGCTCCGCGCTGCTCAGCGCGAAGATGACTGTGCGGATGTCCTGGATCGCCGAATCGATCGCATCGATCTGGGCTTCGATTGCGGCCGAACTCTCCGCGTCGAGGGTGGCTGAGACAGCCTGGAGCGCGAGCCCCGCTCCGAAGAGTCGCTGGATCACGTGGTCATGCAGGTCTCGCGCGATGCGCGCTCGGTCGCGGGCGGTATACAGGCGTTGGCGATCTTCCCGGGCGCGCACGACTTCGAGTGCGATGCTCGCCTGTGCGGCGAAGGAGAAGGCCATCTCCACGTCGGCTTCAGTGAACGCCGGCCCGCCTGCCGGTCGCGAGAGGCTCAGCACGCCCAGCGGCTCTTCGCCCGCATACAGAGGAATTGCCAACGCGGGTCCCACTTCCGCCTGCCAGTCCAGCCGGGTGGAGCGCGATTCGCCGTCGATGCTGACCGCGCGCCGGGTGGCGAGAGCGCGGGCTGAGAGCGTCCCGGCCGCCGGATAGACGCGGTCGCGCAGCTGATCCGAGCCCGCGCCGTAAACGGCCGTGAGGACGAGTTCGCCCTCACCGCGCGGGACCGCGACCGCTACGAGGTCGATGTCGATCAGCGCCGCGACCCGCTCCGCGATGACATCGAGGACGTTCTCGCCGCGCACATCCAGCATCGCCGCCATCACGTCGGCGATCGTGGCATTCCAGTTCTCGCGGGTTCGTGCCATGTCGTACAGCCGGGCGTTCTCGATCGCGATGCCCGCCGTGGCCGCGAGCGCGATGATCAGCTCTTCATCGTCGGCGCTGAAGGATCCGCTCTCGCTCTCCGTCAGGTACAGATTCCCGTAGACGCGGGCGCCGACCCGCACGGGTACACCGAGAAAGGACTTCATCTCAGGATGGTGGTCGGGAAACCCCACCGATCGCGGGTCCTCGGCGAGCTGTTCGAGCCGGATCGGCGCGGCATCCGCGATCACAGCGCCCAGAACACCCCGACCAGTGGGGTGAGGACCGATGCGCTCCGTCGTCGCCACGTCGATTCCGACGTGGATGAATCTCTCCAGCCCGCCCTCGGGGCTCAGCACACCGAGCGCCCCGTACCGTGCACCGACAAGGCTCATGCTCGCCTCGACGATGCGGCGAAGCACGACCTCCAGCTCGAGCCGCTCGACCACCGAGGTTGTCGCCCGGAGCAGGTCCCGCAGTCGGTCAGGCGAGCGATGCGGGTTAGGTTCTTCCCGGTCGCCGGCCCACTGGCCTGTCGATGCCGCATCCTCGGTCATAGCCGGCTCCCGTCGACGCGATTCTAGCCAGGCGCCTGGTTCATGGCGATGGCCGTTCGGCTGTGGAGCTCACGCCTCCGGCGCGACTGCGGGAACCACGCAGACCGGCACTCGTGAGAGCCGCAGCGCCTCCCGGCCTACGGATCCCAGCAGCGCCCGCCTCACCCGCCCGCGGTGGTGGGTGCCGAGAACGAGAACGGAAGCGCCCTCGGATGCGGAGAGCAGCGCTGCGGAGGCCGTGTCGTGGACGAGGATCCTGGTCGATCTGGCCGACGGATAGGCATCCGAGATGTGGAGGAAGGCGCGCTCGAGCAGTCGCCGGTGCGTGCTCTTCTCCTCGATCGGTGATGCGATCAGAGCGATCGATCCCTCGATCGTGGGCGCTGGGGTCTGCCACGCGTGCACAAGGGTGACCCCCACGCCCGCGGCCTCGGCCTCGGCGGCGGCGAACCCCAGGGCAGCCGAGGACGAGTCGTCATCGTCGACTCCGACGACGACGGAACCCTCACTGGGGGTCCAATCATCGGCGACGACCACCGTGGGGGTGGGCGAACCGGCGACGATCCGCACGGAAAGCCGGCTGGACAACGCGGATCGAGCACCGGGGGAGCGGCGTGCGCCGATGACGAGGAGATCGGCGCTCTTCGCGCTCTGGACCAGGGCCTGTGGCATTCGGCCGGCCACTCGGCGTGACGTGACGACGGATTCCGGAGCCCGGTCCATCACCCGGCGCTCCGCATCCCTGACCGCGACTTCGCTCATCCCTTCGGGAGATGCGCGGGCGGCGTCCACGGTCACCAAATCCACCTGGCATCCCGATCGCGCGGCGCGTTCGGCGACCCAGTCCACAGCAACGAACGCAGATCGCGTTCCATCGAACCCCAAGACGATGTGCTCCATGAATGGTCCCCTTGCCCCGACGCGCCGCGCGAAGGGTACGCGTGACGCTAGGGCGCGCGGTTCCGGGTCTACAGGGTCGAAAGTCCCGTCCGCGCTGAAGCAGGACCACGGTGGGACTTTCGCCCCTAGCCGGGAATCGACGTGATCAGGTGGACTGGGAAGAACGGAAGGCAGAACGATGGACCGCTATCCCAGCTTCGCCGGCCAGACCGTGCTCGTCGGCGATTCCACCCCCGCGATCGGGCTTACCGCCCTCGCGCGTGACGGCTCGGGCCGAGGATTGCTCACGAGTCAGAGGAATCGGGCCGAGCGCCCCTCCCCGATTCCACACTTTGCACCGGCCCCCGCCGGCTGCGTCCCAGTGCCCCACGGGGCATAGTCCAGTAGTCCCGAACGCACGATCCGGGACGCGGCCCGAGGGCTCAGGTCCACTCGTCGTCGGCTGACGCTGCGTACCGATCCGGTTCCGGTTGGCGCTCGAACCGGCGACCCGAGATGGAGACCGGCGAGATCTGCACCCACCGGTACTTGAGGGTGGGGATCCAGGGCGCCAGCGGCAGCGCATCGGCCTCGTCGATCTCACGCTGCAGCTCGAGTCGCTTGGCCACCCCTTTCAGCACGACGCTCGCAGCGAAGCTCTCGTCGTGCTCGTCCGCCTCGAAGGCGACGTGAGGGTTGACCGAGATCTCGGCGAGCTTGGAGCCAGGTGCCGTGCGGAAGAGCACCCGCGGCCCATCGGTCACGTAGTTCACCGGAAAGATGTCTGGCTCGCCGTTCACGGCGACGGCCAGACGGCCGACCTCGCCTCGCGACAGCAGGTTCCAGCACTCTTCTTCGCTCAGAGCGAAGACGGCCGCATCCTTCGTCTGATCCATGTCGTCATCTCCATCGATTCCGTGGCCGCAACGCGGCCCCTGCCGCCATCCAACTCCGAAACGGGGCGCGCGTGGGGTCGAAGGTCCCGCCAGCCCCGAAAAGGACTAAAGAGATGCGGCGACGGGATGCTGGGCGCCCCACGATGCGAGCAGCCTGAGACGCTCAGCCGAGGGTGAACCGGGCTCGGCGGTGTAGACCATGAGCACCTGGCCGGGCTCGGCGGTGATCGCGAGCTCCTCATAGGCGAGCGTGAGATCGCCCACGACGGGATGATGGAACTGCTTGGTGCCGGCTCCGTGCGTGCGCACGTCGTGCGCGCCCCAGAGGCGCCGGAAGGTCTCGCTGCGGGTCGAGAGCTCACCGACGAGGTCCTGCAGTCCCTTGTCGTGGGGGTCGCGGCCGGCCTCACTGCGCATGATCGCGACGCACATCTGCGCCATGACGTCCCAGTCGGGGTAGAACTCGCGCGATCGAGGGTCGAGGAACTGGAACCGCGCGAAGTTCGGCGTGCGGCCGCCGTCCCCGATGAGGGGCGAGTAGAACGCCCGCCCGAGGTCATTCACGGCGAGCAGGTCCTGGTGCTGGTCGCGCACGAACGCGACCGCGTCGGTGATGGCCGACAGCGCCCAGAGCAGGCTCGGCCGCGGCGCGGCGGCCTTCACGGCGCGGCGCCGGGGACGACCGGACGACGGGATGCCGTCAGCCGCGCGGGCGAGGTCGAGCAGGTGAGCCCGCTCGGTGTCGTCGAGCTGCAGCGCCTGAGAGATGGCATCGAGGACGGACGCGGACGCCCCGGCGATGGAGCCCCGCTCGAGTTTCGCGTAGTACTCCACGCTCACGCCCGCGAGGGCCGCCACCTCGGTGCGGCGCAGGCCCGCCACACGCCGGTTGGCGCCGGCGGTGATCCCCGCGTCAGCCGGGGTGAGCTTCGCACGCCGCGACATCAAGAACTCGC
Source organism: uncultured Actinomycetota bacterium (assembly GCA_963702815.1). Lineage (GTDB taxonomy): Bacteria > Actinomycetota > Actinomycetes > Actinomycetales > Microbacteriaceae > Microbacterium. The sequence continues at coordinate 94,592 of CAVPED010000004.1, read as the reverse complement.
GCACCTCGGCTCGGTTGTCCATGCGGCCATCGTAGGTCGCGGCATCCGGATGAGGGGTTCCCTGTCGGTACACCCCTCACAAGGGACTCCCACCCATCCCGGCAGTTCGTCAGGCTGGTCACATGCCCGATCAGATCACTTCGTCGCAGCCGGCGTTCGGCCGCTCGCTGCCGATCCTGCTGCTCCTGCTCACGGTGTTCGGCCCGATCTCGATGGACCTGTACCTCCCCGCTCTTCCCGCCCTGACCGCGGAGCTCGGAGCCGCCACGTCCGTCGCCCAGCTGACGGTCACCGCCTGCCTGCTGGGCCTGGCGGCCGGACAGCTGATCGCGGGCCCGCTGTCGGACCGGTTCGGGCGACGCAGCATCCTGCTGATCGGAATCGTCGCCTACATCGCTACGTCTGCGCTCTGCGCGATCACCCCCACGGTCGAGCTGCTGATCGCGGCCCGCTTCGTGCAGGGTCTCGCGGGAGGCGTCGGGATCGTCATCGCGCAAGCGGCGGGGCGTGACGTCTACAGCGGCGGCGCCCTCATCCGGTTCTACGGCCGCCTCACCGTCGTCGGAGGCTTCGCCGCGATCGTCGGCCCGCTGCTGGGCGGAATCCTCAACACGGTCACCGACTGGCGCGGTCTGTTCGTCTTCCTCGCGGTCATCGGGGCCGGCATCCTGATCGTCACGCTGCGGGTCTTCCGCGAGACGCTGCCTCTCGACCAGCGCACCACAGGCGGATTCGCACGCACCCTGAGCGACTTCCGCACCCTGCTGTCGGACCGGGTGTTCGTGGGGGCTGTGCTGAGCCAGGGGTTCCTGTACGCCGCGCTGTTCGCCTACCTCTCGGGTGCCACGTTCGTCCTGCAGGACATCTACGGACTCTCGCCCTTCGGCTACGCCGTCGCCTTCGGCCTCAACTCGGCCGGGTTCATGACCTTCGGATACCTCGCCGGCCGCGCTGCCGAGAGGTGGAGCATCGGGGGAACCCTCGCGATCGGAATCCTCGTCGCCGGTCTCGGCGCAGCGGGGCTGCTGGTGTCGGGCGTGACCGCGATGCCGCTCTGGGTCGTGATCGTGTCGCTCTTCCTGCTCGCGAGCGGTGTCGCGATCACGTCGCCTCCCGCCACGACGCTCGCACTGGTGGGCTACCCCCAGATCGCGGGCACCGCGTCGTCGCTGCTGGGGATGGTGCGGTTCGGATTCGGCGGCGTCGCCGCGCCGCTCGTCGGCATCGCCGGAGCGCTCAGCATCCTTCCCCTCGGTGTCGTCACGACCGCCGCTGTGCTGCTTGCCGCCGTGGCGTGCCTGTTCCTTGTCCGCCGACCGACCGACGCCGTGCCGGCGACAGATGCCCCGGCACGCATTCCCGCACACCTGAACTGAGGAGAACACGCCATGCGCGGAGTCATCATGCACGCCCCCGGCGACGTCCGGGTCGAACACCGCGACGACCCGACGATCATCGAACCGACCGATGCGATCATCCGCATCAGCGCTTCGTGCATCTGCGGATCCGACCTGTGGCCCTACCGGGGCGCGGAGCCCGCAGACCACAGCCCGATGGGCCACGAGTACGTCGGCGTCGTCACCGAGATCGGCGCCGACGTCAAGACGGTGCAGATCGGCGACTTCGTCGTCGGATCGTTCTTCGCCTCCGACAACACGTGCGAGATCTGCCAGGCGGGCTACCAGTCCCGCTGCGTGCACGCAGAGCCCATGGGCGCCATCGGCACGCAAGCCGAGTACGCGCGCATCCCGCTCGCCGACGGCACCCTGGTCGCGACGCCGGGACAGCCCGACGCCGACCTCATCCCTTCTCTGCTCGCCGCCTCGGACGTGCTCGGCACCGGCTGGTTCGCCGCGGTGGCGGCCGAGGCCGGCCCGGGCAAGACCGTTGCCGTGGTCGGTGACGGCGCTGTCGGCCTGCTCGGAATCCTCGCCGCGAAGCAACTGGGCGCCGAACGGATCATCGCGATGAGCCGTCACGCCGACCGGCAGAAGCTGGCGCGCGAGTTCGGCGCGACGGACATCGTCGAGGAGCGCGGCGATGAGGGCGTCGCGAAGATCAAGGAGCTCACGGACGGGCTGGGCGCACACAGCGTGATCGAGGCGGTAGGCACGCAGGAGTCGATGATGCAGGCCATCCGCGCCACGCGGCCGGGCGGGCACGTCGGGTACGTCGGCGTCTCGCACGACGTGTCGCTCGACGGCCTCGAGCTGTTCTTCTCGGGCGTGCACCTGCACGGCGGACCTGCCCCGGTGCGCCGGTTCCTGCCCGAGCTCATCCAGCTCATCTGGGACCGCCGGATCGACCCCGGCAAGGTGTTCGACCTCACGCTCCCGCTCGAGCAGGCAGCCGATGGCTACACCGCGATGGACGAGCGCCGCGCCACCAAGGTGCTCCTCACCGTCTGACCCACCCCTCGAGAGAAGGATCGCCATGAGCACCGAAATGCAGCCCAAGACACCGACCGTGAAGGGCCCGGACGACTGGTTCACCGGGGACGTCTACTTCAACGCGTACTACTCGGGGCACGAGCCGTCCCGCACGAGATTGAACCTCGTGCGCTTCACCCCCGGCGCGCACACCGCCTGGCACAAGCACGCGGTCGGGCAGACCCTCCACGTGACCGAAGGCCAGGGCTACGTCCAGTCCCGCGGCGAGGATCTGATCGAGTTGCGTCCCGGCGACACCGTCTACACGCCTCCCGGCGAGTGGCACTGGCACGGCGCGACGGCCGACAACTTCATGTGCCACCTCGCCCTGTGGGAAGCGCCTGGCGACGCGGGAGAACCCGAGACGGTGTGGGGCGACAAGCTCAGCGAGGACGAGTACCCGGCACGCTGAGGATGGCCCGGCACCGTTGCCCGCCCGTTCACGACCAGTCCCCGCTAGTGCGGCAACGACACCTGCGGTCCAGACGTGCTCTCGCGGATCTGCAGCTGGTACTCGACCGGCTCCGCGGCCGCATCGTCGTCGAGCAGCGCGCCGAGGGCACGCTCGGCGATCTGCCGCTTGTCAGGTGAGACCGTCGTCAGGCGCGGTGTGGAGTAGCGACCCTCCTCGATGTCGTCGAACCCTGCGACCGCCACGTCCTGCGGTACGCGAAGGCCGACGTCGTGGAGCGCGCGCATGAGTCCGATCGCGAGTTCATCGGTCACACAGAAGACCGCATCGATCGCCGCACCTCCACGGATCTCCTCCGCGAGGCGGACGCCGCTCTCGAACCCATCGCGGAACTCGTAGGCATCGGTCGGGACATCTCGGGCCTGCTCCAGCCCCGCGTCGCGGAGGGCGGCGAGGCAGCCGTCGCGGCGGAGGCTCATGAATCGAGGCGCATCGTCAGTGACGCCGAGGAAGGCAACCCGCCGGCGACCGATCGAGATCAAGTGGGACACGACCTCATAGGACGCGGCATGGTTGTCGATCGCGACGGCGGAGCCTGCTCGCCCGACGAAGTGCTCGCCGATGAGGGCGACCCTGCAGCGGGCATCGATCGCGGCAAGATCGTCGGGCGTGAGGCCGAGCGGACTCAGGATCAGCCCATCCGGTTGGAGCGCCAGCATCCGCTCGATCTCCTGCAGCTCCCGGGCGCGCGAGCCGCGCGTCTGGGCCACGATCGTTCCCACCCCCCGCGCGGCCGCGGCCTCGACGATGAGATTGCCGAGCTCCCCGAAGTAGCCGACGCCCAGCTCGGGGACGAGGAGCGCGATGAGTCCGCTGCGGCCCGTGCGCAGTCGCTGGGCGGCACGGTTGGGGATGTAGCCGAGCTCCTCGATGGCGCGCTGCACGCGCACGCGGACTTCCTCCCGCACGTAGGGAAAGTCCGTCACGACATTCGACACCGTGCGCCGGCTGACGCCGGCTCGGCGAGCTACGTCCAGCTGGGTGACCACGGGTACTCCTAGGGATGAAGGTGCGCCACTGCCACATTAGGCCAAACCGTGCCACGTGGCACGCCGGGGTCGTTCCACGTGGCAATATAGACGGGTCCCGCCCTCACACCTTCCGCACGACGACGTGCACACAAGGAATCCCATGCCTCGCTCGCCCTCGACGCTTCCGCTCCTGCCCGCTCCCGCTGCACAGCGGCTGGACACCCGCGCCTGGGTGACGATCGTCCTCATCGGGCTCATCGGACAGCTCGCGTGGACGCTCGAGAACATGTACCTGAACGTGTTCGTCTACGAGACGATCACCGACGACCCACGCACCATCGCGACGCTCGTGGCAGCGTCGGCAGTTGCCGCAACTCTCGCGACGATGCTCGTGGGCGTCTGGTCGGATCGCGCGCGCACCCGCCGGCCGTTCATCGCCGTGGGCTACGTGCTGTGGGGCCTCACCACCGCCGCCTTCGGGCTCGTGCAGCCCGCCGATGGAGCGGCTGCCACCTCGCAGGCCGTCGGCATGGCGGTGGTGGCGATCGTGGCGCTGGACTGCGTCATGTCGTTCTTCGGCTCGGGCGCCAATGACGCGGCATTCAACGCATGGGTGACCGAATCGACTGTTCCCGCCAACCGCGGCCGCGTCGACGGCGTTCTCGCGATCATGCCGCTTCTCGGCATGCTGATCGTCTTCGCCACCTTGGACGGGTTGACCAAAGATGGGCAGTGGGCCCTGTTCTTCGCAATCGTCGGCGGTGCAACGGCGCTCGTGGGGGTGATCGCGTGGTTCCTCGTCCGTGACGCTCCCACAGCCTCGACGACCAGTGGCGGCTATTTCGCCGCCCTCGTTCACGGGCTTCGACTCCGGACCATCGCAGCCAACCCGAGGCTCTACGTCACGCTGGCGGCACTCGCGATCTTCGGCATCAGCACCCAGGTGTTCATCCCGTACCTGATCATCTACATTCAGCGCTATCTGCGCATCGACGGCTACGCGATCGTGCTCGGAAGCGTCCTGATCCTCGCGTCGGTCGCGAGCGTGCTCGGCGGTCGGGTCATCGACCGCATCGGCAAGGTGCGTGCCATCCTGCCCATGGCAGCCGTCATGATCACCGGCATGGTGGCGATGTTCTTCGTCCGCGACATGCTGGGCGTCATCGCAGCCGGCACGGTGATGATGGGCGGGATGATGCTGACCGGCGCTGCGATCTCGGCGACCGTCCGCGACGCCACGCCGGCGGATCGTGTGGGCATGGTGCAGGGTCTCCGCATGATCGCGGCCATCCTCATTCCCATGATCATCGGGCCCTTCATCGGCGCCGCGGTCATCGTCGGCGCCAACGAGACCTTCGAGGACCTCGGCGTCACCAAGCAGGTGCCCACTCCCTGGATCTTCCTCGCGGCGGCTGTGGTCGCCGCCTTCGTGGTCATTCCCGTCCTGTGGCTGCGCCGCACCCCGCTCACGATCAACTCGGCATCGTGAGCCTCCTGACCTCGTGGGGCGAGCAGCTCGACACCGACGCGCCGCTGCCCGAACACCCCCGCCCGCAGCTCGTGCGCCCCGGATGGCAGAGCCTCAACGGACCCTGGGAGTGCGCGTTCACGCCGTTCGCGGCGTCCGACCCGGTCGCGGTCGCGGACCCCCTCGCGCCTCCGGTGCACTTCGACCTCGAGATCGTCGTGCCGTTCTCACCCGAGACGACACTGTCCGGCGTCGGCCGGTCCACCGCGCCGGACGAGACCCTCTGGTACCGCCGCCGCTTCACCCTGCCGGTCTCGGTGCCACCCGCGGAGCGGGTGATGCTGCACTTCGGCGCGGTGGATCAGTCCTGCCGCGTCGCGGTGGACGGCGTCGAGGTCGGCCGCCACACCGGCGGCTATCTGCCCTTCAGCCTGGACATCACCGACGTGCTCGCCGACGCCGTCGAACATGAGATCGTCGTGGCCGTGCGGGATGTGACCGACACCTCGTGGCTCTCACGCGGAAAGCAGGCGACCAAGCGCGGCGGCATCTGGTACACGCCGCAGTCGGGGATCTGGCAGACGGTCTGGCTGGAGATTCTGCCCCGCATCGCGGTGGATCGCCTCGTGCTGGTCCCGGATCTCGAAGACAGCGCTGTCGTGGTCACGGTGGAGAGCTCGCACGCCCCGGACGCCGAGACCGCGACGGTCATCATCACAGCCGACGGGATGCCGGCAGCCGAGGCCGTGATCCCGGTCGGCGTGCCCACGCGTCTGAGGTTCGACGACGCGGTTCGCACGTGGTCACCGGAGGATCCCTTCCTCTATGACGTCGAGGTCCGCCTGGGTGAGGATCGTGTGACGAGCTACGTCGGCATGCGCTCGTTCGGCGTCGGCACCGACGAGCGGGGTGTTGCCCGGCTGCTCCTGAACGGCGAGCCCTACGTGCCCATCGGACTGCTCGACCAGGGGTACTGGCCCGACGGCGGGTACACCGCCGCTTCCGATGCGGCGCTCGAGTACGACATCGCGCTCGCCAAGCGGCTCGGGTACAACATGCTGCGCAAGCACATCAAGATCGAGCCGATGCGCTGGTACCACCACTGCGATCGCCTGGGCATGCTCGTCTGGCAGGACGCCGTCAACGGCGGCAGCCGGTATCACCCCCTGGTGATCACGGTCCCGGCCGTCGTCCCATCGAGGCTCGACGACCGGCAGCATCGACGATTCCGTCGAACGGATGCTGCGGGCCGGGCGTCGTTCGAGACCGAGCTCGAATCCATGATCGAGCTGCTGCGGAGTGTCCCGAGCATCGCCCTGTGGGTGCCGTTCAACGAGGGCTGGGGCCAGTTCGACGCCGCCCGGGTCGCCGATGACGTGAGGAGTCTCGATCCGACGAGACCCGTCGACCACGCCAGCGGCTGGCACGACCAAGGGGCGGGCGACCTGCACAGCCAGCACGTGTACTTCCGCCGGTTCCGCGTCAGGCGGCGCCGGCCGCGCACGGCGAGAGTCCTCGCGCTCACCGAGTACGGCGGATACAGCCTGCCCATTCCGGGCCACACGTGGGGCTCGCGCACCTTCGGCTACAAGAGGTTCCGCACAGGTGCCACGTTCGAGGCGGCCTTCGTGCGCCTCCACGATGAGGAGATCGTGCCGGCGGTTCGCCGTGGACTCGGCGCGATCGTCTACACCCAGCTCGCCGACGTCGAGGACGAGGTGAACGGGCTCGTCACCTATGACCGAAAAGTGGTGAAGGTCGCCGAGCACGTCGTGCGCGCGATGAATGCACGCATCGCGGCGGCGGCGCAGGAGGAAGCATCGTGATCGAGCGGGAGCTGACGACCAGGCAGGCGCTGACTACGGCATCCGGGAGACTGAATCGGGATGCTGTGGGGTGGATGCGGCGCCCGCTCCTCGACACATCCGGGATCGACGGCCGGCGCTCGTGGGGTCGCAACAAGCGCTGGGAGTACTGGAACGTCACGACGCCGACGCACATCGTCGCACTCACGGTCTCGTCGCTCGACTACGCGGCCGTGCACGACGTGTGGGTGTTCGAACGGGCGTCCGAGACGGCCGTCCATCGCGGAGTGACCGGCGTTCTGAGCGGCAGCGCGACGCTTCCCGCGAGCCTCGGAGACGGTCCTGCGCGCGCACGTGCGCGCGACCTCTCGATCGACATCGACGAGGAGGCCGACGGCACCCGGCTCCGTGCCCGCATCCCCGGGGCGTCCGTCGACATCGTCGCGGGCCGTGTGGCCGGACACGAGTCGCTCGCCGTGGTCGTCCCGTGGAGCGACAGCCGGTTCCAGTACACGGTGAAGGATGTCGCGCGTCCGGCATCCGGCACCATCACCGTCGGCGGGGTCGTCCACGACATCCCGGCTGGTGAGTCGTGGGCGGTCCTCGACCATGGGCGGGGCCGCTGGCCGTACGACGTCAGCTGGAACTGGGGCGCGGGGTCGGGAGTCTGGGACGGGCGGGTGATCGGGGTGCAGCTCGGCGGTCGATGGACCGACGGCAGCGGCTCGACGGAGAACGCGATCTTCATCGACGGCCGGCTGCACAAGGTCAGCGAGGAACTCAGGTGGGACTACGACACCTCGCACTTCCTGCGGCCCTGGCGGGTCCGCGGCGACAGGCTCGATCTCACGTTCGTGCCGTTCTACGACAAGGTCACACGAACCAACCTCGGGATCGTCTCATCGCGCACCGATCAGTGCTTCGGCTGGTGGTCGGGCGAATTCACCACCGCCGACGACGAGACGGTTCGCTTCGAGGGGATCCTCGGCTGGGCGGAGGACGTCCGCAACCGCTGGTGAGAGTGGGGCGCGGCCCGCGCTGTCAAGCGCGGCAGCCGAAGCCGGTGCCGGCGATCCGACATGTGAGAATGCCAGTCGACCCTCGGCAGACAGGCACCACATGATCTCGGCATTCATTGCGCTCGCGGTGCTGCTCGCAGGGGCCGTGATTCTGATCGCTGTGCGGCCCCGTGCCGAGCGAGACATCGCGGTCAGCGCACGCTCCGCCATCATCACCGGTGCACATGCGGTGATTCCCGGCGCGGCGCCCGACGCCGCCGCCACGCTCGCGGCAGCGGAGGCAGTCGGCCGGGCGATGACCCAGGCGGGATACACGGTGGAGACGGTGCAGGACGTCCTCAGCGACATCGCGGAGGTCAACGGCCTGCCCGAAAGCGAGGTGCTCGTCTTTCCGAATGCGCTGCTCGTGTCAGCGCGCGGGCGCGGGCATCATCGGACCGGTGCGGTGGCGAGCACCGACGGGCAGCTGCTCCTCTCGCAGATCGACGAGGTGCAGCAGACGGTGGACGCCGCGCGCACCGGTGTCTTGGATCCTCTTTCGACCGTCGAGCGGATCGGGCGCGTCCGCGATATGGCGCCCACCTACGGTCGCGTGATCCGGGTCATCGCCTACGCGTTCCTGAGCGCGGCTCTGTCGGTGCTGCTCGGCGCATCTTGGGCGGGGGTGCTGCTCTCCGCGGGGCTGGGCCTGGTGACCGGAGCAGCCCTCCTGGTCAGCGAGCGGGTGCCGCGCCGCTACGGCGCGCTGATCACGGTCGGAATCGCCTTCCTCGTCGCCACCACGGTGTTCCTGCTCCTGCGAGCCGGATGGGGGTCGGGCATCCTGTCTGCTCTCCTCGCACCGCTCGTCGTCCTGCTTCCCGGGTGCACTGCTGACCACTGCGGTGCTCGAGCTGTCGATGGGCCACATGATCTCGGGTGCCGGCCGAGCTGCTGCGGGCGCCATGCAGCTGGTGCTGCTCAGCGCGGGCATCGTCACCGCGGGGGCACTGGTCGGCGTGCCGGACTTCGACTTCAGCCGGCATCCCGAGCTCCTCGGCCCTATCGCTCCCTGGATCGCCGTGGCGGTGTTCGGCGTCGCCGTCTCGCTCCACCGCTCCGCTCCGAAGCGTTCGCTTCCATGGATCCTGCTCGTGCTCTACATCGCCTACGCGGCGCAGGTGCTCGGCGACCTGCTGCTGGGCGGCGTCATCTCGGCTTTCGTCGGCGCTCTCTGCGTGACGCCTGTCACCGCGCTCGTGGCCCGTCAGCCATCCGGACCCGCCGCCCTCGTGAGCTTCACCCCTGCGTTCTCGCTCCTCGTGCCGGGAGCACTGGGGCTGGCTGGAGTGGCCGATCTCCTGGGGAGAGACTCGGCGGGAGCGGCTTCGCTCGTCGCGACCCTGTCGACCATGGTCGCGATCGCGCTCGGAGTCCTGGCGGGTTCGAGCCTGTCGAACCGGATGCGCCGCCCCGCGCTCTGACGCTCGCCTTGCGCCCTGCGGCTACCCTGCGACCGCATCCACCGCCTTCGCGAGCTTCCGCCGTTCGGCGCGCAGCCTGCGCACCCGGTCGTCGGCGATCGCCTGCGCGGCCGCAGCGAGCTCGTCGTAGGGAGCGATCTCCTCCCCCGCGCGGCCCGCGAGGCGTCGGGCCCTCGCGACACGCGTGGCCAGGAGCACACTGTCGCGATGATCGCCGAGTTCCGACTGCATTCGCTTGGCGATCTTGCCGATGCGCCGCACCCGGCGGCCGAACAGTCCGGGCGGGTCGGTCGTCACCGCCTCGACGGCGTGACGCAGTCGTCGCGCCCGCTTTCTGAGCAGATGACGGTCTTCGAGCGACCGTTCCAGGTGACGGGACTTGCGGAGCACGACACGTGCGGTCTTGGTGATGGTCGAGCGGATGCTGTCCGCCGGCGCGGCAGCGGCAGGCGAATAGGGCGGGTCCGCGGCGAAGCCATGCAGAAGGCGACGCATCTCTTCGAGTCTCTTCAGATCGTGGATCTCGGCGAGTCGCCGGTGCGAGGTGGACACTGCCTCGCGCTCAGGCTGCACCAGGCGATCGGTGAGACGGTCGTCGAGCGCCGCCTCAGGGACGTCGCCGGACAGCTCATCGACCAGTTCGGCGGCGACCTCGTGATCGCGCACGACGCCCAGCGCCGAGCCCCACTCCTTGAGCAGCGTGCGCAGCTGCTTCACGGCGAAGGGGTCGTACAGGTCGCCGAACACCCGCAAGACGCTGCGCAGCCGCCGCACCGCCGTCCGGTGCTGATGGACGCCGTCAGGGCGTCCGACGAGGGCCGCACTCTCGCTCTCGTCGAATTGACGGACCAGCTCCCTGATCGCCGCCGTGACCGCCTCGCCGGCACTCATCGCTTGCCCCATATCGGCATTGTCAGCGTGCGCTCCTGCTCACGCAAGGCACGGGGGCGAGTGACCTCGATCAGTCGCTCGTCGCGAGCAGCTCGTCGCGCACCACGCGCCGCAGGACCTTGCCGATCTGGGATCGGGGCAGATCGCCGACCTGGACGATGCTCTTCGGCACCTTGTAGGCCGTGAGGTTCGTGCGGCAGAACTCGCGCAGCACCTTCGCATCGAACACGGCACCCTCGCGCATGACCACGGCGGCCGCGACGATCTCGCCGCCCGACTCGCGGGGCAGGCCGACCACCGCCGACGCGACGACGTCGGGGTGCAGCGCCAGAACCTGCTCGACCTCGGTCGGGCTGATGTTGAATCCTCCCGTGATGATGAGCTCCTTGACGCGATCGATGATCGTGACGAAGCCGTCATCGGATGCCGTGACGATGTCGCCGGTGCGCAGCCACCCTCCCGACAGCAGGACAGCGGCCGTCTCGTCCGGCCTGCCCCAGTAGCCCTGGAACACCTGGGGCCCTCGGACGAGGAGCTCTCCGGGGTCGCCGGGAGCGACATCCCGAGCCGGATCATCCGGATCCACGACACGGATGTCGGTGCTGGGGAAGGGGACGCCGACGGTCCCCGGGCGCCGCGACGGGCCCATCGGGTTGCCGAGGGCGATCGGAGACGTCTCGGTCATGCCGTACCCCTCGACGAGCAGGCCGCCGGTGATCTCCTCCCATCGTGTGACGGTCGGGACCGGCAGGCTCATCGCGCCCGAGATGGCGAAGCGGATGCCGGAGAGATCGAGCTTTCCTCGCACCGCGGCCCGCGCCAGGGCGTCGTACAGCGGTGGCACCGCCGGAAGGAAGGTGGGCGGAGTCTTGCGCGCGGCGGCGATGACGAGGTCGACGTCCGGCTTCGGGAACAGCACGACACGCGCGCCGACCGAGAGGGCGAGGTGAGGCAGAGGGTGAGCCCGTACGCGTGGAAGAGGGGCAGCACCGCGTAGAAGACCTCACGGCCGGGAGTGAGGTCAGGCACCCAGGCGATCGACTGCGCGGCGTTCGAGCGGAGGTTTCGGTGGCTCAGGATGGCGGCCTTGGGCAGTCCGGTCGTCCCGCTGGTGAGCTGCAGCGCCGCGACGTCCTCCACCGAGGGGCGGGGCACGGACTTCGAGATCGGACGCGCCTCGGCGACCTTGCGTCCAGGGAACGATCCCCTTCGCCTGCGGGCGCTGCGTCAGCGCGTTCCGCGAGGCCCGCGCCTTCGGGATGGGCAGCCGCAGCGCGAGACGGGTGCCGAAGGGAAGCTCGTCCGTCATGCGCACGGCGACGATGCTGCGGGGTGCGATGTCGGAGGGGAACTCCGCGATCGTGTCGGCGACCTTGTCCCAGACGACCGCGACGACCGCCTCATGCACCTCGAACTGGTGCCGCAGCTCCCGTGCCGTGTAGAGCGGGTTGTGCTCGACGACGATGGCGCCGAGGCGGAGCGCGGCGTAGAACGCGACCACATGCTGGGGGCAGTTGGGGAGGATGATGGCGACGCGGTCGCCGGCCTTCACGCCCAGCTTCCGCAGTCCCTCCGCGGCACGGGCGACCTGCTCACCCAGCTGGCCATACGTGGTCTGCACGCCGAAGAACTCCAGCGCGACGCTGCGGCGGTAGCGGGCCACCGAGGCATCGAGCATGTCGATGAGGGATTCGGTGACCGGCGGGATGTCGGCGGGCACTCCCGGCGCATAGGCCGCGAGCCAGGGCCGCGCCTTGCTGTCGACGCCTTCGGACGGGGGGAGCTGCTCGGACATCTTGGCCTCCTGGCGGCCGGTGGGTTGAATCTCAGCCTAGGGTCGCCGCTTGTGTGGCGCGGCTGGCTCCCTCGTCGCCGCGGCAGGGCGTGGACGCTGCGGCCGCGACGCGATCCCACCACTGGGCGCTGGCAGCCCGCGCTGCGGGCAGGGCCTTCTCCGCCGCCGCCCGGGTGCGACTGGCCGTGGACACTGCGCCGCGAAGTGCAGGGCCCAGCCGGTCAGCGGCCGCGATATCGAGATCGTGGACCTGCGTCTGGCCCCATGCCCCCAGCGCCCCGCTGAGTTTCACGGTCGTGTAGGCGTCCGCGGTGAGCGCGAGGATGGGAACCCCGGCGGGAGCCGCGAACACGGCCGGGTGATAGCGGCTCGTCACGAGCAGCGATGCCCGCCGGGCGAGGGATGCCGCCGACCGCGGGTCGCCCGTGGGCGCGACGGTCGAAGGAGTGCGCATCGCCTTCCGGACCTCGTCATGGAGCACAGCATCACCGCGAAGCTCGCCCTCCTGCAGCGAACCCCAGTGTGCATGGAAGACAGTGGCCCAGCCCGTGTCACGTGCGTGCGCGTCCAGCGCCCGCGCGAGTCCGGCGACGACGTCGCGGCGGTCGCGCCCGCCCACGTGCGTCGAGAGGCTCACGAGGGTGAACCCCTCCTGCGGGGGAAGGGGCTCGCTCCATCCGAGGAACCCGGCATCGTCGAGCGTCACGGCTCGGGCTCGCTGGTCCACGCCGAGCGCGGCCGCGAGCTCCCCGGAGGCGCGCTCGCGCAGGCCCACCAGGCGTGCCGACGCAAGCGTCTGCGCGAGGATCGGCCGGTCCTCGTCGGAGAGGGCCGGCCCCAGGGTCTGCCCGGTGATGACCAGTGGCTTGCCGAAGTGGGCGGCGATCCGGGCGAGGGCCGAGCGCTCGAAGATGTGGAGGGGCCAGTTCGACGCCAGATTGCCGCCGCCCGCGACGACCACCCCGTCGGCCGAGGCGACAGCATCCCGAACAGTCCAGAACGGATCGTCGACGGGCAGCGCGCCGCTGCCTGCGAGGGCATCGAGCACCTCCTGGAACCGTGCGGCACCCGCCGCCCGATCGACGGGGAAGCCGATGCGGTCGATCGCCGCGATGCCGTACCGCGCGGCGGATTCGTCCGGAGCCGCGCTGAGCGCGGTGAACGCCGTCGCGCCGCGCGGGCGCAGCTCGTCGAGGAGGGCTTCGAACATCGCCTCATCGCCGATGTGCATCATGCGGTCGGTCACTCCGATGTCGCCGATCGCGATGAGGTGCACGGATCTCCAGGGCTGTGTCAAGAGGGCCGCTCTACGGTACACCGGTCACTCGCCCGGGCTATCATCAGCCCGCGGGGGCCTCAGCGCTGCCGCGCCGGCGATGAGGAGCAATGGTGGGGATTCAGACGTCTCTGGACGCGGTGGCCGAGGCTTCCACCATCGTCGACGGAATGCGCCTCGCCGACGATCTGGCGTTCGAAGCGGGACGCGACCCCGGTGTCCGCACTCTCCGAGTGCTCAGCCGCGCCATTCAGGGCACCGACCAGCTCGTCGTGATCGCCGCCATCCATGCGCTCGCCGAGATCAACGACGGCGAGGCCGGACGCCTGCTGGCGCACCTGCTCGACGACGACCGCGCGTTCGTGCGCGAGCACGCGGCCTGGGCAGTGGGCAGCGGGATGCCGCGGCCCGACGCCGTGGGCAGGCTCCTGTCGCTGATCGTCGCCGGGGGCTTCACCGGAATGCTCGCGCAGCGCTCGCTCGAGCGCTGGTCGGCCGCCGTGCCCGAGCTGCTCGTGGTGGGCGTGGAGGGGGCGCTCCTGGGCGTGACCAGCCCCTCTCCGCGCAGCCGTCTCGTCGAGACTCTCGGGCTCGTGCGCTCCGCGATCGCCACTGCTCCCCTCCTTCGGATCGTCGTGGACCCGAAGGAGGCCGAGTCGGTGCGCATCGCTGCGACGGCGGCGCTCGGGCAGCGCACGCCCGCACCGGACCTGGTGGAGACCCTGGAGTCGCTCACGACAGAGGAGGGGCAGCTGGGTGGTGCGGCACTGCTGGCCCTCCTCGACCTCGACGCGGCGGCGATGCCCGTCGAGGTCCGACCCCCCGGAGCGCTGACAGTGGCGCAGCTCTTCCTGCACGCCGACATCGACCCCGCCCTGAGATCGGCGGGCGCCGGAGACAACGGCGGCATCGCGACGCTTCTCGTCCGCCTCGGCGACGCCCTGGTCGCAATCGACGAAGGCTCCGTCGCCCGCGTGATCACGCTGTCGCGCGGCTCGATCATCGATGCCGCATCGGACTTGATCTCGCTGCGCGGCGGCGACCGAGGGCACGTGTACGGCCGCATCCCGCTGTTCACCTCTCCGATGCCGTCCGCGGCCGCATGGCCCCTTCGCGTCACGGTGCGGCGCGGCATCCGTCGCCTGCTGCGAGCGGTGGGTGGGGTGGACCTGCTCCACCTGCGGATGGCGGATGTCGGCAGCCTCGCCGCCGCCGACGTCGCGCGCGAGCTCGGCATCCCGGTCGTGTTCACCGTGGCGCCCGATCCGCACGCCGTCATCGAATCGCTCGATCGCGCAGGGCGGCTCACGCGCGAGACGTTCGGCGACGTCGACATCGCCGAGCACTTCTGGTTCCGCACGCGCCTCGTGCAGCGGCTCGCCGCGAACGCGTCGCACACGGTCCTCTTCCCGCGACCCCGGCTGGATGACGACATGCGCCGGCTCGTGGGCATCGACCTGACGGCGCATGCCGAACGCCACTCCATCGTTCCGGAAGGCGTCGATCTGTCCACCATCGATGCCGCCGTCGCCGAAGCCTCGGAGGCGGCCGCAGGAGGAGCGGCCGGCCCTGCGATCGAAGAGCTTCGCGCTCTGGTCGAGACGCTGAGCCCACACCGGCGCGGGCTTCCGCTGATCGTCAGCGTCGGTCGGCTGCACAGGGTCAAGGGCATGGCGACGCTCGTCGAAGCATGGGCCGCAGCGACCTCGCCGAGCGCGCCAACCTGCTGATCATCGGCGGCGACCTCGACTCCCCGTCCCTCGACGAACGGGAGCAGCTCGACCTCATCGAGCAGATCGTCCCGGCGAGCGCGCGGGCAGACTCCGGGCTCCTGCTGGCCGGCCACCGACCCAACGACGTGACTGCTCGATGGATGGCAGCCGCCCGGTTCGGGCTGCCCGGGGCGAACGCGCCGCGCGGCATCTATGCCTGCGCGAGCATCAAGGAGGAGTTCGGCATCGCGCTGCTCGAGGCGATGGCCTGCGGCCTGTATGTGGTGGCCCCGGATGCCGGTGGCCCCGCGACCTACGTGCAGGACGGCGTGACGGGCCGGCTCACCGCGACCTGGAACGTCGGCGCGCTGCGGGCGGCGCTCGGCTCGGCACTTGCGCAAGCCGCGGGTGAAGCGGACGAGCTGCGGGCCGACCAGTCGCGAGCGATGGTGCGCGACCGCTTCACGATCCAGCGCATGGCCGCGACGCTCGACGGCGTGTACCGGGGCGTGGCCGCCGAAGAGGCGGAGCTGCGCAAGCCCGTGGAGCGGGCCGTATGACGCTCCTCGTCATCAGCCCGGACTACGCATCGCACCTTCTGCCACTCGCGACGCTCGCGACGGCCTGGAAGCGAGCGCGGGCACCGCGTCGTCGTCGCGACCGGCACCTCGACCGCCGGCATCGTCGAGTCGTTCGGCTTCGATCGAGTGGGGCTGCAGCTGGGCCGCGGATCGAACCCCGGCATCATCAGCGCCGACGAGCAGCCCGACGAGGAGGCCGATTCCCTGCGCGGCTTCTTCGCCGCCACTCGCGAGGGCATGATCCCGACCCTGGCCTACCAGGCTCGGGAGCGGCTCACCGACCTCATGTGGGATCCAGTGACGGCGGGCTCCTCGACGCTGCGCATCGTCGAGGAGCTGAAGCCGGATGCGATCCTCATCGACCATCTCGCCTTCAGCGCCCGGCTTGGCGCTTTCGGTGGCGGGTCACGATTTCGCAGACGTCGTGCTGGGGCATCCGAGCGCCCTTCCGGCCGACGACGAGCTCTACGGCCTTCCGCCCGCGTGGCCGGCCGCCTTCCACCCCCGGCCTGCCGAGGTCGAGGAGCTGCGCGCCCTCTGCGCCCGCGTCTCGGCGAACTTCACCGTCGAGTGGAACGAGACCGCCCGCGCGCTCGACCCGGATGCGCGTCCTGTCGACGTCCGCCTTCAGCGAGCACGGGCCCCGCGTGCTCTACAACTACCCGCAACAGCTCGCCGGCGCGACGGCGGTGAGCGGGGCGGTGTTCCTCGGCTCCACGCGCCGGGAAGAACCGGCCGACCCGCAGGCGGACGAATGGCTGGCGGATGCCGCTCCCTTCGTCTACGTGAGCTTCGGAAGCTTCCTCTCGGTGCGGGACGACGTGCTGCGGAGGGTCTGCGATGCCCTGCGCGCCGCCGGTGCCCGCGCGGCGATCGCCACGGGATCCACTCCGCCCGCGGCGCTCGGCCCGCTGCCGGACGACTGGCTCGTCAGATCGCACCTCCCGCAGGTCCGGATGCTGGGCGCCGCCGCCGCGGCCGTCACCCACGGTGGCAACAACTCGGTGACCGAGGCGCTCGGCGCCGGAGTTCCGCTGCTGGTGCTGCCCTTCTCCACCGACCAGTTCGCGGGCGCCGCAGCCATCGAAGCCGCCCGGCTCGGCGTGGCGCTCGCACCCAACGAAGCCACTGTGGCCGAGCTGCGCGAAGCCCTCGAGACCCTCCTCGACCGGAGCGCGATCGACGAGGACCTGCTCGCACGCGTGGTCGCCGACCAGCGCGCGGAGTCCGGCCCGGACCGCGCTTATCGCTCGCTGATGAGCGATGCCATCGCGAGCGCATCGCCGGAGGCGTCGCGGTAGCGCTCCATCAGTGCCGCGTTCGCGTCGTACTGCGTGCCCGCCCGCGTCTCGGCATGGTGGTGCAGGGCGTAGACGCGACCCGGATGACGCTGGGGTGGGGCTCCGAGCATCGTCGTGTGCGCGAGGTTCCACGCGGCATCCTCATAGCCCCATCCGCGGAAGCGGGGATCCTGTCCCCCGTGCCGTTCCCAGGCGCGTCGCGTCGTGACGTAGACGCCCGAGCAGGCGCCCTTGATGAGGTCGAAGTCGCAGTCCTCGAGCGGGACGCCGGCCGCGAACTGGGCGGAGCCGACCGGTCCGAGCCAGTGGTACGCGGTGTAGGGCAGGTGGACGAGGTCAGACGTGCGGGCCGCGTCGACCGCGGCGCGGAGGGCGTCCGGCTCAGGCAGAGTGTCCGCGTCGCCGAGGACGACCACGTCGTCCGGATCGTCGAGCGAGGCCACCGCGAGGTTGCGGCAGAGCGCCAGGTTGAACACGGGATCGGGCGAGTCGATGGTCGACACCCGCAGCTCGGGCAGCATCCGCGTCGTACCAGTCCGTGACGCGCTCGAACGCGTCCATGCGAGAGGGAGCGGGGCGCCACGGGAGGATGACGGAGACAGGACGCACCTCGCGAGTCTATGCAGAGCCGCCGGAGCCTGCCGCGATCCATCCGGCGGCAGCCGAAACGGGGCGCCACCCGAAGGTGACGCCCCGTCGCTGCGCAGTTCAGAGCTGCGCGCCGCGCTCGCGCTCGCCGCGCGGCCGTCCGCGCTGTCAGGACAGGTAGGCGAGGGCGCCGACGATGAGGTCCGCGACGGCATCCGGGTGCGACACCATCACCGAGTGCGAGGCATCCGGAATCTCGACGGTCTTCAGCGAGCCGGCGCGATCGGCCATGAACCTCAGGCCCTCGGCGGGGATGTTCTTGTCGCCGGTGCCGTAGACGAACCATGACGGCAGGGTCTTCCATGCGGAGATCTCGGCCGGCTGCGGCTCGGTGAGGGCGAAGTCGCGGATGGCGCGCTGGGTCGCCGCGGCGATCTGCGCGTCGGCGAGCGGCACGTCGCCGGCGAACTGGTTCGGGAACAGCTCGCGATCGACGATGAGGTCGTTCGTGCCGTCAGCGAGGGGGATCGGCCGCACCGTCTCGCCCAGCGTGCTGCCGGGGAACTGGCCGGTGAGTCCCAGAGCGGTCTCGCCGTGATCGGGAGCGAACGCCGCGACGTACACGAGGCCCTTCACCGCGTCGTCGCCCACCGCTGCCTCGGTGATGACCGCCCCGCCGTAGGAGTGGCCGACGAGCAGCACGGGGCCTCCGACCGACTCGACCGCACGACGCACGTTGTCGGCGTCCGTGGTGACGCTGCGCAGCTGGTTCGGGGTTGCGATCGCGGCGACGCCGCGGGCGTGGAGGTTCGCGAGGACGCCGGTCCAGCTGGACGACTCGGCGAACGCGCCGTGGACGAGCACGACGGTAATGGATTCAGACACGGTTCTTCTCTTCTCTTCGGGGGATGCTGCGGACAGCGGGACAGGCGCGGGATGCTGTCACGCGAACTCGACGATGAGCTCGACCTCGACGGGCGAGTCGAGAGGAAGCACGGCGACCCCTACGGCGCTGCGGGCGTGGACCCCCGCTGCGCCGAAGATGTCGCCGAGGAGCTCGGAAGCTCCGTTGAGCACGCCGGCCTGCCCGTAGAACTCCGGGTCGGATGACACGAAGCCGACGACCTTCACGATGCGGGTCACCCGGTCGAGCGAGCCGATCACCGTCGCGACCGCGGCGAGCGCGTTGATGGCGCTGATCCGGGCGAGGTCCTTGGCCGATTCGGCACTCACGGTGGCGCCGACCTTGCCGGTCGCCGGCAGGGCGCCGTCGACGAACGGGCAGCTGGCCCGCCGTGTAGACGTAGCTGCCGCTCACCACAGCGGGCACGTACACGCCTGCCGGCGCTGCGGCCTGCGACGGGATCTCGACTCCGAGTTCAGCGATTCGATCGGTGATCGCACCCATGGCACATACTCCTCAGCTCGTCCCCACCCGACGCAGCGGCGGACCATTGCTCACGCTAGGGGCGCTGCGGCGCGACGTGCGTGCCCCTGCTGGTACCCCCTTCGGCCGGGAAGGCGGCGAGTCGGCACGGGACGGTCGCCGTCAGTCCGCGGCCACCAGGTTGCGTCGGGCAGCAGGCTGGCAGTGCCTGCCAAGTGCGAGAAGATGCGGGAGGCGGTGCTCTGCGGCGGCGCGGAGAGCACCGTGAGCAGATGCCCCGGCATGCTCCGGACGCCGAAGTTCTGAACCTCGATCTCGAGGGTGCCCAACCCGTCGATCGTCATGCAGCACATGGGCGTCCTCCGTGCCCGAGACGTCATGACGTGCCCAGAGACGCGTGAAATCCCGATCGCCCGACAGCTGATCGACGATCTCGTTCAACCGAGGTGAGAACGGCTCCGCATCGCGCCGCAGGCCGGCGAGCGTCCCGCGTGCCATCTCTTCCCAGGCGTCGCCGAGCGTCTTCTTCATCCGGTCGGTGAAGATGTACGCCGCGACGTTCGCCCCGACCGTCAGCCCGCCGTTGCCGAAGACGGTCGCGAGGGGATTCGACGCGATGATGTCGCGATTGCAGTCTGTGACGTAGGCCGGAGCGTGCATCCACGGGCGCAGGATGCGGTCGATTCGCGCGATCGAGTCCTCCGAAGCCACATAGGCACTGCGAACGTCCCCGCTGGCGAGGCGGAAGAGGTACTGCCGCGATTCGGCATCGAGGTGCAGCGCGCGTGCGAGCGAGTGGAGCACCTGATCGGACGGCCGGGTGCTGCGGCCCTGCTCGAGGCGCAGGTAGTACTCGGCGCTGATGCCGGCCAGGCGAGCCACCTCGTCGCGCTTCAGACCGGGCACCCGACGGCCTTCTTCGCGGAAGATCCCGTGATCTTCGGGCTGACACACGTTTCGTCGTGCCCGCAGGAACATGCCCAGTGCGAGTGACTCCGCCGACACCGCGCTCCTCTCCCGGAAAAGTCCACGGTAGCGGGTTTGGGATCGCTCTCACGCGCTCTGTCGAATTTTCGAAAGTGCGTCACCAGCCGGCTGTCGGGCGGCGGGTCGCCTCAGCGCGCGAACGCCGCGGGAAGGATGATCCTGTCGATCGTCTCGAGAAGGAAGTCACGGTCGACGGGCTTCCCCAGCATGAGCACGCGATAGGCGACCATGGACGGCCCGATCATGCACAGGGTCTCGACGTCGCGGTCGGCAGAGATCTCGCCCCGCTCGATCGCACGTCGGAAGAAGACCCGATTGACCGCCGCGCGCGGTTCGACGAGCGCCTCCTGCGCTGCGGCAGCCAGCTGCGGGTCGCGGGCGATCATCGAGACGATGCCGGCCATCACCTTGAGCTTGCGCTCGCTCTCCTGGATGGTGGGCGGCTTCACCATGGCGACGAGATCGCCGCGGAGGCTCCCCGTGTCAGGCAGCGCATCCAGGTCGAGGTCCTTGGCCTTCAAGCAGGCGACCGCATCGAGGACGAGCTCGGGCTTGGACGCCCACCGGCGGTAGAGAGTCGCCTTGCCGGCCTTGGCACGCGCGGCGACCATGTCGATGGTCATGCCGTCGTAGCCGGTCTCGGCCAGCACGTCGAGGGCGGCCTCGAGGATCTCGGGATCGCGGGTGTGATCACGCTTGCGCCCGAGGCGGGGTCTGTCATCGAGGTCGGCCTGCGCCATTGCAGTCACCCTCCTTCTCGTGCGGTCCCGTCCGATATTACCGGCGGGTAAATTCCTGAACCGGGTAGATCCGGAACTCAATAGTACCGTATATGCTCACCATATGACTTCTCCTTCACCACTCGCCCAGACCGACGGCCGTCGTCGCTGGATCACCCTCGCGGTGGTCGGCCTCGCGCAGCTGATGGTGGTCCTCGACGGCACCGTCGTGAACATCGCGCTCCCCTCGGCACAGGCCGACCTCGGCTTCACCGACGGCCAGCGCCAATGGATCATCACGGCCTACTCCCTCGCGTTCGCCAGCCTCCTCCTGCTCGGCGGCCGCCTCTCCGACCTCATGGGGCGCAAGCGCACATTCATCATCGGACTCATCGGCTTCGCGATCGCCTCAGCGCTCGGCGGCGCGGCGGGCTCGTTCGAACTGCTGGTCGGGGCTCGCGCCCTGCAGGGGGCGTTCGCGGCTCTGCTCGCGCCCACGGCACTCGCCGTCCTCACCACCACCTTCGTGATCCCGAAGGAGCGCGCCCGCGCGTTCGGCGTGTTCGGCGCGATCGCCGGTGCGGGCGGAGCCATCGGACTTCTCCTCGGCGGCATTCTGACCGAGGCGTTCAACTGGCGCTGGAATCTCTACATCAACGTGTTCATCGCCGCTGTCGCACTCGTGGGTGCCCTGATCTACATCCCGTTGATCGCGCGCACCGGCCCACGGCCGAAGCTCGACGTTCCGGGCACCCTCCTCGTCTCGGGCGGACTCTTCGGCCTCGTCTTCGGCTTCTCCAACGCCGAGACCGATGGCTGGGACTCGCCGCTCACGTGGGGGATGCTCGCCGGCGCCGTGATCCTGCTCGCCGCGTTCGTCCTCTGGCAGCGCCGGGCCGCGCATCCGCTGCTCCCCCTCGGAATCGTCCTCGACCGCAACCGCGGTGCGGCCTTCCTGTCGGTGATGGTCGCCGGCGCCGGGATGTTCGGGATCTTCCTCTTCGTCACGTACTACCTGCAGGTCACGCTGGGCTACTCGCCGATCCAGACGGGTCTCGCCTTCCTGCCGATGATCGGGATGCTGGTGCTCGCTGCCCAGCTCGGAACGAACATCTTCGTGCCGAGGTTCGGCCCCAAGGTCCTGGTGCCCGCGGGTATGACCCTCGGGATGATCGGGATGATCGGGCTGACGTTCCTGGATGAGTCGAGCGTCTACGCCGCCCACGTCATGCCGCCGCTCATGGTGATCGGCTTCGCGATGGGGACCATCATGCCCGCCTCGATGCAGACAGCCACGCTGGGCGTGAACCGCGAGTTCGCCGGCGTCGCGTCGGCCACGGTGAACACGAGCCAGCAGATCGGCGGATCGATCGGGACCGCGCTGCTCAACACCCTTGCGGCGACCGCTGCCGCCGACTATCTGGCGTCCCACACGCCGATCACACCGGAGGTCGGCGTCGACGCGGCCCTGGCCAGCTACGCCACGGCGTACTGGTGGGGCGCAGCCTTCTTCGCCGCCGGTGCGGTCATGTCGGCCCTGCTGTTCCGTCGCCGCGGCGACGGCGCCTCGCTCTCGCACGATCAGGCCGCCCCCGCGGCCCTCGATGCCGAGCCGGTCATCGCACACTGACCCACCGCGGGGGCTGACCGCCGTCCTGGTGAGCAGCCCCCGCGCCGGCTCGGCGCTAAGAGCCCTCGGGCCGCAGCTTCTTGGGCAGTCCGGCGACGACGAGCTCGTACGACGTCTCGATCGCCTCGAGCAGCTCGTCATCGGGAATCCCGCCCGTCGTGCGGAGCACGTTCCATCCGGATCGACCGATGTACGGCGACGCCTTCGCGTCGTCCGGATACCGGACGAGCCACTCGTCCGCTTCATCGCGCGTCCTGGCCGCCTTGACGCCGATCGTCTCCGGGGTGCCGAAGAAGACGAAGATCTTGCCGCGCTCGACCGGCCCCACCTTGAAGACCAGCTCGCCCTCCCAGGGCTGGTCCTCCCATGCGCCGGGCTTCGCGGCGCAGTAGGCGTAGAGCTCGTCCGGGGTCACGCGAACAGTATGTCGCCACCCCGACGGACGCACGAGGTGCAGGGTTCCACCCTGTTGAACGACGATCCGGCGACGCGAAGGCCCCGCGAGCAAGCCGGTGTCATGATGAGCGGTAGATCTTCTTCTCGCCAGGAGGCACCCGTGACTCTTCACGCCGCAGGATTCCCGACGCTTCGTGCCGCCGCCGTGCTGTCCGTCGCCCTTCTGATCGGCGGACTCGCGGGCTGCTCCGCCGAGATCAGCGACGTGGATCGCGCGCAGGCACAGGTGGACGCCAAAGAGAAGGCCGTCGCCGACGCCCAGTCCGAGCTGACAACCGCGTCCGAGCGACTTCTGCCAGGCGAGCGAGGCCTACATAAAGGCGATCGATCGGTATGGCGACGTGCTGAACGACACCGCGCCCACCGTCGGCGACGTCCGGGTCGCCGGCGCCGATCTGGCTGAGCCGAGCCAGGACGCCATGGACAGCGCCGACGCCGCCGTGCAGGCGCAGGACGACCTCACCGCGGCCGAGCAGGACCTCGCCGACGCCCGTACCGCGCTCGCGCGAAGCCCAGGCCGACGCCTCCGGGACGGCTGCCGAACCCGTCCCCGATCCCACGACCCCCGCACCGCTGGCACCCGCGGCCTCCGTCGAGCGGGTGACTCAGGCAGAGTCGGAGTTCGCTTCGGCTCAGGATGCCGTCACCGAAGACACTCCGCTGACCGACGCCTCCGAGCTGTTCAACAGCGCCGCTGTCGCGCTCGAGATGGCATGGCTGCGCCTGTTCGCGGATGCCGGATGCCTCACCGACGACCAGCAGGTGCAGGCCGTGGCAGCGGTCAGCGCCTACACGATGGCGCTGCAGCAGGATCTCGCCGACACCGGGTCACTACACCGGTGCCGATCGACGGGATCTACGGGCCCGCGACCGTCGCGGCGGTCGAAGACGTGCAGAAGGCGAACGGGCTGCCCGTGACGGGCACGGTCGACAAGGCGACGGCCGCCGCTCTCCAGGCCGAGCTGCTCGCGCTCGGCGGGGCAGCGGCGCAGGAGTCCCTGGCGACCACCGCCGCGATCCAGCAGACGCTGAAGCTCGCCGGATTCTGGGACGGACCGGTCGACGGCGCATGGACGCCGGAGCTGACCGAGGCGGTCAAGGCGTTCCAGGTCGAGCTGGGCGTCGAGCCGACCGGAAACGTCGACGCAGCCACCGTGGCCGCGTTCCAGCAGGCACTCACCGACCTCCAGCAGCCCGACCCCGAGCCGTCGACGGAACCCTCGAGCGAGCCGGAGGAATCGCCGACTCCGTAGCGGCGACGACCTCGCCGAGCCGGCTGCGTTCTCCGCGCAGGCACGCAGTCGGGCGGCACTCACACACCGGGTGCATCAGCACAAGCCCCTAGGGTTCGGCGCGAAAGCGCATAGCGTTTCAGGAAGCTTCCCGAGGAGCGCTTCCTATGAGTACGCCCGCAACCCTCATCGCGGACCGCTACCGGCTCGTCAAGATGCTGGGCAGCGGTGGCATGGGTGTCGTCTGGCATGCGTGGGACGAGCGGCTGCAGCGTCCCGTTGCCCTGAAGATGCTGCGCTCTCAGCCCGAGGTCGATGAGTCGGAGCGGAGGCTGTCGACCGAGCGGGCGATGCGGGAAGCGCGGATCACCGCAGGGCTGCACCACCCCCACGCCGTCACGGTCTTCGATGTGATCGAGCACGAGGACCGGCCCTGCATCGTCATGCAGCTCATCGACTCGACGCCCCTCTCGGCGCTGCTCAAGGAGCACGGGCCGATGACTCCCGCGCAGGCGGCGCGCGATCGGCGGCCAGGTCGCGTCGGCGCTCGCCGCCGCGCACAAGCTGCGGATCGTTCACCGTGACGTCAAGCCCGGGAACATCCTGATCACCGAGGACGGCTCGGCGCTCATCAGCGACTTCGGCATCTCGCACGCCCTCGGCGATGCGACGATCACCGCGACCGGCCTGATCCACGGCACCCCGGCGTACCTCGCTCCCGAGGTCGCCAAGGGCCTGCCGACGAGCTTCGCGTCGGATGTCTTCTCCCTCGGCTCGACCATGTACACGATGCTCGAGGGCACTCCGCCCGTTCGGAACCGACAGCAATGCCATCTCACTCCTCCACAGAGTCGCGCGCGGCGGCTACGCACCGCCGAGGAACGCGGGCCCGCTCGCTCCGCTGCTGAAGCAGATGCTCGCGACCAACCCGAAGCGGCGGCCGACGATGGCCGCCGTCGCGGAGTCGCTGGCGTCGTGGCAGGGCGATGCCGGTCGCGCCGCCGTCTTCCCCGACGGCGTCGCGATCCTGACCGCGATGCTCCGTGACGATCAGCGCGGGTCGGACTTCACCGGCGCCACGACCGAGGCCCTCGTCGACACCCCATCCCCGCCGCCGCCGCCCGGTCGACGTTCCTCCCTCCGAGGTTGCCGCCGCTGGGGCTGCCGCTGTCGCCTCCCGCCGACGCTGCCGCCGCTGCGCTGCTCGCTGCCGGTGCGAGCGCGAGTGCTCCCGAGCTTGTCGATGGACCGCCGACTTCCCCTGAGATTCCGGATGCCGCGGCGGAGCCCTTCGATGAGGCTGCCGATGAGCCCCGGGAGAACGCGACCGGATCGGTCACCGTGGCCGCGGCGACCGCAGCGACCGCTGCCGCCACCGCGCCGACGATCCCCGCCGATCAGCCGACCCGCTTCGAGCCGCCGACGGGCGAGACGACGTCTTGCCGCCGTCTCCCAGACCGCAGAGACAGTGCCGGTGTCGTCGGGACCCCCACGCGCAGCCTCCGCTCCCCCGGCACCGCCTACAGCGCCGGCGCCCAGATCGCCGGCGCCCGCTCCGGGCAGCCCGCCAGACCGCCGCCGGCGTACGGGCCTGATCGCCGGCATCCTGGTCCTGGTGGGAGCACTCGTGCTGGGGGCCGCCGCGTTCTTCAACCCCTGGCGCTCCCCCGTCGATGACGCCGGGTCCTCGACTCCGCCTCCCGTTGCGGCGACCACCGAGCCCACTCAGTCCGCAGAGCCGGAGTCCAACGCCGAGCCCGCGCCCCCCGCGCCGAGCGAGCCGGCACCCACTCCCGTCGAGACGCAGCCGCAACCGCAGACGCCGGCGCCGGTGACGTCCGAGCAGCGAGTCGTCGACACGATCTCCACCTACTACGCGATGCTTCCCGGCGACCTCGACGGAGCCTGGCCCTACATGACCGCCGACTACCAGGAGAACCACGCCGGCGGGCGAGGGGGATACCAGGCCTTCTGGTCGAACGTGGCCTCACTCGAGATCACCGATGTCAGCGCCTCGGCGCCCGACCGGGGGCAGGCCACGCTCACCTACCACTTCACAGATGGACGCGTCGTGCAGGAGGTCACGAGCTACCGACTGGTCGACGAGGGCGGCGTGCTCAAGATCGCCGAGACGGACGTCCTCAGCAGCGTTCGCCTGTAACGCACCGGATTCCTCGCCCGCGCAGCGCCTCGCCCGCGTCAGCGCCTCGCCCGCGCAGCGCCTCGGCCGCTCAGAGTGGACGGTGGCTGATCAGGATCTCCACGTCGACCTGCGCCGGCTCCCCGCGCGTCCGGGCAAGAGGCGCTTCCTCATCACGCCGAGAGGCTGACGGTCCGCCGTCTGCCCGCCCAGAGTCGCCACCACCGCTTCGGCGGGAACTCCTCAGGCCAATGGAGGAAGACCGTGCGGAATCCGCGGGCCACGCGGAGCCGGAACGACGACAGGCTCCGCATCGGGCGGAACGACACCTCCATCGGCAGATCCCGCGAGAAGCGGATGCGGTGCCGCTTCCCGATGTGGAAGGCCAGATCGAGGTCGTCGTGGATATCCGATCGATCGCGATGCACGCCGTGCGCGGCATCCGTCCACGCCTCCCGGCGCATTCCGAAGTTCGACCCGAAGAGCGGCAGCATGCCCGAGCGCGCTGCCTGCCACCGCGAAATACCCGCCGAGGTACATCCACGCGAGCACACGTCGCGCGGCGCGGGGTCCGTCCGCGAATTCGGCGCCGCCCGTGATGGCATCGGCATCCGGATGCCGGGCGAAGGCGTCCAGCATCCGCTCGATCCACTCGCGACCGGGGATGCAGTCCGCGTCGAGGCGAAGGATGACGTCGCCGGTCGCACTGTCGTACCCCCGCGCACTGGCCGCGGGGATGCCGGGCGTGGCGCACGGCACCACCTCAGCACCGGCCGCGCGCGCGACGAGAGCGCTGGAATCGCGTGAACCGTTGTCGACCACGATGATCTGATCGGGGGGCACCGTCTGCTCGCGCAGTGCTCTCAGGCACCTCGCGAGATCCGGAGCGTCATCCTTCACCGGGATGACGACCGAGACGGTGCCAGGCCGTGGGGTCACATCACCGAGCCGACACTCGCGCTCGTGCGCTGGCCTCCCACGGGGCGCCACGTGCTTCGACGCGGCCTCCGGCGGGGTTCCCACGAGCTGAGCCACGCGACGACGCCGGTGAGTCCCGCGGATCGCCAGTCGCCGGGGTTCGTGTAACGGTCGGGTGCCATCTCATTCCCCTCGTCATCGGAATCGTGAGTGTTCAGCATCACCCACCGCCCGTGGCGGGTGGTGGGGCTTGCATGGACCGTGAGGCGGGTGATACGGGCGCTCGGAGCGTTCGGAGTGGCTGCTGCGCCAGCATCCTGGGCCGCCATTCGCCGGTCTCCTTTCAGAGTGAGGGCAGGTGTTCTCGCGCAGGCTCTGGCACCGCCTGACTCTGCACTGCCAGACTGTGCCCATGAGCGTGATCGAGAACTCCAAACTCACTGTCGTCGGCGCTGGAGCAGTCGGATCGAGCGTGGCCTATGCAGCCCTCATCCGCGGATCAGCACGACATGTCGCCCTGTACGACATCGCGACCGAGAAGGTCGAAGCCGAGGTCCTCGACCTCTCACACGGCACGCCAGTTCACCGGAACGAGCGACATCATCGGCGGCAGCGACATCTCGGTTGCCGAGGGGTCGCATGTGGTCGTGATCACCGCGGGTGCGAAGCAGCGGCCCGGGCAGACGCGCATCGAGCTCGCCGGCGTCAATGCCGGCATCCTCCGATCGATGGGCAAGCAGCTGCGCGAGGTCGCGCCCGACGCGATCTTCGTCATCGTGACGAATCCCTGCGACGTCCTGACGGTGCTCGCGCAGGAGTCGACCGGGCTGCCGCCCGAGCGGATCTTCGCCTCCGGCACGGTGCTCGACACCTCGCGGCTGCGCTGGCTGCTCGCGCGCCGGGCGGGCGTGTCGACGTCGAGCGTGCACGCCTACATCGTGGGCGAGCACGGCGACACCGAGTTCCCGCTCTGGTCGACCGCGACCATCGGAAACGTGCCCGATCCTCGAGTGGGAGCCCGTCGGCCAGCCCCGCATGACGGTGGATGAGCTCGACCAGATCGCCGTGGACGTCCGGGATGCCGCGTACAAGGTCATTCAGGGCAAGGGTGCGACGAACTACGCGATCGGCCTGTCGTCCGCCCGCATCGTCGAGGCGATCCTCAACGACGAGCACGCCGTGATGCCGGTCTCCACGGTGCTCGACGATTTCCAGGGGATCAGCGGGGTCGCTCTGTCGGTGCCCTCGATCGTGAGCGCCTCGGGCGCCGTTCCGATCCCCGAGACGCCGGTTCTCTCCGGACGAGCTGGGCCTGCTGCAGCCGGTCGGCGGATGCTCTGCGAGAGGTCGCCACGTCGCTTCGAGAGTGACTGCGCTTCCCTTGAAGTGACGGGGGCCCGCGTGCAACGAGGCGCGGTGCCCGAGGCGAGCTGACCTGTGCAGGCGCGCCACGCCGCGGCGCGGGATGTCGCAGCCCGGGGTTAGCCTGAGTCCGTGCCAGCCCGCCGTCCCACCACAGCCCCCTACCGGTGCACCGAGTGCGGATGGACGGCCAGCAAGTGGGTCGGCCGCTGCGGCGAGTGCCAGCAGTGGGGCACGGTGGTCGAGGCGGCCGAGCAGACCGGCATCCTCCGGTCGGTGTCGCCCATCGCACCTTCGGCCGAGCGCGCGGCCCGGCCCATCACCCAGCTGACGACGAGCGAGGCGCCGCGGCGCACCACGGGTGTGGGCGAGTTCGACCGAGTCCTGGGCGGCGGGCATCGTGCCCGGCGCCGCGATCCTCCTCTCGGGCGAGCCCGGCGTCGGCAAGTCGACGCTGCTGCTCGAGGTCGCCGCCCAGTCCGCCCGCGCCGGACGGCGGGTCCTCTACGCCTCGGCCGAGGAGTCGACCGCTCAGGTGCGCCTTCGCGCCGAGCGCACCGGGGCGCTCCACGACGATCTCTATCTCGCGGCCGAAGTCGATCTCGCCACGATCCTGGGGCACGTCGACGAGGTGCGTCCCGAGCTGCTGATCGTCGACTCGGTGCAGACGGTGTCGTCGGCGATGTCCGACGGGATGGCAGGGCATCCGTCGCAGGTGCGCGAAGTCGCGGCGACGCTCATCCGCATCGCCAAGGACCGCGGGCTGCCGGTCATCATCGTCGGCCACGTCACGAAGGACGGATCCATCGCGGGCCCCCGCATCCTCGAGCACCTGGTCGATGTCGTGTGCCACTTCGAGGGCGATCGGCAGACGTCGCTGCGGTTCGTCCGGGCGCTCAAGAACCGGTTCGGGCCGACCGACGAAGTCGGCTGCTTCGACATGACCGGCGCCGGCATCGCCGAGGTCTCCGACCCCAGTGCGCTCTTCCTCGGTCACGGCGCGCCCGTCGCCGGAACCTGCGTGACCATCGCCCTCGAGGGCCGGCGGGCACTGCCGGTCGAGGTGCAGGCGCTCACGATCAAGAACGGCGGCCCCAATCCGCGCCGCATCGTGAGCGGTGTCGACTCGGCGCGCGTGGCGATGATCCTCGCGGTGCTCGAACGGCGCGCGGGCGTGACGGTGTCAGATCAGGACGTCTACGTGTCGACGGTCGGCGGCGTGCGGCTGATCGAGCCGGCCGCAGACCTCGCGATCGCCGTCGCTGTCGCGAGTGCCGTCCGCGACAAGGCGCTCCCTCGCGGCACCGCAGCGATCGGCGAGCTCAGCCTCGCGGGCGAAGTCCGGCCGGTGACCCAGGGCGCGCAGCGCCGGGCCGAGGCGGCTCGGCTGGGGTATCGATCGGTTGTCGACTCCTCGTCGCAGTCGCTCGCCAACGCGCTGCGCGACCTCACGACCCGAGGACGCCCGGCGCCCGGCCGAGACATTCCCGACTTCTGAGCGTCAGGCGTCGAGCGCCTTGATCACGTCATCCGGCGTCGCCTGCATCGGATGCGGCCCTGCGATGTCGAAGAAGACGGTCGTGATGGTGTTCCCGTGCGTCCCGAGAAATGCGCGCAGGGCGCCCGGCGACTGCAGCGCGACAGCGGGCGGCAGCGCGGCCGGCTTGTGCCTGGCATCGCTGAACAGCAGCAGAGCGACATCGCCGGTGTTCGGGTCGCGGTAGGTCCACACTTCACCGACGTCGAGCGGGTTGTCGCGGTGCCCCGGCTTCATGAGCGGTACGACCGTCGGCCCGTGCCGCAGTGCGAACGCGACGGCGGCCATGTCCTGCGTCTGCAGCGCGTCGCCGAGCGCCGTGTTGCGGAACTCCAGCGGCTCCTTCTTCTTCGCACGCTTCTTGCCGGCCATCCCTCCAGCGTAAAGGCCCGCGCCGGAGTCACTCGCCGTCGCGGACTTCAGCCCAGGAAGCCCCGCAGCAGCGCCTCGGACCCGGCCACGTGCTCGAGCACCGCGGCCTCCGCGGCATCCGCTCGCCCGGCGAGGATCGCTGACACGATGCGCTCGTGCTGCTCGTTGGAGTGCTCGATGTTGCGCGGGAGCAGCGGGAAGGTGTCGAGCCACGCGTTCACTCGGGCTCTGTTCTCGGCGACGAGGGCCACGAGCGACGGGATGCCGGCGACCTCCGCGACGGTCAGGTGCAGCAGCGTGTCGAGCCTGCGGTAGTCGCTCTCACTGGAGGCGACGGCATCCTCGTGTCGAGCCCACAGGTCGGCGCGGACCTCCGGGCTCAGGGTCCGCTCCGCCGCTGCCCGAGCCGCCCCCGCCTCGAGCACGCGCCGGAGGCCCAGGACGTCCTCGAGCTCCTCCATGGGCACCGAGCCGAGGTCCGACGGGATGGGCAGCGGGTCGGCGACGAATGTGCCGCCGTACCGGCCCCGGCGGGGAACGAGATACCCCGCGTCGGCGAGCTCCCGGATCGCCTCGCGCACGGTGTCACGGCTCACGGCGTACCGGACGGCGAGCTCGCGCTCCGCCGGAAGCGACTCCCCGGGCGCGACGACGCCGAGGCGGATCGTCTGCACCAGGCGTGCCACGGTGTCCTCGAGCGCGTTCCCTTCGCGCACCGGCCGGTACACCGCTCGGCGCACCTCCTGCAGCGGCGACTCAGGCATGGGCGGGTCCCTTGCGCCCCGGACTCAGCCGCAGGAAGCGCGTCGATCCGCAGCGCGCCATGCGCGGCATCCGCTCTTCGTCTCGACCCATGTCATCAATCTAGAGCGGGGTGACGTACGCGTTGGTGATGCCGCCGTCCACGACGAACGCCGTGGCGGTGATGAAGGATGCGTCGTCCGACGCGAGGAACGCCACCGACGCGGCGAGCTCCTCCGGTTCGGCGAAGCGCCCCATCGGCACGTGGATGAGGCGGCGCTGCGCGCGCTCGGGATCCTTGGCGAAGAGCTCCTGCAGCAGGGGCGTGTTCACCGGCCCCGGGCACAGTGCGTTGACGCGGACGCCCTGCCGCGCGAACTGCACGCCGAGCTCACGGGTCATCGCGAGCACGCCGCCCTTCGAGGCCGTGTACGAGATCTGCGAGGTCGCCGACCCGAGCAGCGCGACGAACGATGCGGTGTTGATGATCGAGCCCTTGCCCGCCGGCACCATGTGCCGCAGCGCCGCGCGCGAGCACAGGTACACCGACTTGAGGTTGACGTCCTGCACCCGGTCCCACGCCGGAAGCTCGGTCGTCTCGATCGAGTCGTCGTCGGCGGGCGAGATGCCGGCGTTGTTGAACGCGATGTCGAGCCGCCCGAACTCCTCGGCCACCCCGTCGAAGAGGGCGTTCACGAGGGCTTCGTCAGCGACGTCGACCCGGCGGAAGACGCCTCCCACCTCGGATGCCGCGGCCTCGCCCGTCGCGGGGTCGACGTCGGCGATCACGACCTTCGCACCCTCTGCCGCGAACCGTCGTGCGGTGGCCAGTCCGATGCCGGACGCACCGCCGGTGATGACCGCGACGCGGTCCTTGAGTCGCTGAGTCAGGTCCATGGACGGGTGGTTCCTCTCTGGTGCATGTCCCGATTGCTCCGGTCTGAGGAGCGCTCAGGCCGGATGAACGGGGACACGATGCGGTGATCGTCGGACATCGGGTCAGGCATCCGTCGCGAAGAAGACGTTCTTCGTCTGGGTGAAGTGCTCGGCGGCATCCGGACCCAGCTCGCGGCCGAGCCCCGAGGCCTTCATGCCCCCGAACGGCGTCCAGTAGCGCACCGAGGAGTGGGAGTTGACCGACAGCACACCGCTCTTGACGCCGCGCGCGACGCGGACGGCGCGGCCGAGGTTCTCGGTCCACAGCGACCCCGCGAGGCCGTAGATCGTGTCGTTCGCGAGGCGGATCGCGTCGGCCTCGTCGTCGAACGGCAGCACGGCGACCACCGGCCCGAAGACCTCCTCCTTCGCGATGCGGTCCTCAGGCTGCGCGAGGACCACCGCGGGTGCCATCCAGAAGCCATCACCGGACGGCGCCGACCCGCGGAAGGCGATGTCGGCACCGTCGAGGAATCCCTCGACAGTGGAGCGGTGGGATGCCGAGATCAGCGGCCCCATCTCGGTCGTCTCGAGGGTCGGATCGCCGACGCGCCACGCCCGGACGGCGGGCTCCAGCAGTTCGAGGAAGCGGTCGTACACCGACCGCTGCACCAGGATGCGGCTTCGGGCGCAGCAGTCCTGGCCGGCGTTGTCGAACACCGCGCCGGGTGCGGCGGCGGCTGCCTTCTCGAGGTCGGCGTCGGCGAACACGATGTTCGCGCTCTTGCCGCCGAGTTCGAGGGTGACCGGCTTGAGCCCCCGCGCGCATCCTGCGGCGACCTCGACGCCGACGTCCGTCGATCCGGTGAAGACGACCTTCCGGACGTCGGGATGCGAGACGAAGCGCTGGCCGACCACGGAGCCCGAACCGGTCACGACGGCGAACAGCCCCTCGGGGAGGCCCGCCTCGACGGCGAGCTCGCCGAGCCGGATCGCGGTGAGCGGCGTCAGCTCAGCCGGCTTCAGCACCACCGCGTTGCCCGCGGCGAGCGCCGGCGCGAAGCCCCACGAGGCGATCGTCATCGGGAAGTTCCACGGGACGATGATGCCCACGACGCCGTACGGCTCGTGGAACGTCACGTCGAGGCCTCCGCCGCCGACCGGGATCTGCTGGCCGCTCAACCGCTCGGGGGCTCCCGCGGAGAAGTTGAGCACCTGGGCGACATGCGACGCCTCCCACCGCGCGGATTCGATGGGATGCCCCGAGTTCAGCACCTCGAGCTGCGCCAGTTCTTCGACGTGATCCTCGACGACGCGCGCGAAGCGGCGCAGGGCGTCGGCACGCGCCCCCGGCGCGATCGCCGCCCACGCGCGCTGGACGTGCGCCGCGCGGGCGATGGCCGCGTCGACGTCCTCCACGGCGGCTCGCTCGACGTCGCGAAAGGCCTCTCCCGTGGCCGGATTGACCAGCGTGAAGCTCATGACAGGTGGTCCTTCCCGGTCGCAGACGACCGTGCCGCAGAGTGCGTGCGCTTGCTCCCCGCGTACTGCGCGGCCTCTCCGACGAGTCCGGCGAAGAGCCGCTTGTCTTCGATGTTCTCCTCGGGATGCCATTGCACGGCGACGAGGTATCCCTCGCCGTCCGATTCGAACGCCTGCACCAGGCCGTCATCGGTCGCGCGCGGTCACGACGAGGCCTTCTCCGAGGGCGTCGACTCCCTGGTGGTGGTAGCTGTGCACCCCGAGCGGGCCCGCACCGACATGCCCCGCAAGCCGGGAGTGGGGCGCGACCTCGACCGTGTTCGTCGCGAAGACCCCGCCGCCGATGCGATACCGCTCGGTGCCGAGCGCCTCCGGCAGGTGCTGGTGCAGCGTTCCGCCCCTCGCCACGTTCACGAGCTGGAGCCCTCGGCAGATCGCGAGGACCGGCATCCGTCGTTCCTCTGCACCCCGAAAGAGAGCAAGCTCCCACTCGTCGCGATCGGCGCGCGGCGGGTCGGTGAGCGGATGCCGCTCCTGCCCGTACAGCTCGGGCTGCACGTCGAGGCCACCGGTCAGGATGAGGCCGTCCAGGCCATCCAGCACGGCGGCGGCCGCGGCCTCGGGCGCAGGCTGCGGCGGAAGCAGCACCACGGTGCCGCCGGCCGCGGCGACAGAGGTGAGGTACTGCTCGGGGAGGAATGCCGCCCGGACGTCCCACACCCCCTGCGTGGCGCGCTCCAGATAGGTCGTCAGGCCGATGACCGGGCGCCGCGCCGGTCGCTAGTCCGTCGCGGTCAGAGTCGTTCGAAGCCACGCACCCGCTCCCAATCCGTCACCGCGGCGTCATACGCCTCCACCTCGATGCGCGCCTGGTTGAGGTAGTGCTCGACCATGTCGTCGCCGAAGGCGCTGCGGGCGATCGCCGAGTCCGCGAACAGCTGCGCCGCATCCCGCAGCGTCGTCGGAAGGTGATCCACTCCGGACGTGTAGGCGTTGCCGGCGAGCGGCGCCGGCAGCGCCAGCTCGTGCTCGATGCCGTGCAGCCCGCCGGCGATGATCGCCGCGATGCCGAGGTACGGGTTGACGTCGCCGCCGGGCACGCGGTTCTCCACGCGCAGCGACGAGCCGCGGCCGACGACCCGCAGCGCACATGTGCGATTGTCGACGCCCCACGCGACGCCCGTGGGGGCGAACGATCCCTTCGCGTACCTCTTGTAGGAATTGATCGTCGGCGCGTACAGCAGCGTGAACTCGCGCAGAGTGGCGAGGATGCCGGCGATCCAGTGCTCCATCAGCGGACTGAAGCCGTGCTCGCCGTCACCGGCCATCACCGGTCCGCCGGATTCGTCGCGCACCGACAGGTGGATGTGGCAGCTGTTGCCCTCGCGCTCGTTGTACTTGGCCATGAACGTGATGGCCTTGCCGTGCCTGTCGGCGATGCTCTTGGCGCCGTTCTTGTAGATCGTGTGCTGATCCGCCGTCACGAGCACTTCGTCGTAGCGGAACGCGATCTCCTGCTGGCCGAGGTTGCACTCCCCCTTGACGCCCTCGGTGTAGAGCCCGGCCCCGTCCATCGAGAGGCGGATGTCGCGCAGCAGCGGCTCGAGCCGACCCGAGGCGAGGATGTCGTAGTCCACGTTGTAATCGGTCGACGGAGCCAGGTCGCGGTAGCCCTTGGCCCAGGCATCCCGGTACGTCTCGTCGAAGACGATGAACTCGAGCTCGGTCCCCGAGTAGGCGACCAGCCCACGCTCGGCGAGGCGCGCCTGCTGGGCCTTGAGGATCTCGCGCGGCGACTGCACGACGGGCCCTCCGCCCTCCCAGGCGAGATCCGCCATCACGAGCGCGGTACCCGGAAGCCACGGGATCCGTCGGAGCGTCGAGGGGTCCGGAACGAGGAGCATGTCGCCGTACCCGGTCTCCCAGCTCGACATCGCATAGCCGTCGACGGTGTTCATGTCGACATCGACCGAGAGGAGGTAGTTGCACGCCTCCGCGGCGTGCGGCAGCACCTCTTCACGGAAGAACCGCGACGAGACGCGCTTGCCCACGAGCCGGCCCTGGGCATCGGCGAACGCCACGATCACCGTGTCGATGTCACCACCGGCGATCGCGGCATCCAGTTCGTCAACGCTGAGGTTTCCCGGCATCCGTCATCCTCCCGATGCGCCCGCCCGGTGGCGGCGCTGGTCCACCCTAACGAGAAATCTCATCGTAAAGGTAGACACAGCCAACCATTAGCCGCCACAATCTTGCGCATGGCGCACCCCCCGCGCCGCACCCGACGCGCACGGAGGACACATGGCCCAGTCGAGCAGTGATTCGCGAAAGGTCGCGGGCGCGACCTATACGAGAGCCGGCAAGGACTACTTCGAGAAACGCGGACTCACACGCTCCGCCGGAGTCTGGGGACTCTGGGGCCTGGCCGTCGCCGCGGTCATCT
The DNA here is from genome assembly GCA_963702815.1 of uncultured Actinomycetota bacterium. Taxonomy (GTDB): domain Bacteria; phylum Actinomycetota; class Actinomycetes; order Actinomycetales; family Microbacteriaceae; genus Microbacterium. Next base: position 58,539 of record CAVPED010000004.1, on the reverse strand, counting down.
CCGGCGACTTCTCGGGATGGAACTTCGGCATCGAGTTCGCCGGCTTCGGGGGCATGCTGATCGCCTTCGCGATCCTCGTGCTCATGTACTACGGCATGATCTTCTCGATCGGCGAGATGGCGGCGGCCATGCCGCACACGGGCGGCGCGTACTCGTTCGCGCGATCGGCGATGGGCCCGTGGGGCGGCCTCGTCACCGGCGCCGCCGAGACGATCGAATACGTCGCCACCACCGCTGTGATCGTGTACTTCTCCGCGTCCTACGCCGACGCGATCACGAGCGAGCTGCTCGGGATCTCGCTCCCCGGGTGGGTGTGGTGGGTCATCCTGTACGCCGTCTTCATCGCGCTCAATGCCGCGGGCGCGAACATCTCATTCAAGTTCGCCATCGTCGTCTCGATCATCTCGATCGGCATCATCCTCGTGTTCTCCGCGATGGCGATCTTCTCGGGCGCCTTCTCCTGGGACGCCCTGTGGGACATCGTCCCGGACGACGGCCAGACGGCCTTCCTTCCGCACGGTGTGCTGCCGATCCTGTTCGCACTGCCCTTCGCCATGTGGTTCTTCCTCGGGATCGAGGAGCTGCCGCTCGCGGCCGAGGAGTCGCACGACCCCGTTCGCGACATCCCGCGTGCAGGATTCTGGGCACGCGGCACCCTCATCGTGACGGGCCTGCTCGTGCTGTTCCTCAACACGGGAGTGCTCGGCGCCGACGCCACCGGGGTCGCTGCCGAGCCCCTCCTCGACGGGTTCCGTGCGATCGTCGGGGATGGCGCGGCCGCCGTGCTCGCCCTGTTCGCACTCGTCGGCCTGCTGGCCTCGCTGCAGGGCATCATGTTCGCCTACGGGCGCAACATGTACTCCCTCTCCCGGGCCGGCTACTACCCGCGCTTCCTGTCGCTGACCGGCAAGCGCAAGACGCCCTGGGTCGCGCTCGTGGTCGGCGCCGTGATCGGGTTCCTCTCGCTGGTCGCCCTCGACACCATCGCGTCGCTCGAACGAGAACGCCGGCGTCGTGGCGGGCGCCATCGTGCTCAACATCGCGGTGTGGGGCGCGGTCCTGGCCTATCTGCTGCAGATGGTGTCGTTCATCATCCTGCGCAGGAAGTTCCCGAACGCCGAGCGACCGTACCGCAGCCCGTGGGGCGTTCCCGGGCGCGGTCATCGCGGCGGCCATCTCGGCGCTCATCTTCGTCGGCTTCCTGCTGAACCCGACGTTCGGTCCGGCCATCATCGCGATCGCCGTGGTCTACGCGATCATCCTCATCGGCTTCGCGCTGTTCTACCGCCACCGCCTGGTGCTCTCGCCCGAGGAGGAGTACGCGCTGTCGGGCGGGCTCACACGGCGATCCCCAGGCAGAGGGCTACGACGCGATGGAGGGTGAGGTCTTCGACGGCACGAAGTAGCCGGCTCGGGGGTGCGCGGGGCGGGGTTGCCGGGGGGCGATCCCGCCCTTCACGCCGGGGGTAAGCGGGGCCGGGTCGCCGGGGGGCGATCCGGCCCTTCGCCGTGGTCGCTGTGAACGGTGCGGCGCGCAGCGGCGCCGGCTCGTGAGCAGGCCGTGCGCAGCGGCGCCGGCTCCGTAGACCAGGCGGCGCTCAGCGGCGCCGGCTCGTAGCAGGCCGTGCGCAGCGGCGCCCGCTCAGTAGAGCAGGATCTGCTTCGAGGCGACCGCCGGAACCCCGCCGATCTCGACCGTCACGTGGTACGAGGCGCCGCCGCCCGGAGCGACCGGCCGGTTGGCCGTGTCGCACGTCGACACCGAGGAGCGCGTGCGATCCCAGACGACCGGCGTCGCGCTCGAGACCGTCTGGCCCGCCGCGAGCGTGGCGATCATGTCGCTCGGCTCGCTCTGGCAGTCCGTCGAGCGCCACCAGACGTCGTCGCCGCTCGTGACGGCGAACACCTGGGTGGTCGTGCCGACGTTGAGCGTGCAGTCGACGTCACCCTGATTGGTGAGGCGGATCGACAGCTGCGGGTTCTGGCCGGCGGCGTAGGTGTCGGCATCCGACAGCGCCTCGACGAGGATCGCGCTCGCGACGCAGGGCTTCGCCGCTGCGGCGGCAGCCGTGGCAGACGGAGTCGGCGTGGCGGTCTCCGACGCCGTCGGCGTCGGCGTCGAACTGGGGGTGGGCGTGGGTGTGGCGGTGGAGGTGGGTGTCGAGCTGACGGATGCTGTCGGCTTCGGGCTCGGGCTCCGCGTCAGGTCCCTGCGCGAAACTCCGCCAGGGCTGAGCGATGAGAAGCCACGCGACCCCTGCCCCGATGGCGAGGATCGCCAGCAGCACGACGAGCCGCCGGCGGCGGTACACCGCGGCGGACGGTCGGCGCTTGCGCGTCGCGGCTCGGGTCATGGATCAAGGCTAAGCGCGCTGCCTGGATGCGCGCACCCGCAACGCACCGTCAGAGCTGCTTGAGCATCCGGGTGTTGCCGAGCGTGTTGGGCTTCACGTGCGCGAGGTCGAGGAACTCCGCCACGCCCTCGTCAGGCGAGCGGATGAGCTGGGAGTAGACGTCCGGGTCGACGACCTGCTCGCCGATCGGCGAGAAGCCGCGCCGCGTGAAGAAGTCGACCTCGAAGGTGAGGCAGAACAGCCGCGTCAGCCCCAGCGTGCGAGCACTGACCTCGAGCGCCTCGACGATCCCGCGACCGACCCCGTGGTGCAGCCATTCGTCGAGCACGATGAGCGTGCGGATCTCGCCGAGGTCCTCCCAGATGACGTGCAGCGCGCCGCAGCCGATGATCCGGCCCTGCTCGTCCTCGGCGACGATGAACTGCTGCACCGACTCGTACAGCACGACGATGTCCTTGCCGAGCAGGATCCGCCGCTGCACGAACGGCTCGAGCATCTCCCAGATCGGGCGCACGTCCGAGGTGCGTGCGGGGCGGACCTGAAAGCTCACGCGTTCCAGCCTAGGCCCGCCTCCTCCCGGGTCGAGTGGTCAAGACACGCCGACACGATGGGCGAGCGTCGGCGTGTCTTGGCCACTCGAGCGCGAGGGCGCACAGAAAGACGGAGAGCGGATGCCGCAGCATCCGCTCTCCGTCTTGAGTCTGCGCGTCGTCCTAGGCGTTCGCCGCGAGATCCGGCGTCGAGGAGATCTCGCCGTTCGAGACGACGCCGACCGCGACCTTCTCGCCGCGCGGGGCGTTCTCGAACAGGAACTCGCCGTTCGCCGCGTCGACCGTGATGTGGTCGCCGGATGCGAGCTGGCCGTGCAGGATGCGCTCACTGAGGCGGTCCTCGACCTCGTGCTGCATCGCGCGGCGCAGGGGCCGGGCGCCGAGCGCCGGGTCGAAGCCGATCTCGATGAGACGCTCCTTGGCGGCGAGCGTCAGCTCGATCGTCATGTCGCGGTCGAGCAGACGCTCGCCGAGGCGCTTCGTGAAGAGGTCGACGATCTGGATCAGCTCGGGCTTGGACAGCTGCGGGAAGACGATGATGTCGTCGACGCGGTTGAGGAACTCGGGCTTGAAGTGCCGCTTGAGCTCTTCCTGCACCTTGCCCTTCATCCGGTCGTACGACGTCGCGGTGTCGCCCTCGACCTGGAACCCGACCGGACCGCCCGCGATGTCGCGCGCGCCCAGGTTGGTGGTCATGATGATGACCGTGTTCTTGAAGTCGATCATGCGGCCCTGGCCGTCGGTCAGGCGACCCTCTTCCAGGATCTGCAGGAGCGAGTTGAAGATGTCGGGGTGCGCCTTCTCGATCTCGTCGAAGAGCACGACCGAGAACGGCTTGCGGCGCACCTTCTCGGTGAGCTGGCCGCCCTCTTCGAACCCGACGAATCCCGGAGGGGCGCCGAACAGGCGCGAGACGGTGTGCTTCTCACCGAACTCCGACATGTCGAGCGAGATCAGCGCGGCCTCGTCGTCGAAGAGGAACTCGGCGAGGGCCTTGGCGAGCTCGGTCTTTCCGACACCGGTCGGGCCGGCGAAGATGAACGAGCCGTTCGGGCGCTTCGGGTCCTTGAGCCCGGCGCGCTGGCGGCGGATCGTCTTCGAGAGCGCGGCGATCGCCTCTTCCTGGCCGATGACGCGCTGGTGCAGCGCCTTCTCCATGAAGACGAGACGGCTCGACTCCTCCTCGGTCAGCTTGAAGACCGGGATGCCGGTGGCCTGGGCGAGCACCTCGGCGATCAGGCCTTCGTCGACCACGGCGTGGGACGCGACATCCCCGCTCTTCCACTGCTTCTCGAGGCGCAGGCGCTCAGCGAGCAGCGACTTCTCCTCGTCGCGCAGCGACGCGGCCTTCTCGAAGTCCTGGTCCTCCGACGCCTGCTCCTTGTCCTGGCGGACCTTCGCGATGCGCTCGTCGAACTCACGCAGCTCGGGCGGCGACGACAGGATCGACAGACGCAGGCGGGCGCCGGCCTCGTCGATCAGGTCGATGGCCTTGTCGGGCAGGAACCGGTCCGAGATGTAGCGGTCGGCGAGGTTCGCGGCGGCGACGATCGCGCCGTCCGTGATCTGCACCTTGTGGTGCGCCTCGTAGCGGTCGCGCAGCCCCTTCAGGATGTTGATCGCGTGGGGCAGGCTCGGCTCGGCGACCTGGATCGGCTGGAAGCGGCGCTCGAGCGCGGCATCCTTCTCGAAGTGCTTGCGGTACTCGTCGAGCGTGGTCGCGCCGATCGTCTGGAGCTCGCCGCGGGCGAGGAGCGGCTTCAGGATCGACGCCGCGTCGATCGCGCCCTCGGCGGCACCCGCACCCACGAGGGTGTGGATCTCGTCGATGAAGACGATGATGTCGCCGCGCGTGCGGATCTCCTTCGTGACCTTCTTCAGGCGCTCTTCGAAGTCACCGCGGTAGCGGGAGCCGGCGATGAGCGAGCCGAGGTCGAGCGAGTAGAGCTGCTTGTCCTTCAGCGTCTCGGGGACGTCGTTCTTGACGATCGCCTGCGCGAGGCCCTCGACGACGGCCGTCTTGCCGACGCCGGGCTCGCCGATGAGGACGGGGTTGTTCTTCGAGCGGCGCGAGAGGATCTGCATGACGCGCTCGATCTCCTTCTCGCGCCCGATGACCGGGTCGAGCTTGTTCTCGCGCGCAGCCTGCGTGAGGTTGCGGCCGAACTGGTCGAGCACCTGCGAGCCGCCCTGGGCGCCCTGCTGCGGGTTGTCGTGCGCGGCGCCCGAGACGGCGGCCGGCTCCTTGCCCTGGTAGCCCGACAGCAGCTGGATGACCTGCTGGCGCACCTTGTTGAGGTCGGCGCCGAGCTTGACGAGCACCTGCGCGGCGACGCCCTCGCCCTCGCGGATCAGGCCGAGCAGGATGTGCTCGGTGCCGATGTAGTTGTGGCCGAGCTGCAGCGCTTCGCGCAGCGACAGCTCGAGCACCTTCTTGGCGCGCGGCGTGAAGGGGATGTGCCCCGTCGGCTGCTGCTGCCCCTGGCCGATGATGTCCTGCACCTGCTCGCGCACAGCGTCCAGCGAGATCCCGAGCGACTCGAGCGCCTTCGCAGCGACACCCTCGCCCTCATGGATCAGGCCGAGCAGGATGTGCTCCGTGCCGATGTAGTTGTGGTTGAGCATCTTCGCCTCTTCTTGGGCGAGGACGACCACGCGTCGGGCGCGATCCGTGAATCTCTCGAACATCGTTCTTCCTCCGGGCGTTCGTGTGCGGATGCACTCCGGGCGTCTAACAACGAGGGTAACGAGCGACCGGATGCCGCATGCCGCTGTTCGCCATGGGCATAGCGCCGCCCGGGCCTTGACGGGGCGGCATCCCGCTGGCCCTATCGTTTCTCGATAACAACGATTATCGATAAGGATGACCATGTTCGCTGGGATCGCCGGGTGGCTTCTCCTCCTCCTGCTTCTGCTCATCGCCGTCGTCGTGATCGCCATCGTGGCGTGGCGGACGAAGCGGGGCGCGGCGCCCGGCGATCCGACACCGGTCGTGAGCTGGACGCTGAGCCTCGCCGCGTTCTACGCCGGCCTGTGCGTGATCGGTGCGGTCGTGGGTGTGGTGAGCACCTTGATGAGCCCTGCCGTGACGATGAGCGTGCCCGTTCAGGAGTACTGGCCGCTCCCGCTGCCCGGTCTCACGGTCACGGGCGGACCAACCGCTCAGGTGGTCTCTGGTGGGTTCACCACCGCGGAGCTCGCACTCGAGGATCTCAGTCCGGCCACGCGCGTGCTGTGGGCGAGCGGCCAGCTGCTGACAGGCCTCGTGCCCGCCGCGATCGCGGGGCTGATCGCCCTCGCCTGCTTCCAGCTGCTGCGCGGTGCGGCGTTCGCTCCGGTCGTGGCACGCGCCGCCATGATCACCGCCGTCGTCGTGCTCGTCGGCGGACTCGGTGCACAGATCCTCTGCGATGTCGCGGGGTCGATGGCATCCAGGGAGGCGCTGAGCATCACCGCCGCCGATTACACCGGCTACCCCGACGACTTCGACATCACGGCGTTCCTGCCGCAACCTGCCCTCACGGTGTCCGTGGACTTCTGGCCGATCGGCGCCGCGCTCGGCTTCGCCGCCCTCGCCGCGGTCTTCCGCTTCGGAACCCGGCTGCAGCGCGAGACCGACCTCCTCGTATGACCCCTCCCGACGATGACGGCCCATCCGGCATCCATTGCCGCCTCGACGAACTCCTGCTGGAGCGGGGCATGACGCTGACTCGCCTGTCTGAGCTCGTCGGCGTCTCGATCGTGAACCTGTCGATCCTCAAGAACGACCGGGCGCGCGCCATCCGCTATTCGACGCTCTCGGCGATCTGCGCGGCACTGGACTGCGAGGTCGGCGACCTGCTGGTGCGGGCGGGCTAGCCGCGCCAGCGGCGCGCGTGGTCGCGTGCACGGCGTCAGACTCTCCCCGGCTCGTCGGCCGATCCGGAGTCGTCCGACGAACGCCGGGATCCGCCGACGGGCGTCAGCGGTCAGGCGCTGACGCCGTAGATCGGGATGGCGACGTTGTCGAACTCGCCGCCCGTGAGGATCGCCTGCACGTCGGGCACTCCGCTCAGCCCGTTCACGGCGGTGACCTCCCCGCGAGCGACCATGTCCATCGTGCAGACCTGGTTGTCAGGAGCGGTGTCGTAGGTGACCGTGACCTCTGCGGGACCGGTGGCCGCGACATCCGAGATCACCGGCACGCACGTCGACGATCCCCACGTGAGGACGATGAACTGGCCCTGGACGGTGGCCCATCCCGCGCTCGGCAGATAGTCCGTCTCGCCGCCTGGCGTCAGTCCGGCGACGCCGGGCAGGTCGACCTCGCCGAAGTAGTCCTCACGCGAGACCGAGATCGGGAGCGACTGCGCGGGGTCGACGTCCTCGGGCACGTCGACGAGCGTGACGCGAGGAACGAGATCGGCGGTGCACGGCTCGTCGGCGGCGTCGTCCACCAGCGTCACCTCGAGCACCCCGTCGACCAGTTCGGCCTGCTCAGCCTGCGGGATGCACGTCGAGCTTCCGAGTGTCACCAGCCCGATCAGCCTGCCGCCGTCGAGCCAGGCCGCACCCAGATCGGGGTCGGGCGTGATCGCCTCTTCGGTCGCCTCGGTCGACTGGGTCGGCGCGGGGGCGTTGGTCCCGGACGAGGCGCAGCCGCCGAGGAGCAGAGCCGCAGCCGCCAGTGCGCCGAGTCCGGAGAGAGAGGAGCGTCTCATGGGTCTTGCCTTTCGACGACGGATGCCGCGCTCCGGCTGCTGCCCGCACGACTCGACGCTTTCCATCATGGCGTGCGCGGCGTTCGAATCGACAGGGGATCGGTCACGACGGCGTCACGAGCTGCCGCGAATTCACTGAAGAGCGGACGTGAGGCGTGCGAGGTTGTCGAGCACGGTGGAGCGCAGCGGCTGCTTCTCCCACTCCTCGAGCGTGAGCTCGCGGCTGAGGTCGCGATAGCGCTGCTCGACGGTCCGCATCTCGCGGACGAACTCCCCGCCGCGCACCAGCATCGAGATCTCCATGTTGAGACCGAACGAGCGCATGTCCATGTTGCTCGATCCGATGATCGCGGTCTCGTCGTCGATCGTCATCGACTTCGAGTGCAGGATGAAGGGCCTGCGGGTACATCCAGATCTTGACGCCCGCCTTCAGCAGCACCTCGTAGTAGCTGCGCTGGGCGTGGTACACGACCGCCTGGTCGCCCTCCTCCGAGACGAAGAGCTCGACCTCGAGGCCGCGATGGCACGCGGTCGTGATGGCATTGAGCAGCGCCTCGTCGGGGACGAAGTACGGGCTCACGATGATGATCTTCTTCTGCGCGTAGTAGAGCAGCCCGAGGAAGAGCCGCAGGTTGTTCTCGAACTCGAACCCGGGCCCCGACGGGATGATCTGGCAGTCGAGGTCGCCAGGACCGGTCTCCACGGCGAACAGATTGATGTCGTCGGTGAGGACCTCATCGGTCTCGCTGTACCAGTCGGAGAGGAACACGGCGTTGATGGAGGCGACGACCGGACCCTGCATGCGCACCATGAGGTCGACCCAGTGCAGGCCGCGCTTGATGTTCTTGCGCAGGTTGTACGTCGAGTCGGTGACGTTCTGCGAGCCCATGAAGGCGATCGTGCCGTCCACGACGAGGAGCTTCCGGTGGTTGCGCAGGTCGGGACGCTGGTACTTGCCCTTGAACGGCTGCACCGGCAGCATCAGCTGCCACTGCGCGCCCATGGCATCGAGTCGCTTCAGCGTCTTCCGGTAGAACGGCTTGCCGCGGTTGGCCCAGTGGTCGAGCAGCACCCGGACGGTGACGCCTCGAGCCGCGACCTCTTCGAGCGCGCGGAAGAAGTTGTCGGTCGAGGCATCCGTCTGCAGGATGTAGAACTCGACGTGCACGTAGCGCTCGGCACCGCGGATCGCGTCCGCCATCGCATCGAGGCTGCTCCTGGTAGTCCGGGATGAGATGGGCCCCGTTGTCGCCGGCGAGCGGCATGGCGCCGAGGTTGCGGTTGAGGGTCACCAGCGACGTGAACCACTCAGGAGCGTGCGGCCGCAGCGTGCCGAAGTCGAGATGGGCGCTGGTGTCGTGGATGTACTCATTGATCCGCTCCTGCTTGCGGCGACGCTTGCGCGGCAGGCGCGGGTTGCCGATCAGCAGGAACAGGAAGACGCCGATGAGCGGAATGAAGTAGATCGCCAGGAGCCACGCCGTGGCCGACGTCGGGCGCCGGTTGCGCGGGACGATGATGATCGCGACCACGCGCACCGCGAGGTCGAACACGAACACCAGAACGAGCCACCAGGACGCGTCGAACGTGAACGTGATCAAACCCCGGTCACCCCCTCATCGCCGCCGGGCATGACGGTCTGCCCCAGCGTAGTGCCCGGGTCGGACGTCAGCGTGGAGCGTCGGTCGCAGCCGCGTCCGTCGCGGCGAGCCCGCGCTTGGCACGCTGCTCGGCCTCGATGCGGTCGTAGGCGCGGCGTTCGGTGCGGTCGGCACGGATGATGCTGCGGAGGATGTAGAAGAACAGGATGCTCACGACGACGGTCGGCAGAAGCGCCCAGAACACCGCCACCCAATAGTTCTCCACCGGTCAAGGATACGCCGGGCCGACGCCCTCATCCCCACCGCATGTCGGCTGTCGCCGGTTATCCAGGTCGGCGGAATCCGTCGGTTCGGCGCCTCACCGCACCGCCAGCCTCGACGCATGGCAACCATCGTGAAAGCCGCGAGCGCGGCGCAATTCCTCGCCCTCATCCCCCGGATGCTCGGCTACCGCCCCACGCAGAGCCTGGTGCTGATCCCCTTCGCCGGGGCGCGGAGCCTCGGCGCCATGCGCGTCGACCTTCCCGTCGACGCGGCATCGATCGAGGCAGCAGCCGCAACGGTGCTCGGCATGGTGTGCCGGCTGCCCGAGGCCGACGCCGTCGTCGCGGTCACCTACACCGATGCATCCTTCGTCGACGGGATGCCGCACGCCGAGCTGTCCGCCGCACTCGCGAGCCGGGCCGACGCCTGCGGCATCCGCCTGAACGACTCCCTGTGCGTCGCCGCCGAGGCGTGGGGCTCGTACCTCGACCCGGAGCTCCCGCCCGCGGGCCGTCCGCTCGATCAGCTCGGCGACGAGCCGCACGGAGCCGCGCATCTCGCGATCGCCGAAGGCGATCAGGCGGCCGGCGTCGAACTGCCGACGGTCACCCCCAGCGAACGCCAGCGCATCGCCGACGCTCTCCGGAGCCTCGTCGAGGCGGTCGGCGTCCTCTGCGGACCCGATGCCGACAGCGCCGGCTCCGCCCCTCCGCAACGGGTCGACCCCCTCGCGCTGTCGGCGGTGTGCACCCTCGACGACCTTCCCGCCCTCTTCGAGGATGCCGTGCGGTGGGACCCCGACGATCTCGAGCCCTACGACGCCGCCGCCATCATCTGGTGCCTCTCCCGGCCGGCCCTTCGCGACATCGCCCTGGTCGGCTGGTGCGGCGGGCTCGCGGCCGGCGACGAGGCGTTCGACGCGCAGCTGCGGTGGGAGGCCGGCGAGGAGTACCCCGCGCACCTCGCGATGCACATGTGGGGCGAGGGCGAGCGCCCCGACCCCGAGCGACTGGAGCGCGCCCTCGCCCTCGCGCGCCGCGCCGCCGCGCTGGCACCGCGCTCGTCGCAGCCCGGCCCGCTCGCCACGTGCGCGTGGCTCTCCTGGGCGCTCGGGCGCTCCACTCATGCCGAGCTCTACGCCCGGCGAGCATGCGACATCGAACCGGAGCACGGGCTCGCCGAGATCGTGCAGTCCTTCGTCCACGCGGGACACCTGCCCGACTGGGCGTTCCGGCGCCGCTGATGCGGCGACGGTTCGATTCGGCGTGGGCCGGCGGGCTACTTGACCAGCGGGAAGAGGATCGTCTCGCGGATGCCGAGCCCGGTGATCGCCATGAGCAGGCGGTCGATGCCCATCCCCATGCCACCCATCGGCGGCATCCCGTGCTCCATCGCACGCAGGAACTCCTCGTCGATGCGCATGGCCTCCACGTCGCCGCGCGCCCCGAGCTTGGCCTGCTCCTCGAAGCGCTCGCGCTGGATGACCGGGTCGATGAGCTCGGAATAGCCGGTGGCCAGCTCGAACCCGCGCACGTAGAGGTCCCACTTCTCGACCACGCCCGCGATGGAACGGTGCTCGCGGACGAGGGGGCTCGTGTCGAGCGGGAAATCCATGACGAACGTCGGGCGCGTGAGCCCGCCCTTGACGTAGTGCTCCCACAGCTCCTCGACGAGCTTGCCGTGCGTCGCGTGCTGCGGCACGTCGACGCCGGCCGCGGCGGCCATGGCCAGCAGGTCGTCGAGCGACGTCTCGGGCGTGACCGCGCGCCCGGCCGCCTCGGACAGCGAGCCGTACATCGACAGCCGCTCCCACTGGCCGCCGAGGTCGTACTCGGTGCCGTCGGCCCACGTGACTGTGGTGGATCCGGCGACCGCGACGGCGGCATCCTGGATCAGCGCCTGGGTGAGGTCTGCGATGCCGTTGTAGTCCGTGTACGACTGGTAGGCCTCGAGCATCGCGAACTCGGGACTGTGCGTCGAGTCGGCGCCCTCGTTGCGGAAGTTGCGATTGATCTCGTAGACCCGGTCGAGCCCGCCCACGACCGCGCGCTTGAGGAAGAGCTCGGGCGCGATGCGCAGGTACAGGTCGGTGTCGAACGCGTTGGACTTGGTCACGAAGGGGCGCGCCGAGGCTCCGCCGTGCTGCACCTGCAGCATCGGGGTCTCGACCTCGATGAAGCCGCGCTCGGCGAAGGTCCGGCGCAGGCTCGCGTTGGCCTTCGCGCGGGCGACGACGGTCTCGCGCGCTCGGTCGCGGACGATGAGGTCCAGGAAGCGGCTGCGAACCCGGCTCTCCTCGCTGAGTTCGGTGTACATGTTGGGCAGCGGCAGGATCGCCTTGGACGCGATGGTCCACTCGGCCACCATGACCGACAGCTCGCCCCGGCGGCTCGAGATGACCTCGCCGCTCACGTAGACGTGATCTCCGAGGTCGACGAGCTCCTTCCACCGCTGGAGGGAGTCGTCGCCGACGGCGGCCAGCGACACCATCGCCTGGATCCTGCTGCCGTCACCGGCCTGCAGCGTCGCGAAGCAGAGCTTGCCGGTGTTGCGGCTGAAGACGACCCGACCAGCCACCGCCGCCGTGACCCCTGTCTCGGCGCCCGCTTCGAGATCGCCGAAGCGCTCGCGCAGGGCCGGGATCGTGTCGGTCACGGGCACGGTGACCGGGTACGCGCCGCCTGCGGCGTCGGTCCGCTCCGCGATGAGGCGCTCGCGCTTGGAGAGGCGCACCGCCTTCTGCTCGAAGACGTCCTCTTCGGTCGCTTCGTCGACGGGGGGCGCGGCAGGCGCAGTCGTATCGGTCATCGCTGGGGGGCTCCTCGAAAGTCGCCGCCCAGTCTATCGGCGGGCGCCTGGACGCCGACCGGGGGCACCCGTCGCGACAGCCCCTGCGCGGGTCGCGGGGGACGGACTCAGCGCCGCGGTCGCGACCTCGATCGGCTCACCCAGCGGCGCCCAGCGCACGCGATCCGAGACGATCGAAGGCTCGGCTGCGAGCAGCTGCCGGGCCGCTTCCTCCTGCTCGGTGAAGTGACTCCAGCCCTCGACATGGATCGGGACCACCGTCTCCGGTTTCGCCAGCGCGATGAGCTCGGCGCCCTCCTTCGCGTTCATCGTGTACCGGAGGGGACCCGAGAGTCCGAACCGCACCGCGCCCAGATGGAGAAGTGCCACCTCCGGCGCGAGGTCGGCGGCGTAACGACGGAGCGCTCCGTACAGCACGGTGTCGCCGGTCATCCACAGCCCCGGTCGGGCCGCTCCCGCCAGGGTCAGCGCGAACCCGATGACCGGGCCGACGAGCGGGAGCGTGAGCGGAGCACCGTGGCGGCCGGGCGTCGCGGTGATCGTGAGGTCGGGCTTGCCCGGCGCCGTGAGGGTGACGGCCTCACCGGCCGCCAACCCGCGCAGGTCGGGATGGGTGAGGGCCTTCGCGCCGGCCTTGGTCGTGAGCACCGTCGTCGCACTCGCGAGGCCGGCACGGCCGGCGCGGTCGAGATTGTCGGCGTGGCCGTGATGGCTGAGCAGCACCACGTCGATGGGTTCGAGCGCCTCGAGCGGCAGCGCCGGGCCCGTCACCTTGGTCGAGCGGGTGCCCGCAGCGAAGGAGTAGGTGTGGCCCGGCGGATCGAAAGTGGGATCGGTGAGGATGCGCCATCCCGACCACTCGATGAACGCGGTCGGACCGCCGATGCGGGTGATGCGCATGTGCCCTCCCGGGGCTCAGCCGAGGACACTCTCGGCCTGCTGGATGAAGCGAGCTCGGCGAAGCTCGCCGCGATCATTCGTCGATGCTATCGGCGGGCGCTCCCCCGGCCGCCTCCCCGAGGCCGAGCGGTCCCGCTCCGGCAGATCCGGCGGCGGCGAGCGCGTGGTCGAGCGTCGAGTGGGCGAGCACCGAGAGGTATGACCCCGGATGCGGCACCCCGGCGGTGCGCAGCAGGTCTGCAGCCTGCGCGACGATCGAGCGCGAGAACTCGGTGGCGATGGCGATTCCCTCTGCGTACGCCGCGCGGTCGGCCTCCGCGATGACCACCGGCTCGCATCCGAGTTCCACGGCGAGAGCCTGGGCGATCGGCAGCACCGGAGCCGGGGCGGTGACGGCGGCATACGCGTTGGCGAGCTGGCGGAGATCCATCGACGACCCGGTGAAGGCGATGGCGGGATGCACGGCGAGCGGGATCGCCCCCCGCGCGGCGGCCGGCGCGAGGACCGCCGTGCCGAAGGCGGGGTCGGTGTGCAGCACGAGCTGCCCCGGCTGCCAGGCGCCGAGGTCGGCGAGTCCCGACACGAGATCGGCGAGCTCGTCATGCGGGACGGCGATCAGGACCAGCTCGCTGCGGCGCACGACCTCGAGTGCGTCGAGCACGGGCACCCCGGGCAGGATCGCCTCCACCCGTTCCTCGTCCGAGCCGGGCGTGATGCCGGTGAGCGCGTGTCCGGCGCCGGCGAGTGCGGCGCCGAGCACGGGGCCGACCCGGCCGGCGCCGATGATCCCCACCCCGAGCCTGCTCGCGCGATTCATCCCTGCTCCTCCGCCCATCGGTGCGATCGGTCGACGGATGCCGCACGCACCGCGCCGGCCGCGGCATCCGCGAACAATCCGAGCGCAGCGTCCCGGTCGATCGCCCCCAGCGCGCTGTCGACGGGGCCCGCCACGGTGTGCACTCGGGCCGACGCCACCCGGAACGCCCGATCGATCGGCCCCTGATGCAGGGCGAGACTCTGCAGGCGCGCGAGCGGGAGGATCGCCAGCTTGCGCCAGATGACGCCCCGTCGGAAGAGCAGCGACATCGCGGGTCATGCGAAACCCGTTGCGCTTCCACGACAGCGGCCGAAGGAGGCGCGCGCGCCGCGGAGTGTCGGTGAACGGGTCGTCCTGCTCGGGGCCGAGGATGCCCTGCCGCACGATGACCGGCCAGTCGTCCTCGTCGACGCCGGGCAGGATCAGCCGCAGCACGCGCTCGACGTCGAGCAGAGTGCCGACCGGAAGCACCGTCGTGAACTGGTCGTTGTTGGAATCGCTGAGGCTGCGCCCCGTCAGCCGGCTGATGCGCACCGTCCACCAGCCGAACCCCCGCCACAGCACCGACTGCGAGACCTCGACCGCGTGGACACGTCCGGGCGGCACGATCTCGGTGATCGTGGTGAGCAGGCCGAAGGTGATCCGCACGCCGTCGGGAGTGGGCGCGATCGAGTAGCGCAGGCTCCGCACGATCGAGCGGATCCAGTACGCCACGAAGCCGATGACGGCGGGCACCATGCCGATGAGCAGCCAGGGCGTGCCGAACGCCGACCCGATCGCGATCGCCGCGATCCCGAACATCAGCCCCACTGTCGCGGGGCTGATGACGTGCGACACGATGAGCCGGAGCACGGGGATGTGGACGACCGATTCCGGCACCTCGATCGGGGCCTCGTCCCCCTCGATGAGTCCGGTGATGCCCCGCGAGACGGTGTCGGTCAGCGCCCCCATGCGCGTGCGTCCATTCGCCGCGGCACCCGAATGCGCCTCGCCGAGCCGCCGCCCGGACGCGAGACGCAGGATGTCGGCCCGCACGGCCTCGGCGTTGACCGTCGACAGGTATTCGAGCTTCACGTTCGAGTCCGTGCCGGCCCCGACCACTTCGAGCTTCGCCATGCCGGCGAGCCTGGCGAGCATCGGCCGCGTCAGATTGACGCCCTGGACCCGGTCGAGCGGGGCGCGGCGCTGCGTGCGGAACAGGATGCCGCTGCGCACCTCGACGTCGTCGCCGGTGATCCGGAAGGTGTGGAAGCGCCACGAGAGATAGAAGATCGCCGTCGAGCGCCAGGAGGACGATCACGCACGGCGATGCCCGCCGCCAGGTACAGGTTGTTGGCGACGATGAAGTCGATCGGATCGCCCGATCCCTCGAATTCCTCCAGCTCCTCGGCCGGGATGTCCGGGGCGAACGCCGGGAGGAAGAGGAACACGAGGCGGTCGCGGAGATTCGCGACGATGATGCCGATCACGACGACGAGGAACAGGCCGCCGCGCAGCAGCGGGGTGAGCGGGTGCAGCCGGTGCCACTCCCCGTCGCTCATGCGGCGAGCGCACGAGCGCCTGCGGCGGCGCGACGACCGAGGCCTCCCCGCTCCGTGGAGCCGGTGCCGGCAGCGTCTCAGCCGGAGACGCCCGGCCGGCAGGCCGGCGTCCTCTGTCGAGGGTCTTGAAGGCTCCGGCAGCACGCCGGACTCCCCGGAGGGCGGAACGGGCTCGGTCACAGCCCGGTCCGGCGGCTCTCGGCGACGGTCACCAGATGGTCGCGCAGCGTCTCGGCGGTCGTCTGCTCGAGACCGGGGATCGTCACACCCGTCGTGGCGGCCGCCGTGACGAACTTGAGCTGGGCGATGCCGAACCCTCGGTCGAGCGGACCGTGCGTGATGTCGACGAGCTGCATGCGGCCGTACGGCACCGCGACCATCCGCTGCCACAGGATGCCGCGACGGAAGACGAGGTCGTCGCGGCGCAGCTGATACCCGATGGCCCGCACCTGCCGCGGGAGGATCGCCATGGTCCAGATGAGGATGGCGCTGAAGATCCCGCCGGGGATGAGCGCCCACCGCTGCTCGAGCCCGAGCGCCAGCACCAGCATCGCCACGACGACGAGCAGCAGCATCGTCCCCGACGAGATCAGCTGCACCCACATGTACTTGCGCGAGATCTGGTGCCACCTGCCCTGCTCGAGGGCCAGCCGGTTGGGCGAGCGCGGCTCGATCAGGCGCCCATACGTGCCGTGATCGAGGGATGCCGCTTGTTCGGCCTCGTCCAAGGATGCCGGGGCCTCGACCTCATCGACGGGCACAGGCGCAGCCGCATCCGTCTGCACGCCGTCACTCGGCTCGAGCGGCGCGGAGCGGGCGTCGACGTCGGGCACCGGACCCCACGCTTCTGCGGGACCGGCCTCAGTGCGAGTGGGCGTCGAATCCGGGACCGGGGTCGCCGGGTTGTTCGTCATCGTCGTCCTTCCGGATGGTGCACAGGTGCTCGGCGACGAGTCCGGCGACGACGAGCAGCGCGCCGCACACGATCGTCGCGATCACTGCGCCCCATGAGCCTACCGATGGGCGTCACGGGCCTTGTCACGAGGAAGAGCGCGAGCCCTGCGCCGAATCCCGGCGAACGCGGAGCCGACGATGCTCGAGGCCTTCGCGAGCATCGCGATCCGGAGGGCCCGGAACGGATCGACGGGACGAGCGCCCGTGGTTCCGCGCGTCGCTCGGCGGATCGGGAGGGCGAGGACGATCACGAAGCCGCCCAGCAGCACGAGCAGGATCGGGAGCGTCACGCCCGGCACGAACGTGGGCCGCCCGGCCGCGGTCAGCACCTGGTCCACGAGGAACCCGGCGGCGACGCCGATCGCGCCCGCGGCGGCGAGGACGCCGGCGCCGGTCCGCTTCACGAAGCGGCTCTCAGCCGGCGGAGCAGCTCGTCGACGCGCCCGGCGCCGGGCAGCTCCGCGTCGGGATCGAGGATGAGCCAGGGTGCGAGGACGAAGTCGCGCTCGGCTGCGCGCGGGTGCGGCAGCTGCAGCGTCGGCGGTGTCGCTGCGGGCGTCGCCGTACGCGATGAGATCGAGGTCGAGCGTCCGATCGCCCCAGCGCTCGGTCCGCTCGCGGCCGTGGCGCACCTCGATCGCGTGCAGGTACGCGAGCAGGACGGACGGCGCGAGCCTCGTCGTGACGAGCGCCACGGTGTTGAGATACGCGGGGGCATCGGCATCCGGGCCCTCTGGTCTGAGCGCGACGGATTCGATGACGTCAGCGACGCGCACGTCGTCCACGAGCGGCAGTCGCGCCAGGTCGATCACGGCCGACCGGATCGTCTCGGCGCGATCGCCGAGATTCGAGCCGAGAGCCACGACCGCGGCGACCGGCTTGCGCGGGGTCGACTCGGACGACGCCCTTGAACCCCTCGGCGAGACGGCGGTTCATCGTCCGGCCTTCGTCCGGTTGACGGTCACCGCGACGTCCGCGAACGGGACGGCGATCGGAGCCGACGGCTTGTGCACCGTGATGCGCGTCATCTGCACGAGATCATGGGCGAGCACGGCATCGGCGATGCGGCTCGCGAGCGTCTCGATGAGGTCGACCGGGTCGCCCGACACGATCGCCGGCGATCGCCTCGGCGAGCTCGCCGTAGTGCACGGTGTCGGCGACGTCATCGGTTTCGGCGGCGCGGGCGGTCGAGACGAAGAGCTGAGCGTCCACGATGAACTCCTGCCCGTCGCGCTTCTCGTCGGGGTACACGCCGTGGAACCCGTACGCGCGGATGCCCGTGATGGTGATCTCGTCTACGAAGTCCATGTCGATCCACTCTTCCACTGCGCCGCGACATCGAGCGCATCGACGGTCGCGGCGACGTCGTGCACGCGCACGGCCCATGCTCCCGCCTCGGCGGCCAGAACGCTCGTGACCGCGGTCGCGAGGTCGAGACGGGCGCGGATGCCTCTCGCCCCGCGCGCTTCGAGGGTCTCGACCAGGAACCGCTTGCGGCTCGTCCCCACCAGCACCCGATGGCCGAGTGCCGCCAGGCGCGGCATCCCGTGCAGCACCGCCCAGTTCTGGGCGCCCTTCTTGCCGAATCCGATGCCCGGGTCGATGATGACCCGCTCGGCGGGGATGCCGGCGGCGACGGCGGCTTCGACGCGGCGTTCCAGCTCGCCGACGACCTCCGCGACGATGTCGTCGTACGTCGCCCCGGCGTACATGTCGGCGGAATGCCCGCGCCAGTGCTGCACGACGATCTCGGCATCCGTGCCCGCCACCGCGGCGAGCATGTCGGGGTCGGCGAGCCCGCCCGACACGTCGTTGACGATGCGCGCTCCCGCCTCGACCGCGGCGATGGCCGTCGAGGCGTTCATCGTGTCGATGCTGACGGTGGCGCCCGCCTCGGCGAGAGACCGGACGACGGGAAGCACCCGCTGCCGTTCGATCGAGGGGTCGACGCGCTGCGCGCCCGGGCGGGTGGACTCGCCTCCGACGTCGAGCATCGCGGCGCCCTCTGCCCGAAGTGCGAGGCCGTGGGCGATCGCCGCATCGGCCGCGAGGAAGAGCCCGCCGTCGCTGAAGGAGTCGGGCGTGACGTTGACGATCCCCATGACGAGGCACTGCATCGCGCCCGCCGTCACCGTCTGCCGGCGCCGATGAGTGCGATCAGCTCGGCACGCGCCGCCGGATCGGCGAGTTCGCCGCGCGCCGCGATCGTCACCGTCGAGGCGTCGGGCTGGCGGTCGCCCCGCATCGTGACGCACTCGTGCGACGCGTCGAGCACGACCAGCACCCCCCGAGTGTCGAGGGCATCGTGGATCGCGTCGGCGATCTGCTCGCCGAGGCGCTCCTGCACCTGCGGGCGCGACGCGAGCACCTCGACGACCTTCGGCAGTGCGCCGAGGCCGACGACGCGGTCGTCGGGGAAGTACGCGATGTGCGCCTTGCCCCGGAAGGGCAGCAGGTGGTGCTCGCACACCGAGCGGAACTGGATGTCGCGCAGCATCACCGCCCCCGACGGGGACGTCTCGGGGGCGGGACCGTGCGAGACCGAGATCGTGTGCGCGAGCGGCGCCATCGGGTCCTGCCCGACGCCGGAGAAGAACTCGCCGTACGCGTCGGCCACGCGGCCGGGCGTGGCCTTCAGCCCCGGACGGTCGGGATCCTCCCCGATCGCTTCGAGGAGTTCGCGGACGAGCGACGCCACGCGGTCACGATCGACGGCCACGGGCCGAGCCTACGCGGTCGCGGGTCGCGCCTGCCCGGTCGGGCGGCGACGGGTCGCCTTCTCGGCGGCCGGCTCTTCCGCCTCGACGGATGCTGCGAGCCCGGCCTCGTCGCGCCGCTGGGGCACGTCGACCGGCGGCTGCGTCGAGACGGGACGATCCTCGCTCGAGAGCCACTGCGGGCGCGGCGGGAGCCGCTTGACGTCGCGGAAGATCTCGGCGAGCTCGAGGTGATCGAGCGTCTCCTTCTCGAGGAGCGCAAGCGCCAGCCGGTCGAGAACCTCGCGGTTGGCGTTGATCACCTCGTAGGCCTCGTTGTGGGCCTGCTCGATGAGCGCGCGCACCTCTGCATCGACCCGCTCCGCGACGCGCTCCGAGAAGTCGCGGCCGTGGCCCATGTCGCGACCCATGAAGACCTCGCCCGAGGACGATCCGAGCTTGATGGGTCCGACATCCGTCGTCATGCCGTACTCGGTGACCATCTTGCGGGCGATGCTCGTCGCCTTCTCGATGTCGTTCGACGCGCCCGTGGTGGGGTCGTGGAACACGATCTCCTCCGCGACGCGGCCGCCCATCGCGTACGCGAGCTGGTCCTGCAGCTCGTTGCGGGTGATGGAGTACTTGTCATCGAGCGGCAGCACCATCGTGTAGCCGAGCGCCTTGCCGCGGGGCAGGATCGTGATCTTCGTCACGGGGTCGGTGTGGTTCATCGCCGCCGCCGCGAGAGCGTGTCCGCCCTCGTGGTAGGCGGTGATGAGCTTCTCCTTGTCCTTCATCACGCGCGTGCGACGCTGCGGACCGCCGATGACGCGGTCGATCGCCTCGTCGAGCGCACGGTTGTCGATGAGCTGGGCGTTCGAGCGGGCCGTGAGCAGCGCGGCCTCGTTGAGGACGTTGGCGAGGTCGGCACCCGTGAAGCCGGGCGTCTTGCGCGCGACGACTTCGAGGTCGACTCCCGGAGCGAGCGGCTTGCCGCGGCCGTGCACCTCGAGAATCTGCTTGCGACCCTTGAGGTCAGGGGCGTCGACGCCGATCTGGCGGTCGAAGCGACCGGGACGCAGCAGCGCCGGGTCGAGGATGTCGGGACGGTTGGTCGCGGCGATGACGATGACGTTCGCCTTGGGGTCGAAGCCGTCCATCTCGACGAGCATCTGGTTGAGCGTCTGCTCGCGCTCGTCGTGACCGCCGCCCATGCCGGCGCCGCGGTGGCGTCCGACGGCGTCGATCTCGTCGATGAAGATGATGGCCGGAGCGCTCTCCTTGGCCTGGTTGAACAGGTCGCGGACGCGCGAGGCGCCGACGCCGACGAACATCTCGACGAAGTCCGAGCCCGAGATCGAGTAGAAGGGAACGCCCGCCTCGCCGGCGACGGCGCGGGCGAGAAGCGTCTTGCCGGTTCCGGGAGGGCCGTACAGCAGCACGCCCTTCGGGATGCGGGCGCCGACGTTCTGGAACTTCGTCGGGTCCTTCAGGAAGTCCTTGATCTCCTGCATCTCTTCGATGGCCTCGTCGGAGCCCGCGACGTCGCCGAACGTGACGGTCGGCGACTCCTTGGTCACGAGCTTCGCGCGCGACTTGCCGAACTGCATGACCTTGCTGCCGCCGCCCTGGGCGCTCGAGAGCAGGAACCAGAAGAGCAGGCCGAGCAGCAGGATCGGGAGGAAGAGCGAGATGAAGCCGTCGAACCACGTCGAGCGCGGGACCGCGTCGTTGAAGCCGTCGCTCGGCTGGGCGGCGTCGACCGCCTCGACCACCTCGTCGGCGCGCGCCTGCACGTAGTAGAACTGCACGTCGGTCGCGCCCTCGTACTCCTCGGAGAGCTTCATGTCGACGCGCTGGTCGCCGTCGGTGTTGGTGACCTCGGTCACGGTGCCGCCGTCGAGCAGCTTCAGGCCCTCTTGGGTCGAGATCTGCTTGGCGCCGCCAAGGCTCGAGATGAGGGAGAAGCCCACCACGAGGAGGAACCCGATCATCAGCACGTAGAAGAGCGGGTTGCGAGTGATCTTCTTGATGTCCATGGTGCGGGCGGAGCCCGTTCCCTTCGTCAGCGAGCCGACGCACAGCCGACGGGGGCGGCGACGGTTGGATCAGGGTATCGCGAGGCACCTATGACGAATCTGTGCATTCGCCCACGGCGTAAGCCGCCAGGCTTACGCCGTGGGCGAATCGGTTGTTGAGTAGCGAGCGCCAGCGAGCGTATCGAAACACGCCCACGGCGTAAGCCGCCAGGCTTACGCCGGACGAGCGGTTGTGAGCAGCGAGCGCCAGCGAGCGTAGCGAAGCGCGCCCGCGGCGTAAGCCGCGACGCGCGTCAGGCGTAGACGTGCGGCGCGAGCACCGCGACGTCGCGGAGATTGCGGTACTTCTCGGCGTAGTCCAGGCCGTAGCCGATGACGAACTCGTTCGGGATCTCGAAGCCGACATAGCGGCATTCGACGTGCACCTTCGCGGCATCCGGCTTGCGGAGAAGGGCGAAGACCTCGACGGATGCCGCTCCCCGCGACGCGAAGTTGTCGAGGAGCCAGCTGAGGGTCAGGCCCGAGTCGATGATGTCCTCGACGATCAGGATGTGCTTGTCGTGGATGTCGGTGTCGAGGTCCTTGCGGATCTGCACCACACCGCTGGACTTGGTGCCGGCGCCGTACGACGAGACGGCCATCCAGTCGATCGGCACGGGGAAGGGGAGCGCCCGCGAGAAGTCGGCCATCACCATGACCGCGCCCTTGAGCACGCCGACGAGGATGAGGTCCTTGCCCTCGTAATCGGCGGCCACCTGATCGGCGACCTCCTGGAGCTTCTCCCGGATCTGCTCCTCCGTGAGGAGGATGTCGGTGATGTCGCTCTGGATGTCGGCCGCACGCATGCCCCGAGTCTATGGGCGTGCGCGCTGGGAGCCCGCCGGGGTCAGCGCTCGCGCGGTGAGCTCGAGCCGGATGCCGACCCGTCGCGCCGTGCAGCCGGGGAGGTCGATGGGGCCCTGGCCCGACCAGTCGGTGACGAGTCGCGCGACCTCGAGCGTCTGGGCGCGCGTGAGGCTCTGCCCGAACTCGGCGGCGACGACGTGCCGGATGATGCGGTGGCGCAGCGCCGCAGGGTTGGCCGCCAGCGCCGGCACCGACACCGAGATGCCCGCTTCGGCGTGCTCGACGATGTCCTCGATCGTCTCGTCGATCATCTCGTCGAACGCCGCTGCGTCCTCACGCAGCTGCTCGGCCGTGCGGGCGAGCGCCTCGGCGACGCCCGGCCCGAGTTCGGCCTCGAGCACCGGCAGCACCCGATGCCGGACGCGCACCCGCGCGTACGCGGGGTCGGAGTTGTGCGGATCGGTCCACGGCTGGAGGCCGCCCGGCCGCGCACGCGGCGAGCGTCACCGCCCGCTTCACGCCGAGCAGCGGGCGCACCAGCGCGACACCCGTCGCCGAGGTCCGACACGGGCGCCATGCCCTGCAGGCTCGCCGCACCCGATCCGCGGGCGAGACCCAGAAGCACCGTCTCGGCCTGATCGTCGAGCGTGTGGCCCGTCAGCACGGCCGACGCGCCCTGCGCGACGGCCTCGGCTCGCAGTGCCGCATAGCGCGCGGCGCGTGCGGCCGCCTCCGGGCCGCCGTCCGCACCCACGTCGACCCTGCACGACCCGGGCCTCGAGCCCGAGGCCTCGGGCCTGCGCGGCGGCGGCGGCCGCGACATCCGCCGATCCCTCCTGCAGCCCGTGGTCGATCGTGACCGCGACCGCAGTGACCCCGGCCTTCGGCGCTTCGAAGGCCACCGCCGCTGCCAGCGCGAGCGAGTCCGCGCCGCCGGAGAGAGCCACGACCACGGTCGTGTCGGCGGCGAGTGGCCGCGCGCACGGCACGGCGCACCTCGGCGACAGCGGGATCGAGCCTGGGCGATGCGTCACGCGTCCACGGTACGACGCGCGGCGGAGCGCTCAGGAGCGAGCTGCGCCTCCCGAACGGCCCGACCCTCGCGAGCCGAGTTCTTCCTGAGCTCGGCAGGCGCGCCCCGGCTAGGCTGGGCGAGGCATCCCCACGTCTTCGAAGGAGTACCCACTATGGGCGCGTACGACGCCGTCATCGAGATCCCGCGCAACAGCAAGATCAAGTACGAGGTCGACCACGGCACCGGCCGCGTCTTCCTCGACCGGATCCTCTACACGCCGATGGGCTACCCCACCAACTACGGGTTCTTCGAGAACACGCTCGGCGAGGACGGCGACCCGCTCGACGTGCTGGTCCTGCTCGACCACGACCTCGCGCCCGGCATCCTCGCGAGCGTCCGCCCCGTCGGCGTCCTCAAGATGAGCGACGAGGCCGGCGGCGACGACAAGGTCGTCGCCGTGCTCGCCAAGGACCCGCGCTGGGCGCACATCCAGGACGTCGGCGACATCAACGAGTACACGCAGAAGGAGATCACCCACTTCTTCGAGCACTACAAGGACCTCGAGCCCGGCAAGTGGGTCAAGGTCGACGACTGGGCCGACGCCGCCGAGGCGGAGCGCCTCGTCAGCGAGGCGTTCGACCGCTTCAAGGAGCACGAGGGCCAGACGGCGACCCAGGGCGAGGGCGTCGCCCCGTCGACTCTGTAGACAGCTTCACACCGGAGGGGCGGATGCTTCGCCGGCGCTCAGCACGAGTGCCGCGGCATCCGTCCCTTCGTCGTTCACGACGTCGGGATCGGACGTCAGACCGAGATGCCCCGGTCGGCCATGAAGTAGATGGGGTTCACGGGGTAGCCGTTCACGTACGTCTCGAAGTGGACGTGGCAGCCGAAGGAGTTTCCGGTGTTGCCCTCGTAGGCGATCAGCTGTCCGGCGTTCACGGACTGGCCGTTGCCGACGAGGATGCCGCCGTTCTGGATGTGGCCGTAGCCGGTGCCGATGCCGCCGCCGTGATCGATCTTGATGTAGTTGCCGTAGCCGCCGTTGCCGGCCGGCGTACACCACTCGGCCGCTGTGCGCCGCGTAGATCGCCGAGCCGCACCCCGAGGCGAGGTCGACGCCGTAGTGGAAGCTCGTCGAGCAGTAGCCGTTGCCGCACTGCTGCGAGCGCGGGCCGTAGCCTGACGTGCGGCGCCCGGACGACGGGCGCGCCCAGCCGGATCCGACGACGGCGCCGCCGTTTCCGCCGCCTCCGCCGCCTCCGCCGCCGCCTCCGCCGCCGCCGCCGCCGCCGCGGCTGCGCGCCGCGGCCGCCGCCTCGCGGGCAAGGCGCTCGGCCTCTTCGCGGGCGCGGCGTTCGGCCTCTTCCTTCGCCTTGCGCGCCGCCTCGACACCGGCCTGGTAGCCGGCGATCGTCTGCGCGGTCTGGTCCTGGAGTGCGGCGAGCTGGGCCTCGAGCTCGACGCGGTGCCCCTGCTCTTCGACGAGCGCCGCCTGTGCGGCATCGGCGGCCGCCTGGGCCTCGACCATCTTCTGCTCGGCGACCTGCTGCAGGCGATCGCGCTCGTCGCGAGCGACGACGGCCTGGTCGCTCAGGCTCTGCGCCGAATCGCGGGCGGTGATCGCGTCGGCGTAGACGGCCTGGTTGCGGTCGATGAGCTGGTCCATCGTTCCGAGCCGCGCGAGCAGGTCGTCGGCCGAGGCTGCAGACCCCGCGAAGAACAGCTCGAGCGACGTGTCGTCGCCGCCGTTGCGATAGAGCTGGGACGGCGACGCGGCCGGCCTTGTTGGCGGCATCCACCGCCTTCGTGCCCTGGTCGTCGGCCTGCTGCTGAAGCTGGTCGGCGCGCTGGGACGCATCGAAGTACTCCTGCTGCGCGACGTAGAACTCGCCGGCGAGTCGCTCGGCCTCAGCCTGCGTGCGGCTCACCTCGGCGGTCAGACCTGCGATGAGTCCCTGGATCCGCTGGACTTCCTGCGCCTTCGCCGCCTCGTTCGCCCGCGCAGCCTGCACGTCGTCCCACGAGGGGTAGTCGGCGGCGAACGCCGGCGAGAGAAGGGGCCCGGTGAGAGCGGCGATCGCCGACGGCACCGATGACGCCGAGGCCGAGCGCCGTGCGGCGGCTGATCGAGGGCCAGAGGGCTCGACGCTCTCGGGGACTGGGCGCGCAGCCGCAATCCTCGAGCGCGTCTTCGGGCTCCACGCGTACCTCCCCAGATCGGGACAACTCTGTTCACACTAGCAACGTGAGTCACAGGCGCAAGGGTTGCCTGTACGCTGACAGCCGTTCGCCAGATCGGGGGCTGGACCTCCATCGTGCGCCCATCTCGGGCGGTTTTCCAGGGGGACGCGCCCTCGATTGGCGGTTTCGGCAGGGATTGCGTATGCTCGAGTGTCGGTAAGCGTGAGCGCCGGGCGATGAGCCAGGGGTTCATTTCGGCCCCATCGTTTAGCGGCCTAGGACGCCGCCCTTTCACGGCGGTAGCACGGGTTCGAATCCCGTTGGGGTCACCCAGCCGAAAATACAACTGAATATGCATGGCCCTGTAGCGCAGTTGGTTAGCGTGCCGCCCTGTCACGGCGGAGGTCGCGGGTTCAAGTCCCGTCAGGGTCGCTTCTAAGCGACGGGCCCTTTGTTTTCAGAGGGCCTTTCGTCTAGGACGCGGGTGGATGCTTCGGCATCCCCCGCGTTGGCTCTGTAGCTCAGTTGGTAGAGCGCACGACTGAAAATCGTGAGGTCACGGGATCGACGCCCGTCGGAGCCACTGGCCCTTCTTCAGGCTTCTACTGGGGAGGGGCCTTTTTCGTTCCCTCACTTCGGACGGTCAGCCTCAATCGAGGAACCGTTACAGGGCCGTTACCGACATGTTCGCCAACCGTTGAGAAACGCTTCCCCCAGGCGCTGTGGCGAAGTAGGGTGGACTCCACGACGAGCTGAGCAGCGCTCGCCAACACCGGACGGGGTACCGGTGGCGACTCTCCCGATTAGGGCCGGGAGACGGATGCTCAGCTGACGTCGACGTGGGATTTGGGCCCGCGGCTGGGGTACATGGGGAAAAGAATGACGCTTTGGGGATGCGCGTTCGCGCGCTTGGGGATCAGGCCGTGACGTCGGTGGAGGACGCAATCGCGTCAACGGTGATGGGCGCGCCCCCGTTCGCGCCGATAGCGGCACCACGGGTGAACGACACGCTTCCGCGCGTCGGCTTCACCCCTCGAGTCACTCCGACGCTGGAGAGACGTCGCCTCTGGGAACGCCGATACCGGCGTCATCTCCAACTGACCGACGTCATCATCGTCATCGCAGCCGCGGTCCTGACATCTCTCATCCAGATACAGCTGCTGGATGCGGAGCTCCTCCTCGCTGACCCCTGGATCATCGCTCGAATCCCGGTCGTCTCAGCTGCCACCTGGCTGGTCATGCTGGCGTCCTTCCACACCCGGGACTCGTCCATCGCCGGCGCGGGAGCCACCGAATACAAGCGCGTCGTGCACGCGACGGGCCTCGCCTTCGGCATCCTCGCCATCGCCTTCGTGATCTTCCAGTGGCAGGGCATCCGGATGCAGCTCGTGCTGGCACTGCCCGTCGGCCTGCTCGGACTCCTCATCAACCGATGGTCCTGGCGCCAGTGGCTCACGAGGCAGCGCGCGTTCGGACACTACGTCTCGCGGGCCGTCGTCGTCGGGCGCCGCGATGACGTCGAGTACGTGATCAGCACGCTTGCAGGCGAACGGCAAGTCGGGCTACCTCGTCGTCGGTGCGACCATCGACGAATCGACTCCGGACGCGCTCGAAGTCGACGGTCGCACGTACACCGTCGTCGGCAGCCTGCACACCGTCGCCGCAGACCGCGAACGAGCTCGGCGCCGACGCGATCATCGTGGCCGAGCCGACCGGAGGACGATCCCGACTTCGTCAAGCGGCTGAGCTGGCAGCTCGAGGGCACGGCCGCCGAGCTGGTCCTCTCGAGCCGGCTGACGGATGTCGCCGGGCCCGCGCATCTCGCTGCGCCAGGTCGACGGGCTGCCGCTCATCCACGTGAAGATCCCCGACTTCGAGGGCGGCCAGCACATGCTCAAGCGCGCGCTCGACATCGGCGTCGCCAGCATCGCGCTGATCCTCTTCGCTCCGTTCGTGCCGTTCATCGCGCTCGCCATCGCCCTCGACTCGCGCGGGCCGGTCTTCTTCTCGCAGAAGCGCGTCGGCCGCGACGGCCGCGAGTTCCGCGATGCTGAAGTTCCGGTCGATGCGCACCGACCGCCGAAGCAGGAGCTCGCGGCGCTGCTGCGAGCGAACGAGGGCTCGGGACCGCTGTTCAAGCTGCAAGGACGACCCGCGGGTCACCCGGGTCGGCAGCGATTCTCCGCCGGTACTCGATCGACGAGCTGCCGCAGTTCTGGAACGTGCTGGTCGGCGAGATGAGCGTCGTAGGTCCCCGTCCGCCCGCTGCCCAGCGAGGTCACGGCCTACGACGGGACCGTCTTCCGCCGCCTGTACATCAAGCCCGGCATCACCGGCCTCTGGCAGGTCAGCGGCCGCAGCGACCTCTCGTGGGACGAGAGCGTGCGCCTCGACCTGCGCTACGTCGAGAACTGGTCCGTCATGAACGACCTCATGATCATGTGGCGGACCGTCAAGGTCATGCTCCGACCGAACGGTGCCTACTGATGTCGATCGATCACATGCGGCGGGAAACGGCCGCGACCGCAGTCGACGAACTCGATCGGGCCTGCAGCCCGCGGTTCCCGGCGAAGCGCCGCCGATCGAGTCCATCCCCGGGCGGCACCGATCGCCCCGAGCGGACAGCCACCAAGCAGCTCACCATCGCGATGATGGGGACCCGCGGCGTGCCCGCTGCCTACGGCGGATTCGAGACGGCGGTCGAAGAGGTCGGGCGTCGACTCGTCGAGCGCGGTCACCGTGTCACGGTGTACACGCGAGGCTCCGAGAGTCGCGAGAGCACCTACCTCGGCATGGACGTCGTGCACCTGCCGGCCCTGTCGCAGAAGCAGCTCGAGACCCTCAGCCACACCGGCTTCTCGACCCTGCACGCGATCACCGGACGCCGTCCAGACGCCGCCTTCGTCTTCAATGCCGCGAACTCGCCGTTCCTCCCGCTGCTGCGTGCCCGCGGCATCCCCATCGCACTTCACATGGATGGGCTCGAGTGGCGCGCGATCGAAGTGGGGCGCGCGAGGCAAGGCCTACTACCGGTGGGCAGAGGAATTCGGCGTCCGCGGTGCGGATGCCCTGATCGCGGATGCTCCCGGCATCGCCGACTACTACACCCATCAGTTCGGGGTGCCGACCGAGCTGATCCGCTACGGCGCCCCGATCATGGAGTCCGCGCCCACGCAGGGCATCCGCAAGCTCGGACCTCGAGCCCGACGGCTACCACCTCGTCGTCGCGCGATTCGAGCCCGAGAATCACGTGCTCGAGATCGTCGAGGGCTACCGCAACAGCCGCGCCAAGAAGCCGCTCGTGGTCGTCGGGTCGGCTCCCTACAGCGCGGAGTACACGCAGGCGATCCATCGCGCGGCAGACGGCGACGAGCGCATCATCTTCCTCGGCGGCGTCTTCGACCAGGATCTGCTCGACGCGCTCTACTTCCACGCGTTCACGTATGTGCACGGACACTCCGTCGGTGGAACGAACCCCTCACTGCTGCGCGCCATGGGCGCCGGAACAGCCGTCATCGCCTACGACGTGGGCTTCAACCGCGAGACGCTCGCCGAACAGGCGTGGTTCTTCGGCACCGCTGACGAGCTGTCACGGCAGTTCACCGCGGTCGAGACCGACTCCGGCGCTCGTGAGCGAGATGGGCGTGCGCAGTCGCGACCGCGCACGCGAGGCCTTCCGCTGGGACGATGTCGCAGACGCCTACGAGGCTCTCGCCGCACGGCTGGCCTCAGGCGAGTCCATGCATGCCGTCGGTCGTCGCGCGCAGCGCGCGGCTGAGGAGTGGGACTTCATGGCGCGGGGCAGTTCACGCCGCACGGTTGACCTCCGGCGAGAGCGTCACGGCCGATTGACGCCGCGCCCGCTGTTCGTCCGCGCACTCGGCGCTCGGCGCGTGCGACGTAGATCCAGTTCGCGAGCAGCTGGAAGACAACGACGCCGACGATCGAGCCGATCACCGGCCCGACCGCGCCGAGAGACTGCGCGAGCACGATGGACAGTCCGACGTTGACAGGAAGCATCAGCACCACCATGTAGGCCTGGAAACGAAGTCCCTTCGCGTCCGTCATGAACATGCCCAGTGGGCTCTTCATCGCCTGGACGATCATGAGCGCGAGAAGGCGAGGAGCAGACCCAGCGGGAGCGTGATCGTTCCGCCCGATGCGATATCCGCGAGGAATCCCGATACGAGAGAGATCGCCGTGACAGCGACCAGGGTCAAGCGCGCCGAACATGAGCGAAAGTCATGCGCGGCGAGACGTCCGATTCACCTCGCGACCTCGCCCGAGCGAATACCGGCCAGAGGGCCATACTCGCCGCGATCGACACCGAGAAGATCGGGTTGTACATCTGAGACGCGAGCGAGTAGGTCGCGAGTTCATCGACGCTCGAGACGTGGCTCAGAATCAGCCGGTTCGACTGCATCGCCAGCGGAAGCGCGATCATCTGCACGAGCATCGGCCACGCAGTGTCGAAGACACGCTCGCCCTCGGATCGCCCACGGGCGCCACGCCGCACGGAAGGCCTCGCCGAGGATCGGGCGCACCGTCGGTTCGCGAGGCCCAGGGAGATCGCACCGGTGACGATCAGCGCGCATAGGAGACGACCGCCACGTACGGTCCCAGGTCGACGTCGAGGATCAGCGCAGCAACGAAGCGTGGAGAGGACGATCGGGGTCTGAAGCGCCGCCGACAAGAATCGAGACGAAGTTCAGCCCGAGTCCTGATCAGGATCCGTTGACCGAAGCCGACCAGCATCGACAGGGCGAACGTGATAAGGCACAGACCGGCGGCGAGGTTGCCGCTGACCCTCCATGCAGGCCCGCGCCGAGGATGGTCTCCCAGGACCCCGACAACGTCAGGATGAGGGAGATCGAAATGAGCACGCTCGCGGATCCCGCAAGAATGCGCATGCAGGTGATGAGTGTGCCGCGCACATGGCGTCCGAGCGCGGATCGTCCGCGGCCGCCACCGAGTTCATGATCGATGCCGAGATCCCCAGGTCGGCGAACGGGATGAGCGCTGCGATCCCGACGAGCAGCATGTACTGCGCGTACGACGCCTGGCCGTAGTTGTCGATGATCAGCCGGGTGACGAAGATCCCCAGGATCGCGCTGATCGGGAGCACCAGCATCCGTGCCGCTGCGCTGCCGCCGACGGGACGCAGGACATGGAGACGCCCAGCCCGCTTGACCTCCCCACTCGTCTCAATCGACATGCAGCCTCCTGGGAATTTGAACAGCGCGACTTCGGTATGGGACGGTCGGGGACTATCGGGCTTGCGGCGACCTCGCGGCCAAATTGTTCAGAGCTCGCCCGGCGCCAACGCTTGGCGGTCAAGTTCCTCGACCGCGGCCCGCACAGAGTCCGGGACTTCCGTTCGCTTGGGTGCGTATACGACGAGGGCATGGAAGACGAACCGGACGATGAAGGCCGCGGCCAGCGTGACGGCGGTGGCGATCACTACAGAGATGTGCCAGTTCGTCACGAGGAGCGCCATGATCGGTATCCGTACCAACGCCTCCGCATTGTTGAAGCCGAAGGACTTCGCAAACCTCGACCACACTCCGGACGCCTCGTTGCGCATGTCTTGGAAAACGAAACGCTCAATGAGCAGAAAGTTGCCGATGATGGTGACCTCGGCGGCAATCACTGCCGCGACGATGTAGTCCAAGCCCACCTGGGTGAGCGCCCACACGATCGCAATGTTGACGAGAGCCCCAAGCCCGCCGATGACTGCGAACAGAGACATCTTTCCGAAGCGCAGAGCAGCGAGCTGCGTCAGGAAGTGCATGCCCTGTGCGAAGGAAGCCTTCGATTCGCCCGCGTGACGGTCCGCGAAATGAAACGGCACCTCCACGACGCGAAGCGGCTTTCGCGCCAAGATCTCGAGCAGGATCTTAAAGCCCCGCGGCTGCAGGCCGCCGAGGTCGACCCGCGTCCGATCGATCAGGAAGAATCCGGTCATGGGATCCGACACCTCTTTGAGGCGCACAGGGAACATGGCCCGCGTGAGGGCGGTCGATGCCCGCGATACCGCGACGCGGGTTCGGTCGGCCAATCCTTGGGCTGTGCCATCGCCGATGTACCGCGAAGCAACGACCACGTCAGCATCTCCCCGCCGCAAGATCTCCAGCATCGCCGGGATCTTCTCCGGAGGATGCTGAAGATCGCCATCCATCACCAGACAGGCCGTCGATGCGGCGGCTTCGAAACCCTCGACCACAGCGCCCCCGAGGCCACCCGTTGCGCGCTCACGATGGATCAGCCGAATCGGGATAGGGGAATCAGCGGACACAGCACGAATGACATCGGGGGTGTCGTCGGTGCTGTCGTCGACGAAGATCATCTCGGCGTCCAGGCCGCGGGTGGCGTCGGCCACTCGCCGGACCAACTCCACGACGTTCGGGGCCTCGTTGAAGGTCGGCACGATAACCGTGATCTCCATGAGGCTCCCCAGCTTCCCGTCTCGGAATCAGGGATGCCGAAGACCCACACGACGTAGTCGTTCGTAGATCACGCGCCCCCAAAGCGCGTTCATTTCCCCAGGCGCCATTGTACAGGCATCGACGGAAGGTGCCAACGCCGATCAGGCGGAGCGAAGGCTGTCCGTGATGCGCGATGCGAGCACCTCGACGTAGCGGTCCAGCTCGACGAAGAGGGCCGCATGAGCGGAACTGCTCTGCCTATGGCGGTCCTCGATATCAAGCACCCTGTCCTGGTCGACAACGACGGATCGGCCGAACCAGCGCCTGGCGGGCAACTTGGGGAGGGCAAGCGTGCCACGACGTGAATGGAGACTGTGGGCGAACGCTGCCAATCCGCCCTCGTCGACGCGTTTTTGCATGGTCGACCCCATTTCCGGCCCCGACAACCACACAGCCTCGCGAACCGTGAACGTTCGAGTTCGCGCTGACGGATCAAGGAGCGCCACTGCCGCTCGCTCGGCGGCGCTGGCGGTGAGGATCAGGTCGGCGCCGTTGATATCACCCATGCTGAGTCTTTGAGACCTGTCGTCCATGCGACTGCCGGCCCAGCCATGCGCGACTCGGAGCCGCCCCGCTGCAACCTCGCACATGGGACTGGGTGTATGAACTTCCGCACCACGGCTGACAGATTCCAACCGCTCGCGCTCGCCATGGCTCATTCGCAGCGCAAAGCTCGTCGCCAAGTAGGGCGACCTGCACACGTTCTGCGCGCACACGAACAACACCCGCTGAACAGTCAAAGCATTCCGCTCCGGCATTCGAAACCGCAAGAGAGCCCTGCGCTCGCCCCAGGAACGGCTGTGAATCCTGCCGTCCACCCGGGGAACCGTAAGAATGGTACAACAGCGTCTGAAGCCTTCGGCGCTTGGCTTTCAGCCACCGTCAAAGAGAGCCCACCCGTGTCCCTACGTGACTACCTCTACTCGCTTCGCAAGAACTGGGCGCTCATCGTTGCGCTCACGCTTCTGGGAGCGCTCGCGGGCTACGCGTATGCGTCCCTCCAGCCCAGCGTGTATCGGGCCCAGTCCGAGGTGATCATCATTCCCGCACGGGGAGACAACACAAGCGAGTTGGTACAAGGCTCCAACTACGTCCAGAACCTGGTGCAAACCTACGCGGTGGTCGCGATATCACCGAGAGTCCTCGGCCCAGTCGTGGAAATGCTCAATCTGCCGGACTCGCCGAAATCACTCGCGGGCATGGTGAGTGTGGATGCACCACTGGATACGCAGGTGCTGGTGATATCGGTCCTGGGTGAGGACCGCGTGAAAGTCGCTGCGATCGCCAACGAGGTTGCAACGCAGCTCGCAAATGCTGTCGAGTCACTTTCACCCCAGAATGCGGATGACCAGCCAGCGGTCCGAATCGAGACCATCACGCCCGCCACCGCGCCGACCTTTCCGGTCGAGCCGAACGTCCGCCTGCTGACGATCATCGGCGCGATCATCGGCGCGATCATCGCTATCGGTTTCGCAGTCCTGCGCGCCACCCTGGCGACCAAGCTGGCGAGCCACAGCGACATCTCGGCGGTCACCGACCTGCCCATCCTGGGAGACGTGTACCAGACCAGCGGAAGCCGCTCCCTTCCCGCCACGTTGCGTCATGATCCGACGAGCGCGGTGGCTGAGTCCGTCCGAAGCCTCGCCGCGGGGATGCGTTTCGCCAATGTGGACGGCAAGAAGAAGGTCTTTCTCTTCACCTCGTCGAACTCGGGCGACGGCAAATCTTCGGTGAGCGTGGCGACCGCTCTCATTCTCGCGGAGCAAGGCAATTCGGTTCTGCTGATCGATGCGGACCTGCGTCGCGCTTCGATCGCCCGGCTGACGGGGCTGGAAGGCGCCGTGGGCCTCACGACGATCCTGCTCGATGAAACGACGATCGATGCTGCGCTGCAACCGCTCTCCGACGGCGGCGCGGATGTGCTGACGTCCGGCGCACTTCCGCCCAACCCTGGCCAACTGCTCTCGTCTGATCGCATGAAGGAGGTCCTGAATCGGGTGAGAGACCGGTATGACTACGTGATCATGGACAGCCCGCCTGTACTCGCCGTCAGCGATCCGCTCTGGCTCGCACCGATGGTAGACGGCATTGTCGTGGTCGTTCGCGCTCGAACGACCAAGCGTGATTCGCTGAAGAGGACCCTCCTGGCTCTCGAGCCCAGCCGCACCGAGGTGCTGGGGATCGTCGTAAACGAGGTCAAGCGACCCCAGTCAGATTCGTACTACGAGACCGACGCTCGTCGAGAGACCCTCCGTCGTGACGCAAAGAACGCTCGGTCGTGACCAACCGGGTGGCTGAGCAGACGCGTCTGAGGCAGCTGGCCGAATCTCGATGGACACTTCCCACGATCGTCTTCGCCGTCGCATCAGCCTTGGTGTCGCTCGGCTCTTGGAATGTCTCGATTTGGACTGATGAGGCCGTCACGATTTCGGCTGGTTCGCGCTCGCTTTCTCAGTTGTGGGCCCTCATCCAGCACATCGACGCCGTTCACGGCATCTACTACGCCTTCATGTCGGTCTGGATTGACGTGTTCGGCATCTCTGAGTTCTGGCTGCGACTTCCCAGCGCACTCGCTTTCGGGGGCACCATCGTCGGTGTTCTCGTGCTCACGCGACGGATCGCCACCCCCACGACCGCTGTCGTCGCAGCAGTCATCTGCGCGACGCTTCCTCGAATGGCATGGGGGGCAGTAGAGGCCCGACCATTCGTCTTCTCCGCTCTCGCCGCCGTGTGGGCCTCTTGGGCGCTCCTGCGCGCGACGCAACGACCTCGCGCTTCAGCTTGGATCTTGTTTGGTGCTCTGTCCGCGGTCGCGGTGCTCATCAACATCTATCTAGCTCTGGTGGTGATTGCGCACGGTGTGACCGTGCTCATCGCGCACCGCCGGCAACGACGCGTGTGGTTGGGATACCTCATCTCGGCGGCGAGCGCCGCTTTCACGGTCACCCCGCTCTTGCTTCTCGTGCGATCACAGCAGGCTCAACTCGGCGGCACGGGCGACCGAAACCCGTTGAGCATCTTGCGCAAGATACTGATCAATCAGGTCTTCCTCGGAGAGACGCCGTCTGCGGACGCGTTGCCCGCCGTCTTCGGGATGGGTTGGCAAGGAGCGGCGATCGTCGCCGCGGTCATAGGAATCGCGCTGGTGCTGCTAGGAATGACCCGTCCCGGCGTTGTGGGTGACGACAAGCGTGCGATGCTCACCCTCGCTCTCCCCTGGCTTATCCTCCCTACGCTCGTCATCGCGGCATACGCGGTCGTAGTGAGTCCCGTTTACCAGCCTCGCTACTTCACGTTCACGGCGCCGGCCGCCGCAATCCTGCTCGCCCTTGGCTTTCGGTCCCTGCGGCGACGGTGGATCGCGGTGAGCGCGATTGTCGTGTATGCCTGCGCGGTGCTGATCGTCATTGCGTCCCAACGGACGCCCTTCGCCAAGGCAGGCAGCGACTGGGCGATGGCCGCCGACGTCATCAGTCAACAGGCGTCCCCGGGCGATGCGGTTTACTTCGCGCCACGATACGATCCGGCGACCACCCGATCGATCACACTCACGGCACGTCGAATCGCCCAGGCCTACCCGGACGACTTCATCAACCTGCATGATCTCACGCTCATTCAGACCGGTGCGGAGACGGGATCGCTGGACGGGTTCTCCGCACCTCTGGACGATCGCGTGGCCGAGCTGGCCGATTACGACACAGTGTGGATGCTCTACGGCAACCACTTTCCGTCGTCCGTCACCGAGCCCGACGGAGCGCTTCTCGAAGCTGCCGGCTTCACTCCCATGGTGCGCTGGTCGGGACCAGGTTCGACGATCGTCGAATATCAGAGAGCCCGCTGAGCCGGGGCGCGCCGCGCCGTCGTTTGTTAGATCTGTCTCATAACGACCCGTATTTCCGAAGGCCGCGGGTAGGTTGTTGATACCCACATACCCGACTGTGGGGTGTGCCCTCCCGGATCCTTGGCACGCCCTCTCCGTGTCGGGTGGGTATGGACCATATGGTTCGCGGCCCGCCGAGATCGTCCCAGCATGGGGACTGATCCCACACTGAGAGAGATGTATGTCCCGCCCAGACGCCCCCACCATTCCAACCTCCCGAATCCCTCATCGCAAACACCGTCGTTCGCACATCGCCGCAGTCGGAGTCGCGCTCGCGGCACTGATCGGCAGCACCCTCGCTGCGAGTCCCGCCTCGGCCGCGCCCATCGTCGCCCTTTCTCGACAGCTTCACGCGCATCTCGACCAGTGGATGGGCGACGGGACCGACGGGCGCTACCTATACCGCTTCCTCGACTCCCACAGGAGTGCTGACGGTCGACGGCAGCCAAGCCGAGATGACCCTTGACCATGGTCAGTCTGCCTTGGTGGTTCCTTCGGGTGTTGTGGCGGACGACGTGCGGTCGACCGCATCGGTGCGCCTCACCTCGGTCACCGGAAGTGCGTACTATGCCTTCGTGCTGCGCTCGCAGTCGGATGGATCCGCCTACCGAGTTCGCCTTCAGACCACGTCCACCGGAGAGCCTCGCCTCGCTCTTTCGCGTTTGAACGGCAGCGCAGAGACTCCCCTCGCTCTTGTCAAGGTGCCAGGCACGTTGCTCGGAAGCACCTGGCAAGCGCTGGACGTGACTGTGACCGGCGACAACCCGGTTCAGATCCGGGCTCGCCTTGCTGGCGTGGGCGCCACGAGTGCACCACAGCTCGTGTACTCCGACGCTTCGGCGCAGCGGCTGTCCGCTTCAGGTGGAGTCGGAATTTGGGGCTACCTGTCCTCGTCGGCCGTTGGTAGGACGCAGCTCGAACTCGATGACTACACCGTCACCGACGGGGCGTCGCCGCTGACTTCAACCGTGGCCCCCGCGCCCGCGCCGACTCCCGCGCCCGCGCCGACTCCCGCGCCCGCGCCGACTCCCGCGCCCGCGCCGACTCCCGCGCCCGCGCCGACCCCCGCCCCTGCGCCGACTCCCCCGCCGACGCCAGCGCCCAGTGCGTCGCGCGGCTCCGTCACAGTAGGATCGGCAACCTACGCGGTACCGTCGGGCGCAATCTTTGTGAGCGGCACCTCAACGGCAAGTACGCAGAACGGCACGCAGGCCACGCCCTACAAGTCTGTCCAGGCTGCAGTGAACGCCGCCAGCGCCGGCTCGACGATCGTCGTTCGCGGGGGCACCTATCACGAAGAAGTCTCGATTCCGTATGGCAAGGGCCTGACCGTTCAGGCCTACCCGAATGAGGCAGTGTGGTTCGACGGTTCGGTACCTGCGACGAATTGGGCTGCCTCCGGCAGCGACTGGGTAGCAACGAACTGGACGTCAACGTTCTCGAACAGCATGGATGGCGAGAACTCCCGGTACATCAGCCCGGACTACCCGATGGCGGCAAATCCCGACCAGCTCTTCATCGACGGTGTCGCGCAGAAGCAGGTAGCGAACGCGTCCGACGTGACGCCGGGCACCTTCGCAGTTGACTACGCCAACAAGCGGCTCATCCTCGGGACGAACCCGTCGGGGAGGAGCGTGCGCGCGAGCGATCTGAGCCAGGCGTTCAATGTGGTGGCATCGGGAACCACCCTCCAGGGGTTCGGCGTCCAGCCGCTACGCAACGCCCTACAGTGAGCGCGCCGCAATCCGGAGCCAGAACACCTCCGCCTTGCTTCGCGATCTCGTCATCACCGACAACGCCATGATCGGCCTTCTGTTCGGAAACAACGACACGACCATCCAGCGCGTGACGGCCCAGCGAAACGGCATGATGGGCATCGGAGCGAACGCCGCCTATCGACTGAAGCCCTGCGTGATTCGGTCGTGACGTACAACAACGTCGAGCGATTCAAGGAGCGCCCCGTTCGGGGTGGGGTGAAGATCACTCGGTCGCGCGATGTCGACGTCGACAACGTCGACACCAGCAACAACAACACTTCGGCTGTGGTTCGACGAGTCGTGCTACGACATGACCGTCACACGGTCGATGTCGAACAGCAACACCACGGCGGGAATTCAGCTCGAGCTGTCGGCCAAGGCGCTCCTGGCAGGCAACCAGACCATCGGCGGCGGAACCGGCGTGAGCATCATGAACACGTCAGACGTCCAGATCCTCAACAGCGACTTCGGCGGCGGTGTACAACAACGGCATCGAGCCTCACGCAGGACGACGACGCCCTGCGACGGCATCCACCGGCTGGGATCCGCGCATCGGCAAGTCCGACCCGACGATGAGTTGGGTCACGAGGAACATCACGATCTCGAACAACGTGTTCGGCGCGCCCGGCCAGACCTCGGTACGAGCATTCGACGGCTCGACCAACCGCGCCGTCGACACCTGGAATGTCGTGATCACCGGCAACCTCTTCAACAACAAGGCCGCCGGCGGCCCGACCATGGTTGCGTGGGGCTCGGTGACAACAAAACCGTCGTCGACTACAACACGCCCGGAGCTCGCCGCAGCGAAGGCATCCACCTGGAAGAACGCGATGACGACCACGAAGAAGTCGTTCGCGAGATGGCCCCCGACGTAACAGCGAACGCCAGCATCGCGGTACCCCTGTCAGCGACGGTCGCAGCGCTTCTGGGTCTACCCCGCGGCACGAAGATGCTCGGCTCAGGCATGTGATGCTCAGCGGTCACGCGTGAAGGGCCGGAGTCACCCCACTTCGGAGGGGAAGCTCCGGCCCTCGGCTCCCCGAGCGCGGTCAGTCAATCGACCCTTCGCGCTCCGCCATCTGGCGGGTTTCGCGACCACTGCGATCGCAAGTGGCAGGAGTGTGATCGAGGTGTAGAAGGGCTGAACCCGAGATCCCAAATGGATCGAGTCGCCGCATAAATGGCGGCCGTCGAGGCCACACCGGTCGCGAGGGTCTGCCCGACACCCCCGCACCAGACTCACCGCGCACACGATCGCGACAAGAGCCCCGAGCAGGCCAAACGAGAGCCAGAGATCGCCGATCTCCGAATGAACCTCGAATCGAGCCACCGAACATGTACTTGTCTACATAGCCGTTGTCGGGATCGTATCCAGTTGAGCCATGCCCTCCTTTGCCACGCAGAATCTGGGTTGGTGTGGAACGCTCCAGATCCAAACCCCCATGGATTGGCGGAAATCAGGGCGACAGTCGCGCCCCATCTCCGGTCGACCGCCGGCGATGGAGAGCCGCTTGCGTCGATCTGTGCCTGCGTTCGCACCTGTATCTCGTCGCCGAGCATCCCCTCGAGAATCGCCGCCTGCAGAAGGAAGTACGGCACCCACGAGGAACGACACCGACTTGCAGATAGCGGAATCGTCGATCTGGCCGAACTCGGCCAGTCTTCGCCAACTCGTCTGCGCGTGCCTTGCATGACCGTCAGCGCCGCGAGACAAGGAGGAAGCCCGCCGCGGATCGCGAGTCGAAGAGGACGCTCATTGCCAGTCCGATGGCGACGATCAATTGCGGTATCCGCCGACCGAATACAGCGAGGGAAAGGAGAAGCAAGGTCACCGGCAACCCGTAGTCGAACTTCCACGGATTAACCGGGTTCACCCCGTTGATGATGACACTTGCGATGCATCCCGATCGCGAAATAGAAAATCAGTCTTCGAGTGTCGAGCACGGATCGCACCCAGAGCATCACCGCCAGAACCATGGGCAGGCTGAGCAGCCGTACGGACTGCGCCACGGCAGTGAGGTAGACGTACTCGTCGAACACCCCCGGGTGATCAGCACACCAGCCACAACAGCGCACACAACGCAGACGGATAGCAGCAGGGCGCCCTGAAAGCGTCGTAGGTAAACAGCGGCGACGGGTAGCGCGAGCGTTGCGACGACGATGCTGAATAGCGCGGTGAACGGAAGCTGGAGCCTGACGCCAACCAGGACTGCCGCGATGGCTGCCACCCATGATTCAACGGCCCACGCCTGGCCGCGATCACCCAGTGCATCGACGAGGGGCGCACGTGGGTCTGCGGTGGCCATGCCACATCTCCTTGTTCTCGCTCGGGTTGGATTCAGGGTTCAAGGGGTTGTCGCCGCGAACTGTCCTCCCTCCGGAGCACCTCGAGGCGGCTCGCCACGAAGAACTCTAGTCGCGGTGCGCGCTGCCACGACGAGCGATGGATTGCCGCCTTCGCAGCTACGCAAGCTCGCGCGGATGAGACTTCGAAGTAACCGCCCCTGCGTCGAGGACCCGCTCGCGCTCGGTTCATGGCCGTCATCATGGCGTCGTCGGGTCGGTGATGGTGATCTCGGTGAAGGAGACCTTGACCGGGTACGCGTTCGCCGAGGTCGGAACGATCGATGACACGCCCACCGAGCCCGGCAGCCTGCATCGCCGCGGTCGCATCCGTGCGGGTGACCTGCCATGCGGCCGGCTCGGCATCCGTGGACTTCCACATCTTCCCCGACAGCGTCGTCGGAGCAGTCCCCTTCACCTCGAACGCCACCGTGTACGACCGTGCCCGGCGTGATCACCAGACCCGGCACCGTGTACGACGCGCCGATCGCGGTACCACCACGCATCACCAGCAGCTGCACCGTGCCATCCGCCGCCACCCGGACCCGCAGCAGATACTGCTCCGCACCCACCTGACGGCCGATGAAGCTAGATGTACTGCGCATTCGCGATCTTGTCCACCGAGAACGACGCCACCAGCTTGCGTGTTCGCGCTCGACACGGCCGCCAGGTTCGCCTGCGCGTACGTCGAGTTCGTCAACGTCATGACGCCCGCACCACCTGCCACGCGAGAACCGCGACGCCGTGCCCGTGACCGTCCACGCGCCACCCTGATCCGCCGTGCCCCAGCCATTCGCGCCCGTCGCGCTCGAACAGATCACGAGCCAGCACGATCCGGCGACGAGCGTCGACCGTCACCGTCCTTGCCAGCGGCGTCGACGACGCCACCGTCCTCGTCGGTCACCGTCAACGTCACCGTGTAGGTGCCCGGGGTGGCGTAGGTGTGCGACGCCGTCGACGCCGGTCGCCGTGCCACCGTCGCCGAACGTCCACGCGTACGACGCCACCGTGCCATCCGCATCGGTGCTCGACGAACCATCCACCGACACCACCGAGACCCGTCACCTGCGACGTGAACGCCGCGACCGGAGCCTGGTTGGCGCGGCGGCGGTGCCACCGTGACGTCGAGCGTCTTCGCGTTCGTCGCGCCCGAGTTGTCCGTCACCGTCAACGTCACCGTGTACGTACCGGCGGCGGCGTAGGTGTGCGACGCCGTCGCGCCCGTCGCCGGTGCCGCCGTCACCGAACGTCCACGCATACGACGCGATCGTGCCATCCGGATCCGTGCTCGCCGAGCCGTCCACCGACGACACCGAGACCCGCCACCTGCGACGTGAACGCCGCCACCGGCAGCCTGGTTCGCCGCGATGACGGTGACGTCGTGCGTCGATCGTCGCCTGTCCGCCGCGGTTGTCCGTCACCGTGAGTGAGACCGTGTAGGTGCCGGGCGACGCGTACGTGTGCGTCGCCGTCGCTGCCGGTAGCGGTGCCGCCGTCGCCGAACGCCCACGCGTACGAGGTGATCGTGCCATCCGGGTCGGTGCTCGTCGCTCGCATCGACCGACGCGACGAGGTTCGCGGCCGTCGGAGTGAACGCCGCGGTGGGCAGCTGGTTCGGCGGCGTCGGCGTGACCGTCGGGTCGGTGATGCCGTGATCTCGGTGAAGGTGACCTTGACCGGGTACGCGTTCGCCGAGGTCGGCACGAACGATGAGACGCCCACCGAACCCGGCAGCCTGCAGCGCCGCGGTCGCAGTCCGTGCGGGTCGACCTGCCACGCCGCCGGCTCGGCATCGGAGGTCTTCCACATCTTCGCCGACAGCGACGTCGGAGACGTCCCCTTCACCTCGAACGCGACCGTGTACACCGTGCCCGGCGTGATCACCAGGCCCGGCACCGTGTAGCGACGCCCCGATCGCGGTGCCACCACGCATCGCCAGCAGCTGCACCGTGCCATCCGTCGCCACCCGCGACCCGCAGCTGGTACTGCGTCGCACCCACCTGCCGGCCGATGAAGTAGATGTACTGCGCATTCGCGATCTTGTCCACCGAGAACGACGCCACCAGCTTGGTGTTCGACGCTCGACACGATCCGCCAGGTTCGCCTGCGCGGCCGTCGAGTTCGCGAGCGTCACGACGCCCGCACCATCGGCGACGGTGAACCGCGACGCCGTGCCGGTGACCGTCCACGCACCACCCTTATCTGCCGTACCCCAGCCGTTCAGCACCGGTGCGCTCGAACAGATCCTGTCGCCAGCACGTCGGGACGGCGACGCTGACCTGCGAGGTCGTGGTCGCCGTCCCACCGCGGTTGTCGGTGACGGTGAGCGTGATCGGTGTACGAGCCGGGCTGCGCGTACGTGTGCGAAGCTGTCGCACCGGTGCCGCTACCGCCGTCCCCGAACGACCACTGCGTACGAGACGATCGTGCCGTCGGGGTCGGCGCTCGCCGACCCGTCGACCGACACCGTCAGGTTCGCGATCGATCTTCGTGAACGACGCCGTCGGCAGCTCGTTCGGCGCGAGCGTCGCCGTGACGCGGTGCGTCACTCGTCGCCACCCCGCCGCGGTCATCCGTCACCGTCAGCGTCGACGTCGTAGGACGCCGCGGTCGCGTAGGTGTGGGAGTGCCGTTGCGCCAGTGCCCGTCGCTCCGTCGCCGAAGTCCCACGCGTAGGTCGCGATCGTGCCGTCCGGGTCGGCGCTGCCCGCCGCATCGAACGAGCACGGTCATGTTGTTCGCCTGCGACGTGAATGCGGCCGTCGGGCAACTGGTTCGGCGGCAGCGTGACGGTGACGTCCTTGCGACGTCATCGCCGGAGCCACCGCGGTCATCGGTCACCGTGAGCGTGACCGTGTAGGTGCCCGACTGCCGCGTACGTGTGCGACGACGGTCGCGTCCGCCCGCCGTGGCTCCGTCGCCGAACGCCCACGAGTAGGTCGACGATCGTGCCGTCGGGGTCGGTGCTCGTCGTGCCGTCGACCGTCAGCTTGAGCTTGTCGGCCGCAGACGGTGAAGGCCGCGGTCGGGCAGCTGGTTGGCCGCGAGCACGCTGACCTCCTGCGTCAGACTCGCGCTCGCGCCGAGCTGGTCGATCGCCTTGAGCGTGACCTCGTAGGTTCCGGCGGCCGCGTACGTGTGCGACGGCGTGGTCTGCCGGTCGCCGTCGCACCGTCACCGAAGTTCCACTGGTACGATGACGATCGAGTTGTCGGGATCCGTCGACGTCGACGCGTCGAACGCCACCGCCAGGTCGGTCGCGATCGCGCTGAAGGCCGGCGTCGGCGCCTGGTTCACGAAGCCGAGTGCGCCCTGCTGGTAGTGGGCGAGCACCTGCGCGCTCGTCAGCGGCGCGGGGTAGACCGCGACCTCGTCGACCGTGCCCTTCCAGTAGGTGTCACCGGCCCAGCCGTTGTCGCCACCGACGCGCCAGTAGCCGTTGTATGCGTTCACGGTGGTGTTCGGGTTGGTCCCGATGAGCGCGCCGTCGATGTAGAGCTGCATACCGGAGGACGACAGCTGGCCGACGACGTGGTGCCACTGGTTGTTGTTGTAGCTCGTCGGGCTCGTGATGACGACCTGTGTGCCGTTGTACACGCCGAAGTTGACCTTGCCGTCGGGCGACATGTAGATGTGACGGTCGTAGCTGCTGCTCGCGCCGGTGCGCGAACTGCCGAACC
This sequence comes from uncultured Actinomycetota bacterium, assembly GCA_963702815.1. Classification (GTDB taxonomy): domain Bacteria; phylum Actinomycetota; class Actinomycetes; order Actinomycetales; family Microbacteriaceae; genus Microbacterium. The sequence continues at coordinate 15,127 of CAVPED010000004.1, read as the reverse complement.
CGATGATCTTGCCACCGGTCGTGGTGTTCGTCTTGAACCACGCCCTCGAGCGCGAAGACGTGTCGGGTTCGTGTACTGCTTGTCGCTGGTGATGCCCGTCTGAGTCCACTGTCCCGAGGATGTTCTTCGTCGGCGCGAGCGAGACGGCCGTGTTCGAGACGCCGCTGAGCGCGCCTGTGGCACCCTTCGTCGCGCTGCCGAAGTACGTGCCGGTCTGCGCGTCGAGTCCGGAATCGCCAGCCGATCGTGCCGGACGACTCGCCCAGTCGCCAGTACAGCGTCGGGGACAGGTTGTAGACCGCCTTGCCGTACGCGTCGGCGGGAGCCGGCGTCGAGCACCGAGTGTGCGGCCCGACGCGACCCAGTGCGCGTCCACCTGCGCGCGCGTCAGCGCGGTGTTGTAGATCGCGACATCGGAGATCGTCGCCGTTGAGGTACGCGTGGTGCCGACGTTCGGCCAGCTGCCGACGGTGTCGCCGCCGACGCGCCAGTAGCCGTTGTAGGTCTGCGGCGGACGTCGTGTCCGCCCGCGTGCCGATGCGGACGCCGTCGACGTAGAAGCTCATGCCGGTCGGCGAAAGCGTGCCGACGACGTGGTGCCACTGGCCGTTGTTGAAGCCCGTGCCCGATGTGATGCGTGCGGTACGCGCCCGGGTAGACGCCGAACGTCACGCGTCCGGAGCTGTCGAGGTAGATCGTGCCGGTCGTAGCTGCTCGGAGCTGCCGGTCGACTTGTTGCCGAAGCCGACGATCTTTCCGCCCGCGTGCTGGTGGTCTTGAACCACGCCTCGACGGTGAGGGTGTCCAGTCCCGACTCGTCGGTCGTCGTCGTCGCGTAGAGCGTCGACGTGCCCGCGAACTGCGTCGCCGTTGTCGGCGTGGCGAGGTTCGGGCCGGTGACGCCGCGCGTCGCGCCGTTCACCGTGACGGCGCTCGGTCCTGCCCAGTCTGCTCGCCGACGTTGCCGCTCGACTCGCTGAGCGGCCAGTAGTGGACCGCGCCGTCATCGAGGACCGAGCAGGCTGTAGTCGGTCGCCTGATTTGTGGTCGTGGCCGTGATCGTCGTCCAGGCACCTGTTGCCTGGTTTCCCATCGGATCGATGGCGCGGACACGGTACTGGTAGGTCGTGCCCGGCAGCGCCGTCTTGTCGACGTAGGTCATGCGCGGCGTCGTCCAGAAGTTCGAGTCCGGGTGGACCGTGTAGAGCGGCGTCGAGCCCTTGTCCTGACGGAAGACCTGATAGGTGAGGGTCTCGTTGTCGCGGTCGGTGTTGGCCGTCCACGACAGTCGCACCTCGCCCGCGCGCAGCGAGGTCGCCGCTGATCGGGAACGTCGCGCCGCTCTGCTGCGGGCCCGGACTTGTTCGGCGCGATCGCCTTCTTCGCGAATCGGACGAGGCCCTGCTGACGCCTTGTTGTTGACCTTCAGGAACTCGCCGCCGTAGACCACGTAGTCGTCGTTGGCGACGACATCCCACGCCGCCTGGCTCTTGCCGGTGTAGGTGCCGACCTGCCAGTTCGGGATACCAGTGGAGCAGGGACGCCGCGGGCTGGCCCGTGTAGGACTTGTAGCCGTAGATGTCAGGCGTCAGGACCTTGCCGTGGTACTCCTTCGCGAACGCGATCGAGTGGTGGAAAGTCCAGGTCGGGCTCGTCTGCGGGAAGCCGCCGATGTTGCCGCAGTAGTGATCGTGGCTCGCCGTGTAGACGACGCCCGAACTCACCGCGACCGAGTAGTTGTCGCCGTGGCAGTCCTCGAGCCACACGAGAGACCCGTCGGACCAGCGAGCGCGGAAGGTGCCCTCGAAGTCGTCTTCGGCACCGCCGCCGAAGTCGTAGCCGGTGCCGTACACGCTGTCGCCGTCCGACGTCGAGCGAGGTCATTGCGGCCTTCGTCCCGCCATTGCGGATGAGCGAGTTCACCGCCCACGGCAGGGACGCGCCCGTCGCTCGCGTCGAGCGCGGCCAGGCCGCGGCCCGGGTTGGTCGAGCCGTTCGTGCTCTCGAACGAGCCCGACACGACGACCTTGCGACCCGGTCGGGTCGACGACGATGGCCGATGCACGCCGTAGCCACCGGTGAGGGTCGCGGTGAGCGGGAGCAGCGCACCGGTGGACGCCGTTACCGCCCCGAGGCGCGTGCGGGCGCCGCCCGCCACACTCGTGAAGTTGCCGACGAGGAAGACGGTGTCGCCGGAGGTGGCGATGGCGGTGACGCCGGCGTTCGAGTACGGTGCCCACGGCAGCAGCGCACCGGTCGCGGTGTCGAACGCCGCGACGCGGTAGCGCGTCTGACCGGCGATGGTCGTGAAGGTGCCGCCGACGTAGATCCTCGACCCGTCGGGCGATGGCACGATCGTCTTGATCGCGCCGTTCGCACCGGGGTTCCACGAGGTCATCACGCCGGTCTGGAGGTTGTAGGCCATGAGGTTCGCACGCGGAACGGTGTTGACACCCGCGGCTGCCCCGGCGGGCCGCGCGGTCGTGAACTCGCCGCCGACCCAGACGGTGTTGCTCGCGATCGCCTGCGTCCACACCACGCCGTCGATCTGCGCCGTCGGGAGCGGATCGGCGGCGACCGTCTCCTCGACGCCGACGGGTGGCGACGTGTCAGCGGATGCCGCAGGAGCGACGAACGCGAGACTCGCGATCGTCAGCGCAGCGACAGTCACGACCGCCCCGACGCTGCGGCTTCGGCGCGATCTCGCAGGCGCCGCAGCGACAGATCGGTCATCGGAAATACGGCTGTATAGCGCCATCGCGATCATTCCCCAGTCAGCTCGCCCCAACGAGCGTTATTCGCGCACGAGTGCGAGTGTCTCCCCAGAGACAGTGTGATCATAAGCCATTCCCGCGCCCAGCGGAATTCACCCGGCTGCGAGGACCCACCCACGACAGCCGGGTGAGTCGCGACGATGCGCGACTCACCCGGCTGTCTGCACCCGTGACTATTACGGTGCTGTGGGGTCGGTGATGGTGATGTCGGTGAAGGAGAGCTTCACCGGGTAGGCGTTCGCTGCGCTCGGCACGTAGACTGGAGACGCCGACGTTGCCCGGCAGCCTGCATCGCCGCGGTCGCATCCGTGCGGGTGACCTGCCACGCCGCCGGCTCGGCATCCGTGGACTTCCACATCTTCGCCCGACAGCGACGTCGGAGCCGTCCCCTTCACCTCGAACGCCACCGTGTACGACCGTGCCCGGCGTGATCACCAGACCCGGCACCGTGTACGACGCACCGATCGCGGTACCACCACGCATCACCAGCAGCTGCACCGTGCCATCCGCCGCGACACGGACCCGCAGCAGATACTGCTCAGCACCCACCTGCCGACCGATGAAGCTAGATGTACTGCGCATTCGCGATCTTATCCACCGAGAACGACGCCACCAGCTTGCTGTTCGCGCTCGACACCGCCGCCAGGTTCGCCTGCTGCCGTCGTCGAGTTCGTCGATCGTGATCACGCCCGCACCACCGGCCACGGTGAACCGCGACGCCGGAGCCCGTCACCGTCCACGCACCACCCTGCATCCGCCGAACCCCAGCCATTCACCCCCGTGCGCTCGAACAGATCCTGCGCCAACACGTTCCCGGCTGGAGGCGGCGGCGCCGTCACCGTCACCGGCTTCGAGACCGGCGCAGACACGCCACCCTGATTGTCCGTCACCGTCAGCGTCACCGTGTACGTGCCCGCAGCCGCGTACGTGTGCGACGCGATTGACGCCAGTCGCCGTCCCACCGTCGCCGAACGCCCACGCATACGACGCCACCGTGCCATCCGCATCCGTACTCGACGATCCGTCCACCGACGCCACCAGGTTCGGCGCGCTCGACGTGAAGCCCGGCCACCGGCACCTGATTCACCGGCGGCGGCGTACCGCTCGGGTCGGTGACGGTGATGTCGGTGAAGGAGACCTTCACCGGGTAGGCGTTCGCGGCGCTCGGCACGTAGCTGTAGAGGCCGACGTTTCCGGGAGCCTGCAGCGCCGCGGTCGAATCCGAGCGGGTGAGCTGCCACGCGGCCGGCTCCGGCATCGGAGGCCTTCCACATCTTGCCCGACAGCGACGTCGGAGCAGTGCCCTTCACCTCGAACGCCACCGTGTACACCGTGCCCGGCATGATCACCAGACCCGGCACCGTGTACGACGCCCCGATCGCCGGTACCACCACGCATCACCAGCAGCTGCACCGTGCCATCCGCCGCGACCCGGACCCGCAGCAGATACTGCTCCGCACCCACCTGCCGACCGATGAAGCTGATGTACTGCGCATTCGCGACCTTGTCCACCGAGAACGACGCCACCAGCTTGCTGTTCGCGCTCGACACACCCGCCAGGTTCGCCTGCGCCGCCGTCGAGTTCGTCGATCGTGATGACGCCCGCACCACCAGCCACGCTGTACCGCGACGCCGGAGCCGTCACCGTCCACGCACCACCCGCATCCGCCGAACCCCAGCCATTCACCCCGGTGCGCTCGAACAGATCCGTCGCGACCACGTTGCCCGCGGCGGCGGAGGCGCCGTCACCGTCACCGGCTTCGACACCGGCGCCGACACGCCACCCTGGTCGTCCGTCACCGTCAGCGTCACCGTGTACGTGCCCGCAGCCGCGTACGTGTGCGACGCCGTCGACGCCGTCGTGCCGTCCCACCGTCGCCGAACGCCCACGCATACGACGCCACCGTGCCATCCGCATCCGTACTCGACGATCCGTCCACCGACGCCACCAGGTTCTGCCGTGCTCGACGTGAACCCCGCCACCGGAACCTGATTCGGCGCTGCGACGACGACCGTCCTTCGTCAGCTGCGTCGAACTCGCGCCCTTGTTGTCCTTCACCGTGAGCGACACCGAGTAGGTACCGGCCCTCGCGTAGGTGTGGGTGGTGGTCGCAGTAGCGGTGGTAGCCGATTCGCCGTCTCCGAACACCCACGCGTACGAGGCGACCGAGCCATCCGGATCGCTCGACCCTCCGCCGTCCACCGACAGCACGAAGCCGGCGAGCGAGGTCTGGAAGGCCGCCGTGGGCACCTGGTTCGGCGCCACCGCCACGACCGTGTGGGCGACGGAGTCCGTGTCCTCCTGGCCGTCGGTCACGGTAAGGGTGACCTCATAGCTTCCCGGCGACGTGTAGGTGTGCGAGATCGAACGCACCGGAGCCGTTGGCGCCGTCGCCGAAGTTCCACGCGTACGAGGCGATCGGCCCATCGAGATCGGACGACAGTGTGCCGTCGAACGCCACCGTCTGGTCGGTCACTACGCTCGAGAACTCCGCTGTCGGAGGCTCATCGACGAAGCCGTTCGTGCCGAGGTCGAAGTGGTCCTCCACCTGCTGCGCGCTGAGCGGCGCGGGGTACACGGCGAACTCGTCGAGCGAGCCGCGCCAGAAGAAGTCCCCCTCCCAGCTTGTGTCGCCACCGACGCGCCAGTAGCCGTCGTAGGGCTGCGCCTGGGTGTTCGCGCTCGAGCTCGCGAGCACGCCGTCGATGTACAGCTGCATGCCCGGAGCCCGAGACCTGAGCCACGACGTAGTGCCAGTGGTTGTCGTTGTAGCCCGCATCGCTCTGGACGACCTGCGCATCCCCGGTCCACAGGCCGAACTTCACGCGTCCCTCGCCGTTCATATAGACGTGGCGGTCGTAGTTGTTGCTGGTGCCGGTCTGGGCGTTCGCCGAAGCCGGCGATCTTGCCGCCCGTCTGCGAGTCCGTCTTGAACCACGCCTCGATGGCGAAGACGGTCGGGTTCGAGAACTGCTTGTCGCTCGACGCACCGGTCTGGTCACCGCCGTTCGGGGTGAACGAGACCGCAGTGTTCGCCACACCGGCGAGCGCACCGGAAACACCCTTCGACACATCGCCGTAGTAGGTGCCCGGGTTGTCGTCGACTCCTGCGTCAGCGACGGTCGATCCGGACGACTCGCCCAGACGCCAGAACAGGGTCGGCGACAGGTTGTAGACCGCGGCACCGTAGGCGTCGGAGGGCGAACCGGGACGCGACCGTCGTCGTGAAGGTCTTCTGCGACAGCGTCGAACCGCCGCGGTCGTCCGTCACGGTGAGCGTTACCGTGTACTCGCCCGGCAGCGCGTAGGTGTGCGACACCGAGGGCGCCCGTGCCCGCGGTGCCGTCGCCGAATGCCCACGAGTAGCTGCTGATCGTGCCGTCGATGTCGGCGCTGGCAGTGCCGTCGAAGCGTGACCGCGAGGTGCTTGACCGCGCCGTGAACGACGACGTGGGCAGGACGTTCTCACCGAGGACGGAGACCGGATGCGTGATCGTCGCCTTGCGGCCCTGTCCGTCGACGACGGTGAGCTCGACGTCGTAAGTGCCGCTGTGCGCGTATGACGTGTGTCGGCGCGGGCTCGGTGCTGGTCGCGCCGTCGCCGAACTTCCACGAGTACGACGCGATCGGACCCTCGATGTCCGAGGACGTCGTGCCGTCGAACGCCACCGACAGATCCGTCGGGATGCTCGAGAAGCTCGCTGTGGGCGCCGAGTTGACGAACCCGAACGTGCCGAGGTCGTAGTGCGCCTCGACCTGCTGCGCCGTCAGCGTCGCGGGATAGATGGCGACCTCGTCGACCGAGCCGCGCCAGTACTGGTCGCCCTCCCAGCCGTTGTCGCCGCCGACGCGCCAGTATCCGGTGTAGTCCTGAGCTCCGCGTGTTGCCGGACGTGCTCGCGAGCTCACCGTCGACGTAGAGCTGCATGCCAGTCGACGAAAGCTGCGCGACGACGTGGTGCCACTGGTTGTCGTTGTAGCCGGGCTTGGCTCTGGATGACGTTCTCCTGACCAGTCCACACGCCGAACTTCACGCGTCCGTCACCGCTCATGTAGACGTGACGGTCGTAACCGCTGCTTCCGCCGGTCTGCGAGTTGCCGAAGCCGAGGATCTTGCCGCCGGAAGTGCGAATCGGTCTTGAACCACGCCTCTTCCGCGAACACCGTCGGGTTGGCGAACGGCGACGTTGCTCGCGACGCCCGTCTGGTCGCTCCCGTTGGGGTTTGTGCGGATCGCGTTGTTCGAGACGCCCGTGAGAGCGCCCGAGACGCCCTTCGTCACGTCCCCGTAGAACGTGCCCGTCACACCGTCGGGGCCGGTGTCTGCCACCGTCGAGCCGGTGTCGTTCAGACGCCAGAACAGTGTCGGACCCAGGTCGAAGACGAACTTGCCGTATGCGTCAGCCGGCGCGGACGGAAGCGTCGATGTACGCCCCGACTTCGTCCAGTGCGCGTCGACCTGTGCGCGCGTCAGAACGGACTGGTAGATCGCCACATCGGAGATCGAGCCATTGAGGTAGTTGCCGCCGACGTTCGGCCAGCCGCCGAGGTTGTCGCCGCCGATACGCCAGTAGCCGCTGTACGGCTGCCCCGAGACGGTGTCGGCACGGTTGCCGACGCGCTTGCCGTCGATGTAGAGCGTCATACCGTCCGAGCCGAGCGTGCCGACGACGTAGTGCCATGCACCGTCGTTGTACCCCGTGGCGCTCTCGAGCGTCGCGAACGCCACCGGGGTGCACTCCGAATGTCACCCGACCAGAGCCGTCGATGTAGATGTGCCGGTCGTAACTGCCGGAGTTCGCCGTCGCGGAATTGCCGAACCCGACGATCTTGCCGCCCGTCAGTGCTGGTCGTCTTGAACCAGGCTTCGATCGATACCACGTCGGCACCCGGCTCGGGCGTCTGAGTGGCGGCGAACGACGAGTCGGATGCCGCCGAAGGTCGTGGCCTTGTTCGCGAGCCGCGAGGTTCGGGCCTGTCGCGCCGCGGGTCGCCGCGTTCACGGTGACGTCGCCGCTTTGCGCCCAGTCGGCTCCGATCGTGCCGCTTGTCTCGCCGAGCGGCCAGTAGTGCTCAGCACCGTCGTCGACGACACCGAGAGCGTAGGCGGATGCCTGCGTCGTCGTCGCCGTGACTGAGACGAAGGCGCCAGTCGCGCTGTTGCCGGTCGGATCAGTCGCGCGGACGCGGTACTGGTAGGTCGTGCCCGCCGTCACATTCTTGTCGACGTACTTCATGTCGGGCCGTGACCAGAAGTTCGAGTCCGCCGTCGTCGTGCAGATGGGCGTCGTCGTGCCCTTGTCCTGCCGAAACAGCTCGTACGTCAGCGTGTTGTTGTCGCGATCGGTATTCGCCGGCCACGAGATCCGGATCTCCCCGGCGCGCAGAGACAGCGGCGTCACGGTCCACTCGGAGCCGCTGAACTGCGGGCCGTCCGTATCGGGCGCGACCGACTTCTTCGCGAATCGCACGAGGCCCTGCTGCGCGCACGTTGTTGACGCGGAGGAACTCGCCGCCGTACAGCGACGTAGTTCGTCGTTGGCCTCAACGTCCCAGCCTGCCTGACTCTTACCGGTGTATGTCCCGACCTGCCAGTCGGGGAACCAGTGCAGCAGGGTTCCGGCAGGCTGGCCGACGTAGGACTGGTAGCCGTAGGGGTCCGAGCCGAAGGTGTTCCCGTGGTACTCCTTGCCGAATGCGAGCGAGTGGTGGAAGGTCCACTTGGGATCAGTCTGCGGGAATCCGCCGATGTTGCCGCAGTAATGGTCGTGTGAGGCCGAATAGACAACGCCACCGCCGACGGCCACGGAGTAGTCGTCACCGTGGCAGTCGGTGATCCAGCTTGATCGCGCCATCCGCCCAGCTCGCGCGGAAAACTTCCTCGAATCCGTCCTCCGGACCACCGCCGAAGTCGTAGCCCGTGCCGTAGACGCTGTCTCCGTCAGATGTGAGTGAGTAGATCGCTGCGTTCTCTCCGGCGTTGCGGATGACGCTGTTGACCTTCCACTCCATCGATCCGCCGCTCACGCCGTTGAGCGCCGCGAGCCCGCGACCCGGGTTCGTGGAGCCGTTGGTCTCTGTGAACGACCCGCCGATGACCACCTTGTCGCCGCCAGTGTTCACCTCGATGGCCTTGATGCCGTAGCCGCCGATTACCGAGGCCGTGAACGGCAGCAGCGCACCGGTACTCGCGTTGACGGCCGCGACGCGCGTGCGCGCACCGCCGGCGACGTTCGTGAAGTTGCCGGCCATCCAGACCGTGTTGCCGGCAACGGCCACGTCCGACACCTGGGCGTTCGCGCCGGGGTTCCATGCCAGCAGCGCACCGGTGCTCGCATCGAACGCTGCGATACGGTTTCGCGCCGCACCGGCGATCGTGGTGAAGGATCCTGCGACGTAGATGCGCGAGCCATCGGGTGAGGCGACGATCGAGCGGATAGCGCCGTTCGCACCGGGGTTCCACCCCGTCATCACACCTGTGCTGAGTGTGTAGGCCATGAGGTTCGCGCGCGCCGAGGTGTTGACACCCGCCGCGGCGCCTGCGGGGCGTGCGTTCGTGAACTCCCCGCCGACCCAGACTGTGTTGCCGACGATCGCCTGCGTCCAGGCGACACCGTCGATCTGCGCGGTGGGCAGCGGCACCGAGGTGACTGTCTCCTCAAGACCCGCGGGCGGGCTCGTGTCGGCGGATGCCGGCATCGCCGTGAACGCGAGCCCTGCCACTGTCATCACAGCGGTGGTCACGACCGCCACACTTGCCTTCACCCATCGGCTACCCCGCACACGTGCGGAAGTACCCCGAAAAAGTCCCCGTTCGAGTTCCACGGCAGATCCCCATCAGCTCGCCCCAAGCGAGCATCAATCGACGCGCGCCAGCGCGCACCTATTTCCCCAGTAAACGGAGCGTAAGCGCTGAAAGGCTATCTTGCAAATCCGAGTCGAAGCCATCGGGCTCGACTTCAGCCGGTCCTGGCTCAGGGAACCTGACCTCGGAACGCGATCGCAGGCTCTCCGGCGTGGTAGTCCACGACGAACGTGACGTCATCCCGTCGGTCTTCGGGGATGCGGAAGAGGTAAACGCCAGTCGCGGTCTTGCCGGACTCGAGCGAACCGTTCACCGGGTCGCCCCCTGGCTGCTCGTAGGTTTCCGCGGGGTCTCGCTCCGGGCCCATGTAGGCGTTCATCACGACGAGGTTCAGATCGAGGGGATCAGAACCGGTGTTCGTGATCTCGACCGTGACGCGCACCGCTGCCGCTGCGACGTCTCCGGGGCCGACGACCTCGCCGGTCACGTTCTCGAACTTGACGAGCGATGCTTCGATGCCTTCGGCGGCGCCCGGTCTCCTCCGGCTCGACCGGGGCGAGCTCGGGAAACGGGTTGCTTTCGTCGGAGGGCGCCGGCGACGTCGACGGGCTGGCAGTGGGGTCGCTCGCACCTGGCGAAGCCGTCGCTGAAGGTGAAGACGCCACGGAAGGCGACGATGCCGAGGACGGCGACGAGGATGAGGATGAGGATGCCGTCGGCGCAGGCTCGGCGGAGGTGGTCCCCGGTGCCGAAGGCGAACGTCACGGCCGTGCCCACTGCCACGGCAGCGATCGCCACTCCTGACGATCCACGCGATAGTTCGACGGCGTGACGGCGGTGCCACGGGCTCACTGCTGGCGGTCTGTTCCTCGTTGGACATGTCGTCTCTTCTCCCCAAGTCACGCGCATGTGCTCCCCCAAGGGTCATGCGCATTGCCGCACTCCCCAGAGATGCGGCGAAGCCCGAGTGTAACCCGCATCCCCCTGACGATGCTGGGTCGATGCTGTGACATAGCGGCGTGGTGCCGACACCCGGCTACGATGACGGGGTCCGCGGAAGCACCAGGGGGTGACCGATGACCCCTCGTCCGCAGGGTCCCGCTCGCTATCTCGTCGCGCATCCGGGTGCCGAACTGTACGGCTCGGATCGAGTCATGCTGGACAGCGTCGCAGCCTTCGTCGAGAGCGGCGCCGACGTTGTCGTCGCGTTACCGGAGACAGGGCCGCTCGTCGAGCGAATCACGGCCGCTGGAGCTTCCGTGGAGCTCGTACCCGATGCTCGTCGCTCCGAAAGAGCCTCCTTCGACCGCGCAACTGGGGTCTGCTCCTGGCCTCCGCATACCGAGGATTGCGAGCTGCGCGCCGGCTGCTGAAGAAGCACGCGCCTGATGCCGTGTACGTGAGCACCGTCACGCTCCCGCTGTGGCCGCTCGCGGCGGCGACGAAGCGCGTTCCCGTCGCTCATCCACCTGCACGAAGGCGAGCGGTCGGCGTCGCGCATCGTGAAGACCGGCGATCTACGCCCCCGTCGCGTTCGCGCGCGACATCGTCGTGAACAGTGAATTCAGCCGCGGCGTGCTGCGCGATGCATTCCCGCGCCTCGCCGACCGCGCCCACGTCGTCTACAACGGTGTCGCGGGTCCCGCCGCCGCGACACCGGCACGCGACAGCCTGACAGCGCCTGTCCGGCTGGTCTACATCGGACGGCTGTCTCCGCGCAAAGGCCCCGACGTGATCGTCGAGGCACTCGCGCGGCTTCCCCGCGGAGCTTGCCGACGTGCACCTGGACCTCGTCGGGGACGTCTTCGTCGGTTACGAGTGGTACGACGAACAGTTGCGGTCGCGCATCGACGAACTCGGTCTCGGCGATCGGGTGCGGCTGCTCGGCTTTCGCGCCGGAGCGTGTGGGGGGCCATCGACGACGGCGATATCGTGGTCGTCCCGTCGCGTCTGGATGAGCCGTTCGGCAACACGGCGGTCGAAGGCGTGCTCGCGAAGCGGCTCGTCCTCGTCAGCGATACGAGCGGGCTCCGTGAGGCGACCGCGGGAGTGAGCACCGCCATCCGATTCGCGCCTGACGATGCGGCAGCCCTCGCTGTCGCGATCGTCGAGGCCGTCGACCGATGGCAAGAACTCGCGCCACAGCTCGCCGAGCAGGCGCTACGGGCTGCAGAGCGCTACTCTCCCGAGCGCTACCGTGCGGAGATCGCCGAGCGAATCGCGGCTCACCGCGGCAGCGCACTGATTCTGCGCCGCGTCGATGCGGCGCATCTCGCGGAACCATCGTGCGGCGGCGAGGACGAGGAACGCTCCGCAGAGCACGGCGAGCAGGCCGTAGACGGTGAGAAAGAGATTCGGGATGCCCCACAGCACGAACACGAGACACAGCACGCCGTAGTCGGTCGGGAGGAGCAGGAGCGAGCGGAACGCAGTACCGCCGCCACGGGTGTGCGTCGACGCGACGTCGTTCTTTCCCTTCAGCAGGTCGTTGAGCAGCATCCCGAAGAAGGTCACGACCGCCGACCACGCTGAAGGCGAGCGGGACCAGCAGCCAGACCGGGGTCGATGTCGGTGAAGCGGAAGAGACCGATCACGACGGCGAGATGCAGGCTCGCGATCTTGACTGCGTCGACGAAGTGATCGAGCCATTCCCCCGCGACGCTTCCTCCCCCTCGCAGGCGAGCCAGCTGGCCGTCTGCGGAGTCCCACGCGTAGCCGAGCGCCAGCAGCAACGCGACGACGACGCCGAGCCACGGCGAGACCGGCACCACGCACAGCAGAAGGATCCCCGTGAACGTGAACACGGCGCTGACGGCGGTGACTCCGTTCGGCGTCCATCCCCAGACATACGCGGTCGCGGCCAGGACGCGGCCGATCCTTCGATTCACGTAAACCGAGTAGGCGGGAGCGCCACGAGCGTGTCCCTTCTGCGCGGCACCGAGTCTGTGCAGCGCATCGGTCCAGCGCTCAGCCATGTGGTCCGGTCCCTCTCGCCGTTGCGACGGCATCGCCGAACATCCACGCATCCGCCGCCAAACGTCCGTCGTGGCGCGGCAGCGACGCCACGATCGACTCGGCGCGATCCCCGGCGTCGATCTGCTCGATGATAGCGCGAGCCAGCGATGTCGGCATCCGCATCTCCCGCGACGACGGCGTGCCCGTGCTCGGCGAGCCACGGCGCCAGGCCGGTCTCGGTCGTCGTCACGATCGAGCAGCCCTGCTCGAGCCCCTCGACGATCGGCAAGCCCACCTGCTCGCGCCAGGTCGGTGAGGGCTGCGACGGCAGCACGAGCACGAGGGAGCGCGCCAGGATCTCGCGGATGCGCGGCCGCGGCGGATCCTCGACCAGCTCCACCGAGGTCGTGCGTGTCGGCGAATCGGCGCACGTCGGTCACAAGCGCACCCTTGCCGACAAGGGTCAGAGTGGCCTCCGGGCGGTCAGCGACGACGCCTGGGCCATGCCTCGAGCAGCAGCGGCAGTCCCTTCCGCGCGACGAAGGCGCCGAGGAACACGACCCTCTGCCGCACGGTCCGACGCCGGCGGACTCGACCGCGCCGGAAGCGCCGGGATCAGGGTCTCGTCCATTCCGTTCGGAGCGGCGCAGTTTCGCGCGGTAGACGTCCCGAGCACCGTGCGTGCCGTAAGCGACCGCATCCGATCCGGCTTCCACACGTACCGCGCCAGGATCCGCTCGAGCCACCAGCGCACGCGACGCTTGAACGACGGTTCCGGCTCCGTGAATGGGTCGACATTGCCGATCGCGTAGGTCACGATCCGCGGTCGACGGCGTCGTCGCGAAGCGCACGGCGAAGATCGCGAGCGCGGATCGCCGGGAGGCTCGAGGTCCATGAGCGGCTCGTTGATCTCGAGGACCTCGAGCCGTGAACGCCGAAGGAGCAGGGCAGCCCGCACGGGCGACCCGCCTGAACGACCTCGAGCCCTTCCGGCGAGTGATTCGTCGAAGTCGTACCGGCGCACGCGATACACGATCGCCGCCGGGGCGAGTTCATGTGCACGTTCGAGGTGGGCGGTCCGCAACGACTCGTAGAGGCGGGCGCGGCGTGACGCGAGCCTCATTACGACGCGCTCCCCTCAGCAGCAGGTCGGGCCTTCATCTTCGCAGACGGGCCTATGGGAGTGGCGGATGTCGCAGGCTGGCTGTCAGCCGGGCGCGGGTCCGGCGGTCCCCCGACGTCCGTCCCGCATACCGCGACGGAGCGCTCGCCAGGGCGCGAGCGACGTGACGAGCTGACGCCGACCTCCCTGAAGAAGGATCCCCCACGACACCCGCAGCGCTGATCGCCGCCATCGACGGAAATCCTCAGGGCCGAGTCGCTGCCGCGCGAAGAGAAGCCGGTTGCGGATATTGAAGTAGTAGTAAGTCTCCGACTTCGCACGCCCTGCTCGTCGATCATCATGCGTGCCACCCTCATCGTGCACGGCGACCGCCGACGCAAGCACCCGCACACCGCCACCCGCGGCCGTGACCCTCTGGGAGAGGTCCACGTCCTCCCAGTAGAGGAAGTACTGTTCGTCGAAACCGCCGATCCGCTGCCACAGTGCGCCGGAGACGGCGAAGCAGGCCCCTGAGACCCACATCATTCGCGGGCGGCCCGCGTGGCTCTCGCGGTGGCGGATGCCGGCCATGGTGCCGTCGTCGAAATAGAGATCCACGCCCTCTGTCCACAGCGACCCGTCGGGCCGGCGGATGACAGGCGCGACAAGCAATGCGTCATCTGCGGCGACTTCCGCCGCGAGCGCGCGAGCGTCGTCCGCGGCGAGCACAGCATCCGGGTTCAGGACGAGAAGGATTTCCGAGCCCCGCGCGAACGCAACGGCGGCTCCGCGATTCACGCCGCCGCCGAACCCCACGTTCTCGTCGAGCAGGACGCTTGTCCAGCCACGTCGATCACACAAATCGCGGACCCTGTCGCGTTCCTCTGCGCCCGAGAAGCAGTCCACAATCACCACATCCAGCTCGGGCCACCCGGAGGCGAGCGGGCCGGTGTTCTCCTCCACCAGCGCCGCCGAGCCGTACGACACGATGACGAGTGCGCAGCGATCGATCGAATCCACAATGTCCCCGTTCCCCGCACCACCCTAGGCAATCCTTCGGGTCGGGCGTTCGGTAGCCTGGACGCGCGGACCCGAAGCCGCGGATTCGGAGAGACGATGCCCGAACGCGAGCCACGCGTCATGCAGTCGTTCAAGCCCCCCAGACCGACGACAAATCCGTACATCGTGATGCTCGATCGCGCGCTCGCCGCCGAGCCGTCGATCACCCATCTGCGGTTCTCGTGGCGCGACGCACTGCTCACCCGCATCGATGTCCTCCATCTTCACTGGCCCGAAGTCATGCTGGAGGGCGACAAGGCGTGGAAGCGCTGGGGAAAGCGTTCCCTGATGCGCATCCTCATCCTCAAGCTCCGGCTGACGAACGCGGCCGTCGTCCGAACGGTGCACAACGTCGACCTGCCGGAAGACACGGGGGCCGCGACGCAGAAGCTGCTGCTCGGACTTGACACCCGGACCGACTACCGCATCGT
>CAVPED010000003.1:0-319008 GCA_963702815.1 uncultured Actinomycetota bacterium | reverse complement strand
GACGCCGGTCGCGCCGGGCGCAGCAGGCATCGGAACGCCCACCGTGCTGCTGAACGGCGAGTTCGTCGACCTGACCGGCGACCCCCAGAAGGACCTGGTCGACGCCCTTCAGGGCTGAGTCCGCGCCGCGGTTTGCCGCGGCATCCTTTATCACGTATGCTTGTTCTTTGGTGCGTTGCGCCTGTATTGGCGTGTCCAAGCACCAAAATCCCCATCCACCGCAGATCGATCGGTCTGCACAAGTGTTAGCGAGCGTATGGCGAAGAAAGACGGTGTCATCGAGATCGAAGGCGTGATCTCCGAGGCGCTGCCCAACGCGATGTTCCGCGTTGAGCTGAGCAACGGACACAAGGTCCTCGCCACGATCTCGGGCAAGATGCGGCAGAACTACATCCGCATCATCCCGGAAGACCGCGTGGTCGTGGAGCTCAGCCCCTACGACCTCACGCGCGGGCGCATCGTCTACCGCTACCGCTAGACCGATCGAGAAGTAACACCCCAGGCGGTTCCGCCTGCCCGGTGAAGACAGCGAAACAGGAAAATCATGAAGGTCAATCCCTCCGTCAAGCCCATCTGCGACCACTGCAAGGTCATCCGCCGCCACGGTCGCGTCATGGTGATCTGCAAGAGCAACCCGCGTCACAAGCAGCGCCAGGGCTGATCGGATGCCGCGCCCGGCGCGGCCCGTGAACTCACAACTCAATACACACAAAGGCAGGATCAGAACCCGCGACAGCGGGGGACACCTCGGGCGGAGGCCCGAGCACCGATCCTGCTCCACACCTCCACTCACTCCCAGGAGAACCGCATGGCACGTCTTGCCGGCGTAGACATCCCGCGCGACAAGCGCGTGGTGATCGCCCTTACCTACATCTACGGTGTCGGACGCACCCGCTCCAACGAGATCCTCGCTGCGACGGAGATCGACGAGAACATCCGCGTCAAGGACCTCACCGACGACCAGCTGATCGCGCTGCGCGATCACATCGAAGGCAACTACAAGGTGGAGGGTGACCTCCGTCGCGAGGTCGCCGCCGACATCCGCCGCAAGGTCGAGATCGGCTCGTACGAGGGCGTCCGCCACCGTCGCGGCCTGCCCGTGCGCGGCCAGCGCACCAAGACGAACGCACGTACCCGCAAGGGCCCGAAGCGCACCGTCGCCGGCAAGAAGAAGGCGCGCTAGGCCGCCGCCTGCGCTCAGGACTCAGGAGAACAAGCACATGGCACAGGCCAAGTCAGCCGCGCGCAAGCCGCGCCGCAAGGAGAAGAAGAACATCGCGCTGGGCCACGCCCACATCAAGTCGACGTTCAACAACACCATCGTCTCGATCACCGACCCGTCGGGCGCCGTCATCAGCTGGGCGTCGTCGGGTGGCGTGGGCTTCAAGGGCTCGCGCAAGTCGACGCCGTACGCCGCCGGCATGGCCGCGGAGTCCGCTGCCCGCCAGGCGCAGGAGCACGGCGTCAAGAAGGTCGACGTCTTCGTCAAGGGCCCGGGCTCGGGTCGCGAGACGGCGATCCGCTCGCTGCAGGCCGCCGGCCTCGAGGTCGGCTCGATCAACGACGTCACGCCCCAGGCTCACAACGGCTGCCGCCCGCCGAAGCGCCGCCGCGTCTGATCTCAGAGGCTTTCCATACGTCGGTCCGCCCGGCGGCCTACTCGGTTCTTGAGTAGGCCGCCGCAGGCGCCCGTATCGAAACCATCAGGATGCCTCGGCCCGAGGCATCCGCTGCACAAAACTCAACACCTCACCCACCGCACGTGTCATATAGCGGGCACGTGATCGAAAGGAACACATAGTGCTCATCGCACAGCGTCCGACCCTGACCGAGGAGAAGATCGGGGAGTTCCGCAGCCGTTTCATCATCGAGCCGCTGGAGCCCGGCTTCGGCTACACGATCGGCAACGCGCTCCGTCGCAGCCTGCTCTCGTCGATCCCCGGCGCGGCCGTCACGAGCATCCGCATCGACGGCGTCCTCCACGAGTTCAGCACCATCCCCGGTGTCAAGGAAGATGTCACCGAGATCATCCTGAACATCAAGCAGCTCGTCGTCTCGAGCGAGCGCGATGAGCCCATCACGGCGTACCTGCGCAAGACGGGTGCCGGTGAGGTCACCGCCGCCGACATCTCCGCTCCCGCCGGCGTCGAGATCCACAACCCCGACCTCGTCATCGCGACCCTGAACGACACCGCGAAGTTCGAGCTCGAGCTCACCATCGAGCGTGGCCGCGGCTACGTCTCGGCGACGCAGAACCGCAACGAGTACGCCGAGGCCGGACAGGTTCCGATCGACTCGATCTACTCGCCGGTCCTGAAGGTCAGCTACCGCGTCGACGCCACCCGTGCGGGTGAGCGCACCGACTTCGACAAGCTGGTCCTCGACGTCGAGTCGAAGCCCTCGATCGCACCGCGCGACGCCGTCGCCTCGGCCGGTCGCACGCTCACCGAGCTGTTCGGTCTCGCCCGCGAGCTGAACGTCGAGGCCGAGGGCATCGAGATCGGCCCGCCGCCGGTCGAGACCGTCCTCTCCAACGAGCTGTCGATGCCCATCGAGGATCTCGACCTGTCGGTTCGCTCGTACAACTGCCTGAAGCGCGAAGGCATCAACACGGTGTCCGAGCTCGTCGCCCTCTCGGAGACGCAGCTCATGAACATCCGCAACTTCGGTCAGAAGTCGGTCGATGAGGTGCGCGACAAGCTCATCTCGCTCGGCCTGTCGCTGAAGGACTCGGTCCCCGGGTTCGACGGCGCGCACTTCTACGGCGGCTACGACGACGAGACCATCTGATCGGATGCCGCGCACCCGGCTTCGCCGCCGGGTCGAAGCATCCGTGAGACCGACTTTTTCCCTCTGGAGTAATTGATATGCCCAAGCCCACCAAGGGTCCCCGCCTCGGAGGCGGCCCCGCCCACGAGCGCCTGATGCTTGCGAACCTCGCCGCCGCGCTCTTCACGCACAAGAGCATCACGACGACCGAGACCAAGGCCAAGCGCGTCCGTCCGCTCGCCGAGCGCCTTGTCACGTTCGCCAAGCGCGGCGACCTGCACGCCCGTCGTCGGGTCCTCTCGGTCATCGGCGACAAGACCGTCGTGCACGAGCTCTTCACCGAGATCGCGCCGCTCGTCGCCGACCGTCCGGGTGGCTACACCCGCATCACCAAGGTGGGCAACCGCAAGGGCGACAACGCCCCCATGGCCGTCATCGAGCTCGTCCTCGAGCCGGTGAACCCCAAGGTCAAGGCGAAGAAGGCTGCTCCGGCCGCCGCTGCCGCCAAGGCCGAGGAGCCCGCCGAGGACGAGGCCGCTGAGGCTCCCGCCACGGACGACACCGCAGCCGAGGCCGGCGCCGAGTCGCCCGAGGAGGGCGCTGCCGCCGAGGCTGCCGCCGAAGAGGCCGTTGTCGACGACGCTGCTGGCGACAAGAGCGAGTAACACCGCTTCTCGCGCGGTGCCGGGCATCCGGCATCCCCGCATTCACGAGACCCGCTGGACCTTCTGGTCCGGCGGGTTTCGTGCTGTGCGGGGACGGTGACGCGGGGAGCGGGCGCCCCGCCACCAGGGAGTCCCTATCGGGCCTCCTCATCATGCTGCTGTCGGTGAGCGTGCTCTCGAGCATCGTCGTGGGCGTCATCGGGTATCTGAACGGCACTGCTGGATGACATCGTGCGCGCGCATCCGTCCCTCGCGCGCGAGGTCGTCCGCGAGAACGACAACCGCATCCGGCTGGCGCGGTCGGCGCTCGAGGCCGTGGGCGAGCGCCTCGACCCCACCCGCCGGGTCATGGGGTGAGGCGGCAATAGGCTGAGGCGGTGCGGATCCGCCTCGACATCGCCTACGACGGCACGCAGTTTCGCGGCTGGGCGCGCCAGCCCGGGCTGCGCTCGGTGCAGGGCACACTCGAGGATGCGATCGCCCGCGTGCTCGGCGGGACGCCGCGGCTCGTCGTCGCCGGTCGCACAGACGCCGGGGTGCATGCCGCGGGACAGGTCGCGCACCTCGACCTCGATGACGATCAGGTCGCACGACTCGTGGCACGGCCGGGGCGGCGGGATGCGGCATCCGGAACCGCTCCTGAACCGGCCGCGCGGCTCGCGCCCCGCCTCCGCGGCGTGCTGGGCGCCTACCCGGATGTCACGGTTCACGCCACCTCGCTCGCGCCCCCCGGGTTCGACGCCCGGTTCTCGGCCGTGTGGCGACGCTACGAGTACCGGGTCGCCGACCGCGTGTCGGGGTACGACCCGCTCGAGCGGCTGCGGACGACGAACGTCCGCGCAGACCTGGACGTGGAGGCGATGGATGCCGCAGCCCGCAGCCTGATCGGGCTCCACGACTTCGCCGCCTACTGCAAGCCGCGCGAGGAGGCGACGACGATCCGGACCCTCCTCGAGTTCGACTGGCACCGCGACGCGACCGGCATCCTGATCGCCAACGTCAAGGCCGATGCCTTCTGCCACTCGATGGTGCGTGCGCTGGTCGGCGCCTGCGTCGCCGTGGGGGAGGGGCGCCTCGAGGTGGAGGATATCGCCTCGATCCGCGACGACCGCGAACGAGTGCCCGAGGTGAAGGTGCTCGCGGCGCGCGGGCTGACGCTCACGGCCGTCGGGTATCCGGCCGACGAGCTGATGGCCGTGCGGGCCGAGCAGACGAGGGCGCGGCGGGACTCGGAATGACGGGCGATGCTGGATGCCGGACGGGAAGGCCGTCAAGGCTTCACAGGGAAGACTCCCCATCGGCGCGATGCTCGCCCTAGTCTGGAACGAGCATGCTGAAGCTCATCTCGTACAACCTCCAGAAGCACCGCGCCGCGGGCGAACTGGCCGCGCTCGTCGACCGTCATGGGGTGGATGTGCTGTGTCTTCAGGAGTGCGACACCACCGACATCCCCGACACGATCTCGGGCCTGCGCCTTGCCGATTCGACGCACCGCAACCGACTCGGCCTTGCCGTCTACTACCGGGAGAACACCTACCGGCCGACCGAGGTCCGCTCGATGGCGCTCAAGAAGTCGCTGCACGACCGGGTGCTCAAGCCGGCCGAGGAGCGGATGCTCGGCGTGCGGCTGCACGACATCGACCACGGCCGTGAGTTCATCGTCGCGTCGTTCCACGCCGCGCCGCTGACCGCCCTCAACTCGCTGCGGCGCCATCAGATCCGCGCGGCGCTGTCCGAGCTCAGCGAGCTCGGCGAAGGGCTGCCGATCATCATGGTCGGCGACTACAACTATCCGGTGTTCAAGGAGAACCTCGGACAGAAGGTGCGCGAGCACGGGTACGAGCTGACGCTCAGCGACGCCCGCACCTACACCCGCTACAAGTTCTTCAAGGGGCACTACGACTTCGCGACATCGCTCGGCTTCGCCGTCGACAAGGTCACGACGCTTCCCCAGGGACTCTCCGACCACCTGCCGATCCTCGTGACGGCCCACCCCGTCGCCAAGTCCGGCAAGGGCGAAGGAACGGATGCCGAGATCGGCGTCGCCTGACGAGGCGGCGTCGCTGACCGCCCCGGGGCTTCTTCCCAGGATGATCGGACAGGTCTCAGGCCGAGTCGCGGCGGCGGCGAACCAGGGCGACGATCGCCAGCGCCGCCCCAGCGAGGAGCAGGAGCGCCCCGCCGATCCACAGGCCGGTGACGGTGCTCGAGTCGAGTCCCGTGACCGGGAGGCTCCCGTCGGGGTTGGTCACCGACACCGCGGCGGTACCGCCTGCCGAAGTGGTCGAGATCGCCTCGATGTTGTAGGTGCCGCGCGCGTCCGAGGCGAAGCGTGATGTCCACGGTCGGGAGCGATCCGTCGTCGGCTGACGTGGCGTGCCCGCTCGCCGTCGAGATGGCGAGCTTGATCATGCCGATCGTCGACGCCCGATCCGTTCTCGCCGGTGACGGTGATCGTGACATCCTCGTTCGCCGAGAACGTCTGCGGCGGCGCACTGGAACTTCACCGTCGAGCCCGGTGTCGTGGTCACGGGGCTGGAGGTGCACGATCCGCTCGGCGGATAGATCGTGTTCGCGCTAGCCGCGGTGACTCCGC
This sequence comes from uncultured Actinomycetota bacterium, assembly GCA_963702815.1. Taxonomy (GTDB): domain Bacteria; phylum Actinomycetota; class Actinomycetes; order Actinomycetales; family Microbacteriaceae; genus Microbacterium. The sequence continues at coordinate 312,978 of CAVPED010000003.1, read as the reverse complement.
CGAGAATCATGACCGCGGACACCACGAACGCGGCGACGGCTGAGATCGTCGCCCTCACGGCATTGCGCATCGCCAGAGGCATGGTGAGGCTGAGTCTACGGGTTTGGGGCACGGGGGCCAATCGGACCGTCACCGCAGTCATGGAGTTGCGGGCACCGCTCCGCGGTCGTCCTCACCGGGATGCTCATCTCGCCGGCGATCGCCCTCCATGCCCTGGTTCTCCGTCTCGCCCGCCCGATTCGACCTGCGACGCAGGCGACCGAAGGGGCGCTCCACGAAGACGAGCATCGCCCACGACAGCAGCACAGTGCCGGCGATCGCGATGAGGGCCGTTGCGACCTGCGGGGCGGGGAGGTACTCCTCTGCGATCATGAGCGCGGGCCGGTGGATCAGATACACCGAGTAGGAGATGATGCCGACCCATGCGACAGCCTTCAGATTGAGCACACGCCCGATCACGGAGCGCGGAGCGAGGATCAGGGGAATGAACACCGCTCCCAGCGCGATGCTCTGGATCGTGTAGCCGACGGTCATGCCGATGGAGTTGTCGGTGCGGCTCACGAGATACACCACGGCTGCTCCGGCCGCCAGTACGGGTGTCAGCAGCCACAGGCGACGCGGCGCCTTCACTTCCGGGTAGGCGGGATTCGCGACGATGGCGAGCACCGATCCCCACAGGATGGCGTCGGCGCGGGTGTCGGTCGCGAGATAGATGCGGTCGACGCTGGCGCCTTGCGAGAACAGGTAGGTGCGCCACACCATGATCCCCAGGCAGATCGCGATGAGCACGGAACCTTGACCCCATCGCGAGCGGATCCAACGTCGGAGCCCGATGTACAGGAGCGGGAAGACCAGGTAGAAGTGCTCTTCCACCGCGAGCGACCACAGGGCGTTCATGCCACCGGGCAGGCCGTCGCGACCGGCGTAGATGATGTAGTAGTTCGTCCAGAAGCCGAACGATGCGAGCACGCCCCACCCGGTCATCTCGTTCGCGATGACGTCGGCCAGCGAGAGCACGATCGACACCGCGAGCACGATGTACAGCGGGGGGAAGATCCGGAACAGCCGTCGGAGGTAGAAATCTCGGATCGAGACCCGCTCGAACCGGTCGTACTCGCGGCGTAGCAGCGTGGTGATCAGGTAGCCGCTGAGGAAGAAGAAGATCGTGACGCCGGTCGACTCGCGGATGAACCGGTAGGGCAATTCCGCGTGTCCCCAGACGACGAGCAGGATCGCGAGGGCCCGCACGCCGTTGAGCGACGGGATGTCGAACTTACCCGTAGCGACGAGCCCGGCGTGTGGCATCTCCGAACCTCCTGACTACGGCCGTCCCATGCCGTAGTACGTCCAGCCCGCTTCACGCCACGCCTGGGCGTCGAGGCAGTTGCGACCGTCGACGATGATCTTGCCCGCGACGAGCTCACCCGCGTGTGCGGGAGGCAGCTGGCGGCGGTACTCGTCCCACTCCGTGACGACGATGACCGCGTCGGCGCCGCGGAGTGCCTCATCGCGGTCCTCGACATAGTTGAGCTGAGGGTGGAGGCGCTGGGCGTTCTCGATCGCGGCGGGGTCGGTCACCGTCACCCATGCGCCGAGACCGTGCAAGCGCACGGCGACATCCAGCGCCGGCGAGTCGCGGATGTCGTCGCTGTGCGGCTTGAAGGCGGCACCGAGCACCGTGATGTTCTTCTTGAAGACCTCGCCGCCGAGAGCGTCGACGACCAGCTGCACGGCGCGGTCGCGACGGCGGAGGTTGATCGCATCCATCTCGCGCAGGAATGCGACCGATTCTCCCCGCCCGAGTTCTTCAGCTCGAGCGGAGAAGGCACGGATGTCCTTCGGGAGGCAGCCGCCGCCGAAGCCGATTCCGGCGCCGAGGAAGCGGCGTCCGATCCGCACATCGTGGCCGATGGCATCGGCGAGCTGGGTGACGTCGGCGCCTGTCACCTCAGCGATCTCGGCCATCGCGTTGATGAACGAGATCTTCGTGGCCAGGAATGCGTTGGCGGCCACCTTCACGAGTTCTGCGGTCGCATAGTCGGTGACGATGAAGGGCGTGTTCTTCGCGACGGACGGGTGGTAGACCTGACGAAGGATCTCGGCCGCGCGTGAGCCCTCGTCCCCGTCCGGTACACCCGCCACGAGTCGGTCGGGGTCGACGGTGTCCTGTACCGCCCAGCCCTCCCGCAGGAATTCGGGGTTCCAGACCAGGGTCGCGCCCGCAGCGCTCACCCGCGGAGCGAGCTCCGCGGCAGTGCCCACGGGAACGGTCGACTTGCCGGCGACGATGTCTCCGTCCGAGAGATAGGGAAGCAGCGCGTCGATGGCGCCGTTCACGTATGTGAGGTCTGCGGCATAGCCGTCCTTCTTCTGCGGGGTGCCGACCCCGACGAAGTGAACCTGTGCACCGGCTGCCGCCGCCATATCGGTCGTGAATCGCAGCCGGCCGGACGCGATGCCCTCCGTCAGGATCTCTTGCAGCCCTGGCTCGAAGAAGGGCGCTTCGCCCTTGGACAGGGTGGAGATCTTCCGCTCGTCGACGTCGATGCCTACGACATCGTGACCTATCGACGCCATTGCGGCGGCGTGGACGGCTCCGAGATAGCCACAACCGATTACTGAAAGACGCATGCTGCTCCTCACGTCGCGCGACAGGCCGAATCTCTGCCGAGTGCACGCGGTGTTGCTGGGGTGGTCGGGGGTGGCTGCGATCCGGGGATCGGAGCCCGCGGCGACCTGACTCAGTGCGCCGGCACGCGTCGGTCGCCCGGGGGATTCAGGTTATTGGGGTGGTGGGGGTGCGCGCGACCCTGCTGGACGCTGAGCCAGATCGACTCGAGCCTCGGGTACACGGCGTCCGCCGAGAACTGCTCCGTGAAGCGTGCGTATCCCGCTTCGGCGAACTCCTGGCGGGCTGTGTCGTCCGTCGTTGCGGTCCGCAAAGCCGTGACGAGCTCTTCGACCGACCCTGGCGCGACGACGATCCCGCAGTCGGACGCCAGCACGTCGGGTATGCCTCCCACCGCCGTCGAGATGACGCATGCGCGACGAGCCATGGCCTCGAGGATGAACATGGGCATGGCCTCGTCACGTGACGGGAGCACCGCCACCTCCGCGGTGTCGAGTTGCGCCATCAGTGCCGAGTGATCCAGGCTGCCGACGAACTCGGCCCGTGGCAGGGTCGCGTCGACGAGATGCCGGTCACGGATCGGGCCCGCGATGACGAGTCGCCACGGCTCGGGCGGCAGAGCCTGGCGCCAGGCATCCTGCAGCACGTCGATGCCCTTGCGATGCGACACGACGCCACCGAAGACGACGACCTTCTGCTTGTCGTGAGGACGGCCACCCGGGATGGCGTTGGGAACCAGCTCGACGTTGTCACGGCCGACATGCCGCGCGCAGATCTCGCTCGTCTCGTCACTCAAGCTGATGACACGGGACGTCGCTCGCAGAACCTTCCCCACCAGCGCCGTGTTCTTGCTTTCGAAGTCCGCGAACTCGCTGCCGTGCATGTGGGCGATGACGGGGAGTCCGCGGTGGGCGGCATAGCGTGCGATCCAGCCCTCGCGGACGAAGGATCCGCGCTCGCTGAGGTGAACGACGATCGTCGCAGCATCTCCTGAGCGGGAGATTCGCCGGATCTTGCGCATCGCGCGGACGAAGCCGCGTGCGGCCGCGATGTGATCGCCCGGGTTGCCCCTGGACTGGATGACCTCGACCTGGACTCGAGGGAACGGCCACGCGAGGTAGGCGTTGATGACCTGAGTCATTCCGCCGGGAATGTCGCCCGACCGTCCGACGTGATAAACCTTGGGGCGCGGCTCAGCCAACAACTGCTCCAGCGTGTGTGCGTTCTTCGGATGCCACGGCGTGCAGCTCCGCGAAGTCGGTGCGCACCGCCTGCAGTCGCTGACGAGCCTCGAGGAGGCGCGCCAGCATGGCTGGACGGGCGGCTGCGATCCTCTCCAGAGCGGCCCCCAGATCGACCGGAGACATCCCGCTGGTGTTCAGCGCGACGTCGTCGATGCCGATGGTGGCGAAATGACGCGACACCTTGTCGGAGTCATCGAGCTGAAGGCCTGCGGGCGCCGCCCCCTCGGTGAAGGCCGCGATGATGACGTGCAGGCGGTCGCTGGCCGCCACTCGGGTTCGCCGGTACAGCGCGCGGAGCCGGGCCTCCTGGCCCGCATGGTCCGAGAGCTCGGACCACTCGAGCAGATCCGCATCCAGGTCCCGCGCGAGCTGACGTGAACGCGCATCGTCGACCGAGACCTGCGTGACGACCCAGAGCTTGAGATTCTCCTTCTCGGCGAACGAGCGGATGCCGTCGAGCCATGCTTGATCGGGATAGGGCCGCGGGGCGACCTCGACATCGTTGCGCAGCGACACCACCATGACGTCACGGTGTGTGTCCGAGGCGGCTGACGCGAGCTCCTGATCGCTCAGGCCCTCCGCGAAGCCGAGGTCGGGCATCGACGGGCCGAAGCCCAGATACTCAGCCGTCCGGTCATCACGCCAGCGGGTGTATGAGCTGAGGGCGTTGGACGGCCACATCATCGCTCGCGGGAGCGGCGCGAAGTTGCGGGCACCGACTCCGATTCGGCTGACGGATCCGCCTCGCAGGCGAACCAGCGCGGCCGCGGGAAGCATGACGAGGTGCTCCTTCATGCCGACAAGCGTGAGCTGGATCTCGCCCGGCTTGTAGACGCTGCTCGCGTTCCCGCGCAGCGCGGACCTGATGAGCGAGGCATACCACTTCCAGAAGGAGTAGTAGACGACGTCTTCGCCGCCTACAGCGAGACCGTCTTCGTACCCTTCCGGAGCCCGGCCGACGTACACGTGGAGTCGACCGGCATCCCGCGCCCAGTTCAGAAGCGGTCGACGCAGGATGATGTCGCCGATGTTCTCGTACTGCCCACGCCCGACCGCGAAAATGTCCCGCTCCGAAGTCACTTCATTCCCCTGCCGCGACGAGGGTGTCGCTGCTCACCGTCAGCCCGTCGCCGATGCGCCGCGCCGCGGCGTAGCGGATGACGTCCTCGGTGATACCGGGACCTTCGACCGCCACCCCGATGTTGGTGGAGTTGACAAGCTCCGCGATCTCGACCTGGTGGTCGTCGACGTGCTCGCCGCGAGCGGCTCGCCGGATGGCCTGGATCGGGAAGATGCCCATGCCGAGCAGCTCGAGAAGCGTTCCGACGCCGGCGTGAGTGATGACGACGTCGGCCGCCGCGGCCTCCGAAACGAACTGGGCGGGGGAGAGATACTCGTGCACGGTGCCGGGCAGAGCGTCGGTGCGGTGCGTGTCGCCGAGCTGCCACACGGTGTGCTCGTTGGCCAGTCCGGTCTTCAGGAAGGCGTCGATCACCGAGTCGAAGCGGTACCCGCGGATGGTGCCGAGGGTGATGAAGACGCGGAGCGGGTCGGGAGCAGGCTTCCGCTCCTCACTCACGTAGTCGGCCAGGATGCTCGGAGTCGATCCCCAGCGACCTCCGGCCCAGCGGGGGTGCTGGCTCTTCAGATCGATTCCGGGCACCCGCTGAAGCAGCCGGCCAGAAGCGGAGGGGCCGTGGAGGCGGCAGACACTCTCGACGTAGGTCGCCGGTACGCCATGGAGGCGCGCCAGGGGGAGGGCGGCGGTCGCGATGGCGGCACCCGTGCTGACCGCCGCGTCGAAACGCTCGCGGCGCAGAACGCGTCTGATCGCAGGCACCGAGGCGACCGTGCCCTTGAGGTCTCGGGGACCGACGTAGGGCAGAAACTCGACCCTCCTGCCCCCGAGCTGCTGGCGACTCTGGGGGGTGTCGAAGGTCACCCAGACGGATTCGGGGTGAACGCCCCAGCGGGACTCGAGTCGCAGCAACTCAGTGAGATGCCCTCCGGTGGAGCAGACCATGAGCGTCTTGGCTCGGCCACGGATGTCCAGGTTGTTTCTCTGTTGCATTCGTTGTGTCCTCCACGAGCGCGGAGACACCCGGCGGGCCGGATCTCCTAGTGGTCTTGCGGCTCCGACACAACGTTGGCGACAGCCCGGCATCACCCACACTAGCCACGGGCCCGGGACCTGGTCCGTCCTGCTAGGAGAGGTTTACGCGACAGTAACCACTCTTCACGCGCCGTTCACAAAGGGCGTGTGCGGGCCGTTCGCGGCCCCTGGGGATGAACGCTCTGTAACAAGGGCCGCGAATCCGCCATTTCAGATTTGCCGGGAAGGAGAATGCGTCCAGAGTGGATCGCACGAGACCGAGGGAATCAACGACGAGGCTTCGGAACGATGAGTCGCTGAGGAGAGACGCATGAAGTGGATGCCGCACCAAGGCGACGAACGGCCATCGAGACGGACCTTCCTCCGCGGCGCGGCGTTGGCGGGCGCCGCCACCCTCGTTCAGGCTGGTGCGGGCGGTACTCCTGCGAGCGCCGCCGATCCCGATTCTCTCGTCGGGGACGGAGCCACCGACGACGCCCCGGCACTCCAGCGGATCTTCGATGCAGGCCTTCAGCCGCAATTCGTTTCGAACCGCACGTACCTGCTGAACTCCCCGATCTTCCTGGACAGGCCGACGTCTCTCGCCATGTTCGTTCTCGAACTCAACGGGGCCATCCTGAGGCTCGGACCAGACCTTCCCACCACGGACGCGTTCTCCCGGGATCCCACCACCCGCTGGGCGATCTTCCCGAACACAGTGCGCGGGGCGTTCTCGGGCGGCAAAGTGACGGTGTCGCCCGCGACCCGCGCGAGTGGAAAAGGCAGCGGGGGACTCATCAGCCTGATAGTCCGGAACGGCACGGTCGATGGTGTCAAGGCGAACGTCGGTTTCGCCTTCTCGAACCGCACCGGCACGAAGTTCGAAAGCGTCGTGCTGTTGCGGGCGCGGACTCTGCTCTCCTGGACCGACTACTCCGACGTGAACGTCCTCCGGCAGTGCCACAACCGAGCGGGCGGACCGGCCAACTCCGTGCTCGTCGAGCAGATCAGTTCTGGCGACGGGCTGCTGATGCAGAGTTGCAAGTCGGATGCCTCCGTCGGTCTCGCGCGGCTCAAGTACTGCCGTGGAGCGGAGATCGTGGGTACCGTCACGGGGCGTATCGAGCTTGAGGCGTGCTCGGCGATCCAGATCCGAGGTGGCCATCAGGAGACGCCCATCGTCAACCGGACGATGATCGACATCCGCAGTTCGGATGTGGTCATCGACAGCACGGTGCTGTACCTCGCGCGCGGCACCGGTGGAGAGGCTTTGGAGCCCGCCATTCGAATCACCGACGCCGGATCGCCGGCTTCGTCCGTGGTCCTGCGTGACTGCATCGAGATGCGGGCACTTGTCGACACCGACGAGACGCTGGGCGACTTCCTCGCGATCGATGCGGCCGTTGCGGGCACGCGGGTCGAGTCCCGGGGTCAGACATCGGTCATGAGCGTCCGGGCGGTGGGCGGAGTGTGGAGCGACTCCGTCGGTGCGTCCTTCGGGGGCTTCGCCGACGCTGACGCGGCGGTGAACAAGGCGCTCGCCGCCGTCGGGTCCGGGAACTTCACGCTGAGCAACCCGGGCACGGGGTGGGTCGTGACTTCTCCCGCGTCTACGCCGTCATCACCTAGTACAGCGCCAACGCTGACGAAGCTGACGACGACGGACGATATCGACGGCTCGTTGAGCTCAGGTGGCTACCGTTACCGCTGCCAGGGGCGCCTGCGCAGCGGTAAGCTCACGCCGCCATCCGAGTACTCCGCGGTCGTGGCCCCGAAGTCCGGAGCGCTGCGGTTCATGGTGGCGGCCAACGGGGGCCCGCAGGAGTTGCGGATCTGGCGCTTCTCGGGCAACTCGACGACTCCGAATGGCTACGTCGCCGTACCCGCCGCAGCCCTGACCCACACCCTCTACGACACAGGCACGAGCCTGAACGGATTCCTCTGGAGTCCAGGAAACACGATGGCGGCACCGACCACCTGATCTTCCCGCTGAATCGCACAGGGTCGATCTTCGCGAAGCCGGGGAGCAGTTCAGTCGGGCACAGCAGTCTCGTCGACGAGGATGCCCGCCGTTGTGCTGTTGGCTGCCGCGACGACGGAGGGGGCAGGCACGCCTTCCGTGATCCACGGATACCCGGCGACGAGCGTGCCCGTATCGAACAGGAACGCGACCACGTTGCCGATCGGGATCTCCACGGAGGCATCGGGCGTGGTCTCCACTCCCGGGGCGTCCTTCCGCCAGAGCACCAGGACGGCGTAGCCGTTCGGGTTCGAGATGCGCAATCGCATGGTCCGGTCCGGTCCTGCCTGCGCCGACACCGGCGTGAGGTGATCCGTGTACTGGCCCACGGCGTTGCGGAACGCCCCGGTGTAGTAGTACGTGGTGCCGTCGACGAGCGTGCCAGGGCCGATGTCGTTCTTGTTGTACGTGGAGATGGCGTTCGGGGCGACCAGCGCGCGCTGCGCGACGATGGATGTGTCCAACGGGATGGCCTTGACCTGCGTCGGGTAGGCGTTCGTCGACCCCGTCGTCGACCCGTTGATGATCTTGAACGTCCCCGAGGCGATGAGCGACTTCGCGTACACGCTGGTCAGGCCTGCGGCCGGCGCCATGGCCACGGTCGAGGACTGCCTGATGCTGAACTGAATGCCCGCCGTCCGCCGCCAGACGCCGGCGTTCGCGCTGCCGATCGCATTGAGGCTGTAGATGACGCTGACGAAATTCACGACGGTCGCGGGGTTCGCGTACGTGAAATGGATATGCGGCAACAGGGCCGCGTCCGCTGGTGCGGCGTGCTGGAAGTAGGTGAACGTCGTTCCCCTGAACGTGACCGTCGACGCCCGCTCGTTGTGTCCGTCGATGATGTTCACCATGCCGAGGGGATCGTCGACGGAGGTGACATCCGCGAGCGCGGCGACCGGGCCATAGAGCACCCCGCCGTTGAACTCCACCGACGAGCTGCTGATGACGATGTTGACCGGGAAGGTCTCGAAGAGCGACTCGTTGTGATCCGAGTTGATGACGATGCCTTCACATTCGGTCAACCGCATCCGCCCCGAGATGAGGCCGTCGATGACGCAGCCGCGGGTGCTCTCCAATGAGATCCCGCCGACCGCGCCGTTGATCTTCAGCCCCGAGATGGTCATGCCGTCACCGGCGGTCTTGTTGTAGATGAACCATGCGTCGCCGATCTGGTTCGCGCCGCCCGCCGAGTTGAAATCGCACTGGTCGATGCGGTGCGGTTCGGTGTAGCCGAAGGAGGTCAGCGCCGTCCGACCGCCGCGCATCGAAACGCTCTTCAGGTTGACGGCACTCGTGTACGTGCAGACCAGACCGACGTCGGCGCCGTTGTCGGTTGTCACGCGCGCGTTCTCGATCGTCAGGCCGTGGAACTTTCCCGAATCGCCGGTCGAGCGCACGGACTCCGAGAGCGCGATCGAATCGGCGGATGTGCGATCGATGTTCACCAGGAAGGCGAATTTCGTGTCGCCGTCCAGGACGCTTGTGACCACAGGGAGACCTGGGCCGAGGTGAATGGTTGCACCGTTGGCGTTGACGACCATCGGCATGGCCCAGGTGTTCTCGTCCGAGAAGACGGCCGAGTTCATCGTGTACGTGACGCCGCGCCTGAGCCTGATCGGGAAGCCGGCATCGAAGATCGCCTGGAACGCCGGTGAACAGTCGGATGTGCCGTTCCGTGGGATCGCCGCGTGCAGCCTCTCCTCTCGGGTGCCGAACCAGCGAAGGATGAGGCGCCTCAGCGCGAACCCGAACTCGTTGCCTGAACGCCTGCGACGCATGCCTGCCCCATTCCCCGCGATGGAGGGATCACCCTCGGCGGCGAGGCGGGAGCTCCCTATGAGGCAAGCCTAGGTACGCACGGGGCCACCCAGCGGAAGAGGGTGTCCCCTCTTCGGGGGACACCCTCTTCGGGCGTCGGAGCCCCTCGTCTAGAGGTTGGCCCAGCGCTGGAAGGTCAGGAGCATGTCGTTGCTCACGAAAGCCGGCACCGTGTGACCGGTCGGAGTTCCGCCGCCGTCGTGGGTGATGAATGACGTCTCGATGGCGACCGGTCGCGCGAGATCTTCCAGGGCGATCGCGTGCCTCGTCGGTGGCACCCTCTGATCGTCCGGGTTGTACGAGGCCCGGATCCGGGCTCCGGTCCATGCCGACTGCGGCAGGTTCGCGGCGTTCGTCGCCTGGATCGCCGGAACGCTGAAGTTGTAGGCCGGCCCGACGATGGTAGGTCCCTGGGTAAAGGACTCCATGATGTCGTAGACGCTGCTGGCCAGGTACATCCCCTGCTGACGCGGAAGCATGTTGTTGCCGAATGCCCAGCACATGAGCGCGCCGCCACCCGAGTTGGATCGCGCGAAGCTGTAGTAGATCCGCCAGAGCGAGTTCATGTATTTGACGGCATTGACCTGTGCCGTGACGGCCGGTGGTGACACCCACGCAGTAGGTCCGGCGTAGTCCGGGCACACGCTGATCGCGCCGTAGTCGACGGCGGGCATGGCGGAGTAGTGGAAGGCGCTGCTCAGCGATGCATAGCTGCTGTTCGTCGCGTGGTAGAACCAGATGACCGGCACCCACTTCAGCTTGTTGGGCGGCGCGGAGTGCGGCACGTACAGACGCGTCTTGTCCCCTGCGATCGACACGTCGATCATCTCGTAGAGGTTGCCCTTGGTCGTGCGCAGATTGCTCGTTCGCGTGATCTCACCAGGCAGCTTCGGCACCTTGGTGTACTCGACGGCGGCGCTCGCTGTCGAAGCGCCTCCGAGCATGCCGGCCACCGCGCCCAACACGGTGGCTGCGCCACCCGCGACGAACGATCGTCGGCTCACCCCCGCGAGCGACCCGGCCGAGCCGATCGGTTCATCCTGTCCCGTGGCTTCTTCCTTCATCATTTCCCCAGTTTCCTCTTCGTCAATTCGACCAGGACCTCGCAATACCCGGTGCGCGGGTATTGCGGCCCGCCCCGCCTACACGTATTTCGTCGTGAACACGAGGCCCGTGATCACTCCGCCTGCTTCGGTGAGCGCCGACAGCGCCCGCGACAGCTGGGGGGTGGTGGTGCGTCCGCCGCGCACCAGCACGAGGGTGTGAAGGCCCATGCGGGCCAGCACGGACGCGTCCGCGCTCCGGTCGGCCGGAGCCGCTGACACGAAGACGATGTCACTGTCGTCAGTCAACGCTCGAAGTGCGTCGGCCGCGCCGCTGCTGGCGAGAGCGTCAGCGGCGCTCCCGCTGAGCGTGCCCGGGCCGACGTAGGAGACGCCGGAGACGGTGGTCGTGTCGCGGACGTCGTCCACGGCGGCATTCCCGGCAAGGAAGTCCGAGAGACCGGGTGCGTCGGGAGACCCGGCGCCGGTCACCAGGAGCGTCACGCTTCGGCCGATTGCGGCCGTCGAGGAGGCCAGCGACCGGGCGACTCCGGTCGGTACGACGTCGCCTGCCGAGGTGAGCAGCCACGTTCCGCCCTTCGGATTGCGCGCCAGGATCGCTTCACGCAGTGTCGCGACGTCGGCTTCGCGAGGCGTCGCTTTTCGGTCGCCGCCGCGGATCGCGAGCGAGCCCACGATGGGAAGGTCGGACGACGCGCGGAGCGTCTCGAGGTCGTAGATGCGCTTGTCGCGGCTGCTCTGGATCGCGAGGAAGATGACCGCGGCGAGGACGCCGACTGCGAAGGCGATGAGGATGTTGATGACCAGGTTGGGGCTCGACGGCTGGTCGGGGACCACCGGCGGAATCACGGGCGCGACGTCGAAGGTGTAGACCAGTGAGGCCGGGTCGGTCGGGTCCACCACGATCGTCGAGGCCGTGGCGCGGGTTTTCAGCACCTCGATGATCGCGTTGTTGAGGGCCGCTGCCTGGTCGGGATCGGACAGGATGACGGTGATGTCCACCAGCGTCTCCTGAGCGAGCGCCGTCACCGCCGTGCCGTCGGTCACCATCTCGAGGGTGAGATCCGGGTCGTTGAGAGCGGCGAGGGCCGGCGTGAGGATCGTCGGCGTGGGGATCAGCTGGGCGTCCGTGGCCGCCCTCTGGGCCGCCAGGCTGTTCGCCTGCACCTGGCTCTGCAGGGATCCCTGCGCGTTGAGCGAGTACAGCACGCGAGACGACGATTCGTACTGTGGCGGGATGCTCTTGGTGACGAGCCATCCGCCGGCCAGTGCCGCGATCAGGATCAACAGCACCCAGATCCAGCCGCGGCGGAGAGCGCGGCCGAAGGAGAGAAGGTTCATGGTGTCTCTTTCACTTGGAGCTCGGCTGTTCCCGGAGGTGGTGAGCCGGGACGGAGATACCGCCGAGCGGACGAGGAGGGCAGATCCAGCGGACGAGGAGCATTGCTTCCCGGGAGACCGGCGGCGCCGAGTTCGAGGTTCTTGGGGCGCGAAGTCGAGTGTCCGTGTGCGCAGATCCGTGCGGATGGATGCCACGATCGCCGATGCCGCAAAGAGGAACACATATGACGGCGGCGACGAGAACGCCGGGGCCGCAACGGAGTCGAGCATGATGAGCGTGAACCAGCACACGCCGCTCAGCCGGATCCATCGCACGATGGGCGGCTCGTCGGGGGAAACGCGGGAGAAGAGGATGCGCAGCGCCAGCGCTGCTCCGACGATGAATGCGATGGTGCCGAGCACGCCGGTCTCTCCGAGGAGGGCGGGCCACTGGGTGTCGTTCAGATACTGGCCCATCTCAGGACCGACGCCGATGCCGTAGATGTGGGTGAAGCCGAGCCGCGTGTACTCGGGGCTGTAATAGTCGGCAGCCGTCGCGCTGGCATAACGCCCGAGTCCCACCCCGAGCGGGAAGTGCTGGGTTGCGATCTGCACGCCGCCGGCAGTCAGGCGTGCCCGGCCGGACAGCATATCTCCGCCGTAGTAGAGCTCGAGGTCGCCGAAGACGGCCTCCGCGATGCCCGGTCCGATGAGCGCCAGCACCGCGGGGAGGAAGCCGGCGGCGATCACGAGCACGATCACGTTGCCCTTGCGCAGCACGAGACCGGTACCGACCACCAGGAGGCCGACCAGGGCTTTCGCCCGGAAGGTGAGCAGCGACAGCAGGCCCAGCATCACTGCGGTGGCGTAGCCGAACCAGGATGATTTCACGAAGAGCTGGTAGACGAGGATGGACGACGCGAGGATCGTCGCCATCCGCCCATAGGCGGCCGGTTGGGAGAACGGCCCGATGATCGCGGGGAGGCCGCCGAAGTACTGGGGGGCCGAGCCACCGAACGTCGCCGTCCACAGTCCGGGAATCGCCAGGTTGACGATTCCCGTCACGATCACGAAGATCGCCAGTGCGAAACCTGCTCGTGCAAGCCGGTGCAGGTCGGCCGGGCTCCAGTGCACCTGCGCGATGGCGATCGCGATGACGATGCACTTCGTCAGGAGGGTCGCGCCCTGAAGCGCGATTTCGATGGGAGTGCCGTACAGGATGGCGCCCAGTACCCCCGCGAAGACGAAGACGGCGAACCATCCGCTTCCGGGCAGCCACACGATCGAACGCTCGACGAGCGCCCGACGAGCCACGATGACAGCCGCTGCGGCGAAGATCATCGCCTCTTCGGCGACTCCACCCACGGCGCCCAGTGCCGCCTGGAGCTGCCCGGAAAGAATCGTCGCTATGAGAGTGAGGGCGAGCGCAGCCTTGGGGTGGGTCCAGGCGAGGGCGACGAAGCCGATCGCCGCCACGCCGCCGAAGAAGATGAGGGGGGCGTATACGGCGAAGGCCGCACTCGAGAAGACGACTGCCAGCAGGGCCGCGTAGCCGACTCCCGACGACAGGGTGCGTCGCAGCGACAGGCGCGACGACCCATCCACAGCCGTCACGACTCCAGCCTTGCCGTCACGAACTCGAACATCGCGGCCCGCACCTCGTCGCTGAGAAGCGCCAGGCCATGGCGTTCGCCCGCGAGTACGTTGAGCTCGGTGGGTACGTTCGCGGCCACCAGCGCGTCGTGAAGCGCTTCCACCTGTTCGCGCGGCACCAGTTCACGCGATCCCACGGCGAGGAAGAGCGGCGCGTCGTCCGACGAGACCGCCTCCAGCGGGGATGCTTCGATCCCGCTCGGGCATGCGTCGATCGAGGTGCAGCCGAGGTAGGCCAGGATCGTCGCGGCCGCAGCTTCGGTCGGCGTGCCGAGGTTGAGCCCTCTCGGCGTCATGTCGGCCACGGGTGACAGCGCGATTCCGGCCGCGATCCCCGTGTCGGGTTCTGTCGCGACCGAGGCGGTGATGATCGCACCCGCCGAGCTGCCCAGCATGCCTATCCGTGCGGGGTCGATGCCGTACTGCTCGGCAGTGGCGGGCTCCCGCAGCCACGCCGACAGCGGCGTTGGCATCCTCCACGGGTGCAGGGTAGGGGTGATCCGGCAGGAGCCGGTATTCGATGGCAACACCGACGATGCCCCGTTCGGCGAACTGGCCGCACAGCTCTCGCATGCTCGAAGCGGGAGCCTTCGGTGAACCCGCCACCGTGCACGAGGATCATGGCTGCGCGCTGCGTGCTCGCATCGCGGGGGACGCAGATGTCTGCGGAGAGGTCGTTGCCCTCCACCTGTCGATAGACCGTCGTCTCGACGTCGAAAGTCGCAGGCGAACTCGAGGGGGTGGCGGCGCGCGGAGCGGGGGGAGACGTGCACGCCGAGAGGCCGACGATGAGTAGCGCGGCGGAGGCCGCGGCCGTGATGCGTCGGATCATGCGGGAGAGCTGCCCACCGCTTTGCCTGCGCGGCGTCGAGCCGTCCAGGGCGGGACATACAGCCAGCGAACCTTCGTGGTGAGTTTGGACAGGAGCACCGCAAGATAGGTCGTGAGGATCGCCGCCGCGGTCACGATCAGGGCGCCGACCACACCGCCGATGGGGGGCAGCACCAGCTCGAGCAGAGCAGCGAGGCTCACGATGATGAAGATGTGGAGCAGGTAGATCTGCAGACTCCACTCGCCGATCGTTCCGAAGACCGAGGCGAGGGGCCGGAACATGGCGATGTACTTGCACGCGACGAACCCGCCGGCAACCGCGAGAAGCTGCATGGCGGTGACCGCGAAAGGGACACCTCGCGCGCCGGGGACCGCGACCACGACGATCGACCCGCAGAAGGTAGACGACAGCGATGCCCGCGAGCGTCCAGGGCCCCGCCTTCGCGATGAAGGCAGCGATCTGCTTGTGGAACAGCGCTCCGACGAGGAAGAACAGGAAGAGCGCCGCCGTGCGGTTCCAGCCGAGATTGTTGAAGCTCGCGATGCCGGACGTGATGGCCGTCGAGACCAGGGCAGCGCCGCTGACCTTGAGCCAGATCGGCACGCGCCGCAGCGCCCACACGCCGAGCGTGAACCAGAACATCGCGTACAGGAACCAGTAGCTGTTGCTCGGCCACACGAACAGCAGCAGCGAGGCTGCGAGGATCTGTCGCCGGGAGCGCGCCGAGGTCGCCGTTGGTTCCGGGGACGATGATGTAGAACACGAACCGGACGACCGACCACACCACGTACAGCCACAGCAGCGGCATGAGACGACGCTTCCACAGCTGCGGGAAGGTCCAGGTCGTCACGCGATACGCGAACAGTCCCGAGATGAGGAAGAACGCCGGCATCGGGATAGGCCTCGAGGAACTGCTTGAGGCGCCCGGGGTAGCCCGAGATGTCGGCGTAGCCGAGGTACAGCGACGTGTGGAAGATCACCACCATGAACATGGCAGTTCCCTTGGCGACATCCATCCACGCTCTCGGCCGGGTGTTCCGGTCGATCAGCGAACGCTGATTGTTTGGCAGTGTCATCACGTGGTTCCTCTGTCCCCAGAAAGGAATTCGAGCGAGTTTCCCCAGGCTATGGTGGGAGCGTTTCCAGTCTGTGTCGCGTGCGGATCCAGTCCGTGAACATGACGGCCGGTGTGAAGAATCGTCATAGCCGACCTCCCGCGCGATCCAGGAGCGCTCCGTAGCCGCGCGGAGTGAGCCACCCGATCGTGTAGATCGCAGTGCGAGTCGCATCCCGTCGACGCACGAGGGCGCCGAGCTGGCGCAGCGACATCTGACCCCGGATCTCCCGCACCAGGGCGGCGCGCTCGCCGTCTGGATAGGCACCGGATGTCGCGTCCTTGAGCCTGGAGATGGTGCTGTACCGGGCGCGATAGTAGAGGTAGTCCGTCCCCTGGAGCGCTTTCGCATCGACGCGAGCCACACAGGAGGCGATCACGACCCCGAGCTCGCGCAGCGAATCCGCCCGCCTCGAACCTGACCGGATGATCGAGCCCTCTCGAAGGCGGTACGTGTAGACGGATCGCGGCAGGATCGCCACGCGGTCCGCCTCGACCAGAGCCTGGGCCACCATCGCCTGGTCGGAGTGCTGGCGGATGCGCGTGAACGTGATCCGACCGAGCAGGTCACGGCGGAACAGCTTGTTCCACAGATGACCAGTGATGCTTCCGACGAGCAGGCGGCTGAGCGCGTCTGGGCCGGTCAAGACCGCTTCTGCGGGAAGCTCACTGACGGGCTTGTCCTGGCGGCCCTCCGCGACGACGGTCGCCCCCGCGCAGACCACATCGGCGTCATGCTCGATCGCGGCCGCGACGAGGGCGGCGGCGGCATCGATGGGCCACTCGTCATCGGCGTCGACGAACCAGACGTATGTCGCCGCTGGCGGCAGCGACCGCGGTCTCGCGCGCGGCCGCAACCCCGCCGTTCTTGTCGAGCAGGACCGCGTGGATGCGACTGTCCTCCTCGGCGAGTTTCTTCAGGATCTGCGGCAGTCTCGTCGGTCGAGGCATCGTCGACGGCGATGATCTCCAGATCGACGCCTTGCTGCGTCAGCAGGCGCTCGATGGCGGATTCCGCGAAGTCCGCCACGTTGTAGCAGGGAAGGACCACGCTGACGGTGGGGTTGGCGCTCATCCGTTGGCCCTCCGTGACGTGACCAGGCTCGAGCACGCGCTCGAGGTCGCCCCCGCTGGTCTCGATCGAGAACCGCGAGAGCCACGTGTCGATGTTCTCGACCGTCAGCAGGGTCGCCCGCTCGACGGCATCCGCAAGGTCGGCGGGGGCGTCCGTGAGCGCGAGTTCG
This sequence comes from uncultured Actinomycetota bacterium, assembly GCA_963702815.1. GTDB lineage: Bacteria > Actinomycetota > Actinomycetes > Actinomycetales > Microbacteriaceae > Microbacterium. The sequence continues at coordinate 295,945 of CAVPED010000003.1, read as the reverse complement.
CCCGTGATCCCGGGGATGACTGCGTCGGCCACGCCGAGGGCGCCGGATACCGCGACAGAGGGAACGCCGACGGCCGCCGCTTCGACGAGCACGTTCCCGAATCCTTCGCGGACGGACGGCAGCAGCACCACCGAGTTCGTGCCGAAGTGGGTGAACCAGTCCTCGACCCATCCGTTCGTCACGAAGCGCACGCCGAGCTGGTCAGCCAGAGCGATGAGCTCCGCCTCCAGCGGACCGCCGCCGAAAGACACGACCTCCACGTCGATTCCGCGATCCTGGAGTGCCCGGGCGGTGTGCAGCGCGAGGTGAGGACGCTTCTGGGGAACGAGGCGGCAGGCGAGGATCAGCTGGACGCCCTGGTCAGTGCCGGGTCGCCGTCGGACGGGCACCCGCTGCGTAACCTTGGCCATCGCGGGATTCGGCACCACGATCGCGTTATCGCCGGCCACCCCGAATGCCGAGATCATCTCGGCACTGACGGCGTGCGATGGGGAGGTCACCGCGTCCGCGCGCTTGTACCAGCGTTTGGCGAGCGCGATCTTGACTCGGTGCGACAGCGATGAGCCGGGCAGTCCGAGGCTGATCAGATTGTGCTCGGTCACCACGACAGCGGGTCGTGGGCCGTCGGCCCTCCGGTCCTTGGAAGCTGCGATCGCGATGAGGTTCGGGTAGGTCTGCAGCGCAACGAGTGCGTCATAGCGGTTCGAGCGGATCAGCTCTCGGACGGCTCGCACCTTCGCCTGGTGCGACCCCGTGGTCGCCTCGCGGTGGACGGTGACGGCTGGGCGCACCAGCGCGGAATCAGGCTTGTCCGAGACGAGAATCGCGCTGACCTCGTAGCCGGCATCCGCGAACCAGTTCAGCCATGCGATCCCCACCGCCTCGGCGCCGCCGCCGTGCAGCGAGGTCACCAGGAAGGCGATCCGCGTCAGGGTGCGAGGAGTGGTCGTCGGCGGGACGGTGGTGACGGCCTCGGCCGCCGTTGTGGGCGTCAGGTCGGTCATCGTCTGGGGGTCCCTTCGTCGCCCGTGTCGGGCATCGGTGCGTCAGGACCGAACGCGCTGCGGGGCGCGGCATCCGTCAGGTCCTTCAGAAAAGCAGCGTCGGCGAGGTCCTTCTCGAAGGCGGCCTTCGCGTCGAGCGGCTCTGCCTCGGCGGCCGCGATCCGCTCGTCGTCGGCTTCTCCGCCTCGCTTGCGTGCTCTACCCAGGAACTTGCGTGCCGACAGCAGATCGAGCACGTCCTTGCGGAACCGTGGCCAGACGAGCGCGACAAGCGCGATCCACGCGAGCACGAACGACTCCGCCGACTGCCACCCGGACGAAGGGCAAGTCGGTCGAGATCCACAACGTCGACAGGGCGGAGACGACACATCCCGTGCCGAAGACGATGATCGCTCTCGCGCCGTTCGCGAACATGGCGCCGACCGGTGCGTCCGACACCCGGCGGATCCACAGCAGCGAGAGCGGCCACATGATCGCGATCGACGCCGAGTAGGCGATGGCGACGCCGTACATGCCCCAGATCGAGCCGACGAAGATCGCGACGATCATGAAGGGACGCGTGGCGAGCGAGTAGTGGAGGTTCTGGCGCATCAAGCCCTTGGACAGGAAGACCCAGTACACCGCGTAGCCGGCGGTCTGGAAGAACCCGGCGACGAGCAGGATGCGGAACATCGGCACCGCCTCGAGCCACTGCGGACCGAGCATGATCCGGATGACGGAGTCGGCCTGTGCCCCGAGGAGTGCGAGCACGGCGCCGATGACGGTCAGCAGAGCCGACTGCCCGAAGGTGATGAATCGGCGCGTACCGTTCGCGGTCATCCTGCAGCCGCGACAGCACGGGCAGAGCGACCCGGGTCGCGGGCGCGTTCAGCTGCAGGAGGGGGAGCATCATGAGCTGGAACGCCCGGTTGTAGATGCCGAGTGCGCCGGCTCCGAACCTCGCGCCGATGACGATCGAGTCGACGTTGGCGCTCGCGTAGGTCAGAACCTGCGTGCCGAACATGTTGACGCCGTAGCTCAGGAGTCCGCGCATGGGCTCGCGTCGCGAGACCCATCCCGGAAGCCAGCCGGTGAGGATCACGAGGAGACAAGATGCCGGCGACCGTCTGCGCGACCTGCCTGCCCGACCAGCGACCAGTAGCCTGCACCCGCGAAGGCGAGGCCGAGGCCGACGGCGAGGGCGATCACCTGCGCGGTCGTATCGACGACGACCAGGCGACCGAACCGCAGGAGCGCGACAGATCGGCGCGGAACTGCGTCGAGAGGCCGTTGAGGAGGAACGTCACCGAGAGCGCGGCCGTGATCGGCTGGAGGCGGGTCGTCGCCGTAGAAGCCCGCGACCAGCCACGATGCGGCGATCGTGATGAGCGTGAGCGACAGGCCGATCGATGTGTTGATCCAGAAGAGGTTGCTCTTCTGGCCGCGGCTGAGCGTGCGTGCCTGGATGGCTGCGGAGCTGAGCCCGAAGTCGCGCACCAGTTCGCCGACGCCGATGATCGCGGTGACCATCGCCAGCAGGCCGTAGTCGGTGGGTGTCAGGAGGCGGGCCAGGACCATGATGCCGGCAAGCTGCACGACGACCCGGATGACCTGCCCGAGGATCGTGACGCTGGCGCCGCGCGACGCTGACGCCCCGAGCGAGCGCTCGACGGTGGCCGTCATCGCTGCTTCGCCCGAGCTATGGCCTGCCGATACGCGCCCTCGATGATGCGACCGACGTGGTCCCAGTCTCGCTCCGGCCAGGTCCGGCTCGGTCGAGCGCTCGCCGTGTCGCACCTGGTCGAGGGCCGAGAGGATGATCTCGGGCGTCAGCTCGCCGTCGTACTCGATGATCCACCCCGGGCCGACCTCTTCGGACAGCGCAGTGTTGCTCGCCGTCCGCGGGGCGAGAACGGGGCGGCCGAGCGACATCGCGACGAGGATCGCACCCGAGTTGTGCATCTCGTGGTACGGCAGGATGGCGAGCTCGGCGCGCCCGACTTCATCGACCAGTTCGGCATCCGTCACGTACCGGAGAACCGCTGTGATGCGGGGGTCGCGGGCGCAGTGGGCCTCGACGATCTCGCCCTGTCCCGGCGCTCGGGCGCCGACGATGCGAAGCTCGAGTTCGTCGCGAGTCGATCTCGGAGAACGTCCGGGCAAGGCCGATCGACGTTCTTGTAGGGGCGGATGATCCCGAAGTACAGGAGTCGGCCGCTCTGCGGCGACGGGAGCGGATGCTTCGCGTACGGCGCTCGGTAGTGGCCGTGCAGCGCGGTGACGACGGGTCGATCCGTCGGCGGCTCGGTGGTCGGATTGAGACGGATGTAGAGATCCGTCGCACGATCGAACCGGGCCAGAGACCGGCGCTCGGCCGCGTCACCTGCCTCGTGCGGTTCGACGTTGTGAAGGTGCCGGACGATCGGGGTCCGAGCGAGCTTCGCTCGGACAGGAAGGCATCGAGGCACCGGCGCCGGACGAACCGTCGTGTTCGCGAGTCCCCGCGGATCAGCAGCTCGGGCCAGTGCGCGTGGAAGACGTCGTAGCGCCCGAAGATCGCCCGCTTCCAGGAGCCGAACCGATGCACGACGCGGGGATTGTCCATCCCGACCATGAGGTCCACGAACTTGGTGTGGCCGTCGGGCGGGGGCAGCGTCTGCTGCACGACGATTGTCGGCTCTGCGATCTCGGTCGGCGATTCTGCGGTCGCCGGTCGGGCGGTGGTCATCATGAGAGGGCTCTTCCGTAGTGGGGCGCACGGCACGACAACCCTGTCGCTTGAGACTTTAGGGGGACGGCGGGCGGGAAAGCACGGCTGTCATGAGGACGGCACCGAGTGTTTACGCGGGCGAAATCATGTCGCTCGGCTTTTCGAGCTGCTTGCCGAAGGCTGCAGATCCGCCCCTGCTCCCGTCCAGAGGTCACCGGGGAACGCATCGCGAAGGGGTTGCGGATCCCATCCCTGCAACGGCGGGGCGGGATTCGCGAGTGCCTCCTCGAGGGTCGTGGATGCGTGGGGAAGAACGCGGCCGGTTCCCTCGAAGTAATCGTGGTACTTGAGGAGATCCTCAACGCTCGGCAGCAGAAGCGATGCGGGGACGCCGAACGTCTCGGCGATGATGATGCCGTGAAGCGAGGAAGCCACGACATGCGTGCTCTCCGCGATGGTCCGGATGCAGGACCACAGCCGCGTCGTGGGGTCGAGGAAGCCGTCGACCCCACGCCATTGCGGCGCGTCGTGGAGGTTCGGCACAACGGTGACACCGCGGCTTCCGCGTGAGATGCCTGCGGTGAACTCGGGGAACACCGTCGGGATGAGGAGAGCCGGGTCGCCGTAGACTTCCGGCGCGGCGATGCCCCGGTCCACCAGCCATCCGCGCGTGCGCGGACCGCGCACCGCCCGCACGTCCAGGGTCGTGAACCTGTACTCCTCATCGGTCGTCTTGCCGTTTCGGCCGGTTCCCCAGACGGTGTCGCCGTCGCGGGCGAAGTGCAGCGTCGAGCCGACCGAGAGCAGTCGTCGTCCCTTGGTTCGACCCGGCGCCGACCGTGCCAGCTCCCGCACGACCACGGGGCCGATGAGGTCGCCGAAGTTGTTCAGCCGTCCCAGACGCGGCACCGAACTGGCGACTCCGGTCGTGCCGAGGCGCGGGCGCGGATTCCAGTGCACGATTTCGACACCGCGGATGTTGATCGTCATGCCGGGCATCATAGTGAGGCGATGTTGCCGTCCGATGGCGTCTTTATCACGCCACGATTCGTCGGTTCTGCCGCCGATCGAGCACTGCGGGAACGCCGAAAGGGTCGTTTCAATAGATCCGGCGGCCTTGCTTTCGAGTGCCGAAGAGGCGCCAGATCAGAGCACCCAGGAACCCGCCGGCCGAATTAGCCGCCCAGTCGAGCAGGCTCGGCATCCGGGCAGGGAGAAGGAATTGGGCGGCCTCGCCGGCCGCGAACAGCACCGCGCAGATCACCGCGGCCAGCCACCACAGGCCGCGAGGCATCATCATGGCGATGAACAGTCCGACCGGGGCGGTGAAGACCACGTTGGCAGCGAATTGCAGGACATCGTAGGTGATCCACGTCGGCAGGCCCTTTCCGTACAGGAAGTACAGCGCGCGGTACACCCCCATCGAGTCGCCGTCGACACGCTGCGGCGACAGGACGACGACGGCTGCGAAGGCGAGGTAGGTCGCCAGCAGGATCGCGGCGACGATGCGCGATCTGGTTGCTCGACCTTCGGCGACGCTCACTTCGACCGCACCGATATCGGGCGCCCGGCAGCCGTGACGCCGCACGCCGGGGGCGATTCGCAGTTGATCATTCTTCGAAACTAGCGGTGCTCCGTTAAGACCCGATTTCGGCCGTGTGACCACGGTTTCCGGGCAGTCGAGTCAGGCCGCTTCCGATGTCGGCCACGCACCTGTAACAGGGAAGTAACCTACCGAGCCAGTCCGCAGGCCAAGATGGACCTTGCTTGATACCGATGCTGGGGGGCAGCGGAACCACGGTTCCGTAGACGTCGGTGGCGTCTGTAACCCTTGTGGCATTTTCCAGCCAGGCGATCAGAGGTGCAGACGAAGATGGCGATTCTTGTTTCCACGAACGACGAGCGCATCCGCGACGAACCAGGGTCCTCCACGACGGTTACTGCCCCACAGGCGACGGTCACAGCCCGGTGGTCGCGAAGCTACGCGCGCGCTCTCGTCGTGAGCGACTTCGTCGTGGTCGCACTGGCGCTTGTCGCATCCACGCTCGTCGGCTCCCAGCCCTACACGCTCCCTCTCCTTCACGGGGAGGCCGCGATCTCGGTGTGGGCCGTGGTCGGCCTTATCGCCGTCATCCTCCACGGCGGCCTCTCGATGACCGGCAGCCGCAGCGCGCGCGTGGTCGGCGTCGGCACGCAGGAGTACCGCGCGATCCTCTACTCGTGCTTCCTCTCGTTCACCTCGGTCGCCCTCGTCGCCTACGTCGCGAGCCTCGCAGGCCTGCACTTCATCCTGCTCGTCGGCCTCGTCGACGACGACGCTCGGTCTGCTGCTGACGCGGTGGGTGTGTGCGGCGATGGCTCGTCGCGCAGCGTCGGAAGGGCCGGATGTCGGACCGCGTCCTGCTCGTCGGGCTCCGAGGCATCTGTCGCCCAGACCGCGCGCGATCTGCAGCGCTCGCCCGCCGCCGGGCTGCACGTCGTGGGCGCCTGCACGTCGAGTGGCCGGGTCGCCGACTACATCCCCGGCACCGACATCCCGGTCTCCGGATCGGTCGTCGAACATCATCGAGGCGCTTGTCGCGCGTCAATGCCGACACGGTGCTCATCAGCAGCTGCGAACGAGCTGAGCCCCCGCACGGTGCGCGAGCTGAGCTGGGCGCTCGAGCCGGGCCGGCAGCACCTCATCGTGGCGCCGAGCCTCACCGACATCGGTGGTCCGCGCCTGCACACGCGGCCCGTCGCAGGTCTGCCCCTGGTGCACGTCGAGACGCCGCGCTACGGCGGCGGCAAGCTCTACGGCAAGCGCGCGTTCGACGTGCTGGCTGCGGGCCTGCTCATCCTCTTGCTCTCGCCGATCCTGCTCGGACTCGGCCCTGGTCGTGAAGATCACGAGCCCCGGCGGGGCGTTCTTCCGGCAGGAGCGCATCGGCCTCAGCGGCGAGACGTTCCAGATGCTGAAGTTCCGCTCGATGTACATCGACGCCGAGGAGCGCCTGCGCGACCTGCAGCTCGAGGCGCGCGACCGCGGCAACGACGTCATGTTCAAGATGAAGGACGACCCGCGGGTCACGAGCGTCGGCAAGATCCTGCGACGCTTCAGCCTCGACGAGCTGCCGCAGCTGTTCAACGTCTTCCTCGGCGAGATGTCGCTCGTCGGCCCGCGGCCGCCGCTGGACCGCGAAGTGCAGCAGTACTCGACAGTCGGTGCACCGGCGCTTCCTCGTCAAGCCCGGCATCACGGGACTGTGGCAGGTCAGCGGCCGCAGCGACCTCGACTGGGAAGAGACTGTCCGCCTCGACCTGTTCTACGTCGAGAACTGGACGATGACCGGCGACCTCGTCGATCCTGCTCAAGACGGTCCGAGCCGTGCTCAAGAGCGAAGGCGCGTACTGATCCACTCCCCGCCTTCGGCCGGCTGCGCCTGAGCTGTTGCCGCGGCCGCGAGGTCGGCTGCACGAACTTCGCGCCGCAGACTGCCGAGCTCGTTCGCCTCGTCGGCGCGGCGTACGACGCGCACGAAGACGAACACCACACCCAGTGCAGCGAGCATCCAGATGGCGATGAACGCTGTAATCAATACTCCGTGCATGCGTCGACACTCCGGTGGGCCGAGGGCGGCCCCGGGGCGAGGTCGGAGGTGACAAATGGGCCGCTGCAGTGGAACGCTAGCAGACCCCCACCAGGTTGCGGTGGGGGTCTGCTAGCTGTCGGCGGGCCGGATTTCTGGGCCGGGCCGGCGCGCCGTGCTGGCGGCCGGATCCTGGCGTCTCAGGCGGCGTTCACGGACGCCTCTTCGTCCACCACGAGCGACGGGGCGAGTTCCACAAGCCAGGAGGCGAGTTCAGGACCGAGGTCTTCCCGATCGAGTGCGAGCTGGATGCTGGACTTCAGGTACTCGAGGCGGTCGCCCGTGTCGTAGCGGCGGCCCTTGAAGATGACGCCGAGGACGGGGCCGGCGATGTCCTCATCGGCCGCGAGCTCCTGCAGGGCGTCGGTCAGCTGGATCTCGCCGCCCTTGCCCGGTGCCGTTGTCTCCAGGACGTCGAAAATCTCGGGCTTGAGCACGTAGCGTCCGATGATGGCGAGGTTCGAGGGGGCCTCTGCCGTCGACGGCTTCTCGACGAGGCCCGTGATGCGCACCACATCCGACTCGCCCGTCGTGCTCGACCGCCGCGCAGCCGTAGAGGTGGATCTGCGACGGATCCACCTCCATGAGGGCGATCACGGTCGCCGACTGGAGCCTCGACACCTCTGTCATGCGCGACAGGAGCGGGTCACGCGCATCGATGAGGTCGTCTCCGAGGAGCACGGCGAACGTCTCGTTGCCGACGTGCTTCTTGGCCCGGAGCACGGCGTGGCCCAGGCCCTTCGGGTCGCCCTGGCGGACGAAGTGGATGTCGGCGAGCGAGCTGGGTTCCATCACGCGGGCGAGTTTGCCGTGGTCGCCCTTCTGCTCCAGCGTGTGCTCGAGCTCGGTGACGCGGTCGAAATGATTGGCGAGGGCGTTCTTGTTCCGCCCGATGATGACGAGGATGTCGTCGATTCCGGCAGCGACGGCTTCTTCCACGACGTACTGGATCGCGGGCTTGTCGACCACCGGGAGCATCTCCTTCGGCATGGCCTTGGTCGCCGGAAGGAAGCGGGTGCCGAGGCCCGCCGCGGGGATCACGGCCTTGATCGCGGTTTCACTCATGGCTCGACGCTAGACGCGACGCATGAAGGTGCGGTTACAGGCGCGTGTCCTGAGGTGTCGGCGAATCGCTGGTGGGGTGAGGGTGCACGGGATGCGGAGCTCGAACGTCTCGGTGGCCCCTCGGTGTCCTGGTAGGCGTACCGTGGGATCATCGCATTGGCGCGTTTCGCGGGTCTCCGGTCGGGCGCACCCCCAGGCGCATCCCCAGGCCGACCGGAGGCTCGCCACTCAGGCGTGACGACCGCGTTGTCGGGAATCTGACCCCGCAACTCGGATCACACGCCGCTCCTCGAAGGCTCCCCCGCGACCGCGGATTTCACACCGCCTTCCTGCCTCTCATGCCGCGGCCTGGAAGTCGAACCGCGCCCGCCCGCCGAGCCGTGGCGTGCGCGCCGGATCCACATGAGGCGGGGGGATGAACCACACCTTCGCGCGCGTGCCGACCCCTCCTATCCGGATATCCCACCCGTTGTCGTGGATGCGGTGGTGACACGAGGTGCACAGCAGTACCCCGTTGGCGAGGTCGGTGGGTCCGGCATCCCGTACCCACCATCGGAGGTGATGGGCTTTCGCATGCGACGGGGGAGCCCCGCACATCGCGCAGCGGTGGGTTCGGTGGCCTGTGGTCGCATCGGGCCGAGAGCTCGCCCCGTCACGCGCCGTAGCGGGTCACGACCCGAAGTAGCGGTTCGCCGAGTTCGTGTACAGCATCCCGAGCCCGATCAGGGGCAGGATGCTGCCGACGATCGCTCCCCAGAGCGTGCCCTCGCCGAAGATCGAGACGATGCCGATCACGATGGTGAGCACGAAGACGATCGCCGCGATCGTCCGCGCGGTGGAGCTGCCCTTCCACAGGCCCACGCCCACGGCGAGCGTGATGATCCCGACCACGAGCGCGATCCATCCGAGGATCGCCTGCCACGTGATCAGCAATCCGCCGAGGATCTGGAAGATCGACCCGATGATCTGGAAGAAGCCCGACAGCCACGCGATGATCGAGACGATGGTCACGCCGAGAGGGCGGTTGGTCATGGGTGCTCCGTTCGGTGAGGGTCGTCGATCACGCTAGCGCGCCCACGCGACAGTGCCGTTCACCGGCGTCTGATCGCCGCCGTCACTCCGCGGGCGGCCCCTGCTGCGCCCAGTTCGCCGGCGGCTCGGATCGCCCGTTCTCACGCAGCCACCGCTGGCCCTGCTGGGTGAGCGCCTCGATGAGCGGGAAGATCTGCTCGGGCGGGATCCGCACGCGCGCCGCCACCTTCACCGGCAGCCGGGCCGGCTCTGCCTCGCTCGCGCGAGCCGCCGGGCCTTTCACCGAGAGGAAGTCGAGCACGAAGGTGTTCGGCGTGTGCCAGATGTTCGCGAAGTCCGCGAAGACCCCGGTCTCGATCTCGCTCGGCAGGTTGACATCGAACTGGATGTTCGGGGGCGGCGGGTTGTCGGTCACGTGCTCACGCTAGGCGCGACCGCAGACACCGGCAAGAAGACCACGAGAACGGATGCCGCGCCCGGCGCGTGCCGAGTCCCGCAGGTCTGCTAGATCGCGATCAGCGTCGGGTCGGGGTCGTCCCACTTCTGCGCGGTCTGCAGCAGCCAGAACACGAGGAACAGCGCGAGCGCGAACGACTCGCCGACGAGCACGCCCCAGGCGTCGCCGCCGCCGAAGATGCGCCGACGGGATGAGCACGCCCATGTCGAGCACCATGAGCACCGCGATCGTGATGTACGAGATGCGGAACGGCCTGGTCGGAGGGAACTCGTCCTCGCGACGGCCGATCGCGTTCACGACCGCGACCGCTGCGATCAGCCCGAAGAACACGACCGACGCGATCACGTGCGCGTAGGTGACGAACGTGTCGAAGAAGAACCCCCAGCTGACGGTCACGATCGCCAGCACGGCGATCGCGATGAGCCCGCCCGGCACGATGCGGCGCAACCCCGGCAGCGCGATCGCGACGATCACCGCGAGCGTGCCGACGATCAGATAGGTGGCGACGCCGTTGTTGATCGACGGCCAGAACGCGGCCGGCACGCACGCGTCTGACGCATCGGTCGTCGAGTCCGGGCACGGACCCGGGCGCGATCTCGGCCGGAACGATCGCGATGAGCGGAGCGACCAGGGCTGCGGCATCCAGCAGCACCGGCTCGGCGCGCCGACCCGAGAGCGCGAGCAGCGCGAGGGTGCCGGCCATCAGGGCGCCGACGAACCCGTTGCGTGCGGGCGTGTAGAAGTAGTGGCTGATCGAGGGGAGCAGTCCCACGACCGGGATCGCGACGGCGACCGAGACGAAGATGACGACGACCGTTCCCGCGAGCCCGATCCGCAGGTAGCGGTAGGTGCGCTGCAGCGAGGTGGTCTCAGCGGTGCGGGTCATGGTCACATTGTGGCCGACGCGATCACCATCGACGGCATGCGCCGGGCACGACCGCGGACTACTTCGTCTTCGCCCCCGAGCCTGTGGCACCGAAACGCACGGCTTCATCGTCCCCGACGACATCGCCACACCGGTGCCTCGGCCTGCAAGCTCCTGCCGGCATGGACACTGGCCTGTGAGCGGGTTTGGATGCGGCATCCGGATGCCGTAAGCTTGATCTTTGGTGTCCGGCTCAGCTGACCCGGCCCACGAACGTGAGCCCTCCACTGGCGTGTTCCTGCCCACGACGCAGAACCACCCCGGAGTGGGATTCACGAACCTCTCCGTTCGATCAAGAAAGCAGCACTACTGTGACGCGCACTTACACCCCCAAGGCTGGTGAGACCCAGCGCGAGTGGCTGGTCATCGACGCGACTGACGTCGTCCTCGGCCGCCTCGCCTCGCACGCCGCGATCCTCCTTCGCGGCAAGCACAAGCCGACCTTCGCGAACCACATCGACACCGGTGACTTCGTCATCATCATCAACGCCGACAAGGTCGCCCTCACGGGCCAGAAGCTCGAGCAGAAGAAGGCCTACCGCCACTCGGGCTACCCGGGCGGCCTCAAGTCGGTCACCTACGCCGAGCTCCTCGAGAAGAACCCGGTCCGCGCCGTCGAGAAGGCCGTCCGCGGCATGCTCCCCAAGAACAGCCTGGGCGCCCAGCAGCTGACGAAGCTCAAGGTGTACCGCGGTGCCGAGCACCCGCACGCCGCGCAGCAGCCCAAGACGTACACCTTCGACCAGGTCGCCCAGTAAGCGCCGCACAGGATAAGGACAGACTCGTGGCGAACATCGAAGAAACCGAAACCAGCAACTACTCGACCGAGACCCCGGTCGACCAGACCGCCGTCGCCGCCGAGCGCCCCGTGCTCTCGGTCTCGGGCGCGGCCGTCGGTCGCCGCAAGCAGGCGATCGCCCGCGTGCGCATCGTCCCCGGCTCCGGCACCATCACGGTCAACGGCCGCACGTTCGAGGACTACTTCCCGAACAAGCTCCACCAGCAGCTCGTCACCGACCCGTTCACGGTGCTCAACCTCACCGACGCGTACGACGTCATCGCGCGCATCTCGGGTGGTGGCCCCTCGGGCCAGGCCGGCGCGCTGCGCCTCGGCATCGCCCGGTCGCTCAACCAGATCGACGAAGAGAACAACCGCCCGACCCTCAAGAAGGCCGGCTTCCTCTCGCGCGACGCTCGCGTCAAGGAGCGCAAGAAGGCCGGTCTCAAGAAGGCCCGCAAGGCGCCTCAGTACTCGAAGCGCTGATCGGCGCTCCGCTCCGCATGCCGCTTTTTGGCACGGACGGGGTGAGGGGGCTGGCCAACGGCCCCCTCACCGCCGATCTCGCACTCTCCCTGGCCCAGGCGACTGCCGTCGTCCTGGGCCAGGGCCGTTCCGCCGAGGCGCGCAAGGCCGCCGGGCGCCGCCTCACCGCCGTCGTCGCCCGCGACCCGCGGATCTCGGGTCACTTCCTCAGCGCCGCCGTCGAGGCAGGCCTCGCCTCGTCCGGCGTCGACGTGCTCGACGCGGGCGCTGCTGCCGACGCCCGCCGCGGCGTTCCTGATCGCCGACATCGACGCCGACTTCGGCGTCATGGTCTCGGCATCCCACAATCCCGCCCCCGACAACGGCATCAAGATCTTCGCCCGCGGCGGTGTCAAGCTCCCCGACGTGGTCGAGCAGCGCATCGAAGCCGCCATGTCGGGTCCGAAGCTGCAGCCGACCGGCGGCGGCGTCGGCCGCATCGCGCGCTTCGCCGACGCCGAGGACCGCTACGTCCTCCACCTGCTCGCCTCGCTGCCGCATCGCCTCGACGGCATCCACGTCGTGCTCGACTGCGCGCACGGCGCGGCATCCGGAGTCTCGCCCGAGACCTTCCGCGATGCCGGCGCCCGCGTCACCGTGATCGGCGCCGACCCGGACGGCATGAACATCAACGACGGCGTCGGCTCGACCCACCTCGACTCGCTCGCCGAGCATGTCGTGCGCGTCGGGGCCGACGTCGGCATCGCCCACGACGGCGACGCCGACCGCTGCCTCGCCGTGGACGCCGCCGGCAAGGTCGTCGACGGCGACCAGATCATGGCGATCATCGCCGTGGCGATGAAGGAGCGCGGTCAGCCTCAAGGACGACACCCTCGTCGCGACCGTCATGAGCAACCTCGGCCTGCACCGGGCGATGGCCGGCAGGGCATCCGCGTGCTCCAGACCGCCGTCGGCGACCGCTACGTGCTCGAGGCGATGAACGAGGGCGGCTACACGCTCGGCGGCGAGCAGTCCGGCCACGTCATCATGAGCGACTACGCCACGACCGGCGACGGCCTGCTGACGGGCCTGCACCTCGTGGCCGAGATGGCGCGACAGGGCAAGACCCTCGCCGAGCTCGCCTCGATCATGACGGTCTACCCGCAGGTGCTCATCAACGTGCGCGACGTCGATCGCGACGGCGTCGGCTTCCGACGAAGTGCTGACGGATGCCGTCGCCGCCGTCACCGCCGAGCTCGGCGACAGCGGGCGCGTGCTGCTGCGTGCGAGCGGCACCGAGCCGCTCGTGCGCGTCATGGTCGAGGCATCCGATGCCGACGTCGCGCAGGAGATCGGCGACCGGCTCGCCGGCGTCGTGCGGGAGCGGCTCGCGCTGTAGCGGCGCCTGGCTGCGTCGCGCTGCGAGCCGGCGTACGGACACGTTGGCTGCGTGGCGGTGCTGCGTCGGTACAGCCGGACGTAGCCCGTGCGCGGCGGTGCTGGGTCGGTTTACGCGGCGCGGTCGGACGATCGGCTGCGTGGCGGACTGCTGGTCTGGTTCGCGCGTCGCCGCACGGCATCCTGATCCACAGACCGCAATGCACAGTGCCCCGGGCTTCGGCTCGGGGCGCTGTCGCGTCGCGACTACGCGCCGCGTCGGTGCGAGCCGGACGTAGCCGTGCGCGGCGGCGCTGGCGTCGGTTGATCGCGGCGGCGGCCTCAGCCCCAGGACATCGACTCGATGTAGCGCAGCAGCACGCCTTCGCGCAGCGCCCACGGCGACACCTCGAGCTCGTCGACCTTCAGCGCCGTCATCGCGGCGTGCAGCACGACCGCGCCCGCGACGATCTGGAACGTGCGGTCGGGCGTGATCCCGGGCAGCTCCTGGCGCGCGGACGCGGGGATGCGCGCGAGCCGCGGAATCCACGAGCCGAGCGCGGCGCGGGGGAGCAGCATCCGCTCGATTCCCGACCAGCCGGGCATCGGGTAGCCGGCGAGCTTCGCGAGCGACCGGATCGCCTTCGACGACCCGACGACATGGTCGGGCCGCGGCTGCGCGCGGAACGTCTCGACGACCGGCGCGAGCACCGCGCGCGCGTGCGCGCGCAGCGCGTCGACCGCGTCCTCGCCCGGCGGATCGTCCGGCAGGAACTCGATCGTCATGCGACCTGCGCCGAGGGGGACGGATGCCGCGGCCTCCGGCAGCTCGTCGCCTCCGGCCGCGATCTCGAGCGAGCCGCCGCCGATGTCGAAGAGCAGGATCTGGCCGGCGGACCAGCCGAACCAGCGGCGCACGGCGAGGAAGGTGAAGCGCGCCTCGGACTCGCCGCCGAGCACCTGGAGCTCCTGGCCGAGCGCCGCCTCGATGCGCGCGATGACCTCGGGGCCGTTCGTCGCTTCGCGCACCGCGCGCGTCGCGGTCGCGAGCAGCTCGTCGACCTTCTCGGCCGCCGCGACGTCGCGCGCGCTTGGGTGACCGCGTCCACGAGCGCCGTGCACGCCCTCTTCGCTGATCGAGCCGTCGGGCGTCGAGGTAGCGCATGAGCCGCAGCACCGTGCGCTGGCTCGTCGTCGCGAGCGGCCGGCCGCCCGGCCGCGCGTCGGCGACGAGCAGATGGACGGTGTTCGAACCGATGTCGAGGACTCCGAGGCGCACGGGTTGAGGCTAGCGGCGCCCGGTGCGGCGTGCGGTGCGCGAGCGCGCGCGACGCCGGGAGCGGCATCCGTCCCACCCGATACGATGGGCGGGATGTCCGCCGACGACGCAGCGACCCGTGACACCAGGTCGCTCTCGCTCTACCGCGAGATCGACCGCGCGGAGTGGGCGCGACTGGCCGCCGGCATCGCGCAGCCGCTCACCGAGACCGAGATCGTGCAGCTGCGGGGCCTCGGCGATCGCCTCGACATGGCCGAGGTCGCGCGAGGTCTACCTGCCGCTGTCGCGGCTGCTGTCGCTGTACGCCGAGGCGACGAAGCGGCTCGGCGCCGACACGGCGGGCTTCCTGGGCGAGCCGACACGACGACGCCGTTCGTCGTCGGCGTCGCCGGATCGGTCGCCGTCGGCAAGTCGACGATCGCGCGCCTGCTGCGCGAGCTCATGAGCCGCTGGCCCGGCACGCCGCGGGTCGAGCTGGTCACGACCGACGGCTTCCTCTACCCGAACGCCGAGCTCGAGCGGCGCGGGCTCATGGACCGCAAGGGCTTCCCCGAGTCGTACGACCGGCGCGCGCTCGTCGTCGTTCCTCACGCGAGGTCAAGAGCGGCGCCGCCGAGGTGCGCGCGCCGTTCTACTCGCACATGCGCTACGACATCGTGCCCGACGCGCACGTGACCGTGCGCCGCCCCGACGTCGTCATCGTCGAGGGGCTGAACGTGCTGCAGCCGCCGCCCACGCCCAACGACGTCGCGGTCAGCGACCTGTTCGACTTCTCCATCTACGTCGACGCCGACGACCGAGCACATCACGCAGTGGTTCGTCGACCGCTTCCTCGCGCTGCGCCGGGGCGCGTTCAGCAACCCGAACTCGTTCTTCAACGTCTTCGCCGCACCTCACCGACGAAGAGGCCGTCGAGATGGCGCTCGGGCTTCTGGAACGACATCAACCTGCCGAACCTCGAGGAGAACGTGCTGCCGACCAAGCACCGCGCGACGCTCGTGCTGCGAGAAGGCCGCCGACCACACCGTCGAGCGGGTGCTGCTGCGCAAGCTCTGAGCGCGGTCGCGGGCTCGACGCGGTTCGCGCAGCATCGCGTCGATCGCGCCGTCGGCGTCACGGTCTGACGTCGGCGCGCGTCGACGATCCGGCAGTGCGTCGCGAGCGTCTCAGCGCGGCGACTGCGCCGCCGATCGTTTGTTCAGGCTCTTGCACCAAACCCGCCGCCTACCATTGGACGGCATGTGTGGAATCGTCGGATACGTGGGCCCGCGGCAGAGCCAGGCCATTCTTCTCGCGGGACTTGTCGCGGCTCGAATACCGCGGATACGACTCCGCGGGCATCGCCGTGATCGACGCCGACGGCGACCTGGGCATGCGCAAGAAGGCCGGCAAGCTCGGCGTGCTGCGCGACGATCTGGTCGACGCACCCGCTGCCCGACGGCACGACCGGCATCGGTCACACCCGCTGGGCGACCCACGGCGGACCGACCGACGCGAACGCCCACCCGCACCTCGCCGACGACGACAAGCTCGCCGTCATCCACAACGGCATCATCGAGAACTTCTCCGAGATCAAGGCCGAGCTGCGTCGCCGAGGGCTACACGTTCCGCAGCGAGACCGACACCGAGGTGGCCGCGGTCCTGCTCGGCCGCGAGTACCGCGCGCACGGCGGCGACCTCGTCGCGGCGTTCCGGTCGACCGTCGGCGCGGCTCGACGGCGCCTTCACCCTGCTCGCGATGCACGAGGAGCAGCCCGGGCCTCGTCGTCGGCGCCCGCCGCAACTCGCCGCTCGTGATCGGCCTCGGCGAGGGCGAGAACTTCCTCGCGTCGGACGTCGCCGCCTTCGTCGAGCACACCCGCCAGCGCGCTCGCGATCGGTCAGGACGAGATCGTCGCGATCACGCCCGACGGCGTCACGGTCACCGACTTCACGGGCAGCCCGGTCGAGGTCGAGCCTTTCGAAGTGCTGTGGGATGCCGCGGCCGCCGACAAGGGCGGCTGGTCGTCGTTCATGGCGAAAGAGGTGTCGGAAGAGCCCGAGGCCGTCGCGAACACGCTGCGCGGCCGCATCCGTGACGGCGCCGTCGTCGATCCCCGAGCTCGACGGTCTCGACGAGCTGTTCGCGGGCATCAACCGCGATCATCATCATCGCGTGCGGCACCGCCGCGTACGCCGGCCTGGTCGGCAAGTACGCGCTCGAGCAGTGGACGCGCGTGCCGGTCGACGTCGAGCTCGCCCACGAGTTCCGCTACCGCGACCCGGTGATCGGCGCCGACACCCTCGTCGTCTCGATCAGCCAGTCCGGCGAGACCATGGACACGCTCATGGCCGTCAAGTACGCGCGCGAGCGCGGCGCGCAAGACGCTGTCGATCTGCAACACGCAGGGTGCGACGATCCCGCGCGAGTCCGACGCGATCGTCTACACGCACGCCGGACCCGAGGTCGCCGTCGCGTCGACCAAGGCCTTCGTCGCCCAGATCACCGCGCTCTACCTGCTCGCGCTGCACATCGGCCGGCATCCGCGGGTCGCTCTCGCGCGACCGAGGTCGCCCAGCAGGTGCTCGAGCTCGAGGCCGTGCCCGAGAAGATCCAGCAGATCCTCGACCGCGAGCAGGCGCGCATCGAGCAGTTCGCGCACTGGATGGCCGACACCCGCTCGGTGCTGTTCCTCGGGCGCCACGTCGGGCTACCCGATCGCGCTCGAGGGCGCGCTCAAGCTCAAGGAGATCTCGCTACATCCACGCCGAGGGCTTCGCCGCCGGCGAGCTCAAGCACGGACCCATCGCGCTCATCGAGCCCGGTCAGCCCGTGTTCGTGATCGTGCCGTCGCCGCGCGAGTCGGCGCTGCTGCACGCCAAGGTCGTCTCGAACATCCAGGAGATCCGCGCCCGCGGCGCCCGCGTCATCGTCGTCGCCGAAGAGGGCGACGCCGCCGTGCTGCCCTTCGCCGACGAGGTGCTGCGCATCCCGCTCGCCGGGCCGCTCTTCGAGCCGCTGCTCGCCGTCGTGCCGCTGCACATCTTCGCGATGGGCCTCGCGACCGCGAAGGGCCTCGACGTCGACCAGCCGCGCAACCTCGCGAAGTCCGTCACGGTCGAGTAGCGGCATCCGCTCTCGCTCCACGGCACCACTGAGCTCGCGCGAGACCCGGCGCTTTGCGCGCTCCAAGCGGAGTGGTGGCGCCAGGGGTTTCGGTCGCGCGGGCGACCGCCGCGATAGGGTGACGGATGCCGCGGGCCGCGGATTCGGGAGGGTGAGATGATCGTCGGAATCGGCGTCGACCTCGTCGACATCGCGCGCTTCGAGCGCACGATCGAGCGCACGCCGCGGCTGCTCGAGCGGATGTTCGCGCCGGCCGAGCGAGAGCTGTCCGCCGCGGTCGCTCGCGGCGCGCTACGCCGCCAAGGAAGCGCTCATCAAGGCGCTCGGCGGCTCGGACGGCCTGCACTGGACCGAGATCGAGATCACGCCGAGGCGTCGGGGCGCCCCTGGTTCACGCCTGACGGGATCGACCGCCGCGGTCGTCGCGGAGCGGGGGATCACGACCCTGCACCTGTCGATGTCGCACGACGCCGGGTTCGCGATCGCGTACGTCATCGCGGAGGCGCTGGCGGACCTGACGGCGGCGACGGGCGGCACCGCATGAGCCGCCTGCCCGCCGGCGTCCTGCGCGAGGCGACCATCGACGTCGGCGCGATCGCCGCGAACGTGCGGCACCTGCGCCGGCTGACCGGCTCCGAGGTCATCGCGGTCGTCAAGGCCGACGGCTACGGCCACGGCGCGGTGCGCTCCGCGGTCGCGGCGCTCGAGGGCGGCGCGACCCGCCTCGGCGTCGCCGACATCGGCGAGGCGCTCGCCCTGCGCCGCGCGCGGCATCGTCGCGCCGATCCTCGCCTGGCTGCACGCGCCCCGGCGCCACCTTCCGCGAGGCCGCCGCCGCTCGGGATCGAGCTCGGCATCTCGAGCTTCGACCAGCTGCTGCAGGCGGCGGCCGCGGCATCCGTCGATCGTCCTGTCGGTGTGCACCTCAAACTCGAGACCGGGCTCGGCCGCAACGGCATCGCGCCCGAGGACTGCGCGCGTCGTCTTCGCCGAGGCCGCGCGCCTCGAGCGCATCGGCAAGCTGCGCGTGATCGGGCTCTTCAGCCACCTCTCCAACACCTCGGCCGAGGACGACCGGGCGGCGCTGCGGCCGTTTCGAGGAGGGCGTCGGGGTTGCGGCATCCGTCGGGTCTCGCGCCGCCGCTGCGGCACATCGCCGCCACGCACGCGGCGATCGCGCTGCCCGAGGCGCGGCTGGGCTGCGTGCGCCTCGGCATCGTCGATGTACGGGCTGTCGCCGTTCGACGACCGCGACTCGGGCGACCTCGGGCTGCGCCCCGCGATGACGCTGCGGGCGTCGGTGGCGGCGGTGCGGCGCGTGCCGGCGGGCCACGGCGTCTCGTACGGCTACGACTACCGCACCGAGCGCGAGACGACCCTCGCGCTGGTCCCGCTCGGGTACGCCGACGGGGTGCCGCGGCAGGCCTCGGGCGGCGGGCCGGTGTGCGATCGGCGGCGAGCGCTTCACGCGTCGCCGGGCGCATCGCGATGGACCAGTTCGTCGTCGACGTCGGCGACCACCCCGTCGCGGTCGGCGACGAGGCCGTGCTGTTCGGCGACCCGACGCTCGGCGTGCCCTCGGCCGACGAGTGGGCGGACGCCGCCGGCACGATCAACTACGAGATCGTGACGCGCATCGGGCCGCGCGTGCCGCGCCGGCAGGTGTCGGCGTGAGCGGGCTCGACCCGCTCGTCGGGCGCCACGAGATCGCCATCGCCCGACGACATGGAGGCGTTCGGCGAGCAGCATCGGGCGGATGCTGCGCCCCGGCGACCTCGTCGTGCTCACCGGTCCGCTCGGCGCGGGCAAGACGACGCTCACGCGGGGCATCGCGGCGGGGCTCGGCGTGCGCGGACCCGTGCAGAGCCCCACGTTCGTCATCGCGCGGACGCATCCGTCGCTCGTCGGCGGCGCGCCGCTCGTGCACGTCGACGCGTACCGGCTGGGCTCGGCCGCTCGAGCTCGACGACCTCGACATCGACCTGGAGCGGCTCGGTCGTCGTCGTGGAGTGGGGCCGCGGGCATGGTCGACGGCCTCGCCGACGCGTGGTGGGAGATCGAACTCGACCGCGAGTGGGGCGGACGCGGGGCTCGACACGGCGTGCGGCCGGACTCGCGCGGCCGTCGAGGAGCTCGATGCCGACGCGCCGCGCGTCGTGACGGTGGCGCGGCGGCCGTAGGCGCCGCCGGCGCTCGGCCGTGCGCGCGAAGTTCGCACGCGCGCGCCGATGGATTCGCCGTCGAGCGATCGCGTCGCTGCGAGCCGTCGCGGCGACGTGGCGACGTCCGGCAGCGACGGAGCGGTCGGCTGACGCGCGAGCGCCGCCGAGCCCCGACTACCCTGGACGGTGATCCTCGGCATCGACACCTCCCTCGGCACGGCCGTCGCGGTCGTCGAGCCGGACGGAGTCGTGCGGTCGCAGGCTCGAGAGCACCGACCCGCGCGGACACGCCGAGGTGATCGGCAGCCTCATCGAGCAGGCGCTGGCCGAGGCATCCGTCCGCCCCGCGGACATCACGCATGTCGCCGCGGGCATGGGTCCCGGGCCCTTCACGGGACTGCGGGTCGGCATCGCCGCGGCGCGCGCGTTCGCGCTGGGTCGCGGCATCCCGGTCATCCCGGTCGTGAGCCACGACGCCGTCGCGCTGGACTGCCCTGCTGCAGGCCGCGCTCGACGGGGTGGGCTGCGAGGATGCCGAGCCGTTCGCCGTCGTCACCGATGCGCGCCGCCGCGAGTTCGCCTACACGGTCTATCGACGGGCTCGACGACGACGGGCTGCCGGTGCGGGTCGCCGAGCCCGCGCTCGCGCCGCGCGACGAGCTCGACGCGGTCCTCGCCGCGCACGGAGCGCGGCGCCGCGACGCCGAGCGCATCCCGGCCGCGATGGTCGCGCTCGCCGCGGCGCGCGCGCTCGCCGCGGGCCGCGCGATCGGCCCCGCCGACGCGCTCTACCTGCGCTCGCCCGACGTGACGCTCTCGGCCGGACCGAAGCGCGTCACGCCTGCGGGAGGGGCGGCATGACCCTCCGCACGGCGACCCCCGACGACCTCGACGCGATCATGGCGCTCGAGCGCGCCTCGTTCCCGACCGACGCCTGGTCCGACGCGATGATGCGCGAAGAGCTCGTCGTCGCCGCACGGCTGGTACGTCGTCGTCGAAGAGGCCGGGCGACTCGTCGGCTATGCGGGGCTGCGCGCGCCGCGCGGGGCGAGGGATGCCGACATCCAGACCATCGCGATCGCCGAGGCGCGCCCGGGGCCGGGGACGCGGCCGCGCGACTCCTCGAGGCGCTGCTGGCCGAGGCATCCGTCCGCCGCGTGCACGATGTGTTCCTCGAGGTGCGCGCCGACAACCCGGTCGCCCAGGCGCTGTACGCGTCGGAGGGCTTCGTCGAGGTCGGCCGGCGCCCGCGCTACTACCAGCCCGACGACGTCGACGCGGTCGTGATGCGCCTCGACGTCGCCGGGTGGGCGGCGCGCACCGGCGCTCGGCGTCGGAGACCGCCGATGTCGGAGCGAATCCGGCCGGCCGATGCCGGACGTCCGACGCGAGCGCCGCGCCGCGACACGGCCCAGCGGCCGGATGCGACAGCGCGCCGCGTGGCCGGACGGAGGCTGCACGTGACCGGCGCGACAGGCTCAGGGACCGCTGGTCCTCGGCATCGAGACGAGCTGCGACGAGACCGGCATCGGGATCGTCCGCGGCCGCACGCTGCTGTCGCAACACCATCGCGAGCAGCATGGACGAGCACGCCCGCTACGGCGGGGTCGTGCCCGAGGTCGCGGCCCGCGCGCACCTCGAGGCGCTGCAGCCGTCGATCGAGGCCGCGCTCGCCGAGGCGGGCGTCACGCCTCGCCGACATCGACGCCGTCGCGGTCACGAGCGGTCCGGGCCTCGCCGGCGCGCTCATGGTCGGCGTCGGCGCGGCGAAGGCGCTCGCCGTCTCGCTCGAACGCCCGCTCTACGCCGTCAACCACCTCGTCGGACACATCGCCGCCGACATCCTCGACGCCGACGCCCCGCCGCTCGAGTACCCGACGGTCGCGCTGCTCGTCAGCGGCGGGCACACGTCGCTGCTGCTCGTCCGCGACCTCACGACCGACGTCGAGCTGCTCGGCGAGACGATGGACGACGCCGCCGGCGAGGCGTTCGACAAGGTCGCGCGGCTGCTCGGGCTGCCGTATCCCGGGGGTCCCGAGATCGACCGGGCCGCGGCATCCGGCGATCCCGACGCGATCCGCGTTCCCGCGCGGACTCTCGCGCGCGTCGGACATGGCGAAGCACCGCTACGACTTCTCGTTCTCGGGGCTCAAGACCGCCGTCGCCCGGTGGGTCGAGCAGCGCGAGGCGGCGGGCGAAGACGGTGCCCGTCGCCGATGTCGCGGCATCCTTCCGCGAGGCCGTCGTCGACGTGCTCGTCACGAAGGCGCTCGCCGCGTGCCGCGACTACGACGTGCCGCGGCTGCTGCTCGGCGGCGGCGTCATCGCGAACCAGCGGCTGCGCGATGTGGCGATCGAGCGAGCGGATGCCGCGGGCGTGACCGTCCGCATCCCGCCGCTGTCGCTCTGCACCGACAACGGCGCGATGATCGCGGCCCTCGCGTCCGAGCTCATCATGGCGGGGCGGCCGACCGTCGACCCTCGACTTCGGGGCGGACTCGACGCTGCCGGTGACCGAGATCCAGGTGGCGGCGGAGGCGGCAGAGGCGGCGGCGTGAGCGACGCCGGCCGAAGGCGCGGTTCCGGGCCCGGATGCGAGCCCGGCTCGCGCCGAGCCCGGCCGCAGCCGAGCCCTGCGCCCGCGCCGAGCCCCGCCGCGCGCCGAGCCTCGCCGCCGCGCCGAGCCCGCGCTCCCGCCCCGCCGTCGAGCGAGCCCGTCCGACCGACGTCGCAGCCGACGCCGGGCACGGTCCTGCCCGGAGCGCACCGCGGCGGCTTCCAGCGCCTGCCGACGGCTCCGCGTCGCGATCACGTCGGTGTCAGCGCCCGCCGACCCCGGACGGGGAGCAGCCCGAGCCCGTCATGCAGTGGCTCATGCCGGAGCCGCGCGCAGCCGCGCCGCGGGCTGGCGGGCTGGGCGCTCGCCTTCGCGATCCTCGCGCTGATCGTGTCGCTGTTCGTCGGGTGGGGGTTCCCGATCGGGATCGTCGGCGATCGTCTCGGCGATCCTCGCGCTGCGCCGCCCGCTCGAGAGCCGCGCCGTCGGCGTCTGGGCGATCGTGCTCGGCGCGGTGTCGATCCTCTACAGCGCCGGCTGGCTCCTCTTCGCCGCGATGACCACGGGCCTCATCGGCTGACCCGGCTGACGCGCGCGCTCGATCCGGCTCACGCCCCGCTCGATCCGGCTCACGCGCGCCGCTACCCGGTCGGCGAGGAGCGCGACCCTGCGCCTGTTCCCGATCCGCGTGAGGATGAGCGTCGCCGACTCGTCGCCGCTCAGCGTCAGCGTCTTGCGCAGCACGGCGGGGTCGACATCCACTCCCCGCTTCTTGATCTCGAGCCGCCCGATGCCGCGCTCGCGCAGCGCCTTGGCGAGCTCCTTCGTGTCGGCGGGCAGCTCTTCGCGCACGCGGAACGACGCGACGAACGGGCTCGTCAGCGCGGCATCCGAGGTCAGGTACGCGATGTGCTCGTCGAGCATGCCGGCCTCGAGCGACCGGGCGACATCGCCGATCAGCCGCGCGCGGATGACCGCGCCGTCCGGCTCGTGCAGGAAGGCGCCGAGCGCGCGCGACCGGCTCGTCCTCGGCATCCGCTTCCGCCGTCAGCTCCGCACGCGGCGTCGCCGCGCACGACGAGCGCCGCCCGGCGCACGCCCGCGCCGAGCGAGCGCGCCCGACCACAGCACGAGCTCGATCGTCGAGCCCGTCGGCGCTGACCCACTGCGCCTCGGCGTCGGCGGGGAGCAGCGTCGCGATCGAGCCCAGGACCGAGCTTCACGCCGGCCGGCATGCCGCGCGGCGAGGTCGAACACCCAGTCGAGCGACGGCGACCAGTCCTCGGGGCGCGTCCGCGAGGTCTCGGTGTGCCCGGCCGTGCGGCGCGCGGGGTCGAGCCAGTACGCGTCGACCTGCGGGATTCCGGATGCCGCGGCATCCGTCACCTCCTCCGCCCGGGCGTGCCGCACGACGACGTCCGCGCCGAACGGCGCGAGGTTGTAGGCGGCGATCGCGGCGGTGACCTCGTCGGCGTCGACGGCCAGCGACCCGCAGGCCCGAGCGCCGCGAGGCCGAGCGCGTCGCCGCCGATGCCGCAGCCGAGGTCGGCGACCGAGGTCATCCCGGCGTCGCGGAACCGCGCGGCGTGACGTGCCGGCGATCGACAGCCGGGTCGCCTGCTCGAGGCCGGCGCGGGTGAACAGCATCCGCTCGGCGAAGTCGCCGAACTTCGCGCGGGCGCGCGTGCGCAGCCGCGCCTGGCCCACGACCGCCGACACGAGGTCGGGGGAGTGGCCGGCGGCGCGCAGCCGCGAGACGGTGCGCGCGACGTCGTCGGCGGAGTCGATCGCGGGCATGCTCGTCGAGCAGTCGCAGACCCTCGGGCGTCAGCAGGGCGGTGAGCTCGGCCAGATCCATCCGGCCAGCGTACGGGTGACCGCGTCGGCATGTGACGTGGTCTGGCACTCACGTTGCAAGAGTGCCAGCCGCCTGCCTAGACTGGATCAGCACTCGCCCCATGTGAGTGCTAACGAGTTTTGTCTCAAGGAAAGCAGAGGTAGACCGTGTCGGTTTCCATCAAGCCGCTCGAGGACCGCATCGTCATCAAGCAGGTCGAGGCCGAGCAGACCACCTCCAGCGGTCTGGTCATCCCCGACACCGCCAAGGAGAAGCCCCAGGAGGGCGAGGTCTTCGCGGTGGGTCCCGGTCGCATCGACGACAACGGCAACCGCATCCCGCTCGACGTCGCCGTCGGCGACCGCGTGATCTACAGCAAGTACGGCGGCACCGAGGTCAAGTTCGGCGGCGACGAGTTCCTCGTCCTGTCGGCTCGCGACGTGCTGGCGGTCGTCGTCCGCTGACGACAAGCGCTTCTCGAAGGGGTCCGGATGCTCGGCATCCGGGCCCCTTCGTCATTCCCGATCACGGGTGGCCGAAATCGCAGGCAGGTCGGCAGGGGAGGGATGCCGCACGGCGGCCGGTCCGCTCGCCCCCGGCCTACCCTTGGTAGGTGAGCCGTGAACCTCTGTCGCCCCCTGCAGCTTCGCCCGAGGCGGCGACGGAATCCGTGTCCCTGAGCCCCGCTGCCGCCCGCGAGCGCAGGCTCGGCGGCATCTACGCCTTCACGGCGTACCTCATCTGGGGCTTCCTGCCCGCTGTACTTCCTGCTGCTGGCGCCGACGGGCCCGTGGGAGATCGTCGCGTGGCGCATCCTGCTCTCGCTGGCGTTCTGCGCCATCCTGCTGACCGTCACGCGCACCTGGAGCAAGCTCTTCGCGCATCCTGCGCAACCGGCGGCTCGTGGTCTGGACGATCGTCGCGGGCGCGCTGATCTACGTCAACTGGCAGGTCTTCCTCGTCGCGACGCTCACAGGCCACGTGGTCGAGACGAGCCTCGGCTACTTCATCAACCCGATCGTCACGGTGCTGCTCGGGGTGCTCGTGCTGCACGAGCGGCTGCGCGTCGCCCAGTGGATCGCCCTCGGCATCGCGACCGCCGCCGTGCTCGTCATCATCGTCGGCTACCACTCGTTCCCGTGGATCGCGCTGTCGCTCGCCTTCAGCTTCGGGCTCTACGGCCTCGTGAAGAAGCAGATCGGCCCGTCGGTCGACGCGGTCAGCGGCCTCACGCTCGAATCGCTGTGGCTGACGCCGATCGCCGTGATCCAGCTCGTCGTCGTGGGAGTGACGACCGGCCTCACGATCGGAAGCGGCAGCACCGCGGCACACGGTGCTGCTGCTGCTCGCCGGAGTCGCGACGGCGACACCCCTGCTCTTCTTCGCGGCGGGTGCGCGGCGGGCGCCGCTGACGCTCATCGGGCATCCTGCAGTTCGTCGCACCGATCCTGCAGTTCAGCTTCGGCGTCTGGCTGCTGCACGAGCCGATGCCCGTCGAGCGCTGGATCGGCTTCGGGCTCGTGTGGGTGGCGCTGACGCTCCTGACGGTCGACTCCGTGCTCGCCGCCCGCCGTGCGCGGGCCGGGCAGCGGGACGATGCCCCGTCGGACGTCGCCGAGCTGACCTGAGTCGCGCTCGCGCGACCGGACTCGGGCTCCAGCCGGGGTGGGCGCGCCTGCGGCAGGCAGCTCAGCGGGCGATGCGGGCAGGTTTCCACCAGGGCCGACAGCGCGGCAGGGGCGGACCGGTATGCGTGCCGCCGCCGGGGACGGCAGGCGTGGCCGGGCAGGCGTCAGCTCAGAAGGCGGGCGCGAGGCGCGGCCGGGCAAGCGTCAGCGCGCCCCGTCAGCGCACGAGGCGGGCGATGGCCTGCGTGGCCTCGGTGATCTTGGCGTCGGCTTCGGGGCCGCCGAGCTTCGCGGCATCCACCACGCAGTGACGCAGGTGGTCGTCGAGCAGGCCCAGCGCGACCGCCTCGAGCGCGCTCGTCAGGGCGCTGATCTGCGTCAGGATGTCGATGCAGTACTTCTCGTCATCGACCATCTTGTGGATGCCGCGCGCCTGACCCTCGATCCGCTTCAGCCGGTTGAGGTACTTCGCCTTGTCGGTGATGTAGCCGTGATGCGCGTGCTCGCCTGCGGCGTGGTCGTCGTGCGGGACGGATGCTGCATCCCGCGTCTGCTCGAGGGTCATCGCTGCTCCTGGTGCTGGTGGGCGGTGTGGTCGCCGGCGACGTGTCGGGTGGCGTCGGGCGTGGCTTCGGTGTCGGTTGTCGCCGTGGTCTTGCGGGCGATCGGCGCTGCGCTCGACAGGCTGCGGAACCGGCGCAGCCGCAGGCTGTTGCCGACGACGAACGCGCTCGAGAACGCCATCGCGGCGCCCGCGATCATCGGGTTGAGCAGCCCGAGTGCGGCGAGCGGGATCGCCGCGATGTTGTACGCGAAGGCCCAGAAGAGGTTGACCTTGATCGTCCCGAGCGTCGCCCGCGACAGCCGGATCGCATCGGCCGCGCTGCGCAGATCGCCGCGGACGAGGGTCAGATCGGATGCCTCGATCGCGGCATCCGTTCCCGTCCCCATCGCGAGTCCGAGGTCGGCCTGCGCGAGGGCGGCCGCGTCGTTCACGCCGTCGCCGACCATCGCGACGACCCGGCCCTCGGCCTGGAGCGCCGACACGACGTCGAGCTTGCCGGCGGGCAGCACCTCGGCGATGACCCGGTCGATCCCCACCTCGGCGGCTGCTCGCCGCGCCGCCGTCTCGTTGTCGCCGGTGAGCAGGATCGGGCTCGAGCCCGAGGGCGCGCAGCTGCGGCGATCGCCTCGGCGCTCGTCGGCTTGACGCGGTCGGCGATGGTGAGGAGGCCGCGCACCTCTCCGTCCCAGGCGACCACGACGGCGGTGACAGCGGATGCCTCGGCCTCGGCCTTGGCGGCGGCCAGGTCGTCCGGCAGCCGCAGCGCCCAGTCGTCCAGCAGGGATTCGCCCGCCGACGATGACCGCGTGGCCGTCGACGATGCCCGAGACGCCCCGTCCGGGCACGTTCTGGAACGACTCGACGCGGCGCAAGCTCGCCGGTCTCCGCCCGGGCTGCGGCGGCGATGGCCCGCGCGATCGGGTGCTCCGAGGCGTGCTCGAGCGCGCCGGCGAGCCGCAGCACCTGCGCGCGCGCGTCAGCCGGTCGGATGATCGCGCGATCGTCGGTGGAATCCGCCTCCCCGCCCCGAGCTGCGGCCGATTCCCCGACCGGGCGTGCCTCCGCGCTCGCGACTGAAGCCGGCAGCACGACGTCGAGGAGCGACATCCGTCCGGTCGTCACGGTGCCGGTCTTGTCGAGCACGACGGTGTCGACCGCGCGCGTCGACTCGAGAACCTCGGGACCGCGGATCAGGATGCCGAGCTGCGCGCCGCGGCCGGTGCCGACGAGGAGCGCGATCGGGGTCGCGAGCCCGAGCGCGCAGGGGCAGGCGATGATGAGCACGGCGACAGCGGCGCCGAACGCGGCGGCGGGCGGGAAGCCGAGCAGCAGCCAGGCCGCGAGCGTCGCGAGTGCGATCGCGATGACGATCGGCACGAAGACGCCCGAGATCCGGTCGGCGAGGCGCTGCGCCTCCGCCTTGCCGGACTGCGCCTGCTCCACCAGCCGGGCCATCTGGGCGAGCTGGGTGTCGCGCGCCCACCCGGGTGGCGCGGACGACGAGGCGCCCGCCCACGTTGACGGTCGCGCCGACGACAGGGTCGCCCTCGCCGACCTCGACAGGGACGGATTCGCCCGTCACGGTCGACGCGTCGACCGCCGACGTCCCCGTGACGACGACGCCGTCCGTCGCGATCTTCTCGCCGGGGCGCACGACGAACTCGTCGCCGACGCGGAGGTCGTCCACCGGCATCCGCACCTCGATGCGCGAGCCCGTGACGAGGTCGTTCCGAAGGACAGCGACATCCTTCGCCCCGAGGTCGAGCAGCGCGCGCAG
This sequence comes from uncultured Actinomycetota bacterium, assembly GCA_963702815.1. GTDB lineage: Bacteria > Actinomycetota > Actinomycetes > Actinomycetales > Microbacteriaceae > Microbacterium. The sequence goes on along the minus strand of CAVPED010000003.1, from coordinate 267,613 downwards.
CGCCGCGCCGGCCTCGCGCTTGGACCGCACCTCGAAGTACCGGCCGGCGAGCACGAACATCGTGACGCCCGAGGCCACCTCGAGATAGAGGTTGCCTGCGGCGTCGCTGGGCGAGACCGTCCACGTGAAGCCGTGCGTCATGCCGATCATGCCGGCGTCGCCGAAGAACAGCGCGTACAGCGACCACAGATAGGCGGCGCCCGACGCCGACCGAGATGAGCGTGTCCATCGTCACCGCGCCATGGCGCAGGTTCGTCCACGTCGCCTGGTGGAACGGCCACGCGGCCCACGTGACGACCGGCGTCGCGAGGGCCAGGGAGACCCACTGCCAGCCGGGGAACTGCAGCGCGGGGATCATCGACAGCAGGATGACCGGCACCGCCAGCACGATCGACGCCACGAGTCGCCGCCGCAGCGAGACGAGCTCCGGCTCGACGTGGTGGGCGTGCGTGCACGGGCGCGGGAACGGAGGCCCCGTAGCCCGTCTTCTCGACCTCGGCGATGATCGTCTGCGGATCCATCGCCCGCGGGCGCCGTCACGTGCGCCTTCTCGGTCGCGAAATTGACGGATGCCTCGACCCCGTCGAGCCGGTTGAGCTTCTTCTCGATGCGCGCGGCGCACGAGGCGCAGGTCATCCCCGTGATCTCGAGGTCGACCCGTTGCGGCATCAGCTGCTCGGGGGAGCGGGATGCGGTCATCAGACGCGCACCGCCTCGTAGCCCGCCTCGTCGACCGCCGCGATGATCTCGGCATCCGTCGGGCGGGGTGCTGCTCGTGACCACCAGGCGTCCGTTCGAGGCGCTCACCTCGACCTGCTCGACGCCCGGCACCTTCGTGACTTCGCCGCGCACTGCAGACTCGCAGTGTCCGCAGGTCATTCCGGTCACCTGGAACTCGGTCGTCGTCGTCATGTCGTCCTGCCATTCGTCAGCCCGGTACTGCGCCGGGAGTTGCGCGATACCCCATGGGGGTACCAGTTCCAACCTACCCCCTGCGCCACGTATTCCCGACCGTGCACAGAATCGCAGCCCCCGGCTTTTCAGGCTTCATAACGATTCGACACTGTTACACATCGTTAACGAAAGGCAATACACAAGTGACCCCGGGCCGATTAGGTTTGGTGCAATTGGGCACGGCTCCAGCGCCGTGCCCGCGTTCATTCACAGCAAGGAGCAATATGAGCGTCTTCACCCGCTCGCGTACCGCCGGGTTCCTCGGCGGCATTGCGATCGTCGGCGCCAGCGCCCTCGTCCTCGTCGGCTGCTCTGCAGGCGGAACCGGCGGAGCGACCAGCGAGGCACCCAGCGAAGAGCGTGACCTCACGCTCAAGATCGGCACGATCCTGCCGCAGACGGGAACGCTCGCGTTCCTCGGCCCGCCCGAAGAGGCCGGTGTCGGCCTCGCCGCTCAGGACATCAACGACGCCGCCGTGGGCATCGACGATCCCCGACATCGTCTGGGGCGACTCGGGCGACACCGACAACAAGGCCTACGAGACCACGATCCAGAAGCTCATCTCCGAGGGCGTGTCGGCCGCGGTCGGCGCCGCCTCGTCGGGCGTGACCAAGCTCTTCCTCGACGACGCCGTCGCCGCAGGCATCATCACGTTCTCGCCGGCCAACACGTCGCTCGACTTCACCGACGTGGGACGACAACGGCCTCTACTGGCGCACCGCTCCGTCCGACACGCTGCAGGGCGAGGTCCTCGGCAACCTGGTCGCCGAAGACGGCCACTCGAACGTCGCGGTCCTGTACCAGAACGACTCGTACGGCACCGGGCCTGAACAAGGTGTTCCAGGACACCTTCACCGGCACCGGCGGCACGATCGTCGAGGAGCAGTCCTACAACACGGGCGACACGACGTTCGACGCGCAGATCAGCGCGATCCTCGCGTCGGCACCCGACGCGATCGTCCTGATCACGTTCGACGAGATCTACACGATCGGTCCCGGCGCTGATCGCGGCGGGCTACCCCGCCGACCAGCTCTACCTCGTCGACGGCAACCTGAAGAACTTCGGTTCGGACGCGAAGTGGCCGGCCGGAGTCAGCTGGAAGGCGCCAAGGGCACCACGCCCGCCGGCCCCGCCACGCCTGAGGACTTCCAGGGCCGCCTGAACGACTGGTGGACCGGCGAAGGCAACGCCGAGCTGACCGACTTCTCGTACGCCAACGAGTCGTACGACGCGGTCATCCTGCTCGCGCTCGCGTCGCTCGCCGCGAACTCGACGGACCCCGCCGAGATCGCCGCGCACCTCCAGGAGGTCTCGGGCGGCTCCGGCGACGGTGAGAAGTGCACCGAGTTCGCGGAGTGCGCCGACATCATCCTCGGTGGCGGCACTCGCGGACTACGACGGCTTCTCGGGCCCGATCACGTTCGACGAGAACGGCGACCCGACCGAGGCCACGATCGGTGTCTTCCAGTACGGAGCCGACAACCTGAACAAGCGCATCGACCTCTAAGTCGACCGCAGCGAAGGGCCCCGGAGCGATCCGGGGCCCTTTCGCTTTGCGGCTCCGAGCGTGCTTCGGTGCCGCGCGGCGATGATCCGCTGTGATGGCGATCCACGCGGGGGTCTGCCGGCTGGGATCGATTCCCGTCGGCCGTGCAGAATGCGCCTGTACAGACGAGAAGAGCGGATGCCGACAGCATCCGCTCTTCTCTCCACGGCCAGTGGCCGTGCCTCCGTGTCAGCCCTCGGTGCCGAGGCTGCCCAGGTAGAGGCCGATGACCTTCGGATCGTTGAGCAGCTCGCGACCCGTGCCCTCATAGGCGTCGCGGCCCTGATCGAGGACGTACCCGCGATCGCAGATCTGCAGGCATCGGCGAGCGTTCTGCTCGACCATGATCGTCGTGACGCCGGCCTTGTTGATGTCGGAGACGCGGATGAACGCATCGTCCTGACGCACGGGCGAGAGGCCGGCAGACGGCTCGTCGAGCAGCAGCACCGAGGGGTTCATCATCAGCGCGCGCGACATCGCGACCATCTGACGCTCGCCGCCCGAGAGCGAGCCGGCGCGCTGCTTGAGGCGCTTGCCGAGCTCGGCGAAGATGCCGGTCACGAACTCGAGGCGCTCGGCGTAGATCTTCGGCGCCTGGTAGAGACCCATCTGCAGGTTCTCCTCGATGGTGAGCGAGGGGAAGACGTTGTTGGTCTGCGGCACGAACCCGACGCCGCGCGCCGACGAGCTTGTCGGACTTGAGTCCCGACGATGCTCTCGCCGTCGACCGTGATGTCGCCGCCTCGCACCTTCACCATGCCGAAGATCGCCTTCAGCAGCGTCGACTTGCCGGCGCCGTTCGGTCCGATGATGCCGATGAGCTCACCCTTGCGCGCGATCAGATTCGCGCCGTTGATGATGTTGATGCCCGGGAGGTAGCCGGCGGTGAGGTCGCGGACGTCGACGACCACCTCGTCGGTCTTGGCACCGGCCGTGCGGGGGCGCCGGGTGCGGGCACTGCGCCTGTCGGAGCGTCGGTCACTTCTTGTCCTCCTCGGCGTCGGCGATCGAAGCCTCTTCCGCCTCTTTGATCTCCTCGAGCAGATCCAGCGCGCTCGGTGTCGAGCTCACCGGCGACACGGCCGGTGACGACGCCGAGGTCGACGTCCTGGTGGCTGCCGAGGTACGCGTCGATGACGGCCGTGATCCTGCATGACCGTCTCGGGCGGACCCTCGGCGACGACGCGTCCCTCCGCCATGACGACGACCCAGTCGGCGATGTGGCGGACCATGTGCATGTCGTGCTCGACGAAGAGCACCGTCATGCCGAGGTCCTTGAGGTCGAGGATGTGATCGAGCAGCGACTCGGTCAGCGCCGGGTTGACGCCGGCCATCGGCTCGTCGAGCATGACGAGCGTCGGATCGCTCATGAGCGCGCGCGCCATCTCGAGGAGCTTGCGCTGGCCGCCCGACAGCGAGGCGGCGTAGTCGTCGGCCTTGGCGTCGAGCTTGAAGCGCTTGAGCAGCTCCATCGCCTTGTCTTCGATGTCGTTGTCCTGCTTGCGCCAGATGGCGGGGACGATGCTCGCCAGGAGGCTCTCGCCCCGCTGACTCGTCGCGCCGAGCTTCATGTTCTCGAGCACCGTCAGCAGTGACAGCGCCTTCGTCAGCTGGAAGGTGCGGACCTGGCCCATGCGCGGCGACCTTGAACGACGGGATGCCCGACAGCTGCTTGCCGTCGAAGGACCACGTGCCCGTATTGGGCTTGTCGAAGCCGCTCAGCAGGTTGAACAGGGTGGTCTTGCCGGCGCCGTTCGGCCCGATGAGGGCGGTGATGGCGTTGCGGGGGATCTCGAGGTGCTCGACGTCGACGGCGGTGAGGCCGCCGAACCGCCGGGTGACGCCGTCGGCGACGAGGATCGGGTCGACCTTCGCGACGCCCGGGACGGGTTCGCCCGTCGCAGGCCCGTCGTCTTCGGCCGCCGGATGCTGCCCGTGGTGGGCGCGGGTTCCGCGGCGGAAAGGGCCGCGGCATCCGTCCCGCCGTCGAGCGGGGGCGTGCTGTCTGAGGCGCTACTTGACAAAGGTCAGCTCCCTCTTGTTTCCGAGGATGCCCTGCGGGCGGAAGATCACGATGAGCATGAGCGCGACGCCCACCAGGATGAAGCGGAGCGTGCCGGCCTGCGCGCTCGAGAGCCGCAGGATGTCCGACTGCGCGAGCGCGGGGAGGACGTTGTCGAGGAACCCCATGATGACCCAGAAGATGACGGATCCGACGATCGGGCCGAAGACCGTCGCCGCACCACCGAGCAGCAGGATCGTCCAGAGGAAGAAGGTCAGCGACGTCGTATAGGTCGCCGGCACGACCGCCGAGGGAAGCGCGAAGACCACGCCGCCCAGGGCTCCGAAGATGCCACCGATGATCAGCGCCTGCATCTTGTAGGAGAAGACGTTCTTGCCGAGCGAGCGACGGCATCCTCGTCCTCGCGGATGCCCTTGAGCACCCGGCCCCACGGGCTGCGCATGAGCGCCCACACGAGGTAGACCGCGATGGCGAGCAGGATGATGCCGAAGACGCGGACCCAGAGCTGGTTCGCCGTCCACTGCCACGGACCGAAGCCGTAGATGATCTTGACGCCCTCCGCCGTCTCGGCGGGGAAGGGGTTCGCACCGCGGAAGCCGGCGTGATAGCCGCCCAGACCGTCTGCCGAGTTGGTGAACTCGTCGAAGAGCTGGGTCGTCAGCAGCAATCGCACGATCTCGGCCGCCGCGATCGTCACGATGGCGAGATAGTCGGCTCGCAGGCGCAGGGTCGGGATGCCGAGGATGATCGCGAAGACGGTCGCCGCGAGGCAGCCCGACGATGATGCCGAACCACCACGGCAGCCCGAAGGTGAGGATCGAGATCGCGTAGCCGTAGGCGCCGATCGCCATGAACCCCGCCATGCCGAAGTTCAGCAGGCCGCCGTAGCCGAAGTGCACGGCGAGGCCGATCGCCGCGAGGGCGTACGCGATGGTCTCCGGGCTGAAGACCCAGTAGGCCGTGTTGTTGAGAATCTGTCCCCAAGTCCATGGCCCTAGCCCAGTCTCTCCTTGCGGCCCAGAATGCCCTGCGGCCTGACGAGCAGGATGACGATCAGCACGACGAGCGCGCCGACGTACTTCATGTCCGGTGGTATCCACAGGGTCGACACTTCGACCAGGATGCCGACGATGAGCGAGCCGATGAGGGCGCCGAACGCCGTGCCGAGACCGCCGAGCGTGACCGCCGCGAAGATCAGCAGGAGCACCTGCCCGCCCATGTCCCACTTGACGCCGGGGCGGAAGTAGGCCCACAGGACGCCGGCGATGCGCAGCGAGCGCGGCGGCGAGGATCCAGACGATCCGGATGACCGCGGTCGACGTCGATTCCGGATGCGGCGGCGAGTCCCGGGTTGTCGCTGATGGCACGGGTCGCCTTGCCGATCCGGGTGCGCAGCAGCCAGTAGGCGACGCCGGCGAGAAGGATGATGCTCGATCGCCATGGAGACGACGTCGATCCAGGACAGCGAGATCGGGCCGAAGTGGATGTCGCGCCCGGCGCCCGCGCCGGGGAGCTGGTACGTGCCGCCGCCGATGAAGAACTGGTAGACGTAGCGCAGTGCGAGCGAGAGGCCGATGCTGACGATCATGAGCTGCACGAGGCCCAGGCCGCGGCGGCGCAGAGGTCGCCACAGGCCGGCATCGAGCGTGACGCCGAGCACGCCGCCGAGCACGATCACCAGAGGCAGCACGATCCACATGGGCCACGCGAGCCATGAGCCGAAGACGAGGGCCATGATGGCGCCGAACGTCAGCATCTCGCCGTGGGCGAAGTTGCTGAGGCCGGTCGTGCCGAAGATGAGCGAGACGCCGATGGCTGCGAGTGCGAGCAGAAGGCCGAAGTTGATGCCGTTCATGAGGCGCTCGATGAGCTGATCCAAGAACGACACCGTCACCCTGCACGCCTTCGCCGAGGAAGAGGTTGACGATCTTGGTGTTCGTGAGCCCGAATTCGACGTCCTGCGGACGCGGATTCGCCCGCGACGATCACGCCCGTCAGGCAGTGTCGACTCGTCGACGGTCAGCGTGTACTTGCCCTTCTCGGGCACGTAGAGACGCCATTTGCCGTCGGCATCCGTCTCGGTCTCGGCCTTGAAGCCGCCGCCCTCGACGGTGACGGTCACGCCTTCGACCGGCTTGTCCTCGAATGTGATGACGCCGGCGAAGTAGAAGTCCGTCTTCTCCTGATCGTCGCCCGGAGCGGCATGCGCGCCGGGTGCGCCGGCGAACACCATGGCAGCGGCGAGCAGCACTCCGAGGAGAGCGGCCAGCCACGGCAGGGTTCGCCGAGTGGTGGCAGTCGTGGGACCCACAGAACCTCCTGTCAGGCACGACGCACCGAGTTCGGGTCGCATCGGCCGTGATGAACGACGCTAGGAGCCTAATGTGTCAGCGGTGTTTCAGGCGCACACCATATGGGGCACCTGTGGAATCGGATGTCGTCGGGAGCGGCATCCGGGCCCACCCTGCTCTTCCTGGGAATGATTCGCAGGCGCGCTCGCTTAGAATCCAGTACGGAGCGTTCTTGCGCACCGGCCGTCGTCGTCCCCCTCGAGCTAGGCGCCGCGCGCGCAGGAGAACCATGGAGCATCACGACCCTTTCGGCTTCGTCGGACTGACCTACGACGACGTCCTGCTTCTGCCCGGCCACACGGACGTCATCCCGAGCGAGGCCGACACGTCCTCGCGCGTGACCCGCCGCATCACCGTCGCGACGCCGCTCATCTCGAGCGCCATGGACACCGTGACCGAGGCCCGCATGGCGATCGCCGTCGCCCGCGAGGGCGGGCTGGGCATCGTGCACCGCAACCTCTCGATCGCCGAGCAGGCCGCGATGGTCGATCGCGTGAAGCGCAGCGAGTCGGGCATGATCACCGACCCGATCACGACGACCCCGGACGCCACCGTCGAAGAGGTCGACGATCTGTGCGCGAAGTACCGCATCTCGGGTCTTCCGGTCATCGATGACGACGGACGCCTCGTCGGCATCATCACCAACCGCGACATGCGCTTCGTCTCGGGCTTCGAGCGGCAGACGACGAAGGTCCGCGACGTCATGACGACCGAGGGCCTCGTGACCGGCCGGGTCGGCATCGGCGCCGGCGAGGTCATCGCCCTCTTCGCCAAGCACCGCGTCGAGAAGCTGCCCCTCATCGACGAGGATGGCCGGCTCGCGGGTCTCATCACGATCAAGGACTTCGACAAGAGCGAGAAGTACCCCCTCGCCACCAAGGACGAGCACGGTCGACTCCGCGTCGGCGCTGCGATCGGCTTCTTCGGCGACGCGTGGGAGCGCGCCGAGGCGCTGCGCGATGCCGGTGTCGACGTCATCGTCGTCGACACCGCCAACGGCCAGTCCGCCGGTGTCATCGACATCGTCCGCCGGCTCAAGGCCGACCCCACGTTCGCCCACATCGACGTCATCGGCGGCAACGTGGCGACCCGCGAGGGCGCTCAGGCGCTCATCGACGCGGGCGTCGACGCCGTCAAGGTCGGCGTCGGTCCGGGCTCCATCTGCACGACCCGCGTGGTGGCCGGCGTCGGCGTGCCGCAGGTCACGGCGATCTACGAGGCGTTCCTCGCGGCTCGCGAGGCGGGCATCCCGGTCATCGCCGACGGCGGACTGCAGTACTCGGGCGACATCGCCAAGGCGCTCGTCGCCGGTGCCGACACCGTGATGATCGGCTCGCTCTTCGCCGGCACCGACGAGAGCCCGGGCGAGATCGTCTTCGTCGGCGGCAAGCAGTTCAAGCAGTACCGCGGCATGGGCTCGCTCGGAGCGCATGCAGACGCGGGGCAAGAAGACCTCGTACTCGAAGGACCGCTACTTCCAGGCCGACGTCCCGAGCGACGACAAGCTCATCCCCGAGGGCATCGAGGGTCAGGTCGCCTACCGCGGGCCCGTCTCGGCCGTCGCGTACCAGCTCGTCGGCGGCCTGCGCCAGTCGATGTTCTACGTCGGCGCGCGCACGATCGAGGAGCTGAAGGCCAAGGGACGGTTCGTCCGCATCACGGCCGCCGGTCTCAAGGAGTCGCACCCGCACGACGTGCAGATCGTGGTCGAGGCGCCCAACTACCGCAAGTAGCCGCTGCGAGGCTTCACAGCGTTCGCAGTTGTTCGCCTACTCCACAGTTCTGCGGCCATTTGCTGCGGAGTTGAGGTGAATCTGCGAACCCTGTGAGCGCGAGGCTGGGCGCAGAGCCTCCTCCACAGGAGGGGCCTCCGTGTGGGGTGTGCCCAGGTCGAGGCCGAGCCACGTGATGGCGCCTCGGCGGCAGGCAGAGTCCTCGGATGCGACCGAAGACCCTCGATGACCTGCGCGTCGCGCTGCGCGCGCACGACAGCATCCGCCACCGCGACGACCTGCTGCGCGAGGGATTCGGCATCCGGCTCCTCCGGCAGCTGGTCCGGGCGGGGGAGGCGACCTTGATCCGGCGGGTGTGGATCGCGCTCCCCGACGCCGAGGCTGACCTCGTTACGGCCGCGCGCGCCGGTGGCCGGGTGACCTGCACTGCGCTCGCGCGCCGGCGGAAGTGGTGGATGCCGGAGTCCGTGGGTGCGGAGCTGCACCTCCACGTGACACCAGGTTCAGGCTCGGCACGGCTCGGTGACAACTGGCCGGGCGTGCTGCACTGGACCAAGCCGCTCTCGCCCATCGCCGGGCACCAGCTGGTCGCACCCGTCGAGGATGCGCTCGCCCACATCGCGGTGTGCCTGCCGTTCGACACGGCACGCGTGCTGTGGGAGTCGGCTGCACGCAAGGAGGGGCTGTCGGGTGAGGCGCTGCGCGGCATCGCCTTCCGCTCGCGCGCAGCGCGCGAGCTCGCCGAGTCCGTCACGGGGCTGTCGGACTCAGGGCTCGAGACCCTCGTCGTGACTCCCCTGCGCCGGTGGGGGCTGCGCGTGCGTCAGCAGGTCAAGCTCGCGGGGCGGTTCGTCGACATCGTCGTGGGAGACCGTCTGGTGCTGCAGATCGACGGCTTCGAGTTCCACAGCAGCAGCGCGCAGCGTGGCAGCGACATCGCACACGACGCCGAGCTGCGGCTGCGCGGGTACACGGTGCTGCGGCTCAGCTACGCGCAGATCGTGCACGACTGGGAGTCCGTCGCGACCACCATCCGCCGGGCGGTGGCGGCCGGCCTGCATCTCGCCGCCTGACGCGGGCTGACGCGGTCGCGGTGCGGGCTGACGTCGGTGCGCGGCTGCGGGCTGACGTGGTCGCGGTGCGGGCTGACGTGGTCGCGGTGCGGGCTGCGGCTCGCCGGCCTGCGGTGCTGACGGGCCGCGGCTGCGCGAGCTCACGCGGTCGCGGTGCGGGCTCACGCGGTCGCGGTGCGGGCTGGCGCGGTCGCGGTGCGGACTCACGCGGTCGCCCGTGCGGGCTCACAGAGTTCGCAGGACTGCGCCGATCGCGCAGCATCCGGCTCCACTGCTGTGAAGTTCGCGACATTCTGCGAGACCTGTGAGATCTGTGAGCGTGCCGGATGCCGGATGCCGGATGCCGGAGCATCCCGGAGGCTCGGCACTGCGTGGAAGGGGCGATGGCCGAAGCCACCGCCCCCGCACGAACCCGGTAGTCAGGCCTCGATCAGCTCCGGCTCGGGGGTGTCGGATGGCTCGGCTGCGGCATCCGTCACCCGCTCGGCGACCCGGCTCGAGCGACCGGCCGGCAGCCACAGCGCCGCGACGGCGGCGCGAACAGCATGGCGGAGCCGACGAGGACGGCGGGCCGCGCGGCGTCGACGTAGAGGTCGGGCTGCAGCTCGCCGCCGGCGCCGACGAAGATCGCCGTCATCACCGCCGTGCCGAGCGCCAGGCCGATCTCGCGGACCGTCGAGTTGACGCCGGACGCCTTGGCGTGGTCGAGCACGCCGAGCGTCGCGAGCAGGGCCGTCGCCGACGGGGCGAAGACGAGGCGCCATGCCGACCCCGGCCATGATGAACGGCAGCGACGAGCGCGGCGTACTCGAGGTCGGCCGACATGGTCAGGCCGATCCACGCGAGCGCGACGCCCTGCAGCAGGAGTCCCGAGAGCATCAGGATCCGCGTTCCGACGCGCGGCGCGAAGATGCCGGCGAGCGGGGCGACGAACATGGGCGCGAGCGTCCACGGCGTGGTCTGCAGTGCGGCCTCGAGCGGCGTCGAGCCCTGCACGACCTGCAGGTACTGGATCAGGATGAACACCGCGCCGAACGTTCCGAAGCTGAAGCCGAACCCGACGATGTTCGTGATCGAGAAGGAGCGGTCGCCGAAGAGGCGGAGCGGCACGAGGGGAGCCTTCGCCCGCCTCTGCCAGAGGACGAACGCGATGAGCAGGGCTGCTCCGGCGCCGATCTCGGCGATGACCCCGACCGAGGACCAGCCGTCGTCGTTGCCGCGCACGATGGCGTGGACGAGAGCGAGCACTCCGACCGCGGCGAGGAGCGCGCCGACGACGTCGATGCGCGCCTTCGCACCGAAGTCGTTGTTCAGCGCGAAGCAGGGCGAACGGGATGGCGAAGATCGCGACGGGGACGTTGATCCAGAAGATCGCCTGCCAGTCCCAGCCCTCCATGATGGCGCCGCCGACGAGCGGGCCGACGGCGACCCCGAGGCCGGAGATCCCGCCCCACAGGCCGATCGCGAGCGGACGGCGTTCGGGTGCGACGCCGCCGGAGAGGAGGGCGAGCGAGAGCGGCATGCACGCCCGCGCGCGCCGAAGCCCTGCAGCGCGCGGGCGCCGATCAGCTGAGTCGGGTCGGTGCTGAGCGCCGCGAGGATCGAGCCGATGCCGAACACCGCGATGCCGATCGCGAACACCGTGCGACGACCGAACCGGTCGCCGAGCGCGGAGGCGACGAGGATCGCACTGGCGAACGCGAGCGTGTACGCGTTCACGAACCACTGCAGCTCCTCGACGCTCGCGCCGAGCTGCGCGTGGAGCACCGGGAGCGCGTTGGTCATGACGAGGTTGTCGAGGGTCGCCATGAACATCGGGACGGATGCCGCGGCCACGACGAGCCCGAAAGCGCGCCTCCGAACGGGTGAGGCGGCGATTGCTGCGCTCATGTGAGCCTCCTTCAGGTTGGTTGTAATCGAATGATTACTAAGCTGAGGATGACTGTAGTAATCGACTGATAACATGTCAAGCGTGGATGTGAAACAGGAGACGACGACGGCGTCGCGATCCGACCAGGGCCGCCGCCTGAGCTCGGAAGAGCGCCGCGAGCAGATCATCACCGCGGCGATCGCGGTGTTCGGCGCACGCGGCTACGAGGGCACGACGACCGATGACGTCGCGAGGACCGCCGGCATCAGCCAGCCCTACGTCGTGCGGCTGTTCGGCTCGAAGGAGAACCTGTTCCTCGCGGCGCATGAAGTACTCGCTCGACGAGCTGATCCGCGTCTTCCGGCTCGCGCTCGCCGAGGACGAGGCATCCGATCGTCCCGTCTCCAAGCGCATCGGCGAGGCGTACGTCGAACTGCTGAACATCCGAGGGCTGCACCAGACGCTGTCGCACGCGTGGCTGCTGGGCGGGCATCCTGTCATCGGGCCGGCCGCGCGCAAGGGCTTCGCGCAGGTGTGGCAGTTCTTCCGCGACGAGGCCGGGTTCGCGCCCGACGAGGCGCGCATGTTCCTGGCCGAGGGCATGCTCATCAACGTGATGATCGGCATGCGGCTGGTCGACGACTACGGCTCGGATCCGCGGATCACCGAGCTCTTCCGCGCGTGCTTCCCGACCGAGCTTCCGCACATCCTCGATGTCGCGCCCAAGGGCAACGAACCCTGGTGATCCAGATCTGACCGCAGACGGATGCCGCCTCCCGGCGTATCGTCGGTGCCATGTGCCGCAGCATCCACAATCTCCACAATTTCGAGCCCGCTGCGTCCACCGACGAGGTGCACGCCGCCGCGCTCCAGTACGTCCGCAAGATCGCGGGCACGACCAAGCCCTCGAAGGCCAATCAGGAGGCCTTCGACCGCGCCGTGCACGAGATCGCCCACATCACCGGGCACCTGCTCGAGGACCTCGTGGCGACCGTTCCTCCCAAGAACCGTGAGGTCGAGGCCGCGAAGGCGCGCGAGCGCGCGCTCAAGTCCGGCCGGTACGCCGCGCCTGCTGCCTGAGCAGCGCCACCCGCTGCGTCGGGTGCGCACCTCGGCCGCTTGTCGTGTGCGCGGGGATTGTGACCGCCAATCGTCGGGCCGATCTCGTCCGACCCGCCGGTCGTTCCGATGCCGTGCCGGCGGCCTGACGCGTGCGCCGCGACGGCTGCCGCATCCCGATCTCGCAGAATCGCACCGAGCTCGCAGGATTCTGCCCGGATCGTGCGACGTTCGCGTGAATCTGCGAGATTCGCGATGGCGCGCCCTCGGCGGCCGTGCGGCGACTGACGCGTGCGCCGCGACGGCTGCCGCATCCCCAATCTCGCAGAATCGCACCGAGCTCGCAGGATTCCGCCCGGATCGTGCGACGTTCGCGTGAATCTGCGAGATTCGCGATGGTCGCGGCCCTTCGGCCGGTACGCCGTGCCGGCGGCCTGACGCGGTGCGCCGCGACGGCTGCCGCATCCCCAATCTCGCAGAATCGCACCGAGCTCGCAGGATTCCGCCCGGATCGTGCGACGTTCGCGTGAATCTGCGAGATTCGCGATGGTCGCGCCCGGTCGGCGCGCTGAGCCCGCGAACGGATAGGCTGGTCGGCTCCGCGCGCGCAGGGGCGGAGGGGGTGGCGCCATGGGCCACATCGACATCAACGGCGTCTCGTTCGCGCTGCCGGATGGGCGGCCGCTGCTCGACGACGTGTCGTTCCGCGTCGGGGAGGGGTCCACGACCGCGCTCATCGGAGCCAACGGCGCCGGCAAGACCACACTGCTGCGGATGATCCGGCGCGAGCTCGCGCCCGACCAGGGGTCGATCTCGATCGGCGGCGGACTCGGCGTCATGGACCAGTTCATCGGGCATGGCGAGGGCGATCAGACCGTCCACGATCTGCTCGTCGCCGTCGCACCCGCGCGGGTCGCGCGCGCCGCGCGCGAGCTCGAGGCGTCCGAGAACGCCATGATCGAGCGCGACGACCTCGACGCGCAGATGCGCTACGCCACGGCGCTCGCCGACTACGCCGAGGCCGGCGGCTACGAGCACGAGACCGTCTGGGACACCTGCACGACGGCGGCTCTCGGCATCCCGTTCGCTCGCGCCCGGTATCGAGACCTCTCATCGCTCTCGGGTGGCGAGCAGAAGCGGCTCGCGCTCGAGGCGCTGCTGCGCGGACCCGGAGGAGGTCCTGCTCCTCGACGAGCCCGACAACTACCTCGATGTGCCCGGCAAGCGGTGGCTCGAAGCGCGCCTGCGCGAGACGGCGAAGACGGTCCTGCTCGTCTCGCACGATCGAGAGCTGCTCGCCCGCGCGGCCGACCGGATCGTCACGCTCGAGGCGAGCCCGGCGGGCAGCTCGGCCTGGGTGCACGGCGGCAGCTTCGCCACCTATCACGCGGCACGGGACGACCGGATGGCGCGCCTCGACGAACTGCGCCGGCGCTGGGACGAGCAGCACGCGAAGCTGCGTGCGCTCGTCGCCGACCTGAAGGTGAAGGCGGCCGCGAACGACGGCTTCGCGTCGCGCTACCGAGCCGCGCAGACCCGGCTGCGGCGCTTCGAGGACGCAGGTCCCCCAGAAGAGCGGCCGCCCGAGCAGGACCTCGCGCTGCGCCTGCGCGGCGCCCGCACCGGCAAGCGCGCGGTGGTCGCGGAGGAGCTCGAGCTCACCGGGCTCATGCAGCCGTTCGACCTCGAGATCTGGTTCGGCGACCGCGTCGCCGTGCTCGGCTCGAACGGCTCGGGCAAGTCGCACTTCCTGCGACTCCTCGCCCGCGGCGGCACCGATCCCGACGGCCGGCTCGGACACATCACGGCTGTGGGCGCGGGTCTCGACCCGGTGCCGCACACCGGGCCGGGCCGTGCTGGGTGCGCGGGTCGTGCCGGGCTGGTTCGCGCAGACCCACCGGCATCCCGAATTCTCCGGACGCACCCTGCTCGACATCCTGCACCGCGGCGACGACGTGCGATCCGGGATGCCGCGCGACGCGGCCAGCTCGGCGCTCGACCGGTACGGACTCGTGCGCCAGGCCGAGCAGACGTTCGACACGCTCTCGGGCGGCCAGCAGGCGCGCCTGCAGATCCTGCTGCTCGAGCTGTCGGGGGCGACGCTGCTGCTGCTCGACGAGCCGACCGACAACCTCGACCTCGTCTCGGCCGAGGCGCTCGAGGACGCGCTCTCGCGCTTCGAGGGCACGGTGCTCGCCGTGACGCACGACCGGTGGTTCGCCAAGTCGTTCGACCGCTTCCTCGTGTTCGGCGAGGACGGACGGGTGCGCGAGACGTCCGGGCCGGTGTGGGACGAGGGACGCGTCGCGCGCGCGCGGTGAGCGGCGGCTACGTCTGCGGTCCAGGTGAGTCCGGCCCTGTGCGCAATGGCCGGGATGCTGGTCGACACGCCGGTACCGGCCCGGCGCGTCTGTCGGCCCGCCGCCGCTGCGCGCAGCGGTGAGCGTCGGAACCGGCGTGCGCAACCCAGAGCGAATGCCGCACCTGCGGTCGTCCTCTGCGTGCCGGGCAGCCGCCCGCGGTTGCGCACGGGGCCAAGGCGCGGCGGGGCCCGCGAGTAGGCTGGGTGGGTGAGCATGGAGATCGAGCTCGGCCGCGCGAAGCGCGCCCGCCGGGCCTACGCCTTCGACGACATCGCTGTTGTGCCGTCGCGGCGCACGCGCAACCCTGAGGACGTCTCGACCGCCTGGTCGATCGACGCGT
Organism: uncultured Actinomycetota bacterium; assembly: GCA_963702815.1. Taxonomy (GTDB): domain Bacteria; phylum Actinomycetota; class Actinomycetes; order Actinomycetales; family Microbacteriaceae; genus Microbacterium. The sequence continues at coordinate 252,299 of CAVPED010000003.1, read as the reverse complement.
TCCAGTTCGCGATCCCGGTGCTCGGAGCCCCGATGGACTCCGTCATGAGCCCGGCCACCGCCATCCGGCTCGGCGAGCTCGGCGGCCTCGGCGTGCTCGACCTCGAGGGCCTGTGGACGCGGTACGACGACCCCGAGCCGCTCCTCGCGGAGATCGCCTCGATGCACGACGGCGCAGCGACGGCCCGCATGCAGGAGCTCTACTCCGAGCCGATCAAGCCGGAGCTCGTGCGCGATCGCCTGGCCGAGATCCGCGCGGCGGGCGTGACGGTCGCCGGAGCGCTGACCCCGCAGCGGACCCAGGAGCTCTACGAGACCGTCGTCGCGGCGGGCGTCGACCTCTTCGTCATCCGCGGCACCACGGTCTCGGCCGAGCACGTCTCCTCGGTCGACGAGCCGCTCAACCTCAAGAAGTTCATCTACGACCTCGACGTCCCGGTCGTCGTCGGCGGCGCGGCGACCTACACGGCCGCCCTGCACCTCATGCGCACCGGCGCCGCCGGCGTCCTCGTCGGCTTCGGCGGGGGAGCGGCATCGACCACCCGCGCGACGCTGGGCGTCCACGCCCCGATGGCGACCGCCGTGGCCGACGTCACCGGCGCTCGCCGCGACTACCTCGACGAGTCGGGCGGACGCTACGTGCACGTCATCGCCGACGGCGGCGTCGGCACCTCGGGTGACATCGTCAAGGCACTCGCGATGGGAGCGGATGCTGTCATGCTCGGCGTCGCGCTCGCGCGCGCGACCGACGCGCCCGGCCGCGGCTACCACTGGGGCCCCGAGGCGCACCACGCCAAGCTCCCGCGCGGCCACCGCATGAAGGTCGACCAGCTCGTCGACCTCGAGGCGGTCCTCTACGGCCCCGCACCCGTCGCCGACGGCACGGCGAACGTCATCGGCGCGCTGCGCAAGTCCATGGCGACGACCGGCTACTCCGACCTCAAGGAGTTCCAGCGCGTCGAGGTCGTGGTCGCGCCCTACAACGGCGGATGACTGATCCCGACGACCCGTCGCTGAGCGCGCACGGCGAGCACGGCGACGCTGTGCCCGCGCCGGCGAGCAGGCGCCCGGCGCGAGCGCGTCGACGCCCTCGATGCCGACGAGCCCGAAGTCTTCCCGCCGACGCTGCGCGAAGTCCTGCTGCGCCCGCGCTGGCTCGCTCTGCTGCTCCTCTGCCTCGTCGTCGCCGGCATCTTCGCGTGGCTCGGTCAGTGGCAGCTCAGCCGCGCCATCGACACCGATCCCCGTCCCGCCCGGCGCCACCGAGGAGGTCCTGCCGACTCGCGGACGTGGCCGCCCCGGGTGAGTACCTGCCCGAGCCGCTCGTCGGCCAGCGCGTCGAGGCGACGGGCCGCTGGATCGCCGGCGACTTCCTCATCGTGACGTCGCGCTTCAACGACGGCGAGGAGGGCTACTGGGTGACCGGGCAGCTGCGCCTCGACGGCACGGAGGCTCCGGCATCCGTCGCCGTCGCGATCGGCTGGGCGGCGACGCTCGAGGAGGCGCGGGCGGGTGCCGAGCAGTTCGAGGCGGATGCCGCGGCCGACGACGGCCCCGTGACCGTGCTCGGACGCCTCATCTCGGACGAAGGCCCCCTGCCGCCGCCGCGCGGCGCCGACCCGCAGACGATGACGCGCATGTCGCCGGCCGCTCACCTCAGCCAGTGGCACGACGTCGAGGGCCTGGACGTCTACCGTCCCTATCTCGCCGCCGAGACCTCGCCCGCGCCGCTGGCCGACATCCACTCGCCGGCGCCCGACGAGGGCTCGGGCATCAACTGGCTCAACATCTTCTACGCGATCGAATGGGCCATCTTCGCCGGCTTCGCCTTCTACCTCTGGTACCGCCTCGCGCGCGACGCCTGGGAGAAGGAGGTCGAGGACCTCGAGGTGGACGCGTGACCGGTCAATGCCGCGGAGCGGCGTTGAGGCGGCACGGGTCCAGGTCGAGTAGGCAGCGAAGCCGCCGTATCGAGACCAGAGCCCTCGCCGCGGGATCCGGGCCCGGCGGGGACGCGGCATCCGGCGGCTAAACTGGCCTTCATGCCTTCTGCACCAAAACTCGCGACGTTCCCTGCGATCCGTGGTGCGCTGAGGTTCTATCAGGTCTGCTCGATCATCACGGGCACGATGCTCCTGCTGCTGTGCGGCGAGATGGTCGTGAAGTACGCGCTGGGCTACGAGCTGTTCCTCGGCGGGTCCGGCGGCTTCCTGTGGTTCGCCCCCCTCGACGCGTTCGGCGAGTCGACCGGTGACGGGCTGAACCTGTCGCTCGGCATCCTCGTCGCGCACGGCTGGTTCTACGTCGTCTACCTCTTCTCGTGCTTCCGCGTGTGGAGCCTGATGCGCTGGCCCTTCATGCGCTTCCTGCTGCTCGCCCTCGGCGGCATCATCCCGTTCCTCTCCTTCTTCCTCGAGGTGCGCACGGCCCGTGACGTGAAGGGCTACCTCGCCGAGCGCGAGACGGCCGCTCGCGCGGGCGAGGAGCAGACGCACAACCTCGCGGCGCACTCGACGCTGACCCAGAACATCCCCACCGACACGACCGAGCGCCCGCTCATCTGACAGAAAGCAGCCGGTGACAGAGCAGACCGAGACATCCCAGCGACCTGTACTCGTCGTCGACTTCGGCGCGCAGTACGCGCAGCTGATCGCCCGGCGCGTGCGCGAAGCAGGCGTCTACAGCGAGATCGTCCCGCACACGGCATCGGCCGCCGAGATCGCGGCCAAGAACCCCGTCGGCATCATCCTCTCGGGCGGACCGTCGTCGGTCTACGAGCCCGGTGCTCCGACGCTCGATGAGGGCGTCTTCGACCTCGGGGTTCCCGACGCTCGGCATCTGCTACGGCTTCCAGGTGATGGCCAGATCGCTCGGCGGTGAGGTCGCGAACACGGGACTCCGCGAGTACGGGGCGACGGATGCCGCGCTCTCGGGCGACGGCGGCGTGCTGCTCGGCGGCCAGCCGGCCGACCAGAACGTCTGGATGAGCCACGGCGACCAGGTCTCGCGGGCGCCGGAGGGCTTCGAGGTGCTCGCCTCGACGTCGGCCACGCCCGTGGCCGCCTTCGGGAGCGACGAGCGTCGCTTCTACGGCGTGCAGTGGCATCCCGAGGTCAAGCACTCCGACCACGGTCAGCAGGTCATCGAGAACTTCCTGCACAAGGCCGCCGGGCTCCCCGCCGACTGGAACAGCGGCAACGTCATCGCCGAGCAGGTCGAGCGCATCCAGGCCCAGATCGGATCGGGCCGCGTGATCTCGGCCCTGTCGGGCGGCGTCGACTCCGCGGTGTCGACCGCGCTCGTGCACCGGGCCGTCGGCGACCAGCTGACCGCGATCTTCGTCGACCACGGGCTGCTGCGGAAGGGCGAGCGCGAGCAGGTCCAGAACGACTACGTCGCCTCGACCGGCGTGCGCCTCATCACCATCGACGCGCGCGAGCAGTTCCTGAGCGCGCTCGAGGGCGTCAGCGACCCCGAGCAGAAGCGCAAGATCATCGGCCGGGAGTTCATCCGCTCGTTCGAGGCCGCCGAGCGCGAGCTCGTCGCCGAGGCCGCAGCCGACGGCGAGCCGATCCGCTTCCTCGTGCAGGGCACGCTCTACCCCGACGTCGTCGAATCCGGCGGCGGCACGGGCACCGCGAACATCAAGTCGCACCACAACGTCGGCGGCCTCCCCGAAGACCTGCAGTTCGACCTCGTCGAGCCGCTGCGGACGCTCTTCAAGGACGAGGTGCGCGCGATCGGCCGCGAGCTCGGCCTCCCGGAGGAGATCGTCGCCCGACAGCCCTTTCCGGGCCCCGGCCTCGGCATCCGGATCGTGGGTGAGGTCACCGCTGACCGCCTCGAGATTCTGCGTGACGCCGACGCGATCGCCCGCGAAGAGCTGACGAAGGCGGGCCTGGACGGCGAGATCTGGCAGTGCCCGGTCGTGCTGCTGGCCGATGTCCGCTCGGTCGGCGTGCAGGGCGACGGCCGCACCTACGGGCATCCGATCGTCCTTCGCCCGGTCTCGTCCGAAGATGCGATGACCGCCGACTGGACGCGCCTGCCGTACGACGTGCTGTCGCGCATCTCGAACCGCATCACGAACGAGGTCCGCGAGGTCAACCGGGTCGTGCTCGACGTCACGTCGAAGCCCCCGGGGACCATCGAATGGGAGTGAATCTTCTTATCTGATTCGGGTCGGATCGGTTCGATTTCTCGGGTCGATTTCTCGGGTCGGGCGGGTTGGCAGCGTCGGCTCGCCTTGGGGATCCAGATGAGATTTTGGGACCTACGCCGCGAGGGCACCGTGGGCGCTCCCGCGGGCCTTCAGGTCGGCCGAGCGCGGCGCCGGGTGGGGCCTCGGTGTCGGCGGGAGGTTATGGGTCAGCTGCGTCGTGCGCGGGCGTTCAGGTCGGCCGAGCGCGGCGCCGGGTGGGGCCTCGGTGTCGGCGGGAGGCTATGGGTCAGCTGCGTGGTGCGCGGGCGTTCAGGTCGGCCGAGCGCGGCGCCGGGTGGGGCCTCGGTGTCGGCGGGAGGCTATGGGTCAGCGGCGTAGTGCGATGGCATGCCCTTGCGTCCGGCCGCCGTGCTCGGTGTTGGTCGCAGCCGTGCGTTGGGCGCCGCTCCGCGGGTGAGGGTGGTTCTGTGCATGCGGTCTGCTGGGGGCGGAGCGGCTGGAGGCGGAATGGGGAGCGCTGACCTGTCGGGGCGCGGATGCTGGGGGCATGGCAGAAGAAGGAAAGGTTCCCCTGTTCGGGGCCGAGGCGCGGCGCGAGCTGTTCCATCAGCGCGTGCTCGTGCTGGACGGTCCGCTCGACGATGACAACGGGACGCTGATCGCGACGCAGCTGCTCGCGCTCGCGGCCGAGGACGAAGCATCCGATATCGCGCTCTGGATCCATTCGCCCGGCGGCTCGGTGCCGTCGATGCTGGCGATCCGCGACGTGATGCGGCTCATCCCCAACGATGTCGCGACGCTCGCCCTGGGCCTGGCGTGCAGCGCCGGGCAGTTCCTGCTGTCGGCGGGCACGAGGGGCAAGCGGCGGGCGCTGCCGCACGCGCGCATCCTGATGCATCAGGGATCGGCCGGCATCGGCGGCTCGGCCGGCGAGGTCGAGGTGCAGGCCGACGACCTGCGGCACATGCGCGACACCGTCCTCGCGCTGATCGCGGAGGACACCGGCCAGCCCGTCGCCCGGATCTTCGAGGACTCCCTCCACGACCGCTGGTACACCGCGCAGCAGGCGCTCGACTACGGGTTCGTCGACGGCATCGTCACGGACTTCGCCCAGGTCGTGCCGCGCCGCCGGCGCTCGGCTGGTCTCAGCGTCGGCGCCGAGGAGGTGGCGGCATGACCTCGTACACGATCCCCAGCGTCGTGGCGCAGCATCCGCGCGGCGATCGCATCATGGACGTCTACTCGCACCTGCTCACCGAGCGGGTCGTCTACCTCGGCACCGGCATCGACGCGGGCGTCGCGAACGCCCTCATCGCCCAGCTGCTGCACCTCGACGCCGACAACCCCGATCGCGACATCCAGCTGTACATCAACTGCGAGGGCGGCGACCCCGCGGCGATGCTCGCGATCTACGACACGATGCAGCACGTGAGGCCGGATGTCGCGACGACGGTGGTCGGGCAGGCGATCGGCGTCGGCGCCGTGATGCTCGCTGCGGGCGCCGCCGGCAAGCGCGCGGTGCTGCCGCACGCCCGGGTCGTGCTGCACCAGCCCGCGGGGCAGGGGCGCGGTGCGATCCCGGACCTCATCCTGCAGGCCGACGAGCTCGTGCGGGTGCGCGGCGACGTCGAGCGGATCCTCGCCCGCCACACCGGGCAGGACGTCGCGAAGCTCCGCACCGACACGGACCGCGACCGCATCTTCACGGCTCCGGATGCTGTCGCCTACGGTCTCGCGGACCTCGTGCTCGAGCGGGGTGGGGCGGCTTCGGGCTGACCGCGGTCTGCAGAACTCCGGAAGAATCGGGCGCCGCGATGCGCGGGCCCCGGAATTCCTCGGCTCCGTCGGGACGCTCGCTGGGCGATTCGACGGAGTTCTGCAGATAGGACGCGCGAGCCTAGGCCGCGAGGGTGTCGCCAGCGGCGTGGCTTTGGGGCTGACGGCGGTCTGCAGAACTCCGGAAGAATCGGGCGCCGGGATGCGCGGGCCCCCGGATTCCCGCGCTCCGCGGGATGCTCGGTGTGCGATTCGACGGAGTTCTGCAGGTGGGAGGGCCGAGCCTAGGCCGCGAGGGTGTAGCCGGCGCGGCAGCCGACAGCGGCGCGCTCGGCCGTGCGAGCGCGCAGGTCGTCGGCGACTCCCAAGGTGAGGTCGACGAGCGTCACCTCGAGCGCCCCGGCGACGGCGGCGATCATCTCGCTCGACGGCTCTTTGAGCCCGCGCTCGATCTCGGAGAGGTACTGGGGTGACACGCCGGCGCGATCCGCGGTGTCGGCGAGGCGCTCGCCGCGCTCGTGCCGGAGGCGGCGGAGGAGATCTCCGAGCGCATCGCGCCAGAGCGGCTCGAGCGGCTCCGGCTCGCGGGGCTTCTTCGTCGGCAGCGGGATGATCTCGGCCATGGGGTCACGATAGATCGCAGATGCCGGCGGCTCCCAGCGCTTCCGCTCTGAGCAGAACGGAGGGGCGGCGTGGGGGAGGATGGACGGGTGACCGACCTGCTGCCTGACGCGCGCTACCTCGTGCTCGCGAGCCGGCTGATCCCCGACCGTGACGGCGGCTTCACGATCTCGGTGCTGCGCCGCGCGCTCGACATGGCGGCGACGGGCGCCGATCCGCTCCTCCTCACGATCGACCCCGGCGAGAGCGCAGACCACGACGCCGACCGCGCCGAGTGGGTGCGCCGCGGGCTGCTCCCGCATCCGGACCGGCTGCGGAACCTCTTCGACGACGCCCGCACCGACCCTTCCTGGCTGCGCGACGCGGCGCTTTCGGAGCCGATCCCCGAATACGAGGGGGAGTATCGCGCCATCGTCGGCGCTGACGGCCGGACCGTGCTCGAGCTGCCGGTCATCAGCGGTGACCCGGCCTGGCATCTCGCCGCGGCGCCCGTCCGCGTCTGGAACGACGACGGCGCGGCCGGCTGGCTGCCGGGCTTCGCGGGGCTCTACCGCGCCTGGATCAACAGCATCGCCGCATCGCTGGACGAGCCCGTCGTGCTCGTCTGCGAAGCGCGTCAGGTGGGGGAGGCGATCGTCGCGGCCGGCCAGCCGGCCCTGGACCCCGGCATCCGGATCCTCCACACCACGCACGCCTGCCATGTGCTGGCTCCCTTCGCGTGGGATTCGCCGATGGATGCCGCATGGCAGCGCTGGTTCGACGTCGCCGACCGCTTCGACGCCGTGCTCTGGCTCACCGAGAGCCAGCAGCGGGATGTCGAGCGGCGGGTGGGGAGCGGCATCCGCTCGGCTGTCGTGCCGCACCCGGCTCCGCAGCCATCCGGTCTCGCGCCCGACCCCGTGCCCGGCCGCATCCTCGTGCTCAATTCGCTCATCCCGCGCAAGCGGGTCGACCACGCGATCAGGGCGCTCGCCGCGCTGCGCGAGCACCGGCCCGAAGCCCATCTGCACGTCTACGGCGACGGCGCGCAGCGCGCAGAGCTCGAAGCTCTCGCCGCCGAGCTCGGGATCGCGGATGCCGTCGAGTTCAAGGGTCACGCCTCGGACACCGCGCAGGCCTGGTCGCGAAGCGGACGTCTTCGTCCTGGCGAGCACGAACGAGGGGCAGCCGCTCGTCGTCCTCGAGGCGCTCGCAGCGGGCGTGCCGGTCGTGAGCTATGACATGCCCTATGGCCCTCGCGACACGCTCCGTCACGGGGGCGGGATGCTCGTGCCCGATGGGGAGGTCACCGCGCTCGCCGCCGCGCTCGGCGAAGTCATCGGCGACCGCGCCATGCGCGCCCGCCTCTCCGTCGACGGGCTCGCCGCCGCGAAGACGATGGACGTCGGCGCCTCGATGCAGGCGATGGGCGACGCCGTGCGGGCCGCTCTTCAGAGTCCGGTCGGCGGGTCAGCTCGGCAGGACAGTGTGGCGCGGGCGGCAGCCGGTCATTCCTGACCCGGCCACACCTTGCCGGCCCACGGGTCGTAGTCGGCCAGGAGCGGGCCCTGCTCGGGGCGCTCGGCCGCGGGAACGTGCTGCAGGTTGATCCGGACGCGGTACCAGAGCGAACTCGAGCCTCGCATCCCGTCGATCATCACGTCCGCGGGGTTCAGGTGCGGCACGATGTCGCGGTGCTGCTCGTTCCAGGTCTGGAGCGCCGCGAGGGCTTCGGACTTCTGCTTCGTCCGGGCGATCTCGATGAGCGGCATCGTCGAGACGCGCCGACCGGTGCCGTCGCCGGCGCGCGGCGGCTTCTCGGCAGGGCCCAGCTCCTTCGCGAGGGCGAGCAGGCCATCGAGGGTTCCGACGGCGTCGTCGATGCCGGCGTGCGGATCTCCGCGCTCGGCGAACCGGGCGGGAATCGTGCGCACCGTGAACTCCTCGGGCCGGCACTCGCCGACCTCGTCCCAGCCGAGCGGTGTCGAGACCCGCGCATCGGGCAGCGCCCGCACGGAGTAGGCCGAGGCGACGGTGCGATCCTTGGCGTTCTGGTTGAAGTCGACGAACACGCTCTCGCCGCGCTCCTCCTTCCACCACCGCGCGGTCGCGAGGCCCGGCGCACGATTCTCGACCTCGCGCGCGAGGGTCTCGGCCGCGAGGCGGACGTCGCGGAAATCCCACTGCGGGGCGATCCGCACGAGGATGTGCAGGCCCCTCGAGCCGCTCGTCTTGGGCCACCCGACGAGGCCGCAGTCGTCGAGCACCTCTTGCGCGACCATCGCGACGTCGACGATCTGCCGCCAGTCGACGCCCGGCATGGGGTCGAGGTCGATGCGCAGCTCGTCCGGGTGTTCGAGGTCCTCTGCGCGCACGGGATGCGGGTTGAGGTCGAGGCATCCGAGGTTCACGACCCACGCGAGGCCGGCGGCATCCCGGATCACCGCCTCTTCAGCAGAGCGACCCGAGGCGTAGTGCAGGGTCGCGGTCTCGATGTAGTCGGGGTGGTTCTCGGGCACGCGCTTCTGGAAGAAGGGCTCGGCGTCGATGCCCTTCACGAACCGCTTGAGCACCATCGGGCGCCCCCCGGCGCCGCGCAGGGCACCCTCGGCGACCGAGAGGTAGTACTCGACGAGCTCGAGCTTGGTCACCCCGGCATCGGGGAACACGATCTTGTCGGGGCTCGAGACGCGGACGTCGCGGCCCTCGACCTCGAGGAAGGCTTCGGACTTGGACGACGGACTCACGGGGCCAACGCTACGGCGAGGACGGATGCCGGGGCCAGGGGTTGCGGACGAGCTGTGTACCGAACTCAGGCTGAACGGGAGGTTTTGGGCGGCTTGCCGGCGTGAAAGTGCATCTCAGCCTGAGTTCGTACCACCGTGAGCCAGAAGAAGGGTGCCCGCGGAGCGGCGGCACTGATGGCGGGCTCAAGGTTCGGGCGTGCCCGGGTGAAGAACTCAGGCTGAATGGGCACATCGGCGTCGATCGTCGGTGTGAGGTGCAGAAATCAGAAACCAGAAAGGGCCGCCCCGACGGGGACGGCCCTTCCTTTGCAGACGAAGTGACTAGTTGCTGCCCCGCAGGATCGCGAGGATGCGCAGGATCTCGATGTACAGCCACACGACCGTCACCATGATGCCGAAGCCGCCGATCCAGCCGAACTGTCGCGGGGCGCCGTTGCGGACGCCCTGCTGGATCGTGTCGAAGTCGAGCACGAGCGAGTACGCCGCCATGATGACGACGAGGACGCCGATGATGAGGCCGAGCGGGATGCCGAAGACCTCCTGGCTGTAGATGCCGAACGGGCCGGCTGCCATCGGAACGTTGAAGAGCATCAGGCCCACGTTGATGAGCGCGAATACGAGGTACCCGATCATCGCGATCATGAAGACCTTGGTGGCGCGCTTGGAGGCACGCACCTTGCCGCTCGCGAAGAGCGCCAGCGTCACACCGACGACGGCGAGGGTCGCGATCGTCGCCTGGATGACGATGCCGGGCCAGAGGAACTCGAAGTAGGCCGAGATGGCGCCGACGAAGATGCCCTCGAAGAGCGCGTAGCCGAAGATCAGTGCGGGGCGGATCTTCTTGCGCGACCCGAAGATGACCACCATGGACATGACGAAGCCGCCGAGAGCCCCGACGATCCACGGCGTCATCGTCGGATAGGGGTTCGCCACCGTGACCGGCGACATCGTCCACACCCAGCCGCCGACAGCGGCGATGAGGAGGACGGCGAACAGGCCGAGGGTCTTCAGGACGGTGTCCTCGACCGTCATGCGGCCGGTGTCGATGGCGTTCGCCGACGGAGCGACGAAGGCTCCCTCGAGGCGCGCGTTGGTTGCGGCATCCACTCCCGCCTGCGTGGTCGCGGCGTACTGGGTGGGGCCACCGAGGTTCGCGGCCTGCGGGCCACCCGGGTAGGTCTTCACGGCGCGAGGATCCTGGAAGGCGGGGTTGTTGAATGCGGGGTTAGACGAGGCCATTCCCGATCACACTCCATAAGTAGGTTGCAGCACGGTGCTGTGGCTCAACGATAACCGAATCAGGGCACCCTTCCTCCGGTCGGGTCTGTGAGACCCCTTTGAGGGCGCGGCTTCGACGGCGTCGGCGTGCGACCGCGGACTACCCTGGGGCGCATGCCGCGTCCTCGCCCACTCGTCGTCGGGCATCGCGGCGCACCCGGTTACCGGCCTGAGCACTCCCGCTCCTCGTACGACCTCGCGCTGGCCATGGGGGTGGACGCCGTCGAGCCCGACATCGTGGTTTCGCGCGACGGCGTGCTGGTCGTCCGGCACGAGAACGAGATCGGCTCGACGACCGACGTCGCCACTCGGCCCGAGTTCGCGGATCGACGCACCACGAAGACCGTGGACGGCGCGGAGCTCACGGGCTGGTTCACCGAGGACTTCACGTGGGACGAGCTCGCGACGCTGCGCTGCCGCGAGCGGCTGCCGAAGATCCGCCAGACGAGCGCGACCTTCGACGATCAGCAGCGCATCCTGAGCCTGCGCGATGTGCTCGACCTCGTACGGGATGCCTCGCTCGAGCAGGGGCGCGAGATCGGCGTCGTCCTCGAGATCAAGCACGCGACCTACTTCGGCGGCCTCGGCTGGGACCTGGCCGGCCTCATCGACGGCGAGCTGCACGCCGCCGGCTGGGCCCGGGGCGAGCTGCCGCTCATCATCGAGTCGTTCGAGTCGACGGTGCTCGGGCAGCTGCGGGAGCGCGGCATCCGGGGCACCTACATCTACCTGCTCGAGTCGGGTGGGCGTCCGTTCGACCTCGCCTCGGTGCAGGGCAAGGCCGCGCTCACCTATCCGCAGACGGCCGCGCCTGCGGGGCTCGACGGGCTCATCGGCACGGTCGACGGGATCAGCGTGGACCGCCGCATGATCCTCGCGCCCGACCGGCTGGGCCGGATCACCGGGCCGACCGACGTCGTCGCCGATGCGCACGCGCGCGGGCTGCAGGTCTTCACCTGGACGTGCCGGCCCGAGAACGCCTTCCTCGTCGGGCAGTTCCGAGGGAAGGGCGGCCCGTCGGCGTTCGGCGACTGGGAGTCGGAGTGGTCCGTGATCCGGGATGCCGGCATCGACGGCGTCTTCGTCGACCACCCCGATCTGGGCGTGGAGTTCTTCCGCGCCGGCTGAGGCGTACGACGAGGCGCCGGCTGAGCCGAACAGCGGCGCGCGGCCCCGGCTGAGCCGAACAGCGGCGCGCGGCCCCGGCTGAGCCGAACCGCGGCGCCGAGCGCCGGCCGAGCCCGGCCCGCACATCCCCGCGTTGCCACCAACGCCCACGCTCCGCAAGCCCCTGCCGATTGCTGTGGGTCGGACCGATGATCGGAGGCAGTCGCCTGCCTGCGGTCTGCGCGTCATGAGGACGCGCCGGATGCAGGGCAGGCCGGAGAAGGGGAGCCGGGGAGCGCATGGTCGACAGGATCGCCGACATCTGGGGAGGACGGACCCCCTTCGGTCGTGGACAGGACTGGCCCATCCGTGTCGATCAGAAGCTCGCGGAGGGCCTCGCGGATGACGACGTCGACCGGTGGGTGCAGTCGGCCTGCACCCTCTGCAGCAATGGCTGCGCGTGCGACATCGCCGTGAAGGACGGGCGCATGGTCGGAGTGCGGGGCCGTGCCGGCGACCGCGTGAACCATGGGCGCCTCGGTCCCAAGGGACTCTTCGGATCGTGGCAGGGGATGAGCAATCCCGATCGGCTGACGAAGCCCCTGATCCGCGTCGACGGGGAGCTCGTCGAGACGGACTGGGACACCGCCATGACGCGGATCGTCGAGCGCAGCCGAGCGCTGCTCGACGAGAAGGGCCCGCTCAGCCACGCGTTCTACACGAGCGGACAGCTCTTCCTCGAGGAGTACTACGCGCTCGCCATCGTCGGCAAAGCCGGTATCGGCACGCCGCACATGGACGGCAACACGCGCCTGTGCACCGCGACCGCGGCAACCGCCATGAAGGAGAGCTTCGGAGCGGACGGCCAGCCCGGCGCGTACGAGGACATCGACCACTGCGACGCGATCTTCCTCTACGGCCACAACATGGCCGAGACGCAGACGGTGCTGTGGGCGCGGGTGCTCGACCGCCTCGCGGGCCCTGATCGCCCCCTCGTGGTGTGCGTCGATCCGCGCGACACCGAGGTCGCCCGCGTCGCCGACGTGCATCTGCCGATCAAGCCGGGCACCAACCTGGCGCTCATGAACGGGCTGATCCGCGAGGTCATCGCGAACGGCTGGGTGGACGAGGACTATGTCGCCGCGCACACCGTGGGCTTCGACGCGCTCCATAAGGCGATCGAGCCATGGACGCCCGAGGCCGTCGCCGAGACGTGCGCGGTCAGCGCCGACGACGTGCGCGAGGCCGCGCGCATCTTCGGGACGAGCGAGCGCGTGCTCTCGACCGTGCTCCAGGGCTTCTACCAGTCCAACCAGGCGACGGCCGCCTCGTGCCAGGTCAACAACCTGCACCTGCTGCGCGGGATGCTGGGCGCTCCGGGCTGCGGCATCCTTCAGATGAACGGTCAGCCCACGGCGCAGAACAATCGCGAGTGCGGCGCCGACGGCGACCTTCCCGGGTTCCGCAACTGGAGCAACTCCTCGCACGTCAAGGAGCTGGCCGAGCTCTGGGATGTCGACCCCGCCGTGATCCCGCACTGGGCGCCGCCCACGCACGCGATGCAGATCTTCCGCTACGCGGAGCAGGGGAGCGTCGAGTTTCTGTGGGTGTCGGCGACGAACCCTGCCGTCTCTCTGCCCGAGCTCGAGCGGATCCGCGGCATCCTGGCGAAGGAGAGCCTCTTCCTCGTGGTGCAGGACCTCTACCTCACCGAGACGACCGCCTACGCGGATGTCGTCCTGCCTGCCGCCGGCTGGGGCGAGAAGACGGGCACCTTCACGAATGCCGACCGGGTGGTGCACCTGTCCGAGAAGGCCGTGGACCCGCCGGGCGAGGCGCGCAGCGACCTCGACATCTTCCTGGACTATTCGCGCCGGATGGGCTTCACGACCCTGTCCGGGCGCCCGCTGCTGGAATGGGACGGGCCGGAGGACGGCTTCCGCGCCTGGCAGGAGTGCAGTCGCGGCCGGCCCTGCGACTACACGGGCCTCAGCTACGAGCGCCTGCAGGGGGCCGAGCGGCATCCCCTGGCCGTGCAACGACGAGCACCCCGACGGGCTCGAACGGCTGTACGGCGACGGGGTGTTCCCGAGCGAGCCGGACTACTGCGAGAACTTCGGGCACGACCTGCGTGACCGGAGCGGAACTCGGCGAGGAGAAGTTCCGCGCCCTCGAGACCCATGGCCGCGCGATCATCAAGGCTGCCGAGTACTCTCCGCCGCACGAGCCGCCCGACGCCGCCTACCCGCTGATCTTCACCAACGGGCGGACGGCCTATCACTTCCACACCCGCACCCGCACCGGGCGCGCTCGTCAGCTGAACCGTGCCGCCCCCACCGCCTGGGTCGAGCTGTCGCGAGCTGATGCGGAGCGCCTCGGCGTCGCCGAAGGCGACATCGTGGGCGTGCACTCCCGGCGCGGCACGATCATCGCGCCGGCACGCGTCGGCGACGTGCGCGAAGGCACCGTGTTCGCCCCCTTCCACTACGGGTATTGGGATGCCGGCGATTCGGCGCCGGACGGCAGGCCCACTGCTGCGAACGAGCTGACGATCACCGAGTGGGACCCCGTGTCGAAGCAGCCGCTCTTCAAGAACGCCGCCGTGCGGGTCGAGTGGCTGGCCGCAGCCGATGCACCCGCACCGGCTCCGACCACCACGGCATCGCGGCCTGCCGAGCCCACGGCGGTTCCCGCAACCGTCGGGGGAGCGGATGCCGAGGCCGGCGAGCGGATCGCGCCGACGTCACCGACCGGGAAGGAATCCTGATGCTGCTGCCGGTCTACCTCGGCCTCCTCGAAGGATCCGAGAGGGCGCTCGCCGATTCGTTCCGCGAGGTCGCGCGGGGTCACGGCGACGAGCCGGACGTGTTCCACCTCTGCCAGACGCTCGCGTCGAAGTGCGACGAGCACATCGCCGCACTCGCTCCGGTCATCGAGCGGTACGGCGAGAAGCCGGCGGATGAGCCCGAGCGGCTGCACGCGGCGGCGCTCTCCTCGACCCGCAGCGGGCCCCTCGGCCTGCTCCGCGACCTGCAGGACCTCTACCTTCTGGCGAGCCTCGTCGACATCACCTGGACCGCCGTCAAGCAGGCCGCAGAGGGCCTGCGCGACAGCGGAGCTCGTCGGCATCGTCGAGGACTGCGAGGGTGAGACGACGGTACAGCTCGCGTGGCTCAGCACCCGGTTGAAGCAGGCGGCGCCGCAGGCGCTGATCGTGGCATCATGAGCGCGCCCAGCGTCCTGGAGCGCTCGAAGGAGCGGTTCGGCCGGATCGGCGCCGCCGGCTACGGGGTCGTCCTCACCATCGTCGTGCTCGCCGCGACAGGGGTCGTCGGACTGCTGGCGCACCTGCCCTGGCTCTTCCCCAGCCTCGGCCCGACGGTGATGCTGTTCTTCGAGGCTCCCGACCAGCCATCGTCCCGCCCGCTCAACACGATCGTGGGGCACGGCGTCGGCATCCTGGCCGGAATCGCCTGCTTCGTCGCCTTCGGGCTCGTCGGCCAGCAGCCCGCGCCCATCGGAGGCCTCACGCCGGGCTATGTGATGGCCGGGACGCTCTCGGTCGCGCTCACCACCCTGGTGCTGACGCTGCTCAAGCTGCCGCATCCGCCGGCCGGGGCATCGACGCTGATCGTGAGCCTCGGAATCCTGACGACTCCTCCGCAGCTGCTGTCGATGATGGGCGCGGTGATCCTCATCACCATTCTCGGGTGGGGGCTCAACATGCTGCTCGGCACTCGACCGGCGAAGACGAAGGCGGAACAACAGTGACGGATACACGAAGCGCGCAGACGAAGGGGACACAGCAGTGACGGATAAGCCAAGCGGCCAGCCGGAGAAGGGCGTCGCGGGAGAGCTCGCACAGGACCGGGTGGTCGGAGGCAAGGACCTCGCCACCTGGTACACGCCGTTCGGGCGCAGGCTCGCCGCACTCGCGCAACGGATCGATGCCTGGCTCGGACCCCACGCCACTCTTGTCGTGACCCTGCTCATCGGCATGGTCGCGGTGATCGTGCTGACGGCGGCCGCCGCCCAGGTGTACGAGGCCGTGACGGAGTCCGACGGTGTGGCGGGACTGGATCGAGCCCATGCTCGACGCGGCGATCAGCATCCGCTCGCCCTGGCTCAATGTCGCCGCCACGGCCTTCACCGACGTGGGGGGAGTCATCGGCATGCCGATCATCGCGATCGTCGTGATGGTCGTGCTCGCTCTCCGGCGGCGCTCCTGGACGCCGGTGATCCTGATCCTCGCGGCGGGTACCGGGTCGCTCCTGATGACGATCGTGGGCAAGCGGCTGATCGGCCGCACGCGTCCGTCGCTCGCCGACGCGGTGCCTCCGTTCGAGCAGCTCGCCCTCGTTCCCCAGCGGCCACACGCTTGAACGCCGTCGTGATCGCGGGGATCATCGCCTACCTCCTCATCCTGCGCCGGCACCATCGGTGGAGCAGGATCACGATCGGCGCCGTCGCCTTCGCCTTCGCACTGGCCATCGCGTCGACACGGGTGTATCTCGGACACCACTGGTTCACCGACGTCCTTGCGGCCTTCTGCCTGGGCCTCGCCTGGCTCGCGCTCGTGATCACCGCGCACCGCCTCTACCTGACGGTGCGGAAGTCCCGTGAGCAGAGAATCGGGCGTGATCCTGAAGCCCGGGATCCCGGCGCCGTGGCCGTCGAGGGGACATGAGGGCCCAGAATCGAGGCATGACCACCACGCCGCATCGTCTTCCTCGACGTCGACGGAACCCTCGTCGGCCACGACCAGCAGGTCTCCCCTGCGGTCGCCGAGGTGGTCCGGCTTGCGCGCGCCAACGGGCACCTGCTCTTCCTGAGCACCGGGCGTTCGCGCGTCGAGATCCCCACCATCGTCACGGATCTCGGTTTCGACGGAGTGATCTCGGCGAGCGGCGGATTCATCGAGCACGGCGGAGAGCTCGTGGCGCGCAGCACGATGCCCGCCGGCAGCGGTCGACGAGCTGTCCGAGCTGTTCCACTGCGCGGGGGGTCGAGTACGCGATGCAGGGATACGAGGGCGTCTATCCCAGCGAAGGCCTGCTCGAGCGCCTGACGCCGATCTTCGGCCGGATCGGCATCCATCTCGGCGATGACGAAGGCGAAGGTGCGCGCATGGCGCAGGAGTTCACCTACCGCGGTCCCGCACCCCGCGACGCGGTCGCGAAGGCGAGCTTCTTCGGCGAGCACGAGACGACCTTCGCGCAGGTCCGGGATGCTGTCGGCGACCGCTTCCACGTCATCACCGGCACCATCCCCTACCTCGGCGAGGCCGGCGGTGAGGTGACGCTCGCCGGGATCAACAAGGGCTCGGCGGTCGTCCGACTCGTGCAGATGCTCGGGCTCAGCATGGCCGACACCGTCGCGATCGGAGACAGCGCCAACGACCTCGAGATGTTCGACGTGGTGGCCCTCGCGATCGCGATGGGGAACGCGGATGCCGCCGTGAAGGAACGGGCGGACGAGATCACGTCATCCGTCGACGAGGACGGCGTCGCGGTCGCGTTCCGCCTGCACGGACTCGTCTGATCAGGCCCACCCCGCTCGATGCGGGGCGGGCCTGATCAGCGTCGAGCGTCGGCGCTCAGCGGACGCTGAGCTCGTCCTCGCCTGCCGGCGGTGTGCTCGCATCGCCGCTGCGGGCAGCCGAAGCACCTGCTCGCTGCTCGGCCTCGAGGCGCTCGGCCTCTTCGCCGCCGATCGCCTCGCCGCGGGCGACGAGCCCGGCGACATCCGAGAGCGGGATCTCCTTGAGGAAGAGCGCCAGCACGAAGGCGACCGCGATGAAGGGCACGAGGTACCAGAACACCGGGGCCAGGGCGTCCGCGTAGGCGGTGACGACGCCGTCGCGCAGCGCGTCCGGCAGGTCGTTGAGCGCCGAGGGATCGATGGTCGCGGTCGCCTGACCGGCCTGTTCGGCCGAGGCTCCGGCATCCGTGAACACCTTCGTGAGGTTCTCGGTGAGGCGGGTGGTGAAGATCGTGCCGAAGACGGCGATGCCGAGCGCGGCGCCGACCTCACGGAAGTAGTTGTTCGTCGACGTCGCGGTTCCGATCTCGGACGCCGGAACCGCGTTCTGCACGATCAGCACGACGACCTGCATGATGCAGCCGAGGCCGACGCCGAACAGGAACATGTACACGCAGATCAGCCAGATCGGGGTCGACGCGGTGAGCGTCGTCATGAGGATCATGGCGATCCCGACGATGAGCGTGCCGAGCGATCGGGAAGATCTTGTAGCGGCCGGTCTTGGTGATGAGCAGCCCCGACGTGATCGCGGTGCCCATGACGCCGACCATCATCGGGAGCATGAGCAGACCGGATGCCGCCGCCGAGGTGCCCGACGACATCTGCAGGAACGTCGGCACGAAGCCGAGCGCCGCGAACATGCCGATGCCGATCGCCATGCCGATCGCGGTGGCGTTGACGAAGATCGGGTTGCGGAACATCGACAGCGGCATGATCGGGTCGGCGGCACGCGACTCGGTGAGGACGAACAGTCCGGCGCTGAGGATGAGGCCGGCGCCCCACGCCCACGTGGCCCACGAGTCCCAGCCCTGTTCGGCGGAGCCGCCGAAGTCGGCGAAGAAGACGATGCACGTCGTGGCGATCGAGAGGAAGACCACGCCCAGCCAGTCGATGGGCTTCTCGGCCTTCTTGTTCGGCAGCTTGAGGGCGAAGACGGCGATGAAGAAGGCGGCGATGCCGACGGGGATGTTGATGTAGAACGCCCACTGCCAGGTGAGGTGGTCGACGAAGAAGCCGCCGAGCAGAGGGCCGGCGACAGCGGCGAGGCCGAAGACGGCACCGAGCGGGCCGAGGTACTTGCCGCGCTGGTTGGCAGGCACGATGTCGGCGATGATCGCCTGCGACAGGATCATGAGCCCGCCGCCGCCGAGGCCCTGGACGGCGCGGAAGACGACGAACATCCAGAAGTCGCTCGCGAAGGCGCAGCCGACCGAAGCGAGGGTGAAGATCGCGATGGCGGCGATGAACAGGCGGCGACGGCCGAGGACGTCGCCGAGCTTGCCGTAGATCGGCATGACGATCGTCGTCGCGAGGATGTACGCGGTCGAGATCCACACCTGGTGCGAGACGCCGCCGAGTTCGCCGACGATGGTCGGCATCGCGGTCGAGACGATGGTCTGGTCGAGGCTGGAGAGCAGCATCCCCGCGATCAGCGCGGAGAAGATGATCCAGATCCGCCGCTGCGTCAGCAGGAGCGGGCTCTCGACCGACGCGGGGGTCGGAATGGTGGCGGTGGACATCACAGGGTTCCCATCAGAGTGGCTTGCGTGGCGAAGAGGTCACGCGCAGCGACGATGCGGCGCTCGAAGATGTCGATGAAGGTGTCGGAGTTGCCCGGCTGCAGGAACTCGCCCGTTGCCGCGCGCGCGATCGCGCCGACGATCTGGGCGGCGGCCTGGGCGCGGAGATCGCCCGCGGGCAGGTTCTCGCGCTGCTCGATCAGGCGCACGTCGAACTTCTCGCTCTCGGCGCCGGCCTCCAGCATCCGTCCCAGCAGTCGCGGCTCCTTGTCGACCGCGCGCAGCAGGTCTGCGACGGTGTCGGGTGCGATGTCGAGCGCCTGCCACCGCTCCTCGGCCAGCACGGCGAGGTCTGTCAGGAGGGTCGACGAGATGCCTGGACCGTCTCTCACCGGAGGTGAGGAAGTGCGCGACGGCTGCGGCATCCGAGCGGTCGAGGGGGAGGCCCAGCACCGCGTCGTCCTTGGAGGCGAAGTAGTTGAAGAAGGTGCGGCGAGACACGGCGGCCTCGCTGCACAGTTCTTCGACGGTGAAGCCGTGGAGTCCGCGCTCGGCGGTGTAGTGCCGGGCGACCCTGATCAGATTGCGAGTGGTCTCGACGCGACGACGATCGCGAAGCGAGTCTGCACTATCTGACATGGAGTGTATCTTTGCACTCCATGCCGCCTAGTGCAAAATCACGCGGCGCACCTCGCACCTCGCACCTCGCACCTCGCACCTCGGAGGTCGAGTGGTCAAGACACGCCGACACCGGCCGCCCCGCGTCGGCGTGTCTTGACCACTCGATGGGGGGCGGAGGGGCGGGACGTGGGTGGGGCGGGGTCAGTCGAGGACGAGAACGTCCTCCGGCGACGGGATGCTGTCGAGCTCCGACCACGCGTCGCGAGGAGTCCAGAGGCCGCGGCGCGCTCGAGCACGCACGAGCTGCGCCGCGATCTCTCCGGCGATGACATCGGTCTGCCGCAGCGAGAGCGCGTTCGAGCGGGGGCGCGTGAAGGCTCCGGACTCGGTGAGCGAAGTGAAGGGACCCAGCGCGAACAGGCGCTCGTGCGCAGATCCGTCGTCGCGTCAGCACCCGCCCGCTCGGAGCGACCTCGACGCGTCCGAGCGAGCCCGCGAACGAGTCATCCGAGACCTGAAGCTCTCGTCCGTGGACGACTGCGAGCTCGCTGCAGAGCGGGGTTCTCGCTCACTGCGGCGCCGGAGCCCGGAAGCCACGCGTCGACGAGGGTGCGGGCCGTGATCTCGCCCGGTGCCTGCGGGCTCGATGCGACGAACCCGCGCGGACGGGTCGATCCGCACGGTGACTTCGGGGCCGAGGAAATGCACGATGCCCGCCTGCGACAGCGCGACGAGCTCCTCGAGTCGATGCGACGGGGGACCGCTCGCGAGGTAGCTGAAGAAGGTGTGCCAGGTGAGGGGCAGGGCGACCGCGCGCGAGCGGGCGCTCCAGCGTTCGGTCGGGATGTCGGCGAGCGCCATGAAAGAGAAGAGGGCGGCGAGGAACACGGCCTGCGCGCTGCTGCGATCCTGGGTGGTGCGCAGAGTCAGGTCGTCGGCGATATGCCGGCGGATGCGCTCCTGAAGGTCGTCATCCGAGACGAACGTCTCGTCGCCGAGCGGACGGTCGAACCGAGGCACGTCGAAGCGATCGAGCGGATCGGGCACGAAGGCCTCTGCCGCGCGGTCGAGTGCCGGGGCGTCGTCGGCGTGCTCGCTGAGCAGACTGCGGAACTCCTCCCACGTGCCGCGCACGCGCTCGGGGTGTCCCGTGAAGAGCTCGCGGTAGTGCGCCCAGACGAGTTCGCGGGCGATGAGGGGCCAGACGTCCGTGTCGAAGTCCACGAGGCCCGGCCGATCGAGCAGGCCGCGCGAGCGCCTCCTTCGTGAGCACTCCGAGCTCGGGCGGCGCTCCCTGAAGAACCGACGACACCTTGGAGCGGTAGGGCACGCCCCGCCGCGACCCGAGGTGCAGACGCGGCTCGTCGCCCGACGGCAGATAGGCGAGCGTGCCGTCGGCCTTCCGCACGAAGTGGCCGCCGCGCCCCTCGGTCAGCAGGACGACGAGATCCACGGCGGCGAGGCCCAGCCCTCGGATGATCGCGTCCTCGCCGGCTGCGATCGCCGAGTGGTCGGCATCCGCAGTGAAGGCGGGCGGGATGTAGGTGAGGCCGTGGCGGGCCGCCTCGTCGATGAGCGCCGACGTGGACTCGGCGGGCCGGCGGGCATTGTGCCCGACCGCGTAGACCACGACGTCGGCCGTCAGGCGGTCGCCGCCGGCGAGCTCGATCGAGTACCCGGCGCCCCGGTCGCGGACGGCCGTGACGGAGTCCTCGCGCCAGCGCACCGACACCGCTGCCGGCGCAGCGGCCACCGTCGTGCGCCAGAACCAGTCCAGGTAGAAGCTCTGCAGACGACGCGTCGGAAAGCTGTCGCCCCGGAGCGAACGCACTTCCTCCCAGGACGCCGGCATCCTGGAATGTCGACATCGTTCAGGATGCCGCTCCGCACGAGGTCCGCCCACTCGATCAGCGACGGACCGGTCCGGACAGGACCGTCGATGGTGCAGGTGTCGTCGGTGAACACGGTGACGTCCTGCGCCATGGAGTTGAGCTTGAGAAGGCCGGACTGATCGCGCCGCCAGATGCGACCTGGCCCGGGCGGATGCGGATCCACGACCGTGATGTCGACGCGGCGTGCTCGAGCCGTCGAGGTGCGCGAGAAGCCGCTCGAGCAGCATCGCCGCGCGCGGCCCGCCGCCGACCGTCACCAGACGAATCGGGGCGGGCGCGCTCGTGCGGGTCGGCTCTGTCGTCATCCGCTCACCGGCACGGGCTGCGCGACCGACGGGAGGTCGAGCAGGTCGCGCAGGGTCGCACCCTCTTCGTACGAGGTGCGGTACGACCCGCGCTCCTGCAGGAGCGGAATGACGCGGTCGGTGAACTCGTCGAGTCCGTGGGGGGTCAGGTGGCCGACGACGGTGAAGCCGTCGGTCGCGCGCTCCTGCACGTAGCGGTCGATCTCGGACGCCACGTGCTCGCGGCGTGCCCGACGAAGGTGTGGTTGGCGGTGATCCGGATGATCAGCTCCCGGATGCTCAGCTTCTCGGCATCCGCCACCTCGCGAAGCTTCGCGATCCGGCCGCGCACCGCAGCGTGGCGATTGGCGAAGCCCTGCGCGGACTCGGGGCCGGTGTCGGGCTCGACATCGGGGAGCGGGCCGTCCGGGTCGTAGCCGCTGAAGTCGCGGTTCCAGACCTGCTCGAGGTAGGTGATGGCGGTCTCGGGCCGCACCTGGGCGAGCGCGATCTCGCGTGAGCGCTCGCGGGCTTCCTCGGCCGTGTCGCCGAGGACGAAGGTCGCGGCCGGAAGGATCTTCAGGTCGTCCTCCTCGCGGCCCACGGCGGCAAGCCGCCCCTTCACGTCGCGGTAGAACTCCTGCGCGTCCTCGAACTCGGTGTGCAGGGAGAAGATGACGTCGGCGTGCTCGGTGGCGAAGTCGCGACCGTCGGCGGAGTCGCCGGCCTGGACGATCACCGGGCGGCCCTGCGGCGAAGCCGGCACGTCGAACAGTGCGTCGACGTCGAACAGATCGGTGTGGTGGCGCGCGACCTCGACCGCGTCGCCGCGCAGGAAGACGCCGGACTCGGCATCCGCCTCGATCGCATCCGGTCGCCAGGACGACCAGAGCTGCTTGGACAGCGCGGCGAACTCGCTCGCGCGCCGGTACCGATCGCCGTGGGCGAGATAGCCGCCACGACGGAAGTTCGCACCGTGGAAGGCGTCGGAGCTGGTGACGGCATTCCAGCCTGCCCGGCCGTTCGAGAGGTGATCGAGAGTGCTGAGCTGCCGCGCCAGCTCGTACGGCTCGTTGAAGGTGGTGCTCAGCGTTCCCACGAGGCCGATGTGCTCGGTGACCGCGGCGATCGCGGCGAGGATCGCGAGCGTGTTGGGCCGGCCCAGGACATCGAGGTCATGGATCCGCCCGCGGTGCTCGCGCAGCCGCAGGCCCTCGGCGAGGAACAGGTAGTCGAAGAGTCCGCGCTCCGCGTTGCGGGCGAAGTGCTCGAACGACGAGAAGTCGATCTGACTGCCCGACGAGGGATCCGTCCACACCGTCGTGTTGTTGACGCCCGGGAAGTGCGCGGCGAGGTGGATCTGTCGACGGCTCATGCGGAGACCTCCTGTGCGGCGTAGCGGCTGGCTCGACGCGGGAGGCCCAGTCGCTCGCGCAGCGTCGGTGTTGCGAGATCGGAATGGAGGATGCCGGCCGCGCTCGCGCGCGGGACGACGTGCTCGGTGATCGCGGTGAGGTCTGCGGGCAGGCGAGCCGGACGCAGGCGGACGCCGTCGACGCCTGCCTCGGCGAGGGCTCGGATCTCGGCGATCACGTCGTCGGGCGTGCCGACCACGATGCGGGCATCCGTCACGAGGGGGTCGCTCTCCTGCAGGCGGTTCCAGACGGCCGACGCCGCCGCCGCGGACTCCTCGATCACGACGAGCAGATCGGCGAAGACGCGCAGAGGCTGCGGCTCGAGGCGGACCTCGGATGCCGCTTCGCCGAGCTCGTCGAGGATCGCTCTGGCGTCGCCCGGATCCTGCGGCGTGATGAAGACGACATCGGCGTGCTCGGCGGCGAACCGGTAGGGGATCGTCTGATGCGCGAGCGCCGTGATGAGCGGCTGACCCTGGGGCGAGCGCGGCACGATCGAGGCGCCGGTGATCGAGAAGAACTCGCCGGAGAAGTCGAGGTTGTGGACGCGCTCGCGGTCGAGGAAGCGGCCCGTCTCGAGGTCGCGGATGATCGCGTCGTCCTCCCACGAGTCGGCGAGGCCGCGGATCGCCTCGACGACCTCGCCGGCCTCGCGGAACGCGGCGACCCAGGCGGCGTCGTCCTCGACGCGACCGGAGGCCGGGAAGCCCGTCGGTCCGTCGGTGCGGCGGCCGAAGTTCGCGCGCTCCTGCGGCGAGGACCCCGCCACGATCCGTGCGCCTGCGCGTCCCCCGCTCGCGTGGTCGAGGGTCTGGAGCCCGGTGGCGAGGTGGAACGGCTCAGGATGCGTCGTGGTGACGGTCGGGACGAGTCCGATCGTCCGCGTGAGCGGTGCGAGGAACGATGCGAGGAGCACGGCATCCAGTCGGCCGCGAACCCGATCGCGCCGAAGCTCGCCGTCTGCGCCGAACGAGCGTCCCTCGAGGCTCAGGGCGTCCTCGATCGTGGCGAAGGCGATCTCGGGCCGGTCGGCGCTGACGACGAGGTCGCGCCAGTACCGCGGCGAGGTCAGTTCGGTCGGGCGTGCCGACGGCTCGCGCCAGGCAGCGGGATGCCATCCCGCGCCATCGAGGGCGATCGCGATATGCACTCGCTCGGTCATCTCCAGGGGCTCCTTCCGGAAGCGCAGAACGCGCGCCCGTCACACTGTTGCGCGATGTGTCGGGCGGCCCAAGTCGGCACGTCATGCGGGGTAGCGCAGCGCAACGTTCGGTTACGAAACGGGAGCCGGGAGCCCGCCGTCCGGGTCGCCCCGGCGCCGGCGGCTAGCGGGGTGTGCGGACGGCCGCGAACACGGTGTGCCGCCGCAGCGTGAAGCCCAGCCGCTCGTACGCGGCGATCGCTCCGACGTTGGTGGCGGCGGCATGCATCAGAGCGCGGTCACCCCTGCTCTGGATGTGGAAGGCCACATCGAGCACGAGGCGCGATGCGAGACCCTGGCGGCGGTATTCGGCATCCGTGGCCACGGCGCTGATCTCGGTCCATCCCTGCGGGTGCAGGCGCTCGCCGGCCATCGCCACGAGGCGCCCTTCGCGCCGGATCCCGATGTAGCGGCCGAGCTCGTACGTGCGCGGGCGGAACGGGCCCGGGCTGGTTGCGCTCCACGAGGGCGAGCATCTCCGGCACATCGTCCGCGCCGAGGAGGATCGCCTCGTCATCCGGCCGGGTCGACAGGGCATCGGTCTCGACGAGCTGCACGCCGGCTCCCCGCCCGAGCTCCTCCCAGCCGGGAGGCAGCGCGATGTCGACGCCGTTGACGCCGATCTCGGCGCCCGGTCCGACGAGTTCGATGAGGGCCTCCCACACCTGCGGGTCGTCCCACGACCGCACTGCCACGAACGGCGCCACGTCCTCGGGGTAGCGCCGTGCCAGGTCGTCGCCGATCGCGAAGGACGAGTGGGGGCCGTTGAGGGAGTGCCACGCCGGATTGTCGAGAACGTCGATGTCGGGCTGCAGATCGAGTCGAGAAGTCATGGGGATGTCCGATTCAGGGTGGGCGAGCGGGTGGGGAATGGTGTGGCGATGGCCTCAGGCGGTGCGCAGGATCTGCTCGGTCACCCGAGTGGAGAAATGGAGGGCGTCGACGGGAATCCGCTCGTCCGCGGCGTGGAACTCGCCGAAGACGTCGAAGTCGGCGGGAACGCGCAGGGGCACGAAGCCGTACCCGCGGATGCCGAGTCGTGCGAGGTGCTTGTTGTCGGTGCTCGCCGGCAGCAGGTACGGCACGACGAGCCGCGCCGGGGTCCTCGGCGGTGATGGCCGCTTGCAGGACGTCGAGGATCGGGGCATCCGCAGGCGATTCGATCGCCGCCACCTCCCGACCCCACTCGATGTCGACCCCATCGCCCGCGACCTCGGAGAGCTCGGCGCGAAGCGCCTCGCTCTGACCGGGGAGGATCCGGATGTCGAGACGCGCGGACGCCTCGGCGGGGATCACGTTCGTCTTGCCGCCGGCGAGCAGCACGGTGGGTGAGACCGTGTTGCGCGTCGTGGCCCCGATCAGCGACGAGACGAATCCGAGCTCGGCGAGCTCGGCATCCAGATCCTCGTCGGAGAAGGACAGCCCGCGATACGAGCCGAACGTGTCGAGGAAGCGGGTCAGCGCGGGCGTGCGGATGATGGGGAACCGGTGCTCGCCGATCGCGGACACCGCGCGGGCGAGCCGCACCACGGCGTTGTCGGGCGTCGGACGCGAGCCGTGCGCTGCGCGCCCCCGCGCGGTGACGGTGGCCCAGGCGACCCCCTTCTCGGCGGTCGCCACGAGGTACGCGCGGCGGTCGGCGTCGATCGGGATGGAGAAGCCGCCGACCTCGCTGATGGCCTCCGTCGCGCCGGCGAAGAGCTCCGGCTGGTGCTTCACGATCCAGCGTGCGCCCCAGACGCCTCCGGCCTCCTCGTCGGCGAAGAACGCGAAGATGAGGTCGCGGCGGGGCACGGTTCCCTCCCTGCGGAAGGCGCGCGCGATCGCGAGGATCGTGCCGGCGTAGTTCTTCATGTCCACGGCCCCGCGCCCGTAGAGGATCCCGTCGTGGATCTCGGCGCCGAAGGGCGGATGGGTCCAGTCCGCCTCGTCGACGGGCACGACGTCCAGATGGGCGTGGACGACGAGGGCCCCGGCCTCCGGGTCGGCACCGCGGAGCCGTGCCACGACGCTGCCGCGCCCCGGCCGCGGCTCGACCAGAGTGACCTCGTAGCCCACTTCCTCGAGCTTCTCCTTGACGAACAGCGCCGCCCGGGTCTCGCCGTCGCCGATCGTGGCGAGGTCACCCGTGTTGACGCTGTCGATCCGGATCAGCGCCCGGATGAACTCCAGCGCCTCCCGCTCGAGTGCTGTGGGGATCGTCATGCTCGTCGTCAGTGCTGGTGCACTCGTGCGTCGTCGGCGAGCTTGAACGCGAGCCGACCGTGCGCATAGCCTCCGCCCGCGCGGATCGCGGTCGCGACCCAGGCGGTCTCGGCGAGCTCCGCTTCGCTCGCCCCAGCGCGCACCGCGTTCTGCGAGTGCCCGTCGATGCAGTACACGCACTGCGTCGTGATGCCGACCGCCAGCGCGATCAGCTCGCGGTACTTCAGCGGGATCTCCCGGCCCTCGGTGGCGAAGACCGCCTGGTCGAACGCTGCGAACGCAGCCAGGATGTCGGGGGTCTCGGCCTTGTACACCCGCGTGTAGGTCTTGTCGGCGGTGCGGTCGAAGTAGTCGGACACGTGCTCTCCTCGTCGGTCGGCGGCCACGCAGCGGCATGGCCCGCTACACCGTAACGGGCTGAACGCGACAGCTCTTCCCTCGATGACGTCCGGCGTCATGCAGACTGCCGCGCGGCATCCAGGGCTTTCCCGGTCTTCGACGTGTCGAGTGCGGTACGCTGAACGGGATAGGCGGACTTCTCATCCGTCTCGCCCCGGCTGTGTGGTAACAGTCGGGGCTTCTTCTTTGCCTGAGCGCAGGCTCTCCCGCCCGGTGTCGGCGGTGAAACCGACCTCGGATGTCAAGGCCGGGAGTGGCTGCGGGGTGCGCGGATAGGTTGACGAGATGGACTCGGAGCCGAACCCGCCGGTACCGGTGACCTCCGGCCGCGTTCCGCGCAACGAGCGGTGGCTTGTCGCCACGACGGAGTATGCGGGACTGACTGCATACACCGGCGGTATCGGACGCCACTACGCAGCGCTGCTGCCCGCGCTCGTCCGCCATGGAATCGACGTAGACCTGATCGTGTTCTCGGATGCTGCGCCGGAGGCGGATGCCGATCTTCAGGGCGTCCGATTGATCGCGTTCGAGCGCACGGACCGGTCGTCGCGGGTGCGTGCACTGTTCGCGCGCCCTCTGCGAGTGCGGGCGGTGTTTCGGCGTGCCGGCTACGACCGGGTGTTCCTCCCGGAGTGGAGTGCCCTCGGCGCCGCCCTCCCGCGCAGCGCGCCCCTGCTGACGAACCTCGCGACCAGCGCGCGGCTTGCCCAGGAGATCTCCGGACTGCGTCTGCGCGACCTGCCCCGGGCGAGCCGCGTCCCCGTCGCGCTGCAGATGAGTCTCGAAACCCGGCAGATCCGCAGATCTGCCGGGCTCATCTCGATCTCGAATGCCATGCTGGCGCGAACGCGGGCGGCACGTGCGGACCTGCCGCCGGCCGTGGTGGTCAGCAACTGCATCGACGTCGATCACGTTCGAGCAGCATCCCGATCCGCGGCCCTGCCGACTGGGTGGCCGGCTGCCGGTGACCCGATCGTCCTCTTCC
The DNA here is from genome assembly GCA_963702815.1 of uncultured Actinomycetota bacterium. Lineage (GTDB taxonomy): Bacteria > Actinomycetota > Actinomycetes > Actinomycetales > Microbacteriaceae > Microbacterium. The sequence continues at coordinate 224,348 of CAVPED010000003.1, read as the reverse complement.
TCGGTCGATCGGAGCGACGCAAGGGTGTCGTCGACGCCGTCGATGCCTTCGGTCGGCTGAATGATCGAGTCCCGGCTGCCCGGCTGGTGCTCGCCGGCGCCGGCGGAGATGGGCGCTTCGAGCCGACGAGGTCTGACCTGCTCGCGATGCTGCCTGCCCCCGCCAGAGAACGGGTGACCTGGCTGGGTCACGTGCCCGGTGACGAGCTCTACCGTGCCATCCGAGAGGCTGACGTCGTGATGTGTCCTTCGCGGTGGGAGGGGTTCGGCAACGTCGCCCTCGAGGTGAAGGCGATAGGCACGCCGCTGATCGTGACGTCAGGGAGCGGGTTCGATGACTTCTGTGTAGACGGCCAGGACTGCCTGATGGTGCCGCCGGCGGATCCCGCGAAACTTGCGTCCGCATTGCATCGCCTGATCGATTCGCCGGGACTGGCATCGGAGATCGCAGAACACGCGCTCGCCGGCATCGACTCGTTCGCGCCCGATCCGATCGCCGCAGCGCTGATAGCCGCCGCCGACAGCCTGCTGGGGCCGGCCACCTGAGCGCGGACGCCCCCGATTCAGCCCTTCGCGTCACCCCCAGCGGTGACTGTTCGGCGCCATGTCGAGCCATCCCACTCCACGGCGCCCGCCCGCGCGAACGCGTCGAGCCACCCGGTCATCGGCCACTCGCCCCATCGCTCTGCGAAGCGTGCGCCATTGCGGAGGATGTCGTCGAGATGCTGCCACGGAGGTGAGGACGTGGCGTGATGCTGATGGTAGGCGTGGGCACCGCCGACCCACGCGAGCGGCACGGCGTCGCGGCCGAGGGTGAACGCGAAGTCGGTGTCCTCACCGCCGTAGCCTTCGTAACCCTCGTCGAAGCCGCCCGTACGCGACCATGCATCGGCCGTGACGGCGAACGACAGCGACCAGAACAGCCGGTACTCATCTTCGGATGCCGGTTGCACTCGACCATCGGGAGGATTGGGCCGAGCCGCGTGTGGTGCCGTAGCCCGCGCGAGGACGCCCGGGTCAGTGCTGTCGAAGCCCTCCGGCAGGTAGGTCACCGGCCCGCACAGCACCGCGTCGGGGTGGGAAAGGGATGCCGCCAGGTAACGGCGGATCAGGTCCGCTCCGGGCACGCAGTCGGCGTCGAGGAAGACCAGGAGCGCGGAGCCGGAGGCGACCGCTGCGGCAGCGCCGGCGTTGCGGGCGGCAGCCAGACGCAAACCGCTCGGGCCGGGGGGCACGCGGAGTATTCGGTCGGCGTCGAGGTCTGGCGGCTCGTCATCGCCGACCCACACCACGATCCGCTCGACCCGCTGTTCACGGGAAAGCGCAGTCAGCTGGTTGCGCAGATGCGCCGCGCGGGGGGTGGAGCACAGGCTGATGACCGCGATTTTCGGCTGGTCGTCTTCGGGGAGGGTCATCGCAGACCCGTCGCCGTCCGGTAGATCGCGTCGGCGGCTCGCGCGGCAGCGCCGGGAACCCCCCACTGCGACCAGTCCGGACGCAGGTTCGTCGCGCGGTCGATCAGCTCCCGCCACTCCGCCGCGGGCGGCCATTCCGTCGCCACGACGGCGAGTCCGGCGCGATCGAGCGCACTCGCCATCTCCCGCTGCTCTGCGAACGGCCGCTGTTGAGGAATGACGACGGCGGCTGCGTCTGCCGCCGCCAGGTCGGCGATCGAGTTCTGCCCCGCCCACGAGACGACGACCCGGGCGGAGGTGAGCTCGGTCCACGGATCGGTGGACCAGGTGGCGTCGGGCGTGGCTCCGAGATTGCGCCACCGATGCCCCGACGAGGCCGCCGCGTCCGCGATGGCCGAGGCGGTCACGTCGTCCCGCCGCGTCCGCCGAGCAGCACCACGTCTTGGCGCGGATGGGGTGCCCGGGGCGGATCGAAGTCGGCGCGATCTTCGAACCGGCTGATGCCGCCCGTGTACACGGTCTTGTCGCGCATGTCCTCGAGGTGGGCCGGGCGGAGGAGCGCCTGAGGCCAGGGGGCGATGATCGTGGTGGCTGCCCGGTACCCGATTCGGTGTGGCGCGTCGTCGCGGAGTCCGGGTTGGGCGAAGACCACGGTGCGCGTGCCGAGGAGGCGGACCAGCAGCGCGACTTCGACCGAGACGTCGACGACGAACGCGTCGACGGGGAGGGAAGCCGCGATCGCCGCCAGGCGTCTGCCGTGACCGGCGTGTCCGAGCGGCGCCCAGTGCAGCAGACCGCCGGCGGTCGGATCCGATGCGCGCGGGTCCAGGTCGGGCGTGGAGTCGTCGTCGCGGTCGAGCACGGTCCACGTGCAATGCGGCGGCAGCTCGTCAGGCCTGGGGAGTGAGCTGAAGCAATGAATCTCGGCGTCGAGGTGCCGTGCGACCGCGAGCAGGCGAGTGAGGTGACCTCGGCCGTGGTGGTGGACGTACCACCCGATGCGGACCGTCACGCGGTCAGCCCATCCGCGAAGCGTTCGGACGCGATGAGGTCGTCGAATCGGTCCTCCAGTCTGGCCAGGCGTGCGTCGAGGGAGAACCGGCGCACCGCGCTTGCGCGGATGCGCTGACGGAACGACCTGTCGTGTGCGTTGCGCTCGATCAGATGCTCGACCCGGTCGCTCATCGCGGCGACGTCGCCCGGGGAGACCAGCTCCATCCCGATGGTGCGGGCGGCGATCTCGGGTACGCCGCCCACCGCGAAGCTCACCACCGGCGTGCCGCACATGAGCGACTCCGGTGCGACCAGTCCGAACGGCTCGGCCCAGGCGGGAGTCGAGAGCGTCGCGCCGCCACGACCGACGAGCTCGGCCAGCTGCGCGGGCGCGAGCACGCCGGTGAAGGTGACGTCCGAGCCGAGGACGGGGAACAGGACGCGTTCGGCGTACGCGCGATCGCCGATGCGTCCCGCGATCGTCAGCCGACGGCCCAGCCGCCGAGCCACCTCCACCGCCAGGTGAGGGGCTTTCTCAGGCACGATCCGACCGAACCAGACGATGTCGTCACCGCCCGGACCGGCCGGCCACGCAGCCGGGTCCACGCCGTTCGCAAGGAGATCGGAGTGCAGGCCGGCGCGGGCCCACTCACGTCGGGTGAACTCGCTGACCGACAGGAAGGCGCTCCCTGCCGGGCCGGCGGCGGCGTGCGCTGCGACGAACGCGGCGTCGGGTGGGGTGTGGAGGGTCGTCACCATGGGGGTTCCGAGCCGCGGTGCGTACCGGATGGGCAGGGGATGCAGGCAGTGATTGGAGACGACGTCGAATCGGTCCGGGTGTGCGGCGATCGCTTCGAGCGCCCGCTGCAGAGCGGGCACGGTCGTCGCCTCGTAACTGAGCGGATAGGTCACATCCGTCGGCGGGACCTCGTGCGGCCAGTCCAGGCGGGGCAGCTCGTACGCGCTGCCCGGTCTCACGAAGTCCGACCCTTCAACGGCGACCAGGGTCACCTCGTGGCCGCGGGCCCGCAGTCCGGTCACCTCCGACCAGACCGCAGACTCCAGCCCGCCTGAGTGCGGGGGGCGGATCGGGAAGCGCAGAGGGGCGATTACGACGACGCGCAGCCCGGCCTTCATGCCGACGCCCTTTCCATCAGGCTGCGGTACAGGGCGACGTGGGATGCGACGATCGCGGCATCCCCGTGCCCCCGCACCTCTCTTCGTGCGGCAATGACCCTCGCACGTTCCTGTGTGCCTGGTCGCGTGGCCGTCGGTGCAGTGAGGAGGGTCGCGAGCGCCTCGGTCAGCGTCGTGGCATCGCCCGGCACGTACGCCGCGGACGACCCGTCTGTGTGCTGCTCGGCGTAGAACCCGACGGTCGGTGCCGCGACGGGCAGGCCGAGGTCCCAGCAGAGCTCCAGCCAACCCGAATGGCTGCCGTACCGGTAGGGCAGCACGTACGCATCGAGGCGGCTCAGGGCGATCGCCAGTTCGCTGTCCGAGAGTCGCTCGTGCTCGATCAGCGCAACGTGCTCGTCGGCAGCGCAGAGGCGCCGGATTTCTTCGCGCGCCGCGTCGTCCCGAACCCGGTCGTGCAGACGGATCTCGGCAACCGCCGGCATGCCGGCGCGTCGGAGGCGGCCGACGGCCTCGAGCAGTGATCGCACGGTGCCCGGCCCGTCGACGTTCGGCCGCAGATCCTTCAGATGGACCCCGATCCGGATGTCCTCGGTCGACCTCACGTGGGGTATCGCCGTGTCCGGAGCGAGGACCGACGGGTGCCGGATGACCTGCGCGTGCCTGTTCCACCGGTCGCGGATGACGGATGCCGCCCCCTCGGTGAGCGTGATCACCGCGTCGGCACCCGCCATGAGCTCATCGAGCTGCCCGGCGTACGCCTCCTGGTCGGGGAGCTGGGGATGCTCGAGATCGTGCGCGGTGAACACCACCGGCCAGCCGGCCTGGTGTGCCGCCCGGATCACCGCGGTCAGATGGCCTGAGGCAAACGACTCGGTTCCGAAGTGGATGTGAAGGATCTGCGCGACGGCGCGATTCCTGTCGATCCACGCCGGGTCGAGTATCGCGGGCGGCCACCACTCGCCTGCGGCCGCGCCTGCGACCGGCGGGTCCGGCAGGAGGAGCAGGTCGGACGTGGCGGTGATCCGCTCGACATACTGATGACCGGCGGGCACGGCGGCGACCGTGATGGGACGGGATTCCATCTGCTCGCTGTCGTCGGCGACGACTGCGGTCGCGTTCTGCACCATCGCGCCTCTTTCATCGACGTCGGGTACGAGACCTGAGGTAGCGGGTATCGGCCACTCGACGATATGTCTGCAGAACCCCGGCCGGATGCGGCTTGACGGGAGCGCTGCGGACGTATAACGATGAGCCAGATGACCCGCCCCCCTCCGCTCCAGCTGATCGTGGGTCCCGCTGGGCACGGCGTCGCTCGCTACGCGGCGGACTTGGCCGGCGTGCTGCGCGGGGTCGATCCGCGCACCGTTGTCGTCCCGGTCGCGCTGGTCGCCGATGCGTTGCCGCATGCGCGGAAGGCATCACGGTCGCATCTGCACGTCACGAATCGGCTGCTCGGCTCCACTCCCGAGGAAGCGGCGGAAAGTCTGGAAAGACTCGCGTCCGTCACCCGTCTTACGATCACCGTCCACGATGTGCCCCAGACGTCGGATGGGACGGGGCTTGAGCGGCGGATCGCGGCGTACGGGCGATTCCTCGCTGCGGCGCATGCCGCAGTCGTGAACAGTCGCCACGAGCAGGCCCTGGTCTCCGAATTCCTACCCGCGGCCGCCCGGCCCCACGCGATCCCCCTGGGCGCGCAGGTGGCGGCCACCCCCGAACGTCCCGCGCTCGAACGCACGCGCGAGCCGGGCTCAGATGGGCGGCGTGATCTGACCGTGCTGCTCGCCGGCTACATCTACCCGGGCAAGGGGCATACCGCCGCGATCGGGGCGGCAGCGCACGCGGCGGAAATTCTCCGGTCCGCAGGCGAGCCCGTGGGGCACGTGCGCGTGCGGGCGATCGGCGGGCCGTCCCCTGGTCACGAAAGAGACGTCGACGAACTGCGGAAGGACGCGGATAGCAAGGGGGTGCTCTTCGAGATGACCGGCTTTCTCAGCGGGGAGGAATTCACGCGCAGTATGACCGGTGACGGCATCCCGGTAGCCGCGCACGAGCACTTCTCTGCTTCGCGTTCCATGCTCGACTGGGTCGAAGCCGGCCGTCGGCCGCTCGTGGTGAGTTCTCGCTACACACGGGAGATGGCGGAGCTCCGCCCCGGAACGATCGCTCTGTATGATCCCGCTGACCTGTCGCGCGCGCTCGCCGAGGCGTGGAGGGATCCGTCTCACAGCTGGTTGGCTGGTGGCATCCCGCTGACCCCCACGCTCACTGACGCGGCCGCGGCGTACCGAGCCTGGTGGGACGACCTCGCGCCATGACGGATCCGAGGGGACGGGGCATCCCCGGCAACCGATGGGACTTGCTGGACGGGATGCGACCCGCCGTGCCGCCGACCGTGTCGGTGATCGTCGCCCACTATCGTCAGCCCGAGCAGCTGGCACGCACGCTGCACGCGCTGCGGCGGCAGGATCACCCTCAAGACAGGCTGCAGGTGATCGTGGCCGACGATGGTTCGCCAGACGCGCCGAGCGTGCCGGAGGGAGTGCTTCTCGTCAGACAGGGCGACGAAGGATTCCGACTCGCCGCCGCTCGCAATCTCGGCGCCGCCGCCGCGACTGGCGAGATGATCGTCTTCCTCGACGCTGATACGACGCCCGAGCCGACCTTCATCAGTGAGCTTGTCCGGCTTCCGGCTCTCGCCCCCGACTGCGTCACGGTGGGCCGCCGCCGCCATGCTCACCTGACGGGCCTGGCGGCGTCCGACGACATCGAGAGAGTCGCGCCTGAGCGTGAACTGGCCGCACCGGCATGGCTGGCCGAGGCCTACCGCGCCTCGCGCAATCTGCTGGACGCCGACGATCGCAGCTACCGGTACGTCATCGGTGCAGTGTTGGCGTGCTCACGGAAGCTGTTCGACGAGGTCGGCGGATTCGACGAGTCGTTCACCGCCTACGGGGGCGAGGACTGGGAATGGGCCTATCGGGCCTGGATACGCGGCGCGATCCTCGCCCACGTGCCGACCGCGGTGGCGTGGCACGACGGACCCGACTTCGCGGGACGAGAGGATGCCGGACTCGATGACAAGAATGCCGAAGCGATCCGTCTGTCCGATCTGATTCCCGTGCCGGGCTCGAGGGGCAGGGGCCTGCGCAGCGGGAAGATCGACATCGCGGTCACGGGACCGCCCGAGCCGGCCACGCGGGCGCAGATCTTCGTCAGCACAGACAGCGTCCTGGCCGCACTCGCAGGAGCGGAAGTGGTCGGCGGCGCCGACGAGCCCGATCGCCTGGACCGGGTGCGGCTGTGGGTGGAGATCCTGCGGCCCCTGATCGTTACATCGGAATCGCTCGCCGCCCAGGTCGCGCGCGTCGAATCCGAACGCCTGGGGGAACTTCTGCTCGTCGATGACTACGGCGTCGAGTTGCTCCGCATCGTCTCCGCGCGGGCCCGAGCGCGCAACCGGAGGTGGGCGCGCCACGATCTCTTCCCGGTAGCGCGAGAAACCTGCGCGGGTGTGAGGTGCCTTCCCGACGACGTCGACGTTGAGGCGTACCTCGGCGGGTGGGACCTCAGGCTCTGACCGCGTCGCGCGCGTACCTGACGACCGCGCGAAAGGGAAGGGCCACACGGTGTGATCGCGCGGCAAGCGAAGATGAGGCATGCACAGAATCCACTACGCCGGCACGTCGATCCTGACCGGAAGCGCCATCGCCATCGCGCTCGTGGACTATGCACAAGCCCTCGCAGAAGTCGGCTCGTCGGCCACAGTCGATGTGCCCACGCTGCACGACGACGGAACGCCGGGCCGCTCCGACATCCTCGTCGGGCCGGCAAGCCAACTGATGGCGGATGACGAGGACTCGACGTACGACGAGGTGGCGGACGAGCAACTCGTGGCGCACATGAATGCGGAGGCGCAGCATTTGCGTCAGCATGGGTCACCATCCCCGTCGATTGCCATCGGCCGCCCCGACGAGCCGGCCGACTGGACAGACTTCGATCTGTGACACTCGGCCGTCAGCCTGCCGCCCGCTCGTCGCGGTCGGAGGTGGGCCGCGTTCATCGGGCTGCTGAATGCCTCCCGCGCTTCTCCTTCACGATGAGGACCGCGTCAGAACTGCACCACGTCGACAGCATCCGCTCCCGGATGCACGGATGATGCGCCCGGCCGACCGCGGCATCAGGGGAGGGGCTCGCGTCAGCCTCGGAGTGCGAGCGCGAATGGCAGAACCGCCGTCGCACCGGCTCGGCGCAGCTCGGCTGCGGCGACGGTCACCGTCCACCTGCTGTCGATCAGATCGTCGATCAGCAGAATCGGGCCGGCCGGAACGTCGAGGGCGGCCGCGCTGAACCGTTTCCAGACACCGGCGAGCCGGAAGGCGCTGTTTCCGCCGGGCCCGCCCGTGGGGCCGCCGTCCACGAGGTCGAGGGTGCCGAGCATCGGCATCCGTCCGACCTCGGCGATGCCGCGCGCGAGGGAGTCGACGAGCTGCGGCTTCGATCGTGACGGCATCGCGACCACGGCCAGCGGGCGTTCGCTCCACCCCCACTCGGCGAGCACCCGTACGCAGGCGGCAAGCACATTGGGCGGAACCGGGGTGTCCGGTGCTCCCGCTGCAAACACCTCACGCAGGGTTCCTCCCCACCCGAGGTCGGTGAGCCGCGCGAGCGCACGGCCCTCGTCCGCCTGCTCGTCGGCCGGGATACGACCTCGAACCGGCACGCCGAGGCGATCGGCCCCCGTCGGCCATTGGCGGCGCGGTTCGATCGCCACGCCGACCCGATCGAGGGCGGCGGACGCAGCATCCGTCGCATCCTCGTCGATCGCTGAGGGGAACCAGGCGCCCGCGCAGTTGTCGCAGCGACCGCACGGCGCCGCGGTCGCATCGTCGAGGGAGCGCTGCAGGAACTCCATGCGGCACGCGCTGGTCTCTTCGTACTCGATCATGTGCTGCTGCTCGGCGATGCGCTCTGCGGCGATGCGGCCATAGCGGTCGTCGTCATACGTCCACGGCTGGCCGGTCGCGATCCAGCCGCCCTGCACGCGGGAGACCGCGCCGTCGACATCGAGCACCTTGAGCAGCAGCTCGAGCGGAGTGCGGCGGATGTCGACCATCGCCTCGAGCGCCGGCGTCGACAGCGGTCCTGCCGAGGTCGACAGGGCTGAGATGACGCGCTCCGCCCGGTCCCGGTCGGGCATCGACGCCGTGGCGAAGTAGTGCCAGATCTCGCGATCTTCGACTCCGGGGAGGAGGAGCACATCGGCGGATGCTGTCGCGCGACCTGCTCGCCCGACCTGCTGGTAGTACGACACCGGCGACGAGGGCGCGCCGAGATGGACGACGAACCCGAGATCCGGCTTGTCGAAGCCCATCCCCAAGGCGCTCGTCGCGACGAGGGCTTTGACCCGATTCTCCTTCAAGAGGGACTCGGACTCCTCGCGCTCGTCGGGGTCGGTCTGCCCGGTGTACGCCCGCACGTCGTACCCGCGATCCCGCAGCAGCCGCGCGGTGTCGTTCGCGGCTGCCACGGTGAGCGTGTAGATGATGCCCGACCCGGGGAGGTCGCCGAGGTGGCTGATGAGCCAGGCGAGCCGGCTCGGCGCGTTGGGCAGCCGCAGGACGCCGAGACGCAAGGAGGTGCGCGCGAGAGGGCCGCGGATGACGAGCACGCCGGTCTCGTCGCCGCTCTGATCGAGCGCACCCAGCTGCTCTGCGACATCCGCCACCACGCGGCTGTTGGCCGTCGCCGTGGTGGCGAGCACCGGAATTCCTGGCCGGGATGCGCGCGATGAGGTCGCGGAGCCGGCGATAGTCCGGGCGGAAGTCGTGGCCCCAATCGCTGATGCAGTGCGCCTCGTCGACGACGAGGAGCCCGATCCTCCGCACGAGCTGGGGGAGCTGCTCGTCGCGGAACGACGGGTTGTTGAGCCGCTCGGGAGACACCAGCAGCACGTCGACCTCGTCGCGATCGAGCTGTGCGAGCACGTCGCGCCACTCGTGCGCGTTCGTGGAGTTGATCGCGACCGCCCGCACCCCCGCACGCTGGGCGGCCGCGATCTGGTCTCGCATGAGAGCCAGGAGAGGCGAGACCAGCACCGTGGGTCCTGCTCCGCGCCGTCGCAGCAGCAGCGTCGCGACGAAGTACACCGCCGACTTGCCCCACCCGGTTCGCTGCACGACGAGTGCCCGGCGCCGGCCCTCGACGAGTGCCTCGATCGCCTCGAACTGCCCGTCGTGGAACTCGGCGTCGTCCCGGCCGACGAGGGTGCGCAGGACGTCGAGGGCTTGGGCGCGCACCGGAATCGTCGAGGTCATGCGCTCCACCTTGCCTCATGCCACCGACGCTCGGCCGAGGTTCAGGGGCGGCTGGACCCCCAGCAGGCGAGACAGACCCAAGCGCTCGGCGTCGGTAGGGTCAGAGCGTGACAAGCAGTAGACGAGCAGTGGGAGCATGGGCCACCGCTGGCATCCTCGTGCTGATCGGTCTCGTGGTCCTCACCGTCGGACTGCTCACGCCGGTGACTTTCGGCTGGTTTGCTTACCAGCCACTCGCCGCTGCAACGTTCACCCCGGGTGCCGACGGCGTGTTCTTTTCCCGCGTCACCATCATCGGGTGCGTCATCCTCACGATCGGACTGATTGCAGCTTGCGTTCCTCGCAGGCTGGCGGGCCGGTGCGAAGCGGGCGCGCCTGATCGACGACTGAGACGACGACAGCTGACGACAGCTGACGACCCACGAGCGCAGGGAACAGGTCCCAGAGCGCCCCGCCGATGCCAGCCTCATTCTGGCTGGCTGGCTGGCTGGCTGGCTGGCTGGCTCGCTGGAGCTGAGCTGACCGGACCTGGTCGTGACGATTCGCACTGACCTCTCCCCGTAAGCCGGTCGTCTCGCACGGTCCTGAACCCCAACTGGCGCCATACGCCTATGCCAGACTGAGGCGGTGTTCGGGAGTCTGAACGGGTGGCACTTGATCATCCTCTGCGTGGTCTCGATGATCCCGTTCGTCATCACTGTCGTGAGTATTGCTCGCGACCAGGTGGTATCCGGAACCGCGAAGGCGGTCTGGGTGCTCATCGCCTTGCTGTTTCCCTGGCTCGGGCTGATCCTCTGGTTCACGATCGGTCGCAAGTCCGTCCCCGCGGCCTGATCGAGACCACCGCTGCGGTCGGCTCTCGGCTGCGGTGACGCGCTCACGCACTCCCGGCACGGCGTCCAGCCACCGCCGGACGCCAGTCCATGAGCGGTCGCTCATGCGAACCCTGACCGCTACATCGTCGGGTCGATGAAGAACGTGCGAAGGCTGGTGATGGTCCCGTTGGCGACGGTGATGATGTCGATGCCCCGAACGACGGGAGCACCAGCCGGCCCGAATGCCCAGCCGAGCGCACCCACGTCGTCAGCGGCATAGCGCGGCCCGTCGTCCACGAACACGAAATCGCTGGGGGCCTCGGCAAGGAGCGCCGCCGCTTTGTCTTCGAGCGCTGCTCGTCCGTGAACGGTGCCCTCGGGATCAGTGAAGACGACGTCCTCCGAATAGACCCTCTCGATGGCCGCGCGTCTGGTCAGGGGATCCCTGTTGCCGAACACGTCCTGAAGGTTGGCCGCAAGAAGCTCCGAGACGCTGGTCATCGCTTGTCCCATCTCTGTGAATGATCGGGTTTGCCGTTTCAACATTGGTGCGACGACGCGCTATTCCTCAGGCGCTCGTTCCGGTCGGTCGAGGAACGCAAGTGGTCCTCGATGACGTGATGGTTGCGTTCGTCGAAGCACGTCTCCTCGTGCTGTCGCGCTGGGGATCATGTCCCGAGTGCCATTTGCGAGGCGCTCCCGGCCAAGCTGCGCCCTATCGACACTACGGTGGGGTGTGCCGATGAATGATTCGCTGCCCGACCGCCCCGCTCCCGACAACCCGTCGGGGAAGCTGGTTCTCCTGCGCCATGGGGAGACGGAGTGGTCGAGGAGTGGCCGACACACAGGACTCACCGACATTCCGCTCACTGCCCGGGGAGAGGATCTTGCCCGAGGTGCCGGCGAGTTGGTCGCCGGCTACGATTTCTCACTCATTCTGACTTCTCCGCTGCAGCGTGCACGACGGACTGCTGAGCTCGCGGGACTTCCTGCCCAGGTCGACCCCCTCCTCGTCGAGTGGGACTATGGCGGCTACGAGGGACGCACGACACGCGATATTCGCAGCGAGCTCGGCTACAACTGGAGCGCGTTCACGCACGGCGTCATTCGCGGGCTGACGCCCGGCGAGACGGTCGAGGAGGTCGCTGCACGCGCCTCGCGCGTGCTCACGCGGGTGCTGCCGGCAATGACCGAGGGAGATGTCGCCCTCGTCGCACACGGCCACTTCCTGCGGATCCTGACCGCCGTGTACCTGCGATTGGCCCCCCGATTCGGGGCTCAGATCACCCTGGACGCAGGATCGGTGTCGGTGCTGAGCTTCTACCGCGAGCAGCCGGCAATCCTGTCGTGGAACTACGGACTCGAGTTGCCCCTGGTGCCCTCAGAGTCGTAAGGACTCCGTCGAACGGGACGGATGCTGGTCATCGGCGCAGCCATGAATGGCACGGACGAGATCCCGCGGCGGTCGGCGTGCGGTCGGGTGATCGCAGCTGCGCCGCGGTTGTGCGACGTGATTCCGAGCAGTGAGGTCGGAGAAGAGGCTCAGTGCTTGGCGGGGCGGATCGGCGTGTTGATGTCGGCCGGTTGCTGTACGACGCCGCCCGTCATGCGCAGCAGAGTCGTGGAGGTCAGTGCGCCGGCGGCGAGAATTCCGGCAAGCACCACCAGCTGAAAGCGGCCCGCCTCGAAGGGCGAGGCGCCGGCGAAGATGGCGCCGACGAACGCACCCGGCAGCACCACGATCCCCGTCGTCCGGGTCTGGTCGATCCCGGGCAGGAGCGCGGTGCGGATCGCGCCGCGGGCGAGGTTCCGTGCGGATTGCCACGGAGTAGCGCCCAATGCGAGCCAGCCCTCCACTTCGCCCCAGTGGTCGTGGAGAGCCCCTTGGTAGATCCGCTGGGTGAGGATGGCGACCGTCATGGTGTTGCCGATGATGATGCCGCCGATCGCCAACGCGTAGCGCGGCGAGAGCTCGAGTGCGCCACTGGCGAATGCGACGACCATCACAGCAAGCGGGCCGAGTGTCATCGCCAGCGCCAGCGGCGGGACGCCACGCCACGACATCCGGGCGCGGCGCGCAGCGGTCCAGATGGCGGCGATCAGCATCACCACCAGCCCCAACGCGACAAGCAGCGGGTCCTGGATGACACCGGCGAGCACGAAGCTCAGGAGGGTCAGCTGAACGGCCGCGCGCGCCAGTGCCCACACTCCGGCCCACGGCGCGGGAACGCGCATTGCCGCGAGAGCAGTGGTGGCGATTCCCGCAAGCGCGACCACGGCGATCGCTGTCGACAGCCATGGCGGCAGAGAATCCATGAAGCCGACGATAGGCGACGCGCACAGGCAAGCCGCCGGACAAGGCGGGTAAGCGCGCCCAACCGCGTTCCGGTGAACCCGCAGCGAAAACCATCGGAGCTGAAAAAACGGCCCCTGTCAGCTTCGCCAACGGCCGCCCGCGGCGGGTCGCTTATCGATGCTGTCGTGGCCCGATGCCAGGCTCGCGTCATGGACCTTTCTGACTTGCGATCAGCTGAGGAAGAGTTGCTCACGTCTGAGACTCGATCCGATTCGGATCGGGTCCGTGAACTCCTTCATCCAGAGTTCGTCGAGATCGGACGTTCGGGTAAGCAATGGTCGCGCGACGAGATCGTCACGGCGCTGGCTGACGAAGACACGGCCCTTCCAGTCACCACCTCCGACTGGGCGTTCAGCGAACTGGCGCCAGGCGTCGCGCTCGTCTGCTACACCGTCCACTCTCCGGATCGTGATAGTCGTCACTCATCCGTGTGGGTAACGACCATGGAGAAACCACAGTTGCGCTTTCACCAAGGGACCTTCATCACGGCGCAATAGTCATCCCGTGCGCGCCGCTCAGTCGTTGTGATGGACGATGTTGAAGACGTTGCCGTCGGGGGCACGGACGAAGAATCGATGCACGCCCCAGGGTTCGTGAGTCAGCGGGTACACGATCTCGTATCCGCGCTCCTTGGCCTCTTCGTAGGCCGCAGTGAGATCCGGCGTCAGAATCGACGCGACGGGATCCAACGGAGCGGACGCGTCTCGCGTCACCAGTTGAATACGCACAGTCTGGTCGTACGCACTGGGCTCGGGGGCGGAGAATCGCGCGACCCAGCCCAGATTGAAGTCCTCTGCGCTGAGTCCGAGATACTCCGTGTAAAACTCCCGCGCGGCAGGGATGTCAGCGACATGCAGGTCGGCGAGAACGCGAATGACTTCCATGCGGCCATGTTCGTCACTGGTGAGATTCCTGTCGAGTCCGAGAGCAGCGCGATCGCTCGATAGCCGGTCGGCATGCCGCCGGTCGCACGCGTGGCTCAGCCGGGCAGGGGAAGCAGGTCTCGTGTGTATTCGAGCATCGGCGGACCACCGAGGGGGTGTGGTGCGGGTTCTCCCCGAGGTAGGAAGCCAGCCGAGACGTACAACGCCTCGGCCCTGCGGTTTCCTTCTCGCATCCGCAACTCGATGGCGGAGAAGCCGTGTTCGGTTGCCACGCGGATGGCGTCGGCGAGAAGCGCGCGGCCAAGCCCACGTCCCGCGTGGCTCGGTGCAACGGCGAGTAGCTCCAGCAACGCGGTCCGTGGCTCCGAGCGACCCGGGTCGACGGTGAGGGCGAATGCGATGGGAGGTTCGTCGACGACAGCGAAACGCACCTCGGGGCTTTCGAACTTTGCTCGGACTCGCGCCGCGACTTCCGAACCCTGATCTTGACCGTCCCGATCGCGCAGCGCCTCAAGCCAGAGGTCGACGCAGGAGTCTCGCTCGGTAGAAGTGCCGGGCCGGATTCTCACGCCTCGAGGATAGTGGGAGCAGTTTCTTGCAGCGGGATGGTCAACGCGCGCCTCTGAGCCGCCCGGCCTTTGCGTGGGCACCGGAGTCCGAGCACCCTCGACCGTGTATCGCAAGCCCTGGCTCGGTTTCGCTGCCGGCTACTAGCCTGACCGACGAGCGGGGACGAACGACCTCGAGGTGTGGAGAAGATCATGGCCGGAATCGACGAGATCCTGAAGTCACTGCCGGTGGATGAGATCGCCGCCAAGCTCGGGGTCGACCCGAGCGTTGCGCGGCAGGCGATCCAAGAGGGCGGCGCGACGATCCTGACCGGTCTGCAGCGGAACGCGCAGACGCCCGAAGGCTCGCAGGCGATCCTGAAGGCCCTCGACAAGCACTCGGACACGATTGCTGAGGGAACAGTGGATGTCGATGGCGTCGACACCGCGGACGGTCAGAAGATCCTCGGGCACATCTTCGGCGACCAACAGCACGCCGTCGCGCAGAAGCTCACGTCGGAGCCTCGAACGGCGGGCATCGATTTCGGGAAGCTTCTGCCGATCCTCGCGCCCATTGTGCTCGGATTGATCGCGAAGAAGCACGGCGGCGTGGCAGGCCAGGCCGGATCCGGCGCCGCCGGGGGTGGAGGCGGCATCGGGGACATCATCGGTGGGCTGCTCGGTGGCGGTGGATCGGGTGGCGGCGGATCGGCTGGCATCGACATCGGCGGACTGCTGGGCGGGCTCTTCGGGGGGAAGAAGTAGGTACCCAGCGGGGCAGCTCCGAGCGGTACGCACTCATCACACGCGCCCCGGGCAGCCAGCTGCCTGGGGAACCATCTCGCTCGGCCGGCGTGTGAGGGCCGGTTCCTCAATGGTCCGCCATTGGGTGTTCGAAGATCTGCTCGTAGGGCGCAGGTCAGCTCTGATCGGCGCTCGTCTGATTCGTCGAGCGCACGGCGCGCTGCAGCTCGGTCGCGTTGTCTCGGAGCCATTGCGCACGGCGGAGGATGCGGTCGCCGACGCCTTCTTCCCACATGCGCTGCCAGCCTCCGCCGAACATCTCAGCGCGTGACTTCATGAGGAACCAGGAACGGTCGGCGCCGTTGATCGAAATCTCGACCAGGGTCGAGCGCGCAGCGGCATCCAGCCCATACGTCTCGACGATCAGCGCGCCAGCCTCGATCGGATCGACATGCCGCGAGGCATCCTCACGGTCCGCTTCCGGCATCCAGCCACCCCACCACAGCAGCAGGTTCGCTACCTCCTCCGCACGAGTGGCGGGGCGGATCAGATCGAAGTCGATCAGAGCCGCAGCGCGCCCGTCACGGAAGACGACGTTCTCCGGAGTGATGTCAAGGTGCGCGACCAGCGTCGGCGCCTCAGCGATCGAGGCAGGCATCCCGGGGACGTCTGGCCGCTGCAGTGCGGTCGCCCAGCTGGGCACGCCGAGCGGCTCCATCGCATCGTCGAATGCGCGCACCAGCCGTGCGACGCTGGCGATGCGCCCCGGATCGGCGACCCACGCAGGCCAGGGACGGCCCGCGACCTCGCCGGCGATGAAATCGAGGATGTCG
Source organism: uncultured Actinomycetota bacterium (assembly GCA_963702815.1). Lineage (GTDB taxonomy): Bacteria > Actinomycetota > Actinomycetes > Actinomycetales > Microbacteriaceae > Microbacterium. The sequence continues at coordinate 208,304 of CAVPED010000003.1, read as the reverse complement.
CGGTCTTTCGCGTCGATGCCGTGAAATCGGGGAGCACCAGCAAACCGCACGGACTCGAGATGTCCGAGGACTCGACGTACCGACTCCGACACGCCGCTCACCGGGCGGCGCACCGTGTCGCCGACACGCACCACGCCCTCCGTGACATCGCCACCCGCCAGCGGCTCCTCAACGTCATCCGCGCCCACCTTCACAACGCCAAACCTAGAGAACGAACGCGAGATGGTTTTGCTCAGGCCCCCAGTATCGGTTGACGCAGGATGGTCCGCAGCTTCGACGGGTCCGTGCGACGGATGTCGCTGAGGTAGATCTCGTGGTGCCTGCCCGTCATTCGCAGCCCCTGCCTTGGGATGAAGTCGTGATGCATGGCATCCAGTACCGGCCCTTCGTCATCGAACGGCCCGACGTGCAGCGTCTGAACGCACCGGCCCTCGGAGAGCGTCTCGAGCCGGACTTTGTCGAGCACCGGTGCTCCGGCGGCCGTCGCCAGCGCTCGCGTGAACTGGTCGTCGGTGACCCAATCTGGCACGAGATTCAGGGCAGTCCACTCCCACCGCGACTTGTCGCGATCGCTCGTGAAGGTCGCCATATCGTCGGACGACCACAGCGCTTCGAGCGGCATGACGACGTAGTCGCGATCCGACTCCTTCTTGCTCATGAACTTGAGGCGGTACGCGACCGGGAAGATCGTGGCGATCGCGTCGGCGTAGTCCTGGCCGTTGGGATCGCCGTGCCCGTCGATCATCAGGTAGCGCAGCGGAGGAACATCGGCGATCTCGAACGAGCCGCGACGGGCGCGGTACGAGGGGATCTCTTTCTTGAGGTCGGTCTTCAACGAAGCTCGTGCTGATCCTCGCCGCACCAGCGTGCGAACGTCTCCGCGTCATCGGGCATGCGGTCACCCTAGAGCCTGGGACGCTCGGGTCGCCAGAGCCCTGCTTGAACGCCGACCCTCGCTTGCTCCCTGCCGCGATGGACACTGAGGCGGTCTCGTCGGCACGCCGCGCGGAGACCGGTCGATCAGCGTGCGAGGAACTCGTGTAGCGCGTGGGCCCATTGTGCGAAGGCGTCGAGGTGGGCGTCGTGTGAAGCATCCGACAGGTCGACCCGCGTCACGTTCGCACCGCGGTCAACGAATCGGCGTTTCTGCTCCTCGGTGAACATGCCACGATCGGCGTAGACCACGAGGGTGGGTGCTGCGACGCTTTCCCACTCCCGCCACGATGGGACAGCAACCTCCGTTATCGTCGCAACCATGACGTCTGCGTCGAAGCGGGGGTAGTAGCCGTCGGCGTGCTGCTCCAGATCCGCAACCCAAGCGCTCGGCAGCGGGCCCACGCCCAGAAAGTTGCGGGCTTCCTCTCGGCTCGCGAATGGGACCGGCCACGACCGGAAGAAGTCCCCGAGCGCGGCGGCGTCCTCGGCAGAACCTCCGCCCTCGTTGCCTTCGAGCAGCACGAGCCGTCGCACCAGATCTGGACGGGAAGCCGCGAGGAGCATCGCCGTGTGCGCGCCCATCGATTGACCGACCAGATCAACGGGGGCGGCTTGCTCGTTGTCGATCACACGCACCACATCGCTGACGAAAGCTTCTCGTGACGTGTCAGCCGGTGCTCGGGTGCTCGACCCGTGGCCACGCAGATCGATCAGGATCACCTTGCGCCCCGACAGCGAACGCGCCGTGGGAACGAACTCGCGGCTGCTGCCGGCCAGGCCATGAAGGATGACCACAGCGGGAGCCTCACCGTCGAAGACGGAGTACGCGATCACCGTGCCGTCGTCTGCCCTCACCTCGCGCCTGCCTTCGCCCACCTGGCCACGATACAGACCCGCCGCCCGGCCGCCGGTCCTTCAGCGGACCCCTGAAGCGTCGATTGATGCTCCAGCGTGGACCGCTCACTGAGCCTGTATGGCCGCGCTGTTCGCGACGCGAGCGCCCACCAAGACCGCCGCGATCAGAGCACCGAACTCGGCACAGACGAACACGCCCGACGCGACATCCGTTATTCCCATCGCCGGTCGCCCAGGTGATGGTGAAAGCGGCGACGCTTATGACTTCGCTGAAAATACCGGTCGACAGTACCCAGGGTCCGGCTGAGGCTCCCGGGCCGGCCAGCAACTTCCTCTCTGCGGACGACGTTCTGACCGAACGGCATTCCCCACCCTTGCCGCGCACTATCGGGCTCAGCCGAGCTGGTCTCGTTCCGTTCGCAGCGGCGAGAAGCCGGCGATGACTGCGGCGACGGAGAAGACGATCATCACGACGACGAGCGTCCACAGCTCTCCTACGATGCCGACCGCCGCGCCGCCGACAAGCGCGCCCAGCGCCGCCGCAGTGCGGTTCGCCGAGCGGATGTTCGCGTTGACCCGGCCGAGCAGGCTGTCGGGGGTGACCGTCTGCCGCAGGCCCATCTCGTTCGCATTCTGGATGCCGGTCGCCAGACCGTGGATCGCCAGCGCGATGTAAAGGGGCACCGGCCCCGCCGTGAACCACGCGGCCGCCACGACGAGCAGCCAGGCGATCGGATACGCCGCGCGCGCCAGGATGATCGTCTGTCCGGTGCCGAGCCAGGTGCCGACCCGCGCCGCGAATGTCGCACCCAGCAGCGCCGCGGAGCCCGACACCGCCAGCAGCAGGCCGAACGTGAATGCGCTGAATCCCAGCGACCGAAGTGTAAGCAGCGACAGCACGGTGAACGCGATGCCGTTCGCGAAGAACCAGACGTGCGTCGACACGGCGAGGGGGCCGAGCGTGCGATGCGCGTACGCCCACCGCAGACCCTCCCGAATCTCCTGCGCAAGGTTCCGCTCGTGGCCGCGTCCGCGGGGCTCGTCGACACGGATGCTCGCGTTCAGCAGCGCATCGACGACGTAGCTGCCCGCGTCGATGAGGAGTGCGATGGGCGCCCCCAGCAGCGCCACCAGCGCACCGCCGAGCGCCGGCCCGACCGTCTGGGCGGCGGCATCGGTCTGATCGAGGCGGGCGTTCGCGACGACGAGGTGCGACCGCGGCACCAGTCGCGGCAGAAACGACTGCGTCGCCGCGAACCCGAACACCGAGAAGCCGCCGAACAGCAGCAGCAGGATCACGAGGACCCAGACCTGCAGCATGCCGGCCAGCCAGAGCACCGGGATCGCGAGGAGCGTAGCCGCCCTGCCGAGACTCGCCCAGACCAGGATCGGCTTGCGGCGCCACCGATCCGTGTAGGCGCCGGCGATCAACCCGAGCACCGCGTACGGCACGAACTGCGCCGCCCCCACCACTCCGACCTCGAACGGCGTCGCGTGTAGGAGTTGCACGACGAGCACCGGCATCGCGACTGCGGTGACGGCCGTGCCGAACGAGCTGATCGCGTCGGCGGTCCAGTATCGGGCGAAAGCCCGGCCAGACAACGAAGCCGGTGGGTTCGCGGCGTCGTCCGACGTACCGCTCACGATCGCCCACGGGCCATGCCCTCCAACCTACGCGCAGGCCCGACTCACCCCGCTTTTGCCAACTGTGCGCCGATGGACGGCCGGACAGGCGCGCGCGTCCTTTGCCGTTGCTCAGCGCTCTCACGCTTACGTTGATCGCCGCAACGGCGCTGGTGTTGATCGACCCCAGCGACATGGTCGCAGCGGTCCTGTTTGTCCGCCGGTCCTTCACTGCGACACCTGACTGGCAGACGAGGGTTGGTTATCGGACCCGCCGACTCGGCCGGTTCCGTATCCAGATGCGACGTGCTTGCCTAGGTGGCATGACTTACGCCGTCGTCTCGGTGCATTCACCGAAGCCCGAGCACCGAGCAGCGGTGCTGGACTCGATGCAGCGTTACAGCCGCGTCGCTCGTGCACAGCCGGGGTTGCACTGGACCGGAGTCGTGGACGATGGCAGCGGCCGTCTCGTGGGCATTGCGCTTTGGGACTCGGAGGAAGCCGCCACGGCCGCACGCCCCGCTCTCATGGCCGCAGTCGGCAACGATCCCTTCGAAGTCTGGGATGAGCACCCGATCGACGGGCTACGTGGCACGATTCGCTGAGTGCGGAAGTCGGCTCGATCTGAACCTTCGGGCCCCGGGTCGGCGCGTCACCGTTACTGCCGAGGTTGTGCCCGACACGGGGGATCGCGGTCCTTCGATGTAGACGCGACGGCGGGAGTCGAACCCGCTACTCAGCCGGTATGAGCCGGTGCCCGGGACCACCCGGATCGTCGCGATGACCTCACGCTAGCCCCAGTCGCCCACAGAGTGAGAGAGCGTTAACCGGGGTTTCGCTGTGAGTCCTCTCGTGACGGGCGGGGCCGCCTCAGGGCAGCGACGCCGCATACCGCCGCAGCACGGCACGGAACCGGAGTCCGATCCTCAGACGGATGCTGTCTCAACGGTGGTCGCCGCGTATGACGTTCTGTGCGCATCGATGACGGCATGTGACACAAGACAACCAACCGTGACGGGGCGGTGTGCGGGCGACCCGGCGCCATCCCTACTGTCGGGAAGCGCCGAGGAGCACCAGGCCGGCGCCCCTGCCCCTCCCACGAAAGGCGCCGTGATGGCCACGACGACCGCTCCACTCGCCGACACGCGGCAGACCGCGGCACTGCGGTCCGTGCTGGCCGACCTCGCGCGATTCCCGCAGATCGAGGTGCGGCATCCGTCCGAGGACACCCTCGACTATCTGCACGATGCGGCGACCCGCGGCGCCCGCGTCGGCGCCGACTCCGGTCCTGCCGTCGCTCTCCCGACTTCGGCCGAGCAGGTGCAGCAGATCGTGCGGATCGCGGCGGCGCACGGTGTCGCGATCGTTCCGCGTGGCGCGGGCACCGGTCTGTCGGGCGGCGCGCTCGCGACCGGCGACCAGCTCGTCGTGTCGACGGAGCGACTCGACAGAATCGTGGAGGTCTCGCCCCTCGATGAGGTCGCCGTCGTCGAGCCGGGTGTGCTCAACGCCGCTCTCAACGCCCACGTCGCCCAGTGGGACCTCTTCTATGCGCCCGATCCGGCAAGCTACGAGATCTCGACGATCGGCGGCAACATCGCCACGAACGCGGGCGGCCTGCGCTGCGCGAAGTACGGAGTGACTCGCGAATCGGTCCTCGCCCTCGACGTCGTCCTCGCGGACGGCAGCCTCGTCTCCGTCGGGCACCGTTCGATCAAGGGCGTCACCGGACTCGACCTCGTCTCGCTCTTCGTCGGTTCGGAGGGCATCCTCGGCATCGTGGTGCGTGCGACCGTGCGCCTGCGGCCCCTCCCTGTCGCGCGCCGCACCGTCACCGCCTTCTTCGGCTCGACCGACGCGGGCGCTTCGGCGCTCGCCGCCATCACGCGCAGTCGCGTGAGGCCCGCCGTCATCGAGTTCCTCGACGAGCGGACCCTCCGCAACATCGACCGGCATCGCGGCACCGACCTGCGGGAACGCGGGGGATCGCTGCTCCTCATCGAGCTCGACGGCTACGGCATCGACGAGCAGTTCGCCGATCTGCGGGTCGCCCTCGAAGACGTCGGGGGAGTCGTCCGAGTTGAGGATGATGCCGAGGGCGAGACGCTCTGGGCGCTCCGTCGTGGCGGCCGCGGGTTCGACGCCGACACGTGGTTCGCCGGCGGCGACATCGCGGTGCCGAAGTCCCGGATCCCCGAGGTGTACCACGCCCTGCCGAGCCTCGAGGCCCGGTTCGGGGTCGAGATCGGCTCGGTGGCGCACGCCGGCGACGGGAATCTGCATCCGATCATCACCAAGTCAATCCCCGCAGGCGCCGATCCCGCATCGCCGCCCGCCGAGCTGCACGAGACGGCCGACGAGCTCGTCCGCCTGGCACTCGCCCTCGGCGGCACCGTCAGCGGCGAGCACGGCATCGGCACGGTCAAGCGGGAGCTCGCCGCGCTCGAGCTCTCGGAGCGCAGCCTCACCGCCCAGCGGGCGGTCAAGGCTGCGTTCGATCCACACGCCCTGTTCAACCCGGGCAAGGCGTTCTGAGACGTCGGCGCCTCGGCGCCGCCACCCATCCCCACATCACAGCAAGGACACGAAAATGACCAAGAGACGATTCCTCTGGCGGGCCGCGGTCGCGGCCACCGCCCTCCTCACGACGACGGTGCTCGTCACGGCCTGCGCCGGCCCCAGCACCGACACGGCGAGCGTCGACACTGCCTCTGCCTCGCCGAAGGAAGGCGGCGACCTCGTCTTCCTCATCGACTCGCTCGGCGCCACCTGGATCCCGAACTCCAGCTCCATCTCGAGCTATCAGGGCCACGTGTGGGGCCACATCACGGACAAGCTCATCTACGTCGACGGCGAGGGCAACCTCAGCCCCTGGGTCGCCGAGAGCTGGGAGCAGAGCGCGGACGCGACCGAGTTCACGATCCACCTGAAGGACGGGGTCACCTTCTCGGACGGAACCCCGCTGGATGCCGCAGCCGTCGTCGCGAACATCGACATCTGGGCGAAGGGCGCGCCCGACAAGGGCATCGCGCGCATCGGCCTGTTTCCGTCGGCGAACTACGTCGCGGCCGAGGCCGTCGATGACACGACGGTGAAGGTCACATTCTCGAAGCCCACACTGAGCTTCATCCCGACGCTCGCGTACCACGGCTCGATCCTCATCTCGCCCTCGACGCTGTCGCTCTCCGCCGAGGAGCAGGCCGATCTCTCGAACGACATCGGAAGCGGCCCCTTCGTCGTCGAGTCCTGGAAGGAGGGCGACAGCGTCGTCCTCACCAAGCGGGCCGACTACGACTGGGGGCCCGAGGCACTCGATCACGAGGGCCCGGCCTATCTGGACTCGCTCACCTACAAGATCGTCGCTGAGCCGACTCTGCGCACCGGAGCGGTGCAGGCAGGGCAGGCGGATGTCGCCTACAACGCCTCCCCACAGGAATTGGATGCCCTGAAAGACGAGGGCTTCGGCATCTCGGTGCCCCGGTACCTCGGCTTCGCCAACGGGTACGCGCTGAACACCAGCGTCGCGCCCTTCGACGACGAGGCCGTCCGGCAGGCGTACACGCACGGCATCGACCGCGACCAGATCCTGGCGACGGTCTACACCGACGACTGGCACGCGGCCGAGACGTTCGTGCAGAGCAACGTGCCCGAGGCGACCGACCACACATCGGCTTTCGCCTACGACCCCAAGAAGTCCGAAGAGCTGCTCGACGACGCCGGATGGGTCGAGGGCGCCGACGGAGTCCGTGCCAAGAACGGCGTTCCGCTCGCCGTGACGCTCTACCCGAACCCCTATCTCGCGACGTCGAAGGCGATCGACGAGCTCGTCGCCCAGCAGCTCGCCGAGATCGGCTTCGCGGTCGACATCGAGGCGTACGACGTGGTCACCTACGGCACGAAGGTCATCGGCAACAAGACCGTCGCGGCCACCGAGATCACCCGAAGCTTCGTCGACATCGGCACGATCCCCGGCGTCCTCACCGCCAGCAACCCCGGCGACGAGGACTGGTTCAAGGTCGGCACGAGCGATGCCGAGCTCAACGATCTCGCTGCTTCCCTCGCCTCGGCGACCGACACCGAGTCGCGCGCGAAGGTCTTCGAAGACGTGCAAGAGCACGTGCTGTCGAAGGGCTACTTCGTCCCGCTCACGCAGATCGTGCAGCGCATCTATGTCCAGTCGCCCGAGGTGAAGGACGTGTCCTACAACGGCCTCGCATACGCGAACTACTCCGCGGCCTGGCTCGACCGCTGACCCTCACCGTGGCGCTGCGGTCAGCCGCAGCGCCACGGTCCCAGATCTCGAGGAGACAGACATGAAATCCGAGTACGCGCGCTTCGCCGTCCCGCGGATCGCCCAGGCGATCGTGGTCGTCCTCCTCGCCTACGTCTTCACGTTCATCGTCATCAGCGTGCTGCCGGGCGATCCGGTCTCGAGCACGCTCCGCAATCCCGACAACGGTTTCACCGAGGATGAGATCCAGGCGATCGTCGAGTACTACGGCCTCGATCAGCCGATGTTCGTCCAACTCTGGCAGTCGCTGACGCGCTTCCTGGTGGGCGACTTCGGCCTCTCCCTGCGCTCCAACATCCCGGTGAGCCAGCTCATCGCCGAAGCACTCCCGTCGACTGTGATCCTCGCCTCGACCGCGCTCGTCGTCGCGATCGTGCTCGCCGCACTCATCGCGTGGGGCAGCCAGGTGCTGCCCGTCCGCTATGGCCAGGGCGTCCTGCGCGCGTTCCCCTCGCTCTTCCTCTCCATCCCCAATTTCGTCATCGGACTGCTGCTCATCCAGGTGTTCGCATTCGGCCTCGGCGTCTTCCGGATCATCGACGCCGAGAGTCCGTGGTCGACGTTCTTCGCCGCCATAGCCCTCGGCATCCCGGTGTCGGCTCAGCTCGCCGAGGTGCTCATCGCGAACCTCGACCATGAGAGCCGTCAGGAGTACGTCGCCGTCGCCAGGTCGCAGGGACTGCGCCGGACGGCGGTCTTCGGGCGCCACCTGCTCAAACCCTCCGCCCTCCCCACCGTCACGGTGCTCGCGCTCATCGTCGGAGAACTCCTCGGCGGCTCGCTCATCACGGAGTCGATCTTCGGTCGCACCGGTATCGGCTCTCTGGTCCAGCGCGCTGTTGCGACGCAGGACCTGCCGGTTCTCCAGGCCGTCGTCTCACTCGCGGCCGTCGTGTTCGTCGTCGTGAATCTGCTGGCCGACCTCGCGTATCCGATCCTCGACCCGCGCGTGAGTCTCGGCCGGGTGCGACGTGCGTCTGCGCCCGTCCCGGTCCAGCCCGCGACCCTCCCGGCGGCGACCATCACCACCACAGGCCCAGAATCGGTCTCGATCAAAGAAGAGGTGAGCGTCCGATGACCGGTGCAGCTCTCACCCTGCGCCGACCGGTGTCGGCCACGCGGGCCCTTGCGGCATCCGTCCCCCTCACGACGCTCGTGTCGTTCGCATTCCTCGCGATCGTCCTCGCCTGGGCCGTCGCACCGGGCGCCTTCACGGCCTACGACCCAGCGGTCGGCGTTCCCGAGGACAAATTCCTCGCGCCGAGCGCCGCGCATCTCTTCGGCACCGACCAGCTCGGCCGGGATCAGCTCACCCGCGTGATCTTCGGCACCCAGTCGTCGGTCCTGAGCGCCCTCGTCGCCGTCGCGATCGGCGTGATCGTCGGCGGCGCGATCGGCCTCGTCGCGGGCTACTTCGGATCCTGGCCCGACATCGCCCTCGCTCGGCTCGTCGACGTCCTGCTCGCGATCCCGAGCTTCCTGCTGGCCGTGGTGATCGTGAGCTCGCTCGGCTTCCAGACGATCAATGCGGCGATCGCGACAGGCGTTTCAGCGGTCGCGGTTTTCGCGCGGGTCATGCGGTCGGAGGTCATCAAGACGCGCCGTGCGGTGTTCGTCGAGGCATCGACGCTGCAGGGCGGCTCCCGCGCGCACATCCTCTTCCGCCACATCCTGCCGAACGCCTCACGGTCGATCCTGACGCTGGCCGTCCTCCAGTTCGGCCTCTCGATCCTCGTGATCGCCGGGCTCGCCTTCCTCGGCTACGGCGACCCGCCCCCGGCGTCGGACTGGGGTCTGCTCATCTCCTCGGGCAAGGACTACCCCCGTGCGCCGTGGCTGCTGGTCTTCCCCGCCGCGATCACGATCGCCAGTGTCCTCTCGATCAACCGCATCAGCCGCTGGCTGCGCAAGACGTCCTGACCCGCACGCAGAGAAGGAAACGCACATGATCGACAGCACTCCTCCTGACCTCCTCCGCGTCGAGGGCCTGACGGTCGCGTACGGCAGGAACGAGGTCGTCTTCGACGCGGGCTTCGGGCTTCGCCGCGGCGAGAGCCTCGCGCTCATCGGCGAGTCCGGCTCGGGCAAGTCCACGATCGCCCGGTCGATCCTGCGCCTTCTGCCCGAGGGTGCGCGGGCACGCGGCAGCGTCTGGTTCCAGGGCACAGAGACGCTCGGCCTCTCGGATCGCCGGTTTCGCCCGCTGCGGGGACGCGAGATCGGCTTCGTCCCTCAGGACCCCGCCAATGCGCTCAACCCCGTGCGCACCATCGGGGGCCAGGCGCACGCAGCGGCGGCCCTCGTCGAGCCGCGGGATGCGCGCCTGCGCAGAGCGCTCATCCTCGACACGTTCGAGCGTGTCGGGTTGCGCGATCCGCAGCGCGTCTACGACTCGTACCCTCATCAGCTTTCCGGCGGGATGCTGCAGCGCGTGCTCATCGGACTCGCCGTGATCCCCGCCCCCCACCTGATCGTGGCGGATGAGCCGACGAGCGCGCTCGACGTCACGATCCAGAAGCGCATCCTCGACCTGCTGTCCGACCTGCAGGCCGACCGTGGCATCGGACTGCTCCTCGTCACGCATGACCTCGCGATCGCGGCCGAGCGGACCGATCGGATCGTCGTCCTGAAGGACGGACGGGTTCAGGATGCCGGTGCCACCGCCGACGTGTTCACCGCAGCCCTCGTCGGACTACACGGTCCGGCTGCGCGACGATGCTCCGTCACTCAATCCCGATCGCTACAGCGCGGTGCGCAGCATCCGTCGTCCCGATCCGACCGCCGACCCGCGGATCGAGGTCACCGACCTGACGAAGACCTTCCACGTGGACGGTCGGGCGCACACGGCCGTGGACCGCGTCTCGTTCTCGGTGGCCGCAGGCACCACCCATGCGCTGGTGGGCGAGTCGGGGTCGGGCAAGACCACCGCACTGCGACTGCTGCTGGGCCTCGAGCAGGCGGACGAGGGGACGATCCGCATCGATGGCGCGTCGATCGCTGGGCGCTCGACCGCCGAGGTGCGCGACACCCGCCGGCAGCTGCAGCTCGTCTACCAGAATCCCTTCACGTCGCTCGACCCGTCGTGGCGCGTGGGTGCGATCGTTCGCGAGCCCCTCGACCGGTACAAGGTCGGGCCCCGGCGCGATCGTGCCGCGGTCGTCGAATCCACGCTCGCGGCGGTGGGCCTCGGTGCCGCGCACGCGAAGCGGCGACCGTCAGAGCTCTCCGGCGGCCAGCGGCAGCGCGTCGCGATCGCCCGGGCGCTGGTGCTCGAGCCCGAGGTGATCGTGTTCGACGAGCCGACCAGCGCCCTCGACGTGACCGTGCAGTCCGAGATCGTGCAGATCCTCCTGCGACTGCAGGCCGAGCGGGGTCTCACCTACCTGTTCGTGTCGCACGACCTCGCACTCGTCCGCCAGGTCGCCGACACCGTCTCAGTGCTGCATGGCGGCGTGGTCGTCGAGAGCGGCCCCGCCGATCGGGTGCTCAACGATCCCCGGCACGAGTACACGCGCGGACTGCTCCACGCCGTCCCCCGACCCGCATCCCGCGGCGAGAGCCTCGCCGGGACCCGCCCCGAATCACCGCTCGAGACCCGCGCCGACGCCGCGCCGCTGGTCGGCACCATCTGACATCCGGAGGACACCGTGACCATCGACACCCTCACCCACGAGCGCCGTGCCACCGCGCTCATCGCCGCCCTCTCCCGTCCGAAGGGCTTCGGCGACCAGACGCTTCGCGAGCGCCGGCCCGATGCCATCGAACTGCTCGGAGGCATCCCCGACCCATCCGCGCTTCCCGCCGGGGAGCTCGCCCAGTCGGCCGCGCGTGTGCTCGCCGAGCCCGGGCTTCCGGCGCTCCAGTACTCGCGGACCGAGGGGATTCCGCTCCTCCGCGAGTGGATCGCGCAGCGCGAGGGGGTGGATGTCTCGCGGATCGTCGTGACGAACGGGGGGTTCCACGGCCTCGCGCTGGCGATTCAGACGACTGTCGAGCGAGGCGACCTCGTGGCGGTCGACAACCCGATCTTCCCGCTATTCCTCCGCGGTCTCGAGCTCTCGGATGCGAGGACCCTCCCCGTGCGAGTCGGGCGCAGCCGGACTCGACCTGGACGAGCTCGAGACACGTCTGCGAGAGGGTGCGCGCCCGTCCGCGCTCTACACGGTGCCCGACTTCCACAACCCCTCGCAGGGCTCCCTGCCGCTCGAGAGCCGGCGCGAGCTCGTGCGGCTCGCCGAGCATTACGGCTTCGTCGTGTTCGCCGACAATCCCTACCGCGAGCTGCGCTTCGAGGGTGGGTCGACCGACGAGGAGCCGTTCAACCACTCCGAGCAGGTCATCCACGTCAACACGTTCACCAAGACGCTCGGGCCCGGGCTCCGGCTGGGCTGGCTCGTGCTGCCCGACGCACTCGTCCCCGACGTCGTGGCCCTGCGCAGCCGGCAGGACTCGCACTCCTCGACACTGGTCGAGGCGATCGTCGCCGACCTGCTCACCCATGACGACGGACTCTTCGATCGCACCCTCACGGCCGCGCGCGGACTGTACGCGAGCAGGGCGCGGGCGCTCGCCGCCGCCCTTGAGCGCGAGGCCCCCGGCGTGTTCGACATCGAGGTGCCCCTCGGCGGCCTCTTCCTCTGGCCGCGCGTGCGCGACGAGAGGATCGACGCCGACCGCCTCGCCGATGACGCGAGCGACGAGGGCGTGCTGTACCAGCGCGGCTCGTTCTTCGCCTCGGGACCCGGGACGGATGCCGCGCGCCATCTCCGGCTGGCATTCGGCGACACCCCGATCGAGCGTCTCGACGAGGCCGCCGCGCGCATCGGGAGGGCGGTCCGCCGCCAGCGCTGATCCGGCATGCAACACGCTCTGGCCACGGATCCGTAACGATTCCGGCGAAGGTGGCGGAGAGAGGACGACCGGGAACGGATGCCGCGACCCGGCCCCTTAGGCTTCTGCCCATGTCTACGGCGCGACGACGGGGGATCCTCGCTGTCGTCACCGCCATCGTCCTCCTCGCTCTCGGTCTCGGCGTGGGCGTCGTGGTCGGTGACGCGCTCGGAATATCCACCGAGCCCTCCACGCAGATGACCCCGGCCGACCCCGTCGTCCCCGAGGTCGCCGCTGCCGTCGCCGCCCCTCGCTTCTCCACCGTCGATGCGCCTGCGACGCCTCGCATCTCGCTCGCTCTCGAGGATCTGACGGATGCCGCAGCCGACGCCGAGACGTCGGGCGAAGCATCCCTCACCGTCTCTGCGGGGGAGGGCGACGACTCGGACGACTCGTACACGCTGAGCGGCGACGCGACCGCGCTGCGGATCGACGCGGCCAGCGAAGCGGGAGCAGCGCGGGGCGTCTACGACCTGGCCGATGCCACCCGCACCGGCACCGATGTCACCGCCCGGCTCGGTGCGCAGCCCGCCGCCGACCTGCCGTTCCGCATGGTCGATCTCGGTGCCGTCGGTGTCGACCCCGACCCGTCGCAGTGGGTGGACGGCACGGACTACTCCCACGTCTCGCGGGCTTTCGAAGACGTCTACCTCGCCGACCCGCCCTACATCGACCAGGATGCCTTGGCCCTCGCCTACGACGACTGGGAGAGCTTCCTCGCCCACTCTGTGGCGAACGGGTACAACGCCGTGTCGTGGCCGGGCTTCGTCGAGTTCGCGACCTTCGCGGACGTGCCCGACGGTCCGGTCTACCCCGACGGCGACCCGCACGTGGCTCGCGCGCTCGCGCTCCGCGAGGCCTTCGGGCCGTTCTGGGATCGCGCCGCAGAGCTGGGTGTCAAGATCTTCCTCCGCACCGACATGCCGACGCTCACCCCCGAGCTCGCCGACTACTTCGACAGCCGCTTCGGAGGTCTCGACACCGAGAACCCCGAGCTGTGGCAGGTGTACACGGCCGCGCTCGACGAGCTGTACGCCGCCGAGCCGGCGCTGTCGGGCATCCTGATCCGCATCGGCGAGGGCGGCAACGTCTACCAGGAGCCGGGCTGGGACTACTACTCCGAGATCGCGGTCCGCACGGTCGACGCGGTGCGGACGATGCTCGAGACGTACTCCGCGCAGGCCGAGGAGACCGAGCGCGAGGTGATCTTCCGCACGTGGAGCGTCGGGATCGGCGATGTCGGCGACATGCACACCGACCCGGCCTCGTACCACGCGGTGCTCGACGGCATCGACTCCCCGGCGCTCATCGTGTCGACGAAGTACACGCTCGGCGACTTCTACAGCTGGCTGCCTCTGAACGAGACCCTCGAGACGGGCGACCAGCGCCGCATCATCGAGTTCCAGAGCCGCCGCGAGTTCGAGGCGTTCGGGTCGTTCCCGAACGATCTGGGGCCCGAGTACCAGTGGGCGCTGCAGACGATCCTCGCCTCGAATCCGAACGTCGAGGGCATCTGGACGTGGACGCAGGACGGCGGTCCCTGGCGCGCGGGTCCGATGATCCTCTACCTGAAGACCGGCTTCTGGCACCTCTCCGAGCTCAACACCCAGACCGCCGCGGCGCTTGCCCGCGACCCTCAGGCCGACATCGGCCAGGTGACGGTGGACTGGGCGCGCGAGTGGTTCTCCGACGATCCCGCGACGGCCACGGCCATCGCCGACGCCATGGCGCAGTCGCGCAGCGCCATCACGCAGGGCCTCTACATCGAGCCGTTCGCCGAAGTGCGGACGGTGGCACTGGGGCTGCATCCGCCGCCCCAGATGTGGCTGTTCGAGTGGGACATCCTGACCGGCGACACCGCCACCCTCGGCGTCATCTACGAGATCACGGGCGACCGGGTCGACGAGACGATCGCTGCGGGAGCCGCGGCCGTCGCAACGGCCGAGCGCATGCGCGACACGGTAGCGGGGACGGATGCCGCGACCTGGCGTGATCCGGCGCTCCGCGAAGAGCTGGTCGGAGCGCTCGACTACCAGGCCGATGTCCTCGGCCTCCTCGGCGCCTATCGTGCGATGTTCCTCGAGCAGATGCGGTGGCACGACACTCTCGACCCCGCCGCGCATGCCGCGTGGGCCGATGCCCGTGACCAGTACGTGGCGCTCGCCGCTGCGCACCTCGAGACCTACACCGGCGACCTCGCCCACCCCGCCTGGAACCTCGAGGCCGCGCAGCTGGGTGTCGAGCGGGCGGATCGCGACGAGGCCATGGCATGGATGGCGCGCGTGCTGCTCGTCCTCGCGCTCGTATGGCTCGTCATCGGCATGGTCGCCGCGCGGACGAGACTGGTGCGCAGACCCGGAGCAGCCGCGGCGCGCAGCGCGTGGCTCGCCTCGACACGTCCCTGGCGTGCGCGCGAGTCGATACTCGGACTGCTCCCCTTGGACCGATGGATGCTGGTCCTCGTACCGGGCGCTCTCCTCGTCGCCACGCGGGCCGTGCAGACGTCCTTGCTCTCGTGGACCCACCTGGTGATCGTGCTCGGGGCCTGGCTCGTGTTCCTCGTCGTGGTCGGCGTGTTCATCAGGCACCGCTCACCGTGGCCGCGTCATCGCCACCGTCGGCGGCGTGATCGTGCTGCGCTGCATCGTGACGCTCATCGCACTCTCCTTCACCGGACCGGGCGGCTACTGGTTCGCGTTCTGGACCGACCCGGTGCGCCGGACGCTCTACATCTCGGTCGCCTTCGCCCTCTTCGTGTGGGTCTTCGTCGCGGCAGGCTGGGCCCTTTCCACTCAGTTCGGCGGTCGCCGGGGGACCGGGATCGTCCTCACGGCCGTCGGCGTCGGGCTCGCCGTTCCCGCTGCTGTCGTCGGCCTGCTCGGCCTCGAGCCCGTCCTCTCGACGTGGAACGACCAGATGGGGCTCCTGCCCTGGGGCCTCGCCCGGATCCTCGGTCTCACGACGTACCTCGAGATTCCGGACGACACCGCGTGGTGGGCGGCGGCCTTGGGCGCCGTGATCTGCGCGGTCGGCGTGCTGCTGACGCTCCCGTGGGGGAGCCGCGGCGGCAAGGGCGCGGACTCGGCCGGGTCGCGGCATCCTGTCCCCTCCCAGGGCTAGGCTGACGCCACGTGCGCGCCTCGCCGCACGAGGAACCGAGGAGACGCCGATGTCCAAGAAGTCGAAAGAGGCCGGCGGCCTGAGCGGCAAGCAGTACGCCAAGGAGCTCAAGCGGCTGCACATCGAGCTCGTGAAGCTGCAGGAGTGGGTCAAGTACTCCGGCGCCAAGGTCTGCATCGTCTTCGAGGGCCGCGACGGCGCAGGCAAGGGCGGTGTCATCAAGGCGATCACCGAGCGGGTGAGCCCGCGGGTCTTCCGCGTGGTGGCGCTCCCGGCGCCGACCGACCGCGAGCTCAGCCAGATGTACATCCAGCGGTACATCCCGCATCTGCCCGCCGCGGGCGAGGTCGTGATCTTCGACCGCAGCTGGTACAACAGGGCGGGCGTCGAGCGGGTGATGGGCTTCACGGACGACGAGACGGCCGACAAGTTCCTCGAGCAGGTGCCGTTCGTCGAGCAGGCGATGGTCGACTCGGGCATCATCCTGCTGAAGTACTGGCTCGAAGTCAGCCCCGAGGAGCAGACGAAGCGGCTCGAGGACCGCATCCACGACGGACGCAAGACGTGGAAGCTCTCGCCGATGGACCTCAAGTCCTACAACCGCTGGTACGACTACTCCCGCGCGCGCGATCTGATGTTCGCCGCCACCGACACCCCCACTGCGCCGTGGCACGTCGCCGTCTCGGACGACAAAGAGCGTGCGCGCCTCAACATCATCACGCACTTCCTGTCGCAGGTGCCGTATGCCGAGGTGCCGCACGAGGAGCCCGTGCTCCCCGCGCGTCAGCAGCCCGGCGACTACGTCGACCCGAACTACGCGTATCGCTACGTGCCCGACGTCTTCTGACCCGGGCGTCGCTGTCGGCGCCCGCGTTTAGACTCGAAGGGACATGACCGACGCATCCACGCCCCTCATCGTCGGCAGCGAGCGCGGGCCCGGCGCGTCGAGCTTCCGCCCCGACGAAGACCTCCTCGCGGGACTCAATCCGCCGCAGCGTGAAGCCGTCACCTACCGCGGCCCGGCGCTGCTGATCGTCGCCGGCGCAGGGTCGGGCAAGACCAGCGTGCTGACGCGGCGCATCGCGTCGCTGCTGCGGAGCAAAGAGGCCTGGCCGAGTCAGATCCTCGCGATCACGTTCACGAACAAGGCGGCGGGCGAGATGCGCGAGCGCGTCGCGCACCTCGTGGGCGACGCCGTGCAGGGCATGTGGATCTCGACCTTCCACTCGGCGTGCGTGCGCATCCTCCGGCGCGAGGCGCAGCAGTTCGGCTTCACGAAGGCCTTCACGATCTACGACTCCGGCGATTCCCGCGCGCTCATCAAGCGGCTCGTCAAAGAGCACGAGGCGGACGCCTTCGGCCTGACCCCCGCGGCGGTGCAGGGCAAGATCTCGAAGCTCAAGAACGAGCTGGCGGATGCCGAGTCCTACGCGCGCTCGGCCAACATGGACGACCCCGCCGAGCGCATCTTCGTCGAGCTCTTCAGCGAGTACCAGCGGGCGCTGCAGCGGGCGAACGCGTTCGACTTCGACGACCTGATCGCACAGACGGTCTACCTCTTCCGCGCGTTCCCGCATGTCGCCGATGTCTATCGGCGCCGGTTCCGCCACATCCTCGTCGACGAGTACCAGGACACCAACCACTCCCAGTACGCGCTCATCCACGAGCTCACCCGGCCCGTGGTCGGGCGCCGCAGCCGACCCATATGCCTCGGGCGGCATGATGATCTTCGAGCCGTCGGACGCACCCGAGCTCGAGGGCGCGTCGCTCACCGTCGTCGGCGACTCCGACCAGTCGATCTACGCGTTCCGCGGCGCCGACATCCGCAACATCTCCGAGTTCGAGCGCGACTTCCCCGGCGCCCGGGTCGTGCTGCTCGAGCAGAACTACCGGTCGACGCAGAACATCCTGACCGCCGCGAACGCCGTCATCAGCAACAACTTCGACCGCAAAGACAAGAAGCTGTGGACCGACGTCGGCGCGGGCGAGAAGATCGTCGGCTTCACCGGCTACTCGCAGCACGATGAAGCCCAGTTCGTCGCCGACGAGATCGACCGCCTCCGCCGCGCGGGAGTCGACTACTCGCAGATGGCGGTCTTCTACCGCACGAACTCGCAGTCCCGTGCGCTGGAGGAGATCTTCATCCGCTCCGCGCTGCCCTACAAGATCATGGGCGGCACGAAGTTCTACGAGCGCGCCGAGATCAAGGACGCGCTCGCCTACCTCGTCGCGGTCGCGAACCCCGCCGACGAGATGGCGGTGCGACGCATCCTCAACAAGCCGCGACGCGGCATCGGCGACGTCACCGAGACGGCGATCGCGCGGTACGCCGCCGACGAGGGCATCACGTTCCGCGACGCGCTCGCGAACGCGTCGGCGCTCGGGGTCGGTCCCAAGATCCAGGCGGGCGATCGCCCAGCTCGACGCGGTGCTGGCCGAGGCAGCCGAGCACATGCTCCCCGCCACCGGCGAGCTCGCGCCGCCGACGGCCGTGGCCGAGGGGCTTCAGCTGCTGCTGCAGAAGAGCGGCTACCTCGACGCGCTGCGGGCGAGCCGCGACCCGCAGGACGAAGCGCGCCTCGAGAACCTCGACGAGCTCGTCGCCGTCGCCCGCGAGTTCGCGCGCAACAACCCCGAGGGCACCATCATCGACTTCCTGACCGAGGTCGCGCTGGTCTCGGATGCCGACGACCTCGAAGACGCATCGGGCTCGGTCTCGCTCATGACGATGCACACCGCGAAGGGCCTCGAGTACGACGCCGTCTTCATCACGGGCGTCGAGGAAGACCTCATCCCGCACCGCATCTCGGCGGGCGAGCCGGGCGGTCCGCAGGAGGAGCGCCGGCTGTTCTACGTCGGCGTGACCCGCGCGCGCAAGCGGCTCTACTTCACGCTCGCGATGACGCGGGCGCAGTTCGGCGAGGTCACCGTCGCGATGCCGAGCCGGTTCCTCCAGGAGATCCCCGCCGAGCTGCTGGACTGGCGTCAGTCGCCGGGCGACGTCAACTCGCGCGGCGGCTCGCAGTCCCGCGCCCTCAACGCCCGGCGGCCCGGCGGCTTCGGCAGCGGTTCGGGATCGAGCCGCTACGGCGAAGACCTCGTGCCCGAAGTCGACGTCGATCGAGCGCTTCGCGAACCGCATCCCCGCCAAGGTGCGCGACAACGGCGACATGCAGCTCGCGCCGGGTGACCGCATCCGTCACGACGACTTCGGCGAAGGACGAGTGGATGCCGTGACCGGCGAAGGCGCGAAGCGCGTCGCGCACGTGCGGTTCGACAAGGCCGGCCCCAAGAAGCTGCTCGTCAAGATCGCGCCGATCGAGAAGATCTGACCGCACCTGTCGGTTCTGCACAGGATGCACCCGACGAGCGTTCGGTTGTCGGGCTAGGCTCGCCTGATGCCACTCTTCTCCCGCGGCAAGCGCGACCGGGACCAGCAGTCCGATACTTCCCAGCCGCAGGATCCTCAGGCGGCTGCTCCGGCGGGTGAAGACTCGATCCCGGATGCTGCGCCCCCCGTCGCCGTCGAACCGGCGCAGGCCGACACCGGTGCCGAGGCGCCCGGGCACGTCGATAGCCCGGCGGACGCGGCATCCGTCGGCATCTCGGTTTCGGCGTATCGCGGAATGGGGGCGACCACCCCGGAGCGCGCCCCGCAGGCCTCCGGGCTGCCGACGCCTCAGCCTGCGAAGGCTCCGGCGCGCGAGATCGCGCCGCCCACCACCGAGACGCTGCCCGGCATCCGCGACAACGTGCTGCTCGCCGAGGCGCTCCGCGCGCTCGACAGCCCGCCGTCGCCGCCGCAGATCCTCGAGGTCGCGCGTCAGCTGCTGCAGGGTCCGCTCGTGCTCCGCGTCAAGGGTGACGCCCGGTCTCTGCTCGCACAGGGGACCCAGCCGCCGCTCGCGGTCGCCAAGCTCGGCGATGAGACGTTCGTCCTCGTGTTCAGCGGCGGCGCCGCGCTGTCCGAGAGCGTGAAGCGCGACGGCGACACCGACACGTCGGCGATGGGGCAGTCGGCTCTCGCCATCCTGCGCTACGTGCTCGCCGGCCCGCACGCCGGCATCGTGATCGATCCGGCCTCGGCGCCGCACAGCGCAGTGCTCCGCCGGCCGATGCTCGAGAAGATCTTCGAGAGCATGGATCCGGAAGTGACGATCAAGACGCTCCTGGTGTCGGATCGCACCGCCGCGACGGCCCCGGCCATCGCCGACGCGCTCTCGCGGGTGCCCTTCTGGGTCGCCGTGCGGCGCGTGGGGGAGTCCGATCGACTGGGGGTCGCCGAGGCGCGCACCGCGGAGGGCGAGCGCTACCTCGAGGTGTACTCGCATCCCCTCGAAGTCGTCGCGCAAGGGCGGGGCGACCAGCCCGCCCCGATGACGGGCGTGCAGCTGGGCAAGGCTCTCGCCTCCGACCCCGAGGTGACGGGCGTGCTGATCGACCCCGCCGGCCCGTGGATCAAGCTCACCCGGGCCGACCTCGCAGGCATCATCCCCGCCTGATCGCGCCGTACCGGACCCAGGTCCGGGCGACGTGGGTGACCGCGAACGGTGCGATCGGGCTCACCTGAGTGCAGAACGGCAGTCAGCGCGCGGGATGTCCAGGGGCGGCCGTCGCACCCACCCCCTAAAGTCAGTGCATGGCGTCGGAACGCATCACCCTGACCGTGCCCGGACCGGACGGTGACCGCGAGGTCGGGCTCTCGAGCCCCAACCGGGTGCTCTGGCCCGAGCTCGGGCATCACCAAGCACGAACTCGCCGAGTACCTCCTGGCCGTGTCGGGTCCCTTCCTCTCGGCGAACGGCGATCGGGCCGTCTCGCTCGAGCGGTTCCCCGAGGGGGTGGACGGCGAGCGGTTCTACTCGAAGAACCCGCCGAAGGGCGCGCCGTCGTTCGTCCAGGCGCAGACCGTCACCTACAACAGCGGGCGGCGGCATCCGCAGCTCATCCTCACCGAGATCGCCACGGCGGTGTGGGCAGTGCAGATGAACACGATCGTCTTCCACCCGTGGGCGTCGCTGACGGCGAACGTCGACAATCCGGTCGAGCTGCGGATCGACCTCGATCCGTACGGAGACACCGGATTCGCGGATGCCGCAGCCGTCGCCCCCGCGATGCGCGAGGTGCTCGCCGAAGCGGGCCTCACTTCCTTCGTCAAGACGAGCGGCAACCGCGGCATCCACGTCTTCTGCCCCATCGAGCCGAGGCACGAGTTCCTCGACGTGCGGCACGCGGTGATCGCCGCCGGGCGGGAGCTCGAACGGCGTCTGCCCGACAAGGTGACGATGAACTGGTGGAAGGAAGAGCGCGGCGACCGCATCTTCATCGACTTCAACCAGGCGAACCGCGACCGCACGATGGCCGGCGCCTACAGCCCCCGCGCTCTGCCCGGGGCGACCGTGTCGACGCCGCTGACGTGGGACGAACTCGAGGGCGGAGTCGACCCAGGCGCCTTCACCGTGCGTTCGCGTGCCCGAGCGCCTCGCGGATCACGGCGACCCCTGGGCCGACGCTCCTCGACAAGCCGGGCCGCATCGACACGCTCCTCGAGTGGTGGCAGCGGGATCTGGATGCCGGGCTCGGCGAGCTGCCGTTCCCGCCGGACTTCCCGAAGATGCCGGGTGAGCCGCCGCGCGTGCAGCCGAGCCGGAAGAACGAGGCGAACTGGGAGTGAGGCTCGATGGGCTTCAGCCCTCCGCCTCGAACTCGTTCAGAATGGCTTTGGCCAGCTCCCGAGCGTTGCCGGGGAGCATCGCTTCTTCGGGGCGTTGGTCGAAGTCGATCTCGGACGCGACCACGACGACCACTTTCCGGGATGGGTCCACCACGACGACGGTGCCTCCGATGCCTATCGCGCTGAAGAAGTGGTCGTCTGACGATACCCACCACTGGAACCCATAGTGATCCGTGTGACCGCGCCTCGCCGGCACCTCCACCTGCGGCGCGGTGGCCTGTTCGATCCATGACTCCGAGACGAGCTGCGTTCCATTCCACTTCCCTCCGTCGAGGTACAGCTGACCCAGTTTCGCCAGGTCGGCCGGCCGCAGCTTCATGAAGCCCGAGCCGAAATTGAATCCAGTGACGTCCCGTGGCCATGCGAAGTCGGCGTCGCGGTAGGCCTTCGCCTGAGGTTCATAGTCCTCGGGCGTGGAAGGCAAGGGGAAGGTGGGCTCCAGGGCCGGTCGTGTCACGATCCCCAGGGGATCAAGCAGATACTGACGCGCGAACTCGAGCAGCGGCATGCCGGCCGCCTCCGAAACGATCGCCGCGAGAACGTGGGAGCCGGCACCGGAATAGTTGAAGTACCCGTCGCCCGGTCCCGTGCGGGCGCGGGTCGCGAGGATCTCTCCGACCGGATCGGCTGACATGAACACGCCCGAGGAACCGGTTTGGTTCTCGGGCACGAAATTCGCCGTGTGGGTGAGAACTGCTCGCAGCGGGATCGTGCTCGTCTCAGCTGTGAGCTGAGTCGACCAGCGGGGCAACAGCTCACCGAGCGTGGCATCCACATCGGAGATGAGTCCCCGGTCGATCGCAATCCCCACAAGCGTGGCCGTGAAGCTCTTGGTGACCGATCGGATGTCCCAGTAGTCGTCCGGGCCCGAGTCGATGTACCGGTCATAGATCAGGTCACCATCCTCGAGCACAAGGACAGCCCGGACGCCGTCGTGAGGATCGCGTTCGGCGAGCTGGACCTCGACCACTTCGTCCAGCGCAGCGCTGAACGTCGCCGGCTGCGTTGGTGTCGGCGTGGGCGCAGACGCGGGCTCAGCGGTGCATGCTGCGAGGGTGAGGGCGAGCAGCGCGACAGCAGCCGCAACTCGCATTGACGACGCGCGGCGGCGGCGACGGTGCGGACGGGGCGAGCGTGACATGTCGACCTTCATCGGGATTGACCCGCTGCCCGAACGATACGCCTGGCGGCCTCCTTCCGGCGAACTGGGCCTGAGCAGGCGGCCTTTGCCTGCCGACTGCGCTCAGCGCACGAAGCGCGGCGTCCAGGCTTTTCACGGTCGAATGCGAAGCAAGGTTCAGGCTTCGGTCGTACCGTTGTCTCAGACGAGAGAGAGCGGGCGGCCGGCGGTCCAACCTCGCCCCCGCGAACTCTTCGTCTCCCGAAACTCAATACGGCGTGCACTGCGAGTCCCCAATCGCCTGCACGTCATCCGAGGCTTGCGGCGTCGTTCCCCAAGTGCCGCCTCGAGCCGACCCAAGGCCAGCAGTCGCCCACCCCGGCAGCTGCCGGCCGCAGGATACCTGCAGCCGCTCAACCCCAAGGCGCCCGTTGCAGGATATTCCGCATGGGCCCGCTGCCGGCTGCTCCCAGCACCGCTGCGGGCCCCTTCTTCCTTCCCGAACCGGTGCGGAGTGGCACTGGCGCCCGCCGACCCTCACACGTGCCCCGCGGCATCGGTCAGTCGAGCACGTCGCCCAGGTCGTAGGCCGAGACCGTCTCGAGCTGCTCGTAGGTGCACGAGCGGGGATCCCGGTCGGGGCGCCACCGCTCGAACTGCACTGTGTGGCGGAAGCGCCATCCCTCCAGCTGGTCGTAGCGCACCTCGAGGACGCGCTCGGGGCGGAGCTTGACGAACGACGAGTCCTTGCGTGCGGCGGCGAAGCGCGACTTCTCGCCCTCACCGGTGAGCGCCTCGCCGTCGTCGCCGCGCTGCACGAGCGGCTCGAGCTCGTCGACGAGCTCGAGCCGGCGGGCGTTGCTCCACGCCGCGACGCCGCCCACGGGGTAGAGCGTGCCGTCCTCGCCGTAGAGCCCCACGAGGAGCGAGCCGACGCCCTGCCCGGACTTGTGCACGCGATAGCCGAGGGCGACGACATCCGCCGTCCGCGCGTGCTTGATCTTGAACATCGTGCGCTTGTTCGGCGCGTAGGGCTGGGCGAGCGGCTTCGCGATGACGCCGTCGAGGCCCGCGCCCTCGAACTCGGCCAGCCAGCCCTGCGCCAGGTCTGCGTCCTGCGTCGTGCGCGTGAGGTGCAGCGGATGCGGGACTCCGCGGAGCAGATCGACGAGCTCCGCCCGACGCACCGAGAACGGCTCGCCCTGCAGGTCGCGATCGCCGCGCGCGAGCAGGTCGAAGGCGATGAACATCGCCGGCGTCTCGACGGAGAGCTTGGTCACCCGGGATGCCGCCGGATGGATGCGCTGCGAGAGCGATTCCCAGTCCAGCCGCTGCGCGCCGGCCGCGCCCTTCGGCACGACGACCTCGCCGTCGAGCAGGCACGGCTCGGGCAGGAGCCGGGAGAACGCGTCGACGAGCTCGGGAAAGTAGCGGGTGAGCGGCTTGGCCCCTCGTGAGCCGATCTCGACCTCGGTCCCGTCCCACGACACGAGTGCCCGGAATCCGTCCCACTTGGGCTCGAAACTGAGCCCGCCGGCGACCGCATCCTGCGCGGGCACCTGCGGAACGGACTTCGCGAGCATGGGGGCGGGGATGTCGTAGGGCATGGCGTCCATCCTGCCGTCCCGCAGGCGACACGCACAGATATCCGGGCCCATGGCCGTAGCGGTCGACGTGCCATCACGGCAGACTCAGAGCGGGTGCTCGCTTCGGATGACGGGAGGTGCGGGTGGACGTCATCTTCACGTTCCTCGCGGCGCAGCCGGTGATCGTCGTCTTCCTGCTCCTGGGCATCGGCTCTGCGCTGGGCCGCATCCGGGTCGGTGGCGTGTCGCTCGGCGCGGTCGCGGTGCTGTTCAGTGCGATGGGGCTCGTCGCCTGGAGCGTCGCCGTCGGCCAGCCCATCGCGATCCCCAGCTACATCGGCGACGTGGGACTGGTCGTCTTCGCCTTCTGCACCGGCATCATCGCCGGTCCCGGCTTCTTCAACGCCATGAAGACGGCCTACCCGCTGATGATCGTGGTGACCGTGATGATGGCGCTCGCGGCCTTCGCCGCGATCCTGCTGGGGAAGATGGTGAACCTCACGCCCGTCACGATCGCCGGTGTCTTCGCCGGCGCCGTGACGAACACGCCGGCGCTCGCGGCGACGGGCGGAAGCGCCGAGGCGACCGTCGGCTACGCCAGCACCTACGCGTTCGCCGTCATCGCGGCCATGGGAGCCGTTGCGCTCGCGCTGCGCAACAGCGACAAGGACAAGGACACCCCGAGCCCGATCGTCGACAAGCCGATCCGGGTCGACACGACGTCGATGCGCAAGACGACCGACATCGCCAACGCGCACGGCAACCGCGTCGCGTTCTCGCGTCGCAGCGCCGGCGGAGACGGGCCCGGTGGAGGCGATCGGGCCCGACACGACCCTCTCCGCAGGCGATGTGGTGAACGTGGTCGGCCCGAGCGATGTCGTGGATCAGGTCGCGGCTGAGCTCGGCCACACCTCGGCGATCGACATCGCGAGCGACCGCAGCCGGCTCGACTTCCGCCGGATCATCCTCTCGGAGTCCAAGCACGCCGGCCGGACGATCGAGAGCCTGGGCCTGCGGGCCCGCTTCGGGGCGAACATCGTGCGGGTGCGGCGCGGCGACGTCGAGTTCGTCGGCAGCCCCTCGTTCGTGCTGCAGCTGGGCGACCGCCTGCGGGTGGTCGGCCCGACCGACACGATGCCCGAGGTGACGACGTTCCTCGGCGACTCCGAGCGCGGCCTCGCCGACCTCAACCCGGCCGCCTTCGGCATCGGCATCACGATCGGCCTTCTCCTCGGCTCGATCCAGATCCCGCTGCCCGGCGGAGCGCACTTCAGCCTCGGCTTCGCCGCCGGTGCGCTCATCATCGGGCTCGTCATGGGCCGCGTCGGCCGCCTGGGACCCTTCGTGCTGGCGCTTCCGCACACCGCGGCCACGGTCCTCGCCGAGCTCGGACTGCTCATCTTCCTGGCCTACGCGGGAGCCAACGCGGGGTCGCTCATCGTGCCGGCGTTCGTCTCGGGCGAGGTGTTCGTGCTCGCGGGCGTCGGCGTCGTGGTGACCCTGATCGCCACCTTCGGCACGTTCCTCGTCGTCAAGTACGCCTTCCGCACCGGGCGGCACCCGGCTCTCGGGCGTCGTCGGCGGGTCGCAGACGAACCCCGCGATCCTCGGCTTCGCGAACTCCCGCACGCAGTACGACATCCGCGTCGCGCTCGGCTACAGCCTGGTGTACCCCGCGGCGATGGTCGTGAAGATCCTGCTCGCACAGGTCATCGTCGTGCTCTGACGGATGCCCTCGCGCACCCGCCTCGCACCGCTGCGCTCAGCGCGCTGAGCGGTGCACGGCGCGCTGCCGCCCGGCATCCGTCACCCGCCGTCAGGAGCCGACCGCTTTGCGCGGACGAGCCCAGCGCGCGGGGGTGTCGGGCCCATCCCAGACCTGGATCGCGCCCCACACGACCGCCGCCATCGGAACCGCCAGCACGGCGCCGAGGATGCCGCCGATCGCGGCGCCTCCGGCCAGCACGATGAGGATCGCGAACGAGTGCAGCCGCATCGACCTGCCCATGAGCACGGGCTGGAGGAAGTTGCCCTCGAGCTGATTCACGAGGACCACGACGCCGACGACGAGAAGGGCGTTCACCCAGCCGTTGGAGACGAGAGCGACCAGGGCGGCGATGATCCCGCCGACCACCGCTCCGACGATCGGGATGAACGAGAGGATGAAGGTCAGCACCGCGAGCGGGATCGCGAGCGGCACCTGCAGGATCAGCAGGCCGATCAGGATGCCGGTGGCGTCGACGAGCGCGACGAGCGCCGTTCCGCGCACGTACGACCCGAGGGTGCCGATCGTCTTGTCGCCGATCCGTCGCGCCCGCGTGTACGACGCTCCGCGGAAGGGCCGGAGGACGAACTCCCACATCTGCGGCCCGTCCTTGAGGAAGAAGAACAGGATCGTGACGAGGAGCACGAGCCCGGTGACGAAGTTCGTGATGGCGTTGACGCCGCGCAGGGCGCTCGAGCCGAACTGGGAGCTCGTGAGGAAGTCCGTGAGCTGCGCGGTCCACTCGCTGAACTGGTCAGGGGTCGGCGCGAAGGGCAGCGTCTGCACCTGATCGGTGAGGCGGCCGAAGCCCTCCTGCGCCTGCTGCGCGAGGTCGCTCCACTGATCGCTGACCGCCCACACGATGAGCCAGGTGAACCCGCCCAGGATGAGGAGCACAGCGAAGAGCGAGATGATGGTCGCGAGCGGGGCGGGTACGCCGCGGCGCCGCATCCACGCCATCGCCGGCGCGAAGGCCGCGGCGAAGATCAGCGCGAGCACGAGCGGGATCGTGACAAGGGTGAGCTGCAGATTCACCCAGACGAGCGCCGTGGCGAGCAGAGCGACGATGAGGATCTGCAGCGACCTCGTCGAGAGCCTTCCGAAGGTGTCGGCCCAGAGGCTCGTCGGAGGACGCTGCGCCGGCTGCTGGTCGGCGGAGGGCCGCACGTTGAGCGGCTCGCGGGGTCGGAAGATGGCCATTCCGCCACGGTAGTGGCAGCGGACGTCGCGTTTCGGGGGCTTGCGCCGGTCGCGATGTCCCCGTAGCGCTGTGGCGGCGGCAGCGGGGGAGCGCCGCCGGCCTCACGCGCGGACGCGTGTCGGACCTCAGACGAACGCGCTCATCCCGGTGATGTCGCGCCCGATCAGCAGCGCCTGGATGGACTCGGTGCCCTCGTAGGTGTGGATCGCCTCGATGTCGGCCAGGTGCTGCATCACCCGGTTCTCGAGCAGGATGCCGTTGCCGCCGAGCAGATCCCGCGCGGTCGCCGCGATCCGACGTGCGGCCCGCGTGTTGTGGTACTTCGCGAGCGAGGCCTGGGTCGGGCGCAGGCCGCCCGACAGCTCGAGATCCGCGAGATGCCGGCAGTACAGCTGCATGCCGGTGAGCTCCTCGAGCATCTGCGCGAGCCGCTCCTGCACCATCTGGAACTTCGCGAGCGGCCGGCCGAACTGCACGCGCTGCTGCGAGTAGCTGAGGGCGGCCTCGTAGCACGCTGTGGCGTGTCCGAGCGCCGACCATGCGACGCCCGAGCGGGTCGAGTAGAGCACGGTGGAGGCGTCCTTGAAGCTCCTCGCGCCCGGGAGCACCGCATCCTGCGGCACGCGGACACCGTCCAGGGCGATGTGGGCCTGATGGATGCCGCGCAGCGAGGCTTTGCCGGTGATCACCGTGCCGGTGTAGCCCGGGGTGTCCTGCTCGACGAGGAAGCACCGGACGGCCCCATGGTCGGCGGCGTCTGCGTCGTCCACCCGCGCCCAGACGAACGTCACGCCACCCGATGCCCCGTTGCCGATCCACTTCTTGGCACCGTCAGCACCCACTCCTCGCCGTCCCGCCGGGCGATCGTCTCCAGTGAGACCGAGTCCGATCCGTGGTCGGGCTCGGTCAGCGCGAACGCCGCGGGCACCTCAGACCGCGCGATCGGGCGCAGCCAGCGTGCCTGCTGCTCGGGGCTTCCGAAGAGCGCGAGGGTCCGCAGCGCGAGGCCGCCCTGCACGGCGATGACCGTTCCGAGCGACCCGTCCCCGCGCGAGACCTCCATGTTGACCAGGCCGGCGGCCAGCGGCGAGAAGGGCGTCAGGTCAGGATGGTCGATCCCGTCGTTCAGCAGATCGAGCTCGCCCAGGCGTCGGGCGAGATCGAGCGGGTACTCGGCGCGGTCCCAGGCGTCCAGCATCCGGTCGCCCACCTCGTCGACGAACCCCTGCGCACGCTGCCAGACGGCGCGGTCCGCCTCGGGGATGTCGGCGAAGACGGCGTAGTAGTCGGTGCCGAGGCGGCGCGTGACGTCATAGCCGTCGGCGCCCTCGCCGGGGCGCGCGGTGAAGTCGGTCATGGCAGCCTCCAGGGTCGGTGCAGATGCATTCCGCACCGATTCTACTGGAACTCAGTGTCATAAACTGCAGGACTGAGTCTCAGGGCGCCATCGTGATGAGCTGTCGCAGCTCTGCTCCCGAGGCGAGTCGGTCCATTGCGCCGTCCAGGTCGCCGAGCCGGATCCGCGACGACACGAGTCGCTCGAGCGGCAGCCTGCCCGCCCGCCACAGCTCGACATAGCGGGGGATGTCGCGAGCCGGGACAGCAGAGCCCAGATAGCTGCCCACGATCGTCCGCGCCTCGGCCGTCAGCACGAGGGGGGAGACGCTCGCCCGGGCGTCCGGAGAGGGGAGGCCGACAGTGACGGTCGTGCCGCCCGGTGCTGTGACCGCAAGCGCGGTCTCGAATGCCCGCACCGCTCCGGCGGCCTCGATGACCACCGGGGCGCGGATTCCACGGTCGAGTGCCTCTGCCGGCCCGACCGCCTCGGTGGCGCCGAGCTCGAGCGCCAGGTCCAGCTTGGAGGGCACCGCGTCAATGCCGATGACCTCATGACCGAGCGCGACCGCCACGAGGAGAGCGGCCATGCCGACGCCGCCGAGCCCCACGACGGCGATGCGATCGCCGGGTTGCGGGCGCCCGGCGTTGAGGACGGCTCCGCCGCCGGTCAGAACGGCGCAGCCGAGGAGAGCGGCGACGTCGGGTGGCACATCCGCCGGGACGGGGACGACCGAGGTGCGGCTCACGACGGCGTGCGTGGCGAAGGCCGAGACGCCCAGGTGGTGGTGGACGTGCTGCGGGGATCCGTCGGGCCCGATCCTGTGCAGGCGGATGCCTCCTCCCACCAGCGTGCCCGCATTGTTGGCTTCGGTGCCGCGCGCACACGGCAGCCGGCCGTCGGTGCGGCATCCGTCGCATTCGCCGCAGCGCGGAAGAAACGTCATCACGACGCGGTCGCCCGGTGCGATGTCCACCACGCCCGCGCCGAGCTCCTCGACGATTCCGCTCGCCTCGTGACCGAGGAGCATGGGGGTCTGACGCACCCGGTTGCCGTCGACGACGCTCAGGTCGGAATGGCAGACCCCGGCAGCCTCGATGCGGACCAGCAGCTCGCCGGGCCCTGGCGGATCGAGCTCGAGCTCTCCGATCGTGAACGGCTTCGAGACGGCGAACGGCGCCGCGGCTCCGGACTGCTCGAGTACTGCTCCCGTGATGCGCATGCGACCTCCGCGTACGATCCTGCCGTACGAGCCGCCGCGGGCGTCAGCCCTTGACCACCGCCGCGCGCTTGGCGATCCGGCGCCGCCGGATCCACTTCTCGACCTCGACGAACAGCGGGACGACGACGGCGAGGCCGATGCAGATGAGCCACTGGTCACCGCTCAGCGAGGTGGTCAGGATGAGGTTCTGCAGGAAGGGGAGCTCGACCGCGGCGACGGTCAGCGCGAGCGGGATCGACAGCCACTTCATCGCCGAGAGGATCGGCGCGTTGAGGCCGGCATCCGGGTCGCGTCGCATCGCGAGTCCGCCGAGGACGCGCCGAAGGCGGCGACCACGAAGGTCATCGTGACGGGGACGTTCGGCTCGGTCGGGCTCAGCAGGTCGGGGTAGAGCAGCAGCGGGACGAGGGTCATCAGGAACAGCAGGCCGCCGTAGACGAACCACAGGATGACGGCTCCGCCGTTGGCGATGGTCTTCTTCGGGTCGCGCGGCGGCTTCTGCATGATCCCGTCGGGCACGGGGTCCTGGAGGATCACGATGACCGGGAAGATCGCCACGAAGAAGTTCAGGAACAGGATCATGATCGGCTGCAGCGGAACGCCGCTGGTTGATGTTGAACAGGCTCGCGACGAGGAAGAGCAGCACGAGCGAGAACAGCTGCGACATCTGGTAGCGGACGTAGCTGACGATCTTGTCGTAGATCGCGCGGCCCAGCCGCACCGCGGTGACGAGGGTGCCGAAGTTGTCGTCGACGAGGATCATCTTGCCCGCCTGCTTCGTCACCTCGCTGCCGGAGCCCATCGCGACGCCGATGTCGGCCTGCTTGAGGGCGGCGGCGTCGTTGACGGCGTCACCGGTCATCGCGACGACGTCGCCGTTCTCCTGCATGAGGCGAGCGAGGCGCAGCTTGTCTTCCGGCGTCACGCGGCCGAAGACGTGGAGGTTCGGAAGTGCGGCCTTGAGCTCGTCGTCGGTCATCGCCTGGATCTCGGCGCCGCTCGCGGCGCCCGGACCGAGGCCGAGCTTCGCGCCGATCGCGGCGGCCGTGATGGCGTGGTCGCCCGTGATCATGCGGACCTCGATGCCGGCCTCGCGCGCGATGCGCACGGCCTCCTTCGACGACGGGCGCAGCGGGTCGATGATGCCGACGAGTCCCGACGAGGGTGAGGTCCTTGACCTCGGCCATCGGGTCGGCGGGCACCGGCGTGCCCGGCTCGAAGCGGCGGAACGCGAAGGCGAGCACGCGCAGCCCCTGCTCCGAGAGGCTGCGGTTGGCGTCGAGGACGGCCTGCCGCTTCTCGTCGATGGACACCGGGCCGTCGGCGGTCAGCACCGTCGAGCAGCGGTCGAGGACGACATCCGGACCGCCCTTGACGAGCCCGATGAGGCGGGTCGCGCCGTCCTGCGGGATCTCGTGGAAGGTCGCCATGAACTTGTACTCGGAGTCGAACGGGCACCTCCGCCGCGCGCGGGTACTGCGGCGCGGGTCAGCTCGGCGTCGGCGCCCATCTTGGCGGCCAGCACGACGAGCGCGGCCTCGGTCGGGTCGCCGATGACGACGCCGTCGTCGGTCACGGTGGCGTCGCTGCAGAGCGTCAGCCCGAGCGCGAGGGTGGTGAAGTCGGGGTTCGGCGTGCCCGCGACGCGGCGGATCTCGCCCGCCTTCTCGTAGCCGTTGCCGGCGACCGTGAACCACTCGCCCGCGAGGTAGAGCGACTCGACCGTCATCTCGTTCATCGTGAGCGTGCCGGTCTTGTCGGAGTTGATGGCGCTCGTCGCGCCGAGCGTCTCGACATCCGTGAGGTTCTTCACGACCGCGTTGTGCTCGGCGAGCTGCCGCGAGCCGAACGAGAGCATCGCCTGCACGAACGACGGCATGCCGGTCGGGATCGCCGAGATCGCCATCGAGATGCCGAGCAGGACGACGGAGGTGATCTCCTGGCCGCGCAGCAGGCCGGTGATGACGATGATCGCGACGGCGCCCCACGCGATCCAGCCGAGCACGCCGGTCAGCGAGTCGAGCTCGCGCTGCAGCGGCGACTTCGCCGGCTTCACGGCCGACAGCATCGACGCGATGCGGCCCATCTGGGTGGTCATGCCCGTGTCGGTGACGACGATCGTCGCGGTGCCCGCGGGTGACCTGGGTGTTCTGGAACACCATGTTCGCGCGGTCGCCGAGGGTCGTCTCGGGGTCGGTGATCGTCGCGGCATCCTTCGGGATCGGCGCGCTCTCGCCCGTCAGGGCGGCCTCCTGCGTCTCGAGGGTCGCCGAGCGCAGGATCCGGCCGTCGGCGGGGACGATCTCGCCGGCCTCGAGGGCCACGATGTCGCCGGGGACGAGCGTCGACGCGTCGATCTGCACGAGCGTGCCGTCGCGGAAGACGCGGGCCTGCGGGATCTGCATCTTCGACAGCGCGTCGACGGAGGCCTTCGCCTTGAGCTCCTGGCTGGCGCCCAGGAACGACGTTCAGGATGACGAGGATCGCCGACCAGGATGCCGACGCTGACCTGATCGATGAAGAGGCTGATGACCGCGACGTGACGAGCATGACGTTCATCGGGTCGAT
Organism: uncultured Actinomycetota bacterium; assembly: GCA_963702815.1. Taxonomy (GTDB): domain Bacteria; phylum Actinomycetota; class Actinomycetes; order Actinomycetales; family Microbacteriaceae; genus Microbacterium. The sequence goes on along the minus strand of CAVPED010000003.1, from coordinate 176,057 downwards.
CGACCTGCGCCCAGCGCCACCTGCCAGAGCGACGGCGACGGCTCGGCGGCGATCGAGTTCGGGCCCGTGCTCGGCGAGGCGACGGGCGGCCTCGGCCTGGGTCAGCCCGCGATCGCGGTCGGTGCCGAAGGGCGGTGACGACCGCTCGGCGTCCTGGACGTGAACCAGGGTGCGGGCGGCGAGGTTTCCACAGTGCTCATGGCTCGACGCTACCGCCCGTGCCAGACGCCGTGGGGCGGCGACTTCACGGCCTGCGGTGGGTGATCTTCGACGTCAGCTCGAGGCGTCTCGCCGAGCCTTCGCGCGAGCTCGGCCTTCGGCATCCGTCGCGGGAAGACCGCCACGACCAGGTCGTCCTCGCGCGGCATCCGCCTCGTCGGGGTGCACCCCGAAGCGGCGCAGCACGTCGTCGAGCGCGTTGCGCAGCACCGACACGGGCACGCGCTTCGAGCCGCGCAGCAGCTGGCGGAGCACGTGGTTGTGCACCGCGGTCACGAGCGCCGCGAAGCCGACGGCGTCGAGCGGATCGAGCCCGGGAAGCGCCTCGCGCAGGTAGTCGTCGAAGAGCCGCTCGTAGCGGAAGACCGTCACGATCTCGCGCTCGCGCAGGGCGGGGACGCCTGCGGACGACGGCGTACCGGCGGCGCGCGAGCTCGGGATCGGCGGTGAACTGCTTGAACACCCAGATGGATGCCTCGCACACGGCCGCCCACGGGTCATCGTGCGGCTGCGCGAGCTAGTGCGCGCAGACCGTCGAGCAGCAGCTCGTGGTCGGCGAAGACGACGTCGTCCTTGCCGCCGAACTGCCGGAAGAACGTGCGACCGCGAGATGCCGGCGGCCTGCGCGATCTGCTCCACGGAGGTGGCCTCGAAGCCCTGGCCGTCGAACAGATCGAGAGCCGCGGCGACGACGGCGTGGCGTCCGCGGCGGGCGGAGCGGTGTCGCTCATGGGTCGAGCCAGTGTGGCGCCGCTAGGGAGCCTCGGCGCCGCGGCCGCGGCACCCGAATCGCGCCCGGAGCCGACCGCGGAACGGCCGGCCGGCGAGCGGTAGTAGGCTCGGATACTGGTCGATCTCTTGATATCGAGAGATCTTCTGGCCTTTCCCCACATTCGCCCCAGCGGAGGACTGCACTGTGGATCTGTACGAGTACCAGGCACGCGATCTCTTCGAGAAGTACGGGGTGCCGGTGCTGCCGGGCCTCATCGCCGACACCCCTGAGGAGGCGAAGGCCGCCGCCGAGAAGCTCGGCGGCGTCGTCGTCGTCAAGGCGCAGGTCAAGACCGGAGGCCGCGGCAAGGCCGGCGGCGTCAAGGTCGCCAAGAACCCCGACGAGGCGTACGAGGCCGCCAAGGCGATCCTCGGCCTCGACATCAAGGGCCACGTCGTCAAGCGCGTGATGATCGCCGCGGGCGCCCGCATCGACAAGGAGTACTACTTCTCGGTGCTGCTCGACCGCGCGAACCGCTCCTACCTGTCGCTCGCGAGCGTCGAGGGCGGCATGGAGATCGAGGTGCTCGCCGTCGAGAAGCCCGAGGCGCTCGCGCGCATCGAGGTCGACCCGCTGACGGGCATCGACGCGGCGAAGGCCCTCGAGATCGCCAAGGCGGCGAACTTCGACGACGAGCTGGCCCCCAAGGTCGCGGACGTCTTCGTCAAGCTCTTCGAGGTCTACAAGGGCGAGGACGCGACGCTGGTCGAGGTCAACCCGCTCGATCCTCTCGGAGGACGGCGAGATCATCGCCCTCGACGGCAAGGTCTCGCTCGACGAGAACGCCGACTTCCGTCACGCGGGCCACGCGCTCCTCGAAGACAAGGATGCGGCCGACCCGCTCGAGGCGAAGGCCAAGGAGAACGACCTCAACTACGTCAAGCTCGACGGCGAGGTGGGCGTCATCGGAAACGGTGCGGGCCTGGTCATGTCGACGCTCGACGTCGTCGCCTACGCCGGTGAGAACCACGGCGGCGTGAAGCCCGCCAACTTCCTCGACATCGGCGGCGGCGCGTCGGCCGAGGTCATGGCCGCGGGCCTGGACGTCATCCTCGGCGACCCGCAGGTCAAGAGCGTCTTCGTCAACGTCTTCGGCGGCATCACCGCGTGCGACGCGGTCGCCAAGGGCATCGTCGGCGCGCTGGCCGAGCTCGGCTCGAGCGCCTCGAAGCCGCTCGTCGTCCGCCTCGACGGCAACAAGGTCGAGGAGGGCCGCGCGATCCTCCGCGACGCGAACCACCCGCTGGTGACGCTGGCCGAGACCATGGACGAGGGCGCCGACAAGGCCGCCGAGCTCGCGAACGCATAAGGGACAACGAACATGTCGATCTTTCTTGACAAGGACTCCAAGGTCATCGTCCAGGGCATCACCGGCGGCGAAGGCACCAAGCACACGGCGCTCATGCTGAAGGCCGGCACCCAGGTCGTCGGCGGCGTGAACGCCCGCAAGGCCGGCACCACGGTGCTGCACCACGATGCCGACGGCAACGCCGTCGAACTGCCCGTCTTCGCCTCGGTCGCCGAGGCGATCGAGAAGACCGGTGCCGACGTGTCGATCGCGTTCGTGCCGCCCGCCTTCACGAAGGACGCGATGGTCGAGGCCATCGACGCCGAGATCCCCCTGCTCGTCGTGATCACCGAGGGTGTTCCCGTCGGCGACACCGCCGAGGCGTGGGCCTACGCGCAGTCGAAGGGCAACACCACCCGCATCATCGGCCCGAACTGCCCCGGCATCATCACGCCGGGTGAGGCGCTCGTCGGCATCACCCCGGCGAACATCACCGGCAAGGGCCCGATCGGCCTCGTGTCGAAGTCGGGCACCCTGACCTACCAGATGATGTACGAGCTGCGCGAGATCGGCTTCTCGACCGCCATCGGCATCGGCGGCGACCCGATCATCGGCACCACGCACATCGACGCGCTCGCCGCGTTCGAGGCCGACCCCGAGACCAAGGCGATCGTGATGATCGGCGAGATCGGCGGCGACGCCGAAGAGCGCGCGGCCGACTTCATCAAGGCCAACGTCACCAAGCCGGTCGTCGGCTACGTGGCGGGCTTCACCGCTCCCGAGGGCAAGACGATGGGCCACGCCGGCGCCATCGTCTCGGGCTCGGCGGGCACCGCGCAGGCCAAGAAGGAGGCCCTCGAGGCCGCCGGAGTCAAGGTCGGCAAGACGCCGTCCGAGACCGCGGATCTGATGCGCGAGATCATTCGGGGCCTGTAGCCCAGCCGTTCGGCAGCACTGTCACGAAGGGGTCCCGTTCGCGGGGCCCCTTCGTCGTGCGTGGGGTTCGGATGACGGATGCTGCGGCATCCGTCATCGCTTCCCTGGAGCTGCTATCCGCCCAGCGCCGCAGCGATCGGGCCGCGCGCGAAGTAGACGACGAAGCCCGCGGCGACGATCCACAGCAGCGGGCTGATCTCCTTCGCCTTGCCGGACAGCGATCGGATGACGACCCACGAGATGAAGCCCGCTCCGATGCCGTTCGCGATCGAGTACGTGAAGGGCATGACCGTCACCGTGAGGAAGACCGGGATCAGCGTCGACAGCTCGGTGAGATCGACGTGGCGGATCTGCGCCATCATGAGCGATCCGACGATGACGAGGGCGGCGGCGGCGACCTCTGACGGGACGATCGTCGTGAGCGGCGTCAGGAACATGGCGAGCAGGAACAGGATGCCGGTCACGAGGTTCGCCATCCCGGTGCGCGCGCCTTCGCCGATGCCGGAGGCCGATTCGACGAAGACGGTGTTCGAGGACGACGAGGTGAAGCCGCCGGCCACGGCGCCGACGCCTTCGACGATCAGGGCGGAGCGCAGGCGCGGGAAGTCTCCCTTGGCGTCGGCGAGCCCCGATTCGCGCGAGAGCCCGGTCATCGTGCCCATGGCATCGAAGAAGTTGGTGAACACGAGGGTGAAGATGAGCCCGATCGCCGCAGGGGCGCCGATGCTGACGAAGGCTCCGAGGGGATCCACCTGCCCGACGAGGCTGAGATCGGGCACGCTGATCCAGCTCTCGGGAAGCTGAGGCACGGTCAGGCGCCAGCCGGTGGGGTTCGACTCCGCGTCGGCCGGGCCGAAGTTCCAGATCGACTCCACGACGACGGCGAGGACCGTGCCGACGACGAGTCCGATGAGCAGCGCCGCCCGCACACGGAGAGCCATCAGCACGGCGCACAGCAGCAGCGTCACGACGAACAGCAGTGTCGGGACCGACGCGATCGACCCGTCGATCCCGAGACCGACCGGAGGTGACGCGACCCCGGTGGAGGTGACGAACCCCGCATCGACGAAGCCGATGAAAGCGATGAAGAGGCCGATGCCGACCGTGATCGCCGTCTTCAGCTGGACCGGGACCGCATCGAAGATGAGCCGGCGCAGGCCGGTCGCGGCCAGGATGACGATGATCAGCCCATTCACCATGACCAGGCCCATCGCCTCGGGCCACGTGACGTCGCGCACGACGCTCACCGCGAGGAACGAATTGATGCCGAGGCCTGCGGCGAAGGCGAACGGCAGCCGCGAGACGAGGCCGAACAGGATCGTCATCGCACCCGCCGTCAGCGCGGTCACGGCGGCGACCTGCTCGAATCCGAGGCTGTCGCCGGCGACATCGGGCGAGCCCGACAGGATGATCGGATTGAGGATGACGATGTAGGCCATCGTCACGAACGTCACGATGCCGCCGCGCACCTCGCTGCCCGGTGTCGAGCCGCGGCGGGTGATCTCGAAGAAGCGGTCGAGTCGACCTCGAGGTTCGGCGACGTCGGATGCGGTCGTTGGCGCTGTGCTCACGGGTGGACCTCCGACTCTCGACATTAGAGTGTCTGCATGCCACTGACCGGAGAGTATGTTCCGTCCACGTCCGATTGGGCCCGCAAGCAGGCCGAGGCGTTCGAGGCGAGCGGCGGCGCCGAGGCCAACCTTCTGCGCGGCAAGCCGATCATCGTCCTGACCACCGTCGGCGCGAAGACCGGCGCACTGCGCAAGACCGCGCTCATGCGCGTCGAGCACGACGGGCGCTACGCGGTCGTCGCCTCCCGCGGCGGAGCTCCGGAAGCACCCCAGTGGTACTGGAACCTGCGCAAGAACCCGCATGTCGAGCTGCAGGACGGGGCGGTCAAGCGCGACTACCTGCGCCCGCGAGCTGTCGGGGGACGAGCGCACGGAGTGGTGGGCGCGCGCGGTCGAGGCCTGGCCGGACTACGAGAAGTACCAGACCAAGACCGATCGCCTCATCGCGGTCTTCCTCCTCGAGCCGATCGAGTCGTAGAGCCGATCCCGGCACCGGGGCGCGTCCGCAGAGAGGGGCTCCCGGCGCTGGGTAGGGTCGTCAGGGCATGCATCGCCTCATCGTCCTCTTCCTCTCCGCGTTCGACGCCGCCATCGCGGTCGCCGTGGGGATCGGCGCTACCCTGGCGCCCCTCACGCTCCTGTGGATCTTCGCTCTGGGTGACACCGCCGACTGGGCCAGCCTCTGGCCGGCCAGCGCGGTCATCTGGCAGCTCGGGCACCTCGTGCCCTTCCAGATCTCGCTGGCGGGCGACTACCTCGCAGAAGCGGGGATCGCCGAGGACGCGGCATCCTTCGTCCTCTCGCTCGCTCCGCTCGCGTTCGCCACGTTCACGGCGATCTTCGCCTGGCGCTCCGGGACGCGCGCGTCGCGGGCCGGCGCGTGGAGCGTGGGAGTCGTCACGTCGGCCCTGGTCACGGGGGTGCTCGCCTCGCTGATCGGGACGACTTCGCAGAACGCCGTGGCCGGGGCGCCGCTCTGGCAGTCCGTGCTCTTTCCGACGCTGCTCTTCGCCGTCCCCGCCCTCGCGGGCGGCGTCGTGACGGAGTGGCGTGAAGCGTCCGAGGGATGGCTCGCCCGCGCTTCGGGACCGCATCGAGGATTCTCCGCGGCGGCTGGGGTGTCGTCCCCGGAGTGACGTGTCCGCGCCTCGGCGGCGGCGGTCGTCGGACTCATCGGCGCCGGGGCGCTCTCGCTCGCCGTCGCCTTCCTGGTGCGCGCCGGCGACATCGTCGCGCTCTATCAGGCCGGAAACTTCGACGTGCTGGGTGCGGTCGTGGTGACCCTCGCCCAGTTCGCCTACCTGCCGACGCTCGTCGTGTGGGGCGTCTCGTTCATGACGGGCCCGGGATTCTCGGTCGGCGAGGGGACTGCCGTCTCACCGTCCGGCACCCAGGCCGGCGTGCTGCCCGGGATTCCCGCGCTCGGCCTCATCCCCGAATCGTCGAGCCCGTGGCTCCTGCTGGTGGTGCTGATCCCGATCGGCGTCGGCGCATTCGCGGGCTGGCTCGCGCGCTCCCACATGGCGCAGCCCGCGCCCCAGCCGCCGGTCGAGACGTCGACGGTCTGGCCGCGCCGCGAGGAGCACCTCGTGGAGCCCTTCCTGCCGCGCCTCGTCGTGGCGGTCGCCGTGGCGGCGCTGACCGCAGGCGCTGCGGCGGTGCTCGCGGTCTTCGCCTCGGGCTCACTCGGCCCTGGACGCTTCGCTCACGTGGGGCCGAGCCCGGGTCCGGTCGCGCTCGCTGCGGGTCTGGAAGTCCTGCTCGGCGCCGCGATCATGCTGCTGTCGGCCCGGTCCGCCTCCGAACGACGTCACGCGACGGGGGACGATGCCACGACGACGGATGCCTCTCCGCGCGAAGGATCCACCCCCGAGTCTTCCGATGAGGGCGTGATCGCCACGCCACCGTCGGTGCCCGAACCCGTCTCGGCCGGTCCCGGGCTGCCCGCCTCGATGGCCGTCGGCTCGACCACATCCGGCCTGTCGCGGCCGGCACCCGAGGCCGGACCGGTGCCCGAGGCTGGAGCGGTGCCCGAGGCCGCGGCTGCGCGGACTGAGACGCCGACCGTTGCGAGCCCCCGGCGCTCGCCAGTCCGCCACCACTGCCGACCGCGCCCCCGCTGCCGGAACCCGCGGCATCCGACCAGCCAACCGCGCCGCCGCTGCCGGAACCCGCGGCATCCGACCGGCCGGCGGTATCGCCGGCCCCGACGGGTGTCGACCCGGATGCCGACACCGCGCCGATCGACCTTCCGAAGCCGCCGGACACGGGCGGCGAGGCGTCGTCGGTAGACTAGAGGCGTGCTCTCGGTCGCCGTCCTCATCTCGGGTACGGGGTCCAATCTCCGGGCCCTGCTCGACGCGGCGGCCGACCCCGACTTCCCCGCGCGGATCGTCGTCGTCGGCGCCGATCGCGAAGCCGAGGGCTTCTCGCACGCCGAGGATTACGGCATCCCGACATTCCTCGTCCCCTGGCGCGAGTTCGACACGCGCGACGAGTGGGGTGCCGAGCTCGCCGCTCAGCTCGCGGTGTGGAAGCCCGACCTGGTCGTCCTGAGCGGCCTCATGCGTCTGCTGCCCTCGGCCGTCGTGGATGCCTGGTCGCCGAGCCTCATCAACACGCACCCCGCCTATCTCCCCGAGTTCCCCGGGGCGCACGCCGTGCGCGACGCCCTCGAGGCGGGCGTCGTCCAGACCGGGGCGAGCGTCATCGTCGTCGACGACGGCGTCGACACGGGCCCGATCGTCGCCCAGGAGCGCGTCCCGGTGCTGCCGGGCGACGACCTGCACAGCCTTCACGAGCGCATCAAGCCCGTCGAGCGGCGCCTGCTGATCGATGTCGTCCGCCGCATCGCGACGGGCGAGCTCGATCTGGCAGCGGCCTCAGCATCCGCTCCCTCCTGACCAGCCGTTCCCCGGCACCGCCAACTCTCCGCGCACGACCCGATCCTGAGGAGTCCTCTTATGGCCGGACCCAGCCACGACCCGTCCCTCTACCGCGACCGCGACCTCGTGCCGGTGCGGCGCGCGCTCATCTCGGTGAGCGACAAGTCGGGCCTCCTCGAGCTCGCTCAGGCGCTCGACGCCGCCGGTGTCGAGATCGTGTCGACCGGCGGCTCGGCCTCGCTGATCCGGGATGCCGGCATCACCGTCGTCGACGTCGCGAGCGTCACCGGATTCCCCGAGTCGCTCGACGGCCGCGTCAAGACGCTGCACCCGGGAGTCCACGCGGGACTGCTCGCCGACCTTCGGCTCGAGGATCACGAGCGCCAGCTGGCAGAGCTGCACATCGATCCGTTCGAACTGGTCGTGGTGAACCTCTACCCCTTCGTCGAGACCGTCGCCTCGGGCGCGGAAGGCGATGACGTCGTCGAGCAGATCGACATCGGCGGCCCCGCGATGGTCCGCGCGTCGGCGAAGAACTTCGCGAACGTCGCGATCGTCGTGGCCCCCGAGTCGTACCCCGCCATCATCGAGGCGCTGGGCTCGGGCGGAACGACGCTCTCGCAGCGGCGCGAGCTCGCCGCGCGCGCCTTCGCCCACACGTGCGAGTACGACCGCGCGGTCGCCACCTGGTTCGCCGAGCAGACGCTCGGCCAACCCAACCTGCCGCAGCACCTCACGATCAAGGCCGAGCGCCAGTCGATCCTGCGCTACGGCGAGAACTCCCACCAGCGAGCGGCCATCTACACGCGAGCCGGAGGCCACGGCATCGCGCAGGCCAGGCAGCTGCAGGGCAAGGAGATGTCGTACAACAACTACGTCGATGCCGATGCCGCCCTCCGCGCCGCGTTCGACATGGTGAAGCCCGCCGTGGCGATCATCAAGCACGCGAACCCCTGCGGGATCGCCGTCGCGGCACCGAATGCGCTCGATCCGATCGCGAGCGCCCACCTGCGCGCGCACGAGTGCGACCCCGTGTCTGCATTCGGCGGCGTCATCGCGGCCAACCGCACCGTAACGCTGAAGATGGCCGAGAACCTGCGTGACATCTTCACCGAGGTGATCATCGCCCCCGACTTCGCGCCCGAGGCCCTCGAGGTCTTCAAGCTGAAGAAGAACCTGCGCGTCCTGCAGATGCCCGCCGACTGGCAGGAGGAGCCCATGGACGTCCGGCTCGTCTCGGGTGGCCTGCTGCTGCAGGATGCCGACCGCTTCCCCGACGACATCGAGTCGGTCGCCAAGGACTGGCAGCTCGTCTCCGGGGAGCGCCCGGCGGACGAGGACATGGAGAACCTCATCTTCGCCTGGAAGTCCTGCCGGGCCGTCAAGTCCAACGCGATCGTGCTCGCGAAGAACTCCGCGACCGTCGGCATCGGCATGGGTCAGGTCAACCGCGTCGACTCGTGCCGACTGGCTGTCGAGCGTGCCGGCGACCGCGCGGCGGGCTCGGTAGCGGCATCCGATGCGTTCTTCCCGTTCGCAGACGGACCTCAGGTGCTCCTCGACGCGGGGGTGGCGGCGATCGTCCAGCCCGGCGGCTCGGTCCGCGACAGCGAGGTCATCGAGGCCGCTCGCGAGGCGGGCGTCACGATGTTCTTCACGGGCGAGCGCCACTTCTTCCACTGACCGCCGGGCGCTGCCGGCGGCATCCCTCGCCGGCGCACCGCCGGCGCTGCCGCAACGCCTTTCTGCAGACAGTGCGCACTGTCGTCGACCGTGCGCCTTCTCGACGTGAACCGGCCGCACACTCGGCGGCCAGAGTTCCCTGTCGAAAGACACGATGCCGGCTGGTGCGCGCGCGTAGCGCCGTTCGGAGCGCGATGCAAGGGGGTTACGAGTCCCACCCTGAACCGGTTTAGTCGGAGGGGAACTCGCGGGCGGGGCCCGGGAGCGGCTCACGTGGAGGTGACCGATGGCAGCGACGCAGCCGACGATCGCCGACGTCGCACGCCGGGCCGGAGTCAGCAAGGGCCTCGTGTCGTTCGCGCTCAACGATCGCCCGGGCGTCTCGCCCGAGACGCGCGACCGCATCCTCGAGGTCGCCCGTGAGCTGGGTTGGACGCCGAGCAGGCCCGCGCGTTCCCTGAGCACGGGTCGCTCCTTCGCGTGCGGGCTCGTGATCGGCCGCAGTCCCGACGTCATCGCCGCGGACCCGTTCTTCCACTCGTTCATCGCCGGTGTCGAGGACGCGTTCTCGGTGTCGGGTCAGGTGCTGGTGCTCGCCGTCGCGACGCCGGGCCGGCAGGAGCACGCCACCTACCGGGCCCTCGTGACCGACAAGCGCGTCGACGGCGTCATCGTCACCGACCTGCGGTCGCACGACGAGCGGATCGGGCTTCTGCGGGATCTCGGCCTGGCCGCAGTGACGCTGGGCGAGCCCGATATGGAGAGCCCCTTCTCGAGCGTCTCGGTCGACGACGGGTGCGGCATCCGTGCGGCCGTCGATCATCTCGTCGGTCTGGGGCACCGCCGGCTCGCGCACGTCGCCGGACCGGATGGGATGCTGCACGCCCAGCATCGCCGGACCGCCTTCCACGAGGCGGCCGCCGCCGCAGGCGTCGACGCAGAGTCCATCGAGACGGACTTCAGCGCCCATGCCGGGGCGGCTGCCACCGAGTCGCTGCTCTCGAGCAACGAGCCTCCGACGGCGATCGTGTACTCGAACGACCACATGGCGCTCGCCGGGCAGGGGGTCGCGCAGCGCCGTGGCCTCGTGGTCCCGCGCGACCTCTCGATCACCGGCTTCGACGACACCGAGGTCGGCCGATACCTCCACCCCGCACTCACGAGCGTCGCCACCGACGCCCGCTCGTGGGGGACGGTCAGCGCACGCACGCTCCTCGACGCGATCGAGGGCAAGGAGCCCGTGCATGTCCGTCTTCCCGCACCGACCCTCGCCGTGCGCGACTCCACCGGGCCAGCGCCGAACGATGAACGCGGCACGTAGCCGCCGATGACAAGGAGCACGACATGCGACGACGCATTCTCATCGCCGCGGGGGCTGCAGCATCCGCCCTCGCCCTGACCGCCTGCGGTGCAGGCGGAGGCGGCACTTCCGCCGACGACTTGAAAGCCACGGGCGACATCACCATCTGGTACTCCAACAACGAGGCCGAGATCGCCTGGGGCAAGCAGATGGTGAAGGCCTGGAACGACGAGCACCCCGACGAGCAGATCAAGGCGCAGGAGATCCCCGCCGGCGCCTCGAGCGAGGAGTCGATCACCGCGGCGATCACCGCGGGCAACGCGCCCTGTCTCGTCTTCAACACGTCACCGGCGGCGGTGCCCGGCTTCCAGAAGCAGGGTGGCCTCGTCGACCTCTCGGACTTCGAGGACGGCGACTCGTACATCACCGAGCGCAGCGGCGACCTGGCGGACCAGTACCGCTCGGAGGACGGCGACTTCTACCAGCTGCCGTGGAAGTCCAACCCGGTGATGATCTTCTACAACAAGGACATGTTCCAGCAGGCGGGCCTCGACCCCGAGAATCCCGCGCTGTCGACGTACGACGATTTCCTCGCGACGTCGCGCACCCTCGTTGAGGCCGGGGTCGCGGATTACGCGATCAACCCGTCGCCGACGAGCGAGTTCTACCAGCCCTGGTTCGACTTCTACCCGCTGTACGCGGCCCAGACGGGCGGAACGCTGCTCGTCGAGGACGGCAAGGCCACCTTCAACGACGAGAACGGCAAGGCGGTCTCGAACTTCTGGCGCACCCTGTACGACGAGAAGCTCGCGGGCAACGAGGCGTACCAAGGGCGACTCCTTCGCCGACGGCATCTCGACGATGGCGATCGTGGGACCGTGGGCGATCGCCGTGTACGGCGACAAGGTGAACTGGGGAGCTGTGCCGGTCCCCACCGAAGACGGCACCGCCCCTGAGGACACGTACACGTTCAGCGACGCCAAGAACATCGGCCTGTTCACCGCATGCAAGAACAAGGGCACGGCGTGGGAGGTGCTGAAGTTCGCGACGAGTGAAGAGCAGGACGGCAAGTGGCTCGAAGAGACCGGGCAGATGCCGCTCCGGCAGGACCTGACGGCGACCTATCCCGACTACTTCGAGGCGAACCCCGCCTACACGCAGTTCGGCGACCAGGCATCGCGCACCGTCGAGGTGCCGAACGTCAGCAACTCGATCGAGATCTGGCAGACGTTCCGTGACGGGTATTCCAAGGCCGTGATCTTCGGCGAGAACGACATCGACTCGTTCCTCTCCGACACCGCGGCGAAGATCGACGAGCTGGCAGCAGGAGACTGAGATGACCGTCGCCAGTTCCGACGCGGCCAGCCGGACCGGGGGCACCCCCGGCCGGCCCGGCCGCGGCGGGGGGACGGAAGTCCCCGCGCCGACTGCCGACCGCCGTCCGCGACGGCGGCTGCTGGGTGAGAACCCGATCGGTGCACTGCTCGCTGCGCCGTACGTCATCTTCGTGGCGGTCGTCTTCGCCTACCCGATCGTCTTCGTCGTGTGGATGTCGTTCCAGGACTACTTCTTCGCCGCTCCCGGCGCGAACGTCGAACGTGAATTCGTGGGGCTCGACAACTACGTGGAGGTGCTCCAGGACCCCGCTGTCTGGCAGTCGTTCCGCAACGTCGGGGTGTTCCTCGTCATCAACGTTCCGCTCACGGTCGTGCTCTCGCTGCTGCTCGCGACGGCGCTCAACAAGATCGTGCACGCCCGCACCTTCTTCCGGGTCAGCTACTACGTCCCGTTCGTGACGGCTTCCGTCGCCGTGGTCGCCGTCTGGCTGTTCCTCTTCTCGAAGAACGGCCTGGTCAACAACGTCCTCGGCCCGCTCGCGCCGGATCCGTCGTGGCTGGTGAACGCGCAGCTCGCCATGCCGACGATCGCGCTGTTCGTCACGTGGAAGGGGCTGGGGTTCTACATCCTGCTCTACCTCTCGGCGCTGCAGAACGTCCCGAACGAGCTCTACGAGTCCGTCTCGATGGACGGCGGGGGCAAGATCCGGGGATTCTTCTCCGTGACCGTGCCGGGTGTGCGGCCGGCGACCCTTCTCGTGCTGCTGCTGGCGACGATCACGGGCGCGAACCTCTTCACCGAGCCCTATCTGCTGACCGGCGGCGGCGGGCCCAACGGAGCGTCCGCGTCGCCGGTCCTCTTGATGTACCAGCGGGGCATCGAGCAGGGCAATCCCTCCATCGCGGCCGCGATCGGGGTCATCCTGATCATCCTCGTGCTGATCATCGCGGCGATCCAGCGCCGCCTCGTCGGAGGTGAGGAGTCATGAAGCGCGCACTCGGCGGCAAGGTCGCCCAGTACATCGTGCTGAGCATCGGGGCCATCGTCTTCCTCTTCCCCTTCTACTACATGGTGGTCGGCTCCTTCCAGGCGGTCCTCAACCCGACCGTCGCCGGGGCGTTTCCCGACCCGGCGAACCTGACGCTGCAGAACTACACCGACATCAACGAGCGCATCAACCTGATCCAGGGGCTCGCGAACTCGGGCATCTTCACCGCGGGAGTCCTGATCGGCACGGTCGTGTTCGGGGTGCTGGCCGGCTATGCCCTCGCCATCCTGCACTGGCGGGGCCGCGGCACGATCTTCGCCATGGCGCTGCTCGTCCAAGTCGTGCCGTTCCAGCTGCTGATGATCCCGCTCTACGTCATGATCGCCCGGGACTTCGGGCTCTCGGACAACTATCTGGGGATGATCCTGCCGTTCTTCATCAGCTCGACGGCGGTCGTGATCTTCCGGCAGTACTTCCTGCAGCTGCCTCGTGAGCTGTTCGATGCCGCGCGGATCGACGGAGCGGGTGACCTTCGCGTGCTGTGGAACATCGCGCTGCCCTTGGTGCGCCCGGCGTTGATGACGGTGGTGCTGGTGAGCTTCATCGGCCCGTGGAACGAATTCCTCTGGCCGTTCCTGATCACCAAGGAGGCGTCGATGCAGCCGCTCGCGGTGTCGCTCGCCAACTTCATCTCGAACATCGCCGCCTCCACAGCGAACCCCTTCGGGGCCATGATGGCGGGCGCCGTGGTGCTCTCGATCCCCGCGATCGTGCTGTTCCTGATCACTCAGAGGTACTTCCTCTCGAACGACCTGGGCTCAGGCGTGAAGGGCTGACATGACCGAGCACATCGACACGATCCCCTACACGCTCTCGCGCCTCGGGGTGATCATGACGCCGGATGCTGCAGACCCGGTCGAGGCGCGACGGTGTGCTGAATCCCGGTTCCGGGCGGGCGCCCGACGGCCAGCTCTACCTGCTGCCCCGGATGGTGGCCGAGGGCAACGTCTCGCGCATCGGGCTCGCGCGCGTGGTGATCGAGGACGGCATCCCGGTCGGGGTGGACCGCGAAGGCGTGGTCCTCGCGCCCGATCGCGGGTGGGAGCGCGGGGTCGGCAATGCGGGGGTCGAGGATCCCGCGCATCACGTGGATCCCGGCCCTCGGGCTGCACGTCATGACCTACGTCGCCTTTGGTCCGCTCGGGCCGCGCACGGCGATCGCGGTGTCGGTCAATCTGCGGGAGTGGACCAGGCTCGGCCCGGCTCTGTTCCGCTACGACGACGCGCTCGACATGGATCTCAACCTGTTCCACAACAAGGACACGGTGTTCTTCCCCGAACCGGTCACTGCGCCCGACGGCGTCCAGGCGCTCGCGGTGCTGCACCGGCCCATGTGGAATCTGGATGAGACGAAAGTCGGGCAGGGTGTGCGCCTCCCCGCGGGCATCGACGATCCGCGGCAGTCGATCTGGATCAGCTACATCCCGCTGGGGGCGGTGCGGCAAGACCTTCGCGCGCTGACCCTGTGGGAGCAGCACCGTTTCGTCGCCGGCCCGAAGTACGACTTCGAGGAGCTGAAGATCGGCGGAGGTCCGCCGCCGCTGCGCGTACCCGAGGGCTGGCTCGTGCTGCACCACGGTGTCACAGGCGAGCTCACGCGTGCGTTCGAGCCGCAGCAGAACGTGAACTATGCGGTCGGAGCCATGATCCTGGATGCCGACGATCCGAGCCGCGTGATCGCGCGAACATCGCAGCCGCTCCTCGCCCCCGAGACCGAGGAGGAGCGCAGCGGAATCGTCCCCAACGTCGTCTTCCCCACCGCGATCGAAGCGATCGAGGGGCGTCTCTTCGTCTTCTACGGCATGGCCGACTCGAAGATCGGGGTCGCACTGCTCGAGCGCACCGAAGACTGACGGCGCTGCATCAGACACAAGCCACACCACCGCCGCTCGTCCGGCCTCACCACAGAAAGAACCGAAACCCATGAATCTGCTCGCACGGCGAGGTGCGCGCTTCTCGGCCTTTACGGCCGGCGCTGCGCTCGGACTTGCCATCGCTCTGATCGCCCCCGCGGTCGCGGCATCCGCCACCGCACCCGCACTGCGGGCCGCGGCGGCCGACACCGCCCCGCTCACGAATCTCGCGCACCTGGACTTCCTGCTCGATGAGGCGACGCCTCCGCCAGGACGTCGCCGGCCACACCACCTACCGGCTCGCGGAGGAGCCGACCCTCGTCGCGCCCTGGACCTACGCCGATGCGCGACCCGGCGGCACCTTCGAGCGGGTCGGCGGAGGCGGCTTCAACACCGAGACGGGGTACTGGAATCAGGGCGCCTACAACGCCGACGACATCGCCCGCGCGGCCGTCGTGTACCTGCGCCACTGGCAGCTGACGGGCGTCCGACGCGAGCCGGCAGACAGCGTACGAGCTGCTGCGCACGATCGCGTACCTGCAGACCGCCGAGGGGCCGAACGCGGGCAACGTGGTCCTGTGGATGCAGGCGGACGGGACGCTGACGCCGTCGGCGATACCGGTCGAGCTTCCGGACCCGTCGGACTCAGGACCGAGCTACTGGCTCGCGCGCACCATCTGGGCGCTCGGCGAGGGCTACGCCGCGTTCGCGGACGAATCGCCCGAATTCGCCGCCTTCCTCGAGCAGCGCCTCGCGCTGTCGGTCGACGCCCTCAACCGTCAGGTGCTCGTGCACTACGGCGAGTGGGCCGTCTCGGACGGCATGCGGGTGCCGGCATGGCTGATCGTCGATGGAGCGGATGCCTCGGCAGAGGCGGCGCTCGGACTCGCGGCCCGGGTCGAGTCGAAGCCCGGCGACGCCGTCGCGGCGACCGCACTCCGCCAGCTCGCGGAGGGCATCGCGGCGATGTCCGCCGGCGACGAGCGATCGTGGCCGTACGGAGCGATCCTGCCGTGGGCGCAGTCGCGCAGCATGTGGCACGCGTGGGGCTCGCAGATGCCGGCGGCGCTGGCCGAGGCATCCGTCGCCCTTGGCGACAGCTCTCTCGCGGCGCCCGCCGTCCGCGACTCGGCTCTCTTCACGCCCGACGCTGCTGACCGCCGGCGGACCCGACAACGGCTGGTTCCCGAGTCCGACCGACCGCGTGCAGATCGCGTACGGCGCGGACTCGCGGGTGCAGTCGCTGCTCGCCGTGGCGGACGCAACAGGGTCGGAGGGCTTCGCCGATCTCGCGGCCATGCAGGCCGCGTGGTTCTTCGGAGCCAATCGCTCGGGGGCCGTCATGTACGACCCGGCGACGGGTGTCACCTACGACGGACTCCAGCCGGACGGGACGGTCAATCGCAACAGCGGTGCCGAGAGCACGATCCACGGGCTGCTGACGATGATCGCGCTCGACGCGCATCCCGGGCTCGGAGATCGCGCACGCAGCGTCGCGACCATCGAGGAGCGAGTCGGCCTGCGCGTGGTCGAGGCTGAGACAGCGGTCACCAACGGCACGGTCTTCAAGCCGGAGCCGTCGTGGACAGGCGAGTCCCTCTGGTCCGACAGAGCTCTGCGGCTTGCGGCCGGACAGCACGCGACGTTCGACATCGGAACCGACGACGACCTCTCGCTGGGTCGAACCCGTCGTCTGGTCGGCGCCAGGCTCGTCGAGCACGTCGAGCTGGACCTCGAAGAATCGCCCGATCGGGTCTCTGTCCGAGACGGCGCCCGAGCAGGGGATCTCGCCGGCCCCCGGCGTCCTCCTCCCGCGCCAGCTGACGCGTTCCGTCGCGGGCGATCGCACCGATGTGAACGTCACGGTGAACTCCGGGACGCTCACGCTCGACACGCTGCTCGTGCGGCCGTACGTCTCGCGTCTGGTCCTCGCGGGATCGGGTGGCCGGACGGAACTCGTGCACTCGGCCGCCCCGTCGCCCCAGCCGACGAAGGTCGGTGAGAACGGCACGGACGCCCACGTCGAGGTGTACGACGCCGATGGGGCGCTCGTCCGCGGATTCGACATCCGGGGGCTCGCGCACCGTCGTCCTCCCGGTGGGAGGATTCGCGATCGTCCAGCGCTGAGTCCCACTGGGGTCCCGCAGCCCCCTTCACGCCGCCCTGGACGGAACAGGGAACGTGGAGGGGGCTCTCACCGTCGTGTCCGATTTCCGCTAGAGGGCGGGGACGCGGCATGTCAGGCTAGGTCGTCATGAGCAGTCCCGTCACCACCTTCGACGAGCGGTACAGCGTGATCCAGTCGCGCGATCCGCGCTTCGACGGGCAGTTCGTGACGGCGGTGCGCTCGACCGGCATCTACTGCCGTCCCAGCTGTCCGGCCCGCACGCCGAAGGAATCCAACGTCACGTTCTACGCCACGAGCGCGGCCGCGCACGAGGCGGGCTACCGTGCGTGCAAGCGGTGCCTCCCCGAGGCGGCGCCCGGGTCGCCCGCCTGGAACATCCGCGGCGACACGACAGCTCGCGCGATGCGCCTCATCGCCGACGGCGTCGTCGAGCGCGAGGGCGTGCCGGGGCTCGCCCATCGGCTCGGCTACTCGACTCGGCACCTCACGCGCCTCCTCACGGCCGAACTCGGTGCGGGGCCCCTCGCGCTGAGCCGCGCACATCGCGCGCACACCGCCCGCATGCTCCTCGTCGGCACCGACCTCCCGGCAGCCGATGTCGCCTTCTCGGCCGGGTTCGCGAGCGTCCGACAGTTCAACGAGACCATCCGCGAGGTGTTCGGGATGCCGCCGCTCGAGGTTCGCGCGCGGCGCCGGCGTCCGGCATCCGGAGCAGGGGAGGCACCGGGATCCATCGACCTCGTCCTGCCCCACCGCGGTCCGCTGGACGCTGACGGGCTCTTCGCGTGGATGATCGCCCGGGTCGATCCCCGGAATGGAGACGGCCACACCGCACGTCCTTCGCTCGCGCGCTGCGGCTCGACGGCGGTCCGGCGTGGTTCGAGCTGCGGCTCGACGAGAGCGGACGGCGTGCGCCTGCGCGCGAAGCTCACGGCGCTTCGCGATCTGCCGGCCGTCGTGGCGCGCGCTCGGCGCCTCTTCGACCTGGATGCCGACCCCATCGCCGTCGACGAGGCGCTCGCGCGGCATCCCGAGCTCGCGCCGCTCGTCGCCCGCATCCCCGGTATCCGCGTCCCCGGCGCGATCGACCCGCACGAGATGCTCATCCGCGCGATGGTCGGCCAGCAGATCACGGTCTCGGCAGCCCGCACCGCGCTCACCGCGCTGACCGAGGCGCTGGGGGAGCGGATCGAGGGCTTCGAGGGTGCGAGCGTGCTCTTCCCCACGATGGCCGCGATCGCCGAGCGCGGACACGAGGTGCTTCGCGGTCCTGCCGCCCGCACGCGGTCGCTCATCGGCGCGGCGGCGGCGCTCGCGGACGGCAGTCTGACGCTGACGACCGGCGACGACGGTCCGACCCAGCGCGCGGCGCTCCTCGCCATGCCCGGCATCGGCCCGTGGACGGCCGACTACGTCCGCATGCGGGTGCTCGGCGACCCCGACATCGTGCTGCCCGGGGGATGTCGCCGCGCGCGCGGGCGCCGCGGCAGCCGGCATCCCCTCCGATCCCGCCGGACTCACCGCGTGGGCTGCCCGCACCGCGCCCTGGCGCAGCTACCTGACCGCGCACCTCTGGGCGGCCGCCCCGACGAAGCGGCCGCGCCGCGCACTCGATCCCGTTCAGCTTCAGGAGACGACATGAGCACCGCCACCATCCAGACCATCGACACCCCCGACGGCGCCTTCACGATCGTCGCCGACGACCGCGGCCGCGTGCTCGCCTCCGGGTGGACTGCCGACCCCGAGGCTGCCCTCGCCCGCATCGGAGCGCGTCTTCGCCCGTCCACGATCGTCGCGGGAGAGACGGATGCCGCCTCCGCCGCCCGCGCGTACTACGACGGCGACCTCGGCGCGATCGACGGCATCGAGGTCGCGCAGAGCGGCACCGAGATGCAGCTCGCCGGCTGGAGCGCGCTTCGCTCCATCGCACCCGGCGCACCGCTGAGCTACGCCGGGCTTCGCCGCCGCGCTGGGGCAGCCGAGCGCGGTGCGGGCAGCGGCATCCATCTGCGCTCGCAACGCACCGGCGCTGTTCGTGCCGTGCCACCGGGTGCTGCGCTCCGACGGGTCGCTCGGCGGCTTCGCCTGGGGGCTGGACGTCAAGCGCTCGCTGCTGGCGCGCGAAGCCGCGTGAGCAGGACACGCTCCTGATCCCGCGTCGACGCCGGATGCCGGAATCGGGACGGTTGCATTCAGCAGACTCTCAGGTCTAGTCTGGAGGGCTGTCGCGCCGATCGCGCGGAGCCCCGTGATCCGAGGAGGAAGCCATGTACCAGGCCGTCATCGCCAACAAGCCGGCTGTCCTCTCTCCTGAGGTCCCGTCCGGCAAGGGCAGCCCCGTCGTCGAGCGCACGCGCAGCTAGCCGCCTCGCGGGATCCGGCATAGCCGTCGGATCCGTCAGCGTTCCCCTCGACAGACCGGGCCAACCGGCCTCCTTCTTGCGCCTCGGCGCTCCTCGCTGTTCAGCCGCGGTGTCGCGGCATCCGTCACCCCACAAGGATCATGACTTCCACTGCTGCCACTTCCCACGTCTCGACCGCTCGCGCGCTGTCGCGGCTTCTTCCGTACACGAAGCCGGTCATGGGCCGGCTCATCCTCGGCATGCTCAGCGCGCTCGCCGCGAGCCTCGTCGCGCTCAGCATCCCGCTCGTCCTCGAGGTCATCGTCGCGGGCCCGATCGCGTCAGGCGATATGGGCCAGATCGTGCTCGGCTCGGCGATCGTCCTGGCGCTCGGTCTCGCCGAGGCCGGTCTCGTATGGGCCCGCCGCTGGTTCGTGCTCACGCCGTCGACGCGCGTCGAGTACCAGCTGCGCACGGAGTTCTACGAGCGCCTGCAGCGGCTGCCCGTCTCGTTCCACGATCGCTGGCAGTCGGGGCAGCTCCTCAGCCGGATGATGCAGGACATCAGCATCATCCGCCGCTGGCTCGCCTTCGGCATCGTGCTGCTGCTCGTCAACCTCATCACCATCGTGATCGGCTCGCTCATCCTCTTCCGCTGGCACTGGGTGCTCGGCACGATCTTCCTCGCGTGCTCGCTGCCGCTGTGGTACGCCGGCTACCGCTTCGAGAAGCGCTACGGCGCGCTCGCGCGACAAGAGCCAGGACCAGGCCGGCGACCTGGCGACGGCCGTCGAAGAGAGCGTGCACGGCATCCGCGTGCTCAAGGCGTTCGGGCGGGGCAAGCATGCCCTCAGCAAGTTCGCCCGCAGGCCGAGACGCTGCGCGAGACCGAGCTCGGCAAGGCCCGCGCCGTCGGCGTCATCTGGTTCTGGCTCGTGCTGCGGGCCCGACGTCGCGTTCGCGCTGTGCCTGGCGGCCGGCATCCTGCTGAACCTCGCCGGCCAGCTGACCGTCGCCGAGCTGTTCGCCTTCTTCGCGATGGCGACGGTGCTGCGCTGGCCGATGGAGTCGATCGGGTTCCTCTTCTCGTTCCTCCTCGACGCGCGCACGGCGACCGACCGCATCTTCGAGGTCTTCGACGAGCAGAACACGATCTCCGATCCCGCGAGACCCTGCGACGATCGCTGAGCCGCGCGGTGCGCTGGTGTTCGAAGGCGTGCATTTCCGCTATCAGGATGCCCCGGCATCCCAGCGCGATCTGCTCGACGGCATCGACCTCGTGCTGCGCCCCGGCGAGACCATGGCGCTGGTCGGACTCACCGGCTCGGGCAAGACCACGCTCACGACGCTGCCGACTCGCCTCTACGACGTGACCCAGGGACGCGTGACGCTCGACGGCGTCGACATCCGCGACCTGACGCTCGCCGAGCTGCGCAGGCACGTCTCGATGGCGTTCGAGGACGCGACGCTGTTCTCGTCGTCGGTGCGCGACAACGTGCTGCTCGGGCGCGAGGACCTCGAACCCGGGAGCCCCGAAGCGGACGAGGCGCTCCGTGAGGCGCTCGCGGTGGCGCAGGCGCACTTCGTGCACGATCTGCCCGATGGCGCCGACACCGTCATCGGCGAGGAGGGTCTCTCGCTGTCGGGCGGGCAGCGACAGCGACTCGCGCTCGCGCGTGCCGTCGCGGCCAAGCCCGCCGTGCTCGTGCTCGACGACCCGCTGTCGGCGCTCGACGTCGACACCGAGGCGCTCGTCGAAGAGGCGCTGCGCGAAGTGCTCGCCGACACGACGGCGCTCATCGTCGCGCACCGGCCCTCGACCGTGGCGCTCGCCGACCGCGTCGCGCTGCTCGAGGCCGGCCGCATCACGGCGGTCGGCGCGCATTCCGAGCTGCTGCGCACGAGCGAGCACTACCGCCACGTCATATCCAGTCTCGAAGCGAAAGAGGCCCAAGAGGCCGGCGCCGGGTCCGAGGCCCTGCGTGAGAAGGAGGTGACCCCGTGACCGCTGCGACCGTCACCGGGACGAGCGGCGAGGACCGCTCGGATTACACCAGCGAAGAGAGCCGGCAGATCCGCCGCCGCTCCCTGCGACTGCTGGGTTCGCTCGTCACGCCGCTTCGGTGGCAGCTGGTCCTGGCTGCCACAGTGCTCGTCGTCTCGACGATCCTCCGCGTCGCGCGGCCCCGCGCTGATCGCGTACGGCATCAACACGGCCCTGCCCGCCGTCGCTGAAGAGGGCGACTGGATGCCGACCATCATGGTCGTCTCGATCTACCTCTCGGCGGCGCTCGGCGGGGCGGCCCTCATCGGCTGGTACGTCGTGGTGGCCGCGCGTCTCACGCAGGCGGTCATGCTCGACCTGCGCAAGCGGATCTTCCTGCACACGCAGCGGCTGAGCCTCGAGTTCCACGAGTCGTACACGTCGGGGCGCATCATCTCGCGCCAGACGAGCGACCTCGACTCGATCAAGGAGCTGCTGGACGGCGGACTCAACGAGCTCGTGTCGGGCATCCTCTACGGCGGCTTCACCCTCATCATGCTCCTGCTGATCGACTGGCAGTCGGGCGTCATCCTCGTGGTGTCGGGCGTGCCGCTCGCCCTGCTGATGCGCTGGTTCTACACCCGCTCCCAGGAGGCCTACCGGCAGTCGCGGGTGGTGAGCGCGAAGGTCATCGTGCACTTCGTCGAGACCATGACGGGCATCCGCGCCGTCAAGGCCTTCCGCAAGGAGCCGCGCAACGACGAGGAGTTCGGCAAGCTCGGCGGCTGAGTACCGCGACGTGAACCTGCGCTCGATCCGGCTCTTCGGCACCTTCGAGCCGGGACTCATGGCGATCGCGTCGGTCGCGATGGCGGCCGTGCTTCTCTGGGGCTCGGTCCGCGTCGCCGACGGCGCGCTCGCCGTCGGCACGCTTCTCGCTGCCGTCGTGTACGTCCGCAACTTCTTCTCGCCGATGCAGGAGGTCGCGTTCTTCCTGAACTCGTACCAGTCGGCCACCGCGGCGCTCGAGAAGGTGTCGGGAGTCCTCGAAGAGGAGCCGACCGTTCCGGATCCCGTCACCCCCGTCGACCTGTGGACCGCCCGCGGGCACGTGCGGTTCGACGGAGTGACGTTCGGGTACGGCGGCGACCGCACGGTGCTGCCGAACTTCTCGCTCGACATCCCGGCCGGCCAGACGATCGCCCTGGTCGGAACGACGGGTGCCGGCAAGTCGACCCTCGCCAAGCTCGTGTCGCGGTTCTACGACCCGACCGACGGGCGAGTGACGCTCGACGGCATCGATCTGCGGTCGCTGCACCCGAAGGACCTCCGCCGCGCCATCGTCATGGTGACGCAGGAGGCCTACCTGTTCAGCGGTTCGGTCGCCGACAACATCGCGCTCGGAAAGCCCGACGCGACGCTCGACGAGATCGTCGCGCGCCGCGCGCGCGGTCGGTGCGCACGACTTCATCGAGGCGCTGCCGGACGGGTACGACACCGACGTCAACAAGCGCGGCGGTCGCGTCTCGGCCGGTCAGCGCCAGCTGATCTCGTTCGCGCGGGCGTTCCTCGCCGATCCGGCGGTGCTCATCCTCGACGAGGCGACCGCGTCGCTCGACATCCCGTCCGAGCGACTCATCCAGGACGCCCTGCAGTCGCTGCTCGCCGACCGGACCGCGATCATCATCGCGCACCGCCTCTCGACGGTCGCGATCGCCGACCGGGTGCTCGTCATGGAGCACGGCCGCATCATCGAGGACGACACCCCGGGCAACCTGATCGGCGGCACCGGCAAGTTCGCGCAGCTCCACGCCGCCTGGCGCGAGTCGCTCGTGTAGCCCCGGTTCGGACAGAAATGACGGATGCCGCGCCCGCGCTCAGCGCCGGGTTGCGGCATCCGTCATTCGATGCGAAGGATCAGAGGCGGATCTCGGCGATGACCTCGCCGTACTCGGTCTCGCCGACCGGAGTGAAGCCCACGCGGTCGAAGAACGCCTGGGGACCACCTTCGCCGGCCTCGTAGATGACGTCGACGTGGTCCATGCCGCGATTGCGCGCCTCTTCGAGGAGCTTCTGCACGGCGAAGCGGCCGACGCCGCGACCCTGGTCGTCGGCGTCGACGTTGATGCGCCACAGCACCGAGCGGAAGTGGTCCTGCGGGGCGTCGAGGTCGAAGTTCGCGCTGACGAAGCCGACGACCTCGTCATTGTCGAGCACGACGCGCTGCCACGCGGTCGCAGGATTCGCGACGGTGCCGGCGACCGCGTACGACACAGGAGCGAGGAACTGCTCCTGGCCGGGCTTCAGCGACAGATTGTTGACCGCCACGATCGTCGTCGCGGACAGTTCCACAAGTCGGAGGTCACCCATAACGCACAGGCTAGCCCGGATCACCGGCATCCCGCACACGGAGAAATCACGTGTGACACAAAGTATCTTGATGTCAAGATACTTTTGCCGGTGGGATAGGCTGGATTCCGCCCCCAGAACGAAAGACGGAACACGTGACCGACTCCATCATCTACACGTACACCGACGAGGCGCCGGCGCTCGCGACCGCGTCATTCCTGCCCATCGTGCAGGCCGTCACGGGTCAGGCGGGAGTGGAGGTCGAGATCCGCGACATCTCGCTGGCCGGCCGGATTCTCGCGGCATTCCCGCAGAACCTCACACCCGAGCAGCAGGTCGGCGACGCCCTCGCCGAGCTCGGCGGCCTGGCGACGCTGCCCGAGGCGAACATCATCAAGCTCCCCAACATCTCGGCCTCGATCCCGCAGCTGAAGGGCGCGATCGCCGAGCTGAAGAGCCAGGGCTTCGACATCCCCGACTACCCGGACGATGCCGAGTCGCTCGAAGACAAAGACGTGCGCGCGCGCTACGACCGCATCAAGGGATCGGCCGTGAACCCGGTGCTCCGCGAGGGCAACAGCGACCGCCGCGCGCCCCTCTCGGTCAAGAACTACGCGCGCAAGCACCCCCACCGCAACAAGCCGTTCCCCGAGGGGTCGAAGACGCGCGTCGCCACCATGGGGCACGACGACTTCCGCTCGAACGAGAAGTCCTTCGTCTCCTCCGGCGACGACGTCCTCACGATCCAGCACGTCGCCGCCGACGGCACGGTGACCGAGCTGAAGACCGGCCTGAAGGTCCTCCCGGGCGAGATCATCGACGCGACCTTCCTCTCGGCCGCCGAGCTCGACGCGTTCCTCGCGCAGACGCTCAAGGACGCCGCGGCCGAGGACGTGCTCTACTCGGTGCACCTCAAGGCGACGATGATGAAGGTCAGCGACCCGATCATCTTCGGCCACGTCGTCAAGGCCTACTTCTCAGACGTCTTCGAGAAGTACGGCGACAAGATCGCCGAGGCGGGCCTGACCCCCAACGACGGCCTCGGGGCCATCCTCGCCGGTCTGCCGTCGATCGAGGGCGGCGACGAGATCGCGGCCGCGATCACCGCCGATCTCGAGCGCGGCCCGCGCCTGTCGTACACGAACTCCGACAAGGGCCTCACGAACCTGCACGTCCCGTCCGACGTCATCGTGGATGCCTCGATGCCCGCGCTGATCCGCAACGGCGGCAAGCTGTGGGGCGTCGACGGCGGCGAGGACGACACCCTCGCCGTCATCCCCGACTCCTCGTACGCGAGCGTCTTCCAGACGGTCATCGAGGACGTCAACGCCCACGGTCCGCTCGACCCCGCCACCATCGGCACGGTTCCGAACGTCGGGCTCATGGCCCAGGCGGCCGAGGAGTACGGCAGCCACGACAAGACGTTCGAGATCGCGGCACCCGGCGTCGTGCAGGTGCGCAGCGCCTCCGGCGACGTGCTGCTCGAGCACGACGTGCAGCCGGGCGACATCTGGCGCGCGACGCAGACGAAGGACGTCGCGATCCGCGACTGGGTGAAGCTCGCCGTCACGCGTGCCCGGGCGAGCGCCACTCCCGCCGTCTTCTGGCTCGACGAGACCCGCGCGCACGACGCGGAGCTCATCACCAAGGTGAAGACCTACCTCGCCGACCACGACACCGAGGGCCTGACGATCGAGATCCTCGCTCCGGCGGCGGCGACCCAGTACTCGCTCGATCGCCTGCGCAAGGGCGAGGACACCATCTCGGTGACGGGCAACGTGCTGCGCGACTACAACACCGACCTCTTCCCGATCCTCGAGGTCGGCACGTCGGCCAAGATGCTCAGCATCGTGCCGCTCCTCGCGGGCGGCGGTCTCTTCGAGACGGGTGCCGGCGGTTCGGCGCCCAAGCACGTGCAGCAGCTCGTCGAGCAGAACTACCTGCGCTGGGACTCGCTCGGCGAGTTCTTCGCGCTCGCGGCCTCGCTCGAGCACTTCGCGGACTTCACCGGCAACGTCAAGGCGCAGGTGCTGGCCGACACGCTGGATGCCGCGACCGGCACGTTCCTCGAGAACGACAAGTCGCCCGGCCGTGCGCTCGGCACGATCGACAACCGCGGCAGCCACTTCTACCTGGCGCTCTACTGGGTGCAGGAGCTGGCAGCGCAGGAGTCGGACCCCGAGCTCGCGGCGGCCTTCGCGCCGGTCGCCGAGGCGCTTGCCGCGAACGAGCAGCAGATCGTCGACGAGCTCCTCGCCGTGCAGGGATCGCCGGTCGACATCGGCGGCTACTACCGTCCCGACCCGCTGGCCGTCGAGGGCGTCATGCGTCCCTCGAAGACCTTCAACGAGATCATCGCGACCCTGGCCGCTCAGCGGAGCTGAGGCCAGGAGCCGGTCGTTGAGCGTCCGCGCGAGCGGCGGACCTGTCGAAACGGGCCTGATCTCCGACACGAGACTGAAGGGGCGACGGATGCTGCGGCATCCGTCGCCCCTTTCGCTTCTGCCCGCGCTGTCACGCCGGGCGCGGTCCTCAGGCCACTGCGCGATGCACGGCGGATGACAGCGGATGCTCGGCCGGAAGGTCGGCGAGCGCGAGGGCCCCGTCGATGCCGTCGCCGAGCGGCTCGACGACCGCGACATCGGCCCGCGTGCCGCCCTCGGTGAGCGCGGTGGTGAACGCCTCCTGCAGCCGCGTCGAGCGGAACACGCCGCCGATCGCGCACACCGCGGCGCGCTCCTCGCCGTGCCGCACGCGGCGAAGCGCCGTCGTCACGCTGAGGGCCAGCTCGCCGGCCGCGCGGTCGGTGATCGCCTGGGCGACGGCATCGCCCTCGACCGCCAGCCGCGCGACGATCGCGGCGAACGACGCGACGATCTGGACGCGGTCCTCGGCGGCCTGCAGGTCGATGTACGCCTGGGAGAGGTCGGGCCAGCGCTCGCGGACGGGATCGGTGAGGGCCGTCGCAGGTCCGCGGCCGTCGTAGGCGCGCATGACGGCGTCGAGGGCTTCGCGCCCGATCCAGTACCCGCTGCCGGCATCGCCCATGATGTAGCCCCAGCCGTCGATGCGCGAGACGGCGTCGCTGCCCGACGGCGAGGGTGACGACGCCGGTGCCGGCGGCGACGACCGCGCCGCGTGCGTCGCCGAGCGCGCCGAGGAACGACGTCGTCGAGTCGTGGGCGAGCGACGCGCCGCGCACGCCGGTGTCGCGCACGAGCGAGAGCAGGCGCCCGGCATCGGCATCCCGATCCGTGAGTCCCGAGATCCCGGCCGTCACGATCTCGGGCGACGGCGCCCGTGCGATCGATCGCGGCCCGCACGACGTGGGCGAGCTGGGGGAGCAGCGGCTCGTGCGTGTCGATGCCGCGGAAGACGACATCCTGCCGCTCGCCCGGTCCTGCGAGGCGGACCTTCATGCCCGTCTGGCCCGCGTCGATCGCGAGCACACGTGCTGATGTCATCGCAGTTCCCCCATGCTCATGGCCTGATATGCCTCGCGGAGATAGGCTCCCGCGGGCTTGCCGTACGGGCAATAGTCGTCGTTCACGGCCGCATCCTCGGCGGCGTAGAGGCTCGCCGGCCAGTCCCACAGCATGAAGCCCTGCATCCAGGGTCGGCGTGCGCAGGCGTCGAACATCTCGCGGTAGTACCGCAGCTGCTCGTCACCCGATGGTTCGCCCTGCGAGCGTCCAGTCGTTGGGTCGCGCCGCCGATCCTGTGCGGCTCGGGCAGCCTGCCTCCATGAAGAAGAACGGCTTGCCGGATGCCTGGACCACCGCCTCGATGCGGTCGAGGTGCTCCTCCCAGGTGCCTGCGGGGTAGTAGCCGCTCGACGAGATGACGTCGACGGCATCCCACCAGGTGAGGCGGTCCTCCTGGTACTTGTCGCAGTTGTAGGTCACCAGCCCGGAATAGACCCCGCGGATCTCGGCGATGAGGCTGCGCCACTCCGCCTCGCGGGCGTCGGCGCGCACCATCTCGCATCCGATGCACAGCATCTCGCAGCCCTCCGCCTCGGCGATCGAGGCGGCGTGCAGCAGGAACAGGCGGTACGAGGCGAACCACTCGCCCCACGTCGGCTCGCCCGGCACGTCCTGGTCGAAGAAGCCGATGTGCGCACGCCAGGTGCCGTCCGCGCAGTTGACCACGGGCTTCAGGCACACCTTCAGCCCGAGTGCCTTCGCCTGGCGAATGGCCCACACGATCTCGTCGTCGGTCACCGTCGGCGCCTCGTCGAACGGGATCTCGGTGCTGATCGGCGTCGCCTGCACTGCCGCGTACGCAAGCGCGGTCCACGTGACCGCATGGTCGGCCATGGCCGCCATGGATGCTGCCGCCTCGGGCGTCGCCCAGGTTCCTCGTGTGCCGACCCATCCCCACGTCATGCCGCAGACGGGGCCGGCGAGTGCGCTCACCGGCCCACCAGCTGATTGGCGCTGCGAAGAACCTCGGGTGCCGTGAGCCGCTGGAGATCGAGCTCTCCGGCATGCCGGATCAGGATGCTGGAGCTCTCGCCGGGCAGCAGCGTCACGAGCCCGTCCGCCGCCACGGCGGAGGGGTCGAGCTTGTCGGCGAGGATCGTGAGGTCGCGCACCAGCGTGCGCGCGGTGACGGTGACCAGCGTGCCGTCGCCGACGGCGGCGCTCTCGACGTCGACCTCGGCTGCGGCCGAGTGCGGAGTCGCGCGGCTCGGCGAAGAACCACTCGCCGCGCACGCCGTTCAGGTCGGCGACCAGCAGTTCGCTGGACGCGTCGCCGGGGGAGGCCAGGTCATCCTGGAGCGCGATCGACGCGGTGCCGCGTGCAGGCACGTCGAGCGCGGCATCCGTCTCGGCGAGCACCGTCCCGTCGAAGGCGAGCCGGCGCACGCGCAGTGTCGCCGACCAGGCCTCGGCCGTGTCGTTGGACACGACCGCGGCCAGGCCTCCGTCGCGCGGCTGGATCGTCACGAGCCTGCGGCGCGAAGGCGCGGCGCAGGCCGTAGAACAGCGGCTTCGGGCGCTCGTCGCCGTCGATCGCGGCCCACGAGGTGACCGGCCAGCAGTCGTTGAGCTGCCACACGATCGCGCCCTGGGTGTGCGGCGCCCACGAGCGGAAGTGCTCGAGAGCGGTGCGCACGGCGATCGCCTGGTTCAGCTGCATCGCCCAGTGCCACGTCTCCATGTCCTCCGGCACGCGGAAGTGGGGGACGAGGCCGCTGGTGAGCTTGACGTTGCCCTCCATCGCCTTCTGGTGGACGATCATGCCGGGCGACTCGGGCGTGAGCGGGTCATCGCTGACGGAGCGCACGAGCGTCGTCCAGGCCGGCGGACCCTGCCAGCCGAACTCCGCGACGAAGCGGGGGCGGTGCTCCCGGTAGGTCGTCCAGTCCCGGCGGTTCCACTGCTCCCACAGGTGCATCGAGCCGTGCTGCTCGTCGTTGGGGTGCGAGCCCGTCTGGCGCTCGCCGTCCCAGTCGGCACCGGGGCTGAACGGGCTCCCCGGCGCGTACGGGCACGTGCGGTGCGAGCTCGCCGACGATCCGCGGGAAGAGGTCGTAGTAGTAGTACGCGCCCCACGTCTTGCCGTCGAGCCGCTCCTTCCACCCCCAGTCCTCGTAGCCCCAGAGGTTCTCGTTGTTGCCCGTGAGCAGCACGAGCGACGCGTGGTGCGAGAGCCGCACGACGTTCTCGCGGGCCTCGGCCTCGATCTCGGAGCGCAGCGGCTCCTCCTCGGCGTAGGCCGCGCACGCGAAGAGGAAGTCCTGCCAGACGAGCAGGCCGAGCTCGTCGCACAGCTCGTAGAAGTCGTCCGACTCGTAGAGGCCGCCGCCCCACACCCGGATGAGGTTGAGGTTGGCGTCGAGCGCCTGCTCGAACCGGCGGCGCAGGCGATCGCGCGTGATGCGCACCGGCAGCGCGTCGTCGGGGATCCAGTTGGCGCCCTTCACGAAGACCGGCTGGTCGTTGACGATCAGCGTGAACGGCGTGCCTGCGGCATCCGGTTCCGTATCCCAGCGCACGGTGCGGAACCCGACGCGGCGCGAGGTCGAGTCGAGCACCGTCGTCGCCCTCGACGAGCTCGACCCGCACGTCGGTGAGCGGCTGCTCGCCATAGCCGACGGGCCACCACAGCTCGACATCGTCCAGGTCGAGGGTGACGGATGCCGCTGCACCGCCGGTCTCGACGGTCGCGGTCGCGCCCCCCGCAGTCACGCGGAGCGCGAGCGCGGCATCCCCCGTGCGCTCGAGGTCGGCGATCACGTCGATCGCACCTGAGCCCTCGCCGGTCACCCGCGCGGTGACGCGCACCTGGGCGAGCCGTGCGAGCGACCAGCTCTCGAGCCGCACCGGCCCGACGATGCCGCTCGTGTACGTCGCGATGCCCCAGTCCCAGCCGAAGTTGCACGCCGACTTGCGGATCGCGTCGTAGGGGAGCGGGTAGGGGCGCTCGCCGCGCCCCGAGGGCGACGCTCTGCGCGTTGGCGTACTTGACGGGGGAGCGGAACGCGACTTCGAGCTGCGTTGGCGCCTTCGATGAGCACGCTCGGTCACATCGAACCGGTACGAACGGTGCTGGTTGGCGGTCTCGCCCAGGACGGCGCCGTTGAGCGTCACGCGCGCCACCGTGTCGAGGCTCGCGAAGGCGAGGTCGACGCGGTCGGCGCCCTCCGGCGACCATGCGAACGAGGTGCGGTACGTCCAGTCCACCAGGCCGATCCACGCCAGGAGCGACTCGTTGTCGTCGAGGAACGGGTCGGGGATGAGTCCGGCGTCGAGCAGGTCGGTGTGGACGCAGCCCGGCACGTTGGCCGGGATCATCGGCTTCGGCGATCGCCTGAGGGGCAGGGCCCGAGGCGGCGGTCAGCTGCCAGCCGGTGTCCAGCGGTCTGCTGGTTCAGGGCGGTGCGGGCGGCGGCGGTCGAGGTCACTTGACGGCTCCGGAGGTCAGGCCGCGGTAGATCCACCGCTGCAGGAGAAGGAAGGCGATGAGGGTCGGGACGATGACGATGATCGTGCCGGCGGCGATGACCTCCCACTGCGCGCCGAACGGTCCCTTGAACCGGAACAGCGACGTCGAGATGAGGCCTTCACTCGGCAGATAGAGGAAGGGGGCGTAGAACTCGTTGTAGACCGCGATGCCCTTGATGATCACGACGGTGGCGATCGCGGGCTTGCAGCAGCGGAAGCACGATGCGCCAGTAGATCGTCCAGCGGTTGGCCCCGTCGATCATCGCCGCTTCGTCGAGCGAGACCGGGATCGACTGCATGAACTGGATGAACAGGTACAGCGCGATGACGTCAGTGCCCATGAACAGCAGGATCAGGGCGGCCTTCGTGTCGTAGAGCCCCAGGCCGTTGATCAGCTGGAAGGTCGCCACCTGGCGTGTGACGCTCGGGATCAGCGTGGCGACGAGGAACAGCGCCATCACGAGCTTCTTGCCGCGGAAGTTGAACCGGTCGAGAGCGTACGCGGCCATCGTCCCGATCAGCACCGTGCCCGCGAGCGAGACCACGAGCACGATCGTCGTGTTGACGAAGCCCTCGAGCATCTTGCCGCTGGTGAACGCGGTGACGAAGTTGTCGAAGTTCAGCCAGCTCGACGGGGGTGCGAAGGGGCCGGTCGAGCCGTACTCCTTGCTCGTCTTGAAGCTCGGCGAACAGGAGCACAGACAGCGGCAGCAGCGTCAGGATCGACGCGATGATGAGGCTCGTGTACTTCGCGGTCTGCGCGCTCGTCGAGCGCACCCGCATGCCGAGCGTCAGGCCGTTGCTGCGCGGCGTTGCGCGGAGGCGCCATCGTGGCGGTCATGTCAGGTCGACCTTCTCGTCGGGGAACAGTTTTCGCTGGATCCAGGTGACGACCAGCACGATGAGCAGCAGCACCACGGCCATGGCCGAGGCGAGGCCCACTTGTCGATAGCTGAAGGCGGTCTGCAGTGTCTGGATGACGAACGTCGCCGAGCCGTTGGCGCCGCCGGTCATGATGAACGGGATCTCGAACACCGACAGGCTTCCGGCGATGGCGAGGATGAACGAAAGGCCGATCACGCGACGGATGCCGGGGAAGATGATGGCCCAGAACTGCTGCCACTTGCTTGCGCCGTCGAGGTCGGCGGCCTCGTACAGCTCGTGCGGAAGCGACTGGATCGCGCCGAGGAACAGCACGAAGTTCATGCCGGTGTAGCGCCAGACCGAGGTCGCGGACGAGCGACCAGTTGACGATCGCCGGGTCGCCGAGCCACTGCGGCGGGTCGCTCACGCCGAACCACGACAGCACCGTGTCGAGCGTGCCGCCCGGCTGGAAGAGGTAGAGGAAGACGAAGCCGATCGCCACGCCGTTGATGAGGTACGGGAAGAACAGGATGCCGCGGAAGAGGTTCGAGAAGCGTGTCGCGAAGCTCAGGATCACCGCGAAGTAGAGGGCGATCGCCATCTGCACGAACGACGCGAGGAAGTAGTAGAGGCTCACGAAGAAGACGCTGAAGATCTTCGGATCGGTGAAGACCTCGACGTAGTTCTCGAGCCCCACGAGGTTCTTCGTGCGGTCGATCCCGTCCCAGTCCGTGAAGCTGAAGTAGACGAGGTTGATCGCGGGCCAGTAGGTGAAGACCAGCAGCAGGCCCACGGCTGCGCCGAGGAAGAGCCACGGGGTGAGGCCGCTGAGGACTCTGCCGCGCCGCCGCGAGACGAGGGGGCGGGGCCCGCCGGCTCCTTGGATCGCTCCGCGGAGCCGGCGAGACTGAACCGCCGGGGACAGGACGGCAGGCGCTCCGGCTGGAGCCCCGCCTGGGGATGTGATGGACATATGCCTGCCGTCCTTTCCGTCAGCCCGCGAGCTTCGTGACGGCCGCGCCCCACTGCTCGTTGAGCTCGGCGAAGTAGCTGTCCTTGTCGCCGTCGGCTGCGCCGCGGGCGATGTCGACGAGCTTCTGGCGGTACAGCGGGCCGTACAGGTCGACCTTCGACTCGTTGGCCGTGTCGGCGAGCAGGCTCTCTTCGCCGGCCGGAGCCGGGTTGATCTCCATGAGCTCGACCCCCGCGTCGGAGAAGTCGGTGCAGGTTGGTCGGGCAGCTCCTTGTCGAGGAGGGGTGAGATCATGCCCTGCGCCTCGGTGTAGCCCGAGTCTGCGACGACCCACTGGATCCACGCCCACGCCGCTGCCTTGGCCTTCGAGAACTTGCTGACCGCGAGGTTGTAGTCGCCGCCGATGACGGCGTACTGCGTGCCGTCGACGTTCGCCGGGAAGGCCATGTAGCCGATGTCGTCCGCCGATGCGCCGTTCTCCTCGGCCTTGGCCTGCATCTGCGAGATCGCCCACGAGCCGAGCGTCATGGTGCGCGATCTTGCCTGTGGCCAGATCGACCTTGGACTGCTCCCAGTTCGTCGTGAGGGGGTCGTCCTCGGTGAGGCCTGCCGCGACCGAGTCGTACAGGAGCCCGTCGATCGCGTACATGTCGGTGCCCTCGGTCCACGGCGCCTCGTCGTGCGCCATGGTGATGGGTGCGTCCGGATCGTGCGTCACGACGCCGAGGTTGCCGAAGCTCTGCGTGAGCGGCCAGCCGTCCTTGTAGTTCGTGTACAGCGGGATGGCGTCGGTGTTGTCCTTGATCTTCTGCAGGGCGTCGAGCCACTCGTCCTCGGAGGTCGGCAGGCCGTGATCCCGGCCTCTTCGAAGACCTTCTTGTTGTAGATGACGCCGTTCGCGTTGCCGCCCCAGGCGATGCCGTACTGAGTGCCGTCGTAGCTGGCCGCGGGGAGGAACCGGTAGGTGTCCTCGAAGTCCGCGGTGTCGCCGAGCGGCTCGAGGAACTGGTCGTACTGGTCGGGCTGGATCGCCGGGATGCCGATGACGTCGCCGAAGTTGTCGGTGCTCATGCGGGTGAGCATCTCGCCCGAGTAGTCGGTGATCGCCTCGAAGGTGACCTTCACGTCGGGGTACTTCTTGTTGAACTCGGCCGCGTACTTGTCGAACGTGCCGTCCTCCACGAGGTCGGTGCGCCAGGTGATGACCTTGAGGTCGCCCTTCACCTCGCCGTCGATCGTGTTGTCAGCGCTGTCGCCCGCTCCACCGGCGCAGCCGCTGAGCAGGATGCCTGCCGTCACGGTCAGCGCGACGGCGGCGAATGCCTTCCTTGCCATGTGTTTCTCCTTGTCGGGTTCACCCTTGAACTCCGGATGCGGGGGTCCGCCGCATCGTCGCGCGGGTTGTCGCAAGTGCAGAGTAGGCAGGTCATCACGGGCGTTGCGCAAGGGCCAAATGTCAACGCTGTCTGCTCGTGTCCAGCAGGAAATCGAGAAGTCATAAATCGCGTCTGACCTGGTATTATCAGTCGCTAGTACTCGATGTCCGAGTCATGAATGTCCCGCAAATGTCTATCGTGGACATTTCGCTCGTCGCCTGCTAGGCTGACCGCATTCCAAGGAAGGAAGCACAGCGATGACGGTGCAGAATCGGGCCACGCTCGACGATGTCGCGCGGCTCGCGGGCGTCAGTTCGAAGACGGTGTCGCGCGTCTTCTCCAACCGCGAACTGGTCGCGCCCGAGACGGTCGAGCGCGTTCTGGGCGCCGCCAAGCGCCTTCGGTTCCGGCCGAACACGCTGGCCCGCAGCCTCCGCCGAGGCGGCTCGACGAACACGTTCGGCTTCATCATGGGCGAGCTCGGCAACCCCTTCTACTACAAGGTGGCCGCGGGGATCGAGAAGGAGCTGGCGGCCAACGGCTTCGCCCTCCTGGTCGCGACGACGGACGACACCGCCGAGGGTGAGGAGCGGGTGGCGGATGCCCTGCTCGCGCAGCGGGTCGGGGCGCTCCTGCTCATTCCGGTTGCCGACGACCAGTCCTACCTCGAGGGCGAGCGCCACCTCGGCACCCCTGTCATCGCCATCGACCGACCGGCGCGCAACCTCGTCGCCGATTCGATCGTGCTGGAGAACCACCGCGGGGTCTACGACGCCACCACGCGGCTGCTCGCGCGCGGGCACCGCCGGATCGGGTACGTGTGCAATCCGGCCTCGGTGTACACCCAGTCCGAGCGACTGCGCGGCTACCGCGACGCGCTCGCGGCGTACGGCATTCACGACAGCGCTCGGTGGGAGCGGCTCGCTGGACGATCTGAGCGTCCGTCCGGACGGCATCGTCGAAGATCTCCTGTCGCAGCCCGACGCCCCGACGGCGATCATCACCGGCAACAACCGCGTCACCATCGGCGCGCTTCGGGTGCTCCGCGACCGTCATGACGACGATCGCACGGCTCTCATCGGGTTCGACGACTTCGACACCGCGGATGTGCTGGGTGTCTCCGTCGTCTCGTACGACCCGGTCGAGCTCGGACGTCGAGCGGCGATGCTCGCGATCGAGCGGATCGCCGACCCCTCCGGCTTCACCCGGCAGATCGAGCTGCCGACCTGGATCGTCGAGCGCGGCACGGGCGAGCACGCGCCGCGAGAGGAGAATGCATGACCGCGCAGCACGTCCACCTGCAGTCCGAGGACGTGTCGGTCCTCCTCGAGCACCGCGCGCGCGGGCTGCCGCGCGTCCTGCACTGGGGTGCGGCACTCGGCGAAGTGTCCGAAGCCGATGCCGCCGAGCTCGCCAAGGGCCTCAGCCGCCAGTCGCCGGCGGGAACCCTCGACGCCGCCTGGCAGGTGTCGCTCTCGCCGGCGGAAGGCGACGGGTGGAGCGGCCGCCCCGGCATGCAGCTGCGACGTGCCGGCGTGCTCCACCACGCGCGGTGGGTCGAGACCGACCGCACCGCGACAGTCGACGCCCTCGAGGTGTACGCGCGGGATGCGGCATCCGGTCTCGTCCTCACGATCCGCGTGGCGATCGAGGCGGGCGGAGTGGTGTGGGTCGAGCAGCGACTGCGCCACGACGGCGAGCCGGATGCCGCGCCCGTCGAGGTCGAGTGGCTCGAGTCCGCGCTGCCCGTGCCGACCACGACTGACACGCTGACCACGTTCGACGGCAGATGGACCCGCGAGAAGCGACCCGTCACGACCGGTATGCCGGCAGGTTCGACGGTCCGCCAGTCGCGACGCGGCCGCCCGGGCCACGATGCTCCGACCGTCGCGATCGCCTCCGAGCGACCGCCGCTGTGGGGGAGCGGCCGGCTGTGGGCGGCGCACGCCGCCTGGTCGTCCGACGTCACGTATCGCGTCGACCGGGTCACCGACGCCGTGACCCTCATCGGGGCGGGCGAGCTCCTCCGACCTGGAGAGCTCGTGCTCGCCCCCGGCCAGGAGTACGCGGCGCCGCGGGTCGCGTTCGTGTTCAGCCAGGCGGGCCTCGACGGCCTCGCCGCGCGCACCCACACGTGGATGCGAGGGCGGGCGCAGCATCCGTCATCCCCTCGTCCGCTGGTCCTGAACACGTGGGAGGCCGTGTACTTCGACCACGACGAGGCGCGGCTCGCTGCAGCTCGCCGAGCGCGCGGCCGAGGTCGGGATCGAGCGCTTCGTGCTCGATGACGGCTGGTTCCAGGGGCGCCGCGACGACACGACGAGCCTGGGCGACTGGGTCGTCGACAGCGAGGTGTGGCCCGAGGGGCTCGTGCCGCTCGCCGCGCGCGTGCACGACCTGGGCATGCAGTTCGGCCTGTGGTTCGAGCCCGAGATGATCTCGCTCGACTCCGACGTCGCGCGCTCCCACCCCGAGTGGCTGCTGCACGACCCCGGTCATCTCGACCACGACGCCGAGCTCTCGTGGCGCACGCAGTACGTCCTCGATCTTGCGAACCCGGATGCCTATGCTCACGTCCTCGGGCAGCTCGACGCCGTCGTCCGCGAGGTGGGCGTCGACTTCATCAAGTGGGACCACAACCGCGACCTCGTCGAGTCGACCCACGACGGACGCCCGGGCGGGCACCTGCAGATGCTCGCGGTGTACCGGCTGATCGCCGAGCTGAAGCACCGGCATCCGGCCCTCGAGATCGAGTCCTGCTCGAGCGGCGGCGCGCGGACCGACCTCGGAATCCTCGAGGTCTGCGATCGGGTCTGGGCGAGCGATTCGAACGACCCGGTCGAGCGGCAGGACATCCAGCGCTGGACCGGGCTGCTGCTGCCCCCCGAGCTCGTCGGCGCGCACGTCGGGCCCCACCACGTCGCACAGCTCCGGTCGCACCACCGCGCTCTCGTACCGCATGGCGACGAGCCTGATGGGCTCGGCGGGCTTCGAGTGGGACATCCTGTCGTGCGACGCGGACGAGACCGCCACGATCCGGCGGTTCGGCGAGCTCTACCGCGAGCTGCGGCCCGTCGTCCACGCCGGCGCCGTCGTCCACCCCGACCTCCGGGACCCCGCGTGGAGGGTGACCGGGTTCGTCACCGCCGACGCCTCGGTGTTCGTGGTGGCCACGGTGGCGAGCCTCGAAGACGCCCGCGCGGAGCGGCTCCGGATGCCGTGGCTCGATCCGACACGCCGGTACCGCGTGCGCGTCCGACGCGAGATCGGCGATGCGGAGTACGGCTGGATCGCACCCGAGTGGTACACCGACGGCGCGATCGAACTGCCCGGGCGCCTGCTCGCGGAGGTCGGGCTGCAGCTGCCGACCCTCTGGCCTGTCCAGGCGTTCGTCCTCCACGTGACCGCGCTCGACTGAGGGTCGATGCCGCCGGACGAGGTGTCCGGCGGCACGCCTCATCCGGCCTGGAGCAGCACGAGTCGCGAGTAGGCGCCGCCGGCGGCGATGAGCTCGGCGTGCGTGCCCTGCTCGATGACGCGGCCGTGATCGATGACGACGATCCTGTCGGCGCCCCGGACGGTCGACAGGCGGTGCGCGACGATGAGCGTCGTGCGACCCCGGCGGGCGCGGTCGAGCGCTTCGGTCACGGTGGCTTCGGAACGGGGATCCAGAGCGCTGGTCGCCTCGTCGAGCACGAGGATGCGAGGGTCGCGCACGAGGGCCCGAGCGATCGCGAGCCGCTGTCGCTGACCGCCCGAGAGACGCGAGCCGCGCTCGCCGACCATCGTGTCGAGGCCCTGCGAGGAGACCTCCACGATGTCGAGGGCGTTCGCCGATGCGAGCGCCTCCATGATCACATCGTCCGGGATGTCGCCGGCCCCATAGGTGACGTTCTGCCGAACGGTGCCGGCGAGCAGCACCGTCTCCTGGGGGACGATCGAGACGTGCCGGCGAAGCGCCCGCAGGTGCAGCGTCGCGAGATCATGTCCGTCCACCAGCACAGCTCCCGAGGACGGACGGATGAATCCGAGGATCACGTTGAGGATCGTCGACTTGCCCGACCCCGACGCGCCGACGAAGGCGACCGTCTCGCCCGCGCCGATCTCGAGCGAGATCGCGTCGAGCGCGGGGCGCCCGTCGCTCTCCGGGTCGGGATAGGTCACCGTGAGGTCTTGGAGGGAGATGTCGCCTCGTATCTTCTCAAGCCTGGTCTTGCCGGTGTTGTCCTCGACATCGAGCTCTTCCGCGACGTCGGCGATCGAGCGCATGGCGTCCATGCCGCGGGCGAGCACGGGGGCAGCACCCAGCAGCATGACGATGGCGTTCGTCAGGATGGTGAAGTACGTGGAGACCAGGACGACCTCGCCGGCGCTGATCGGGATGATCCCGGTGATCGATGCGGCCGCCGCTCCGACGAGGCATCCGAGCCCCAGCAGCTGGTAGGCGATCCACGAGATGGCGCCGAAGCGTCCGTTGAGGACGTCGAGGTCGCCCCCGGCGCGGCGCACCGAGTCGGCGCGCTCCGCGACCCGCGCGGTCGCGACATCCTCGAGGGCGTGACCCCGGGTCAGCGGAAGGAGCGTCGCCATCTCGTTGACCTGCGCCGAGAGCTGCTCGACTTCGCGCCGGAACACCTCGTTGCGCGTCGCGGCCCGTCGCCGGATGTAGACGATGAGCGAGGCGGCGAGCGGGATCGCCAGCGCGAAGACGACGACGAACTGCGGCACGCGGAGGGCGGTGACCACGAGCGCGCCCACCAGGGTCGCCGCCGCCGACACGACGGTCGGGAAGAGCTGGGCGAGCATGAGCTCGAGGTTCTCGACATCCCGGACGATCTTCGTCTGCACGATCGACGCGCTCTGCCGGTTGTGGAAGCCGAGCGACAGGCGCTGCATGCGCGCCGCGAGGCCGGACCGGACCGAATAGGCGAGCGACCGGGTGGCGTCGCTCGTGAGACGGATCACGATCATGCTGAACGGGTAGTTCAGTGCGAGCAGCAGCGCCGCGATGGCGCCCCAGAGCCAGATCCGCTCCAGCGGGCCGCCCCCCACCACGATGTCGATGATGGCCGCCGTCACCGGGGGAAGCACCCAGACGGGGCTGTCCTTCACCACGAAGGCGATGACCGCGATGATCATCCCGCGCCGGTGCGGTCTCAGCAGTCGGAAGAGGGACCGCAGGGGATGCCGCGCGGTGATGCTCCTCGTGAGGGCGGCCTCGTGGTCGACCCCCGACACCCAGCCGGTGCGCGCGTCAGACACGGGCCTTGAGGAACCTGACCTGCTCGGCCCACTGGTAGGCCTGACCGCCCTCGTGCTCGTTGTGGGTGTACACCTCGATGTGCTTGTCGGCGCCCGCCGTAGCGGTTGAAGGCCGCGAAGACCGTGGAGGGAGGGCAGATCGGGTCCATGAGGGCGACGGAGAACAGCGCCGGTGCCGTCGCGCGAGTGGCCATGGTGGCGCCGTCGAAGTACGAGAGCGTGCGGTGGACGCGCTCGTCCGCCCCGCGGTGCACCGACAGATACCGCACGATCTCCTGGTACGGGTCGCGATCGGTGAAGCCGACCGCGCGCGGGAAGTCGCAGAGGAACGGCACGTCGGGGAGCACCGCGACGAGGTCGTCGCACAGCGCGGCCGCCGCGAGCGCGATGCCGCCGCCCTGGCTGGCGCCGACGACGGCCACCCGCGAGGCGTCGACCTGCGCGAGCGTGCGCACGGCGTCGACGGCGCGCACGGCATCCGTGAAGACCCGCCGGTAGTAGTAGTCCGCGGGATCCTCGATGCCGCGCGTCATGAAGCCGCTCGAGGACGGGCCGGTGCCGTGCGGATCGGGGGTGCCCCCGCCGGACCCCCACATCGAGCCCTGTCCGCGGGTGTCCATGAAGAGGTAGGCGAAGCCCGCCGATGCCCAGCCGAGCCGCTCGAAGGGGAGTCCCCGGCCACCGCCGTAGCCGTTGTACTCGACGACCGCCGGGAGCGGGCCCTTCAGCGCCCGGCGGGCAGCAGCAGCCACGCCTTGACGGGGTCGCCGGCGAACCCGGGGAATGTCACGTCGAACGCCTCGATCGTCTCGAGCGGCGTGTCGATCGGAGTCACGACGACCTCGCCGCCGGCCGCCCGCGACTGCGCGAGCGTGTCCGCCCAGAAGGCGTCGAAGTCCTCCGGCTCGGGCAGGGCGGGGGAGTACGACTGGAGTTCGGCGAGGGGCAGGTCTAAACGGGGCACGGCAGTCCTTCTGGGGAATGGGATGCCGGCGCCCGCCGGCCATCGAGCGCACCGTCGACCGGTCGCATCGCCACGATAGGCACTGGGCCCGGGCCGGTGCAAACCGCGTCGGATGCCGGTGTCCGGTCGTGTCCGGGCGTGACTCCGGCCATTCCGCAGAGCGCTGGCGGGCAGAAAGCGGGGCCCATCCGCCCATCATGGGCGGCACGCGCTCGTGCTGCGGTCGCCGTGTCCTACGGCTGTCCGGGCGCAGCTCTCAGGAGTGGATCCACACGTCGACGCCGTGGGGCGCCCAATCGTAGATCTGCTTCGCGCGCCATTCCGGCATGCCGACGCAACCGTGGCTCCGCTGGGTGCCGAAGGCATTGTGCCAGTAGACGCCGTGGAACGCCTGCCCGCCGTTGAAGTACATCGGCCAGCGGACGTTCGGGGTGGAGTACGTGCCCGTGACGTTGCCCGCGTCGTCGCGATTGAAGCCGTTCATCGTCTGGACGGAGGTCTTGTAGCCGATCGTGTAGTGACCGGTATAGGTCGGCGTGTTCGGCAAACCGCTGGAGATCAGCCAGGAGTCGACGACGGCGCCGTTCTCCTTGACGTAGAGCCGCTGCTCGCTGAGGTCGACCTCGAGCAGGCGTGCGAGGCTCGTGGTGGTGAACGCCACTTCCTTCACGGGGAGCGTGTAGACGGCGTTCCCGCTCGCGAGCTGCTCGGCGTAGGCGTTCGCGATGCCGTCCGTCGTCTCGAGCTGGCGGCCGACGACGCCTTCGGTCGGGGTGCTCAGCACCTTGCCCGACTGGTTGACGATCGTGGTCGAGTTGACGGGGGCGCGATCAACGGCGGCGGGAAGCGCGTCCACGGCGGCCTGGATCGCACCGGCATTGGCGCTGATGTCGAACGTGCCCTGCTCGGTCGGAGCGACGGTCAGCCACGACGCGAGGGTCGCCCGGTCGACCGGCACCGTGCGCTCGGCGCCGACATAGAAGCCGGCCGAATCGAGCATGCCGTTGAGAAGCGAGGCGCTCTGGTCGGCGATCGCGGTGGTTCCCTCAGCAGGGACGGCGGCCGGCTGCTGCGGCGACCTCGCTGGTGGTGTCGCCCGCCGCGAACGCAGTCGGTCATGCCGGCCTGTACGGCGTCGATGTCGACACCCTGTCCGTCCACCGCGGGCGTCACGACATAGGTGGCGCTCGCGGGGTCGAAGGCGATGGAGGCGTTCACGGGTTCGATGTACATCGCCGGCAGCGCTGCACGCAGGGCCGAGTCCGCGACGGCGGCGTCCAGCGCGACCGGTGCGTCGACCGGATCGCTGAACCAGGCTCCGACATTCCAGGCAGGTCGCTCGGCGAACGCGGAATCGACGAGAGCCTTGGCATCCAGCGACGCGCCGAGCTCGGAGCCGGTCAGCTGCGCTTCGCCGTCCGCGGTCGTCAGGACGAGCGTCGTGGATGCGAGCCCCTCTTCGACCGCCTCAGCTGCCGCACCCGGGCGTGAGGCCGCCCACATCTACGCCGGCGATTGCGGTTCCCGGGGCGATCAGAACCAGCGATGCCGCTCCCATACCCGCGGCGACGACAGCGACCGGGATGCCGATCCAGAGCCAGAGGCGCCGCTTCTTGCCAGCGGGGTTCGGCTCGGCCCACTCGTAGGCGGGTTCGTCCGCAGTCTCTGCAGCTGTGCTCAGGACGACCGTATCGTCGTCTGGCGAGGACGCGTCAGCGTCCGGCCTGGCGGCCAAATCGGTCATGCCATCACCCCCGGCTCCCGAAACCTTGATTCTCATGGTACGGGAAAGGAAGTTTCGCTGGGGCTACGGTCGGATCACGACGCTCTACCCGTCACTCCGGAGCGCAGAGATCCTCGAACTGCTGCACGGTCTCCTGGAACGTCTCACCGATGGTGGCGAGCTTGCCGATCGCGGAGACATCGCCCTCGACGATGTCCTGGAGGATCCCTGCCGTGGTGTCGAACATCTCCTCCACACCGGGTAGGACAGCGGCCACATCCTCGTTCGTGATCTGGTCCGCGGCCTCGCCGAGTTCGGCGGCCGCCGTCTTCATCGCCTCCACGACGGCTGCCGGATCGTCCTGGGCCGCACTCTGGAAGTCCTTCGACGCCTGTTCGATGGTGTCCTGCACGAGCGCGCACGCTTCGGCGACGCTCTGACCCTCGGCATCCGGCGTCTTCGAGGCCTCAGCCGTGCGGCTGGCGGTCGGCGCCGACGTCGGAAATGCGGTGCACGCGGCCAGTCCGAACACGGTGGCGACGACGACCAGGGCGAGTGCGGTGATGCGGCGGTTCATGGGTGGGCCTCCCGTGCCCACAGCCTACGGCGAGGAGCACGACGGAGGGAGGGGTGGCCGAGTTCGGGGTGAATGTAACAAGTTTGTAAATGTCCCGCGCAAACTGCCATCGACGGTTGCAGAATGTTTGTTCGTAAGGTGTACTAACAAACATGTCTGCATCGGAAGTGCAGCGCGGCTCTTCCACCCTCGAGTCGGCGCACCCTCATCCCGGAACCGCGAGCACCCGCGCGTTCGGCCCTGGACGGGCTCTCCGCCAGGGCGGCAAGGTGCTTCCCGAGCACGCTCGCGGTCACAACCGCTCGCTCGTGCTCCAGACGCTCTTCCACCAGGGTGCGATGTCGCGGGCGGATCTCGCCCGCGAGACCGGCCTCACCCGGGTCACGATCTCGGACCTCGTCGCCGACCTGATCGCCGACGGCTTCGTCGTCGAGAGGGGCGTCCGCGAGGCATCCGGCCCCGGGAAGCCCGCCATGCTCGTCGATCTCGACAGGGACGGGCACCGGATCGTCGGCCTCGATCTGTCTGGCAGCGACGCGTTCATCGGCGCCGTGCTGACTCTCGACGGAGACATCGTCGCCCGCGCGAGCGTTGCGGTTCCGGCTGGCGCGCAGGACGTGGTCGAGGCCGTCGTCTCGCTCGCCCGCGGACTCGTCGCCGACGCGCACGCTCCCGTTCTGGGCATCGGCGTCGGGACCCCGGGCATCGTGAACGAGCAGCGGCGTCATCCTGACCGCCCCCAACCTCGGCTGGGCAGGGTTCGATCTCGAAAGCGCCCTGCGGGAGGCGCTCGGGGTGCCCGTGCTCGTCGCCAACGACGCCAACGCGGCCGTCCTCGCCGAGTACACCTTCGGCGGCGCCGGCGACGACGTGCTGCTGGTCAAGGTCGGGCGCGGTGTGGGTTCGGGCCTCCTGGCCTCGGGTCAGCCCATGCGCGGCGCGCATTTCGCCGCGGGCGAGATCGGGCACGTCACTGTCGGCACCGACGGCGG
This sequence comes from uncultured Actinomycetota bacterium, assembly GCA_963702815.1. GTDB lineage: Bacteria > Actinomycetota > Actinomycetes > Actinomycetales > Microbacteriaceae > Microbacterium. The sequence goes on along the minus strand of CAVPED010000003.1, from coordinate 132,677 downwards.
GCCGCGTGTGCGTCTGCGGCAAGGTGGGATGCCTCGAAGCCTGGCTCGCGGTCCCTGCGCTGACCGCGCGGCTCGCCGAGGCATCCGACGCTGACCGCGACGGCATCCTGCGCGATGCGGGGGAGCGCCTCGGCATCGCCCTCGCGCCCATCGTCGGCGTGCTCGACGTCTCGGAGATCGTCCTCTCCGGCCCCACTGAACTTCTCGACGGACCACTCGCGGAAGCGACCGTCGAGACCCTCCGCGCACGGACGCTCGCCGAATTCCACGACGGCGTCCGGGTGCGGATGACGGAGCAAGGCCAGGACATCGTCCTGCGCGGCGCAGCCGTCATGGTCCTGTCGGGACAACTCGGGGTGTCGTAGCACCGCTCGTCCTGCTCCAGGGTTCGCCCCGGACCCAGCAAATCCCCCCGGATGGGCCACCCGGCCCCTCGAATCACCAAGAAGAAACGAAGGAAGACACCATGAACAAGAAGCTCGGAGCCTTCGCCTTCCTGGGCGCCGCGGCAGTGGTGCTCGCGGGCTGCTCGGCGGCGCCGGCGGCGAGGCGAGCGCCGACGCCTCCGGATTCGACCCTGATGGCGCCAAGAACCAGAACATCACCTTCTGGGTGATGGGCGGCGACACCCCGCAGGCGCTGCGCGACTACCTCGTCACGGAGTACAAGACGGCCACCGGCGGCACCCTCACCATCGAGGAGCAGAGCTGGGGCGACGCGCTCACGAAGCTCGCGAACCAGCTCCCCGACGCGAACAACACCCCGGACGTCACCGAGATCGGCAACACCTGGGCGCCGACCTTCACGACGGCCGGCGCGTTCACCGACCTCAGCGGCATCTACGACGACCTCGGCGGCGACGACCTGCTGCAGTCGTTCGTCGACGTCGGCTCGGTCGACGGCAAGGAGTACGCACTGCCGTACTACTTCGGCTCGCGCTACATCACCTACCGCAAGGACATCTGGGATGCCGCGGGCCTGTCGGTGCCGACCACGCTCGACGAGTTCAACAGCGACGTCAAGTCGCTCAAGACCGACGGCCAGGCCGGCTTCTACATCGGCGGCCAGGACTGGCGCAACGGCATCTCGTGGATCTTCGCCAACGGCGGCGACCTCGCGAAGAAGGACGGCGACAAGTGGGTCTCGACCCTCTCGGACCCGAAGAGCATCAAGGGTCTCGAGCAGTTCCAGGACCTCTTCGTGAACGCGTCGACGGCCCCGGTCACCGAGGCGGACAGCACCCCGTGGGTCAACATCAACAACGACAAGACCGGCGCCCCGCCGACGGCCGCCACGATCATCGCACCCGGCTGGGCGCACTGGTCGATCGGTGACTTCACCGAGGACAAGACCAACGACGACGGCACCACGATCGAGGTGCGCGAGTGGAACGACGACACGTTCGGCGTCTTCCCGCTGCCCGGCACCACGGCCGGCGAGGCCGCTCCGGTGTTCGCCGGTGGCTCGAACATCGGCATCTCGGCCAAGAGCAAGAACCAGGCCGGCGCCAAGGAGCTGATGCGCATCATCTTCTCCGACGAGTACCAGCAGATGCTCGGTGAGAACGGCCTCGGTCCGGCGAACACCACGCACGGTCGAGCTCGCTCGGCGACGACCAGTTCGCCACGGCCCTGATCGACTCGGCGCTCAACTCGAAGCTCACCCCCGCGGCGCCCGGCTGGGCCGCGGTCGAGGGCGCGAAGATCCTCGAGGAGTTCTTCGGCAAGGTCGCCGGCGGTGGCGACATCGAGGCGCTCGCCAAGGAGTACGACGAGAAGATCGACGCCATCATCAACGGCTGATCTCCCGTTCCCGGGCCGGAGGCTTGCCCTCCGGCCCGGGAACACCCCCGAGGGCCGTCCGGTCCTCGCCGGCCCGCGCCGCCGCCCGCCGCGCCCCTTGACCTCCTCTGCGTCGGGGCTGCCGGCTCCCGCCGGCACCCGGGCATACCCCTTCCCTCATCCACCCTCGCGACCTCGAAGGAGGTGCCCCATGGCGATCGCCGCCCCCACCACGAGTGTCACGGCGGGCCCCCGCGCCGACGACGCGGTCGGCTCGCGCCGTCGGCCCCTCACCCACCTGTTCCTGCTGTTCCCGGCCATCGCGATCCTGCTGTTCGGCATGGGCTACCCGGTCGTCTGGCAGGTCGTCACGTCGTTCCAGAAGTACGGCGCCATGCAGCAGCTCGGCGGCAAGGCACCCGAGTTCGTCGGCCTCGACAACTACATCGCCATCGCCACGAGCCCCACGTTCTGGGCCGTGGCCGTCCGCTCCGATCGTCTTCTGCATCGTCACGGCGGTCATCACCGTCGTCATCGGCATGCTGCTGGCCGTGCTCATGAGCAAGGTGCCCGCGGCGATCCGCATCATCCTCCAGGTCGTCTCTCCTGCTCGCCTGGGCGATGCCGGTCGTCGCTGCGATGACCGTCTGGATCTGGCTCTTCGACCGCCGCCGCGGCGTCGTCAACTACCTCCTGAACATGATCCCGGGCGTCGACATGAACAACTTCAACTGGATCGGCGGTGATCCCACGATCTTCTTCGGGGTGGCATCCATCATCGTCATCTGGATGTCGGTGCCGTTCGTCGCCTTCTCGTCCTACGCCGGCCTCACCCAGGTCTCCGACGAGGTCATCGAGGCCTCTGCAGCTCGACGGCGCGACCGGGTGGCAGCGCCTGCGCTACATCCTGCTGCCGATGGTGCGTCCGGTCATCATGATCGTGCTGCTGCTCAACCTCATCTGGGACCTGCGGGTCTTCACGCAGATCACGATGCTGCAGGATGCCGGACCGCAGGCGAGCGACTACGACCTGCTCGGCACCTACATCTACAAGCAGGGCGTCGCCGGGCTCAACTTCGGCCAGGGCGCCGCCATGGCGATCTTCGTGCTCGCCCTCACCATCGCTGATCAGCTGGTTCTACATCCGGAGCCTGCTCAAGGAGGACCAGGCCTGATGTCCACGCAAACCGCCACCGCACCGGGCACCGCGCAGCGCGCGACCGCCTCGGCCAAGCCGATCCCGAAGCGCCGTCACGGCCTCGGCCGGCCCGCCACCTGGGGCTGGAGCATCCTGGCGATCGTCATCGCGATCGCCTGGGCCTTCCCGGTCTACTGGATGGTCAACTCCGCGCTGCTGCCCGACGTCGACGCTCGAGTCGTTCACGCCGACCTTCCTGCCGTTCGGCGGCTCGTTCGCGAACTTCCGCGCGGTCATCGACGAGAGCTTCTTCGCCGCGCTGGGCATCAGCCTCAGCGTCACGCTCATCGCGGTGTTCTTCTGCCTCGTGTTCGCGTTCCTCGCCGCGATCGCGATCAGCCGGTTCAAGTTCCGCGGTCGCACGTCGTTCATCATCGCGATCCTGCTCATCCAGATGCTTCCGGCCGAGGGCCTGTTCGTCGCGCAGTACAAGATGATGAGCGAGCTCGGCCTGCTCAGCAACATCTCGGGTCTGAGCCTGCTCTACATCGCGGCGGTCGTGCCGTTCACGATCTGGATGCTGCGCGGCTTCGTCGCCGGCGTGCCCGCCGAGCTCGAAGAAGCGGCGATGATCGATGGGCTCAGCCGCACCCAGGCGTTCATGCGGATCACGCTTCCCGCTGCTCGCACCCGGGCTCGTCGCATCCGGCGTCTTCGCCTTCCTGCAGTGCTGGAACGAGTTCACCGTCGCGCTCGTGATCATGAGCGCCGACAGCGAGACCCTGCCGCTGTGGCTGCGCGGCTTCGTGCAGCAGAGCGCGACGCGCGCGATCGACTGGGGCCAGGTCATGGCCGCCTCGACGATCGTCGCGGTGCCCGTGATCATCTTCTTCCTGATCGTCCAGGGCCGCATGACGAGCGGACTCGTCTCCGGGGCGGTCAAGGGCTGATGCGCGCGCACGACTGCAGCCGCCTTCCGCAGGGAGGCCGGCCGATGAAGGTCGGGCTGGATGTCGGGGGCACCAAGACCGATGCGGTCGTGGTCGACGCACAGCGGAGCCATCGCCGCGCGGATCCGCCTCGCGACCGGGTGGGGCGGCGAGGAGATCGTCCGCACCGTGGTCGCCGCGGTCCACGCGGTGGCGGCGGATGCCGGCGATCGACCTCCGCTCGATCAGCTCGGTCGGCATCGGCATCCCGGGTCAGGTCGACGCCAGTCACCGGCCGCGTCGTGCACGCGGTGAACCTCGGCGTCGAGGAGCTCGAACTGGCGGCCGAGGTCGCGCCCAGGCTCGGAGTCGCCGTGCGGGTCGAGAACGACGTGAAGGCCGCGGCCCTCGGGGCGAACGCCCTGCGGGTCAGCGCTCGCGGCCTCGATCTGCATCGGGGTCGATGGCCTACCTCAACCTCGGCACGGGGGTCGCGGCCGGCATCGTGGTCGACGGCGACCTCTGGCGCGGCGCGCGCGGCACGGCCGGCGAGGTGGGGCACATCTCGATCGACCCCGCGGGCCCGCTCTGCCGCTGCGGGCAGCGCGGCTGCATCGAGGCGCTCGCCGGCGGCGGTGCCGTCGCGCAGCGCTGGGGACGCCGCGGGCCGCTGCCGGTGCTCGACGTCTTCGACGCCGCGGACGCCGGCGACCCGAAGGCCCGGGAACTGCGCACGGGCATCGCCCGCGGTGTCGCCGCGGCGATCCGCGTGCTCGTCCTCACCGGCGATGTCGATGTGGTCGTCCTCGGCGGCGGCCTGACCGCGCTCGGAGACCGGCTGATGGCGGATGTCGCGGCCGAGCTCGCGGCCAGCGCCGAGGCATCGCCGTTCATGCGCTCGCTGCGGCTCGACGAGCGCGTGGAGCTGCTGCCCTCGGGCTCGCCCGCCGCAGCGCTCGGCGCGGCCCTCATCGGCGCCGCCCGGGATCCGGAGCCCGAGGAGGCGCTCGCCCATGGCTGAGATCGTCATCGTCCCGGATGCCGCCACCGCCGGCGCCCTCGTCGCCGACGAGATCGTCCGCCTCATCCGCGGCAACCCCGAGACCGTGCTGGGGCTCGCGACCGGCTCGACGCCGCTCCCCGTCTACGAGGCGCTGCCGGCGCGCCTGCGTGGAGTCGACGTGTCGCGCGTGCGCGGATTCGCGCTCGACGAGTACGTCGGCATCGACCCCGGACATCCCGAGTCCTACCGATCCGTCATCACGCGCGAGGTCGTCGAGCCGCTCGGGCTCGACCCGTCGCTGATCCGCACGCCCGACGGGTCGCTCGACGGGCATCGAGCACGCCGGCGCCGACTACGAGCGCGCGATCGCCGCAGGCCGGCGGCATCGACCTGCAGATCCTCGGCATCGGCACCGACGGCCACATCGGCTTCAACGAGCCCGGATCGTCGTTCGCATCGCTCACTCGCGTGAAGACGCTCACCCAGCAGACGCGCGAAGACAACGCCCGGTTCTTCGACTCGATCGACGACGTGCCGAAGCACTGCATCACACAGGGGCTCGGCACGATCCTGCGTGCCCGCCACCTCGTGCTCCTCGCGTTCGGCGAGGGCAAGGCCGAGGCGGTCGCCGGCGCGGTCGAGGGTCCGGTGACGGCGTCGCTGCCCGGTTCGGCGATCCAGCTGCACCCGCACACGACGGTCGTCGTCGACGAGGCGGCGGCCTCGCGCCTGCGCTTCGCGGACTACTACCGCTACACGTACGACAACAAGCCGGCCTGGCAGGGGCTGTAGACCGGCGACCACGCGCCGAGCGCTGCGCGACGGCGAGTGCCGGTCAGTCCGGCGAAGACCTTGCCGGGATTCAGGATGCCGAGCGGGTCGAACACCCGCGTGATCTGGCGCTGCAGCTCCCACTGGTCCTCGCCGAGCTCGTCGACGAGCCAGCGGCGCTTGAGCACGCCGACGCCGTGCTCGCCGGTGAGCGTGCCGCCGAGGCGCAGGGCGGCGCGGAAGAGGTCGTCTGCGGCATCCCACACCGCGGCCGGCACCTCGATCGTGCCGTCTGCGCCCACGACGCCGTCGAAGATGAAGTTCGGATGCAGGTTGCCGTCGCCCGCGTGAGCGACCGTCGGGATCGACGATGCCGTGCTCGCGTTCGACGCGCGCGATCTCGTCGAACATCGCGGGCAGCGCGCTGCGCGGCACCGAGACGTCCTCGATGAGGGTCGTGCCGAGCCGCTCCATCGCGGGGTGCATCGACCGGCGGATCGCCAGCAGACGCTCGCCCTCGTCGCGGTCGTGGGTCACGGCCACCGTTCCGCCCGCCGCGCGAAGGGTCGCCGCGATCGCGTCGGCCTCGACGTCGGCGGCCGGCCCGTCGGTCTGGATCGTCAGCTGCGCGGCGCCGGGCGTCGGCGGGTCGAGCTGCAGCAGGTCGTGCACGGCGCGCAGGGACGCGGCATCCATCAGCTCCATGATCGCGGGCTGCACTCCCGAGGCGGTGACGGCCGAGGAGGCCTCGGCGGCGGCCCGCACGTCGGCGAAGGTCGCCGCGATCGTGCAGACCGCGCCCGGAACGAGGCGCCGGAGCTTCAGCGTCGCGCCGACGATGACGCCGAGCGTCCCTTCGGACCCGATCACGAGCGACGTCAGATCGAGGCCCGTCACGCCCTTCACGGTCCGGTGGCCGAGCGTCAGGAGCCGGCCGTCGGCGAGCACGAGGTCGACGCCGAGAACGGCATCCCGCACCACTCCGTACTTCGCGCAGAGCAGTCCGCCGGCGCCGGTGGCGATGTTGCCGCCGACCGTCGAGATCGCGCGGCTCGCCGGGTCGGGAGCCCACCACAGACCGTGCTCGGCGAGTGCGGCGTTGAGGTCGGCATTCAGGATGCCGGGCTCGACGACGGCGAGAAGATCATCGGGGCGCACCTCGAGGATGCGGTCCATCCGCCGCACCGACAGCGCGATCTCGCCGGCGCCGGCGTTGGCGCCGCCCGCGAGACCGGTCCCCGCTCCGCGGGTCACGACGGGCGTGCGCGTCTCGGTCGCGATGCGGAGCGTCTGCTGGACATCCTCGACCGACCGGGCGTGCACGACGGCGAGGGGGAGACCCGGATGCCGCGTGCCCCGACTTGTCGGCGCGTGCCGCGTGACGCGCCGCCTCGGACGACGTCGACGCGGTCGCCGAGCGCTGCCTGCAGGAGGGCGACGACGTCGCGCGCGGCATCCGTCACGCGAATCGGCGCCGCCCCGCGATGACGCCGACCGTCACCGCGACGATTCCGAAGCCGAGGCCGATCCACGGTGCGCCCATGCTCCACCACGCCATCGTCGCGGAGACGAAGACGAGCAGCTCGACCAGCGCCCGGACGAAGGGGTGCACGGCGAGCACGGCGCGCGGAGAGACGAAGAGCGCCCACACCAGGATCGCGACGACGGGGGCAGCGATGCCGACGACGATGTTCCACGGGAAGGGCCAGAAGACGAAGCCCCAGATCGCGAGCGACGCGAACGCGAAGAGCCCGCACAGGAAGGCGAGGATGTCGATCGCCGACAGCGGCGCGCGGGTTCCGGGCGCGGGCTCAGCAGGCTTCGCGGGACGGACGTGGGGCGAGTCGGACATGCCCCAAGTTTAGGCGGGGCCTCAGTCCTGCTGTCTCGGGGGCGGCCGACTGCCCGGACGGTCGTCAACCGAAGTGCTGTCAGACCGAGTGCTCGCTCAGGTCAGGGATGCTGGGGTCGCCCTCGCTGCGGGTCATCGCTGCGACTAGCGACCGGATCCGATGCGCCGTGGGCCGACTTGCCGTTCCCGCGTCCGTTCTCGGCGTCGCTTTCCGGAGAGGCGTTCGCGGCATCGCCGTGCGCCTTGCTCGCACTCGCGTCCGCGGCGCGATCCGCCGCTCGCTTGCGACTGCATGCGTCGCTCTTTCCGGGTGGCCCTCAGAATCGCCTGCCACATCTGAGGCGGCAGCGGTCGCAGCCTCGGTCGAGTCGCCCGGTTCGGGGTCGCTCGTGCTGCCGCTGTCTTGGTTCTCGCTGCCGACAGTCGGATCGGTCGTCGAACCTTCCGCAGGCGTTCCGCCGATGCCGCCCTCGTCGCCCGCCGGCGTCGTGTCGGACGGAATGCTCACTTCGGGATCTGTCTCGGCTGCGGCGATCGGCGTGCCGCGGCTCTGTCTGGGGGACGGCGGCCGGATCTGTGCCGGCGACTGCGGCCGGGTCAGTGCCAGGCGTCGGCGGCGGGGCTGGATGCCGGCTCGGCAGCCGGGTCGAGGACTGGCTCGGCGGCGGGCGTGCGAGGTCGGGCTCGGCGTGCGGGGTCGGTGACCGGGTCGGCGGCCGGGCTGGTGACGGGGTCGGCGGCCGGGCTCGGTGACAGGCTGGTGCGGGCGTCCTGGTGGTGGCGGGCTCGGTCGTCAGGCCCTCACCGGGGTTGAGTACTGGATCGGCGGACGTGTTCGCCCCGACATCCGGCAGGCTGCTCATCGAACTGTGATGGCGCAGCCACGGCAGCTCGAGCTTCCGGGAATCAGCTCCGGACGTGACGATCGAGGCTGTCACGGCGGAGCCGACGATGAGAGCCGCGATGGAGGTGTTGCCGATGACGGCGGCCACGCTCGCCAGGAATCCGCCGGCGCCGGCGACCGCTCCCACGCTGCAGCGAGCCCGCGCCCACGGCGGCACTCGTCGCTGAGAGCGGCGACTCCGACGGCTGCAGAGCCGCCAGCGGCGACCGAGCCGCCCGCGGCGACGGAGCCCGCCAGGGCGATCGAGCTGCCCGACGGCTGCTTCCGGCGGCGACGGAGCTGCCCAGAGCCGCCGAGCCGCCGAGCGATCGAGCCGAGCCGCCGAGCGTCGCGACGGCGGCGAGCCGCGACGGCGCGCGCCCACGGCCGCGGCCGCCGGCGACGCAGCGGAGCCGCCGCGGCGACCGAGCGCCCGCGGCGACGGAGCCCGCGGCGGCGACCCGCCCGCGGCGGCGGAGCCGCCCACGGCGGCGGAGCCGCGCCCGCGGCCGAGCCGCCCGACGGCGGCGGAGCCGCCCGCCGCGGCTGAGCCGCCGACGCGGCGGAGCCCATGCCTGACCCGCCGGCGATCGTCGCCGTCATCCCCGGATGGAGCAGCGACCGACCCCAGGCTCGCGCCCTGTGCCGCGGCCAGCGCTACAGCCGGAATGCCGCCGCCGTGAAGAGTCGCGAGATAGGCAGCCGAGCCCGTGATGCCGATCGTGAGGGGAAGCAGGACGAGCGCCAGGCGGCTCGAGACCTCTTTGGCCTCTGCTGCGACGAGTCGTGCAGCGCGTGCATTCGCGAAGGTGTGCGTCGACTTTGCTCTGGTCTCGTCGCGAGAGATTGGCGCGCGCATGTGCACCGAGGTGCTCGACGGTCCATTGGCAGTCCGAGTCGTCTGCGAGGCTCTGCAGATGGGCTTGGATCCAGGCCTCGCGGAGACCCTCTCGCGCGCGGAATGCGAGCTGTGCGACCGCCGTCGGCTTCATGCCGAGCAGGGGTGCGATCTCGGCGGGCTTCATCTGCTCGATCTCGGTGTACCAGAGCACTTCCTGCCACCGCGACGGAAGACTGCGGAATGCGCGGTGCGTCAGGCCGCGGTCCAGCGCCGACTCGGTCGCCTCCTCGCTGGTCGCGGGGTCCACGACGGCGTCGAGGTCGTCCACGGCCGTCTCGCGTCCCGAGCGGCCCCAGGCCGCGGCGGTGTTGCGGATGCTGGTGAACAGGTAGGCGCGGAACGAACCGGTGGGACCGCCGCCGCGGAGGATCGACTGGTAGATGCGTGCGTACGCCTCTTGCACGAGGTCGTCGGGGTCGAGTCCCGACATCGACCGCGCAACCGCGATCCCCGACCGGTAGTGCCGGCGCCAGAGTTCCGCGAAGGCCCTGCGGTCGCCTGACCTGGTGCGCAGCACAAGATCGGCGTCGGCTGTCTCATCCGATCCGACCGCGGCGTCCCCGCCCCGCGCATGTCGATGCTCGTCATCGCTGTCCCCACATGCTTTCGGCACCGTCGCCAGCCCCCGCCGCCCGATCGGTCATGCCCCGTCCATTCTGGGGCCTTCGCGTGCTCTGCGCCAGGGTGAGCAGGGCACGATTTCGGGATGACGCGAATCCGTGGAAAGTTTTTTCCCGAGTTCGCGTCATAGATCGGTGCGTAACTCCGTCTCTTGGTCAGGAGACATCGCCCGATTCATCCCGAATGCATTCCTGGGGTACGACGACGTGAGGAACGGAACGCCTTTCGTCGTCGCTGGACGAAGCACTCGGGACGAGGATTTCTCCTCCCCGGAGCTTCCGGGAATCTGCGGCCGTTGCATCTTGGGGATGCAACGGCCGCACTATGTCCGGGAGCTTCCGTCGTTGGCAGGGGCGCCGAGCGGCGATCGATCGATCGGCTCTGCGCCGTGGGCTCAGACCGCAGCGCCCGCGACCCACACAGCGCGGACCTCGAGCTGCGCAGAGAGCAGGACGGCGTCTGCCGACATGCCCGGCGCGAGGCCCCCCAGGTCGTCGATGCGTCCGATGGCCGCGCGGGGACGCGGGTGAGCGCTGCCACGGCGTCGGCGAGGGCGACTCCGGATGCCACGGCGCAGCGGAGCGCGGCATCCTGTGTCAGTGTCGACCCGGCGATCGCGCCGCCGCCCGCGAGTCGCGCGATCCCGTCGGTGACCTCCACCGAGAGCGACCCCAGGTCGTAGTGTCCGTCGGCCGCTCCCGCGGCCGCCATCGCATCCGTCACGAGGGCGATCCGGCCCGGCGCGGCCGCGAAGGCGATGCGCACCACGGCCGGGTCGAGGTGCACGCCGTCGGCGATGATCTCGAGGGTCACTCGATCATCGGCGGCGGCGGCTCCGACGGGCCCGGGGTGCCGGTGGTGCAGCGGCGGCATCGCGTTGAAGGCGTGGGTCAGGATCGTCGCGCCGGCATCGAACGCCGCCCGTGTCTGTGCGGCATCGGCCGCCGTGTGCCCGACCGCTGCCGCGGCGCCCGCCGCCGACCACCGCGCGGATCGCGTCGAATCCGCCCGGGAGCTCGGGCGCGAGCGTGACCTGGCGGATCGTCCCGCGACCGGCCGCGAGGAGTCGCTCGACGTCGGCCGCCTCGGGCTCGCGGAGGAGCGACGGGTCGTGCGCGCCCTTGTGGCCAGGGTCGAGGAAGGGCCCTTCCAGGTGCGAGCCGAGGATGTCGGCATCCGTCGTCACGAGGTCGGCGATCTCGGCGACCTGCTGCTCGAGCGTCTCGAGAGAAGCGGTGACGAGCGAGATGACGGCGCGGGTCGTGCCGTGCGCTCGGTGCAGCGCCCGTGCGCCCCGGATGGCGTCGGATCCGTCGCCGTACGAGAAGCCGCCTCCGCCGTGACCGTGCAGATCGATGAAGCCAGGGGTCAGCAGCGCGCCCGTCGCCGGCCGCGGCAGCGCCGTCGACGACGGTCGCGGCATCCGGGGCATCTCGCCACGAGGCCCCCGTGCCCGTGTCGGCGACGCGACCGCCCTCGAAGCGCACCCAGGCGTCGTCGACGATGCGAGCGTCGTCGACGAGTCGCACCGAGTGGATGAGGGTTGTGTTCATTCCGTCTGACCAGGAGATCTCCGCCGAGGGGTGGAACCCGATGCCGAGGCTCGTCCAGAGCGGCCCGAGCGCGCCGACCCGCTCCCGGAAGGACGGCCACGTGCGCAGGGCGCTCTCGCCGGTCGCGGGCGACCACGCCGCTTCTGCGGCCGCCGCGATGCGCGGGAATGCGAGCTCGTCGATGTCGCGCGAGGTCGCGCACGGTCTCGGTCCACATGGGAGCTTCGACGCCGAGGATGTCGGCCTCCTCCACCCCGGCGATGATCGCCGAGGGCTCCCACGAGTAGGCGCGCTCGACGCTCGTCGGGCCGTTGGCCCACGTGAGCCCGAGCCGCGCGTCTTCGTCGTACTTCATGTCGAGGTAGATCGCGTCGGCGGGGGAGAGGATCAGCTGCGCGCCGTTGCGGACGAACCCGCGCGCCTGCTCGTCCATCCCGTCGGTCGGGGTCACGTAGCCCCAGTACTGGCCGATCGTGTCGGGATGCAGCCCTGCTGCCGCACCCGCTTCGTGAAACGCGACCGGCGTCTTGCCGAGGTCGGCGACGATCGTCGAGGCGCGTGCCATGAACGCGGCGAAATCCTCAGGGTCGGTGCCCAGAGCCTCATCGCCGCCGATGTGCAGGTACGGACCGGGAGTCATCCCGGCGAGCTCGCCGAGAACGTCGGCGACGAAGTCGTAGGTCGCCTCATCGTCGATCTTGAGCGACGAGAAGCCGACCGCCAAGCCGCCGTAGGGCACCCCGGAGGTGGGGATGCCGCCGCCGTAGGACTCGGCGATCTCGGTGATGTGGTCGGTGAGGACGGGCGCCTCGGCGAGCTCGGGATAGGCCAGCCCGACGGCGTGCGTGTGCCCCGGCATATCGATCTCGGGCACGACGATCAGGTGACGGGATGCCGCGTGCTCGACGATCTCGCGGTAGTCCGCTGCGGTGTAGAAGCCGCCCGGATCGCCCCCGACGGAGGATCCGGACCCCACCTCAGTGAGCCGCGGATGCGACCGCAGCTGGAGCCGCCAGCCCTGGTCGTCGGTCAGGTGCAGGTGCAGCGCATTGAACTTGAGGCCGGCCGCCCGGTCGATGTAGGCCTTGACCGTGTCCACCGTCTGGAAATGCCGCGCGACGTCGAGCATCACGCCCCGGTACGCGAAGCGAGGAGCATCGTCGATCCTGAGCGCCGGGATGCTCCAGCCGTCGTCGTCTCGGGCGATCAGCTGTCCGAGGGTCTGGACGCCGTAGAAGAGTCCGGCCGCGTCGGCTCCGGTGACGACGACGGATGCCTCGTCCGAGGTGAGCCGGTACGACTCCGCCTTTCCGGCCGCCGTCGCACCGTCGATCCGCAGTGCGATCGTGCGATCGCTCGACCCGGCAGCGCCGGCGAGTGCCAGACCGGTGCGCGCGGTGATGAGCTCCACGAGGGCGGCTGCGGCATCCGGTTCCCCTGTCACGGCGACGGATCCGGTGAGCGCGAAAGGCGCCGAGTCGACTGCCTGCAGCGAGGACGGCGCGGGGACGACGGGGGGAGCGGTCACAGTGTCTCCGTTCGGGTCGAGCGTGACGCGAGCGACCGTGTTTGTCAATCGATGTAAGGAGTCCTAACAAAAGGCGCCATCAGCCTATCAGCGGGGCGTTAGGGCACGCGCGGCATCCGTTATGCTCGAGAAGTCGCGACTGGCGTTGAGGTGGGACACCACCGGGGAGCGACCGACAACGGCATTCGACCGCACGCCTGGGCCGATGTGACCACCCGCCGGGCTCCCCGCCGGGAAGCGAATCAAGCCGTCGTCAGGAGAGATCGCCATGACCGATCAGTACTTCAACGCCCCGCTCGCCGAGGTCGATCCCGAGATCGCCGAGGTCCTCGACCGCGAGCTCGACCGCCAGCGCGGGTACCTCGAGATGATCGCCTCCGAGAACTTCGTGCCCGTCTCGGTGCTGCAGTCGCAGGGCTCGGTGCTCACGAACAAGTACGCCGAGGGCTACCCCGGCCGTCGCTACTACGGCGGCTGCGAAGAGGTCGATGTCGCCGAGGAGCTGGCGATCGCGCGGGCCAAGGCGCTCTTCGGAGCGAACTTCGCGAACGTCCAGCCCCACTCGGGTGCGACGGCCAACGCGGCGGTGCTCCACGCCATCGCGCGCCCCGGCGACACGCTGCTCGGCCTCTCGCTCGATCAGGGCGGCCACCTCACGCACGGCATGAAGATCAACTTCTCGGGCCGCCTCTACAACATCGTCGCGTACGGCGTCGATCCCGAGACCTCGATCATCGACCTCGACGAGGTGCGCCGCCTCGCGCTCGAGCACAAGCCGAAGGTCATCATCGCGGGCTGGTCGGCCTACCCGCGTCAGCTCGACTTCGCGCGCTTCCGCGAGATCGCCGACGAGGTCGGCGCCCTCCTGTGGGTCGACATGGCGCACTTCGCGGGGCTCGTGGCCGCCGGTGTCCACCCGTCGCCCGTTCCGCACGCGCACGTCGTGTCGTCGACGGTGCACAAGACCATCGGCGGTCCGCGCTCGGGCTTCATCCTCACCAACGACGAGGACATCGCGAAGAAGATCAACTCGGCCGTCTTCCCGGGGCAGCAGGGCGGCCCGCTCATGCACGTGATCGCCGCCAAGGCCACCGCGTTCAAGCTCGCCGCGACTCCGGAGTTCAAGGAGCGCCAGGAGCGCGTGCTCCGCGGTGCGCACATCATCGCCGAGCGCCTCTCGCAGCCGACGTCGCCGACGCCGGGATCACGGTCCGCTCGGGCGGCACGGACGTGCACCTGATCCTCGTCGACCTGCGCAACGCGGCGATCGACGGCAAGCAGGCCGAGGACCTCCTCCACGAGATCCACATCACGGTCAACCGCAACGCCGTCCCGAACGACCCGCGCCCGCCGCTGGTGACCTCGGGCCTGCGCATCGGCACGCCGGCGCTCGCCACGCGCGGCTTCGGCGACGAGGAGTTCACCGAGGTCGGCGACATCATCGCGAAGGCACTGCTTCCGGATGCCGATGTCGAGGCTCTCCGCGCGCGCGTCGCCGTCCTCGCCGACGCGTTCCCGCTGTACCCCGGCCTCACGCACTGACGGTCAGTTCGAGCGCGAGACAGGGGATCTCGCCGACCCGGCGGCGCACGACGCCCTGTCTCGGCACGATCCCCTGTCTCGGCGAAGAGTAAGGACGCAACATGACGGCACAGAAGCTCGACGGGCGCGCAGCCGCTGCCGAGATCAAGGACGAGCTGCGCGCTCGCGTCGAGGCGCTGAAGGCGCGGGGCATCACGCCGGGGATCGCCACGGTCCTCGTGGGCGCCGACCCCGGCTCGCAGCTGTACGTCGGCATGAAGCACCGCGAGTCCGAGGCCATCGGGATGAACTCGATCCAGCGCGAGCTGCCGGCCGACGCGACGCAGGCCGACGTCGAGGCGCTCATCGATGAGCTCAACGCCGATCCCGCGTGCCACGGGTACATCGTGCAGCTGCCGCTGCCGAAGCACCTCGACACCGACGCGATCCTCGAGCGCATCGACCCCGCGAAGGACGCCGACGGCCTGCACCCGACCAACCTCGGGCGCCTGGTCCTCAACGTCAATGCGCCCATCACGACGCCGCTCCCGTGCACGCCGCGGGGCGTCATCGAGCTGCTCGTGCGCAACGGCTACGACCTCGCGGGCAAGCACGTCGTCGTCGTCGGGCGCGGAGTCACGATCGGGCGCTCGATCGGGCTGCTCCTCACGCGGCGCGAGTACAACGCGACGGTCACGCTGACCCACACCGGCACGGCCGACCTGGGGCAGCATCTCCGCGAGGCGGACGTCATCGTGGCCGCGGCGGGCGTCAAGCACATCGTGCAGGCCGCCGACGTGAAGCCGGGTGCCGCGGTGCTCGACGTCGGCGTCACGCGCGAGACGGATGCCGAGACCGGCAAGCACCGCGTGTTCGGCGACGTCCATCCGGACGTGGCCGAGGTCGCCGGGTTCCTGTCGCCGAACCCGGGCGGGGTCGGCCCGATGACCGTGGCGCTGCTGATGACGAACGTGGTCGAGGCCGCGGAGCGCGGCCTCGACTGACCACCCGCCGATGGGCGATCCGCGTGAGCGCGGAATGCCGGCTACTGCCGAGGTGCTTCGACCGCAGCGGCTCGGATGAGCCCTTCGAGCGGCGCGGGCATCCGATCGAGGGGGACGGCCTCGGCGAGGAGGCGCGCGTATCGCGCCTTGTTGCCGCTCCTTCCACCGAAGAAGCGTGCCAGTTGCGCCTCGACGGGGCGGCCCCGTTGCGCGGGTTGATTCTGCAGGCGCCGGAACGACTCGAGCTCACCCTGCGCGGCGATGACAGCCTCGACCGCGTCGACACCGAGTGCCCGGACGAGTTCGCCCTCGAGATCCGGATCGCACACGAAGACGCGCTCGATCACGCGCTCGAACTGCCCCCGCTCGTTGGCGTCGACCAATCCGACGATGCTCTCGTCCGGCAGTTCGGAGATCGCTCGGCGTGCTCCGCTCGCCCCACCTGCCTTCACGATCCTGTGGAGCGCGATTCCCATCCGCGTGCTGAGGACTTCCAGGACGACACGATCGCTCTCACCCTCAACGATGATGATCATCGCCAACCAAGCCCTCCAGAGACGTCGGATGCTGCTGCCCGCGAGCTACGCCCGCTGCAACTCTGCGAAAACCAGCGTGGCACCGTCACACCGGGGAGTTGTACCGCGCCTCGCGATGGGTACCGTGGAGCGGTGGGTCTCGACTTCACGGTGCGCCTGGCCGAGCCGGCCGATGCGCCGAGCATGGCCAGAGTCATCGTGGACACCTGGCGCGAGACGTACCGAGGCGTGATGAGCGATGCTGTGCTCGACGATCCAGGGCTTCTGACATGGCGTGAGACATTCTGGGCCGCGGCCCTCACCGATCCGCAGTACGCACAGAACATCGCCGCGGTCGCCGTGCACGACGGAACCTTGATCGGTGTCGCCATGTCCGGACCACCGCTCGATGGCGATGGCGGGCCACGGCAGCTCTACGTCCTCTACACCTACGCCGCGTTCCACGGGTCAGGGGCAGGCGCCGCATTCCTTGACGCGGTCATCGACCCGACTGGCCCTGCCGTGCTCTGGGTCGCCGACCCGAACCCCCGCGCGCAAGCCTTCTACCGAAAGCACGGCTTCGTCCACGACGGAGCGGTCCAGGTCGAAAACGACGTGCGGGAGATACGCATGATCCGGACCCCCGACAAAGCCGGCGCCGACTGAGGGACCGACGCGCCGGCGCGTGTGATCCGGGAGGCCGTCGATATCGTCGAGTGGTGAACCTCGAGGGCTCTCCAGGATCGGGTCTGGACGCGGCTGCGCGGCGCTGAAGGTGCACGCCCCCCGCCATCGGTGCGCCCCCGCCCGGGGTGGCGGCATCCTATGCCCAGCCGAGCTCCTGCAGCCGGGCATCGTCGAGCCCGAAGTAGTGACCGATCTCGTGTACGAGCGTGATGCGCACCCGCGTACGCAGCGCGTCGAGGTCGGTGCTGTGCTCCTGCATGTTGTTCTTGTACAACGTGATCCGGTCGGGAAGCTCCCCGAACCCGTAGACCCCGCGTGTTGTCAGCGGATGCCCTCGGTACAGCCCGAACAGCCGCGGCCGCTGACCCACCGGCTGGTTTTCGATGACGATCCCGACGTTCTCCAGCCCGCGGACCATGTCGTCGGGGAGAGCCTCGAACACCTCCGAAACCATTCGTTCGAAGTCGTCGTCCGAGATCTCGACCATGGTGCCATCCTGCCCGCTCGCGGCGGTGCGAAGGACCGCATCCTCACCCCGACGAGGCGTGCTCATGCCCGCAGGAAATGATCCATACGAGACCTGTTGCCACGGGCAGCTCCCGCGTGCAGTGCTCACATGGGTTTGTCAGGACCCTGAACTAATATTCAAGTGCCGACCTGAGTTCGAGTAACCCCGCGTAAGCGACCGTGGCGATCAGTCACGGTACGAGGATCCGCGGGCAGTACACCCGAACGCAGTGATGAGAAGACTCTCCTCACATGCGGGAGGCATCGGCAATCGTCAATGCCGTTCTGTCGCGCGCGCAGCCCCTACCCGGCGCGCACGCGGCGAGTAACGAAGAATCTGGGGACATGGAATGAACATCACCGGTAGTGGGCCGACCGTACCGACGGGTTTGACGCCGCCACCCCCCGTCGAGCGGGCCCGCGCAACGAGGCGACGCCTACCTGTGTGGGCGTGGGTGCTCATCGGCATCGTTGCCCTCGCAATCGGCGTGCTTCTGTCACCGATCTTCGCGGTGATCTTCCTGGTTGTGCTGATCACCGGGATCGTCGCGCTGGTGAAGAACACCCCCACCTGGCTGCGATTCCGTGATCGGAAGGTCGCCACGTGGGTGACGGCAGTGTCGGCCGTTGCGTTCCTGATCACGGGCAGCCTCGCGAACGTCGTGCTCCCCGGCTCCGCCAACGAGGAGCCGACCGCGATCGCGGAGACCCCCGCCGTGGAGCAGGCCCCGACACCCACGTCGACTCCGACGCGCGCACCGAAGCCGACGCCGACGCCGACGCCGGAGACGTTGGCGGTCACGCTCACTTCGGTCGTCGACGGGGATACCATCGACACCTCCGCCGGAAAGGTGCGCCTGATCGGGATCGACACCCCTGAGGTCGGAGCGTGGGGCTATGACCAGGCCACCGCAGAACTCAGCGCGTTCCTCGCCACCGGTGCCCTCACCCTGGTCGCGGTGGACTTGCGCGACGACACCGACCGCTACGGTCGACTGCTGCGCTACGTCCAGGTCGGCGGTAAGGACGCGGGCGCGCACATGATCGAAACCGGCTGGGCGATCGCCAAGTACGACAGCCGCGACGGGTACGGCGGCCACCCGCTTCAACCTCAGTACGTGACGGTGGATGCCCAGCACGAGATGCCCGCGCAGCCCGCACCAGCCCAACCCGCAGCCGCGCCAGCCCAACCCGCGCCCGTGCAACCGGCCCCCGCACCCGCGCAACCGGCCCCTGCGCAACCGGCCCCGGCTCCCGCGCCAGCCGACGTGTACTACAAGAACTGTGACGCTGTCCGCGCCGCAGGCGCTGCACCGATCTATCAGGGCCAGCCAGGCTACGCATCGCACCTCGACCGAGACAAAGACGGTATCGGCTGCGACACATAACCCGTCCATGCCGTCATCGCCCCGCAGAGCGCTCGATCACGCTTCGAACACTGGCGTCGGGGTTCTCCGAGCGGGGTCATCCTTCACGATCCGTCCGGTGTTGCCTCTGGAAGCCGACCGACGGCTGGCTGCGGCTGGTTCCCGCGACACCCCTGGGGGATGCTCGTCTGCGCCGCGCCGATAGTGAGGGGCGAGGGCCTCGGAGGGCAGCTCGGTCAGGGTGTCGTGAAGCGCGCGAGGAACGCCCGCGTCCGCTCTTCTCGAGGAGCGCCGAAGACCTCGCCGGGCGGGCCCTGCTCGAGGATGCGCCCCGCATCGAGGAACACCACGCGGTCGGCGACATCACGGGCGAATGCCATCTCGTGGGTCGCCATCACGATGGTCATGCCGTCGTCGGCGAGCGAGCGGACGAGGTCGAGCACTTCCCCCACGAGCTCCGGGTCGAGCGCCGAGGTGATCTCGTCGAGGAGCAGCAGATCCGGCGAGGTGGCGATCGCTCGGGCGATCGCCACGCGCTGCTGCTGGCCGCCGGACAGGCGGTCGGGGTGCGACTGCGCCTTGTCGGTCAGGCCGACGCGTTCGAGCAGGGCGAGGGCCGCGGCATCCGCTGATCGTCTTCCCAGTCTGTGGACGTGGCGCAGCGCGAGGGTGATGTTGGCGAGCACGGTGAGGTGCGGGAAGAGGTTGTACTGCTGGAAGACCACCCCGATCCGGGCGCGGACGGCGTCGGGATCGACGCGCGGATCGCTGATGTCCTCGTCGCGCAGCCAGATGCGGCCGTCGTCGATCGGCTCGAGCAGGTTCACGGTGCGCAGGAGCGTCGACTTTCCCGAGCCGCTCGCGCCGATGAGGGCGACCACCTCGCCGGCGCCCACCTCGAGGTCGATCCCGCGGAGGACGGCATGGTCGTCGAACGACTTCCAGACGCCCTCGACCCGCAGCACCGCGGTCATACGATCCCGCCGACCTGCTCGCGGGCCCGCACGCGCGCCGTGTACCAGTCGGTCAGCCGGATCGTCGGGATCGCGAGCAGCACGAAGAGCAGGCCGGCCACGACGTAGGGGGTGAAGTTGAAGTGCGTGGCGGTCTCGATCTGGGCGGCGCGGACGGCGTCGACGGCGCCGAGCACCGAGATGAGGCCGACATCCTTCTGCAGGGCGACGAAGTCGTTCATGAGGGCGGGCGTCACCTTGCGGATCGCCTGCGGGACGACGATCAGCCGCATCGTCTTGGCGTGGCTGAGCCCGAGCGAGCGGGCTGCCTGCCGCTGCGACGGGTGCACCGCCTCGATGCCGGCGCGGAACACCTCGGCGACGTACGCCGAGTACGTGAGCGTGAGCGCGACCACCCCCCAGAAGGCGAACGGCAGCCGCACGGGGATGAGGCCGAGACCCGGGATGCCGAAGCCGACGAGGTACAGCACGATGATGAGCGGCAGGCCGCGGAACAGGTCGGTGTAGCCGGCGGCGAGCGCCCGCAGGGGCAGCCACACCGGTCCGCGGAGGGTGCGCAGGGTGGCGATCAGCAGTCCGAACAGGACGACGAGCACCGCCGAGATCGCGAGCACCTGGAGGTTGAGGAGGAACCCCTGCCAGATGCGCGGGAACGAGGCGACCGCGACGTCCCAGTTGAAGAACGACTGCTTGACCTGCTCCCACCCGGGGGTGCTGATGAGCGTCACCCACACGACAGCCGCGAGGACGAGCGTGGAGACGACGCTGACCGCGACGGACTTGGCGCCCTGTCGCTTGCGGAACGCGCGGCGCTCGAGCTCGATGTCGCTGACGGGCCGGACAGCCGGATCCAGGGGCGGTGCCAGGGTCATCGGGCCAGGCTAGCCGAGGCGATCGGGCGCCGTCCGCGGCGGGGACGGAGCCCCTCGCTCACTTGAGGAGAGGGGCCTGGTCGTCGCCGCCGAGCCATTCCGCCGCGAGGTCGTCGAGCGTGCCGGCGTCGCGGAGGGCGTCGACGGCCGCGGTGACCTTCTCGGTGAGCGGCGAGTCCTTCGCGAGCACGAGGCCGAACTGGTCGCCCGTCGTGCCCTCGGGGTTGGGGAGCTGACCGACGATCACGCCGTCGCTGAGCTCGGCCCCGGCGATGTAGAACGCGGTCGGCAGGTCGACGACGAGCGCGTCGATCTGGCCGTTCTCGAGCGCGAGCTTGGCATCCTCGTTCGTGTTGAACGCCTGGGCGCCCTGCGTGGGCTGGATCGTCTGCTCGATCGCCGTGAAGCTCGTGGTGCCGGTCTGCGCTCCGATCAGCAGGTCCTTGAGGTCGGCGATCGACGCCGCGTCGGCCGCGGGGGAGGAGCCGGTCGTGATCACGACCTGGGTCGTCTCGTAGTACGGCGAGCTGAAGTCGACCGACTGCTTGCGCTCGTCGCTGATCGAGAACTGCTGGAGATTGACGTCGAAGTCCTTGGGCCCCGGGGCGATCGCCTCGTCGAAGCCGGTGCGCACCCACACGACGTCGTCCTTCGAGAAGCCGAGCTCATCCGCGACCGCGTACGCCACAGCGGCTTCGAAGCCTTCACCGCTCTCGGGCTTGTCGTCGATGACCCAGGGGTAGTACGCGGGCTCGCCTGTCGCGATCGTGATCTTGCCGGGCGTGACCCAGCCCTCGTCGTCACCGGATGCCGTCGAGTCGCCGCCCGTCCCGGACGCGCACCCGGCGAGGAGGAGCGCCGCGGCGACGCTCGAGGCGATCAGGGCAGAGCGCAGGGAACGCGACATGGAGGCCTCCGGGGGTCGGGTACGGGCGCCGTGCTGTCGGCGCCGACACCCATTTTTCCCGTCGGCAGTCGGCGCGGCGCATCGCGCGTCGGATTGTTACGGGATGCCGGGGCCACACCGGCCCGGAGGTGAGGGTCAGCTTCCGTCGAGCTCGTCCAGCATCCGACGCTGCTCGGCCGTCAAGCCGTCATACGCGTTCGGCTTGGCGCCGGCGGGTGGAGGGGACACCGCGGGACCGGCCGAGGGTGCGGGCACCGTCGGAGCTGCGGCATCCGTCGACCTCCCGACCTTCGCCGACGCGCGGTCGTAGATGACCGCTGCCCGCTCGTGCAGACGATCGTCGACGGCGTCGTAGATCGCCCACGCGATGAGGAGGAAGACCGGTGGCAGCAGGTAGCCGAACAGCCAGTTGTGGACCTGAACGCCCGAGAACCACACCACGAGCATCCACAGGACGAGTTCGACGGCGAAGACGAGCCCGATCCGCACCATCGTCTCGCCGGCCTTGTTCCGACGGCTCGACGACTTCGCCGTCATGTTCGCGAACCACTTCTGAATGAGCGGCTTCACCCAGATGGCGCCCGGCCGTGAGGATCACGCTCGCCCACAGGACGCCCCATCCGACGTTCACCCCCGGAGTGAGCAGGCCGATCAGCAGCAGGACGGCGAGGTTGAACACATAGAGGGCCGCGAAGCGCACGATCCAGTTCTTCATGAGACAAGATTCCCACGCCCGGCACCGGGCGGGCCACAGCGGCCCTCGGTGGCTTCAGGCCGTGGCGGCGACAGCCTCTCGCGAGCGGGTGACGGATGCCGCGGCATCCCGCGTGCCGAGCTTCGCCGTCTCGGCGATCCAGCCGCTCCGCTGCTCGTCCTCGCTGAACCGCACCGGGGTGAACCGGGAGATGCCGATCGTCTTCACGCCGCAGTACCCGAGGATCGGCCGCTTGAGGCTGGTCTCGGCCGCGTTGCGGTAGACGAGGCGGTTCCAGAACCGGGGCGAGTCCATGGTCATCACGATGCGGGCGGTCCGGCCCGCGAGCAGCCGCTCCGACATCGCGGACTTCGGGCGGTAGCGGAACGCGAAGCCCGAGAGGAACACGCGGTCGACGAACGCCTTCAGCGCGGCGGGGTACGTGCCCCACCACTGCGGGTGGAAGAAGACCAGGTGGTCGGCCCACTCCACGTCGTCGATGTACCTCGCGACCTCCGGGTCGAGTGCCCGGTCGGCGTCGGTGCGCGGCATCCGCAGCTCGTCGCGACTGGTGGGGTGTGCGGGGATCGGATCGTTCGCGAGGTCGATGACGCGCACGTCGGCGCCTCCTGCGCGTGCGGCGTCGGTGTACGAGCCCGCCAGCGCGTGGTTGAGACTGCCGGCGATCGGAGTGCCGATGATGACGAGGATGCGAGGGTTCATTGCGGTATGCCTTTCTCGGTGACGAGTTCCATGAGGGTCTGAAGCTGCTGGTTGAGGCGCGCGACGTCGATGCCCTCGGCCCCGAGCCGGGGATCGGAGAACAGCGACGTGAACTGGTCGTCCAGCCCGCCGCCGGCGGTGATGACGAGCTGGAGCGCGCGCGGGGTGAGGGTGAGGAGCACCCGGCGACCGTGGCGGGGATCGTCCGACGTCGTGATCCAGCCCTCCGCCACCAATGAGGGCACCCGCTTGCTGACGGCGGCCTTCGTGACGAAGAGGCAGCGGGCCAGCGTCGTGATGTCGACCGGCTGCAGATCGGCCACAGCGGCGAGGAACTGGAACTGGCTGAACGTGACGCCGTGGGCGCTCTGCAGCATCTCGTCGGCGTAGCTGTCCATGAGCGACACCAGGTGGTGCAGGGTGACGGTGATGCGATCGGACACACCAGTAGTCAACCTGTTGACACCTCGGATGTCAACAGGTTGACACTAATTCAGGTCAGGCGATGGAGACCAGTTTCGTGATGTCGTCGTTCGGGAGGCTGTCGGCGACCGCGCTCACGGACACCTCGCGGAGGTCGGCCCGGCCCGACAGGACGTTGAGGAACGCCGTGTCTGCCGCATCCCGTCCCGTGGCGATGCGCAGGAGCGTCTGCCGGGGTGCGAGCGTCGTCGCGTCGACCACGCACCAGCGCCCATCGACCCAGGCCTCGGCGACTGCATGGAAGTCCATCGGCGAGAGCCCCGGCGCATAGACCGCGGCGAGGCGGGCCGGGATGCCGAGCGCGCGCAGGAACGCGACGCTCAGGTGCGCGTAGTCGCGGCAGACGCCCTGGCGGTTGAGCAGCGTGCGCACGGCGCCGTCGGTCGGGCAGAGACGAACCCGACACGTAGGCCAGGCGCGTGCCGACCCACGACGAGACCGACCCGAGGAGCTCTTCGCCGCCCGTGATGCCGAGGAACTCGGCGCCTGCGGTCGCGGCGAGCGAGTCGGACTCGGAGTAGCGGCTCGGCCGCGTGTACACGAGGAGGTCGGCGTCGCTGACGCTCGGGGGGTCGCTGGCTCCGATGACGCTCGCGGTGTAGCTGACCACGAGCTCGCCCGTCGCCGCTGTGGATGCGGTGAAGGCGGGTGCCGTGAGCGTCCGCGACCTCCTCCACGTCGACGGGCGCGCCGTCGAGGGTGGCGATGAACGATTCTGCGGCGGGGAGGTGCTGCTGGGCGACGGCGATCGCGAAGACTAGGTGCGCCGGTTCGGTGACGGTCAGGACGATGCGTGCGGTGACATCCCTCTTCATGTCTCCACGATGGCATGCCCGTGGACCCGGATAGGGGTCCTTGACAGCATCCGCTCTCTCCGGAGCGGTCAGTAGGACGAGCGGATGCTGTCGCCCGATGGCCTGACGAAGCGCTCGGCGAGCGACTCCGAGCCGCGCGCGAGCAGCGAGACGTCGGCCCCCACCGCGATGAAGTCCGCGCCCGCGTCGAGGTAGGACTGCGCCACGGCCGGGTCGAAGGCGTTGACCCCGACCGGCTTGCCCGCAGCGCGGACGGCCTCGAACGTGCGCCGTACCGCGTCCACGACGTCGGGATGGGTCTGCGCCCCGAGGACGCCCATCGAGGCGGCCAGGTCGCTCGGGCCGATGAAGACGCCGTCGACGCCGTCCACCGCGGCGATCTCGGCGGCGGCATCGACGCCGGCGGCCGTCTCGATCTGGACGAACAGTGAGACGTGGTCGTCCGCTCGGGCCAGGTAGTCCTCGACGCGGTTCCAGCGGGCTGACCTCGCGAGCGCCGAGCCGACGCCGCGCGTGCCGCGCGGCGGGTAGCGGACGGCCGCGACGGCGGCAGCGGCATCCGTCGCCGACGAGACCATCGGAACGAGGATGTTCTGCGCACCCACGTCGAGCACCTGCTTGATCGTCACCACGTCGCCGATCGGGACGCGCACGACCGGCGCGACCGGATACCCCGACACCGCGTGCAGCTGGGCGAGCACGGACTCGAGGCCGTTGGGGGCGTGCTCCATGTCGATCAGCACCCAGTCCATGCCCGAGCCCGCGCAGATCTCGGCGACGAGCGCGCTCCCGCTGCAGACCCAGATCCCGGCGAGGGGGCGGTCGGCGTCTCGGAGGGCATCGCGGAAGGTCGGGTTCAGCTGAAGCGGCATGTGATGACTCCCATCGGTCCGTAGTCGCAGCGGACGGTGTCGCCGCGTGAGACCCACATGGGCCGGGTGAACGACCCGGCGAGGATGATCTCGCCCGCCTCGAGCCTGGCACCGTGCTGGTGGAACTTGTTGGCGAGCCACGCGACGCCGGTCGCCGGGTGGTCGAGCACGCCCGGCGGCGACGCCGGTCTCTTCGATCTCGTCGTTCTTGTAGAGGAGTGCCGGCACCCAGCGCAGGTCGATCTCGTCGGGGCGCTTGTGCACCGCGCCGAGCACCATGCCGCCGTACGCGGCGTTGTCGGCGATCGTGTCGACGATCGTGCGGCCCTCGAGCTCGATGTGCGAGTTCAGGATCTCGAGGGCGGGGACGGCGTAGTCGATCGCCGCGAGGGCGTCCTCCAGCGTGCAGTCGGGGCCCTCGAGCGCCGTCTTCAGCACGAACGCCAGCTCGACCTCGATGCGGACGTTGGAGAAGTGATCGACCGGGATGTCGGCGCCCGACTCGTACACGGTGTCGTCGAACATCACGCCGTAGTCCGGCTCGGTGATGCCGGTCGCCTGCTGCATCGCCTTGCTCGTCAGGCCGATCTTCCGCCCGACGAGCCGGCGTCCGGCCGCGAGGTTCGCGTCGCGCCACACCCCCTGGATCGCATAGGAGTCCTCGACCGTCGCGTCGGGGTAGCGCGCCGTGATGCGCGGGATCACGCTGTGCGTGCGGTCGGCATCGGCGAGCTCGGCGGCGATCGCCGCGATCTGGTCGGGCGAGAGCCGCCGGATCGAGTGGCCGCTCTGAGGCTCTATCGACATCATCCGCCTGACGATCTAGAGCTGCGCGCCGAGCTTGTACTCGGGCATCGACGCCGCCCCTTCAGCCGGCCGGGTGTACGAGAAGCCGTCCGCGCCGATCGTGACCGCCATCTCGCTCGAGCTGTCGGTGCGCGCGACGACCGGCTGCGGGTTGCCGTCGAGGTCGAGGACGAGGGATGCCTCGGTGTACCAGGACGGGACGACGGGGTTTCCCCACCAGTCGCGGCGCTGGTTGTCGTGGACGTCCCACGTGACGACCGGGTTGTCGGGGTCGCCGGTGTAGTAGTCCTGCGTGTAGATCTCGACGCGGTGCCCGTCGGGGTCGCGGAGGTACAGGTAGAAGGCGTTCGACACGCCGTGGCGGCCCGGGCCGCGCTCGATCGCGTCGGAGCGGCGGAGCGCCCCGAGCTTGTCGCAGATCGCGAGGATGTTGTGCTTCTCGTGGGTCGCGAAGGCGACGTGGTGCATGCGCGGCCCGTCGCCGCCGGTCATCGCGGTGTCGTGCACGGTGGG
Organism: uncultured Actinomycetota bacterium; assembly: GCA_963702815.1. Lineage (GTDB taxonomy): Bacteria > Actinomycetota > Actinomycetes > Actinomycetales > Microbacteriaceae > Microbacterium. The sequence continues at coordinate 106,456 of CAVPED010000003.1, read as the reverse complement.
CTTGCGGCGCATCCACGCGGCGTAGACGGTGCCCTCGTCGTCCTGGATGTCCTCCGTCACGCGGAAGCCCGAGGTCCTGCATGAACGCGACAGCGCGGGGAACGTCGGGGGTCACCTGGTTGAAGTGGTCGAGGCGCACGAGCTCGCCGGGAGTGTGCAGGTCGTAGCGCCAGGAGAGGCGCTCGACGTGCTCGGTCTGGTGGAAGAACTCGTACGGGAACCCGAGCGGGTCGGTCACGCGCACGGAGTCGCCGATGCCCTTCGTGAAGCCCTCCGCACGGCGCTCGATGCGGCATCCGAGCTCCTCGTAGAACGCGACCGCCTTGTCGAGATCCTCCGCCGCGCGCACCCGGTACGAGAACGCCGCGACCGCGGCGACCGGACCCTGGCGCAGCACGAGGTTGTGGTGGATGAACTCCTCGGTCGAGCGCAGGTAGATCGCCTCGCCGTCCTCTTCGGTGACGTACAGGCCCAGGACGTCCACGTAGAACTCACGGGATGCCGCGAGGTCGGTGACCACGAGCTCCATGTACGCGCATCGCAGGATGTCGGGCGGGCTGGCCTGGGGCGTCGCCACCGGGTTGTCGGAGTGGATCGGCGCCTCCTGCGAGACGTAGAAGCCGGAGGAGGTGCGGGTCTTGTCGTGTGTCATTTCGCGTCCTTGCGTGGTGTCGGATTTCGTCGAGTGGTCGATACACGCCGACGGGATGTCGGACGGTCGGCGTGTCTTGGCGACTCGAAGGGGCTGGGGGAGAGTCAGCGCGGGTCGGGATCGTCGAGGTCGGTGACGTCGTGGTGCGCGGCCTTGCCGAACGTGGGGTTGTGGACCTCGCCGAGCGTGATGTGCACGGCCTGCTGGTCGGTGTAGAAGTCGATCGAGCGGTAGCCGCCCTCGTGCCCGAGGCCCGATGCCTTGACTCCGCCGAAGGGCGTGCGGAGGTCGCGGACGTTGTTCGAGTTGAGCCACACCATCCCGGCCTCGACCGCCTGCGAGAAGTTGTGCGCGCGCTTCAGGTCGTTGGTCCAGATGTAGGCGGCGAGGCCGTACTTGGTGTTGTTCGCGAGCGCCAGCGCCTCTTCGTCGGTGTCGAACGGGGTGATCGCGACGACGGGTCCGAAGATCTCCTCCTGGAAGATCCGCGCGTCGGGCGCGACATCCGCGAAGACCGTCGGCTCGACGAAGTTGCCGGTCTCGAAGCCCTCGGGCCGTCCGCCGCCCGCGACGAGCCGGGCCTCGGACTTGCCGATCTCGATGTACGAGACGACCTTGTCGTAGTGCTCGGGGTGCACGAGCGCGCCGACCTCGGTCGCGGGGTCGTGCGGGTAGCCCACGACGACGCGCTTCGCCTGCGCCGCGTAGCGCTCGACGAACTCGTCGTACACCTCGCGCTCCACGAGGATCCGCGAGCCGGCCGTGCAGCGCTCGCCGTTGAGCGAGAAGACGCCGAAGATCGTCGCGTCGACCGCGGCGTCGAGGTCGGCGTCGGCGAACACGACGGCGGGCGACTTGCCGCCGAGCTCCATCGACAGGCCCTTGAGGAACGGGGCCGCGTTGCCGAAGATCAGCTGCCCGGTCGAGCTCTCGCCCGTGAACGAGATGAGAGGGACATCGGGATGCTTCACCAGCGCGTCGCCGGCATCCTCGCCGAGTCCGTTGACGAGGTTGAACACGCCCTTCGGGAGCCCGGCCTCTTCGAAGATCCCCGCCCACAGCGACGCCGAGAGGGGAGTGAACTCGGCCGGCTTCAGCACGACCGTGTTGCCCGTCGCGAGGGCCGGGCCGAGCTTCCACGACTCGAGCATGAACGGCGTGTTCCACGGCGTGATGAGCCCGGCGACGCCGATCGGCTTGCGGTTGACGTAGTTGATCTGGCGACCGGGCACCTTGTAGGTGTCGTCGGCCTGCGCCACGATCAGGTCGGCGAAGAACCGGAAGTTCTCGGCCGCGCGCCGGGCCTGGCCGAGCGCCTGCGTGATCGGCAGGCCGGAGTCGAAGCTCTCGAGCTCGGCGAGCCGGGCGTCGCGGGACTCCACGATGTCGGCGATGCGGTGCAGGACCCGCGAGCGCTCGCGGGGCAGCATCCGGGGCCACGGTCCTTCGGTGAAGGCGCGTCGCGCGGCCGCGACGGCGCGGTCGATGTCGGCCTTCTTGCCGGCGGCGGCCTGCAGGTAGACCTCGTTGGACACGGGGTCGAGCACGTCGAACGTGTCGCCGTCGGCCGAGTCGACGAACTCGCCGTCGATGTAGTGCTGGATGCGCGTGGGCAGGTCGTCGGGCACGTGCCGCCCTTCGACAGGCTCAGGAACCGGAGTAATGGTGGCGGTGTCAGTCATGGGTTTCCTGTCGTCAGTGGTGCGAAGTAGTCGGGATGCCGGGCGTCGAGGAACGCGTTCATCGTGCGCCAGCGGTGGTTGCGCGCCGCCAGCTCGACCTCGAGCGGATCGGCGCCGGAGCGGATGAGATCGAGGATCTCGGCGTGCTCCTCGACCGAGTGCTGCGCGCGACCGGGGACGAACGCGAACGTCGTGTCGCGCAGGCCCGAGAGGCGCGACCAGCCGCGGTGCACGAGGTCGAGGAGGAGGGGGTTCGGGCACGGCTCGTAGAGCACGGAGTGGAACTGCTGGTTGAGCTCGGTGAACGCGTGCGGGTCGAAGTGGTCGAGCAGTGCGTGCATGCGGTCGTTCACGGCCGCCGCGCGGTCGAGGTCCTGCGCTGTCAGCAGGGGCGCCGACAGCGCCGTCGCCGAGCCTTCGACGATGCCCAGCGTCTGCATCGTGTGGACGTACTCGGACTCATCGACCAGCGTCACGCGTGCCCCGACGTTGCGCTCGAAGGTCACGAGCCCCTCGGCCTCGAGCTGGCGCACGGCCTCGCGCACGGGCACGACGCTCATGTCGAGCTCGCCGGCGATCGTGCCGAGGACGAGCCGGTAGCCCGGCGTGTACTCGTGGCGCGCGATGCGCTCCTTGATCCACTGGTAGGCCCGCTGCGACTTGCTGAATTCCGTGCGCACCGGAGGCGCCGGGGCATCGACCCCGGTCATCGGCCCGCACCGCCGCTGACAGCGGCACTCTCGTGCGAGCGCTGGGTCGGCGGTGCCGCGCGCTCGCCGGAGACGGCGCGCTGTCCGTTCCGCCTCGAACCGCGCGCGCCAGTCGGCGTTCATCGGGAAGAGCCCTTCGACGGGATGCCCCTCCGCGACGCGGTCGGCGATCCAGCCGTCTTCCTCCTCCTGGGCGAGTGCCGCGTCGACGACCTCCTCCGCGATCCCCGGCGGGATGACGATGACCCCGTCGGCGTCGCCGACGATGATGTCGCCGGGCTGCACGGTCGTGCCGCCGCAGCCGACCGTGACGTCTGCGTCCCACGGGACGTGCCGGCGCCCGAGGACGGCGGGGTGGGCGCCGTTCGAGAAGACGGGGATGCCGACGGATGCGACGGCCTCGGCATCCCGGACCCCTCCGTCCGTGACGATCCCCGCGGCGTGGCGGGCGTGGGCGCGGATCGCGAGGACATCGCCGAGCGTGCCCGAGCCGGCCTCGCCGCGCGCCTCGATGACGATGACCTCACCGGCGCCGACGGTGTCGAATGCGCGCTTCTGCGCGTTGTACCCGCCGCCGTGCGAGGCGAAGAGGTCTTCGCGGTTGGGCACGAAGCGGAGCGTCTTGGCGGTGCCGACGAGCTTGACGCCCGGCGTGAGGGCCCGGACGCCGTCGATCGTCACGTTGTCGAGCCCGCGCTTGCGCAGCTGGGCAGAGAGTCCGGCGACCGGGGTGCGCTCGAGCTTGGCGCGCAGGCCCTCGTCGAGAACAGGCGCCGCGCCCGAGGCAGGTGCATCCGCGCCGGACGTGCCCGCGTCCCGCAGACCGCCGGTTTCGCGAGCGGGAGCGGATGCGTCAGCAAGGCCGGTCTCCGCCGGAAGCCCCGCGGCCTCCCTCGACCCCCACGCCTCCGCGCGCTGCACGTCGTCCACGGCGGGCAGCGAGCCGATCGCGGGGTCGAAGCCGGCATCCGCTGCCTCGATCACCGTGGTGACCAGCCGTCCCGAGCTCGGCCCGTCCGGCACGTCGACCTCGACCTCGACCACGTCGCCGGGGACGACGACGGATGATCCGGCCGGTGTGCCGGTGAGGATCACGTCGCCCGGCTCGAGGGTGAAGTGCTGCGACAGATCGGCGACGAACTGGGCGAGCGGGAAGATGAGCCCCGCGGTGGTGTCGTCCTGCACGACCTCGCCGTTGACCCACGTGCGCAGCCGCAGCGCGGCGGGATCGACCGAGCGGGCGTCGATCAGCGACGGGCCGATCGGCGTGAAGCCGTCGCCGCCCTTGGACCTCACGTTCGAGCCCTTGTCGTTCGCGCGCAGGTCGTACAGCCCGAAGTCATTCGCGGCCGTCACCCACCCGACGTGGCTGCCAGGCGTCGGCGAGTGACACGCTGCCGTGCGGCCGTGCCGATCACGAGCGCGATCTCGCCCTCGAACGCCAGCAGCTCGGTGCCCGCGGGGCGGGCGATCGTGCCGCCGGATGCCGCGACAGAACTGGACGGCTTGAAGAAGTACGACGGGTCGGAGGGCCTGCGACCGCGCTGGTCTGCGCGGGAGGCGTAGCTGAGGTGCACCGCGATGATCTTGCCGGGGCGGGCCGGCAGTCCGGCGAACCTGGGGTCCGCAGCATCCGTCTCAGTGGTCATGAGCTCCCTCGCTCTTGCGTCGTATCTCAAATCGTATATCATCGACGGATATCGGGCAACAGCGATTCTCAGCCCGACCCGGACGATGAAGCCGAACAGACGAGGACGTCACAATGAGCACACGAGACACCAGAACTCCCGAGGGGTTCACCCCCACCGGGACCATCGCCACCACGGGCGACCGCCGGCGCGTCGTCTTCGCGACCGTCGTGGGCACCACGGTCGAGTGGTACGACTTCTTCATCTACGCGACGGCGGTGGGACTGGTCTTCGGCCAGCTCTTCTTCGCTCCCGCCGGTGAGGAGTTCGGCCAGATCCTGGCCTTCCTGACAGTGGGCATCAGCTTCCTGTTCCGTCCGCTGGGCGCCTTCCTCGCGGGGCACTTCGGCGACAAGTACGGCCGCAAGGTCGTGCTGATGCTGACCCTCATCCTCATGGGCGTCGCGACCGCACTGATCGGCCTGCTGCCCACGTATGAGGCGATCGGCGCGTGGGCGCCGGCGCTGCTGATCCTCCTGCGCATCCTGCAGGGCATCTCGGCGGGCGGCGAGTGGGGCGGCGCGGTGCTGATGGCCGTCGAGCACGCCCCCAAGACCAAGCGCGGGCTGTTCGGCGCCTCGCCGCAGATCGGCGTGCCGCTCGGTCTGCTGCTGGCCTCGGGCGTCATGGCGCTGATGGCCCTGATCGCTCCCGGTGACGCGTTCCTCGCGTGGGGCTGGCGCGTGCCGTTCCTGCTCTCGGTCGTGCTCATCGTGATCGGCTACTACGTGCGCCGGCGCGTCGAGGAGAGCCCCGTGTTCACCGAGCTCGCTGAGCGCAAGGAAGTCACCCGGATGCCGATCGTGCAGCTGTTCCGCAAGCACGCGCTGCTCGTCCTGATCGCCGCCCTCGTCTTCGCCGGCAACAACGCGGTCGGCTACATGACGACCGGCGGCTACATCCAGAACTACTCCACGAACCCCGACGGACCGATCGGACTCGAGCGCGGCCCGGTGCTCTGGGCCGTCGCCGGCTCGGCCGTGGTCTGGCTGCTTTCGACGTTCTTCGCCGGCTGGATCTCGGACCGCATCGGCCGCCGCACGACCTACATCATCGGCTGGATCATGCAGCTCGTCGGCGTCTTCACCCTGTTCCCGCTGGTCAACACGGGCGAGATCGGGATGCTGTTCCTCGGCCTCGCGATCCTCACGATCGGCCTCGGCTTCACCTACGGGCCCCAGGCGGCGCTGTACTCCGAGCTGTTCCCGGCATCGATCCGCTTCTCGGGCGTCTCGATCTCGTACGCGATCGGCGCGATCATCGGCGGCGCGTTCGCACCGACGATCGCCGCGGCGCTCGTGGCGGCGACCGGGTCGACCTGGTCGGTCGCGTACTACCTCGCGGGCATGACGCTCGTCGGTCTCGTCGCGACCCTGCTGCTGCGGGACCGCTCGCGCATCCCGCTCGGGCCCGACCACGAGGCCGAGCAGTCGGTCAGCCCGATCTACGGCATGGCGAAGGCCTGACGCGCACGCCTGATCGCACGGGAAGGGCGGTTCCGGATGCCGGGACCGCCCTTTCGGCGTGCGCCCAGCGTCGAGGCGGGGGTGTGCGCCGAGACCGGGTCGCACGCGGCCCGTCTCGGCGACATCCCCTGCCTCGGCGACCGGGCTCGGTGACCGGCCTCGCGGGCTACGAGTTCACCCGGATGATCTCGTGCTGATAGGGAGCGATCACCGCGCCCGAGATGCGGCAGTCGAGCAGCAGGAAGGGCCGGGATGCCGCATCCTCCGCCGCCCATGACTCGAGGCGGTCGAGATCCGCGAGGGTCCGCACGATGACGCCTTCGGCCCCGACGGACCGGGCGAGGCCGGCGAAGTCGACCTCGGGGATCAGCATGGGCTCCTGCGCCACACCCTTGAGGCCGTAGAGGTTGACCTCGGCGCCGTAGGCGCCGTCGTTCCACACGACAGCCATGCCCCGGCCGCCGGCCACCCGGACGGCCGACTCGAGGTCGGCGAGGGCCATCAGGCCGCCGCCGTCGCCCGTCGTGAGGACGACGGTGGACTCGGGCTTCGCCAGGACGGCCCCCGGCACGGACGGGAACCCGAGGCCGATCGACTGGTAGGCGGTGCCGACCATCATCATGCGATCGGGCGATGCGACCGGCCAGTACATGTTCGCCCAGCCGATGAAGTGCCCGCCGTCCGAGACGACGACGCGGTCCTCGGGCAGCAGCTCGCCGATGCGCGCAGCGACGCTGCGCGGGTCGAGCCTGCCGTCGGGCGCGACCTCGTCGCCGCGATCGTACGCTCGCAGCGGTGAGAGGTCGATCGCCTCCCGCCATCCGGATGGCGTCGCGTCGAGCCGGCGGAGCTCGTCGACGAGCGTCTGCGCCACGACGGTCGCGTCGGCGCGGAGATACCCGCCGACGTGCGGGTGCGTCGCGGCCGGCGCGACATCGACCTGGACGACCCGTGTCCCGGGCGCGAACAGCTCGCCGAACCGCATCGTGAACGGGTTGAGGGATGCCCCGAACACCACCGCGACGTCGGCCTCGCGCACGAGCGCCATGGCCCCCTCGGCGCCGAACCCTCCGGTCACCCCGAGGTCGAACTCCGGGCGCGGGAAGATCCCGCGTCCGAGCGCGGTCGAGGCGGTCACCGCGCCGGTCGCGTCGGCCAGCGCGCCGAGCGCCTCACCGGCTCCCGACACCCACGCGCCGCGGCCGGCGAGGAGGAACGGGCCGCTCAGCTGTCGCGAGAGCGCGCGCGAGGTCTGCGACGGCGGCCGCGGCGAAGGGACCGGTGGGGGAGAGCGGCGCCGGCAGCACCGGTGCGGGCGCCTCGGGCACGGGACCCGCCTCGCGGGTCGCGACGTCGTACGGGATCGCGAGCACCGCGGGCATGCGGTAGGTGAGCGCGTGCTCGATCGCGATGACGGTCGTGGCAGCGGCATCCGCTCGTCCGACCGTGTAGGTGCGTGCTCCGACGGCCGACGCGAGGGCGATCTGGTCGACGTCCCACGGACGCGGGCCCGACGTCGGCTCGTCGCCCACGACGAGCACGAGCGGCACGTGCGCCTGCACCGCCTCGGCGAGGGCCGTCAGGGTGTTGGTGAAGCCGGCGCCGTAGGTCGCGGTGGCCGCCGCGAGCCCGCCGCCCGCCCGATAGTGGGCGTCGGCCGCGACGACGGCGCCGGCCTCGTGCCGGACGGCGGTGTAGGTCGCCGAGGTGTCGCGCACGAGCGCGTCGAGGAACCAGGCGTTGCCGTTGCCCATCACCCCGAACACGTGGTCGATGTGGCGGGCGAGGGTGACGGCGACGTGCGCGGACACGGTGGGCATGGGGACTCCCGGAGAGACAGGAACGGAGGATGAGGCCGTATGTGTCTCGCGCGCCCGGATCTGACCGGATCGGCTGCGTGCCCTTTTTTCGAGCACCGGCGGGTTCGTTCCCACCGGACACGTCGAGTATAGGGACCTGCGGCTGTGGGAGGATCGCGGGATGAGGACGATCCAGCTGCGCCGGTACACGCTCGTCGACGGAGAGTACGACGCCTTCCTCGCCTGGTGGGACGAGTGGATGCCGACCGTCCGGCCCGCCACGGGCTTCGCGATCGAGTACGCCTACGGGCTTCGCGACACGAACGAGTTCGTGTGGGCTGTGAGCGCCGAGGGCGACCGCGAGGCGTTCATCGCCCTCGAGCAGGCCTACATGGCCTCGCCCGAGCGAGCCGGGGCGTTCGACGGCGTGCCGCAGCGCGTCGCGGCGTACGACATCGGCTTCGTCGACGACGTGCGGGGCGCGTCGCGCTGATCTGCCTGCCTCGACGCCCGGGGCGCTTCGCACTGATCTGGTCGCGTGGACGCGCGCTGCCCGGGCCGTCGAGCGATCTGCTCAGCCCCCGATCGCGGACCGGATCGCCGAGGCCACGCGCGTGAGCCGGGCGGCGATGTCGGCATCCGGATGCGGGTCCGACAGGTAGACGACCGCGATCGCCGCCCGCTCGCCCTTCGGGAGCGTCAGCGGCACGGCGATCGACCGGAGGCCGGGGATCACCTCGTCGTGGCTGGTCGCCCAGCCGCGCTCGCGGGCCAACCGCACCTCGTCGCGGTGCCCCTCGTCGAGATCGGCGGGCCAGCGCCGATTCGGCGATCAGCGAGAGGATCGCCTTGCCCGGCGCTCCGACCGTGACGGGATGCCGCGTCCCGGGCCGCTGCGCCACCGAGGCGACGCCGTGCCGGGGCTCGACGCTCGCGAGGGTGACGCACTCGTCGCGGTCGAGGATCGACAGGAAGCACGTCATGCCCAGCTCGTTCGCCGCGGCGGTGAGCTCGGGGAGCGCCTCGGCCTGCAGATCGTGGGCGACACCGGCCGCGAGAGCCGCCATGCGTGCGCCCAGCGTGAGCCGTCCGCTGCCGTCGCGCACCACGAGCCCGTGCTCCTCGAGCGTCCGCACCAGCCGGTACGCGACCGAGCGGTGCACGCCGAGACGGTTCGCCACCTCGTCGATCGACAGCGGCTCACGGGCGTCGGCCAGGATCTCGAGGATCCGGATGCCGCGGCTCAGCGTCTGCGAGGCGGGGGCGGTGTCGGGCACGGAGGGTCCTTCCGAGTGCGTGAAGCCTTGTGCCGAGCATCCGCTTCGTATACGATCTGTTCAATAGTAGAACGTTGTGTTCGAATATAGAACGTGCCGCCGACGCAAGCAAGACCCTCGACGCCGACGTCCGAGGAAGGGATCGACGAAGATGCAGTTCCATCACCACGGGTACGTGTCGGGAGAACCTCGGGTTCAGGACGCGGCGGGCACGGGCATCGACCGACCGGCCGACCTGCCCGACGAGATGGACGTGCTCATCGTCGGCTCCGGCCCCGCCGGCATGCTGCTGGCCGCGCAGCTCTCGCAGTTCCCCGACATCACGACGCGCATCATCGAGCGGCGGGACGGCCGCCTCGTGCTGGGCCAGGCGGACGGCATCCAGCCGCGCAGCGTCGAGACGTTCCAGGCGTTCGGATTCGCCGAGCGGATCGTCGCCGAGGCCTACAACATCGCCTACATGAACTTCTGGGGTCCCGACCCCGAGAACCCGGGCGAGATCCATCGCGTCACCCGCACCGACGACTACGCGCTGAAGATCAGCGAGTTCCCGCACCTCATCGTCAACCAGGCGCGGGTGCTCGACTACTTCGCCGAGGCCGCCGCACACGGACCCGGCCGCATCGTCCCGGACTACGGCATCGAGTTCCTCGGGCTCACCGTGCACCCCGAAGGACGAGCATCCCGTCGAAGTCCGCCTGCGGTACACGGCGGGAGAGCGCGCCGGTGAGGAGCGCACCGTGCGCGCGACCTACGTCGTCGGCTGCGACGGCGCGCGCAGCGGCGTGCGCGAGGCGATCGGCCGGGTGCACGTCGGCGGCATCTCGGCCCACGCCTGGGGCGTCATGGACGTGCTCGTCAACACCGACTTCCCCGACTGGCGGACGAAGTGCGCGATCAACGCCGAGGCGGGCAACATCCTGCACATCCCGCGCGAGGGCGGCTACCTCAGCCGCATGTACATCGACCTCGGAGCGGTCTCGGACGACGACGACCATCGCGTGCGCCAGACCCCCGTCGAAGAGATCATCCGCAAGGCCAACGAGATCCTGCACCCCTACTCGATCGACGTGAAGCAGGTCGCGTGGCACAGCGTCTACGAGGTCGGGCCACCGCATCACCGACAAGTTCGACGACGTCGATCCGGGTCGCGACGATGCGCCGCACGTCTTCCTCACCGGCGACGCCTGCCACACGCACAGCGCCAAGGCCGGCCAGGGCATGAACGTCTCGATGCAGGACGGCTTCAACCTCGGCTGGAAGCTCGGGCACGTGCTCACCGGCCTCGCCCCGGAGTCGCTGCTCGTCGACCTACTCCGCCGAGCGTCAGCCCGTCGCGCAGCAGCTCATCGACTTCGACAAGGAGTGGTCGTCGCTCATGGCGCGCAAGCCCGAGGAGATCGCCGATCCCGAGGACCTCGCCAACTACTACCTCGCGACGGCCGAGTTCCCGTCCGGCTTCATGACCCAGTACGGCCCTTCCGCGATCACGGCGGACGCCCGTGCATCAGGAGCTCGCCCCCGGCTTCCCGCTGGGCAAGCGGTTCCAGTCGGTCGAGGTCGTCCGCGTGTGCGACGGCAACGTCGTGCACCTCGGGCACCACGCCAAGGCCGACGGGCGGTGGCGCATCTATGCGTTCGCCGATGAGCCGGGAGCCGGCGAGCCGTCGCTCCTGGGTGCGTGGGCGGACTGGCTCGCGTCGGACGAGTCGCCGATCGCGCGGTTCACGCCGGACGGCGCCGACATCGACTCCGTGTTCGACGTCAAGGTGATCTACCAGCAGCGCTTCGAGAAGGTCGACATCGCCCAGGTGCCGCCGGTGTTCCTGCCCGAGACGGGGCCTCTGGGCCTTCGGGACTGGGAGAAGGTCTACTCCGGCGCACCGAGCGCCTGGAGCACCGCCGACATCTTCGAGGAGCGCGAGCTGTCCCGTGACGGCGTGGTCGTCGTCGTGCGACCCGATCAGTACGTCGCCGCGGTGCTTCCGCTGTCGGCGACGGCTGCGCTGGCGCGACTTCTTCGAAGGCGCGCTCATCGACCGTCGCGCCGTTTCTGCCGCCGACCGTCTGACACTGTCCATGGGGGTGCCCTGGCAGCCCACTCTGTACGCCGCGTCTAGCGGCCGATGACGGCGGCGAAGGGCAGAATTGCCCCCGAAACCAAGAACGAAGGGATGCTGCGGGAGCAGCATCCGGAACCGACGAGGGAGTCCTGGCGTGACTGAGAACCGTGAGACCGAGCTGCTGGCGAAGGTGCCGGACGGGCTCTACATCGGGGGCGAGTGGCTCGCCGCCGACGGAGGCAAGACGCTCAAGGTGTACGACCCGGCGACCGGCAACGTGATCAAGGAGATCGCGGATGCCTCGCCCGGCGACGGCACCGCGGCGATGGACGCCGCGGCGGAGGCCTTCCCGTCGTGGTCGCAGACGCCCGCCCGCGAGCGCGCCGAGATCCTCCGTCGTGCGTTCGACCTGCTGCAGGAGCGCAAGGAGGAGTTCGCGCTCCTCATGACGCTGGAGATGGGCAAGACGCTCGCCGAAGCCCGCGGCGAGGTGGCCTACGGCGGCGAGTTCCTGCGCTGGTTCAGCGAGGAGACCGCGCGCATCCAGGGTCGCTACGGCGCGAACCCCGAGGGCACCGGCCGGATGATCGTGACGCAGCACCCGGTCGGGCCGTGCTTCCTCATCACGCCGTGGAACTTCCCGCTCGCGATGGCGACCCGCAAGATCGCCCCCGCGCTCGCCGCGGGCTGCACCGTCGTGATCAAGCCGGCCGAGCTCACTCCGCTCACCACCCTGTACTTCGTGAAGCTGCTCGAAGACGCCGGCCTGCCTGCCGGTGTGGTGAACGTCTTCACGACCTCGACCTCGGGTGCTGTCTCCGAGCCGATCATCCGCGACCCGCGGCTGCGGAAGCTCTCGTTCACCGGGTCGACGCCGGTGGGCGTGAAGCTGCTCGAGCAGGCCGCGAGCGGCATCCTGCGCACCTCGATGGAGCTCGGCGGCAACGCGCCGTTCATCGTCTTCGACGACGCCGACCTCGACAAGGCGGTGGAGGGCGCGATGCTCGCGAAGTTCCGCAACATCGGGCAGGCGTGCACCGCCGCGAACCGGTTCATCGTGCACCGCTCGGTCGCCGACGAGTTCGCCCGTCGCGTCACCGAGAAGGTGCAGGGCTTCACGATGGGGCGCGGCACCGAGGAGGGCGTCTCGATCGGACCGCTCATCGATCACCGTGCCGTCGAGAAGGCGTCGCCCTGGTCCAGGATGCCGTCTCGCGCGGCGCGACCGTCACGATCGGCGGCAGCGCCGTGGACGGTCCCGGCACCTTCTACGAGCCGACGGTCATCACCGACGTGCAGCCGGGGAGCGACATCCTGCGCGAGGAGATCTTCGGGCCGGTGCTCGCGATCGTCCCGTTCGATGACGAGGACGAAGCCGTGCGGATCGCGAACGACACCGAGTACGGCCTGGTGTCGTACGTGTTCACCGAGAACCTCGGCCGCGGCCAGCGCATGATCGAGCGACTCGAGACCGGGATGATGGGCCTGAACGTCGGCGTCGTCTCCAACGCCGCCGCCCCGTTCGGCGGCTGGAAGTCCTCGGGCCTGGGCCGCGAGGGCGGCGCCGAGGGCATCCACGAGTACCTCCAGACGAAGTACACGCTGACGGCCAACCCGTTCTGATCGCCGGCCGCACGGGGGGCTGCGTTCGCGCGGGCAGCGAAGAGGCAGGCGGACGTCGGGGCTTCGCGGCAGGATGAGGGGATGCTGGCATCCGTCCGCGCGGCACGGCTCCGCTCGCACCGGCTGAGCGCGCCGGCCGCCACGGTCGCCCAGGCGGCGGAGCACATGCTCGCAACGCAGGCTCAGGAGTTCTGGGGCGGGCGGCTGGCGATCGCGGCGCGCACGCGGGGCGCCGCGACTGTGCGGGACGTGGATGCCGCGTTCGACCGCGGCGAGATCGTCCGGTCGTGGACCATGCGGGGCACCATCCACATCATCCCCGCGCGCGGAACTCGCCTGGGTCCTGTCCATCACGGGGGAGCGGCAGTTCCGCAAGGCGGCGCTCGTCCATCGCCGCGAAGGGATCGACGCGGCAGAGCTCGCGCGTGCCGAGACGCTCGCCCGCGGTGCGCTGCGCGGCGGCAACGGCCTCGCCCGCAAGGACATGTTCGCCGTCTGGGAGGGCGGCGGCGTCTCGACCCAGGGTCAGCGCGGCTACCACCTGCTGTTCGCGCTGTCGGTGCGCGGCATCCTGTGCCAGGGGGGAGTGGTCCCGCGTGCGAGTGGTCCCACCCGCGAGCAGTACTTCGTGCTGCTGGAGGAGTGGGCCCCGGATCAGATCATGCCCGCCGACCCGCTCGCGGAGTACTTCTTCCGGTACATCGCCTCGCACGGCCCGGCCGGAGCCCGCGACTTCGCGTGGTGGAGCGGGCTGCCGCTCGGTGTCTCGCGCGCGGCGGCGGAAAGGGCATCCGATCGCCTGCAGGTCGTCGATGACCAGCCCGAGCCGCAGTACGTCAGCGCCGGCCCCGCGCCTCGTCGCGTGGCCACCGTGCCCGCGGTCATCGCCCTGCCGCCGTTCGAGGAGTACTACCTCTCGTACGTCGATCGCACGGTGCCGTGCGCGCCGGAGTTCCTGAAGGCGATCGGTCCGAGCATGAACGGAATCGTGCGGCCGATCCTCGTCGCGCGCGGCGAGATCGTCGGCGTCTGGACGCACTCGGTCGCGGTCGGTCGGCACCGCGACGACCCGATCCCCGAGCTGTTCCGCCCGGGTGCAGCGACGGATGCCGAGATCGGCGCGGCGCTCGACCGCTACAAGCGGTTCATCACGGCCTGAGCCGCCGGCATCACGCGTGCCGGTCGAGGAACGAGTAGACCTCGTTGTCGTCGACGCCGGGGAACGCGCCGCGCGGCAGCGGCGAGAACATCTGCATGTGCACCCGCGCGCTCGGCCAGGCCTTGCCCTGCCAGCGGTTCGCCACCTCGGTGGCCGGCCGGCGGCAGCACGACTCGTCGGGACAGCGCGAGACGGCGCGCTTCTGCGTCTCCCGGCCGCGGAACCACCGGGCGTCGTCGAACGGCACCCCCACGGTGATCGAGAACTCGCCCGCCGACGTCGTGCCGGTCTGCGTCGAGCACCAGAAGGTCCCGCTCGGGGTGTCGGTGTACTGGTAGTGCTCGGTGGTGCGGTTCTGCTCCTCGAACGCCGACCGGGCGAGGAACTTGCGGCAGACGATCTGCCCCTCGACCGAGCCGGTCACATCCATCGGGACGGGGAGGTCGTCGTTCTCGTACACGCGCGAGATCGCGCCCGACCCGTCGACCCGCAGGAAGTGCAGCGGGATGCCGGTGTGCACGGTCAGCAGGTTCGTCATCCGCATGCCCGGCCGCCTCGTGCGTCACGCCGAACGCGTCGCGGAAGTCCTCGACCGCGAGGTTGCGGTCCTTCTTCGCCTGCTGCAGGAACGCGGCTGACGCGCCCTCGGGCATGAGGCAGCACGCGGCGTAGTAGTTGATCTCGAGCCGCTGCTGCAGGAAGTCGGCGTAGTCGGTGGGCGCCTTGTGGCCGAGCAGGCGGTGCGCCATCGCCTGCAGCGCCATCGACCGCAGGCCGTGCCCGCCCGGGATCGAGGCGGGCGGCAGGTAGATGCGGCCGTTCTCGAGGTCGGTCACCGACCGCGCCGAGTGCGGCAGGTCGTTGACGTAGATCAGCTCGAAGCCGAGCTGGTCGGCCATGATGCTCACCGTTCGATGCGTGAGCGCGCCCGACACATGCCCCGCGGCCTTGAGCTGCTTCTCGGCGAGCTTCTCGATGTCGGGGAGGTAGTTGCTGTGCGCACGCATGCGCAGGCGCAGATCGGTGTTCGCGCGGCGGGCCTCTTCGGGGGTGGCGATCGCCTCGCGCTCCCGTCGCTGCAGCTCGCGGTGCAGGCCCAGGATCGACTCGAGGGTGTCGTCGCCCATCCCCTTGGTCACCTTGACCGGCGCGATGCCCAGCTGACGGAACACCGAGCTCGACTGAGCGCGCTCCAGCTCGATCTCGAGTGCCGCGCGTCGGTTGGGCGGTTCCGCCGAGAGCAGCTCGGTGACATCCACTCCCGTCACGTTCGCGATCGCCTGCAGAAGCGAGAGTTTCGGCTCGCGCTTGCCGTTCTCGATCAGGCTCAGCTGGCTGCCCGCGACGCCGACCTTCTCGCCGAGCTCATCGAGCGTGAAGCCGTGCGAGACGCGCTGATGACGGATGCGGTGACCGAGCGTCGAGAGCTCGAGAGGCGTCGGGGTCATTACTTGAGAATAGCGAAAGATCGTCTGTTCTTATGACGACGGATGCCTGAAATCGTGGCTGAGATCGTCGCAAAGTGGTATCAGAACCCACGTGAACACCGCAGTTCGAGGAGGAACATCGAATGGCACTTGCCGAAATCTTCACTCGCCCCACCCCGCAATCCGCTGCCCCGATCCGTCCGGCGACGACAGAAGACCGGCGCGCGCCCCGAGATCGTCGGTCGCCGGCATGGCCGCGCTCGCGGCATGGGTCGACGAGATCGCCGAACTGACCCAGCCGGCCGCGGTCCACTGGGTGGACGGCTCCCGCGGCGAGAACGAGGCTCTCCTTCGCCAGATGGTCGACGAGGGCAAGCTGATCAAGCTCAACCCCGAGTGGCGCCCGGGCTCCTACCTCGCCCGCTCGCACCCGAGCGACGTCGCCCGCACCGAGGGGCGCACCTTCATCGCCTCCGAGAACGAGGAAGACGCCGGACCGACCAACAACTGGGCCCCGCCGTCCGAGATCCGCGCCACGATCACGCCCTTGTTCCAGGGCAGCATGCGCGGCCGCACGATGTACGTCGTGCCCTTCTCGATGGGGCCGGTGGGCGGGCCCCTCTCGCACATCGGCGTGCAGGTCACCGACAGCGCGTACGCCGTCACCTCGATCGGCATCATGACGCGCGTCGGTGCGGACGTCCTGCGCGAGATCGCGGCGGGCGCCCACTGGGTGAAGACCGTGCACTCGGTCGGGGCACCTCTCGCTCCCGGCGAGCAGGATGTCGCGTGGCCCTGCAACGACGAGAAGTACATCGTGCACTTCCCCGACACGCTCGAGGTGTGGTCGTTCGGCTCGGGCTACGGCGGCAACGCGATCCTCGCGAAGAAGTGCTTCGCCCTGCGCATCGCCTCCGTCATCGGCCGCGACGAGGGGTGGCTCGCCGAGCACATGCTCCTCATCCGCGTGATCGACCCGGCCGGCAAGGCGTACCACGTCGCGGCGGCGTTCCCCTCGGCGTGCGGCAAGACGAACCTCGCGATGCTGCGTCCCACCATCCCCGGATGGCGCGTCGAGACGCTGGGCGACGACATCGCGTGGCTGCGCCCCGGCGAGGACGGGCGCCTCTGGGCCATCAACCCCGAGGCCGGGTTCTTCGGCGTCGCGCCCGGCACGGGCGAGTCGACCAACGTCACGGCCGTCGAGACGCTGTGGGGCAACACGATCTTCACCAACGTCGCGCTGCGCCCGGACGGGGACGTCTGGTGGGAGGGCCTCACCGACGAGGCGCCGGCCGAGCTCACCGACTGGGAGGGCAACCGCTGGACCCCCGACATGGACCGTCCGGCCGCCCACCCGAACTCGCGCTTCACGGTGAGTGCGGCGCAGTGCCCGCAGATCGCCGACGACTGGGATGCGCCCGCAGGGCGTTCCGCTCGACGCGATCCTCTTCGGCGGGCGCCGCGCCACCAACGTGCCGCTCGTCGTGGAGGCGACCGACTGGACGCACGGCGTGTTCATGGGCTCGAACATCTCGTCCGAGCGCACGGCCGCCGCCGAGGGCACCGTCGGCGAACTGCGCCGCGACCCCTTCGCGATGCTGCCCTTCTGCGGCTACAACATGGCCGACTACTTCGGCCACTGGCTGAAGGTCGGGCAGAAGCTGCGCTTCGACCGCGCCCCGCGCATCTTCCAGGTCAACTGGTTCCGCAAGGGCACGGACGGCCGGTTCCTGTGGCCCGGCTTCGGCGACAACTCGCGGGTCGTCGACTGGATCATCCGCCGCATCGAGGGCGAGGTGCCCGCCGTCGCGAGCCCCATCGGTCGGCTTCCCCGCGCGGAGGACCTCAACCTCGACGGACTCGACGTCTCGCAGAACGACCTCGACGAGCTGTTCGCCGTCGACGCCGTCTCGTGGCAGCGCGAGGCCGACCTCACCGAGGAGTTCTACGCGACCTTCGGCGGTCGCGTCCCCGCGGCGCTGCAGGCCGAGCTCGCCGCTCTCCGCTACCGGCTGAAGGCCGCGCAGCAGTCCTGACGACGGTGAGCGGATGCCTCGCCCCGCGCTGAGCGGCGGGCCGAGGCATCCGCTTCTCCGCGTGCAGGATCAGCCGCGGCCGGTCTTCTGCTGCAGTCGTTCGATGTGCTCGGAGGCCTCGGCTTTGGTGAGGTCGGCGGGGACCGTCTCGCCGGCCTCGCGGGCGAGGGTGTCGAGGTAGCTGCGCTGCGCGGCCGTGATCGGCTCGTCGCCGGTGACCCACTCGGACGGATCCTTCGCGGCGGGGTTGTCCGCGGACTCGGTCGCGCCGAGCACGTCGCCGACCGACGGGTCCTGTCCGGGGTCGCCCTGGGTGTTCTGCTGTTCGGTCATGCTTCCGACGCTAGGCCGGGAGGCGCGAGCGCGCCCTGGGCTTGACAGGCCGAGGCATCCGTCGGTTGAGAAGCCTTCCAGCCGGCAAGGCGGCGCGAGCTCAGACCAGCAGCTGGTGCCGCGCGAGGTCGCGGTACAGCGGCGTCGTCTCGACGAGCTCGGAGTGCGTGCCCTGGCCCGACGACCTGACCGTGGTCCATCACGACGATGTGGTCGCTGTCGACGACGGTCGAGAGCCGATGCGCGATGACGACGAGCGTGCGGCCGGTCGCGACGGCGTCGATCGCGTCGCGCATGCGCTGCTCGTTGAGCCCGTCGAGCGACGACGTCGACTCGTCGAGCAGCAGGATCGGGGGAGCGGCGAGCAGCGCGCGGGCGATCGCCAGGCGCTGGCGCTCGCCACCCGACAGCATGACTCCGCTCTCGCCGACGGGCGCCTCGACGCCGAGCGGGCTGCGCTCGAGCACTTCGCCGAGATTCACCGCGCGCAGCACTCGCTCGCACTCGTCATCGGATGCCGTCGGCGAGGCCAGGCGGAGGTTCTCGGCGATCGTGCCGGCGAGGGTCGGGGCATCCTGCTCGACGTAGCCGAGCTGGGCGCGGAGCGCGATCGCGGTCGAGAGTCCGGACATCGGCGCCGTCGAGCAGCACCGCGCCTTCGGTCGGGTCGTAGAACCGCTCGATGAGTGCGAGCGTCGTGCTCTTGCCCGCGCCGGACGGGCCCGACGAGCGCGACGCGCGCGCCGCGCGGGACCGAGAAGGAGACGCCGCGCAGCACCTCGCCGTCGAGCCGCGGCGTCGGGGCGGCGGCGTCCTCGAGTGCGAAGTCCTCGGCCACCAGCCGGTCGACGTGCGCGTTCTCGAGCACGGCGAGCGCCTCGGACTCCGCCTTGCGGCGAGCCGCCACGACGGCCTCGGGGTAGCGGAAGTGGACGCCGCGGAACTCGATCGCGGCGGAGCGGCGTGGCCGCGGCATCCGTCTCGCTGCGGAGTCGCGCTCGCGAACCGAGATCGCGATCGCGGCGTCGTCCTGCGTCTCGGTCGGCAGGTCGAGGACCTCCTGAATGCGACCCAGCGCGCCGAGCGCCTGGTTGACCGAGGTGATCGCGCCGAAGAACGAGCCGAGCGGCGCGATGAGCAGGAAGAGGAACATGACGAAGGTCACGAGCGCCGCGACGGTGATGGCGCCGGCGGCGACGCGGAGTCCGCCGACGCCCAGGACGACGAGCAGCGACAGCTGGAGCGCGATCCCCGCGATCGGCACGACGAGCGCCGAGACCTTGGCGATGCGCACGCCCTGGTCGTAGGCGTCCTCGGCGAGGCTGGCGATGGCTGCCTCTTCGCGGTCGCTCGCACCGGCGGCGCGCACGGTGCGGATCGATCCGACCGCCCGCTCCACGCCCGAGGCGAGCTCGCCGACGCGCTCCTGCTGGTCGCGGGTGGCCGTGCGGATGCGGCCGCTCAGCAGGGTCACGATGGCGATCGACGCGCCGATCACCAGCACGATGAGTCCGAGCAGCACCGGATCGATGAGCGCCATCGCGATCAGCGCGCCCACGAAGACGATGGAGTTGCCGACGCATCGGCGAGGCCCTGCGTGAGGACGGCGTAGAGCAGCGTCGTGTCGGTGCCGACGCGAGAGACGAGGTCGCCGGTGCGGCGCGCGTCGAACTCGCCGGATCGGCAGGTGCAGGATCCGGCCGATCAGCCTGCGTCGCGACGAGTACACGACGGCGGTGCCGGTGCGCTGCAGGAGGAAGTGCTGGAAGCCCGACGTGATCGACGCGGCGATCACGAGCACGACGATTCCCCAGACGAGCATCCCGAGCGGCTCGCCGGCCTGGACGCGTCCGATCAGGACGCCGACCAGCAGAGGCTGCAGCGAGCGTCGCGGCGGCGCCGATCACGCTCAGGATCGCGACGATGATGAGCACGCGCTTGTGCTCGAGAAGGAACGGCACGAGCTGCTTGAGGCTCGCGCGGGGGCCGTCTTCGGGTGAGCGGCTGCCTCGTCGTGAGCGCGCGGGGCGGGTGGTCGTGGACATGCGGATTCTCCGTCGTTGTTGCTGGGAGAGGAGGGCGATCGCCCTACCTTCGACCGTACTTCTTGTGAACGGCCTGCCGGCTCACTCCGAGGGCGTCGGCGATCGCGACCCACGAATACGCCTGCGCCCGCGCCCGCCGCACCTGCTCGGCTTCGGCGCGAGCGAGTTCGGCGTGCAGGGCCCGCAGCCGTCGCAGCTCGGCCAGCGGCTCGCCGCCCTGGGCGGACGCGATGGCGGTGCGGATGTCGTCGCTCACGGTTGTCAACCTTAGTTGACACTCCGGATGCTGTCAACTCAGGTTGACGGTCGGCCGTGTTGAGGAAGGCCTGTGCGTCTCGCCAGGATCGGCGGACAGCATCCGTCCTCCCGAAGGGGGCACCGCCTCCGAGCGCGGCCGGTGCTCCCGAGCCGACGTCGCACCCCGGCGCTAGGGTTGTCCAGTGCCTGCCCCCGTGATCGATGCGAAGAACCTCGTGAAGGCCTACAAGGTCAAGGGCAAGCCCGACTTCCTGGCGGTCGACGGGCTCTCGTTCGAGGTCGCGCCCGGCGAGTCCTTCGGCCTGCTCGGCCCGAACGGCGCCGGCAAATCGACCACGATGAAGATGATCGGCGCCGTCTCGACGCGCACGCAGGGCGACCTCACGATCCTCGGCCTCGACCCCGACCAGTACGGTCCCGAGATCCGCTCGCGCCTGGGCGTCGTCCCGCAGCAGGACAACCTCGACGGCGAGCTGAACGCGCGCGAGAACCTCTACATCTACGGCCGGTACTTCGGCCTGCCCGCCAAGGTCTGCCACGAGAAGGCCGACGAGCTGCTCGCCTTCGCCGCCCTCGAAGACAAGGCCAAGAGCAGGGTCGATCAGCTCTCGGGCGGCATGAAGCGGCGCCTGACGATCGCGCGCGGCCTCATCAACGACCCCCGCATCCTCCTGCTCGACGAGCCGACGACCGGGCTCGACCCGCAGGCCCGGCACGTGCTGTGGGACCGCCTCTTCCGGCTGAAGGAGCGCGGCACCACCCTCGTCCTCACGACCCACTACATGGACGAGGCCGAGCAGCTCTGCGATCGCCTCGATCGTGGTCGACAAGGGCCGGATCATGGCCGAAGGCACCCCGGCCTCCCTCATCCGCGAGCACTCGAGTCGCGAAGTGCTCGAGGTCCGCTTCGGCTCCGACCGCAACGAGGGCGTCGCCGCCGAGCTGCACCGGCATCGGCGACCGCATCGAGGTGCTGCCCGACCGCATCCTCATCTACACCGACGACGGCGAGAAGGTGCTCGAGCGCATCGCCCACTCGGGCCACGAGCCGCTCACCTCGCTCGTGCGCCGCTCGAGCCTCGAGGACGTCTTCCTCCGGCTCACCGGAAGGTCGCTGATCGAATGAGCGACGCGCACGACCCGCGGGACGACGGAACCGGGATGCCGGTCCCGGCGCCGACGCGCGGGAGCGGCATCCGCCACCGTCGTCCACCCGTCGCTCGACGAGCTGCGGGCCGAGGCGATGGAATGGGGCCGCAAGCCCCGCGGTCTCGGCACCTGGTACGTCACCGAGCACATGGTCCGCGCGATGCGCGCTTACGGCTGGACGATCATCGTCGGCGCCGCTGGGCCAGCCGGTCCTGTATCTGCTCGGTCTCGCGGTCGGTCTCGCGGCGCTCATCGAGGCGCCCGTCGACGATCGCGGCATGGAGGTGCCGTACCTCGTCTTCGTCGCCCCGGCCCTGCTCATGACGGCCGCGATCTCGGTCGCGTCCGAGGAGTTCACCTATCCGGTGATGGCGGGCTTCAAGTGGCGGCGCTACTTCTACGGGTTCAATTCGTCGGCGCTGTCGTCGAACCAGATCGCCGCCGGCGTGGTGATCGGCGCCGCCGCGCGCATGCTGCTGACGGTCGGCCTCTACTACCTCTTCATCTGGTTCTTCTTCGCCTGGCTCCAGCCCGATGCGACGTCGCCCGAGACGGCGTGGCTCATGATCCCGATCGGCGTGCTCGCGGGGCTCTCGTTCGGGATTCCGCTCATGGCATATGCCGCGTCGCTCGAGGACGACCGCGGTCAGTTCGCGCTCGTGCAGCGCTTCATCTTCATGCCGATGTTCCTGTTCTCGGGCACCTTCTACCCGCTCGCGAACCTCCCGCTCTGGCTGCAGTGGATCGGCTGGATCTCGCCGCTCTGGCACGCGTCCGAGCTCGGCCGGATCGTCACCTACGGCAGCTGGGCCGATGAGCCCATCGCCTGGGTGCATCTCGCGTACCTGCTCGTCGCTCGCGATCGCCGGCTTCATCATGGGCCGACGGGTCTTCACGCAAGAGGCTGGCGAAATGACCGCGGTGACGACGACGGATGCCTCGCCCCGACGCGGCGGCGTCCGGGCACTCTGGGCCGGCAACCCCGGTGCGGTGGTGCAGCGCGGCCTGGTCGCCGCGCGCTCGTCGAGCTGGGTCGTCGTGCTCTCGGGCTTCTTCGAGCCGGTCTTCTACCTGGCGTCGATGGGCCTCGGCCTCGGCTCGCTGATCGGCGACGTCCAGACGTCCGGCGGCGTCGAGGTGTCGTATGCCGCGTTCATCGCGCCGGCGCTGCTCGCCGTCTCGGCGATGAACGGCGCGATGTACGACTCCACCTGGAACGTCTTCTTCAAGCTCAACTACGGCAAGCTCTACGAGGGCATGCTCGCGACCTCGCTCGGACCGCTGGATGTCGCGCTCGGCGAGATCCTCTACGCGCTGCTGCGCGGTCTGCTCTACGCGACGGGCTTCATGATCGTCATGCAGCTGCTCGGCCTCAACCTCGCGCCCACCGCGATCCTCGCGATCCCCGCCGTCCTGCTCATCGCGTTCGGCTTCGCGGCCCTCGGCATGGCCGTCACGAGCTACATGAAGACGTTCCAGCAGATGGACTGGATCAACTTCGTCCTGCTGCCGATGTTCCTGTTCTCCGCGACCCTGTACCCCATCACGGTCTACCCCGAGTGGATCCAGAAGATGGTGATGGCGTTCCCGCTCTGGCACGGCGTCGAGCTCGTCCGCGGCCTCACGACCGGGCGTGCTCTCGCCCGACATGCTGTGGCACGTCCTCTACTACGTGGTGATGATCGCCGTGGGCCTCGTGTTCACGACCAAGCGGCTGCGGGCGCTCTTCCTCGACTGACGTGCGATCGGCCCGCGCGCGATCAGAGCAGCCCGCGCCTCGCAAGTTCCGGCCGCACGCCCTCGGCGAACCAGTACGCCTCCTCGAGGTGCGGGTAGCCCGACAGCACGAACTCCCTGAACCCGGCCGCGCGGTACTCCTCGATCAGGCCGGCGACCTCCGCATAGCTCCCGACCAGGGCGGTGCCGGCGCCGCCGCGGACGAGCGATGCCCCGGCCCAGAGCCCGGGATGGATCTCGAGGTCGGCGCGAGTGGTGCCGCCGTTGGTCAGGGCGAACTGCCTCCGCTGACCCGTCGATCCCGATGCGCCGAACGCGGCGCGGCGGTCCGCCACGAGCGCGGGATCCAAGCCTGCGATCAGCGAGTCGGCGATCTGCCATGCCTCTTCCGAGGTCGGTCGGGCGATCACGTGCAGCCGGATGCCGTAGCGCAGCGCGCGCCCGTATCCTGCTGCCCGTTCGGCCACGCGGTCGATCTTCTCGCCGGCCTGGACCGGCGGCTCGCCCCACGTCAGATAGACGTCGGCGTGCTCGGCCGCGACGTCGATGGCGGCATCCGATGACCCGCCCAGGTAGATCTCGGGCACTCGCGAGATCTCGGGGATGTACGCGTCCTCGATGTCGAAGAAGGTGCCGCGGTGCGTGACGCGCTCGCCGGTCCACAGGCGACGCAGGATGCTGACGTACTCCGCGGCGCGCTGGTATCGGCCGTCGTGCCCGACGGTGTCGCCGAAGCGGCGCTGCTCGGCGTCCTCGCCGCCCGCCACGACGTTGATGCGCAGCCGTCCTTCGCTCACGCTCTGGAATGTCGCCGTCACCTGCGCCTGCAGGGTGGGGGAGACGAGCCCCGGGCGCACGGCGACAAGGTACTCGAGGCGGCGTGTGTGCTGAGTGAGGGCGGTCGCCATCGTCCAGCTCTCTTCGTTGCCGCCCCCGGTCGGAATAAGGACCGCTTCGTAGTCGAGCTGCTCCGCAGCCTGCGCGATCTGCGTGAGGTATCCGAGCGTCGGCTTGCGGGATGCCGCCTGGAGACGGGCCGGATCGTTGTCGGTCGCGCTGCCCAGCGCCAGGTTCGTCCGGGAGTCGCCCGTGAGCGGAAGGAACCAGTCGAGGATCACCTTCTGCGATGCATCCTGGGTCTCAGCCACGGTTCCTCCTCGTCGCACCCGACCGCCGGACGCCGCCTCATGCTACGGCGCTGCCGCGGGGCGGCTTGCCCGCGTTTCCGCGTGTGACACGGCACGTCCGCACGTCGGCTCGATCGCCAGAGCGCCCGGGGCCGACAGCGAAAGAACCGGCACCCGGCGTCGGACGCCAGGTGCCGGTTCTCTTTCGAGAAAGCAGATGCCGCGGCTCAGCGCCAGAGCACCGCGATCGCGGCGTTGCCGAGCGTGAGGACGCCGATCGACCAGAAGATGGCCGGCGGCACGGAGCCGTTCTTGCGCTGGCGTGCGGCGCCGATTCCGAGCAGTGCCCCGATGATGACGAGGATGAGCAGCTTGACGCCGAGCTTGACGTAGTTCAGCTCGTACTCGATGCCCCACGGGGCGGCGAGGACGAGTCCGGCAAGGCCCGCGACGGCGAGGCCCCAGTTCATGAGACGGGTGATTCCGCGGTGGCCGTTCACCGCTTCGACAGCCCACGCGCCGAAGAGCAGCGCGAAGCCGACGAGGTGGATCAGGACGACGAGGTGACGCAGGGTTTCCATGCCATCACGGTACCTTATGTACTACTGAAGGTTGAACGTCAGCGCCGAGACGACACCGACCCGCGCGACCCCCGGGCCTCAGAAGCCGATCGGCCGCCGCGAACCCTCGCGAAGCTCGCGGAGGACCAGTGCGGTGCGGATCGCGGCATCCGCCGCTTCGGCGCCCTTGTCCTCCTTCGATCCGGGAAGCCCGGCGCGCTGGATCCCCTGCTCCTCGTCGTCCAGGGTCAGCAGGCCGAACCCGACCGGCTTGCCGGTGTCGAGCGCCACCCGGGTGAGGCCGTCGGTCGCCGCCGACGAGACGTACTCGAAGTGCGGGGTTCCGCCGCGGATGATCACGCCGAGTGCCACGACGGCGTCGGCTCCGGCATCCAGAGCCGCCTTGGCGACGACCGGAAGCTCGAACGATCCTGGCTACCCGCACCAGACGCCACGAGGCGCCCGATTCCTCGAGGGTGCGTTCGGCTCCGGCGATGAGGCCGTCGGTGATCACGTCGTGCCAGGTCCCTGCGACGACCACGATGTCCAGTCCTGTCGCGTCGGTTCCGCCGACGATCGGCGCTCCCTTGCCGCTCATGCGCTCGCGCCGCCTGCCAGGTGGGTCTCCTTCATCTGGGCGAGGGCGTCGCTCAGCTCCTGCTCGTCGATGATGTGGCCCATCCTGTCGCGCTTGGTCGTGAGGTACTGATGATTGTTCGGGCCGACGCCGACCAGGAGCGGCACCTGCTCGACGATGTCGAGTCCCAGCTCGCGGAGCTGGAAGACCTTGTCGGAGTTGTTCGTGAGCAGACGCACCCTCTCGACGCCCAGGTCGGCGAGGATGCCGGCGGCGGCCGCGTAGTCGCGCGCGTCGGCGGGGAGCCCGAGCGCGAGGTTCGCGTCGACCGTGTCGAGGCCGCGCTCCTGCAGGCTGTAGGCGCGCAGCTTGTTGATGAGGCCGATGCCGCGACCCTCGTGCCCGCGCATGTAGATGACGACGCCGCCGTCGCGGTCGATCGCGTCGAGCGCGGCGAGGAGCTGCGGGCCGCACTCGCACTTCAGCGAGCCGAAGGCCTCACCGGTGAGGCACTCGGAGTGCACGCGGACGAGTGGTGCGTCCTCGAGGAGCTCGCCCGACACCACCGCGATGTGATCGGTTCCGGTCACGCGGTCCTTGTAGGCGAGGAAGCGGAAGTCGCCGTGCGCGGTCGGCACGTTGGCTTCGGCGCGGAGGCTGACGCGGCGCTTCTGGGCGGAACGCTCTCCGTCGGAGAGGGGCTCGGTCTCGTCGAGGAATGCGATGAGCTGCTCGATCGTGATGACGGGCACCCCGTCGCGGGCGCCGAGGTCGATGAGCCCCGGAAGGCGCATCATCGAGCCGTCCTCGGCCACGATCTCGGCGATGCCGCTGACCGGCTGAAGACCGGCGAGGCGCATGAGCTCCACGGCGGCCTCGGTGTGGCCGCCGCGCTCGCGCACACCGCCGTCGACGGCTCGCAGCGGAAGGATGTGGCCCGGGCGCCGGACGCTCGACGGAATCGAGGTCGGGTCGGCGAGGACGTTGAGCGTGTGGGCGCGGTCGGACGCGCTGATGCCCGTCGTGCTGCGGTCGGCGGCGTCGACGCTCACCGTGTACGCGGTGCCGCGGGCATCCTCGTTGACGGCCACCATCGGCGGCAGGTCGAGGCGGTCGGCCCATTCGGCGGGCATCGGGGCGCAGATGAAGCCGCTCGACCAGCGGACCGTCCACGCCACCCATTCGGGCGTGGCGAGCTCGGCCGAGAGGACGACGTCGCCCTCGTTCTCGCGGTTCTCGTCGTCCGCCACGATGACGGGGCGCCCGGCGCGCAGCGCCTCGAGGGCTTCGGGGATGGTGGAAAGGCTCATCGTGAGCCTCCTTCCGTGGAGGCGGCCTCCGCCGCGGAACGTGCGGCCGCGGCTGGGGCCGCAGCGGTGTCGAATGGCGCATCGCCACGAGCGCCGGGTGCTGTCGCGGACGCGTGCGGCCTCGCGGAGCGCGGGTGCGGCCGGTGCCGCGAAAAACAGCAGACGCTGCACGTGGCGAGCCAGGATGTCGGTCTCGAGGTTGACGCGGTCGCCTGCTCGGCGCGCGCCCAGCGTCGTCGCGTCGAGCGTCTCGGGGATGAGCGACACCTCGAACCAGTGCGCGGTGGCAGCGGCGGTCGCGTCGCTCACCGCACTGACGGTCAGCGAGACGCCGTCGACGGCGATCGAGCCCTTGTCGACGACGAGAGGGGCGAGTTCGCGGGACAGCGAGATGCGCAGCACCCGCCACTGCTCGCCGCGCCGCACCTCGAGCACTTCGCCCGTGCCGTCGATGTGGCCCTGCACGATGTGCCCGCCCAGGCGTCCGTGAGCCTGCGTCGCACGCTCGATGTTGACCACGCGGCCCGCGCCGACCCCGGCCAGCGTCGACATGTCGAGGGTCTGCTTCATGACGTCTGCCGTGAACCAGTCCTCGCCCTGATCGACCACCGTCAGGCACACTCCGCTCACCGAGATCGAGTCGCCGTGAGCGGCGTCCGACACGGCCTTGGGTGCGCGCACGGTGACGCGCACGCCGTCGCCCGAGGGTGCGGCATCCGTCACTTCGCCGATCTCCTCGACGATTCCGGTGAACATCACTCGTCTCCTTCTGCGTGGTGTGCGGGGGCGCCGGCGGTGACGGCGGTGCGGGCTTCCGGCGTCGCGATGACGAGCAGATCGTCGCCGAGACGCTCGACGGACGACACGGTCAGACGCCGCGCGTCTCCGATCGTGCCGATGCCGATGTCTCCGAGCGCGAGCTTCTCGCCGCCGAGCAGGACCGGTGCGATGTACGCGAGCACCTCGTCGGCGAGGCCCTCGCGCAGGAACGCGCTCGCGATCGTGGGTCCGCCCTCGACGAAGACGCGCTGGACGCCCTGCTCGCGAAGGTCGGCGAGGGCGGCCGGCAGGTCATCGCCGCCGTACTGCAGAAGGGGGAGCGGATGCCGCAGCACGGCCGCGCCGGCGGGCACGGGCCGGGCGCCGAGCACGACGGGCCGGGGCTGCTGCGGGA
This sequence comes from uncultured Actinomycetota bacterium, assembly GCA_963702815.1. Taxonomy (GTDB): domain Bacteria; phylum Actinomycetota; class Actinomycetes; order Actinomycetales; family Microbacteriaceae; genus Microbacterium. Next base: position 78,601 of record CAVPED010000003.1, on the reverse strand, counting down.
GGAGGTCGCCGGCGGCATCCCGCGCGGTCAGTGCGGGATCGTCTGCGAGCACGGTGCCGATGCCCGCGACGATGGCGTCGGCCACGGCGCGGCGACGGTGGACGTCCAGGCGCGCCGCGGAGCCGGTGATCCACTGGCTCGTGCCGTCGGATGCCGCGGCCCGTCCGTCGAGGCTCTGGGCCCACTTGACGGTGACGTGCGGCCGCCCGAGCCGCTGCACGGCGAGCCAGGACTCGAGCAGTGCCGACCCCTCGTCGGCGAGGACGCCCGGGACGACGTCCACTCCCGCGGCGCGAAGCCGCGTCGCCGCCGCCCGACGAGTGATCGCCCGGGTCGGCGACGGCATAGACGACGCGTGCGACACCCGCGGCGATGAGGGCCTCGGAGCAGGGGCCCGTGCGACCGGTGTGGTTGCAGGGCTCGAGGGTCACGACGGCGGTCGCCCCGCGGGCGGCGCCGGGCGCGAGCTTCGAGAGGGCGTCGACCTCGGCGTGCGGAGTGCTCGCGCCGCGGTGCCATCCCTCAGCGAGGATGTCGCCGTCGGACGAGAGCAGCACGGCGCCCACCTGCGGGTTGACCCCGCGCGGCCCGTTGAGCGCGAGCGTCGAGCGCACGCCGCATCGCGCTCTGCTCCGCGTCTGTCACCGTCATCCGTCTTCCCTGCCTGGCTTTCGAGACCGGGGGCAAGGGCGAACGACGGCGCGCGCCGCGTCTCCCGTGCGCCTCCCATCCGGACTAGCAGCGCGTGTGCGCTGCATCACCGTCGGTTCCGGATTCTCACCGGATCGGCTTCGGCATCCTCCCGAAGGGAAGGAAGACCTCGGCTCGCGGACTGTCACCGCCGGTTCGGATTCCCACCGACCCCGGAGCACGTTGATTCTCTGAGTGTAGTAAACGCGCCTGCGGATGATTCATTCCCGTGTCGTCCTGCGACACGTTGCACCGCCGAGGCGTTCGCCCGGCGTTCACTCGCACGTCGCCCATCCAGGATGCCGCCTGTGCGGAACATGGGACATGCCGCCGGCTCGGCGCCGGTGTCGTCGGTGGGACGTAGCCTGGAGCAAGGAGGAACAGACCATGGCTGATGGGGGATCCGGCTTCGAATCGCTTGCGGCGCGTCCGTCCGCCGACGTCCTGATCATCGGCGGCGGCATCAACGGACTCGCCACCTTCCGCGACCTCGCCCTGCAGGGAGTCGATGTCGCGCTGGTCGAGCGCTCGGACTTCGTCAGCGGCGCCTCGGCCGCCTCGTCTCACATGATCCACGGCGGCATCCGGTATCTCGAGAACGGCGAGTTCCGCCTCGTCCAAGAGGCGGTGAGCGAGCGCAACGCCCTCCTCCGGCTCGCTCCGCACTTCGTCCGCCCGCTGCAGACGACCATCCCGATCTTCACGACCTTCTCCGGGCTCGTGAGCGCCCCGCTGCGATTCCTGCGGCACGGCGGCGGTGCGCGTCCCCGCGAGCGCGGTGCGGTCCTGATCAAGGTCGGCCTCGTGATCTACGACGCCTTCTCGCGCGGCGGCGGCCGCGTGCCCCGCCACACTTTCGAGGGCCGGTCGGCGTCGCTCGAAGCCCTCCCGCGGCTCAACCCCAAGGTCAAGTACACGGCGACCTACTGGGATGCCTCGCTCCACGACCCCGAGCGGCTCGCGATCGACATCCTGAGCGATGCCCTGGCCATCGGGCGAGGTCGCGCCCGGGCGGCCAACTACACCGCCGCCGCCCGCGTGGAGGGCGGCCGCGTCGTCCTCCACAACCTCGAGACGGGCGAAGAGGTGCCGTTCTCGGCATCCGTCGTCATCAACGCCTCGGGCCCGTGGACCGACGTGACCAACGCGGCGCTCGGCGAGCCGACGTCGTTCATGGGCGGCACGAAGGGCTCGCACATCGTGCTCGACAACCGCGAGCTGCTCGAGGCGACGGGCGGTCGCGAGCTGTTCTTCGAGCACAGCGACGGGCGGATCGTCCTCATCTACCCGCTCAAGGGCCGGGTGCTCGTCGGAACGACCGACCTCGAGCACGATATGGCGGACCCCATCCTGTGCACCGACGACGAGGTCGACTACTTCATCGATCTCGTCGGGCAGGTGCTGCCGGGGCTCCCGGTCGACCGGTCCGAGATCGTCTACCGCTTCGCCGGAGTGCGACCGCTTCCCGGTCACGGCGACGTCGCCGCCGGGCTTCGTCTCGCGCGACTACCGGATCGAAGCGGCGCCCGCTCGACGGCGATCCCGAGACGACGGTGCTCAGCCTGGTCGGCGGAAAGTGGACGACGTTCCGCGCATCGGCCGAGAACCTCACCAACCGCACGCTCGCTCTCCTCGGGCGCCCCGCGTGCGCTCCACCAAGCGACTCCCGATCGGCGGCGGGCGCGGGTACCCGATGACCGAGGCGGCCCGGCGCCAGTGGCTCGCCGCGCACGAAGGCGGCTTCGGCATCGATCGGGCCGCGATGCTCCTCGACCGCTACGGCACCGTCGCCGCCGACGTCATCGAGGCGATCGCCGTCGACGAGGACGACCAGCCGCTGCGGACACTCTCCCGGACTACTCCACCGGCGAGCTGCGCCATCTCGCGCGGGACCGAGCACGTCGTCCACCTCGACGACCTGCTCCTGCGGCGCACCAGCATCGCGTTCGTCGGCGCGGCGACGGCCGACTCCGCTCGAAGAGGTGGCGGATGCCGTCGCGCCGGTGCTCGGCTGGAGCGAGCGCAAGCGGCGCGCCGAAGCCGAGCGCGCGCTCGAGCGCGTGCACGCCGCGGACCCGGGGTGGCCGGCCGCGGCATCCGTTCCGACCTCGCGATAGCCTGACGGGGTCGCCGAGGGCGACTCTCGACGAGGAGGAGGCGCCGTGCCCGAGCATGTGCTGGCCATCGATCAGGGCACCACCTCGACCCGGGCGATCGTCTTCGATGCGCGCGGCACGATCGTCGCGACGGCTCAGCGCGAGCACGAGCAGCTCCTTCCACGGGCCGGCTGGGTCGAGCACGACCCGGTCGAGATCTGGACGAACACCCAGTGGGTCATCGCGTCGGCGCTCTCGCGGGCGCGGCTCGGGTCCGGCGACCTCGCCGGCATCGGGGTGACCAACCAGCGCGAGACGGCGATCGTGTGGGACCGTCGCTCGGGTCGCCCGGTCTCCAACGCGATCGTCTGGCAGGACACCCGCACCCAGGAGCGCATCGACCGGCTCGCGGCCGAAGGCGGCACCGATCGATTCGCCGAGGTCACCGGGCTGCCGCTCGCGACCTACTTCTCGGCATCCAAGATCGCGTGGATCCTGCGACAACGTGCCCGGTGCGCGGGCGGCGGCCGAGGCGGGCGACCTGCTCTTCGGCACTCCCGACACGTGGGTGGTCTGGAACCTCACCGGTGGCGGCCGCGGCGGCATCCATGTCACCGATGTGACCAACGCCAGCCGCACGCTCCTGATGGACCTGCGGACCCTCGACTGGTCCGATGAGCTGCTCGAGCAGTGGGGCATCCCGCGGGCGATGCTGCCCGAGATCCGCTCGTCGTCCGAGGTCCTCGGTGAAGCGCAGCTGCCGGGCGTCGTGCGAGGCGTGCCGATCGCGGGGATCCTCGGCGACCAGCAGGCGGCGACCTTCGGTCAGGCGGCGTTCGAGCGACGGGGAGTCGAAGAACACCTACGGCACGGGCAACTTCCTGCTCGTCAACACCGGCACCGAGATCGTGCGGTCGCAGCACGGGCTGATCACGACGGTGGCGTACCGCTGCGCAGGGGAGCCGGCGCACTACGCCCTCGAGGGGTCGATCGCCGTCACCGGGTCGCTCGTGCAGTGGCTGCGCGACAATCTCGGCATCATCCAGCGGTCCGAGGACGTCGAGATCCTCGCCGCGACCGTGGCCGACAACGGCGGCGCCTACTTCGTGCCCGCGTTCTCCGGCCTGTTCGCGCCGTACTGGCGGCCGGACGCGCGCGGCGCGCTCGTGGGCCTGACGCGCTTCGTCAACCGCGGCCACATCGCGCGCGCTGCGCTCGAATCGACGGCGTTCCAGACCCGCGACGTCATCGACGCGGTCGCCGCCGACAGCGGGCGCGAGCTCGCGGAGCTGCGCGTCGACGGCGGGATGACCCGCGATGCGCTGCTGATGCAGTTCCAGGCCGACATCCTCGGCATCCCCGTCGTCCGGCCGAAGGTCGTCGAGACGACGGCCCTCGGCGCCGCGTATGCCGCCGGGCTCGCCACCGGGCTGTGGGCGGGATTCGACGAGCTGCGCGCCCACTGGCAGGAGGACGTCCGGTTCGAACCCCGCATGCCCGAGGAGGATCGTGAGCGCCGCTACCGCCTGTGGAAGAAGGCGGTGGGCAAGGCGCTCGACTGGGTCGACGCCGACGTCACGGAGTGACCGCTACTTGAGCAGTCGCGACAGCCGGCGATCGGCGAGGATCTTGCCGCCGGTCTGACACGTCGGGCAGTACTCGAGCGAGTTGTCGGCGAAGAAGACGCTGCGCACCGTGTCGCCGCAGACCGGGCACGCTTCGCCGCGACGGCCGTGCACCTGCATGCCGCGCCGCTTCGCATCCTTCAGCTCGGCGGGCGGCTTTCCGGATGCCTCGGCGATCGCCTCTCGCAGCGTCACGGTCATCGCGGCGAACAGCCTGTCGATGTCGGCGTCGTCGAGGCTGGACGCCAGGGCGTACGGCGACATCTTCGCCGCGTGCAGGATCTCGTCCGAATAGGCGTTGCCGACGCCGGCGATGATCATCTGGTCGCGGAGCACGCCTTTGATCTGCGTGCGACGCCCGGCGAGGAGCGCCGCGAAGGTGTCGCGCGTGAAGTCGTCGTCGAGCGGATCGGGCCCGAGGCGCTGCGACGCCGGGCACGTCGGCGGGCTCGCGGACGACGTAGAACGCGAGCGACTTCTTCGTGCCGGCCTCGGTCAGGTCGAACCCCGAGCCGTCGCTCAGCGCGACGCGCAGGGCGATGGGCGTCTTCCCGGGCTTGATGATCGTCGCGGGAAGCTGGTCGTACCAGCGCAGCCAGCCGGCCTTGGCGAGGTGGAAGACGAGATGGGGGCCGGGCGCGGCATCCGTCGTCTTCGTCGAGAGGTCGATGAACTTGCCGTGTCGTTCGGCACCCGTGATCTCGGCCGTCTGCAGGGCCTGCACCGGCGGATCGTAGGTCTTCAGGGCCGCGATGTTCGCGACCGAGACGCGAGTGATCTCGAGTCCGGTCACGCGCTCGCGCAGGAAGTCGACGAGCCCCTGCACCTCGGGCATCTCGGGCATGCGCCCATCCTGGCATGGCGCACCGAGGGGCGGGTCGGTCCTTGCGCGAAGGCCGGTGTCGTCGATCGCGTGCAGCTGACGCGTCCGCGAGCGCAGCGCGTGAGGGTCAGTGCTCGAGGACCGGCCAGGGCTGCGGGGTGCGGTCGTCGGTCGCGAGCAGGCCCGCGATCCAGCCGTCGTCGCGGGCGCCCGAGCCGTTGCGCAGCGCCTGGCGCAGCGTGCCCTCGAACCGGAAGCCGAGCGTCCGCGCGGCGCGGGCCGACGGGACGTTGCCGACGACGGCGCGCCACTCGATGCGGGCGAGTCCGAGGCCCTCTGGCGAGAACGCCCAGTCGATCGACCGCTCGAGCCGCCTCGGTGGCGAAGCCGCGCCCGCGGGAGCCGGGTGCGACCCAGTAGCCGAGCTCGGCCGTTCCGCCGCCCTGACGGTACAGTCCGACCATGCCCGCGAGCGTCTCGCCGTCGCGCATCGCCCAGGTCTGCTCGGTTCCGTCGTCCCAGCCCTTCGCGACCCGCTGCACGAATTCCACCGCGTGGTGGCGCTCGTAGGGCGTGGGCACCGTCGTGTACCGGCGGATGTCGGGATCCTGGCACGCCTCGAACAGCGCGTCCACGTCCGACTCGCGGAGGGCCGAGAGCTCGAGCCGCTGCGTTCGCAGGGTGGCGATCTGCATCGTCAGCCCCGGCGGAGGAGCCCGACCTTGTCGTACACGTCGTCGAGCGTCCGGCGCGAGACCGTCTTCGGCCTTCGCCGCGTTGACAGCGAGCACGCGGTCGAGCTCAGCCGGATCGTCCAGCAGCTCGAGCGCGCGGGCGCGCACCGGGCCGAACTCGTCCACGACGACCTCGGCGAGTCCCTTCTTGAAGTCGCCGTAGCCGCGACCCGCGTACTCGTCCTCGATCGCCGGGATCTGGCGACCCGTCAGAGCCGCGTAGATGACCAGCAGGTTCGAGACGCCGGGCTTCGCCTCGCGGTCGTACCGCACCGAGCCTTCGCTGTCGGTGACCGCGCGCATGACCTTCTTCGCCGATACCGCCGGGTCGTCGAGCAGCCACAGGGTGCCGGCATCCGACTCGGCGGACTTCGACATCTTGGCGGTCGGGTTCTGCAGGTCGTAGATGCGGGCGGTGTCCTGCTGGATGACCGGCATCGGCACCGTGAAGGTCTGCCCGTAGCGGCTGTTGAAGCGCTCCGCCAGGTCGCGCGTCAGCTCGACGTGCTGCTTCTGGTCGTCGCCGACCGGCACGATGTCGGTCTGGTACAGCAGGATGTCGGCGGCCATGAGCACCGGGTAGGTGAACAGGCCCACCGAGGTCGCGTCCGCGCCGTAGCGCTGCGACTTGTCCTTGAACTGGGTCATGCGGCTGGCTTCGCCGAACCCGGTGAGGGTCGACAGCACCCAGGCGAGCTCAGGATGCGCCGGGACGTGCGACTGCACGTAGAGCGTCGACTTCGACGGCTCGATGCCTGCCGCGATGTACTGCGCGGCAGTCCGGCGGGTCTTCTCGCGCAGCTCCGCCGGGTCGTTCGGCTGGGTCAGAGCGTGCAGGTCGACCACCGAGAAGAACGCGTCGTAGGACTCCTGCAGGTCGCGCCACTGCATGAGCGCCCCGATGTAGTTGCCGATCTGAAGCGAGTCGGCAGAGGGCTGCATGCCGGAGTACAGGCGCGGTTTCGTCACCGGTCAATCCTATTCGGCGGGCGTGTGCTGCGCCCGCGCGGGCGAGTCACCGCCCGACGGCGTAGTCCGCGACGACCGGTGCGTGGTCGCTCCACCGCGTGTCCCACGAGGGCGCGCGGACCACCCGGTAGTCCGTCACGCGTGCGGCGAGGTCGGGTGTCGCCAGGTGGTAGTCGATGCGCCAGCCGGTGTCGGTGTCGAACGCCTTGCCCCGGCTCGACCACCAGGTGTACGGCCCGTCGACGTCGCCGTGATGCCGGCGGCCGATGTCGACCCAGCCGAGGCCCTGGCCGGTCGAGCCGTCGACGCCGGTCACCTCGGTGCCGTCCGCACCGAGGAAACGGTCGAAGTAGGCGCGTTCGCGAGGGAGGAAGCCCGCCTTCTTGACGTTGCCCTTCCAGTTGCGGATGTCGAACTCGCGGTGCCCGACGTTGAGGTCGCCCATGATGAGGCTGAGCGGCCGTTCACGGCGGAGCAGCGGCATCCGCTTCTCCATCGCGTCGAGGAACGCCCACTTCGCGTCCTGCTTGGCCGTCCCGGCTTCGCCCGTCGGCACGTATGCGCTCACGATCGTGACGGTCTCACCGTCGACGTCGAAGTCGGCCTCGATCCAGCGGCCGGCGGAGTCGAGGGTCTCGTCGTCGCCGAGGACGCGCCGGACCTCGACCGAGTCGGTGCGCGAGAGGATGGCGACGCCCGCGCGCCCCTTCGCCAGCGCCTCGTCGTTGACCGTCTGCCAGCCCGGAAGCGATGAGGCCAGCTCGTCCGCCGTCGCCCGCACCTCCTGGAGGGCGAGGACGTCGACGTCCGCCTGCTCGAGCCAGGGGAGCATGCCCTTGCGGGCGGCGGCGCGGATGCCGTTGACGTTGACGGAGGCGATGCGAAGTCGGCGTGGCACGGGGACGAGCCTACTTCCGGCCGGGGACAGTCTCGGGTGGCCAGAGCCCGTGGGTGGTGGGTGCGGGAACGGATGCCTCGACCTCGCGCAGTTCGTGCTCGGCCTGCTGCACGGCGCGGCCGGCCTGCCACCTGCGGTACCACGGCGCGTGCGCCAGCGCCTCCTGCGCCGTCCGCAGCCGCACGTGCGCGGCGAGCACGAGCGCGGCGTGCTCCTCGCGCATGCGCTCGGCTTCGGTCTGGGCTCGAGAAGCGGGATCTTCTCGTCGCTCGCGCGCACGGCGATCCACGCCGATGCCACCAGCATGACGATGCCGTTGAGCCGGAACCACACCAGCAGCCCGATGAAGATCGCGAAGGTGGCCAGCAGCGCATCCGAGGGCGTGTAGCCGAGCAGGAGTCCCGCACCCAGCTGCAGCACCGTGATCGCCGCGCCGCCGAGCAGCGATCCGGGCCACAGCACCCGCCACGCGAGGTGCGTCCCGGTGAGGAACCGGAACAGCGCCGCGAGCGCGGCCGAGTTGATCGCGAACGACACGAAGACCGAGGTGAGCTGCACCGTGCCGACGAGCAATCCGCTCGCCGAGATGCCGAGCAGCGAGAGGATCGCGTTGATCGCGACCGCTCCGGCGGAGCTCACCACCGCGCCGAGGATGAGCGCGACGCCGAAGATCGTCGCGGCGAGCAGGTCGCGCGCCTTGAGCACGACATAGGACCGCAGGTCGAAAGGGAGCCCGAAGATGTCGCGCACGGCGCGGCGGCCGAAGGTCACCCAGCCGATCGCGGTCCAGATCAGAGCGCCGAGCGCGATGAGGCCCGTCACACCCAGCACGCCCGTGTTCTGGCTCACGATCTGCTCGACCTGGGCGGGGGTGATGGCACCGCCTTCGTCGGCGATGAGCCCGGGGAGGTAGCCGTTGATGATGTCGATCAGTCCCTCGACGGCTTCGGCGCTCCCGCCGAGCCACAGCCCCACCGCGGCGAACGCGACGTAGATCGCCGCGAAGATCGCGAACAGCGCCTGATAGCTGACGCCCGCCGCGAGCAGGAAGCCGTTGCTCAGGAGGAAGTGCCGCCAGACCCGGATGGGGAACCACGCGAGGGTCTTGCGGGTGATGTCGGTCGCGCGCGCGATCGGAGCGTCGAGTCGCGTCCGCAGGAGTTCCTGGGTCGCCTCCCAGCGGGCGCGAAGGGTCTCCTCCTCCTGGCGCGCGCGCTCTGCCGCGTCCCGCTTCGCGGGGGCCTGCGCGGAGCCGGGGCGAGGGGCTGTGGGCGAGCTCACGCGAACAGACTAGCGATCAGCGGACGCCGGGCACCGGCATCCGTCACCCTCCGGATGAGCGGAGGATCGGCTCAGGAACGACCGCGCAGGACGGCCTGCTTGACCTCGGCGATGGCCTTGGTGACCTCGATGCCGCGGGGGCATGCCTCGGTGCAGTTGAAGGTCGTGCGGCAGCGCCAGACGCCCTCTTTGTCGTTGAGGATGTCGAGGCGCGCCGCGCCGGCGTCGTCGCGCGAGTCGAAGATGAAGCGGTGCGCGTTGACGATCGCGGCGGGGCCGAAGTACTGGCCGTCGGTCCAGAACACGGGGCAGGACGACGTGCACGCGGCGCACAGGATGCACTTCGTGGTGTCGTCGAAGACCTCGCGATCGACGATCGACTGGATGCGCTCCTTGCCGGGAGTGGGTGCCAGGTTCGAGATCAGGAACGGCTGGACTTCGCGGTACGACGCGAAGAACGGCTCCATGTCGACGATGAGGTCCTTCTCGAGCGGCAGGCCCTTGATCGCCTCGACGTAGATCGGCTGCGAGATGTCGAGATCCTTGATCAGCGTCTTGCAGGCCAGGCGGTTGCGCCCGTTGATGCGCATCGCGTCGGATCCGCAGATGCCGTGCGCGCACGAGCGGCGGAACGACAGCGAGCCGTCGACCTCCCACTTGATCTTGTGCAGGGCGTCGAGCACGCGGTCCGTCGAGTAGAGCTCGACGTCGTAGTCCACCCAGCGCGGCTCTTCGTCGACCTCGGGGTCGAAGCGGCGGACGATGAAGGTCACCAGGAACGACTGGATGCCGGTGTCGGCGCCGGCCTCCTCAGCCTTGGCCGGGGCATCGGCGTCGGTGCGCTCGATGATGTCGGTCGCGGATGTCGCCATCCTCAGTACTTCCTCTCCATCGGCTGGTACCTGCGTGATGACGACAGGCTTCCAATCGAGCCGGATGTGGTCCTCGGGGTGCGAGGACTGAGCATCGCCCCGACAGGTAGGCCATCGTGTGCTGCATGTAGTTCTCGTCGTCGCGCTTGGGGTAGTCGTCGCGCATGTGGCCGCCGCGGCTCTCCTTGCGGTTGCGCGCCGTGACGACGACGACCTCCGCGAGATCGAGCAGGAAGCCCAGCTCCACAGCCTCCAGCAGGTCGGTGTTGTAGCGCTTGCCCTTGTCATCGACGTGCACGTTGCGGTAGCGCTCGCGCAGCTCCGCGATGACGTCCATCACCTCGGACAGCGACTGGTCGGTGCGGAACACCTGGGCCTTGCGGTCCATCTCGTCCTGGAGCGTCTTGCGGAGGACGGCGATGCGCTCGGTCCCGGCGTTGTTGCGCAGGCCCTCGAGCAGCTCGCGCACCTCCTTGGCGGGGTCGTCGGGGAGGGGCACGAAGTCGGCGGTCTGCACGTACTGCACCGCATTGCGGCCGGCGCGCTTTCCGAAGACGTTGATGTCGAGCAGCGAGTTGGTGCCGAGGCGGTTCGAGCCGTGCACCGACACGCACGCGCACTCGCCGGCCGCGTAGAGGCCGGGCACCACGGTGGTGTTGTCGCTGAGCACCTGGGCGTCGTTGTTGGTCGGGATGCCGCCCATCGCGTAGTGCGCGGTGGGCATCACCGGGACGGGCTCGACCACCGGGTCGACGCCGAGATACGTGCGGGCGAACTCGGTGATGTCGGGGAGCTTGGTCTCGAGCACCTCGGCGCCGAGGTGCGTGCAGTCCAGCAGCACGTAGTCGCGGTGCGGGCCGGCTCCGCGGCCCTCCGCGACCTCCTGCACCATGCAGCGGCTCACGATGTCGCGGGGCGCGAGGTCCTTGATCGTCGGCGCGTAGCGCTCCATGAAGCGCTCGCCCGAGACGTTGCGCAGGATCGCGCCCTCACCGCGGGCGCCTTCGGTCAGCAGGATGCCGAGCCCCGCCAGGCCGGTCGGGTGGAACTGGAAGAACTCCATGTCCTCGAGCGGCAGGCCCTTGCGCCAGATGACGCCGACGCCGTCGCCCGTGAGCGTGTGCGCGTTGGAGGTCGTCTTGAAGATCTTGCCGAAGCCGCCGGTGGCGAAGATGATCGCCTTCGAGTGGAAGACGTGCAGGTCACCGGTGGCGAGCTCGTAGGCCACGACGCCCGCCACCTGCGTGCCGCCGTCGTCGTCCTTCACCGTGATGAGGTCGAGGACGTAGAACTCGTTGAAGAAGTTGATGCCGAGCTTGACGCAGTTCTGGAACAGCGTCTGCAGGATCATGTGGCCCGTGCGGTCGGCGGCGTAGCACGCGCGACGGACGGGCGTCTTGCCGTGGTCGGCCGTGTGGCCGCCGAACCGGCGCTGGTCGATCTTGCCCTCGGGCGTGCGGTTGAACGGCAGGCCCATGTTCTCGAGGTCGATGACGGCGTCGATCGCCTCTTTGGCGAGGATCTCGGCGGCATCCTGATCGACGAGGTAGTCCCCGCCCTTGACGGTGTCGAAGGTGTGCCACTCCCACGAGTCCTCTTCGACGTTCGCGAGCGCCGCGGCCATGCCGCCCTGCGCCGCACCCGTGTGCGAGCGCGTCGGGTAGAGCTTGGTGATGACGGCGGTCTTGGCTCCCGGGCCGGCCTCGATCGCCGCGCGCATGCCGGCGCCGCCGGCACCGACGATGACGACGTCGAACTGGTGATAGTGGACGCCGTTCTTCACGACGCTGTCGGTGGTCTGGGTGCTCACAGGTGGATTGCCTTCGTTCTGTACGTCGTCACGGTCGCGGGGTCGAGGATGCGGAGCTCACTGGGCCGCGCACACCTCGATCAGCCACTCGGTCGTGCTGTTCTCGATGCCGATGCAGGGGTCGAAGGTGAAGACCACCAGTGTGCCGAGAAGGATGAGGAACGCCGCGGCCAGCCCGATGGCCCAGACGAGCACACGCGCGAAGCTGCGGGCGGGTGATGTAGTCGTTCGATGATCGTGCGCATGCCGTTCGCACCGTGGATCAGTGCGAGCCACAGCATCAGCACGTCCCACCACTGCCAGAACGGGCTCGCGTACTTGCCCGCGACGAAGGCGAAGTCGATGCCATGGATGCCTTCGCCGACCATCAGGTTGACGAAGAGGTGGCCGAAGATGAGGACGACGAGCAGCACGCCCGAGGCCCGCATGTAGATCCAGCCCCACTTCTCGAGGTTGGGACCGGTGCGGCGGACGGGGGAGTGCGGGGCTCGGGGGTCGGCGATTGAGGTCATCAGTGGCCCCCTCCGGTCGCGAACGCGAGCATGAGGTGGCGCGGTGCGAAGCCAGCCATCGTCACAGCCCAAAGGCCCAGGACGCCCCACCAGAGCTGACGCTGGTGCCGGGTCGCCCAGGGCCACATGTCGACCGCGATGATGCGCAGTCCGTTGTACGCGTGGTAGGCGATGGCCGCCACGAGGACGACTTCACCGAGCGCCATGATCGGGTTCTTGTACGTCCCGATGACCGCGTTGTACGCCTCGGGCGACACCCGGATCAGCGCCGTGTCGAGCACGTGCACCAGGAGGAAGAAGAAGATCGCGACACCGGTGATGCGGTGGAGAACCCACGACCACATCCCCTCGCGTCCGCGGTAGAGCGTGCCCCTGGGCACTTTGGACGTGGTCTCGGTGACCGACGGTGTGACGCGTGCTGGTGCAGACACGGGCCGTCCTCCCTGACTAGAACATCGTGCGGGGGCGGTCTCTGCCCCGTGGGGAAAGGCGTTCCCCTGCGTCGCGCGGCGCGTCCACATCCTATTCCCGTCCCGTGCGGACGGGGGAGAAGGCCGTCCCAACTATCTCGACGTCGAGATAGTTCGGGTGCAGCGGGCAGGATGCGGGCGCCCGCCTTTTCACGCGCCCGACAACTGGCCGACACTCGCCCGCAATGCCCGTCGGTAGCCTGGAGCCATGGCCGACCCGATCGCTGACTTCTACGCCGTCATCCCCGCAGGGGGCATCGGCAGCCGGCTCTGGCCGCTGTCGCGTGCCGATGCGCCCAAGTTCCTCCACGACCTCACCGGTTCGGGGCAGACGCTCCTCCGCGACACGTGGGACCGCCTGGAGCCGCTCTCCGGCGCCGACCGGATCGCCGTCGTGACCGGTCGTGCGCACCGCGCCGCCGTCGAGCGCGAGCTGCCGGGTGTCCCCGACAAGAACGTGTTCCTCGAGTCCGAGCCCCGCGACTCCGCCGCCGCCATCGGGCTCGCCGCGGCGATCCTCTCTCGCCGCGAGCCTGACGTCATCATCGGCTCCTTCGCCGCCGACCACGTCATCCGGGGCACGCAGGTGTTCGACTGGGCCGTGCGCCAGGCGGTCGCAACGGCCCGCGAGGGCTACATCTGCACGATCGGCATCCCGCCCATCGAGCCGTCGGTCGGCTTCGGCTACATCAAGAAGGGCGGCGAGATCGTCATCGACGGCGCGCCCGAGGCCGCGCTGGTCGAGCGCTTCGTCGAGAAGCCCGATCTCGAGACGGCCAAGTCGTACTACGCGGACCGCTCCTATCTGTGGAACGCCGGCATGTTCATCTCGCGCGCGGATGTGCTGCTCGGTGAGATCGCCGAGAATCAGCCGCACCTCTACGCCGGTCTCATGGACCTCGCCGAGGCGTGGGATGACCGCGACAGGCGCGGCCCGGTCGTCGATCGGGTATGGCCCTCGATCACCAAGATCGCGATCGACTACGCCGTGGCAGAGCCTGCGGCCGAGAAGGGCCGGCTCGCCGTGATCCCGGGCCACTTCGACTGGGACGACGTCGGCGACTTCGCGAGCCTTGCGAAGCTCAACGGCCGTGGCAACGAGCTGGCGATCCTCGGCAAGAACGCCCGCGTGCTCGCCGACGCGTCGAGCGGCATCGTCGTCACTCAGACCCAGCGCGTCATCAGCATCATCGGCGTGAAGGACATCATCGTCGTCGACACCGACGATGCACTCCTGGTCACCACGAGCGAGCACGCTCAGCGGGTCAAGGGAGTCGTCGACGCCCTCAAGCTCAACGGTCAGGGCGACGTGCTCTGATGATCCGCAGTCGCGCGGAATGCGACATCCGGTTCCGCGCGTGTTGCGTCTTTGTAACCATTGGGGCCACCGGGCCTGGCGATAATGCAAGTCCCCGGTCACAGTAGGTAACTTCGTTAGGCACCCGCGAGTTCGCGCGGGTCTTCTTCCCGTGGAGGCAGAGTTGACCATTACCACCCGAAAGCGAGTGCTCGGCGGCCTGGTAGCCGCCAGCATGTTCGTCGCCCTCGCGGGCTGTGCATCCGCACCCGAGCAGACCGAAGAGACGGCTGACGCCGGAGCGCGTCGTCGACGGCTTCCTGCCCTGCATGGTCTCGGACGCCGGCGGGTTCGACGACAAGTCGTTCAACCAGCTGGGCTTCGAGGGGCTCGACCGCGCCGCCGACGAGCTCGGCGTCGAAGTCCATCACGGTCCAGTCGGACTCGGAGTCGGACTTCGCACCGAACATCACGAGCCTCGTCGACCAGAACTGCACGCTCATCATCACGGTCGGCTTCGCGCTGGCCTCGGCAGCCGGTGAGTCGGCGACCGCGAACCCCGACATCGACTACGTCTCGATCGATGACGTCGTCGACAACGACTTCGACGGCAAGACGGACTGCCGAGAACATCAAGCCGATCGTCTTCGACACCGCGCAGGCGGCGTTCCTCGCCGGCTACGCGGCCGCGTCGTACTCGACGGCCAAGAAGGTCGGAACCTTCGGCGGCATGAACTTCCCGACCGTCTCGATCTTCATGGACGGCTTCGCGCAGGGCGTGGACTACTGGAACGAGCAGAAGGGCGACACCGTCCAGGTGCTCGGCTGGGATCGCGCAGCGCAGGACGGCGTCTTCACCGGTGGCTTCGTCGCCAACCAGGACGCGATCAACGCTGCGCAGGGCCTCGTCGACCAGGGTGTCGACGTGCTCCTGCCCGTCGGCGGTCCGATCTACCAGAGCGCCGCGGCGGTCATCCGCGACTCGGGTCGCGAAATCGCCATGCTCGGTGTCGACGCCGACCTCTACGAGACCGACCCCACCGTGGCCGACCTCCTGCTGACGTCGATCCGCAAGCTCATCGACGTCGGCGTCGAGGATGCCGTGCTGGCAGCGGGCAAGGGCGAGTTCGACACGCGCCCTTCGTCGGCACGCTCGAGAACGAGGGCGTCGGCCTGGCGCCGTTCCACGACTTCGAGGGCAAGGTCTCGCCTGACCTGCAGGGTGAGCTGGACACGATCACGGCCGGCATCATCGACGGATCCATCAAGGTCGAGTCGTACCTCCAGGGCTGAGTCCCGCCGCAGTGGGGAGGTCGGGTTTCATCCCGGCCTCCCCACTCGTTTGCCCCACGGCGCAGCCAGCGCGCCGCCCCTGCCCGTCTCGGTGCGTCGGCGCACCCCCCTCACTAGGATCGGCACCATGAAGCTCGAACTCCGCGGGATCACGAAGCGGTTCGGCAGTCTCGTCGCCAACGACCACATCGATCTCGTGGTGGAGCCCGGAGAGATCCACTGTCTGCTCGGCGAGAACGGCGCAGGCAAGTCGACGCTCATGAACGTCCTCTACGGCCTGTACACGGCAGAAGAGGGAACCATCCTTCTCGACGGCCAGGTGCAGAACTTCCAGGGTCCCGGCGACGCGATGCGCGCCGGCATCGGCATGGTGCACCAGCACTTCATGCTCATCCCCGTCTTCAGCGTGGCCGAGAACGTCATGCTCGGACACGAGTCGACTCGCGCGGGCGGACTGCTGGACGTCGGCGCGGCCCGCGAGCGCGTGCGCGAGATCTCGGCTCGGTTCGGATTCCACGTCGATCCCGACGCGCTGGTCGAGGAGCTCCCCGTCGGCGTCCAACAGCGGGTCGAGATCATCAAGGCGCTCTCCCGCGACGCCCGGGTGCTCGTCTTCGACGAGCCCACCGCGGTCCTCACCCCGCAGGAGACCGACGAGCTGATGGAGATCATGCGCCAGCTCAAGGCATCCGGGGCATCCATCGTCTTCATCACCCACAAGCTCCGCGAGGTCCGCGAGGTCGCGGACCGCATCACCGTCATCCGCCTCGGAAAGGTGGTCGGCGAAGCCTCTCCCACCGCCTCGAACGCCGAGCTCGCCTCGATGATGGTCGGCCGAGCGGTCGAGCTCACCGTGCACAAGGATGCGCCCGCAGCTCAACGACCGCGGGCTCGTGGTCGAGAACCTCACCGTCATCGACGCTGTCGGCCAGGTGATCGTCGACGATGTCAGCTTCGATGTGCGAGGCGGCGAGATGCTCGCGATCGCAGGGGTCCAGGGCAATGGCCAGACCGAGCTCACCGAGGCGCTCATCGGCCTCCAGCCGCAGGCGCGAGGCTCGGTGACCCTCGACGGCGAGCAGACTCGTCGGACGCAGCGTCCGCCACATCCTGGACGAGGGCGTCGGATTCATCCCGGAGGATCGCAACGAGGACGGACTCGTCGGGGCATTCACGATCGCCGAGAACCTCATGCTCGACCGCGCGAACGGCGCCCCTTTCGTCAAGGCCTTCAATCTCCAGCGCAGCACGCTGCGCGGCCTTCGCCAAGGAGAAGTTCACGCGAGTTCGACGTCCGCGCTCAGAGCATCGACACCCCGGTCGGCCAGCTGTCCGGCGGCAACCAGCAGAAGGTCGTCCTCGCGCGCGAGCTCAGCCGCGACCTGTCGCTGCTGGTCGCCGCCCAGCCGACCCGCGGTGTCGACGTCGGCTCGATCGAGTTCATCCACAAGCGCATCGTCGAGACGCGCGACGCGGGCGTTCCCGTCATCGTCGTCTCCACCGAGCTCGACGAGGTCGCCGCCCTCGCCGACCGCATCATGGTGATGTACCGCGGGCGGATCGTCGGAATCGTCCCGGGTGACACGCCTCGCGAGGTGCTCGGGCTCATGATGGCGGGCGAGAGCCCGCGCCGGGGAAGGGGCTGCCGCGTGAGCACGGCGACACAGCAGAGCGAGGCCCCGCCTCCGTCGAAGTGGCATCAGACGTTCCTGAAGATCACGCAGGGCAACGCGATCATCTCGGTCCTCGCGATCTTCCTCGCACTCGTCGTCGGCGGCATCCTGATCGCCGTCACCGATGAGGATGTGCAGGCGGCGGCCAAGTACTTCTTCGCCCGCCCCGGAGACACGATCGTCGCGATCTGGGATGCCGTGTCCGGCGCCTACATCGCGCTGTTCCAGGGTGCGATCTACAACTTCGGCGCGCCGACCTTCGCGCGCGCCATCCGGCCCCTCACCGAGACCCTCACGTTCGCCACACCGCTGATCGCGGCCGGTCTCGGTGTCGCCCTGGCTTTCCGCATCGGCATGTTCAACATCGGCGGCCGGGGGCAGATGCTCCTGGCGGCAGCGGCCGCCGGCTACGTCGGCTTCGCCTACGACCTGCCGTTCCCGCTCCACATGATCCTCGCGCTCATCGCGGGTCTCATCGCCGGTGCGCTGTGGGCGGGTATCGCGGGCCTCCTGAAGGCCCGCACGGGTGCACACGAGGTGATCGTCACGATCATGCTCAACTACATCGCCTTCTACCTCGTCTCGTGGATGCTGCGCACCCCCGGATTGCTGCAGGCGCCGGGTTCGAGCAACCCCGAAGACCCCGCCGATGAAGGAGACCGCGGTCTTCCCTGAGCTCCTGGGGCCGCAGTACAACCTGCACTTCGGGTTCATCCTCGTGATCGCGGCGACCTTCCTCGTCGCCTGGATCCTCAACCGCTCGAGCCTGGGCTTCAAGTTCCGGGCCGTCGGAGAGAACCCGAACGCCGCGCGGGTCGCGGGCATCAACGTCAAGAACATGTACGTCTACGGGATGCTGATCTCGGGCGCACTCGTGGGTCTGGCGGGCGTCAACCAGGTGCTCGGCACGATCACCACCGGGCTTCTCAGCCGACATCGATGCCGGCATCGGCTTCGACGCGATCACCGTCGCCCTCCTCGGCCGGTCCACCCCGTGGGGGACGTTCGCCGCCGGGGTGCTCTTCGGCGCGTTCAAGGCCGGCGGGTTCTCGATGCAGGCGGCCGAGCAGATCCCGATCGAGATCGTCACCGTCGTCCAGTCGCTCATCGTCCTCTTCATCGCCGCGCCGCCGCTCGTGCGCACGATCTTCTTCCTGCCCTCCCCCGAGCGCGACCGCCGCCGGGCGGAGAAGGCGCGGCAGAAGGCGCTCAAGGCCGAGGTCAAGGCGACGAGCGACCTCGAGGAGGTGTCCAAGTGACCACGCCCCTCGTCTCGACAGAAGGCCTGATGCCGCCGGAGGCGACGCAGAGGACCGTCATCCGGAGCTGGAAGGCCCCCGTCTCGCTGCTGGTGTTCGCGGCGCTCTTCGGACTCCTGCTGGTCCTCGCCCCCCGCGAGGGCGCGACCACCTTCCGCCTGTCGACCGACTCCGACCTGATTCAGCTGCCCGATCTCGTCGTGCCGGTCATGGCCACGGCGTGGGTCTGCTTCGTCTTCCTCGCGCTGCTGACGATCGCATCGGCGTACTTCGTCCGCGCAGGCGGCGAGTCGCCGCTGTGGATCGTCATCGTCTACATCCTCTTCTTCGTCGTCGGGTTCCTCACGTGGGCCGCGGCAGGGGCCACGATTCCGGTACCGGGCCTGCTCGCCGGTTCGCTGGGCCTTGCCGTCCCGCTGATCTACGGTGCGCTCGGGGGCGTGATCGGCGAGCGGGCCGGCGTGGTCAACATCGCCATCGAGGGTCAGCTGCTCGCCGGCGCCTTCACAGCCTCGGTCGTCGCGTCGCTCACCGGACAGCCGATGCTCGGGCTCGTCGCCGCGATGGTGTCGGGAATGCTGGTCGCGGCTGTCCTCTCGCTGTTCGCGATCAAGTACTTCGTCGACCAGGTCATCGTCGGCGTCGTGCTCAACGTCCTGGTGACCGGACTCACGAGCTTCTTCTACTCGCAGGTGCTGCAGCCCAACGCCGCGACGCTCAACAGCCCGCCGCGCTTCGAGCGCATCCCGATCCCGGTGCTGAGCGAGATCCCGGTCATCGGCCCGGTCTTCTTCCGGCAGACGATCATCGTGTACATCATGTACTTCGCTGTGGCTGCGGTGTACATCGGGATGTTCCACACGCGCTGGGGCCTGCGCCTGCGCGCGGTCGGCGAGCACCCTCAGGCCGCCGACACGGTGGGCATCAAGGTCAACCGGACCCGGTTCCTGGAACGTGCTGCTCGCCGGCGCCATCGCGGGCACTCGGCGGCACGGTCTTCACGATCGGCAACGGCATCGCCTTCAACAAGGAGATGACCGCCGGGGCCGGCTTCATCGCCCTCGCCGCGGTGATCTTCGGTCAATGGGATCCGATCAAGGCGACGCTGGCGGCACTGCTCTTCGGCTTCGCCTCCAACCTGCAGAACACACTGAGCGTCATCGGGTCGCCCGGTGCCGAGCGAGTTCATGCTGATGCTGCCGTACGTCGTCACGATCTTCGTCGTGGCCGGCGTCGTCGGGAAGTCCAGGGCTCCCGCGGCCGACGGCAAACCATACATAAAGGGATGAGTCGCGTGACCGACATCGACTGGGACGAACTCCGGGCTGCCGCCACCGAGGCCATGCAGCGGGCCTACGCGCCGTACTCGCGCTACCGGGTCGGGGCGGCGGCGCTGGTGTCGGACGGGCGCATCATCCAGGGCTGCAACGTCGAGAACGCCTCCTATGGCGTCGGACTGTGCGCCGAGTGCGGGCTGGTCTCCGAGCTGCACATGTCGGGGGGCGGTCGCCTGGTCGCCTTCGTGTGCGTGAACAACGACGGCGAGACGATCATGCCGTGCGGGCGCTGCCGGCAGCTGCTGTACGAGCACGCGCTCCCCGGGATGCTGCTCGAGACGGTGTCGGGCATCCGCACGATCGACGAGGTGCTGCCCGACGCCTTCGGCCCCCGCGATCTCGAGGACGTCTCGCGATGACGGCTTCGCCCGCCCTCGAAACGCCCGCGGTCGAGGCGTTCGATGCCGTCGACGTGATCCGCACCAAGCGCGACGGTGGAGCGGTCGCCGAGGACGCGCTCCGCTGGATGATCGACGCCTACACCCGTGGCTACGTCGCCGACTCGCAGATGGCGGCGTTCGCGATGGCCGTGCTCCTCAACGGCATGGAGCGCGACGAGATCCGCGTGATGACCGAGGCCATGATCGCCTCGGGCGAGCGGATGAGCTTCGGCGGGCTCGGCAAGCCCACGGTCGACAAGCACTCGACCGGCGGTGTCGGCGACAAGATCACGCTCCCGCTGGCTCCGCTCGTCGCCGCATTCGGCGTCGCGGTGCCGCAGCTCTCGGGTCGCGGCCTCGGCCACACCGGCGGCACCCTCGACAAGCTCGAGTCGATCCCCGGATGGCGAGCGGCCCTGACGAACGACGAGCTGTTCCAGCAGCTCCGCGACGTCGGTGCCGTCATCTGCGCCGCCGGCTCTGGCCTCGCCCCCGCCGACAAGCGCCTCTACGCGCTGCGCGATGTCACCGGAACGGTCGAAGCCATCCCGCTCATCGCCTCGAGCATCATGTCGAAGAAGATCGCCGAGGGAACCGACTCGCTCGTCCTGGACGTGAAGTTCGGCTCCGGCGCGTTCATGCGCGACGTCGACAAGGCGCGCGAGCTCGCGCGCACCATGGTCGCGCTCGGCACCGACTCGGGCGTGGCGACGACCGCCCTCCTCACCGACATGAACACCCCGCTCGGCCTTGCGATCGGCAACGCGAACGAAGTGCGCGAATCCGTCGAGGTGCTGGCGGGTGGCGGCCCCGCCGATGTCGTCGAGCTCACGATCGCGCTCGCCCGCGAGATGCTCTCGCTCGCCGGACAGCCCGACGCCGATGTCGAGAAGGCGCTCCGCGATGGGCGGGCGATGGATGCCTGGCGCGCCATGATCTCTGCCCAGGGCGGAGATCCGGATGCTGCGCTCCCCGCGCCGAACGACACCCACACGGTCACCGCAGACGCCGACGGCTTCGTCACCGCGCATGGAGGCGCTCCCGTTCGGCATCGCCGCGTGGCGCCTGGGTGCCGGACGCGCTCGCGCCGAGGACCCGGTGCTGCACGCGGCGGGCATCGACCTGCACGTGAAGCCCGGCGCTCCCGTCTCGGCCGGTCAGCCGCTGTTCACCTTGCTCGGGCAGGATTCCTCGCGGTTCGACCGCGCGCTCGCCGCCCTCGACGGGGCGTGGGAGATCGGCGACGAGCCTCCTGCAGCCGCCCCGCTCGTGCTCGAGCGCATCACCGCCTGAACCGACGTCCCGCCCGTAGCGACAGCATCCGGTCCGCTTAGAATCTCTCTCTGCACGTCTCGATCACCAAGGAGCTTCACATGCCCATCGACCAGCACGGCGATGCCGTCATCCAGGGCGTCTCGATCCGGAGCCTGCCGAAGGTGTCGCTGCACGACCACCTCGACGGCGGAGTCCGGCCCGCGACGATCATCGAGCTCGCCGACGAGATCGGACTCGACGTCCCGACGACCGATCCCGACGACCTCGCCGACTGGTTCGCCGAGAAGAGCGACTCCGGGTCGCTCGTGGAGTACCTCAAGACCTTCGACCTGACCACCGCCGTCATGCAGACCGCCGACGGCCTGCGCCGCGTCGCACGGGAGTTCGTCGAGGACCTCGCCGCCGACGGCGTCGTGTACGGCGAGGTGCGGTGGGCACCCGAGCAGCACCTCTCGCGCGGACTGTCGCTCGAGGAGGCCGTCGAGGCGGTCCAGGAGGGCATCGAAGAGGCCGAGGATGCCGCCGACAGCGCGGGGCGCGACCTGCGCGTCGGCCAGCTCATCACCGCGATGCGCCACACCGACCGGTCGCTCGAGATCGCGCGGCTCGCGGTCGACTTCCGCGGCCGTGGTGCCGTGGGCTTCGACATCGCGGGGCCGGAGGACGGCTTCCCGCCCTCGAACCACCGTGCGGCTTTCGACTACCTGGCGTCGGAGTTCTTCCCCGTCACCGTGCACGCCGGCGAGGCTGCGGGCCTGGACTCCATTCGATCGGCCATCCTCGACGGCCGCGCCCTGCGCCTCGGCCACGGCGTGCGCATCGCCGAGGACCTCGAGATCGTCTCGAGCGAGGGCGAAGAGGTCTTCGTCACGTTCGGCGACCTCGCACGCTGGGTGCGCGACCGCGAGATCCCGCTCGAGCTGTCGCCGTCGTCGAACCTTCAGACGGGCGCGGTCGAGCGCTGGGGCACGACGCTCGAGGACCACCCGTTCGATCTGCTCTACCAGCTGGGCTTCTGCGTCACCGTGAACGTCGACAACCGCACGATGAGCCGCACGTCGCTCACGCGCGAGCTGGCCCTGCTGGCCGAGACGTTCGAGTACGACCTGGACGACCTCGAGACGTTCCAGCTCAACGCGGCCGCGGGCTCCTTCCTGCCGGTCGAGGAGCGCGAAGAGCTCATCGACATCATCAGCGAGGGCTTCGAGCAGTAGCCCGAGTCAGCTTGGCTGGGGGTCGGGTCCGGGTTTCGCAGGTTCCGGATGCCGGGAACCTGTGTTTCCCGGACTGCACCGTGCCCGGTGGGTCGGGCGGCTGGGGTTCGGTCCGGGTTTCTCAGGTTCCAGATGCCGGGAATCTGGTATCGCCGGACCGGACCGGACCGGACCGGCCGGCCGGGCGCGCCGCACGGCGCCCGGGTCGGGTCCAGGTTTCGCAGGTTCCGGATGCCGGGAACCTGCCTTTCCCGGACCGCCCCGCGCCGCACCGCTCCATGCGGCGACCGCCAGGCGCGGTGGGCCTCTCCTCCTCCGGCGTGCCAGCCGCCACGTTGTCCACTGGAAGCGGGACGGGAGACCGGCCGGGCGAGCCCGCGGGTGGACTGAGAGGCGTGACGACCCGGCACTCCCCGTTCGGTGATGAGCCGTTCCGCGTGTCCGACGGACTGGCTGCGGGCGTCGGGCGCGGTGCGCTCGATGGCCGGCAGTTCGACAGGCCCTTCCGTGGTGTGCGCGAATGGAAGGGGGGTCCGGATGCCTCACCACCCGGCGATGCCGCGCGCCGCTCGCCGAGCGATCTCCGGTTGAGTGCCTTCAAGAAGCGCTGTCGGCAGTTCGCGACGCGCATGGGCGAGACGGACTTCTTCAGCCACGGCACCGCGCTGATCCTCAGGGGTGCTCCGACGCCGGAGGATTGGGACGAGGCGATCCACGTGTCGGGGATCAGGCCGCGCAATCCCGCACGCGCGAAGGGCGTGACACCTCATCGCCTGGCCCCGAGGGTCGCGGCGCATCGGCTGGTCGGCGGCTTGCGGGTGGAGCATCCCGTGCGTGCCTGGGTGCAGGCATCCACTCACCTGCCGGACGACGAACTTATCGTCGCGGCAGACCACCTGGTGGCGCGCCGCAGGCGGCTTGCCACGATCGACCAGCTCCGTGCCGAAGCCGCGCAGCTGCGGCGTCCGCGATTGCAGGCGCTCATCGATCGCGTGCGGGAAGGCTCCGAGTCCTCTCGTGAGACGAAGCTGCGACTGACGCTCGTCGACGGGGGACTGCCGGAACCCGAACTGGCGTACGAACTCCGCGATGCCGACGGGCGTTTCATCGCGCGCCTGGATCAGGCTTACCCCGCGTACAAGGTCGGGGTCGAGTACGACGGTCGCCAGCACGCGGAAGACGTCGCGCAGTTCGCCCGCGATGCTGACCGTTGGCGCGAGATCTCCGATGCCGGCTGGCACCTCGTCCGCGTGCTCAACCACCACGTGGAGCCGGACTCGGAGGTCGCTGTGCAGCTGGTGCACCGCGCCCTCGTGCGCGCGGGTTGGCCCCGATGAGTCGCGTCGTGCGGTGCGGTCCGGCTTCCGCAGACTCCGGGCACCCAATTCCTGCGTTTCCCGGACCGAACATCCCTCGGCACGCTGCCACGTGGGAAGTCGCCGGGATGGGACGGGACGGGCGCGGGCGGGCACTGCCGGCGGGCACTGTGCGCGGGCCGATCGAACATGCAGGGTGACGGATGCTGTGGCTCCGCGCAGCGCCGCGCGACGCCCGCGTGCGAGGCGACAGAGACCTTGAGGGCCTGGGCGCTCTTCATGGTCGGCGTGAAGCCGAACTCACCCTGTGCGACTCGGTCGCCAGGACCAGGCGATAGCGAAGGAATCCGACCTGTTCGGAGCACCACGTTCAGAGGATGAGCGTCCCGGGGTTGAAGTTCAGGGCGACGTCATCGATGTTCACGCTCCCGCCCTTTCGGCAGAGGGTGGGCGACGAGAGGAGCGGATGCCGCGGCGCGGCGTGCGACGCGGGGGAGAGGCATCCCCGTTCCGCAGGCTGTCGGTCGCCCGCCGCACCGCGTGACGGTACGCGTCCTTGTTGACGTAGTACGACATGCGCGCGAGCCCGAGGTAGTGGTAGCCGCCCGTCAGATCCGGCCACGGCTCGCCGGTGGTACGTGACCGGAAGGCTTCGGCGCGCTCGGGGTGCCGCTCGAGGGCGGCGAGGTACTGCGCGATCAGGTCGGCCTGCTCGTAGCGTCCCTGCCAGCCGATTCCCGATGCCTCGAGCATGCCCATCACGTAGAGGCCGTTGAACGACGGCGGGAAGACGTTCAGGAAGAGCGTCGGCGACCAGCCCTTCCAGTTGAGCTCCTCGCGCGCGACGAACGGGTAGTCCAGCGTGTAGCCCGTGGCGAGGAGGACGGTGTCGTACTCGCCGCTGGACCCGTCGCGGAAGTGGACGGTCGAGCCGTCGAAGCGGTCGATGTCAGGGCGGACCCGCAGATCGCCCTGACCGAGGTGATGGAGGATCAGCGTGTTGACGATCGGGTGCGACTCGTAGATCTTGTAGTCGGGTTTCGGGAAGCCGAACCGCACCGGGTCGCCCGTGAAGGCGCGGAGCACCCTCCGATCGAGGAACTGCTTGATCGGCGCCGGGAGCGGCTTGCCCTGGTTGAGCGTGTCGGATGGCCGGCCGAAGAGGTACCGCGGCACGAAGTAGTAGCCGCGTCGCACGCTCATGTCGACGGATGCCGCGTGGTGCACCGCGTCGACCGCGATGTCGCACCCCGAGTTGCCGGCGCCGATGATCAGCACCCGCTTGCCGGTGAGCTGCGTCGCTCTCTTGTACTCGCTCGTGTGCAGCACCTCGCCCGTGAACTCACCGGGGAAGGTCGGGATGTTCGGCTCGGCGAGGGTGCCGTTCGCGAGGATCACGCCGTCGTAGCGCTGCTCCGTCGGGGCGTCCGCGCCCGAGTCCGACGTGGACTCGGCGCGAAGCATCCACCCGCCGTCCACCCGTTCGAGGGCCGTGACCCTGGTCTCGAACCGGAAGTGCTCGGTCGAGCGCGAAGTGCTCCGCGTAGTCGCGGAAGTAGTCGATGAGCACGCGGTGGCTGGGGTAATCGGCATCCGTCCGCATGGGGAACTCGGCGAACTCGGTCGTCGTCCGCGACGAGATGAGATGCGCCGACTCGTACATCGTCGAGCGCGGGTTCTCGATGTCCCAGAGACCCGCCGACGCCGCGGGACGCCTCATACCCGTCGAACGCGATGCCCTCCTTCTGCAGGGCGCGGGCGGCGGCGAGGCCCGACGGCCCCGCACCGATGATGGCGTACCGGGTCATGGGAGGATCCGACCGTGCATCAGCGACGGGCGATCAGCGCAGCGAGGCTGCGAGCGCGCCGACGAGCTCGGTGATCTGAGCCGTCATGTCGTCGTCCGAGATGCTCGGGCGTGCCGTCGCCGGCCTGCAGTCCGTAGTCGCCGAACGACGAATGGCTCGCCCCGTCGATCTCGACGAACTCCGCGTCGCCGGGAAGCAGCGGGCGGCCGTCGGCGATGTCCTCGGGCGTCGAGAGTCCGTCTTCGCTCCCGCTGATGCTGAGCACGGGAAGTCCCGACTGGGCGAGGTCTGTCGAGCAGTACGAGGCGAACAGTGCGAGGGCATCGGCCTGCGTGGCCAGCATGCACGAGCGCACGCCGCCGAGCGAGTGTCCGCCGACGATCCAGGTGTCGACATCGGGCGCGAGAGCGGTGAACGTGTCGAGCGGACGGAAGTCGAAGAACGCGAGATTCAGCCACGGCTTCGTGATCACGACGGTGACACCCTGCTCGGCCACGAGACCCGACAGCTTCGCGGCGTACGCGGCGGCCTCGACCTTGGCGCCCGGCACGAAGACGAGCCCGACGCCCGTCGCACCCGACGCGGGTTCCAGCACGACGGCCGCGGAGTCGTCGGTCATGACGATCCGCTCGTCGGCCTTCACCGCGGCGAGCGGCTCGGGCTCGGGCGCCGCTACGCCGACCTGGCTCCAGATGAGGATCCCGATGACCGCCGCGAGGATGAGACCGCCCACGATCCCGAGCACCCACCAGAGGATGCGGAGGCCCTTGCGACGGCGCTTGGGCGCGGGGTCGCCGCATCCGCTGTCTCTCCTCCGGCACCCGGCTGTGCGCCGGGCGAGGCGGGGGCGGCATCGGTCGTGTCGTCGGTGGTCACGCCTTAGAGCCTAAGTCCGCCTGTCTGGCCGCCACGACGGCCTCCACATCGGCGAAGAGCGGATGCCCCGGCTCCAGTCCGGTCACGGCGGCGGTGAAGGTCGCGGCATCCTGTTCGCGCAGCTGCGCCTGCAGTGCCACCGACTGCTCGTCCTCGGGGTCGTCGAACTCGAGGGCGGCGCCCATCGCCGCCACCAGGGCGCTCGTCGAGAGTCCGCGTTCGGCAGCTTCGGCCGCGGGACCGACGAAGCGCTCGTTCCGCGAGAGCTTGCGCAGCGGCTGCCGCCCGACGCGCCACACGGTGTCGGGAAGTGCCGCATTGCGGAAGCGCTGGAGGATCGTCGCGCGGTAGGACGTCATGTCGTCCGGGTCGAGATCGTGCTTGGCGACCAGAAGCGCAGAGGTCTCCGCCAGCGCGGCCGAGACCTTCTCGGCGATCGATGGATCGGCGAGCGCCGCGGCGATCGTGTCGATGCCCGCCTGGGCGCCGAAGTACGCCGTCGTCGCGTGCCCGGTGTTGACGGTGAAGAGCTTGCGCTCGATGTAGGGCGCGAGGTCGTCGACGAAGTGCGCACCCGGGATGCTGGGCGGGTCGTCGCCGAACGGCGGCCGCTCGATCGCCCATTCGTAGAACGGCTCGACGGTCACATCGACCCCCGAGCCCTCGGGCTGCGCGGGCACGATGCGATCGACGGCCGTGTTCGCGAAGACCGCCCGGCCCTGAATGGCCTCCCACGCGTCGCCCGACAGAGCCCGGATCTCGTCGCGCAGCAGGTCCGTCGCATTGATCGCGTTCTCGCACGCCATGACCTGGAGCGGGGGAGCGGACGGATTGCGCAGCACGAGGCCCGCGAAGATGTGCGGCGCGACGAACTTCAGGATCGTCGGCCCCACCGCCGTGGTGACGACGTTGGCCGTGGAGATCTCATCCACCACGGCATCGGCATCCGTCGCGCTGTTGATCGCGCGGAAGCCGGTCACGACGGTGTCGACGCCGCCCGTCTCCGACCTCATGGACCGTGTAGGAGTCGACGCCGTTGATGGCATCGACGAGCGGAGCCGCCACGTCGGAGAAGACGAGGTCGTACCCGCCCTGGTGCAGGAGCAGCCCGACGAACCCCCGACCGATGTTGCCGGCGCCGAAGTGGACGGCCTTCATGATTCGTTGACCGCGCTCAGGATCCCGTACAGCTCCTCGGGTGACTGCGCGGCCTTGAGGCGGGCGACGTCGTCCTCGTCCGAGAACAGGATCGCGATCTGCGACAGGATCTCGAGGTGCTCATCGCCCTTGCCGGCGATTCCGATGACGAAGGTGACCGGCTCGCCATCCCAGTCGACGCCGCCGTCGTACCGGACGACGGACAGCGCCGAGTCGAGGATCGTGTTCTTCGTCTCGTTCGTGCCGTGGGGGATGGCGAGCTCGTTCCCCATGTACGTCGAGACGGTCTGCTCGCGCTGCTGCATCGCGTCGAAGTAGGCGCTGGTGACGGCGCCGACAGCCTCGAGGATGTCCGCCGCCTCGCGCATCGCGTCCTCTTTTGAGGCGCTGTTCGAGTGGATGCGCACCTGACCGATGCTGAGGACCTCACGTGACATTTGCGTCGCCTTTCGTTGATTCCGGATGCTGTTCCCGCGCCGCCGACGCGGGCGTCGTGGCGAGGGGGCTGCGGGGCCGGGGGCCTCGCGCCGTCCCGGCCCCGCAGCGGTCTATCGTGTTGTCGTCTCCGGCCGCGGGGAGCACCGCCCGCGGACTCTTCGACGGCTGGCGCCGCGCCCCCTATGCGCCATCCCCGTGCTGTCCCTTGACCAGGTCGACGACCTCGTCGTAGCGCGGCGAGTTCATGAAGTTGTCGACCGAGACGTGGACCGAGTTCGGCGACTGCTGCCGGGCCCGCTCCGTGAGCTGGTTCTGGGTGATGACCAGGTCGGCCGTGCCGTCCAGGCTCGCGATGGCCTTGTTGACGACCGTGACGTCCTCGACTCCCGCCTTCTTGATCTTGTTGCGCAGAACGCTCGCGCCCATCGCGGAGGACCCCATGCCGGCGTCGCACGCGAACACGATGTTCTTGATCTCGCGCGCCGTCGTCGTCACCGCACCGACACCGCCGGCGACCGCCGCACCGGCGCGCAGGCCGGCCAGCGCATCCGAGGACTTGCCCTTCGCGGCCTCGGTCTGGGTGATCGCTGCACCGAAAGCGTCGTCGGTCAGCGCCATCGCCTCGAGGTCGCGCTTGCGCGAGGCCCGGAGGATGAGCGAGCAGACGAGGAACGAGACCGTTGCGGCGAGCACCACCGACAGGATGACGGCGAAGTACTTCCCCGGAGGCGTCTGCGGCGATCACGGCGACGATGCTGCCAGGAGCCGCCGGTGCACGCAGCGCACCGTCCAGGAGCATGTTCGTCGTGACGCCCGTCATGCCGCCCGCGATGAGCCCGAGGATCAGCATCGGCTTCATGAGCGCGTACGGGAAGTACACCTCGTGGATGCCGCCGACGAACTGGATGAGGGCCGCACCGGGAGCCGACGCGCGCGCGGCGCCGATCCCGAAGAAGCTGAACGCCAGCAGGATGCCGAGACCGGGGCCGGGGTTGGCCTCGAGGAGGAAGAGGATCGACGATCCCTCTTCGGACGCCTGCTGGATCCCGAGCGGCGTCAGCACGCCGTGGTTGATGGCGTTGTTGAGGAACAGCACCTTCGCCGGCTCGATCACGATGCTCGTGAGCGGCAGCAGGTTGTTCTGCACGAGCCAGTTGACGCGCGCCCGAGAGGATCTGCATCAGGCCGTTGACGACGTACGCGATGGGGTAGAACCCGACGATCGCCATCACGAAGCCCCAGATGCCCGCCGAGAACATGTTGACGAGCATCTCGAAGCCGGCCTTGATCTTGCCGTCCCACAGGCCGTCCAGCCACTTCATCGAGTACGCCGCGATCGGCGCCATGATCATCGCGCCGATGAACATGTGCACCTGGCCGAGCTGGGACGCACCCTCGGGCAGCGTGGCGTTGTAGTTGGCGATGAGCAGGTCCGACCCCGCGATGGCACCCATGGTCCCGATCGACGGCGACGACGCCCCCTCGGACCCCGTACACCATCGTTCCGCCTGTGTACGCGATGATCAGCGGCAGCAGGTAGTGGATGAACGGCCCGACGATCGTCGCGAGTGCGGCATTGGGTGTGAACCCGGCCTCGATGAAGAACGCCGTGAAGATGCCCCACGCGATGAGCGCCGGGATGTTCGGCATGATCATGCCGGACAGGAACGTTCCGAAGCGCTGGACGTGAACCTGCGCTTTCTTCGCTCCAGAGACGGGTGCGGACGCCGTTGTCATTGTGCTCTCCTTCGTTCTTCGGTCTTCCCCAACCGCGGGAGGGGCCGTGTGCGCAGCCGCGGGAGCGGCTACCCTGCGTTTGCGGCCTCGCGGGCCGCTGTTCGGGCTGATGTCGCGTCGTCTGCGGCGAGTGCGGCCTCGGCGACGCCCCGGGCCTGGGCGAGCGTGTACTCCAGGAGCGACGCGCGGACGTCCGCGAGCGCGGTCGGCGCCATCGACAGGCTCGTGGCGCCGAGGCCCACGAGCACGACGGCCAGCAGCGGATCGGCCGCCGCCTCGCCGCAGATGCCGACCGGCTTGCCGTTCTCGCGGCCGGCCTGACCGACCTCGCGGATGAGCCGGAGGACGGCGGGGTGCCACGGGTCCTGGAACGCCGCCACCGAGCCGAGCAGTCGGTCGGCGGCGAGCGTGTACTGGGTCAGGTCGTTCGTGCCGATCGAGGCGAAGTCCGCGATCGCCAGGATGCGGTCGGCGAGCAGCGCCGAGGACGGCACCTCCACCATGACGCCGGCGGTCTTGATGCCGTACTCGCGGCAGAGGTCGGTGAAGTACCGCGTCTCCTCGACCGTCGCGACCATCGGTGCCATCACCCACAGGTCGGCGGGCCCCTCCGGCGTCTTCCGGGTGGCGGCATCCGCCTCGGCGAGAGCCGTCAGCTGCTCGCGCAGGATGTCCTCGCTGGCCCTGAGGGCACGGATGCCTCGAAGGCCGAGCGCCGGATTCTCCTCGTGCGCGTCGTTGAGGAACGCGAGCGGCTTGTCGGCGCCGGCGTCGAGGGCGCGGACCACGACCTTCTGGCCGGGGAACGCCTTCAGCAGCTTCGTGTACGCCTCGCGCTGCTGCTCGACGGTGGGCGCCTGGGCGGAGCTCAGGAAGAGGAACTCGGTGCGGAAGAGCCCCACGCCCTCGGCGCCGAGTGCGACGGCATCGATCGCATCCTCGGGCTTCCCGAGGTTCGCAAGCAGCGGGATCGCGGTGCCGTCGGCGAGTGCGCCGGGCGTGAGGGGAGCGGAGGCCGCTGAAGCCCGCGCCTCGGCGCGCGTCAGCGCCCGCTCGAGTTCTTCGGCAGTGGGCTCCGTCGTGACGACGCCGGCCGCGGCATCCACGATCACGGTCTGACCGTCGACGAGCGAGCTTGCACCGGCGACGCCCACGACCGCGACGATCGACTTCTCGCGCGCGAGGATCGCCGTGTGGGAGGTCGGGCCGCCCTCGGTCGTGATGAGCGCCAGCACCTTGTCGAGATCGAGGAGGGCCGTGTCGGCGGGCGCGAGATCCTTCGCGACGAGGACGAACGGATGCCCGGGGTCGGGCACGCCGGGAGCAGGCACGCCCCGCAGTCGCGCGATGACGCGCTGGGCGACATCGTCCAGGTCGGCCGCGCGCTCGCCGAGGTAGCCGCCGAGCGCCGTCAGGGTCTCGCGGAACGACGCGAAGGCGTCGTAGACCGCGAACTCGCTGGTCTTGCCGGCGGCGATGCGCGTGTCGACCTCATCCTCGAGAGTCGGGTCCTCGGCCATCATCGCCTGGGCCTCGAGCACCTCGCGAGCGGCTCCGCCCGCGACAGCGCCGCGCTCCTCCAATTCGCGAGCGACGGCCGCGACGGCTTCGCGCACGCGCGCCGTCTCCTCCTCGACGCTCAGGTCGCTCGGCCCGTCGGCCGGCGCCGGCAGAGGCTCCGCCATGCGCGCGACGGGACCCTGGCCGACGCCGAGTCCGATTCCCACTCCCCGCAGTTCAGCCATGGTCTACTCCGCGTCGTGGTCGGTGGTGAGCAGTTCGGCCAGCGTGTCGAGCGCTGCTTCAGCACCCTCGCCGTCCGCTGTGAGGGTCACGTAGTCGCCGTGCTCGGCTCCGAGCCCGATGATGCCGAGAATGCTGGCCGCATTCACGGGCGTCCCCGAGTCCTTCGCGATCGTGATCGGGATGCCGGCACCCTTCGCGGCCTGTGCGAACAGCTTCGCGGGGCGAGCGTGGAGTCCGTGTGACGAGCCGATCCGCACAGTGCGGGAGATCTCAGGCATGTCGTTCCTCTCAGTTGTTACAGCGTCGATCGGTCTTCGGCTTCAGTCTGTCGGAGGACCGGCCACCTGTGGGGGAATCGTCTCGGCGCGCTCGAGCGCCTCCTGGACGAGCTGCAGGGTGCGGTTGCCGTCGAGGTCGGTGAAGATGTCGTCGGGCAGGAGCACGACGGTCGTGCCCCGGATGGCGGCATCCCTCTCGAGCGTGGGAATGACGTACGCGAGGTGGGGGCCGACGAGCACGACGTCGGCGGCGTCGATGTCGATCGGAAGCGAGACCTCGGTGCCCGCGAAGGCCGAGTAGGCAAGGCCGGCCTCGTGCGCGGCGTGACGCACGCGCTGCGCGACGAAAGTGCTCGACGCTCCGGCGCCGCAGACCACGAGGATCCTCATCGATCCGCCTCCTCTGTGGGCCCATTCTTGTGAAAGAGCTGGGAGCGGACAACCACGTCTCTTTCCGCCCCCGCGGAAGACCGGCACCGCCGGGCCGGGCTTCGTGCTCCCGCTGCGTGGTTGACTGGATGGCACGGGCCACAGGCGGCGCGCGACACGGAGGAAGCGGTGACCAGAGCGAGGCAGGATCGCCTTCTCGCCCTGCTGGTCCGTGACGGGGAATGGGCCACGGCGGCGACGCTCGCCGATGCCCTCGGGCGTGACTCCGCGCAGCATCCGCTCGTATGTGACGGCGCTCAACTCCCGCGTCGCGTCCGGCGTCGCCGTCGAGTCCGGTTCGCTCGGCTACCGCGCGGGCGCGGAGGCGGGTCAGGCTCGAAGCAACGGGACGACGGATGCCGCGACCCCGCGCGACCGCCTGCACACCGTCGTGCGGTCCCTCCTCGATGCGCCCGACGGGATCGACGTGTTCGAGACCGCCGAGCGCCTGCACGTGTCGTCGGCGACGCTCGACGCCGACCTCGCCCGCGTGCGAGGCCTCCTCGGCGGAACGCACCTGACGCTCGAGCGGTCAGCGTCGCAGGCGCGGCTGCGCGGAACCGAGATGGCCCAGCGGCGGCTCCTCAGCCGCCTCGCCCACGACGAGATGGACGCGGGCTCGTTCGACCTCGAGGCCCTCCGCCGGACGCTCGGCGACGCCTCGGTCGGCTCACGCGCGTTCGGCACCTTCAAGACCGAGCTCGTCGCGCGCCTGGGCGCCCTCGGCTACTTCGTCAACGAGTACGGCATCGCCGATGTCGTGATGCACATCGCGATCTCGGCGGATCGCGACGGCGCAGCATCGGGCGCTCGAGAGCGACACCGGGTACGATCTCGCCGGCGAACGCCGAGGTCGGCGCCATCCTCGATGAGCTCGCCACCGAGCACCTCGGCGTCGAGCTCGGCAGCGCCGACCTGCAGCACCTCTCCTCGCTCGTGCTGACGCGGGTCGTCGCGCCCGGTGCGACCGCGCCGCAGACGCACGTGAAGGAGCGCCTCGAGCCGGACGTCGAACAGGCGGTCCGCGACATCGTCGAGCGCGCGGCATCCCAGTTCCTGGTCGACATCGTCCACGAGGACTTCCTCCTGCGGCTCGCCCTGCACGTGCAGAACCTGCGCCTCCGCGCCCGCGAGCAGGCCTGGTCGCGCAACCCGCTCACGCGCTCGCTCAAGGCGTCGTACCCGATGATCTTCGAGGTCGCCGTCTACATCGCGAACGGTCTGCACGAGAGCCTCGGCATCCCGCTGCTCGACGACGAGATCGCCTACATCGCCATGCACGTCGGCGGGCGGCTCGAGCGCAGCCGCCGCGCCGACCAGCTGCTCACGGCCACGATCGTCTGCCCGGGCTACTACGAGCTGCACGAGCTGCTGCGCTCGTCGGTCGACCGGTCGCTCGGCCAGGCGATCGAGGTCGTGGGCGTCGAGACGCGCGTCGACCCCGACTGGGCGTCGATCCAGACCGACCTGGTGCTCACGACGATCGACCCCCCGCCGTCGATCGCGGGCGACCGCGTGGTGCGGATCCAGCCGTTCCTCACCGACGGCGACATCGAGCACGTCCAGGCCGCGGCCGGGCGCATCCGGCGGGGCCGGCGCCTCGCGCGGCTGCGCGCGGAGCTCGGAGGGCTACTTCGAGCCGACCGCCTTCATCCGGGGACTGGATGCCGAGTCCGGCGAGGAAGCCGTGATCCGTCGCCTCGGTGCCCCGCTCGTCGCGCGCGGGCATCATCGACGACGACTACATCGAGCGGGCGATCCAGCGGGAGCGGCTGTCGTCGACCGCGTTCACCGACGCGCTCGCCGTGCCGCATGCGCTCGGGATGACCGCGACCCGCACCGCGATCGCGGTCGGACTCGCCGAGCCCTCCGTCCCGTGGGGCGACGGCCGGGTGCAGGTCGTCGCGCTCGTCGCGTTCTCCGAGACCGACCGCGAGGCGTTCCAGACGGTGTTCGAGCAGCTCGTCGAGGTCTTCTCCGAGCGCGAGAGCGTCTCGCGCATCCTGCGGCGCGGCACCGACTTCCCGGCCTTCCTCGACGAGCTCGTCGCCGTCGTCGACGGCTGACACCCGTCGCGACGAGCGTCGCGGACGCGTGGGGAGCGGATGCCGCTCGCGCGAGTCAGCGCCGGGCGAGCCGCTGCTCGAGGCCCAGCCGGACGGCCGGCCACTCGTGCGGAAGGATCGAGAAGACCACGGTGTCGCGCAGCGAGCCGTCCGGGCCCAGGCGGTGGTTGCGCAGGACGCCGTCCTGCTTGGCGCCGAGCCGGGCGATCGCCTCACGGGACTGCCGGTTGTGCCAGTGCGTGCGCAGCTCGACGGCGATCGCGTCGCATGCCTCGAACGCGTGCCCGAGCAGCAGCAGCTTCGCGGCGGTGTTGACCTCGCTGCGCTGGGCGGAGGGCGAGAGCCACGTGTAGCCGATCTCGACGTGCCGGTTGGGCTGGTCGATGTCGCAGAAGGTCGTCATGCCCACGACGCGGCCGGTCGACAGCCTGCGGACCGCCCACGGGTTCATGCGCCCCTCGGCCTGCCAGCCGAGCCGGCGCTCGATCTCGGCGGCGACGCCGTCCGGCGCGGGAGCCGAGGTGTACCAGGCGTACTCCAGGCCGGCGGTGGCGGCGGCGAGATCCTCGGCGTGCTCGTGCGAGAGCGGCTCGAGCCGCACCCACTCGTTCTCCAGCGTGATGGCGTCGGTCAGCAGCATCCCTCGAGCCTAGAACCCGGCGGCGGCCGCGCCGACAGCGATCAGGAGACCCTGTCGAGCAGCTCCCTGACACCGGCCGCGAGGCGCTCCGATGCGGCTCCGCGCGTCGTCGGCCGAGTCGCCGCGCACGTCGAGGTACGCCTTCAGCTTGGGCTCGGTGCCGCTCGGGCGCACGATCACCCGCGAGCCGTCCTCCAGCCACAGCCGCAGCACGTCGCCCGGCGGCAGCTCATCGATTCCGTCGAGCAGGTCGTCCACGTGCGAGACGGGCGTCTCGCCGATGGCGGACGGATGCTCGGCCCGCAGTGCCGACATGATCCGGTCGATGACGCCGAGGTCGTCGACGCGCACCGAGATCTGATCGCTCGCGAAGAACCCGAAGATCTCCTCGAACTCGTGCAGCAGTCCCGCCAGCGACGAGCCGCGTCCGCGCGCGTCGGCGACGAGGCCGAGGATCGCGATCGCCGCCGAGATGCCGTCCTTGTCGCGCACGGTCTCGGGATTCACGAGGTAGCCGAGCGCCTCCTCGAACCCGAACACGATGCCCGGGCGCGCGCGCGATCCACTTGAAGCCCGTCAGCGTCGCGTGGAAGTCGAGGCCGTAGTACTCGGCGATCGTCTGCAGGCCCGGCGACGAGACGAGCGAGCAGGCGAGGGAATCGCGGGGGAGTTCGGCATCCCGTCCGGCTGTCGCGGCTGCCCGCTCCTCGGCGCTCGCCTGCATCCTCTGTCTCGCCGTGCTCCTCGGGCTCGCCGTGCTCCTTTGCCTCGCCGTGCTCCTCGGCTCGTCGGCCGTCGCTCCTGCTCCTCGACCTGCCGGCGCAGGCTCACGAGCTGCGCTGCGCGCCACCCCAGCAGGAGCCCGATCTCGTTGCCCGTGAGCCGGCGCCAGCCGCCGTCCGCGGACTCGTCCGGCAGCGCGACCGCGAGCCGATCGGCATCCGGGTCGTTGGCGATGATCAGGTCGGCCCCGGTCTCGCCGCGCGGTCTCGAACGCGAGGTCCATGGCGCCGGGCTCTTCGGGGTTCGGGAAGGCGACCGTCGGGAACGTCCCGTCGGGCTGGATCTGCGGCTCGACGAGAGTCGGCGCAGGGTAGCCCGCGGCATCCAGGATCTGGGAGAAGGTCTCCCAGCCGACGCCGTGCATCGCCGTGTACACCCACGACAGCCCGTCCGCGCCCGCGGGCGCGGGCGCGACGGCCGCGGTCGCTGTCGACGTAGGCGTCGACGACGGACTCCGGCGCGATCTCGTAGCCGAGCGACCGGGGGATCGCGGGCACGTTCGCCTCGTCGGCGACGCGCTGGATGTGCGCCGCGATCTCGGCGTCGACGGGCGGCACGATCTGGGCGCCGTCGTCGTCGCCGCCGAGATAGACCTTGTAGCCGTTGTCGTCGGGCGGATTGTGGCTGGCCGTCACCATGACGCCGGCATCGGCGCCGAAGTGCCGCACCGCGAAGGCGAGCACGGGCGTCGGCAGCAGACGGGGGAGGAGGAGGGCCCGGATGCCGGCGCCGGCGAAGATCTCGGCCGAGTCCCGCGCGAAGACGTCGGAGTTGCGCCGCCCGTCGTAGCCGATCACGACGGTGGGCGCGGCATCCGGCTCGGCACGCTCGAGCACGAAGGACGCGAGCCCGGCCGCGGCCTGCGCGACGAGCACGCGGTTCATGCGATTGCTTCCGGCTCCGAGCCGGCCGCGAAGGCCCGCGGTGCCGAACGCGAGGCGCCCGGCGAAGCGGTCGTCGAGGTCGGCCTCGGCGGCGGCATCCCCCTCCTCCGCCTGCGCGATGAGCGTCTCGAGCTCTTCCCGCGTGCGGGGGTCGGGGTCCTGCGCGAGCCAGGCGCGAGCCTGCTCGACGCGAGGCGCTCACAGCGCCCCGATCACACGGGCGAGCAGCGACGAGATCACCGGCTCCGCCTCGCGACCCGCCTCGATGACCTCCTCGATGGCTGAGCGGGCGTGGTCTGGATGCCGGCGGCCATGTTCGTGATGAGCGAGAAGCCGAGGATCTCCATGCCGGCCTGCCGCGCGGCGATCGGCTTCGAGCGCGGTCGACATGCCGACGATGTGGCCGCCGATGGTCTTCGCCATGCGCACCTCGGCGGGCGTCTCGTACTGCGGACCGCGGAACTGGCAGTAGACGCCCTCGTCGAGCGTTCGGATCGATCGTGCGCGCGAGGTCGCGCAGGCGCATCGAATAGAGGTCGGTCAGGTCGATGAAGGTCGCGCCCTCGAGCGGCGACGCGCCCGTGAGGTTGATGTGGTCGCTGATGAGCACGGGCTGCCCGGGCTTCCAGGTGGGCTTGATGCCGCCCGCGCCGTTGGTGAGCACCATCGTCCGCGCGCCCGTCGCGGCGGCCGTGCGCACGCTGTGGACGACGCGGCGCGCGCCGTGGCCCTCGTAGAAGTGCGTGCGTGCGCCGATGACGAGCACGCGCCGGCCGCGCGGCGTCAGGACGCTGCGGAGCGTTCCGACGTGGCCCTCGAGCGCGGGTTTGCTGAATCCGGTGACCTCCGTCGCGGGGAAGGTCGGCGGTCGTCTCGCCGATGAGCTCGGCCGACCTGCCCCAGCCGCTGCCGAGGGTGAGCGCGATGTCGTGACGCTCGACGCCGGTGATGCGCGCGATGTCGGCGGCTGCCTCCGCCGCGATGGCGAACGGGTCGGCGGCCGGGTCGTCGAGAGGATTGTCGGTCTGGTCTGACATGGACCCACTCTAGGCAGTGGCCGGTTCCGCGGGCCAGGACGCGCGCGGCCGGCCGGTGCGCCGCGGTGCCGGCATCCGTGCGCCGAATGTGCTCCTGCGGAATGGGCTGTGAGAATGGGGGCATGTCTGTGAGCTTCGAGCGCACCCAGAGCGTCGCGATCATCGGTGGCGGCCCCGGCGGCTACGAGGCGGCGCTCGCCGCCGCCCAGCTCGGAGCCGAGGTGACGCTCGTCGAGAGGGCGGGTGTCGGAGGCTCGGCCGTCATCACCGATGTCGTGCCGTCGAAGTCGCTCATCGCCACCGCCGACGC
This sequence comes from uncultured Actinomycetota bacterium, assembly GCA_963702815.1. Lineage (GTDB taxonomy): Bacteria > Actinomycetota > Actinomycetes > Actinomycetales > Microbacteriaceae > Microbacterium. Next base: position 40,587 of record CAVPED010000003.1, on the reverse strand, counting down.
CGCCGTCGCGATCAAGGGTGCGGGTGACCTCGGCGTGCAGCTGTTCTCGAAGGGCAAGGACGGCAAGCCGCTCAAGCCCGAGATCGCGATCAACCTCGCTGGCCGTCAACAAGCGGCTGCTGTCGCTCGCGCGTCAGCAGTCCGACGACATGCGCGCGGCGCTCGTCGAGGCGGGTGTCCGGATCATCTCGGGCCACGGCCGGCTCGAGGGCGAGAACGCCGTCGTCGTCTCGACGGGCCCCGGCGGCACCGACTTCGACCGCATCGAGGCCGACACGCTCGTGGTCTCGGTCGGCGCCTCGCCGCGCATCCTGCCGACCGCCAAGCCCGACGGTCAGCGGATCCTCACGTGGACGCAGCTCTACGACATGCCCTCGCTGCCCGAGCACCTCATCGTCATCGGGTCGGGCGTGACCGGCGCCGAGTTCGCCGGCGCCTACATGAACCTCGGCTCGCAGGTGACGCTCGTCTCGAGCCGCGACCAGGTGCTCCCGGGGGAGGACGCGGATGCCGCGGCCGTCCTCGAGAAGGTGTTCCGGCGCGGCGGCATGGAGGTGCTCGCCGAAGTGCCGCGCGGACAAGGTCGAGAACACCGGCGACCGGCGTCGTCGTCACCCTCTCGGACGGTCGCACGATCGAGGGCAGCCACTGCCTCATGGCGGTCGGAGCGATCCCGAACACCGCCGGGCATCGGACTCGAGCAGGCCGGCGTGCAGATGACCGAGTCGGGTCACATCCAGGTCAACCGCGTCGCGCGCACCTCGATCCCCAACATCTACGCCGCGGGCGACTGCACGACGTTCATCCCGCTCGCCTCGGTCGCCTCGATGCAGGGCCGCACCGCGGTGTTCCACGCGCTCGGCGACGTCGTCATCCCGCTCGAGCGCCGCCGGATCGCGTCGAACATCTTCACGGCGCCCGAGATCGCGACGGTCGGCTGGCAGGAGAAGGACATCGCCGACGGCCTCATCCAGGGCGTCGTGCACAAGCTCCCGCTCGCGGCCAACGCGCGCGCGAAGATGATGGGCATCAAGGAGGGCTTCGTCAAGCTCATCGCCCAGCAGGGCAGCGGCGCCGTCATCGGCGGCGTCATCGTCGGCCCGCGTGCCTCCGAGCTCATCTACCCGATCGCGATCGCCGTCGAGCGCCGGCTCACGGTCGACCAGGTGTCCCGCGTCTTCGCCGTCTACCCGTCGCTCTCGGGCAGCATCACCGATGCCGCGCGCGCGATGCACGTCGTCGACCACACGATCTACGGCGGCGCCTGACCCGCCGGATGCGACGGATGCCTGCAGCCCCGGCATCCGGTCGCCCTCGAGTGAGACGGGCGAGCAGCCGCTCAGGAGATCGTGAGCAGCTGGTGCCCGGCGGACACCGTCGTGCCGGCGGTGGCGTTGATCGCGCCGATCACGCCGTCCTTGTGAGCCTGGATCGGCTGCTCCATCTTCATCGCCTCGAGCACGACGACGAGGTCGCCCTTGACGACGGACTGGCCGTCCTCGACGGCGACCTTGACGATCGTCGCCTGCATCGGCGACTTGACGGCGTCTCCGGATGCGCCGGCCACGACGGTCTGCGCGTGCGAGCGGCGTGACGGCGGCACGGCGGCGGGACGCCCCGCGGCCGCGGGAGTCGCGACGATGCGGTCGGGCAGGCTGACCTCGATGCGCTTGCCGCCGACCTCGACGACCACGGTGTGGCGGTTCTCGGTCGGCTTGGGGCCGTCGAGCTCGCCGTCCCACGGCGGGATGTCGTTGACGAACTCGGTCTCGATCCAGCGCGTGAAGACGCCGAACGTGCCGTCCTCGGCGGTGAAGGCGGGGTCGCGCACCACCTTGCGGTGGAACGGCAGCACGGTGGGCAGCCCGCCGACCTCGAACTCGTCGAGGGCGCGGCGCGAGCGCTCGAGCGCTTCGGCGCGGTCGCGGCCGGTGACGATGATCTTGCCGAGCAGCGAGTCGAAGGCGCCGCTCACGCTGTCGCCGGCGGTGACGCCGGAGTCGAGGCGGATGCCGGGGCCGCCGAACGTCTTGAAGACCTTGATCGGGCCCGGCTGCGGCAGGAACCCGCGACCGGGGTCTTCGCCGTTGATGCGGAACTCGATCGAGTGCCCGTCGGGCTCGGGGTCGTCGTAGCCGATCTCCTCGCCCTCGGCCAGGCGGAACTGCTCGCGGACGAGGTCGATGCCCGTGACCTCTTCCGAGACCGGATGCTCGACCTGCAGTCGCGTGTTCACCTCGAGGAACGAGATCGTGCCGTCGGCGCCGATGAGGAACTCGCAGGTCCCCGCTCCGACGTAGCCGACCTCTTTCAGGATGGCCTTGGACGCCGAGTACAGCGTCTCGTTCTGCTCCGGCGAGAGGAACGGCGCGGGAGCCTCTTCGACCAGCTTCTGGTGGCGGCGCTGCAGCGAGCAGTCGCGCGTCGAGACGACCACGACGTTGCCGGCGGCATCCGCCAGGCACTGCGTCTCGACGTGACGCGGCTTGTCGAGGTACTTCTCGACGAAGCACTCGCCGCGGCCGAAGGCCGAGATCGCCTCGCGCGTCGCCGACTCGAACTGCTCGGGCACCTCGTCGACCGTGCGGGCGACCTTGAGGCCGCGACCGCCGCCGCCGTACGCGGCCTTGATCGCGATCGGAAGGCCGTGCTCCTCGACGAACTCGAGCACCTCGGCGGCGCCGGTCACCGGACCGGGCGTGCCGGGCGCGAGCGGGGCGCCGACCTTCTCGGCCACGTGACGGGCGGTCACCTTGTCGCCGAGGGCCTCGATGGCGTCAGGGCTCGGGCCGATCCAGACGAGACCGGCCGCGATGACGGCGCGGGCGAAGTCGGCGTTCTCGGCGAGGAAGCCGTAGCCGGGGTGCACCGCGTCGGCGCCGGCGCGGCGGGCGACGGAGAGGATCTTGTCGATCGACAGGTACGTCTCGGCGCTCGTCGTGCCCTCGAGGGCGTACGCCTCGTCGGCGAGACGCGCGTGGAGCGCGTCGCGGTCCTGGTCGGCATAGACGGCGACCGAGGCTCTGCCCGAGTCGCGCGCCGCACGGATGACACGGACGGCGATCTCGCCGCGGTTCGCGACAAGGACCTTGGCGATCTTGGGCATGCTTGCCAGCCTACCCAGGGCAGGCGACCCCCTTTTGGTCGCCTTGCACAAGAAACAGCCAGAAAGGTGTGGGGGAGTCTACGAGGCCGACCAGAGGTCCGGCCAGTCGACGCCGAGGTCGCGGACGAGCCCTCGAAGCGTCGAGAGCGACATTCCGACCACCGTCGAGGGGTCCCCTTCCACCCGCTCGATGAACGCTCCGCCGAGACTGTCGATCGTGAACGCGCCCGCGACGTGCAGAGGCTCGCCCGAGGCGACGTACGCGGCGATCTCGGCATCCGTCACGTCCGCGGCGAAGGTGACGGATGCCTCGGCCACGGCATGCGCCTCCTGCGGGTCTGCGCCGGGCTGCAGGCGGTACACCGAGTGCCCCGAGTGCAGCACGCCGGTGTGGCCTCGCATCGCCTTCCACCGCGCGGTGGCCGCCTCGGCCGTGTAGGGCTTGCCGAGCACCTCGCCGCCGAGCTCGAACATCGAGTCGCCCCCGATGACGATGCCGTCGAATGCGGGGTCGTCCTCCGCCACGCGGGCGGCGACATCCGCCGCCTTCCGCCGCGCGAGCAGCAGCACGTGCTCGGCGGGCGTGAGGACACGCCCCTCGGATGCCTCGACCGCCGCGATGACGGCCTCTTCGTCGACATCCGGAGCCGCCGTCTCGGGCTCGATGCCCGCCTGACGCAGGAGCATGAGCCGGGCCGGCGAGGTCGAGGCGAGCAGCACGCGCATGCGCCCACGCTACCGCCGGGGGTGCTGAACGACAGAGATCGGTCAGGCCGGGCCGGCGAAGCGCGGCTGAACATCGCCCAGGGATCGCCGCCGCTCCTGTGCGAGAGTCGAAGGCATGCATGCGGACTTCATCGACCTCGACATCACGGACGTCGCCCACGGCGGCGTCTTCGTCGGACGCCACGAGGGGCGGGTCGTCTTCGTGCCGGACGCCATCCCGGGCGAGCGCGTCCGCGTCCGGCTGACGGATGCCGGCGCGTCCGGCGACACGCGCAGCTTCTGGCGCGGCGAGGCGATCGAGATCCTGGATGCTTCGCCCCACCGTCGCCCGCACGTCTGGCGCGCGGCGGATGTCGACGTGGCACCGGAGGAGCGCCCCGGCGGTGCCGACTTCGGTCACATCCGGCTCGAGCATCAGCGCGAGCTCAAGGCGCAGCGTCCTCTCGGACGCGCTGACGCGCATCGGCAAGCTCGACCTCCCGGTGTCGCTGGCCGCGCCGGCCGAGGAGTCCCCGACGGCACGGGCTGGCGCACCCGCGTCAGCCTGCACGTCGACGACGAGGGTCGCATCGGCCCTTTCGCCGCGCGAAGCCACCGCGTCATCCCGGTCGAGGACCTGCCCGCTCGCGACTCGCTGAGGTCGCCGAGGCGGCGCGGCGGCTCGACCTCGGCGCGGCCCGGCCGGATCGACCTCGTGCAGCCCGCGGATGGGCGCGTGCGCGTCATCCCGCGTCCCGAGACGCCGCGGCCGCCGCGCCGCCCCGCCGGCCGTCGCGCGCGGGCGCGCATCGCGCGCCGCAGCCGCCGGTCGAGAACGAGGCTGCCAACGAGGTCGTCGTCGAGGAGGTCGCCGGCCGCTCCTTCCGGGTCGACGCCGGCGGCTTCTGGCAGGTGCATCGCCTTGCCGCGCAGGCGCTCACCCAGCTCGTGGCGGACGAGCTCCGAGAGGCAGGTTCGGTGGATCCGGATGCCTGGCACCTCGACCTCTACGGCGGCGTGGGGCTCTTCGCCGCGACGCTGGGCGAGCTCGGCGGACCCTCCACGCGGGTGACGACCGTCGAGTCCGACGCGCGGGCGACCGAGCGCGCCGGCGAGAACCTCGCGGAGTGGGTGGGCGCGCAGGGCCGAGACCGCGCGCGTCGACCGCTGGGTCGCCTGGCTCGAGGACGAGGCATCCGAGGTGCAGCGGGAGCGTCTGTCGCGGGGTGTCGTGCTGCTCGACCCGCCGCGCTCCGGCGCCGGACGCGAGGTCGTCGAGGGCGTCGCGGCGCTCGGTCCCGCGACCGTCGTCTACGTCGCGTGCGATCCCGTCGCGCTCGCGCGGGACCTCGCGACCTTCCGGACCGCCGGCTACGAGGCCTCCCACGTGAGCGGCGCTCGACCTCTTCCCGAACTCGCACCACATCGAGGCCGTCGCCACCCTCACCCGGGCCGCCGCCGCACGCTAGATTTGGCCGCATGACCCGTGTGGCCCTGATCGATGACCACGAGTCCGTGCGACTCGGGCTCGAGGCCGCGTGCGCGCGAGGGGGAAGCGAGGCGGTCGTCTTCTCCGGCAGCACCGTGACGGACTATCTCGACTGGCGCCGGTTCAGCCGAGCCGTGCCGGCGGACGTCGTCGTCCTCGACCTGACGCTCGGAGACGGCACCACGGTCACCGAGAACGTCCGGCGGCTGGCCTCCGACGGCTCGAGCGTGATCATCCACAGCGTCGCCGACCGGCCCTCGGCGGTGCGCGAAGCGCTCGCGGCCGGCGCGGCCGGCGTGGTGAGCAAGGCCTCGCCGATCGGCGAGGTGATCGCGGCGATCCGCACGGTCGCGCACGGCGAGCCGCTCAACAACGTCGAGTGGGCGAGTGCCGTCGACGGCGACAGGGCCTTCGCGGACGCCCAGCTCTCCACCCGCGAGCGCGAGGTCCTGCGCCTCTACGCCGCGGGTCTTCCGCTCAAGGTCGTCGCCGAGCGCCTCGGCGTCGCCTACTCCACCGCCAAGGAGAACATCACGCGGGTGCGGATCAAGTACGTCGAAGTCGGGCGCCCCGCGCCGACGAAGGTCGATCTGCTGCGGCGCGCGATGGAGGACGGCATCCTGTCGCAGCCTGCCGGGGGCGGTGCGGGTGACGGCTGACGCCGAAGCGGCGGTGCTCGCCGACGCCTGGGGCCACATCCCGCAGACGCGGGAGACGACCGCGGGCCTCGGCTCGTTCACGCGGCGCCGCATCGAGCGCTCGATCGGCGTCGCCGCCGGCGTCGGCTCGCTCGTGCTCGGCCTCCAGGCGTTCCTCGCGTCGCTCGCGCCCGGCGACGAAGCCCCCGGATGGCACGACTCGCTCGTCGTCGTGACGTTCGGCACCCTCGCACTCATGGTCATCGCCTGCTTCGTCGGGCGCGGGGTCAAGGTCGTTCGCGACCCTGTTCGCCGTCGCATACCTGGTGGCGCTCATCCTCTGGCCGCTCGCGACCCTCGGCTCGAGTCCCGATCCGGTCTCCGAGCCCTGGATCTGGTACCTCGTCAATGTCGCCACGATCGCGGGCGTGCTGGCGTTCCCGCTCACCCTGCAGCTCGCCTGGACGATCCTGCTCCCGCTCGCCTTCGGCACGGTGCGGCTGATCCAGGGCGGGTTCGGCGGGGAGTACTGGGTCCCGGTCGTGCTGGACGTGTCGTTCGCGCTGATCCTCGGCGGCATCATCCTCGCCCTCGCGTGGCTCTTCCGCAGGATCGCCGCGAACGTCGACGAGACGCGCATGCGGGCCGTCGAGTCGTATGCGGCCGCCGCCGCCGCCGATGCCGCCGAGGAGGAGCGGATCGCGGTCGCCGCGCTCATGCACGACAGCGTCCTGGCGGCGCTCATCGCGGCTGAGCGCGCCCACACCGATCGCGAGAGCGCGCTCGCGGTGACGATGGCCCGCGAGGCCCTCACCCGCCTCGCGAACGCCGAGCAGGATCCCGAAGAGGGCACCGACGAGCCGACGGATGCCGCGACCATCGCCGATCGGATCGAGAAGGTCGCGCACGAGCTGGGAGTCGAGGTCACGGCCGAGCGCACGATCGTGGGCGACCGTGCCGTCGTGCCGGGGCGCGTCGCGCGGGCCTTGTCGCTCGCCGCGATGCAGGCCATCACCAACGCCGTCGAGCACGCCGACGGGGAAGGACTCGCGCTGTCGGTGCGCGCCGTGCCCGACCCGACGCGCGTGCGCATCGAGGTGCGCGACAACGGCGCCGGCTTCAGGCTCGAAGACGTCCCGGACGACAGGCTCGGCATCCGGGGATCCATCATCGCGCGGGTGGCGGCCGTCGGAGGCACGGCGAGGATCATGTCGAGCGAACGCGGCACGACCGTGCGGCTGGACTGGCGCGAGGCGGCCCCGTGATCAACGTCCGCACCGTGCTGGTGTCGCTCGGCGTCGCCTTCACCGCGTACCTCGCCGCCCGCGGGCTGGCGTGGACGGGGGCGGTCGCATACCCGATCGTGATCGTGATCGCGCTGAGCATGTACCTCATCACGACCTGGCTCTGCATCTTCTGGGACCCGCGCGAGGCGCCTCCCGCCGACGACGAGCACCCGCCGCCGCCGGTCGGCGTGCGGGGCCCGACGACGCTGCCCCTCTGGGCCTGTGTCCTCGCGATCGCGTGCGCCGTCCTCGTGCCGAGCAGCATCGCGCTCGGAGTCGGTGCCGACTCGCGGACCGAGCCCTTCGCCACCTGGTATCTCGGCGGGATCGGGGTGCTCATGACGATCGTCATGGTCCGCCGCCGCCCGCTGGTGGCCTGGGCGGGGATCGTCGTCCTGGCCGCGGCGTCGATGGCGTGGATGGGCGTGGTCCCCGCGCTGCAGCTCGGTCTCGTCGGATCGATCGTCTGGGTCGTCGTGGCGCAGCTGCTGCTGTTCTCGATCGACCGTGCGGCGCGCGACACCGCCCAGCTGGCGCAGCTGCAGCGCGCGGCATCCGCCTGGCAGGCGTCTCAGGCCGGCCGGCAGCGCGAGCGCCGCGTGCAGGTGCAGCGTGCGCTCGCGGTGGCGGGACCGGTCCTCAGCCGCACCGTCGCGACCGGGGGCCGGCTGGACGACGAGCAGAGGCTCGAAGCGCGCGTGGCCGAGGGGGCGCTCCGCGACGAGATGCGCGGCCCCCGCCTGCTCGACGACGAGGTCCGGTCGCAGCTGGAGGCGGCGCGCCGCCGGGGTGCGACCGTCACGGTTCTCGACGAGGGCGGTCTGGATGGAGCGGATGCCGCGTCCCTCGCGCTCATCCGGGCGCAGCTCGCCGAGACCGTCAGCACCTCGCAGTCGGACCGGCTGTACATCCGCACGTCGCCGGACGAGCACGTCGCCGTGACCGTCGTCGGCCGATCGGCCGCCGCCTCGGGCCACGCCGATGAGGATGTCGTCGAGCTCTGGCACGAGATCGCGCATCCCGACTGATCGGGATCGGCGCGAGAGGGTGCCGCGTCGTTGTCCGCGGCCCGGAGACAAGCTCGCTCCCCGTCCCGGTGGGGGAGGGGAACCGGGGCGGGGAGCGGAATCGAAGTGGCGGGGGGCGGCAGAACGCCAGCCCCCCGCCGTGCGGACAGTTACCCGAAAACCGTCCGCGTGGCCGAACCTGAGGCTGCTTGGGACAGTCAGGTCAGCCGAACGCCTAAGCGTTCCAGCAGTTCAAGTATCCCGGGGCGCAAGCAGTGCGTCTGTAGGTATTTCGGGGGACAAATCGGACTGATTTCGGGGGACAGCGGGGCGTCAAGAGCCCCGTCGAACGCATACGGCTCAGCCGCGAGTCCAGCCGACCTCTCGGCGCAGCGGCTCGCGGAAGGACCGCTGGCTGACCGACCACGCCGAACGGACGGCGGTCTCATCTGCCACGGCTCCGGCGGCTTCCTCGACGTACGCCTCGCTCACGACGGCCACGAGAGCCGCGAGCTCCAGATCCGTCGGCGCGCCACGCAGCACGTCGACGGTGATTCCGTCGGCGGGGTGGCTCTCCTCGGCGCTCACAGCGGGATGTTCCCGTGCTTCTTGGGCGGAAGGCTCGCGCGCTTGCCGCGCAGGGCCCGCAGCGCCTTGGCGATCGACACGCGGGTCTGGGCAGGCTCGATGATGCCGTCGAGCTCGCCGCGCTCGGCGGCGAGGAACGGCGAGGCGACGTTGTAGGTGTACTCGTTCGCGAGGCGCGTGCGCACCGCCGCGACATCCTCGCCGGCATCCTCGGCGCGCTTGATCTCGCCCCGGTAGAGGATGTTGACCGCGCCCTGGCCGCCCATGACGGCGATCTCCGCGGTCGGCCACGCCAGGTTCACGTCGGCGCCGAGCTGCTTCGAGCCCATCACGATGTACGCGCCGCCGTAGGCCTTGCGGAGGATCACGGTCACGAGCGGGACGGTCGCCTCGGCGTAGGCGTACAGCAGCTTCGCCCCGCGGCGGATGACGCCGGTCCACTCCTGGTCGGTGCCCGGGAGGTAGCCGGGCACATCGACGAGCGTCACGATCGGGATCGAGAAGGCGTCGCAGAACCGGACGAAGCGGCTCGCCTTCTCGCCGGCCTCGATGTTGAGCGTGCCGGCCATCTGCGAGGGCTGGTTCGCGATGATGCCGACGGTCCGACCCTCGATCCGGCCGAAGCCGATCGCGATGTTCGGTGCGAACAGCGGCTGCACCTCGAGGAACTCGCCCGAGTCGACGATGTGCGAGATGACGGTGTGGATGTCGTACGGCTGGTTCGGAGAGTCCGGGATGACGGAGTTCAGGGTGCGATCGGCATCCGTCGTCTCCCATTCGAAACCGGACTCGTAGACCGGAAGCTCCGACATGTTGTTGTCGGGCAGGAAGCTGAGGAGGGTGCGGACGTAGTCGAGCGCGTCCTCTTCGTCCTGGGCGAGGTAGTGCGCGACGCCCGAGCGGGTGTTGTGCGTGTAGGCGCCGCCGAGCTCTTCCATGCCGACGTCCTCGCCGGTCACGGTCTTGATGACGTCGGGGCCCGTGACGAACATCTGGCTGGTCTTGTCGACCATCACGACGAAGTCGGTGAGGGCGGGGGAGTAGACCGCGCCGCCGGCGGCGGGGCCCATCACGATCGAGATCTGCGGGATGACACCGGATGCCGCCGTGTTGAGGCGGAAGATCTCGCCGTACTTGCCGAGGGCGATGACGCCCTCCTGGATGCGGGCGCCGCCGGAGTCGAGCATCCCGACGCACGGCATGCCGCCCCGCATCGCGAACTCCATGATCTTGATGATCTTGTCGCCGGCCGCCTCGCCGAGCGAACCGCCGAAGGTCGAGAAGTCCTGCGCGTAGACGGCCACCGTGCGGCCGTGGATGGTGCCGACGCCGGTGACGACGGAGTCGCCGTACGGGCGGGACTTGTCCATGCCGAAGGCGGTCGTGCGGTGCCGCACGTACTCGTCGAACTCGACGAACGAGCCGGTGTCGACGAGCTGCTCGATGCGCTCGCGAGCCGTTCCCTTGCCCTTCGCGTGCTGCTTCGTCTGCGCTGCCAGCTCCGCGTCGACGACGGCCTCCTGGTAGCGCGCGCGGAGGTCGGCGATCTTGCCGGCGGTCGTGAAGAGGTCGGGCTGGTCGGTCACGGTTTCCAGACTATCGGCGGGGGCAGGCAACCCGTTGGAGGGTTCGCACAAGGGGTGGCGGCATCCGCTGTCCGGGTGCCTGTGGCGGTCGCGACCGCCGTGTCGGTTCCCCGACCGCCGTCAAGCCCCGCCATCGCGTGGGTGCGGCGCGTAGGGTGTCGAGCATGTCGATCCCCGCCGAAGGCTTTCCTCTCGCCGCCGCCGTGAGTCCCCGTGTCCAGGTCGTCGAGTCGACCGGGTCGACCAACGAGGACGTGGTGGACGCCGTCATCAACGATCCGGAGCAGTGGCCGCACCTCTCGCTCCTGCTCACGCACGATCAGCGAGCCGGTCGCGGGCGGCTCGATCGCACCTGGACCACACCGCCGGGCACCGCGCTCGCCGTCTCGGTCGTCGTCCGCGTGCCCGACCTCCCGGTGCAGGCGCGCGGGTGGATCCCGCTCATCGCAGGGGCAGCCATGACGCGCGCGATCCGGGAGCAGGTGCTCACCACCGGGCACGAGGCAGACCTCAAGTGGCCCAATGACGTGCTGCTGGACGGGGCGAAGATCTGCGGCATCCTCGCCGAGGTCGTTCCGGATCACCCGGACGCCGTGGTCATCGGGGCGGGCATCAACACGCGCATGCCGCGCACCGACCTTCCCCTTCCCACCGCGACCTCCTTCGAAGCCGCCGGCCTCGTCTGCGACGAAGACCGCCTGCTCGCCGACTACGTGCGCGAGGTGGATGCCCAGCTGACCGCACTGACGGACGCGGGAGGGGATGCTGTCGCCGCAGGGCTGCTCGCCGACATCGAGGCGCTCTGCACGACCGTGGGTCGTGATGTCGTCGTCTCGCTCCCCGACGGGTCGAAGCTCGAGGGCAAGGCCTCGGCGATCGACATCGAGGGCCGGCTCGTGGTCACCGACGAGACGTCGCTTGCTGCGGTGTCGGCAGGGCGATGTCGTCCACGTCCGGTGACCCGCTTCTCGGACGCATTGACCGGCGACCGCGGGGTCGTGCGGGTGGATTTCGGCGGGTGAGCCCCACAGTGTCGGCCGCGCGCTCCACAATGGGAGCATGACCCAGCCGGCGACGTTCGGGGGAAGACCCCAGACCCCGGCACCGGGCGTGCCCACCCCCGAGCTTCGCGTCGCCGAGTTCCGCGGTCATGCGCGCAGGCTCTTCTGGTCGGCGCTCGTCGTCATCGCCGTCGCGGGCGCGGTCGGCTTCTTCTACGGAAACCTGCCTGCGCCGTTCGAGAACTGGATGCTGCTCACCGCGGCGGCCGTCGTGCTGTTCTTCCTCGCGCTCCTGCCGTTTCTCGCGTGGTGGTCGCGCCGCTGGACGATCACGACCAAGCGGGTGATCGAGCGCTCGGGCGTCTTCGTGCCGCGCCACCGCGAGCTGACCCACGTGCGCGGCTACGCGATCCAGCTCACTCGCGGTCCGCTCCAGCGCCTCTGGCGCTCGGGCACCTTGGTGCTCTCCAACGGCGTCGACGAGCCGATGCGGCTCGCGAACATCCCGAGTGCCGATCTCGTGAACGAGTGCCTCGTCGACCAGGTCGAGGTCAACCAGATCCTGGCGCACCGCGAGCTCCCGCTGCCCCAGATGCCGCCCAGCCCCTGACTCTCGCAGGCGGCCTCCGTGCGGGATGATGGAGGTTCCGTGAGAGAGGGAGTCCCATGCCTTTGCGTGTCGGAGTCGTCGGAGGCGGTCAGCTCGCCCGCATGATGATCGCGCCCGCCGTCGAGCTCGGAGTCGAACTCCGCGTGCTCGCCGAGGACGAGGGGATGGCGGCATCCCTCGCGGCCTCCGCCGTGGGGGACTACCGAGACGCCGAGACCGTGCTCGCCTTCGCGCGCGACGTCGACGTCATCACCTTCGACCACGAGCACGTGCCGCAGGACGTCCTCTCCGCCCTCGTCGACGCCGGAGTGGCCGTCCGGCCCGGTCCGGATGCGCTGCGCTTCGCGCAGGACAAGCTCGTCATGCGCGCGCGTCTCGAGGAGCTCGGGATGCCGCAGCCCGAGTGGGCAGCCGTCACCGGGCCCGACGAGCTCCAGGACTTCCTCGACGCCCACGGCGGTCGCGCGGTCGTGAAGACGCCTCGCGGCGGCTACGACGGCAAGGGCGTGCGGGTCGTCTCCGCGGGGACCGAGGCGGACGACTGGTTCGCGGCGCTCGCCGAGGACGCCCGGGGCGGTGCGCTGCTCGTGGAGGAGCTCGTCGACTTCTCGCGCGAGCTCGCACAGCAGGTCGCCCGCCGACCCTCCGGCCAGATCATCGCCTACCCCGTCGTCGAGACGGTGCAGCGCGACGGTGTCTGCGCGGAGGTCATCGCCCCCGCGCCGCACGCGAGCGAGCGCTGTCTCGAGGTCGCGGCGCAGATCGGCGCGGCCATCGCCGGCGGCCTGGACGTCACCGGGATGCTGGCCGTCGAGCTCTTCGAGACCACCGATGAGCGGCTGCTCGTGAACGAACTGGCGATGCGCCCGCACAACAGCGGGCACTGGAGCCAGGACGGCGCCGTCACCAGCCAGTTCGAGCAGCACCTGCGGGCGGTGCTCGACCTTCCGCTCGGTGACACCTCGCCCCGCGCCGAGTGGACGGTGATGGTCAACATCCTGGGCGGACCCGCCGACGGTGCGCTCGACGACCGCTTCCCCGCCGCGCTCGAGGCCTACCCCTCGGTCAAGGTCCACACCTACGGCAAGGCGCCGCGGCCCGGCCGCAAGGTGGGGCACGTGAACATGGTGGGCGACGATCTCGACGACATCGTCTACCAGGCGCGGGCCGCGGCATCCCACTTCCTCGACTGAGGTGCGGGAGGGGCGGGTCTTGCTCGACGCCCGCGCCGTTGCGGGGATCTTCCAGCCTCGCGCCCTAGCCTTGACGGGTGACTCGCCCCCTTCATTCCTCGGATGCACCGATCGTCGGCGTCGTGATGGGCTCCGACTCGGACTGGCGCGTCATGAGCGATGCCTCGCAGGTGCTCACCGACTTCGGGATCGCGCACGAGGTCGAGGTCGTCTCGGCCCACCGCACGCCCGACAAGCTCCTCCGCTACGGCCGTGAGGCGCGGGCTCGCGGCATCCGCGTCATCATCGCGGGAGCGGGCGGCGCTGCCCACCTCCCCGGAATGCTCGCCTCCGTCACGGCCGTCCCCGTCGTCGGCGTGCCGGTGCCGCTCGCATACCTCGACGGCATGGACTCGCTGCTCAGCATCGTCCAGATGCCCGCCGGGATCCCCGTCGCCACCGTGTCGATCGGCGGGGCGAAGAACGCCGGCCTCCTCGCGGCGCGCATTCTCGGGACATCGGATGCCGAACTCGGCGATCGCGTCGAGGAGTACGCGCGTGACCTCGAGGCGCAGGTGGAGGCGAAGAACCAGCGGCTGAAGGAGTCGCTGTGAGCGTCATGAGCCCGCCGCGGTCGCCGCGGCCCGCCGCATCCGTTCCCCGCAGTGTCGTGGAGGAGCAGCCGCTTCGCTACCCGGATGCCTCGTCGCGTGGATTCATGACCGCGCGCGGCTGGTGGCTCGTCCTGCTCAACTTCCTGCTGCCGGGATCGGCGCAGGTCGTCGCCGGCAATCGCAGGCTCGGTCGGATCGGCGTCACCGCGACCCTCGTCATGTGGGCGCTGGCCGTGCTCGGCATCCTGTCGGCCCTGCTGTGGCGGACCGCGTTCGTGACGCTCGCGACCAACTGGTTCTTCCTCCTCGCCGCGCAGGCGGTCCTCCTCGCGTATGTGGTGCTGTGGGTCGTCCTCACGATCGACACCCTGCGGCTCGTTCGGCTCGTCCGGACCGGGCGCGGGGCGCGCTTCGGCGATCGCGGGGGTCTCGGTGGTGCTGCTCGTCCTCTCGGGCGGGGGAGCGGTATACGCGTCTCAGGTCGCCGGCGGCGTCCGCGACACGCTCGGCTCGATCTTCGGAGCGAGCGCCGCTTCGGTTCCCCCTTCCGACGGGTACTACAACATCCTGCTCCTGGGTGCCGACAGCGGTGAGGGCCGCGACTCCATGCGCTACGACAGCATCTCGGTCGTGTCGGTCAACGCCGAGACCGGAGCAGTCCACATCACCGGCATCCCGCGTGACATCCCGCACTTCCCGTTCGCCGACGGGCCGATGAAGGACCTCTACCCCGACGTGCACTCCGGCCACGCCGACCCGACGTGCGGGTGGGGCAGCGGCATCAACCAGCTGCGCACCGAGGTCGAGGTATGCCGCGACGGGAATGAGCTGTATCCGGATGCCGTCTCGCACGGGTCCACGCCCGGCGTCGAGGCGACGAAGGACGCGGCCGAGGGGATTCTGGGCATCGAGATCCCGTACTACGTCTTCATCGACATGCACGGCTTCGCGGCGCTCGTCGACGCGCTCGGCGGCGTCGACATCACGGTCGAACAGCGCCTCCCGGAGGGCGGCGGTCCGACCTACGAAGGACAGCCGGCCGATGAGTGGGCGACGGGCTGGATCGAGGCCGGGCGCGCAGCACATGGACGGCGACACGGCGCAGTGGTACGCCCGATCGCGGTACACGACGAGCGACTGGGATCGGATGAAGCGCCAGCGAGAGCTGCAGGAGGCGATCCTCGCCCAGTTCACGCCGACGACCGTCCTCACGCGGTTCAACGAGATCGCCGCCGCCGGCACCGCCATCGTCGAGACCGACCTGCCGCAGTCGATGCTGCCGTACTTCGCCGACCTCGCCCTCAAGGCGAAGGAGCAGCCGGTGTCGACGCTGGAGCTCACGCCCGAAAGCGGAATCGACGAGCTCGACCCCGACTACGCGTACATCCAGCAGCTCATCCAGACGACGCTGCACCCGCCGTCGCCGACTCCGTCGGAGGGCTGACGATGGTCGCGACCCTGCGTGTGCATGCTCGATCAGGTCGCGGCGCCGACCGACCCTGATCTGGCGTTGGCGTCGCGCGAGCTCGCGCGGGCTCTCGTGGCCGGTGCGCCCGCCGGGTGCGAGGTCGAGGGGATCGTGCCTGGGGTCTCCGCCGAGCGCGTCGACGAGGTCGCAGCCGAGGTGCCGGGGCTCGCCCGCCTGCACAAGGTCGCGCTCGCGCGGCGCGAGCTGGCTGCCGCTCTGCAGCTGGGCGTCGCGACCGGAATCGGCGGAGGGATGCTGCACTCGCCGACGCTGTTCGCGCCGCTCGTGAAGCACGACCGCGTCCACGACAACGACCAGACGGTCGTGACGCTGTGGGATCTTCGCGCGTGGGAGGCTCCCGACGAGCTCGGCCGGGCGTCGGCGGGCTGGCAGCGGGCGATGCTCAAGCGGGCCGTGAAGCACGCGGACGCCGTCGTCGTGCCGACGCACTCCATGGCCGCTCGGCTCGAGGAGCTGGCACCGAAGCTGGGGGAGCGGGTGCGGGTGATCGCCGGTGCGGCGCCTTCGGGGTTCGCTGTTCCCTCGGACGAGGTCGGGCGGCGCCGGGTGCTCGATGTGCCGGAGGGGTTCGTGCTGCTGTCGGGAGGCTTGGCGGCTTCCGACGGGCTCGCGCTCGGGTTCGCGGCTGTCGCGCGATCCGGGCTCGATGTGCCGGTGCTCGTGATCGATGCGGGCGAGGGTGAGGAGCCTGGTGTGGCGGAGCTCGCCGCGGCTGCCGGGATCCCGGAGCGGAATCTGCACGTGCGTGGATCGCTCGAGACCGCCGATCGCGCCGCGGTGTTCGGCGCTGCCGTGGCGCTGCTCGCGCCCGCTGTGCGCTCGGCGTTCCCGTGGCGTGTCGTCGAGGCGCTGACGCTCGGCGTGCCGGTGATCGCCGCCCAGTCGCCGGTGCACCGCGAGATCGATCGTCGACGGGGGCGTGCTCGTCGCTCCGGATGCCGACGCCGCTCGGTGAGGCACTGGCTTCGGCGCTGGGCTCGACGGCGGCGGCTGAGCGGCTGGGCGTGCTCGCGGGCGATCGCGGGCGGGTGTTCTCGTGGCGGGATGCCGCGGACCGGGTGTGGCAGCTGCACGCCGACCTGTGAGGTGCGGTCGCGGGCGCGCTCGTCAGCTGCTACATTGACCACAGCTGTCCCAACGGCCACACTGTTCACATGTCGACGGCCCCCGCCCGCCGGCCCCGCCGCGCGTGGCGTCGCTCCTTGCGCTGCTCACGACGCTCCTGCTGGTCGTCGGGGTCCTGGTCGTCGCGCCCGCGGCTGGCGACTCGCGTGCAGACAGCGGTCGACGGCGCTGCCGACCGGCCTCGTGAAGACCGCGGATCTGTCGAAGTTCCAGGCTGGCAACATCATCAGCGACGCGGTGTTCTTCGATCGCGGCACGATGAGTGCGCAGCAGATCCAGAGCTTCCTCGAGTCGAAGGTGCCGGTCTGCCAATCCGGATACACCTGCCTCAAGGACTGGTACGACACGTCGCGTACGACGACCGCCGACGCGATGTGCGGTGCCTATTCCGGGGGCATTCGCGAGCGCGCCTCCACGATCATCTACAAGGTGGCCCAGGCCTGCGGGATCAATCCGCAGGTGATCCTCGCGACGCTCCAGAAGGAGCAGGGGCTCGTCCTCCACACGTGGCCGTCGGACTGGCGGTACACGATCGCGATGGGTCAGGGCTGCCCCGACACCGCCGGCTGCGACACGCGCTACTACGGCTTCTTCAACCAGGTCTACGGCGCTGCCTGGCAGTTCAAGCGCTACGCCAATCCGCCCGGGACCAGCCAGTACTTCACGTGGTACGCGCCGGGCAAGACCTGGAACGTCCGCTACAACCCCGACGTCGTCGTGCGGCTCGTCGCCGGTGCTCATCCAGAACCAGGCCACGGCGAACCTCTACTACTACACGCCCTATCAGCCGAATGCGGCCGCCCTCCGAGCCGCTACGGTCCGGGCGATGGCTGCTCGGCCTACGGAAACAGGAACTTCTACCAGTACTTCACCGACTGGTTCGGGTCGACCCAGAGGGATGGGGGTGCTATTAGGCAGCGTATGAAGCGCTCGGCGGACCCCGGGGATTCCTGGGTGCACCGCTCATTCAGGTAAGTTGCGGCGGGCTCATCGAGGGTGGCTGTTACCGGGACTTCGCGGGCGGAGTCATCTACTGGTCGCAGAGCACGGGTGCGCGCGCGCTTTCCGGTTCCGTCCGCACCGTCTGGATGACCCATGATTACGAACGAGGCCTGGGATACCCGATGGCGCCACAGGTCTGTGGCCTTGTGGATTGGGGATGCTACCAGGACTTCCAGCGAGGTGTGATCTCTGCATCGACCAGTGAGCACTTCGCCCTCACAGGTCCGATTCAACAGAAGTGGGTATCCCTGGAGCCGAGCGAGGCTTCGGGACCCGGTCGGTGCACAAAGATGCCCCGCGAGCGACGTGTGCTTCCAGGATTTCACGTTGGGCGTGATCTACTCGTCCCCTCTCGGAACATTCGTCATGGGAGGCCAAATCCGCGAGGCGTGGAACAGATCCGGACTTCGAAAGAGGTCTTGGTCTGCCCATATCTGACAGGAGATGCTTGGACCGGCGTATGCTTCCAGGACTTCGTGAGGGGTGTCATCTCATCGAAAGCTGGCGCGTTCGGCCTGTCAGGGCCGATCCGGCAAGCGTGGAACGAGGCAGATTACGAGCGAGGCCTCGGATATCCGGTGTCTGCACAGAAGTGCTCGACGAGCACGACATCAGCCAGGGGTTCGAACGCGGTCTCATCTTCGCCTTCACCGCAAGGAACCTTCTCCGT
Organism: uncultured Actinomycetota bacterium; assembly: GCA_963702815.1. Lineage (GTDB taxonomy): Bacteria > Actinomycetota > Actinomycetes > Actinomycetales > Microbacteriaceae > Microbacterium. Next base: position 22,499 of record CAVPED010000003.1, on the reverse strand, counting down.
GACCAGAGCCAATTCGGTCAGCGTGGAATGGCCTAGACGCCGGACGTACCCTCGGTGCGCCCGCAGGCGGGGTCCGTTGTCTGCCTGATGGCGCATGCTTGCAGGACTTCATCGGTGGCGTCATCTCCTGGTCCAGCTTTCGTCTCGCTTCTGTCCACGGCATCGGCCGCTGGAATGAAGCTGGACTCCAGCGCCGGTGACATCCACAACCGCAGAGACCTGTACGGCGGACGGCTTATCTTGCCAACCTTCCAACGGGGCACAGTTACCTGGTCAGCGGCAAACGGCGCACGCGCGAGCACAAACTGATACCAACGCGGGTCTTCAGCTGGGCGTTCTCAAATTTATGGGTCAGCGCTTGCTATGTTCCCGTTGGTAGGGTTGCGTTCGGCGTCACCAGCAATGTTCCCCGAAAGAGTTGAATGGTCATCGCGACCCTCGTCACCCTCGGGGTGCTGGCACTCGTGGGGGGCGCGGGGGCCGTGCTGGCGCCGGTTCGGGCTGGCTGGAGGCGCTGGCGCTACTGCTGGTGCCCTCCTTGCGATCGGCGTCACCTCCTACTCCGTCATCTGCGTGACGTACGCGGTACCGGCATTGGGCGTCGCGCTGGAGCTGTTCATCGCCGCAAGTGCGTTCGTGCTCGCAATATCGCGATCAGTTCTGCGCCGGGTACGTCGGACGGTCGTGCCGCTCGTGCTGGTCATCGCCGGTGTCCTGACGGCAACATTGGGGGCTGTTCGACCTGTGGGATGTCGACCGCGATCGGTTCGAGTATGCGATGACACGGACTGTTGCCTGGACATTACCCAGCGACAACGCGATACCGTCGTTGCTCGCAAATTGGCTACTCGCTTCCGACCGACCGCATTTCCTCATCGGCGACTGGCTCCCGAGCGATCGTCCTCCGTTACAGGCCGGCATAGTACTGCTGACTCGGCCCTTCTGGAGATGGTCCCGCGGTTGAACGACACGTGGCCCCCTCATACGATTGACTTCGCAATCAGCGCCGCGGCGCAATCATGTGGATTGCTCGCAGTTGCGGGCCTGCTGTGGGCGCTTGGCTACTCCACGCAGGTTGTTCTGGGAGGTGCGGCCTTTCTTGCGGCGGTGCCCACAACCTATGTCAACACTGTCTTCACTGGCCAAAGATCCTCGCGGGGGCTTACATGGTCGCCGCGATTGCAGTGCTGGTGGCGAGCGCGCGAAGGCGTGGCCACGCAGGAGCGGCGGTCATATTGGCCGCTTTGCTCTCGGTTACCGGGGTTCTTCGCGCACGGTGGGGCGGTGTTCGTATTGCCGGCGGTGGCAGCGTTGTGCCTAGCGCTGCGTCGCGAGAGACCTGCCGTCGGGGCCAGGGCCGTTCTGGCCGTGGGCGTCGCGGCGGCACTGTATGCCCCGTGGGCGATCTTTCAACCGCATCGTCGCGCCGCCCGCGGTAGGACTCTCAAGTGGCACCTCGCAGGAGTCGTGTCTCGTGATGATCGAGGCTTCGTTCGGGCTTCAGACGATCAGTACCTTCATCTTGCCCCTTACGATTTTGTTGCCGCTCGTCTCAATGTCGAGGGTCGTGCTGTGGCCCGACGTGCTGACCGGGTGGAATGTCTGGGTGCCGGCATGGCAGGCTCGCGTCCAGCGCGCCCAGTTCTACGACACCGCCGCCGCGCTGGGCATCGCCTTCTTCCTAATCTGCCTGCTTTGCGGCGTTGCCATCCGGAACGCACGTCGATCCGCCCTGGATCAATTCACGCGCGATGCAATTGGTCTCGTCATTGCAATGGGCGCATGCATCGGCTTGTGGGCCTTGATTCTGTTCCAACCTGACGCCGCGGTGGTCCACCAGGGTTCGCAGGCATGGATGATGGTGCAGCAGTACCGTTCGCCTGGATGGCGCGGCGTTCACCGCGGGCCGCGTTGGCCTTCGTACTGCCTTCCAGACGTTCACCTTGCTCGTGTATGCCCCGTCGGCATTCTACGAGGGACAGACCCACGCCGGGGGGAGTAGTGGCCCTCGCGATCGGTTTGCTGTGCGTGTTCGTCGGGCTGGTCAGCGCTCGGCGGAAGGGTGTTCAGACGGCAGAGGCATATTGCGATACACCCATCTGGTGTACGCGTAATAGCGGAAGCCGGTCGCCAGTGCCTGACCGATGAAAGTGCCGAACACGTTGTCGGCGACTGCACTTTCCAGTCCGGGTCGTACCGAGAGAACGCGAGACACCCGAGCTGCATCAGGATCGCGATCACGTTGGCGAGTGCGTAAAGTGTCACCTGCTCGTAGTCATCGGAGTATGACGATCACGATGTTCAGGATCTTGTTCCCGAAGTACGTGGCCACAAGTCCGACGAGGATCGCGATCGTTTTTCGCCAGGAGAGGGTAGTCGTACAGCGGACCCTCACCTCCGCCGAAGACGAGCAGGTTGTACACGATCGCGTCGATGACGAATCCTGCTCCTCCGACGAGCAGGAAGACCGAGCCACGCTTGATGTTACGTATGAGGAACGCCCGTACATGCGGCGAATCGAATCAGAGAAGAGATCATTCGGTCCAGCTCCCCTCGCACAACTCGATCGGCGCGGAGTTGTCATCGATCACCAGCACGAGCGGCTCGAGCGATGACGTACATGTTGCGGCCCGGCTCCAGGTCGACCGCGCGGGAAGCCCCTCTCGTGGAGCCGTCCCAGCGCGTGGAATAGTGACGGTGCCCCCAGCGGGCGCCTCCACCTCGACTCCTTCCGAATCGACCTCGAACGTCGAACCCGGTGTGCAGGGAAGGTAGGCGCAATCCAGCGTCTGCGAACCCTGCGCCGGCTCCGTGCGCAACCCCACCATTGGTCATTGCGGTCAGCAGGGCGGCCCCGCCGTACCCCGGATCGAGGCAGACCGAACTCCGCCTTCGAGAACTCGCTGAGGCATGGTCCGCGGAAGGTCAGCGACCCGGATCCGGACGAGCATCCAGATCCACCTTCCTGGGGTGGCGGTCCGCGAGGTCCAATGAGACGGAGAGTAATCTCGTGCGTGCCCACCTCGCGGGCGGCCGCTCGCCGTCACGGCGGACCAGGGTGCCCGCGTTGCTCGGCGACTCCCGATCAGTACGACGAGATCGCCACGGTCCGCACGGTCCGCCCGCTGACCGAGTACGGTGCGATCGCGGGCAACGTGAAGACCGCCACCACATAGACGTAACGTGATTCGACACCCGATGACGCGCCGAGCTTCACGCGACTGTAGGCGGTCAGCACGGCGAAGACGAGTCCGGCCGCGAGCATGCTGAGGGCGATGACCGTCGGCAGATCAGGCCGAACGGGCAGCTTGGGCGCGACAACACCCCACACGACGATCGCAGTGATGACGATGATGCCGATCCGGGGACCGGGGTTCGGAGCCGTAGGCGCCGACGAACATCGTTCCGACGAACTCGGGGACCCCTTTGAGAAGCTCGCGACCCTTCTTCGCGCGGTAGACCGCAGTCGGATTGGGGCCGGCGACGAAGATGTACCAGATCAGGTACACCATAGCCGGCACGCCGACGGCGACGAGAGCCTTGCGCCACACGTGGTCCCGCATCCAGGATCGCCACCGCGACGAAGAACGGCAGCACAGTGCCCGCCGTGGCGGCCCCGATCAACAGCAGCGCGATGATGAAGACGATCTCCCGGGGGCGCGCAGTATGACGAGCCGCGATGGGACCACCAGACCGAACGCGATCCCACCCATGAAGCCCATCTGGAAGGCCCACAGCAGGTTCTAGGTTGCGGTGCGGAGAAGACGAACACCGCCGCGAGGGCGGTCGCGGGGATCCACGGTGAGGCGCCCAGGCGTGCTTGAGCACCCGCCAGAGCAGATGCGCCACGGCGAGGTGGGTGACGATCGCCACGCTCATGTAGGGCAGGTAACTGCCGAGACCGAGTGTGTTTCTGGAGCAGGTCGCGCTCTTCCAGACGGCTATCGGAAGGGCGCTCCAGTGGCCGTTGTGGCCCTCGACGAATCGCCTGGCGGCCTCGAGGCTCCAGACGATGTCCCACTCATCGAAGAAGAACCACTGATTGCGCGCCAGGTAGAAGAGGGCTGCCTACACCCAGCACCAGAGACGCGTAGTGGATCCAGGCGGCGGCGCGTCGCGTGGCGCGCCACTGCAGGGGCGCCGCCACCTGAGTCGCGGTCATCGCGTCTAGATGGTTCCCTCGCCGATCGCGTTCTCGATCCACGGGATGACCTCGTCGAGCATGTCCTCGAGCGTGGTGGTCGCCTCGAAGCCGAGCACCTCCTTCGCCTTGGTCACGTCGGGGACGCGCTTCTGCACGTCGTACTCGAAGGCCGGGTCGTGGACGATGTTGAGCGGCACGTCGGCGCCCTTGATCTTGCGCCAGATGACCTCGGCGAGCTCGACGACCGTGTGGCCGGCGGCGGTCGACAGGTTGAAGTCGTTGTTCAGCGCGTCGGGGTGGTTGAGGCTCAGCACGATGCCGCGGGCGAGGTCGCCGCCGTACGTGTAGTGGCGGACCTGGTTGCCCTCACCGAGGATGTGCAGCGGGTCCTGACCCTTGAGACCTTCTGGACGAGGTCGGGCACGACGTGGCTCATGGCGAGCTGCACGTTGCCGGAGTCGATCTCGACGTCGCCGAGCGCGCGCGACTCGCCGATGCCGACGCAGTTGAACGGGCGCAGGATCGTGTAGTCGACGTCGTACTGGTCCTTGGCGCGCGCGCGCGAAGTACTCGACGGCGAGCTTCTGGAAGCCGTAGGACGACAGCGGCGGCGGGACGATGAGCTCGTCGCCCTCCTTCGAGGGCCAGCGGTCGGTCGACTCGAACACCATCGACGACGACATGTAGGTGACCTTCTTGAGCTTGCCGCCCGCCTTCTTCGACGGCGATCGCGGCGTCGCACGACGAGGCGATGATGCGCTCGTTCGCGGCGATCAGGTCGTACTGGTAGGTGTGGAAGTACGAGATGCCGCCGATGAGCGCGGCGCCGGCGATGAAGTGGTCGCAGTCCATCAGCAGCTCGGTCATGAGCGCCGTGTCGAGCACGTCGGCGACGACCAGCTCGTAGTTCGGGTTGTCGTCGTACGACTTCTTCACCGGGCCGTACTTGGAGTAGTTGTCGATTCCGACGACCTCGTAGCCCTGACGCAGCAGCTCCTCGACGACGTAGCCGCCGATGAAGCCAGCGGAACCGGTGACCAGAACCTTTTCCATGACTTGCTTCCCTTCGCGCCTGCGGCGCGTTCTTGATCTCGTTGATGGGCAGGGGGCGGCCGAACGCGAAGCGGTACCAGCGCAGGTACTTCGGGATCCACTTCGGCAGCTTGAAGTTGGACTCACCCGCGGTGCGGTCGAGCCAGATGGTCGGCAGCTCGGCGACGGGGAGCCGAGCGCGACGCGCCTTGGCCGTCAGCTCGAGCCCGATCTCGAAGCCGTCACGCGACTGGATCGTCACGTCGCGGACGAAGTCGGCGTCGTAGGCCTTGAACGAGTTCGTCGCGTCGCGGGTGCCGATGCGGGCGAACAAGTGCAGCGACCGGCCCGCCGTGCGCGACAGGAACCGCTTGAGGCGCGGGCCGCCGACCTGCTGGCCGCCCGCCATGTAGCGGCTGCCGGCGGCGACGACGACGCCGCGCTCGACGAGCCGGACAGCTCGTCGATCTGCCGGGGGTCGTCGCAGCCGTCGGCCATCGTCACGACGACGGTCGGCGCCGGCGCGACGTCGATGCCGTACCGGATCGCGTTGGCGGGGCCACGACCGTAGGTGTTCACGACCACCGGATCCGCGGGTCGGTCTCGGTGATCGCGGCGACGACCGGGACGGTGGTGTCCTCGGGCGAGTCCACGACGACGAGCAGCTCGAACGGGAGCTGACCGTCGCGGTCACACGCGTGAGGACGGGACGATCTCCTCGCCCTCGTTGTAGGCCGGGATGACGATCGAGACGCGGGGGTCGCTCAAATGAGCACCCCGTTGCCGAGCAGGTTCCAGACGTCGGCGACCGGCTTGTCGGTCTCGATGTCGCGGTACTCGTCGTGCGGCGTGGCGACGATCAGCAGGTCGGCGCGCTCGAGCACCTCCTCGAGCGGCAGCAGCGAGTGAGTCGACGCCGTGCACGTACGGGTCGGTCGCGAGCACGTCCTTCGCCTTGAAGCGGAGCACGCGCCGGAGCTTGTAGGAGAGGCTGGAGCGGATGTCGTCGGACCCGCCCTTGAACGCCATGCCGAGGATGCCGACGGTCATGTCGGACAGGTCGAGCGCGTCGTCGCAGCTGGCTGACGATGTAGAGCGGGAGGCCCTCGTTGACGAGCATGGCCGAGTGGCCGAGCGCGAACTTGTTGTCGCTGAACGCGGCCAGCTGCATGGTGTCCTTGAACAGGCACGGGCCAGCCGCGAAGCCGGCGCCGGGCATGTCCTGCGCGCGCGGGTAGTCCTGCGTGAGCCCGGCGCGGATGCGCTCGAAGTCGAGGCCCGTCGATTCGCCATCATGTAGAACTGGTTGGCCGCGGCGAACTTGATGTAGCGCCACGTGTTGGTGAACAGCTTGGCGAGCTCGGCCTCTTCGGGCGTCAGCTCGACGAGCTGGTCGGTCAGCGTGCCGAACAGCGCGCCGGCGCGCGCGATGGCCTCGCGGCGTGTAGCCCGAGACGATCTGCGGCAGCTCGAACAGCTCGTCCATCGCCTTGTGCTCGGCGATGCGCTCCGGGCAGAACGCGACGTCCATCGTCGACGCCGAGGTCCGCGACCATGTCGCGCACCAGCGCGGTCACGCCGGGGTAGATCGTGCTGCGCAGCACCAGCAGCTGACCGTCGCGGAAGAACGGGGCGCACGTCGCCAGCGCGCGGGGGATCGCGTTGGGGTCGGGGTTGAGGTGCTCGTCGACCGGCGTGCCGATGACGACGATGACGTTCTCGGCCGAGGCGACGACGGCGGGGTCGGTCGAGGCCGTCAGCATGCCGCTCGCGACGACGTCCTCGAGGATCTCCTCCGCGCCAGGCTCGATGAACGGCATCTGCGCCCGCTGGATCCTCTCGACAGCGTGCTGCGAAACGTCGTAGACAACCGTGGCGCTTGCCTCGGCTCGCGAGCGCGATCGCCAGCGGAAGTCCACATGACCGCCGCCGCCTACGACCGCGACGTCATTCTCAAAGCCACGATGAGAGCGCTCCTAGGTCAGCGGGGACAACCTCTCTAGGGTACTCCATCCCGGTTGGTGCGACTGTACTGCAGAGGCCCGAACTGCGGTGTGCGGCAGCACAGCTATAGGCGGAGGCGCGTCCGAGTCTTCGTGGTTCTCTCTCGATGCGAAGTCGTTCGCATCGGCGTATCCAAACTGTTACCGGCACGCCACAGCGCTCGGAAAGGCTAGGCGAAACGCATGGATCTGCTCATCGTCGGCTCCGGCTTCTTCGGCCTCACGATCGCCGAGCGGGCTGCGGCAGCCGGTCGCAGGGTCACGGTCATCGACCGGCGTCACCACATCGGCGGGAATGCGTACAGCGAGGACGAGCCGGAGACGGGCATTGAGGTGCACCGGTACGGCGCACACCTGTTCCACACTTCGAATCAGCCCGTGTGGGAGTACGTCAACCGCTTCACGACGTTCACGCCCTACGTGCATCGGGTGTACACGAACCACCAGGGCGTCGTCTTTCCGATGCCGATCAACCTCGGCACGATCAACCAGTTCTTCAGCGCCGCGTACACGCCCGACGAAGCGAAGGCGCTCATCCACGCACAGGCGGGCGAGTTCGACGTGAAGAATGCCGCAAACCTCGAGGAGAAGGCCATCGCCCTGATCGGGCGGCCGCTCTATGAGGCGTTCATCCGGGACTACACGTCCAAGCAGTGGCAGACCGATCCGACGAACCTGCCCGCCGAGGTCATCAATCGGCTCCCGGTGCGGTACACGTACGACAACCGGTACTTCAACGACACGTGGGAGGGCCTCCCCTCCGAGGGGTACACCGCGTGGATCGAGCGAATGGCAGACCACCCGAACATCGACGTGAATCTGAACGTCGATTTCTTCGACACGTCGCAGCCGCTGAACAAGTCGGCCACGGTGGGCCAGGTGCCGATCGTCTACACCGGACCGATCGATCGCTACTTCGACGATGCGGAAGGCGCTCTGTCCTGGCGGACCCTGGACTTCGAAGAGGAGGTCCTGAACGTCGGTGACTTCCAGGGCACCCCTGTCATGAACTACGCGGATGCCGAAGTCCCCTACACGCGCATCCACGAGTTCAGGCACTTCCACCCGGAGCGCGCCGACCGGTATGCGACCGACAAGACCGTCATCATGCGAGAGTTCTCGCGCTTCGCCGAGCGGGACGACGAGCCGTACTATCCAGTCAACACGGCTGAGGATCGTGCCCGTCTCCTCGCGTACCGCGACCTGGCAAAAGGCGAGCAGGACGTCTTTTTCGGCGGGCGCCTGGGCACCTACCAGTACCTCGACATGCACATGGCGATCGGCTCCGCGCTGACCATGTGGAAGAACCAGCTCGCCTAGCCGTGGCCGTGGTCGGATGGATCTCGGCCGCACCCGCGATCCTGGTCGCGCTCGTGCTGCTCCTGGGGCCGGGGCTCGTTGTCCTCGCCCCCATGCGAATGGGGATCGTCGCGCGCATGGCGCTCGCCGGGCCGCTCTCGATTGTTGCGATCGGAGCCGCGGGAATCGTGTTCGCGCCGTTGGGACTGGCCTTCGCCGTCTGGCAGCCGGTGGTCCTGTCGCTGACGGGCACCCTTCTCGTGCTGCTGTTGAGGCGCCGGCTGGCAGCGCCCCCGGCGGTCGCAGTGGCGCTGTGGCCGACGGTCCTCACCTGGCTCGCATCCGCTCTTGTGATCGGCCTGATCGCGTTCGTCTCCGTGTCTCCGGAGCTGGTCAGCCAGACGTATGACAACGTCTTTCATATGTCGGCGATCGCCTCGATCCTCGAACACGGCGACGCGTCGTCGCTCAGCCTTCGCACTCTGATCGAGCCGGACCGCACCTTCGCGTTCTACCCGTCCGGCTGGCATTCGCTGGTCGTGCTCGTCGTGCAGGTGAGCGGTGCGGCGATCCCGGTGGCAGTGAACTCGGCGTGGCTCGCTGTGAGCGGCGTCGTCTGGCTTCCGGGCGCGGCGTGGCTCGCGCAGGTATGCCTGCCTCGCGTCGTCCCGACGACCGTCCTTCTCGTTTCGCTTCCCCTCGCTGCGTCCTTCGGGGCGATGCCGTACGCGCTTCTTTCCTGGGGCACGCTCTACCCCACCTTCCTTGCCACCGCCCTTCTGCCTGCGGCCGTCGCCGTTCCCGTGCTGGCGTGGCGAGGCTGGCGCGCCGCGCGACCGGTGCTGCGCGGAAGGGTGGTGGCAGCCGCTCTCGCGGGAACGGTGCTGACGACGGCAGCCGTCGCGGCGGCGCAGCCGCGCGTGCTCGCGACGTGGGCGCTGATCCTGGCTGTGCCCGTCGTCGGTGTCGTGATCGCCGCGCTACGCCGGGGATGGGCGGCCGGCGGCAGGGCGCGTCGTCGCGTCGGCGCGGCACTCGTCCTGGGGGCGGTGGCTGTGCTCCTGGTCAGCGCCGCCGGGCTGTGGTACGTGGTGTTCCGCCTCGGGCTGTTCGAGCGACCGCTGGAGGATCGGCTGGGAGGGCCCCAGGCGGAGGCGATCCAGCCGGTCTGGCTCGGTCTGGTGCAGGTTTCCATCCAGTCCTGGCTGACGGGCGTCGGGACGGGGTCGACCTGGCCCTCTTTTCTCCTGGCCGCCGCCGTGTTGCTCGGCGCGGTGGTCGCGTGGCGTCGTCGCCGACTGCGCTGGGTCGTCGCTTCCTACGTGCTGATAGCAGTGCTCTTCGCGCTTGCGGCCGGAACGGACGACGTCGTCACGAAGCTCATGACCGCCCTGTGGTACAAGGACAAGTACCGGCTGAGTTCCGCGCTCCCGATCCTCGGCATCCCGTTGGCGACACTCGGCATCGTCGCCGCGTCCGAGTGGGCACGCGTTCGCGTTCGCATCCGACCGCGTCGCCTGCTCGCGGTTCTCTCCACGTGGCTGGTCGTCGCCGGTTCGGCAACGACGCTCGTCCTCAGCGGCATGAGCGGAGCGGTCGCTTCTGTCTTTCGCATGCCCGACACGGCGGCTGAGAGCGAAGTCGTCTCGCTGAGTCAGATCGACTTCTTCGCGCGTCTCGGCGATACCGTTCCGGCCGATCAGCTCGTCCTGGGTGATCCTTGGGACGGGTCCGCGTGGACCCTCGTCTTCGGCGATCGCGAGCCCGTCTTCCCTCACGTGAACGGGCAGTGGGACGCTGATCGTGTGACTCTGGCCTGGCACCTCGCAGAAATCGAGACCGACCCCGAGGTATGCGCCGCGCTCGATCGGCTTCGGGTGCGATACGTGACATTCAGCCCCCACGCTTTCGGCGGGGGAGATCCGGCGGGAAACCATTTCCCCGGACCGCACGCCGCGGTCGAGGCCGGGCTGTTCACCCTCGTCGAGACGGACGGCGATACGCGCCTGTACCGCATCGACCAGTGCGGCGACTTCTGAGACCCGCGGCCGTCAGTTCTGGGGGAGCCCCAGGTATCGCCGGCCACGATGCCTCGGCGTCGGGCGGCTCGAAACCCGTCGGCAGCGACTTCGTCGAGGTCGAGGACGCTGTTGCGAGGCCGGGCGCCACCGGTCCGGCCGGCCGAGGCGAAATACTCGTCGGTCGTCACGCCTGTGACCCGTGCCGGGTCGTGTCCCGAGAGAGCCGAAGACTCCGCGCGATGTCTGCCCACGACGTGGGTCTCCCTCGCCGGTGAGGTTGTAGAGCCCGGGCGCGGCATCGACTCCAGCCAGATGGCGGATGCCCCGCGCGATGTCGGTCGTGAAGGTGAGTCGGCCGAGCTGATCGTCGACGACCTTCGGGATCGATGCCGCGCTCGGCGAGCGAGGCCATCGTGCGCGACGAAGTTCTTGCCGTCGCCGATCACCCAGGTCGTGCGGACGATGTAGTGGCGCGGGCACCGTCGCGACGACCGCGTCGCCCGCCGCCTTCGTCTGGCCGTAGACGCCGAGGGGGCATACGCGATCGTCCTCGCGGTAGGCGCGGTCGTCGTTCCGTCGAAGACGTAGTCGCTGGAGACGTGCACGAGCGTGATGCCGTTCGCGGCGGCGATGCGTGCGAGCGCGCGCGACGCCGTCGACGTTCGCAGCCCACGCATCGCGCGCCCCGACCGGCGTCTCGGCGGCATCGACCGCGGTGTAGGCCGCGGCGTTGATGATGGTGTCGTAGTCGCGCCAGCGGCGCGCCGACTCGCAGATCCGGAGCGCGTGAGATCGAGATCGGCGCGCGTCGGCGTACTCGACATGCGCGGCATCCCCGAACTCGGCGCGGAGTGCGCGGCCCGAGCTGCCCGTTCGGCCCCGATGACGAGGATCTTCCGGGGTGCGATCGGCGTGACGTCCGCGAGGCGCGGGTGCGCGAGGTCCTTCGCCGAGATCTCGACGTCGGCCGAGCGGGATCGGCCACGCGATCGCGGCCGTCTCGTCCGCGAGGTTGAGGAACGCGTACTCGGCGTCCGGCGACCAGTGGTCGTTGACGAGATACGTGTAGGCGGTGTCCGGTTCGAGCGTCTGATACGAGTTGCCGACGCCGCGGGGGACGAAGATCGCCCGGGACGGGTCGATCTCGGCGGTGAACACGGCGCCGAAGGTCGGACCCTCGCGGAGGTCGACCCACGCGCCGAAGATGCGGCCGGTCGCGACCGACACCCACTTGTCCCACGGCTCCGCGTGGATGCCGCGGGTCGTGCCCGACCGCGTCGTTGAACGAGATGTTGTTCTGCACCGGTCCGAAGTCGGGGAGGCCGAGCGCGATCATCTTCTCGCGCTGCCAGTTCTCCTTGAACCAGCCGCGGGAGTCGCCGTGCACCGGCAGGTCGAAGACGACGAGGCCGGGGATGCGTCGTCTCGCGTGCGGAGAGCGCCTTGCCGAACTCGGTCATCACTGGCCCTTCGACGCGTAGAACGCCTCGACGCCGTCCTTCGCCGGCGCCCACCAGGCCTCGTTGTCGCGGTACCACTCGATGGTGGCAGCGAGCCCGGCCTCGAAGTCCCCGTACGCGGGCTGCCACCCGAGCTCGGTGCGCAGCTTCGTCGAGTCGATCGCGTACCGCAGGTCGTGGCCGGCGCGGTCGGTGACGTGGTCGTACGCGTCGCGCGGCTCGCCCCATGAGATTCGAGGATCAGCTCGACGACGTCCTTGTTGTTCTTCTCGCCGTCGGCACCGATGAGATAGGTCTCGCCGATGCTCGCCCTTGTCGAGGATCGTCAGCACCGCCGACGAGTGGTCGTCTGCGTGGATCCAGTCGCGCACGTTCTCGCCCGCTGCCGTAGAGCTTCGGACGGATGCCGCGGATCACGTTCGTGATCTGCCGCGGGATGAACTTCTCGACGTGCTGGTACGGGCCGTAGTTGTTCGAGCAGTTCGAGATCGTGGCCCGCACGCCGAAGGAGCGCACCCACGCGCGCACCAGCAGGTCGCTGCCGGCCTTCGTCGACGAGTACGGGGAGGAGGGGTTGTACGGCGTCTGCTCGGTGAACCGCGCCGGGTCGTCGAGCTCGAGGTCGCCGTACACCTCGTCGGTGGAGATGTGGTGGAAGCGGCGGTCGTGCCGGCGCGCCGCCTCGAGCAGCGTGTACGTGCCGATGATGTTCGTGTCGAGGAACGGGCGCGGGTCGTGGAGCGAGTTGTCGTTGTGCGACTCCGCGGCGTAGTGCACGACGGCGTCCACTCGCGCGAAGAGCTCGTCGACGAGGGCCGCGTCGGCGATGTCGCCCTGGACGAACGTGAACCGGTCGGCCGGAAGTCCATCGAGCGAGGCGCAGGTTGCCGGCGTAGGTGAGCTTGTCGAGGACCGTGACGTGGTCGTCGGTGTGCTCGAGGACGTGGTGGACGAAGTTCGAGCCGATGAAACCGGCACCGCCGGTGACGAGGAGTCTGCGCATCCTTCCAGAGTACCGGGCGCGGCGTCGGCGTCCGGTTTGGCGCTCCTCGGCGCATGCCGGAGACTAGAGGCATGCGCGGCATCATCCTGGCCGGCGGCACGGGCTCCCGGCTCCACCCGATCACCCTCGGCATCTCGAAGCAGCTGGTCCCGGTGTACGACAAGCCGATGATCTACTACCCGCTGTCGACGCTGATCCTCGCGGGCATCCGCGACATCCTCATCATCACGACGCCGCAGGACGCCGATCAGTTCCAGCGGCTGCTGGGGGACGGCTCGCGATTCGGCGTCTCGATCACGTACAAGACGCAGCCGTCGCCCGACGGACTCGCGCAGGCGTTCATCCTCGGCGAGGAGCACATCGGCGGCGACTCGGTCGCGCTCGTGCTCGGCGACAACATCTTCTACGGTCAGGGCATGGGCACGCGGCTGCGGCAGTACACGACCTGACGGGCGGTGTCGTGTTCGGCTACTGGGTGGACGACCCGACCGCGTACGGCGTGGTCGAGTTCGACGCCGACGGGCAGCGTCGTCTCGCTCGAGGAGAAGCCGGCCCAGCCGAAGAGCAACTACGCCGTTCCCGGGCTCTACTTCTACGACAACGACGTGGTCGAGATCGCGAAGAATCTGACGCCCTCACCGCGTGGCGAGCTCGAGATCACCGACGTCAACAAGGCCTACCTGGAGCGAGGCGACCTCAAGGTCGAGCTGCTTCCGCGTGGGACCGCGTGGCTCGACACCGGCACATTCGACTCGCTCAGCGAGGCGACGGACTTCATCCGCACGGTCGAGAAGCGCCAGGGTCTGTCCATCGGATGCCCCGAGGAGGTCGCGTGGCGCATGGGCTTCCTGACCGACGACGAACTGCGCGAGCGCGCGGAGCCGCTGGTCAAGAGCGGGTACGGCGCATACCTGCTCAAGGCCCTGCAGCAGGGCGTGAGCTGAGTGACGCGAGCGTGCAGATGATTGTCGACGTGCTACCGGGTGCAGCCGACAGCCACGCCGCGATCGGAGACCGCCGGCTCATCGTCTACGCGATATCTCGCGCGGATCGTCGGATCGATGACTTCGTGTTCCACGCGCTCGAGGCGTCTGCGCGCGCATGCCAGCGGCATCGTCGCAATCGTGCCCGACGTACGGTCCGGAGTCCGAGATCGCGCGCCTTCGCGAGGCTGTCCGACGGCATCTTGTCGGTGCTCGTCCACCGGGTTCGATCCCGCGTCGTACGCACAGGCGGTCGACGATCGACGGAGGCGATCGCGCGGTTCGACGAGGTCGTGCTCACCGGCGACTCCTGGTTCGGCCCGTGTCACGATTTCGCCCCGTGCTCGAGCGGATGGCCATCGACCCGGCGCAGGTGTGGGCGATGGTCGAGAATGCCGGCGGACAGTCGGAGACCTTCTCCGACGCGGGATTCCCCGGCCCGCTCCTGCCGTGGTCGTGGACCGCGCTCGGCGCGACAGCGTCTCGCCTCCGGCGCATGGGTGCGGTACTGGGGTCCGAGCGGTCGCGCACGGCGCGCCCGCAGGAGGAAGCGGACGTTCCTCGCGTCACATCGGCTCGCGCAGGTCGCGAACGTCGCTTACGCGTTCCCCGCCGCGGACTTACCCGAGTGCCGACCCGGCGCTCTTCACTCCTGCTCTGCTCCTGGACGACGGATGCCCACTTCTCATGCGCGCGGTGTTCCTGCAGTACCCGCCGTACCTCGATCGATTCGCCGTCATCGGTCGGGAGATCCTCGATCATGTCGACGACGCTCGGCTTCCCCCTCGCGCCGATCTTGGCAGAACCTCGCGCGAACGGTTCAGCCGAAGGCGCTGTACGCGATCGGCGGCATGCTCGAAGTGCTGCCCGACACGACGTCGCATACGACCACGCCTCGCCGTTCCGCATCGCGGTGATCGTCCACGTGAGCGACCTCGACTCGGTGCACGAGCTCTTCTGCACGCCTCGCTTACCTCCCGTCCCCGTACGACCTGTTCGTCACGACGACCGACGGCAAGAGGGCGGAGAAGCTCCAGCGCCTGCTGGAAGGCGCCGACGACCCCCTGCGGCGCTCGTTCGACGTCCGGGTCACGCCGGCCAGCCGCGGACGCGACATGAGCGACTTCTTCGTCGGCTGCCGCGACGTCCTGCTTGGCGGGCGATACGACCTCGTCGTGAAGGTCCACGCGCGGCGGATGCGTCGACAAGACCGTCAACGTCCGGCGCTACTTCCGGCGGTACCAGTACGAGAATCTGCTGGACAGCCCGGGCTATGTCGGCGAATCTCCTTGCGCTGTTCCAGACAGGAGCCCGGGCTGGGAGTTCGTCTTCCCGCCGATGATGCACATCGGCTACCGACCATGGGGCAGCGGGTGGGGCGGCCTCGCGAAGCCGCGCGAGGAGCTCTGCGCGCAGCTCGGCATCCGCGTGCCGTTCGACGCGGTCTCGCCCCTCGCGCCATTCGGCGGCATGTGGATCGGACGGCCCGAGGCGCTCCGTCTCGCTCATGCAGCAAGCGCTGGCGCTATCGGCGACTACGGCAAGCGCGGCTCGGTCATCGCTACCGCGACCTCGCCCAGCGTGCAGGAGCGCCTCGTCGCGTACGCGGCGGCTGAGCTCGGGTATCACGCGCGCACTGTGCTGACGCGAGCACGCGGCGATCAGTCACACGGCCCTCGAGTCCAAGGTCGACAAGCTCTTCTCGACGACGCGCGGCTGGCCCGTCGAGCAGATCCAGCTCCTGCAGCGGGCGGGCGATGACCGGACACGGCGGGGATCGTCGCACTCTCGCGGATGTACATCCGCGTTGAATCATCCGCGCGTCTCGCGCGTCCTCATGCCGCTCTACGACCTCGCGTTCGCGCATCGTTCGTCGCGCTGAAGTATCGTGCGTCGGGGCGTGCGCATCCTGCGTCGCGTGCTGCGCGGCGACGCACGGAGGAGCTGCGATGAAGACCGCCGAACTCGATCACCTTTCCCGCCAGCGATGCGTCGCCGTTCCCCGCAGCGCGGCCGACGTCTGCTGATCTACGTCGTGTACGACGTCGCGCGGCGACGTCGAGGAGTACATCCCCTACGCGCTCACGCACCTGCGCGAGCACTGCGACCGCATCCTCGTCGTCGTCAACGGCGCATTGACCGACGCGGGCCGATCGCGCGCTCGAGCCCGTCGCCGACGAGATCATCGTCCGCGAGAATCGCGGCTTCGACATCTGGGGCTACAAGGCGGGCTCGATGCCGTCGGCGACGCGATCGCCGAGTACGACGAGGTTGTCCTCGCCAACGACACCTGGTTCGGACCGGTGCGGCCGTTCGGTCCGCTGTTCGAGCGGATGGATCAGCGAGCCGCTGCACTTCTGGGGAATGACCGACCACGTGCGGGTGGAGCCGCATCCGTTCACCGACTCCGGCTATCTGCCCTACCACCTCCAGTCGTACTGGGTGGCGGTGCGCCGCGAGATGTTCCTGTCCGAGCGAGTGGCATCGACTACTGGCGTGATCTGCCGGCGATGAACAGCTACTCGGATGCCGTCGTCAAGCACGAGGGAGTCTTCACCGAGCACTTCACCGAGCTGGGGTTCGTCGGCGAGGTCGCCTTCCCGACCCTGACCGACAAGGTCGAGAACCACGCGGTGCTCTACGCGGAGCAGCTGATCGAGGCGGGCTGCCCGACGCTCAAGCGGCGACCGTTCTTCCAGTGGCCGCCGTACCTCGACCACCTCGCCGTCATCGGCCGGTGGACGCTCGAGACCGTCGGAGCGCTCGGCTACCCCATCGACCTGATCTACGCGGATCTCGCACGCAACGTCGAGCCGCGCACGCTCAATGCCGACGCCGCGATGCTCGAGGTCCTGCCCGACGTGGATGCTCGAGCTACGATCCGTCACGCGCCCCTGCGCACCGCTCGTCGTCGCGCACATCTTCTACCCCGAGATGACCGACGAGATGCTCGACCGTGCCGACACGCTGCCGGGCGACTACGACCTCGTCGTCACGACGCCGGATGCCGAGAAGGCCGAGCGATCCGCGCGCGATCGCGGCGCGGACCCCGCGCGGCACGCGTCGAAGTGCGAGTCGTCGCGTCCAACAACGGGCGGGATCAGTCGGCCTTCCTGATCGGATGCCGCGACCTGCTGCTCGGCGACGAGTACGACCTCGTCGTCAAGCTCCACTCCAAGAAGACGCCTCAGGACGCCTACAACGTCGGTCGGCACTTCAAGCGTCAGCAGTTCACCAACCTGCTGAACAGCCCCGGATACGCCGCGAACGTCGTCGGCCTCTTCCAGCGGGAGCCGGGCCTCGGGCTGGTCTTCCCGCCGATGATCCACCTCGGGTACCCGAGCCTGGGCCACGGCTGGTGGGCGAACAAGCCCGGCGTTCGAGGAGCTGTGCGCGGGAACTCGGCATCCGCGTGCCCGTCGACGAGGTCTCGCCGCTCGCGCCGTTCGGCTCGATGTTCTTCGCGCGTCCCGCGGCGCTTCGGCTCCTCGTCGAGCATGAGTGGACCTACGACGAGTTCGGCGGCGCCGAGGCCTACCACGACGGCGGCCTCGCCCACGTTCTGGAGCGCATGCCGGCCTACGCCGCCGGAGAGCTCGGCTTCCACACCCGCACGATCGCCAACCGCGGACTACATCGCATCGAGCTACACCGCGCTGGACTACAACCTCGATCAGATGTCGAGCACGATGCCCGAGACGACGATGCACCAGATCCAGTTCCTGCGGCGGCTCGGCCCGTCGACTACGGCACGCTGCCGCGACTTCGCGCGCATGTACGTGCGGCTGCACCGCCCAGGAGCGGAGCCCGACTCGACGCCGTCAGCTGCGCGGCTCGAGCGCGTACGCGGCGGTGCGGCGCGTCCTGCGCCGCCGTCCGCGGCGGTGCGCGTCGGCCGGTGACTCGCCAGCCTGCGCGCCACGCCGAGGATAGGATCGTCACAGTTATGCCCGATTTGACGCCCGTCGCGAGGCGCGTTTCGCCCGACCTCGCGGCGACTGCCGCTGCGAAGCGTCGGTGCGGTCTCCGGCATCGGTCCGCGAAGCATTTGGCGGTCCGTCGCGCGACGTCCTCGATCACCGCGAGATGCTGGGATCTGCTGGTGCGACGCGACCTCAAGGCCCGGTACAAGGACTCGGCGCTCGGCTTCCTCTGGGCGCTCGCCCGGCCGCTCGTGCAGCTCGCGATCTACTTCGTCGTCCTCGGACACTTCCTCGGCGCCGCCCGCGGGCATCCCCGACTTCGCGATCTTCGTCTTCACCGGGCTGACGGCGATGGGGCTGTTCCAGGAGATCGCCGTCGGCGGCACCGGATCGATCATCGCGAACGCCGGCCTGGTCAAGAAGGTCTACATGCCGCGCGAGGTCTTCCCGCTCGCGAGCGCCGGGTCCGGCGCTCTTCAACTTCGGCGTCCAGCTCGTCGTGCTGCTCATCGCGACTGTGCTCGTCGGGGCAGCCGCCGCTGCACGCTCGAGATCCTCTACGCGATCCCGTCGCTCGCTGTGCTCGCTCGTCTACGGCCTCGCGTTCGCTCTGTTCTTCTCCGCGGTCAACGTCTACCTGCGCGACATCCAGTACCTCGTCGAGGTGGCGACGATGCTGCTGTTCTGGATGTCGCCGGTCGTCTACTCGTGGCAGATGGTCAGCACTCGATCATCACGAACCCGATCCTGCTCGAGATCTACACGAACAACCCGCTGACGCTGGCGATCCTCGGGCTTCCAGCGAGCGTTCTGGGTCGCCGGCGACGACGCTGGCAGCAGCCGTCCGACCTGCTGCTCCGACTGCGTGATCGCCCTTCGTGATCGGACTCGTCCTGCTGCTGGTCAGCCACCGCGTCTTCCTGCGCCTGCAGGGCGACTTCGCCCAGGAACTGTGAGCATGACCTCATGATCACGCCGGCATCCTCGACGTCGGCCTCGACCCGAGGTCGTCCGCATCTCGAAGGTCTCGAAGCGATTCACGGTGCGCAAGGACTCGTCGCTCAAGGAGCGGATCGTCACGCTCGGGCGCGCGGGCCGCGCGCCACAAGCAGGACTTCTGGGCGCTCAGCGACGTCAGTCTCGACATCCGCGCCGGCAGCACGATCGGCCTGATCGGGCACAACGGCTCCGGCAAGAGCACGCTGCTGAAGGTCATCGGCGGCATCATCCAGCCGACGTCGGGCACGGTCGAGCAGCGCGGGCGCATCGCCGCGCTGCTCGAGCTCGGTGCGGGATTCCACCCGGACCTCACCGGTCGCGAGAACGTCTTCCTCAACGCGTCCGTGCTCGGGCTGAGCGCGGAAGAGACCGCGGCGCAGTTCGACGCGATCCTCGAGTTCTCCGGCGTCGGCGACTTCATCGACACGCAGATCAAGTTCTACTCGTCGGGCATGTACGTGCGCCTCGCGTTCGCGATCGCCGTGCACACCGACCCCGACATCCTCCTCGTCGACGAGGTGCTCGCCGTCGGTGACGAGCAGTTCCAGCAGCAAGTGCCTCGACAAGATCCGCGAGTTCCAGTCGGAGGGGCGCACGATCATCATCGTCAGCCACGCGCTCGACCAGATCGCGGCGCTCTGCGACCGCGTCATCGTCATGAACCGCGGTCAGATGGTCTTCGACGGGATCCCGGTCACGGCCATCGAGCGATTCCGCGAGCTCCTCGCGGACAACGCGCGTCGGCAAGGCGCGTCCCGACGAGATCAGCACCGCGATGGCGATCGAGCGCATCGAGATCGCTCGACGCGACGGCGTGGCCCGCGAGACCTTCGCCGTCGGCGAGTCGCTTCGTGATGCGCGTGCACGTGCAGGTCGTATCTGCCGGTCGAGCGAGTGGGCGATCGGATTCAGCATCGACACGGCGCATGGGCCAGATGGCGCTCGCGTCCAACACCGATCTGCTGGAGCTTCGACTTGCGCCGCTCGACGGTCGCGACGTCTGTCGATATCGCCGTTGACGGCGCGCAGCTCAGCCCGGGACGCTACGTCGTGAATGCGAACGTCTCGGGCATCAGCGTCGGAGCCTCGCACTCGCTCATGCAGGGTGCGGGCTTCACCATCGAAGGCGCGCGACCACGATCGGTCCCGTCGCGGCGACGATCCGCATCGACGAGAAGTAGCGGGCCGATGCCGCAGGGCGCTCGCACTCGCGGAGCGTCCAGCGCATCCTCTTCCCGCAGCCTGGAGACGAGGCGGCCGCGCGCTCTACGTGCGGCGCCGCACCGCGGCGCGTGTCGTGGGAACGGTCGAGTCTCAGGATCGCGCCGGGAGCGACGGCATCCCTCGCGACGTACTTCGGGCGTCTTCCCGCGCCGGATACTGGAGTGCGCACACTGACGTCGACCGGGTCACGGTCGTCGGGCGAGTTCGACGGGCCCGCGACGGTATCCGTGTGCGCTGCCGATCGACGAGGTGCGGGCGGCGCGTCCTTGCCGACAGTCCAGGCGGTGACGGTCACTTCTCCGTGGGACATCCGCTATCGAGCGGGTGACCGTGGTTCTGGCTCGAGATCGAGGCCGGCAGCGAGGGCACGACCATCCGCGATGGGCGCCTGGCTCGCGAACGACGCGGACACGGCCACGGCGACCGTCTGCATCACCACCCACAATCGCGGCGTGGACTGCGTGGAGCGTGCTCGAAGCGTCTCGCCGCCGACGACGATGCGATCGGCCAGTTGGTGCGGGTCATCGTCGTCGATCAAGGTGATCGCGCCGGTTCGCGACGCCCCGGGGTTCGAGGCTGCTGCCGCCGCGCTCGGCGAACGGCTGAAGGTCGATCGAGCAGCGCAACCTCGGCGGATCGGGTGGATTCAGCCGCGGCATGATCGAGTCGCTCGACGAGCACGCGACCCACGCACTGCTGCTCGACGACGATGTGCTGCTCGAGCCGGAGTCGATCCGGCGCATGCTCGCGTTCGCGTCCCGAGCCTCGGCGAGACGATCGTCGGCGCGCACATGCTGAGCCTCACTGATCGCACCCTGCTCCACTCCGTCGGTGAGAGGATCGCGCGGCGAGGATTCTGGTGGACCTCGGTGGAGTCCTCCTTGGCCCCGTGGACCTCGCGGTCGCGACGATCGACACCACCCCGGCGCTTCGCCGCCGACACGATGTCGACTTCAACGGCTGGTGGATGTGCCTCGTGCCGCTCGGCCTCGGTACGCCGGGTCGGAGCGTCGCTGCCGCTCTTCATCAAGTGGGACGATGCGGAGTTCGGGCTGCGGGCCGCCGCCGCCGGCGTGCCGACGGTGACGCTTCCGGGTGCCGCGCTGTGGCACATGCCGTGGACCGGGCAAGGACGACGGACTCGATTGGCAGGCCTACTACCAGTTGCGCAACCGCATCGTCGCCGCCCTGATCCACTCCGCCTCACGCGAGAGGCGGCGGAGTGCTCTCCTCGTCATTCGCGCAGGACGTGAACCACCTGCTGTGCCTGCAGTACGGATCCGCGGCGGCGCGGCGTGTTGCCCTCCGTGACGTCTTGAACGGCCCCGATCATCTCACTGCGACGATCAGTCGCCGGACGGAAGACATGCGCTCGCTTATGGTCCGCGCGCGGCAGACCGTCGTCCCGGATGCTCAACTCCCCGCCAGTCGTCACGGAGTCGTCGCCGGGGCTCCGGTCGGCGGGACTCGTGCGGCCCGGCGCCTCGTCCGCGTGCTCCTCCATCAGTTCTCTCGGGTGAAGCCTCGAAACCTGTCCGTGGTCGATGCTGCTCTGTCCCGGGGCGAAGGAAAGTGGTGGGCGCTCGGTCTCCTCGACAGCGCCACGGTGGCGAGCGCGACAGGCCACGGCGCCTTCGTCGCTCGTCGGGACCGGCGAACCGCGGTGAGCGCTCCTCTGCGCATTCGCTCACCTTGGCGTGCGACTGTGGCGCGGTGGCCGCGGCTGTCGCGCGATTACCGCTCGACGGCTCTGGAGCTGGCGGGCGAGAAAGCCTGGAGCACGCGGTACGGCGCATCCCGCGATGGAGCGTGACAATCGGGCGGGCAGCACCCAATGGGACGGCGGGCGATCACGCTGGAGCCCGTCTCCAATTCGCGGGCGATGGCGGGTCGGCATAGGCTTTGCTCAATCAGCGAAGAAGCCGAGGTACTTTCACATGGCCGCAAGTATACGAAATACGAGCAGAGCACTTCCGAATGCCCCGGTCCGGCCATTCTGGCGTACTCCCGCGGCATACTGGCTGCCCGCCCACTACCCCGTATCGGCGTGGACCTCACACGCGCCCTTCGCGGCGTGGTTGGCCGACGTCATGCGGCCGTCGCAGATTGTCGAACTCGGCACCCACTTCGGCTTCTCATGCTTCGCCTTCGCCGAGGCGGTCAGCCGCTTAGGCGTCAGCACGACGATCTACGCGCTAGACAGCTGGGAAGGTGACGACCACGCGGGCTTCTACGGCACTGATGTCTACGAGTATGTCCGGGAGATCGCATCGGGGGACTACCCGGACTCAGTCCAGCTGCAACGAGGGTATTTCCACGACTCCCGCAGCAAGTTCGGAGAGGGCTTCGCCGACATCCTGCACATCGACGGCCGGCATGGGTATGAAGACGTCCGCGATGACTACCAG
>CAVPED010000002.1:0-586237 GCA_963702815.1 uncultured Actinomycetota bacterium | reverse complement strand
CAGCCGAGCGCCAGCGCGGCGGCCCCGATGATCCCCGCGTTGTTGCGGTGCACCGCGGGCACGATCGGCGTCTGGATGTCGAGCAGCGGCAGGAACTTCGCCGAGTGCTTCGACACGCCACCGCCGACGATGAACAGGTCGGGGCTGAACAAGAACTCGACGTAGCGGTAGTACCACTCGAGGCGCTCGGACCATTCCTCCCAGCTCAGGTCTTCGCGCTCCATCGCGGAGTACGCCGCATAGCTCTCGGCGTCGCCCTTCTCCTTGGCGCGCTGGACGTGGCCCAGTTCGCTGTTGGGCACCAGCACCCCGTCGTAGATCATCGCCGAGCCGATCCCGGTGCCGAGCGTCGT
This sequence comes from uncultured Actinomycetota bacterium, assembly GCA_963702815.1. Classification (GTDB taxonomy): domain Bacteria; phylum Actinomycetota; class Actinomycetes; order Actinomycetales; family Microbacteriaceae; genus Microbacterium. The sequence goes on along the minus strand of CAVPED010000002.1, from coordinate 585,884 downwards.
GAGGATCACGAGGCCGTTCTGGTCCTTCGCCGCGCCGTAGCGAAGTTCGGCCACGCCCGCGACATCCGCGTCATTGGCGAAGTGGATGCCGCGTCCCAGACCGTCCTCGAAGAACTTCTCCGCCTCGAACCCGATCCACTTGTCCGAGACGTTCGCGGCCGAAAGCGTTCGGCCGCCCTTGACGATCGCAGGAAATGCCACGCCGAGATGCACGTCGTGATCGTCCGCCACGCCCAGCGTCTGGAGGACCGTGCGGACGGCGAGCAGCACGTCGGCCGGTTCGGCGCCGGCGGGAGTGGCGACCTTGACGCGGTCGCTCGCCAGGACCCCCGCTTCCAGGTCCACGATGCCCGCTTTGATTCCGGTGCCGCCGATGTCCACACCGACCGCGCGTTTCGCCTTCGCTCCCATGCGCTCAGCCTATCCAGCGCCGGCTGAGCGATCAGTAGGATCGAGAGGGACCGAAGGGGGCTCCATGACCGGTGGCAGTGAGAAGTACTGGTACAACCTGACGACCGGAAAGGTCGAGAAGGGCTTCGAGTCTCCCGCGATTGATCGGGCCGGACCCTTCGAGACCGAGGAAGAGGCCGCCAACGCCCCTCAGGTCCTGCGCGAACGCTCGCGGGCCTGGGCCGAGGATGAGGCGCGCGATGACGCGTGGGGCTCGTCCGCGACGGACGACAACGCCCAATAGGCTGGCCCTGACGGCCGCGAGAGGATCAGATGGACAAGCAGCGTGACTTCGTTCTGCGCACGATCGAGGAACGGGGCGTCAAGTTCGTCCGCCTGTGGTTCACCGACGTCATCGGCACCCTGAAGTCGGTCGCGATCGCGCCCGCCGAGGTCGAAGGGGCCTTCAGCGAGGGGCTGGGCTTCGACGGCTCCGCGATCGAGGGACTCACCCGCTCCTACGAGTCGGACCTCCTGGCGCATCCCGACCCCACGACGTTCCAGATCCTGCCCTGGCGCGGCGAGATCGACCCGACGGCGCGGATGTTCTGCGACATCACCACGCCGGACGAGCAGCCCGCGGTCGCCGATCCGCGCCACGTCCTCAAGCGCGCGCTGGCGAAGGCCGCCGATGCCGGGTTCACGTTCTACACGCACCCCGAGATCGAGTTCTATCTGCTGAAGTCGTCGTCGTTCGGCGCGGACGGACCTGAACCGGTCGACTCCGCCGGCTACTTCGACAACGTTCCCGGCGGAACCGCCCACGACTTCCGTCGTCGGTCGGTGCGGATGCTGGAAGACCTCGGGATCTCCGTCGAGTTCAGCCATCACGAGGGCGGACCGGGTCAGAACGAGATCGACCTGCGTTACGCCGACGCTCTGGCGACGGCCGACAACATCATGACCTTCCGCACGGTCATCAAAGAGGTCGCCATCGAGCAGGGCGTCTACGCGACGTTCATGCCGAAGCCGATCAGCGGTCAGCCCGGCAGCGGCATGCACACGCACATGTCTCTGTTCGAGGGCGACGTCAACGCCTTCTACGAAGAGGGCGCCCAGTACCAGCTCTCCAAGGTCGGCCGGCAGTTCATCGCGGGTCTCCTCCGGCACGCCAATGAGATCTCGGCGGTCACCAACCAGTTCGTGAACTCCTACAAGCGACTGTGGGGCGGCGACGAAGCGCCGAGCTTCATCTGCTGGGGTCACAACAATCGCTCGGCCCTCGTCCGGGTGCCGCTCTACAAGCCGAGCAAGGGCCAGTCCTCGCGGGTCGAGTACCGCGCGCTCGACTCCGCGGCGAACCCCTACCTCGCGTACGCGCTCATGCTCGCGGCCGGGCTGAAGGGCATCGAAGAGGAGTACGAGCTCCCGCCCGAGGCCGAAGACAACGTCTGGTCGCTCACCGACGGCGAGCGGCGGGCGCTCGGCTACGCGCCGCTGCCTGCGAGCCTCGACCACGCGCTCGAGTACATGGAGGAGTCCGAGCTCGTCGCCGAAACCCTCGGCGAGCAGGTCTTCAACTACGTGCTCCTCAACAAGCGCACGGAGTGGCAGGAGTACCGCAGCCAGGTGACGCCGTTCGAGCTCAAGAGCAACCTCGAAATGCTCTGACTCCCGCCCGGGACGATGTCGGCTAGCGAACGGTCCACAGCCCTCACGGGGCTCGCACGACTCGGCTTCGGCGACCTCGCTGCGGCAGTCGACCTGCTCGACGAGCTCGAGCAGACCCTCGGCCTCGACCGGGACGCGCTGCTGACGGATGCCGTGGCTTCGGCGGCCGATCCGGACGGAGCGCTGGGCGCGCTCGCACGCATCTCGCGCCGTGACGCTGCCCCCGTACGTGAGCTCCGCCGAGATGCCCGCGGATGGCGCGCGCTGTGGGCGCTGCTGGGAGCTTCCTCGGGCTTCGGCGACTTCTATCTGCGGCATCCCGAAGAGCTTGCCGCCCTCGCGGGTGCCGGAGACGCACTCCCGGGCACGGAGGAGCTCGTCTCCGCGCTGCTCGACTCGGTGGGCGCACACGGCGGCTTCGCCGCCACCGGAGACGAGCAGGCCTGGCTCGCACTGCGCATCCGCTACCGCACGATGCTGGCCAGGATCGCCGCGTTCGACCTCCTCGCGGCGAATCCGGTCGACGAGCTCGCCTCGGTGGCAGGGATCCTCGCCGACGCGGCCGGCGCAGCGCTCGAGGCCTCGCTCGCCGTCGCCCGGACGAAGATCTCGGCCGGCGCCGGATCGGTCCCGCATGATCAGGTCGCGCGGACGCGCCTCGCGATCATCGGCATGGGCAAGACGGGCGCTCGCGAGCTCAACTACGTGAGCGACGTGGACGTCATCTTCGTCGCGAGTGCCGACGACGAGCTGCTCGAGCAGGTCGGCGAGAGCCGTGTGGTCGACATCGCCACGAGGCTGGCCGTGCTCACGATGCGGGGAGTGTCCGGGGCCGAGATCGAGCCCGCGCTGTGGGAGGTCGACGCGAACCTCCGGCCCGAAGGCAAACAGGGCGCTCTCGTGCGCACGCTGGACTCGCACCTGTCCTACTACGACCGCTGGGCGAAGGGCTGGGAGTTCCAGGCGCTTCTCAAGGCGCGTCCGATCGCAGGGGATGTCGAGCTCGGCGCCGCCTACATCGGAGCAGTCCAGCCGAAGGTGTGGACGAGCGCGGCTCGCGAGAACTTCGTCGACAACGTGCAGCGCATGCGCGAGCGGGTGACCGAGCACATCCCGTCCGGCGAGCTCCCGCACCAGCTCAAGCTCGGGCCCGGCGGCATCCGCGACGTCGAGTTCACGGTCCAGCTGCTGCAACTCGTCCACGGCCTCAGTGACGACCGCATCCGACAGCGCGGCACGCTCGAAGCCCTGGACGCGCTGGTCGCCGAGGGATACATCGGGCGATCGGATGCCGCCACCTTCGCACGCGACTACCGTGTGCTGCGCGTACTGGAGCACCGCGTTCAGCTCCGTCAGCTGCGGCGCACGCACCTGATGCCCTCCCGTCCGGACGAGCTGCGAGTGCTCGCACGCGCTTCGCGCCTGGCCGACACGGGTCAGGGGGTGTGGGAGGTCTGGGAGTCGGTCAAGCGCGAGGTCCGCGACATCCATGTCCGTCTGTTCTATCGACCGCTGCTCTCGGCGGTCGCCGCACTCCCCGCCGAGGAACGCGCACTCTCGACGGAGCAGGCACATGACCGGCTCGCCGCGATCGGCTTCGCCGATCCCGCCGGGGCGCTTCGCCACATCGCCGCGCTCACGACCGGGCTGAGCCGGAAGTCCACGATCCAGCGGCATCTCATGCCGGTCATGATCCGGTGGTTCGCCGATGGAGCAGATCCCGACTACGGCCTGCTCGCCTTCCGCCGGATCAGTGAGCGGCTCGGCAACAGCCCGTGGTTCCTGCGGATGCTGCGCGATTCGTCCGCGGCCGCCGAGAGTCTCACGCGCGTGCTGTCGGGCTCACGCTACGTCGGCGAGCTCATGGAGTGGACCCCCGAATCGGTCGCCTGGCTCGACGACGACGAGCAGCTGAAGCCCCGCTCGGGCGTCGCCCTGCAGCAGGAGGCGCGCGCGATCCAGATGCGCCACGACGGGATCGAAGACGCCATGCGATCCGTCCGGACCCTGCGTCGTCGCGAGCTGCTGCGCACGGCCATGGCGGCGATCCTCGGGGTGATCTCGGTGGAAGAGCTCGCCGAGTCGCTCACGACGATCACCGAGGTCGCCATCCAGGCGACGCTGCGCGCTGTGCGTCGCGAGATCGTCCCGCCCGAAGACGCCGGTTTGGACTTCTCCGTCATCGCGATGGGGCGCTTCGGCGGCGGCGAACTCGGATTCGGCTCGGATGCCGACGTCATGTACATCTACCGGCCCAACGGCGTGGATCCCCAGCGTGCCAGCGAGCTCGCGCTGCAGCTCGTGACGGCTCTCCGCCGACACTCCGAAGACTCGCGCGTTCCGCTCGACCTCGACGCGGATCTCCGTCCAGAAGGACGCAACGGGCCGCTTGCGCGGTCGCTCGACGCCTACGTCGAGTACTACCGTCGCTGGTCGCAGTCCTGGGAGGCGCAGGCCCTCCTGCGTGCGCGTGGCGTGGCGGGGAGCGTCAAACTCATCCGCGAGTTCACGGCCCTCGCCGACGAGGTCCGGTATCCGGCATCCGTCGATCCCCAAGCCGTGCGTGAGATCAAGCGGATCAAGGCCCGAGTCGAGAGCGAGCGGCTGCCGCAGGGTGTCGACCCGGCCCGCCACCTGAAACTGGGGCCCGGCTCGCTCAGCGACGTGGAGTGGCTCGTGCAGCTGCTCCAGCTCGAGCACGCCCACCGCATCCCGGCGTCTGCGTACGACGTCGACGATGAAGGCGCTGCGCGTGGCCGACGGCGGAGGGGCTCATTCCCGAGCCGGCCGCGGACCGCCTCGCCGCATCCTGGAGGCTGGCGAGCCGCCTGCGGTCTGCGAACACCCTGCTGTCCGGGCAGACGAGCGATGTGCTCCCCGTCGACCGCAAGCGGCTCGACGGCATCGGACGCCTGCTCGAGTATCCGCCTCGCTCAGCGAGCCAGGTCGAAGAGGACTATCTCGCCGCGACCCGCCGAGCCCGCCGGCTGTTCGAGCAGCTGTTCTACGGTGATCAAGCTGCAGCGGGCCGCCCGGGTCGCGAACGATGAAAGGGCCCCGGGTTTCCCCGGAGCCCTTTCATACGTGAGCGGAACTCAGACGCCGTAGTACAGCTCGTACTCGAACGGGTGCGGGCGCTGCGCGAGCGGCTTGATCTCGTTCTCGACCTTGTAGTCGATCCACGTCTCGATCAGCTCTGCCGTGAAGACGTTGCCCTCGAGGAGGAAGGCGTGGTCGGCGGCGAGAGCGTCGAGCGAGTCCTGCAGCGAGTTCGGCACCTGGGGGATGCCCTTGGCCTCCTCGGGCGGAAGCTCGTAGAGGTCCTTGTCGACGGGCTCGTGCGGCTCGATGCGGTTCTTGATCCCGTCGAGGCCGGCCATGAGCTGTGCCGCGAAGGCCAGATACGGGTTGCCCGAAGCGTCCGGCGCGCGGAACTCGATGCGCTTGGCCTTGGGGTTCGTGCCCGTGATCGGGATGCGGATGGCAGCCGAGCGGTTGCCCGCCGAATAGACCAGGTTGACCGGAGCCTCGAAGCCCTTCACCAGACGGTGGTAGCTGTTGAGCGTCGGGTTGGTGAAGGCCAGCACGGCGGGCGCGTGAGCGAGGATGCCGCCGATGTACCAGCGGGCGATGTCGGACAGTCCGCCGTAGCCCTTCTCGTCGTAGAAGAGCGGCTTGCCTTCGCTCCACAGCGACTGGTGGGTGTGCATGCCCGAGCCGTTGTCGCCGAAGAGCGGCTTCGGCATGAACGTGGCGGTCTTGCCCCACTGCTCCGCCGTGTTCTTGACGATGTACTTGAACTTCAGGATGTCGTCCGCCGCGTGCACCATCGTGTCGAAGCGGTAGTTGATCTCGGCCTGGCCGCCCGTGCCGACCTCGTGGTGCGCGCGCTCGAGGATGAGTCCGGCCTCGATCAGCTTCAGGCTGATGTCGTCGCGCAGGTCGGCCTGCTTGTCGACGGGGGAGACCGGGAAGTAGCCGCCCTTGTAGGGGGTCTTGTTGCCGAGGTTGCCGCCCTCTTCGATGCGGCCGGTGTTCCAGGCGCCTTCTTCGGAGTCGACGGAGTAGAAGCTGGAGTTCTGCTTCACCTCGTAGCGGACGTCGTCGAAGATGTAGAACTCCGCCTCGGGGGCGAAGAACGCGGTGTCGGCGATGCCGGTGGAGGCGAGGTACTTCTCAGCCTTCTTGGCGACCTGGCGGGGATCCTTCGAGTAGATCTCGCCGTTGCGCGGGTTGTAGATGTCGAACACCATGATCAGCGTCTTCGCCTCGCGGAACGGGTCGAGGTAGGCCGTCGACACGTCGGGGATGAGCTGCATGTCGGATTCGTGGATGTTGGCGAATCCGCGGATGGAAGAGCCGTCGAACAACTGCCCGATGGTGAAGAACTCCTCGTCGACTGTTGCGGCGGGGATGTTGAAGTGCTGCTGCACACCAGGAAGATCCGTGAAACGGATGTCGAGGAACTTGACGTCCTCGTCCTTGATGTACTTCAGCACCTCGGAGGAATCATTGAACATCGAGTCTCCAGAGGTAGGGCATCGGGAAGTGCCGCCCATCCACGGCGGCTTATTGCACCGTACCTAGAAGGCATTGCCCGTCAGTGACCGCAATGTTTCCGGCATGTTACGCGACGCTGGATACCCTTGTCCGGTGACCCACACTGGCGAGACCTACCCCGGCGAGCGGCTCGGATTGCCTCGAGAGGGCAGGGGCTCCATCGCGCGGCTGGGTCGCCGAATCGGTGCGCTCGTGATCGACTACGGCGCCGCTTACCTCATCTCTGGCTTCTGGGGATGGGATCCGCTCGCCATCCTCGCGATCTTCACCATCATCCAGATCGTCTTCATCCCGACGCTGCAGGGCAGCCCGGGTCACCGCCTCTTCGGCCTTCGCATGGCGCGGGTCGACGGCGCGTGGGTCGGTCTGTGGCGCCCCATCGTGCGGTCGCTGCTGCTGGTGTTCGTGATCCCCGCGGTCATCTGGGACGCCGACCAGCGAGGACTTCACGACAAAGCGGCCGGGACGATCCTCGTTCGCTCCTGAGGGTCGCCTCTCAGCTGCAGATCCAACCAGGCTGGGGCAGCGGCGTCCAGGCGCCCCGTCGCTACCGAGGGCGCCGTCGTCGCTCACGAGGGCGCGGAGCGCGGGCCTTCGTGGGATCGACGCCCTTCGGGATCGGAAGCGACGCGAGTGACTGCGACACCGATTCCACGCGCTTGATCACGGCAGACTGCGTCGTGCGGTCGATCTTCTTCGGAAGCGCCTTGATGGTCGGGGCGAGCTTGGCGATCGTGACGTCGCCCTCGCCGTGTCCGACATAGATGACGGTCACGGGGACTCCGGATGCGACGCGCTGCACCTTGGAGCGCTCGTCGTTGACGAGCCGCGAGAGGCGGCCGCGCGCGCCTTCGGCGACGATGACGACTCCGCCACGTCCCACGACGCGGTACACAGCGTCCTGGGTCTTGGGGTTCACGCCGACCGGCATCTCGCTCGCGGTCCAGTTGCGGCCCAGCGACGTCGAGAGAACGTGTCCGGCGGCTCCCGGCATCCCATCGATCTGGCGGTACATCGCCTTCGTGGACAGTCGCGTCATCGTGGTGAGGGAGATCAGGATGCCGAGCATGACGCCCGTGATCGACCACAGCAGAATGCTCCACCACGCCACCGGAGGAATGAGGAAGCCTACGGCGACGCCCACCCCGATCGAGAGGACGAAGATCCCCGCGAGCACCCAGGGGAGCCAGCGGAAGGACTTGTGGGTGAACGTGTAGAGGGTGCGCAGCTGATTGAAGAAGCCAGGACGCTTCTCGGGCGCGCTCGAACGGCCGGACATGACTCCAGCCTACCTTTCGGGCGGCCCCGTCGACCGCTCCTCCCCAGTGCGACCGGTGCGGGATCTGTCCTCCGAGAATCGATCAGCGTGCTCGCAGGCGGTGGGCGGCGCGGAGACTGTGCGCTGTGCCTGACCCTGATCCGCTCCTCGACGCATACCGGCTCATCCGCCGTGTGGACTCGCCCCTCGAGACACCCTGGCCCGGCACGCTCGCGCACCACGACATCGCGGGCACTGTGCTCCTCGTCGAGGTCGACGCGCTGGGTGAGAACTGGCCCGGTTGGCTTGCCGACGCTGATGGCCACATTCTGGCGCCCGCAGATGTCGTGCGCACATCCGACGGGCATCTCATCTCGCTGACGCCGTGCACCGAGCGCTTGGAGGAGTTCCTCCGCCGGCGAGAGGAGACGCCTCTGACCGACGGGGAGCGGATCACGCTGGCAGTCAGCATGGTGCGAGGCATGGCGGATGCATCCCGGCTTCCGGACTCGATCGACTCGTCCGGCGAATGGTGGCTGACCGAAGGCGGCAGGCCGATGTTCGCGCTCACCCGTGTGGGCCGGCCGATCCGAGACGTGACGCACGACGTCCTCGCGGCGCTCGAGGAGCGTGCCGGCCGACATCTGGGTGGCGTCATCGCCGAGGTGGTCGAGACGACGGCGGACTCCGCGCGGCTCAGCCGAAATCACGCGCGGCTCGAGCAGGCGCTCTTCGCGGTCGGCACGCCGGAGCCGCTCGCGACCACCGTGTTCGCTCCGCGCCGGGCGCGGGAGGCGGCCCTGTCTCATCGACCCCCGTCCTTCGAAGAGGTGGCGTACGGCGACGAAACGCTCGTGGGGCGCCTCGCGCGGCACGTCGATGCCGACCTCGCGGACGCGTTCTCCCAGGCGACGACAGCTCTCTGGCGGCGGTTCCGCGCCGAGCGCCCGCATTCGCGAAGACGGCCTCTCGCGGTGGCCGGACTGGTGGCAGGGGCTGTCGTGGCGGCGGGCCTCATGTGGCCGGTGGGAGGACCCGCGACCGCCCAGCCTGACCGACCCTCTGCGAGCGCTTCGGCGGAGGACCAGGCATCGACAGAGCCATCCGCGAATCAGACGCCTGCACCAGCCGATGCGGAGTCGAGCGTCTCCACCGACGCAGCGCCCACCGTCGCGTCCGGCTTGGAGCAGGTGCTCGACGACCTCTTGACGGTTCGGGCGGGCTGCCAGGAAGACCCGACGTGCCTGAGCGGGGTTGTCGAGGAGTCGTCCGGGGCATTGCCCCCGGGCCCGCTCGATCTCGCAGCCGCCGACCGCGAGATCGCGCTGGTGGACGACTTCGGAGGCGCCGCCGTCCTCCGCGTCACCTCAGTCGCGGATGAGGGCGACGTTCAACTCGTGGTGATCGTGCGCCAGGACGAGAAATGGCTGATCCGCGACGTGCACGACGTCGCGGATCAGCCACAGTGACTCAGATGCCGAGGTTGCCCTCGAACTGTGACGCTTCGAGGCGAGACTTCACAGCACCCAGGAACCGCGCGGCGTCCGCGCCGTCGATGATGCGGTGATCGTACGAAAGCGCGAGGTACACATACGAGCGAACCGAGATCGCGTCCTTGCCGTCGACGGTCACGATGCCCGGGCGCTTCACGACGACACCTGTGCCGAGGATCGCCGACTGCGGCAGGAACACGACCGGCGTGTCGAACAGCGCACCGCGCGATCCCGTGTTGGTGAGGGTGAAGGTGCCGCCGGCCAGCTCGTCGGGCTTGAGCTTGTTGTTGCGCGTGCGACCGGCAAGATCGGCGATCTCGTGAGCGATCTGCGCGAGGTTCTTCGACCCTGCATCCCGCAGCACGGGGGTGAGCAGACCGCGCTCCGTGTCGACCGCGATCGAGAGGTTCTCGCTGGCCGGGTACACGATCTGACCATCGTCCACCGTCGCGTTCACGATGGGGTAGGCCTGGAGGGCCTCAGCCGCCGCGAGCGCGAAGAAGGGGAGGAACGAGAGCTTGTCGCCGGTCTTGGCGAGGAAGTCGTTCTTGACCTTGTCGCGGAAGTTGGCGAGCTTCGTGACGTCGACCTCGATGACGGTCGTCAGCTGCGCAGTGGCCTGCATCGACGCCACGGCACGCTCGGCGAGCACCTTGCGCAGCCGCGACATCGGCTGCGTCGTACCGCGGAGGGGCGAGACCTCGAGCGCGGGAGCAGCAGCAGCGGCAGGTGTTTCAGGCGCGGCCGGAGCAGCGCTAGCCTCGGCGGCCTTGAGGACGTCCTCCTTGCGGATTCGCCCTCCGACGCCGGTTCCGGTCACGCTGTTGAGGTCGACGCCCTGCTGCTGCGCGAGTCGGCGGACGAGGGGGGTCACGTAGGTCGGCCCGTCGGACTCTTCGGCAGCCGGGGCTGCGGGAGCGGCAGGAGCCGGCGCGGGCTGAGCGGGCGCGGGCTGAGCGGGCGCGGGAGCCGCCTCCGCTGCCGGAGCCGTCTGGGTTTCAGCCTGCGCGGGCGCGGCCTGAGCCTCCGCTGCGGGCGCGGCAGGAGCCTCCGCTGCCGGTGCGGCAGGCGCGGGGGCTTCGGCAGGCGCGGGGGCAGGGGCCGGCTCGGCCGCAGCCGGAGCGGCATCGCCGACGCGGGCGAGCGCGGTGCCGACCGCAACGGTCTCGTCCTCCTTCACCAGGATCTCCTGGAGGACACCGCTGATCGGCGAGGGGATCTCCGTGTCGACCTTGTCGGTCGAGATCTCGAGAAGCGGTTCGTCGGTCTCGACCTGGTCGCCGACCTGCTTCAGCCAGCGGGTGATCGTCCCCTCGGTGACGCTTTCGCCGAGCTCGGGGAGGAGGATCTCCTTGCCACCGGATGCTGCAGCCGGCGCGGGTGCGGCCGGTTCTGGGGCAGGAGCGGCCTGGGGAGCAGGAGCAGCCTCGGCGGCGGGAGCCGGTTCGGCCGGGGCCGGAGCGGCCTCAGCGGCGGGCTCGGCCTCGGCGGCGGCCGGTGCAGGAGCGGCCTCGGGGGCGGACGAACCGTCGCCGATCTTCGCGAGAATCGCCCCCACCTCGACCGTCTCGTCCTCCTGGACGAGGATCTCCTCGATGACCCCGGTGACGGGGGAGGGGATCTCGGTGTCCACTTTGTCCGTGGAGATCTCCAGAAGCCCTTCGTCCGCCTGAACGGTGTCTCCGACCTTCTTGAGCCAACGGGTGACCGTTCCCTCGGTGACGCTCTCGCCGAGCGCGGGGAGGACCACGGAAGTGCTCATGGGACTGTCTCCTTCAGATGCCGAATATCGTGACTAGCTTAGTGATGCCGTGTGCGGGTCGGAGTTCACAGCGCGTGAAGGGGCTTGCCGGCCAGGGCCAGGAACGCCTCGCCCAGCGCTTCGCTCTGCGTCGGATGCGCGTGGAGGAACGGTGCGATGTCCTCGGGATGCGCTTCCCATCCCACGGCCAGCTGCCCTTCCGTGATGAGCTCGCCGACGCGATCGCCGACGAGGTGCACTCCCAGCACCGGTCCATCCTTGAGCCGGATCACCTTGGCGATGCCCGACGTTCCGAGGATCTCGCTCTTGCCGTTCCCGGCCAGGTTGTACTCATAGGCGACGATCGCCTCGGCGCCGTGCGCATCTGCAGCCTGCGGCTCGGTCAGCCCGACCGACGCGACCTCGGGCCGTGAATAGGTGACCTTGGGGATATGCGCGTCGGGGACGGCGACGGGGGAGAGCCCCGAGATCTGCTCGGCGACGAAGATCCCCTGCTGGAAGCCCCGATGCGCGAGCTGCGGACCAGCGACGATGTCGCCGACTGCCCAGACGTGTTCCACAGACGTGCGGAGCCGTTCGTCTGTCACGACGAAGCCTCGGTCGAGCGAGATGCCCGCCTCCTCGTACCCGAGCCCCGCGGTCGAGGGTCCTCGGCCCACGGCGACCAGCACATAGTCGGACTCGAAGGTCTTGCCATCCTCGAGCGTCACGGTGACGGCATCGGCGGTCTGGATCACCCCGGAGAAGCGCACGCCGAGTGAGTAGGCGATGCCGCGTCGGCGGTAGGCGCGCTCCAGCGCTTTGCTGACAGAGGGGTCCTCCACGGGCACCAGATGGTCGAGCGCCTCGACGATCGTGACCTCGGCGCCGAAGGATCGCCACACGCTCGCGAACTCCACGCCGATGACACCGCCCCCGATCACCGTCACACGACGGGGGACCTCGGTGAGGTCCAGTGCCTCTTCGCTCGACAGGATGCGGCCGCCGATCTCGAGGCCGGGAAGCGTGCGGCTGTAAGAACCTGTGGCGAGGATGACGTCCGCCCCCACGTACCGGTCCTGGCCGACCCGTACTGCCCGATCGGCCTCCAGGCGTCCTTCACCCGCGACGACCGTGATGCCGCGTGCTTTGACCAGACCTTCGAGTCCCTTGAACTTCTTGGCGACGATGCCCTCGCGGTATGCCCGGACACCAGCAGTGTCGATCCCCTCGAAAGTCGCGCGGACGCCGATCGACTTCGGCCTCACGCGCCGTGTCGGCCACCTCGGCGGCGTGCAGCAGAGCCTTGGTCGGGATGCAGCCCTTGTGAAGACAGGTGCCGCCCACCTTGTCCTTCTCGATGAGCGCCACGGACTTGCCCAGCTCGGCCGCTCGGATGGCCGCGGCATATCCGCCGCTCCCGCCTCCGAGCACGACGACATCGAATGCCTGATCGGTCATCGCGCCGACTCCTTCTCGATGAAGCGGATGAGTGAGCGCACCGTGGCCGCGGTCGGTCCCTTGTCGGTGAACCCGAAGCCGCCGCCCTTGTTCATGCCCACACCGGCGATGTCGAGGTGGACCCACGGGATTCGCGGCGCGTCGGCCGCGTCGGAGGTGCGCCCGACGAAGTGCTGCAGGAAGAGCGCGGCGAACAGCGATCCGCCGGCGGGGTCTCCGATCTTCGCGTTCACGAGATCCGCGATGGGCGAGTCGAGATCGTCGCGCATGTGGGTGGGAAGGGGGAGCCGCCAGGCGAGCTCGTCGACGTCTTCGGCGGCCGAGAGGTACCGCCCCACGGCGTCGTCCTCGCCCATGACCCCGGCATGCCTGTTGCCGAGCGCGACGGTGATCGCCCCCGTCAGCGTCGCGACATCTACCACCACATCGGGATGCTCGCGGCTCGCAGCGACCAGTCCATCCGCCAGGACAAGGCGGCCCTCGGCGTCCGTGTTGAGGACTTCCACCGTCGAGCCGTCCAGCATCCGCAGCACGTCACCCGGTCTGGTCGCCCGACCTGACGGCATGTTCTCGGCCACGCAGAGCCAGGCGCTGACGCGGATCGGGAGGCCGAGCGTCGCCACGGCGCGAAGCACGGCCAGCGCCGTCGCCGCGCCGCACATGTCGTACTTCATGCCCACCATCGAGGCCGGCGGGCTTGAGAGAGAGCCCGCCGGTGTCGAACGTGATCCCCTTGCCCACGAGAGCGACATGGCGTGCAGCGCCTTCGGGTGCGTAGTCCAGCCGCACCATGCGGGGCGGACGGTCCGAACCCTGACCGACGCCGAGGATTCCGCCGTAGCCCTCTGCGCGCATCGTCACCTCGTCGAGCACCTCGACGGCGACCGGAAGGTCGGCGACGCTGATGGTCGCGCGCTCCGCGAAGTCGGCCGGGCCGAGCCACTCAGCGGGGATCGAGACGAGGTCCTTGACCAGCGCGACAGCGGATGCCGTCGCCGTCACCGCGGCGACCGCTTCGGGCTCGGCGTCTTTCGTTCCGTGGACCCTGACCTTGGAGGCACGCGACTTCGGTCCTTCGGCCTTGTAGCCGTCGAAGCGGTAACCGCCGAGCGTGGCACCCTCGGCCGCGGCGGACCAGAGCTCAGGGTCGGCTGCTGGTGCGGCGACGGCTACGGTCGCGAAGCCGGTGAGGGTTCGGATGCCCGCGCCGACCGCGTCGCGCAGGGCTGCGGCGCTCGGAGCGGCCCCGGTGCCGACGACGGCGAGCGGAAGACTCGTGCTGTCGGGCGCGTAGACCCGCTGGAATGACGAGGGGGCGCCGGTGAAGCCCGTGCCCAGAAGCGCATCGCGGAGCCCGGGCCAATCCTCCAGGGTCGGCGCGTCGCCTGCGTCCAGCGGCGGCAGCGCGAGGAGGACGGCGTCGGCATCCGTCTCTCGGATCGGATCGGTTCGGTACTCGAGGTCGGGAAACGACATGGGTGCCATCCTAGTTTTCGACGCCCGACGACCGTGCTCGCCGACGCGGGTGCGCTGTTCGCTGTCAGCGGGATGCCGTGCGCCCCCGCTCCGGACGCGCCTCGTAGCATGGAACCATGCCGCAATCCGGACCCCTCTTCGAGCGCGCCGTCTCGGCCCCGCCGGTGCCATCGGGGCTTCCGCTCGTCATCGCGCTCACCGGGTTCACGGATGCCGGCTCCGCCGTCAGCGGCCTCGTCGACCACCTGCGCGACGAGCTCGACCCGACGCCTCTCGCTGTGTTCTCCAACGACGTGCTGCTCGACTATCGCGCACGGCGTCCCGTGATCTCGTTCGATCAGGATCACCTCACCGACTATCGCCCGCCGCGGCTCGAGCTGTCGCTCGCTCATGACTCCGTCGGCCAGCCTTTCCTCATCCTCGCGGGGTACGAACCCGATTTCGCGTGGGATGGCTTCGCGGCTGCGGTGCGGGACTTCGCGACCGGGCTCGCCGTCTCGACGGTGACATGGGTGCACGCCATCCCGATGCCGGTGCCGCACACGCGGCCGATCGGCACCACTGTCAGCGGGACCCGCAAGGACCTCACCGAGGCGCACTCGGTGTGGCAGCCGCACACGCAGGTGCCGGCGACGGCCGGTCACCTCCTCGAATACCGGCTGTCCGAGGAGGGGTTCGCCATCGCGGGCTTCGTGCTGCTGGTGCCGCACTATCTCGGAGACACCGAGTACCCGGCTGCGACGCTCGCGGCGCTGGACAGCATCACCGTGGCCACGGGACTGGTCTTCGCCGGCGACGATCTGCGCGAGCAGAACCGCGAGTACCTCACGAAGGTGGAGGAGCAGGTCGCCGAGAGCGAGGAGCTTTCGCGGATGCTGCACGGACTCGAGGATCGCTACGACGCCTATATGGCGGGTTCGACGCTTGCGACTCCGATCATCCACACCGGTGATCTGCCGAGCGCGGACGAACTCGCGGCCGAGCTCGAGCGATTCCTCGCGACCCGCCCGCTCGGCGACGACGACAAACGTCCCTGACGGGAATGCCTCGCGCATCCGGCTCGTTGTATTGACCGTGTCTTCCGCCGTCAGAGCGTGGCGAGTGTGAGACAATAGACAATCTGACCCATTGTCATCGCGGTCCACGAGGTTTTGCTTCGGGGGCTGAGGACTTGACAAGGGTCTTACTAGTGTCCAAAACGACCGGGGGGCATGGAACACGCCCGTCGGTGAAAGGCGAAACGTGACTTCGAGCACCACGAAACCTCGATCCCGAGCAGCGAAGGACACCGAGGTCGAGGCCCCCGCTGAGGAGGCCCCCAAGAAGGCAGCCCCGGCCAAGCGCGCGGCGGCGAAGGCTGCGCCTGCCAAGGCGTCTCGGGCCAAGGCCGCGAAGGCCGCGGCGCCCGACGAGGATGAAGACGAAGTCGAACTCGGCGACGACGCCGAACTCGTCGACGTCGACGAGCGAGTCCGCCCCCGTGGCCGTCGCCGCGACCGGCAAGGACTCGGCTGAGGTCGTCGCCGACGCCGATGCGGATGCCGCAGACGATGACGACGACGACGAGACGACGAAGCCGTCCTTCAGCGAGCCGCTGCCCACCGGCGCGATCGTCATCTCGTCGACCGATGAGGACGACGTCCCGGTCTACTCGACGATGATCACCGGCGCGACCGCTGACCCCGTCAAGGACTACCTGAAGCAGATCGGCAAGGTTCCGCTGCTGAACGCGGCGGAAGAGGTCGAGCTGGCGATGCGGATCGAGGCGGGCCTGTTCGCCGAAGAGAAGCTGTCGCACATGACCGCGGCGGAGAAGTCCAACCAGCTCGGGCTCGATCTGCAGTGGGTCGCGCGTGACGGCCAGCGTGCCAAGTCGCACCTTCTCGGGGCGAACCTGCGTCTGGTGGTGTCGCTCGCCAAGCGCTACACCGGTCGCGGGATGCAGTTCCTGGACCTCATCCAGGAGGGCAACCTGGGCCTCATCCGTGCGGTCGAGAAGTTCGACTACACCAAGGGCTTCAAGTTCTCGACGTATGCCACCTGGTGGATCCGACAGGCGATCACGCGTGCCATGGCCGACCAGGCCCGCACGATCCGCATCCCCGTCCACATGGTCGAGGTCATCAACAAGCTTGCGCGCGTGCAGCGCCAGATGCTCCAGGACCTGGGTCGCGAACCCACGCCGGAAGAGCTCAGCCGCGAACTCGACATGACCCCTGAGAAGGTCATCGAGGTGCAGAAGTACGGCCGTGAGCCCATCTCGCTGCACACGCCCCTCGGTGAGGACGGCGACAGCGAGTTCGGCGACCTGATCGAAGACACCGAAGCGGTCGTCCCGGCGGATGCCGTGGGCTTCACGATGCTGCAGCGTCAGCTGGAGTCCCTCCTCGACTCGCTCTCCGAGCGTGAGGCGGGCGTCATCCGCATGCGCTTCGGACTCGGTGACGGCCAGCCCAAGACGCTCGACCAGATCGGCGACACCTTCGGCGTGACGCGCGAGCGCATCCGTCAGATCGAGTCGAAGACGATGGCCAAGCTCCGCCACCCGTCGCGTTCGCAGTCGCTGCGGGACTACCTCGAATGACCGGCGAGGCCAACGCCGGCAAGGCGCTGACCGTCGATCTGGAAGGCAGGACCTTCTCACGCATCCCCATCAGGACGCGCGTGGTCATGCCCGGGGACGACCTCGACGCATTCGTGCGCGAATACGCGACTGACGTCGTGCGACCGGGTGACACCCTCTTCGTGACCGAGAAGATCGTCGCGATCACACAGGGTCGCTCGTTCCCGGTGGACTCGATCAAGCCGCGCAAGCTCGCCTTCTTCCTCTCGAAGTACGTCGTCAAGACGCCGTACGGCATCGGTCTCGGCATGCCCGAGACGATGGAGATGGCGATCCGCGAGTGCGGCACGCTGCGTATCCTCTTCGCCGCCGCGGTCGCCGCAGTGACGAAGGCCTTCGGCCGCAAGGGCGACTTCTACCGGATCGCCGGCGACAAAGCGCGCGCGATCGACGGCCCGACGAGCGGCACCATCCCGCCGTACAACAAGGCCGTCGTGCTCGGACCGGACCGTCCGCGCGAAGTGGCGCAACGCCTCAAGGGGCTCCTCGGCGGCACCGCCGATGTCGCTGTCGTCGACATCAACGACATCGGCGGCAACATCCTGGGCTCGACGCTGACGAAGGACGGCGAGAAGCAGCTCGTCAGGATCCTTCGCGACAACCCGCTGGGTCAGGGACATCAGTCGACCCCGCTCGGCGTGGTTCGCGCGAGCTGACGATTTTCGCGAAAGGCCCGGCTCCTCGAAGGAGCCGGGCCTTTCGCAATTCGGTCGTGGCATCACCCGAGAACAGGCGGTAGGTCTCGATACGCGCTCCGCAAGCTCCGCGCTACTCGACCTTGACCCGGTCCGCATCAACGCGGGCTTCGCTCGCATTGATCCGGACCGCGTCAAAAACCGATCGCCGCGCGATAGCGGGGCTTGTGACCGGTCCGGATGCCGGTGGCGCTCGGCTTGTTCTCGTAGACGCCGGCGGCCCAGTTCCCCTCGACGAGGACGGGACCCGTCGGGGTCACCACGATGTCCCACCCGACGTACTGCACCTGCGGCACGACGCGAGCCACCCGGTCCACGAAGGAGACGACCTCGTCCATCAGCGGCAACCGGAAATCGGCGATGCGGACGCCCGACTCGGGGTGGAACTCATGGATGTTCTCGTGCGAGTCGTAGCCCTTGCCGAGCGCGCGACCGGAATCGTCGAGCATCGTGTAGAAGCCGCCGTAGGTCATCTGGTCGCTCACGGCGCCGCGCCCGAACTTCTGCGCCACTGCGAGGATGTGGGTCTTCTCCCCGTCGAAGAACGCAGTCACACGGGTTGTGTTGACCGTTCCCGGGCACACGGCGGCGAGGTCGGCGTGCTGGACGATGACCTCCTCGATGAGCAGCTCGCCGCGCGCGAGAAGACCGCGATGGAAGTCATCCCAGTCATCGATGTCACTCGCGTGATAGCGGTGCACGCCCGTCCCCGCCTGGCCCACGGGCTCTTTCGTCACGATCGTCCCGTGGCTCTCGGCGAACGCGCGCACCTCATCGGCGTTGCCCTCGTCGACGATCATCCAATCGCGGTGCAGGTGATCGCTGAAGACGCGATTGAACTCGATCTTGTCCTGGAACAGCCCGCGGTAATCCGGGTGGTCGTACTTCTGCGAGAGCTGGTTCGAGACGGGGTGGGTCATGTACGTCGCGCGCTCCGAGCTGTTGAGGATCGCGAAGTCGTAGTCGATGTAGTCCTGGAAGCCGACATTGCGGAATCCCGCCTGCCAGAGCATGTCCACGACGATCCGCGGGGTCCATCTGCCGTGCTGGTGCGACGCCTCCTTGGCGCGCACGACGACCGATCCGACGTCGATGCGACGGGCGCGGCCGGCGAGGTAGCGAAGGCGCGGCACGATGCCGAGGCCCTTCCGAGGCATGGGTGCTCCAGGGTAGGCGATGGGGGGACCCCGATAGTCTAGAGGGCGTGACTTCGGGCGATCGGATGGCGGATGCCGGTCCCCGGCGCAGCGCCCCGGTCGCGACAGTCAGCCTCCACGCTCTTCGAGTGAACGTCGAGTCGCTGCTGCTCGGCACCGACGGCGAGTTCAGCGTCGCGGACCTGCGGAGGGATGCGTGGGGGCACGGACTCGGCCGGGTCGCTCACGCACTGCGTGACCTGGGAGTCGACGCATTCATCGTCGACGAGGCCGAGGTCGACGAGATGGAGACGGAATTCCCCGGTACGGCCGTCAGCAGCCTCGGAACTCCTACGCTCGACCCGCACCAGGTGTTCGGCCTTGCCGCGAGCGGAAAGCCTGTCATGCGCCTGACCGGCTCTGTGCTGCTCACCAAGGCGCTGCGCGCGGGGGAAGGCGTCTCGTACGGCTACACCCACCGCGCGGACGCAGACACCCGGGTGGCGCTCGTGACGGGCGGGTACGCGCAGGGGGTCGTTCGCGGCCTCGGCGACCGCATCTCTGTGGGCATCGCCGGCTCGCTGCATCCGGTCATCGGCCGGGTTGCGATGGATGTGTGCATGGTCGACATCGGCACCTCAGAGATCCGCCGCGGTGACGAGGTCGTCTTCTTCGGTGGGGAGCCGGGCGATCCGGCGCTGGGGGACTGGGCGGCACACTCCGGTCTCACGGCCGGTGAGCTGGTCACGACGATCGGCCTTCGTGCCCAGCGGAGGTATGCCGGATGACGGCCGAACTGCGGGTCGATCCCCACGCGCTGCGCGCCAACCTCGCCGCGATCCGCGAGCGGATCGCCCCGGCCCGCCACATGCTCGTTGTGAAGGACGACGCCTATGGTCACGGCCTGGGGGAGATCGTCAGGATCGCCGCGGCCGAAGGGGTGAGCTGGTTCGGTGCCTTCGACGTGCGGACCGGAACGCTGGTTCGAGCCGAGCTCGGTGCCCACGCGCGGATCTTCGTGTGGATCGTCGCCACCGCGGAGGAAGCCCAGCTCGCCGTGGCCTCCGATCTCGACGTCGGAGTCGGCGACGCCGCGCTGCTGGAGGATCTCGCGGCCGCCGAGGGGCGCGCGCGGGTGCATCTGAAGATCGACACCGGACTCCATCGCAACGGCGTCCGGCCCGAGGAGTGGCGCGGGTTCGTCGAACGGGCGGCATACCTCGAGCGGTCGGGAGCCATCGAGGTCATCGGAGTGTGGAGCCACATCGCGGAAGCGTCGGACGCCGAGGATGACACCGCGCGGGCCGGGTTCGAGAAGGCGCTCCGGGAGGCCGAGGAGGCCGGGCTGCAGCCCGAGCTGCGGCACCTCGCAGCCTCGGCTGCGGGGTTCGCCAGGCCGGAGTTCCGCTACGACCTCGTGCGGATCGGGGCGTTCGCCTACGGCATCCGGCCTGCTGGCGGCCCCGGCGAGGCCGAGCTCGGCATCCGTCCCATCTCGAGCCTGGTCGCCGCCGTCTCGGAGACGGATGACGATTCGGTCACGCTCGACCTCGGCTCAGCCGATGGGCTGCCCTCGACCCTGGCGGGGCGCCTTCGCGTGAGCACGCCGGCGGGACCCCGCATCGTCCGACGGATCGATCCCTACGCATGCGTGGTCGACTCGTGGCCTACTGCATCGATCGGCGACGAGGTCGTCGTCTTCGGAGCAGAAGGCGTCGATGTCCGCGACGGACGCCGCCGAACTCATCGGAACGATCGGCGAGGAGATCGCCCTGCGCGTCTCACCGACGATTCCCCGGATCTACCGAGGCGTCGACCAGCGGACGCCTACTCGGTGAGGCGTGCGGTCTCGTCGTGCCACGACGTGGCGATCGAGCGGAGCTTCTCTTCGTACTTGCGGCCGTGGTGGGCGCAGAAGAGGAGTTCGCTGCCGTTGACCTCGGCGGCGATGTAGGCCTGGGCGCCGCACGAGTCGCAGCGGTCGATGGCGGTCAGACGGTATTCGAGGACGTCGGTGGCGGGCGGGGTGGGTGTTGAAAGAGTGTTCATCTCGGTGCCTCCTCGTAAGCGTCTCTCTGCCTGCGTGCTGTGTCCCTATATGCAACCACGCGATTGTTTCGAGAATGCCGCGAACCAGTGACATTTCGCTGAGCGCGTACGCGCGGCCCGAGTGGTCGTGTCCGTGCAGTCACGTGGCCGGGTGCGCCGATACCCTTGAGGATTGTGACCTCCGAGTACTCCGCCCATCATCTCCAGGTGCTGGAGGGGCTCGAAGCGGTCCGCAAGCGGCCCGGCATGTACATCGGGTCGACCGACTCCCGCGGCCTCATGCACTGCCTGTGGGAGATCATCGACAACTCGGTCGACGAGGCCCTCGGCGGCCATGGCACGCGCATCGAGATCATCCTGCACTCCGACGGCAGCGTGGAGGTGCGCGACCGCGCCCGGGGCATCCCCGTCGACATCGAACCGCGCACCGGGCTGAGCGGCGTTGAAGTCGTGTTCACGAAGCTGCATGCCGGCGGCAAGTTCGGCGGCGGATCGTATGCCGCGTCCGGGGGTCTGCACGGCGTCGGTGCTTCCGTCGTCAACGCTCTGTCCGAGCGCCTCGAGGTCGAGGTCGATCGCGGCGGCAAGACGTGGGCGATGTCATTCCATCGAGGCGAGCCAGGTCTGTTCGCCGGCCCGACCCCCGATTCCGTCTTCACCCCGTTCGAGAAGGCCTCCGAGCTGCGCGTCGTCGGGAGGGCCGCGAAGGGCGTGACCGGCACGCGGATCCGCTACTGGGCCGACCCGCAGATCTTCACGAAGGATGCGGCCTTCAATCTGGAAGAGCTCGAGCAGCGCGCTCGGCAGACGGCATTCCTCGTGCCGGGCCTCGAGATCGTCATCAGCGACGAACGCGAAGGCGGCGTCAACGAGACGAGCTTCCGCTTCGACGGCGGGATCTCGGAGTTCGCAGACTTCCTCGCACCCGATGCCGCTGTGACCGACACCTGGCGCCTGACGGGGTCGGGGACATTCCGGGAGACGGTTCCCACGCTCCAGCCGACGGGCGCGATGGTGCCTACCGAGGTCGAGCGCGAGTGCGTCGTCGACGTCGCCGTGCGCTGGGGCACCGGCTACGACACGGTCGGTCGGTCGTTCGTCAACATCATCGCCACCCCGAAAGGCGGCACCCACCAGCAGGGGTTCGAACTCGGACTGATGAAGGTCATCCGGGCCCAGGTCGAGCAGAACGCGCGTCGACTGAAAGTCGGCAACGACAAGCTCGAGAAGGACGACATCATGGCCGGCCTCACGGTCGTCCTGAACGTGCGCCTGCCCGAGCCGCAGTTCGAGGGTCAGACCAAAGAGGTCCTGGGCACACCGGCCGTTCGCCAGATCGTCGCGAACGTGGTGAGCCGCGAGCTCGCCGCGCGGTTCGCCTCGACCAGACGCGACGACAAGAGCCAGACCGCGCTGGTGCTCGACAAGGTGGTCAGCGAGATGAAGGCGCGCATCTCGGCGCGCACCCACAAGGAGACCCAGCGCCGGAAGAACGCCTTGGAGTCCTCCTCGCTGCCCGCGAAACTCGCCGACTGCCGCACCAGCGATGTGGCGCAGTCGGAGCTCTTCATCGTGGAGGGCGACTCGGCGCTCGGCACTGCCAAGCACGCGCGCAACAGCGAGTACCAGGCGCTCCTGCCCATTCGCGGCAAGATCCTCAATGTCCAGAAGGCGTCGATCAGCGACATGCTCGGCAATGCCGAATGCGCCTCGATCCTGCAGGTGGTCGGCGCCGGCTCGGGGCGGTCGTTCGACATCGATCAGGCCCGCTACGGCAAGATCATCCTGATGAGTGACGCCGACGTCGACGGCGCCCACATCCGCACCCTGCTCCTGACGCTCTTCTTCCGCTACATGCGACCGCTCATCGAGCACGGCCGGGTCTATGCCGCCGTGCCGCCGCTTCACCGCGTCGTCGTCATGAACCCCGGCTCCAAGCCCAACGAGACGATCTACACCTACAGCGAGCAGGAGCTCCACGGCCTTCTCGGCAAGCTCGGCAAGTCGGGCAAGCGGTGGCAGGAGCCCGTGCAGCGCTACAAGGGGCTCGGCGAGATGGATGCCGAGCAGCTCGCGACGACCACGATGGACCGGGTGGGCCGCACTCTCCGACGGGTGCGCCTCGAGGACGCCGAGACGGCGACGTCGGTCTTCGAGCTCCTCATGGGCAACGAGGTCGCGCCGCGCCGCGAATTCATCGTCAGCTCGAGCGATCGACTGTCGCGCGAGGCCATCGACGCCTGAGCCGAAGCCCGCGGGTCAGCGGATCGGGGCTCCCACGGCCGCCACGACTCCCTCGAGCGGCACGCCCGATGCATCCCGCTTCGCACCGGATGCCGGCAGCGCGCGGGTCGCGCCGTCCGCCGCCACGGCACGGGGATCGGCGCCCACCCAGGCGAGTGTGAGGGCGTCCTCGCCGCGGAGGAAGCGCTGCGCCCGCACGCCGCCGGTCGCGCGGCCCTTGGCAGGGAACTCGGCGTAGTCGGACACCTTGGCAGTGCCGGCATCCGTGCCCGGAAGTGCCTGGGAGCTGCCCGCGATCGTGACGACGACTGCTCCGGATGCCTCGCCCTCGACCACTCCGAAGTGGATCACCCGCTCACCCGCAGTGAGCCGGATGCCGGCCATGCCGCCCGCAGAGCGACCCTGGGGGCGCACGGTGTCGGCCGCGAAGCGCAGGAGCTGGGCGTCGCTCGCCACGAAGACGAGCTCCGTGCCATCCGGCGCCGGGGCGGCGCCCACGACCCGGTCGCCGTCCTTGAGCGGGATGACCTCGATGTCGTGCTTGGCACCGAGCTCGGCTGCCGAGAAGCGCTTGACGATGCCGTGTGTGGTCCCGAGCGCCACGGGGGCGGTCCCGTCGAGTGCGACGAGACCCACGACGTGTTCGCCCGTTGCGAGGCCGAGGTACTGGTCCGAGCGCGTGCCCGCCGCCAGCTGCACCGAGTTTCCGGGCACAGAGGGGAGATCCACCGGGGAGAAGCGCACCAGTCGCCCCGCCGAGGTCACCGCCCCGATGTCTCCGCGCGTCGTCGTGTCGACGGCGGAGCGGACGGCGTCGTGCTTGGACCGACGCGTGGGCGGCACCACACCGCCGTTCTGGGCGTCGGCAGACAGCTCGGCGCGCACCATTCGACCCGTGGCCGAGAGGAAGACCCGACACGGGGCATCGGCGATCTGCAGGTCGGGTGCCGAGGCCGCGGCGCGCGACCGCGGAGTGACGGCCCCGCCGTTGAGGAGCATGGTGCGGCGAGGCGTCCCGTAGGTCTCGGCCGCCGCATCCAGTTCACGCGCGACCTGGTTGCGCAGCAGGACTTCGCTGGCCAGCAGCTCCTCGAGCTCGGCGATCTCGGCGATGAGCTTGTCGCGCTCGGCTTCGAGCTCGATCCGCGAGAACTTCGTCAGTCGGCGAAGGCGAAGCTCGAGGATGTACTCGGCCTGGATCTCGGAGAGGTCGAACACGTCCATCAGGCGCGTGCGCGCCTGTTCGCCGTCGTCCGAGGCGCGGATCACCTGGATGACCTCGTCGATGTCGAGGATCGCGATGAGCAGTCCCTCGACCAGGTGCAGTCGCTCCTTGCGACGTGCCAGGCGGAAGCGGCTCCGCCGGGTCACCACCTCGATGCGGTGGTCCAGGTACACCCGCAGGAGATCGCGCAGCCCCAGCGTCTGGGGCTGCCCCTCGACGAGGGCGACGTTGTTGATGCCGAACGAGTCCTCCAGGGGCGTGAGCCGGTACAGGTGATCCAGCACCGCCTGGGGGTCGAAGCCCGTCTTGATCCCGATCACGAGCCGCAGGCCGTGATGGCGGTCGGTCAGATCAGTGACGTCCGAGATGCCCTGCAGCTTCTTCGACTGGACGGCATCCTTGATCTTCTCGATGATGCGTTCGGGTCCGACGAGGTAGGGCAGCTCCGTGACGATGAGTCCCGTACGGCGCGGACCGAGTGGTTCGATCGACACCTTGGCGCGGGTGCGGAAGGTGCCGCGACCGGTCGCGTAGGCGTCCTTGATGCCGTCGAGGCCGACGATCACTCCGCCCGAAGGCAGATCGGGGCCCGGCACGAACTCCATGAGCTCGTCCAGAGTCGCTTCGGGGTTCTCGAGCAGGTGCGTGGCCGCGCCCACCACCTCGATGAGGTTATGGGGCGCCATGTTCGTCGCCATGCCGACCGCGATTCCGGTCGTGCCGTTGACGAGCAGGTTGGGGAACGCCGCCGGCAGCACCGCCGGCTGCTGGAACTGCCCGTCGTAGTTGGGGATGAAGTCGACGACGTCCTCGTCGAGGTTCTCGGTCAGTGCGAGGGCCGCCGGCGCGAGACGAGCCTCGGTGTAGCGGGGCGCGGCGGGTCCGTCGTCGAGGGAGCCGAAGTTGCCGTGGCCGTCGACGAGCGGCACGCGCAAGGAGAAGGGCTGGGCGAGACGGACGAGGGCGTCGTAGATCGGAGCGTCGCCATGGGGATGCAGCTTTCCCATGACCTCGCCGACCACACGGGCGCTCTTGACGTGTCCGCGGTCGGGTCGCAGGCCCATGTCGGCCATCTGGTAGAGGATCCGGCGCTGCACCGGCTTGAGACCGTCTCGGGCGTCCGGGAGTGCACGGGAGTAGATGACCGAATACGCGTACTCGAGGAAGGAGCCCTGCATCTCGGCGGCGACATCGATGTCTTCGATGCGCCCGTGATCGGCGGGGGAGGAGTCGGTGCGGGATGCGGGCATGACGATCTGGCCTCGGTGAGAAGGGCCGGCATAGGGCATCCGGCGAGGGCTGTCCGCGGGTGTGCGAGACTGGCCCGGATGTCCCTCAGCCTACCGGCGGACCCGGCCCGCGCCCGGAGCCTCACCCGTGTCGTTCCCGAGGTCCTCGCCTCGCTCGAGGGACGAGGGGAGTGGTTCCCGCCCGTCGCGAGTGCGGTCCTCTTCGTCGTCGACGGACTCGGCGCGCGCAACCTCGCCGCCCGCTCCGGGCACGCCCGGTTCCTCTCCGAATCCGGTGGCAAGAAGGATGTGGCCCGCACGGTCTTCCCCTCGACGACCACCGCCGCGTTGACGTCCCTGCTGACAGGGGTCGATCCGGGCCAGCACGGGTTGGTGGGCTATCGAGTGCGGATCCCCGGCACGGATGAGGCTCCGAATCAGCTCAAGGGCTGGGAGACCCACGGGCTCGATCCGCTCTCGTGGCAGCGGGCACAGCCGATCTTCGAGCGCGAATCCGCCGCGGGACGCCCGTGCTTCGTGGTGTCTCGCGCGAAGTTCGACGGGTCCGGCTTCACCAAGGCGATCATGCGCGGAGCGGACTTCGTCCCCGCCGCCAATTCTGCCGACGGCGCGCAGATTGCGGCCGACCTCGTGGCCCAGCATCCCGGAGCCCTCGTCTATCTCTACGCACCGGAGCTGGATGGCATCGCCCATCAGCGCGGCTGGGAGTCGGATGAGTGGGCGCACGCCCTGGAGGCGGTGGATGCTGCGGCTCGTTCTCTCGCTTCCGCTCTGCCGGCCGAAGCGGGCGCCCTCGTGACGGCCGACCACGGCATGATCGACGTGCCTCGTCACCGCCAGCTCCTCCTCGGCGAGGGGGACGCCCTCGTGGACGGGGTGGAGGTCATCGGCGGTGAGCCGCGGATGCTGCACCTCTATGCGGAGGCGGGGCATCAGGATGCGGTGCTCGAGGCGTGGCGAGCGTCGGAGTCGGCGCGGTCATGGGTCATGTCGCGCGACGAGGCCATCGATGCGGGGCTCTTCGGTGCGGTCGCTCCGGAGGTGCGTGACAGGATCGGAGACGTCCTGGTCGCTGCGCGCAGCGGGGTGGCGTACTACGACGATCGACTTGCCGACAAGGCACCCCAGCGCATGGTCGGCCAGCACGGCTCGCTCACCGACGAAGAACGAACGGTTCCGCTCATCCGTCTCGGCGCGTTCGCCTGACTGGACCTCGGCCTGACGAGTCCCGCGCGTTCCCCTGCCGGGTAGCGCTCAGTCCTCGCCGCGTGCTCCGAAGACGATCTCGTCCCACGATGGCATCGACGTGCGGCCCTTGCGGCGACCGGATGCTTCGGCGGCGACCGGACGATCCCGATCGGCGTCGTACTCCGGCTCGGGCTCGGGAGCGGGGCTCGGCGATTCCTCATAGCCGGGCTCGAGGGCATCGAAGAGTGCGACCGGGCTTGCGCCACGGGTGGACGAGAACTGCTCGGCACCGGGGAGCGGCTCTCGCTGGCCACGTCTGCGCCGGAGCGCCTCGAGCAGATCCGCTGTCTCAGGCGTCGTCACGATCGGCTCGTCCGCGCGCTTGATGGCAGCCTGCTGCACAGCCGGCGCCGCAGGCGCCGGGACATCGGGCGACTCGAGATCCGCTTCGGGGGCGGGAAGTCGGCGAGGACCGAAGGCGCCACTGTCGAAGCGCGAGTCGTCCTTCAGGGAGGCCTGGTCGAGGGCTCGCAGACGGGGGATGAGACCCTCCGGCAGCGACCCCTGGCGGGAGAGCTGGATGGCGTCGGGGTTCAGCGGCGAGAGCGTCGAACGGCGGGGCTCGAAGCCCCATCGCGCATCGTGGTCCACCTCATTGGCCGTGAACTCGAGCTTGACGATCCAGCCGTTCGCCTCTTTCCAGCTGGTCCAGCGCTCCCCGCTCGCACCGGCTTCGGCCAGCTTCGCGCGTACCGCTGTCCCGAAGGTCGGGTGCCGGTCGCCCTCGAGGTCG
This sequence comes from uncultured Actinomycetota bacterium, assembly GCA_963702815.1. Taxonomy (GTDB): domain Bacteria; phylum Actinomycetota; class Actinomycetes; order Actinomycetales; family Microbacteriaceae; genus Microbacterium. Next base: position 558,631 of record CAVPED010000002.1, on the reverse strand, counting down.
GAGCCGAGCAGGACGGGCACGGCAAGCGCCTGTCCGACGATGTGCTCGCGCTCGGCGAGGACGGGCCCTTCGAAGCGCGCGACGTCCTCGACTTTTGCGTTCAGGAGCTTGGCCACCTCCTCGGCGGACAAGCCTGCGCGAATGTGGGCCTGCACCTCGCGAGGGCTGGGACGCGGGGACGTGCGTTCGTCGCCGTCTCGTTCGCGACGAGCACGGCGCACCTCGGCACGCAGCACGTCGTCGATCGCGAGCGAGAAGCGCTCGCCCGACTCGGTCGCCAGAACGAGTCTGTCGTTCTCGGTTCCGATCACCTTGAGCTGTTCCATGCGAACCGCCCTCTCCGATCCAGCCGTGTCCGGCAATGCTCGCACAGTGCACTCGGTCCGACGGGAATATCCCGGGCGTGCCGCGAGTTTCACGGATGCACACCACGACCACCCGCAGGCATCGCATTTGCGATTCGTCCCAAGGTCGTGCAAACTATGGCCGCCCACGAGGGCTTGTGCCCCAAGGATTTTCCGGAAGTAGAGACGTTTACGCATGGCTACCGATTACGACGCCCCCCGCAAGACCGAGGACGACAGCGAGTCGATCGAGGCTCTCAAGGAGCGAGTCCCCGACAAGATGTCGGGCTCGGTCGATGTCGAGGACGCCGACAACCCCTCGGGCTTCGAGCTGCCCGGCGCGGACCTCTCGGATCTCGAGCTCGACGTCGTCGTGCTGCCTCCTCAGGAGGACGAGTTCACCTGTGTCAACTGCTTCCTGGTGAAGCACCGCTCGCAGCTCGACCACGAGACTGCAGACGGCCCTATGTGCGCGGAGTGCTCCGCTTAGCCTGAGCCCGCCGGATCGCCGCGCTGAGGCGGTCCGGCGTCCTCGATGAGAGCACCCACGCGGGTGCCGGATCGTCGGGGTCCTCGACCGGGACGACCACGACCCCGTCGATCCCGCCGCGGATGACGTGCCAGGCCCGAGGGTCGAGCTGCGGTCCGCGTGCGGCGCGCGCAGCCTCCCCGTCAAGAGCCTCGGGTCGCCCGAGGAGGTCGACCGGGATGCGCGCCCGGCCGGCGTGCAGCATCCCGTCCCGAACAGCGACCACCGGCGAACCCGCGATCAGCAGACCGACGAAGAGCACCCCGATGAGCCCGCCGGCGATGAGCGCGACGGTGGTGTCGATCGGGGCCAGCACCAGGGTCGCCATGGGTGCGACGACCGCTGCGCTCACCAGGACCCAGAGCGACGGACTGAGCCGCTCGCGGAACGCGTCGCGCACCGCCGAGGGCGAGCCGTCGCCTGCTGACATCTGCATTACCCTCGTTGAGTGACCGAAACAGTGGACGTCCTCATTATCGCGCCCGCCGTTCCGGTCTATGCGCACCCTGGGGATGCGGGAGCCGACCTCACCTCCGCTGAGGCGGTGCGTCTCGAGCCGGGCCAGCGCGCGCTCGTCGGCACCGGCGTGCGGATCGCCCTGCCCGAGGGATACGCGGCATTCGTCGTCCCGCGCAGCGGGCTGGCGACCAAGCACGGCATCACGATCGTCAATTCGCCGGGGACGGTGGATGCCGGCTACCGCGGCGAGATCAAGGTCACACTCCTGAATACCGACGCCGACCACGCTTTCGACATCGCGCCGGGCGATCGGATCGCTCAGCTCATCGTGATGCCCGTCCCGCGAGCGCGGTTCATCCCGGTGGAGACGCTGCCCGAAAGCGTCCGTGGCGAAGGCGGATTCGGGTCGACCGGCTATCAAGCCGGCGCATCGCCGCTGCCGACGAGCGGCAGCGAAGCCTCGGGAGGAACCCCCCACGAGGCACAAGACGACAAGGACGGAGTCAGGGCATGACCGACGTCACCCCCTCAGACGACACCCCCGACGACGCGGAAGAAGCGACAGTCGCACCTGCCTTCGGCGACCGAGCGGAAACGGGCCCCTTCGACGAATCGGAGGCGAATCCCGTTCGTCCGTACATCGACCTGGGCGGCATCAAGATCCTTCCCCGTGAGGGTCTGAATCTGCGTCTCGAGGTCGAGGAGCAGACCAAGCGCATCGTGGCGGTGGGGCTCGATTACGCCGGGTCCACCCTGCAGGTGCAGCCCTTCGCGGCGCCCCGGTCGACGGGACTGTGGGAGGAGACGCGCGAGCAGATCCGCCAGCAGATCCGTCAGCAGGGCGGGCGCGTCGAGGAGCGCGAGGGCCCGCTCGGACCCGAGCTGCTCGCGGAGGTGCCGGTGCTCGCCGGTGCCGACGGCGCCGCGGGCAAGCGCCTGGCGCGTTTCGTCGGCGTCGACGGACCGCGGTGGTTCCTCCGCGGGGTCATCGGCGGATCGGCGACGTCGGACGTCGAGGCCGCCGCCAAGGTCGAGGACCTCTTCCGCTCGATCGTCGTGGTGCGCGGTGGAACCCCCATGCCGCCGCGCGACCTCATTCCGCTGAAGATGCCCGCCACCCCGGGCACGGCATGACGGACGACCGCGTCGCAGCCTCTTCGTCGGAGGAGCCCGCCGAGCGGGCCGAGCCTGCCGAGCCGGCCGCGTCCGACCTGCTCGGAGCGGCACTCGGCGGCGCCGCGCGACGCGCCGGGCTCGACCCCGCGTCCGAAGCCAGCACCGGGCACGTCGTCTGGCGTGCCATGGGCGGCTGGCGCGGCATCCTCGAATCCGTCCTGCCGGGGCTCGTCTTCATCATCGCGTGGACGCTCACGGTCGATCCCGAGACGGGACAGGCGAACCTGCCGCTGAGCCTCGGACTCTCGGTCGGGCTGGCGGCGGTCTTCACGATCGTGCGCCTCGTCCAGCGGGGCCCGGCCGGCGCCGCGATCGGCGGCCTCATCGCAACGGGGGCGGCGGCGGCCCTCGCCCTGTTCACCGGACGGGGCCAGGACAACTTCCTGTGGGGCTTCGCCACCAACGCCGTGTACGGCACGGCCTTCCTGGTGTCGGCTCTCATCGGCTGGTCTCTGATCGGCCTCGCCGTCGGATTCCTGATGGGCGAGGGCACCGCCTGGCGTCGCGACAAGCGCAAGCGGCGCGCTTTCTTCTGGCTCGCGATCGCGTGGGCCTCGCTGTTCGCGCTGCGCCTCCTCGTGCAGGTGCCGCTGTACTTCTCGGGCGACGTGGCGGCTCTCGGAACGACGAAGCTCATCATGGGCCTGCCCCTGTTCGCCCCCATGGTCGCCGTCACCTGGCTCGCGGTCCGTGCCCTGTATCCGTCATCCAAGCGCGGGCAGATCGCCTCCTCGGAGTGATATATTTATCTTGACATCAAGATAAATTTCACCGCGCGACTCTTAGGCGATCCTCACTAGCCGACAGGTGCCGCGAGGGGAAAGATAGGGGAGTGCTGGGCTTCGCCCCGCTCCCGCCGCCGACGAAGGAGACACGCGTGTCCACGGTTGACAGCTTCGGTGCCAAGAGCACCCTGACGGTCGGCAGCACCGACTACGAGATCTTCCGCATCGACACGGTGCCCGGGTACGAGACGCTGCCGTTCAGCCTCAAGGTGCTGCTCGAGAACCTGCTTCGCACCGAAGACGGCGCGAATGTCACCCGCGAGCAGATCCAGGCTCTCGGATCGTGGGATGCCGCGGCCGAGCCGGACACCGAGATCCAGTTCACGCCCGCCCGCGTCGTGATGCAGGACTTCACCGGTGTTCCCTGCATCGTCGACCTCGCCACGATGCGCGAGGCGGTCGCCGCCCTCGGCGGCGATGCGAAGCGGATCAACCCGCTGTCGCCCGCAGAGATGGTCATCGACCACTCCGTGATCGCCGACCTGTTCGGCACCGAGAACGCGCTCGAGCGCAACGTCGAGATCGAGTACGAGCGCAACGGCGAGCGCTACCAGTTCCTGCGCTGGGGCCAGACGGCTTTCGACGACTTCAAGGTCGTGCCGCCGGGAACCGGCATCGTGCACCAGGTCAACATCGAGCACCTGGCCAAGGTCATCTACGACCGGGTTTCGACAAGCTCAACCAGCGGGGAATCGGTGCTGCGCGCCTACCCCGACACGTGCGTCGGCACCGACTCGCACACGACCATGGTCAACGGTCTCGGCGTGCTCGGCTGGGGCGTGGGCGGCATCGAGGCCGAGGCGGCGATGCTCGGCCAGCCGGTGTCGATGCTGATCCCTCGCGTCGTCGGCTTCAAGCTGACCGGCTCGATTCCGACCGGCGTCACGGCGACCGACGTCGTGCTGACGATCACCGACCTGCTGCGCAAGCACGGCGTGGTGGGCAAGTTCGTGGAGTTCTACGGAGAAGGCGTGGCCTCCGTCCCGCTCGCGAACCGCGCGACGATCGGCAACATGAGCCCCGAGTTCGGCTCGACCGCGGCCATGTTCCCCATCGACAGCGTGACGATCGACTACCTCCGGCTCACGGGGCGCAGCGAGCAGCAGCTTGCGCTCGTCGAGGCCTACGCCAAGGAGCAGCACCTCTGGCACGACGCCAGCCGCGAGCCGGTGTTCAGCGAGTACATGGAGCTCGACCTCTCCACCGTCGTTCCCTCGATCGCCGGCCCCAAGCGCCCGCAGGACCGCATCGTGCTCTCCAACGCCAAGACGCAGTTCGAGAGCGACCTCACCAACTACGCGGATGTCGAGCACGACCTCGTCGACCTCGAGACCGCTGAGTCGTTCCCGGCATCCGACCCTCCCGGAAACTCGCCCGAGTCCGAGTACAGCGGGCACTTCCACGTGCACCACTCGCACGCGCCGCGCACCGCCTCGAAGCCGACCCCCGTCACGCTGCAGGACGGCGAGTCCTTCACCCTCGACCACGGCGCCGTGACGATCGCGGCCATCACGTCGTGCACGAACACGTCGAACCCGTCCGTCATGCTCGCGGCGGGCCTTCTGGCGCGCAATGCCGTCAGGAAGGGACTCAAGGCCAAGCCGTGGGTCAAGACCACGCTGGCACCCGGCTCGAAGGTCGTCACCGACTACTACGAGAAGGCCGGTCTGACGAAGGATCTCGAGGATCTCGGCTTCTTCACGGTGGGCTACGGCTGCACGACGTGCATCGGCAACTCCGGGCCGCTCATCGAAGAGGTCTCGGCGGCCATCAATGAGAACGACCTCGCCGTGACGGCAGTCCTCTCGGGCAACCGCAACTTCGAGGGCCGCATCAACCCCGACGTCAAGATGAACTACCTCGCGAGCCCCCCGCTCGTCATCGCGTACTCGCTGGCCGGTTCGATGAACTTCGACTTCGAGACCGACGCTCTGGGCAAGGACGAAGCGGGCAACGACGTGTTCCTCAAGGACATCTGGCCGGATGCCGCCGAGGTCCAGGCGACCATCGACTCCTCGATCAACGAGGAGATGTTCACCCGTCAGTACGCCACCGTGTTCGAGGGTGACGAGCGCTGGAAGAACCTGCCCACGCCCACCGGTGACGTCTTCGAGTGGGACGAGTCGTCGACGTACGTGCGCAAGCCCCCGTACTTCGACGGCATGACGATGGAGCTCACGCCCGTCGCCGATATCGCAGGGGCGCGGGTCCTGGCGACACTCGGAGATTCGGTCACGACGGACCACATCAGCCCGGCCGGCAACATCAAGGCCGACAGCCCCGCAGGTCAGTACCTCGCGGAGCACGGTGTGGACCGCAAGGACTTCAACTCCTACGGCTCGCGTCGCGGAAACCACGAGGTGATGATCCGCGGCACGTTCGCGAACATCCGCCTGAAGAACCTCCTCGTCAGCGCGGTCAACGACGGCGCTGTGGTGGAGGGCGGCTTCACCCGCGACTTCACGCAGGAGGGCGGCCCGCAGTCGTTCATCTACGACGCCAGCCAGAACTATCAGGCTGACGGCACCCCGCTCGTCATCTTCGGTGGCAAGGAGTACGGCTCCGGCTCGTCCCGCGACTGGGCGGCGAAGGGCACGAGCCTCCTGGGCGTCAAGGCTGTCATCACCGAGAGCTTCGAGCGCATCCACCGGTCCAACCTCATCGGGATGGGCGTCGTGCCGCTGCAGTTCCCGGCCGGATCCAGCTGGAGCTCGCTCGGCCTCGACGGCACCGAGATCGTGTCGATCTCGGGCCTCGAGCAGCTGAACGAGGGAGTGACGCCCAAGACGGTCCACGTCACCGCAGCCCCGAGCGAGTTCTCGGCGCCCGGCAAGGAGACGGTTGAGTTCGATGCGGTCGTCCGCATCGACACGCCGGGCGAGGCCGACTACTACCGCAACGGCGGCATCCTCCAGTACGTGCTTCGCTCGCTGGTCTGAGCGATCGCCTGAGCGTCGGGCCCCGCACCTTCTCGGAGGTGCGGGGCCCGACCTTCTGTGCGCTCCGCGCTCGGGAGCGCCCCAGACCGGCCCCGGTAGACTGGCCGGGAGCCTCCGCACTGGGCGGGAGCACGGGACGGAAGCCCCGGCACGGACCTTCGAGGGAGGGCGGATGGTGATTCTTCCGACCATTGCTGGACCCCGAGATCTCGACTCGCTCAGCCTCGAGCAGCTCGACGAACTGGCGGGTGAGGTGCGTGAGTTCCTCATCCAGAACGTGTCCCGCACCGGCGGTCACCTGGGGCCGAATCTCGGAGTGGTCGAGCTGACCATCGCCATCCACCGCATCTTCCACTCGCCCGAAGACCCGATCATCTTCGACACCGGTCATCAGTCGTACGTCCACAAGCTCCTGACCGGTCGTCAGGACTTCTCGCGGCTTGCGGACGCGGGGCGGACTCGCGGGCTATCCGCAGCGCTCCGAGAGCCCCCACGACGTCGTGGAATCGTCGCATGCCTCGAGCTCGCTCAGCTGGGCCGACGGCATCTCCCGCGCGCTCACCCGCACCGGCCGCCGCGATCGGCACGTCGTCGCCATCGTCGGCGACGGCGCTCTCACGGGCGGCATGACGTGGGAGGCCCTGAACAACATCTCGGACGACAACAACCGCAACCTCGTCATCGTCGTCAACGACAACGGCCGTTCGTACGCCCCGACGATCGGTGGGATGGCACGGTATCTCAACCGCGTGCGCACCGCCGAGACGTACGAGAATCTGCGCGGCACGTCCGAGTCGTTCTTCGGCAAGCTCGGACCGGGCGGACGGGCGATGTACCGCGGACTCCGCGGCGGCACCCACGGCTTCCTCAGCCGCTTCACCAACAACGCCGCCCTCTATTCCAACCTCGACATCAAATACCTCGGACCCGTCGACGGACACGACCTTCCGTCGCTCCTCGAGACCCTCGAGCTCGCGAAGTCGTACGGCGCCCCGGTGCTCGTGCACGCGATCACCGAGAAGGGCCGTGGGTACGAGCCGGCTCTCCTGGACGAGGCCGACCAGTTCCATGCCGTCGGGCGCATCGACCCGGTGACCGGCGAAGCCCTCGGCTCGGGCGGCGGCACGTCCTGGACGGATGTCTTCGCGGAGGAGCTCCCGATCCTGGGCGAAGAGCGCGACGACATCATCGCGATCACCGCGGCGATGCTCCGGCCCACCGGGCTGCTGCCGTTCTCGCAGCGTTTCCCCGACCGGGTCTACGACGTCGGCATCGCCGAGCAGCACGCCGTCGCGTCGGCGGCGGGACTCGCCTATGGCGGACTGCATCCGATCGTGGCGCTGTACGCGACCTTCATGAACCGCGCCTTCGACCAGGTGCTGATGGATGTCGCGCTCCACCGTGCGGGGGTGACCTTCGTGCTCGATCGCGCCGGGGTGACCGGCCCGGACGGTCCGAGCCACCACGGGATCTGGGATCTCGCCATGCTGCAGCTGGTGCCGCACATCCGCATCGCCGTTCCCCGTGACGCCGAGCGCCTTCGGGAGGAGCTTCGCGAGGCGGCGGAGGTCGACGACGCCCCCACCGTCATCCGCTTCCCCAAGGGCTCGGTCAGCCCGGATCTGCCCGCGGTCGAGCGCCTCGAGGACGGAGTGGACGTCCTCGTCGAGAGCGACGCCAGAGACGTCCTGCTGATCGGCATCGGACCGATGGCGCACATGGCCGTCGACGTCGCCGGGCGGCTTCGCGCTCAGGGCATCGGGGCGACCGTCGTGGATCCTCGCTGGGTCGTGCCGGTGCAGCCCTCCATCGTGCGGCTCGCAGCATCCCATCGTCTCGTCATCACCATCGAGGACGGCATCCGCGTGGGCGGCATCGGCACGCGGGTGCGCCAGGTTCTCCGCGAATCCGGCGTCGACACCGCTGTCGACGAGCTGGGGGTGCCTGACGAGTTCATCGATCACGCCAGCCGCGAGCAGATCCTCGAGGATGCCGGCCTCACCGCCGCCAAGATCGCCCAGGATGTCGTGGCTCAGGTGCTCGGTACGCGCATTCCGGTCGCGCGTCCGGCGCCGAGCGACCTTCCCACGATCCCCGAGTGGGCCTCGAGCAGCGACGGCTGACCAGCCTCGTCTCGTCGATCTGAAGTGATGAGAAAGGGCGGCCCCGTTCGGGACCGCCCTTCCTCCGCTGCGGATGACTCAGCCGGCGATGCCGCGGATCACCGGGTGGTGGAACGTGTCGCCGAAGACGCGCTCCGATGCTCCCTCACGGTCGAGGTACGGCGATGCTCCTCCGTCGATGAAGGGCCAGCCGGCGCCGAGGATGAGGCAGAGGTCGATGTCCTCGACCTCCGGGCACCACGCCCTCGTCGAGCATGATCTTGATCTCGGCGGCGAGGCCGTCCTGCACGCGCTGCAGGATCTCGTCCTCACTGCGCGGCGATGAGCCGACCGCACCCTTGAGCACTCCGGATGCCGCCTTCGACCAGCCCGTCACCCGACCCGACTTGTCCTTCTCGACGACTTCCGGGAGCTCTGCGAGCTTGTGGAAGTTCTCGTTCGCGTAGAACCGGTCGGGGAAGGCATGAGCCATCGTGTCCTGCACGTGGGCCGCCACCTTCCAGCCGACGAGGTCGATGAGCTGGAAGGGGCTCATCGGCAGGCCCGAGCGGGCCGAACGCCTTCTCGACCGTCAGCAGGGGGGTGCCCTCGTAGACGGCCCGTCGCCGCCTCGCCCATGACCTTGGCGAGCAGGCGGTTCACCACGAAGCCCGGCGCATCGGCGGTGAGCACGGCATTCTTGCCCAGCCCGCGCGCGACGACGAACGCGGTCGAGAGCGCGGCATCCGTCGTCTGCGGAGTCTTCACGATCTCGATCAGCGGCATGACCGCGACCGGATTGAAGAAGTGGAAGCCGACCAGCCGCTCGGGGTGTGCGAGCTTGGCTCCGATCTCCTCGACCGACAGCGAAGACGTGTTCGTCGCGAGGATGGCGTCGTCGGCGACGATCTGCTCGATCTCGCCGAAGACGGCCTGCTTCACGCCGACCTCTTCGAAGACGGCCTCGATCACGAAGTCGCAGTCCGCGTACGCGGTCTTGTCGGTCGTCCCTGTCACGAGGGCGCGGAGCCTGTTCGCGGTGTCGCCGTCGAGCCGGCCCTTCGCCTCGAGCTTGCCGATCTCTTCGTGGATGTGACGCGACTCCCTGGTCGACGCGTGCCTGATCGAGGTCGGTGATCAGCACCGGCACCTGCAGCTTGCGGACGAACAGCAGCGCGAACTGGCTCGCCATGAGGCCCGCGCCGATGATCCCGACCTTCGTGACCTTCTTCGCGAGGTCCTTGTCAGGGGCGCCCACGGGTCGCTTCGCGCGCTTCTGCACCAGATCGAAGGCATACATGGATGCCGCGAACTGGTCGCCCGTGACGAGCTCGGCCAGCGCCTCGTCCTCGCGGGCGAAGCCCTCCGCCTTCGTGCCGCTCTTCGCCTTGTCGAGCAGCTCCAGCGCCGCGTAAGGCGACTTCGGCACGGTGCCGATCTTCGATTCGAGCATGCCGCGCGCCATCTTGATCGCGATCGGCCACTTGGTGAGACGCTCGATCTTGCCGGGCTCGTTCTTGCGGTGCACCTTGACCGACCCGCCGAGCACGCCGTCGGCCCACCGCAGCGAGTCCTCCAGGTAGTTCGCCGCGGGGAAGATCGCGTCGACGATCCCGTAGTCGAAGGCCTGCTGGGGCTTCAGCATCCGGTTCTGCTTGAGCGGATTCGAGATGACGACCTCGAGCGCATTCTCGATGCCGATGAGGTTGGGCAGCAGATACGCCCCGCCCCAGCCTGGAATGATGCCGAGGAACACCTCGGGCAGTGCGATGGCGGCGGCCGAGGCATCCACCGTCCGATAGGTGGAATTGAGGGCGATCTCGAGTCCGCCGCCGAGCGCGAGCCCGTTCACGAAGGCGAAGGACGGCACGCCGAGGTCGGTCAGCTTTCCGAAGACGTGGTGGCCGAGCTGCGCGATCAGCCGCGCATTGTCCTTCGACCCGAGCCGGGAGATGTCGGACAGGTCTGCGCCGGCCGCGAGGATGTACTGCTTGCCGGTGATGCCGACGGCCTGGATCTCGCCCGCCGCGGCCCGCGCCTTCAGTGTCTCGAGCGTCGCACCCAGCTCCTTGAGCGTGGTCGGGCCGAGCGTGTTGGGGCGGTTGTGGTCGCGGCCGTTGTCGAGCGTGAGGAGGGCGAGCACCTTTCCCGAAGGGAGGCGGATGTCGCGCACGCGCGAGCGCGTGACGACCTCTCCCTCCGCGAGGGCGGCGAGCGGGGAGAAGTCGATCTCGGAGTACTGATCAGAGGATGGGTTGGTCATTCGTCACTTCCGCTTCTTGCCGTCGTAGTGCGGGTTCTCCCAGATGACCGAGCCGCCCTGGCCGAGTCCCACGCACATGGCTGTGAGGCCGTAGCGGACGTCGGGGCGCTCGGCGAACTGGGCCGCGAGCTGGATCATGAGCCGCACTCCCGAGGCTGCGAGCGGGTGCCCGAAGGCGATCGCTCCGCCCCACTGGTTGACGCGCGGGTCGTCGTCCGCGATGCCGAAGTGGTCGAGCAGCGAGATGACCTGGATGGCGAAAGCCTCGTTGAGCTCGAACAGCCCGATGTCATCGATCGTGAGGCCGGCCTTCTTGAGCGCCTTCTCGGTCGAGGGAATCGGGCCGATCCCCATGATCTCGGGCTGGACGCCGGCGAAGGCGAACGAGACGAGCTTCATCTTGGGTCGGAGACCCAGCTGCTTGACAGCGCCGCCACCGGCGAGGAGCGACATCGTCGCCCCGTCGGTCAGCGGCGAGGAGGTTCCGGCCGTGACGCGGCCGTGGGGGCGGAAGGGCGTCTTCAGTGCGGCGAGGTCGTCCATCGTCGTCTGCGGACGTCGACCCTCGTCCTCGGTGGCCAGTCCCCAGGCGCCGTCCGCGTCCTTGATGGCGACCTGGACGAGATCGGGCTGGATCCTGCCTGCGTCGTAAGCGGCCTGGACCTTCTGCTGGCTGCGCATCCCGAAGCGGTCGGACCGCTCCTTGGTGAGGTGCGGGAAGCGGTCGAAGATGCGCTCGGCCGTGACGCCCATGTTGAGGGCGCCGGGGTCGACCATGCGCTCGGCGACGAAGCGCGGGTTCGGGTCGGTGTTGCCCCCGATGGGGTGGTGGCCCATGTGCTCGACCCCGCCCGCGAGCGCGACGTCGTACATGCCGACGCCGATCGAGGCTGCCATCGTCGTGACACTCGTCATGGCGCCCGCGCACATGCGGTCGATCGCGAATCCGGGCACCGTCTGAGGGAGTCCGGCGAGGATGGCGACCGAGCGACCGAGCGTCAGGCCCTGATCGCCCGTCTGCGATGTCGCGGCGATCGCGACGTCGTCGATGCGGTCCTTGGGAACATCCGGGTTCCGCTCCATGAGCCCGATGGTCGCCTTGACGGCGAGGTCATCGGCGCGGGTGTTCCAGTACATGCCCTTTTCGCCGGCGCGCCCGAAGGGGGTGCGCACTCCATCGACGAAGAAGACGTCCGAGATCTCGGCCACTCTGCCTCCAAAAGTATGGGAATCATCCCACCCTAGGAAGCGCTTCCGACGGGTCGGAATCGGGTGGGGGAATGCTACGAATCGCTCCTCCGGGGGCTCGGCGGCAGTTTGCACGGAATCGACAAAGGCATCGGCGATCGCCTGTGCAGTGTGCGCAATCTGCCACGGCCTTGCGCCCGAGCTCCGCCAGGGCGGTGCCGATGGATGCGGCGTCGACGGGTGACGGCGGAGTCCAGGCGACGCGCCTCAGAAGCTCGGGCGTCAGCAGGTTCTCGACGGGCATCTGCAGCTGCTCCGCGCATGCCTCCAGGGCAGGCCGGGCGGCCTTGAGGCGTGCGTCCGCGGCCGGATTGCGGTCGGCCCACGCTCGCGGTGGCGGCAGCGTGTCGCCACCGGCACCGCGGTCGGCCGGAAGCTCGGTCGTCGCGCGCCCGAGCTCGATGGCGCCCCACCACCGGTCGAGCTGCGAGCGGCTCGCTCGCCCCGTGAACTCGCGCACCCCGGCGAGTTCCTGCTTGGACTTCGGATCGGCGAGGACGGCCGCGACCAGGGCGCGGTCGGGGACGAGCCGGCCGGGGGAGACGTCGACCTCCTGCGCGTACTTCTCGCGCGCGACCCACAGTGCGCGGGCGATCGCGAGAGCACGGCGGCCTCGGACCGTGTGCAGTCCGCTCAGGCGGCGCCATGGCTCTTCCCGCGGAGGCTTGGCCGGCCGATCCAGCACGGCCTGGAACTCCTCCGCGGCGATCTCGGTCTTGCCCTGCGCGTCGAGCTCGGCGGCGAGCGCGTCGCGCACGTCGACGAGGTGCTCGACGTCGAGCGCGGCGTACTCGAGCCATGACTGCGGAAGCGGACGGATCGACCAGTCCGATGCCGAGTGCGCCTTGGCGAGAGTGATCCCGAGGGTCTCCTCCACGACAGCCCCGAGGCCCACCCGCTCACGGCCGAGCAGTCGCGCTGCGAGCTCGGTGTCGAAGATGGAGGCCGGCACGAGGTCGAGCTCGCGCAGCGAGGGCAGGTCCTGGCTGGCGGCGTGCAGCACCCACTCCGCATCGCCGATCGCGGCCTGCAGTGCGCTGAAGTCGCCGATCGCGGGCGGGTCGAAGAGGAAGAAGCCCGCGCCGCGGCGGAAGACCTGGATGAGGTACGCCCGCTGCGAGTAGCGGAAGCCCGAAGCCCGCTCGACATCGACGGCGACCGGACCGCTTCCTGCGGCGAGCCGGGAGGCGGCATCCGCCAGTTCCGATGAATCAGCGATGACGTGGTACTCAGTCACGCGGTGTCCTTCTGCTGCCGAGGATCGTGATCCCCTCCGAACCGGGGGGCAATCCCGCGAGCATACAGACCAGTTCTGCCCATGCCTCGACATGAGGAGCGACGGGACCGATCGGCGACCACGATGCACGCAGTTCGATCTGGGCGCCGTCACCCTCGGCCGCGAGCGATCCGAACCCCTTCGAGAGAGTCTTGGTGGCCGTGCCGGATGCCGCCTGGAACGTCGCACCGTGGGAATGGAGGGCGTCGGTGAGCCACGACCACGCGACATCGGCGAGGAACGGGTCCACCCCGATGTCGGGTTCGAGCGGCGCCTGGGCGAAGCACACGATGCGCCATGCGCCCTCCCAGCCGGCGGGTTCTTCCGGATCGTGCAGCAGGATCAGGCGCCCGGTGCCGAACGCCGAGTCCTCACCGTCCTCGTCGGGACGCACGTCGCCGGCGAGGGCGATCGATTCAGGTGCCAGGCTCTGCGGCGCCGGGATCTCCCTGACGACCAGATCGTCGCGGAAGCGGATGCCGCGCACGTCGTCGGCGGCGCGCGCGAACAGCGCGGACACCGCCGGGGGACCATGCTCAGCCACGCCGACAGACTAGAGTGAGGCCTCGATGGTCACTCCCAGGCGCGCCGCATCACGGGACGCTACCCCCGCTCTCATCGCCGGCATTCAGGCCGCGATCGTGACGCTCAGCGTCGCGCTGACAGGCGTGCTGGCACTCATGGGGTTCGTCTCGGTGCGTCTTCGCCCGCCGTGTCGTCACGCCCGCGAACCGTGTCGCCGACACCAAGATCCTCGGACTCGACACCGCCGCTCAGACCATCACCCTCGCCCGGACACCCGACACCCGGCTGCCGGGTCGCTACGGGCTGTTCACGACGGGCACGACCTCCTACGTCAAGCTCGGCTCGGTGCTCGCGGAGGACGAGACCTCGGTCAAGCGAAAGCTGCTCACGCACATCGGGGCGGACTCGAGCCTTTCGTCGGATGCGGCGTTCAGCGGCTGGTACTACTCCGGCCCCGAAGAGCTGCACCTGCCTTTCACCGCCGAGCTGATCGGCTCCGTGGTCGGTCCGTGCCCCGCTTGGCTTTTCACCCCTCCCGAGCCCACGGGCACATGGGTGATCCAGGTCCACGGTCGCGGCACGAACCGGACGGAGTGCCTTCGCGCGGTGCCGGTCTTCCACGGTGCGGGGATCACGTCGCTCGTGGTGTCGTATCGCAACGACGGTGAGGCGCCGCGCAGCCGCACCGGCACCTATGGCCTCGGAGCCACCGAGTGGCGCGACATCGACGCGGCGGTGGGATTCGCCCGGCGCCGGGGCGCCCAGCGCGTGGTCCTCATGGGATGGTCCATGGGCGCGGCCGTCGCGCTCCAGGTGGCCCTCAACTCGGCGCACCGCCACCTCATCGGCGGGCTCATCCTGGAATCGCCCGTCATCGACTGGCGGGTCGTCCTCGACTATCAGACGAAGCTCCTCGGGCTTCCGCTGGCGGTCAGCGGGCTGGCGATCGGCGCGCTCTCCAAGGAGTGGGCGGCGCCGGTCACCCGAACGGGCGGGGCGATCCCGTTCGATCGCCTCGACATCGTCTCGCGAGCGGACGAGCTGACTCACCCGATCCTGATCCTGCACAGCGACGATGACGGGTTCGTCCCCTCGGACGCGTCATACGACCTCGTGGAGCGTCGGCCCGACCTGGTCGAGATGCAGGCCTTCGAGGTGGCGCGCCATACGAAGCTCTGGAACTACGACCAGGACCGCTGGAGCGACAGCATCCGCTCGTGGATCCAGCGGCACGATCTCAATCCCGCAGCCGCAGCCTCAGATAGCTGAATCCCGCCTCGTCGACGAGCATGCCCGCCACGTGGGCGTTCGCCCGCTCGGCGAGTTCGACGAACGGATGCCGCGGCGGCTCGAGCACCGGCGAGATCGTCACGCAGACCTCGTCCACGACCCCCGCGGCGACGAACTGCGTCGCGAGTGCCGGACCTCCTTCGCACACCACGCGAAGCAGTCCTCGGGCATGCAGCGCTGCCAGGATCGTCGGAGGTCGAAGGCGGTCGCCATCGCTCGGGACCGGGACGACCTCCGCGGGAGCGTCCCGCAGCAGGCGCCGCACGCTGTCGGCCGCAGACTCCGGGCACAGGACGAGCGCCGGGGGGCGATCCTCGCGTCCTTCGGCGGTGAGCCGGCCGCCCAGATCACCGGAGGACGTGACGATCGCAAGCCGTGCGGTCTTCGGGAGCACGTACCCCTCCGCCCGCACGGTCTCGGCACCGACGACCACGACGTCGGAGTGACGCCTGATCGCACCCAGCACGTAGCGATCGGTGCGCGAAGTGATCGTGTTGCTCGTCCCGTCCGCGCCGGCGGTCGCGCCGGTGATGGTCGTGATCATGTTCAGCCGCACGAACCGGTCGCCGTCCACGGCATAGCGGCTCGACATCCATGCGTCGGTGCCTTCCGCCCCGATGGTCGTCGACGAGAGCGTCCGGGGCACGACCTCGGTGACGACGCCCGCGGCTGATGCGGCAGCGGGGCCCGCGCTCATCATGCGGCCAGCTTCGCCCGCACCTGACGCTTGGCCCGGAGCAGCATCCCCGTCATCCCTGCGATCCGCAGGGGAGAGACGGCTCGGGTGAGTCCGATCGTCTGGGGGAAGTCGTCGGGGATGCCGAGCACCTCGTCGGGGGTGAGGCCGGTGATGCCCTGCACCAGGATGCTCGCGAACCCGCGCGTGGTGGGCGCTTCACGGGGTGCGGTGGCGTGCATCGCCACGCGGCCGCCGTCATCGATGTCGAGGATGATGTAGACGGGGGACTGGCACTCGGCGACGCGCTCCCGCAGCTCCGGGTGATCGTCGTACCGGGACGGCACCTCGGGCAGCTCGTTGGAGTACTCGAGCAGGAGCTGCAGCCGCTCGGGCTCGGCGAGCTCGAGGAACTCGTCGCGGATCTCGGCGAGGTTCTCGGGGAGGGCTGTTCCAGTCATCCGTCACATTCTCCCACGATGGGGATGCCGGTACCCGGGGCTATCGGCGCGCGGGGACCTCGCCGGGCTCGGCGCCGGTGGCGATCGGCACGCGCACGGCGCTGCCCCACTCGGTCCAGGAGCCGTCGTAGTTGCGCACGTTCTCGAAGCCGAGCAGGTGCCGCAGCACGAACCAGGTGTGGCTCGATCGCTCGCCGATGCGGCAGTAGGCCACGATGGCGTCGTCGTCCTCGAGCCCCACGTCCTGCCGGTAGATCGCGTCCAGCTCGGCGCGACCCTTGAAGCCGCCGTCCTCCGCGACGGCACGCGCCCACGGCACGCTCTTCGCGGTCGGGATGTGACCGGCGCGCAGTGCCCCCTCTTCGGGGTACGCCGGAGCCGAGGTGCGTGATCCGTCGTACTCCTCGGGAGAGCGGACGTCGATCAGCGGATTGCCGAAGTGAGCGAGGACGTCCTCGCGGTACGCGCGGAGGGTGGAGTCGTCGC
The DNA here is from genome assembly GCA_963702815.1 of uncultured Actinomycetota bacterium. Lineage (GTDB taxonomy): Bacteria > Actinomycetota > Actinomycetes > Actinomycetales > Microbacteriaceae > Microbacterium. Next base: position 542,072 of record CAVPED010000002.1, on the reverse strand, counting down.
GCTCGACGACCGGGTACTGCGTGGGGCTCGGCACTGGGGCCTCCGTGGTGATCGGGCGCCCCTCCGCGATCCACTTGTCGCGTCCGCCATCGAGGAGTCGCACGTCGTCGTGGCCGAAGAGCGAGAAGACCCAGAGGGCGTAGGCGGCCCACCAGTTGCTCTTGTCGCCGTAGATCACGATGGTGTCGTCGCGCGAGATGCCCTTGCGGCTCAGCAGCTCCGCGAAGCCCGCGCCGTCGAGGTAATCGCGCACGACCGGGTCGTTCAGCTCGGTGTGCCAATCGACTTTCACAGCACCCGGGATGTGACCCGTCTCGTAGAGGAGGACGTCCTCGTCCGACTCGACCACGACGAGTCCGGGCGTTCCGAGGTGCTCCTCGAGCCAGGCCCCCGTGACGAGGCGCCCGGGCTCGGAGTACTCGGCGAACTTGGGGGACGACGTGTCGAATTCGACGGTCAAGGCGTGCTCCTCGGGTCGGGGTGCTGATGGCGACGGCGTAGGGTTGAACCGCGCCTTCCGACCCTAGATTCCCGCGGCCCGGCGCGCATCGCCACAGTAAGACACCGACATAGGACGACATGACCACGACGGCAGCCGGAATCGTCCATCTGACCGAGCGGCAGCCGCAGGTCACGGGCGCCGAGATGGTGGCCGCCCTCGTGCCTCCGCCGCAGTTCGCCGATGCGACGTTCGAGTCCTACCGCGCCGACGCGGCCTATCCCTCGCAGCAGGAGGCGAAGGACGAGCTCATGACCTTCGCGGGTGTCGGTCAGCCGGCGGCCCGAGGCGGCTTCTTCCGTCGCGCGAAGAAGGGTCCAGAGCCGAAACCCGGTGTCTACCTCGACGGCGGGTTCGGCGTCGGTAAGACCCACCTGCTCGCGTCGATCTATCACGCGATGCCGGTGCGGACGAAGTACTTCGGCTCGTTCATCGAGTACACGGCCCTCGTCGGGGCGCTCGGCTATCAGAACACCGTGGAGCTCTTCCGAGGAGCCGACCTCATCTGCATCGATGAGTTCGAGCTCGACGATCCAGGCGACACCATGGTGATGACCCGCCTGCTCGGAGAGCTCGTCGGCGGCGGCACGCGGATGGCGGCGACGTCGAACACGCCTCCCAACGCGCTGGGTGAAGGACGCTTCGCCGCCCAGGACTTCCTTCGCGAGATCCACGCCATGTCGGCGAACTTCCAGACCCTCCGCATCGACGGCACCGACTTCCGCCACCGCGCACTGGACGGGCACGCCGCTGTGCTGAGCGAGGCGGAGTACGAGAGTGCGCTGGCCGCGGCATCCGGAGCCGGAGTGGTGTCGGACGACTCGTTCGCCGCGCTCATCGCGCACCTGGCACGGGTGCACCCGAGTCGCTACATCCGACTGGTCGAGGGCCTCTCCGTCATCGGGCTGCGCGCGGTCGACCAGTTCGATGACCAGTCGGCGGCTCTGAGGTTCGTCGCGTTCATCGACCGCGCGTACGATGCGCAGATCCCGATCCGGGCGACGGGGACGTCACTCGACCTCGTCTTCAGCGAGGAGATGCTCGCCGGCGGGTATCGGAAGAAGTACCTGCGCGCCATCTCGCGCCTGGTCGCGCTCACACTCGACTGAGCGGCATCTCCGCGTCACCTCTCGGCGAGCCGAAACGTGATGTTTACACAGGCGCCTGATGCGTAACCGACCGGAAACAAGCATCCGAAGTCCCCGGTAACGGGGTCTCGTCACAATGGGCGAACCCGACGCGTTCCCTGCGTCCCTGCAGAGAGGTTCTCCCCGAGATGGATCAAGGCAACACCGCATTCATCCTCATAGCTGCCGCACTCGTCCTGCTCATGACGCCGGGGCTGGCGTTCTTCTACGGCGGACTGGTCAAAGCCAAGAGCGTCATCAGCATGATGATGCTGAGCTTCGGCGCTATGGGACTCATCGGCGTGCTCTGGGTGCTGTACGGCTATGCCGTCGCGTTCCCGACCACGGCCGCCGGCACCATTCAGTTCCCCTGGACGATCGACCTCAGCGAGATCGGACTCGAAAGCCTGCTGACCACACCTGAGGGCGCCGCGTACCCCCCGCTCGCCTTCGTCGCGTTCCAGGCCACGTTCGCCATCATCACCGTCGCCCTCGTCTCCGGTGCGATCGCCGACCGCGCGAAGTTCGGCGCGTGGATGATCTTCGCGGCCATCTGGGCCACGATCGTCTACTTCCCCGTCGCCAGCTGGGTGTTCAACTTCGGGCTCGCCGAGGACGGATCCTTCGCATACGGCGGCTGGATCACCTTCGGGATGCAGGAGTGGTTCGGAGTCGGCGCGATCGACTTCGCCGGTGGCACCGCCGTCCACATCAACGCCGGTGCCGCGGCCCTCGCCCTGGCGCTCGTGCTCGGCAAGCGCGTCGGCTTCCAGAAGGGCATCCAGGTTCCTCACAACCCGCCGTTCGTCCTCCTCGGCGCCGGGCTCCTGTGGTTCGGCTGGTTCGGATTCAACGCGGGCTCGGAGCTCGCCGCGGACAACACCGCTGCCGTCGCCTTCGTCAACACCATCGCCGCCCCGGCCGCCGCGCTTCTCGCCTGGCTGCTCGTGGAGAAGATCAAGGACGGCAAGCCCACGTCCGTCGGTGCGGCATCCGGTGCCGTTGCGGGTCTCGTCGCCATCACGCCCGCGTGCGCATCCCTCACCCCGATCTGGGCGATCGTCCTCGGCTTCCTTGCCGGTGCCGTCTGCGCGATCGCCATCGAGCTGAAGTTCAAGTGGGGCTTCGACGACTCGCTCGACGTGGTGGGCATCCACCTCGTCGGCGGTCTGATCGGAACGCTGTTCCTGGGCTTCTTCGCCAACGGCACGGGTCTCATCTACAGCGGCAACCTGACGCAGCTGATGGTCCAGGCGATCGCCGCCTTCTCGGTGCTCGTCTACTCGTTCGTGCTCGCCTACGCCATCGGCTGGATCATCCAGAAGACGATCGGCTTCCGCGTCAAGAACGAGGACGAGATCGCCGGCATCGACACGATCGTCCACGGCGAAGAGGGCTACGTCCTCACCGACGCTCGCGTCTGACGATTACAGCAGCAGAGGGGCGTCGCGCATCGCGCGGCGCCCCTTTCGCGTGCGTGCGCGGCTCGAGACTTCATGGCCTCGGCATAGGGTGACGAGCATGACCACCGCGCCCCAGCCTCTTCGCCAGACTGAAGAGCCTTCTGCGCCCCGCGGGCGGCCCATCTGCCGAAGCTTCGCGGTCCGCGCCTGCCGTGGTTCCGGCGGCGTCAACTGCGACGGTCTCGATCGCGCCGCCTCGTCCGGATCGACCTTCGGCTCACGTACGCACCGAGCATGGACGGCGATCCGGATGCCGGAGAGATCGTGTGGACGTGGGTGCCGTACGCCGAGAACGACGGGCGCGGCAAGGATCGCCCCGTCCTGGTGATCGGGCGGATGGATGACGAGCACGTCTATGCGGTTCGGCTCACGAGTCGTTCGCACGACGGAGACCGTGACTTCCTCGCGATCGGCGCGGGACCGTGGGATGTGCAGCGCAGACCCTCGTGGATCGACATCGAGCAGCTCTACTCAGTGCACGAGAGCGGCCTGCGCCGAGAAGCGTGCGCACTCGACCGAAAGCGATTCGCGACGGTTGCCGACGCGCTGCATCGACGGTACGGCTGGGCCGTGCAGGAGTGACGCCGGAAGGCGTGGAGTGGGCGATACCGGACTCGAACCGATGACCTCTTCCGTGTGAAGGAAGCGCGCTACCAACTGCGCCAATCGCCCATGACCCGTGGGGCCGAGTCACGATCCTACCGGATGCGCGGGTGGCTCACGAATCCGCAGTCGAGACACGCGCGGGCGGCGCTCGGTTTTGCACCTGGGCGACGATCGGATAAAGTCATTGAAGCGCCGGAGAGATCCGGATAACGCGGATGTAGCGCAGTTGGTAGCGCACAACCTTGCCAAGGTTGGGGTCGCGAGTTCGAGTCTCGTCATCCGCTCGAGTGCGGGGATCGCCACACGAGAATCCACCAGGATTCCCGAAAGCCGATCACGACACGTGGGTCAACCACACATGGTGGCGTGGCCGAGCGGCTAGGCACCGGCCTGCAAAGCCGTTTACACGGGTTCGAATCCCGTCGCCACCTCCACTCCCGGTCCCGACCGGCAGCAGTAACTCGGGCGATTGGCGCAGCGGTAGCGCGCTTCCCTGACACGGAAGAGGTCACTGGTTCGATCCCAGTATCGCCCACCACCTGAAACCCCCGGATTTCCGGGGGTTTTCGCTTTGTGCGCAGGCACCGGCCGGATACTGTGGCGATCATGCGATCGCCCAGTGAGCGTGCGTGTCTATGAACGCACTGGCCGACACCATCCGCGCTGCACTGGCCGCCGCGGCCGATCCCGAGCGCGCGCCGGGCCAGCAGGCGTACATGAAGTCGGCCGATGCCCTTCTACGGCGTGCCGCTGCCCGAGGTGCGTCGTCTTACGAAAGCCGCAGCGACAGGCATGACGGATGCCGCGGCACTACGTTCCACTGCGATCGAGCTGTGGGACGAGGCATCCCGTCGCGAAGAGCGGTACGCAGCGATGCACCTGCTCGGCCAGCGCCCACTGCGAGCGGACCCGGAGATCGTTCCCATCGTCGAGCACATGGTTCGCACAGGGCGATTGGTGGGACATCACAGACGAGCTCGCGCATCGCCTGGCGGAGGCTCTGGAGGCCCGGCCGGGGGAGACCACGCGACTGGTGCGTCGGTGGAGCGTCGATCCGGACCTCTGGATCCGGCGGATCGCCATCCTGTCTCAGCTCGGCAGGCGCGACCGTGTCGACCCTGCACCTACTGGCCGCGGTCATCGAGCCGAATCGGGACGATGCGGAGTTCTTCATCCGCAAAGCGATCGGCTGGGCTCTGCGCGACTACGCGCGGGTGGCACCCGAATGGGTCCGCCTCTACGTCGCGGGCACCGCCTTGAGCCCGCTCAGCCGGCGCGAGGCTCTCAAGCACCTCTGAGCGGCGACGCGGGTCAGCCGTTGAGCGCGGCGAGGATTCGCGGGAAGACGTCGACATGGGCACGGCGGCCGATGAAGACGTCGGTGTGCGAATATCCCGGGATGACCGTCAGGGCATGCCGTCCGGGCTGGTGCCGCTCGAGATAGTCGAAGGTCGCTCGTTGGCTGGCGGGCAGGAACGCTCTATTGCGGTCGCCGGTCAGCAGGACGAAGCGGGCCTGCGTCGCCGGGCCCTGGCCGCCCCATCTGCGGGGTAGACCGGTGTGCGGGCGGACGCTCACGTATTGCCGCGCCCGATCGCTCATCGCCATCTGCGCGTACCAGCTGAGCGGGATCTTGCCCAGCTCGCCGCCGAGCCATCGGTGAGTGGCGTCGTCGAGGTTCTCGTGCCGCCACAGCGCGGGATGCCCGGCGCCGAGAGCGAAGCTCGCCATGTTGCAGCTGGGGTTGCGGCATTCCCCGTGCGCCAGGCGTACGGCGGTGCGCGCGAGCCACGGGACACCGCGTTCCGGGCCGTCACCCCATGCGACGTCGACATACGGCTCGCCGCCGCCCAGCAGCGGACGGACGAGGTGCAGTTTGACCTTCGCGAACCGGGGGACCAGCGGGTGAAGCGAGACCCCGTTGGTGATCACCGTGTCGACCTGCGGCGCGAGACCGGCGACGACCGCCATGCTCGCCGCAGCCGCGCCCTGACAGTGGGCAACGACCTTCACAGTCGCAGAGCCTGTCTGGGCCGTGACGTACTGCACGAGTGCGGGAATGTCGAAACGGGCCACGTCGTCGAGAGCCCAGGGCATAGGGGGCAGATCGATCGAGCCGCGCCAGTTGCCCAGCCAGACATCCCAGCCCTCGTCGAGCAGGACGTCGACCAGCGATCGGATGGCGGGCGGGCGGAACGACTCCGCGCGCATCCCGACGCCGTGCAGGAGCAGTACCGGTCCTTTCGCAGGCTCGGTTTCGCCGCGCACCTGGATCGCGGTGAGTGCCGCGCCGTCCTCGGCCTCGAGGAAATGCACGGTGTCGCGGTGCGTGCGGCGATCGGTCAGGGGCGGCGCGCTCATGTCGGGATCTCGTCGTCCGGCGAACCAGGGCCCACGGGTCGGGATCCCTGGCGCTGCGGTGCGGGCTTCAGGTAGGCATCCTTCACCGATTTGGTGAAGAACGCCCCGAACCGGGCGATCGACGCCAGAGCGCCGCCGCCCGAGCCCTTGAATGTCGTCATCTGCCTCGCGAAATCCGCGGCGAGGATTCGCAGGATGCCGGCCCCGATCACATCACCCGAGCCGTCATCGGCGCCGTTCTCGCCGGGAGGGACGTGGCCCTTCATGATCGTGATGTAGAGGGTCGACGTGTCGCTCCAGACGTCCGAGCCCGGGATCGTCGCGCACCACCTTGAACCCGTACATCGTCAGCGGGATGCCGGCGCGGTCGTGGAACCAGAGCCGGTACCGCATCTCCATCGAGTTCTCGTCGCCCGCCTGCACGAAGAGGTTGGCCCAGCCTTTGACCACGGGCAGCTGGCCGCCGAGCAGATCGCATTCGACGTAGCCCTCGGCGACGGCCGTGTGGTCCTCCCCGGCGACGAAGCGCTCGACATCCGGGGCCGTGATGGTGAGCTTGAACATGAAGCGCTGGCTGAGCTGCCGCCCGAGAGTCCACCCGGCCATCGGATCGGTCTCGTCCAGGGCGACGTAGCCCTTCATCTTCTCGGTGAACTCCATGCCGCGACCTGCTTCGGGCTCGTCCACGATGACCTCCGGCGTCGATGCGGGTACCGCCCGCGAAACGGTGCGGCGTGGCGGCCGCGGCTTCTCGAGCGCGTGCTCGACCGCCCGGTTGGACATCGCGGCGATGGTGAGCGAGGGATTCGGTCCGACGGGACCCGGGACGGCCGAACCGTCGACGACGAAGAGGTCGGGATGCCCGAACGCCTCGTTCCACGAGTCGACCACACCCTCGTGCGACATGCCGTCCCATCGGCGTTCCGCCCAGCGGGTGGACGGTGACGACGCGCTTGGTCCACCAGAGCGGATTGTCTCGGTACGTTCCGCCGAGCGTCTCGGTGATGTCTCTCATCGTCTTGCGCATCGAGTCGAAGTAGGCCGCGCTCGTCGCGGCCGTCCACTCGACATCCACCTCTCCGTCGCGGAGCGTGATGCGTCCGTCGGGCGTGTCCCTGCCCATCCCGAGGAGTGGGAGCGAACTCGATGCCAACCGGCCCTGACCGACGAGCTTGGCCACCTCGGCCGAGATCGTCGACTCGTTCCGATTGCCGAGGCGGTTCCAGATCATCTGCTTCACCACGGAGCCCGCCCGCTTCATCGACGACGTGACCTGCGCGGTCTCGATGAGCCAGTTCGCGAAGTCCGGGAAGCCCGCCTCCTGCACGTAGTAGCCGCGTCCCGCGCCCTCCTGGTCGGCCCCGTCGGGCTGACGGATGGCGGTCGTGATGACCGGCCCGTACGTCGGGTCGATGATCCGCAGCTGACCCTGGTCCGACGTCGTCTTGGCATTGAAGCAGAACGTGATCAGGTCGCCGTTGCCGCTGAAGCGGCTGCCGAGCGCCTGGCCGAGCGCGGGCAGGCCGACGCGGTTGCGGAGGAGGAGCGCGGTCGTCCCGAACGTTCCCGCGCCGAGGAAGAGCTGGTCGCAGGTGATGGTCACCGGCTCCCGACGGCGCTTGCCGTCGGCCTCGGCATCCGTCCCATACTGCAGGTAGCGAACCTCGTAGCCGCCCCCGTCCAGCGGGGTGACGCCGTACACCTCGGCGAGCGTCCGGATGTCTGCGCCCTTGAAGGCGGCGGCCGACAGGTAGTTGTGATCCAGGGTGTTCTTCGAGCCCTCGTTGCAGCCGATGTCGCACTCGCCGCAGAGCCGGCACGTGAGCCGGGTCGCCCCGTGGATGTTGCCGTACGAAGGCTCCTCGATCAGCTGCTTCGGCTGGGCAGTGCCACCGGGGCGCGAAGCGAACGACACCGCGAGCGGCGGCTCGATCACCTGCAGCCCGAGCGCCTGTGCCGCCTCGCGCAGCGCCTTCGATTTCGGCAGATCCGGGTAGGGGTTCGGCGTCGGAGTCATCATCGCCTCGACCGAGTCGTAGTGACGATCGAGGTCGTTGCGCCCGATGGGCCAGTTCTCGTAGCCGCCGCCGGGCAGGGGCGAGTCGTGCACGAACCATCGCTCGTCCTTGCGCAGCAGGACGTTGGCGTAGATCAGCGAGCCGCCGCCCAGTCCCGACGAGACGATCGACTCGATCTTGCGGAACGAGCGGATGTCGAACAGGCCGAACAGCTCGTCCTTCGGCTCCCAGAAGGCGTGGCTCATCTCGTAGGGGTTGCGGGCGAAGCTGCCCGGCGGGTAGCTTCGCCCGCGCTCGAGGACGACCACGGATCGCCCCGCGTCGGCCAGGCGATACGCGGCGACGGAGGCGCCGAACCCCGATCCGACGACGACCGCATCGAGATGCTCAGCGATCGAAGACACGGGCACCCCCCTGGCGAGTCGTGGCGGAGGGAATATCGGAGGCGCGGCGCCGAGCGGGGTGAAGCACGTGATTCGTGGAGGACATCGGCGTTGCCTCTCTGAAGGATTCGACGGCAGTGCTCGTGGCGCGTGGCATCGGCGGCCCGCTGTTTGCTTCGCTGCCCCCGCTCGGCCCCCAGGTCCGCGCCTGCCCCTCAAACTAGTGAGCCGCGGCCCCACCGCGCAACGGATAGCCGCGACGGCGCCGAAGCTCGTCTCTGGCGATCATCAGCATCAGGATCGGAGGTGCGCACCCACGCGAAGTCGGTGGGAACGATGGCCCTCACGGCTTCGGTTTCACTAGGATGCGGGCAGATCCACTGGGACCAGGGCAGATCCGGTTGGGGCACGGGCGTCCTGCGTGAACGGAGCCGGCATTGAGCAGACCATCTGTTTTCGAGCGCGCGCTGATCAGCACTTTCGCGTGGGTGAATCGCCGCAGACCATGGCACAAGCTGCCCTTCGCTTTCGGCCTGCTCAACCTCATCGCGCTGCGGGATCAGCTGCGCGGCCGAGAATCTGACGGACACGCGCACCCCGGGCGACTCCGGACGGACACCCGGCGTCACGCTGACGACCGCTCCCGACGCCGAGCGTCGGTTCCGGACCGCCGACGGGTCGTACAACGACTTGAGCGACCCGGACATGGGCCGGGCGAGCACCCGATTCGCGCGCAACGTCCCGATCGCCAGCGCGTGGCCGGCCGCAGCCGCCGATCTCGCCGAGCCCAACCCGCGGGAGATCAGCCGGCGGCTGATGCGGCGCGAGCAGTTCACGCCCGCCACGTCGCTCAATCTCATCGCGGCCTCGTGGATCCAGTTCCAGACGCACGACTGGTTCGCCCACGGACGCGAGGAGGAAGCGCACATCGAGATCCCGCTTCCCGAGGGCGACACCTGGTTCGAGAACCCGATGCGGATTCCGCGGACCAAGCAGGACGCGACGCGCGTCGACGGCGACAGGGACCTTCCGCCGACGTACATCAACAGTCAGTCCCACTGGTGGGACGCCTCCGCGATCTACGGCAGCTCGGAGGCCAGGCGCGATGCGGTCCGCAGCCGCATCGACGGCAAGCTCGTGCTGAAGGACGGACGGCTGCCGCTCGACCCGAAGGCGGGAGTGGCGCTCACCGGATTCAACGAGAACTGGTGGGTGGGGCTCGGGATGCTCCACACCCTCTTCACGCTCGAGCACAATGCGATCTGCGACCAGCTCAAGAAGGACTACCCGCACCTCACAGACGACGAGCTCTTCGGCACGGCGCAGCTCATCACCTCCGCGCTGCTCGCGAAGATCCACACCGTCGAATGGACGCCGGCGATCATCGCGCATCCCGTTCTCAAGGTCGCCATGCGCGCCAACTGGTGGGGGCTCGCGGGCGAGAGGCTGCATCGACGATTCGGACGCCTCGGCCGGAGCGACCTCGTCAGCGGCATCCCGGGGTCCGCCCACGATCACCATGGCGCGCCCTATCAGCTGACCGAGGAGTTCGCCGCGGTCTACCGTCTGCACCCCCTGCTGCCCGATCAGCTCGACGTCCGCTCGCTCGGCCGACGACTCGCTGCTGGACACCATGGAGTTCAAGGAGATCATCCTGCTCAACGCGGAGCGCGTGCTGGCCGGACCGCAGGAGGTGCAGGATCTCTGGTACTCGTTCGGGATCCAGCATCCCGGAGCAGTTCAGCTCCACAACTTCCCGAGCTGGATGCAGGATCTCACGCTTCCGGACGGGATCCGACTCGACCTCGCGGCTCTCGACATCGCGCGTGACCGCGAGCGGGGCGTGCCCCGCTACAACCAGTTCCGCAGGATGCTGCACCTCGCGCCGGTCACCACCTTCGACGAGCTGACGGACAACCCGCGAGTGGGCGCGGGAGCTCGAGGAGATCTACGGAGACGTCGAGAAGGTGGATCTTCAGGTGGGCATGCACGCCGAGACGCCGCCCAGGGGATTCGGCTTCAGCGACACCGCGTTCCGCGTCTTCATCCTCATGGCGAGCCGCCGATTGAAGAGCGACCGGTTCCTCACGGACTGCTACACCGAGGAGTACTACACCCAGACGGGCCTGCAATGGATCGCCGACAACACCATGAAGTCGGTCCTGCTGCGCCACTTCCCGCAGCTCCACCCGGCCCTCGACGGCGTGTCCAATGCCTTCGCCCCGTGGAGGGTCGTCGGCGCGACGTCCGCCGCCGCAGTCAGCTCCACCTCCGCCACGGCATCCGCCGCCGGATAGATCCGACGCACCAGCGCTTCTGACAGAGGAGTCCGATGACCACGACGGAAGAGGACCGCGAAGCGCGGTTCGAGGTGATCCGCACCTATTGGAAGGTCCTCATGGCCGGGGACATGGTGGGGTTCCGGGCGCTCCTCGCGCCGGATGCCGTCATCCACTATCCCGGACAGCACTACCTCTCCGGGGACTACAGGACCAACGACGACATCGTGGAGCTGTACACGAAGCTCACCCAGTTCATCAAGGACGGTGTCTTCGTCGGCGAGGTGCTCGACATCATGGCGGGCGAGAAGTACACGGCCGTCTTCATCCGCTATGAGATCCGGATGCCGATCAAGACGATGAAGGGGCGCGCGATCGGTCTCTTCGACCTGCGTGACGGAAAGATCCACGAATACTGGCTCCACGAGTGGAACCAGCACATGATCAACTGGGTCTTCCGGTCATCGCGGTGGTTCGGGTGGCTCATGCCCCTCTTTCGGAAGAAGAAGTGACGATGGCTCCCTCCTCCGCCCTGAAGCAGAAGCCCCTCCCACCCGGTCGATTCGGGCTGCCATGGCTGGGTGAGACGTTCTCGATCCTCCGCAACAACCACGGCTTCTACAAGGATCGAATTCAGAAGTACGGACCGATCTTCAAGACGCGGCTGTTCGGCAACAGCTTCGTCGTCTTCTCCGGCCACGAGGCATTCCACACCTTCGCCACGGACGAGCGGATCGTCCGCGGCGACGCGGACCCGATCTCGGCGGAGCAGATCTTCCTCAACTCGCTGGCTCTCATCGACGGGGTCGAGCACCACGGCCGCAAGTCCGTCATGCTCCGGGCCGTCGGCTACAGGTCGTCGATCGCGTCCTACCTGCCCACGATGCAGGGTCTGCTGCAGCGGACGATCGACCCGTGGCTTCAGAGCGGGACCGCTCAGGACATGAGGGCCGACCTGCAGCGGTTCGCTGCGCGGCTGACCGGCGCCCTGTACACGGGAGACCTGAGCGAGGAGCATGCGGCAGAACTGGACCATCACCTCGCGAACATGCGCGATGCGTTCATGACCCTGCCGATCGCCATCCCCGGGACCACGTACGGGAAGGCGATCGCGGGGCGCAAGCGCATGGACGCGATCATCGGCGAGGCTCTCGAGAAGCACAAGGCGGGCGGGCTACGACGACATCGTCTCGCGCATGATCGACGCGGCCAACGACACCGACGTGCCCCTCGACGCACTGCGGGGCGACATCCGTCACCTCATCTTCGCGGGGCAGGGCGGCTATTTCGTGCCCCTCACGCTGACGACGATGATCGTCGGTCAGCATCCGGAGGTGATGGAGCGGGCGCGTGCCGAAGTGCTGGCGGTCTCTCCGGACGGCCCGATCACGATGGACCAGATCGAGCGGATGGAATACCTCGAGCAGATCTCCAAGGAGGTGCGCCGGTACTTCGCGATGAACTCCGCCACCTTCTTCGGGCGAGTCCAGGAGGACATGGAGGTCGGCGGCTTCCGCATTCCCCAAGGGCTGGGGCGCGATGGGCGCCATCCACATCAACATGCGCAATCCCGACGTCTTCCCCGATCCCGACCGCTTCGATCCCGATCGGTTCGCCCCGGATCGGGAAGCGGCGCTACCTCCCGGCAGCTACGTCCCGCACGGGGACGGGCAATCCACGCATCATCGCTGCCCCGGAGAGAACATCGTGACGGTGGCGGTCAAGGTCTACCTGACGCTGCTGCTGCGCAGGGCGGAATGGTCGATCCCGGAACAGGACCTCGCGCTCACCAACGAGCTCTTCCCCCTCCCGGCGAGCGGACTCGTCGTGCGATTCCGCGAGCATGCCGACGTCGCCGGCTGAAGCCTCGGACGTGCGCACCTCGGGGGAGCGCGGCATCCGGAAGCTGACGACGCTGACGCGGCTGATGATCTTCGGCGATCGTCAGCCGCTAGTCCGGACGCCGAAGGATGTGGGGCTGGACTACGAGGACGTGGCATTCCCTGCGACAGACGGCGTGACTCTGAAAGGCTGGTTCGTCCCCGCGGGCGCCGCCCGGGGGCCTGCTGTCATCTTCGTGCACGGATGGCTCTGGAATCGGGTCGGCAACACGGCGGGCCGGGTGCCTTTCGTCGACCGGGACGTCGACTTCCTGCCCGCGACCCGGGCGCTTCATGACGCCGGCTTCCACGTCCTCCTCTTCGACCTGTCGAACCACGGCGAGAGCGGCAGGCGACCGCCGCTGACGATGGGCCGGTGGGAAGCACGGGATTTCAACGGGGCCGTCTACTACCTCAGGTCGAGGCGGGACGTCGATCCGGCGCGCATCGGTGCGCTCGGCACGTCGGCGGGAGCGAACACCGTGATGTTCTCGATTCCCGATGGCCCTCCGGTCAAAGCACTCCTGGCAGTGCAGCCGACGCGACTGCCGGTCTTCAATCGCCACTTCGCACGGCAGGTGCTGGGACCCCTGGGCCCTGCCGCCGCGCGCAGCACGGACCTCGTGTACCTGCTCCTGCGGGCTCCGCTGCCGAGCCGTCATAACCCGGCGCTCGCAGCCGCCCATCTGCGGGGCACCGTCGTCCAGTACGTCCAGGGCACCGGTGACCCGTGGGGCGAGATGGGGATCGTCGAGGAGTTCTCCGCCCTCACCCCTCACTCGCTGGGCGTGATCCGGTTCCCCTCGTCGGGGCGCTACGAGGGCTACCAGTACGTCAGCAAGGAGGCCTCTGAGGTCGCGGGCTTCTTCACCGCCCAGCTGTAGTCGCGCGGGCTCCTAGGCGTCTCAAGACCTGCGGGGCTCGCGGTTCACGCGTGCCAGAGCCCGTCGTGGGCCGCCTGACGGGTGTACTGCCGCGGGTCGAAGAACCGGTCGTAGTACTCCAGTTCGAGGTGTGAGAACTGGAGCCACATGCCCGGCGTGTAGAACGCGTCGACGTGCGCGGGGAAGCGCCCGTAGGTGTCCCAGATGTAGTTGCAGATCTCCTTCGTGTAGGCGATCTCATCCGGACCGAAACGGGTGCCCTTCTCGAGGAACGCGTTCGCATCGTCACGGTTCCGGTAGGAGCTCGCGAAGACGTCGGTGTTGCCGTAGGCGGCCCCGTCAGCGCTGTACTTGGACTCCACCACGCGGTCCACGGCTTCATCCATGGAGGAGACGTACGGGGGAGTGAGGCCTTCGAGGATGCCGTCGATCCCGACCGGGTTGGCCTGGGATGCCGGCACGGGCGGCCACTTGCGGTGCTTCTTCGCCGGCTCCTGCAGCCGGAATCCCAGCCCGTGCCAGCCCTTGGCCTCATCCTGCTGCCAGATGTAGGGCGGGAAGACCGACCCGTGGATCCACCCGCCGAGCCCCATCGACTGGCCGAGCAGCATGAGGTTCTGGAAGTAGAAGAACGACTCGTAGTCGGTGCGCATCGCGTGCGCGAACCCGAGCGGCGCCTGGCTGTCCTTGTTGACATAGCCGCTGCGCACCCGGGAGAGCCCTCCGATCGGGTGGTACGGGATCTTCGGCGTGATCCCGATGCCTCCGCCGATCTTCGCGAACCACTCCACGAAGCCCTTCGGGTGGAAGCTGCGCCAGTCGTCGAGGAACAGCGGGCGCATCCCGCCGGGTTCGGTGAGGAGGATCAGGATCGCGTTGATGTACTGCCAGGTGCAGTCCACGACCGGGAAGAACAGCGTCGTCCCGGGGGCGTTGGACGCCTGGTTGTTCCAGCCGAGGTAGTACGGCCACTCCCGGGGGAAGTCGAGACGCTTGTCGGACACGCGGATGATGCATTCGTCGGCCGTCGCGAGCCAGTCCGCCTCCGTCCAGTCGCCCCATTTCGGCGGAAGGTCCTTCAGCAGCTCGAGCGCGCGCGCACCCCGCGGAGCGCGCAGGAGGAAGATCCCGTCGTCGTTGATCATGAAGAAGTGCGTGGCCTGCGCGTTGTCGGCGCTGCTGCCGGTCCGCGCCAGGATGTTGAGGAACGGAGTGCCGAGCTCGTTCATGCCGTTCTTCTCCACGAGCGGCCCGTCGTGGGTCGTGATTCCGGTGATTCCGGTCACGCAGGTGACGAGGATCGCCTCCTCGAGCTTGCTGAGCGGGGCGGCGTCGTTGTGGCTCTCATGGCTCAGCGGTCCGGCATTGACCGAGAAGCCGCGAGGGATCCGCCTCGTTCGCCGATCGGTCAGTGCGCTGAGGAACGGGTAGCTGCCCAGATCTGCGAGCCCCGGATGCCGTTCGCCCGCCGTCGGCTCAGGGGCGGTGGACTCGTCGACGCTGGTCATAACGGGACTCCTCGTGGTGTCAGTTGAAGCGATCGAGCAGTGCGGTGACAGTCGGGTAGACGTCGCGGGCGGCATCCTTGCCCACGAAGCAGTCCATGTGCGAATAGCCGGGGATGATGGTGCGCGAGTAGAGCTCGGGACCATTGGCGTCGCGGAGCCAGCTGTATGTCAGCTCACTGCCCTCGGGGAGGAAGAGCCGATTGTGCTCGCCGTGGATGAAGTCGATCGGCACCCGCATGTTGGCCGCGCCGTCGAGGTAGTCGTGCTCGCCGTCGAAGCTCACCGCGTGATCCTCGCGGAGGATCTTCGTGATCTGCGTCAGCGTCTTGATGTTCGCGACTCCGAAGGCTTCCTCGAGGTGATCGTGGGTCTCATCGTTGAGATGGTCGTGGTCGTACACCTCGCCGTACATGAACATCACGCGGCGGCAGAACGGGCGGTCGCAGGGCTCGTCGCCCGACGGATAGATCGACAGCGCCTTGTCGTACAGCCGCTCGAACAGCGAGGGATCGTCGTCGAACTCCGTCGTGAGCGAGTCGATTCCGAGCGCGTCCATGACATCGGCGGCGTAGATGCCCGCTCGGAGCTCATTGAGCGCACCCGCGCGCGGGTGGAGCGTCAGCTGTGAGGCCACCGACGACCGCACCCCTTGCAAGCCCAGGCTCAGTGCCATGAGCAGGGTCAGCGAGCCCACGCAGTGCGCCATGATCTGCACGTCGTCAGCCCCCGAGACCTCCCGCACGGTCCCGACGGCGGCGGGATAGTCGTACCGCGCGATGTCGTCGAGCGTGAACTGCGTCGAGCCCGACGCCAGCAGGGGGCTCGCGCGATAGTCCAGCACCCAGACGTCGTAGCCGTGCTCGTAGAGGTACTCGGGATAGTTCGTGTCGGTGGTGTCGATCGTGTAGGCGATCGACGAGGTGCCGAACCCGGGCGTCAGGATGACAGGACCCTTCGTCCCTCCCTGGAAGCGCGTGAGCCTGAGTCCGACCCCGTCGGGCGTCGTGAACTCGTGCACCGTGGGATCGCCGCAGCGCAGCGGTCGTCGTACTCGGTCCGGAGTGCTGGTCGTCGCGCCCGGAGCGTCATCGCTCATATCGACCCCCGAAATGGATGCCGTGCCCGGTGTCGCCCCCGCCTGACCCCCGACCGGCTCGTGCGACGCTTCAGCATATTGGCATCGATGCGCCCGCGTCACGGGAATCCGTGCGACAGGCGACGGTAGACTTCTCGCGTGGTCCTACGCCGGTATTCGCACGCGGCCGTCGCCGCGGCGATCGGCGCGCGAACGCTCCAGGCCTGAGCGGGCAGGACGCGCAACGCGGCCGAAGCTGAGCAGACCTCGACCGAACCACACTCTGGAGACTTCCCTTGACTGACGTCGCCCTTCCGTCGGCCGTGTCCTACCCGGCAGACGGCTTCGCCCTCTTCCCCGATCGCTCTGTGGTCGCCCTCCGTGTCAACGGTGAGCTGCGAGACCTCGCGACGACCGTGCAGTCGACGGATGCCGTCGAGCCGGTGACGATCGACAGCCCCGACGGTCTCAGCATCCTGCGCCATTCGGCGGCGCACGTGCTCGCGCAGGCCGTTCAGCGCATCGACCCCCAGGCGAACCTCGGGATCGGACCGCCGATCACCGACGGCTTCTACTACGACTTCGGGGTGGCCGAGCCGTTCACACCGGAGAAGCTCAAGGCGATCGAGAAGGAGATGGACCGCATCGTCCGCTCCGGGCAGCGGTTCGTCCGTCGGGTCGTGACGGACGACGAGGCGCGCGAGGAGCTCGCGAACGAGCCGTTCAAGCTCGAGCTCATCGGGCTCAAGGGCGGCGCCGCGAAGACCGAGGGCGCCTCAGTCGAAGTCGGCGCGGGCGAGCTGACCATCTACGACAACGTCGACCCGCGCACGGGGGAGACCGTGTGGAAGGACCTCTGCCGCGGACCGCACCTTCCGAGCACCCGCGGGATCGGCAACGGCTGGGCACTCCAGCGCGTCGCGGGCGCGTACTGGCGCGGTAGCGAGAAGAACCCTCAGCTGCAGCGGATCTACGGCACCGCGTGGCCGACCAAGGACGAGCTGCGTGCCTATCAGGGCCGCCTCGAGGAGGCCGCGAAGCGCGACCACCGCAAGCTCGGACGGGAGCTCGACCTCTTCTCGTTCCCGGACGAGATCGGATCGGGACTCTCGGTCTGGCACCCGAAGGGCGGCATCGTCCGCGGCGAGATGGAGCAGCACGCCCGTCGTCGCCACATCGAGGGCGGCTACACCTACGTCTACACGCCCCACATCTCGAAGCAGGATCTCTTCCTCCAGTCCAACCACCTCGTGACCTACAAGGAGGGGATGTTCCCGCCCATCCACCTCGATGAGGAGCGGGACGCCGAAGGCGAGATCACCAAGGCAGGGGTCGACTACTACCTCAAGCCGATGAACTGCCCGATGCACATCCTGATCTTCAAGGAGCGCGCGCGCAGCTACCGCGACCTGCCCATGCGCCTTGCCGAGAACGGCACGGTGTATCGCAACGAGCTCTCCGGCGCCCTCCACGGACTCACTCGGGTGCGTGGCTTCACCCAGGACGACTCCCACCTGTTCGTCACGCCCGACCAGCTCGAGGACGAGGCGACCCGCGTGCTCGAGTTCGTCATCTCGATGCTGCGGGACTTCGGCCTCGATGACTTCGAGCTCGAGCTGTCGATGCGCGATGACGAGAAGGAGAAGTGGATCGGGACCGACGAGTTCTGGGACTACTCCACTGACGCACTTCGCAACGTCGGCCTCGCGAGCGGGCTGAAGCTCACCGAGGTGCCGGGCGAGGCCGCCTTCTACGGCCCGAAGATCGATCTCAAGACCAAGGACGCACTCGGCCGCACGTGGCAGCTGTCGACCGTCCAGGTCGACCCGAACCTCCCTGAGCGCTTCGAGCTCGAGTACACCGATCGCGATGGACAGAAGAAGCGTCCGATCATGATCCACCGCGCGCTGTTCGGTTCGATCGAGCGGTTCTTCGCGATCCTGCTCGAGCACTACGCCGGGGCCTTCCCGGTGTGGCTCGCCCCGGTGCAGGTCATCGGCATCCCGGTGGCGGAGGAGTACGCGGACTACCTCGACGGCGTCGTCGCCAAGCTCCGTGCCGCCGGGGTCCGCGCCGACGTCGACCACAGCGACGAGCGCATGCAGAAGAAGATCCGCAACCACACGACCCACAAGGTCCCGCTCCAGCTGATCGCGGGCGAGCAGGACCGCTCGGGGAGCACCGTGTCGTTCCGGTTCCGCGACGGCACCCAGCGCAACGGCATCCCGATCGATGAGGCGGTGGCTCTCGTGCAGCGCGCGATCCAGACGCACGCGCTCGTGAACACCGCGGAGGACCTCGTTTGAGCCGGGTCCCGGATGCCTCTCCCGGTGCCGGTGATGACTCACCGCTCGTCGCGGCGAGCACCCTCGCCGGGGTTCCCGACGAGTTCCAGCGCCTGTGGACGCCGCACCGGATGGCGTACATCCAGGCGGGACCCGAGCCGCTGCGCGAGGTGTGTCCTTTCTGCGCGGCGCCGGGAATGTCCGACAGCGATGCGCTCATCGTGCACCGCGGGGCGACGGCGTATGTGCTGCTGAACCTGTTCCCGTACAACTCGGGTCACCTGCTCGTGTGCCCGTACCGGCACATCGCGACGTACGACGAGGCGACGGCCGAGGAGGTCGCCGAGATCGGCGCCCTCACGCAGCGAGCGATGCGGGTCCTGACGCGAGTGTCGCACTGCGACGGGTTCAACATCGGCATGAACCAGGGGAGCGTCGCCGGCGCGGGGATCGACGCGCACCTGCACCAGCACGTCGTCCCGCGCTGGGCGACCGACGCCAACTTCTTCCCGATCATCGCGAAGACGAAGGCGCTCCCGCAGCTCCTCGGGGACGTTCGG
Source organism: uncultured Actinomycetota bacterium (assembly GCA_963702815.1). Taxonomy (GTDB): domain Bacteria; phylum Actinomycetota; class Actinomycetes; order Actinomycetales; family Microbacteriaceae; genus Microbacterium. Next base: position 523,144 of record CAVPED010000002.1, on the reverse strand, counting down.
CAGACGGTCGCCGACGCGTGGGATGCCTGACCCGAGGCCGGCCGCCGCTCAGCGGACCTGACGCACCTCGAACTGCATGCGCGGGTGCGCGTAGGCATCCTGCGACTCGACGAGCTGCAGCTCGCGCTGCCCCGAGTCGAAGGTGTTCTGCAGCAGATCGAAAACACTCGACGTGGTGCGCGCGAGCGCGAGGGCGGCATCGCCGGTCTCGCGATAGTGCGCCGTGAAGAGCGCGGCCGTGACGTCACCCGAGCCGTTCGCCTTCATCGGGATCTGCGGCGTCTGGACGATCCATGCACCCCGGTCATCGACCGCGAGCATCTCGATCGTCCCCTCGGGGCGGTCGGGCCGCTCCACGCTCGTGACGAGCACCGTGCGCGGACCCATGGCACGGGCGAGATCGGCCGATGCCAGGGTCGAATCGAGATCTGCAGGCTCGGTGCCGGTGAGGAACCCGAGCTCGAACTGATTCGGAGTGATGATGTCGGCCTGGGGCACCACGCGCTCGCGCAGGAGGACGGGGATGGCGGGAGCGACGAAGCATCCGGACTTCGCGTTGCCCATCACCGGGTCGCACGAGTAGACGGCGGACGGGTTCGCCGCCTTCACCCGGGCGACGGCGTCGAGGATCACATCGCCGATGCCCTCGCTGCCCTGATAGCCGGAGAGCACGACGTCGATGTCGGGAAAAGCGCCGCGCTCCTCGATGCCCGTGATGACGTCGGCGACGTCGGCCGGCGCGATGAGCGGCCCGCGCCACGCGCCGTACCCCGTGTGGTTGGAGAAGTTCACGGTGTAGACGGGCAGGACGTCGATGCCGATCCGCTGCAGGGGGAAGACGGCGGCGGAGTTCCCGACATGGCCGTAGGCGACAGCCGACTGGATGGAGAGGATCTTCACCCGATCGATCATCCCACCTTGCGGATCGCGTCATCCGCCGCGGCGGCCGCGAGATCCACGGCGAGCTGCTCGGCATCCTGATCATCCAGGTCATGGACCGTGAGCCGCAGATGCCATGCGGCGTCGTCGTCCGCCAGGACGAACTCGTCGCCGGGGCGCGCAAGCCATCCGCGTCGCATCAGCCGTTCCGTCACGCTGCGCGCGGGCACGGGGACGCGAACCCAGAGATTGAGTCCGTCGCCGGCCACAGCGGGGAGGCCGTGTGCCGACAGGCGGCGCGCGAAGGCGGCGTTGCGCTCGGCGTAGTGGGCGGCGGCGGCGTGGATCTCGGCGAGCACCTCATGATCGGTCACGAGCGCGTGGGTCAGGCGCTGCAGCAGGTGGCTCACCCACGTCGTGCCGGGAGTCAGGCGCATTGCGAGCCGCTCCGCCGTGCGGGGATCGGATGCTGCGACCGCGAGGCACATGTCGGGTCCGAGGAACTTCGACACCGACCGCACCAGCGCCCATCGTCGATGCTCCGGCCCGATGAGCGAGTGGTAGGGGCGCGTGGAGAGCATCGCGAAATGGTCGTCCTCGATGACGAGGACGTACGGATGCTCGGCGAGCACGCGGCGCAGCTGCTGCGCGCGACCGCGGCGACAGGCTCGCACCGGTGGGGTTCTGCGCCCGGGGAGTGCAGACGACCGCCCGTACCCCCTCGGCGAGCGCCGCGCGCAGACCGTCCACCGTCATGCCCTCTTCGTCGACGGGGATGGGCACGGGCCGGTAGCCGCCGAGCCGCACCGTGTGGATGCTGGCGAGGAAGCACGGGTCCTCGAGGCCCACCGCGTCGTCGCGGGTCAGCGCCTGGGCGAGGAGCCGTTCGATCGCGTCCGATGCTCCGCTCGTGATCGTCAGCCGGAAGGGCAGCGAGGGATCGAGGGCATCGCGCATCCACTCCGTCGCCCACACCTCGAGTTCGGGATCGATCACCGGCTCGCCGTAGAGGACGGGGCGGCGCGTGACGTGCGACAGCGCCTCGGAGGGGTCCGGGATGAGGTCGGGGTCGGGGTTCCCCGTGCCGATGTCGCGAAGGACGCTGTCGCTGGCGTAGCCCTCCTGCGCGACGGCGGCGCGATCCGCGATCCGCGTACCGCCTCGGCCGCGGGAGACGAGGACTCCTGCTCCGGCGAGCTGCCGGTAGGCCGCCACGACGGTGTTGCGATTGATCCCGAGCCGGTCGGCGAGGGACCGCACGGGCGGCAGCGGATCCCCCGCGGACAGGATGCCCCGATCGAGGAGATCCCGGACGCTCTCGGCGATCTCGACAGCCGTGCTCCCGCTGATGTCGTCGATCATCTGGCCCCTGCCACGGTCGAAGTGTACGTGCTGGTACGTGCTATCTTTTGGCCTAGGCCAATCCCGAGGAGTCTATCGATGTCTTCCCCCACGACCGGATCGTCGCGCGTAAAGCGCGGACTCGCAGAGATGCTGAAGGGCGGCGTCATCATGGACGTCGTGACAGCAGACCAGGCGAAGATCGCCGAGGATGCCGGCGCGGTCGCCGTCATGGCGCTCGAACGCGTCCCCGCCGACATCCGCGCACAGGGCGGCGTGTCGCGCATGAGCGACCCCGACATGATCGACAGCATCATCGAGGCCGTCTCGATTCCCGTGATGGCGAAGGCGCGCATCGGCCACTTCGTCGAGGCGCAGATCCTGCAGGAGCTCGGCGTCGACTACATCGACGAGTCCGAAGTCCTCTCGCCCGCCGACTACGTCAACCACATCGACAAGTGGGGCTTCACGGTTCCCTTCGTCTGCGGTGCCACGAACCTCGGTGAGGCCCTTCGCCGCATCAACGAGGGCGCCGCCATGATCCGCTCGAAGGGCGAGGCGGGCACGGGCGACGTATCCGAGGCCACCAAGCACATCCGCAAGATCACGAGCGAGATCAACGTCCTGAAGTCGATGACGAAGGACGAGCTCTACGTCGCCGCGAAGGAGCTCCAGGCCCCGTACGAGCTGGTGGCCGAGATCGCCTCGACCGGCAAGCTGCCGGTCGTGCTGTTCGTCGCGGGTGGCGTCGCGACACCCGCGGATGCGGCGATGATGATGCAGATGGGGGCGGACGGCGTCTTCGTCGGCTCGGGCATCTTCAAGTCGGGCAACCCGGCCGAGCGCGCCGCCGCGATCGTCAAGGCCACCACGTTCTTCGACGACCCCAAGGTCATCGCCGATGTCTCCCGCGGGCTCGGCGAGGCGATGGTCGGGATCAACGTCTCGGATCTCCCCGCCCCGCACCGCCTCTCCGAGCGTGGCTGGTACGCGCGCGAGCGCTCATCCGCGTAGCGTCGGCATCCTCGCGCTCCAGGGCGACGTCCGCGAGCACGCGCACGTCCTTCGAGACCTGGGCGCCGAGGTGTCGCTCGTCCGACGGCCCTCGGAGCTCGCGGAGGTCGACGGGCTCGTCATCCCGGGCGGCGAGTCGAGCGTCATCGACAAGCTGTCGCGCACGTTCGGCATGCAAGCACCTATCCGCGAGGCGATCGCGCGCGGCATGCCGATGTACGGAACGTGCGCCGGGATGATCATGCTGGCCGACCGGCTCACGAACCCGATCGCCGGACAGGAGACCTTCGGCGGGCTTGACGTCGTGGTCGAACGCAACGCCTTCGGCAGCCAGGTCGACTCGTTCGAGACGGACCTCGAGGTGGATGGCTTCGACGGCGGACCTGTGCATGCCACGTTCATCCGCGCGCCGCTCGTCACCGAGGTGGGCCGGCGTGCGACCGCGATCGCGACGCTTCCCGGCGGCGGAGTGGTCGCCGTCGAGCAGGGCCCGCTCCTCGCCACCGCCTTCCACCCGGAAGTGGCGGGCGAGACGCGGTTCCATGCGCGCTTCCTGGACATCGTGCGCGCGGCGGCGCTCTGACATGACGGCCTGGGTCGCACTCCTCCGCGGCGTGAACGTCGGCGGCATCACGATCCGCAGCGCCGACCTGGCCGAGGTGTTCCGTGAGCTCGGGTTCGACGCGGTGCGCACGGTGCTCGCCAGTGGCAACGTCACGTTCGAGACGGATGCCGCCCCTGCTCACCGTGCGCGCGCTCAAGAAGCGGATCGAGGGGGCGCTGCGCACCCGATTCGGCTACGACGCGTGGATCCTCCTCATCACGCGCGACGAGCTCGCACGAGCGATCAACGGATTCCCTTTCGACGAGACGGACGCCGCGCGCCAGCCGTGGGTCGTCTTCTGCGTCGACGACTCGACGCGCGACGAGCTGATGGACGCCGCGGCATCCCTCGATCACTCGGTGGACCCCGTCGCGACAGCTCCGGGAGTCGTCTACTGGAACCCTGCGAAGGGATCGTCGACCGACACCCCGTTCGCGAAGGTGCTGGCCAAGCGGACCTTCAAGCCGCGCACCACCAACCGGAACCTGCGGACGCTGATCAAGATCCTCGGCTGACCGGAGGACGCTCCTGACGGTTCCGCGTCGCGGATTAGACTGGTGGGCATGTCCGGCCACTCCAAGTGGGCGACGACCAAGCACAAGAAGGCGATCATCGATTCGCGCCGTGCCAAGTCATTCGCCAAGCTCATCAAGAACATCGAAGTCGCGGCCAAGATGGGCGGCCCCGACCTCGCAGGCAACCCCACGCTCTTCGACGCCATCCAGAAGGCGAAGAAGACGTCGGTCCCCAACGACAACATCGATCGCGCCGTCAAGCGCGGTGCCGGCATCGGCGGCGAGGCGGTCGAGTACTCGTCGATCATGTACGAGGGCTACGGGCCGAACGGCGTCGCCCTCATGATCGAGTGCCTCACCGACAACAAGAACCGTGCTGCGGCCGAGGTGCGCACCGCGCTCAGCCGCAACGGCGGCAACCTCGCGGATCCGGGCAGCGTCGCGTACAACTTCACGCGCAAGGGCGTCATCGTCGTCTCCGGCGAGGGCACGACCGAGGACGACGTCATGCTGGCCGTGCTCGACGCCGGCGCCGAAGAGGTCGAGTCGCAGCCTGAGGGCTTCGCGGTCATCACCGAGGCAGCCGACCTCGTGAAGGTGCGGTCGGCGCTGCAGGAGGCCGGCATCGACTACGAGTCGGCGGACGTCGAGTTCGTGCCGAACCTCAAGGTCGAGGTCGACGCCGACACGGCGCGCAAGATCTTCCGGCTCATCGACGCGCTCGAAGACAGCGACGACGTGCAGAACGTCTACAGCAACTTCGATCTGACCGCCGACGTGCAGGCCGAACTCGAGAACGACGAGTAGACCGCGCGGCGCCGGCCACGGGCGCGCCTGGAGGGGCGCTGCCCTCACGTCCGGTTAGCGTGGGGGAATGGCTCGAGCTCGCGCATCGCTTCGCGTCATGGGAGTGGACCCGGGCCTGACCCGCTGCGGCGTCGGCGTCGTCGATGTCGCGCGGGATCGCTCGGCCGTCCTCGTGCACGTCGGGGTCATCCGGTCCGACCCCGAGATGGCGATCGAGCGACGGCTCGCGGCCATCGCCGCGGGTCTGCGCGGCGTGCTCGACGAGCATCGGCCGGATGTCGTCGCGGTCGAGCGCGTCTTCGCCCAGCAGAACCGGAGCACCGTGATGGGCACCGCCCAGGCCAGCGGAGTGGCACTCCTGTCGCGGGGGAGCGCGGCCTTCCCGCGCAGACGCATACGCCGACCGAGGTGAAGGCCGCCATCACCGGCTACGGGTCGGCAGACAAACGGCAGGTGCAGGCGATGGTGGCCCGCATCCTCCGGCTCGACGAGCTCCCCAAGCCCGCGGACGCCGCCGACGCCCTCGCCCTCGCTCTCTGTCACGCCTGGCGGACCGGGAGTGGGCGCAGCGCCGGCGAGCGGGGGAGCACTGACCCCCGCTCAGCGCGCCTGGCAGGATGCCGAGCGGCTGGCGCGTCGCTGACCGCGAGCGTGTCGGTCGAACAAACCTGCGAATCGGGTCCCTAGGCTCAGAGGATGATCTCCTCGGTTCGCGGGCGCGTCGTGCACGCCGACGCAGACTCGGTCGTCGTCGAAGTCGGAGGCGTCGGACTCGCGGTCGCAGTCCCGCCCCAGGTCGCGCGCGGCGCTCACCTCGGCAACGAGCTCCACCTGCACACGACGCTCATCGTCCGCGAGGACGCGCTTTCGCTCTTCGGCTTCGAGACCCACGACGAGCTGTCGGTCTTCTCGCTGCTGCTCGGCGTCACGGGCGTCGGCCCGAAGTCGGCCCTGGGCGTGCTGTCGACACTGACCGTCGGACAGATAGCGGATGCTGTCGCAGCCGACGACGACGCGCCGTTCCGGCGGGTGTCGGGCATCGGTCCGAAGACCGCGAAGCTGATCGTCGTGCAGCTCGCCGGCAGGCTCTCGCCCGCCCGCCTCACCCCGAGCGGGCATGCCGGCGCTCCGTCCGCCGTGCCCGTGCAGGTCACCCAGGCGCTGGTCGGGCTGGGCTGGTCCGAGCGCATCGCCGCAGAGGCCGTCGCCGCCGTGGCGGACGACGCCACAGCGGCCGACCGCGCATCCGTGCAGGCGCTCCTGAGGCTCACGCTCGCCGTCCTCGGGCCAGCGCGCAAGGAGCATGCGGGTGGATGACGTCAGAGACCTCGCCGAGCCGGCCGACGACGATCGAGCTCGCGATCGAGGGTGCGCTCAGGCCCACATCGCTCGCCGAGTTCGTGGGCCAGCAGAAGGTCCGCGGGCAGCTCCAGCTGCTGCTCGATGCCGCACGCATCCAGCAGCGTCCACCGGACCACATCCTGCTGTCAGGCCCTCCCGGCCTCGGCAAGACCACGCTGGCGATGATCGTCGCGCACGAGAGCGGCCGGCCGCTGCGGCTGTCCAGCGGCCCCGCCATCCAGCACGCCGGCGACCTCGCGGCTCTCCTTTCCAGCCTGACGCCGGGCGAAGTGCTCTTCATCGACGAGGTGCATCGCATGGCGCGCTCCGCGGAGGAGATGCTGTACCTCGCGATGGAGGACTTCCGCATCGACATCATGGTGGGCAAGGGCGCGGGGGCGACCAGCATCCCGCTCGATCTGGCGCCCTTCACCCTCGTCGGTGCGACGACCCGCTCAGGACTGCTGCCGAACCCGCTTCGCGATCGGTTCGGCTTCACCGCTCACCTCGAGTACTACGAGGTCGACGAGCTGGAGCGCGTCGTCGAGCGGTCCGCGCTCATGCTGGGTGTGGCCCTGCCTCCCGAGGGGCGCGCCGAGATCGCGCGGCGGTCACGCGGCACGCCTCGTATCGCCAACCGCCTGCTGCGCCGTGTGCGCGACTATCAGGTCGTCCATGGCGAGGGCGGCGACGTGAAGATGTCGATCGTGCGTGCCGCGCTCGACCTCTACGACGTGGACGCGATAGGGCTCGATCGGCTCGACCGCGCCGTGCTCGACGCCGTCGTGCGGCGCTTCGCGGGCGGCCCCGTCGGGCTGAGCACACTCGCCGTCACGGTCGGGGAGGAGGGCGAGACGATCGAGTCCGTCGTCGAGCCCTACCTCGTCCGGATCGGATTCCTCGGCCGCACGCCGCGAGGCCGTATCGCGACCCGCGCCGCGTACGCGCACCTGGGTGCGCCGCATCCCGACGGGGCGCTGAGATTCGATGACTTATAATCGCTGAAGGCTTTCGCCGATTCTCCTTCTCAAAGGCAGCGCCGCCTCGGCGCGCGCCTGACCCGAAAGGTTCCCATTCTCCATGGACCTCTTCCTGATCATCCCCCTGGCCGCGCTCCTGGTCTTCATGTTCTGGAGCTCCCGCCGCCGGATGAAGAAGCAGAAGGACGAGCAGGCGGCCAAGGCGCGTCAGACGGTCCCCGGTGCCGAGGTGCTGCTCCAGGGCGGCCTCTACGGCACGATCGTCGAGTACGACCCCGACGACCTCGACAAGCCCGCGATCGTCGAGCTCGCTCCCGGATTCGAGGTCAAGGTGCACAGCCAGGCGATCCTCCGGGTCGTCGACCCCGTCGTCGACTCGGTCACCGAAGACGACTTCATCGACTCCGAAGTGAGCGACGACGAGTACAGCGGCGGCGCCGCGGACGACCTCATCGCGTCGCTCAACGATGACCGCGCCCGCGAGCAGGCCGCCGACGCGACCGCCGACTCCGAGGCCGACAACGGCACGGACCGCAAGCCGAAGGCCTGATCTCCCGCACCTCGCGTCTCCCCAAGAAAGCTGACCCTCGTGGCGACCTCTACTCCCGTTCGGCATGCCTGGCGTGCGCTGATCGGTCTTCTCGCGATCACCGCGGTGCTGTTCGGCATCAACGCGCTCGGCGTCTATGTGTTCAAAGCCAGTTCGTGGACGCCTGAGCTCGCGCTCGACCTCCAGGGCGGCACGCAGATCATCCTCGAGGCGCAGACCGCCGACGGCGCCGACCCGTCGACCGACCAGATGAACCAGGCTGTCACGATCATCCGCCAGCGCGTGGACGCCTCCGGCGTCGGCGAGGCAGAGGTGACCACCGAGGGCGGCAAGAACATCGTCGTCCAGATCCCGGGTGAGGCCGACGACGAGACGCGGCAGCGGATCGAGGCCTCCGCACAGCTTCAGCTGCGGCCGGTGCTCTACGCGGGCGCCCCGGCGAACACCTTCGTCGGCGAAGACAGCAAAGAGACGCCGTACCCGACCCCGGATCCCGGGCTGCAGGCGACGCCGACCGCGTCTCCGACGAACGCCAGCGACCCGGTGTGGATCACGCCGGCCCTCCAGGCGGAGTTCCTCGCCTACGACTGCGCGGACGAGAGCAACGACCCCGCCAGCGAGCCGACCGAAGAGCCGCTCATCACCTGCTCGGTCGACGGCTCGGTCAAGTACATCCTGGGCCCGGTCGAGCTGGACGGGTCGTCGATCTCCGATGCGACCTTCGGCCTCCAGCAGACCAACGGCGTGTGGGCGGTCAACCTGACGTTCGACGCCGAGGGCACCCAGACGTTCGGCGAGATCAGCCAGCGGCTCTACGGCGCCCAGGCACCCCTCAACCAGTTCGCGTTCGTGCTGGACGGCTACGTCCTCTCCGCGCCTTCGATGCAGGGAGTGATCCTCGACGGCAAGCCGAGCATCACCGGCGACTTCACGCAGGACAGCGCGAAGATCCTGGCCGACCAGCTCAAGTACGGTGCACTTCCGCTCAGCTTCGAGGTCGTCAGCTCTGACACGATCTCGGCGACGCTCGGCTCGCAGCAGCTCAAGATCGGCCTCATCGCGGGGCTGATCGGCCTCATCCTCGTCGCCGTCTACTCGCTGATCGTCTACCGGGCGCTCGGTTTCGTGATCGTCGCATCGCTTCTCGTCATGGGCGTGCTCACGTACGTCACGATCTGCATCCTCGCGTGGCGCATGGGCTTCCGCCTGTCGCTCGCCGGCGTCGCGGGACTGATCGTGTCGATCGGCTTCACCGCCGACTCGTTCATCGTGTACTTCGAGCGAATACGAGATGAGCTGCGCGACGGAAAGTCGATCACCGGGGCTGTCGAAGACGGCTGGGGTCGCGCCAAGCGCACGATCTACATCTCGAAGTCGATCAACATCCTCGCTGCCGTCGTGCTCTACATCCTGGCCGACGCCACGGTGAAGGGCTTCGCGTTCACGCTCGGTCTCACGACCGTGATCGACGTCGATCATCTTCATCCTCTTCACCCACCCCGTGATGCAGCTGCTCGCCCGCACGAAGTTCTTCGGGTCGGGGCATCCGCTGTCCGGAATGGACCCGGAGGCGCTCGGGGCCGTTTACCGCGGGCGCGCGCAGTTCCGCGCACCGGCCGCCGCCGTCGCCACAACGGCTGCGGGACGGCGCGCGTCGAAGAGCCGCGGCGAGGCTGAGCGCCGACAGACGATCGCCGAGCGCAAGCGAGCCGAATCCGCCGCTCTCGACGGCGGCAAGACCAGCACTGCTGTCAAAGACAAACCGGGCACGACGGGCAAGGGGGGAGACGACTGATGCGCTCCATGAGTCAGTTCGGAAACGACCTCTACACCGGGAAGACGTCCTTCCCGTTCGTCGGCCGGCGCAACCTCTGGTTCATCATCGCCGCGATCCTCGTGATCGGCTCGGCGCTGGTTCCCGTCTTCCGTCCTATCCAGTTCTCGATCGAGTTCACCGGCGGTTCGCAGTTCACCGTCTCGGGGGTCTCGAACGCAGATCAGGATGTCGCGACCGACGCAGTGCACACGGTGGTGCCGGATGCCACGACGAAGGTCACGACCATCGGCGATGCGACGATCCGCGTCCAGACCGACCAGATGACCTCCAACGAGACGCGTCTGGTCTCGGTCGCCCTGGCCGACGCCTACGAAGTGCCGCAGAGCGAGGTCACCTCCTCGTTCATCGGACCCAGCTGGGGTGCCGACGTCACGCGGACCTCTTTGTGGGGTCTCGTGATCTTCCTCATCCTCACCTTCGTGATCCTCGGTCTCTACTTCCGAACCTGGAAGATGTCGGCGGCGGCCATCATCGGCCTCGTCGACGTGCTCGTGATCACGGTGGGGATCTACGCGCTCTTCGGCTTCGAGATCTCTCCCGCGGCGATCATCGGCTTCCTCACGATCCTGTCGTACGCGCTGTATGACACGACGGTGGTGTTCGACAAGATCAGGGAGAACACGAGCGAGGACGGAGAAGTCTCGGGCCGCACGTTCGGAGAGTCCGTGAACCTCGCGGTGAACCAGACGCTGGTCCGCTCGATCAACACGACCGTGGTGGCGGTGCTGCCGACGGGGGCGATCCTCTTCATCGGAGCGTTCGCGCTCGGTGCGGAGACGCTGACGGACATCTCGCTGTCGATCTTCATCGGAACCATCGTGGCGGCCTACTCCACGATCTTCGTGGCGGCGCCGCTGTACTCGCTGCTGCGCGAGAACGAGGCCGGCATCAAGTCGCGCGACGCGCGCGTGCTCGTGACCCGGGAGCGTGCCGGCGTTCCGGCCTGACCGAGCGCGGCTGGCCGCGGGCGTAGGATTGACCAATCCGGCGGAGGGGAGACTATCGGCATGACCGAGACCGTCCCCTCCACCGCGGCCTCCTCCTCGCAGTCTCCGTCTCTTCGCCGGCTCGTACCTCGGATCTTCTCGCGATCGGCGCGCAGGGACGACGTCGAGCAGCTGCTGCGCACGGTTCGCACGCACCACCCGAAAGGCGATCTCTCGATCGTCGAGCGGGCGTACACCGTCGCCGAGGGCGCGCACTCCGGGCAGGTTCGCCAGAGCGGCGAGCCGTACATCACGCATCCGCTCGCGGTCGCGCAGATCCTGGCCGACCTGGGCCTCGGCCCGCGGGCGATCGCCGCGGCGCTTCTGCACGACACCGTCGAAGACACCGACTACTCCCTCGACCAGCTGACGGCCGACTTCGGCGACGAAGTCTCGATGCTCGTCGACGGAGTCACGAAGCTCGACAAGGTCAAGTACGGCGAGAGCGCTCAGGCTGAGACCGTCCGCAAGATGATCGTGGCGATGAGCCGCGACATCCGGGTCCTCCTCATCAAGCTCGCCGATCGGCTGCACAACGCCCGCACCTGGGGGTTCGTGCCACCGGAGAAGGCGCAGAAGAAGGCGACGGAGACCCTCGAGATCTATGCGCCGCTCGCGCACCGGCTCGGAATCCAGACCGTCAAATCCGAGCTCGAAGACCTGTCGTTCGCCGTGCTGCACCCCAAGCTGTACGCCGAGATCGAGAGCCTCGTCCTCCAGCGCACACCGCAGCGCGAGCAGTACGTGCAGAACGTGATCGATGCGGTGGATGCGGATCTCCGCGAGCTGCGGATCCGCGGTCGTGTGCTCGGCAGGCCCAAGCAGCTGTACTCGGTGTACCAGAAGATGGTCGTCCGCGGCCGCGAGTTCGACGACATCTACGACCTGATCGGCATCCGGGTCCTCGTCTCGAGCGTGCGCGACTGCTACGCCGTCCTCGGGGCGATCCACGCGCGATGGACGCCTCTTCCCGGCCGGTTCAAGGACTACATCGCCACTCCCAAGTTCAACCTGTACCAGTCGCTTCACACGACGGTGATCGGTCCGGGCGGTCGCACGGTCGAGATCCAGATCCGCACGCACGAGATGCACCAGCAGGCTGAGTACGGTGTGGCCGCGCATTGGAAGTACAAAGAGCAGATGGCGGGCGCGAAGCCCGACACGAAAGCCGTCGAGTCCGACATGGCCTGGCTCGCGCACATCTCCGACTGGCAGGCCGAGACCGCCGACCCCGGCGAGTTCCTCGATTCGCTCCGATTCGAGATCGGCGCCAAAGAGGTCTACGTCTTCACGCCGAAGGGCCGTGTCATCGGGCTGACGGCGGGTGCGACACCGGTCGACTTCGCGTACGCGGTGCACACCGAAGTCGGCCACCGCACGATGGGTGCCAAGGTCAACGGACGGCTGGTGCCGCTGGAGTCGGAGCTTCAGAGCGGCGACGTCGTGGAGGTCTTCACCTCCAAGAATCCGGATGCCGGCCCGAGCCAGGACTGGCTCACCTTCGTCAAGAGCACGCGGGCGCGCAGCAAGATCCGCGGCTGGTTCACCAAGGAGCGGCGCGAAGAGGCTGTCGAGCAGGGCAAGGAGGCGATCGCGCGCGCGATGCGCCGCCAGAACCTGCCGCTGCAGCGTCTGATGAGTCAGGACTCCTTCACCGAAGTCGCCCAGCAGCTGAAGTATGAAGACGTCTCGGCGCTGTACGCGGCGGTCGGCGAGGGCCACGTCTCGACCCAGTCGGTCATCGAGAAGGTCACGGCGCTCGTCGCCGCCAGCGACACGTCGACCGGTCCGATCGATCTGCCCCAGGTCGGACGCTCGCGCGCTCCTCGCGGCGGTGATTCGGGCATCCTCGTTCGCGGAGCGCCCGACATCCTCGTCAAGCTGGCGAAGTGCTGCACGCCGGTCCCCGGCGACGAGATCGTCGGCTTCGTCACACGGGGGAGCGGCGTCTCGGTTCATCGTGGCGACTGCACGAACGTCAAGTCGCTGATGCAGGTGTCCGAGCGGCTCATCGACGTCGAATGGGCTCCGACATCCAAGAGCGTGTTCCTCGTGCAGATCCAGGTGGAGGCGCTCGATCGGTCGGGGCTCCTGAGCGACGTCACACGAGTGCTCAGCGAGCACCACGTGAACATCCTCTCGGCGACCGTCTCGACGACGAACGATCGCCTTGCGCTCAGCCGCTTCGTGTTCGAGATGGGCGACACGGTGCACCTCGATCGCGTTCTGAACGCCGTGCGCCGCATCGACGCGGTCTACGACGTCTACCGCGTCACGTCGTCCTGAGGCGCACGCGCGGCCAGTTCGATCAGCAGCGCAAGCGCCGCGCGCTTGTGTGGAACGGGCCTGCGCTCCGCGAACCACGTCATCGCCTCACCCGCCAGCCCGGGGATGGCATCCGACAGTCTGCCGGCGGCTTCGGCGAACCCGGCCTCGGGCACGCGCGCGAGGTCGGCCAGTGTGCGCCGGGGAGTGGTCACGAACACGCCTCCGACGAGCCAGAGATCATCCGGAGGGATGCTCGGGTCGCGGTAGAGGATGCGCCGCCCCATCACGTGGTGGAGTCGGTGCGCCACGGCTCGCTGCACGGTGTGCCGGGATGGAGGCTCGTCGATCGCACCGAGGATCCATGCGGCGCTCAGGTGAGTAGCCGCCAGCGTGTCGCCCAGGAGGGCGTGGAGCGATCCTGCGCGCAGCGCCTGCGTCTCCACTGCGTCCGCGGGAATGTAGGCGTCGCCGAGCTCGACGACGTCGCCGTCCAGCCGGGCCGCGGACAGCTCGGCGGGGGACAGTCGGTCACCGGGGAAGTACAGGAACGGCGAAGTCATGACGGCAGTGTGCCGGATGGATCATCGCCGTCCGTTCGCGCGAGCTCAGACTGTGGACAACCAGAGCGCGGTCGCGTCAGCCCCCGAGTGCTCGGAGCCAGCTCTTGCGCGCCTCGAGGGCCTCAGTCGCCTTTGCGATGGCGGACTTGTCGCCCTTCTTCTGAGCGGCGGCGAGCTCGTCCTCGAGCTTCTGGATCGCATCGCTGAGCTGGCGCGTCATGTCGTTGGCACGCGCCTTCTGCGCGGGATCGTTGCGCTTCCAGTCGGTCTCCTCGCGTGTGCGAAGAGCCTGCTCGACCTTTCGCAGCTCGTCGTCGAGGCCGCGCTCGGCTTCGCGGGGGAAGATCCGGCCGATCTCATCCCACCGGCGCTGGATGCTCGTGAGGAGCGTCCGTGCCTTCGCGATGTCGGACTCGTCGGCGACCGTCTTCGCCTCGACGAGAAGCTCTCGCTTGGCGACGATCTTCTCGCGCGACTCCTCGGTCTCGGCGCTCTCGCGCTCAATGCGCGCACCGTAGAGCGCGTCGCCGGCCGCCTTGAACCGCGCCCACAGGGCGTCGTCCACCTTCTTGCCGGCGCGACCCGCGGTCTTCCACTGGTCGAGGAGCGCACGGTAGGCGACGATGCCGTCTTCGCCCTTGGGGGCAAGGGCCTCGGCCTTCTCGACGAGAGCCGCCTTGCGGTCGCGGACGCCCTTGTGCGCTTCGTCGAGCTCGGCGTAGAACTCGCGACGGTGCTTGTCGACCGTGGCACGGGCATCCCGGAACCGCTTCCAGAGCTGCTGCGACGTGGTCTTGGGCAGTCGGGGACCGTTCTGCTGCTGTGACTGCCACTCGTCGAAGAGGGTGGTGAGCTCTGTCGAGGCCTGCTTCCACTGGACCGACTTGGGGTCACGGGCTGCCAGCGCTTCGGCGCGCTCGACCAGCTGCGTGCGGGCGGTGATCGCCTCGTCGACGGCTTCGCGCGCGGCGGCGGCTTCGGTCTCGGATGCGACGGCCAGCGTCTTCGTCAGTGCGGCGACGCGGGCCTCGAGCGATGCGAGGTCGCCGACAGCAGCCGCGCCGGCGAGCTTGCCCGACACGGTCTTCGACGCCGCCCGGAGGTCAGCGGCCGATGCCCCGCCGCGGCGGTGCCGCACCTCGAGGAGCGACACCTCGCTGGCGAGATCGGCGTACTTGCGCTCGAAGTAGGCGAGCGCCTCCTCGGGGGAGCCGTCGGGAAACTGCCCCACGACGCGCCAGGTGTCGCCTTCGCGCACCGAGACCGTGCCCTCTTCATCGACGCGACCCCAGGGCTCGACGTCGTGCGTGGATGCCGTCGGGCGGGCTGCGGAGGGCCTGGGTGTCGGCGCCGGGCGCGGCACCGGCCCGGAGCCAGCCCCAAGTGTCGGTTCGACTTCAGCCTCAGGTGCCGCGTCGACCTCGGCCTCAGGTGCAGCGTCGACTTCAGGCTCAGGTGCCGCGTCGACTTCAGGCTCAGCTGGCGCGACTTCAGTATCCGCGCCCGCCTCGACTTCACCCTCAGGTGCCGCGTCGACTTCAGCCTCAGGGCCCGGCGTCGACCTCGGGCTCAGGGCCCGCGTCGACCTCGGGTGCAAGGTCCGCCTCGCCTCCGGGCTCGCCGGGCACCTCCAAGACGGCGGTGATCTCCGGGTCAGCCTCGGCGTCGGCCGCGACCTCAGGGGCAGCCTCGGCTTCGAGGTCTCCACCAGGCTCGGACACAGCCTCAGGCTCGGCGTCGGGAGTTCCCTCAGCGCCGGGAACGGCCTGGTCGTCGGTCTCGAGAGCCGGCTCGACGGAGGAGGTCTCGGCCTCGGGAGTCGGCTCGGCCTCGGGGGTGGGCTGCGGAGTGGGGTCTGCTGCGGCAGTCACGATTGCACCTCAATGCGGCTCTCGCCGCCTGCGGGGGATGGACGGACTCAAGCCTAGTACGGGCAGGCGACCTCGCTCAGGGAGCGGGCGGGTCAGGACGTGGCGCTGGGGCTCGGCGTCGGCTCGAGCGTCGGCAACGGAGTATCGGTGGGGGCCGGGGTGTCGGTCGGCGCGGGTGTCACGGTGGGGGCGGGCTCGGGCGCACCGGGTCCGACCATGAAGTACGCGGCCTGCGCTCCGAGCACACCGAGGATGACGGCGCCTCCGATCACGCCGGCGAGGAGATTGTCGCGACGGCGTCGGCGGGCCTGGTCGTCATGCAGCTGCTGCCGCGCCTGATACACACGAGCGCGCTCACGCGCCTCGCGGTCTTTGCCGCTCGTCGCCACGGGACCTCCCTTGCTCCCCGGATGCGCCGGGCCGGGTCGATCCTATTCACCGGCGGAAGTGCGGCCAAACGCCGCGGATCCCGTGTCGCCGCCCGCGACTAGCCTTGGGGGGTGACTTCCGCCGCTCCTTCTTCACGCGCCGGCGCGTCACGCGGAACGACCGGGAGCGCGAGCGCGCCCAGCGCGCTCTTCCAGGGACAGACGCCCCTGGCGGTACGGATGCGCCCGATATCGCTCGACGAAGTGGCCGGACAGTCGCATCTTCTGCGCCCCGGGTCGCCCCTGGTGGCGCTCGCAGACCCGGATGCCGCGACCACCGCGACGTCGGTCATCCTGTGGGGTCCGCCCGGCACAGGCAAGACCACGCTCGCCCAGGCCATCGCGCGCTCGTCCGGACGTCGCTTCGTCGAGCTGTCGGCGATCACAGCCGGTGTGCGCGACGTGCGCGAGGTCATGCAGGAGGCGCTGACTCAGCGGGATCTCTACGGACAGTCGACGATCCTCTTCCTCGATGAGATCCACCGCTTCACGAAGGCCCAGCAGGATGCCCTGCTGCCCGGCGTCGAGAACGGCTGGGTCGTGCTGATCGCCGCGACCACAGAGAATCCGTCCTTCTCGGTGATCTCTCCGCTTCTCTCGCGCTCGCTCCTGCTCACGCTCAAGCCGCTGACGGACGACGAGCTCGGGATGCTGGTGGATCGTGCCGTCGCAGACGCACGCGGCCTCGCCGGCGCGGTGACCCTCGAGCCGGGCGCCAGAGACGCGCTGGTGCGCCTGGCGTCGGGCGATGCGCGCCGCGCGCTCACCGCACTCGAGGCGGCGGCATCCATTGCGGCAAGCGACGCCGATGACAGCGCCCAGGTGCCGATCGGCGCAGATCAGGTCGCGCAGGCGGTCGACCGCGCCCTGCTGCGCTATGACCGCGACGGCGACGAGCACTATGACGTCATCAGCGCCTTCATCAAGTCGATCCGAGGTTCGGACGTCGACGCCGCGATGCATTACCTCGCACGCATGATCGAGGCCGGTGAGGACGCCAGGTTCATCGCGCGCCGCCTGATCATCTCGGCGGCCGAAGACATCGGCCTCGCCGATCCGCAGGCGCTGCCGCTCGCGGTGGCCGCCGCCGACGCCGTGCAGCTGATCGGGATGCCGGAGGGGCGCATCCCGCTCGCCGAGGCGACCGCGTACCTTGCCACCACCGCGAAGTCCAACGCCGCGTACGTCGCAATCAACCGAGCGATCGAGGATGTGCGGGCGGGGGGATTCGGGCGGGTGCCCATCCACCTGCGCGACGCGCACTACGCCGGTGCGAAGCGGCTCGGGCACGGCAAGGGCTACCGGTACCCGCACGACACCGAGATCGGCGTCGTGGCGCAGCAGTATCTGCCCGATGAGCTGAAGGCGAAGCGCTATTACGAGCCGACCAATCATGGTCAGGAGCGCGACGTCCAGGCGCGGCTGGAGAAGATCCGTCGCATCCTCGACGGCACGGCGTGACGAATCCAGCCCTGACCGGGCCCGATGTCCCGCTCTGATAGACTTGACCGGCTCGAAACACAGTTTTCGGGCATCCCCTCTTCTCCTTACGACCTTCTGGCATGCCCCGGCGTGCATTCCGGACAGGGCGAGGAGAGGCGATACGTCCGCGAGCCGTGAAAGACACGGCCGCGTCATCGGAAGGAACACTTCGTGGCAACGAAGTCCCAGGACCGCCGCAAGGTCCGTCTCTCGCGCGCCCTCGGCGTCGCGCTGACCCCCAAGGCAGCCAAGTACCTCGAGAAGCGCCCCTACGCGCCCGGCGAGCACGGCCGCACCAAGCGCAAGCAGGACAGCGACTTCGCTGTCCGTCTGCGCGAGAAGCAGCGTCTGCGCGAGCAGTACGGCATCCGCGAGAAGCAGATGCGCAACACGTTCAACGAGGCGCGCCGCAAGGACGGCCTGACGGGTGAGAACCTCGTCGAGCTGCTCGAGATGCGTCTGGACGCGCTCGTCGTGCGCTCCGGCCTCGCCCGCACCACGGCGCAGGCCCGCCAGCTCGTCGTGCACCGCCACATCCTCGTCGACGGCCAGCTCGTCGACCGCCCGTCGTTCCGCGTGAAGCCGGGCCAGCTCATCCACGTCAAGCCCAAGAGCGAGGGCACCGAGCCCTTCCAGGTCGCAGCTGCCGGCGGTCACGCCGACGTCCTGCCCCCGGTTCCCGCTTACCTCGAGGTCGAGCTCGACAAGCTGCAGGCGCGTCTCGTGCGTCGCCCGAAGCGCGCCGAGGTCCCCGTCGTCGGTGACGTCCAGCTCGTGGTGGAGTACTACGCCGCTCGCTAACGTCTACGCACAGAAGGGCGCCGGGGAGACCCGGCGCCCTTCGTCGTCGGTTGTCGAGCAGTGAGCGCAAGCGAACGTATCGAGACACCGCCTACGATGGGTTGATGCCGCGCCCGCGGCCGAGGAGGGTGAGATGAAGAACGTCCTGTGGTTCCTGGTCGGCGTCATCAGCGGATTCGTCTTCGCCCACTTCGTGAACAAGGACCCGCGAGGCCATGAGCTGCTCGCAGAGGTCGATGCGCGGATGGGCGAGTTCACCGACCGCATCGGCGATGCCTATCGCGAGCAGGAGGCCCGGCTCGCGGGCGTCATCGACGCGGCGCGGGATGCGGCCGCCGAAGTGGTCGACTCCGCCACGGGTGCGATCGACGTCGCCAAGACCGCTGCGGGAGATGCCCTCTCGGCGGCCAAGGATGCAGCATCCGGTGTCGTCGAAGCGGCGCAGAATGCGGCATCCGGAGCCGTCGACGCCGCCGAGAACGCCGCCAAGTCCACCGACTGATCCACGCAGGCGCAGTCCCCCGCAGGGCGGGGTGTCGCTCGCTTGCCCTCGAGGAACCCACACACCTATGAAGACCGCCGAGATCTCTCAGCGCTTTCTCGACTACTTCGAGAAGAACGGGCACACGATCGTGCCCTCCGCATCGCTCGTCACCGATGACCCGGCGCTGCTTTTCACCGTGGCCGGCATGGTGCCGTTCATCCCGTATCTGAGCGGCGATGTCCCGGCGCCCTACTCGCGCGCCGCTGACAACCAGAAGTGCATCCGCACGAACGACATCGAAGAGGTCGGCAAGACCCCCCGGCACGGCACGTTCTTCCAGATGCTCGGCAACTGGTCGTTCGGCGACTACTTCAAGGAAGACGCGATCCGCTTCGCGTGGGGCCTGCTGACGTCTGCCGAGGCGGACGGAGGCCTCGCCTTCGACCCGAAGGACCTCTGGGTCACGGTGTACGAAGAGGACGACGAGGCCTACGGCCTGTGGCAGTCGGTCGCGGGCGTCTCCGAGGACCGCATCCAGCGTCTGGGCAAGGACACCAACTACTGGAGCACCGGACTCCCGGGTCCGGCCGGTCCGTGCTCCGAGATCTTCTTCGACCGGGGACCGGAATACGGAATCGACGGCGGTCCTGCCACCGACGACGACCGCTACGTCGAGATCTGGAATCTCGTCTTCATGCAGTACGAGATCACCAATGTGCGCTCGAAGTACGACTTCGACATCGTGGGGGAGCTTCCCGCGAAGAACATCGACACCGGGATGGGCCTGGAGCGCGTCGCGTTCATCAAGCAGGGCGTCGACAACATGTACGAGACCGATCAGGTCCGTCCTGTGCTCGACCGCGCCGTCGAATTCTCGGGCCGGCGCTACGGCGCCGATCATGAGGACGACGTCCGCTTCCGGGTCGTGGCCGACCACATCCGTTCGTCGCTCATGCTGCTGTCGGACGGCGTCACGCCGTCCAACGACGGACGAGGCTACATCCTCCGCCGTCTCATGCGCCGCGCTATCCGCTCGATGCGACTTCTCGGTGTCGAGCAGCCGACCTTCCGCGAGCTGTTCACCGTCTCGCGCGACGCGATGAAGGACGCCTACCCCGTCGTCGCGACGGACTGGGAGCGCATCTCTCAGTACGCCCTCGCCGAGGAGGAGACCTTCCTTCGCACGCTGGCGGCGGGATCGACGATCCTGGACGAGTCGCTCTCGCAGACGAAGGCCGCGGGCGGAACGTCGCTCGCCGGCCCCGAGGCCTTCCTGCTCCACGACACCTACGGCTTCCCCATCGACCTGACGCTCGAGATCGCCGAGGAGGCCGGCCTCACCGTAGATCGGGCATCCTTCGACACCCTCATGCAGGAGCAGCGGGCTCGGGCCAAGGCTGACGCACGTGCGCGCAAGCGCCAGCTCGCCGACACCAGCGTCTATCGCGACCTGCGCGCCAAGGGCGAGACCGTCTTCACCGGCTACACCGACCTCGAGACCGAGTCGACGGTGCTCGGCATCCTGCACGACGGAGTGTCGGTCGACCGCGCGAGCGTCGGGCAGATCGTCGAGGTGATCCTCGCCGAGACCGCTCTGTATGCCGAATCCGGCGGCCAGGTCGCCGACCGCGGCGTGATCACAGGTCCCGGCTTCGAGCTCGAAGTGCTCGATGTCCAGAAGCCGGTGGCCGGTCTCGTGAGCCACACGGTCGAGGTGACGACGGGTGAGGTCGGCGTCGGCCAGCCCGCGACGTCGGTCGTCGATGCCGTCACCCGGCGCGCTGCGCGACAGGCGCACTCGGCGACCCACCTGGTGCACGCGGCCCTTCGCGACACGCTCGGCAGGACGGCGACCCAGGCCGGGTCGCTCAACCGCGCGGGCTACATGCGCTTCGACTTCACGTGGGGCCAGGCGCTGTCGGACCAGACCAAGAGCGAGATCGAAGAGATCGCGAACAACGCGGTCCGCGACAACCTCGAGGTCACCACGCGGGTGCTCGCGCTGGATGACGCAAAGTCGCTCGGCGCCATGGCGCTGTTCGGCGAGAAGTACGGCGATACCGTCCGCATGGTCGATATCGGCGGTCCGTGGTCGCGCGAACTGTGCGCCGGCACGCATGTCTCGACGAGCGCCGAAGTGGGACTCATCAGCCTCGTGGGCGAATCCTCGGTCGGTGCCTCCAACCGCCGCGTGGAGGCGCTCGTCGGTCTCGACGCGTTCCGCTCGCTCGCTGCGGAACGCGCGATCGTGTCTCAGCTGACCTCGTCGCTGAAGGCACCGCGCGATCAGCTCCCCGTTCGCATCGCCGAGCTTCAGGCGAGCCTGAAGGCTGCGGAGAAGAAGATCGCCGCATTCGAAGCGCGCGCGCTGTCGGATCGCCTCCCGGCTCTCGCCGGTACGGCTCAGCACATCGGCCGCCACCGGGTCGTCGCGGAGTCGGTCGGCTCGGTCGGCTCGGCCGACGACGTCCGCTCGCTGGCGCTCCAGGTGCGCGACCGGCTGGGTGCCGATGCCGCCGTGATCGCACTCGGCGGCGACGTGGCCGGGCGGCCCGTCGTCGTGGTCGCGACGAACGAGGCGGCGCGTGCGGCCGGGGCGAAGGCCGGAGTGCTCGCGAAGGCGGCGGCTGCGGTCCTCGGCGGCGGCGGCGGTGGCCGGGACGACGTGGCGCAGGGCGGCGGAACGGATGCTGCGGCGCTGCCGGCGGCGCTGTCCGCTGTGAAGGACGCGCTCGGAGCAGCGTGACGGGCTTTCGTCGCGGGGTGCGCCTCGGGGTCGATGTCGGGAAGGCCCGCGTCGGAGTCGCCCGGTGCGATCCCGACGGCATGCTGGCGACGCCGGTCGAGACCGTCGCGCGCGGTGAGGACTCGATCGCACGATTGATCGTGCTGGCCGAGGAGCACTCCGCCGTCGAGTTCGTCGTCGGGCTGCCCATCAGCCTCAGCGGCGGTGACACCCCCTCGACAACGGACGCCCGGGACTTCGCGCGCGCGCTGGCTCAGGCATCCGCATTGCCTGTCCGCCTGGTGGACGAGCGGCTCAGCACGGTCTCGGCGCACTCCGCGCTGCGGGGTTCGGGGAGATCTCAGCGGCAATCTCGTAGCATTGTTGATCAGGTCGCCGCCGTCGTGCTGCTGCAGCAGGCTCTCGATGTCGAGAAGAACACAGGGCGACCTCCCGGAATGTCCGTCCCCTCGGACGAGGAGCCTCTCTGACCATGCCCGACTCGACTTCGCGGTCCGACGATCCGTTTGCGGATCTGTTCGGCAAGCTGCCCGACCCCCGTACGCGCGCGGACGAAGCGCCAGGGCCGCGGCGGACGCCCCCCGCAGACCCGGAGTCGGTAGCCGGTGCACCCGGAGAAGCCGACACGTCAACACCCCCGCCCGTCGGCGAGCCCTCGCCCGCAGTCCCGACACAGACGACGGGCGCTGCCGGCCCGGCCACGGGAGCGCTTCCGCTCTCTCGGCGCGCGGCGCGTGAAGCGATGCAGGGGCACTCTGGCGAATCGCCGACGGCGCTCACGCGACCGACGGACGAGCGCTCGGCGGAGGTGCCGCCCGTCGGCGCCGCCTCTGCTGCGCCGGCCGCGCCGCAGCCCGCGGCATCCGCCAGAGGTTTCGGCGACGTCTTGGGCGCCTCGCCGTCCGTTCCGCACCCGGCCCACACGGCCGTGCTGACAGGACCCGTTCCGAACGCTGAGCGCAACGATGCGCCGGCGGTGGCGAACCTGGAGGATCTCTTCATGGGCAACCGATCCTCCGACGAGATCGGCGACGTCCCGCCGCGTCCCAACAAGCGCCGTCGCCGCATCGGCGGCTGGATCGCGCTCGCGATCGTGCTGCTCTTCCTCGGCGGCATCGCCGCAGGCACTCTCTATGTCTGGACGACCTACGAATCGCAGATCCGCGAGTTCATGGGATGGCAGGAGCCCAAGGACTACGAGGAGGGGCTCGCCAACGGCGAGGCGCTGGTGACCATCGCATCGGGCGACACCGGCAATGCCATCTCGCAGACGCTGTACGACGCCGGGGTGACGAAGACTCCTGACGCGTTCTACTCCATGCTGGTCGACACCGGGCAGAACCCCACCTTCTATCCGGGCGTGTACACCCTCCAGAAGCAGATGACCTCCGCCGCGGCCCTGACCGCGCTGCAGAACCCCGCGAACAAGGTCGACAACACCGTCGGTCATCCCCGAGGGGCTGATCGCTGCGGACGCCCTCCAGAGGATCGCGGACGTGACCGGCATCTCCATCGATGAGCTGAACGCCGAGGCCGCGAACTACACCCAGTTCGGTGTTCCCGCCGAGGCGCCGGGCATCGAGGGATTCCTCTTCCCGGCGACCTACACCTTCGATCCCGGCGTGACGGCGCACGATGCGATCGCGCGGATGGTGAACGAGACGTTCGCCCGGCTCGACGCCGCTCGGCGTGCCCGCAGCAGAACGGCTTCAGGTGCTGACGCTCGCATCGGTGATCCAGAAGGAGTCGGGTCCGGACACGGCCGACATGAACAAGATCGCGCGGGTCTTCCTCAACCGGATCGACCAGGGAATGCCCCTTCAGTCCGATGCGACCGTCGCCTACGGTGCGGGGATCACCGGGACGGTCTGGACGACCGACGAGCAGCGGGCAGACGCGTCGAACATCTACAACACGTACGTCCACACCGGGACTCCCGCCGGGCCCGATCAGCAACCCCGGTGAGGACGCCATCGCGCGGCGCCCGCAATCCGGCGGACGGCGACTGGCTCTATTTCGTGGCCGTGAACCTCGCGACCGGCGAGACCACCTTCTCCGCCACGTACGACGAGCATCTGCGCGCTGTCGACCAGCTGCAGGATTGGTGCGCCAAGAGCGAGAATGCCTCCTACTGCCAGTAGGCGGCAGCTGGAGGTATGGGGCGACCCGATCGAGCACAGCCGATCGCCCGCGCTCCATGCCGCGGCGTACGCGCGTCCTGGGTGTGCCGTGGTCGTACGGCCGGCGACAGGTCTCGGCTGACCGCTTCGACCGCGAGCTCGCGAGCCTCGACGAATCGTTCCGCGGTCTCTCCCTGACGTACCCGCTGAAGACCCGCGCCTTCGCAGCATCCGTCGTCCGCGACCGGCCGCGCTCGAGCTGACCGGCGCGGTCAACACGCTGCTTCTCGACTCGAGCGGACCCCGCGGCTTCAACACCGATATCGGCGGAATCGTCCGAGCGCTGCGCGAGATGGGGGTCGACGAGGTCGGAGAGGCACGTATCGTCGGCGCCGGTGCCACGGCGACATCGGCGCTCGTGGCGCTCGGCGAGCTCGGCGCGCGCCGGGTCGAGGTCGTCGCGCGACGCCCCGAGGCCGTGCTGGACCTGGCGCCCCTCGCGGATGAGCTCGGCATCGCGGTCGTCGCGGTGCCTCTGACGACCACGGCCTACGCCCCGACATCGGTCACGATCGCGACCCTGCCCGGCGACGCGCCGGTGACGGATGCCGTCGCCGACGCCCTCGCGGGCGCGGGCGGCCCGCTCATGGACGTCGTCTACGGCCATTGGCCGACGACGCTGTCTTCGGCGTGGCAGCGAGCAGGGCATCCCGCTGTCTCGGGACTCGGGATGCTGCTGCATCAGGCCCTCCTGCAGGTGCGGATCTTCGCGTCTGGCGACCCGGATGTTCCCGTCGATGACGAGGCGGCCGTCCTCGCCGCGATGCGCCGAGCGATCATGGGAGACTAGATCAATGCTCCGCGTGCTCACGGCCGGCGAATCGCACGGCCCAGAACTCGTCGCCATCATGGAAGGCCTGCCGTCAGGCGTCCCCATCTCGCGCGCCGCCATCCAAGCCGACCTCGCCCGACGGAAGCTCGGCTACGGCCGAGGCTCGCGCATGAAGTTCGAAGAGGATGCCCTCGACATCTCGGGCGGCGTTCGGCACGGGCTCTCGCTCGGCAGCCCCATCGCCCTGCGCATCGGCAACACCGAGTGGCCCAAGTGGATCGAGGTGATGAGCCCTGACCCTGCGGAGCTCACCGAGAAGTCCCGTGGGCGCGGGGCGGCGCTGACGCGTCCTCGCCCGGGTCACGCAGATCTCGTCGGCATGCAGAAGTACGACTTCGACGAAGCCAGGCCGATCCTCGAGCGGGCCAGTGCACGCGAGACGGCGGCTCGCGTCGCGCTCGGCGCCCTCGCACGCGCGTTCCTCGCCGAGCTCGGCATCCGTCTGGTGAGCCACACGCTCTCGATCGGCCCCGTGCGCGTCCCCGAGGACGCCGCGCTTCCGACCCCCGATGACGTCGACGCGCTCGATGCGGATCCGCTGCGGTGCTTCGACGCGGCGACGAGCACCCGCATGGTGGCCGAGGTCGACGACGCCCGCAAGGACGGTGACACGCTCGGCGGGATCGTCGAGGTGCTCGCCTACGGGCTTCCGCCGGGGCTCGGCTCGCACGTGCACTGGGACCGGCGCCTGGACGGCAAGCTCGCGCAGGCGCTCATGAGCATCCAGGCGATCAAGGGCGTCGAAGTCGGCGACGGCTTCCTCACGACCACGCGGCGCGGCTCGCAGGCCCACGACGAGCTGTTCGCGGCCGACGACGGCATCACCCGATCGAGCGACCGAGCGGGCGGCACCGAAGGCGGCATGTCGACGGGGACCGTGCTCCGCGTGCGCGCCGGCATGAAGCCCATCGCGACCGTGCCGCACGCGCTGCGCACCGTCGACATCGCCACCGGCGACACCGCCGCGGCCCACCACCAGCGCTCGGACGTGTGCGCGGTGCCTGCCGCCGGTGTGGTGGCCGAAGCGATGGTCGCCGTCGTCCTGGCGGACGTCGTGCTGGAGAAGTTCGGCGGCGACAGCATCCGGGAGACCCGCCGCAACCTCGAGAGCTACGTCGCCGCGATCCCCGAGACGCTGCGCACCGCCGACGCGAGCGATCCCCGCCTGCTCGCGCCCGAGCTCTCCTGAGCCCGTGACGGAGAGCATCACCGAGGCGATCGTCCTCGTCGGCCCCATGGGTGCGGGCAAGACCAGCATCGGACGACGCGTCGCCCGCGAGCTGGGAGTGCCGTTCACCGACACCGACAGTCTCGTCGTGCGGGACCACGGTCCCATCGCCCAGCTGTTCGCGACGCACGGGGAAGCCCGCTTCCGCGAGGCCGAGCGCGCCGCGGTGCAGGAGGCTCTCGCGCGAGGCGGCGTGGTGGCTCTCGGCGGGGGAGCGGTGCTCGACGCCGAGACCCGCCGCGACCTGGCCGAGCAGCGCGTCGTGCTGCTCACCGTCGCGCCGCATGTCGTGCGCGGCCGCATCCACGGCGATGCCCGGCCGCTCCTGGCGGAGGGCGAAGATCCGGTGGCCCGCTGGGAGTCGATCCTGGCGTCGCGGAGCGAGCTCTACGCGGAAGTGGCCGATGTCACCTTCGACACCTCGACCGGACCCCTCTCGCACATCGTGAGCGACATCGTCTCGTGGTTCCGCACCTTCACGACGACAGCGGGGATCCCGCCGAGGAGAACGCATGACAGACGTCACGTCCATCACGGTCGCCGGCGACCAGCCGTACGAGGTGACGATCGGTCGCGGCATCCTGGATCGAGTCGCCACCGCGGTGCCGGCAGCCGCCCGCAAAGTGCTGATCGTGCACCCGCCGACCCTCGCGGATCAGGCCGCGGCTCTGCGGGAGAACCTCCTCGCCGATGGCACCCGGGAGGTGCTCATCGCAGAGATCCCGGATGCCGAGCAGGGCAAGCGCGTGGAGGTGGCCGCCTTCTGCTGGCAGATCCTCGGTCAGGCCGACTTCACGCGCACGGACGCGATCGTCGGCTTCGGCGGCGGTGCCGTGACCGACCTCGCCGGATTCGTCGCGGCCACCTGGCTGCGCGGTGTCGCGGTCATCCAGGTGCCGACGACGGTCCTCGGCATGGTCGACGCCGCCCTGGGCGGCAAGACCGGGATCAACACATCCGAGGGGAAGAACCTCGTCGGGGCGTTCTGGCCGCCCGAGGCGGTGGTCTGCGACCTCGCGCTGCTGGACGGACTCTCTGCCGAACGAGCGCACAGCGGGGTTCGCCGAAGTGGTGAAGGCCGGCTTCATCTGGGCGCCCGAGATCCTCGACCTCATCGAGGCCGATCCGGCGGCGGTCGTCGACCCGACGAGCGACGCGTTCCGTCGCTGCATCGAGCTGGCGATCGGCATGAAGGCGCACGTCGTCGGGCAGGACCTCCGCGAGGCCGGGCTGCGCGAGATCCTCAACTACGGGCACACGCTCGGTCACGCGATCGAGCACTCCGAGCGCTACCGGTGGCGGCACGGCGCCGCGATCTCGGTGGGCATGGTCTTCGCCGCCGAGCTCTCGCGACTGGCGGGCAGGCTTCCGGATGCCGCCGCGCAACGGCATCGCGACATCCTCGAGCTGCTCGGGCTGCCCACGACGTACCGGGCAGGCGCCTGGCCGCAGCTTCTGGCCACGATGCAGCGCGACAAGAAGAGCCGCGCCGGGATGCTGCGCTTCATCGTGCTCGACGACATCGCGCGTCCCACGGTGCTGCAGGCGCCGGATGAGTCGCTCCTGTTCGCGGCGTACCAGGAGATCGCAAGCTGAGCGCGGCAGACGCCGACGTCTCGGTGCGCCGGATCGGACGCGAGGAGTGGCGCCTTGTGCGCGACCTTCGGATGGAGGCGCTGGCGGACCCGGACGCGGCCATCGCCTTTCTGGAGACCCACTCCGAGGCTGCTGCCCACGACGAAGGCTTCTGGCGTGATCGGACGCGGAACGCCGCCGAGGGCGGATCCGTCGCGCAGTTCGTCGCCGCGGTCGACGGGGAGACGATCGGGACAGTCAGCGTCCTCATCCGGGCCACGGGTCAGGCCGACCATCTCGGGAGGATCGTCGATGACCGGCGAGCCTTCGTCGTCGGGGTGTGGGTGCGCTCCGCCCATCGTGGAGTCTGGTGTGATCGATGCTCTCCTTGCGGCAGCTGCCGATTTCACCGCAGACCAGGGGCTCAGCGAACTGATGCTCGACGTGCATCGCGACAATCACCGCGCGCAGGGGGCCTACCGGCGTGCCGGCTTCGAGCCGACCGGCGAGACCCTGACCGGACCCATCGGGCCGGAGCTCGTCATGGCGCGGCCGGTGCGCCGACGACCCGCTGATATCGTGCGAGCATGACTCCGCCGCGCCGGCTCCTGCTCGTCAACGGCCCGAATCTGAACCTGCTCGGCACCCGTGAGCCCGAGATCTACGGGTCGCAGACGCTGCAGGACGTCGAGGCGCTCGTCGCTTCGGCGGCCGCCGCGCGGGGGTTCGAGGTGCGAGCCGTGCAGAGCAATCACGAGGGCGTGCTGATCGACGCGATCCACGACGCCCGCACCGACTGCGCCGGGATCATCATCAACCCCGGCGGACTCACGCACACCTCCATCGTGCTGCGAGACGCACTGTCGGGGGTGGCCCTGCCGATCGCCGAAGTGCATATCTCCGATGTGATGGCTCGGGAGTCGTTCCGACATCATTCGCACGTCGCAGATGTCGCTATCGTCCATGTGGTCGGAGAGGGCGTGCCCGGATACGTGACGGCCGTGGAGAGACTGATCGACGTCATCACGGGCCAGGCTGAAGGCTGATCAGGGGCAGGGACGCGGCATCCCGTAGAATCGAATGTCGGCCCGCGCGTCGCTCACCTCTCGAGCCGCCCGCGACCGCCCCCTGACTCTCCTCACGAACGGATCTCCTTCAGCCATGGCATCGACCGCAGACATCAGGAACGGCGTCGTCCTCAGCATCGACGGACAGCTGTGGAACGTCATCGAGTTCCAGCACGTGAAGCCCGGCAAGGGCGGCGCCTTCGTCCGCACCAAGCTGAAGAACGTCGTCTCGGGCAAGGTCGTCGACCGCACCTACAACGCCGGCGCGAAGATCGAGATCGAGAACGTCGACCGCCGCGACTTCACCTACCTGTACAACGACGGCGAAGGCTTCGTCTTCATGGATGTCGCCGACTACGACCAGATCACCGTGGGCGCCGCCACCGTCGGTGACGCAGCGAACTTCCTGCTGGAGAACCAGCAGGTGCAGATCGCGCTGAACAACGGCAATCCGCTCTACGTGGAGCTTCCGGCATCCGTCATCCTCGAGATCACCTACACCGAGCCGGGCCTGCAGGGCGACCGCTCGTCGGCCGGCACCAAGTCCGCCACCGTCGAGACCGGCTACGAGATCCAGGTGCCGCTGTTCGTCGAGACCGGCACCAAGGTCAAGGTCGACACCCGTACCGGCGACTACCTCGGCCGCGTGAGCTGAGCGGGACGATTCCCACTCCATGAGCGCTCGTACGAAAGCGCGCAAACGCGCGCTCGACATCCTCTTCCAAGCCGACGTCCGAGGGGACGAGCCGGCGGCGATCCTCGCGGCGGAGGCGAAGCGCGCGGCGAGCGAGCCTTCCCGCGAGACCTCATGGCTGTACGCGCGCGA
The DNA here is from genome assembly GCA_963702815.1 of uncultured Actinomycetota bacterium. GTDB lineage: Bacteria > Actinomycetota > Actinomycetes > Actinomycetales > Microbacteriaceae > Microbacterium. The sequence continues at coordinate 493,942 of CAVPED010000002.1, read as the reverse complement.
GATCGTGGACGGCGTGATCGACAATCGCGACGCGATCGACGAGCAGATCACGACCTTCGCGAAGGACTGGTCGCTCGCCCGGATGCCCGCCGTCGACCGCGCTCTCCTGCGCATCGCGGTGTGGGAGGTCCTCTACAACGACGAAGTCCCCGCCGGTGTCGCCATCGATGAGGCCGTCGAGCTCGCGAAGGAATTCTCGACCGACGAGTCGGGGTCGTTCCTGAACGGCGTCCTCGCGCGCATCGCCCGCGCCTCCTGAAGGCGCGATCCTGACCCGGGGGTGCCTGACCGGTTGAGATCATGGGTGGTGTGAGTCCTCCCTTCGTCGCGGTCGAGCACATCCGCGGCCGAGCCGACGAGGGCTCGTACGCCCGCGGACTCGACTACTTCCAGACCGGCGCCGTGCGATCCCTCACGTGGGACCCGGGGGAGGGAGTCCTCCGATCCGTGGTGGACGGCAGCGCGTCGCATCGGTACCGGTGCGTCATCCGCCTCGATCCGCGCCGTATCGATCGCCCGGTGGTCTCGGCCTCATGCACCTGCCCGGTACAGTCGGAATGCAAGCACCTCGTCGCCACCATGCTCGAGAGCAATCGGCGGGCGCAGCGGGAGGTCGGCACCGCGGTGCGGAGCTCCTGGCGCGCCGTGCTCGACGACCCGAGTCCCGGACCGGTCCGGACGAAGCTCGCGCTCGGCGTCGAACTTCGGCAGCGCGTGCGGCGCTCCCCGTCGGAATGGTCGCCGCTGCGAGCGGAGACGGCCACCCCGCGCGGGCTGGCGAAGTCCGGCCATGGCGTGCTGGTCGGCCTGCGTCCGCTCGAGCGCAGCGCCCGCACCGAGGCGTGGATCAAGGGCGAGGCGTCCTGGGACTCCGTCCGCCGGCCGAGCCACGGCTACGACTCCGCGCAGGCGCGATGGCTCGTCGAGCTGCACAGCATCGGTCGCGACCTGACCGTGTTCGGCGGCCTCTCCGACGTCTCGGAGTGGCTCACGCTCGACGACATCGCCTCGAGCCTGCTGTGGCCGCACCTCGCGCGGGCGGCGAGCCTCGGCATCCCGATCATCCCGACGAAGCGGACCCAGGAGGTCGTCGCTCGCCGCCGAAGCGAGTGCGGCTCTGCGGATCGAACGATCCGACGAGGGACTGCAGCTCACACCCGCCGTGCGGATCGACGGCGAGCTTCGGGATGCCGCCACCGTGCGCGCGGTCGGCCGCTCCGGCCTCTACTCCTTCACGGTCGAGCGGGAGCGGATCGTGCTCGTGCTCGCGCCCGCCGTGCTCACCGATCCCGTCCACGCGCTGCTCTCGGCCGGCCGAGCCGCTCACCGTCCCACCCGAGGACGAGACGGAGTTCATGGCCGAGCAGCTTGTCCGGATCGTTCGGCGGACCCAGGTCGAGGCGATCGGCATCGCGCTCCCGCAACCGGCGCGTCCGACCCTCGTCCTGAACGTGCGCTTCGAACCCGGGCACCGCATCGACTACGACTTCGCGTGGGACTACGACGGCCTTGACCCGCTGCCGTATCGGAGCGACAGCCTTGATCACGATGACTCGGTCGGAGGACCCCGTCCGCTCTGCCGTCGAGTCGCTGTGGGCGGAGTCGGCACCGTCGCCGTTCGCACCGAGCGGGACGCTCGCGGGTCTTGATGCGGCCACCTTCGGCGGCCGACACGCTACCCGCCCTGGAGGCGCTCGAGGACGTCAAGATCGTCTGCCGGGGCACCCGGCCGGACTATCGCGAGCTGTCGGGCGATCCGCGCGTCACCGTCACCACGGTCGAGACCACCGACCCGGACTGGTTCGACCTCGGCGTCATCGTCACGATCGACGGGAGGATGATCCCGTTCTCGACCCTCTTCACAGCACTTGCGAAGGGCCGCCGGAAGGTCCTGCTCGCGGACGGCGGCTACTTCTCGCTGGGGCATCCCTCCTTGCAGCGGCTGCGCGATCTCATCCAGGAGGCCGCCGAGCTGCGCGAGTGGGAGACCGGTGCACGGATCAGCCGCTATCAGGCGGCGCTGTGGGCGGACTTCGAGGACCTCGCCGACGAGAGCCTGCCAGCCGTGTCGTGGCGCGCGGCGGCGGAAGGACTGCGAGACGTGGAGCGTGTCGAGTCGACTCCTCTTCCGCAGCCGCTTCAGGCCGATCTGCGCCCGTACCAGCGCGAGGGATTCGACTGGCTCGCGTTCCTGTGGCGGCACAGGCTCGGCGGCGTGCTGGCCGACGACATGGGTCTCGGCAAGACGCTGCAGCTGCTCGCGCTCGTCGCTCATGCCCGCGAGACGGGGGAGCGGCGCCCCTTCCTGGTGGTCGCCCCGACCTCGGTCGTGTCGACGTGGCAGAGCGAGGCCGCGCGCTTCACGCCCGATCTGCGGGTCGCGGTCGTCGGCGCGACGGCCGCACGGGGACGTTCGACGGCGACGGATGCCGCGGCATCGGCCGACATCGTCGTGACCACCTACACGATCCTCCGGCTCGAAGCACAGGAGTTCGCATCGATCCGCTGGGCCGGCGTCATCCTGGACGAAGCCCAGTTCGTCAAGAACGCGCAGACCGCGCTGCACGCCGCCGTGAAGCAGCTCACCGCTGACGTCACGTATGCCGTGACGGGAACGCCGCTGGAGAACAGCCTCAGCGAGCTCCAGTCGATCCTGTCGCTCGTGGCACCAGGACTGTTCGCCTCCGCCCGCAGATTCCGCGAGGAGTATGTGCAGCCGATCGAGAAGGGCAAGGTGCCCGAGAACCAGGACGGCGCCGCCTTCCGCGAGGCGCGGCTCGCACGGCTCCGCCGTCGCATCCGTCCGGTCCTGCTGCGCCGGACGAAAGAGCTCGTCGCCCGCGACCTGCCGCCCAAGCAGGAGCAGGAGCTGCGGGTCGAGCTCAGCCCCGCACACCGCGCGGTGTACGACATGGTGCTGCAGCGCGAGCGGCAGAAGGTGCTGGGGCTCCTCGACGACCTGGACCGCAACCGCTTCATCGTCTTCCGCTCGCTGACCCTGCTGCGGATGCTCGCACTCGCACCGGGACTCGTCGACGAAGATCATGCGCAGATCGTCCCCAGCAAGCTGGACGCGCTCCTGGAGCACCTGGACGAAGTGGTCGCGGAGGGGCACCGCGTGCTCGTCTTCAGCCAGTTCACCTCGTTCCTCGATCTCGTCGAGGAACGACTGGACGCGCACCGCATCGCCCACGTGCGACTCGACGGGAGCACGCGACGCCGCGGCGAGGTGGTCTCATCGTTCCGCGAGGGCGATGCGCCCGTCTTCCTCATCAGCCTCAAAGCCGGCGGGTTCGGACTGACGCTGACCGAGGCCGACTACGTCTTCCTGCTCGACCCCTGGTGGAACCCGGCCGCCGAATCCCAGGCGGTCGACCGCGCTCACCGCATCGGCCAGCAGCGGAGCGTGATGGTCTACCGGCTCATCGCCGCCGGCACCATCGAAGAGAAGGTGCTGGCGCTCCAGCGGCGCAAGGCGCGGCTTTTCGCGGCAGTCATGGACGACGAGGCGGTGTTCGCGTCCGCCCTCACGGCAGACGACATCCGGGGCCTGTTCGAGAGCTGAACGCCCCCCGGGCGGCCGGTCCGCCAGGTCCTCGTGGGAGCCCTCGCCTAGACTCGTGTAGTTCGAAACGGGAGGGCTCGCATGCGGATCACTGGCCTCGGCCACGCCGGAATGTTCATCGAGACGGCGGGAGGCAGCATCCTCTGCGACCCGGTCATCGGACCGACGTTCTTCGGCTCCTGGTTCCCGTTCCCCGACAACCGGGGGCTCGACTGGGAGCGCTTCGGCAAGGCCGACTTCCTGTACGTCTCGCACCGCCACCGCGACCACTTCGACCCGGCGCTCATGCACCGCTTCGTGCCGAAGGACATCAAGGTCCTGCTTCCGGACTACCCGACGGACGACCTCGAGACCGATCTGCGCAAGCTCGGCTACGACAACATCATCTACACGCAGGCAGGGGTTCCGCTCCAGTTCGGCGACCTCACGCTGATGGTGACACCGCTGCGCGCGCCGAGCGACGGCCCGATCGGCGACTCCTCGCTGAGCGTCGACGACGGGACCGCCAGCATCCTGAATCAGAACGACTCGCATCCGCTCGACCTCGAGAAGCTGCTCTCCTTCTCGAAGCCCGAGGCGTACTTCACCCAGGTGTCGGGTGCCATCTGGTGGCCGATGGTCTACGACCTGCCGCAGGACGCCAAGCAGAACTTCGCGAAGCTCAAGCGCGACGCCCAGAACAAGCGGGCGATGTACTACATCGAGAAGGTGGATGCCGAGCACGTCTTCCCGATGGCGGGGCCGCCGATGTTCCTGCGCGAAGAGCTCTTCCGCTACAACGGGCAGGGCGCCGAGAACGACTCGATCTTCACCGATCAGCGCGAGTTCCTCGCGCACATGCGCGACCAGCGGCCCGAGCAGAAGGGCTACGAGTTCCTGCCCGGCACGGTCGTCGAGCTGGAGCACGGCGAGCTGACCGTCACGCAGACGCTGTACACGGATGCCGAGATCGACCGCATCTTCGACGACAAGTGGTCGTATCTGGCCGAGCAGCGCGACACGCGACAGGACGAACTTCGCGCGGAGGAGGCATCCCGCGCAGCCGTCCTGCCGCCCGACGAGATGCTCGCCGCGATCAAGGAGTGGTGGGAGCCGCTGCTGCGCCGCGCACGCACGATCCGCAACGGCGTCGGCGGGCAACGTCCGCTTCCGCATCGGAGATCTCGACATGGTCGTGGATTTCCCGAAGGCCAAGGTGCGGGAGTACGCCGGCGAGGAGTGCATCTACTGGTACACGATTCCCGCCGACCTCGTCTCGACCAACATCGCCGACCAGGAGATCGACTGGTCGAACTCGATCTTCCTGTCGATGCAGTTCGAGGTCGGCCGCAGCGGCAAGTTCAACGAGTTCCTGACGACCTTCCTCAAGTGCCTGTCCCGCGACCGCATCGAGTACGTCGAGAACTGGTACGCCGAGCAGACCGACCAGACCGAGGACGCGCAGCTGGGCGAGTGGATGGTGCAGCGCCGCTGCCCGCATCTGCGCGCGGACCTCACGAAGACGGGCAAGATCGAGGACGGGGTCCTCACGTGCTCGCTGCACGACTGGAAGTGGGATCTCGCGAGCGGCAAGTGCCTCACCAGCCAGGGCCACCCGATTCGCGCGTCGCAGGCTGACGAGAGCCTGCACCGCGAAGCGGCCGCGCCGGCGGCGTGACGCCCATCCGCTAGGATCGGAGAGAACCACAGCAACCTTTAACCCCGTCCTGTGAGGCGGAGAAGGGAGCGGCGGATGAGCACGCGAACCGTGCTGCACGAGGCCGACATCGCCCGGGCACTGACTCGGATCTCCCACGAGATCCTCGAGTCGAACAAGGGCCCCGACAATCTGGTCATCCTCGGCATCCCCACTCGAGGCGTCGCCCTCGCCCATCGTGTCGCCGCGCTCGTCGCCGAATTCGGGGGTCAGCCCGTTCCGGTGGGTGCGCTCGACGTCACGATGTACCGCGACGACCTGCACCGCAATCCGACGCGCGCGCCCCAACGGACCGACATCCCCCCGGGGGGCATCGACGGCAAGACCGTCGTGCTCGTCGATGATGTGCTGTTCTCGGGTCGCAGCATCCGGGCGGCGCTCGACGCCCTGCAGGACATCGGACGTCCCGCGGCGGTGCGCCTGGCGGCCCTCGTCGACCGGGGGCATCGGGAGCTGCCGATCCGCCCTGATTTCGTCGGCAAGAACCTGCCCAGCGCACGCGAGGAGCGCGTCAACGTGCGCCTGGCGGAAGTCGACGGCGCCGAGGAGGTGACGATCGAGTCATGAGGCATCTGCTCGACACCAAGACCCTCGCCCGCGAGGAGGCCCTGCGCATCCTCGATGTCGCAGAGGACATGGCCGGCACCCAGCGCCGCGAGGTCAAGAAGCTCCCGACGCTTCGGGGCAAGACGGTCGTGAACCTCTTCTTCGAGGACTCGACCCGCACGCGCATCTCGTTCGAGGCCGCTGCGAAGCGGCTCTCGGCGGACGTCATCAACTTCTCGGCGAAGGGGTCGAGCGTCTCCAAGGGCGAATCCCTGCAGGACACCGCGCAGACCCTTCAGGCGATGTCGGCGGATGCTGTCGTGATCCGCCACGGAGCGTCCGGTGCGCCGCGGACCCTTGCCACGAGCGGATGGATCACGGCCGGTGTCGTCAATGCCGGCGACGGCACCCACGAGCACCCGACGCAGGCGCTGCTGGACGCCTACACGATCCGCAAGCGCACCTTCGGGGACGACAGCCGCGGCCGTGACCTGGACGGGCTCCGCGTCACGATCGTCGGCGACATCCTGCACTCGCGGGTCGCGCGCTCGAACGTGTGGCTGCTCCACACCCTGGGCGCGGCGGTCACGCTCGTCGCACCGCCGACGCTCGTGCCGCAGGATGTCTCCGCCTGGCCCGCTCGCGTTCTCTACGACCTGGACGAGGCGATCGAGGAGGGCTGCGACGCGCTCATGATGCTCCGCATCCAGCTGGAGCGCATGAACGCGGCGTATTTCCCCACTGAACGGGAGTATTCCCGGCGCTGGGGGCTCGATGCGACGCGGCTTGCCGCCCTCGGCACCGGTAGCATGGTCATGCACCCGGGCCCGATGAACCGTGGCCTGGAGATCTCCGCCGTCGCCGCCGATTCGCCACGCTCCACCGTGCTCGACCAGGTGACCAATGGCGTCTCGGTGCGCATGGCGGTGCTCTACCTGCTGCTTGCGGGCGCGACCGATGAAAGGGGAGAACTGTGACTGAGGTGCTTCTCTTCCGCGGCGCTCGGCTCGAGGGCGGCGACGCCGCAGACCTGGTGATCGAGGACGGTCTCATCGCCGAGGTCGGGTCGGGGCTGACGCGTGCTGGCGCGACGGTGGTCGACGTCGACGGGCTCATCGCTCTGCCGGGCCTCGTGGACCTGCACACGCACCTGCGCGAACCCGGGTACGAGGCATCCGAGACGATCCTCACCGGCTCGCGCGCTGCTGCGGCCGGGGGCTACACAGCCGTCTTCGCGATGCCGAACACCTCGCCCGTCGCCGACACGGCCGGAGTCGTCGAGCAGGAGCTCGCGCTCGGCGAAGCAGCGGGTTACGTGACGGTTCAGCCGATCGGCGCCGTGACCGTCGGGCAGAAGGGCGAGCGACTCGCCGAGCTCGGCGCGATGGCCGACTCGCGCGCCCGCGTCCGGGTCTTCAGCGACGACGGCTTCTGCGTCTGGGACCCGCTCATCATGCGCCGGGCGCTCGAGTACGTGAAGGCGTTCGACGGTGTCATCGCCCAGCACGCGCAGGACCCCCGCCTCACCGAGGGCGCGCAGATGAACGAGGGCAGCGTGTCGGCCGAACTCGGCCTGGCCGGCTGGCCCGCGGTCGCGGAGGAGTCGATCATCGCCCGCGACGTCCTGCTGGCGGAGCACGTCGGATCGCGGCTGCACGTCTGCCACCTCTCCACCGCGGGATCGGTCGACATCATCCGCTGGGCCAAGAAGCGGGGCGTCAACGTCACCGCCGAGGTGACCCCGCACCACCTGCTGCTGACCGATGAGCTGGCGCGCGGCTACGACGCGCGGTTCAAGGTCAACCCGCCGCTGCGCCGCGAGGAGGACGTGCACGCCGTGCGCGAGGGGCTCGCCGACGGCACGATCGACATCGTCGCCACCGACCACGCACCGCATCCCGACGAAGCGAAGGCGTGCGAGTGGCAGGCGGCGGCGAACGGGATGGTCGGGCTCGAGAGCGCGCTGCGGGTGGTCCAGCAGGCGATGGTCGACACCGGCCTCATCGTGTGGGCCGACGTCGCGCGCATCATGGCGCGAACGCCCGCGCGCATCGGCCGGCTGGCCGGGCACGGCACGCCGATCAGCGCGGGGCACGCGGCATCCGTCACCTTCTACGACCCGTCGCCCGTCCGCTCGTTCTCGACCGACGACCTCGCGGGGCGGAGCCTCAATTCGCCCTACCTCGGCCGCGAGCTGCCCGGTGAGGTGCGCTGGACGCTCCACCGCGGCCGGCCCACGGTCGCCGACGGTCTGGTCCTCGACACGCCGGGGGTGCGGGCATGACCCGCGACGGCGCACTGCTGACCATGATCAGCCTCGCGGGCGCCCTGCTCTTCTCCCTCGTGTGGGCCTGGCTCCGGCGCACGCGGCGTGACAGCGCGACCTCCGCACCGGTGGGCGAGGCGCCGTCCGGAGCCGCCGTGCTGGCATCCTTCGGCGTTCTCTACGTCGCGACGACCAAGCACGCGGAGCCGCTCGAGCGCCTCGCGATCAAGGGACTCGCCTTCCGATCGCGGGCCGACCTGACGCTCACGAGCGCGGGCGTCGCTGTGGACCTCACCGGTCAGCCGCGGCTGTTCCTGGCGCTCGACCGGATCGAAGCCGCCGAGCAGGCGACCGTCGCCATCGACCGCGTCGTGGAACCCGGCGGCCTCGTGCGCATCGACTGGCGCACCGACGACGGCACCGTCGTCGACTCCTTCTTCCGACCGCAGGATGCCTCGGCCCGCGCCGTGGCCGATGCGATCACCGACCTTCTCACTCCGACCACGACAGGAAACGACGCATGACCTCCCTGTTCCAGGCCGACCCCGCCGTCCTCGTCCTCGAAGACGGCACCCGACACATCGGCCGCGCCTACGGCGCCCACGGCATCACGTTCGGCGAAGTCGTCTTCTCGACCGGTATGACCGGCTATCAGGAGACGCTGACCGACCCGTCGTACGCGGGTCAGATCGTCCTGCAGACCGCCCCCCACATCGGCAACACCGGCATGAACGGCGAGGACCCCGAATCCCGCCGCATCTGGGTGTCGGGCTACATCGTTCGCGACCCCTCCCGCGTGGTCTCCAACTGGCGCGCCGACGAGTCGCTCGACGACGCCCTCGTGAGCGACGGCGTGATCGGCATCAGCGGCATCGACACCCGGGCAGTGACGCGCCACATCCGCTCGGCGGGAAGCATGCGCGGCGGGATCTTCTCCGGTGAGGCGGCGAGCATCGACGACGAGGAGCAGCTGCGACTCGTGCTCGAGGCTCCGGCGATGGCGGGCCAGAACCTCTCGGCGCAGGTCTCGGTGCAGGCGGCCGAGGTGACCCCTGCGACCGGTGAGCGGATCGGCAACCTCGCCGTGCTCGACCTCGGCGTCAAGCAGGCGACGGTCGACAACCTCGCCGCGCGGGGCTTCGACGTGCACGTGCTGCCGCAGGACGTCTCGATCGACGACATCCGGGCCATCGACCCGGTCGCCGTCTTCTACTCCAACGGCCCCGGCGACCCCGCGGCATCCGGCGATCACGTCGAGCTGCTGCGCGGCGTACTCGACGACGGCCTGCCCTTCTTCGGCATCTGCTTCGGAAACCAGCTGCTCGGACGCGCCCTCGGCCTCGGCACCTACAAGCTGCCGTTCGGTCACCGCGGCATCAACCAGCCCGTCCTCGACAAGTCGACCGGTCGCGTCGAGATCACGGCGCACAACCACGGCTTCGCGGTCGACGCTCCGCTCGACGGCGCGTTCGACAGCCCGAACGGCTACGGCCGCATCGAGGTGAGCCACGTCGGACTCAACGACCAGGTCGTCGAAGGCCTCCGCGCCCTCGACATCCCCGCGTTCTCGGTGCAGTACCACCCCGAGGCCGCAGCCGGACCCCACGACGCCAACTATCTGTTCGACCGCTTCCGCGACCTCGTCGTCGCGAACCTCGCCGAGAAGGACGCCAAGTAGATGCCAAAGCGCGACGACATCAAGAGCGTCCTCGTCATCGGGTCGGGCCCGATCGTCATCGGCCAGGCGTGCGAGTTCGACTACTCGGGCACCCAGGCGTGCCGCGTGCTGCGCGAAGAGGGCGTGCGCGTCATCCTCGTGAACTCCAACCCGGCGACGATCATGACCGACCCGGACTTCGCCGACGCCACCTACATCGAGCCGATCTCGTGGCAGGTCATCGAGACGATCATCGCGAAGGAGCGGCCCGACGCCATCCTCCCGACGCTCGGCGGCCAGACGGCGCTCAACGCCGCGATCGACCTGCACAACAACGGGATCCTCGAGAAGTACGACATCGAGCTCATCGGGGCGAACTTCGAGGCGATCAACAAGGGCGAGGACCGCCAGATCTTCAAGCAGCTCGTGCTGGACGCGGGGGCGGATGTCGCAGCATCCGTCATCTGCCACTCGATGGACGACCTGCTCGAGGGGGCCGAGAAGCTCGGCTACCCGCTCGTCGTCCGCCCGTCCTTCACGATGGGAGGCCTCGGCTCGGGCTTCGCGTACGACGAGGCGGACCTCCGCCGCATCGGCGGCGCCGGCCTGCACGACTCGCCGACCAGCGAGGTGCTGCTCGAGGAGTCGATCCTCGGGTGGAAGGAGTACGAGCTCGAGCTCATGCGCGACACGGCCGACAACACCGTCGTCGTCTGCTCGATCGAGAACGTCGATCCCGTCGGCGTGCACACGGGCGACTCGATCACGGTCGCGCCGGCGCTGACGCTGACCGACCGCGAGTACCAGAAGCTCCGCGACATCGGCATCGACATCATCCGCGCCGTCGGCGTCGACACGGGCGGCTGCAACATCCAGTTCGCCGTCGACCCGGCAACCGGCCGGATCATCGTCATCGAGATGAACCCGCGCGTCTCCCGCTCGTCGGCGCTCGCCTCGAAGGCCACCGGCTTCCCGATCGCGAAGATCGCGGCGAAGCTCGCGATCGGCTACCGCCTGGACGAGATCCCGAACGACATCACCAAGGTGACGCCGGCGAGCTTCGAGCCGACGCTCGACTACGTCGTGGTCAAGGTGCCGCGGTTCAACTTCGAGAAGTTCCCGGCCGCCGACACGACCCTGACGACGACCATGAAGTCGGTCGGCGAGGCCATGGCGATCGGGCGCAACTACGCGACAGCGCTGCAGAAGGCGCTCCGCTCGCTCGAGAAGCGCGGCTCGAGCTTCCACTGGGGCGACGAGCCTCGCTCCGTCGACGAGCTTCTCGACATCGCGCGGACCCCGACCGACGGCCGGATCGTCGTGCTCCAGCAGGCGCTGCGCAAGGGCGCCACGGTCGAGCAGGCGTTCGAGGCGACGTCGATCGACCCGTGGTTCCTCGACCAGATCGTCCTGATCAACGAGGTCGCCGAGTTCGTCCGCCAGGCGGATGAATTGGATGCCGCGACCCTGCGCGCCGCGAAGGACCACGGCTTCAGTGACGCCCAGATCGCCCAGCTCCGCGGCGACACCGAAGTGGAGGTGCGCGGGGTCCGCCACGGGCTCGGCATCCGTCCCGTCTTCAAGACGGTCGACACGTGCGCGGGGGAGTTCCCCGCCCTCACGCCGTACCACTACTCGAGCTACGACTTCGAGACCGAGGTCACGCCGTCCGAGCGCACCAAGGTCGTCATCATCGGCTCCGGTCCCAACCGCATCGGGCAGGGGGTGGAGTTCGACTATTCGTGCGTGCACGCGTCCTTCGCGCTGTCCGAGGCGGGCTACGAGACCGTCATGGTCAACTGCAATCCCGAGACCGTCTCGACGGACTACGACACGAGCGACCGCCTGTACTTCGAGCCGCTGACGCTCGAGGACGTCCTCGAGGTGCTCCACGCCGAGGCGCAGTCCGGCGAGATCCTCGGAGTCATCTGCCAGCTCGGCGGCCAGACGCCCCTCGGGCTCGCGAAGGGCATCGAGGACGCGGGCTACCGCATCCTCGGCACGAGCCCGAGTGCGATCGACCTTGCTGAGGAGCGCCAGCTGTTCAGCGAGATCCTCGACACCGCGGGTCTCATCGCTCCCCGGCACGGCACGGCCACGGACGTCGCGGGCGCCGTCGCGGTGGCGGAGGACATCGGGTACCCCGTCCTCGTTCGCCCGAGCTTCGTGCTCGGCGGCCGCGGCATGGAGATCGTCTACGACACCGACAGTCTCCGCGACTACTTCGTCCGCACGGCGGGCGAGGTGATCGTCGAGCCCGGCAAGCCGCTCCTGGTCGATCGCTTCCTCGATGACGCCGTCGAGATCGACGTCGACGCACTCTACGACGGGGACGAGCTGTACATCGGCGGCGTCATGGAGCACCTCGAAGAGGCCGGCATCCACTCCGGCGATTCGAGCTGCACCCTGCCGCCCATCTCGCTCGGACGCACCGAGATCGACCGGGTCCGCGCGGCCACCAGGTCGATCGCCGAGGGCGTGGGCGTGCGAGGCCTGCTGAACGTGCAGTTCGCCGTCAGTGCCGGTGTGCTCTACGTCATCGAGGCGAACCCGCGGGCGTCGCGCACGGTGCCGTTCGTCTCGAAGGCGCTCGGCATCCCGCTGGCGAAGGCGGCGGCGCGCATCATGACCGGCGCCACGATCGCGGGGCTCAAGGCCGAAGGGCTGCTTCCCGAGATCGACGGATCGCGCGTGCCGCTGGATGCGCCGGTCTCCGTCAAGGAGGCCGTCCTGCCGTTCAAGCGGTTCCGCACGAAGGACGGCCTCATGGTCGACTCGGTGCTCGGGCCGGAGATGCGCTCGACCGGCGAGGTCATGGGCATCGACCGGGACTTCCCGACGGCGTTCGCCAAGAGCCAGCAGGCGGCGTACGGCGGCATGCCGCTCGAGGGAACGGTCTTCATCTCGGTGGCCGACGACGACAAGCGCGCCGTCATCCTGCCGGCCCACCGCCTGCAGGAGCTCGGCTACACGCTCGTCGCGACCGAGGGCACGGCGGAGATCCTCGCGCGCAACGGCATCCGGGTTCGCGTGGTGAGCAAGTACTCCGAGACGCAGGTCTCCGGCGAGCAGAACATCGTCGACCTCATCAACGCGGGCGAGATCGACATGATCGTCAACACCCCGAGCGGAGGCGCAGCGCGCGCGGACGGCTACGAGATCCGCGCCGCGGCGGTGGCCGCCGACAAGGCCCTGTTCACGACGATGGCCGTTCTCGGTGCCGCCGTCAGCGCGCTGCCGGTGCTGCGCGAGGGCTTCGACGTCAAGAGCCTGCAGGAGTACGCCCTCGAGCGGGCAGCCCGCCTGTGACGGGGTTCCCGGAGCGGCTGTCCGCCGCCGTCGCCGAGTTCGGGCCGCTGTGCGTCGGCATCGACCCCCACGCGCACCTGCTTCAGGAGTGGGGGCTGGATGCCTCGGGCGCCGGTCTGCGCGAGTTCGGGCTGCGAGTGATCGACGCCGCCGCGGGGCGTGTCGGGATCGTCAAGCCTCAGGTCGCGTTCTTCGAGCGCTTCGGCTCGGCCGGGTTCGCGGCGCTGGAGGACGTCATGGCGGCGGGGCGGGCGGCGGGACTCGTCGTCATCGCCGACGCCAAGCGGGGCGACATCGGCTCGACCATGGACGGATATGCCGAGGCATGGCTCGCCGCGGGGTCACCCCTCGAGGCGGATGCGGTCACCGTGAGCCCCTACCTCGGCCCCGAGTCGCTTCGGGGAACGCTGACGCTCGCGGTCCGCCATGGCAAGGGCGTGTTCGTCCTCGCCGCGACGAGCAACCCCGAGGCTGCGGCCCTCCAGACCGCCCAGACGACGGATGTCGCCGCCGCCGACGGCGAGACGGTGGCGTCGCGGGTCGCGCGCGACATCTCCTGGGTCAACGGCTCCGCCGCCTTCGCGGGAGGGCTCGGTCCCGTCGGCCTCGTGATCGGCGCGACCGTCGACCGGATGGAGTTCGGGCTGACCGACGAGGTGCTCCGCGGGGCGCCCATTCTCGCCCCCGGGTTCGGAGCCCAGGGCGCAGCGCCGGCTGATCTCACGGCACTGTTCGGAGCGGTCGCTCCGAACGTCATCGCATCCGAGAGCCGGAGCGTCCTGGCGGCGGGCCCGGACGGCCTCACGGCGCGCATCCGGGAGCGCTCCGCGCTGTACCGAGAGGAATCACATGGCTGACGCACAGCACCCTCCCGAAGTCGACCGAGCTGCGGCATCCCGTCGGGCGGTGGAGGCGCGGCGTGCACGCGCCTCGCTGAAGAAGGACGTCGCGATGCGCGTCATCACGCCGCAGGAGCTCGTGCGGCGCGCGTTCGCCGACCCCGCATCGCCGGCCGGCACGATGCGGGTCACGGAGTTCCTGACGAGCATCCCGGCGATCGGTGAGGGAAAGCGCGACCGCATCCTCGAGCAGCTGGGCATCTCACCGGTCAAGCGCCTCGGCGGGCTCGGCGCACGTCAGCGACGTGCGATCGAGGCGTACCTCGACGACCGGTGGCCCGAGATCCGGCCTCGCGCCGGACGCAGCCGGCTCGTCGTGCTGGCGGGTCCGACAGCCGTCGGCAAGGGCACGGTCGCCGCACGGATCGCCCAGACGCACCCCGAGATCCACCTCTCGGTGTCGGCGACGACACGCGCACCGCGGCCGGGCGAGACCGACGAGGAGCACTACTACTTCGTCGACGACGCGGAATTCGACCGTCTCATCGCCTCGGGCGAGCTGCTCGAGTACGCGACGGTGCACAATCGCTTCCGCTACGGCACGCCGAGGAAGCCGATCGAGGACGCTCTTGCCGAAGGCAGGACCGTGCTGCTGGAGATCGACCTCCAGGGCGCGCGGCAGGTGCGCGCGGCCGAGCCGTCGGCAACGCTCGTGTTCCTCCTGCCGCCCAGCTGGGACGAGCTCGTCCAGCGGCTCGTGGGGCGCGGCACAGAGGAGCGCTGAGGAGCGGGCGCGACGCCTGCGCACCGCGAAGGTCGAGCTCGCCGCGCAGCACGAGTTCGATTTCAGCGTCGTGAACGATGACGTCGACCGCGCCGCCGAAGAGGTCGTCGGCCTCACGCGGTAGACTGTCTGTTTGGGCATGCGTCACGCGACGTGCGCCGATCGACTTAAACCACATCCGCTTCCAATCAGGAGGTTCCCATGGCCGGAACCAACCAGGGCATCATCGACCCCCCCATCGACAACCTGCTCGGCAAGCTCGACCCCGCCGGCGAGCCGATCTCGAAGTACGGCCTCGTGATCTACGCATCCAAGCGCGCGCGCCAGATCAACGACTACTACTCCGACCTGCACGAGGGAAACCTCTTCGACAACGTGGGCCCGCTCGTCGACTCCACCGTCGAGGACAAGCCGCTCACCATCGCGCTGCACGAGATCAACGAGGACAAGCTCCGCCTCCGCTCCGCTGAGTGACGTCGGTCTGCTGCGCCGCGCGGCTCATGCCGCCGCGGTGTCGGAGACTGCGTGCAAACTGGTGCGGCCCCGCCTCGCCACGACCCTGGAGCCTTCATGACTGAGCTGCGCCTGTTCACCTCGGAGTCCGTCACCGAGGGGCACCCCGACAAGATCTGCGATCAGATCTCGGACAGCATCCTCGACGCGATCATCGGGGAGGATCCGCTGGGTCGTGTCGCGGTCGAGACGCTTGTCACGACCGGTCTCGTCCATGTCGCGGGCGAGGTGTCGACTCGTGCGTACGTCGAGATCCCCGCGATCGTCCGCGACGTCGTGAACCGCATCGGGTACACCTCGAGCGACACCGGCTTCGACGGTGAATCGTGCGGGGTCAGCGTCTCGATCGGCGCGCAGTCGAGCGACATCGCCGCGGGCGTGAACAAGGCGTTCGAGCGCCGCGAAGACGGCTCCGAGGATCCGCACGATCTGCAGGGCGCGGGCGACCAGGGCATCATGTTCGGGTACGCGACCACCGAGACGCCGCAGCTCATGCCGATGGCCATCTGGACGGCGCACCGCATCGCGGAGCGCCTCGCGGAGGTTCGGCGGGACGGATCGCTCGACTTCCTTCGCCCCGACGGCAAGACCCAGGTCACGCTCGGATACGACGGGGCGACGCCGAAGACGGTCGAGTCGGTCGTGCTGTCCACTCAGCACCGCCCCGACATCTCGCAGGAAGAGCTGCAGGCGCGCGTCCGCGCCGAGGTCATCGATCCGGTGCTCGCCCAGACCGGTCTCGATCTGCCGGCGGTCAAGTACTACATCAACCCTGCCGGCCCCTTCGTCACGGGCGGCCCCAAGGGCGATGCCGGGCTGACGGGCCGCAAGATCATCATCGACACGTACGGCGGGGCCTCGCGGCACGGAGGCGGCGCCTTCAGCGGCAAGGACCCCTCGAAGGTCGACCGCTCCGCTGCCTACGCGATGCGGTGGGTCGCGAAGAACGCCGTCGCCGCCGGACTCGCCGATCGGCTCGAGGTGCAGGTCGCGTACGCGATCGGCAAGGCGAACCCTGTCGGTCTGTACGTCGAATCCTTCGGCACGGGGCACGTCCCGGACGACACCATCACGCGCGCCATCCAGAGCGTCTTCGATCTCCGCCCCAAGGCGATCATCGACCAGCTCGACCTGCTGCGGCCGATCTACGCGCGCACTGCGGCGTACGGCCACTTCGGTCGCGAACTGCCCGAGTTCACCTGGGAGCGCACCGACCGCGTCGAGGAGCTCCGCGCGGCCGCCGGACTCTGACGTGGTGGCGCGTCTGCGCGCGGTCCAAGTGTCATCGCGCCGCGTTGCCGTCGACGCGGGGCTGTCCCTGCGCGGGTTCGAGAACCGGCCGTGAGTCTTCGCCCTGTCGCGCGGGTGCTTCTGGATTCTCCGCTGCCCCAGCTCGATCGGCTGTTCGACTACGCCATTCCACCGGAATGGGAACAGGATGCCCAGCCCGGGGTACGCGTCCGGGTACCGCTGCGCAGCGCCGGCCGGGTCGTCGACGGCTACCTCGTCGAGCTCGGGGAGCCCGACGCAGAGCGACCGCCCGCTGTCGGAGCTCGACTCGGTCGTGTCGCCGGTTCCCGTCCTGCCCGGCGGGCTGTACGCCCTCGCCCGGCGTGTGGCCGATCGAGCGGCGGGGTCGGCATCCGACATCCTGCGCCTGGTGATCCCCAAGCGCATGGTGCGTGCCGAGAAGACCTTGACGGCTGCGGCGCCCGCTGAGCCGCCCTCGGTGAGGGCAGCCGATGCGCAGTGGGCGGCGGGGGTGCTGGCCGCCTACCCGGGGCTGGCGGATGGCCTGACCGAAGGCGCTCGCGTCTCTCTCGAAGCTCCGGCGCGCCCGATTCGTCTCGATGCGGCGGCCGCCGGCCGAGGGACTGTGGGTCGGCGCCTGGGCCGAGCTTCTCGCGGCGGCCGCTGTGTCCACCCTCGCCCAGGGCCGCAGCGCCGTGCTCGTCGTCCCCGATCATCGCGACCAGGCGCAGCTCGAGGACGCGCTCGCGGGTCGCTTGCCCGACGGAGCCGTCGTCCGGCATGACGCGCGCCAGCCGTCCCCCCTGCGCTATTCCGGCTTCCTGCGGACACTGGCTCCGGTGCCCTGCGTCGTGATCGGCAGCCGGTCGGCCGTCTATGCGCCGGTCCACGACATCGGGCTCATCGCGGTGTGGGACGACGGCGATCCGCTTCTCAGCGAGCCGCTCACCCCGGGGGTCCACGCGCGCGACGCCGCGCTCGTCCGCCAGGAGCTCGACGGTCCGGCCCTCCTGTTCGCCGGACACACGCGGACGACCGATGTCGAGCGTCTCGTCGCGATCGGGTGGGTCCGGGATCTTCCGCCCGCACGCCGCGCGAGCCCGCGAGTGGTGCTCAGCGCCACGCGCGAGGGGGAGTCTCGCGGTGCCCGCGTGCCGTCCGCGGCGTTCGCGGCGGCGCGTGAAGCTCTGAGAACCGGTCCGGTCCTCGTGCAGGTCGCGCGGCCGGGGTACGCGCCGGTGCTGCTGTGCGCGGAGTGCCGGCGCCCGGCGCGGTGCGCGCACTGCGCCGGGCCGCTGCGCGCATCTCGCGCCGGCGCCGTCCCCGAATGCGGCTGGTGCGGTCGACCGGCGAACGCCTGGACGTGCCCGCACTGCCAATCGACCCGGCTGCGCATGGCCGCGTCGGGCAGTGAGCGGACGGCCGACGAGCTCGGAAGAGCATTCCCCGGAGTCCGGGTCATCGTCGCGGACGGCGATCACCCGGTCCTCCGCGTCGACGGCAGACCCGCCCTCGTCATCGCGACGAGAGGGGCCGAGCCGATCGCCGAGGGCGGCTATCGCGCGGTCATCCTTCTCGACGGTGAACGGATGCTGCTCGCCGAAGACCTGCGCATCGGAGAGTCCTGCCTGCGATGGTGGACGAACGCGGCCGCCCTCGCCGCCCCGGGCGCGCCGGTGCACCTCGTCGGCGTGACCGGCGGCGTCGCGCGCGCGCTGGCCACCTGGACGCCGGCGGCCTACGCCCGCTCCGAACTGGCTGACCGCACGCCCCTGCGGATGCCGCCCGCCGTCCGGGTCGCGGCCCTCGAAGGCCCGCCCAAAGTCGTCGCGGCAGCCCTTGCCGAGCTGCGCGAGAATGTGCCCGATCTCGAACCGGACGCCGTGCTCGGCCCGGTCGCGATCGGCGACGACGCGGTCCGTGCGCTCGTCCGCTTCGACTACGCACGCGGCTCGCGGATCACCGAGAGCCTCCGCTCATCCGTGATCGCCGCGGCGCTGCGGGCCCGCAAAGCCGCCAGGGGAAGAGCCCCCGGCGCGCGCAATACACTCAGAGTGCGGGTCGACGTGCCCGATCTCGACCTGTGAGGATCCCTATGCGCCTCGTCTTCGCGGGGACCCCGGATGCCGCGGTCCCCACCCTCCGGCTGCTCGCCGCATCCGCCCACGACGTCGTCGCCGTCGTCACCCGCACCGACGCGCCTCTCGGACGCAAGCGCGTGCTGACGCCGTCGCCGGTGGCTCAGGCCGCCGCGGAGCTCGGCATCCCGATCATCAAGGCGGACCGCCTCGACGACGCCGTGACCGACGCGATCCGCGCGCTCGAGCCCGACCTCGGCGTCATCGTGGCGTACGGCGGGCTGGTGCGCGAGCCGCTCCTGTCGCTCCCCGAGCACGGGTGGATCAACCTGCACTTCTCGCTGCTGCCGCGCTGGCGCGGCGCGGCGCCCGTTCAGCGGGCGCTGATCGCCGGCGACGCCGAGACCGGAGCGGCGGTCTTCCAGCTCGTCCCCGAACTCGACGCCGGAGCCGTCTTCGCCCAGCTGACGGATGCCGACGCCGGAAGCGACCGCCGGAGAGCTGCTCGCCGATCTCGCCCACCGAGGTGCGGACCTCGTCGCCGAGGTGGTCGACGGGATCGCCGCCGGCACGGCCACCTCGATCCGCTCAGATCGGACGAGCCCACGACCGCGCCCAAGCTCACGCTCGAAGACGGCCGCGTCCGGTGGGATGAGCCCCGAGAGGCGGTCCTCGGGCGAATCCGAGGTGTGACGCCCGAGCCGGGGGCGCACACCACGCTCGACGGAGCCCGGCTGAAGCTCCTGGACGTGTCGCCCGCCCCGGCGGACGCCCTGAGACTGGCTCCCGGAGAGCTGGCGGTCGTCGGACGCGAGATCCACGCCGGCACGTCGTCGGAGCCCATCGTCGTCAATCTCGTCCAGCCGGCCGGCAAGGGCGCCATGCGCGCGGCCGACTGGTGGCGCGGCCTTCGCGTCGAAGGGAAGGTCATCGCCTCATGAGCGCAAGCGCACCACGCCGCGTCGCGTACGACGTCCTGCGGGCCGTCTACGAGTCCGACGCGTACGCCAATCTCCTCCTTCCCTCCGCGATCGAGCGTGCTCGACTCTCCACCGCGGATGCCGCCCTCGCGACCGAGCTCACCTACGGCACGCTTCGCCGGTCGGGCACGTACGACGCCGTCATCTCCATCGCCGCCGACCGTCCGATCCACGACATCGATCCGGCCGTCGTCGACGCGCTTCGGCTCGGCGTGCACCAGCTGCTCTCGACGCGCGTGGCGTCCCATGCCGCCGTGCACGAATCGGTCGAGCTCGTGCGCGGGTCGGGGCGCGGCGCCACGGGCTTCGTCAACGCCGTCCTGCGGCGTATCTCGCGCGACACTCCGGGCGACTGGATGACGCGCGTCGAGCAGTCCGCGAGGTCCGACGACGAGCGGCTCGGACTCGTGTACTCGCACCCCGTGTGGGTCGTGCGCGCGTTCCGGCGCGCGCTGGCCGCCGAGGGCCGCGCCGATGAGCTCGAGGCGCTCCTGACGGCCGACAACGCGTCGCCGCGCGTCACGATGGTCGCTCTTCCGGGTCTTGCGGAGGTTCCCGCGGATGCCCGGCACACGCCGTACTCGCCGCTGGGGTTCCGCCTCGCCGGCGGAGACCCCGAGTCCCTCGTCACCGGCTCCGATGGCCGCGTGCGCGTGCAGGACGAGGGATCGCAGCTCGCAGCCCTCGCCCTGACCCGGGCTGAGCCGATCCGGCCGGGGGAGCGATGGCTCGACCTGTGCGCGGGCCCCGGCGGAAAGACCGCGGTGCTCGCCGCCGAGGCGCTCGCAGGCGGCGCGCTGCTCGAGGCCAACGAGATCTCTCCGGCGAGGGCCGGCCTCGTGCGTCGTGCCGTCGAGGGCGTTCCCCTCGACGTCCCCGTCTCCGAGATGGACGGGCTGGTCAGAGCCGCCGCCAGCCCGGCGACCTACGACCGCATCCTCGTCGATGCGCCGTGCACGGGCCTCGGGTGCGCTCCGCCGTCGCCCCGAGGCCCGCTGGCGCAAGTCGCCGGCCGACGTACCGTCGCTCACCGAGCTGCAGACCGAGCTGCTCACCGCGGCGATCGTCGCCGTGCGTCCGGGCGGGATCGTCGCGTACGTCACGTGCTCGCCGCACCTCGCCGAGACGGCCGGTGTGGTCGCCGAGGTCCGCCGGGCGTTCGGCGCGACCGTCGAGGAGCTCGACGCGCGCGCCGTGATCGCCGGCATCGCCACGACCGATCCCCGCCTTCCCGAGCAGTCCGACGGATCCCTCCGCGCACAGCTGTGGCCCCATCGGCACAACACCGACGCGATGTCGATCTCCGCTCCTGCGACGGGTCTAGCGCGCAGGCAGGCTCCTGCGGGTCATCGACGAAGCGGATGCCTGGCGGCAGCGCCGCCAGCTCCGCCTCGAGCACGCCGATCGCATGCGGATGGCTGCGGGCGATCTCGCTCGTGTCGACCAGCAGCTCGGCCCCGGCGGGAGACTTCTCCGCGAACTCCCGGAGCAGCGGCGAGCAGCCGCTCGGCGCCCGCGAGGCCCAATTCGCCGCCGATGCGGATGACCCGGCCCGACGGCGTGCTCTCCACTCGCACCGCAGGGTCCGAGATGCTCTCGTGCGGCTCGAGCAGATGCATGCCGAACCGCTCCGAGAGCGTCTGGACGATGGCGCTTCCGCGCACGCTGTTGCCGTGCCCGTCCAGGCGCGGGCTGTACGCCGCGACGCCGAACTGCGACGGCGCGACGGCGAGGACCCCTCCGCTGACGCCGCTCTTCGCCGGCAGCCCGACCCTCAGCATCCATTCCCCCGAGAAGTCGTACATGCCGCAGCCCGCCATGATCGAGATCACATCGCGCGCGACCCGCTCGCTGACCACTCGGTCACCGGTGGCGGGGTTCACGCCGCCGAACGCGAGTGTCCCGGCCATGACGGCGAGGTCGCGGACGGTCACGAGCACCGAGCACTGTCGGAAGTACGTCTCCACCGTGAGGTCGACGGGCCCGTGGAGCACCCCGTGCGAGCGCAGCAGGTGGCCGAGCGCCCTGTTGCGGTCTCCGGTGCGTCGATTCCGACCGGTAGACCTCCTCGTCGACCCACAGCGACCGGCCCGCGAAGGCCGACAGGATCTCGACGACACGGCCGGTGCGCTCGTCGATGTCGGCGCCGGGGATGAGAGACGTCGTCGCGATCGCGCCCGCGTTGATCAGCGGATTCGCCGGGCGCCCCGTCCCCTTCTCGAGGCTGATCGCGTTGAACGGCTCACCGCTCGGCTCCGTTCCGACGTGCTTCATCACCTCGTCCAGGCCATGCTCGGCCAGCGCAAGCGCCAGCACGAACGGCTTCGAGATCGACTGGATCGTGAACTCCGCGTCCTCATCGCCGACCGAGCGGATGCGCCCCCGCGGACCGACGACCGCGAGGGCCAGCAGTTCGGGATCGGCATCCGCGAGTTCGGGGATGTACGAGGCCGGAGCCCCTTCGCGACGAGGTCGGGTCTCGGCGAGCACCTCGTCGAGCAGCGCGGTGATGGGGTCCACGGCTCGACCATAATGGACGGATGCAGCGCGCCGACGTCGAGGACAGCGTCCGGATCAACCCCAGCATCCTCGCCGCCGACTTCGTCAACATGCAGGCGGACCTCGCACGCATCGCGCGGCGCCGACTTCGTCCACGTCGACGTCATGGACAACCACTTCGTCCCGAATCTCACGTTCGGCCCGCAGATGGTCGAGCGCATCCAGGCGACGAGTCCCGTGCCGCTCGACGTGCACCTCATGATCGACGAACCCCGAGCGCTGGGCGCCGGGCTATGCCGAGCTCGGCGCCGCATCCGTCACCTTCCACCTCGAGGCGGCGACCGAGCCGGTCGCCCTCGCGCGCAGGCTCCGGTCGATCGGCGCGCGCGCCGGCGTCGCCGTCAAGCCCGCGACCCCCGTCGAGAGTCTCTTCGACCTCCTCGACGACTTCGACCAGATCCTCGTCATGACGGTCGAGCCCGGCTTCGGCGGGCAGTCGTTCATGCCCGAGACGATGCCCAAGCTCCGTCCGCTCGCCGACGAGGCACGCCGGCGCGGCTCCTCGGTGTGGCTGCAGGTCGACGGCGGCATCGGCGAGTCGACGATCGCGCAGGCGGCCGAAGCCGGCGCCGACACCTTCGTCGCGGGATCGGCGGTGTTCGGCGCGGCCGATCCCGGATGCCGCGATCGCCGCCCTGCGCGGGCTCGCCGCCCACCGCCACTGAGCGCGCACCGAGCGCTGCCGTCCTCGCGAGCGACCGCGAGGCGAAGGGTCCGCCCGGCCCGGTAACCTGGACGCGTGAAGACCTTCGACGAGCTGTTCGCCGAGCTCACCGCCAAAGCGGTCGAGCGCCCCGACGGCTCGGGCACCATCGCCCAGCTCGACGCCGGTGTGCACGCGATCGGCAAGAAGATCGTCGAAGAGGCCGCCGAGGTCTGGATGGCGGCCGAGTACGAGTCGACGGATGCCGCGGCCGAAGAGATCTCGCAGCTGCTGTACCACCTGCAGGTGCTCATGATCTCGAAGGGCCTGTCGCTCGCGGACGTCTACCGACATCTCTGAGCGCCGCCCCGACCTCCGCCGCTTACGAACCGAAAGCCCCCGTCATGCTGCGAATCGCCGTGCCCAACAAGGGCTCGCTCGCCGAAACCGCCGCGGAGATGCTCTCCGAGGCCGGCTATGTGGGTCGTCGCGACCCCAAGGACCTGCACGTCATCGACCCGCAGAACGAGGTCGAGTTCTTCTACCTGCGCCCCAAGGACATCGCGACGTACGTCGGGTCGGGCGCGCTGGACGTCGGCATCACCGGTCGCGACCTTCTTCTGGACGCCCGGATGCCCGGCGCCCGTGAGATCGAGGCGCTCGGGTTCGCGGCATCCACCTTCCGCTTCGCCGCCCCTCCCGGGCGCTTCGCCGAGGTGGCCGACCTCGAGGGCGTTCGCATCGCGACGTCGTACCCGGGGCTCGTGGACCGCTTCCTCGACGAGCACGACGTCGCGGCCGATCTCGTGCCGCTGGACGGAGCCGTCGAATCCGCCGTCCGCCTCGGCGTGGCGGATGCCATCGCCGACGTCGTCGAGACCGGCACGACGCTCCGGCAGGCCGGGCTCGAGATCTTCGGTCCGGTGATCCTCCAGTCCGAGGCTGTCCTGATCGGCGCCCCAGTGGAGGTCGAGGGCACCGAGACGCTCCTGCGGCGCCTGCGTGGAGTGATGGTCGCGCGCCGCTACGTCCTCATCGACTACGACCTTCCGGCCGACCTCGTCGACGCGGCGGTCGCGCTCGCCCCCGGCATCGAGTCGCCGACCATCTCGCCGCTGCGCGACCCGGCGTGGGTGGCCGTGCGCGTGATGAGCCCGCGCAAGGGCGTCAACCAGGTCATGGACGCGCTCTACGCGATCGGCGCGCGCGCGATCCTCGTGAGCGCGATCCACAACGCGAGGCTCTGATGAGCCTCGTGTGCCGCGTCATCCCCTGTCTCGACGTCGCGGGCGGCCGCGTGGTGAAGGGCGTCAATTTCGCGAACCTGCGCGACATGGGCGACCCGGTCGAGCTCGCACGGCTCTACTTCGAGCAGGGCGCCGACGAGATCACCTTCCTCGACGTGACGGCGACCGTCGACGAGCGTTCCACCACCTACGACGTCGTGCGCCGCACGGCCGAGGAGGTCTTCATCCCGCTGACGGTCGGCGGGGGCGTGCGCTCGGCCGACGACGTCGCGCGCCTGCTCGCGGTGGGCGCCGACAAGATCGGCGTCAACTCCGCGGCGATCGCCCGCCCGGCCCTGCTCGACGAGATCGCCGACCGGTTCGGCGCCCAGGTGCTCGTGCTGTCGCTCGACGTCAAGCGCGTCTCCACGCCCTCGGAGCACGCGCCCTCCGGCTTCGTCGTCACCACGCACGGGGGCCGCACCGAGACGACCCTCGACGCCCTGGCCTGGGCCCGTGAGGCGATCGAGCGCGGAGCGGGCGAGCTCCTCGTCAACTCCATCGACGCGGACGGCACGCGGGAGGGCTTCGACCTCGAGCTGGTGTCGCTCATGCGCGAGATCTCGAGCGTCCCCGTCATCGCCTCCGGCGGCGCGGGCTCTGTCGAGCACTTCCCCCCGGCGATCCGCGCGGGCGCCGACGCCGTGCTGGCGGCATCCGTCTTCCACTCCGGCCAGCTCACGGTCGGCGACGTCAAGTCGGCACTCGTCGTCCGATGGCATCGCCGTGCGCGAGACGGGAGTCCAGTGTCATGACCGAGGCGCTGGACGAGCGGATCGCTCGCGTCGCCTTCAACGGCGACGGCCTCGTCGCGGCCATCGTCCAGCAGTGGGACACGCTCGAGGTCCTCATGCTCGGATGGATGGATGCCGAGGCGCTGCGCCGCACGCTCACCGAGGGCCGCGTCACGTTCTGGTCCCGCTCGCGCCAGGAGTACTGGCGCAAGGGCGACACCTCCGGCCACATCCAGCTGGTTCGCGGCGCCCGGCTCGACTGCGACGGCGATGCGATCCTCCTGACCGTCGAGCAGGTCGGCCCCGCCTGTCACACCGGGACGCGCACGTGCTTCGACGCCGACGACCTCGATCCCGTGCCGCGGCCCGGAGCTATGACGGCCCGCGCGCGTCTCCTGGCCGTCGCCGCCACGGTCCTCGCCGGAGCGCTCGGCATCATCTCGTCGACGCAGACCTGGCTCACCGTGGTGCTGACCGAGGGCGCGGGGCAGGCTCTGCCCGTGCCGGGAGCCGCTGCGATCCCCGTGCTCGCGCCGCTGAGTCTCGCGGTGCTCGCCCTGGGCGGGGCGCTGTCGATCGTCGGACTCGTCCTCCGGTACGTGTTCGGCGCGCTCACCGTCGCGATCGCGGTCGTGCTGGGTGTGCTGACCGCGCAGATC
Source organism: uncultured Actinomycetota bacterium (assembly GCA_963702815.1). Lineage (GTDB taxonomy): Bacteria > Actinomycetota > Actinomycetes > Actinomycetales > Microbacteriaceae > Microbacterium. Next base: position 468,577 of record CAVPED010000002.1, on the reverse strand, counting down.
GTCCTCGCGCCGCCCATCGCCGCCGTCGCGGCAACCGTCACGACCGCGACCGGGCTCACCGGCGCCGAGGCCGTCGACGGAGATCGTCGCGACGATCGGCCGCACGCCGTGGCCCGCCGTCACCCTCGTCGCCTGGATCGTCCTGCTCGCCGCGGGCCTGTTCACCCTCGCGACCGGCACGCCACTGGCGGGGGAGCGGACGCCGGTATCGAGGCGGATGCCGCTCCCCGCGCGTCGGCGAGCAGTCCCCGGCCGTGGCATCCCGACCCCACGACGCGATCGACTCGTGGGACGACCTGTCGCGTGGCGACGACCCGACCGTTCGATAGACTGACCCAGCCCGCGCACTTCGAAGGAGACCCATGAGCCACCCGATCGGCGACCCCGGCCACGGACACTCGCCCGCCGCATGGACGGCCGTTGTGATCATGCTCATCGCGGTGGCCGTCGGCACGTTCTTCTTCTTCCTCGATGTCCCCGCCATGGTGGTGGCCTCGGCGGTCCTGCTCGTCATCGGGCTGCTCGTCGGCTGGGGCATGGCCAAGGCCGGCTACGGCGCCAACGGCCCGAAGTACGCCTCGAAAGAGCACTGACCATGCTCGCCGACCTCACGGCCGGCGCGGTTGAGGATGCCGAGACGCGCGCGATCGCGCGCCCGACGGCGCTGGTCGAAGCAGCTGCTCTCGCGCAGGCTCCGGCTCGTGACGCCCTCGCCGCCCTGGCACCCGCCGACCGCGTGAAGATCATCGCCGAGGTGAAGCGGGCGAGTCCTTCGCGCGGCGACCTCGCCGAGATCCCCGACCCCGCTCTTCAGGCGGGACTCTACGAGCACGGCGGCGCGTCCGCGATCTCGGTGCTGACCGAGGGACGCCGCTTCAAGGGAAGCCTCGCCGACCTCGAGGCCGTCAAGGGCGTCCGTCGCGCTGCCGGTCCTCCGCAAGGACTTCATCGCGACCGAGTACCAGGTGCTCGAGGCTCGCGCCTCCGGCGCCGACCTCGTCCTCCTCATCGTCGCGGCGCTCGACCAGGACGTCCTCGCCCGCCTGCACGCGCTGACCCTCGAACTGGGGATGACTCCGCTCGTCGAGACGCACTCGGCCGACGAGGTGTCGACGGGCCGCCGACGTCGGCGCCCGGCTCATCGGCGTGAACGCCCGCGACCTGTCGACCTTCCAGCTCGACCGCGATCTGTTCGGCCGCCTGGCGGGCAGCATCCCGTCCGATGCGGTGAAGATCGCGGAGTCCGCGGTTCTCACCCCTGCGGACGTCGCGCACTACCGCGCGGCGGGCGCGGATGTCGTGCTCATCGGCGAGGCGCTGGTGACGGGCGACCCCGTCGCCACCCTCGGCGCATTCCTGGAGGCGGGCGCATCCGATGCACTGAGCGACCGGAGGGAGTCGAAGTGACGCTGCGCGAGGCGACCGGACCGTTCTTCGGCGAATTCGGCGGCCGGTACATGCCGGAATCCCTCATCGCCGCGATCGACGAGCTCACCGCGGTCTATGAGGATGCGATCGTCGATCCGGCGTTCCGGGACGAGTTCGCGAAGCTCCTGAGCTCGTATGCCGGCCGCCCCTCGATCCTGACCGAGGTGCCGCGCTTCGCCGCGCACGCGGGCGGCGCCCGCGTCTTCCTCAAGCGCGAGGACCTCAACCACACCGGGTCCCACAAGATCAACAACGTGCTCGGGCAGGCGCTGCTCACCAAGCGCCTGGGCAAGACGCGCGTGATCGCCGAGACCGGCGCGGGCCAGCACGGAGTCGCGACCGCCACCGCGGCTGCGCTGTTCGGCTTCGAGTGCACGATCTACATGGGCGAGGTCGACACCGAGCGCCAGGCGCTCAACGTCGCCCGCATGCGGCTCCTCGGCGCCGAGGTCATCCCCGTGAAGACCGGCTCGCGCACCCTCAAGGACGCCATCAACGACGCGTACCGCGACTGGGTCGCGACCGTCGAGACGACGAACTACATCTTCGGCACGGCGGCGGGGCCGCATCCGTTCCCCGCGATGGTCCGCGACTTCCAGAAGATCATCGGCGAAGAGGCGCGAGAGCAGCTGCTCGACGAGATCGGCCGGCTTCCGGATGCCGTCATCGCGTGCGTCGGCGGCGGCTCGAACGCGATCGGCATGTTCGACGCCTTCCTCGACGACGAGGGCGTGCGGCTCTACGGAGTGGAGGCGGCCGGCGACGGCGTCGACACTCCTCGCCACGCCGCCTCGATCGAGCGCGGCCGCCCCGGCGTGCTGCACGGCGCCCGCACCTTCGTCCTGCAGGACGAGGACGGGCAGACGATCGAGTCCCACTCGATCTCGGCGGGCCTGGACTACCCGGGCGTCGGGCCCGAGCACGCGTGGCTCGCCTCGATCGGTCGCGCGGAGTACATCCCGGCGACCGACGACGAGGCGATGCAGGCTCTGCGTCTGCTGAGCGAGACCGAGGGCATCATCCCGGCGATCGAGTCGGCGCACGCCCTGGCAGGGGCGCTTCGGCATCGGCCGTGAGATGGGTCCGGACGCCGTCCTCGCGATCTGCCTCTCGGGTCGCGGCGACAAGGACATGGACACCGCCGCCCGCTACTTCGACCTGTACGACGCCGAGCCGATCGTCGACGTGCCCCCCGCCGATGACGCAGCCACCGGTGAAGGGGTCGAACTGTGACCTCGCGCGTGGCCGCCGCGATCGACGCCGCCCGCGCCGACGGACGCGGGGTCTTCGTCGGGTATCTGCCCCTCGGCTTCCCCGACCTGCAGACCAGCATCGACGCCGCGGTGGCCCTCGCCGAGAACGGCGTCGACATCCTCGAGCTCGGCCCGCCGTACTCCGATCCGGTGATGGACGGCGCGATCATCCAGGAGGCGACGCAGGCGGCCCTCGCCGGCGGCTTCCGCATCCGCGACACCTTCGTCGCCGTGCGTGAGATCGCCCGGCGCGTGGACGTGCCGATCCTCGTCATGACGTACTGGAATCCCGTCGCTGCAGTACGGCGTCGACCGCTACGCCGACGACCTCCTCGCCGCCGGGGGAGCGGGCCTCATCACGCCCGACATCACGCCCGACGCCGCGGAGGACTGGATCGCCGCCAGCACGCCGCACCGGTCTCGACCGCGTCTTCCTCGCGGCGCCGACCTCCACCGACGAGCGGCTCGAGCTCATCGTGCGCAACTCGACGGGCTTCATCTACACCGTCTCGACGATGGGCATCACGGGCGAGCGCGCAGAGCTGGATGCCGCCGCCCGCACCCTCGTCGGGCGCCTCCGCGAGCACGCCGGCGCGGCACCCGACGGCCGCATCCGCGCCTGCGTCGGCATCGGCATCTCGACGGCCGAGCAGATCTCGGGAGTGCTGGACTACGCAGACGGTGCGATCGTCGGCACTGCTCTCGTGCGCGCGCTCCGAGACGGGGGACTCGAAGGCCTCGCCGAGACGACGCGGGCCCTTGCGGCGGGCGCGGCGCACCCCGCCTAGACTTCTCAAGCCGGCTCCATGCCGGCGATCCCCACTCGAAGGACCAGCATGATCCGCGCCGCACTCGACGTCGTCACCAGCATCCCGAGCCCGCCCGTGAGCTCGTTCACGATCAACGTCTTCACGTGGAACCTGACGATCCACTACTACGCGCTGTGCATCATCGCGGGGATCATCATCGCGACGCTGATGACGAACCGCCGGCTCACCAAGCGCGGAGCCGAGCCGTGGGTCGTCATCGACATCGCGCTGCTCGCCGTTCCGCTCGCGATCATCGGCGCCCGGATCTACCACGTCGCGACCCACCCGGGCTTCTACTTCGGCGAGGGCAGCGACTTCACGGCGGTCTTCCGGATCTGGGAGGGCGGCATCGCGATCTACGGCGCCCTCATCGGCGGCGCGATCGGCGCGTGGCTCGGCTGCCGGTGGACCGGCATCCGGTTCACGACCTTCGCCGACGCACTGGCCCCCGGCCTCCTCCTCGCGCAGGCGATCGGCCGGTTCGGCAACTGGTTCAACCAGGAGCTGTTCGGCCTGCCGACCGACGTGCCGTGGGGTCTCGAGATCGACAGCGACAACCCGGCCTTCCCGGCCGGTCTCGCGCCCGACACGCTCTTCCACCCCACCTTCCTCTACGAGGTCATCTGGAACACCCTCGGCGTCGTCGTGCTCCTGTGGGCGGGCAGGCGCTTCGTCCTGCAGTGGGGCCGCCTCTTCGGCCTCTACCTCATCTGGTACAGCGCGGGACGCATCGTCTGGGAGTCGATCCGCATCGACCCGAGCGAGATCTACTTCGGCCTGCGCACCAACGTCTGGGCCGCGATCTTCGGCGTGCGTGCTGGGACTCGTGATCCTGATCGTGCAGAAGCGCCGGCACACGGGCCTCGAGCCTTCGCCGTACGTGCCGGGCCGCGAGTGGACGCCCGAGCGGGCGGCCGGCGGGCAAGCCCGGGGTCCGGGGCGGAGCCCCGGCGGGCACTGTACAATCGCAGGGAACGAGCGACTACGTCGACGTCAGCGAACCACCCGCCGACGCAGCCGCCGAGGGCACCGCCACAAGCACAGTCGCCGCCAAGTAACCCTTCTGCACGCTCTGTGCAATCCAGCTAGTACCGGGCCGACGTCGTCCCATTGTGAGCATCAAGTGAGGACGGTCGGTATGGCTTCGAGCCCCCGTCGAAACCCTGGATCGGGCCTTCCCGGCCTTCCGCCGAAGCAGGGGATGTACAACCCCGCGTTCGAGAAGGACGCGTGCGGTCTGGCGATGGTCGCCACGCTCCGCGGCGAGCCCGGCCACGACATCATCGCGCTGGCGCTGACGGCGCTGCGCAACCTCGAGCACCGCGGCGCCATCGGCTCGGACGCGGGCACCGGTGACGGCGCAGGCATCCTGACGCAGATGCCGGATGCCTTCCTCCGCGCCGTCGTGGACTTCGAGCTCCCCCCGGTCGGCGAGTACGCCGCCGGCATGGTGTTCCTCCCCGTCGACGACGAGGAGCGCGCGGCGCAGAAGGCCGGGCATCGAGCAGATCGCCGCAGAGCGAGAACCTCGTGCTGCTCGGCTGGCGCGAGGTTCCGACCGAGGACGAGAACCTGGGCAAGCTGGCGCTTGCGGCCCGCCCGGTGTTCGAGCAGGTCTTCGTCTCGCGCCCCGCGGTCGGCGATGCTCCGGCGCTGTCGGGCATCGAGCTGGACCGCCGCGTGTACCGCCTGCGCAAGCGGGCGCGTCACGAGCTCGACGCCTACTTCGTGTCGCTGTCGAGCCGGACCCTCGGCTACAAGGGCATGGTCACGACGCTCCAGCTCGAGCCGTTCTACCCGGATCTGTCGGACGACCGCTTCATGTCCGAGCTCGCTGTCGTGCACTCGCGCTACTCGACCAACACCTTCCCGTCCTGGCCTCTCGCGCAGCCGCTGCGGATGCTCGCTCACAACGGCGAGATCAACACCGTCAACGGCAACCGCAACTGGATGCGGGCGCGCCAGTCGCAGCTCGAGTCGGAGCTGCTGGGCGACATGCGCCCCCTGCTGCCCATCTGCACGAAGGGCGCGAGCGACTCGGCATCGTTCGACGAGGTGCTCGAGCTGCTGACCCTGACCGGCCGAAGCCTGCCGCACGCGATCATGATGATGGTCCCCGAGGCGTACGAGAAGCAGGTCGACATCGACCCCAAGCTGCGCGCGTTCTACGACTACCACTCCATGCAGATGGAGCCGTGGGACGGTCCCGCCGCGCTCATCTTCACGGATGGAACGCTCGTCGGCGCGACGCTCGACCGCAACGGCCTTCGTCCCGGCCGCTGGACCGAGACGACCGACGGTCTCATCGTCATCGGCAGCGAGACCGGGTGTGCTGGACTTCGAGCCCGCGCGCATCAAGCGGCGCGGCCGCCTGCGCCCCGGCCGCATGTTCCTCGTCGACACGGCGCAGCGCCGCATCATCGAGGACGACGAGATCAAGAAGCAGCTCAGCGAGCTCGAGCCGTGGCAGGAATGGCTCGACGCGGGCCGCGTGCGCCTCTCCGACCTCCCCGAGCGCGAGCACATCGTGCACCCGATCGCCTCGATCACCCGCCGCCAGCGCACCTTCGGCTACACCGAGGAGGAGGTGCGCATCCTGCTGACCCCGATGGGTCAGAACGGCGCCGAGCCTCTCGGCGCCATGGGAAGCGACACACCCGTCGCGGTGCTCAGCGACCGTCCGCGCCTGCTGTTCGACTACTTCACCCAGCAGTTCGCGCAGGTCACGAACCCGCCGCTCGACTCCATCCGCGAAGAGGTGGTGACCTCGCTCTCGCTCGGTCTCGGCCCCGAGCGCAACCTCCTGTCGTGGGGCGCGGACCACACCCGCACCGTGACGCTCGACTTCCCGGTCATCGACAACGACGAGCTCGCGAAGATCCAGCACATCGACACGGCGCTTCCGGGTCGCACGTCTGTCACCATCCGCGGCCTGTACCGGGTCGAGGCCGGGCACAAGGGCATGCAGAAGCGGCTCGCCCAGATGTGCCAGGAGGTCGACCAGGCGATCGAGGACGGCGCCGAGTTCATCGTGCTGAGCGACCGCGACTCCAACAAGGACCTCGCGCCCATCCCGTCGCTCCTCATGCTCGCCGCGGTGCACCATCACCTCATCCGCAACGAGACCCGCATGAAGGTGGGCCTGGTCGTCGAGACAGGCGATGTGCGCGAAGTGCACCACGTCGCGACGCTCATCGGCTACGGGGCATCCGCCGTCAATCCGTACCTCGCGATGGAGACGGTCGAGTACCTCGTCCGTGCGGGATTCATCACCGGCATCGCGCCCGAGAAGGCCGTCAGGAACCTGATCTACGCGCTCGGCAAGGGCGTCCTGAAGATCATGTCCAAGATGGGCATCTCGACCGTGTCGTCGTACGCCGGCGCTCAGGTGTTCGAGGCGATCGGCCTCTCGCAGGACTTCGTCGACAAGTACTTCACGGGCACCGAGACGAAGCTCGGGGGAGTGGGGCTGGACGTCATCGCGTCTGAGAACGCCGCACGTCACGCCTACGCCTACCCCGAAGACGCCGCCGTCCGCGCGCACGAGCGCCTGTGGACGGGTGGCGAGTACCAGTGGCGACGCGACGGCTCGCCGCACCTGTTCAACCCCGACACGGTCTTCCGCCTGCAGCACGCGACGCGCACCCGCCGGTACGACATCTTCCGCGAGTACACCAAGCTCGTCGACGACCAGGCCAGCGAGCTGAAGACCCTCCGCGGGCTCTTCAAGCTGCGCACGGGCACGCGTCCCGCGGTTCCGATCGACGACGTCGAGTCGGTCGCCTCGATCGTGAAGCGCTTCTCCACCGGGGCGATGAGCTACGGCTCCATCTCGAAGGAAGCGCACGAGACGCTTGCGATCGCGATGAACAGCATCGGCGGCAAGTCGAACACCGGCGAAGGCGGGGAGGACGTCGACCGCCTTCTCGACCCCGAGCGGCGGAGCTCGATCAAGCAGGTCGCGTCGGGGCGCTTCGGCGTCACGAGCCTGTACCTGACGCAGTCGGACGACATCCAGATCAAGCTCGCCCAGGGCGCCAAGCCCGGTGAGGGCGGACAGCTGCCGCCGACCAAGGTGTACCCCTGGGTCGCCCGCACGCGTCACGCGACAGCCGGCGTGGGGCTCATCTCGCCCCCTCCGCACCACGACATCTACTCGATCGAAGACCTCAAGCAGCTCATCTTCGACCTGAAGCGCGCGAACCCCAAGGCACGCGTGCACGTCAAGCTCGTGAGCCAGTCGGGGATCGGGGCGGTCGCCGCGGGCACCGCGAAGGCGCTGGCCGACGTGATCCTCGTCTCGGGACACGACGGCGGCACCGGCGCGAGCCCGCTGAACTCGCTCAAGCACGCCGGCACACCGTGGGAGCTGGGCCTCGCCGAGACGCAGCAGACGCTCATGCTCAACGGCATGCGCGACCGCGTGGTCGTCCAGGTGGACGGACAGCTCAAGACCGGCCGCGACGTCATCATCGGCGCGCTGCTGGGCGCCGAGGAATTCGGCTTCGCGACGGCGCCGCTCGTCGTGTCGGGCTGCATCATGATGCGCGTCTGCCACCTCGACACCTGCCCCGTCGGCGTTGCCACGCAGAACCCGGTGCTGCGCTCGCGCTTCAACGGCAAGCCCGAGTTCGTCGTGAACTTCATGGAGTTCATCGCCCAGGAGGTGCGCGAGTATCTCGCGGAGCTGGGCTTCCGCTCGCTGGACGAGGCGATCGGGCACGTGGAGCTCCTCGACATCGACGGAGCCGTGGATCACTGGAAGGCCAGCGGCCTCGACCTGTCGCCGGTCCTCGAGGGTCCGGCGTTCGCCGAGGACGAGCCTCGCCGGCACGGACGCGACCAGGAGCACGAGCTCGAGGACCACTTCGACGTGCAGCTCATCGAGCGTGCGCAGGACGTCATCGCGCACGGCGGCGAGATCGTCATCGACCTGCCGATCCGCAACACCGAGCGGGCCGTCGGCACGATGCTCGGCCATCACGTCACACGGGCGCACGGTCAGAACGGTCTTCCGTCGGGCTCGATCGTGGTGAACCTGACCGGTTCGGCCGGGCAGTCCTTCGGCGCCTTCATGCCCGCCGGCATCACCCTCCGTCTCGAAGGCGACTCGAACGACTACGTCGGCAAGGGTCTCTCCGGCGGCCAGATCGTGGTCCGCCCGCCGCGCGGCGCGACGTTCGCGGCATCCGAGAACGTCATCGCGGGCAACGTGATCGGCTACGGCGCGACCCAGGGCACGATGTTCCTCAGCGGCGTGGTGGGCGAGAGGTTCTTCGTCCGCAACTCCGGCGCGACAGCGGTCGTCGAGGGCGTGGGCGACCACGCGCTCGAGTACATGACCGGCGGCCTCGCCGTCATCCTCGGCAAGACGGGCCGCAACCTCGGCGCCGGCATGTCCGGCGGGATGGCCTACATCCACAAGCTCGATCGGGCACTCGTCAATCGCGAGGCCCTCGCCGCCGGCGAACTCGTGCTCGGCGAGCTCGGGTCCGGTGATGCCGAGATCCTCCGCGACCTGCTGACCCAGCACGTCGCCGAGACCGGCTCCGCTCTCGCGGCATCCCTGCTCGAGGACTTCGAATCGGTCCTCGACGACTTCGTCCGTGTTCTTCCCCGCGACTACGCGGCCGTCCTGCAGACCCGCCAGACGGCGGTCGCGGAAGGTCTCGACCCCGATGGGGACGTCGTGTGGACACGCATCCTGGAGGTGACGGGTGGCTGACCCGAAAGGCTTTCTGAAGGTCACCGAGCGCGAGCTTCCGCCTCGCCGCCCGGTGCCGGTACGCATCATGGACTGGAAAGAGGTGTACGAGCCGGGGGATTCCGCGGTGCTGCGCCGCCAGGCCGGGCGCTGCATGGACTGCGGCGTGCCGTTCTGCCACAAGGGCTGCCCGCTGGGCAACCTCATCCCGGAGTGGAACGACCTCACGTGGCGCGGCGAGGGCCGTGCCGCCATCGAGCGACTGCACGCCACGAACAACTTCCCGGAGTTCACCGGCCGTCTCTGCCCCGCCCCGTGTGAGAGCGCGTGCGTGCTCGGCATCAACCAGCCCGCCGTCACGATCAAGCAGATCGAGGTCTCGATCATCGACGAGGCGTTCGGCCACGGCTGGGTCGAGCCCGAGCCGCCCGGTCGCCTGACGGGCAAGACGGTCGCCGTCGTCGGATCGGGCCCCGCCGGGCTCGCGGCCGCGCAGCAGCTCACACGCGCCGGCCACACCGTCGCCGTCTTCGAGCGCGACGACCGGATCGGCGGACTGCTGCGCTACGGCATCCCCGACTTCAAGATGGAGAAGCGACACCTCGAGGCGCGTCTGCGTCAGATGCAGGACGAGGGGACGCGCTTCCGCGCCGGCGTCGCCGTCGGCAAGGACATCTCCTGGAGCGACCTGCGCGCGCGCTACGACGCGGTCATCGTCGCGACCGGTGCCACCGTGCCGCGCGAGCTGCCGATTCCCGGGCGCGACCTCGCCGGCGTGCACTTCGCGATGGAGTACCTCGTCGAGTCCAACCACGCGACAGCCGGCGACTCGGTGCCCAACCAGATCTCGGCCGAGGGCAAGCACGTCATCGTGATCGGCGGTGGCGACACCGGCGCGGACTGCATCGGCACCGCACACCGCCAGGGCGCCCTCAGCGTCACGAACCTCGCGATCGGCCGCCGCCCACCCGGCGAGCGTCCCGACCACCAGCCGTGGCCCACGTCGCCGACGCTCTTCGAGGTGCAGTCGGCCCACGAAGAGGGCGGTGAGCGCTCGTACCTCGCCTCGACGGTCGAGTTCCTCGGCAACGGAGCAGGCGAAGTGCGGGCACTCCGCGTCGCCGAGACCGAGTTCGTCGACGGACGTCGTGTTCCCAAGAGCGGCACCGAGCGTGAGATCCCCGCAGACCTCGTGCTGATCGCGATGGGCTTCACCGGACCCGAGCGCACGCAGCTCGAGGAGCAGCTCGGCACGCAGTTCACGAGCCGCGGCAACGTCGAGCGACAGGACGACTTCCACTCGACCGTCCCCGGCGTGTTCGTCGCCGGCGACGCGGGTCGCGGTCAGTCCCTCATCGTCTGGGCCATCGCCGAGGGCCGTGCGGCAGCTGCGCACGCCGACGCGTACCTCATGGGATCCACGTCCCTTCCCGCCCCCGTCCGCGCGACCGATGTCGCGATCGGACTTCAGCCCGCGTAGTCTGGCTGAGGTCGATTCCGGCCGATCCCGACTTCCCCCTCCCACGGAGCACATACGGATGAGACGCGCAAAGATCGTCGCAACCCTCGGCCCGGCAACATCGACGTATGAGATGGTCCGCGCGATCATCGATGCAGGCGTCGACGTCGCCCGGTTCAACCTCAGTCACGGCGACTACTCGGTCCACGAGAACAACTTCGCGAACGTCCGCAAGGCGGCTGAGGACGCCGGGCGTCCTGTCGCGATCCTCGCGGACCTCCAGGGTCCCAAGATCCGTCTCGGCAAGTTCGCCGACGGCCCGCACGAACTCGCGGTCGGCGACATCTTCAAGATCACCACCGAAGACATCCAGGGCACGAAGGAGATCGTCTCGACGACGTTCAAGGGTCTGCCCGACGACGTGAAGCCGGGCGACTTCCTGCTGATCGATGACGGCAAGGTGCGCGTCGAGGTCATCGAGGTCGAGGGCCGGGTCGTCACGACCAAGGTCATCGTCGCGGGCCCGGTGTCGAACAACAAGGGCATCAACCTGCCCGGCGTCGCGGTCAACGTGCCCGCGCTCTCCGAGAAGGACGAGGCCGACCTCCGCTGGGCGCTGAACATCGGCGCCGACCTGATCGCGCTGTCGTTCGTCCGCAGCGCGAAGGACGTCCAGCGCGTCCACGTCATCATGGCCGAAGAGGGCCGGCACATCCCGGTCATCGCCAAGATCGAGAAGCCGCAGGCCGTCGACAACCTCGAAGAGATCATCGACGCGTTCGACGGCATCATGGTCGCCCGCGGCGACCTGGGCGTCGAGCTTCCGCTCGAGGCCGTGCCGATCGTGCAGAAGCGCGCCGTCGAGCTGTGCCGTCGCATGGCCAAGCCGGTCATCGTCGCGACGCAGATGCTCGAGTCGATGATCGACAACCCGGTGCCCACCCGCGCCGAGACGAGCGACGTCGCCAACGCCGTCCTCGACGGTGCGGACGCCGTGATGCTCTCCGGCGAGACGAGCGTCGGGAAGTATCCCGTCGGCGTCGTCGAGACGATGGCGAAGATCGTGAAGTCGACCGAGGAGCACGGTCTCGAGCGCATCCTGCCGCTCACGGCCAAGCCCCGCACCCAGGGCGGCGCCATCACGCTGGCGGCGGTCGAGGTCGCCGACTTCGTCGATGCCAAGTTCCTCTGCATCTTCACCGAGTCGGGTGACACCGCGCGCCGGATGTCGCGCATCCGCTCGAAGATCCCGATGCTGGCCTTCACCCCCGAGCCGGCGATCCGTCGCCGGATGTCGCTCACCTGGGGCGTGCAGTCGACGCTGGTCGAGCACGTCGCGCACACCGACAAGATGTTCATCCAGGTCGATGACTACCTGCTCGCACACGACCTCGCGAAGGTCGGCGACAAGGTCGTCGTGATCTCGGGATCCCCTCCCGGAATCATCGGGTCGACGAACGACATCCGCGTCCACAAGGTGGGCGACGCCGTGCACGGCGCAGCGCCGATCTATCGTCAGTAGACAATGGTCACCCCCCGCGGGGGAGTCGAAATCGCCCTCAGCCTGGCAGTCGCTAGGCTGAGGGCGATCTTGTTGCTATCGAAAGGTGCTGATCTTGTTCTTCTGGTGGTTGCTCTGGGCGTTCTACTTCATCGCCTACCTCTACGTCATCATCTTCGTCATCCGGGATCTCTTCCGCGATGACAGCCTCAACGGCTGGCTCAAGGCGCTGTGGATCATCGCTCTCGTCTTCGTGCCGTTCCTCACGGGCATCGTCTACATCATCGCGAGGGGCAAGGGAATCGCCGAGCGCGAGTACCAGACGCGCGCGATGGTCGGCGAGAACGACGCCTACCGCCCGTCGGCCTCGGTGAGCCCGGCTGAAGACATCGCTCGCGCGAAGGCGCTGCTCGACGCCGGCACGATCTCGCAGGGCGAGTTCGAAGCGCTCAAGAGCAAGGCGCTCGGAAACCAGTACTTCGGCGCGTAGCCCGTACGACAAGAGAAGAGCGGATGCCTCCACCGAGGCATCCGCTCTTCTTTCGTACCGGTGGTGGGACTCGTCCCTACGGTCGCCGGTCGGTCGCGGACTCGGGCCGCAGCCCGCCCACGTCGAGGCACCACCGAGTGGGCCGCCCCTCGCGCTTCGTACCGGTGGTGGGACTCGAACCCACATGCCCTTGCGGGCAACCGATTTTGAGTCGGTCGCGTCTGCCATTCCGCCACACCGGCGCACCTGAATTCGACGATACCGCAGCCGTATCGACTGCGACGCTGGCGCGTCTCCGGGCCGTTCCGCCGCACCGGCGGGCACGTCCGCGTTTGAAGATACCCTAGGATTCAAAGGTGACTGAGCAAGAACAGGCCACTTCGGCATCCACTCCCCGTCGCGTCGTCGTCGCGGAGGATGAGTCGCTGATCCGCCTCGACATCGTCGAAATCCTCCGAGACAACGGGTTCGACGTGGTCGGCGAAGCAGGCGACGGCGAGACGGCCGTCCAGCTCGCGACCGAACTGCGTCCCGACCTCGTCATCATGGACGTCAAGATGCCGCAGCTCGACGGCATCAGCGCGGCTGAGAAGCTCAGCAAGAACCACATCGCGCCGGTCGTCCTGCTCACGGCGTTCAGCCAGAAGGAGCTCGTCGAGCGTGCGAGCGAGGCAGGCGCCCTCGCCTACGTGGTGAAGCCCTTCACGCCGAACGACCTCCTCCCCGCGATCGAGATCGCGCTGGCCCGCTACGAGCAGATCATCACGCTCGAGGCCGAGGTCGCCGACATGGTCGAGCGCTTCGAGACCCGCAAGCTCGTCGACCGCGCAAAGGGCCTGCTCAACGAGAAGATGGGGCTGTCCGAGCCCGAGGCCTTCCGCTGGATCCAGAAGGCCTCGATGGATCGCCGCCTCACGATGCAGGATGTCGCGAAGGCCATCATCGAGCAGCTCGCTCCCAAAAAGGGCTGATCCGAAGACTTCGAACGGATGCCGCAGCCTCAGGCTGCGGCATCCGTCATTTCCGCCCCGCACGCGGGCAGCACGCCCGCGCCGTCAGAGGTCAGCCCCGGTCGCGGATCATGTTGGTGATCCGGATCGTCGAGCAGCGCCGGCCCTGATCGTCGGTCACGACGATCTCATGCACCGTGAGACTGCGCCCGAGATGGATGGGCGTGCACACGCCGGTGACGAGGCCGGAGGTCGCGGAGCGCGTGTGGGTGGCGTTGATGTCGACGCCCACCGCGAGACGCCCGGGACCCGCGTGGTAAGTTGGCATGCATCGAGCCGAGCGACTCGCCCAGCACGACATACGCGCCGCCGTGGAAGAGGCCGACGGGCTGGGTGTTGCCTTCGACCGGCATGGTGCCGACGGCCCGCTCGGGAGTGAATTCGACCCATTCGAACCCCATCTTCTCGGCGAGCGCGCCGATGCCTCGAGAGCGGGCCCATGAGAGGGCGTCAGGGGCGGATGCGTCGTCGGACATCGGTCTCCTCGGGGAGTGCGGATCGCCTGCCGTACCGCTCTGGGCGGCGTCCGGGGCTGTCGTAGGCCCTGACTAGGCTGACAGGGTGACGGACTCCGCAAAGCCTACCCTTCTCGTCGTGGACGGCCATTCGCTGGCCTATCGCGCGTTCTACGCGCTGCCCGTCGACAACTTCTCGACGAAGGACGGCCAGTACACGAACGGCATCTACGGATTCCTCGCGATGCTGATCAACCTGATCAAGGCTGAGCAGCCGACCCATCTTGCGGTCGCGTTCGACACCTCGAGGCAGTCCTTCCGCACCCGCGAATACCCCGAATACAAGGCCACCCGCTCCGAGACGCCGAGCGAGTTCAAGGGGCAGATCCCGCTTCTTCAGGACTGCCTGGCGGCGATGAGCATCACGGTTCTCCAGAAGGAGGACATCGAGGCGGACGACATCCTCGCGACACTCGCCACCCAGGGTGCGGCCGAGGGATTCACCGTGCTGGTGTGCTCCGGCGACCGCGACACCATCCAGCTGGTCGATGACCGCACCACGCTGCTCTACCCGAACGTGCAGGGCGTCTCGCAGCTGAAGCGCTACGACCGCCAGGCCGTCATCGACCGCTACGGCGTTCCCGCCCGAGCAGTACCCCGACATCGCGGCGCTCGTCGGTGAGACGAGCGACAACCTCCCCGGGGTGCCGAAGGTGGGCGAGAAGACCGCCGTGAAGTGGCTGACCCAGTACGGCACCCTCGACGCCCTCCTCGACAATGCCGACAAGGTCACCGGCGTGGTGGGCGGCCAACCTGCGCGAGCACCTCGAATCCGTGCGGCGCAACCGATCGCTCAACCGCCTGCTGACCGACGTCGAGCTGCCGGTCGGTCCCCATGACCTCGAGGTCCAGCCGATGGATGCCCAGGCCGTGCGCGACATCTTCGCGCGTCTCGAGTTCAAGACGCTGATCCCTCGGGTCGCCGAGCTCGCGGGGATCGAGCAGCAGATGGCCGCCGTCACCTCCGCGGCCGCGGTCCCGATGCCCGTCGCTGTCCAGCCTGGCCCGGCAGACCTGCTCGCGTGGCTGGATGCCGCCGCAGGGCGATGTCGCCGTGACACTCGTCCTCGAGGGAGGCCTCCCTCGCCGCGTCGGCTTCGCGACGACGGATGCCGCCGCCGAGGCCGACTGGACGACCGAGGTCTCGACCGCGCTGACCGACTGGCTCGCCTCCGATGCGCCGAAGGTCTTCACCGATGCCAAGCCGCAGGTCAAGGCGCTCCATCGCGCGGGGCTCCGCCTCGGCGGCCTGACATTCGATGTGCTGCTCGCCGGCTGGCTGCTCCGCCCGAGCTTTCCCGACAAGTCGCTCGCCGACCTCGTCGAGCGCTACCTCGATGAGAAGCTGCCCGAAGTCCGACCCGAGCCAGCTCGTGCCCGAAACCGAGGGCGCGACACCCGGCCAGCTCTCGTGGTTCTCCCTCCGCGTCGCGCAGGCGCTCCGCGCCGAGCTGCCGGCATCCGTCGCCGCGGTGCTGACAGACATGGAGCTGCCCACCCTGCAGACGCTCGCCGACATGGAGCTCGCGGGCGTCGCCGTCTCGCACGCCAAACTGTCGGCCTTCTCCGCCGAGCTCGGCGAGCGAGCCGACGCGATCGCCCAGAGCGCCTATGCGGCGATCGGCCGCGAGGTCAACCTGGGCTCGCCCAAGCAGCTGCAGGAGGTGCTCTTCGAGGAGCTTCAGCTGCCGAAGACGCGCAAGACGAAGACCGGCTACTCGACGGACGCCGCTGTGCTCGCCGATCTGCAGGAGTCCAACCCGCACCCGTTCCTCGACCTGCTCCTGCAGCATCGCGAGGCGACGAAGCTGCGGCAGATCATCGAGTCGCTCGACGTCGCGATCGCGCCGGACCACCGCGTCCGCACGACATACCTGCAGACCGGCAGCCAGACGGGCCGCTTGTCGAGCACCGACCCGAACCTGCAGAACATCCCGGTCCGCACCGAAGAGAGCCGGCGCATCCGCTCGGCGTTCGAGGTGGGGGAGGGCTACGAGACGCTCCTCACTGCCGACTACTCGCAGATCGAGATGCGCATCATGGCGCACCTGTCGGAGGATCCGGGGCTCATCGAGGCGTTCAACTCCGGCGAGGACCTGCACCGCTTCGTGGGCGCGCGCGTGTTCGGCGTGGCGCCCGAGGACGTCACCGCTCCCATGCGCACGAAGGTCAAGGCGATGTCGTACGGACTCGTCTACGGGCTCTCGGCATTCGGGCTCTCCAAGCAGCTGCGCATCGAGCAGTCCGAGGCGAAGCAGCTCATGATGGAGTACTTCGCCCGGTTCGGGGCGGTGCGCGACTACCTCCGCTCCTCGGTCGAGCAGGCTCGCATCGATGGGTACACCGAGACGATCTTCGGCCGCCGTCGGCCTTTCCCCGACCTCGCGAGCCCGAACCGCGTGCTCCGCGAGAACGCTGAGCGCGCCGCTCTCAACGCGCCGATCCAGGGCAGCGCCGCCGACATCATGAAGATCGCGCTCTTCCACATCCACGACGACCTGCTGGCCGAAGGGCTGCGCTCGCGCGTGCTGATGCAGATCCATGACGAACTGGTCGTCGAGGTCGCCGAGGGGGAGTGGGATGCCGCGGAGCGCGTGGTCCGCACGCGCATGGGCGATGCCGCCCGACTGACCGTGCCCCTCGACGTGCAGATCGGTCGCGGTGCGGACTGGAACGAAGCAGCGCACTGATCGACCGAACCCGGTCGATCAGTGAGGCGATCAGCCATTCGCCGGAACCCCGTCTCGTCATAGGCTCGAGATCATGACTGCTGCTCCCCGCACCTCCACGCCGATCGACCGGATCGCCGATGCCTGGGTCGACACGCTCGCAGAGCTGGATCCGTCGCTCGCGACCTACATCGGCAGGAACGAGCACAACGCCCGGTACGCCGACTTCTCGCCCGAGGGTCAGGAGCGCCTCGCTGAGGCCAGGCGCTCGACACTGGCTGAGCTCGACGCGGCAGCCCCGGCCGACGCCGTGGACGAGGTCACGAAGGAGGACCTCTCACGCGAACTCCGCCTCGATCTCGAGCTTCACGAAGCGAACTGGCACCTGCGCGACCTCAACGTGATCGCCTCGCCCGCCCAGGACATCCGTGCGGTGTTCGATCTCATGCCGACGGCGACGGTTGAGGACTGGTCCGTCGTCTCCGCCCGTTTGAAGGCGCTTCCCGCGGCCATCGAGGGCTACACGGCGACCCTCCGCCAGGGCATCGGGCAGGGCGTGGTGCCGGCCCGCCGCCAGGTGTCCGAGGTCGTCACCCAGATCGGGCGGTACACCAGCGACTCCGGCTTCTTCGCCTCGTTCGCCGCCGACGCAGGACCGGAAGACGGTCAGCTGCCGGCATCCCTCGCGCGTGACATCACCGACGGCGTCAATGCTGCGCGAGTGGCGTATGACGCGCTGGCGACATTCCTCGCATCCGAGCTGGCCCCCGCAGCCGGCGAGCATGATGCCGTGGGCCGCGAACTGTACGCGCTGCAGTCCCGGCGCTTCCTCGGGGCGACGATCGACCTCGATGAGACGTACGACTGGGGCATCGAAGAGCTTGCGCGGATGGTCGCCGAGCAGGAGTCGATCGCGCGCGAGATCAAGCCCGGCGCCAGCGTCGAAGAAGCGGTGGCGTTCCTCGAGCAGGATCCGGCACGAAAGCTGAGGGGCACCGAGGCGCTGCAGCGCTGGATGCAGGAGACGAGCGACAAGGCGGTCGAGGAGCTCGGTCGCACCCACTTCGACATCCCGGAGCCCATCCGAACGCTCGAGTGCATGATCGCGCCGACGAACGAGGGCGGGATCTACTACACCGGTCCCACCGACGACTTCTCACGGCCGGGCCGGATGTGGTGGTCTGTGCCCGAAGGCGTCGACGAGTTCGACACCTGGCGCGAGCTCACCACCGTGTACCACGAGGGCGTCCCCGGTCACCACCTGCAGATCGCGCAGGCGGTGTACAACCGCGCCGAGCTGAACTCGTGGCGTCGGCTGCTCGCCGGCGGGTCGGGCCACGCCGAGGGCTGGGCCCTCTACGCCGAACGTCTCATGGAGCAGCTCGGCTACCTGGACGATCCGGCAGACCGGCTCGGGATGCTGGACGGTCAGCGCATGCGCGCGGCCAGAGTCGTGCTCGACATCGGCCTCCACCTCTCGAAGCCGAGGCTCGACGCCTCCTCCGGTCCCGCGGCCGGCGGATGGGGGAGTCTGGGACTTCGACTATGCGCTGGAGTTCATGCGCCACAACGTGAACATGCCCGACGAGTTCATCCGCTTCGAGGTGAACCGCTATGCGGGGTGGCCGGGGCAGGCCCCCGCCTACAAAGTCGGGCAGCGCATCTGGGAGCAGCTGCGCGACGAGGTGGCCGAGCGGCAAGGTGCGGACTTCTCGATCAAGGCGTTCCACAAGCGCGCGCTGGCGATCGGAGGCGTGGGGCTCGACACGCTGCGAACAGCCCTGGTCGGCTGACGGCGCATCGCTCAGGAATCCTCGGGGCTGTCCGAGAGCAGGCGCGTGACCTCGTCATCGGTCGTCTGGGTGAAATCGTCGTAGTACTGACCGACAGCCCAGAAGTGCGCCTCGCGATGCGGGCAGATGTACTCGTCCACCTCGGCAGGGTCCGGACGCCATGACTGCGGTGCCACGGGGACGGCGAGAACGATCCGTGCGGCACCACGGCCGCGCTGCGCCAGACACGCCGCCCTGGCTGTCGAACCCGTCGCGATGCCGTCGTCGATGATGATCACCGTGCGACCGCTGACGTCGAGTCCCGTCAGCTCGAACGACGTCGTGCGTCTCGCGAGCTCGGCACGTTCGCGCTGCTCGACGGCCGCCAGCTGTGCGGGTGTGACCTTCGCGTCGTGAAGCGACACGGGGTCGACGACGCGGACACCGTCCGCGATGGCCCCGAGTGCGAACTCGTCGTGCTGTGGAGCGCCGAGCTTGCGGACCACGGCGACCCCCAGCGGAAGCACGAGGGCTCGCGCCACTGGGGCGGCGACGACCACGCCCCCTCGAGGAATCCCGAGGACGACAGCATCCATCCCGCGCAGGTGGGCCAGCTCACCAGCGAGCTCTCGCCCCGCGTGCGCCCGATCCGCGAAGATGGCCACGCTCCCACCCTAGGCGCGGCTCTTGCCGGGCGTACGCCCCGGGGACTGCCGGTCGGTCGGGAATGGCGCGGCTGCAACTGCGGTTCTATGCAGATGAATGAAAGGATGTGCCATGGCCATCACGGACCCCGCACAGCTCGAACTGGGCCTCGACACCTTCGGAGACGTCACTCGGGACGAAGCCGGTGAGTTCCTGAGCGACGCCGCGACCATCCGCAACGTCGTGGATCAGGCCGTGCTGGCCGATGAGGTGGGGCTCTCATTCTTCGGGGTGGGGGAGCACCACCGACCCGAGTTCGCCGTGTCGAGCCCCGAGATCGTCCTCGCCGCAGCTGCGGGGCGGACCAAGCAGATCCATCTCGGCACAGCGGTGACTGTTCTCTCGAGCGACGATCCCGTGCGGGTCTACGAGCGATTCGCCACGCTGGATGCCGTCTCGAACGGTCGCGCCGAGGTCATCCTCGGGCGGGGTTCGTTCATCGAGTCCTTCCCGCTGTTCGGCTACGACCTGCGGGACTACGAACGGCTCTTCGAGGAGAAGCTCGACCTCTTCTCGCAGCTGCTGCTCGAAAAGCCCGTCACCTGGTCAGGCTCGACCCGCGCCTCCCTGGAGAACGCCGACGTGTTCCCCAAGACGGAGCAGGGGATCAAGGCCTGGGTCGGTGTGGGCGGGACGCCGGAGTCCGTCGTCCGAGCGGCGCGATACGGGTACGGGCTCATGCTGGCGATCATCGGCGGGCCATCCCATCGGTTCCGGATGTTCGTCGACCTGTATCGCCGATCACTGGACTCCTTCGGACGCGCATCGCTTCCGATCGGAGTCCACTCGCCGGGCCACGTCGCCGAGACCGATCAGCAGGCGTGGGATGAGGCGTACGAGGGTTTCGAGTCGATGAACAACACGATCGGGCGCGAGCGCGGATGGCCGGCCTACAACCGCCTCCGCTTCCAGCACGACGTGGGCCCGGACGGAGCGCTCTACGTCGGCTCGCCCGAGACAGTGGCCCGCAAGATCGCCGATACTGTGCGCGCCCTCGACCTCGACCGGTTCGATATGAAGTTCTCCACCGGCACACTGCCGCACGACAAGATGATGCGTTCGATCGAGCTCTACGGCACGAAGGTGCAGCCGCTGGTCCGCGAACTGCTGGCGTAGCGTCGCCCGTCGGTCGCCGAAGAGCGGGCCGCACCGTCGCCCGTCGGTCGGCGCATAGGCTGTCGGGATGGCATCGGTTCGATTCGTCGCGATCGGCGACTCCTTCACCGAGGGCGTCGGCGATGAGCTCCCCGACGGCCACGTGCGGGGATGGGCCGATCTCGTGGCTCGCGGGTGGGCGGATGCGACAGGCGCGCCCGTCGAGTACGCCAACCTCGCCATTCGCGGCAAGCTGGTGAGCCCGATCATCGAGCAGCAGCTCGAACCGGCGCTCGCTCTGAAGCCCACCCACCTGTCGTTCAACGGCGGCGGCAACGACATGCTCCGCCCGCGTGCCTCGGTGGCGCGGATCGTCGGAGCATTCGACCAGGTGATGCGGCGGTGCGATGAAGAGGGTGTGACGCTCATCCTGCTGTCGGGCGCCAACCCCTCTCCGCAGCTGCCGCTCGGTCGCGTCTTCCAGCGTCGCGGCGATGTGCTCTCTGCGGCGGTGGCGGCCCACCTCACGGACCGGCCCGACATCGTGCGCGCATTCAACTGGCCCGACCGCGAGCTCTCGAGCCCCGGGTACTGGTCCGACGATCGCCTGCACATGAACGCTCGGGGGCATCATCGTGTCGCGGCCCGTGTGCTCACGTCGCTCGGCTTCGAGCCCGATCCCTCGTGGTGGTCGCTGCCGGCCCTGCCTGAGCGAGCGCCCGTCGCGACGACCGCCTACTACCGCGAGCATGTCGGCCCGTGGGTGCGCCGGCGATTGAACGGGACGTCGTCCGGTGACAACCGAGAGCCGAAGTTCGCAGCGTGGACGACGATCGAGCCCTCACACGGGTAGACGCCTCCCGAACTCATTCCTCCGCGGGGCCGGTGACTGAGTAGACGAGCTCGGCGAACTGTCCCGCCTGCCGCACGGATTCGAGCCTCAGACGATCGGACTCGAGGCGGCGGGGGAGGAGCGGCCTGCCCGATCCGAGCGTGACCGGCGCGACCGAGACCCGCACCTCGTCGAGCAGCCCGGCATCGGCGAACTGGCCGACGACGTCTCCGCCACCCACCACCCAGACGTCGCGTTCACCCGCTGCAGCGCGAAGTGCGTCCCAGATCTCGGTGATCGCTCCGGAGTGGAATCGCAGCCGCGCGGTGGGTATGGCCGGCAGATCGCGACTGCTGAGCACAACGGCGAGTCGGTCCCCGTACGGCCACTTCTCGGGGTGGGCCACCATATCCTCGTGCCGGAGCAGCCATTCGTATGTCGTCGAACCCATGATGAGGGCACCGATCGTGTCCATGAAACCGCCGAAGTCGCTCTCCGCGGCGTCGGCTCCCGGCACGACGAAGAGCCACGACAGCGAGTCGACATCGTCTGCGATGTACCCGTCGAGAGTGGTCGCGGTGTTGTAGATGACTCGAGGCATGCGTTCACGATAGGCGCGGCATCCGACATCTTGACTTTGTATTCAACCAAGCGGTACAGTACCAATCGGTTGAATACGAAGGTGGTCGACATGGACGTGCAGAGCGAGGAGCGGCTCAACCGCACATTCGCTGCACTCGCGGATCCGACGAGACGCGAGATCCTCGCGCGCCTCGCGGCCGGCGAAGCGAGCGTGGGGGAGCTGGCGGCTCCCTTCGACATGTCGTTCGCCGCCGTGTCCAAGCACCTGAGGGTGCTGGAGGCGGCGGGACTGGTCACACGCGGACGCGAGGCGCAGTATCGCCCGGCGAGACTCGAGGCGCAGCCGCTGGCCGCGGCATCCCGATGGATCAATGACTATGCGGGCTTCTGGAACGACTCACTCGACTCGCTCACTTCGTATCTCGGCGTTATGCAGCAGTTGACCACCCCCACCGACAAGACCCGCACGACCAACGACAAGGAGAACTCCCATGGCTGACTACTTCACCATCACCCGCGATCTGACGGCGCCGCGCGAGCTCGTCTTCGACGCCCTCACGAAGCCCGAGCACTTCGCCGTGTGGTTCGGCACCGCGGCGATCGACGTGCCGAGCGACACGCTCTCGATGGACGTGCGGCCGGGCGGCGAGTTCCGCGCGGTCATGGTCCTGCCGGACGGAAACAAGATCAACTGGGGCGGCGAGTACGTGGAGGTCGACCCGCCGGCGCGTCTCGCGATGACGCTCAGTGACAACCCGGGGGAGTACGCGGGACTTCCCGTGCTCTTCGACCTGGAAGAGATCCCCACCGGAACGCGTCTGACGATCAGCCAGGACCGCTCGGACTTCGGCGACGAGCAGGTGGCCGCGACGATCGCGGGCTACAACGCGTTCGTCGACGACATGGAGCGTGAGCTCGCTCGCATGCAGAGCGCCTGACTTCACCTTCCGGGCGGTTGTCAACCCCTCCGTGCGCTTCGCGGGGATCTGACAGCATGCGAGCACGGGATGCTTCGCCCGACGCATCCGGAAAGGAACCTCGCATGAGCATCGGTGCTGGAATCTTCCTCTTCGTCATCGGAGCCATCCTGGCGTTCGCGCTGAACGTCCAGCTGGACTGGGTGAACCTCGACCTGGTCGGGTACATCTTGATGGGGGCGGGCGTCGTCATCGTCCTCATCGGCATCGTGCTGCTGGCGCGTCGCCGTCGCTCCGACACCGTCACCCGCACTGCCGTCGACCCGACAGGCAACGAGCGCGTGACTCGCCAGTCCACTGTCACGCCCGACGACACCGCTGGGCTCTGACGCAGGACTCATCACTTCGAAGGTCGGCGCAGCGGTTCTCGGACCGCGCTGCGCCGGCCTTCGTGCATGTCAGCCCGCGCGCACTGGGCACAGCACCATCAGGTCATTGAGGTGTGCTGCGCGGGCGGGCCCGATTCGTCATCGTCATCGTCGTCGTCAAGGTCGGCGGCGTACACGGCAAGCGGCGGAGCCCCGAGGAACAGAGCAACGAACTTTCCCCACGGACCCATCCGACGTCTGCTCTCGTCAGGCATTTCGACTCCCTCGTGACACCCGTGATGCTTACGCTACGCCTGCTGATTCCATCGCGGCGGGCACTGCCGGGGGCGGGGCTCGTCATGCGAGTTGACATAATGTGCATTATCGGCGATTGCACGATGCGTCAGCTGGACGAGATCTCGGCTGTTCCCTCGAACCGCAGACGGATGCCGCCTGCCGCATCCCGCAGGATCACCAGGAGCGTTCGCTGGCAGCCTCGGCAGCGCACGATGGATCCGGCATCGTCCCGCTCCACGGCGACCTCTGCCAAGTCGCCGTGCTGCCCGCAGTGCCGGCACGTGATGCGCAGGGTCGCAGCATCCGTGCTCATGAACTCGGTGAGGATCCCCGCCAGGGCGTTCCCATCGACATGCTCGACGTGCGCGCGCATCAGGCGCCTCCGAATCGCTCGGTCTTGATCCGGCCAGCCGGATGGCCTCGTGCGACGAGAAGATCCGCGACGAACTCCACGAATCTCGTCGGCCCGCAGACAAAGACCGTCGGATCGTCGGCGACCGGCAGCACGGCGGCATCCAGTGTCTCTGCGGTGACTCTGCCCACCTGTCCCGACCAGCCATCCGGGGCAGATCGGGTGAACGCCCAGGTCACAGCGACTCCCCCGTCAGTGCCCAATTCTTCCAGCTCATCGCGATATATCGCGTCTTCGGCGGTCTTCACGGAGATCAGCAGGCGGAACGGCTGGGATGTCGCCGCGTCGACGCGGGCCCGCGCCATCGCGCGCAGCGGCACGACACCCGAGCCTCCGGCGATGAGCTGAACCGGCGAGGGATCGTCTTGACGCCACACGAAGTATCCGCCGAGCGGGCCGAGCACTTCCAGCGCGTCACCGGGCGCGACATCATGCACCAGGTACGGAGAGACCTCGCCGTCCGGCACCTCATCGACGCCGAGCTCGATCGTGTCGTCCTCTCCCGCGAGGCCGATCGAATACGACCGGACCGCCTGATAGCCGTCCTCGGCCGTCAGGCGCACGTCGACGTGCTGCCCCGGCAGACTCCCGGGCCAACCCGGTGCCGAGAGCCGGAGGATGCGAGACCTCGGGGTCGCCGCGATCGCTTCGACGACCTGGGCGTCCCGCCAGACGACACGGCTGGAGGCCTCCGTCGTCACCAGTAGCGCTCCTCGGTCCATGGATCTCCGTGCAGGTGATAGCCGTTCTGCTCCCAGAACCCGGGATCGTCGTGCTCGTGGAGGACGAGTGCCCTGACCCACTTGGCGCTCTTCCAGAAATAGAGGTGGGGAACCAGCAGCCGCGCCGGGCCACCGTGCTCGGGGTCGAGCGGCTCGCCGTCGAACTCGAATGCCACCCACGCCTTTCCGCCGAGGAGATCCTCGAGCGGGATGTTCGTGGTGTAGCCGCCGTAGGAATGCGCCATGGCGTACTCGACATTCGGCTCGATGCCCTCGAAGAGGGTGTCGAGCGACACACCGCGCCACGAGGTGCCGAGCTTGGTCCACCGCGTCACGCAATGGATGTCGGTGGCGACCTCCTCCTGCGGAAGCGCCATGAACTCCTCCCAGCTCCATGACCGATCCGCGCCTTCGCCGGAGCGGATCGTGAATCGCCACTCCCCCGGGTCGATCGTGGGAGTGGGGCCGGCCGACAGCACCGGGAAGTCTTCTGTCAGATACTGCCCCGGCGGGAGGCGCGGGTCCGACTCACGACGTCGAGCGCCGAAACCGCGGGAGAACACTGCCATGAACGCTCCTCGCACCGCAGCGGGCGACATCCCGCCGACGCCCCCAGGTTAGCGATGCCGCTCCCCCGGCGCGACCTCTGCCCCCGCCGCCCGTCGTTCGGGCTGGACGACCGCCGATAGCCTGGGATGGTGACCCCTCACCCCGGCAGCCCGGCTCGCGCATGATCGAGGCGCTCACCGGATTCGCGGTCGTCGGGGTGGCCATCCTGCTCGGCTGGATCATCGGGCGCACCGATCTGCTCGGAGAGCACGCGCGTCCTGTGCTGGCGCGACTGACGTTCTTCGTGCTCTCACCCTTCCTGCTCTTCGTCGTGCTGGGGCAGGCCGATGTGCGGATGCTCTTCTCCGCGATGCTGCCGGTCTCGGCGATCGCCGCGGTCTCGGTCATCGCCGTCTTCGCCCTCGTGGCGCGGTTCGTCTGGAAGCGGCCGCTCGGTGACATCGTCATCGGAGCGCTTTCGGCAGGTCAGGTCAACTCCAACAACATCGGCATCCCGCTGTCGCTCTACCTCCTCGGATCGGCCGCGTACCCGGCACCGGTGATCCTCATGCAGCTTCTCGTGTTCACCCCCATCTCGATGACGATCCTCGAGGCGATCACCGCGGGCAAGACGTCGATCTGGCGCGCGGTCGGGCGGACGCTGACGAATCCGATCGTCGTCGGATCGGTGCTCGGCACGATCGTCTCGGTGTCGGGCATCGAACTGCCGCCCGTCGTGCTCCAGCCGGCGCAGCTCATCGCCAACGCCTGCGTCCCCGTCCTGCTGATCTCCTACGGCATCTCGCTGCACGGACAGCGCGTGCTCGGATCGTCCGGGCGACGCCGCGACATCACGCTCGCGACAGTGCTGAAGCTGGTGGTCATGCCGCTCGTCGCCTGGGCGGTGGCGGAGTTCGTGTTCGGGCTGCCGCCGCACGACGTGCTGGTCGTCGTCGTGCTCGCAGCGCTGCCGACGGCGCAGAACGTCTTCAACTACTCGCAGCGATACGGCGTCGGCGAGACGATCTCCCGAGACACCGTCTTCCTCACCACGATCGGCTGTGTGCCCATTCTGCTCCTGGCGACGCTCGTCCTCGGCTGACACCCGAAGACGCTCAGCGACACAAGGGGACGGACGCACCGTCGCATTGCAGGGCCACGGTGCTCGGGGGCGTTAGGCTAGGCGGGACCTTCCCAGGAAACACTCAGAAAGGGCTCTCATGTCCGGATCAGCTGCCGAGAAATCGGCCATCAACGGCGTACGCACCGCCTTCGGCGTGGGCGGCGTCCTCTCCATCATCGCCGGTCTCCTCATCCTCTGGCAGCCGCAGGGCTCCGCCGCATTCGTCACCGTCGTCATCGCCATCTACGCGATCGTCGGCGGTCTGGTCTACGCGGGCCTCGGCATCTTCTCCAAGGCGAAGGGCGGCTGGGCCCGTCTCGGCCACATCGTCCTCGGCCTCATCTTCATCGCGGGTGGCATCGTCGCCCTGTTCAACCTGCAGCAGGCGACCGCCTGGCTGGCCGTCTTCGTCGGCATCCTCGTCGGTATCCTCTGGATCGTCGAGGGCATCGTCTCGCTCTCGACGCTCGGCGACGCCGCGTCGAAGGGCTGGACGATCTTCTTCGCGATCATCAGCATCATCGCGGGTCTGTACCTGGTGATCACGCCGCTCCTCGGCGCCGTCGTGCTGTGGTGGCTGCTGGGCATCCTGCTCATCGTGCTGGGTATCATCCAGATCGTCCGCGCCTTCAAGTTCTCGGGACGCGACTTCTGATCGATCCGTGAAATGGAACGGCCCCGGGTGCAAACCCGGGGCCGTTCCTCTTGATCGTAGAGCCGGTCACTCGCCGCCGAACGAACCCGTGTCGCCGACGAGGCGGGTGTTGTCGGCGGGGATCGGCTCGACCGCGGCGAGGGCGACCTCGGCGGCGAACTCCGAGACGTTGTAGAGCTTGCCGGCGTCCTCGCGGCGCGAGGCGAGGGCCCCGGGATTCGCGCGCTCGAGGAGCGTCGCCGTGATGGTGCCCTCGATCATGTCGCCCGAGACCACGACGAACTCGATGCCACGCTCGGTGAGTGCGGGGATGCGCTCACGCAGTGCATCCTCTCCGGCTCGCTTCGACAGCGCCACGGGCTCATACTCGGGCATCGTCGGCGTCGTGCGGATGAAGTGGGCCTGGTGGCTCGTCACGAAAACGACCCGTGATCCCTCTCGGAGCAGTGGCAGCGCCGTCTCGAGCACCCGGAGCTGGGCGTCGCGATTGAGCTGGAGCGCGTAGTCCTCAGCCATGCCGGACTCCATGCCGCCCGATGCGTTCAGAACGAGCACATCCAGCCCGCCGAACGCGCGCTTCACCTCGTCGAACATCGCCTGAACCGACTCAGCGTCGGTGAGGTCTGCACCCACGACCAGCGCCTCGACACCCAGTCCGCGCAGCTCGGTGGCGAGCTTCTCGGCACGGGGAGCCTTGTTGCGGTAGTTGATGACGACGTCGGCACCGGCCTGTGCGAGATAGCGCACGGTGTCGGCGCCGATTCCGCGCGACGAGCCGGTGACGAGAGCGGTCTTCCCGGCGAGCGTGCCGGGAGAAAGGGGCGTGAGGGGTTCGGACACGTGGTTTCCCAAAGGGTTGCGATGGTGCCGATCAGCGGATGCCGCGGCTGCCGCGCGAGAGCGCACGGCACGTCATCGACCCTACCAATCGGCCCCGCGGCGTGCCCGATCCAGGCGCCTGCGCGCGTGATAGGTTCGAGCCAGGAGGCACACCGTGGAGTTCATCCAGACGCTCGAAGATTGGGCATGGATCGGCTGGCTGGTGCTGATCCTCGTATTCCTCGTGGTCGAGATGCTGACGCTCGACTTCACCTTCCTGATGCTGAGCATCGGCAGTGTCGCAGGCCTGGCATCAGGACTGCTGGGCGCCCCGCTCTGGCTCCAGGTCGTCGTCGCTGCGGTCGTGGCGGCGGTGCTCGTGCTGGTCCTCCGGCCGCCCTTGCTGCGCCGGCTGCACCGCGGGGAAGACCCCACGCCCAGCAACATGGCGGCGCTCGTCGGCCTGTCGGGGCGCGTGCTCTCGACCGTGTCATCCGATGCCGGTCAGGTCAAGCTCGCCAACGGCGACATCTGGACGGCCCGGGCCGAGGCATCCGGTGCCCTGGAACCAGGAGTCCCGGTCCGCGTCAGTCGCATCGACGGCGCCACCGCCTACGTCCGACCCGCGTCAGAGGAGAATGCATGACCCCGGAACAGATCATCCCCACCGCCATCGGGTGGATCCTCGCGATCGCGGTCCTGATCTTCGTCTTCGTCGTCATCGTCCGTTCGGTCCGCATCATCCCGCAGGCCAGCGCCGGTGTGGTGGAGCGTCTCGGCCGGTACCACAAGACCCTCACCCCCGGGCTCAACCTCCTCGTGCCCTTCATCGATCGACTGCGCCCGCTGATCGACATGCGCGAGCAGGTGGTCTCGTTCCCCCCGCAGCCCGTGATCACCGAAGACAACCTGGTCGTCTCCATCGACACCGTCGTCTACTTCCAAGTCACCGATGCTCGTGCCGCGACGTATGAGATCGCGAACTACCTCGGCGCCGTCGAGCAGCTCACCACGACGACGCTGCGCAACGTGGTCGGCAGCCTCAACCTCGAAGAGGCCCTCACGAGCCGCGACAACATCAACGGCCAGCTGCGCGTCGTCCTCGACGAAGCGACCGGCAAGTGGGGCGTCCGGGTCGGACGCGTCGAGCTGAAGGCGATCGATCCGCCGCACAGCATCCAGGACTCGATGGAGAAGCAGATGCGCGCCGAGCGCGACCGTCGAGCCCTCATCCTCACCGCTGAAGGAACGAAGCAGTCCGCGATCCTCACCGCCGAAGGACAGCGGCAGGCCGAGATCCTCAAGGCCGAGGGCGACAAGCAGGCGGCGGTGCTCCGCGCCCAGGGTGAGGCGGAGGCGATCGAGACGGTCTTCCGCGCGATCCACGTCGGGAACGCAGACCCGAAGCTCCTCGCGTACCAGTACCTGCAGACGCTCCCGAAGATCAGCGACAGCGCATCGAGCAAGCTGTGGATCATCCCGAGCGAGTTCACCGAGGCGCTCAAGGGTGTGAGCGGCGCGTTCGCGGGTTCGCTCGCGGACGCGGCGAAGCGAGCGGATGCCGGCTCCCCCACGTCGGCCGGCACGTCGGAATCGATTGCCCCGACGGCTTCTGGTGCTCCTGCTGCTCCGGCTTCGGAGCTGCCGCCGACGGCATGACGCATCCCTGGTTCGACGGCGCCGCGACTCCTCGAGTGCTCGCGCACCGGGGACTGGTCCCCAGCGATGCCGGCGGGCGACACATCGCGGAGAACTCGTTCGCGGCGGTCGCGGCTGCACACGCTGCCGGCGTCACCTACGTCGAGTCGGACTGCCACCTGACGCGTGACGGGGCCGTCGTCCTGTTCCACGACGAGGATCTTCGACGGGTGACCGGAGACCCGCGCCGCGTCGACGAGGTGATCCTCCGCGACCTCGAGATTCTCATGCGCGACCACGGCGGGCTCATCACGCTCGAGCAGGCGCTGCACTCCTTTCCCGATCTGCGCTTCAACCTCGACGTGAAGGCGGCTGGCGCCGCGCAGGCCGTCGGGCGCCTCGTGGCTCCGCACGGGGCTCGCGTGCTGCTGACGAGCTTCTCGGACGATCGACGCCGAGCGGCCCTCCAGGCGGCCGCGGGCGCCGGGCCCGGCATCCGTCCCGCGACCTCGGCGGGGACGACGACCGTCACGCGGCTCCTCGGTGCCGTCTCCGTGCGGTCTCGTCCCCTCGCACTCCGCGTCCTGGCTGACGTCGACGCCGTGCAGGTTCCCGAGCGCCGGGGAAGGCTGCGGATCGTAACCCCCCGCTTCATCGAGTACGCGCACGCCGCGGGCGTGGAAGTGCACGTCTGGACCGTCAACGACCCCGCCGACATGACCCGCCTCGTCGCGCTCGGTGTGGACGGCATCGTGACCGACAGGGCCGATCTCGCACTCGCTGCCCTCCGCTAGCGGGATCTGGAGTCTCATTCGGGACGAGACGGAGTCTCACCTGTGCATTGGCCGTGAATGGCTGGCAAACAGCCGTTCTTCGGATGAGATGTCCAGGTCGCTTCGTTAGACCTGAATAGCGACGAGAGGACCCGAAATGGCAGACCGCAGCCTGCGCGGCATTCGACTCGGCGCCCAGAGCCTACAAAGCGAAGAGGGCGTCGTGTTCCATGAACGCGCACATCACACATACACGTGCACGGCTTGTGGACGTGACACCACATTGGCCTTTGCGGCCGACGCAGAGGTTCCCGATTCCTGGGAATGCCGCACCTGCGGCTCCGAAGCGCTCCTGCGCATCGGCGAGGGGACGGCGACCGTCGACCACAGCGGCGACAAGGTTCCGCGTTCCCACTGGGACATGCTCCTCGAGCGCCGTACGCTCCCCGAGCTCGAAGAGCTCCTCGAGGAGCGCCTGGCCTACATCCGCGGACGCCGCGGTGCGGGCGAAGAAGTCAGCGCCGACAAGATGAGCGCCTGACGACATCACGCACTCTCTGAGACGCCGGTCCCTTCGGGGGCCGGCGTCTTCGCGTGCGCTGCCGCATCGCGACGCCGGAGAACCGAGAGCAGCGCGCCGAACACCGCCAGCGCCAGGAGACTTCCCCACCCGAGGAGCAGCTTGATCCACGGACCGAGCGTGACGGCCGGCGTCAGCCCCGTTCGGAGAGGGACATCGGACAGCATGTGCCCGGCCTGGTCAGCAGGAAGCCCCTCGATCGTCGACCCGTCCGGAGCGATGACCTGGCTCGTTCCGACCGTGGAGAGGTTGACCACCGAACGACCGGTCTCGATCGCCCGCATGCGAGCGAATGCCAGCTGCTGGAGATTCTCATCGGTTCCGCGGAAGTCCGCGTTGTTCGTCTGGAACATGTAGACCTGGGCGCCTTCTCGTGCACCCTCCCAGATCACGTCGTCGTAGATCACGTCGAAGCAGATGGCGAGGCCCACCCCGACGCCGTCCACGTCGAACATCGGCGACGACGTGCCCGGCGTGTACTCGCGCTGAATGAGGTCGATCAGGTCCGGCGCGAAGTTTCGGTAGAGCCACCGATCGGGGACGTACTCCCCGAAGGGCACGGGATGCCGCTTGTCGTACGTGTCGACCGGATTGTCGGCGCCCTGCTCCCAGAGCAGCGAGGAGTTGAAGTACTCGTCGCCGCGCTGCGTCACGGCGCTCACGAGCAGCGGCGCGCCGATGCGCGCGGCGAGTGAATCGAGCACCGCGGCCGTGCCGTCGTTGGTGGTGGGATCGGAGTCGATTCCCCCCTCGGGCCAGAGAAGGACGTCCATGTCCTCGTCCAGGAGCGGCTTGGTCGCCTCGAGCTGGGCTCGGAGGATGTCGTTCGGCCCGCGGTCGTCGAAATACCCTGCGGGCCCGTTTCCCTGGACCGCGCCGACCCGGATGCTGCCGGCATCCGTCGTCGAGAACTGCGGCGTCGCCACCAGGACCACAGCCGCTATCAGGGCCGGCAGGGCGGCCCGCCAGTCGCGGAGGCGTCGGACGCGCACGTACTCCATCGCCGCCGCGCAGACGAAGACGAGAAGGAATGACAGCCCCGCGATGCCGACCCACGACACCGCGTCGGCCAGAGGACTGCTGGACTGCGTGACCCCCAGCCTGCCCCAGGGATAGCCCCCATAAGGGAAAGTCCCGAGGATCTCTTCGCGGAGCGTCCACAGCCCCGCCACGACCGCGGGGAGCACGAGCAGGCGCCCCCAGAGACGGGGCAGCACGCGCGGCAGCCAGCGGTAGGCGAGGGCGATGGGAATGCTGAAGACGGCGGTGAGCGCCGCCTCGAGCGTCGACAGGGCGATCCACGGCACGGGACCGAGGTAGCGCGCCGTGAAGGACAGGTTCACGAAGAAGAAGGCGGCCCCGAACACGAAGCCGACGAGCAGGGCGGACCAGCTGCGGCGCCCGACGAGACCGACGAGCGCGAGCGGCACGGCCACGAAGACCGCCGGCCACCATGCCAGCGCCGGAAACGCCGTCGTCAGCACGAGGCCGCCGGCAGCCGATGCGACCACCGCGGCCCAGAGCGGAAGGATCGGGCGCACGGGCTCGGGAAGAACGGGAGCGGCGGGCACGAATCGAGCCTAAAGCCCGCAGAGCAGTCGGCGTGCCGCGCGAGCTCGTGAGGCGTCTAGACCGACGAGTATGCGACGATGCCCCGGCGGACGGCGTCCAGCGCGCGGCGCGCGACCGTGCCGACCGCGGGCTCTGCGACCAGCGAGAGCTGATCGAGCAGATCGATCGTCTGCTTCACCCAGCGCACGAAGTCCCCCGCTGCCATGTCGGCTTCCAGCAGCACGCGATCGAGCGCCACGCCGCGCGCCCACGAATGCATCGCCTGGGCGAGCCCTGTCGCGACGGGCTCCGTGCCCGGCAGGCTGTGGTCGCGCTCGAGGTCGTCGAGGCGCAGCCACAGATCCTGCGTCTCGCCGAGCGCCGCACGGAAGGGACCCCGCGGAAGGCGGTGCTCTCCGGGTGCGGCTTCGTCGCGACGCGGCTCGTACACGAGACAGCACGCGAGCGCGGCGAGGGATGCGGCATCCAGATCCTTCCAGATGCCCGTGCGCAGCGACTCGGCCACGAGCAGATCCCGTTCGCCGTAGATGCGCCGCATGGTGCGTCCTTCGGCGGTGAGAGTGGTCGTGCCTTCGTCATCGACCGCGACGTAGTCGAGCTCGCCCAGCACGTCGACGACCCGGTCGAAGATCCGCGCGACCGTGCCGGTGCGGTTCTCGATCTGTCGACGAAGGCCGTCCACGGTGCGCTTGAGACGCCAGTAGCGCTCCGCCCACCGAGCGTGGTCCTCGCGATCGGGACACTGATGACACGGATGCCGCTGCATCCGCTTGCGCAGCGAGGCGATCTGGCGCTGCCGCTGCTCGCGCGTCGTACGCGATGCGTTCGCGTCCTTGCGATTGGTCTTCTCGAGGTCGCTGAGCTCGCGGCGGATCCTGGAGTACTCCGGGAAGTCACCGCGGTCGCAGGTCATCGCGCGCTCGTACCCGGCCAGCGACTCCTCCTGCTCGCGCACCTGCCGGGCCAGGCCCACGACCGCCCGGTCGGCCTGGAACTGGGCGAACGACGACTCGAGGATCTCGCGTGCCCTCCCCCGGCCGAACTGATCGATGAGGTTGACCGCCATGTTGTACGTGGGGCGGAAGCTCGAGTTGAGCGGATAGGTGCGGCGCGAGGCGAGCGCCGCAACCGCCTGCGGGTCGAGCCCCTCGGTCCACTGGATCACCGCGTGACCCTCGACATCGATCCCTCGGCGGCCCGCACGGCCGGTGATCTGGGTGTACTCCCCCGACGTGATCGCGACGCGCGCCTCCCCGTTGAACTTCTCGAGCTTCTCGAGGACGACGGTGCGCGCCGGCATGTTGATGCCGAGGGCCAGCGTCTCGGTCGCGAAGACGACCTTCACGAGCTTGCGCTGGAAGAGATCCTCCACGACCTCTTTGAAGGCCGGAAGGAGGCCCGCGTGATGCGCGGCGACGCCGCGCTCGAGGTTGTCCAGCCACTCCCAGTAGCCGAGGACAGCAAGGTCTTCGTCCAGCAGAGTGCGGGTGCGCTCCTCGACCGTCGCGCGGATCTCGAGGCGCTCCTCATGCGTGGTCAGTCGGATGCCGGAGCGGCGGACCTGCTGCACGGCGCCATCGCATCCGGCGCGGCTGAAGATGAAGAAGATCGCCGGCAGCAGGTTTCCCCGCTCGAGCAGCTCGACGACCTCCGGGCGGTCGAGGCGCTCGATGCGCTGCACATTCGCCGATCGGACGGGCCGGGTGCCACCCTTGCCCGGGCGTCGGCGGGGGGCCTCGTGACCCCGTGCCGCCGCGCTGTTCATCGACTGCGCGCGGCGATTGCCCTCGTACGTCGGACCCTTGAAGGACCGGATCCGCATGAGCTCCTGATTGACCTGCGCGGTCGCGATCCCGGCTCGATCGTCGAAGAGCGGCAGGATGTCGCCGCGAACCAGCACGTGCTGCTCGAGCGGGACGGGCCGGATCTCCGAGACGATGACGTCGGTGTCTCCGCGCACCGTGTCGAGCCAATCGCCGAACTCCTCGGCATTCGACACCGTCGCCGACAGCGACACGAGTCGCACGTCCGACGGCAGATGGATGATCACTTCCTCCCAGACGGCGCCGCGGAAGCGGTCGGCGAGGTAGTGCACCTCGTCCATCACGACATACCGGAGGCCGCGCAGCGCCGGGGAGCCCGCGTAGAGCATGTTGCGCAGCACCTCGGTCGTCATGACGACCACCCGGGCGTTGCCGTTGATGTTCGTGTCACCGGTGAGGAGACCCACATCGTCCGCACCGTAGATCTCGACGAGCTCGCGGAACTTCTGGTTCGACAGGGCCTTCATCGGGGTCGTGTAGAACGCCTTCGCGGGATGCCCGCCTTCGACAGGCTCGCGCATCGCGAGGTGGATCGCGAACTCGCCC
This sequence comes from uncultured Actinomycetota bacterium, assembly GCA_963702815.1. Classification (GTDB taxonomy): domain Bacteria; phylum Actinomycetota; class Actinomycetes; order Actinomycetales; family Microbacteriaceae; genus Microbacterium. The sequence goes on along the minus strand of CAVPED010000002.1, from coordinate 433,959 downwards.
ACGATCGTCTTGCCGGCGCCCGTCGGTGCGGCCACGAGCACGCTGCGTCCCTCTTCGAGCGACCGGCATCCGGCCAGCTGGAAGGGGTCGAGTTCGAAGCGCTGCGATGCCGCGAAGTCGGCGGTGATGGGATGAGCGCGGTCTTCTCGGGCCCGGGAGTAGCGCTCGGCCGGACTCTGTTCGATCACGCCGGGGCCTCACCGGGAAGCAGCGACGATTCGCGTTTCGCGCGTCGGCGGTCGAAGAGCATCGACAGGCCCGCCGCAAGGAAGTAGAGGACGACCATGATGCCGGCGAGGAGGAGCATCGAGGTGACGTCCGCCGCGGGCGTGGCAAGGGCCGCGAACGCGGTCGCGATGAGGATTGCGACGCGCCAGCCCTTGAGGATCGCGCGTCCGGACATGATGCCGGCGAGGTTCAGCGCCACCAGGAAGACCGGGAGCACGAACGCGACCCCGATGACGATGAGGAACTTGAAGACGAAGTCGTAGTAGTAGTCGTACCGGTAGAACTGCGCCATCCCGGTCGGTACGAACTGCGCCATGAGCTCGATGACGTGCGGCAGGATCATGAGCCCGACGGCGCAGCCGATGAAGAACAGCGGGATGGCGGCTCCGAGGAAGCCCCACGTGTAGCGGATCTCCTTGCGGGTGAGCCCCGGCATGATGAACGCCCAGATCTGCCACATCCAGATCGGCGCCGAGATGAGCAGGCCGATCGCGAAGGCGATCCGCATCCGCATGTCGAATCCGCCGGTGATCGTGTCGAAGTTGAGCTGGACGAACTCGCGGCCCTCTTCGGCGGCGATGTCGCGGATCGGGGTCGTCAGCAGCTCGATGATCGGGCCGGTGATGAAGAAGGCGATCACCATGCCCACCAGAAGCGCGAGCGCGGCGATCATCAGACGCCGGCGAAGCTCGATCAGGTGATGAGCGAGCGACATCCGCTTGTCGCGCCGCGGTGCGTCCGGTTCGTCGATGCGCGGCGGTCCGGCCGTGGCCACGTGCCTACGGCTTGGGTTCGGCGGTGTCCGAGGGCGCCGTCGATGATGCGGTGACCGAAGGCTCGGAAGCGGTCGAGGACGTGGTCGCCGCGCCGGTCGGGTTCGCCTGCACGTCTTCTTCCTTCATGGCCTTCATCTCGCCCTTGAAGACACGTGCTGACTGGCCCACGCTCTTCGCGAGCGCCGGAAGCTTCGCCGCGCCGAACAGGAGCAGGATGACGGCGAGCAGGATGAGAAGGTGCCAGCCGTTCAGGTTGCCGAGCATGATGCACTCTCCGTTGGTCAGGGTGACGTTGGATCCATCCTAAACCCGCCCGGTCGGCCGAGAACGGCAGGCGGGCGCTGTCACTGGTACTGGGCGAGCCCCGCCGCGGCCCATTCGGCGGCCGCCAGCCGGGCGCCCTCGGGCTCGATGATCTCCAGCACTCCCCCGCGCCGCGTCGCGAGCCGGCGCAGGCTCAGTTCATCAGCCACCCGCATGGTCGCCGTGGAGACACCGTCCGGCGTATCGATGGCCGCGCGGTCGAGGTACTCGCCGAGCAGCGGCGCGACGGACTCGGGGAAGCGCACGCGCACCACGACGTCCTCCCCGTCCTGGAACCAGTCGGGAACGGGTTCGGCCCCGTGAGAGGTCGGGATGCCGGTCAGCCGCATGTCGCTGACCCGATCGAGGTGGAAGGTGCGCATCGCGAGACGCAGATGGCACCATCCCTGGAGATACCACTGCCCGTTGGCGATCTGCACCTTCACCGGGTCGACGGTGCGAGTGGTGGGGGCGGCATCCGGTGCCTTGTAGGTGAACGACACGGCGACCCGCTCGCGGAGCGCCTCGGCGACGGCGGTGCGGACCTCGTCGACGGGCTCGGATGCGACGATCACGTCAGGTGGCGTGGCCGACGCGCCCCGCGAGAGCTTTGCGAGGAGGCCGGCGAACAGCGCCGTGTCGCCGACGCCGGGGATGGTCCGCGCGAGCTGAAGGCCGGCGAGCAGAGCGGCGGCCTCGCGCGCCGTCAGCTCGGGGCGAGCGTTCGAGTCCGACCGAGTTCGTGATCGCGATGACGCCCTGCTCGTCGAGCAGGTCCCAGTTGATGTCGAAGAGCTCGTTCGGCATCTGCCAGAAGCCGGCGTCGCCGGGCAGGCCGATGACGGTCAGCTTCTCGACCATCTGCCGCATCTGCTCGGGGGTGACGTCGAACTCTGCGGCGGCCTCGGTGAGCGAGACCTCGCCCTTTCCGATCAGGTAGGGCACGAGCTGGAGCATGATCGCGGCGCGATCGGTGGCGATGAGCGGCCGTCGGGTGTTCACTGGGCACCTCCGTGCAGCCGGAGTGCCGCGCCGCAGCCGGGCGATGACTTCGGCACGCAGCGCCGCGGGTTCCACCACGCGCACCTCGGGTCCGTACGAGGCGAGCTCACCGGCGAAGACCTGCACATCGACGTAGGGCACGCGGATGCCCTGCGGCGCAGGTCGGGCGCGGCGGCTGAGGCGCAGTGCCGCTTCGGTGCCCGGATTGACCTCGAGGAGGGCGAGCTGCCGCTCGGCGAGCTCCTCGAGCCCCGCGAGGGCACGATCGCCTGCGCCGTCGCGCAGCGACGGGTCGAAGCTCTGACGGGTCACCACGACGTCCCCGACGATGCGAGAGAGCAGGAACGTCCGATCCGCGCCGACGCCGAGATCGACCCCGAAGACATGCCAGCGCGCTTCGTACTCGATGAGCGCGAGCGGCTGCACCCGTCGGGTGCGGGGCGCGTCGTCGCCCGGCTTGAGATAGGAGAAGGTCACGACCTGGCTCTGCTCGATCGCCTGCTGGAGGGTGGCGAACGACGGCTCGCGCAGGCTGATGCGCGGCGAGTAGCCGATGATCGGGTCGTCGACGGCGATGCCGAGGGCGCGGATCTTCCGCAGCCCGCTGCGAGCCTCGGCCGACATCGAGCTTTCGCTCCACACGCCGCCCGCGAGGTTCAGCAGGGCGAGCTCGGCCGGGGTGAACTCGATGTCGTCGGGCAGCTCGTACTCGGCCGTCGGAACGCGGTAACGCGCTTCGCGAAGATCGTCCGGATCCAGCCGGTCGCCGATCGTCTCGATCGGAACGCCGAGGGCGCGAAGGTTCTCCTTGTCGCGCTCGAACATCTTCTCGAGGGCATCCTTCTTGGCGCCCGCTTCGCTCTGCTCGCGGTAGCCCGAGACGGACGTGAGGATCGTGTCCTTCGTCAGCCCCTGCTCGGTCGCCATGAGGGCGACGACGAGGTTGACGAGCCGCTCCTCCGGAGGGTTGCGGGGCAGGGCTTTGGCGGGCACTCCCTCATCCTAGGGTCGCCCGGCCGGACGAGACTCAGCCGGTCGGCGCCTGATCCAGCCCGAGGATGTCGATCACGAACACGAGCGTCGACCCCGCAGGGATGCCGGCCTTCTCGGTGTCGCCGTAGCCGAGGTCCGGCGGGATCACGACGAGCAGCTGCGAGCCGACGGTCGCGCCCTCGACCGCCTCGCGCGAACCCGGGCACGACGGCGTCCAGCGACAGGGAGGCCGGCTGGCTGTCCCACGAGCTGTCGAACACCTCGTGGTCGGCCCACGTCACGCCGGTGTAGTGGACGCGCACGGGCACGTCGCCGGTGACCTCGGGGCCCTCGCCCTTGATCAGCGTCTGGACCACGAGCTCTGCTCGGCGCGGAGGCGTCCGGCACGATGATGCCGGGCCGCCCATCCGGAGCCCGTACGACCGTCGGGAAGACCGAGCGCGTCGTTGTAGACGAGCGAGCCCTGAGCTCGCGGAAGGTACACCTTCTGCAGGTCGACGATCGCGACCGCGGATTCGTCTTCCGTCAGCCCCAGGCTCGCGGCGGATTCGGGCTCGATGCCGCCCGGCTCGAGCGCGACCACGATGCGGCTGCCTTCGGTCGCGCACTTCAGCGCCGACTCGAACGCCGGCACCGACTGCGCCCAGGCAGCGGTCGTCGCGACGCGGGAGAGATCGCCGTCATACGGCGACGAATAGGCGACCTCGCCCGTCTCGCCGCTCATGATCTGCAGATCCAGCACGACGGCCTGGTTGGCTGCCGACAGCGCGGGGCCCGTGCCGACTTCGAGGTCGGCGAAGGACGTGCTGTCGACGTGGAAGGGCGTGCGCACACTGACGTCGGGCTCGCTGCCGACGTCGCCCGAGACCGTCACCAGATCGGTCGCCGCCGTGTCCGAGGCAGGACGGGAGCAGTCGTCGTAACCGGCCGGCAGCGAGCAGCCGGCGAGACCGACCGCGGTGAGCCCGAGGACGGCGAGAACAGCGGGGATCTTGCGCACCGGAACAGTCTAGGCGGAAGCGTCCGGCTCACCCGTCCGACCGGCGGCCTCGCGTGCGCCGTCGGCGGCGCGCTGGGCCTCGCGGACGCGCTTGCGCAGGTTCTTGTCGGTGATCTGCCGATCGCCGACGGCGCCCGGAGTCCATACCTCGACGTCCTCGTCGCCGTAGCTCGTCTTGGATGCGCGCCGCTTCTGCTCGGGTGCGATGGCGCCGGGGCGAGCCGGCGAGCCCAGATGAGGAAGCCGGTGTGGGCGACCATGCGGTGGTCCGGCCGGACGGCGAGCCCCTCGACGTGCCACCCGCGCACCATCGTCTCGTTCGCCTCCGGCTCGGTGAACAGGCCCGTGCCGCGGATGTACTCGGCGACGCGGCTGAGCTGCGTGGCGGTCGCGACGTAGCAGACGACGACTCCGCCCGGCGTGAGCGCGTCGGCCACGACATCCATGCACTCCCACGGCGCGAGCATGTCCAGGACGACACGGTCGACGGATGCCGGGGCCACCGCCTGAGGAAGCGCGTCGCCGAGGTCGCCGACGACGACCTCCCAGTTCTCGGGCTGCTCGCCCGACGAACGTCTCGACGTTGGCGCGCGCGACGTCGGCGAAGTCGGAGCGACGCTCGAACGAGACGAGCCGTCCCTCGCGCCGATCGCGCGGAGGAGCCAGAGCGACAGCGCGCCCGAGCCGACGCCCGCCTCGACGACGACGGCTCCGGGGAAGATGTCGGCCTCGCGCGAGGATCTGCGCGGCATCCTTCGGATACACGATCGCGGCGCCGCGCGGCATCGACATGACGAAGTCGCGAAGGAGCGGGCGCAGCGCGAGGTACTCGTGGCCGCCGCTGTTGGTGACCACCGAGCCGTCGGGCTGGCCGATGAGCTCGGTGTGCTTGAGGACGCCGTGGTGGGTGTGCAGCTCTCCGTCGCCGCGCAGCGTGATGGTGTGCAGGCGGCCCTTGGGCCCGGTCAGCTGGACGCGGTCCCCGATGCGGAAGGGCCCGCTCGGCCGTGGCGATGTCATCGGATCGACTCCCGTCGCTGGACGTGTGATTGGTGGAATTCCGCGACGTCCAGCGCGGTGCGACCTTCGAGAGTGGGCCAGATGACGTGCGCGCCCGCGCCCGCGATCGAGACCATGAGCGGCACGCCGATCACGGATGCGCCGGAGGCGACGGCGGAGCGCAGGCCGTTCGGCGAATCCTCGATCGCGACGCTGTCGGCCGGGTCGACGCCGAGTGCCGCGCACGCCTGCAGATACGGGTCCGGGAAGGGCTTGGGGCGGGTCGCGTCGTCGCCCGCGATCACGACGTCGAACGCCTCGAAGTCGATGAGGTCGACGACCGAGTCGGCCATCCGCCGCAGCGACATGGTCACGAGCGCCGTCTTGATGCCGGCATCCCGAAGGCTCATGAGAAGCTCGCGCGCACCGGCGCGGAAGGGGACGCCCTTCGTCGCGAGCTGGTCCATCACGTCGTCCGTGAGGTGGTCGACGATGTCGGTGATCGCCCATGCGCACGCCGGCGTCCTGGAAGATCCGGGCGGAGTCCTCGAGGCCCGAGGCCCACCAGGCCCAGCGCCTGCTCGTGCGACCAGGTGCCGCCGAAGCGCTCGACGAGCGGTGTCTCGGCGGCCATCCAGTACGGCTCGGTGTCGACGAGGGTGCCGTCCATGTCCCAGAGGACAGCGGAGGGAAGGGGCGGCATTCACTGGACCATGCTACCGAGGCGCCCTCGGCGGACCGGCCGCGCCGAACGCAGGGCGGCGCCGTGCGGGCCCGCGGACGCCTATTCTGGAGGAAACCCCGCAGGGGTGGAGGAGGCTGCGTGGACGGACTGGGACGCCGAGTGCTCGTCGCCGCATTCGACGGCTGGAACGATGCGGGCGAGGCTGCCTCGTCTGCGATCTCCCAGCTGCGCGAGAGCGGCGACGTACAAGCCGGTCTTCTCGATCGACCCCGAGCTGTACTTCGACTACCAGTACACGCGCCCGCAGATCGCCACGGACGGCGACGGGCACGCGCGACGCTTCGCTGGCCGGAGGCGACGATCCTTCGTCCCACGCGCGCGACGCGCGGCACGCAGCTGTGGCTGCTCACGGGCGTCGAGCCCGCACGCGCGTGGCAGGCGTTCGCCGGCGAGTTCCTCGATGTCGCGCTCCGCGAGGACGTCACCGGCTTCGTGGCGCTCGGCTCGATGATGTCGGACGTCCCGCACACGCGCCCGATCTCGATCTTCTCGGGCAGCGAGAACGAGCAGCTGCGCACGGCGCTCAGCCTGGAGCGGAGCACGTACGAGGGGCCCGTCGGCATCCTGAGCGTGCTGTCGCATGCCGCGGACGCTGCGGGAATCCCCTCCGCGAGCCTGTGGGCGAGTGTTCCGCACTACGTCGCCGGCCACACGCCGTCGCCGAAGGCGACCCTCGCGCTGCTCGACCGTCTCGAGGACCTCACCGGCGCCAAGATCGATCGCGGCGATCTCGCGACCGAGGCCGCGGCGTGGGAGGCCTCGATCGACGCGGCGGCGGCCGACGACGAGGAGATGACGGAGTACATCCGCCAGCTCGAGCGCACGCGCGACACGTGGGACTCCCCCGAGGCGTCCGGCGACGCGATCGCGCAGGAGTTCGAGCGCTACCTCCGCCGCGGCGGAAGCAACGACGGGCCGACCAAGCCCGGTCGCGACGAGCCGCGCCGCTGCACCCGCGGGGTCGAGGCTCGCCCGAGCCGGTTGAGCGACCCCGCCGCATGCGGCGCAGGCGCGGCATCCGTCGCCAGCGGAGCCCGCGTGCCGGGTCGGCAGCGGCATCCCGCCCCGACCCGACACCGCCGGTCAATACGGCTGAAGGATGCCCGAGGCTCAGCAGGACGATGAGCGCGCCGCCCAGGAGCAGGCGGTAGATCACGAACGGCAGGAAGCTGTGCTTCGAGATCCAGCTCATGAGGAACGCGATGATGCCGAGCGCCACGAGGAATGCGACGGCGGTCGCGATCGGCGGTCTCGCCCAGCGTGTAGACGCTCGGCTCGTCCAGGCTCTTGAAGAGCTGGTAGAAGCCGCTGCCGAAGACGGCGGGAATCGCGAGGAGGAAGGCGTAGCGGGCGGCCGCGGCGCGCTCGTAGCCGAGGAACAGACCCATCGTGATCGTGCCGCCCGAGCGTGAGACGCCGGGGATGAGCGCGAGCGCCTGCGCGAGGCCGTAGAGGATGCCGTGGGGCACGGTGAGGTCGGTCATCTTGCGGCGCTTCGCGCCCACCCAGTCGGCGACCCCGAGCAGGATGCCGAAGACGATCAGCGTGCCCGCGATCAGCCACAGCGAGCGGAAGGTCGTCTCGATCTGATCCTGGAAGAGCAGTCCGAGCACCACGATCGGGATGCTGCCGATGATGATCAGCCAGCCGAGCTTCGCGTCCGGGTCATTGCGCGGGATCCTGCCGAAGAGCGCCCGGAACCAGTGCGAGACGATGCGCACGATGTCGCGCCAGAAGAACAGCACGACGGCCGCCTCGGTGCCGAGCTGCGTGATCGCGGTGAAGGCCGCACCCGGGTCCTGAGCGCCCGGGAGGAACTCTCCGAGGATGCGCAGATGCGCGCTGGAAGAGACGGGGAGGAACTCGGTGAGGCCCTGGACGAGGCCCGAGGATGATCGCTTCGAGGAGCTGCATCGGCGCCTTTCAGTAGGTGCGGAGGAGGTCGGTGAGCACGGTCTGGCCGAACACGAGGGCGTCGATGCGGCACGCGCTCGTCGACGCCGTGGAACATGCCGGTGAAGTCGAGGTCGGCCGGCAGCCGCAGCGGTGCGAAGCCGTAGCCCGCGATGCCGAGGGTCGACAGCGCCTTGTTGTCGGTGCCGCCGCCCGAGGAGATACGGGATGACGGGCACGCCGGGGTCGTGACGCCCGAGCGCCGCGACCATCGACGTCGACCAGGTCGCCCGCGAAGGGCACCTCGAGACCGATGTCCTGATGGACGATCTGCGACCTCGACGTCGTCGCCGACGATGGCGCGGATGTCGGCGAGCACGGCGTCCTCGGTGCCGGGCAGAGCGCGCACGTCGATCAGCGCCTCGGCGCGATCGGGGATCACATTGTGCTTGTAGCCGGCCGTGAGTCCGGTCGGATTGGTCGTCGTCCGCAGAGTCGAGCGGATGAACCCGGATGCCGGGCCCGCCGTGGCAGCGAGGGCGTCCGGGTCGGCGGCATCCCCGCCGGTGAGCGACGCGAGTCCGTCGAGCAGCGCGCGAGTCGTGTCGGTGAGACGGACCGGCCACTGCGTGCGCCCGAGCGCCGCGACGGCCTCGGCGAGGCGGGTCACGGCATTGTCGGCGTGGAGGCTGCTGCCGTGCGCGGCGCGGCCGCGCGCCACGAGGCGGATCCAGATGAGGGCCTTCTCCCCCACCTGCAGCAGGTACGCGCGGCGGCCGTCGGCGGCGATCGAGTAGCCGCCGACTTCGCTGATCGCCTCGGTCGCGCCCTCGAACCACTCGGGCCGGTCGCGCACGACGAGGGCCGACCCTTCGACGCCGCCGTTCTCCTCGTCGGCGAAGAACGTCGAGCGACGAGGTCGCGCTCGGGCTGCTCCCCCGCCCGCAGGAGGTCGGCGACCGACGTGAGGATCATGGCGTCCATGTCCTTCATGTCGACGGCGCCCCGGCCCCACAGCATCCCGTCGCGGATCTCGCCGGCGAACGGGTCGACGCTCCAGTCCTCGGCGATCGCGGGAACGACGTCGAGGTGTCCGTGCACGACGAGCGCCGGCTTGTCGCGGTTGCGGCCGGGGACGCGGGCGACGACGTTCGTGCGGCGCGGGATCGGCTCGTAGAACTGCGGCGCGAGCCCCAGCGACTCGAGGTAGGCGCCGACGTACTCGGCCGCCTCGCGCTCGCCCTTCGCGCGGCCGCCGCCGTAGTTGGTGGTGTCGAATCGGATGAGGTCGCGCGCGATCTGGACGACCTCGGGCAGGTCGTATTCGGGCGAAGGCATGCGGAATAACCTACCGGTCGCAGGTTGCCGTCTGTTTCGTCGAGACACCGGGGACATGGGCGCGTGGTCGACCGCCGCGGGCAGTTCGAAGGGCCGCTGCCGCCGGAACATGAAAGAGCCGGCCCTTCGGACCGGCTCTTTCATGTTGTGACCCCAGCGGGATTCGGCCACATCGCCCCTCCACGAATCGCTTCGCGCTTCGCGGAGCCTCTGCGATGCGGGACCGCCCGCGGGCGGTTTCGAAGGGCCTGCTGCCGCCGGAACACGAAAAATGCCGGCCCTGGCGGACCGGCTTTCTTCGTGTTGTGACCCCAGCGGGATTCGAACCCGCGTTACCGCCGTGAGAGGGCGGCGTACTAGGCCGCTATACGATGGGGCCGGAAGACAACCGTTCAATTATGCCATGGGGTTCACACCTGAACCAAATCGAGGCACGAACGGGCTTCTGCCCTTGCCTGGAGGGCCCGTGGGGGCATTGACTCGACGCATGCGAGTCACCAAATTCGAGCACGCTGCGCTCACACTCGAGATCGACGGCGGCAAGCTCGTGATCGATCCCGGGTCGTTCACCCTCCCTCTCAACGACCTCGGCAAGGTCGTCGCCGTCGTGATCACCCACGAGCATCCCGACCACTGGACCCCCGACCACCTCGACCGCATCCTCAGTCACGCCGAAGGCATTCCGATCTACGCGCCGGCGGGCGTGGCGCAGGCCGCACCCGGCTACGACATCACCGTCGTCTCCCCCGGCGAGTACCGTGACCGTCGAGCCGTTCACGCTCGAGTTCTTCGGCGGACAGCACGCCGTCATCCACGAGTCGCTTCCCGTCGTCGACAACGTCGGGGTGCTCGTGAACGGCCAGTTCTACTATCCGGGCGACTCGTACGCCGTCCCCGAGGGCGTCGACGTCAAGCTGCTCGCCGCGCCCATCGGGGCGCCGTGGCTCAAGATCGGCGAAGCGATGGACTTCGTTCTCGCAGTCGCGCCGCGGCAGGCGTTCGGCACCCACGACATGACGCTCTCGGTCATCGGACGAGACATGGCGAGGGCTCGCATCACCTGGGCCGTCGAGCAGGGCGGCGGCGAGTTCCTCGCGCTGGACCCGGGCGAGGCGACCGACATCTGACTCGACACGCCTGGCCCATCGCGAGACGACGGATGCCGCGGACCTGCGAGGTCCGCGGCATCCGTCGTCTTGTGGCTACTGTGCGTCGAGATCCGTCTCGAGCAGTGCGACCAGTTCGTCGAGCGCCTGATCGGCACCGTCGGCGTCGGACTTGAGCGTCACGACCGTGCCCGTGCCCGGCACCCAGGCCCATGAGCGAGAGGATGCTGCCCGCGTTGAGGTCGGGGCCGCCCTCGACGGCGATCGTGACAGGGATCTTCTTCTCCTGGACGGCCTGCACGAACAGCTTGGCCGGGCGGGCGTGCAGTCCTGAACTGCTGGCGATGGTGGCTTGGCGTTCTGCCATGAGTCAGCTCCTTTCTGATCGTCGATGCGAGCCGATTATGTCGGATCAGGCAGGGACGGCGACGGGCTTCGAAGGGCGCTTCCGCCGCCTCGAGCTCCTTGCGACCCCGACCCAGCGCTTCAGGGCGATCACGACAAGAACGCCGTCACGACGGTGCCAGCCACGAGCGCCACGACGAAGCCCCAGAACGGGTTGATCGCGAACAGAACGAAGATCCCGCCGTGCGGTGCGAGCGACGTCACACCGAACGCCATGCTCAGACCGCCGGTCACGGCACCGCCGACCATGCAGGCCGGGATGACGCGCAGCGGGTCGGCCGCGGCGAACGGGATCGCGCCCTCGCTGATGAACGCGGCGCCGAGCAGCCACGCGGCCTTGCCGTTCTCACGCTCGACGGGCGGGAACAGGTTGCGCGCGATCACCGTGGAGGCGAGCGCCATCGCGAGCGGCGGCACCATCCCCGCGCACATGACGGCCGACATGATGAGGTACGGCGTCTGGTTCTCGTCGGAGCCGGCGGCGAGGCCGGCGACCGCGAAGGCGTAGGCCACCTTGTTGATCGGCCCGCCGAGGTCGAAGCACATCATGATCCCGAGGATGACGCCGACCACGACGATCAGGCCGGTCGCGGCCAGATCGTTCAGCCACGTGTTCAGCGACGCCATGAGCGTCGCGATCGGGCGGCCGAGGAACAGGATCAGGATGCCGGACGCGACGATCGAGGCGATCAGCGGGATGATGACGACGGGCATGAGTCCGCGCAGCCAGCGCGGCACGTCGAGCTTCGCGAACCAGAGGGCGACGAATCCCGCCATCAGGCCGCCGACGATGCCGCCGATGAAGCCGGAGCTCATCAGCACCGCGACCGCGCCGGCGACGAAGCCGGGCGCGATCCCCGGCCGGTCCGCGATCGCGAAGGCGATGTAGCCGGCGAGGGCGGAGACGAGGAAGTCCATCGAAGTGGAGCCGATCACGAAGGCGACCGAGCCGAGGTACTGTCCGAGACCACCGGGCGGAAGATCCCAGAGCGCATTGTCGATGACGACCTTGCTCGCGTCGTCGGTGACGTCGTAGCCGCCGAGCAGGAAGCCGAGCGCGATCAGCAGGCCACCACCGGCGACGAACGGGATCATGTAGCTGACACCGGTCAGCAGGATGCGCTGGATGCGCGCGCCCCAGCCGACGTTGGCATCGCTCGCCGACGCCGCGGCGGCGGCCGCGCGTGGCGGTGACGCGAGCCGACTGCGGGTCGTTGGCGGCGGCGACAGCCTCGTGGATCAGCTCGTTCGGGCTGCTCGATGCCGCGCTTGACGTTCGAGCGCACCACCGGCTTGCCCGCGAACCGCTGCTGTTCGCGCACATCGACGTCGGTCGCGAAGATGACAGCGTCGGCCTCGTCGATCACGCTCTGCGGGATCGCCTTGTAGCCGCTCGATCCCTGCGGCTCGACGGTGAGGTCGATGCCCAGCTTCTTGCCCTGCAGCGGTCAGCGCGTCGGCGGCCATGAAGGTGTGCGCGATGCCCGTGGCACACGACGTCACCGCGACGATCCGCGCGGGGCGGCCGTCGACCGTGAGGCCGGATGCGGCACCGGTCGCGCGGTGGCAGCCGGGACGGCGCTGCCGCGGCCGCCGGGGCGACCGGAGCCGAGGCATCCCCTTCTCCGATCGCATTGCGCACGATCGCGACGACGTCATCGGGCGTCGAGGCAGCGCGCAGCCCCGACGTGAAGTCGTCCTGCATGAGGCTGCGGGCGAGCTTGGACAGCACGGCGAGGTGCGCTTCGGCCGCGTTGTCGGGCGCCGCGATGAGGAAGACGAGGTCGGCGGGCCCGTCGGGGGCGCCGAAGTCGACGCCCGGGAGCGAGACGGGCGAAGGCGAGAGATGGGCTGGTGACGGCGGCGCTCTTGGCGTGCGGGATCGCGATGCCGCCGGGGAGGCCCGTCTCGTCCTTCTGCTCGCGGGCCCATGCGTCGGCGAACAGCGCCTCGGCGTCGGTCGCGCGGCCCTGCGCGACGACGCGCTGCGGCGAGCGCTCGGATGACGGCAGCCTTGTCGCTGCCGAGCCCGACGTCGATGCTGACGAGCTCCGGGGTGATGGTCTGGGACACGATGACCTCCAGGTGGGTGATGTGCGGATTCAGGCGAGAGTTCGGATGTGGACATCGCCGACCGGAAGGTCAGCGGGTGACGGCGCCTGCGTTCCCGGGAGGGATGCCGCGGCGGCGCCGTAGCGGATCGATCGGCGCAGACGCTCTTCGGGCGCCGCTCCATCGAGGTCGGCGAGCAGATAGCCCGCGAGCGAACTGTCGCCGGCACCGACGGTGCTGGCCACGCGGATGCGAGGAGGGATGCCGGCCCATGCGCCGTCGGCGGTGACGAGAACCGCTCCGTGGGAGCCGAGTGTCACCAGTGCGGCTCCGACGCGATTCGGCACGAGCGTGCGGGCGACGGGCAGGACGGCGGCGGCGAGGTCGTCGCCTGCTTCGAGCGCGACGGCCGCCAGTTCGGCGAGCTCCTCGTCGTTGGGCTTGATCAGATCGGGCCGTCCGTCGGCGACCACGGCGTGCCAGTGCGGCGCCGGAAGTGTCGACGGCGATGAGCGGAGCATCCGTCGCCCCACTTCGCACGCACCGCCCGGATGACGTCGACGTAGAAGCCCGTCGCCGGCACCGGGCGGGAGCGACCCGGCCAGAGCGAGCCACCGCGCGCCCGCGCAGGCCTCGACGACGGCGTCGATGATCGCCTGGACGTCGGCGGCGGCCGAGCTCGGCGCCCGGGGAGATTGAGCTTGGTCGTGACGCCGCTCGGGTCGGTGATCGTGACGTTCGCGCGCGCGTGGCCGGTGATGGCGACTCGCTGGGCGGCGACGGTGGTCGCACGCAGCGCGACGTCGAACGGGTCATCGACGGCGAGGGGCAGGACGGCGAGCGATCGAGCGCCGGCGGCCGCGACGACGCGCGCGACATTGATGCCCTTTCCGCCCGCATCCTCGCGCGCCGGACGTCGCGGCCTGCACTTCGCCGGGCGCGAGGGGCTCAGCGAGGGTGATCGTGCGGTCGAGCGACGGGTTGGCGGTGAGAGTGACGATCATGCGGTCCAGACCTCCACATCAGCGGCGGCGAGTGCCGCCGCGAGTTCTGCGCCGGGCGCGGCATCCGTCACGAGGATGTCGATGTCGGCCAGGTGTGCGAACCGCACGAACGACTCGACGCCGAACTTCGCCTGATCGGCGACGAGGACGGTGCGCCGTGCGGCACGGACGATGGCGGCCTTCACCGCTGCCTCGGCGGGGTCGGGAGTGCTGAGGCCGAACTCCTCCGAGACTCCGTTGGTGCCGATGAACGCGAGGTCGGGGCGCAGCGAGTCGAGCGCGGTGAGCGTTGCGGTGCCCACGGCGGCTGCCGTGAGTCCGCGCACCTGGCCGCCGAGGATCGTGAGCCCGACATCGGTGAGGAGCGAGAGCGTGTGGGCGACGGGGACCGCGTGGGTCACGACATCGAGCTGGGCGCCCGTCACGGCGACTCGATCGCCGAGCGCTGCGGCGACGGCTCCGACGGTGGATCCGGCGTCGAAGAGGACCGCACCGCGGTATCCGTCGGTGATCACATCCAGCGCCCGGTGTGCGATGCGCTGCTTGGCGTCGGCGTTGACCGCCATCCGCTCCGCGATCGACGGCTCGGCGATGCGCGCCTGAACGGAGGGGCACCGCTCCCCCGTGCACGCGACGCAGGGCGCCGATCTGCTCGAGGGAGTCCAGGTCGCGACGGATCGTCTCCGTGGTCACTCCCAGGTCATCGGCGAGGGCGACGACCGAGACGCGGCCGCGCTCGGCGAGGTTGCCGGGTGATGTGAGCTTGTCGCTCCGTTGCGTACATGTGGTCCTCATCGTCAAGGTCTTCACACAGTACAACAGACACACAGATAAAACAAGCAATACCAACATAAACGCAGGCGCGGTGTTCGAGTTCGGCGAGAACGAAGCGATGTCCCTGGTGCGTGCGACCATCTGCAGAACAGGCAGATGGCGGGGAGCACGATGCGAGACGAGGCCACCGTGCTGCACGCCGATCTCGACGCCTTCTACGCGTCCGTCGAGCAGCGCGACGCGCCCGCTCTGCGAGGCCGGCCTGTCATCGTCGGCGGCGGAGTGGTGCTGGCAGCGAGCTACGAAGCGAAGGCCCGCGGGGTGCGCACGGCGATGGGCGGTCGCCAGGCCCGTGACCTCTGCCCCGATGCCGTCATCGTCCCTCCCCGCATGGATGCCTACTCGGCGGCCAGCCGGGACGTGTTCGCGATCTTCCGCGACACCACACCGCTGGTGGAGGGGCTCTCGATCGACGAGGCGTTCCTCGAGGTCGGCGGTCTGCGACGGCTTGTGGGGACCCCTGAGCAGGTGGCGGTCAGATTGCGCGCACGGGTCCGTTCCGAGGTGGGCCTCGCCATCTCGGTCGGAGTGGCCCGGACGAAGTTCCTCGCCAAGGTCGCCAGCGCCGTGAGCAAGCCGGACGGTCTGCTCGTCGTCGAGCCCGACCGGGAGCAGGCCTTTCTGCTCCCGCTTCCGGTGGAACGGCTGTGGGGTGTCGGCGCCGTGACAGCCGAGAAGCTGCACCGCCTCGGCATCACCACCGTCGGGCAGCTGGCCGAGCTCGAGGAGGCGACCGCCGAGCGGCTGCTGGGCAAGGCGACCGGCGCCCACCTGCACGCGCTGGCGCGGCTGCGGGATCCGCGGCCGGTCGACACGACTCGACGACGGGGATCCATCGGCTCTCAGCGGGCCCTGGGCAACCGTCCGCGGTCGCCCGACGAACTCGATCTCATCCTGACCCAGATCGTCGATCGGCTCGCCCGCCGACTGCGCGAGCACGACCGGGTGTGCCGGACGGTCGTGCTGCGCCTGCGCTTCGGGGATTATGCGAAGGCGACCCGATCACACACGGTCCGCTCCCCCACGGAACGCACAGGCGTGATCCTCATGGTCGCGCGCGCGCTGCTCGTTGCCGCGCAACCCGAGATCGAGGAGCGTGGCATCACCCTCATCGGCGTCTCGCTCACACAGCTCGGTCGCGCCGACAGCGTCCAGCCGGAGCTGCCGATCGACTGGGACGACGGAGACCGCCTCGACACCGTGCTGGACGCGGTGCGCGGTCGTTTCGGCGCGGCATCCGTCGCCCGGGCGGCACAGCTCGGTCGTGACCCCGGCTGGTCCACGCCCGTGCTGCCGGAGCACGAGTGAGGCGCAGATCAGGTCGGGTCGGCGTTCATCTCCCATTGCTTCGGGGAGCGCCAGAGCGCGCTCGTGGTGAGCGACCGGATCATCTCCATCTCCTTCGGCAGACGGTTGTAGAGCTTCATGAAGAGCTCTTCGACATCCAGAAGCTCCGAGGTCCAGTCCCGGCGATTGATCGCCATGCAGGCGAAGAAGTCCTCCTCCGAGAAGTCGAGGCCGTCCCAGGTGAGATCTTCGTAGCGCGGCATCCAGCCCAGCGGGCTCTCGATGGCCAGCGCCCTGCCGCGGGAGCGGGCGACGATCCACTCGAGAACCCGCATGTTCTCGCCGAACCCGGGCCAGAGGAAGCGGCCGTTCTCATCGCGCCGGAACCAGTTCACCTGGAAGATGCGCGGGGCGTTGCGGACCTTGCGGCCCAAAGCGAGCCAATGGTTGATGTAGTCGCCCATGTGATAGCCGGCGAACGGCAGCATGGCGAAGGGATCCCGGCGCACCACACCCTGCTCGCCGAACGCGGCCGCGGTCGTCTCGGAGCCCATGGTCGCCGCCATGTACACCCCGAACGCCCAGTTGAAGCTCTGGGTCACGAGCGGGATGGTGCCGGCTCGCCGACCTCCGACGATGAACGCCCGGATCGGGACACCCTGCGGATCGTCCCAGGCCTCGTCCAGCGCCGGATTCAGGATGGCCGGGGCGGTGAAGCGTGAGTTCGGGTGCGCAGCCTTCGTGCCCGACTCGGGAGTCCAGTCGTTTCCCTGCCAGTCGATCGCGTGCGCGGGCTTCGGTCCGTCCATCCCCTCCCACCAGACGTCGCCATCGTCGGTCAGCGCGACGTTGGTGAAGATCGTGTCGGAGCGGATCGACTCCATCGCGTTCGGGTTGGTGGTGTACGACGTGCCCGGGGCGACACCGAAGTAGCCGGCTTCGGGGTTGATCGCGAACAGCGTGCCGTCCTCGCCGGGCTTGATCCACGCGATGTCGTCGCCGACCGTGGTCACCCGCCACCCCTGATCCGTGAAGTTCGGAGGCGGTACGAGCATGGCGAAGTTCGTCTTGCCGCACGCGCTCGGGAAGGCCGCCGCGACATACGTCTTCTCGCCCTCGGGATCGGTGACGCCCAGGATCAGCATGTGCTCGGCGAGCCAGCCGTCGTCGCGAGCCATGGTGGAGGCGATCCGAAGGGCGAGGCACTTCTTGCCGAGCAGAGCATTGCCTCCGTAGCCGGAGCCGTACGACCAGATCTCGCGCGTCTCGGGGAAATGCACGATGTACTTCTCTGTGGGATTGCAGGGCCACGCGACATCCGCGTCGCCTTCGTTGAGCGGTGCGCCGATGCTGTGCATGCACGGCACGAAGTAGCCGTTCGCTCCGAGCACCTCCGCCGCCGCGCGTCCCATTCGCGTCATGACCTTCATGCTGACCACCGCGTACGGCGAGTCCGTGATCTGCACCCCCAGCTGGGCGATCGGCGAGCCGAGCGGACCCATGCTGAACGGCACGACATACATGGTTCGCCCTGTCATCGACCCCGCGAAGAGGTTCCGGAGGATGGGCATCATGTCCCTCGGGTCCATCCAGTTGTTGGTCGGCCCCGCATCCTCCTCGCTGCGCGCGCAGATGAAGGTGCGCTCCTCCACGCGGGCCACGTCGCTGGCATCGCTGCGGGCAAGATAGCTGCGCGGTCTCTTCTCCGGATTCAGCCGGATGAAGGTCCCGGCATCGACGAGCTGCTCGCACAAGGCGTCGTATTCGGCATCCGAGCCGTCGCACCAATGGACGTCAGTCGGCGTGCAGAGTTCGGCCATCTCTTCCACCCAGGCCACGAGCCTGCGGTGCTGGATCCAGTCCGGTGAGTTCATGCTCCGAGCATGTCCCGCGGGCGACCTCTGCACCAGATGGGTGCCCGCTACGCGGCGCGATAAGGCTGCGCTCGAAGACGCTGTCTCACCATCCGTCGATGTGCAGGACTTCGTCGAGCGGTGCGCGGTGCGCGGCCCGGAAGTCCGTTCCCACGGTGTACGCGACGGGGAGGAGCACGCCTTGGTGCACTGTAGGCGGGATGCCGAGAAGTTCTGCGATCTCGCGCTCGTAGGCGAGATGCAGAGTCGTCCACGCGCTGCCGAGACCGCGCGCCCGCAGCGCGAGCTGCAGACTCCAGGCGGCCGGGAGAAGCGACCCCCAGAGTCCCGCCTGACTTCCGGGGTCGAACGCCTCGGCGCCCGTGAAGATCGCGCCGATCACGAGCACAGGGACATCTCCCATGTGCTCGGCCAGGTAGTCGGCGCTCGATGACACGCGCTGCTGCACCGCCTGTCGCGTCGGGTCGGCGTACGTTCTGCCGCCCGATGCGCGATACCGAGCGAACGAGCGCGCATACAGCTCGGCGATCGCGCGGCGCTTCTCCGGGTCGGTGACGACGATCCAATGCCACGTCTGCGCATTGCTCCCTGTGGGCGCCTGGAGGGCGACCTCGAGCGCTTCACGAACCACGTCGATCGGGACGGGTCGTTCGAGGTCGAGCCGTCGCCGCACGGAGCGGGTCGTCGTCAGCAGTTCGTCGGGATTCAGCGGAAGCAGCTCGCTCATAGTCTCTGCACCGTACCGGAACGCCGGAGTACGGGTTGGGAGTTGAGCGCGACCGTGGTCGATGGGTATTGGTCATCGCGCGGGATCATCTTCCGTTTGTACGCCTGGCTCTGCACACACGGACGCAGCCAGCGAGCTAGCACCGGATTCCCGCGGACCGTTTGGGGCGCGGGTGCATCCAAATGAGCCCACGGGCCGGAATGTACTAGCAGGAGATCACGCAATCACCGTGCTCCGCACAAGGTCGGGCCGCCGGAGGGGATCGTGGGCAAGAACTACGTTGACATCGAGAATGACAGCGGTGAGTTGCTGCGCTACCGCAAGCACTCGAACGGGCGAGGGTTGATCGCGCATGGCGCGAAGGTCCACCCGAGCGCGATCGTGGAAGCCGGTGCCTATGTCGAGCCCGGAGTCAAGATCGCCGCCGGCGCGCACGTCGGGCGCGGAGCGTGGGTCGAGGCGAATGCCGTCATCGGGCCGGAGGCGGACATTGCGCCGCAAGCCCACATCGGCTCCGGCGCCGCCATCGGCGCCGGCGCGAGGATCGGCGTGCGCACGCACGTCGGCACGGGTGCTCGGGTAGCCGTCGGATCACTGATCGGCGACGATGAGACAATCGGCGACAGCGAGCGCGTCGCCACCGACCGGCGCGGACTGCGTCTGGCTGCCTGACCCGGCCCACGACCTGCCGGTGCGATGAGGTCAGGGTGGTGCTGCTCAGAGACGAATCGCCCACCAGCCTCCGGGCGCACCGGGCTCAGGTGCGGGTAGCCTCGATCGCGGGGCAAGTGCGACCGAGGGAGCAACCATGACCAGCACGCCGACCAACCTCCTCGAGGATCTCGAGCCCGTGGTGGCACAGAACCTCGACCGGCACCTCTCTATGGCGCAGGAGTGGCATCCACACGACTACATCCCGTGGAGCCAGGGCCGCGACTTCGCGTTCCTCGGCGGCGAGGACTGGGCGCCCGAGCAGTCGCAGCTCTCTGAGACGGCCAAGGCCGCGATGTTCACCAACCTGCTCACCGAGGACAACCTGCCGTCCTACCACCGCGAGATCGCCACCCGCTTCGGCCGCGACGGCGCCTGGGGCACCTGGGTGGGCCGGTGGACCGCGGAGGAGAACCGGCACGGCATCGCGATGCGCGACTATCTCGTCGTCACCCGCGGCGTCGACCCGGTCGAGCTCGAGCGGGCGCGGATGGACTACATGACCTCGGGCTACGACTCCGGTGAAAAGAGCGTGCTGGAGGCGGTGACCTACGTCTCCTTCCAGGAGCTCGCGACCCGGGTCTCGCACCGCAACACCGGCAAGGTCACCGGAGACCCGATCGCCGACCGGATGCTCGCCCGGATCTCCAAGGACGAGAACCTCCACATGATCTTCTACCGCAACATCGTGTCTGCGGCGCTGGAGATCGCGCCCGACGCGACGATGCAGGCGATCGCCAAGGAGGTCATCGGCTTCGAGATGCCGGGAGCAACGATGGCAGGCTTCCGGCGCAGCTCGATGATGATCGCGAAGGCCGGGATCTACGACCTGCGCCTCCACTACGACGACGTGATCATGCCGGTACTTCGGCACTGGAATGTCCTGGACCGCACGGACCTTGGACCGGAGGGCGAGCAGGCCCGCGAGCAGCTGGCGGCGTTCTTGGAGGGGCTCGACGAACGGGCGACCAAGTTCGTCGACCGCCGCGCGGAGAACCGGGCCCGGGAGGCCGCGCGCGACGACTGGGTGCAGCAGGACATCGTTACGCCCTGAGCCGGCCGGCGACGGGGACCCCTGGATCACGAGGATCCTTCGGTCCGCTGAGCGGCCTCGGGCCTCGGTGGTGTGACCGGCTCAGGACGGATTCATCACAGTGCGGGGGTGCTGGATGTCTAGTACCAGTAGGGCGATTGGGGAACGTATGGTGCTTCAAGCGCCGCGACCTCCTCGTCGCTGAGGGCGACGTCAAGGGCTGCAACGGCGTCAGCAAGGTGCTTCTGCTTGGTCGCGCCGACGATCGGTGCCGCCACGACCGGGTTGCGCAGCACCCACGCCAACGCGATCTGCGCCATCGGCAACCCACGATGCTGCGCTATCCGCTCGACAACATCGACGATCGGCTCATCTGCCGGGGAATCGAACGTCCTCGCGACTGCATCGCTCTCCGCCCGCTGTGTCTGCTCGCCCCATGGTCTGGTCAATCGCCCCTTGCCCAGTGGTGAGTAGGGAGTCAGTCCGACGCCCATGTCGAGACACATCGGGATCATCTCCCGCTCCTCTTCGCGTTTGAGGAGGTTGTACTGGTCCTCCATCGCCACGAACGGCGTCCATCCGCCGACAGCGGCGGCGGTCTGCAGCTTCGCGAACTGCCAGGCGAACATCGACGACGCGCCCAGGTAGCGGACCTTTCCGGCCTGGACGACATCGTGCAGCGTCTCCATGGTTTCCTCCACGGGGACATCCGGATCGAATCGGTGGATGTAGTAGATGTCGATGTAGTCGGTCCCCAACCGGTCGAGCGACGCGTCGACCTGCTCGAGGATCGCCCCGCGTGACAGACCGTGACCGGTGGGCCCGTCGTGCATGCGTCCGAACACTTTGGTGGCGAGGGTGATGTCCTCGCGGCGCGAGTACTTCCGTATGGCGCGGCCGACGAACTCCTCGCTGCTGCCCGCCTGGTACGCGTTCGCCGTGTCCCAGAACGTGACGCCGAGCTCGACAGCCTGCCGGAAGAACGGCTGGGATGCCTCCTCGTCGAGCGTCCAATTGTGCAGGCCGGTGACCGGATTGCCGTAGCTCATGCAGCCCAGCCCGACGCGGCTGACCTGCAGATCCGTGCTGCCGAGACGTGCGGTGACAGTCATGGGCTGCTCCATCCGGGTGTTGATCATGAAGGGCCGCTCCAGTCAACACGCTGCCGGCGCGCAAATGGGACCGTCGCTCTCAATGTCCCGGCGATTGTGAGCGGGTCGGGGCGCCGACCTTACAGTGCGCCCCCGCTGTGGTGCCGGATGCCCGCGTCGCCTGTCCACGGCGGCGCAGCCTCGATTGTTCCGCGATCGGTTCGGCGGGCTCCCAGGACTATCGAGGAGCCGATGACGGCAGCGGCCGCCACGCCCACGATGACGCCTATCAGGAGATCTTGAGTAAGAAGTCCGATACCGACGGCGGCCGCAGCGCCGACGAGAAGGGCGACGATCCACGCCACGGCCACGTAGCCGCGGGTGGGTTGCGCGATCCGGTCCTCCTCCATACGCCGCACACTACCGGCCAGGCGCTTGAAAGCACCATGCGGCCGTCGATCAAGAAGGCCCACGACGGGGAGAAGGAACAGAAGAACCGGGTCGGCGCGCGCCTCGCGTGCTCCATCTGATCAAGAACGACGAGGTCCCCCTGGAGCCGGATTCAGACGTCGCTGGACTCACGCCCAATCGCGGGCCCACAGCTTCGCGAATGTCGGGCTGAGATGCGACGAAAGTGCTGCAAGCGGACATGGGGCGCATTGACGTGCGTCAACTCAGGATCGCCAGTCGGCGTTGAGTACCCCTGTCGGCGGAGCGAAAACGGGCGTACCGTCTGCGATGGTCGCCTCGGCTGCGAGATGACCTCAATCACTGAGGGGGACGTGATGCGAGGAATGCGAGGGCTGGGCCTTCTCACCGCAGCGGTTCTGGGGCTGATCGGCGCGGCAGCGGCGCCCTCGGCATCCGCGACGGCGGGCCCAGAAAACGGCCGCATCGCGTTCATGCGTATAGACGAGCACGACACCTGGCAGATCTGGACAGCGAATCCCGATCTGAACGCTCAGCATCAGATCACCCAGTTTGATCCGCAGATCGTCGAAAACGGGTGGCCGAACTGGTCCCCCAACAGCGAACGCATCGCATTCGAGTCTGCCTGGGTGAGTCCCGAGGACGCTGAGCAGGTCGTGATAGAAGTATTCACGATGGCGGCAGACGGTTCCGATCGGGAGCAGGTCACCGACATGGGCGGCATTTCGGGAGCGCCTTCCTGGTCGCCCACCGGGGAATGGATTGCGTTCACGTCTGACGGCGGCGACTATCCCGCGGCTCAGGGCATCTATGTCGTCCGCCCCGACGGTACCGACCTGCACCTGGTCATCGCGCTCCCCGATGCGCCACGTGCGGTGTGGCTTGACGCCCCGCGTTTCTCGCCGGACGGCACCAAGCTGGCGTACACCTACTTCCAGGGCGGGAAGGTAACCCCGGCCCCCTGGAGTTGGAGGGGAGAGACATCGTCGCTCTGGGTCGTGAACCTCGACGGATCGCATCCCAACCAGGTGGTCGCGCCTGGTCACGCCGTGGGCGACGCGGCGTGGTCGCCTGATGGTCGGTACCTGATCTTGGAGCAGATGGGCAATCATCCGGGCACGATGTCGAACGTCGTCCGCGTGCCTTCCACCGGCGGCGGGTGGGTAGACCTGACGCAGGACGCCGGCTACCGCGGCGGCCGGAGCCCGCGGTCCTGGGTGTTCCAGGCCAGTTTCGATCCCGTGTATTCGCCGGACGGGGCTCGCATCCTCTTCTCGCACGACGAGTATTCCGCCTCGTCAGAGGGATGTACGGGCCTTCAGGTCATGAACGCCGACGGCTCCGGCCGCGCGTGGGTGGACGGTGCATGCGGTGTCGAGCACCAGGTCGACTGGGGTGTCGCTCCGCTGGAGTGAGAGCGCACCCGCAACCACCCCGCCCATGCCTGCACGGCGATATTTGGTCTCGTTTCTGGGCGCCGACCCGATCAGACGAATCGTACGGCGCGAACGAGGGAGGATTCTGATCCGGCGAACAGAAAAACCCCCGCTGAGCGGGGGTTTTTCTAAAGCTGGGGTACCTGGACTCGAACCAAGAACAAAGGTACCAGAAACCTCCGTGTTGCCAATTACACCATACCCCAAGGCGTTCGACCGAAGTCGTGCCGAAGATCGAGTTTAGCCGATCGAGCGGCCTCCGCCAAACCGAGACGTCAGCTGCGCGCCTCTACGAGACCCGCCAGACGGCGAAGCGTCTCGGCCTTGCCGAGCAGTTCCATCGATTCGAAGAGGGGCGGCGAGATGCGGCGCCCGCTGACGGCGACCCGGAGCGGGCCGTACGCGACGCGGGGCTTCAGGCCCAGTCCCTCGATCAGCGCCGACGACAGGGCCTCCTGCACAGCGGCGGTCTGGAACTCGGACTCCGGTACGAGCTCCAGCGCGGCCACCGAGGCGATGAGCACCTCATTGGCGTTGGCCGGCAGCGTCGCGAGAGCATCCGCCTCGTGCACGACCTGGTCGACGAACAGGAACCCGAGGAGTCCGGGCGCCTCGCCGAGGAGCTGCATGCGCTCCTGCACCAAGGGAGCCGCGGCGGTGATGATCGCCTTGTCCTTCTCGCTCGGCGGCTCGGTCACGAGTCCCTTGGCAGCGAGATACGGCACGAGTCGGGCCGCGAAGTCGGCGGGCTCCAGCATCCGGATGTGGTCTCCGTTGATGGATTCCGCCTTCTTCTGGTCGAAGCGTGCCGGGTTGGGGTTCACGTCGGCGATGTCGAACGCGGCGGTGAACTCATCGAGCGAGAAGACATCGCGGTCGGGTCCGATCGACCACCCGAGCAGCGCCAGATAGTTCAGCAGACCCTCATGGATGAACCCGCGGTCGCGGTGCAGGAAGAGATCGGCCTGCGGGTCGCGCTTGGAGAGCTTCTTGGTTCCCGTCTCGCCGAGCACCAGGGGCATGTGCCCGAAGCGCGGCACGAACGACGTCACTCCGGCATCGATGAGCGCGGTGTAGAGCGAGAGCTGGCGGGCGGTGGATGGCATGAGGTCCTCGCCCCGGATGACGTGCGTGATGCCCATCAGCGCGTCGTCCACCGGATTCGTGAACGTGTAGAGCGGCTGTCCGCCTGCGCGCACGACGACGAAGTCGGGGAATGAGCCGGCGGGGAAGGTGACTTCGCCGCGGATGAGGTCGACGAATGTCACATCGGCGTCCGCCACGCGAAGGCGCCATGCGGGCTCGCGCCCCTCGGCGCGGAAGGCCGCCTTCTGCTCGTCGGTGAGGTGACGATCGAAGTTGTCGTAGCCGAGCTGCTTCGCGCGGCCGTTGGCCTCGTTGCGGGCATCGATCTCTTCCGCGGTCGAGTAGCTCTCGTACACCGCACCGGAGTCGATCAGCTTCTGCAGCACATCGGCATAGATGTCCAGACGCTCGGACTGCCGGTACGGCGCGTGCGGACCGCCGGTCTCGACACCCTCGTCCCAGTCGATCTTGAGCCACCTCAGCGCGTCGACGAGCTGGCGATAGCTCTCTTCGCTGTCGCGCGCGGCATCCGTGTCCTCGACGCGGAAGATCATCTTGCCGCCCGTGTGGCGCGCGTAGGCCCAGTTGTACAGGGCCGTGCGGATCATTCCGACGTGCGGAAGGCCGGTCGGCGAAGGGCAGAAGCGGACGCGCACATCGGCGCCGGACGCGCTCGTGGTGCGGGGATCGGGTGCGGCAGACATCCTCCCCAGTCTAGGCGCGGGATGCCGCGGCCCCTGGTGGAGGAAGTACCCGGGCGATGGCCGCCAGCGTGGCACGCACGGGCGGGACTCGCTCAGCCCGGTGCGCGGTCACCACGTGGAGCGTGCGCCGCTCCCCCGCCGGCAGCGGACGGACGACCACCCCGGGGAGCTGCGGGAACGACTCCACCGCCAGCCGGGGCAGCGTCGCCACCCCGATGCCCTGCGCGACAAGTCCCTCCACGGCCACGAAGTTGTCGGTCTCGAAGGCGATCCGCGGCTCGAAGCCCGCGCGGCCGCAGAGCTCCAGCAGATGACCGCGGCAGCGGGGACAGCCTGCGATCCAGTTCTCGTCGGCCAGCCGGGCGACATCCAGCTCGTCCTCTCCCGCGGCCGCGTGCCCGACCGGCAGAACCGCGAGCAGATCGTCGGTGCCCACCGCATGCACCGAGAGTCCGCGCGCGCTCGAGCCGTGCGGGTCCTCGCGGTCGCCGGGATAGCTGAACGTCAAGGCGATGTCGGCGCGGTCGTCGCGCACCGCCTGCACCGCCTCGGGAGGCTCGCCCTCGACGTACGTCACCGTGATTCCGGGATGCCGCTCGGCCAGGTCCGCGAGCAGTCTCGGCACGATCGTGGGAGACGCCGAGGGGAAGGCCACGAGCCGCACACGCCCCGACCGCAGGCCCTGGAGCTCCGCGAGCTCGCCGGCCGCGGCATCCAGTGCGGAAGTGACCGAGGGGGCATGTCGCGCAAGCACGCGGCCGGCTTCGGTGAGTCTCACGCCTCGGCCGACGCGCTCGATCAGCGCGAGCCCGAGCCGCACCTCCGCACGCTTGAGCTGCTGGCTGACCGCCGGCTGGCTGTACCCCAGGGCGTCCGCCGCCGCCGTGATCGATCCTTCATCGGCGATCGCCTTGACCAGACGCAGCAACTGGGGGTCGAGGTCGGGATCGTCGTCGAGTTCTGAAGAGGCCACGTCGCAAGCATAAGCGCGAGGCATAGATAGCATGCAATACCTGCCGTAGACGAATGGATCCACGACGACGGATGCTGGATGCATGCCCACCACCCTCGATCGCTCGCCTCTCGCCGTCGCGGATGACTCGTTCGACGGCGGACGCGGTTATCTGGCAGCCTGCACCGCCGGTCTCCCCTCACGAGCCACCAGGGCCGCCGTCATCGCCGACGTCGAGGCAGCTTCACGGGGAATGATCGACATCTCCGCATACAGCAGGACCGTGGAACGATCGCGCGGTCTCTTCGCGGAACTCGTCCACACGACGGCCGACCGGGTCGCGATCGGGTCGCAGGTCTCGGTGTTCGCGGCACTCCTCTCGACCGCCGTGCCGGACGGCGGCGAGGTGCTGGTGCCGGAGTGCGACTTCTCCTCGATGATCATGCCGTTCGTGCAGGCGGGGCGCGGCATCCGGGTCCGCTCGGTCCCCCTGCACGCCCTCGCCGATGCGATCGGCGCGCAGACGTCGCTCGTGGCGTTCTCGCTGGTGCAGTCGGCGACGGGTGAGGTTGCGGATGCCGACAGCATCGTCGAGGCCGCGCGTCGTCATGGCGCGCGCACGTTCTGCGATGCGACTCAGGCTGTCGGGTGGCTGCCGGTCGACGCATCCCGGTTCGACGCCCTCGTGTGCCACGCCTACAAATGGCTGTGCGCGCCGCGCGGGGTCGCGTTCCTCGCGATCGGCGAAGAGCTGCAGCGCTTGGTGGCGCCTCTTTTCGCCGGCTGGTATGCGGGAGCCGATCCCTGGTCGTCCTGCTACGGCGGGGATTTCGGGCTGGCGGCTGACGCGCGCCGTTTCGATGTGTCGCCCGCCTGGCAGGCCTTCGTCGGCGCGGAGCCGGCGCTCGAGCACTTCACCTCGCTCGACGCCGAGGCCGTCGCGGCTCACACGACCGGGCTCGCGACGCGGTTCCGGCAGACGATGGACCTCGAGGTGCCCGACCGCTCGAGTGCCATCGTCACCTGGGCCGATCCGGATGGGTCCGACCTCGCGCGGCTCGGCGCCGCCGGGATCACCGCGTCGGGTCGCTTCGGACGCGCACGCGTGGCCTTCCACGTCTTCAACGACGCTGAGGACGTCGACCTCGCCCTTGCGGCGCTGGGGCGCTGACACGGCGCCTGCCACCCACTCCCCCGGTCGGATTCACGGGGAGGCCGGTGGCGCGACCGCCGTACGCGACATCCTCAATGCCATCGGCGAAAGCGCGCACACCACCACCACCGCGACGCCCACGCTCAGCGCGAGGCCGCCGTACCCGATCCAGCCCAGCACGACACCGGAGAGAATCGCACCGGAGGCGGCGACGATGCTCATCACGAAGTCGCTGAACCCCTGACGCCTCGTGCGCATCTTCTCCGACGATGCTTCGGTGAGCAGTGCGGACCCTGCCACGGTCGAGGCGCTCCAGCCGAGGCCGAGCAGAATCAGCGCGACGGTGACTGCCGGTGTCGACTCCTGCCCGAACGAGGCAGTGAGCAGCGCAGCGACGAGAAGGCCCTGCCCGATCAGGATGGTCGGGATCCTCCCGAACTTGTCGGAGAGGATGCCGAACACCGGCGCCAGCGCGTACATGCCGGCGATGTGCAGGCTCAGAGTGAACCCGATGACGCTCAGCTCGGCGCCATGGTGAAGGAGGTGCACGGGCGTCATCGCCATGACCGACACCATCACCCCGTGTGAGGCGGCGACGGTCAGGATGGCGTACCGGGCGGCGCGTGGGCGGTCGGGCTTCAGGATCGCGTCGATGCCCTGTGCGCGATCTCTGCTCACTGCCGCGCGCTGCGCGACGAGCAGCGGGTCGGGCCTCAGCGCGGCGAGATAGAGGGCGATCGCGAGCAGCTGCGCGATGACCGTGAAGAGATACGGGCCTGTGAGCGGCGGCATCCCCACCGCGCGACCGATCGTCTCGCCCGGCCCGGCGAGATTGGGGCCGAGCACGGCACCGATGGTGGTCGCCCACACGACGATCGACAGGGCGCGTCCGCGCGAAGCATCCGTGGCGAGATCGGTGGCGGCGAAGCGCGACTGGAGGTTGGCCGTCTGCCCTGCGCCGATGAGGAGGAACGCGACGAGCAGCAGCGGGAACACGCGCGTGGCGCCCGGCCGCCACGACGAGCGTGACTCCCACGAGCGCGATCGCCATGCCGGTCGTCAGCGACCACCTGCGGCCCGCCCGGCGAGCGAGGGCGGCGAGCGGCACCGCGAAGAGGGCCGTGCCGAACGTGACCGACGCCGCCGCGAGCCCCGAGAGCGAATCGTCGCCTGAGATGTCGGCGGCCAGAACGGCGCCCAGAGACAGCGTCGCCCCGAACGCGACTCCGCCCAGAACCTGCCCGGCCGAAAGGACCCGGACGGTTCGCCGCTGGACCGCGGCGACCATGGCGATGGTCGGGACTTCGCCGTCTCCGCCCCGCACCGCGCCTCCTATGCTTTTCGGGCGGTGTTGCGAAGGATGCCGAGTCCGGTCACCTCGACCTCGACCGTGTCACCGGCCACGAAGGGCCCGACGCCTGCGGGCGTGCCGGTCAGGATGACGTCGCCCGGCAGAAGCGTGAAGGCGGCCGACGCGTAGGCGATGACGTCCGCGAGGGAGAAGATCATGTCGCTGATCGGACCCTGCTGGCGGACTTCGCCGTTCACGCGGGTGGTCACCACCGCGTCACCTGTCGGGTCGAAGTCGGTCTCGATCGCGGGTCCGAGCGGGCAGAAGGTGTCGAACCCCTTGGCGCGCGCCCATTGGCCGTCCGTCTTCTGCAGGTCGCGCGCGGTCACGTCGTTGCCGATCGTGTAGCCGAAGACGTAATCCAGCGCGCTCTCTGCCGGCACGTTCTTCGCGACACGACCGATGACCGCCGCAAGCTCCCCTTCGAAGTCGATCCGCTCCGACTGCGGCGGCAGCACGATGGCGTCACCGGGTCCGATGACCGAGGTGTTGGGCTTGAAGAAGAGCATCGGCGCCGTCGGCACATCGTTGCCGAGTTCCGCGGCATGATCCCGATAGTTGCGCCCGACGCAGACGACCTTCGAGCGCGGGATGACCGGCGCGAGCAGAGCGATGTCGCGAACTGACACCCGTTCGCCGGTCGTGTCGAACCCGGCGAACAGCGGATCCCCCGCGAGTACGACGAGTTCGTCCTCGTCGATGATCCCGAACTTGATGGCGTCCTGATGGCTGAAGCGCACGATTCTCACCCCGTCAGCCTAGCGACCGCACCGAGCCGCCCCACTGCCGATGCAGCGCGGGCCGACGCCCCGGTGAGCGGCTCAGAGACACCCACCGGGACATCGCTGCAGGACCGGCTTGGGTATCAGGCCGCCTCGACCGGCGGCACCGCACTCGAGCAGCATGCCGAAATGACGAACCGCCCCCTGCCGTCGGCAGGAGGCGGTTCCGAGGCGCGGGGCGCCCATTTCGCGGGTCAGGCGTCGAGACGCACCAGCCAGTTGTGCTTGTCTTCGACGCGCCCGTACTGGATGTCGGTCAGCTCTTGACGCAGCGACAGCGCCAGCGAGCCGGTGGGCTGCTCGTCGAGGAAGTCCTTGCCCTTGAGCACGCCGATGGGTGTGACGACCGCGGCCGTACCGCACGCGAACACCTCGACGATGTCACCGGATGCCACGCCCTGACGCCACTCGTCGAGCGAGATGCTGCGACCCTCCACCTTGTGACCCGCGGTCGATGGCGAGCTGGAGGATCGAGTCGCGCGTGATGCCCTCGAGGATCGAGTCCGACTGCGGGGTGACGATCGTGCCGTCCTTGAAGACGAACACCACGTTCATGCCGCCGAGTTCTTCGACGTTGCGGTCCTGGTCGAGGAAGACCACCTGGTCGCATTCGTTCTCGTACGCCTCGGACTGCGGCAGCAGGCTCGCGGCGTAGTTGCCGCCCGTCTTGGCCGCACCCGTTCCGCCCTTGCCCGCACGCGAGTAGTCCTCGCTCAGCCAGATCGAGACCGGCCGCGCGCCGCCCTTGAAGTAGGCGCCCGCCGGGCTCGCGATCAGGTAGTACGCGACCTTCTGTGCGGGACGCACGCCCGAGGAACGCCTCCTTGGCGAACATGAACGGGCGGAGGTACAGGCTCTGGTCCTCGCCCGAAGGCACCCAGTCGCCATCGACGGCGATGAGCTCGCGCAGCGACTGCAGGAAGTACGACACCGGCAGCTCGGGCAGAGCGAGGCGCCGCGCGGAACGCTGCAGCCGACGGCCGTTCTGGTCGGGCCGGAAGGTGTGGATCGAGCCGTCGGCGTGCCGGTAGGCCTTGATGCCCTCGAAGATCTCCTGGCCGTAGTGCAGCACGGCTGCGGCGGGGTCGAGGGTGATCGGGCCGTAGGGCTGGACGCGCGGACGGTGCCAGCCGCCGCGGACCGACCAGCAGACGTCGACCATGTGGTCGGTGAAGCTCGTGCCGAAGCCGGGATCGACGAGGATCGCCTCACGCTGGGCGGGGCTCTTCGCGGCGAGGTTTCGGGTGACGGCGAACTCGAGGGGGGCGAGTCCGGTGTCGGGCTCGGAATCGATGAGGGTCATGTCGTGTCCTGACTGTGTCGTCTGCGGCGACGTCGGCGCGCTACCAGGTTACGCCTGGAGCGCCGATGCGATGGCGTCGCCGATCTGCGCTGTCGTACGTGCGGAGGCTCCGCGCTGGGCGATGTCGTCCTCGACCGTGCGGGTGACACGGTGTGCTTCGTCCCGCAGCCCGAGGTGGTCGAGCAGCAGGGCGATGGACAGGATCGCGGCGGTGGGATCGGCCTTCTGCTGTCCTGCGATGTCAGGCGCCGAACCGTGGACGGGCTCGAACATCGAGGGGAACGCGCCGTCGGGATTGATGTTGCCCGAAGCGGCGAGGCCGATGCCACCGGTGACGGCGCCTGCCAGATCCGTGAGGATGTCCCCGAAGAGGTTGTCGGTGACGATCACATCGAAGCGACCGGGGTTCGTGACCAGGTAGATGGTGGCCGCGTCGACGTGGACATAGTCTACGGTCACCTCGGGGTGCTCCTCGGCGATCTGATCGACCAGCCGCTTCCAGATGCCCCCGGCGTGCACGAGGACGTTGGTCTTGTGCACGAGGGTGAGCTTCTTGCCACGGCGCTCAGCGAGGTCGAACGCGTAGCGGACGACGCGCTCCACGCCGAACGCCGTGTTGACGGATGTCTCGTTGGCCACCTCGTGGGGAGTCCCGCGCCGGATCGACCCGCCATTGCCGACGTACGGACCTTCGGTGCCCTCGCGCACCACGACGAAGTCGATCTCGCCCGGATCCGCGAGGGGACCCGGCGCTCCCG
Organism: uncultured Actinomycetota bacterium; assembly: GCA_963702815.1. GTDB lineage: Bacteria > Actinomycetota > Actinomycetes > Actinomycetales > Microbacteriaceae > Microbacterium. Next base: position 402,604 of record CAVPED010000002.1, on the reverse strand, counting down.
GGTACAGCTTCGACGGCCGGAGGTTGACGTAGTGGTCGAGCTCGAACCGCAGCTTCAGCAGCAGCCCCCGCTCGATGTTGGCGTCCTTCAGCCGCGGGTCGCCGGGCACTCCCCCGACGGCTCCGAGCAGGATCGCGTCGTGCCCCTTGATCGACTCGAGATCGGCATCGGTCAGCGTGTCGCCCGTCTCGAGGAAGCGCGCCGCGCCGAGCGAGAAGTGCGTCTTCTCGAAACGGATGCCGCTCCCCGCCGTGGCGGCGTCCAGCACCTTCTCGGCCTCGGCGATGACCTCGGGGCCGATGCCGTCACCCGGGATGACAGCGAGCTTCACGACACGCGACATTGCTCTCCTTGCTGGGGGATGCGCCGCGGGTCAGTGATCGGCCGGCGCGGTGCGGGACCTTCCCAGCGTAACCGCCGCGATGACGGCAGCGAGAGCGACGAGGACCGCACCGATGAGCGCCGTCACCGTGACCCCCGCGTCGAACGCGTGGGCCGCGGCATCCCGAACCGCCTCTCCCAGTGCGCCGCCCAGCGAGTCGGCCGTGTGCATCGCGCCTGCGAGCGTTTCGCGTGCCGCATCGGCAGCGTCTGCCGTCAGACCCTCGGGAAGCACCAGTCCCTCTCGGTAGCGCGCGGTGAGGAGGCCGCCGAGCACGGCAGTCCCGAGGACGGCGCCCAGCTCGTACGCGGTCTCTGAGACGGCGCTCGCTGCGCCGGCCTTCTCGGGCGGAGCGCTGGAGAGGATGAGTTCGTTGGAGACGGTCTCGGCCATGCCGATGCCGATTCCCAGCGCGACGAACGCGGCCGTGATCGCCGCGGTCGTGCCTTCGCCGGCTGTCACGGCGACGATGACGTACCCGACGACAGACAGTGTGAGGGCCGCCGGCACGATGACCCGGGGCGACCAGCGCTTCGAGATCGGCACCACGATGAGGCCCGCCACGATCATGGCCGCGAGCCCCGGCACGAGCGCCAAGCCCGCCTCGAGGGGGCTGAGGCCCATGATCAGCTGCAGGTGCTGCGCGACGAAGAAGAGGAACCCGACGAGCGCGACGACGCTCAGCAGGTTGACGAGGAGCGCGCCGGTGAAGGACCCGCGGCCGAAGAGGCGCATATCGAGCATCGGCGTGTCCGCGCGCAACTGGCGACGGACGAACAGGATGCCGAACCCGGCGCCGACGGCGAACAGGACCGCGATCGTCACGGTCGAAGCCGTGCACCGCCAGCTCTTTGATCGCGTAGACGATCGGCACCATCGTGCCGAGCGACATCAGGATGCTGAGGGGATCGATGCGGCCAGGGTGGGGATCCCGGCTCTCGGGCACGAGGAGCGGTGCGAGCACGAGCAGCGGCACGAGCACGGGCACCGCCATCAGGAACACGGATCCCCACGCGAAGTGCGCCAGGAGGAACCCGCCGACGATCGGGCCGAGTGCCGACCCTGCCGAGAACATGGAGGCCCAGATCGCGATGGCGAGGCGACGCTGGTCGCGGTCCGTGAAGATGCTGCGCAGAAGCGAGAGGGTCGAGGGCATGAGCATCGCGCCGAACACGCCCATGAGTGCGCGCGCCGCGATGAGCACCGCTGCGGTCGGCGCGAAGGCAGCGAGAGCGGAGACAGTGGCGAAGCCGGTGGCGCCGATGAGCAGCATCCGCCGCCGTCCGAACCGGTCGCCGAGCGTGCCCATCGTCACCAGCAGGCTCGCGAGGACCAGCGGATAGGCGTCGATGATCCAGAGCTGCTGCACGCCCGTGGGCTCGAGATCGAGGGCGATCTGCGGCAGTGCGAAGCTCAGGACCGTGTTGTCGACCGAGACCAGCAGCACCGGGCAGCATGAGCACGACAAGCGCCGCCCAGCCGCGCCACCCCACTTTGGTGGCGTTGGCGTCGGCGATGCGAAGTTCTTGAGTGAGAGTCATCATTAGTAAACCGTCCAGCCGGTATAGTAACAGCCTTGCGCACGCAATGCACCGACCGCCGACCCTCGCTACGATCGAGCCATGAGCCGCCCTCCCCGCGCCCGTGAAAGCGTGCTGGACGCCTTCGAGGCGACCCTCATCGAGAACGGCGAGCGGGCCGCGACGATCGAGGCCACCGCCCGCGAGGCGGGCGTGTCGAAGGGCGGTCTGCTCTACCACTTCGCCTCGAAGGACGCGCTCGAGGCCGGACTCATCGCGCGTCTCGGCGGCCTCGTCACCGACGACATCGACCAGATGGCCGCCGCCTCCGAGGGGCCGGTCGCCTACTTCCTGCGCACGTCCGTCATGGACGACGACCCGCTCGACCGCGCGATCATCGCGGTGTCACGGCTGGCGCAGGGCGGCAGCAGCGCCGCGAGCGCGGCTCTGCACGACATGCGTCACCGATGGCAGGACGCGCTTCGCCCGTTCACGAAGGATGCCGCGGCTCTCGACCTTGTGATGCTGGTGAGCGACGGGCTCTACTTCAACAACGCGCTCGGCGATGAGTCGGTCGCCGGCGTGGTGCCGAAGGGGGCCGCGCTCGATCGGCTCGTGGCGCTTGTCGAGGCCGCCGCGCGGCCCTGATCGCGCGCCCGGGGCGCTCAGGCCTCGGAGATCTCGATCTGGCGGAACAGGTCTGCCCCGACCGCCTTGCGCATCTCGTCGAGGATCTCGTCGGGCACCGGCGAGTCGACCGTGAGAACCGAGAGGGCGCGCCCGCTCGCATCGGGGTGGGCGACCTGGAGTCCGGCGATGTTGATCTCGGCGTCGCCGAGCTCCTTGCCGTAGATCGCGACGATTCCGGGACGATCCTGGTAGCGCATGACGACGTGGTACCGCTCGAACGGCACTTCGATCTCGTAGCCGTTGATGCCGACGACCTTGGGAACCATGCGGGTGCCGGCGAGGGTGCCCTCGACCGTGAGGACGGTGCCGTCCGACAGGGTTCCGCGAAGGATCGTGATGTTGCGGTAGAGCGGGCTCTCGGCCTCGACGATGAGTCGGGTCTCGATGCCGCGCTGCTCGGCGAACAGCGGCGCGTTCACGTACGAGACGTTCTCGCTCACGATGTTGGTGAAGATGCCCTTGAGCGCCGCGAGGCGGTAGACGCTGACGTCGTACGCCGCGAGCTCGCCGCGCACTTCGATGTCGAGGCTCGTGAGCGCGCTCGAGGCGAGACCGGTGAAGAACTGGCCGAGCTTCTCGACGAGCGCGATCCCGGGGCGCACGAACGGGTCGATGACACCGCCCGCGACGTTGACGGCATCCGGAACCAGGTCGCCCTCGAGGGCGAGCTTGACCGAGCGGGCGACCGAGACCCCGGCCTTCTCCTGCGCCTCTTCGGTGCTGGCACCGAGGTGCGGAGTCACGACGACGTTGGGCAGGTCGAGCAGTCGTGCGGCGCTCGAGTCGGCCTTGGGCGGCTCGCTCGTGAAGACGTCCAGGCCGGCGCCCGCGATCTCGCCGGTCGTCAGCGCCGTGTGGAGCGCCTCTTCGTCGATGAGTCCACCGCGCGCGACGTTCACGACGAACGCGGTGGGCTTCATGATCGCGAACTGCGCCTCGCCGATCATCCCGGTCGTCTCGGGCGTCTTGGGCATGTGCACCGTGACGAAGTCGCTCTGCGCGAGCACCTCGTCGAACGACAGCAGCTCGACCTGAAGCTGCTGTGCGCGGGCGGGCGTCACGTAGGGGTCGTAGCCCACGACCCGCACGCCGAAGGCGCGGAGGCGCTCGGCGACCAGGGCTCCGATTCGGCCGAGACCGAAGATGCCGACCGTCTTCTCGAACAGCTCGATCCCCGTGAACGAGCTGCGCTTCCACTGGCCGGCGGCAAGCGACGCGTGGGCGGCCGGGACGTGGCGAGCAAGGCTCAGGATGTGCCCGACCGTGAGCTCGGCGGCCGAGATGACGTTGGAGGTCGGAGCGTTCACGACCATCACGCCGGCGCTCGTGGCGGCTTTGATGTCGACGTTGTCGAGCCCGACGCCCGCACGCGCAACGACCTTGAGTCCCGGAGCGGCCGCGAGGGCCTCGGCGTCGATCCGAGTCGCCGAGCGGATGAGCACCGCGTCGGCGTCGGCGAGCGACGCGAGCAGTGCAGGGCGGTCGGTGCCATCGACGTTGCGCACGTCGAAGTCGGGCCCGAGGGCATCGATCGTGGCGGGTGAGAGTTCTTCGGCGATCAGGACGACAGGCTTGGACACAGCGGAAGACTTTCGGAGCGGTGCACGACGGCAGAGGCGGTGGGATGCCGTGCCGCACAGCGCCGGGGCCGGCCGTGTCAGCCTACCGTGGGCGCGGCCCGCGCCCGAACCGTGTGACGACGTTCAGGTGCCGAGAACGGCGACGCGCTCAGGCGTAGAGGGCGGTCGACGCCCTCAGCCGTAGAGGCGGTCGCGCGCTCAGCCGTAGAGCGCGGTCGACGCCGCCGCATAGGCGAAGACGTTGAGCCAGAACGCCGCCACGACTGCGAGTCCCGTCAGGAGGACGAGCGCGAACTGCCCCGCGCCGCGGCGCCAGCCGATGGCGAACGCCAGCCCGAAGACGACGAGCGGTACGACGACGGGCAGGATCAGGACGAACCAGCCGTAGCCGCTGAGCCCCTCGACACCGCTCGCCTGCTGGACGAGGAAGCCGAGTGCGGTCCAGACGACATACGCGTAGAGCAGCGCGAAGACTCCGGCGATCGCGACGATCAGCCACACCGGAAGCCGTGGAGTGCGTGGCGCGAGCGTCGGCGGCGGTCACAGCGCTGCTCCTGCGAGGACGAAGGGCCACGGAATCAGCAGGACGGCGCCCGCGCCGAGCAAGGAGAATCGCACCCACGTCGCACTGGTCCGGGTGAACCACAGCACCGTGACGAACCACAGCGGGAGCGCGGCCACGGCGAGCCAGAAGGCGAACTGGAAGGCGACGGGGTCGAGGAAGAGCCCGGCGACGAGCTGCAGCCGGGCCACGCCCAGCAGCCATCCGATGGTGAGCAGCAGGTAGACACCGCCGAAGATGCCGAAGCCGATGAGGGCCGCGTTGCTCAGGGGTGCGCGGCTCTTTCCCGCAGTTTGGCCGTCAGCGTCGGTCGTCGGAGTCGGTGTGCAGGCTCTCACTGCCCTTCCCGACCGCGGTGAACCCGTCGGGAAGCGCGCCGGCGTCGCCTGGGCCTGAGCTGGGCTCGGCAGCCGTCGAAGCCGTGATCGTCCTCGCCCGGCGCTGTCGCTCTCGAACGCGCATCCAGGGTGGGATCGTCGTCGCCGTCCCACGTCAGGGCATCGTCGTCGCGTCCGGCAGGCACGTCAACAGCGTAGCGGGGCGCGTTGTGGGAGGATTCGAACACGGAGGCTCTGGGAAGGATTCATGGCCCGGGTTCGCGCGCGATCGGCGGTGACGGGGAGTCGCCTCACGGCACTCATCGCCGCCGGTGCGCTCGCGGTCGGGCTGTCGGCCGGAGTGACGAGCGCGGCCTGGGTCGATGACGTGAGCTTCGGGGCATCTGCGGCGAGCGGCACCTTCGACATCCAGGCACGGTTCGCCTCGGCGCCGGATCTCGGCGCCGTCGGCGGCGGTCGGTCCACCTCGACCGAGGAGTGGCAGGACGTCGGCCTGCCCGGCGATCCCGACACCTTCGACGACGGCTTCGAGATCGTCATCCCTCCGATCACGGATGCGCTCCCTGCGCACAGCTATGTCGGGCGACGTGTTCCTCTGCAACGCCGGCGACGTCGACGGACGGATCACCGATGCCACGCTCGACGAGATCACCACCGACCGCGACGGCCAGCACGCTCCCGGACGTCCGCCTCATCGAACCCGGATCGATCGAAGTCGAGAACATCAACATCGGCACGATCATCCCCGCCAACTCCTGTGAGGATTCGTCGGTGGAGGACCCGGAGAACGACGTCGAGGGAATCATCCACTTCACGACGAACGCCGACTTCACCGGTCAGTACGGCTCCACCAGTCGGCTCGTCATCAAGATCTGGGTCACCTCGGTGCCATGATGGGCGACCGGGACGCGCGAATCGTCATCGCGCTGGTCGCGATGGCGGCGGGAGTCGCGCTCGGCGCGAGCGTCGCGCCGACGATGAGCGCGTGGGTCGACAAGGGCGGCGCGACGATGTCGGTCACCGCGATCGAGCAGCCGCCGCCCGAGACGGTCGGCCCCGTGTATCCCGGACCTGACACCATCTTCGTCGGACCCCCGGTCTGGTCAGGTCCCGACAACGTCGGCAATCCCGACGCCGACGAACGTCTGCTTCAGGTCGAGATCCGGACGACCTCTGCAGACGCCGGTCCCATGGATCGTCGTGATCGAGACGGATCAGCCGCCCGTTCAACAACGTGCCGCCATTCAACGGGTTCCAGGGCCAGATCTTACGGCGAGGACGGCCGTACAACTTCGCGCCGGCATCGGACTACTCGACGACGGCGCCGCTATCAGATGACTCCCGACTGCCGAGTCCCAGTACGCCTCCGCCACGGAGAGCTACACGGCCAAGGCGTGTGCCGTAACGTCCCCGAGCCGGCATGGCAGCCTCCCGGGCCGGACACCTATACGCAGCGGCCCGCTCGAACTTCGTACGCAACGGCAGCATGCCGTGCGTGGCCGGGACCGTCGACGGCCATCAGCCGTTCTACGTCGGATTCACCCTGTCGTTCAACTGGAAGACATTCCTCGACGAGCAGCTCGCCGCCGGTGCGATCACCCAGGCCGAACACGACCAGTGGATCACCTACACGCACTGGGCGGGCGGCCCGCCGGGCTACAACCAAGCGCAGGGCGCGACGGGCGCCGGACTATCTCGTCACGCTGCAGGGGTATGCCGCCGATGACTCGGAACTGTCGCGAACTTCGCGCCCGTCACCATCGCGTCCTGCGCTTACTGAACCACCCGCTGGAATGAACAACCCACACACAAGGAGGAAAGCATGGACAAGTCAGAAGGCCGCAAGCGGCCGACTCTCCGTCTCGTTCTCGCCGGCATCGCCGTGCTCGGGATCGGGGCGGCGATCACGACGGCCGCCTGGACGGACGACGTGTTCTTCAGCGCGACAGCGACCGCCAGCAGCTTCGACCTGCAGGGACAGCGCTGACGCGGACCACGTGGCAGGACGTGGCGTGCCCGGCGACACATCGGCGACGGCTCCGATCGTGCTCACTTCTGCCGCGCTGGCGGACCTGTCGCCCGGCGAGATCGATCGATGTGCCCTTCTGAGCTGTGCAACGTCGGCACCGCCGCCGGCAACAGTCACGGCGTGTCACGACGCCCGCTCTCACCGGCGCGCTGTTCACGACCGCCGGGGCCGACGGTCACGGCGACCGTGACGTCTCCGGCTGTCGGCGCTGCCCTGCCCTCCGACCCGACCTGCGCGACACCTGTCGAGGGGAACCTCCAGGTACAGACGACAGTCGAGTTCCCGCCGTGCCGCCCAGGGACAGACCGGCGACGATCGCCTTCATCGTGACCGGAACCTCCGACTGACGAAGGCCGAACCGAGCGAGGATCGCGGGCGATGAAAGCGCTGCGCTGGTCGGGCGGGGCCCTGCTGTGGGTCGTCGCCGTCCTCGGCGTGCTCTCTGGCGCTCTGTTCCTCGGTCACCTCGCGGGATGGGTCCAGCCGCTCGTGGTCGTCTCGGGGTCGATGCAGCCGCAGATCCAGCGGGGCGACCTGCTGATCGCCGTGCCTGTCGCCGTGACGGACGTCGATGTCGGCGAGGTCAGCACGCTGCCGAACGAGGTCACCGGCACCCTGGTCACGCACCGCGTCACCTCCGTGACCCGCGACGGAGCCGACTACCTGATCGACATGGCCGGCGATGCCAACAAGGCGAGCGACCCCAACCCGTATCGCGTCGACGCGAAGGGGACGGTCCTGCAGCCCATGCTCACCATCCCCGCAGCCGGCAGCATCGTGCTGGTCCTTGCGCGGCCCGCCGTGGCGATTCCGCTCGCCGTCGCCGTCCTCGCTCTGATCGCGCTCTCGCTGCTGCCGGCATCGCCTCGTGAGCGACATCCGGTGACCGTGGAGGACTCCGCATGAACCGCTATCGCAGGTTCAGTGTGAGTGCGCTCGCCGCGCTCGCGGCAGGGTCGGTTGCCCTGGGTCTCGGACTCGCGCTGACGCCGTTCCTCCCCGCACGCGCTGCGCCCGACCCCCGAGTTCACCCTCGAGTTCCCGGGGCTGGTGCCGGGCATCCCGCAGACCGACTCGGCGACCTACACGCTCGAGCGCAACGCCGATCTCGTGTCATTCGCATGGCTGGAGCGGTCCGGGGTGCTGAGCCGACGACAGCCTCGACCGTCGACATCGAAGTGTGCGACTCGGCAGGCCGCTGCCTCGATCCGACGGCGCTCGCCGGCCCCGTCGCCTTCGCGGCCGGTGCCGGCACCGTCACGGTGACCGTCGAGCTCATCGGCGCGACGGACAACGGCGAGTCCGGCGCGATGTCGGGCCGGCTGTCGTTCCTGGCGGACGAGAACCTGGCCGTCACCGGCGCCGACGCAGCGCCCTGGCTCGCCGCCGGCGCGGCCGCGGTCGCCGTCGGCGCTCTCGGTCTGGCGCTCACCCGGCGCCGCGAACGCCCCACCGACCACCGCGCCGGCTGATCTGCTCCCTGCTCCGGCACGGGAGCGGCCCGCGGGGTATGACCGACGTCACGTGGCGACTAGCGTCGCCTTGGACGGCGCCGCCGCTGACGCCGCCAGACGGAGGTGTCGCATGTGCCGTTGGCTCGCATACGCGGGAGAGCCGCTCCAGCCCTCCACACTGATCCTCGAGACCAGGCACTCCCTGGTTGCGCAGTCGCTCAACTCGCCGCTCGGGTTCGAGACGGTGAACGGTGACGGGTTCGGAATCGGCTGGTATGGCAAGGATGCCGCCGCCGGCGCCGCGCCCGCGCTGTTCCACAGCATCGAGCCTGCGTGGCACGACGAGAATCTGCGGGAGCTCACGCGCTCGATCGAGAGTCCGCTCTTCCTCGCGCATGTGCGGGCGGCGGCGGGGCCGCCCATCCAGCAGACCAACTGCCATCCGTTCCGATACGGGCGCTGGCTCTTCATGCACAACGGAGGTCTGGCGCACTTCTCCCGGCTCCGCCGCGACCTCCTGCTGGCGGTGGATCCCGAGCTCTTCCCGCTCGTCCGCGGCACGACGGACTCCGAGGTGATCTTCCATCTCGCGCTCACCTTCGGCCTGCAGGAGGACCCCGTCGCCGGACTCGGTCGGGCGATCCGCCTGGTCGAGCGCACGGCCGAGGAGCACGGCATCCGCGATTCTGTCCAGGGCACGTTCGCCGTGAGCGACGGCCGCACCCTCTGGGCTTTCCGCTACTCGACGGCCGGACGCTCCCGCACGCTGTTCCATTCCGTCGACATGACGACCCTTCAGGAGACCTACCCCGACAACGAGCGGCTGCGGGCGTTCGGCGCGAAAGCGCGCGTCGTGGTGTCTGAGCCGCTCAGCGACCTGCCCGGCGCCTTCGTCGAGGTGGACGAGTCGACCGTCACGATCCTCGACGCCGAGGACTTCCGCACCGAGCCGTTCCTCGCGCCCGCCTGACGGCGCTGCCCGTCGACCGATCGCAACGAGAGAGTCGGCGAAATGAGAAGGGCCGCCCCTTCGTAGGGGGCGGCCCTGACGCACCGCGAGAAGATGCGCGCGGTGCGCGGAAATCGGGAGCCGGACGCGCTTCGGTCAGAAGTCAGCGCCGGCCCCCGAAGATCGGGAGCTCAGCGCGCCGCGCTGCCCTGGTTTCGATACGCTCCGCTTCGCGGGGCTACTCAACCCAGGCGTCGGGCGCACCGCGGCGCTAGCGCGCCGCGCTGCCCTCGACGTAGTCCTCGTCCTGCTGCTTCCACGCGAACAGGCCGCGGAGCTCCTTGCCGACCTCTTCGATCGGGTGCTGGGCGCCCTTCTCGCGGAGCGCGAGGAACTCGGGGGCACCGGCATCCTGGTCCGCGATGAAGCGCTCGGCGAAGGCGCCCGACTGGATGTCACCGAGAACGGCCTGCATGTTCTCCTTGACGTGCGGGTCGATGACGCGAGGACCCGAGACGTAGTCGCCGTACTCGGCGGTGTCCGAGACCGACCAGCGCTGCTTGGCGATGCCGCCCTCCCACATGAGGTCGACGATGAGCTTGAGCTCGTGGAGCACCTCGAAGTACGCGATCTGCGGCTGGTAGCCCGCCTCGGTCAGCGTCTCGAAGCCGTACTGGACGAGCTGCGACACACCGCCGCAGAGCACAGCCTGCTCACCGAACAGGTCGGTCTCGGTCTCTTCGGTGAAGGTCGTCTTGATGACACCGGCGCGCGTGCCGCCGATGGCCTTCGCGTACGACTTCGCGAGCTCCCACGCCTGACCCGAGGCATCCTGCTCCACAGCGATGATGTCCGGGATGCCGCGGCCGGCGACGTACTCGCGGCGCACCGTGTGGCCCGGAGCCTTCGGCGCGACGAGGATCACATCGACGCCCTCGGGCGCCTGGATGTAGCCGAAGCGGATGTTGAAGCCGTGCGCGAACGCGAGCGTCTTGCCGGGCGTCAGCTTGTCCTTGATGCTCTCGGTGAAGATCGAGCGCTGGTGCTGGTCGGGCGCGAGGATCATGATGACGTCCGCCCACTCGGCGGCGTCGGCGACCGACTTGACCTCGAAGCCCTCGTCCTGGGCCTTCTCGGTCGACTTCGAGCCGTCCTTCAGCGCGATGACGACCTCGACGCCGGAGTCGCGCAGGTTCTGCGCGTGGGCGTGGCCCTGCGAGCCGTACCCGACGATCGCGACCTTCTTGCTCTGGATGAGCGACAGGTCGGCGTCCTTGTCGTAGAAGAGTTCAGCCATGGTGTTTCTCCTTGCTTGACTTCGGTCCTCGAGCTTGTCGAGGCGTCGTGTTCCCGGCCCTTCGACGTGCTCAGAGCCGGAGAGGTGGGTGATGGGTTCTAGCCGCGCAGCACGCGCTCGGTGATGCTCTTGCCGCCTCGGCCGATGGCGACGCAGGCCCGACTGGGCGAGCTCTTTGACCCCGAAGGGCTCGACAGCGCGCAGGAAGGCTTCGACCTTGCCCTTGTCGCCGGTGATCTCGGCCACCAGCGCATCCGGCGCGTAGTCGATGACCTGCGCACGGAAGAGGCTGATGACTTCGAGCACGTTGGAGCGCGTCTGGTTGTCGGCGCGCACCTTCACGAGCATGTGCTCGCGCTGAACGGATGCCGCGGCATCCAGTTCGACGATCTTGATGACGTTGACCAGCTTGTTCAGCTGCTTCGTCACCTGCTCGAGAGGAAGCTCGTCGACGTCGACGACGACGGTGATGCGCGAGAGTCCGGGCACCTCGGTGACGCCCACCGCGAGCGACTCGATGTTGAATCCGCGCCGGGCGAAGAGCCCTGCGACACGGGTCAGCAGACCCGGCTTGTCCTCCACGAGGAGGCTCAGCACGTGGCTCGACATGGCTCAGTCCTCCTGATCGAACGCCGGAGCGTGGTCGCGGGCGTACTGGACGAAGCTGTTGCTGACGCCCTGCGGCACCATCGGCCACACCATCGCGTCGGCGCTCACCACGAAGTCGATCACGACAGGACGATCGTTCGTCTCGAGCGCCGTCTGGATGGCGGCATCCACGTCCTCCTCCTTCTCGACGCGGATCGCGAGGCAGCCGTACGCCTCGGCCAGCTTCACGAAGTCGGGGATCCGCACCGTGCCGTGGCCGGTGTTGAGGCTGGTGTGCGAATAGCGGCCGTCATAGAACAGCGTCTGCCACTGGCGCACCATGCCGAGCGAGGAGTTGTTGATGATCGCGACCTTGATCGGGATGTTGTTGATCGTGCAGGTGGCGAGCTCCTGATTGGTCATCTGGAAGCATCCGTCGCCGTCGATCGCCCACACCACGCGGTCGGGCTCGGCGACCTTGGCACCCATCGCCGCGGGGACGGAGTACCCCATCGTTCCCGCGCCGCCGGAGTTGAGCCAGGAGTTCGGCCGCTCGTACTTGATGAACTGCGCCGACCACATCTGGTGCTGTCCGACACCGGCGGCGTAGACGCCCTCGGGACCGGTCAGCTCGCCGATCCGCTGGATCACGTACTGCGGCGACATCAGCCCGTCCGAGGGCTGCGTGTAACCGAGGGGGAACTCGTCGCGGAGCCCGTCGAGGAACGCCCACCATTCGTCGGTGTCGGGAGCGGATGCCGCTGCCGCTGTGCGGAACGCGCTCTCGAGGTCGACGAGCACGTCCTTCAAGTCGCCCACGATCGGGACGTCAGCGGTGCGGATCTTGGAGATCTCCGCGGGGTCGATGTCGACGTGCACGACCTGGGCATGGGGCGCGAACAGCGCCGCCTTGCCCGTGACGCGGTCGTCGAAGCGAGCTCCGAGCGACACGAGGAGGTCTGCCTCCTGCAGCGCCAGCACCGCCGGCACCGTGCCGTGCATGCCCGGCATGCCGAGGTGCTGCTGGTGCGAGTCGGGGAACGCGCCACGAGCCATGAGCGTGGTGACGACCGGCGCGCCCGTCGTCTCTGCCAGCTTCAGCAGCTCTTCGGAAGCCTGCGCGCGGATCACGCCGCCGCCGACGTACAGGACGGGCTTCTTCGCCGAGGCGAGCAGCTGAGCCGCCGCCTGGATCTGCTTGCCGTGCGCCTTGGTCACCGGCCGGTAGCCGGGCAGGTCGATCTTCGGCGGCCAGATGAAGGGCGCCTCCGCCTGCTGCGCGTCCTTGGTGATGTCGACGAGCACGGGGCCCGGGCGACCGGTTCCCGCGATCTCGAACGCCGCAGCGATCGCACCGGGGATCTCGGCCGGGTCCTTCACGAGGAAGGAGTGCTTGGTGATCGGCATGGTGATGCCGACGATGTCCGCCTCCTGGAAGGCATCCGTCCCCATGAGGTTCGAGAAGACCTGGCCCGTGATGCAGACGATCGGGACCGAGTCCATGTACGCATCGGCGATGGCGGTCACGAGGTTGGTCGCGCCCGGACCCGACGTCGCGATCGCGACGCCGATCTTGTTGGACGCGGCGGCATAGCCCTCGGCCGCGTGGCCGGCGCCCTGCTCGTGACGCACCAGGATGTGCCGCAGCTCGGTCGAGTCCATGAGCGGGTCGTAGACGGGCAGGATCGCGCCGCCCGGCAGTCCGAAGACGTCGGTGACGCCGAGCAGCTCGAGCGATCGGACGACGGCCTGGGCGCCCGTGAGCACGGGCGCGGGGGCGGTCGCTGTCGCAGCGCGGGCGGGTGGCCGTGGAATGGCCGCGGTGGTTTCGGCGGGCATGGTGAGATTCCTCGATCAGTCGGAGGGGATGTCGGAAGCCGAGGTCAGCCGGTCGTCGCGCCCTCTGCAGCGGAGCGCACGAGTCGGGAGTACTTGGCCAGGACGCCACGGGTATAGCGCGGGGGAAGCGGCTCCCAGCCTTCGCGGCGGGAGCTCAGCTCGGTCTCATCGACGAGTAGGTCGAGAGTGCGAGCCGCGATATCGACCCGTATCAGATCACCATCGCGCACGAAGGCGATGGGACCAGCGTCCACCGCTTCGGGTGCTATGTGGCCGATGCACAGTCCGGTTGTGCCGCCTGAGAATCGACCGTCCGTCAAGAGTAGTACATCTTTTCCGAGGCCGGCGCCCTTGATGGCGGCCGTGATGGCGAGCATTTCGCGCATTCCAGGACCGCCCTTCGGACCCTCGTAGCGGATGACGACGACGTCGCCGGCGCTGATGTCGCCCGCCTCGAGCGCGTCCATCGCGCTGCGCTCCCGCTCGAAGACCCGGGCGGGGCCCTCGAACACGTCGGCGTCGAAGCCGGCGGACTTGACGACCGCGCCTTCCGGGGCGATCGATCCGTGGAGGATCGTGATGCCGCCCTTGGCGTGGATCGGGTCGTCGAACGTGTGGATGACGGTGCCGTCGACCGGGTCGGGGTTCAGGTCGGCGAGGTTCTCCGCAAGGGTCCTGCCCGTGACCGTGAGCGCGTCACCGTGGAGCAGGCCCTCGTCGAGCATCGCCTTCATGATGACGGGGATGCCGCCGTGGCGGTCGACGTCGTTCATCACGTACTTGCCGAAGGGCTTCATGTCGGCCACGTGCGGCACCTTGTCGCCGATGCGGTTGAAGTCGTGCAGGCTCAGCTCGACATCCGCCTCGCGCGCGATGGCGAGGAGGTGGAGCACCACGTTCGTCGAGCCGCCGAGCGCCATCGCCAGCGCGATCGCGTTCTCGAACGCCTCCTTCGTCAGGATGTCGCGCGTCGTGATCCCGAGGCGCAGCAGGTTGACGACGGCCTCCCCTGAGCGGTGCGCGAAGTAGTCGCGGCGGCGGTCCGCCGACGGCGGGGCGGCCGATCCCGGCAGCGAGAGTCCGAGGGCCTCGGCGACCGAGGCCATCGTGTTGGCCGTGTACATCCCGCCGCACGCGCCCTCGCCGGGTGCGATGGCGCACTCGATGCGCTTGAGGTCGGCTTCGCTCATCTTGCCCGCGAGGCACGCGCCGACCGCCTCGAACGAGTCGATGATGGTGACGTCCTTCTCGGTGCCGTCGCTGAGCTTCACCCAGCCCGGTGCGATCGAGCCGGCGTAGAGGAAGACGCTCGACAGGTCCAGCCGCGCCGAGGCCATCAGCATCCCGGGGATCGACTTGTCGCACCCGGCCAGCAGGACGGAGCCGTCAAGCCGCTCGGCCATCATCACCGTCTCGACCGAGTCGGCGATGACCTCGCGTGAGACCAGCGAGAAGTGCATGCCCTCGTGGCCCATCGAGATGCCGTCCGACACGGAGATCGTGCCGAACTGCAGCGGGTATCCCCCGCCCGCGTGCACGCCTTCCTTGGCTCCTTGAGCGAGCCGGTCGAGGCTCAGGTTGCACGGAGTGATCTCGTTCCAGCTCGACGCGATGCCGATCTGGGGCTTGTCCCAGTCCGCGTCGCCCATGCCGACCGCGCGCAGCATCCCTCGAGAGGTCGTCGCCTCGATTCCGTCGGTGACGACGCGGCTGCGGGGCTTGATATCGATGCGGCTTTCCGGCGAAGACATGATTGACATCCTATTCCGCGCGGCGGGCCCTCCCCCGTGTGGCGGCTACTCCCGGCGCTCGGCTCGCATCCGCGCGAGCAGGGTCAAAGCGGCCGCCAATTCCTGGATGCCGCCCACGCGCACCGACGCCACAGTCTCGCCCTCTCCGACCCGGATGGCGAGGTCGTCCGGGCCGAGACTCGCCATCGCATCCTCGTCCGTCACGTCGTCGCCCGCGAACAGAACCGCGGTCGCGCCGGTCCGCTCGCGCAGAGCCGCCAGCGCGGAGTCCTTCCCCTCGTGGCGGAAGGAGTACTCGACGATGTTGTGCCCGGTGCGGCGGCGCCAGTGCGGGGCGCGCTCCTGCACCAGCCGATCGGCGGCATTGCGGGCCGTCTGGGCGTCCTCGGGACTCGCCACGCGAGTGTGGATGCCGAAGCCGTAGGTCTTCGGTTCGACCCATACCCCCTCGAGTCCTCCGACCTCTGCGTCCATCTGATCGCGCAGTTCGTCTCGCAGCGCCGGTGCATCCTCTTCGTCATCGGTCTCGAGCAGGCCCTGACCGGGCACCCAGAACTCGGCGCCGTGCGATCCAGCGAGGAAGATCTGCGCGTCATCGGCGTGCTCGGCGATCTCGCGCAGGTCGTGCATGCTCCGGCCCGAGACGAATGCCACCGGCGTGTCGGGGAGCGCAGCCAGCGCCGCGACGGCCGCGGCGGCGGAGGGAAGGGCGCGCGCCTTCATCGGCTCGTCCTCCAGCGGCGCGAGCGTGCCGTCGAAGTCGAGGGCGACCAGCAGGCGATCGGATGCCGCGACCCGCGCCAGCGCCGCCTGCAGGGCCTCGTCGTCGATCTGGATGTGGTGGGTGGTGTCGGTCACGCTTCTCCTCTGATGGAACTTCGAGAGCGCCTCCAGGAACTCGCGAGACCAGTCTTCGACCGTGTGCTCGAGCACCCGCCGGCGTGCCGTGCGCATGCGCCGACCCTGCTCGCCCGGCGTCATGGCGACCGCGCGCATCATCGCTTCCTTCAGGCCCTCGATGTCGTGCGGGTTGACCCGCACGGCCGTGCCCAGCTCGTCGGCCGCGCCGGCGAACTCGCTCAGCAGCAGCACGCCGCGATTGTCGACCCGCGAGGCCACGTACTCTTTCGCGACCAGGTTCATGCCGTCGCGCAGGGCGGTGACGAGCATGACGTCGGCAGCGAGGAACAGGGCGACCATCTCCTCGCGGGGATACGCCTGATGCAGGTAGCGGATGGCCGTGTGGCCCATCGTGTCGAAGTCGCCGTTGATGCGTCCGACGGTCAGTTCTATCTCGTCCCGCAGCTGTACGTACGCTTCCACGCGCTCTCTGCTCGGACTCGCCACCTGGACCAGCGTGACGTCGTCCACGCTCAGCTTGTTCTCGTTGAGCAGCTCCCCGTACGCCTCCAGCCGGTGCCGGATGCCCTTGGTGTAGTCCAGGCGGTCGACGCCGAGGAAGATGCGCTGGGGGTTTCCGAGGCTCTCGCGGATCTGACGCGCGCGCTCCTGCACGTCCGGGCGCTGGGCCAGCTCGATGTAGGACGACGCGTCGATGGAGATCGGAAAGGCGCGGGCGAGAGCGAGCCGGGTCGTGCCATCGGCCTCGGGCACCCGGATGCCGGACGCCTTTGTCTCGTAGCGGAGCTGCCGTCGGACGGCCCTCGCGAAGTTGCTGGCGTCCGCCACCCGCTGAAAGCCGATCACATCGGCTCCGAGCAGTCCCTCGAGCACCTGCCGCCGCCACGGCAGCTGCGAATACAGCCCGTATGCCGGGAAGGGTATGTGGTGGAAATAGCCGATCACGAGGTCGGGGCGGAGATCCCGCAGCATGCGCGGCACGAGCTGCAGCTGATAGTCCTGAACCCACACGGTTGCCTCGTCTGCGGCCGCGGCGGCTGCCGCCTCGGCGAAACGGCGATTGACCTTGACGTACGCGTCCCACCAGTGCCGGCTGTACCGCGGCTGCGCGATGACGTCGTGGTACAGCGGCCAGATGGTGTCGTTCGAGAAGCCCTCGTAGTAGTCCGCGACCTCGTCGGCGGTGAGTGTGACCGGAATGAGGTGGGTGCCCTCGAAGTCGAAAGGGTCGACGTCCACGTCGGCCTGCCCGGGCCAGCCCACCCATGCGCCCTCCGCCTGGCGCATGACCGGCTCGAGGGCGGTGACGAGCCCTCCGGGGGAACGCCGCCAGGTTTCGGGGCCGTTGTCATCCGCGCTGGGCACGCGGTCCACAGGCAGTCGATTCGCAACGACGACGAGTTCAGCCAGTGACACAGGGCGCTCCGGTTCCGTATGGGTTCGTCCAGGCTAACAGCGGGCTGTTGTGGACGCCGGGGCATGCGATCAGGCCGGGGCGCATGATAAGGGTCGGGCAGCTGTCGGTGAAGTGCGGGCCCGCCCCTTCGCAGCGGATGCGCGCGGGCGCTAGCGTAAGGCGCATGCGAAAGTACCTTTTCGGCACAGGGCTCTTCGGGGCTGTCACGGGTGGTGCGACGCTCTTGCGCGCTCTGCGGAACGACGCGCCCTTCACCTGGCGGGTCGCGCTCTCATGGCTGAGCTGGGCGATTTCGCTCGTCCTCGCGATAGCCGCCGTCGTCGACCTTCGCAATGCGAGGCGCGGCGAGCTCGCACCGCCGGAGTCTCCCGTGTCGGGTCACGAAGGCAAGATCCTGGAGAATCGCCTCAAGGGCTGACCCGCCCGCGAGCCTCAGGGGGCGAGGATCACCGCGTGAGGATCATCGCGTGAGGATGAGCGCGTCGCCCTGACCGCCGCCTCCGCACAGCGCGACGGCGGCCGTTCCGCCTCCGCGCCGGACGAGCTCGTGCACCGCGTGCACGACCAGGCGATTGCCGGATGCGCCGATGGGATGGCCGATGGCGATCCCTCCGCCGTGGGGGTTCACGATCTCGTCCGAGAGGCCCAGCTCCGCCTGCGAGCGGGCGACGACGGCGCCGAACGCCTCGTTGATCTCGACGAGATCGAGGTCCTGCGGGGTGATGCCCTGCGCGGCGCAGGCCTTCTCGATGGCACGAGCAGGCTGGGCGTGCAGAGAGTTGTCGGGCCCGGCCACCTGGCCCGCGGCGCCGACGACCGCGAGGACGGGCCAGCCCTTCTCATCGGCGTGCGAGCGGGTCGTCAGGACGACCGCGGAGGCCCCATCCGAGATCTGCGAGGAATTGCCCGCCGTGATCGAGCCGCCCTCGGCGAAAGCAGGCCTCAGCGCGGCGAGCGTGTCGACGGTGGTGTCGGGCCGGATTCCCTCGTCCTTCGTCACCACGACGGGTGAGCCCTTCCGCTGCGGGATCTCGACCGGCACGATCTCGGCGTCGAAGACTCCGTCGGCCTGCGCCGCAGCGGCCCGCTGATGCGACCGGGCGGCGACAGCATCCTGAGCCTCGCGGGTGATCTCGAATCGGTCGTTGTGGCGCTCGGTGGAGGCCCCCATGCTCTCGCGGTCGTAGGCGTCGGTCAGTCCGTCATAGGCCATGTGGTCGAGCACCTCGATCGAGCCGTACGCCCAGCCATCGCGAGAGCCCACGAGGAGGTGCGGGGACCGGGTCATCGATTCCATGCCCGCGGCCACCACCACCGTCGCGTCGCCGAGGCGCAGCATCCGGGATCCGTCGATGATCGCGGTGAGACCCGACAGGCAGACCTTGTTGACCGAGCTTGCGTGGACGTCCCAGCCGATCCCCGCACCGATGGCGGCCTGACGGGCGGGGTTCTGGCCCGCCCCCGCCGGGAGGACCTGACCCACGAGCACCGCGTCCACGGCGTCGGCGGGGATGCTTCCCTGCTCGAGGGCGCCCTTGATGGCGATGGAGCCGAGCTGGACCGACGTGAGAGGCGCGAGCTGACCCTTGAGCCGACCCTGCGGTGTGCGCGCGGCGGCGACGATGACGACGTCCTCGTTGTTCATGCGTTCTCCTTCAGTGCGTCCGCGACGGTGAGCTCGGGCTCGGTCGCCGCGATGACCTCGTCCACGGTGACGCCGGGTGCGAGCTCGACCAGGACAAGACCATTCTCGGTGACGTCGATGACGGCGAGGTCGGTGATGATCCGGTCGACGACGCCCTTGCCGGTGAGCGGCAGCGAGCATTCGTCGACGATTTTGGCGGTGCCGTCCTTGGCGACGTGCTCCATCAGGACGATGACCCGCGATGCGCCGTGGACGAGGTCCATGGCACCGCCCGGGCCCTTCACCATCTTTCCGGGGATCATCCAGTTCGCGAGGTCGCCGGTCTTGGAGACCTGCATCGCTCCGAGGATGGCGGCGTCGATCTTCCCGCCGCGGATCATGCCGAAACTGGTCGCCGAGTCGAAGAAGGCCGCGCCCGGCGAGAGTCGTCACCGTCTCTTTGCCTGCGTTGATCAGGTCGGGATCGACGTTCTCCTCCGTCGGATACGGTCCGACTCCGAGGATGCCGTTCTCGGACTGCAGCACAACCGTGATGCCGGCGGGAACGTAGTTCGGAACGAGGGTCGGCAGGCCGATTCCGAGGTTGACGTACGATCCGTCGCCCAGCTCGCGTGCGGCGCGGGCCGCCATCTCGGTGCGGGTGAGGGTCATGCTCCTGCTCCTTCGCTGACGGTGCGGCGCTCGATGCGCTTCTCGATGCTCGTGCCGACCTCGACGATGCGGTGGACGTAGATGCCCGGGAGGTGAACACCGTCCGGATCGAGCTCGCCGGGCTCGACGAGCTCCTCGACCTGCGCGATGCATACGCGTCCGGCCATCGCCGCGAGCGGGTTGAAGTTGCGGGCTGCCTTGTTGAAGACGAGGTTGCCGTGCCGGTCGCCCTTGGCGGCGTGCACGAGCGCGAAGTCGGTGACGATCGCCTCTTCGAGGACGAACTCGCGCGACTCGCCGGCGACCTCGAACGTGCGGACGTCCTTCTTCGGTGAGGCGACGGCGACGCCGCCGTGCCCGTCGTACCTGCGCGGCAGGCCGCCCTCCGATACCTGCGTGCCCACACCGGTCTGGGTGAAGAACGCCGCGATCCCCGAACCGCCTGCGCGGAGCTTCTCGGCGAGCGTGCCCTGGGGCGTCAGCTCGAGCTCGAGCTCGCCCGAGAGGAACTGCCGTTCGAACTCCTTGTTCTCGCCGACGTACGAGGAGGTCATCTTGCGGATGCGCTTGGCGTTCAGCAGCACGCCGAGTCCCCAGTCATCCACTCCGCAGTTGTTGCTCACGATGCTGAGGTCGCGGGTCCCCTGCGCCAGCAGAGCTTCGATGAGCGCGATGGGATTGCCGGAGAGTCCGAACCCGCCGACCGCGAGACTGGCTCCATCCGGGACGTCGGCGACGGCCTCGGCCGCCGATGCGTACGTTTTGTCGATCACGTGATTCCCACTCCTTCGTCGGGCCGGCTGACCACTATCCGGTGCGCGTCCGAACCGCACCCATGCCGCTTCTACTCTGCGCCTGATGCGTCGCGGTCCTCAACCCGCGGCTTGCGATGTGGATCCGAGGCGACGTAGTGTCCACATTATGGAACGACCGGCCAGCGTGCCCGGAGCGCAGGCGATCGCCCGCGCTGCGCGGCTTCTGCGGCTCGTCACCGCGGCGGGTGATGCCGGCGCGGGTGTGCAGGAGCTCGCCCGTCAGGCGGAGCTCTCGAGGTCGACCGCTCATCGGCTGCTCTCGGCTCTGCGCGCCGAAGGGCTGGTCGACCAGGACGAAGACACGACGAAGTGGATGCCGGGACCCGAGCTGTTCCTGATGGGCACCGTGGCCGCGGCAAGGTACGACGTCACGGGTCTCGCCAGGGACATCGTGCGCTCCCTGGCCGTGAAAACGGAGGAGAGCGCCTTCCTGTCCGTCCGCCGCGCGGACGAGACGGTGTGCCTCCTTCGGGAAGAAGGCAGCTTCCCGATCCGGTCGTTCGTGCTCAGCGAAGGCGTCCGCTTTCCGCTCGGTGTGGCCTCGGCGGGTCTCGCGATTCTCGCCTTCCTGCCCGAGTCCGAGGTCGAGGCGTATCTCGAGCGGCATGCGGAGCTGCCCGAGCGCTTCGGGCGGGCGCATGCTCCCCAGCCGCTGCACGCGCGCATCGCAGACACTCGAGATCGCGGATACGCCGTGAACCCGGGGCTGATCGTGAATGGCAGCTGGGGGCTCGGGGCCGCCGTGTTCAACCGGTCGGGCCAGCCGGAGTGGGCCTTGAGCTTGACCGGCGTGGAGTTCCGGTTCGGTCCCGACCGGCTTCCCGCCCTCGGCCGCACGCTGCTCGCGCACGCGCACCAGCTCACGACCCGCATCTCCGCCGCTGGACGCTGAGCCGCCGTCGCCTCAGTGCAGGTGAGGAGCGCAGCGATCGCTTCGAACCGTCACCCCGAGACGAGAGCGAGGTCGGCGGCGATGCGCTCGGCCACCGCTCGTCCCCCGGCCGCGGACATCACGATCGTGTAGTGGTTGAACCCCGCGAGCCGCTCGTGCGCAACGGCAGGGTAGGCCGGCAGCAGGCGAGCGAGGTACTCCTCTGCGTACAGTCCGGGCGGCTCGTCCTGCAGCCCCCGCGGGGCCGTGACGAATCGCGTCGGGTGCCGCAGGGCCGCCAGCGCCTCGGGCAGCGTCGAGCCCGTGTTCATGTCGATCGTGTCGTCCACGGTGACGGCGTAGCTGGTCGCGGGACGCAGCGCGCCGGCGGCGTCATCCACGAGGTCGTACTCGAGGTACTGCTCCAGCTCGGGTGACCAGTCTCGCTGGAACGCCGGATGCTCGCGCCAGAACTGGCGGTACTCCCCCAGGTCGGCGAACCGCCGTGACAGGCGGGCAGCGGTCGGCCCGAGGATCAGGGAGACGAGCGTGTCCGGATCGAGCCCGGGCGGCACATCCAGCGGCAGCCCGCCGTCGACGAGCACGAGCCGCGACACCCGCTCCGGGTGGAGGTGGGCGAACACGACCGACACGAACGCACCCATGGAGTGCCCCACGACGAGGGTCTGCTGGATGCCCAGGAAGTCGAGCGTCGCGGCGAGGTCCGCCGCGTGCGCTCGAAGCCCCGCGGGCCCCTCGATCGCGTTGCTCGCGCCGCGCCCGCGCAGATCGGGTGCGACGAGCCGCACACCGGGCAGCGCCTCGACGACGAACGGCCAGGCCAGGTGCGACGACGTGACGCCGTGCACGAGCAGGGCGGTCGGCGCGGCATCCGGATCCTCTGCATCCGAGGGGTCCCAGACGCCCACGCGGAGATTCCCGCCTTCGACCGGGACGTCGATGGTCCGGTACGTGTGTCCGATCATCGGGAGGTCCATCCGCCGTCCATCGTGTACGAGGCGCCCGTGACCATGCCCGCACTGTCGGAGACGAGCCATCCCGCGAGCGAGGCCACCTCGGATGCCTCGACCAGACGCTTGATCGCGCTCTCGGTCAGCATCACCTTCTCGACGACCTCGCTCTCCGGGATGCCGTGAAGCCGCGCCTGATCGGCGATCTGCTTCTCGACGAGCGGCGTGCGGACGTAGCCGGGGTTGATGCAGTTGCTCGTGACCCCGTGAGGTCCGCCCTCGAGCGCCGTGACCTTCGAGAGTCCCTCCAGGCCGTGCTTGGCCGCGACGTAGGCGGACTTGAAGGGGCTGGCCCGCAGTCCGTGCACGCTCGAGATGTTCACGATGCGGCCCCACCCCCGCTCGTACATTCCGGGCAGCGCCGCGCGGATGAGCAGGAAGGGCGACTCGACCATGAGCCGCTGGATGAGACGGAACGCCTCGGGATCGAAGTCCTCGATCGGGCTCACGCGCTGGATGCCCGCATTGTTGACCAGGATGTCGGTGTCGAGCGTGAGTTCGTCGAGCGCCTTCGTATCAGCGAGGTCGACCGCCCACGCCTCGCCGCCGAGTTCGGATGCCGCCGCTTCGGCCGCTGAGCCGTCCAGGTCGGCGATCACGACGTGCGCCCCCCGGCCGGCGAACTCCCGTGCGCAGGCGAGACCGATCCCGCTCGCCCCGCCCGTGATCACGGCGCGCTTGCCGTTCAGGTCCTGGTCCGTCATGCTCTTCCTCCCACGCGAGGTGCCAGTGCGTTGTCGATGAACCGCATCATGTCGTCGAAGATCGCGGGCGGAAGCTCCGCAGGCGGTTTGCCCTCGGCATCCCGCTCCCACAGGAGGAACCGCATCCCGATGAGCTCGCCCATGCCCATCAGAGCCCAGGCTGTGATGCCGGGATCCAGCGCAGGGTCGACGTCGCCGACGTCCTGAGCCGCCCGCAGGCCGGACTCGTAGCCCTCCACGATCCGCGTGTAGTGCAGGCGGAGGGTCTCGGGTGAGACGAACTCGGCCTCGCGCACCACACGGTAGAGCGCGGGATGCTCGGCCGTGAAGCGGAAGAAGCCGGCGAACCCGGCGCGCTCCGCCTCCAGTCGGGAGGACGCTCCCGCCATCGCCTCAGCCATCGAGCGTCGCACGCGGCGGTTGAGGTCGATGACGAGCGCCTCGAAGATCACCTGCTTGCCGTCGAAGTACAGGTAGAACGTGCCGAGCCCGACGCCGGCGCGCTCGGTGATCTTGACGATCGACGCCTCGTGGTAGCCGGATTCGGCGAACACGTGCTCGGCCGCCTCCAGCAGCCGGCGCCGGGTGGCTTCGCCCCGCTTGGTGAGCGGGCGACCGGTCGCCTGCGATATGCCGGCGGCCTCGTCGTCGAGTGTCAGCGGGTCAGGAACGCTCACGGCGCACCTCTTCCTGGGCGAGGGTCTCCGCGAGGTCGCGGAGGCGGGATCGGGCGAGCTTGTCGATCGTGGAGCGGGGAAGTGCGTCGACGAAGGCGACACGGACGGGGACCTTGAACGCGGCGAGCACCGACCGGGCATGCGTCAGCACCTCGGCCTCCTCGAGGGGCTGCGTGGCCACCACGAAGGCGACGCCTCGCTCACCCCAGACGCGGTCGGGCACCCCGACCACCGCCGCGGCCTGGATCGCGGGATGCAGCATCAGCGCATGCTCGACCTCAGCCGGTGCCACGTTCTCGCCGCCCGAGATGAAGATGTCCTTGAGCCGGTCGACGATCCGGTAGACGCCGTCGGCATCACGGGATGCGAGGTCGCCGGTGCGCAGCCACTCCCCCGTGCGTGCACGGGCCGTCGCCTCAGGATCGCCCAGATAGCCGGCGAAGACGCTCGGACCGCGAACCCACAGCTCACCCTCGGCGGCGCCCTCGCGGATGCGGCCGCTCGCCGGATCGGCGAGGCAGACGTCGACGTGCGGGTAGGGGCGACCGACGGCGCCGGGATGGCGCGCGGCCTCGTCCGGTGTCAGGCACAGCACGTTCGGAGCCGCCTCGGTCAGACCGTACCCCTGGGTCAGCGTCACGCCGCGATCGAACCAGGTCTGGAACAGCGTCGAGGGCATCGTCGCGCCGCCGACCAGTGCGGTGCGCAGGCGCGAGAGGTCGGATGCCGAGAACCGCGGGTCGTCGGCGAGCAGCTGATACTGCGTGGGCACGCCCATCATCGTGGTGACCCGGCGCTCCTGCAGCAGCTGCAGCACGCGGGACGGCTGGAAGGAGCGTTCGAGCACGACGGTGGCACCCACCCACCAGGCGAGCAGCGGCTGGCAGTTCCAGGCCCCCACATGGAACTGCGGCAGCACAGCGAGCACGATGTCGTCGCCCGTCAGCTGGATCGCGCCGGCGAGCGCGAGGTTGTTCCAGAAGCAGTTGGCGTGGGTGAGCACGACGCCCTTCGGCGTCGCCTCGCTTCCCGACGTGAAGATGACGAGCAGAGGGTCCTCGTCGAGCACCGGCCGGGTCTCTCGCGGGATGCCGAAGCGAGCGTCGCGCGTCGGCACCCCCGCTTCCACCCCTGTGGTGCCGAGCATCGCGATCGGCGGGGCCTCGGCATCCGCACCCACCCGCAGGTGGCGCAGCGCGTCCGCGGCCACCGCCTGATACTCGTCGTCGACCAGCACGAGCTGGGCCGCGGCGCGCTCGAGCACCTCCGCGAGCTCGCGAGCGGTGAGCCGCCACGACAGCGGCACGAAGGCGACGCCGGCCTTGGCGCACGCGAAGAAGGCCACGACGTGGTCGATCGAGTTGCCCGACACCGTGGCGATCCGATCGCCGGGACCGTAGCCCGCACGGCGAAGGGATGTCGACAGCGTGTGGGCGCGCAGCTCCAGGTCGCGGTAGTCGATCGTCACTCCGCGGTCGTCGATCGCGATGCGCTCTGGCGACGCGGTGGCCCGATCGGTGAGCCAGCGGCCGATGGTGTGCGGACCGTCGGACGATGCCCGCTCCGCGAACTCCCATTCCCAGCTCACGCGCGCACCTCCTCCGGCGCCTGCTCCACGGCATCCGCATCTTCGAGACGAGCCGCGGACGACCGCGCGCGCTCGCCTCTGCGGCGCCGCATCCACGCGTCGGCCGTGCCGGCGATGCCGCCGGGCAGGAACATCACCACGAGGATGAACAGCACCCCGAGGATGAAGAGCGGCTCCGACAGCGGCACCCGCAGCACGTCGGGGAGCGAGGCGATCGCATCGGATCCGGCCAGCACCGTGAGCCGCTGATCGAGCAGCGTGTAGAGCACACCCCCCACGATGGCACCCCATCGGAATCCGACCCCACCGAGCACGACCATGACGAGCACGGTGATGGTGAGATCCGCAGAGACCGAGCGCGGGACCGTGCCCGACTGCAGCAGCATGTAGGCCATGCCGGCCAGGCTCGCGAGCAGCGCGGCGATCACGAAGACGATGAGCTTGACCGTATAGGGCCGGAGGCCGAGCACCCGCACCCGCAGCTCGTTCTCGCGGGTGGCCTCGGCGAGGCGTCCGAGCTGAGAGGTGTCGACCCACAGCACGACGAGGTAGACGATCACGAGCACGACCAGCGTGAACCAGTACAGATTGCGCGTGTCGGCGACGCCGACGAGCCAGTCGGGGACGTTGTCGGTGTTGAGCCCGAGTCCCTCCTCACCCCCCGTGACCTGCGGGTTGCGCCGCACGAGCACCGAACCGGCTTGGGCGAATGCGAGGGTGACCATCGCGAACGGGATGCCCGCCACCCGCATGCTGACGGCACCGGTGACGAGCGCGATGACGAGCCCGCCGACGAGCGCGATCAGGATGCCGGGGAACAGCGGGATCCCGGTGTTCTCGAGCACGATCCCGAGGCCGTACGCTCCCGCACCGAAGTAGAGGGCATGGCCGAAGGACAGCATCCCGGCCGTCCCGAGCAGCAGGTTGTACGACAGCGCGAGCGCGGCGAACACCATGCAGAGCGAGAGGAGCGCCAGGCTTCCCGGCATGTAGGTCGGGGTGGGCAGGATGCCGGGAATGGAGATGTTCAGCAGAGGAAGGATCGCCATCAGGACGACCACGGCGATCCCGACGAGCGCCGGCGCGAAGGCGGTCCACCGTCGTGCGCGACGGGGTCGGCTGGCAGACGGTGTCGGCGCGAACCCCGGATGGAGGCGTCGGCTGGCCGGTGTGCATGGTCATGCCTTCCTCCCCAGGATCCCGGACGGCCGCGCGAGCAGCACGACGGCGAGCAGGATGACCACGATGAAGTCGCCCGTCCCGCCGAGGTAGGTGTTGGCGAACTGCTGCAGCACGGCGACGAGCACCGAGGCGATGGCCGCCCCGGTCAGGGACCCGAGCCCCCCGATCACCGTGACGATGAAGGCGAAGATGAGCAGCGTCGCGCCGAGGTGCGCAGAGACGAACGTCGTGTAGTGCATCGCGAGCACCCCGCCGATTCCGGCCGCAGCGCCGCCGATGGCGAAGACGAGGGTGAAGGAGCGGCGCACGTCGATGCCGAGAGCGGTGACCATCGATCTGTTCTCGACGCCCGCGCGGATGATCATGCCGTACCGCGTCTTCTGCAGGAACAGCACGAGCCCCCCGAGCACGAGCGCCGCGGCGATCATCAGCACCCAGTAGGTGTTGGGGATCCGCGCGCCGAGCACCTCGGTGGTCTGCTTGAGCCACGGGGGCCCTGCGATGTTGATGGCATCCGTGCCCCAGATCCCTTCGAACAGGGCGACGGAGGCGAACGACAGGCCCACTGTCACGAGCACCTGCTCGATGTGACGCTCGTAGAGCGGACGAATGAGCACGAGTTCCGTGAGGGTCGCGAACATCGCACCGACCGCCGCCCCCACGGCGATCGACGCGAGGAACGAGCCCCAGGACTGGGTGCCGAGCGCCTGGGCGACCTGCCATCCGATGAACGCGCTCAGCGTGAGGAACGCGCCGTGTGCGAAGTTGAGGACGTGCATGAGCCCGTAGATGAGGCTCAGCCCCGACGCGACGAGGAAGTAGAGCGCGCCGAGACCGACGCCCGTGATGAGGATGAGGACGAGCGTGCTCACGAGGCGCCCTCCCCATCCGGCGCGGCGACGACCTCGGCGTGCACGCCGAGGAGCCGCGTCGTGAGGTCCTCGTCGTCGAGGATCTCCACGGCCTTGCCGGTATGCACGACGCGCCCGCCGGCGATCACCACGGCGCCGTCGGCGAGCCGCCGGACGACCTCGAGATTCTGCTCGACGAGCAGGATCGGCACGACCTTCGACGCCTCCAGCAGGGCGTCGGCGACCTGCGTGACGATCTTGGGGGCGAGCCCCTTCGTCGGTTCGTCGACCAGGAGCAGCTTGTTGTCGTTGAGGAGCGCCCGGGCGACCGAGACCATCTGCTGCTGGCCGCCCGAGAGCGTCCCGGCCAGCTGATCCCGCCGCTGCA
This sequence comes from uncultured Actinomycetota bacterium, assembly GCA_963702815.1. Lineage (GTDB taxonomy): Bacteria > Actinomycetota > Actinomycetes > Actinomycetales > Microbacteriaceae > Microbacterium. Next base: position 374,944 of record CAVPED010000002.1, on the reverse strand, counting down.
CGAGGTCGGGAAAGAGGTCGGCGACGAAATCGCGCCGGGGGTGGCGCTGCCGCTCCGCGAGCGCGAGGTTCTCGGCGACCGTCAGCTTGGCGAAGACCTCGCGATCCTCCGGGACGTACCCGACTCCGCGCTGCACGATCCTGTGCGTGGGCAGACCATCGATCCGCTCGCCCGCGAGCATCACCTCGCCCTTGCGCTGGATGAGACCCAGGATGCCGCGGAGCGTCGAGGTCTTGCCGACGCCGTTGCGTCCGAGCACCGCCGTGATGCCGGTGGCGGGGACCTCGAACGTGACGTCCTCCACCACCTGCTGGCCGGCGATGGATGCCCGCATCCCGCGCACACTCAGGATCGGGTCGTTCATGCCGCCGTCCCGAGGTAGGCGCTCTGCACGAGCGGGTTCGCCATGACGTTCTGCGGAGTGTCGAACGCGATGATCGTGCCGAAGTACATGACCGCGACCTTGTCGACGAGTCCCATCAGCACATCGATGTGATGCTCGACCATCAGGACGGTGCATCCCTTCTCGGCCTGCATGCGGCGGATGTTCTCGACGAGCCCGGGCACGTCGCCCGAGGCCACGCCCGCCATGGGCTCGTCGAGCAGCACGATGGCAGCATCCGTCGCCAGCAGCACCGCGATCTCGACCTTGCGCTTGTCGCCGTGCGAGATGTCGCCCGCCGGGGTCTCGAGCTTGTGTCCGAGGCCGACTTCTTCGAGCTTGGCCCGCGCGATCTCGGTCGCCGCGTCGGATCTCCGCGGAAACCGCAGCAGCGAGTAACTGCCGCCCTGTGCCACCTGGGCCGCGAGCCGCACGTTCTCGAGGACGCTCAGCCTCGGGAAGAGGCTGGATGTCTGGAATGTGCGCCCGAGTCCCGCCCGCGCCCTCTTCGGCACGGACATGCCGGTGATGTCGGCGCCGTCCATCAGGATGCGACCGGCCGTGGGCTTCATGACGCCGGAGATCACGTTGAACAGCGTGGTCTTTCCGGCGCCGTTGGGCCCGATGACGCCGACCAGCGAACCGGCCGGGACGTCGAGGTCGACATCCTTCAGGATGGTCGCGCCGCCGATCTGCAGGCCGAGGCCCTCGATCTTCAGCGCGGACGGGACAGGGGTGCTCATGGTGCCTTTCAGGGATGCGTTCCGCAGGGAGCGCTCGATGCCGGATGCTACTTCGCCTCGGGCGGTGCCACCTCGTCTGCCGCAGCGGTGTCGACCAGCTCGGGGACGAAGCGTGCCGCCGTCGGCGACGAGCTTGGCCTGGTACATCTCCTGGATGAGGGCGTGGTCGCTCTCGCGCACTGTCATGTCACCCTTCGGTCCCTCGAACTCGAACCCCTCGAGCGCGTCGATCATGGCATCCACGTCGCCCTTGCCCTCTTTGATGGCCTGCACGATCATGATCGCCGCGTTGAAGCCGTCGGGGCTGAAGAGGTCGGGGGTTCCGCCGTTCTTCTCGATCGCCTCGATCATCGCGGTGTTCACGTCGTCGTCGTTGGCGCCCGGGAAGTAGTGGTTGAGGAAGCTGATCTTCTCGGACGCTTCGCCGTAGGCGCCGAATGTGGGCGAGTCGCCGAGCCCGGTGACCACGGGGATCGCGTCGAGCACGCCCTGCTGGCTCATCGCCTGCCACATGGCGCCCGAGGTGGCGCCTGCCCAAGCCACGAAGACGAGGTCGGGGTCGGCTGCCAGCACCTGCTGGGCGAACGGGGTGAACTCCGTGACGTCCTCGGCGACGAGCACCGAGTTCACGGTCGCACCCTTGGCTCCGAGGATCGCCTTGACGGCCGCCTCGTTGCCCTGGCCGAATGCGCTGTTCTGGGCGAACACCGTGATCGTCTTGCCCTCGAGGTCGTCGAGGAAGGTGCCGGCGGTCGCGACATCCTGTGCGCTCTGACGACCCGAGCGGAAGGTGTACTCGTTGATGCCGGTGATGGCGTCGGCGGCTGCGGGACCCGACACGAAGAGGACCTCGTTCTGCGCGGCCTGCTCGGCCACCGCGAGCGCCACACCGGAGGATGCGCTGCCCGCGATGATGTTCACGCCGGATCCGATCAGCTCTTTGACGGCGGTGACCGCCTTGTCGGGATCGCCCGCGTCGTCGGCGTTCTCGATGACGATCTTCGTGCCGTCGATCTCACCGGTCCCGTCGGTGGCGTAGTCGAGGCCTGCCGTGAAGCCGTCGAGGTACTGCTTGCCGTAACCGGCGAGGGGGCCCGGTCTCGCTCGTGACGATGCCGACCGTGACCTCTTCCGGCGCCGCGGATGCATCGCCCGCACTGTCTGTCTCGGTCGCCTGCGGCGCGCACGCCGCCAGGACGAGAGCGGCCGTGGCGACCACGGAGCCCAAGAGCAACTTCTTCGTAACGCGCATGTGCGTGCCTTTCACCATTGGAAGGTTCGTGCCTCAGGGTCCGCAGACCTGAGATGTGATTCAGGTATGGGCAAGCGTACGAACCTCCTGTCGCGCGGTCAAGCCGGGCGATGCCACGGAGCCGGTTCGTTATCGATTCGGGATGCCGGACATCCGGCGACGCATCACCGTGGCGTGCCTATTGTCAGCCGCGACCCCAGAGCCCGGCGGGAAGGGGCACCAACGACGAGAACGTCTGGTGAACATGCGGTGCCGCCTTTGCCTCGAAGAGCACTCCTGCGCGGATGCCGATGGCAGTACCACTGTGCGAGCGATACGCCTCGGGTGCCCGCACTGACGCTCGCGGATCATGCTCTTCACCATCTCGGATGAAGAAATCGCCTCCGGGATGGTCTCGGCAGGCTGAGGCATGGCAAAACACACTTCGATCGGAAGGGCCTACCGACGGGCGAGTCGCGGTGCTACTGTCACGCAAAAGGGCGCGATCGGCAGCTAGAGGGGGTTTGCCGGACACCGGGCGACCGGCGTTTGGGCGCGGAAACGCGCCGGAACGAGCTCTGAGTCACGATGGCTGTGGCCCCAACCGTCCTCGAAGTCGAGGCGCTCAGGACATGACCTTCTCTCTCAGGACCCTGTTCCGGCCGAGTGGTTGGGGAATGCAATGAACAGGACATGGAAGGCGCTCGCGAGCATCACGGTGGCCGCGGCCCTCGTGATCGCCCCGTTGGCAACTACAGGGGCTCTCGCCGATGAGACGCCACCACCGGATACCACAGCCGCCGTCGACGTCGGGACGCCCCCGGCAGACGCGGCTGCACCCGTCGAAGCGGCTGCGCCCGTCGAAGCGGCTGCGCCCGTCGAAGCGGCTGCGCCCGTCGAAGCGGCTGCGCCCGTCGAAGCGGCTGCGCCCGTCGAAGCGGCTGCGCCCGTCGAAGCGGCTGCGCCCGTCGAAGCGGCTGCCCCGTCGAAGCGGCTGCACCCGCAGAAGCGGCTGCGCCCGCAGAAGCGGCTGCGCCCGTCGCGCAGCAGTCGGCGGCCGTACCGGTCCCGGTCACATATGTGCTCGCGCTGTGGAAGGCCGACACAGAGGGAACGCACTGGCCGCAGCACCTGATCGCCTCGATTGTGCAGTCGGACAAGGGCCTGAACGCGCTGGACTATCTCGCCACCGAGCAGTGTTCGTTCTACCAGGTCGACCTCTACGCGAACGACGCGACGACAGCGGCACTGATCGCGGGCGGCTTCCTCACCAGCCCCGGCCATCCGACGAGTCCTGGCCGAGCGGCGGCTACTACCAAGGGTCGTTACTCGAAGCAGTGGTCAACGGACTGCCCCGAGCTGGTCGAGGTCACGCCTGCGCTCAGCTTCACGCCGCCGTCCTGCCAAGCGGCTGGCACGGTCACGAAGACCGAAGTGGGCGTCGACTGGGCGCTCTCCATGGTCGAGCCCGGTGGCGACACCACTTACACCGCATCGCCGAAGGAGGGCTACTTCTTCCCCGACGGTGTGCAGACCGAGTGGGTCGTACCGAACCTGGACCAGCTGCCCGCAGACTCGTACGAGTGCTACCAGCCGATCGAGGTCACACCGACATTGACGTGGACGCCGCCGACCTGTGATGAGGATGGCACCGTCACGCTCGGCGACGATGACGGCTACCACTGGGAGTCGGTCCCGAATGAGGACGGCTCAACCACTTACACGGCTGTCCCCGACGAGGGCTACATCTTCCCCGAGGTCGCGCAGACAGAGTGGATCGTGCCCGACCTGGACCAACTGGACGTCAACGATCCGGAGTGCGTGGTTGATTACCCCGTGCCGGCGTTGTTCAACGCGCCGACTCCGGCCCCGACGTGTGCGACCGCGGCGAGTTCGTGACGCCAGGTGAGCTGATCGCAAATGGTGAAGTGATCTTCGAGAACGAAGACGTGACGGTCTACAGCTTCGAGAACGTGGATGTGTGGATCTGGCGCGACATTCCGGGCGAGGTCTACCTCGAGGTCGAGGCTCGAACGAGGGCTTCACGCTCGAGGGTCTGAGCGATGCGTGGGACGTGCAGCGAGGACGGCACGTACGCCGACCGGACGATCGTGCTCGCCGACGCCATCGGATTCCAGAGCGATGACCCGAGGCCCCGTGCTTCCTGGCGTCATTCCGTAGACTCTCGCCGCGCCGACGGTCGTTGATCAGTGCGGGACCGCGAACGACAGCGTCGTCCTGCCTGCCGACACCGACGGTGTCGCGTACGCCTGGGCGGACGAGGCGACCCGGAGAACTGGGACATCACGGCGACCGTGGATGCTGGCTCGATCGGCGAGGCCGCCGGACGGCTGGGTGGAGCCGAGGACGGCACGTACACGTACGCGTGGACGCCACGAGTTCACGGATGAGGACTGCCCGCTGATCCCCGTCCCGGGAGGAATCGGGTCGCGGTGCATCGGTTCGGTTCCCTACCTGGGATACGCGTTCACCCTGCCGGAGGGCTTCGTCGCCCCCAGCGCCACGCCGCTGACGATCACCTTCGTGCACCCGACGGACCCGACGCAGAACTACAGCGTCGCGAACCAGCCGCTCAGCGGAGCGGTCCTCTGGCCGGGGGCCAGTGCGACGGCGCCGCTGCAGTGGCCGGGCTGGGTGCGACTCGCGAACGGCACGTACGTCGAGACGACAGGCAACTACGCCTGGACTCGTCCCGCAGTCACCGTGCTGTTCGAGGTGAACCCGTCGTACCAGACCACGGTGAACTACCCGGCGGAATCCGCGCTCTGCGCGAACCCGCCTGCTAACCCGAACACGCTCGCCGTGACCGGTGGGCAGGACATGGGACCGTGGGGCATCGCAGGTTTCGCCTTCGTGATGGGCGGACTCGCGCTGCTCTACAAGCGACGCCTCGCGCGCCGCTAGCCTGACTGTCGGCCCCGCCCCGCACGTGTGCGAGGCGGGGCCGATGTCTGTCCCGCCTCACCTGTGTCGGGCGCTGTGAAAACGAAGAATCCCGGCGTCTCGTTCCATCCGAGACAGCCGGGACTTCTTGTTGGTGCACCCCCTGGGACTTGAACCCAGAACCCACTGATTAAGAGTCAGTTGCTCTGCCGATTGAGCTAGAGGTGCGTGGTGGCCGGTGAGGCAACCGAGGGTCAACGTTACCATCACAATCGCGTCACCTGAAATCGAGGCATCCTTCGCGCACCTATCCTGGAAGGGTGACCCCTCCCCTCGAATCCGCTGGTTTCGGCGTGCGGTTCGACGGCGACCTCAGCGACGATCTCGCGCTGGCGCTTCGACTGGCGGATGCCGCGGACGCGGCCTCGATGGCCCGGTTCGATGCTCCCGACCTCGACGTGCGAACCAAGGCGGATGCCTCCCCGGTGACCGAGGCCGATCTCGCGACCGAGCAGGCCATCCGCGCGATGCTCGCCGCCGAGCGGCCCGCGGACGGGATCTTCGGCGAGGAGTTCGGAGTGTCCGGCGACTCGTCTCGCCAGTGGGTCATCGATCCCATCGACGGCACGGCGAACTACCTCAAGGGCATCCCGATGTGGTCGACGCTGATCGCGCTGAGCATCGACGGAGTGCCGCGCGTCGGCGTCGTGAGCCAGCCGGCCATCGGGCGGCGCTGGTGGGCGGCATCCGGTCTCGGTGCGTGGACCAACACGGTCGACGGCGCAGCGCGGCGCATCTCGGTATCGGCGGTCGACGACGTCGCCGAGGCGAGCGTCAGCTTCCAGAGCATCGGGCAGTGGCGGGGGGCCGGGCGAGCTGGACGCGCTCGAGCGCCTCACCAGCGCGGTGTGGCGCGACCGCGGATATGGCGACGCCTGGCCCTACATGCTGCTCGCCGAGGGCCGGCTCGAGCTCGTCGCCGAGTTCGATGTCAAGGAGTACGACCTCGCCGCGCACGTGCCGATCATCACGGAGGCCGGCGGCCGGTTCACGTCGTACGCCGGCGCGGACTCCCTCGCGGAGCGCTCGTCGCTGGCGACCAACGGCGTCCTCCATCAGTCCTTTCTCGACCTCCTCCACTCCCCCGCCCCCACGGAGCCACCTCGATGACCCGACACCTCACGCGCCTCGCCGCGATGCTCGCCATCGCCTCGACCGCGATGCTCGCGAGCGCCTGCACGTCGTCCGCGCCCGAGCCGACACCGCTTGCGAGCGAGACCGCCGGCGCCGCAGCGCCCGCGTCGCCGGCACCCGAGCCTGATGCGAGTCCGTCATCGGACGCCGTCTCGAGCGACGAGCCCAGCTGCGACACCATCATCTCGCCGGCCACCGCCGCCGACTTCGACTCCCTCGGCTGGACGGCTCTCGCTGACAGCTTCGTCGTCGGGAGCGTCGCTCTCCCGGAGGGAATACAGTGCGTCTGGGGCGACTTCAGCACCGCGACCGACCACGTGCAGATCTTCGGCTGGGCGCCGATCACCGAGACCCAGGCCGAGACGGCCGAGGGCGACCTGGTCGCCGACGGCTGGACCCGCGAAGAGTCCGATGACGGCGTCTACATCACCGAGAACCCCGACACCGCGATCGCGCTCGATGAGGATGGATACGGCCTCACGTACCTTTTCGGCGACGGCTGGGTGAAGTACGCCGACACCAAGCAGGGCATCCTCCTGGTCGAATGGCCGCCGAGCTGACCCCGCCGGACGCGTAGGCTCGACCGTCATGGCCATCGGCGCGACGATCTACACCTTCACCGTGAACCTTGCCGACGTCGACCGGGGTGTGTACGAGGAGCTCTCGGTGCGCGTCGCACGGCATCAGTCCGAGACCGACGCCTTCATGCTGACTCGCGTGATCGCGTACAGCCTCGAATTCGAGGAGGGCATCGCGTTCAGCGAGGGGATCTCGGCGACGGACGAGCCTGCCGTCCTCGTGCGCGACCTGACCGGCGCGCTGACCGCCTGGATCGAGGTGGGAGCTCCGGATGCCGCCCGCTTGCACTCCGGGAGCATGCAGGCCGCCCGCACTGCGGTGTACACCCATCGCGATCCCGCCAAGGTGGCCGCCCCCTGGGCCGGCAAGCGCATCCATCGCGGCGACGAGATCCCGCTCTACAGCTTCGATCCCGGGCTTCATCGACGCCGCCGTCCGCGTGGTCGAGCGCCGCAACACGATGACGCTCTCGATCACCGAGCGCCGGATGTATCTCGATCTGAACGGCACCTCGCTGGAGTCCGAGGTGCACGAGCAGCGGGTCGCGTAGCGTCCGATGAGCCAAGAACCCACCGCCGCCACTCGCCGACCATTCGCCGATCGGCGCGTCGGGCGCGTGGTGAACCTTCCGGCGCCGGGTCGCCGCGTCGTGGTGCGTTACCTGCTTCCCTCGGGGCAGGCGACGGATGCGCTCGGGGAGCTGCTGAGCGCGGATGCTGAGACCCTCGTGGTCGACGGAAAGCGCGGCATCGAGCGCATCCCGCGCGGTGCAGTCATCGCCGCGAAGGAAGTGCCTCCCCCGCCCGCGCCTCGCCGTCCTCCTCTCGACTAGCGGGCGAGCCCTGCCGGCCGAACCGGGACAGCGGCGAGACGGACCCTCGCGTTCGATCAGCGTGCGGGTTGCACCACCAGTCCGGTTCCCCCGCCGCGCCGCACCGGCTCCGCAGCGGCCGTCAGCAGCCCGCCGTCGCCCACTTCGATCGCCGCCACGGCGCCGATCTCCGGCGTAGAGGTGAAGGTGTGGCCGAACGGAGTGAGCACTCCCTGGTAGGCCGCCAGGAATGCCGGCTCCGCAGCGACGGCGGCAGTGTTGCGCTGCGACGCTCGTGGTGCGGCGACCGCCTCGGGCAGCGTCATCCCGAGATCGATCCGATTGATCAGCACCTGGGTCACCGTCGTGATGATCATCGAGCCACCGGGCGAGCCCACCACGAAGCGGACCGCGCCATCGTCGAGCACGATCGTCGGAGACATCGACGACCGCGGGCGCTTGCCCGGCTCGACGGTGTTGGGGTCGATGTCGGAATCCGGGTCCGCGTCCTTGGGGGTGAAGCTGAAGTCGGTCAGCTCGTTGTTGAGCAGGAAGCCGCGGCCGGGCACCGTCATGCCCGAGCCGCCGGTCTGCTCGATCGTGAGCGTGTACGCGACCGCGTTGCCCCACTTGTCGACGACCGAGAGATGGGTGGTCGACAGATTCTCGGTGTCGCCCACCGTCGCAGGCACGAGCGCATCGCACCCCGCAGCAGTCAGAGGTGCGGCGGCAACCGGCTTCACGGACGCGACGCTCGGATCGATTTCGCACGCGCGCGCATCGGCGAACTCCTGGCTGAGGAGAGTCTCGGTCGGAACATCGACGAAAGCAGGGTCGCCGACATACGCGTTGCGGTCGGCGAACGCGTGCGCGGTCGCCTCGAGATACAGGTGCAGGCTCTGCGGGGTGTTCGCGTTCGAGAGGGCGAAGTTCTCGAGGATGTTCAGCGACTCGCCGACGGTCGTGCCGCCTGAGGAAGACGGTGCCATGCCGTAGATGTCGAGGCCGCGGTAGTCGATGTGCGTCGGGGCCTGCTCGAGCACTCGGTACCCCGCGATGTCGGCCGCCGTCATAGTCCCCGGGTAAGCGGGCAGCGTGCGAGGCTCGCTCGTCTTCGGGCGCGCGCACGAGAGCTGCGATCTCGTCGGCGATCGCCCCCCTGTAGAACACGTCGGTGCCGCGCAGCGAGATCTCTCGCAGGGTCTTGGCGAGATCGGGGTTCTTGAACGTCGCCCCGACGACCGGAAGCTCACCGTGCGGCAGGAACAGCTCGGCCGTGTCGGGGAACTGCCTGAAGCGTGCCTCGTTCCCGGCGGTCTGCTCGCGGAAGGTCTCGTCGACGCGGAAGCCGCGGGTGGCGAGCAGGATCGCCGGTTTGAGCGCGTCCCTCAGAGATGTGGTGCCGAACCTGTCGAGTGCCGCCTCCCACGTGGCCAGTGTGCCCGGCACGCCGACCGACAGCCCCGAGGAGACGACATCCGAGAACGGATAGGCCGTTCCCGTCGCCGGATCGATGAAGGACGTCTCCGTCATGGCGGCGGGCGCGGTCTCGCGCCCGTCGATCGTGGTGACCTCCCCGCTCGCCGCGTCGAAGTACACGAAGTATCCCCCGCCGCCGATCCCGGCACTGTACGGCTCGGTGACTCCGAGCGCGGCGGCTGTCGCGACGGCGGCATCGGCGGCGTTGCCGCCCTTGCGGAGAACCTCGAGCCCGGCAGCGCTCGCCTCGGCGTCGACGGAGGCAACGGCACCGCCGTAGCCCGTCGACGTCGACGGGCTCGGCGGCGCCGGTCGCCCTGCCTCGAGGACTGTCTGCGCAGCGGTTGCCGGGGACGCTGCGACTGCGGTCGCGATCGCCAGCACGCCGGCGAGCGATAACGCGATGCCGGTGCGTGCGGATCGGTGCGTGAAGGTGACCATGACAAACCCCCCGTGTATGGGTGGCGAGGGTCGACTCCCTCACGGTAACGCGAGTCGCGGTCGGCGGCAACGACCGCCCGGCGACGCTGCCGCTGCTGAGACGGAAAGAGGGCCAGACCCCGCGATCGTGCGCGGGGCCTGGCCCTCTTTCCGTGACAACGGCGTGGTGGAGATGGGGGGAATCGAACCCCCGTCCATCGCTGAGATACTGCGTCTTCTCCGGGCGCAGTCTGTGCAGACGTTCTACTCGGCTCCGACCTTTGTCACAGACACCTAAGTCGACGAGCCCAGCCTGGGAAGAGTCCCGTGTGACGTCCAGACGCCGTCACACAGCAAGATCCCTAGATGACGCCAGGAGCCGTGTCGGGATCACCCACGGTCTGACGGACTATCGAGCTCGCTTACGCAGCGAGGGCGAAGTCATTGCGATTTGCATCGGCAATTATGTTTTTGCAGAGATCGTTTTCGAGATAACCCTGCATCCTCGGCCCGCTTCTCGCAGATTCGCAGGCGATGTCGAAACCGATCATCCCCGTGCCCTCGATATCGAGGTGTCCTCCTTGCGAAGGGCCGTTGTCACGCTGTTGAGTTTTCAGCAACGGATGCCGTGGCATCCGAGCACATCAGAATACAACGGATCCTCGACATCCCGAATTCCCGCCCCCATGGCCCGCTCCCGATACCGTGTGTGGGTGAGCAGAAGAGGCTGGGCGCATCATCGGCGCCGTCATCGGCGTTGGCGTCGTGGTCGGACTTCTCGTCTGGCTCTTCGCCGGCACGCAGGACGACCCATCGGCAAGCCCTACGCCCACCGCCACGTCCGCATCGAGCGCCCCGGTCGACACCCCACCTGCACCGACTCCGACCGCGGCCTCACCGAGCCCGACGCCCTCGACGGTGACGGCGACCTGCGAGACGACGTCCACGGCGGAGTTCCGCGCGATCGTGGCGCAGAACGGGTGGGTCTCGTGGGAGACGCAGGACCAGACCATCGGCGCGCGTCCCTTCGACCGCTTCCCCGACGGGGCCCCGGTCGGTCAGCTCCTCTGCCGGTGGGGCGAGTCGCCCGACATTCCGACGGACAACCTGATCGACCTCGCCTGGTCGCCGATCGCATCGAGTGCCGCCGCCGCAGCGCAGGAGTCCCTCGTCGGCGAGGGATACGAACGCATCGACGCGCCCGAGGGCATGTACCTCGCCATGCGGAGCGCCGAGGGATGGGCGGATGACGAGGGCTACGGCGACAGCTACCTCTTCACGGACGATGACGTGCGGTGGGCGATGACGAAGGCCGATCTCGCCTATGTGAAGGCGCCCGATGAGCCCGAGTGACGGCGCCCTCGCGTAGAGTCCCCGCATGAGTGAAGTCGTCATCACCGTGCGCGGCGAGCACGAAGCCCGCGTCGCCCCCGAGGAGGGGGTTGTGCGCCTGTCCGTGCGAGCCGAAGGCCCCGACCGCGGCGGAGTCGTCGAGCGCATCGCGACCCTCGCCGAGCCGCTCCGGGCCGACCTCGCGGCGCGCAAGGAGCAGGGCGGCGTTCGGGAGTGGTCCAGCCAGCGGGTCGCGGTGTGGGCCAACCGTCCCTGGAATGCTGAGGGCAAGCAGCTCTCGCTCGTCCACTACGCCTCGGTCGAGTTCTCCGCGGTGTTCACCGACTTCGCTGCCCTGTCGTGGTGGGTCACCGATGTCTCGGAGCGGGACGGGCTCCAGATCGATGCCATCGAGTGGCGTCTGACCCGTGAGACGGCGAAGCAGGCAGAAGCGGATGTCGCCACCGAGGCGGTCCGCGTGGCCGTCGAGCGTGCGAGCGCCTACGCCCGAGCGATCGGGCTCTCGTCGGTGACTCCGGTGGAGGTCGCGGATGTCGGGCTGCTGGGTCGGGACGAACCCGGGCCCTGCGCCCATGGCGCGCATGCTGAAGTCGGCGTCGTTCGCCGCCGACGTGGGCGGCGGCCCGGCGGTGGAGTTCCAGCCCGAGGACATCATCGTGGCGGCCGCCGTCGAGGCGCGATTCGCCGCTCGCTGAGGCAAGCCGCGGCATCCGTCAGCGAAAGCTAGTCGCCCAGGCGATTCTTCGAGCGCATCGCCCGCTCGGCCTCGCGCTTGTCTTCGCGCTCCCGGATCGTCTGGCGCTTCTCGAACTCCCGCTTGCCCTTCGCGACACCGATCTCGACCTTCGCCCGACCATCGGAGAAGTAGAGCTTCAGCGGCACCAGGGTGTAACCGCCCGCAGAGATCGCGTGCGAGAGCTTGATGATCTCTTCTTTGTGCAGCAGGAGCTTGCGGGTGCGCTTCGACGCATGGTTGGTCCAGTGCCCCTGCGAGTACTCGGGAATGTGCACCGAGTCGAGGAAGGCCTCTCCCCCGTCGATGTAGGCGTAGCCGTCCGACAGATTGGCACGGCCCTCGCGCAGCGATTTCACCTCGGTGCCGGTCAGGACCAGACCCGCCTCGTAGGTCTTCTCGATCGTGTACTCATGGCGCGCCCGACGATTGGTCGCGACGACCTTCTCCCCGCGTTCCCTGGGCATGACGACTTCTCTCCTGCTTCGACGGATGCCGCGCAGTGCGCGCGGCAGCCCATCAGTCTATCTCGCGCCGGAGGTCACGCGCGAAGCCAGCGACGAATCGCGAACCCGGCGGACAGCGCGGCGAGAGCGATTCCGATGATGATGAGGATCGGCACCACGGTCCACGCCTCTTCGAGTCCCACCCACGTCGTCACGAAATCGACACGGCTGCGCAGGTACTCGTTGACTCCGAACTGCACGCCCACCAGCACCGCGCCGCTCGCGAGCAGCGAACCGATGAGCGCCGCGAAGACACCCTCGAGGATGAACGGGGTCTGGATGAACCGGTTCGACGCCCCGACCAGCCGCATGATGCCGAGCTCTCGCCGCCGCGCGTAGGCCGACAGCCGGATCGTCGTGGCGATGAGCAGCACGGCCGCGACGAGCATGAGCGCGGCGATGCCGACGGCTATGTAGGTCGCCACCGTGAGCGCCGAGAAGAGCGGCTCGAGGTACTGCAGCTGGTCCTTCACCTCTTCGACGCCCTGCATGCCGCGGAAGGCCTCGATGATCACGTCCGCCTGCGTCTGGTCGATCAGGTTGACGCGGAAGGTCTGATTGACCTGCTCCGGGCGTGACGACGCTCGCCGCCTCCTCGCCGACGAGGTCGAGCAGCTCCTGATACGCCTGATCGTGGTCGACGTACTCGACGGTGCGGATGAGCGGGGCGAGGGCGTCGCCTTCGAGCTTGGCCTGGACGGCGTCGATCTGCTCCTGCGTCGCGGCGCCGTCGGTGCACGTGGCGGTCTGCGAGACCGTCGTGCACATGTAGATCGCGACTTGAGCACGGTCGGCCCAGAAGTCCCGCATCGTGCCGATCTGCATCTGCATGAGGATCGCCGCGCCCACGAACGTGAGCGACACGAACGTCACCAGCACGACGGAGACGACCATGGAGGCGTTCCGTCGGAGGCCGGTCAGAGCCTCCGACAGGATGAGCCCAGCCCTCACGAGGTCGGCCCCACTTCGTCGTCCGGGTCGACTTCGCCGAGGCCGAGCCGGTCCGCCAGTCCGAGTTCGGCCACGTCGAGCTCGAGCTCCTCGACGACCGGGATCGGGGCGGTGCGGGGGCGGACGGGGGCATCGTCCACCGGCTTCGGACGAGGCAGCCGCCGGTGTCTCGCTGGAATCGGGTGCTTCGATGGCGGCCTGGCTCTCGGCCTCGCGCGCCGCCTCGGACTCTGCGGACGCGAGGAGCGCAACCGGCGCCGGGGCGCGGCGGCTCGCCTTCGGACGCGGCATCCGTCGACGTGTCGTCTCTGTCGGCCGAGGCGGCCGCGACCGCCATCGCGGCGTCGACCGACGCCGAATCGACCGTGCCGCCTTCGACGATCTCGCGGTGCAGCTCGAGCACCGCCGTGAGCGCCGCGACGGCCGCTGCACCGCGCGCGGGCTCGGGCGCGAGGTTCGGGAGGCCCGAGGTGTCGCCATAGCCGCCGTGACGCTCGTCGCGCACCATCTCGCCGTTGCTCAGCTCGATCACGCGACGCTGCATCTGGTCGACGAAGCCCGCCTCGTGCGTCGCCATCACGACCGTGGTCCCGCCCGCATTGATGCGAGCGAGCAGCTGCATGATGTCAGCGGATGTCGCGGGGTCGAGGTTTCCGGTCGGCTCGTCGGCGAGCAGCACCTGAGGCCTGTTGACGAGCGCGCGCGCGATCGCGACGCGCTGCTGCTCGCCGCCGGACAGCTCGTGAGGGAAGCGGCGCTCCTTGCCCTTGAGGCCCGACGAGCGCGAGCACTTCGGGCACGGCCTGCTGGATGAAGGCGTTCGACGAGCCGATCACCTGGAGCGTGAAGGCGACGTTCTGGAAGACGGTCTTGGCCGGCAGCAGCCGGAAGTCCTGGAACACCGCGCCGATGTGCCGGCGGAAGTACGGCACCTTGCGACTGGCGAGCGTCTTGAGGTCGCGCCCGAGCACGACCACACGGCCGTCGGACGGAGTCTCCTCGCGAAGGATGAGCTGCAGGCAGGACGACTTGCCCGAGCCCGACGCGCCCACGAGGAACAGGAACTCGCCGCGGGTCACCTCGAAGTCGATCTCGTGCAGAGCGGGCTTCGCCGTGCCGCGATAGCGCTTCGTGACGTTTTCGAACCGGATCATGGCTCCACGAGCCTATGCGTGGCGGCCGATGACCGTCCCAGCGACACCCGCTGAGATCGACTGAACTCAGTCGTCGTCCTTGCGCTTGCGCCAGCGGATGCCCGCGGCGATGAAGCCGTCGATGTCTCCGTCGAAGACCGGAGTCGGGTTTCCCACCTCGTAGCCGGTGCGGAGGTCCTTCACGAGCTGCTGGCCGTAGAGGAAGTACGAGCGCATCTGGTCGCCCCAGCTCGCGGTGATCGTGCCCGCGAGCTCCTTCTTCTTCGCCGCCTCCTCCTCGCGCTGCAGCAGCATGAGGCGCGTCTGGAGCACGCGCATCGCGGCGGCGCGGTTCTGGATCTGCGACTTCTCGTTCTGCATCGAGACGACGATGCCCGTCGGGCAGGTGCGTGATGCGCACGGCGGAGTCGGTCGTGTTGACCGACTGTCCGCCGGGGCCCGAGGAGCGGAAGACGTCGACGCGGATGTCACCCTCGGGGACCTCGACCTCGACGGCCTCCTCCATCACCGGGATGACCTCGACCGCGGCGAAGCTCGTCTGGCGCTTGTCGGCCGAGCCGAAGGGGCTGATGCGGGCGAGACGATGCGTTCCCGCCTCGACCGACAGCGTGCCGTACGCATAGGGAGCCGTGATCTCGAACGTCGCCGACTTGATGCCTGCGCCTTCGGCGTAGGACGTGTCCATGACCTTCACGGGGTACTTGTGACGCTCGGCCCAGCGCAGGTACATGCGCATGAGCATCTCGGCGAAGTCGGTGGCGTCGTCGCCGCCGGCGCCGGAGCGGATCGTGACGACCGCCGACCGATCGTCGTACTCGCCGTCGAGGAGCGTCTGCACCTCGAGCTCACCCACGATGTCTTCGAGCTCGGCGAGCTCGCGGCGCGCCTCGTCGGCGGAATCCTCGTCGTCCATCTCGATGGCGAGCTCGATGAGCACGTCCAGGTCGTCGAGGCGCTGCTCGATGTCGTTGATGCGCTTGAGCTGGGACTGCCGGTGGCTCAGCGAGCTCGTGACCTTCTGCGCCTTGTCGACGTCGTCCCAGAGGTCGGGAGCGCCCGCCTCCTCGCTCAGCCGGGCGATGTCGGCGGCGAGAGCCTCGACGTCCACGACGGACTTGATGTCGGCGAAGGTGGAACGGAGCGCTTCGATGTCGGCGGTTAGATCGAGTTCGAGCATGACAGTCCAGACTAGCGCGGATGCCGGCGACCCCAGCATCCGGTGCCCGCCTGGCTTGTCGCGCCAGGCGGGCACGGTGGTCACTCGAGTGAGGCAGACCTCGAGGTCAGAAGCCGACCTGGCGTCACCCCGTACTCGGCCTGCTCGGCGCTGAATCCTTCGAAGGTCAGCTGGTCGATGAGGCCCTGACGCGAGAACGAAGAGAAGTCCAGGTAGCTCTGCGCCTTCTTGGCCGCCTGCTCGTTCCAGTCCACGGCGATGTAGTCGACGGCGAAGGTTGCGTCCTCGACGGAGAAGTCCTCGAAGACGAGCTGGTCGATCAGGCCCGGAGTGCGAGAACGCGCTGAAGTCGAGGTAGCTCTGCGCCTTGTCGACCGCGTTCTCCTGCGCCAGGGTGAGCGCTGGCTTCTCCTCGAGAGTCAGGGTGATGTCGCTCCCGAGTTCGACCTCGGTGCCCGCGGGTGTGGACATGCCGATGACCTTCGCGCCGGGTTCGCCGTCGTACGAGGCCAGTGAAACCGGCCGCGGTCAACGCGCTGGTCGGCGTCGGCGGCGGTCTGGCCGATGACATCGGGCAGCGCGACCATGGCGACGGTCTCTTCCTCGACGACCTGACTGATCGAGGAGGCGGGCTTCTCGTCGGCGGCGTCCGAGCCGCCACTCGCTGCCGTGCTGATCGCCGGCGATCGCGAGGACCCCGGCGAGGACCGAACCGGTGATGATCAGGCCCTTCTTGCGACTTCTTCTTCTTGGCCGGTGCGGCGTCGGGGTCCGTCGCGGCGGGCGGTGCGGGGGGCATCGGCGGTGCGGGCATCGCGGGAGCGCCCACGGCACGGGTCTGCGGGCTCCACGCTGCGCCGTCGTACCAGCGCTCCACGCCGGGCTGAGCCGAGTCCGGGTACCAGCCGGCGGCGGCGACGGGGGTTGCGGAGGTGTCGGGGGTCTGGGTGGTCATCGCAGGTTTCCTTCTGTGCGTCAAGGGATGCCAGCCGGTCCAAGCGAGACGCCGCGCCTGGGCTGTGAGATCGGAGTTGCCGGATGCTTTCCCGGTCCGATTCCACTGTATCGCTGTGGTCAGACCACATGCTGAGAGATGCTTATCAACCGCTCTGCGAAACCGCCGATGAGGCCGGTACCGTGGGACGGATGCCTCCCAGCCCTCCTCCTCCGCGCGCGAGCGACGTGCTGTGGCGATTCGGACCGATGATCTACGGCCCGACGGTTCTCTTCGCACTCGGCGAAGGTGCGGTCATCCCGCTCATCCCCGTCATCGCGGCACAGCTGGGGGCGGATGTCGCGACCGCCGCACTCGTCGCCTCAGCGCTCGTCGTGGGTCAGCTGTGCGGCAACATCCCCGCCGGATGGGCGGTCGCACGCATCGGCGAGCGCCTCACCATGGCGATCGCGGGATGCGTCGCCCTTGCGGGTGCCGTCGCGCTCGCCTTCGCTCCAGTGCTCGGCGTGTTCGCGGCATCCGTCTTCCTGATCGGAGTGTGCGCGGCCGCATTCGGGCTCGCACGTCACTCGTTCATGGCGACGCGCGTTCCACTCGCGTTCCGAGCGCGAGCACTGTCGCTGCTGGGCGGCACCTTCCGGCTCGGCATGTTCATCGGGCCGTTCATCGCGGTGGGACTGCTCACCCTCTTCGGCGACGAGCGCGCGACGGTCTGGTTCTTCGCGGGATGCCTGATCGCCTGCGTGCTGCTCGTGCTGCTGGGTCCCGATCCCGAGAAGCTGCCCCTCCCCGCGTCCGAACCCGTGCTCGCCGAGGACACGGGCGAGTCCGTCACCGGATCGATCCCGACCGGCGCGCTCGGGCGGCGATGCAGGGCGCGAAGGCGTCTTCCGCACGATGTGGCGTTTCCGGCGCGTTCTCTCGCGGCTCGGCGTGGCCGCGGCGTCCCTCTCGGCCGTCAGATCTGCGCGGCAGGTCGTGCTGCCGCTGTGGGGCGTCTCGATCGGGCTCGACGCGCAGACGATCGCGCTCGTCGTCGGCATCTCGGGAGCCATCGACTTCGCGCTGTTCTATGCCAGCGGGCAGGTCATGGACCGCTTCGGCAGGCTGTGGGCGGCGCTGCCCGCGATGATCCTCATGGGCGCGGGCTTCCTCGCGCTCGCGTTCACGCACGACCTCGATTCCGCCGCGATGTGGTTCGCGATGTTCGCCGCGGTCCTCGGCGTCGGCAACGGCCTGTCGAGCGGCATCCTGCTGACTCTCGGTGCCGATGTCGCGCCGAAGTCCGACCCCGCGCCGTTCCTCGGTTCGTGGCGCACGCTGTCGGATGCCGGGGGCGCTGTGGCACCCCTGCTCGTGTCCGCGATCGCAGCCGCATCGTCCTCGCCGTCGCGACGGGAGCGATGGGCGTCCTCGGGCTGCTCGGTGCGCGTCGCGTTCGTGCGATGGGTGCCGCGGTTCGTGCCGCGCGGGCATGCCTGACGATGCCGCGCCGGACTAGAGGCGCAGCCCGCGCGATCAGCGCAGCGCCGTGCGGCTCGTCGCGGTCGCCTCGAGGGCGACGCCATCGGGGACGAACAGCGTGAGGACCGGCGGACGCCACGACCCGGCGACGGTGACCCGCGCCGAGACGCCATCGGGGGTTCCCGCAGAGACCAGGACCGCGTCTCCCCCGACGCCCGCCACCAGCGCCTCGGCCTGGGCGCGGACCGCGGCCGATTCGAGCTCAGCCCTGGCCTCGCCGTCGACCACCGAGAGCGTGAAGCCGTCCGCGCCGGCGAGCGCCGCAGCATCCGCCAGTCCGTCCAAGCGCTTCTGCGCGAGGTACAGGCTCGTCGCATCGACGCAGATCAGCACCGCCACGATCGCGAGGATCGCGTAGCCGAGCGTCAGCAGCAGCACGCTTCCCTCGTCGTCGGCCGCGCCAGCGCGCGCGTCGCGTGCGCATCCAGCTCACTGCGCACCCCAGAAGCGCGAGACCTTCTGCGCCGACGAGGCCTCGACGGGGATGCTCGCGATGTCGTCGAGCCCGAGGATCGGCGGGATCAGCGGGAGCGGTGCGCGCGTGCGCAGCGTCACGACGAGCGTGGCACCGGCATCCGGGCAGGTCGCGCCGGCCGGCACGCACGCGAGCGAGAGATCGACGGATGCCGCGTCCATCCCGTACTCGTCCACCACGGCCTGCAGCACCCGATCCGCGCGCTCGCGCGCCTCATCGACGCCCGACGCGGTCGACACGGTGCGCGCGATGTGCCTGCGCACCCGCCTCGGCGCCGAGAGCCTGCTCCTGGATGAGTCCGAGCGCGACGACGAGATAGACGAGAGGCACCAGGAGGACCAGTCCGACGAGGATGAACTCGAGTGCCGCGGACCCGCGCTCGGGATCGTCGCGCGACGCAGCTTCCAGCGCGGCGCGCCGCGCCGATCAGTCGAAGGACTCGAGCGGTGCATGCGCTGTCACCTCCAGCATCCGCGGTAGCGCCGAGAAGTCCCGACGAGCGGAAAGGGCGCACGCACCGTCAGCTCGACGGCGGGGTGCCCGAGGCGCGCGACCTCGACCGCCCGCACATCCGTCGGCGTACTCGCGCACCGACCGTCCGGCTCACGATCTCGGTCGTGCGACGCACACCGTCCGCGAGCGACGTGTCGGCGAGTGCCGCGTGGTACGCGCCCTCGACGGCGGCATCGTGCAGGACGTTGCGCACGTAGATCGCCAGACCGAGCTGCAGCACGCCGAGCGTCAGCACGGTGAGGAGGGTGCCGACCAGGACGAACTCGACCGGACTGGCGCCGCTCTCGTCGTCGAGGACGGCACGCGAGCCGTCTGCGAAGACGGGCGGCGCGAGGTCATCCGATCAGAACCCCGAGACGCGCTGGATCGCCTGCTCGAACAGGCCCGCGAGCGCCGGGCCGGCGAGCGCCCAGATCAGCACGACCAAGCCGGCCGTCATGAGCGTGATGAGCACCCAGCCGGGCACATCACCGCGTTCGTCATCCACCGTGTGCGCGAGACGCGCTCCGATCCGGTTCATGAGGGTGTGCAGCATGATTTCTCCTTCCGACCCCGAGGGTCAGCCGATTCCGAGGCGAAGCATGAAGATTCCCGGGAACACCGCGAAGAGGATGCTCAGGGGGAGGATGAGGAAGACGAGCGGCACGAGCATGTAGATCTCCTTGCGTCCGGCCCGTTCGATGAGTCGTCGCTTGGCGTCCTCCCGTGCGTCGAGCGCCTGCGAGTGGAGGACGTGCGGCGAGCGGCGCGCCTCGATCGATCGCGGCGACGAGCTGGTCGATCGCCCGGGAGAGCGCGGGGATCTGCAGCCGTGTCGACACCGTCGTGAGCGACTCCGAGAGCGACGAGCCGGTGCCGACCGCCAGCACGACCCCGCGCAGTTCGCCAGTCAGCTCGCCCGCTCCCACCTGCGACACGCGCCGCAGCGAGTCGAGGATCCCCTCCCCCGCCGAAAGGCACAGGGCGAGGAACTCGAGCACCGTGGGCAGCTCCTCCTCGATGCGCGCGATCCTCGCCGCTGCCGCGCGACTCAGCGCGTAGTCGTAGAGCGCCGCGGCCGCGAAGGCCCGTCAGCGGCGGCAGGAGCACGAGAGCGCCGGATGCCCGACCGCGCGAGGACGAGCAGCACGACGGCGACGCCACCCGCGCCGACGCCGACCACCGCCCACCCGAGCTGGCGGGCGCGGAAGGACGCGGCATCCGTCCTCCGTCCCGCTTGGCGCAGGCGACGCTCGATCGAGAGCGACCCTCCCATCGCGTGACCCGACGCGCTCCGCAGCGCTGTTCCAGAGCGAGCGGGCGTCGACGCGTCCGAATCGCGTGGGCAGGAGTCACGCCCCGCGGGTCGGTGATGTCGCGCAGGTACGGAGCGATCCGGCGGGCGAGCGTCGGGCGCACCCCAGCGCGGAGCGAGCGACAGGAGCAGGCAGACGCCGAAGCCGAGTGCGCCGCCGAGGACGACGGCGAGAGCCGCGTCCGTCATCGACGAGCGGGGTCACCCGAACCACCTGCGCGGCTCGGGCAGACGTCCGAGGCGAAGCATGATGCGATACGCGACGAAGGAGAGCGCCGCGCCGGCGACGATGAGCGTGATCCCCTCGGGGCTTCCGTAGGCGGCCGCACCTTCCGGTCGCATCGCGAGGAGCGCGAGCACGATCCACGGTGCCGCCACACCGAGCACGGCGGCTCCCCGGATCCACGACTGGCGCGCCTCGACCTCGGCGCGGAGCGAGGCATCGGCGCGCACCGACACCGCCAGCGCTCGCAGCACCGGAGTGAGTTCGGTGCCGCCCACCTGGCGCGCCATCCGGAGCGTCTCGACGATGCGGTCGGCGACAGGATCGCCCGAGCGTCGCCTTGAGCCGCTGCACGCTCGAGTCGAAATGCCCTGACGCGGCGAGGTCGCGTGCGAACCCCGCGAACGACGGGCGCAGCGGAGCGGGCGCAGAATCGCCGAGCCCGGCCACCGCGTCGGGAAGCGACATCCCCGCCCTCACCGAGGCGATGAGGAGATCGCACACGTCGGGCCAGAGGCCCCGGCGGGTGCGCAGAGCCGGCCGCGACGTGCTCGCAACCACCCCAGTGGCGCGAGCGAGCCCGCGACGGCGGCGACCCCGGCGAGCACCGGCACGGGCACGATCGAGCCATGCGACCGCGGCGACCACGACCGCCGAGGCGACGGAGGCGCCGACGAAGAACCCGGGTGCGACATGAGCAAGACCCGCCTCTTCGAGAAGACTCGCGATGGCGCCGTCGGTCCGCGAGGGAGTGCGTTCGGCGCGGGCCGGCCACACCCAGGGCGAGATGGTCAGCAACAGCCCGGCCGCGAGGACGGCGCCCCAGAAGACGGTCACGTCGGAGCCACCGCGGTACACGGTGCGCGCCTCGACGCCCGAGGTTCCGAGGCCCGTCGGCTCGACGATCTCGACGACCCGGCGTCGCCCCGACTCGTCGCGCTCGCAGTGTGCGACGAGGTGGACGGATGCCGCGACCGCGGGCTGCACGAATCCCGCGTCGATGTTGCGCCCGGCGAGCAGAGGGAGCGCGCAGAGCTTGCCGAGCGCCTCCCGCGCGGAGTTGGCGTGGATCGTCGCAGCACCGGGCACGCCGGTGTTGAGGGCGAGGACGAGGTCGAGCGCCTCGGCGTCGCGGACCTCGCCCACGACGAGCCGATCGGGCCGCATCCGGAGCGCTTCCTTCACGAGCCGGCGAAGCGAGACCTCGCCCGTGCCCTCGAGACTCGGCTGCCGCCCCTGCAGCGCCACGATGTCGGGTGCATCGACGGCGAGCTCGAACGTCTCCTCGACCGTCACGATGCGGTGGTGGCTGGGTGCGGCCGCGATCAGCGCGCTCAGCAGGGTGGTCTTACCTGCATGAGTGGCACCCGAGACCAGGATGCTGCGGCCGTCGCACCATCGCCGCGCGCAGGATGGCGGCACCGTCGTCGCCGATGGAGCCGGCGCTCGACCAGTCGGTCGAGATCGCGATACGCCGGCAGGAACTTGCGGACATTGACCGCCCAGTGGCGCCGGGTGATGTCGGGAATGACGACGTGCAGGCGGCTGCCGTCCGGCAGCGACGCGTCGACGAACGGCTGCGACAGGTCGACTCGCCGCCCGGTCGCGTGCAGCATGCGCTCGACGAGGTCGCGCACCTGGGCGTCGGTGAGCGTGAGCGGCAGTCGCTCCGACACTCCGCCGCGAGCGACGAAGACGCGGTCCGGAGCATTGATCCACACCTCTTCGACCGTCGGATCGTCGAGGTACGGCTGGAGCGGACCGTAGCCCGCCACCGCCGCGAGAACCTCGCGCACGCAGGCTGCCTCGTCGTCGACGGGTCGCAGGCCGCGGGCGAGGGCGAAATCGTTGTGTCGCTGCACCTCTGCGCGCGCGACCTGGGCCGCGAACTCCGGATCGCGCGCCGGATCGGAGCGCTCGGCGCGGAGGCGCTCTCGCACGCGCTCGGCGACGACGACAGCGGTCGGCGCGGTCGCGGAGAGGGGAGACACCGAAGCATCCTCGCAAGCGGCGGGCACGGCATCCGGAAGTTATCCACAACTCGCGTCTGAGCCGCTGTTCACCCCCGTGACCGCTGGCCACCAGCCCCGCGGAATGGCACGATGGTGAGACCGGCGGAGGGGGAGTCATGACGCACATCGATCGCCAATTGAGTGGTGGGGCTCAGGTGGGGGTGACGATTCTCGGCATCCTGCAGGTTGCCTTCGCCTTCCTGGCGGCGTGGGATCTCGTGGCACCGTCGCGAAGAGGACGTCAAGGGCAGCAAGTGGATGTGGGTGCCCGCGCTCCTCATCAACTGGCTCGGCCCTGCCGCCTACTTCCTCTTCGGCATCAAGCACGAGAGCCGCTGACCCCCGCGGGTTCGGGGGCTACCCCCCTCAGCCGACCGTCAGGTCGCTCAGTAGACTGATCCCACTCGCGGGAGTGGTGAAATCGGCAGACACGCAGGATTTAGGTTCCTGTGCCTTCGGGCGTGTGGGTTCAAGTCCCACCTTCCGCACGGTGTCTCCGCATCCCAGCACCCGCATCCGCACTCAGCATCCTGACCGCCGACCGATCCGACCGACGGGACCCCCATCGTGCAGCACCTCGCTCTCATCCCCTGGCTGGATCCGGCCGCCATCATCGGCTGGGCGGGCCCCTGGGCCCTGCTCGTCGTGTGCTTCATCGTCTTCGCCGAGACCGGGCTCCTGATCGGCTTCCTGCTCCCCGGTGACACGCTCCTCGTCATCTCGGGGCTGCTCTCGCACCCGACCGAGCAGTACCCGAACGGAGTGTTCGGCGTGAGCGTCTGGTGGGTGGCGCTCCTGATCGCCCTCGCCGCGTTCATCGGCGGCGAAGTGGGATACGTCATCGGCTACAAGGGCGGTCCCTCCATCTTCGAGCGCAAGGAATCCGGCGTCTTCAGCGTCAAGAACGTCGAGCGCACGAACGCGTTCTTCCAGCGATACGGCGGGCCTCACGGTCATCGTGGCCCGCTTCGTGCCCGATCGTTCGCACGTTCACGCCGGTCGCCGCGGGCGTCGGCCGCATGCACAAGGGCAAGTACACGCTCTACAACTTCATCGGCGCGATGCTGTGGGGCTTCGGCCTCACCATGTTCGGCTACCTGCTCGGCTTCATCCCCTTCATCGGCAACCTGGTCGCCGAGTACATCGACCTCATCCTGCTCGCCGCCGTCGGCGGCACCGCGATCGTCACCGTGTGGCACTACCTGCGCGAACGCTCGAAGGCGAAGAAGGAGGCGGCCGCGGGCGAGGACGTCGTCGTCGACGCAGAAGAGGCGCGCCACCTCGTGCTCGACCCTGAGGTCTTCGACCGCGGCCCGGAGCACCGCCACGAGGGCGGCACCGAGCACGACGCCGCCAGCGCCCCCCAAGCCCTGAGTCAGGAGGCCTTCGAGGCCTTCTTCTTCGGAGCCGCTTTCGGAGCGGCTTTCGTCCCGGATGCCGGCTTCGGCGAGGCCGAGCGCTTGGCGCGCGGGAGCGGCATCCGTCGCCTTCTTCTTGGAAGCGCCGTCACCGCGGCCTGCGCGCGATCGCTCGACCGAGGCTCGCAGGGCCTCCATGAGGTCGATGACCTCGCCGCCGGCTGCCTCCTCCTGCTCGCCGAAGGTCTCGGCCGTGTCGAGCGCGTCGCCCTGCTCGAGCTTCGCGCGGATGAGCGTGCGCAGCTCCTCCTGGTACTCGTCGGCGAACTCGGCCGGGTCGAACTCGCTCGAGAAGCTGTCGACGAGGGATGCCGAGAGCTCGAGCTCCTTCGCCGAGATGCGGACGGACTCGCCCAGCGACGGGAAGGCCGCCTCACGCACCTCGTCCGCCCACAGGAGCGTCTGGAGGACGAGGACGTCACCGCGCACGCGGAGCGCGGCCAGCCGGGTCTTCTGGCGCAGCGAGAAGCGGACGATCGCCGTGCGGTCGGTCTGCTCGAGCGTCTTGCGCAGCAGCACGTAGGCCTTGGGAGACGCCGAGTCCGGCTCGAGGTAGTACGCCCGGTCGAATGTCAGCGGATCCACCTGCTCGCTGGGCACGAACTCGACCACGTCGATCTCGCGACTGCGCTCTGCGGGAAGCGACGCCAGGTCGTCCTTGGTGAGGACGACGGTCTTGTCGCCGTCGTCGTAGGCCTTGTCGATGTCCTGGAAGGGCACGACCTCGCCGTCGATCTCGCAGATCCGCTGATACCGGATGCGGCCGCCGTCCTTGTTGTGCACCTGGTGCAGCGAGACATCGTGGTCTTCGGTCGCCGAGTACACCTTCACCGGCACGTTCACCAGCCCGAAGGTCAGTGCACCCTTCCAGATCGATCTCATCACACCAGTACACACCGGTCCCGCCCGTCACGGCTAGGGCTGGATGTGACCTCTCTCACCGCACTTCGATCTGCACGGCGAACTCGTTCTCGTTCGAGCCGTCCTTGGCGCTGATGCTGTAGGCGGCGATGTCGTAGAAGCCGGCGGAGAGGTCGGGCGGCAGCGTCAGCCGCGACGAGAACTGGGACTCGACGCAGCATTCGTCTGCAGTGACGGGCACGGTCAGCACTGTGCGGCGCGAATCCCGCACGTCGACGGAGAAGGATGCTTCGAACACCGCCGCCGTTCCGGTGAGGAGCATGAGCCCGCCGGGACGGTATACATCTCCGCACCGCGGGTTCGTGAGGATGATGTCCGGACGTTCCGGTGAGGCCGTGATCGGGAACTCGACGAGCTCGGCCATCGAGCCGTCCTTGGGGCTGAACGTGTAGGCGCGCAAGGTGAGGCGCAGCGGATCTTCTTCTGGAGGGAAGGCGAGCGAGCCCTCCCAGGTTCCTCGCGTGCCGCTGCCGGAGGTCGCCGTGAGGTGGCGCACGCACGCGGTGAGCCCTGACTCGTCGATGGCATCGATCGTCAGCGCGGCTTCGAACACGTCGGCGGTGCCGCTCACGGTGAACGGCACATCGACGGTGTCCCCCGTGCCCGGGCGATCGACGGTGATCGCCCGGGTCGTCCCGGGGGCGCCGGGCTCCGTCACGCCGCCGGATGGGGAAGCGGAACCGGACTGGCTGGGCGTGGGCGACGGAGTCGCTGCGCTCTCGCTCGGAGTCGGCGTGGGGGCGCCAGGCGCGCACGCGACCAACGTCAGCGCGGCAATGAGGGCCGCGGTTGCGAACATGCGTGGAGCGTGCATGCTGATGCGCCTCTTCCTGGGTGGATTTTACGCCTGGCCGCGCTGTGTCGCGAGGCACAAGCGCGTAACGACCGGGGCTGGCGCGGCAGGATGGTGCCATGCCCGGGAACGACCAGCTTGTGCGGATCGGCGGGCGACGTCTGCGTCTGACGAACCTCGAGAAGGTGCTCTACCCCGAGACCGGCACGACCAAGGCCGAGGTGATCGACTACTACTCGCGCATTGCGACCACGATGATCCCGCACGTCATCGGGCGGCCCGTGACCCGCAAGCGCTGGCCCGACGGTGTCGGCACGGCCGAGCATCCGGGGCAGTCGTTCTTCGCGAAGGATCTCGAGCGCGGCGCGCCCGAGTGGGTGCGGAGGCTTCCGATCCCTCACTCGGGCGGGCCGAAGGACTACCCCATCGCCGGGGACGTGCCCACGATCGTGTACCTCGCGCAGGTGGCGAGCCTCGAACTGCACGTCCCGCAGTGGCGATTCACCCCGTCGGGCGAGCGAGGGGACGCCGACCGGCTGGTGCTGGATCTCGACCCCGGACCCGGAGCAGGCCTCACCGAGTGCGCGCAGGTCGCCCGGTGGGCGCGCGCCATCCTCCTCGATATGGGGCTGGAGCCCTTCCCCGTGACGAGCGGGAGCAAGGGCATCCAGCTCTACACGGCGCTTCCGCCCGGACAGACGAGCGAGCAGGCGTCGACGATCGCGCACGAGCTCGCCCGCGCGATCGAGGCGGACCATCCCGACCTCGTCGTGAGCAGCATGAAGAAGTCGATCCGCGATGGGCGGGTGCTGATCGACTGGAGCCAGAACAACGGCGCCAAGACGACGATCGCGCCGTACTCGCTGCGCGGACGCCTGCGGCCGACGGTCGCCGTGCCGCGGACATGGGACGAGGTCGACGATCCCGGGCTGCGCCACCTGCTGTTCGACGAGGTGCTCGAGCGCATCGACGAGATCGGCGATCCGCTGTCGCCACTCGGCTTCCACGCCGGCGGCCGGTCCGCCGACGACGGCCCCCTCCGCACGTACATCGCGAAGCGCTCGGCGGCGCGCACGCCGGAGCCTGTGCCCTCGAGCCCTTCGGCGGCGGAGTCTGCGCCGGGCGAGCTGCCGATGTTCGTCATCCAGGAGCACCACGCCTCGCGTCTGCACTGGGACTTCCGGCTCGAGCGCGACGGCGTGCTGGTCAGCTGGGCGGTTCCGAGAGGCGTCCCGCACTCGTACCGGCGCAACAACCTCGCCGTGCAGACCGAGGACCACCCGATGGACTATGCGAACGTTCGAAGGGACGATCCCGCGCGGCGAATACGGCGGCGGCACCGTCACGATCTGGGACGACGGCCGCTACGAGCTCGAGAAGTGGCGCGACGACGAGATCATCTTCACCGCCGAGGGCCGTCCGGGCGGACCGATGGGCCGGGTGCGCCTCGCGCTGATCCGCACCGAGGGCGAGGGCGAGAAGTCCAGTTGGCTCCTGCATCGCATGAAGACGGATGCCGCGGGCCGGCCGCAGCCGGAGGGCATCCCCGTCGAACCCTCGCCTCAGGCCGACGAGCCGCGGGGCGCCGCACCACCCGCACCACCGCCACGTGATCGGAGTGAACCGCCGGAGGTGGCTCCGCCCGCGTCCTGGCCGCCGGCCGCCGGCGACCTGCGCACGATGCAGTCGACGACCGCGACCCCCGAGCGCGCTCGCTCGGACGCCCGCGCGTGGGGCGACCCCGCGTGGGCCGAGGCGAAGTGGGACGGCATCCGCGCCATCGGCGTGTGGGACGGGCATCGGCTGCGGCTCATTGCCCGCAGCGGCAACGACGTGACGGCGAAGTACCCCGAGATCACGGACATCGACGCGGGCCTGGGTCGGCGAGCCCGCCGTGATCGACGGCGAGATCGTCGCGCTGGATGCCGGCCGCCCGAGCTTCTCGCTCCTGCAGACCCGCATGAACCTCGCCCGCGCGGGAGATGTGGCGCGCGAGGCGAAGCGGACGCCGGTGCACTACTACCTCTTCGACGTCCTCGTTGCGCACGGTCGCGACGTCACGCAGCTGCCGCTCACCGAGCGACGCCGGATCCTCGAGGAGGCCGCGGCCGACAGCATCCCGTCGATCGTCGTCCCGCCGGTCTTCGATGATGTGGATGCCGCGCTCGACGCGAGCCGCCGCTTCTCGCTCGAGGGGATCGTGGTGAAGGACCCGCGTTCGCCGTACCGGCGCGGCATCCGCTCCGAGTCGTGGCTCAAGGTGAAGCTGACGCAGACCCAGGAGGTGGTCCTGGCCGGGATCCGCCCCGGACAGGGCGGACGCTCGTCGACGTTCGGGTCGCTTCTGCTGGGCATCCCGGGGCCGGACGGGCTGCACTACGCGGGACGGGTGGGCACGGGCTTCAGCGACGCTGCGCTGCGGGCGCTGCAGACGCAGCTCGCCCCGCTGCACTCCGACGAGAATCCGCTGGTCGGGGTCCCCGCGCTCGACGCACGCGGCGTGCAGTGGCTGCGACCGGAGCTGGTCGCCGAGGTGGAGTTCGGGGAGTTCACGCCCGGGGGCATCCTGCGGCATTCGCGCTGGCGGGGACTCCGGCCCGACAAGCGGCCAGAAGAGGTCGTGCGCGAGAACGGGTGATCAGGCGTGCGCGTCGTGCTCGACGTGTCCCGAGGGCTCGAGCTGGAATGTCGAGTGATCGACGTCGAAGTGGTGGGCGAGGCATCCCTGCAGCTGCTCGAGGATCTCGCCCGACCGACCCTCGCTCAGCGCATCGGCGTCGACGACGACGTGCGCCGTGAACACCGGGGCTCCGCGCGTGAGCTGCCAGACGTGCAGGTCGTGCACATCGACGACCCCCGGGGTGGACAGGATGTGCTCGCGGATCGTCTGAACCTGCACGCCCTGGGGCGACGACTCGCTGAGCACCGAGAAGACCTCGCGCAGCAGGCCCATCGCGCGCGGCACGATCATCGCCGCGATCAGGAGCGATGCCACGGCGTCGGCCTGCATCCAGCCGGTCGTGAGGACGAGGACCGCCGCGACGATGACGGCCGCCGACCCCAGGAGGTCGCCCATGACCTCGAGATAGGCTCCCCGCACGTTGATGCTCGTCCGCTGCGCCGCGCTGAGCAGCCAGAGGGCGCACGCATTGGCGATCAGGCCGATCACCGCGACGAGCAGCATGAGCCCGCCCGCCACTTCGACCCGATCGGGTGCCATGAGCCGCTGGATCGCCTCGACGGCGATCCACACCGCCAGCACGATCAGGATGACGCCGTTGATGAGCGCCCCCAGCACCTCGGCGCGCTGATAGCCGAAGGTGCGGCGGTCATCTGCGGGTCTGGCGGCGACCGAACTCGCGATGAGCGCGATCACGAGGGCCGCGGCATCCGCGAACATGTGCCCCGCATCGGCGAGCAGCGCAAGCGAACCCGACAGCGCCGACCCGACGATCTGCACGACCATGACGGCCGACGTGATCGCGAGCGAGATCGCGAGCAGACGCCGGGCGGCGGCTCCCCGGATCCCGGTCGGTCCGTGGGCGTGGTCATGCATGCGTTCAGGCTACGACCGATGGCCGGCCTTCCGGCTCGATCAGGAGCAGCCGGGAATGAGACTGATTCTCAGGCTCACGGCGTGAGGACGAGCGCGACGCCGGTTCCGACCAGCCACACCGACCACGCGATATAGGCGAACGGCGTGACAGCGCCCGCCAGCCTCCAGCCGCCGGACGGCGACGGTCGCCGCCGAGATGCAGCGCTACGGGAGCGAGGATCACTACGACCGCGTGATCGCGCGCGTCCTCCATACGATCGGCTGAGGTGGTCGTCAGAGAGTGGCGAGCAGCGGCGCGAGCTCACGGAACGCGCGGGCGCGGTGCGACGCCTCGTTCTTCTCGGCGGACGACCACTCCCCTACCGTGCGCTCAGCGCCGGTCTGCCCGTCGGGGATGAAGATCGGGTCGTAGCCGAACCCGCCGGCCCCGGACGCTTCGGTCGCGAGCCGACCGGGCCAGATCCCCTCGACCACGTGCTCGTCCCCGCCGGGCACGACGAGTGCGATCGTTGAGACGAACTGCGCAGTGCGATGCGGATCGCGGATGTCGAGCAGCTGGTCGAGCAGCAGGTTCAGGTTGGCGGAAGCATCCTTCGCATGCCCGGCCCAGTACGCCGAGAACACGCCCGGTGCGCCCCCCAGCACATCGACGCAGATGCCCGAGTCATCCGCCAGCGCCGGAAGCCCCGTGTGCGCCGCGGCGGCACGAGCCTTGATGAGCGCGTTCGCCGCGAAGGTCGTGCCGTCCTCGACTGGCTCGGCCCCGTCGTAGCCGACGACCTCGACGTCGGGGCGCGTGGCCGCGACGATCGCCTGGAACTCCTCGACCTTGTGCGCATTGTGCGTCGCGAGAACGACCCGACGCTGACCCGTCGACATGCTCGAGGACTACTCGGCGGCCGGGGCGAGAGCTGCGGTCTGGATATCGCGCAGCTCGGCGCAGCCGTTGACCGCGAGCTCGAGGAGCGCGTCGAGCTCGCGCTTGTCGAAGGGCGCACCCTCGGCCGTCCCCTGAACCTCGACGAAGAGCCCGCGACCGGTCACGACGACGTTCATGTCGGTCTCGGCCCTGACGTCTTCGACGTAAGGCAGGTCGAGCATCGGCACGCCGTCGATGATGCCGACCGAAATCGCCGACACCGAGTCGATCAGCACCTGGGCCTTCTGCCCGACGAACTTCTTGCGCCGAGCCCACTCGATCGCATCGGCGAGGGCGACATACGCGCCGGTGATGGCGGCCGTGCGGGTGCCGCCGTCGGCCTGCAGCACGTCGCAGTCGATCACGATCGTGTTCTCGCCGAGCGCCTTGGTGTCGACCACCGAGCGCAGCGCGCGCCCGATGAGCCGGGAGATCTCGTGCGTCCGTCCGCCGATGCGCCCCTTGACCGACTCGCGGTCGTTGCGGTCGTTCGTGGCGCGCGGGAGCATCGCGTACTCCGCGGTGATCCACCCCTTGCCCTTGCCGTTCAGCCAGCGCGGCACGCCGTTCGTGAACGACGCGGTGCAGAGCACCTTCGTGTTCCCGAACGAGATGAGCGCAGAGCCTTCGGCCTGGCTGCTCCACCCCCGCTCGATGACGATGGGGCGGAGCTGGTCGGTGGCGCGGCCGTCGGCGCGGACGATGTCGGTCATGCGGATCCTCTCAAGGGGATGGATGCCTCAGCGCGCCGACGGCAGGTCGATGGCGCCCGTCTGCACGAGGCGGACGTCGGTCACCTCGCGACCCATCAGCCGGTGCGCCAGGCGCAGGAATTCGTCGGCGGAGTCGCCGGTGGCTTCATAGACGTGGCGGGGCGCGGCATCCGGGCCCGCAAGGAGGTCGCGGGAGACCAGCTGACGGTAGACGTCCTTGGCCGTCTCGGTGTCGCTCGAGACGAGCGACACGTCGGGTCCCATCACGTAGCTGATCGCGCCCTCGAGGAACGGATAGTGCGTGCAGCCGAGGACGAGGGTGTCGACGGCGGCATCGCGCATCGGCGCCAGGTACTCCTCGGCGACGGCGAGCACCTCCGGCGAGTCCGTGATCCCCGCCTCGACGAACTCGACGAAGCGCGGGCAGGGCTGCGCGAAGACGGTGAGCAGCTCGTTGACCTCGAGCATGTCCTGGTAGGCCCGCGAGCCGATCGTGCCCGCTGTGCCGATCACCCCGATCCGCCCGTTGCGGGTCGTCGACATCGCGGTGCGCACGGCGGGACCGATGACCTCCACCACCGGGATGTCGTAGCGCTCCCGGGCATCGCGCAGCATGGCGGCGGATGCCGTGTTGCACGCGATCACGAGCATCTTGACGCCCTCATCGACAAGGGTGTCGAGCACTTCGAGCGAGTAGCGCCTGACGTCGGCGATGGGCTTCGGTCCGTACGGCGAGTGTGCGGTGTCGCCGATGTACAGCATCGACTCGCGCGGGAGCTGCGCAGAGATCGCCCGGGCGACGGTGAGCCCGCCGACCCCGGAGTCGAAGATGCCGATCGGCGCGTCGTTCACGATCGTCCAGCCTACGCCAGGGGATCTCGACCCCTGTCTCGGTCGCGGGGAGTTCCCCGCGAGGACTCGCTTCGCTCGTCAGCGGCTTCGCCGCACCCCTTTACTAGGCTGACCGCATGACGGCCCCGGCGAGCACCGCACTGCACACCGACCGCTACGAGCTCACGATGCTCGGCGCAGCACTTCGCGATGGCACCGCCAGCCGCCGCTGCGTCTTCGAGCTGTTCGGGCGGCGCCTGTCGGGTGCTCGGCGCTTCGGCGTCGTGGCGGGGACGGGCCGGCTCCTCGGACTGCTTCGGGACTTCCGCTTCGGCGAGGACGAACTGCGGTACCTGCGGGACGAGAAGGTGGTGGATGCCGCGACCCTCGCGTACCTCGAGGGTTACCGGTTCACCGGCTCGGTGACGGGGTACCGCGAGGGCGAGCTCTACTTCCCGGGGTCGCCGATCCTCACCGTGGAAGGCACCTTCGCCGAAGCGGTCCTGCTCGAGACCCTCGCGCTGAGCGTCCTCAACCACGACTCCGCCATCGCGACCGCTGCCGCCCGCATGACGATCGCGGCCGGGGACCGTCCGCTCGCCGAGATGGGGTCTCGCCGCGCGGGCGAGCAGTCCGCCGTCGCCGCGGCGCGGGCGGCCTACATCGCGGGGTTCGGCGCGACCTCGAACCTCGAGGCCGGCCGGCGCTGGGGCATCCCGACCATGGGGACCGCGGCCCACGCCTGGACCCTCCTGCATGACACCGAAGAGGATGCCTTCCGTGCGCAGGTCGCCGCGGTCGGCGCGGACACGACCCTGCTGATCGACACGTATGACATCCGCACCGGCGTCGAGACCGCGGTTCGCGTGGCCGGCACACAGCTCGGCGGCGTGCGCATCGACTCGGGCGACCTCCCCATCGTGGCTGCGGCGGTGCGTGCGCAGCTCGACGAGCTCGGCGCCACCGCCACGCGGATCACCGTGACGA
Organism: uncultured Actinomycetota bacterium; assembly: GCA_963702815.1. GTDB lineage: Bacteria > Actinomycetota > Actinomycetes > Actinomycetales > Microbacteriaceae > Microbacterium. Next base: position 342,193 of record CAVPED010000002.1, on the reverse strand, counting down.
GCGACCTCGACGAATACGCGATCGCCGCGCTCGCGGCATCCCCCGTGGATGCCTATGGCGTCGGCACCTCCGTGGTGACGGGCTCGGGCACGCCCACCGCCGGCATGGTCTACAAGCTCGTCGCGCGTCAGTCGTCCGACGGCTCCTGGGTCGGGGTCGCCAAGTCCTCCGCCGACAAAGCATCCCGGGGCGGCCGCAAGGCCGCCTTCCGCACCCTCGAGGATGGGACGGCGACGAGCGAACTGATCGCCGTCTCGGACGGCTACGAACCAGTCGAGACCGGCGCCGAGCATCCCGGTGCCCGCGCGCTGCACGTTCCGCTCGTCGTGGCCGGAGAGATCGACTCGTCGTTCGAAGGAACGGCCGGCGTCGAGGCGGCACGCGACCACCACCGGAGGGCCCGTCAGGAGCTGCCGGTGCGCGCCCTGGGACTCAGCCGGTCGGATCCGGCGATCCCGACGGTCTTCGTGGAGGTCCGCTGACCCGCGGTCTCGCGCGTCAGCTGATCAGAGACTCGTAGATCTCTTTGCAGGTCGGGCAGACGGGGAACTTCTCGGGGTCGCGCCCCGGAGTCCACTTCTTGCCGCACAGCGCCCGCACCGGCTTGCCGGTGATCGCGGACTCGAGGATCTTGTCCTTCTTCACGTAATGCGAGAAGCGCTCATGGTCGCCGGGCTCGATCGATTCCTCACGGATGAGCTCTTCGAGCTCTCGGTCGAGGGTGGCCGTGCCGCCCTGATCGGGGCGGTCGAGGGGGGTGCTCATAGACGGCCAGTGTAGTCCGGGTGAGCGGTGGGAGGGGCGCGGGAACCGGATGCCGACGCCTCCGTCGACAGCTCAGTTGGACTCGGCGAACTCCATGAGCCGGCCACTCCGGCGCCGGAAGGCGAGCGATCCGACGCCGACGCCGATCAGGAGGACGGTGAGCCCGATGGCGATGCCGCCCCAGAGCGCCATCGAGGCCGCCTCGATGTCGGTCGTCAGTGCGACCCATCCCCACCACAGCGCCGGCGCACTGAGCACGAGGGCTCCGAGCATCACGAACGACTGGGTGATGGCGCTCCCCGACCCGACCCGCGGCGGCTGTTGGAAGGGGCTCTCCCCCGGTCTGCTGGCGGCGTACGGCCAGACCGCCGATGAGATGCTCGAGAGCCCGAGCCCCGTGAGGAACAGCGCGGCGCACACGCCCGTCATTGCGGGCAGCAGCGCCCATCGCCCGTGGAGCGAGATGGCGAACGGAATCGCGATCGCGAGCGTGGGAATGCCGATCAGGAGGATCGGCACGAGACGCCCGATGCGGTCGGAAGACCCCCGGATGCCTGCGGCGAAGTGCATCCAGACGGCTGTCGAGTCGTACGCCAGGTCGTTGTGCGGAAGCCAGCCGAGGAACAGCGCCGCCAGGGGCACCGGGACCAGGGCGAGGACCTCGGGTGGGACGCCGGCGATGGCGAGGGGAACGACCGGGAGGCCCGCCGCGATGGGGATCACGATGAGATTGGCGAGGTGGCGCCGATCGCCGAACCAATAGATGAGGCTCCGGGCGGCGATGGCGCCGCCGGGAGTGCCGGGGGCGACGGCGAACCAGCCGAGGCCGCCGCGCTCGCGAGTCGAGACCGGCCGCTCGGTGGTCGTCAGGATGCGATGGACCAGCCACACCCACGCCGCCGCGAGGGCGAGGATCGTCCCGAGCGCCACGAGCAGGCTCTGCGATGCGTCGTCGCCCGACCCCGCTGCGACCAGTCCCGGATAGGCGACCGCCGCGCCGAGCGGCGTGATCGCCAGCGTCTCGGCCGCCTCGGTGAGCTGGGTCGGCACGACGCCGTTCCAGTCGAGCGAGGCGAGGAAGACGGCCACGGGAACGACGACCACGAGGATCGTCAGGGCGAAGAGGCCGGAGAGCTCCCGAGAGCGCCGATCGGCGAGGAACATCGACGTGAGCGCGAGGAACACGCGGGCGATGAGCACGCACGTGGCCACCTGCAGGAGCGCGCCGAGCGCGGCGACGCCCCACGGTGCCCCATGCGCGACCCACACCACCGCGGCGCACGCGGAGAAGGCCGCCATCACGAGCGCGGGGACGCTCACGAAGCCGAGGACCCCGAGAACCCCCGCGAGGGGCACAGGCGCCAGGCCGAACACCGTGAAGCTGCGAGGGGCGAGGGGATCCGTGACGCCGGCGATGAGGGGCGCGAGGACGAAGCCGAGGGTGACGGCCGAGCCGCCCAGCACGGTCACGGCGAACATCACAGGCTCTGGGGCATCCGCCAGCGTGAGAAGCGCACGGCACCCCGCAACCGTCGCGATGGCGAGCACGATGAGTGCCAGGACGACCCGGGTGACGTGGCGCGCGTCTCCCCGCAGGGTTCCGACGAGAAGGGAGAGCCTCAGTCGGAGAAGGTGTGCAGCCACTCGAGGCCCTCCACATCGCTGAGGCCCCCTGCGAGCTCGACGAATCGCTGTTCGAGCGTGAGCTCGCCGCGCACTTCGTCCACGGTGCCCTCGGCGAGCACCTGACCCGCGACCATGACGGCGACGCGTGTGCAGACCCGTTCAACCAGCTCCATGCCGTGACTCGAGAGGATCACGGTGCCGCCGTGGGCGACGTAGGCCGAGAGGATGTCCAGGATGACGGCGCTGGAGACAGGATCGACGGACTCGAACGGCTCGTCGAGTACGAGCAGTCGCGGCGAATGGATGAGCGCTCCCGCGAGCATCACCTTCTTCACCATTCCCGCGGAGTAGTCCGAGGTCGTCCGTCCGAGTGCATCGGTGAGATCGAACGCGCGCGCGAGATCGGCGATCCGGCTTTCGACGGTGGCTGAGGGAAGTCCGCGAAGGGCGCCGTAGTAGTAGAGCAGCTGACGGCCGGTCAGCCGGTCGAACGTGCGCAGGCGGTCGGGCAGCACGCCCATGAGCCGCTTCGCGTTCGTCGTGTGGGCACGCGCGTCGATTCCGCCCACCTGGATGGAGCCGCTGTCCGGTCGAAGGAGCCCCGAGATGAGCGAGAGCGTCGTGGTCTTGCCCGCGCCGTTCGGGCCGACGAGTCCGTAGAACGTGCCCGCCGGCACGGTGAGGTCGATCCCGTCGACCGCGCGGGTGTCGCCGAAGCGCTTGCTCACGCCCCGGAGCATCAGCGCCGCGGGCGCCGTCGACACCGCCTCGTCCAGGACGACGGATGCCGCGAAGGGGTCCGTGATCTCGTGCGCCTCCGGTTCATCGAGTGTGATGACGTCGAGAGCGGGGTCGGCAGACGTCTGGGTGGCGAGCGCTGCCGCCGGCGCGGCAGCCGTCGGTCCGGCGTCCCGCTCGAGGTCCGGTTCGATCGCCTCCTCCTCATCAGGGCTGACGAAGGTTCGATCGTTTCCTCGTCGTCCTGTGGACTGACGAAGGGTTCGATCGTTTCCTCGTCCTCCTGTGGACTGACGAAGGGTTCGATCGTGTCCTCGTCCTCCTGTGGACTGACGAAGGGTTCGATCGTGTCCTCGTCCTCCTCAGGGCTGACGAAGGGTTCACTGACCTCGACGCGCGCCTCGAGCTCGGGGGCGGCCTCGGTCCTCGGCGCCGGATCAGCCGTCGTCGGCTGCTGCACCGGGAGGGGCGGGCGAGGCGGGATCACGATATCCGCGGGGTCCTCCCCTACCGGACGCGACACGAGGTCCGGCGGAAGGGGCGGAGGCGGACCGGGGTTCGGCGGGAGCGGCCCGGAGTCCGGGGGAAGCGGCGGAGGCGGACCGGGGTTCGGCGGAAGGGGCGGAGGCGGACCGGGGTTCGGCGGGAGCGGCGGAGGCGGACCGGGGTTCGGTGGGGCCTCGACGACCGCGGGCGACCGTGCACCCTTGGCGCCGGCTCGCCTCCGAGGCGGGCGTGGCGATCGCGGGGCCTTGCCCGCTGGAGGAGAAAGGGGAACGATCGGGGCTTCCTCGACCTCGCCGACAGTCCCGTCCGGGTCATCCGGAAAGGTGTCGCGCGGCATCGGCAAGGAGGCTGTCACCGGTCAAACCTACCAACTCGGCCTTGAGATGCACGGGGGTGGACATCATGTTTCGCCCGCCTGCGAAACGCGGGTCATGTCACAATCCGACAACGGAGGGCAGGCATTATCCACCCTCACAGGTGGCTTCGCTACCATGTACCAGGCACGAAGGAGTGTCGGTTCGGTTAATCGACCGTGCACTTCCACACTCCAGGAGCAGATCTTGACTCTTCAGACCGTCATCCTTGCGGCCGGCATGGGCTCACGCCTCGGCCGCAGCCTGCCCAAACCGCTGACCGAGCTCAACGACGGTCGCAGCATCATGCAGCAGCAGCACGACAACATCCGTGCCGCGTTCGGGTCTTCCGCGCGGATCACGACGGTGGTCGGGTACCGCGCTGAGACCATCGTCGAGGCGTTCCCCGAGGTCGACTACGTCTACAACGACCGCTACGACCAGACGAACACCTCCAAGAGCCTCCTCCGCGCGCTCAACGCCACGGGACGCAGCGGAGTGCTGTGGATGAACGGCGACGTCGTCTTCGATCCGCGTGTCCTCGGTCGCGCCATCGCTCTCATCGAGCGCGACCAGTCCTTCGTCACCGTCAACACCTCCAAGGTGAGCGACGAGGAGGTCAAGTACACGACAGCGGCCGATGGCTCCATCAAGGAGCTCTCCAAGACGGTCGTGGGCGGCATCGGCGAGGCGGTCGGAATCAACTACATTTCGAGCGCAGACAAGAAGGCGTTCATCCGCCAGCTCAGCCGAGTCGATGACCAGGACTACTTCGAGCGCGGCCTGGAGCTCGCGATCGCTGAGGACGGCGTGCGGCTCGAGCCGCTCGACATCTCGGACCTGTACGCCGTGGAGGTCGACTTCGCAGAAGACCTCGAGCGGGCGAACCTCTTCGTCTGACGTCGTCAAGCCCCCGCCCACTGGGCGCGGTCGCTCCTAGGATCGGGCTGATGTCCGAACAGGTGCACCGCATTCACTCACTCCCCGACGGCTCCCCCTGGGTCGGCGGGCTCCCGCCGGTGGGCTCCGACGAGCATCCGACGACGGTCCGGGCGCTCGACCGGGTGCTCGCGATCCAGCGGCCCGTCGTCCTCGCGCATCTGCGCAGCATCCGGCTCCGGCATCCCGCCGCATCCCCGACGGAGATCGTCCGCATCCTCGAGCGCCGCTATCTCACGGCGGTGACGACAGGCGGTGCCGCTGTCGGGGCCACGGCCGTCGTCCCGGGTATCGGCACTGGTGTCACGCTCGCCCTGAGCGGTGTCGAGACGCTCGGGTTCCTCGAGGCGACCGCACTCTTCGCTCAGTCCGTCGCCGAGGTCCACGGCATCCCCATAGACAATCCCGATCGCGCCCGAGCGCTGGTCCTGGCGCTGATGCTGGGTCAGGAGGGCGTCGCGCTGGTCTCCCAGCTCGCGGGTCAGGCGACAGGCAAGGGCGCCTCCCGCGACAAGTACTGGGGCGAACTGGTCACCAAGACGATTCCGCGCGCCGCTGTGGGCCCGCTGGTCGATCAGCTCAAACGGTCGTTCATGCGGAGCTTCGCCGTGCGGGGCGGGGCCTCCTGGATCGGCAAGGCGCTCCCCTTCGGCATCGGCGCTGCCGTGGGCGGAGCGGGCAACAACATCCTCGGGAGGCGGGTGCTGGTGAGCTCGCGTCGGGCTTTCGGCATCGCTCCCGCGGATCTGCCCCTCGAACTCGAGCCGCGCCCCGGCGCTGCGAGGCTCGAGTACTCGGCAGGGCGCGGCATCCGGCGAGCGGGCGGCGCCGTCGTCGGCGGCCTCACGCGCGGCGCGCACGCGATCGGGTCGGCCGGCCGCCGCGGGAGGAAGAAGAACGATGAGACGGGGGTCCCGGCGCTCGATCCCTCACTCGACCCGGACGACCTCGGCGACGACTGAAACCGCTCCGCTGACGCGGGCGGATCGATCGGACCTCGCCCGTGCCGGGTGGGCCGGTGCGGCAGGCTAGCCGTTGTCTCGCGGCCCGGAATAGTCTCGAACCATGGACAGCACTCTGGCGTGCCTTGGGGCATGGATGCCGCGGCAGCGGTGGTACGCCGCAAAGGGAAGACTGCCGAGCCTTCGTCTCGTCGCCTGGTGGGACCTGCCCTCGGCCGACGCGACGGTGCGCACGTTCCTGATCGCGGACGAAGGCGCTCTGCCCGTCGTTCTCTACCAGATCCCGGTCGTCGCCCGGTCGACGGCCGAGGTGGACGCCCACCCCGACCACATCATCGGCAGCCCAGAGCCCGGGACGACCTTCATCGATGGGCCCTTCGACCCCGCGTACACGACGGCGCTGCTGCAACTCATCATGGAGGGCCGCGAAGCGACGGGTCCCGGGACCGTGGTCGTCGGGCGCCCCGCGGGGCCGAAGCCCGCCGCGATTCCCCAGCGCGCGACCGTGCTGGCCGGCGAGCAGTCCAACACGTCCCTCATCTACAGCGCCGACGACGGGGGTACGCCGGTCATCTGCAAGGTGTTCCGCCAGCTGCACCCCGGCCTGAACCCCGACATCGAGCTCGGCACCGCGCTGTCGGGTGCGGGGTCCCCGCACATCGCCCCGGCGATCGGGTCGATCGAGGGCCGCTGGCCGGACGATGCGACAGCACAGGGCAGCCGCGAGGGGTCGCTCGCCTTCGCCCAGGAGTTCCTCCCCGGGGTCGAGGATGCCTGGCGGGTGGCACTGCGCTCAGCGGCATCCGGCGAGGACTTCAGTGGACCCGCGCGCGCCCTCGGCGCCGCCACCGCCGAGGTGCACACGCTGCTCGCCAAGCTCTTCCCCACACGGGCGACCCTTCGCGAGGACCGGGACGGCGTAGCGGAGTCCTGGCGTCGCAGGCTCGCGATCGCGATCGCCGAGGTGCCCGCGATCGCCGAATGGCAGGAGTCGATCGAGGCCGTCTATGCGAGAGCTCTCGAATCCGAATGGCCGCCGGTGCAGCGCATCCACGGCGACTACCACCTGGGCCAGGTGCTGCAGCATCCCACCCGCGGCTGGGTCCTGCTCGACTTCGAAGGCGAGCCGCTGCGGCCGATGTCCGAGCGCAGGAGGCCTGACCTCCCGCTTCGCGACCTCGCCGGCATGCTGCGATCGTTCGACTACGTGGGCGGCTCCATCCGGCTCGACCACCCGGCCAGCTCGCCGAGAATCCGTGCGGGAATGGGTCAGAACCGCGCGACGCGGATTCCTCCAGGGGTACGCCGAGGTCTCCGAGGTCTCCATCGACGCGCAGCTCGAGCTCCTGCGCGCCCTGGAGCTCGACAAGGCGGTGTACGAGGCGATCTACGAGACACGCAACCGGCCCACGTGGGTCTCGATACCGCTGCGGGCGGTGACGCTCCTGGTCGAACGTCCTGCCGCCGTGAGCTGAACCGCGCACCCGGCCGTCAGTCGTCGAAGTCCGCTTCGTCCTCGATGTCCTCTTCGGAGTCGTCGTCGGCGGATGAGGCGTGCCACTCGTCCCACGCTGCCATCAGGCGGGCGATCGCCTCGTGGAAGCGGCGGGTAGAGGTGCCATGGGTGGTGTCGCCGAAGTAGCGCGCCACCCATTCGCTCAACCGCCCGACCGCATCGGGGTCGCGGAGAACCCGCTCCGTCTCTTCCACCACGCCCGGCGCCGCGTCGGCATCCAGCCACTCGCAGTCCGAGAGGTAGCCGTGCATGTCCACGACCGCTGCAGGGTCGACGGGGCGCGTGATGAGCAGCGGCCTGCCTGCCGCCAGCCTGTCGTAGACCATCGCCGAGATGTCGACGATGGCCACGTCGGCGGCGGCCAGCTGCCAGCCCAGCTCCGGTCCGTCGTCGTAGATGTGCTCGGCGCCGGGATCGGACCTGTTGCCGGCGGCCAGTGCCGCGATGATGCGCTGGTTGGCCGCCCCGTACGAGTGGTGCACCACACCCGAGCGGGGGTGCGGGCGATAGATGACCCGGTGGCGGCCGGTGGCGAGAAGCGCCGCGACCAGCGCCTCGCCGTGCGTCTCGATCGACCCGTAGTGCGCCGAGGGGCGATCGCCTTCCCACGTCGGCGCGTAGAGCACGACTGTGCGCTCGTCGGGGGCGTAGGGCAGTGCGCCCGAATAGTGGTCGGCCTGAGGGCGCCCGATCTGGATGGTCCGCTTGTCGAGGTCGTAGTCCCACAGCACCCGCGAGAGGCGCTCGCGGGCGGCATCCCCCGCGATCAGGGCGTAGTCGTACGCCTTGAACTGGTTGGTCGTCATGTACGACTTGTCGGACTCGCCGTGGTTGATGAAGACGTGCCAGCGGCGCCCGTAGCGGAACATCTGGAAGTTGCGGGTGTTCTGATTCACGTACAGCACCACGCGGATGTCCTGCTTCGCGATGAAGCGCTCCAGGTCTCGCACGGTCGGCACGAATGCGACAGGGGGCGCGTCCTCCGCCAGCAGCGCCTGCGCGCCGGTCGCCGAGCGGCTCAGCACGACGACGGGCCAGAGCTTCGACAGCTCGGCCAGAGGCTTGTACCACTGGCGCATCTGGTACATGTTGACCGCGCCATCGGCGAAGTAGACGGCCACCTGATAATGCCGGACCGGATGCTCGGGCCGGACCGCGAGAGCCCGCTGGACGTCCTGCACCGCCGTGCGATTGGCCAGTGCCTTGCGGAGGAGCTTGGTCGCTCGACGTCCATCCTCAACCACTCCCACCCCGTCAGCCTACCCGGGGGCCGGCATGCCATGATCGACGGATGCAGTCGTCAGAGCCCGGGCGCAAAGACGCGCCCGCCGTCCCGGACGACGCCGGCGTCACCTTCGTCATGCCGGTGCTCAATGAGCGCGGCTACCTGCGGCGCGCCGTCGAGACAGTACTCGCGCAGGAGGTGGACGGCCCGTTCGAGCTGATCCTCGCCCTGGGGCCCTCCACCGATGGAACGACCGACCTTGCGCGCCGGATCGCCGCGGAAGACGAGCGCGTCGTGCTCGTCGACAACCCCGCCGCCGACATCCCGATCGGACTCAACACCGCGATCCGCGCCGGTCGCTACCCGACCGTCGTCCGCGTCGACGCGCACTCCGAGCTGCAGCCCGATTACACCCGCAATGCCCTGGCCACGCTGTCACGCGTCCGGGCCGCCAACATCGGCGGCGTGATGCGCGCCGACGGCCGCACTCCCTTCCAGCGGGCGGTCGCGCGCGCCTACAACTCCCCGGTGGGGCTCGGCGGGGGCGCCTACCACGGCGGCAGCACGGAGGGCGAAGCCGAGTCGGCCTACCTCGGGGTGATGAGACGCGCGGTGCTCGATGAGGTGGGCCTCTTCGACGAGTCGATCCGCCGCGGCGAAGACTGGGAGCTGAACCTCCGGATCCGCCGCGCGGGCTATCGCGTCTGGTTCGACCCCGCCCTCTCGGTGACCTACTGGCCGCGCGAGAGCTGGACCCGCCTCGCGCGGCAGTTCCATGCCACAGGTCGCTGGCGCGGGGAGCTCGTCCGCCGCTTCGGCCGCGGCAACTCGCTCCGCTTCTTCGCGCCGCCCGCGCTCGTGATCGACATCGCGCTCAGCATCCTCGTCGGCATCCTCCAGCTGACCGGAGTGCTGACGGGATGGTGGTCGGTCTGCGGCATCCATCGTCCATCTTCCGGTCCTCGCGTACGTCGCCCTCATCGCCGTGTGGTCGATCGGACCCGGAGGCGGGCGCGGATGGCGCGACAAGCTGTGGACGGCCGGGGTCCTGCCCACCATGCACCTGACCTGGGGCACCGGCTTCCTCGCCGGTGTCGCGCGCGGCGCCCACGACACCGTGGACACCTCGCGGCTCGGCGATCGCAACACGCCGCTTCCGTAGGCGCGCGTCAGCGCGGGCCCTCGCCTCAGCGCGGGTCGCGTTCGATGTACCCCTGGTCGAGGATCCGATCGACCACTCGCTCGGCGGCACGGCCGTCATCGCGCGAATTGAACTTCTCGCGCCACGCCGCGTACTTCCCGGCGAAGCGCGTGGTGTCGCCGTCGGCGATCGCCGCGATCAGCTCGTCCTGGGACTGGACGACCGAGCCCGGCGCGTGCGCGACGAGATCGAAGTAGAACCCGCGCAGCTCGCCGCGATAGTGCTCGATGTCGGGCACGAGGAAGTACATGGGCTTGCCGGTCACGCTGAAGTCGAACATGACCGACGAATAGTCGGTGATGAGCGCGTCGGCGGCGAGCAGCAGGAGCGAGGTATCGGGGAAGCCCGTCACGTCGACGACCCGCGGACCGGACACGTCGCGTCCCTCGGGGAGCGTTCGGGAGTGACCCCGCACGAGCACGACGGAATCCGTGGCCTCGGCGAGCACGGCAGGGTCGATGAAGTCGACCATCTCGGACCGATCGTCCCGCCACGTCGGCGCGTAGAGGAGCACCCGATCACCCGGACGGATGCCGAGAGCCTGGCGCGTCTCGGAGGCGTCGCCGGTCGTCAGCACGTCGTTGCGCGGGTAGCCCTCGACCCAGACAGGCCGTGTGAGGAACGCGTACGCCTTGGCCAGGATGCGGGCCGCGTACGGGTTCTGGGCGAGGAGCACGTTCCATCGCCGGGACTCCCGCGCGACCGCGGCCATACGCCGCGGGTCGAACCCCGGGCGGTGCAGCGCCAGTCGCTTGAGGGGCGTTCCGTGCCACGTCTGCAGGACGACCTGCCCCTTGCGGCGCTCGAAGCGGCGACGCAGCCAGTCGTTGACGACGAGGAGTCGGGCCGATCCCCGAGCGCGCCACCACTCCGGACTGCCTTCGACCACCGGCACCGCACCGTCGGGCACGCGCACCGAGAGATCGACGACGCTCCAATAGCGCGTGATGCCGGGCACTCGCCGCGCGAGTTCACGGTCGATCGCGAGCGGGTTGCAGCTCGCGTTCCGGCCGTAGAAGCTCTCGAAGAACACGGCGTTCTCGAGCCCCTTGGGCCTCGTCGCATAGCGGCGCTCGAGCGCCGCCTGCGCCTCACCGGAGTCATAGGCGGGGTCGACCGGCGGGCCGATGCGAACCGTTCGACCGTCGAACGATGCGCGGAGGGTTCCGAGCTGTGCGAGCGGCACCGCCGCGGGCGGCTCCACATCCCCACCGTCGGCGCGCTCCACGACGAGGGCATAGTCGCCTGTGGGCAGGGGCAGCTCGGGCCCGCCCCAGCGCGCGGCGCGCAACGGCAGGACGGCCTCCCACGTCACGCCATCGCCGCTGATCTGGGCTCCGCCTGTGCTCGCGCACCCCGCAGCTCGATCGAGGCGGGCTGCGGTCCCTCACCGGTCAGCATCAGCGCAGCGCCCGTGTCGCTCGAGAAGCGCGCGTCGGTCATCGGTTTCCTTCCTGAGGTCTGCGACAGCGAGCCGGGGGTTTGGGGCGAAGCCCCATTGGGGACCTGCGACAGCGAGCCGGGGGTTTGGGGCGGAGCCCCATTGGGGACCTGCGACAGCGAGCCGGGGGTTTGGGGCGGAGCCCCATTGGGCCCCGAGGCCGGCCAGAATCGCACGGTACACCCGAGTGGTGCTGCCGCCGTCGCGGTAGGCGTGCACCCGCCGTCGAGCCGGCGTGCGCGGTCGAGCGCGGCATCCCGCACCGCATCATCGCCCAGGAGGGCGTCGAGCCGCTCGGCTGCACTCCCCCAGTCACCGACCAGTTCGTCACCCGCGACGTCGGCGTACGTGCCGTAGAACCCGCGGCGCCGCGCGTAGGCCTCGACGTCGGGTGCGAGGAACACGACCGGAAGCGGCACGAGCGACGAGTCGAAGATGAGCGACGAGTAGTCCGTGACGAGCGCGTCGAGCGCCGGCAGGAGCGGGGTGACGTCCGCCACGAGGTCGCTTCCCAGCGCACGCACCCGCTCGGTCGGCGACGGGTGGGCGGTACTCGCCGGCTCCGAGCGGGTGCGACCTCACGAGGAGGACCGCGTCGTGGCGCTCGAGGACCTCGAGGAGGGCGCGCCACTCGGCCGCCGAGGGGACGGCCGGATCGGGTTCGCCATCGCGCCACGTCGGTGCGTACAGCAGGAGCCGTGAGGCGGGGTCGAGCGGTCCCGCGGCGGCGTCGATCAGCTCCCGCGCCTGCGCCCGGCGCGCTGCCGGCGTTCCGCGCGACAGGACATCGACGCGCGGCTCGCCCGTGACCGGAACCCGCTGATCCGGCAAGCCGAACGCCGACTCGAGACGGCCCCGCACGACGTGCGAGGCTGCCGGAAGCACGCGGATCCGACGCGCTGCGCGGCGGTACGCGATGCGCGAGCATCCGACGGGCGAAGAGCGACAGGATGCCGCGCCCCAGCGCCGCCGGCGGTCGCAGCGTCTCGGCCGAGTCGAGCCCGATCCGCTTGAGCGGGATGCCGTGCCACAGCTGCACGACGAACGCGCCGGTGACGGCGTAGCGATTCACATCTCCGAAGCCGTGGGTCACGACCACGACCCGCGCACGCGCCGTGCGCCAGAACCCGCGCAGGGAGTGCTTCGGGATGGACGGGATGCCGCGAGCCGCGGCATCCCGAGCCTGCTGGGGGGTGGCGACCAGCCAGACTCGCCCGCTGACCCTCGTCGCGAGCGACCTGCCAGAGCGCGAGCGCGCCGTCGGCGATGCCCACCGCACAGCCGAAGACCCATTCGCCGTCACGGCGGCGAGGGATGACGAGTGTCGCGAGGCGTCCGCCCGCATACAGCGGAAGTCGGGCCAGCTTCGCCGCGTTGCCCGCGCCGAAAGAGAAGGACGCCACCCCGCGAGCCTATCGCGGGGTGGCGTCCTGCCTGAGAGTCGGAGGCTACTCGCCGAGCGTCCCCAGCGTCACATCCGTGGTCTTCTCGACATCGCCGCGCACGTAGGTGACGGACGCCTTACTGCCGCCGGCCAGGGCGCGCACCTGAGCGGTGAGGTCGGTCGCATCGGTGATCGGCACGCCGTTGAACTCGACGACCACGTCGCCCTCCTGCAGGCCCGCCTCCGCGGCGGCGCCGCCGGCGACGGCCTCCTTGATGTAGGCACCCGTCGTCGTGGAGCCTTCGATCGACGCGGCCGGCAGCACGTTGGCACCGAGCAGGCCGTGCGTCGCCACGCCGTTGTCGATGAGCTCGTCCGTGATGCGCTTGACGATGTCGGACGGGATCGAGAATCCGACGCCGATCGACCCCGACTGGCCCGCGGAGCCTGCCGTCGCGATCGCCACGTTGACGCCGATGAGCTTTCCCTCGCCGTCGACGAGCGCGCCGCCGGAGTTGCCCGGGTTGATCGCCGCATCGGTCTGGACGACCGCGATCGAGATGGTCTCGTTCGACTGCGGAGCCTGGTTGCCCTGACCGAAGTCGAACTGGAACGGGCCCTGGTCGCCGTTGTCCTGCGGCGGCTGCTCCTCCGAGTCGCCGGTGTCGGGCGCCGCCGACGAGGCGATCTGGATGGATCGGTTGAGCGCGCTCACGATGCCCGTGGTGACGCTGTTCGAGAGGCCGAGCGGCGCTCCGACGGCCATCGTCGAGTCGCCGACGTTGAGATCGGACGACGAGGCGAAGTCGATCGTCGGGAGGTTCTTCGCATCTTGGAGCTTGATGACGGCAAGGTCGTACGTCGGGTCGAGACCGACGACCTCGGCGTCGTACACGCTTCCGTCGGCGGTGGTGACGCGGAGGGTCGCGCTGGAGGTCGCACCGTCGAGGGTGACGACGTGCGTGTTGGTCACCACGTAGCCGTCCTGGGTGAGGATCACGCCGGATCCAGTACCGCCGCCGGAGTCGCCCGTGGCGGAGATGGTGACCACGGCGGGCACGACCTTCGCCGCGATCGCGTTCGTCTGGCTGACCGAGTCGGTGTCGTTGACGACGACGGTCGCGGGCCCGGCGGCCGGCCGATCCACCGTGTCGCCGAACAGGTCGACGCCGGCGACGGCACCGCCGAGACCGGCTGCGCCGCCGACGATCGCCGCGGCGACGATCAGCCCGACGACCTTCCCTGCGCCGGACTTCTTCTTCGGCGCCGACGCGGGAGCGGGACCGCCCGAAGGCGCCGACCCTGACGGGGGCTGGCCGCCGCCGAGCGGAAGCGTCGGCTGAGTCTGGCCGGCGGCGGGTCCGAACGACGAGGCGTAGGGCTGACCGGGGTGAGGAGCGTACCCGGGGTGCCCGCCCTGCCCGGGCTGGGGCGCCTGGCCGGCGTACTGAGGCTGCCCAGGCTGCTGCTGGCCGTACGGCTGCTGCTGGCCATAGGGCTGCTGCGGCGGACCCGGGTACGCGCCGGCGGGTCGAGCCTGCGACGGGGGCTGCCAGCCTGCGGGCGGCTGGGTGCGGCACCCCGCCCTGCGGCTGACCGGTGCCCGCCGGGGCCTGAGGCGGTGCGGCCGGAGCCGGCGGCGTCGCGGGGACGTCGTTCCGGTCGGCGGGGTCTGCGGGACGTTCGCCCGTTGTGTCAGTCATGGGGTGCTCCTTCTCGACAAGCGCTCTCACTGTGACGCCGCTTGCTGTGCGTTTCTTATGGGCCCGTTGGGACTCGTCTATGCGAGTAGCCTGAACCGGATGCGAGACATTCCGGGCGCCTGGCGGCGCACCGCCGCGGGTGCTGGGCTCATCGGCGCGGACGGCAGCGCCCGCCCCACCATCTTCGCGGAGATGAGCGCACTCTCGGTCCAAACCGGCGCACTGAATCTCGGCCAGGGCTTTCCCGACGAGGACGGCCCCGCCGACGTGCTCGAGGCTGCACGTGACGCGATCGCACACGGTGCCAACCAGTACCCGCCGGGTCGCGGCATCCCGGATCTGCTCGCCGCGATCGCCGAGCACCAGAGCCGCTTCTACGGACTGTCGCTGGATCCTGCGCGCGAGGTGCTCGTGACCGCGGGAGCGACAGAGGCGCTCGCCGCCTCGCTGCTGGCGCTCATCGACGGCCCCGATGACGAAGTGGTGGTGTTCGAGCCCTTCTACGACTCGTACGCCGCAGTGGTCGCGCTCGCGGGCGCGCGGCTCGTGACGGTTCCGCTGCGCTGGCCGGACTTCCAGCCCGACCTCGAGCGTCTGCGGGATGCCGTGACCGACCGCACGCGCGTCATCCTCGTGAACGACCCGCACAATCCGACGGGCGCGGTCTTCACCGGGGAGGTGCGCGCCGAGATCGTGGCGCTCGCGCACCGGCACGACGCGATCATCATCACCGACGAGGTGTACGAGCACCTCGTCTTCGACGGTCCGCACGTGCCGATCGCCGCTCTTCCCGGCGCCTGGGATCGGACGATCTCGATCTCGTCGGGCGGAAAGACGTTCTCGACCACCGGCTGGAAGATCGGCTGGGCGACCGGACCCGCTGACCTCGTAGATGCGGTCCTCGCCGTCAAGCAGTGGCTCACGTACGTCAGCGGGGCCCCTTTCCAGCCCGCGACCGCGGTGGGGCTGCGCCTCCCCGACTCGTTCTTCGACGGCATCGCGGCGACGCTGCGAGCCAAGCGCGACATTCTCGGCGCGGGCCTGGTCGCCGCCGGCTTCGAGGTTTCGGTGCCGTCCGGCTCGTATTTCACGGTCGCGGATGCCGGACCTCTCGGGGCGACGGATGCCGCGGACTTCTGCCGAGCAGCTCCCCCACCGCGCCGGGCGTGGTCGCGATACCGCTCACCGCCTTCGCCACGCGCGCGGCATCGGGACGAGTACGCCACGCTCGTGCGGTTCGCCGCGTGCAAGCGGCTCGAGGTGCTCGACGAGGCCGCCGGTCGGCTGCGCACGCTCGCCGGCTGACTCAGTCGCGCGGGACGACCGTGAGCCGCCGCAGGACCAGCGACGGGTTCACCCGTCGGACCCGGTCGATGGCGGACAGGATCGAGGTGCGCCACGGTGACCCCGGTCCCGGTGCCGACGAGCAGCGATCTGAACGCCCTGCGGATCGATGATCATCGAATGCCCCACGCCGAGCGGCGGCGGGTGGTCGGCCGCCGCGACGAACACGGTGTTCTCGATCGCGCGCGCGTGGAGCAGGGTCGACCAGTGGTGCTCCTTGAGCGGGCCCCGCACCCACTCCGCCGGCACGAGGAAGACATCGGCGCCGGCATCCACGAGCAGACGTCCGACCTCGGGGAAGCGCAGGTCGTAGCAGGTCATGAGCCCGAACCGCAGCCCGCCGACCTCGAACGTCTCGGGGGTCGCGATGGCACCGGGCTCGATCCAGTCGGACTCCCGCTGGCCGAACGCGTCGTACAGGTGCAGCTTCCGGTAGGTCGCGATGACGCCCGAGGCATCCACGGCGACCACGGTGTTGCGCACGCGCCGGTCATCGCCCGCTCTTTCGAGCAGGCCCGCCACGACGACGACATCGTGATCGGCCGCCACCGTCCGGAGGCCCCGCGTGAACGGTCCGTCGAGGTCTTCGGCGTTCGCGCGCAGCGACTCGTCGAACGGGTCCACGAAGTAGCTCGAGTACTCGGGGAAGACCACGACTCGGGCACCCCGGGCGGATGCTGTCGCGGCGAGGTCGGCGATGAGCGCCAGGTTGGCCGCGGCATCCGCGGTGGGTGAGAACTGCACGACGGCGATGGGGAGAGTGCTGCTCATCGGGCGCTCCAGTCCGGGCTCCGACGGCGCATGAGGATGGGTGCCACGATCCACAGGATCGCGATGAGGAGGCCCAGTACGCACTCCGACGACGAGGGCGGCATCCGTGCTGACGACGACGTCGAAGACGAACGCGACGACGCCGACGACGAGCGCCGCGACCGTCACCATGGCGACCATCGAGCGCGAAGTGACCGTAGGCGACAACACCTGGCTTCATCTGGCGCCGGAAGACGCCCCGGTGAAGCGCGACCGGCGCGAGGGCGATGATCGTGCTCAGGGCTGCGAGCACGACCAGGACGAGGTAGAAGGTGCGCTGCCCGTCCGAGAGATCGGCGAAGGTCGGCTGGAAGGCGAGGGCGAGCAGAAATCCGCTCAGGATCTGCGAACCGGTCTGCAGCACCCGCACTTCCTGGAGGACGTCGATCCAGTTGCGATCGGCCCGCTCCGCCGGGCTCTCGTCGCGCCCGTCGAGGGCCGCGTCGCGAGCGGGATTCCGACGGGGAGAAGTCATGTCCTCATCCTTGCCCGCCATCGGTGCGACGAGCAAGGATCCCGACCCCGTGGCGTCAACCACTCAAAACCCGTGATAGAGTTTCTTCTTGTGCCGCGGGGTGGAGCAGCTCGGTAGCTCGCTGGGCTCATAACCCAGAGGTCGCAGGTTCAAATCCTGTCCCCGCAACAGAACGAAGAAGGCGTCCCGCAAGGGGCGCCTTCTTCTTTTGCCGTCCGACCAGGGCTTTCCATACTGCGACGGTTCGCCTGGCGATGTCTACTCGAGCGGATCGAGGGCCCGGCTCAGCTCGCCCATGAAGCGGGCGACGACCCTCAGATCCCCTTCGTCGTATCGCTCCGCGACGCCCCGCATGGCTCGAAGCCGAACGCTGAAGTGCTTGTAGAAGTCATCACGCGACGCCTGGGTCAGCACGACGATCCGCGCACGCCCGTCGTGCGGATGGGGCTTGCGCTCGAGGTGTCCCGAGAGCGTCAGTCGATCGAGCAGCTTCGTCGTCGAGGCGGTGGAGATCCGGAGGTGATCGGCGAGGTCGTGCGGGCTCACGGTCTCGCCGCGCTGCTCGCGCAGGATGAGCATGCGAAGGGCGGCGATGTCCGTGGCGTTCATGTCCATGTCGCCCTTCATGCCGCTGTGCATGCGGTCCATGGCGTCACTCAGGGCCTGGATAGCCCTCAGGACGCCCATGACCGCGTGGTCACGAGGCGTCAGCGGTTCCCAACGCTGCGACATGTAGACACTTCCTCCTGTTCACTTGTATCATCGACCCCACCGGATTGCTAGATAAACTAGTGAAAACCTCAGGAGGGCACCACAATGACCGACACCGATCATGTCGTCCTCTTGGACGATGACGGCCGCGAGATCGGCACCGCGCTGAAGAGCAGCGTGCACGGCACCGACACTGCGCTGCACCTTGCATTCTCGTGCCACGTCGTCAACAGCGACGGTCAGGTACTCGTGACACGCCGCGCTCTCGGGCAAGACCACGTGGCCGGGCGTCTGGAGCAACTCGTTCTGCGGTCACCCCCGTCCCGCTGAGCCGGTGCTTTCGGCGGTCCATCGCCGCGCAGACTACGAGCTCGGGCATCAGCCTCACCGAGATCGAGCTCGCACTCCCCCTCTTCCGCTATCGCGCCACGGATGCCAACGGCTACGTGGAGCACGAGCTGTGCCCGGTCTACACCGCGCTGACACACGACGACCCCACGCCGAACCCCAGCGAGGTCGTCGACACCATGTGGGTCGACCCCGCCGACCTCGCGGCATCCCTCGAGGCGACGCCGTGGGCGTTCAGTCCGTGGCTCGTCCTGCAGGCCGAGCAGCTGCACCTGTTCGACCGGACCTCGCCGCACGAGCGACGACGAGCATCGTGATCTCACTTCCACCCGCACCCGCCGCGGCGATCGACGACGCGATCGACGAGGCGATCGGGCGCATCCAGGCGCGTTCCTCGGCGCACGGAGGCTCGCTCCGCGCTCTCGGAGACGCGATCGCGCCGGGCGGCCGGCGGCGGCAAGCGATTCCGCCCCGCTCTGGTCGCCGCCGCCTTCGAGGCGTGCGGGGGTGACGGCGCCGCGCAGCCTGCGCTCTACTCCGTCGCCGCGGCATTCGAGCTTCTGCACACCGCGTTCGTCGTGCACGACGACGTGATCGACCACGACACCGTGCGGCGCGGCATTCCGAACGTCGGCGGTGAATTCCGGCTGCGCGCGCGATCGCAAGGTGCTGACGCCGCCGGAGAGGCGCTCCTCGGCGATGCGGCCGCGATCCTCGCCGGCGATCTCCTGCTGCACGAAGCTGTTCGACTGGTCGCCCTCGCCGAGATCAGCGCCGCCCAGCGGGAGGCTCTCCTGGGCCTCTTCGACGACGCCGTCCTCATCTCGGCCGCCGGCGAGCTCGCCGATGTCGAGCACGCCGTCGCGCAGCGACTGTGCGGATCCGGATGCTCTGCTCGCGGCCGCCCACAACAAGACCGCCGTCTACTCGTTCACCGCGCCCCTGTGCGCGGGGGCTGTCCTCGCTGGTGTCGCCCGCCGAGGTCGTCGCGGCCCTCGAGCGCGCAGGCGGGCACCTGGGACTGGCCTTCCAGCTCGCCGACGACCTGATCGGAGCGTTCGGCTCCCCCGCTCAGGCGGGTCGCGCGGCCGGCGGCGATCTGCGCGAGGCCAAGCGCACGCCGCTGATCGCTCTCGCCCGCGAGTCCAGCATGTGGAATCGCGTCAGCGACGCGCTCGCAGTCGCGCACACCGGTCCCATCGCCGTCCGCGAGGCGCAGCAGGCGCTCGACGACAGCGGCGCACGCACGCGCCTGCTCGCGCTCGTCGACCGGACCCTCGCAGAGGCGCGGGACGCGGCATCCGACCCGGCCCTGCCCGCAGCCGCTCGCACGCTCGTGGCCCAGCTCGCGCACGCCATCGCGGAGCGTGTGCCGTGAGCGCGAAGCGCCCCTTCGGGCCCGCGTCAGCAGGCGGTGACTGCAGTCGGAGCCGCAGAGCGACGACCGGTCTGGAACTCTACGATCGAACGGCACAGGATGCCGCAGCCGCCGTCATCGCGGCGTACTCCACCTCGTTCGCCCTGGCGTGCCGGATGCTCGGACCGCGGGTGCGCCCGCACGTGCGCAACGTGTACGCCCTGGTGAGGGTCGCCGATGAGATCGTGGACGGACCCGCCGCGGCCGCCGGCCTCGACGCCGACACCGAGCGGCGGGTGCTGGACGAACTCGAGGCCGAGACGCTCGCGGCGATCGAGCGCGGCTTCAGCGCGAACCTCGTCGTCCACGCGTTCGCGCGCACGGCGCGGGAATGCGGGATCGGAGAGAACCTCATCCGGCCCTTCTTCGCCTCGATGCGCACCGACATCACGACGGCCGACCACGACGGCGCGTCGCACGACGAGTACGTCTACGGATCGGCGGAGGTCGTCGGGCTGATGTGCCTTCAGACATTCGTGAACGCCGGCGAATCCGCGCCCCGCCAGCCCGCGCCGGAGCTCGTCGAAGGAGCACGGCGCCTCGGCGCCGCGTTCCAGGACGTCAACTTCCTGCGCGACCTCGATCACGACGCCGGCGCGCTCGGCCGCGACTATCTCGGCGCCTCGTCACGACCCGAAGTGCTCGCACGGATCGATGCCGACCTCGCCTGTGCGGCCGCCGTCATTCCCCGTCTTCCCGAGGACTGCCGTCGCGCCGTCACCGCGGCCCACGATCTCTTCGCCGAACTCGCCGTCCGGCTCCGCCGCGATGAGCGTCAGACGTCGCGCGTGCGCGTCCCCGACCCGGTCAAGGCGGTTCTCGCCGCCCGCGCCTGGATGGGCTTCTCGCCGAGGAGTGCGCGCGCATGACCCGGACGAGAACCTCCCGCCCTGCGGGGCGCGCGGTCATCGTGGGCGGCGGCATCGCCGGCCTCGCCACCGCGGCTCTGCTCGGCTCCGAGGGATGGGACGTCTCGCTCTTCGAGGGCCGGGACGACGTCGGCGGACGGGCAGGCTCGTGGGAGGCGGACGGCTTCCGCTTCGACACCGGGCCCAGCTGGTACCTGATGCCCGAGGTCTTCGACCACTTCTTCCGGCTGCTCGGAACCTCGGCGGCCGAGGAGCTCGACCTCGCTCCGCTGACCCCGGCGTACCGCGTGTACACCCAGGGCGAGGACGCTCCGGTCGACGTCGTCTCGGGTCGGGATGAGGCGACCGGGCCTGTTCGAGAGCATCGAGCCGGGAGCCGGGGCCAAGCTGGACGCGTACCTCGACTCCGCGGGCGACGCGTACGACCTCTCGATCTCGCGCTTCCTCTACGACTCCTACGAGACGACGGCTGCCCTCCGCGATCCCCAGATGCTGCGCAGGCTTCCGCAGCTCGCTCCCCTGCTGACGCGTCCGCTCGCGACGCACATCGAGCAGCGCTTCACCGACCTGCGGCTTCGCCAGATCCTCGGCTACCCGGCCGTCTTCCTCGGCGGGTCGCCCTATGGCGTTCCGAGTCTCTACCACCTGATGAGCCACCTCGATCTCGACGAGGGCGTGCTCTACCCGCGCGGCGGATTCACCGAGATCATCCGTGCGATCGAGCGGCTCGCTCGTGCGCGCGGCGTGGTGATCGAAACCGGTGCGGAGGTGCTCGGCATCGAGACGCAGGATGCCGTCGCGACCGGCATCCGGCTGGCCGATGGCCGCGTGATCGAGGCCGACCTGGTGGTCTCGACGGCCGACCTGCACCACACCGAGACACGGCTGCTGCCGCCCGAGCTGCGCTCCTACCCGCAGCAGTGGTGGGACAAGCGCACCCCGAGCCCGGGAGCGCTCCTGCTGCTGCTGGGAGTCGAGGGAGAGCTGCCCCAGCTCGCCCATCACACGCTCCTGTTCACGCGTGACTGGCGCGAGAACTTCGAGCGCATCTTCGGGCGGGCGAGCGGCATCCCTGATCCCGCCTCGCTGTACGTCTGCAAGCCGAGCGCGACCGACCCGAGCGTCGCACCCGCCGGCCACGAGAACATCTTCGTGCTCGTTCCCGTCCCCGCTGATCCGCGCCTCGGCCACGGCGGCGAGGACGGCGACGGCGACGCGAGCATCGAGACCGCGGCCGACGCCGTCATCGCGCAGCTTTCGGAGTGGTGCGGCATCCCCGATCTCGCCGAGCGCATCGTGGTGAGAAGGACCATCGCGCCCGGTGACTTCGAGGCCGACCTGCACGCGTGGCGAGGGAACGCCCTCGGTCTTGCCCACACGCTGAACCAGAGCGCCGTGTTCCGCCCCCGCAACGTCTCGAAGCGGGTGGACGGCCTCATGTATGCGGGTGCGTCCACCCTTCCCGGGATCGGCCTGCCGATGTGTCTCATCTCGGCGGAGCTCGTCGTCAAGCGGCTGCGCGGCGACCGCTCCCCCGGACCGCTGCCCGAGCCCGCAGCGGCGAAGGTCTGACGGTGCCGGGGCTCTACCTCCTCGCACTCCTCGTATCGTTCGCAGGCATCGCCGTGCTCGACCTGCGGTGGCGCCTCGCCTTCCCCGTGGCACCCGGACGCACGGCGGCGGCGGTCGCGATCGGCACCGCGTTCTTCCTGATCTGGGATGCTGTGGGGATCGCGTCGGGCGTCTTCGTCAAGGGCGACAGTCCCCTGCTCGTCGGCCTCGACCTCGCCCCGCATCTTCCTGTGGAGGAGCCGGTCTTCCTCGCCTTCCTCTGCTACCTCGCGCTGGTCGTGTGGGCGGCCGCGCTCCGCGTGGACGCGCGCAGGGCGCACCCGCGGGAGCACGGAGCCGGCAGCATGACCTACGCGCTCCTCATCGTCCCTTTCGCACTGGCCACGCTCGCGGTGACGCTCGCGACGATCCGTCGCCCGGATTTCGGCAGGACGGATGGCGGCGTCCGCCGTCGCAGCCGTGGTGCTCGTGCTGCTCACGGCCGTCTTCGACAACCTCATGATCGCGGCCGACCTCTTCACGTACCCGGCCGAGAACATCAGCGGCCTTCGCATCGGGCTCGCGCCCCTCGAGGACTTCTCGTACCCTGTGTGCGCTGCGTTCCTGGTTCCCGCGGTCTTCACCCTTCTGCCCTCCCGGAGGCCCGCGTGACCACTGCCGAGCCGCTTCGGGCGCGATCGGTCCTCCGCGAGCTGTTCGTGGCTTCGCGCCCCGTCAGCTGGATCAACACGGCGTACCCGTTCGCCGCCGCGTACCTCATGACGACGCGCGAGATCGATGCGCCGCTCGTCATCGGCACCCTCTTCTTCCTCGTGCCCTACAACCTCGCGATGTACGGCATCAACGACGTGTTCGACTACGAATCCGATCTCCGCAACCCTCGCAAGGGCGGCGCGCACGGGGCGGTGCTCGATCGCCGGATGCATCCGATCACCCTGTGGGCCGCGGGCCTCGCGTGCCTTCCGTTCGTGGTCTACCTCGTCGCGATCGGTTCGCCCCTGTCGTGGCTGGTCCTGGCGATCAGCCTCTTCTTCGTCGTGTTCTACAGCGCACCGCCCCTGAGGCTCAAGGAGCGTCCGTTCGCGGACTCGGTCACGAGCAGCATCCACTTCTTCTCACCCGCCGTGTACGGGCTGGTCCTGGCCGGAGCGGTCTGGACCTGGCAGCTCGCCGCGGTCATCGTGGCCTTCGCCCTGTGGGGCGTCGCTTCGCATGCGTTCGGTGCGGTTCAGGATGTCGCAGCCGACCGCGAGGCCGGCATCTCGTCGATCGCCACGGCTCGGGGAGCGCGATGGACGGTCTGGTTCGCACTCGCCTGCTACGCCGCCGCGGGGCTCGTCATGCTCGCTGACCGCGTGGCCCGGCCCGCTCGCCGCCCTGCTCGCCCTCCCCTACCTTGCGACCGTGTGGCCGTTCCGCTCGGTCACCGACGAGACCGCGGATGCCGCCACCCGCGGCTGGAGCCGGTTCCTCTGGCTCAACCAGATCACGGGCTTCGGCGTCACGCTCCTGCTGATCTGGTACTGGTTCCTGACCGCGTGAGCGAGGTCGAGGCCGCGGGGCTCGACCGACACCCGGGCCTCACGGCATCCGTGCTTCACTGCGTGCGCGGATCAGCCGCCGAGCTCGATGAGCTGCTCGACCGCGGCGGTCAGGCGGGCGTCCGCCTCGCCGTACGCGGTCCAGTTGCCCGCCTTGCAGCGCCGTCGTCGCGGTCGATCATGGCCTGCTGCGCTTCCTGCAGCGCGGCCTGATAGGCGTCGGCGGGCGGCGTCGGCTCGGTGGACGGCGTCGGGTTCGGCTCGGTGGGTGCCGGTGTCGGCTCGGTCGGACCCGGGGTCGGCGTCACATCGCCGTCTCCGGCATCCGCCCCCGCATCGCCGCCGAACAGCGAATCCAGCGCCTGGTTCAGGGTGTCCTCGAAGGCCACCTTGTTGCCGAACGAGACGAGCACCTTCTGCAGCGTCGGCAGCTTGGTCGCACCGGAGGACTGCACGAAGACGGGCTGGACGTAGAGCAGGCCGCCGCCGACGGGAAGCGTCAGCAGGTTGCCGTTCAGGACGTCGGACTGGCCCTGCCGCAGGATGTTGATGAACGCCGACACCTGCGGATCCGCGTCGAACGTGTTCTGCACCTGACCGGGACCGGGCACGCTCGTGTCGGCGTCGATGACCAGCATCCGGAGCTTTCCGTAGTCGTCGGCCTTGACGCCCGCCTGCTCGCCCGCGTTCGAGTCGACCGCGAGGTAGCCCATGAGGACGTTTCGCGTGTTGTCACCGGCCGGGATGAAGCTCGTGAACATCGAGTACGACGGGATCTCCTGACCCGGCATCTGCATCGTCAGGTAGTACGGCGGCTGCAGGAAGTTCGGGTTCTGCGGGTCGTCCGGCGTCTTCCAGGCGTTGTCGCGCTGGTAGAAGGACTGCGCGTCGTCGACGTGGTACACGCCGAGCATCGCGCGCTGCGCCTTGAAGAGATCCGTCGGGTAGCGGACGTGGCTCATGAGGTCGGCCGACATCTCGGAGATCGGCTCGATCGTCGACGGATACACCTTCTGCCACGCCTGCAGGATCGGATCCTCGTCGTCCCACGCGTAGAGCTTCACCGAGCCGTCGTACGCGTCGACCGTCGCCTTCACCGAGTTGCGGATGTAGTTGATGTTGTCGAGCGCGACGCGCGGCGCCTCGTTGTTGGCATCGGCGATCGCCTGCGAAAGGCTCACGATCGTCGAGTAGGGGTAGCTGTCGCTGGTCGTGTAGCCGTCGATGACCCACACGATCCGGCCGTCGACGATGCTCGGGTACGGATCCTTGTCGAGCTCGAGGTAGGGCGCGACCTTCTGGACGCGCTCGAGCGGATTGCGATCGTAGAGGATCTGCGACTCCTCATTCAGGTAGTCCGAGAAGAGGATCTGCTCCGACTGGAACTTCAGGGCGTAGATCAGCCGGTTGAAGACGCTGCCGACGCTCGGTCCGCCGTCGCCCTCGAACGTCGTCTTGGTCTCGGTCGCGCCGTCTTCGCCGGCGGGGTAGTCCAGCTCGATCGGCGCCGTCGTGGCCGGGGCTCCGACGATCGAGTACAGCGGCGAGTCCTCGCCGAAGTACACGCGCGGCTCGAACTGCTCCTGCGTTGGTCAGTTCGCCCGTTGCCGGGATGCCGCGCTCGATGAACACCGGATTGCCGTCGGTCGTGCGGTCGTTGCCCTTGGCCGCGACCAGGCCGTAGCCGTGCGTGTAGACGAGGCTCGTGTTCTGCCAGGACGCGGCGTTCCCGAGCTGGCTGACATCGAGCTCGCGGACCGAGACGACGGTGTCCTGCGAGACTCCATCGAGCTCGTAGCGGTCGACGTCGAGCGGGTCGGAGAACTGGTAGTACGACCGGAACTGCTCGAGCTGCCGCACCGTCGGCGAGATGATCGCCGGATCCATGATGCGGATCTGGGTCGTCGTGGCGGCATCGGCGCGCAGCTGGCCGGCCTCGGCATCCGTCGTCGCGGTGTACTCGGTCTTCTCGAGCCCGTCGATGCCGTACGCCGTCTGCGTCATGTCGATGCTGCGCTGGTAGTAGGGCTGTTCGAGCGCCAGCTGGTTCGGGCGCACCTGGAAGGTGTTGAGCACCCACGGGTACGCCACGCCGAGGACGATCGCCGAGACGAGGAGCAGTGCGGTCGCGATCAGGGGGTAGCGCCAGCGGCCGATGATGGCGGTGACGAAGAAGAGCACGCCCACGAGGATCGCCACGAGCGAGAGGATCGTGAGGCCCGGGATCACGGCGTGGGTGCCGACGTAGCCGGGGCCGACGATGCGGTCTCCCGGCTCGATGAGCGTCTTGTAGCGGTCGAGCCAGAGGCTGGCTGCCTGCACCAGCAGGTAGAGGCCGGCGAGCACGGCCAGCTGGATGCGGGCGGACTTGGAGATGCTGAGCTCGCGCTGCCCGACGCGCACCGACCCGTACAGGTACGACACGAGCGCCGTGACGAGCAGGCACACCAGCAGGACCGCCGACACGAAGCCGAGCAGAGTGCTGTAGAAGGGCATCGCGAACAGGTAGAAGCCGGTGTCGAGGCCGAACTGCGGATCGGTGGTCGAGGTCGCGACGCCGTTGATCCACAGCCACGTGGTCTCCCACTGCGCGGAGGCAGCGAACCCGGCGAAGAAGCCGAAGAAGATGGGGATGCCCCACATCGCCAGGCGTCGGAGCGGCTCCACGACCTCCTGGTAGCGGTCGAGCTGCGAGCTCAGGCGTGCATAGACGGGTCGCAGCCGATAGGCCAGCTGGATCGCCAGCCACACCGGCACGGCCATGCCGAGGAATCCCACCGCGAACATGACGAGCCGAGCCACCCACTGCGTCACGAGGACCGACTGGAAGTCGAGCTGCTCGTACCAGAGCCAGTCGGCGTAGAGGTTCGCGAAGATGAAGAAAGCCACCACGATAGCCGCGATGATCGCGAACGTGATGGCGAGGATGCGTCGGCTGCGAGAGGGCGTGGCCTGGCTCGGCGCAGGGGTCGTGGTCACCGTCTCATCCTAGGCGCGCGGATCTGGACGAGTCCGCGCATGGCCGACTCTCGGGAGATCCACGGCCAGCGGCGCGGCGGCTCGCCGCCGCCTCAGCGGGTGCAGGTGGGGAGAGCGTCGAGATCTCCGTCGCCGCTGATCGCCTCGAGCGCGGTGAGCGCGTCGTCGAGGTCCTCCACCGAGTAGACGCGGAGCCCCGCCGGGACGTGGCCGACGACCTCGTCGCAGTTCGAAGCGGGCGCCAGGAACCAGTCCGCGCCTGCTCCGACCGCACCCCACATCTTCTGCTGGATGCCGCCGATGGGCCCGACCTGACCGTCGGCGGTGATCGTGCCGGTGCCCGCGACGTCGTCGCCGCCGTTGAGCTCACCGGCGGTCAGGGTGTCGATGATTCCGAGCGCGAACATCATGCCGGCGCTCGGGCCGCCCACGTTGTTGAGCTGGATCGTGACGTCGATCGGGAAGTCGTAGTCGCTCAGCAGGCTGACGCCCAGCAGCCACACCTTCTCGCCGTCGATCTCGGACTCGGTCGGCGTCACAGCCACCGTCTGCTGCTCGCCGTCACGCTCGACCACGAGGTCGACCGGGGCGCCGTCGCCGTCGTTCACGATCTCGCGCAGCTCAGCCGCGCTGGTGACCACGGTCCCGTTCGCCGAGACGATCGACGTCTCCCACCTCGACGAGGCCCTCGGCGGCGGATCCAGCCTGGACCGAATGCACCGAGAGGTGCGCGCCGATGTCGTACCCGAGCTCCGAGAGGGCG
The DNA here is from genome assembly GCA_963702815.1 of uncultured Actinomycetota bacterium. Lineage (GTDB taxonomy): Bacteria > Actinomycetota > Actinomycetes > Actinomycetales > Microbacteriaceae > Microbacterium. The sequence goes on along the minus strand of CAVPED010000002.1, from coordinate 315,004 downwards.
GCGGCAGTCGCCTCCTTCTGCGAGTCGGTCATGAGGACGGCGCTCTCCTCGCTGCGCTCCTCGCTCGTCTGGCCCTCCGGGAAGATCGCATCGATGGGGAGCACAGCCTTCGTGGGGTCGAACCACGCGGTCGCGAGCTCGAGCCACGACGGCGTGCGCTCGCGGTTGCCGACGACCTGGACGGTGAGGAGGTCGAGGGTGCCGTCGGTCGGATACGTCTTCGCGCCCTCGACCGAGATGAGTGGCACCTCGTCGCCGTTCTCGGCCGTCGCCGTCCCGAGGGTGTTGTACACGGGTCCTGGCTGCTGGATCACGTACGCCGTCGGGAGGAAGGTGAGCGCCAGGAGGATCAGCATCGAGATCGCCAGAGCCCATACGCCCACCGTCACCGACCGGCTCATCCGCTGCCGTGGGGCGGGCGTGATGGTGACGTTCTCGTCGAACAGCGCCACGGAGGACCTCTCTTGCGGAAACTCGCCTGTCGTTCGCGACCGGCGTACAGTGTGCGGGTTCCGGGCGGGGATTGGGGGGATGCGTGCCACTAGCGTAGAACGCGAGCTCATGATCCGGCTGAAAGGCGGCTGAAGTGCCAGATGACGAGAACACTCCTGAAGAAGAATTCCAGGAGCTCATCCGGCAGCTGTTCGGCGGGCGGTGCCGAAGGCATCGATCCGGAGCAGCTTTCGCGCCTGACGGGCATGGGAATCGACCCCGCCATGATGCAGACCCTGATGCAGCAGCTTCAGGGCGCCTTCGAGGGCGGCGGCGAGATCTCCTGGGATCTCGCGCAGCGCCAGGCCCTGCACATCGCCAACCAGGACGGACTGGGCGTCACGTCCGGTCAGCGCACGGATTTCGATCAGGCCTTCGCCCTCGCGGCGCTGTGGCTCAGCGAGGCGACGACGATCTCCGACCTCGCCCAGCCGCCGCAGGCGCTCACCCGCGGCGGGTGGGTCGAGGCGACCCTCCCCGTGTGGCAGGAGCTTGCCGAGCCCGTGGCGACGAGCATCGCCGATGCGCTGACGGCCGCACTCAGCGACCAGGCGCCGGAAGACATGCAGAGTCTCGTGCAGGGTGCCGGGCGACTCATGCGGAGTGTCGGCGGCTCGCTGTTCGCGACGCAGCTCGGCCAGGTGGTGGGGCGACTGTCGCTCGAGGTCGTCAGCGGCGGCGATGTCGGCATCCCGCTCATGCCCGATGGTGAGGCGGCGATCCTTCCGCAGAACTTCGCGGACTTCGGCCGTGACCTCGAGATCCCCGACGATCAGCTGGGCCTCTACATCGCCACGCGCGAGCTCGCTCATGCCCGGCTCTTCCGGCACGCCCGCTGGCTGCGACTGCACGTCATCTCGCAGATCACCGATTTCGCGCGCGGCGTCCACGTCGACACCAGCGCGCTCGAGGACCTCGCGACGCGCTTCAACCCGTCCGAGCCCGAGGAGCTTCGCAAGGCGCTCGAGAGCGGCGCACTGCTCCCCGAGCGCTCCGAGGCGCAGACGGCCGCTCTGACCAGGCTCGAGAACCTCCTCGCGACGATCGAGGGCTGGGTGGACGTCGTGACGACCGATGCGACCGCGCGGCTTCCCTCGGCCGATCGCATCGCCGAGGCCGTGCGACGGCGCCGGGCGGTCGGCGGACCGGCCGAGCAGGCGCTGGGCTCGCTCGTCGGTCTCGAACTGCGCCCGCGTCGCATGCGCGAGGCGGCCGCGATGTGGCGTGCGGTCACGGATGCTGTCGGTGTCGCCGGCCGCGATGCACTGTGGGACTACCCCGATCTGATGCCGACGTCCGAAGACATCGACGACCCCGCCTCGCTCGTCGCCCGCCTGCAGGCGCACGCGCGCGGCGACGAGCCGGTGCGCGACGCGTTCGACGACGCCCTCGAGGCGCTCCTCGCCGGCGAGTCCCCGGATGAAGGATCGCCCGCCGCTCCGGATGAGCCGACCGACGACTCGGGCGGCGTCGAGGGCGAACGTCCGGTCTGACCAGGACCGCCGTTTCCTCCCCAGGATCGCGACGAACCCTGTCGGCTCTCGGGGACCTGTGGAAACGCCGCTCGCGCTGCCGGCGGGCCAGCATGATCGAGGGATGCTGCGCATCGATCCCGCTCATCCCCCGCTGTGGCGAGACCCGACGACCCTGCAGTTCGGGCTCGACGCCGGTGGCGGTCATCGAGGTGTCCGATGCCTGGCAGGAGCGTCTCGTGCGCGAGCTGGAGCACGGCGTCCCGCCTGCCGCCCTCGACGCGGTCGGACGCGCGGTCGGCGCGCCCGCCGGCGCCTCCGAGGAGTTCGTGCGGAAGCATCCGGCGCGCACTCGCCACTCCCGCGCAGATGATCTCCGCGCGCATCGGCCTTCAGACGGGCGACGGCGTGGACGCATCGCTGCTGATCGGACGTGCGCGCGGCGCTGTCGGCGGCAGGATTCGAGCCGGTCGAATGGCGCGCCGGGACCGGACCCGATCCCGGTCGTCATGCTCGCCAACCACGTCGTGCATCCCCGGAGCGCGTCGCTGCTCCTCGGCCGCGACATCCCCCACCTGCCGATCGTCTTCAGCGGCGGGGGCGTCGAGGTCGGTCCCTTCGTGCGGCCCGGGTGCGACGCCGTGCCTGTCGTGCGTGGCCGAGCATCGGCGCGACGCAGACGAGGCATGGCCGCGGCTCGCGGCTCAGCTCCTCGGGCGGCGCGCACCGATCGTCTCCACGGCACTCGCCTGGGAGGCAGGCGCTCGCCGCCTCGCACATGCTCACGGACGCCGCGCGCCACCCCGCCCGGCAGACGGCGTCGTCTCTGCGGATCCACGCCGGGAGCGGGGCGCGGACGACGAAGACGCACCGCCCGCACGCAGCATGTCGCTGCCGATCTCTCGCAGGAATCGCGACGGAGCGCGTCCGCGAGGTCCCGGCGACCACGAGAGCGACAGCGTACGCGCAGCCCGCGTGATGCCCACGTACGCCAGCCGGCGCTCTTCGTCGATCTGCTCGAAGGTGGTGGCGTAGCCGATCGGCAGCTGGCCCTCGGCGAGCCCGACGAGGTGGACGTGGTCCCATTCGAGACCTTTGGCGGCATGGAGGGTCGCCAGCGTCACCGTCCGCAGCGCCGGCTCGTCGTTGGCCTTCGCCCGCGCGAGCAGATCGTCCGTGAATGCCCGCAGGCTCATCCCGTCCGGCGCCTCCTCTGCGAGGCGCAGGATCGCCGCCCGCGCCTCCCAGGCGTCGCGCAGAGCGCCGCCCGCCTGCGGGGGCTCGTCGGTGAGCCCGAGCGATCGGAGCACGTCGCGGACGGCGACGATGAACCCGCCCTCGACGGGCGCGACCGACGCGCCGCGCAGCGCCATGAGCGCCTGGCGCACCTCGGCGATCTCGAAGAAGCGGCGGCCGCCGAGCACCGAGGCCGCGATGCCGTCGTCAGCGAGCGCCCTGACGAGCTCTGCCGACTGCGCGTGCGCGCGGTACAGGACGGCGATGCGACGGGGATCGATGCCGGCGTCGAGCTGCGCCGCGGATTCGCGCGGCGACCCCGCGCGCCTCGGCCTCGTCGTCCTCGTAGCCGGTGACGGCCGGGCGATCGTCTCGCGCGGGTGCGTCGTCACGGGGTGCACGTGCGCGCTGTCAGGACGAGCGCACCCGGCCGGTCGCGCATGAGCGCGTTGGCGACGCCGAGGATCGGGGCATCCGATCGATGATTCCTCTCGAGTCGGACGACCTTGGCGCCCTCGTGGCGCTGGCCGAACTCGAGGAGGAACCGGGCGTCGGCGCCCGCGAACGAGTAGACGGTCTGGCTCGCATCGCCGACGACGCAGATGTCGCGGCGGTCGCCGAGCCACAGGTCGAGCAGTCGATGCTGCAGAGGCGAGACGTCCTGGAACTCGTCCACGGTGAAATGGCGGTACTGCTCGCGCACCGCGCGCACGACCTGCGGCTCGGCTTCCAGCATCCCGGCGCACGCGAGCAGGACATCCTCGAAGTCGAGCTGGCGTCGCTCGTCCTTGAGCTTCTCGTAGGCCCGGTGCAGCTCGGCGACCCGCCCCACCTCGAGCCGCCCGACACCCTGCGGCCGCTCCGCGGCATACGCCTCGATGCTGCGCAGCGTGACCTTGCGCCACTCGATGCCGCTCGCGACGTCGCGGAGCGTCGGGGTGTCGGGCTCGATGCCCATGCCGTCCGCGGCATGCGCGAGGAGCCGCACCTTGTTGTCGACGATGCCCGGCATCGAATCGCCCGCGAGGGTCGGCCAGAAGTAGTTGAGCTGCGCGAGCGCCGCCGCGTGGAACGTGCGCGCCGACACGCCCTGCACGCCGAGCGAACGGAGGCGGGAGCGCATCTCGCCGGCCGCCTTCGCCGTGAACGTGACGGCCATGACGCGTCCGGGCGAGTACGCGCCGGTGTCGACGCCGTGGGCGATCCGGCGCGTGATGACGCGAGTCTTGCCGGTGCCCGCGCCCGCGAGCACGACGACAGGACCGCGGAGGGTGGTCGCCGCTTCACGCTGCTGTTCGTCGAGGCCCTCGAGCGCGCTCACGCGCGCACCTGACTGCCAGTCGGAGATGAGGCGGTGGGCGATCGACGCGCGGCCGGGAAGCAGGAGGTCGCCTTCGCCCGCAAGCGCCGCCCGATCTCGTTGCGGGTGAACCACCGCACCGCGGCGATCTCATCGCCGTCCGCCTCGCGCCGCCGCGTCGTCCACAGCCGTCGCATGGAAGCCGACCATGAGCGATCGCGGGTACGGCCAGGCCTGCGACCCGCGGTAGCGGAGGTCGCGCGACCTCGACACCGGCCTCCTCGCGCACCTCGCGCACGACCGTCGACTCGAGGGACTCCCCCGCCTCGGCGAAGCCGGCGAAGCAGGAGAACCGGTCGCCGCCCCACGCCGCGTTCGAGCCGAGCAGAAGCAGATCGGGGTCCTGCGGCGCTCGTCACCGCGACGATGACGGCGGGATCGGTACGCGGGAAGTGCTCGCGCCCGCACTGGGGGCAGTGGCGCGACCAGCCGGCGTTGCGGACCTCGGTGCGCGTGCCGCAGGCGGGGCAGTAGGGAGCATCGAGCAGCCAGCGTCCGAGGCTCAGCGCCTCGACGAAGAGCGCTGCCTCGGTCGACCGACAGAACGCCCCCGACGGTGCGCAGGCTCCCCCATCCGCCGGGCGCCGCGACGGGTGCCGAGGCATCTCTGGGCGAATGTGGCGGAGACGACGGCCGCGCCGTGCGGTCGCGGCCGAGGAATGCCCATTCCGCGGCGTCGGCACCGTCGCCGGGCGCCACGAGATGAAGGGCGCGGATGCTCGGCCGTGCCACGGGTGTCGCCCCAGCCGCTCGGCGCCGGCACCGCTCCGGCGTTCTGCGGCGCCCTCGGCCGCCAGCGGGACGGCATCACCGTGGACGACGAGCACGCGGGTCGCGGCATCCGCCCGGAGGCTGTCGAGCAGACCGGCCTCGGACCGTTCGTGGGCGGATCGATCAAGACCTGGGCCCGCCAGAGCGGGGCGCCTGTCGGCGGGCGTGGTCATCCAGCACCTCTCTGCGTGGTCGGCGGTCGTGTGCGACGGCTGAGACCTGCGGCCTCGGCGTGCGCGGGCGTGGCGCGAGGATGAGGGGCGAAGCCCGACCTACCCTGGGCACATGGCACGCTCTCCCCTCACTCTAGCCGCGTCCGTGACGTCGGCTCTGCCCCGGGTCGGCGTCGTCGGGGCGGGTGCTCTGACCGAGGGTGCGGCTGGACGGTTCGACACCGCGGTGGCCGAGCTCGACGACGGTCGCCGCGTCGTCGTCCGTGCGCCTGCCGACCCGGATGCCGCGACCGAGCTGGCCGCCGAAGTGCGAGCGCTGCGCGCGCTGACTCCCGGAGTGCGCGGTCTCCTGCCCTTCCGCGCACCCGAGCTCCTGGGCGAGGCGGGTCTCGGAGATGCGCCGCGTCGTCGTGGTCGACTTCCTGCCCGGCTATCGCGTCGATGCCGCTCATCTGCCGCCCGGGCGAGGAGCGGCCACCTCGGTCGGCGAGGCGCTGGCCGCGCTCCACGCGCTCCCCCTCTCGATCGTCAAGACCGAGGGCCTTCCCATTCGCACACCCGGGCAGATCCGGGATGACGTCCGCCGGCTCATCGATCGTGCCCGCGCGACGCAGAAGGCTCCCGCGCACGCTGCTCGACCGCTGGACGCGAGCCGTCGAGGCCGATGTCCTCTGGCGCTTCGAGTCGGCCGTAGTGCTGGGCGGCGCCGGGCGCGGCATCCTTCCTCTTCGAGGATGTCGACGAGGCCCCCCGCGTGACCGGCCTGCTGGAGTGGCACGGTCTTCAGGTGGGCGACCCCGCGACGGATCTGCAATGGCTCGCCGCGGCCCCTTCCGCCGCCGGCGATGTGTACCGCGCGTACACCGCGCACATGACCCGGGCTCCCGATGCGCTCGTGCGCGAGCGGGCTCGACTGTACGCCGAGCTCGAGTTCGCGAAGTGGCTCGTGCACGGCGTCGAGACCGGTCGGGACGACATCGTCGAGGATGCACTCGGCCTGCTCACATCGCTCGACGAGGGTGTTCGCGGCGATGACCTCGTGCCCGATGGCGACCTCGACGTCGACGGGGCGATCGCGCTGCTCGGGCGCGTTCCCGAGCCCTCCGCGTCGAGCGTCGACACCTCCATGCAGACCGACGCCTACGATCCCGAAGAGCTGTCGCTCTGGCTCGCGACGGAGGAGCCCGCTGACGCGGAGGCGGACGACACCGCCGAGCGAGGGCGCCGCCGGCGAGGCGAGCCTCTTCGACGACGTGTCGACCGCCCCGATCGCGGTGGTCGACTTCTCGCGTCACTCCGCGGGTGACGGCGAGCCCGCTGCCCACCCTGCCCGTCGTGCCCATCGTGGACGAGGACCTCGAAGCCGAGCGCGCCTCACGTGCCGCGTTCCAGCGCTGGACCAGCTCGTCCTCGGAGTAGACGCGGTCCGAGCGGATCACCAGGTCGTCGCCGACGTAGTAGAGCGCGACGTCGATCTGGTCGAGCGGGACGCCGTGCCGCTTGTGGTAGGCCAGGCGGTAGAGGGCGAGCTGCAGCATCCGCTCCTCCCGCTCGGCAGCTGAAGTCGGCGGCCGCCCGGTCTTCCAGTCGACGATCTCGATCCGATCGCCGCGGTCTGCACGCCGATACACGGCGTCGAGCTTGCAGATGACGTGTCCGAGCTGCTCCGCGCCGCGGAGGGTGATGTCGATCTCGGTCTCGACCTCGATCGGCTGCAGCGGGCCCCACTCGGACGCCTCGAAAGTCGACATGAGCTTCGCGAGAGCCTGCTCCTCCTCGACAGAGACCTCGGTCTCGGGCGCGTCGTCGTCGAGTTCCCAGAGCGCGTCATCCAGCGAGCCGCCCTGCCCGGCGCGGCCGGAGCGCTGCTCCACCCACGCGTGGAAGAGGGTGCCGCGCAGCGTCTCGCCGTACGGCCGCTCGGGCAGCGGACGCGCGATCGCCCGCACGGTGGCACCGTAGTCGCCGACGAAGTCCTTGAAGCGCGACGCTCCGATGCGCGCGGGCGCCTCGGCGACGTGCCGCTGACGGCGCCGCTCGGCCTCGGCCAGGAGCGGGCGCAGGACCTCATCGGGCTCGGGCTCGGCGTCCGCCGCCGCGATGACTTCCGCGGCGGCACGCTCGACGACGGTCCCGACGCTCGCCGAGCGGATCGAGCGGCCAGCTCAGGATGCGCCCGCCCTTCTCGAGGTAGGGATTCTCTCCCGGCTCGGACGCGTCGATCGAATCGCGCTCCCAGGGCAGTCCAGCATCTCCTCGAGGTACCGGCTCGGCCGCCGAGGATCGCGCTGGCCCGCCCAGTGCGACCCCGTCAGCAGCAGGTCGGAGCGAGCCCGCGTGACGGCGACATAGGCGAGGCGGCGCTCCTCGCGCTCCTGGTGCTCGCGATCCGCCTCACGGAATGCCTCGATGGCGGGAGCCAGGTCGGCGTCGTCGTCCGCGAACCCCCAGGCGAGGCGGGGCAGGGCATCTCGGTCGCCGCGGAGCGCGTAGGGCAGGACGCCGAAGCCGAGCCAGCCCGCCACCGTCCGCGGCGCCTTGGGCAGCTCGTTCTCGACGAGACGGACGACGGCGACGGCATCCCACTCGAGGCCTTTCGACCCGTGGATCGTGAGGAGCTGCACGACACCCGGCTCCGGCGGCTCGGGCCGGGGCATCAGCTCGTCGGTCTCTTCCGCGTGGTCGAGCCAGGCGAGCAGACTCGCGATCGATCCGCGGTCGTCGGCCAGCAGGAACGACCGGACCTCGTCGAGGAACGACCGCAGCCGCGACGAGGCGATGCGCGCGGGCCCGCGCGTCTCATTCGCGGCGAGCTCGATGTCGAGCCGGAGCTCGAGCTCGATCATGCGGATGAGGTCGGGAATCGGCTGGCCGACGGCGCGACGCAGCCGCTCGAACAGCTCACCCGCCTCGCGGAGCCGTGCACGGCCGGCGGGGCTGATGTCGGCGAGCAGCCGGTAGTCGTCGGGTGAGCGACGGACGAACTCGAGGGCGTCGATGATCGAGACCTGCTCGTCGGCGCCCGCCGACCCCCGGATGCGCTGGGCGAGCTCGGCGTCGAACGGGGTGAGGCTCGCATCCCGGCGGGCGAGCGTCTCGGCCAGATCGTGCAGCGCCGCCAGGTCGGCGACGCCCATCGCGAACCGGGGTCCGGACAGGATGCGCAGCAGCGCCGACCCCTGCGAGGGATCGTGGACGACGCGCAGCGCCGACATGACATCGACCACTTCGGGCGCGGAAAGCAGACCGCCGAGACCCGAGGATGCGATTGGGCACCCCGGCATGGTTCAGCGCGTCGGAGAAGAGCCGCATGTGACGCTTCGTACGGAACAGGATCGCTCCGGAGTGGGCCCGCCGCTCGACCGGGAGCCCCGCGCCGGCACGCTCGTCGGCGAGGCGGTCCTGCTCGGCCTCGTGCTCCGCGCGGACGGACGAGAACCACTCGGCGACTTCTCGCGCCTCGTCGTCCACGCTGGACGCGAAACGATGGCCGACGCGTCCGGCTCGCGCTCCCGGGCGCGGCTGCGAGCGGCTCCACGGCGACCGACGACGCTCCGCTCGCCTCCAGGAGGGCGTTCGCGGCGGTGAGCACTCCGAGGTCGTTGCGCCAGCTGATCATCAGGGTGTGCTGCTGAGCCGTCGTGGTGCGCGCGAACGCGCGCGGGAACGCCGCGAGATTGTCGGCGGACGCCCCGCGCCAGCCGTAGATGGACTGCTGCGGGTCACCGACGGCCATGACGGCGGTGTCGTGGAAGATCGCGGCGAGCAGGTCGGTCTGGATGACGGAGGTGTCCTGGTACTCGTCCAGGAGGACCACTCGGAACTGGTCGCGAAGATCGGCCGCGACATCCGGGGCGGCCTCCACGATCCGAAGCGCGCCAGCCACCTGATCGGCGAAGTCCAGCGTGTCGTCGGCGCGCTTGCGCTCCGCGTAGTCCGCGATGAGCCCCGCGAGGACCGGCAGTCCGCTCATGCTCCGTCGCGCCGCGTCGACCAGGCCCTGGTCCTTCTTGAGCCGGCAGGCGACACTGGCTGAGACGGGCATCCCACGACTCGCCGAACGCGATGAGGTCGGCGAGATCGGTCCGGTTGTCGAGCACCTCGCCCGCGAGCCGGTGCACGGCGTCGACGACGGTCGAGAACGCCTCATCGCGCTGAGACAGCCGCTCGTCGCCCGACCCGACGACGACGCGGCGCGCGAGCAGCCACGACCCGGACTGGCTGAGCAGGGCGGAGTCGGGGTCACGCCCGATGCGCGCTCCGTGCTCGCGCACGATGCCGTCGGCGAAGGAGTTGTAGGTGGCGACACGCGCCCGCTGCAGGAGGGCGTCGGCCGCCGCCGAGCCCGGGGAGCGCACCGCGCCGAACTCGGCGGCGAGCCGGTCGAGCGCAGTCGCGAGGGCCGTCTGGCGGTCGCGCGGCGTCGAGTGGGCGTGGGCGGCCCAGAACTCGGCGAGATCACCGCGCTGCGACGAGCGCTTCGAGGTGCGGGAGGAGTCCCCGCCGCTCGTACTCGCCGATCGTCGTCGAGTCGTCGCTGGATCCGCTCCGCGAGCTCGCCGGCTGCCTTGCGGGTGAAGGTCAGGCCGAGCACCTCCTCTGCACGGACATGACCGTTCGCGACGAGCCACACGACCCGACCGGCCATGGTCTCGGTCTTTCCGCTGCCCGCGCCGGCGATCACGATCGCGGGCGCCGGCGGGGCCTCGATCACGGCCGTCTGCTCCGGCGGTGGGTCCCGGCAGGCCGAGCGCGACGGCGATCGTCGCCGCGGAGATCTCGAAGGGAACCGCGTCCAGCGTTCCTCTGCGACCTCCGCGAGGGTGAGACTGCTCACGAAGCCGACACCGCCTTGACAGTGTGAAGCGCGCACACGCCGAAGCGCGCCGTGGCGCAGTGCGCGTCGATCGGCGCGTCGAAGCGATCCGAGGCCATCGCCCGCGCCGTCAACGCGATCTGGCCGAGGAACGCGGCGCGGGCGATCTCGTCCATGGGGGCTTGACGGGCGAGGCGATAGTCGGGCTCCTTCTGGGTGGTCCGCGACAGCACGATGAGACGCGCGCCTGCATTCGCGGCCGTCTCGGCGCCCGGAACGAGCCCTTCGAGAAGGGCGAGCTGATACGCGGCGAGCTGCGGGTCGTCCGCCACCTTGTCGTCGCTGACCCGCGCTTCGGAGCGACCGGTCTTGAGGTCGACGATCACGACGCGCTCGCCCTCGGGAGTCCCGTCGCCGGACGGGAGCGCCTCGCCGCGTCCGGGCGGGTAGACCTCGACCCGGTCGATCGAGCCGCTCAGGACGGCCCAGCGACCCTCTGCCTGGCCCTCGGCCTCGCCCGTCGTCGTCGGCCAGGACTTTGACGGGCGGCGTCTCGCCGGGGACGGCATCCATGCCCACCGCCAGACGGAATCGCGCCTCTGCGCCGATCGTGCGTCCTGTGTGCGTGTGGAACGAGTGCAGATACCGGTGGAGTCGCTGTGCCAGCACGTCGGCCCATGCCCTCTCTTTGGCCGAGATCCACTCGGCCTCGAACTCCAGCTCGCCCCAGCGCTCGTCGACGATCGCGCGGAGCTGCTCGAGATCCCCGGACGGCACGTCCTCCATCGCCGCGTGCAGAATCGTGCCCGCGCCGGCCGACCAGGTGCGGGTGTCGCCGCCCAGCGCGCGGATCGCCCAGTCGAGTCCGCAGTCCGAGAACGTCTTGAGCTTGCGACGGCGAGACGGGCACCGGTGCGCGAGCCGGATCGCGCAGCGGCCCGTCCGACGTCGGCGCTGAGACTCCGAACCAGTCGACGGGCGACGCGCCGGGAACGCCCTCGCGTGCGAGGACCGCCAGCTGCTCTGCGGAGTGCCGCCGCAGCGGTGCCGATGCCGACCGTCGTGAGGATGCGCCGGTGCTGCGCGACGAGCCCGCGGAGCGTGAGCGGATGCTGCGTCTCGACGCGCTCGAGCGCGGTCTCGTCGGGTTCGGGCAGGAAGGAGAGGAGCGGGCTCGGCCCGAGGTCGTCGTCGTCGACCGCGGTGACGGCGAGGCGCAGCCGAGCGCGCGACACCGCTCGGACGAACAGGCGCAGCTCGTCATGGAGGGCATCCCTGCGCCGGTCGAGCGCGGCCGGGGCGTCGGGCGCGGGCCCGCCCTGCCCGCCAGGCGGCGATGTCGTCCGCCAGACGCCAGGCGCCGAGCGTGCCGCCGCGCGGCCGGAGATTCGGCCACACGCCGTCCTGCAGGCCCGCGATCACCACACCGTCGAACTCTGCGCCCAGCGCGGAGGCCGGCGTCAGGATCGACACCGCCTCGGTGCGGTCGGGTGCGGTCAGGATGTCTTCGGGGACGGCGCTGTCGAGGATCCGGCGAAGGAAGACCGCGGGGTCCTCGCGCGGAGCCCGCTCGACGAAGCGCTTGGCCGCGTCGAACAGGGCCACGAGTGCGTCGAGGGCGCGGTTCGCCTCGGCCGAGAACACCCCGGGTGATGACGCGACCTCGCTCCACACCGCCGACAGCCGGCGCCCCGAGATGTCGCGCGAGCGATCCCACACCGTCCACAGCAGCTGATGCACGTTGGCACCGCGCGCCGCTTCGTCGTGGACGAGTGCCAGCGTCGCCGCGACGCGCTCGCCCGGCGCGCGCCTCGGGCGAATCCACCGCGATGAGGCCGGCCGGATGCGCCATCGCCTCGCAGAGCAGTTCGCGCGCCACGCGGGCCGGCGCTGCTCCCGGTCCCTGCGCGTGCTGGAGCTCGGCGTGGCGCAGTCGCGCGCGCAGCCGCCGCAGGCTCACAGCATCCAGCCCCCCGAAGGGCGACAGCAGGGCGGCCGTGAGCTGCTCGTAGGTCCTCTCGTCCGGCGGCGTCATGCCGAGCGCGACGAACTCCACGAGGTCGCGCACCACGCTCTCGCCGCCGAGAGGCCGGGAGAGCGCGGCGGCGCGCGTCGGCACCTCGCGGGCGGCGAGCTCGATCTCGAGATCGGCGACCTGGCGGGTGTCGTGGGCGATGACCGCGATTCGTCCCCACGGCAGGCCGTGCAGGATGTGCCACTCGCGCACGATGCGCGCGATGCGGTCGATCTCTTCGAAGCGCGACGGCGTCGACGTGGCACACCACCGAGCCGTCGTCGGCGAGCGGCGGCCCGGGCGGGCGACGATGCACGACGGTGCCGGACGCGCCGATCGCCTCGGTCACGCGTGCGCGCGAGACGCGTGAGGGACGGCGTCGAGCGGTGCGGCGCATCGAGAACCCACGTCTCGCCGAGCAGCTCGCCGAGCTCGCGGAAGAGACCCGCGCTCGCGCCGCGGAAGGCGCCCGAGCCGATGTCGGGGTCGCCGAGCGCGATGACCGCGACGCCGCGCGCCCGGAGCGCGCGGACCAGCATCACTCCCCCGGGCGTGAGCTCCTGCGCGTCGTCGATGAGCACGGCGCGCAGCCGCGCCGCGGCCCCAGCCGACGCTCGCCCTCTTCTCCGCGCGGAGCCGCGCGCGAGGAGCTCAGCCGCCTCCTGCACGAGCTCGGCGGGATCGCGGTGCGCGGCCCGCATCGTCCCGAGCACGTCGCGGTACTCGCGCGAGGAACGATGCCGCGGCCACCCACGCCGGCCGCTCGTACGCCGCGCCGGCGCGCGGCGAGCTCGGCCGGCGAGATCGACCGCTCGCTGCACTCCGCCGCGAGAGCGCGAAGCTCGGCGCGGAACTGGCGCGACTCGCGCAGAGCCGGTCCGAGCGACTCGGGCCAGCGGTCATGGCCCGACGCCGCATCCTCGGCATCCCCCGCGAGGAGCTCGGCGATGATGCGGTCCTGGTCGCCCGCGGTGAGCAGCTGCGGCGGCGCGGCGCTGGCGGCGACTGCCGCCGCCCGCACCAGGCCGTACGCGAAGGAGGCGACCGAGCGCGCGAGCGGCCCGGGCGTCGCGAGGTCGAGATCGGCGCCGAGTCGATCGCGCAGCGCCGTCGCGGTCTGGCGCGTCGGGCGTGAGCACGAGGATCTCGTCGGCGCTCAGCAGTCCCTCGCCGAGCAGTCGCGCGACGCGGGCCATGAGCGTCGCCGTCTTCCCCGTGCCCGGAGCGCCGACCACCGTTCCCGATGCTCCGACCGCGAGTCGCACGACGGCGAGCTGAGCAGGGTCGAGAGCGGGTTCGGGCGTCACATCCAGCACGGTAGCGCGAGCCGCCGACACCGCTTCACCCGCCCCGCGGGTCGTTCGCCGAGAGCGTGCGACACGTCGCGCTGAGCCTCACCGCGCGTGTCGTAGAGTTGCCATGCGCCCGGCAGTCCGGGTCGCATCCGAGGGCAGGAAGGCATCACGTGGAGATCCGAATCGGCATCGCGAACACCGGTCGCGAGCTCAACTTCGAGACCAACCAGCCGGCGGACGCCGTCAAGTCGTCCATCGCCGACCGCCCTCGACGGCGGCGCGACCCACATCACCTTCGCCGACGCCAAGGGCAACTCCTACATCGTCCCGACGGCGGGCCTCGCCTACATCGAGCTCGGCAGCGAAGAGTCGCGCCGCATCGGATTCGTGGCGTAGCACGCCATGCAGATCGTCCTCGCCCTCATCATCGGCGCTGTGGTCGGCGTCGCCGTCCACTTCCTCGCCGGTGGTCGCCCGACCCGGGGCGCCGCCCTCGCGCCGTTCCTCGGTGCGGGCCTGGCAGGACTCGTCTGGCTCATCCTGACGTGGGCGGGTCTCGGCATCGACAGCGTCTGGCTGTGGCTGTCGCCGCTGGTCGTCTCGTGGCTCGCGTGGCCGATCGTCGCGCTCCTGGCTCGTCGGCGCCGCGCACACGACCAGCGCGAGCGCGCGCGTCTGCGCATCGCCTGAATCGGGACGGATGCCGCGCAGCGAGCCGTCGCGCGGCCGCTAAGCGGCGAGTCCCATCGCGTCCATGCGGCGCGAGTGCGCGCCCATGAGCTCGGTGAAGACGGGCTCCACCTTCTCCTCGTCGGCGATCCGCAGCGTGGTCGGGCGAAGTGCCGCCCGCGCGATGAGAAGCGTGTCGCCGACCAGCCGGCGACCCCAGAGCGCCAGGAGCGACTTCCACTCGTCGTCGCTCGCGATGGTCTCGGCGACGATCTCGACGATCGCCTGCCGGTCGTCGTCGGCCCGCAGGATCCGGGCCACGCGGCGACCCGTCTCGCCGTAGCTCGCCGAGAGCGTGAGGTAGAAGTCGTCGAGCATCCCCGCGATGATGTGCACCGAGAGCATCGTCTCCTGCGGCCGCACGCCGTGCGTCGCCTGGCGGAATGCGTCCAGCGGCTCGCGGAACGGCAGCATGAGCGTCGTCGGGTCATCGCCCCGCTCGCGGATGAGCGCGACGAGCGCTTCGTGCTTGGTGAGCGCCGCGCCTGCGGCGCGCGACAGCGCCTCCTTCTTCTGCGAGCTCGGGCGTCTCGGCGATGAGCTCGCTCAGCGTCTCGAAGAATCCGAGCTGCAGGTAGGCCGCCTGGCCGAGGAACGTGTCGATATCCGGGGCGAGCTCCTCGAAGTCCACTCGAGTCGTCGTGCTCGGCTCGTCGCGTGAGCGCAGCCGCAGCGAACGTGATTCACGCCGCGGACCACGCAGCAACCAGTCGAACACGGGTTACAGCCTAGGCCCCGGTGCCCACGCGCCGGAGGCTTCGCGCGGCGGCAAGCGAAGCGCGGAGGGGCGTAGCGGAGACATCCCGCCGACGAGGCGTTCCCGGCCCGACAGCGCCGCTCGGGTATTCTGGACCCGTCCCCGGCGTCGGATCGGGGCCCCCGCGCCTGCGGATGAGTGAAAGGCGTGGATCTTTCCTCTACAGGCGGTCATCTCACCGCCGGACAGGCTCATATCGTGACGACCTTCGCCGACCTCGGCGTCGACCAGGACATCGTCGACGTCCTCGCCTCCAAGGGCATCGTCGACGCCTTCCCCATCCAGGAGCAGACGATCCCGCTCGGCCTCCCGGGTCAGGACATCATCGGCCAGGCGAAGACCGGCACCGGCAAGACGTTCGGCTTCGGCATCCCGGTCGTCCAGCGCCTCGGATTCGACCCCGGGCACGGAGTCAAGGCGCTGATCGTCGTTCCGACCCGCGAGCTGTGCGTCCAGGTCTACGAAGACATCGACATGCTGACCCGGAACCGCCCGACGAGCGTCGTGGCGATCTACGGCGGCAAGGCGTACGAGGGCCAGATCGAGCAGCTCAAGGCCGGCGCGCAGATCGTCGTCGGAACCCCCGGCCGCCTCATCGACCTCAACAACCAGCGCCTGCTCGACCTGTCGAACGCGACCGAGGTCGTGCTCGACGAGGCCGACAAGATGCTCGACCTCGGGTTCCTCCCCGACATCGAGAAGATCTTCCAGAAGGTGCCGGCGATCCGTCACACGCAGCTCTTCTCGGCGACGATGCCCGGCCCGATCGTCGCCCTGGCGCGCCGGTTCATGTCGAACCCGATCCACATCCGCGCGACCGATCCCGACGAGGGCCTCACGCAGGCGAACATCAAGCACCTCGTGTACCGCGCGCACAACCTCGACAAGGACGAGGTCATCGCCCGGATGCTGCAGGCCGAGGGCCGCGGCAAGACCGTCATCTTCACGCGCACCAAGCGCGCCGCCCAGCGGCTCGTCGACGAGCTCGAGCGACCGTGGATTCAACGCCGCGGCCGTTCACGGCGACATGAGCCAGGAGTCGCGCGAGCGCTCGATGGCCGCCTTCAAGGCCGGCAAGCGCGACGTGCTCATCGCGACCGACGTCGCCGCGCGCGGCATCGACGTCGATGACGTCACCCACGTCATCAACCACACGATCCCCGACGACGACAAGACCTACCTGCACCGCGTGGGCCGCACGGGCCGCGCCGGCAAGACCGGCATCGCCGTGACGTTCGTCGACTGGGAAGACCTGCACAAGTGGGCGCTCATCAACCGCGCCCTCGAGTTCGGCCAGCCCGAACCGGTCGAGACGTACTCGTCGAGCCCGCACCTCTACACCGACCTCGACATCCCGGCCGGGACCAAGGGCCGCATCGCGACGGCGCCCGAAGACGCAGACGATCAAGACTCAGCCGGCCGCCCGCGCCGTGGATGTCGCCGCCGACGACACCGACCGAGGGCGGCACGCGCCGTCGCCGCCGTCGCTCGCGCGGGTCCGGCGCGGACCGCGTCGGCTCGACCTTCGAGGCCGACGGGCAGCCCGGCGCGACCGACGGCTCCGGCGAGGCGGCATCCCCCGAGCGACCCGCTGAAGGCGCGGGCACGCACGACGGTCAGGGCAAGGAGCACCACGACGGCAAGCCGGCGCCCGCGCGCCGCCGCCGTCGCCGCCGTCCGAGCACTCCGGCCGCCGGCGCCGGGGCCTGATCGTCCCGCGGAACGACTCACGCCTCGGCGGACCGGGGCCGGAAGGGGCGCTAATCTGTGCCCAGCGGCACTCGCGCCGCACTCCTTCCGAAAGAGGCACTCATGAGTTTTCTGGAAACCGCGGAGAACACAGGTGATGCTGGGGTCCACGTGGGACTTCCTCGTCTGGTTCTTCATGCTGTTCGTCTTCGTCGCCTACCTGTTCGTGCTGTTCTCGATCATCGGCGACCTCTTCCGCGATCATGAGCTCAACGGCTTCCTGAAGGCCATCTGGGTCATCTTCCTGATCTTCGTGCCGTTCCTCACCGCGATCGTCTATCTGATCGCGCGCGGGGCGGGCATGAGCAAGCGATCGCTCAAGGCGATCACGAAGACCCGTGCCGTGCAGGCGGACTACATCCAGTCCGTCGCCGGCGTCGGGGCGAGCCCCGCCGAAGAGATCGCGAAGGCGAAGGAACTCCTCGACGGCGGCTCGATCTCCGAGGCCGAGTACCAGGCCATCAAGGCGAAGGTCCTCTCCTGAGCACCTGCTCCGCGTGACAGCAGCGCCCTCACCGTCAGCGGTCGGGGGCGCTTGCTCGTCATCGGCGAGCTCGAGGGTGCGCCCCGACGCTCACGGATAGACCGGGCCGGCTCCCCCGGCCGAGCGCGATGATCCGCTCGACCATGTCATCGCTCGTCGTGTTCTCGCCCGGCAGGTTCGGCTTCCCGAGCCCGTGGTAGTCGCTCGACCCGGTGACGATCAGGTCGTGGCGATCGACGAGCCGGCGGAGGATCCGCTTGCCCGCCTCGGTGTTCTCCCGGTGCTCGAGCTCGAACCCGGCCAGTCCGAGGCCGATGAGCGCTTCGAGGAAGGCGACCGGCATCATCCGCGCTCGCCCGGAGGGTGTCGGGTGGGCGACGACCGGCACTCCGCCCGCCGCGACGACGAGTCGCACCGCCGTCTCGACGGACGGCGCGTAGTGCCCTTCGTAGTAGCCGGCGCGCGGGTGGAGGATCGTGTCGAAGGCCTCGCCGCGCGTCGCGACGATGCCCGCGCGCCATGAGCGCATCGGCGATGTGGGGCCGACCGACGGTGGCGCCGTCGCCCGTCTGCGCGAGCACGTCGTCCCAGGTGAGCGGATGGTCACGTCCGATGCGCCGGACGATGCGCTCGGCACGTCCGACGCGGTCGGAGCGGATGCGCTCCATCTCGGCGCGGAGGCCCTCGTCGTCCGGATCGAACAGATACGCCAGCAGGTGCACCGAGCGCCACTCGTGGTGTGCCGACAGCTCCATGCCCGGGATGAAGCGTCATGTCGAGGGATCCCGCGGCCTCGGCCGCCTCCGACCATCCCGACGTCGTGTCGTGGTCGGTGAGCGACACCGTCCGCAGCCCTCGTCGGTGCGCCGCCGCCATGACCTCCGCGGCCGATTCGGTGCCGTCGGAGTGCACGGAGTGCAGATGCAGATCGCTCGGCCCCTCGAAGCGCCGATCCCCTGCCATCCTTCGAGCGTAGCGCGCGTCAGACCGGCGGTGCGGGCAGGCTCCTCCCAGGGTGCTGTCATAGAGTCGCGGGCGTGCTGCGACTGCTCGGGATCCTCGTCACAGTGCTGTCCGCGATCGTGGCGGCCGTCCTGACCTGGCCGTCGTTCTTCCGGGTCGAGGACATCTTCCCGATCGCTCAGATCATCGCCTTCCGCACGCTCGTGCTCGGAGGATTCGCGGCCGCC
Source organism: uncultured Actinomycetota bacterium (assembly GCA_963702815.1). Taxonomy (GTDB): domain Bacteria; phylum Actinomycetota; class Actinomycetes; order Actinomycetales; family Microbacteriaceae; genus Microbacterium. The sequence goes on along the minus strand of CAVPED010000002.1, from coordinate 296,466 downwards.
GCGGCACTCCTGCTGCTCCTCGCGCTCATCCGCCCGATCCGCGCGATTCGCCCTCGCGCTGGCCGCGATCGCCATCGTGGCGACTGCGGCGAACGGGTTCGTCGTGGTCTCGCGCGGGCTCGGCACCGAGACGCTCCCGGAGAAGACCGCCGACAGCATCCGGGTCATGACCTGGAACACCGCCGGTGAGGCGACATCCCCCGAATCCGTCGCGCAGATCGCCGTCGCGATGGATGTCGACATCGTGACGCTCCCCGAGACGACCATCGAGACGGGTGAGCAGGTGGCGATCGCGATGCGCGATCTCGATCACCGCATGTGGGCCCACCACGCCGAGTTCGGCGAGGACGGCTGGGATGCCCGTTCCACGACGACTCCTCATCTCGCCCGACCTCGGCGACTACGCCGTGATCGAATCATCGGTCGAGGGCACGACCAACACCTCGACCGTCCCGAGCGCCGTCGCGATGCCCGTGGACGGGGACGGGCCGACGGTCGTCGCCGCCCACGCCGTCGCTCCGCGGCATGTCGTACATGCAGCACTGGCGCGATGACCTGCAGTGGCTCGCCGACCAGTGCGGCGACGGCAACGTGATCATGGCCGGCGACTTCAACGCGACCGTCGACCACATGGGGCGGCTGGGCGTGGACGGCGGCACGCTCGGTCGCTGCCACGATGCCGCGGCCGAGACCGGCAACGGCTCGGTCGGCACCTGGTCGACCGACACCCCGGCGCTCCTGGGCTCCCCGATCGATCACGTTCTGGCATCGGCCGAATGGAAGGCGACCGGGTCGATCGTGCTCCGCTCGCTGGACGGGTCGGGGAGCGACCACCGCCCGCTCATCGTGCAGCTCGAGCCCGTCGGCTGACCGCTCGTCGGGCCCCGGTCCACCCGTTGCAGGCCAGCCGAGGCGTGGGAGACTGGAGGAATGAGCACCTCAGGCGAGAGCGACACGATCGCGACCGAGACCCCCGCCGACGCGACCCCGCGCCCGTCGACATCGACCAATCGCCGTCAGCCCTTCGGCGCAGGGTTCCTCGAGACGCATCTCGAGGGATGGGCGGACCGCCCTGAGCTCGCCCCGCCGCTCCGCGAGCAGGCGCCGTTCGCCGCGGCGCGGCGCGATGCGGTGTCGGCCGCGTTCCCCGGCAAGCGCCTGGTCGTTCCCGCCGGAGGCCTGAAGCAGCGCAGCAACGACACCGACTACCCGTTCCGCGCTCACTCGGCCTTCGCGCACCTCACGGGCTGGGCGTCGGACTCCGCAGCCCGACTCCGTGCTCGTCTTCGATCCGCGCGAAGACGGCGGGCACGACGTCACCCTCTTCTTCCGCGAGCGGGCCGACCGCACGACGAGCGAGTTCTACGCGGATGCCTCGATCGGCGAGTTCTGGATCGGCCCGCGCCCGGCCCTCGCGGGCGTGGCGGGAGAGCTCGGGATCGAGACAGCGCACGTCGACGACTTCGAGCCGGACGACGACGACCTCGTGGTCGGCGAGGACGACGACCTCACCCGCTTCGTCTCGGAGCTGCGGCTGGTGAAGGACGAGTACGAGCTCGCCGAGCTGCGGCTCGCCGTCGAGGTCACCGCGAAGGGCTTCGAGGACGTCATCCGCGAGCTCCCCCGCGTCATCGAGCACCCGCGCGGCGAGCGCATCGTCGAGGGCGTCTTCCATCAGCGCGCCCGCAGCGACGGCAACACCGTCGGCTACGACACGATCGCGGCATCCGGTCCGCACGCCTGCTACCTGCACTGGACCCGCAACGACGGCGCGGTCGTCCCCGGCGACCTGATCCTCATCGACGCCGGCGTCGAGGTCGACAGCCTCTACACGGCCGACATCACGCGCACGCTCCCCGTGAGCGGCCGCTTCACCGAGGTGCAGCGCACGCGTCTACGAGACGGTCCGCGAGGCCGCCGACGCCGGATTCGCCGTCGCGAAGCCCGGCGTGCGGTTCCGCGCCGTCCACGAAGCTGCCATGAAGGTCATCGCGACGCGCGTCGCCGAGTGGGGCCTGATCCCCGTGACGGCGGAAGAGGCGCTGGATGCCGATCACGGCGGCCAGCACCGGCGCTACATGGTCCACGGCACGAGCCACCATCTCGGCATCGACGTGCACGACTGCGCGCAGGCCCGCCGCGAGATGTACTACGACGGCGTGCTGGAGCCCGGCATGGTGTTCACGATCGAGCCCGGACTGTACTTCCAGATCGACGATGTCACCGTGCCCGAGGAGTATCGCGGGATCGGCGTGCGCATCGAGGACGACGTCCTCGTGACCGCCGACGGGGTCGAGAACCTCTCAGGCGCCATCCCGCGGTCTGCGGATGAGATCGAGGACTGGATGCTTCGCCTCGGACTGCGCTGACCCTCAGCTCCGTGCGCGCATCCACTCCGCCACGAGCGGGGCGAGTTCCGCGCCGATCTCGTCGGCGGGACGCTTGCGCCCTTTGACCTCGAACGAGTGCCCGCCGCCCTCGATCCAGTGCAGGTCGGCGTCGCGGCACGACGCACCGCCTCCTCGAGCTGGCTGTGCGGATCGACGAACGGGTCGTTCGTGCCCTCGAGGAACAGCTGAGGCTGAGGGACGTCGGGAAGATGGGCGACCCGCGCCTTGGCGGGTTCGCCGGGCGGGTGCAGCGGATACCCGAGATACACCAGCCCGCGCGGCGCGATCGCTCCCTCAGCGGCGGCCATCGACGCCATCCGGCCGCCATAGGACTTGCCGGTCGCCCACAGTGGAGCCGAGGACCGGTCGGCCGCCCACGCCTCGACCGCCGACCACGTCGAGACGGCATGACGCGGCGGGCCCGGCATCCGTCGTCCTGCCTCGACATACGGGAAGTTGAACCGCAGCGTCGCGACGCCCCGCTCATGGAGGGCGCGGGCGAAGCCGACGAGGAACGGATGCCCGTAGCCCGTGCCGGCGCCGTGCGCGATCGCGGCGACCGCCCAGGCGTCGTCGACCGGCGTCCACGCCGCCGAGACCTCGACGATGCCCGCCGGAAGCTGCGACGGGGATGCGCTCGTCCCGCTCGGCCTCGCTCACGAGCGGTCGGGCTCCTCCGCGTCGGCACCATTCGGCGCCTCGCCTGTCGGCGGCCTCGGCGGGCGCGCTCGACTGCGCTCGCCGTAGCGCGGCGGCTCGTGCGTGGGCAGGCGACGCGAACGGAGGGCGGCGAGGATCGTGGTCGTCGGGCGGTGCGGGGGCGCCGATCACCTCGCGGGCGCGGTGGATGCTCTTGTCCGACACCGTGACCTCGTACCGTTCGGCGACCACCTGCATGACCGAGGCGAAATCGCGGCGGCGGCGGACGAGCGAATACGCGACGATGCTCATGAGCATCCCGATCGCGACGCCGACGAAGAGCACGCCGACGAAGCCCTGGATGGGAACCGACGGCGAGCCGAGCACCAGGATCGCGGAGAAGAGCAGCCCGAGGAGCAGTCCGTTGATCGCGCCGGTGCGGGCTGCGGCGGCATAGCCGAGCCGGCCGGTCACGCGTTCGATCGAGCGCAGTCCGTGACCCACGATCGCGATGTCCCGCGCCGGGATGTCGGCGGCGATGAGCCGCGAGACGGCCTTCTGCGCGGCCTCGTACGTCGGAAAGCTGGCCACGGTCGGACCCACCTCGGCGGCTGCCTGACCCGCCCTGCCGCCCATCATGCTCACCTCCTCATCCTCCCATGCATGCGGGTCTACGCTGGACGAGTGAGCCAGCAGAGGGTATTCGTCGCGCGCCTTTCCGGGTGCTCGGTCTTCGACCCCGCCGGCGACCGTCTCGGCAAGGTGCGGGACGTCGTCGTGATCTACCGCAAGGACGATCCGCCGCGCGTCATCGGCCTCATCGTCGAGATCCCCGGGCGACGCCACGTCTTCGTGTCCATCGGGCGCGTGACCTCGATCGGCACCGGTCAGGTCATCACGACGGGACTCATCAACGTCCGCCGGTTCCAGCAGCGCGGCGGCGAGGTGCGCGTCATGGCCGAGATGCTCGGTCGCAAGGTGTACCTCACCGACAGCTCCGGCGTGGCCGTCATCGAGGACGTCGCGATCGAGCGCAACCGGCTCGGCGAGTGGGACATCGGCCAGCTGTTCCTGCGCCGTCCCAAGACGAGCGCCTCCCCGTTCGCGAAGGGACCGACGACCTTCGCGGAGTGGAACGAGGTGCGCGAGACGCAGGTGCCCGGCGAGGCGCAGTCGGCCGAGCAGCTCGTGGCGACCTACTCCGAGCTGAAGGCCGCCGACCTCGCGAACACCCTGCTCGATCTTCCCGAGGACCGCCTGATCGAGGTCGCCGAAGAGCTCCCCGACGACCGGCTCGCGGACGCCCTCGAGGAGATGCCCGAAGAGGACCAGGTGCACATCCTCGAGGCGCTCGGCGACGAGCGCGCGGCCGACATCCTCGATGCGATGGAGCCGGATGACGCGGCCGACGTGCTCGGCCAGCTCTCCGAGGATCGGCTCGAAGAGCTCCTCGACCTCATGGAGCCCGAAGAGGCCGAGGACGTCCGCGCCCTCCTGAAGTACGGCGCCGACACCGCCGGCGGCCTCATGACCCCCGAGCCGATCGTGCTGTCGGCCGACGCGACGGTCGCCGAGGCCCTCGCGCTCATCCGCCGGCACGAGCTGCACCCCGCCCTGGCCGCAGCGGTCTTCGTCACCCTCCCGCCGTACGAGACGCCGACCGGCCGACTGCTCGGAACGGTCCACTTCCAGCGGATGCTGCGCTACCCGCCGCACGAGCGGCTCGGCGCGATCATCGACGACACGCTCGACCCGGTCCCGGCATCGGCGTCCGCGGCCGAGGTGGCCCGCCTCCTCGCGAGCTACAACCTCGTCTCGCTGCCGGTCGTCGATCAGGCCCGTCGCCTGGTCGGCGCGGTGAGCGTCGACGACGTCCTGGACTACCTCCTGCCCGAGGACTGGCGTTCGCATGACGCCGACGACGATCGTCCCGTACCCACCCCGACCACGACCGCGAGCACTCTGCAGATTGGCAACGCCAGAGGCGGCGGGAGGAGGCGCTGATGGCCCGGCAGACCCGCCAGACCCCGCTCGACGCTCCCCGCGGCCGCTACGGGCATGCTCACGCGCGCACCCCAGCCCTCGCGGGATCGCTTCGGCCAGTTCTCCGAGTCGTTCGCCCGCGCGATGGGCACCTCGAGCTTCCTCATCGGGATGACGATCTTCGTGGTCGTGTGGCTCGCGTGGAACACGTTCGCCCCGGTGCCGCTGCAGTTCGACCCGCGCTCGTCGAACTTCACGCTGCTGACGCTGATCCTCTCGCTCCAGGCGTCCTATGCCGCACCCCTCATCCTTCTCGCCCAGAACCGTCAGGACGACCGCGACAGAGTGCAGATCGAGCAGGATCGCCAGCGCGCCGAGCGCAACCTCGCCGACACCGAGTACCTCGCCCGCGAGGTCGTCGCCCTGCGCATGGCCGTCACCGACTTCTCGGACGAGGTCGTCTCGCGCGACGTCCTGCGCGCCGAGCTCAAGGTGCTCCTCGAGCAGCTCGACGTGCGGGGCAAGGCCGACGAGACGGTGGAGTCGGAATCACGATGACGGATGCCGCGGCCGCCGTCCGCGCCGCCGTCGGGGCCGTGATCGATCCTGAGCTGCGCCGGCCCTCTGGCCGACCTCGGAATGCTCCGCGAGATCTCGGTCGTCGGGCGGAATCGCCTCGGTGGGCATCGCCCTGACGATCGCCGGCTGCCCGGCGGCCGAGCGCATCGCCCGGGAGGTGACGGATGCCGCGGCCTCCGTCGCCGGCATCAGCCGCGTCGACCTCGACGTCGGCGTCATGACGCCCGACGAGCGGCGCGAGCTGACCGAGCTCCTCCGCGACGGCCGAGCGGCGCGTGTCATGCCGTTCGGCCCCGACTCGCTCACGCGGGTGATCGCGGTGACCAGCGGCAAGGGCGGCGTCGGCAAGTCGACCCTGACGGCGAACCTCGCCGTCGCGCTCGCGGCGCGCGGCCTCAGCGTCGGCCTCATCGACGCCGATGTGCACGGCTTCTCGATCCCCGGACTGCTCGGCCTCGTCGACGCCGAGGGGCGCACGCAGCGCCCGACCCGGATCGACGAGCTCATCGTGCCGCCCATCGCGTACGACGTGAAGACGGTCTCGATCGGCATGTTCCTGCGCGAGGGCGAAGAGGGCTCCGCCGTCGCGTGGCGGGGGCCGATGCTGCACCGCACGGTCCAGCAGTTCCTGACGGACGTCTTCTTCGGCGACCTCGACGTCCTGCTCCTGGACATGCCGCCCGGCACGGGCGACGTGGCGATCTCGGTGGGCCAGCTGCTCCCCCATGCCGAAGTCCTCGTCGTGACCACTCCGCAGTCGGCCGCATCCGATGTCGCCATCCGCAGCGGGCTCGTCGCGCGGCAGACGGGCCAGCGCGTCGTGGGTGTCGTCGAGAACATGGCGGCCATGACTCTTCCCGACGGGACAGTGCTCGATCTGTTCGGATCGGGGGGCGGAGCAGGCCGTCGCCGGCGCGCTGTCGAACGCGGGGGAACCCGTGCCGCTGCTCGCCTCGATCCCGCTCAGCCCGGCGCTTCGGGCGGACGCCGATGCCGGCATCCCCGTGGTGGCGGCGCATCCCGGCGATCCCGCTGCCGTCGCGATCGCACAGCTCGCCGCGACACTCGCGACGCAGCCGCGCGGCCTCGCCGGGCGATCGCTGTCGGTCCGTCCGAGCCGGTGAGCGCGCGCTACGTCGCCTCGGAGTCGAACGGCGGCGTCTCGCCCGGCGTGAAGCCGGTGCGCAGCGGAGCCGACGCCGTCGATGCGACGGCCGCCCCGGCCGCAGCGGCGCGCACGGTCGGGCACCGGCGCGTCGTCGAGCAGCGCCTCGCGGATGATCCGGCGCGGGTCGTACTGTCGCGGGTCGAGCGTCCGCCAGTCGACGTCGTCGAAGTCCTCGCCCATCTCCTCTTTGACGCGCGTCTTCGCCGAGCGCAGGTACTCGCGCGCGCGGGTCGTCCAGTGGGCCAGGGCCTCGGCGTAGCGCGGAAGCCGCTCGGGGCCGACGAGCAGGGCAGCGATGACACCCAGCACGAGAAGCTTCTCGATCGTCACCCCGAAGAACACACTCCCAGGCTACCGCCGCGTGGCTGGCTTCCGATTCGGCTGCCGCGCTTAGGCTGAGCGCGGAGGATGCGCATGAGCGAGCAGGACGCGAACCACCGTTTCGCGAACGAGGCGATCGTCGAGCCGGAGCACATCGCGCGCGCACGCGCTCATGCCCTCGAGCTCGGGGCCGCGCCGATCAGCCCGGCTGTGGGCGCTCAGTGCGCGGTGCTGGCGGCGGCATCCCAGGCCCTCAACATCGTCGAGATCGGCACCGGAGCCGGCGTCTCGGGCCTCTGGATGCTGCGCGGAGCGCCGCGGGCGACCCTCACGACCATCGACAGCGAGCCCGAGCACCTCGCCGTGGCGCGCCAGTCGTTCGGCGAGGCGCGCATACCGCCCGCCCGAGCGCGATTCATCACCGGGCGGGCATCCGATGTCCTGCCGCGCATGAATGAGGCGTCGTACGACATCGTCCTCGTCGACGCCGACCCGGAGGGCGTGATCGAGTACGTCGAGCACGGTCTGCGGCTCGTGCGCGCGGGCGGCACCGTGCTCGTGCCCCGCGTCCTCGGCGGTGGAGGCGTGTCGGACCCGGTGCGGCGTGACCCGGTGACGACCGCGTACCGCTCGCTCATCCAGGAGACGCAGGCATCCCCCGCCGTCATCGGCGCGCTGTCGATCGTCGGCGAGGGACTGCTGCAGCTCACGACCGTCCCCGCGCGACTGACTCCGACACGACTCCCTCGACGCGGAAACGGCCGGTCCGAAGACCGGCCGTTTCTCGTGTGAGGCGACTCAGGCGGGGTTGACGACTCCGCTGAGCACGTCGTAGAGCTCCTTGGCCTCAGCGTCGTTCACCGAGACGACGAGGCGCCCGCCACCCTCGAGCGGTACCCGCACGATGATCAGACGACCCTCCTTCACGGCCTCCATCGGCCCGTCTCCGGTTCTCGGCTTCATGGCTGCCATCGTGGCTCCCTTTCGTCGTAGGTCTGCATCACAAGTCTATCCCGCGCCTCCGACCCCGGATGGCGCGCATCGCCTGCATCAGGGGATGGTCCAGAGGGCCGTACCCGCCAGGGCATACATCGTGTAGATCCACCACCACTGCCCGAGCAGGCACGCGGCCAGCACGCCGATGCGCCACACGGGTCGACTTCGGCATCGCGACCGCGCCCCACAGCGGCGACAGCGGGACGAGCAGCCGGAAGATGCTCGACTGCGGGAAGAACACCGCCAGGAGGTAGAGGAGGTAGCTCGCGGACCACAGCCGCAGATCCGCTCCGAGGCGCTTCACGTGGGGCTCGAAGATCAGCAGGGCGATCACGGCGAGGATCAGCGCGGCCAGCAGGAGCGTACCCCGCAGCCTCGGGAATGCCCCATTGACCCGCCCAGAAGCGCGCGCCGAGGACGAAGCCGTCGAACGGCACGAACTCCTGAGGAGGATCGACGATCCAGTTGCGGCGCCAGGCGAGTTCGGTCGACAGATAGGCGCCGGGGTCGCCCGTCCGGACAGCCGCGAAGGCCTGCCATGCGAATCCCGACGACCGTCGCGAGCGCGCCGAGCGCGACGATATGGACGACGTCCCGGGCAGGCAGCGGCTCGCGTGCCCGCGTGAACCAGCGATGGATGCCGTGCAGCCCGAGGAAGAGCGCGAACGCGAGCACCCCGGGCCGAGTGAATCCCATGAGCGGGATGAGGAGGTACAGCCAGCCGTAGCGAGCGGCGCATGACGCACCAGAGCGCCAGGAACAGCCACAGCAGGAACAGCGACTCCGCGTAGCCGACCTGGAAGAGCGCGGCCAGCGGGCCGGCGGCGAAGAACACGACCGCCCAGGTCGCCACGCCGTCGCTCGCGCGCATGCGGATCATCCGGTGCAGCACGAGGCACGCGAGGTACCCCGCGACCATCGAGACCACGACCGCGCCGGCGATCCACGACCCGACGACGAGCCCCACGCCGGCGAGACAGTATGCGTAGACGGGCATGAAGGCCCAGGCGTTCTCGGCGACATCGCCGGCATCCGTGAGCGGCAGCACGTCCGGGTAGCCGTATGAGGCGACGAACCAGTACCACCAGGCATCCCACCCCGCTGCGAAGGTGCCCGGCGACGGGTCGGCACCGAACCGCGACGCCAGCGGTGCCAGCTGAGCCGCCATCACGAAGAACACCGTGGTCACGGCGCGGGCGAGAAGGTACAGGATGCCGATCCGCACCGGGACGGGCAGGTCCGCCGCCCGCTCCCACAGCGTGGGACGGGTCGCGGGTGTCAGGAGCTCGTCAGCCACGCCCGCAGTCCGCGCTCGACATCCTCGATCTGGTGGATCGGCACGCGCTCCTCGTCGTGGTGCGCGAGATGCGGGTCGCCGGGACCGTAGTTGACGGCGGGAACACCGAGAGCCGAGAACCGGGCGACGTCCGTCCACCCGTACTTCGGGCGGGGCTCCGCGCCCACCGCGGCCACGAACTCCTGGGCGAGCGGAGCATCCAGGCCGGGCCGGGCTCCGGCGGCGAGGTCGACGACCTCGACCTCGAAGCCGTCGAACGCGTCCCGCACGTGGCGGGTCGCCTCCTCCGCCGACCTGCTGGGCGCGAACCGATAGTTGACCTCGACCTCGCAGAGATCGGGGATGACGTTGCCTGCGACACCGCCGTTGATGCGAACCGCGTTGAGGCCCTCGCGGTACACCAGGCCCTCCACCTCGATCTCGCGCGGGCGGTACTCGGCCAGCCGGCGCAGGATCGGGTGCGGCCTTGTGGATGGCGTTCTCGCCGATCCACGAGCGTGCGCTGTGCGAGCGCACGCCGTGAGTGCGCACCACCGCGCGGAGGTTGCCGTTGCATCCGCCCTCGACCTCGCCGTCGGACGGCTCGCCCGAGGATCGCGAAGTCTGCCGCGAAGAGGTCGGGACGCTCGGCGGACAGTCGCGTGAGTCCGTTGAGGTCGGCATCGACCTCCTCGTGGTCGTACCACATCCAGGTGATGTCGACGCGGGGGTCGGTGAGCTCCGCGGCGAGCTTCAGCTGCACCGCGACGCCCGCCTTCATGTCGACGGTGCCGCGTCCCCAGATGTGCTCGATGCCGTCGATCGTGACGTCGCGGGTGGGGACGTTCCCGTTGATGGGGACGGTGTCGATGTGGCCCGCGATGACGACCCGCTGGGCGCGTCCGAGGTCGGTCCGTGCGACGATCGTGTCGCCGTTGCGATACAGCTCGAGGTGCGGCAGCGCGCGGAGCGACGGCTTCGATCGCGTCGGCGAGGGCGGTCTCGTCGCCCGAGACGCTCGCGATGTCGCAGATGGTCCGGGTGAGCGAGACGGAGGACGCGGACAGATCGAGCGCGGGCATCCCCAGAGTCTACCGATGGCGCTCTCGCGCGAGCGGTCCGCCGCCGGAGCGCTACCGTGGAATGCATGAGCGATGAGCGATGGGTCTGGGGCATCGGCCTCGCGACGGTGGCGGGCGACGGAACGGTTCTGGACACCTGGTATCCCGAACCGAAGTCGGGCCGCATCCCGCTCGGACTCGATCCCGCGATGCCGCCCGAGCACCTCGAGCAGCTCGCGGTGGCGGACGCCCGGCGAGCGGTGGCCGTCGAGGTCGTCACCATCGAGATCGACCTGGATGCACCGCCCGCCTCGACGCCCGACGCCTACCTGCGGCTGCACGCGCTCTCGCACCGGCTCGTCGCTGCCGAACGACCGTCGATCTGACCGGCATCTTCGCGCACCTGCCCAACGTCGCCTGGACGACGGCCGGTCCGATCCACCCCGACGACCTCACCCGTCTGCGCCCCTACCTGCAGCGCGACGGCATCCAGGTGCAGGGTCTCGACAAGTTTCCTCGCCTGCTCGACTACGTCACGCCCCCCGGGCGTGCGCATCGCGGACGCCTCGCGCGTGCGCCTCGGCGCCTACCTCTCACCCGGCACCACCGTCATGCACGAGGGCTTCGTCAACTTCAACGCCGGCACCATGGGCACCTCGATGGTCGAGGGGCGCATCTCGCAGGGCGTCGTGGTCGGCGACGGCAGCGACATCGGCGGCGGCGCATCGATCATGGGCACGCTGTCCGGCGGCGGCGCGCACCGCGTGTCGATCGGCGCGCGCACCCTGCTCGGGGCCAACGCCGGGGTCGGCATCTCGCTCGGCGACGACTGCGTGGTCGAGGCCGGGCTCTACGTGACGGCCGGCTCGAAGATCGTGCTGGCCGATGAGCCGCGCCGCGCACGACGGCGTCGCGTCCCGGTCGTCAAGGGCGCCGAGCTGTCGGGTCGCGACGGCATCCTCTTCCGTCGCAACTCGCTCACCGGAGCGATCGAGGCGGTCCGGCGCGCCGGTGTCGGCGTCACGCTGAACGAGGCGCTGCACGCCTGAAGGCTCGGGCGCCGATTGAACGCCGCGAGAGACCCGCGGCCCCTATGCTCGTGCTGATCCCGGAGGTCGCATGAGCACTCAGCTGCCGAAGAAGTTCTACGAGAACGAGCTGCGCCGCCTTCAGGCGCAGCTCGTCGACATGCAGGCCTGGGTGCAGGCGACGCAGGCGCGGGTCGTGGTGATCTTCGAGGGCCGGGATGCCGCAGGCAAGGGCTCGACGATCAAGCGCGTCACGGAGTTCCTCAATCCCCGCGTCACCCGAGTGGTGGCCCTTCCCGCGCCGACCGAGCGCGAGCGCACGCAGTGGTACTTCCAGCGGTACATCCCGCATCTGCCCGCTGCGGGCGAGATCGTGCTGATGGACCGCTCCTGGTACAACCGGGCCGGTGTCGAGCACGTGATGGGCTACTGCACGAACGCGGAGTACCACCGCTTCCTGCACCAGGCGCCGATCTTCGAGCGGATGCTGGTCGAGGACGGCGTGCTGCTCCTCAAGTACTGGTTCAGCGTCTCTCCGGACGAGCAGGAGCGCCGATTCCGCTCGCGCGAGTGAGGACCCGATGCGGCGCTGGAAGCTCAGCCCCAACGACGTGCTGTCCATCACGCGCTGGGAGGACTACTCGCGGGCGAAGGACACGATGTTCGTGCACACCGACATCCCCGAGGCGCCGTGGTTCGAGGTGCCGTCGATCGACAAGCGGCGCAGCCGCATCAACATGATCGCACCACCTCCTGTCGCGGATCCCCTACGAGATGGTCGAGCGCGCGGAGGTCGAGATCCCCGCCGCGCCCCGATTCGAAGGGCTACGAGCGACCGCCGCGCAACCTCGAGAACTACGTGCCCGACTACGCCGCCGACGGTCGAGCAGCGACCCAAGCGCGCCGCCGGAGCGTGACCGCGGCTCAGCCGGGCAGCAGCTGAGCGAGCGCGAACGTCCACAGGCAGATGAAGGCGAGCATCCCGAGGCTGTAGCCGATCGCCGCACGCAGGATCTCCGATTCGCGGCCGGACAGCCCGACAGCGCCCGCCGCGATGGCGATCGACTGCGGTGAGATGACCTTGCCGGTCGCACCGCCCGCCGTGTTCGCCGCGATGCAGCAGCGTCGGCGAGACGCCGATGTGCTTCGCCGTCGTCACCTGCAGCTGCGCGAAGAGGGTGTTGTTGTTGACCACCGATCCCGTGATGAACACGCCGAACCAGCCGATGATCGGCGCGAACAGCGGGAAGAGCGGCCCGACGGCGGCGAGTGCCGCCCCGATCGTCGCGGAGCCGCCGGAGTAGTTCGCGATGTTGGCCAGCACGAGGATCAGGACGATCAGCACGATGGCCTGCCAGAGCGCCTTGATCGTCTCGCCCAGCTCGTGCCAGAGGTCGCGGGCGGTCAGCTTCGGCATCGAGAAGAAGGCGACGATGACGGCCAGGAAGATCGCGGTGCCGGTGGCGTTGAGCGGCGTGAAGTCCCACGTCTGGGTCACGACCGCGCCCTCGGCCGTCTCGACGACTCCCGTGACTCCCGGGATGGGGAATTTGAAGACCGCCCACGCGAGAGGTCCGTCTTCGGCGAAGAGAGCCTTGAACGCCGGGATGCTCCACACCAGGATGAACGCGGTCAGGATGTAGAACGGGCTCCACGCCTGCGCGACCTCGCGCAGCGGGTACCGGAGCGATCTCCGGCGCCTCGCCCCCGCCCTCGCGGAAGACGCGACGAGGCTTCCAGAAGCGGCCGAGCACGACGATCGCCGCCATCGTCGCAAGACCCGCACCGAGATCGGCGAGCTCCGGACCGAGCACCCAGAGCACGCCGCCCTGCACGCCGCTGAAGACGACGCTCGCGACGAGGGCGGCGGGCCACGTCTCGCGCAGTCCCCGCCAGCCGTCGAGGATCAGGATGAGCAGGAACGGCACGAGGAAGGTGAGCGGCTGCAGCAGCAGCACGAGGGCCCGGGACAGGTCCATCACGTCGACGCCGCCGACATTCGCGCCGACGATCACCGGGATGCCGATCGCGCCGTAGGCGCCGGCGGCGACGTTGGCGACCAGGCAGATCATGGCCGCCTTGACCGGGCCGGAAGCCGAGCTGCACCAGCAGCGCCGCGCAGATCGCGATCGGCACGCCGAACCCGGCGGCGCCCTCGAGGAACGCGCCGAACGCGAAGGCGATGAGCAGCACCTGGATGCGCTGGTCCGGCGAGATGCCGCTGATCGACGCCTGGACGACCTCGAAGTGCCCGCTCGCCACGGCGAGCCGGTAGAGCCACACCGCCATCACGATGATGTAGGCGATCGGCCAGAGCGCGTTCAGCACGCCGTAGAGCCCCGCGCCGGCGACGGCGGATGCCGGCATCCCGAACGCCCACAGCGCGACGATGACCTCGACGACGACCGAGATGGCCGCCGCGACGATGCCCTGCATCTTGAAGACGACCAGCAGCACCAGGAAGGTCGCGATCGGCAGCACGGCGACGAGCGCCGAGAGCCACAGGATGCCGAGCGGGTCTTCAGGCTGGGTCCACATGAGCTGCTCCGTCCCTCAGTCGGAGACGGCGCTGCTGCCGTCGACAGCGCTCACGCTAGCGAGAGAACCGGCGCGCGCGAAAGCGCCCGTCAGCCGTCAAGCGAGTGACGGATGCCGCGAGCCAGCGTCAGGAGACGCCCGGGTAGTTGCGCTCGGCGGCGCCGATGTACAGCTGCTGCGGGCGCCCGATCTTCGTCTGCGTGTCGGACTGCATCTCGCGCCAGTGCGCGAGCCAGCCGGGCAGGCGGCCGATGGCGAAGAGCACCGTGAACATGCGCGTCGGGAAGCCCATCGCCTTGTAGATCACGCCGGTGTAGAAGTCGACGTTCGGGTACAGGCGGCGCTCGCGGAAGTAGTCGTCGCTCAGCGCGAGCTCTTCGAGCTCCTTCGCGAGGTCGAGCAGCGGGTCGTGGACGCCGAGCTCGCGCAGCACCTCGTCGGCCGACTCCTTGACGAGCTTCGCGCGCGGGTCGTAGTTCTTGTAGACCCGGTGGCCGAAGCCCATGAGCTTGACGCCGTCTTCCTTGTTCTTGACCCGCTCGACGAAGCGCTGCACGCTCTCGCCGGAGTCGCGGATCTGCGCGAGCATGTTGAGCACGGCCTCGTTCGCACCGCCGTGCAGCGGCCCGTACAGCGCGTTGATGCCCGCCGAGATCGACGAGAACTGGTTCGCGCCGGTCGAGCCGACGAGCCGCACGGTCGAGGTCGACGCGTTCTGCTCGTGGTCCTCGTGGAGGAGGAGCAGCCGCTCGAGCGCGCGCGACATGACCGGGTTGATCTCGTACAGCTCGCTCAGCACGCCGAAGTTGAGCTTCAGGAAGTTGTCGACGATAGCTGAGCGTGTTGTCGGGGTAGAGGAACGCCTGGCCGATGCTCTTCTTGTGCGCGTAGGCGGCGATCACCGGGAGCTTCGCGAGCAGGCGGATCGTGTTGAGCTCGACGTGCTCGGGGTTGTTCGGGTCGGACTCGGTTCTCGTAGTAGGTCGAGAGCGCCGCGGTCGCCGACGACAGCACCGACATCGGGTGCGCCGTGTGCGGCAGCGACGAGAAGAAGCGCTTGAGGTCTTCGTGCAGCAGCGTGTGGTGGCGGATCTTCTCGTCGAACTCGCCGAGCTCGTCGGGAGTGGGCAGCTCGCCGTAGATGAGGAGCCACGCCGCTTCGAGGTAGGTGCTGTTCTGCGCGAGCTGCTCGATCGGGTAGCCCGCGGTAGCGCAGGATGCCCTTGTCGCCGTCGATGAAGGTGATCGCCGACTTGGTCGCCGACGTGTTGACGAAGCCGTAGTCGAGCGTCGTGTGCCCGGTCTGGCGGCTGAGCGTCGAGATGTCGATGCTCGGAACGCCGTCCGTCGCCGCGCAGCAGCGGGAGTTGCGGCGGTGCGATCGCCGATCGTCAGGGTTGCCTTCTCCTGCTGCGTGCTCGCGTCCGTCACGGCGCCTCCTCGCGATTGCGGTTGGATCCGAGGGATTGTCGGCTCGGATTCGGGGCTGATGGTGCCCCGATGAGCCGCCAGGCGCGGGGACGGGTGCCGATCTCCGCGCGCTTTTACAGCCTACTGGCCGCCAGAACCTATCGCGGACACCGCCAAAGCCCTGCGGCATTCGATGGAGGAATGCGACGGATGCCTCCTGTCGATGGCTCAGAGCGCCGGAGCCGTGCGGCGGCCGCCGCGATGCGCTCGTCGGTCGCGGTCAGCGACAGCCGGACGTGCTGCGGGAAGATGCGCGCCGTAGAAGTGACCGGGACCGGCCAGGATGCCGAGATCGGCGAGGCGCGCGAGGCTGTCCCAGGCGTCGCGGCCCTCGGTCGCCCACAGGTAGAGTCCGGCCTCGCTGCGGTCGATGCGGAAGCCGGCGGCCTCGACCGCGGGCTTCAGGATGCTGCGCCGCGACCGGTAGCGCTCCTTCTGCGCGGCGACGTGCGCGTCGTCGCCGAGCGCCGCGATCATCGCCGCCTGGACGGGAGCGGGAAGCATGAGCCCGAGGTGCTTGCGCGGCGTCAGCAGCCGCTCCGACGAGCGCGGGATCACCGGCGAGGAACGCCGCGCGGTAGCCGGCCAGGTTCGACTGCTTGCTCAGCGAGTACACCGACAGGATGCCGGTGACGTCGCCGCCGATCGACCCGCGGGTCGAGCACCGACGGGATGGGCTCGGCGTCCCACGGCGCTTCCCAGCCCGAGTTCGGCGTAGCACTCGTCCGAGGCGAGCACCGCCCCGAGCTCGCGCGCGCGGTCGACCGCGACACGCAGGGACGCGGCATCCCACACCCGTCCGTCGGGGTTGCCGGGCGAGTTGATCCAGACGAGGCGGGCGTCCGCCGGCCACTCCGCCGGGTCGTCGGACGGCGAAGGGCGTCGCGCCGACCAGTCGCGCGCCGACCTCGTACGTCGGATAGGCCGCGCGCGGATGCACGACGACGTCGCCCGGGCCGAGGCCGAGCAGGAGCGGCAGCAGCGCGACGAGCTCCTTCGAGCCGATCGTCGGCAGGACGTGCGCGGGCGTCAGCCCGGGCACGCCGCGGCGCCGGGCGTACCAGTCGACGACCGCCTCGCGGAGAGCGGGCGTGCCGACCGTCTGCGGGTAGGCGTGGGCATCCGTCGCCGCGGCGAGCGCCTCGGTCGACGACCGCGGGCGTGCGGATCGACGGGCGAGCCGATCGACAGATCGACGATGCCGTCGGGATGGGCCCTGGCCCGCTGCGGCGTACGGTGCGACGGCGTCCCACGGGTAGTCGGCGAGGTCGGCGACCCCCACGTCAGTGGCCTGCGGGGGCAGCGCGACGATGATCGGGTGGTCCGTGTGGATCACGCCGACCTTGGCCGCGCCGCCGGGCGAGCCGACGTCGTCGAAGAACTCGACGTTGGCCTTGTAGTAGTCCTGCCACTCGTCGGGCAGGTCGTCCTCGTAGTAGATCGCCTCGACCGGGCACACCGGTTCGCAGGCACCGCAGTCGACGCACTCGTCGGGGTGGATGTACAGCGAGCGGTCACCCTCGTAGATGCAGTCGACCGGGCACTCGTCGATGCACGCGCGGTCCTTGACGTCCACACACGGAAGGGCGATCACATACGTCACAGCTCCAGTCTAGTTCGACCGGCCGGAAGCGCGATGCGGTCAGGCCACGCCACGGCGAGGGCGACCAGGAGCGGTACCGAGATCGTCCAGACGATGCCCGGATCGAACTGCCCTTCGGCGCCTGGGGACGATCACCGAGCCGCCGGGTCCGCGGCCCGAGAAGACGCAGCGTCGCGATCATCATGCCGAGGCCGGTCGCGAGCGTCGCCCAGCGATCGGAGGTGAGCAGGCGCACGGCGAGCAGCAGCGCGCCGCTTCCGATGATCGCGAGGACGAGTCCGAGCGGGAACCAGCCGAACGTGAAGGTGTGCGCGATCGTCCCGGCCAGCCCGTAGACGACGCCGACCAGCGAACGCGACGACCCAGGTCGCGACACGAGCGAGAACCGAGGTGCGCACCCGTCGACTCTACCGGCGGGCTCCGGTCAGGCCGCCCAGCCCCAGAGCCGCAGGAGCGCCGCGACGAGCGCCGCCGCGGCGACGACGACGAGGAACGGCGCGCGCAGCAGCAGCAGCCCCGCGGCGACGAGCACCGCCGGAACCCGGGCGTCGACCACGATCGACTGGCCCGACGCCGAGCGTCTGGACGGCGACGAGCGCCGCCAGCAGCGCGACCGTGAGGAGGTCGGCGATCCGCGCCGGACGCGGCGCGTCGAGCACCTTCGGCGGCACGAGGTAGCCGAGTGTCTTCAGCGCGACGCAGATGATCGACGCGACCAGGATCGCGGTCCACAGGGTCACGGCAGTCCCTCCCGCTCCGGCGACGTCGCTCGGCTCGGTCGTCGGGCGATCCCGACTCCCCGAGCCAGTTGAACCAGCCGACGACGATCGCGACGACGCGGCGATGAGCACCGGGAAGCCCGGGCATGAGCAGCGGGGTGAGCATCGTCGCCACGACCGCCGCCGCGACACCGACCGCGATCGGCCTGGCGGCGCGCGCAGGCGCGGCCAGAGCAGGGCGAGGAAGGCGGCCGCGGCCGCGGCATCCAGTCCGTACGCCCTCGGGTCTCCGAGCACGTCGCCGAGGAGCGCGCCGGCGAGAGTGGAGAGGTTCCAGCCGACGTAGATCGCGAGCCGGTCACCCAGAAGCCCACGAGCCGCGCATGCGCGGGTGCGCTGCGCCAGCGAGACCGCCGTGGACTCGTCGATCGTGAACTGCGCGGCGGCGGCGCGCTGCCAGACACCTCGGCCGATGACGGGCGACATCCGCATGCCGTAGGCGGCGTTGCGGACGCCGAGGAGCGCCGCGGACGCGATCGCGGCGGGCGCCGCGGCGAGCCCGCCCGGCGCCGATCACGCCGACGAAGGCGAACTGCGATCCGCCGGTGAACATCAGCAGGCTCAGGACGCAGGTCTGCCAGACGTCGAGTCCCGCCGCCACCGACGAGCGCCCCGAACGAGATGCCGTACGCGCTCGTCGCGAGCGCGACGCCGAGCCCCTGGCGCGCCGCCCGTCGCGCCCCTCGCCCGCGGCGTGCGCGTCGTCGAAGTGCGGGTCCAGGGCTCACTCGCTCGAGGCTACCGACGGCCTCGAGGCGGCGCGGTCCGCATGCCAGTCGTGGCCGGATCACCGCCGTCTCCGACGCACGGGAGTCCGGACGTACCTGCCAGCGATCGGGATTGCGCTTTCCGAGCGTCTCTTGGCATGCTCGGATGCACACGCAGAAAACGCTTCCTCAGCTTATGGCCGCCCATGCGCCCGTTCTCATCACCTTTCTGCCCAAGGACGAAGGAGTCCCATGAGAACGACGCTGCCCGCGCCCCGACGAACGCCGCGCGCGACACCTGCTCTCGCCGCTGCGACCGCGGCGAGCCTGGTGGCCGCGCGCCATCGCCGGTCGCGGTCCCGCCGCTGCGTGCCGCGCCGATGCCCGCCGCTCCCCCGCCGGCCGTCGACCTCGGTCGCGAGGTGATCGCCGCCGGGCGACGGCTGGGCGTCATGGTCCGGTCCGACCTTCCCCGAGCGCGTCGAGCGCCACGCCGAGCCCGTCACCGGAGGCGCCGCCGCCGACTCCGGCCGAGGTGTACGTCGTCGACACCTGGCAGGAGCTGCGCGACGCGCTCGCCGGGCAGCCCCGGCGGCTCGCAGAACGACGCCCGCTACAACCAGGTGCCGCGCATCGTGTACGTCACCGGCGCCATCGACCCGTGGGTGCAGCCCGACGGCACGCGGCTCACCTGCGACGACATCGCCGCGCAGGTCACCGTCGCCGGGCACGAGCGCCCCGTTCGCGATGGACGACTACATCGCCGCGTTCGGTCCGGGCATCGACCCGCGGCCCGCTCGAAGCACGCCCGCGTCGCCGCCGCCGCGCTGCAGGCGCAGCTCACGCTGCAGCACATCGGCTCCAACGTCACCCTCGTCGGCGTCGGCGACGACGCCACGCGTCTCGGGCGGCTCGCTTCGGATCCGCGATGCGCACAACGTGATCGTGCGCAACCTCACGCTCTCGGACGCCTACGACTGCTTCCCGCAGTGGGACGCCAACGACTCCGGCGGCAACTGGAACTCCGCGTACGACAACCTGTCGGTGTGGACCGCGACGAGCGTGTGGGTCGACCACAACACCTTCGACGACGGCGAGCACCCGCCGACGAGCCTCGACGCTCGTCTACGGGCGTCCGTTCGAGGTGCACGACGGCCTGCATCGACGTCACGCACGGCGGCGACCTGGTCACGATGTCGTGGAACTGGCTGCAGCACCACGACAAGACCGACATCATCGGCTCGAGCGACTCCCGCGCTCCAGGACCGCGGTCAGCACCGCGTCACCCAGCACCACAACCGCTGGACCGACATCGGGCAGCGCGCTCCGCGCGTGCGCTTCGGCGACGTCCACGTCTACAACAACCTCTACGAGCAGACCGAGGCATCGCTCGCGCGAGACCGTGCCCGGCAGCCCCTTCTTCCAGTACTTCTGGGGCGCGGGCGTCGAGAGCAGCATCGTCGCGGAGCAGAACGCCATCGAACTGCTGCCGTCGTCCCCGGTCGCAGCGCATCATCGCGTGCTGGAAGGGCACCGAGCTCTCCGAGACCGGCACGCTCGTCAACGGCGAGATCGTGGACGTGCTCGGCGCGTTCAACGCGACGTCGCCGAGCACGCTCTCCCCGACGTCCGGTGGAACCCGGCCGACGCAGTACGGCTACCAGGCTCAGCCGGTCGGCGAGGTGGCTGCCGCCGTGCGGGCCGGCGCGGGTGCCGGCATCCTGAACTCCGGCACACCGGTCGCCACCGCGCGCACCCGGCGCCTTCGCGCTGTCGGACGACAACGGCTGGGACACCGGACTGCGCGACGGCGACTTCCGCGATCACGCGCGAACCTGTGGTGGGGTCAGAACGCCACCGTCGTGAAGCTGTACGAGAACGGCGTGCTCATCGCCGCCCAGGCGCTCGGCGGTTCGTCAGCCCGTCCGCGCAGCAGGCCGTGTTCGAGCGTCACCGGGCAGGGCGAACGGCACGTACCCGTACGAGCTCGTCGCGCTCAATCCGTACGGTGAGACCCGGTCGACGGCCGCTCACCGTGACGGTGCGCGACGCCGCCCCGGCCGAGCGCCGTGCTCAGCGCCACCGGCGCGCGCACCGGCTCGACGTCACGGTCACGGCCGACCTCTGGTGGGGCACCAACGCCACCGAGTACGTCCTGTACCAGGACGGCGTCGAGATCGATCGGCAGGCCCTCGTCGCCGCAACGCCGAGCGCGCAGCGGGCGAGCACCGCGATCGTGGATCGCTCGCGCCGGGCACCTACGTCTTCGCCGCCGAGCTCGTCAACGCGGCGGGAACGACCGCGAGCCGAAGCCGCTCACGGTGACGATCCGCGGCTGAGACGCGAGGCGGATGCCGTCGCCCGGCGTCAGCCCGGTCCGGGGCACAGCCCCGGCGCGCGCCCCCCGGTCGCCGGGCGCCGCATCGATCGAGTCTCAGGCGTTCGCGTCCTGGCGCTTGAGGCGCGAGGTGGCGCGGGCGCGCTCGGTCTGCGTCGAGGTTCACCTTGCGGATGCGGACGAGCTCGGGCGTGACCTCGACGCATTCGTCGTCGCGCGCGAACTCGAGGCTCTCCTCGAGGGTGAGCTGGCGAGGCGGCGTCATCGACTCGAACGTGTCGGAGGTCGACTGGCGCATGTTGGTCAGCTTCTTCTCCTTGGTGATGTTCACGTCCATGTCGTCGGCGCGCGAGTTCTCGCCGACCACCATGCCCTCGTACACCTCCTGCGTGGGCTGCACGAAGAACGACATGCGCTCCTGCAGGGCGATGATCGCGAACGGCGTGACGACGCCGGTGCGGTCGGCGACGATCGAGCCGTTCTGGCGGGTCACGATGTGACCGGCCCACGGCTCGTAGCCGTGCGAGATCGCGTTGGCGATGCCGGTGCCGCGGGTCGTGGTGAGGAACTCGGTGCGGAAGCCGATGAGGCCGCGCGACGGGACGATGAACTCCATGCGC
Source organism: uncultured Actinomycetota bacterium (assembly GCA_963702815.1). Classification (GTDB taxonomy): domain Bacteria; phylum Actinomycetota; class Actinomycetes; order Actinomycetales; family Microbacteriaceae; genus Microbacterium. Next base: position 274,970 of record CAVPED010000002.1, on the reverse strand, counting down.
ACCCAGCCGGTGCCGTGGTTCGTCATGCTGTCCATGCGGCCCTTGCGGGTCGCGAGAAGCTGCGTGATCGCGCCGAGGTACTCCTCGGGTGCGTCGATCGTCAGGTGCTCGAACGGCTCGTGCGTCTTGCCGTCGATCTTCTTGGTGACCACCTGCGGCTTGCCGACGGTGAGCTCGAAGCCCTCGCGGCGCATGTTCTCGACGAGGATCGCGAGGGCGAGCTCGCCGCGGCCCTGCACCTCCCACGCGTCGGGGCGTCCGATGTCGACGACCTTGAGCGAGACGTTGCCGACGAGTTCGCGGTCGAGGCGGTCCTTGACCATGCGCGCGGTGAGCTTGTGGCCCTTGACCTTGCCGACCAGGGGCGAGGTGTTGGTGCCGATCGTCATCGAGATCGCCGGGTCGTCGACGTGGATCTGCGGCAGCGGGCGGACGTCATCGGGGTCGGCGATGGTCTCGCCGATCGTGATGTCGGGGAAGCCGGCGATCGCGACGATGTCGCCGGGGCCGGCGCTCGTCGGCCGGGTAGCGCTCGAGGGCGCGGGTCTTCAGGAGCTCGGTGATGCGGGCGCTGCTGACGGTGCCGTCGGCGCGCACCCACGCGACCGTCTGGCCCTTCTTCAGCGTGCCGTTGAAGACGCGCAGCAGCGCGAGGCGGCCGAGGAACGGGCTGGAGTCGAGGTTCGTGACCCACGCCTGCAGCGGCGCCTCGTCGTCGTACGACGGGCGCCGGCACGTGCTCGAGGATCGCCTCGAACAGCGGCTCGAGGTCGTCGTTGTCGGGAAGCGTCGCCGTTGGCGGGGCGGTTGCGGGATGCCGCGCCCGCGCGTCCGCTCGCATACACGACGGGCACGTCGAGGAGAGCGTCGACATCGAGGTCGGGCACGTCGTCGACGAGGTCGGACGCGAGGCCGAGCAGCAGGTCGTGCGCCTCTTCCTCGACCTCGGCGATGCGCGCGTCGGGGCGGTCGGTCTTGTTCACGAGCAGGATGACGGGAAGCTTCGCCTCGAGCGCCTTGCGCAGCACGAAGCGCGTCTGCGGCAGCGGGCCCTCGCTCGCGTCGACGAGCAGCACGACGCCGTCGACCATCGACAGACCGCGCTCGACCTCGCCGCCGAAGTCGGCGTGACCGGGGGTGTCGATGACGTTGATCGTCACCGGGCACGTCGGTGTGGAGGCCCTTGTAGGTGATCGCCGTGTTCTTGGCGAGGATCGTGATGCCCTTCTCACGCTCGAGGTCGTTCGAGTCCATCGCGCGCTCTTCCATGTGCTCGTGCGAGCCGAAGGAGCCGGTCTGACGCAGCATGGCGTCGACGAGGGTGGTCTTTCCGTGGTCGACGTGCGCGACGATTGCGACGTTACGGAGGTCCGGACGAAGGGCGCGCGCCATGAGGGTGATCCTTGCAAAGAGGGAGAATGTGGGCATCGGGCCTGAAAGGACCGGCCTCTCCACTTTACCCGCCCTGCCTGGGGATCCGCTTTCATTGACCCAGACGGCGTGGATGCCCCTCCTTCCCGGGGCGGTGCCCCCGGATCGGCGGATGGATGCGGTGCTCAGCTCCAGGGGGCGACGATCACCAGGCTCGCGACCGTCCAGGCCACGATGATCGCGAGCGCGACGAGTGCCGGGAGGTCGGGCGTCCGGCGAACGGGGCGGCTCGTCGCCGCTCCCGCTCTCCCCCGCGCCGATCCAGGCCTCCTGGATGAGCGTGAGATCACGGGTCGACGGCTCGACAGCATCCGCTTCGGGCTTCCTCCGGCTTCTTCCGCGGCCGGCCGCAGGGACGGCCCGCCGAAGGCGCGCATGACGCCGCCCGTCGTGGAGGGTGACCTCGAGCTGCCAGCGAAGGCGGATGGCTGACACGAGCGCCCACGGGATGTCGATGACGCTCAGCACGTTGTGCAGGCGGATGCCCTCGGCATCCGTCCGCACATGCGGGGCATAGCTGAAGACGTAGATGCCCCAGAGCACGAGCAGCACCCACGGGCGTGATCAGCAGGCCCTGTTCGACGCCCCCGCGCAGGAACGCGTCGAGGAGCAGCAGACCTGCGATCCCGGCGGACGCGAACATGCCGATCGTGGCCGCCACCGACCGAAAGATCCGCCTGCGCGCGCCGCCGGGAATCGGGGTCATCGGCCGCCGAGGGGAATCGATGCGCCGGGGATCGCGTCGAGCAGTCGCTGGGTGTAGCCCTCGGTCGGGTTGCTGAAGATCTCGTCGACGGTGCCCTGCTCGACGAGCTTGCCGCGCTCCATGACGCAGACGTTGTCGGCGACGACGCGCACGACCGCGAGGTCGTGCGTGATGAACAGGTAGGTCAGCCCGAGCTCGCCCTGCAGGTCGGCGAGGAGCTTCAGGATCTGGTCCTGCACCAGCACGTCGAGCGCCGAGACCGCTTCGTCGAGGACGACGATGTCGGGCTTGAGCGCCAGCGCACGCGCGATCGCGACACGCTGCCGCTGACCGCCCGAGAGTTCGTTCGCGTAGCGGGTGGCGATCTCCTGCGGCAGCGCGACCTGATCGAGGAGCTCGCTCACGCGCGCGCGCCGCGAAGCGCGGTCGCCGACCTTGTGGATCACGAGCGGCTCGGCGATCGTGTTCGCGATGTTGCGGAGCGGGTCGAGCGAGCCGTACGGATCCTGGAAGACCGGCTGCATGCGGCTGCGCATCTTGAACGTCTCGCGGGTCGAGAGCTTCGACGTGTCTTTTCCGTCGATCTCGATCGTGCCGGAAGTGACATCCTCGAGCTTCAGGACCATCTTCGCGATCGTCGACTTGCCCGAACCGGACTCGCCGACGATGGCGAGGGTCTTACCGCGAGGGACGTCGAACGACACCGAGTCCACGGCGCGGAACGGCTCGCTGCGGAACCCGCCGAGACGGATCGTGTAGTCCTTCACCAGGTCGCGAACGCGCAGCGTCGGCGCGACGTCGGCGACGTCGCTCGCTCGTCTGGATCGCCGCGATCCTCGACGCACGGCTTGGATGCGCTGCGACGCGATGCTGGGCGCCGCCGCGACCAGGCGCTTCGTGTAGGGGTGGATCGGGTTCTCGAGGATGATGCGGCTCGGGCCCGCCTCGACGATCTCGCCGTCCTTCATCACGATGATGCGCTCGGCGCGCTCGGCGGCGAGACCGAGGTCGTGGGTGATCAGGAGCACCGAAGTGCCCTTCTCCTTCGTGAGCTTGGCCATGTGGTCGAGGATGACGCGCTGGACCGTGACGTCGAGCGCCGAGGTGGGCTCGTCGGCGATGAGCAGCTTCGGGTCAGCCGCGAGGCCCATGCTGATCAGCGCGCGCTGACGCATGCCGCCGGAGAACTGGTGCGGATACTGGTTCATCCGCTTCTCGGCGTCGGCGAGGCCGGCCTGCTTGAGCACCTCGACCGCGCGGGCTTCGACATCCCGCTTGCTGGAGGCCATGCCGTTCGCGCGGACGGTCTCTTTGACCTGGAAGCCGATGCTCCACACCGGGTTCAGGTTCGACATCGGGTCCTGCGGGACGTAGCCGATCTCGCGGCCGCGCACGGGCTCCATCTGACGGGAGGTGAGCGCCGTGAGGTCGCGTCCGTCGAGGGTGATGGTTCCGCCCGTGACGTGGCCGGTGCCCGGAAGGAGACCGATGATCGCCGACGCGGTGGTCGACTTGCCCGAGCCGGACTCGCCCACGATCGCGACGGTCTCGCCCGGGAAGATGTCGAAGTCGATGCCGTGGATGACCTCTCGCTGCCCCGACTGCGATTCGAAGGCGATCCGCAGATCGCGCACGCTGACAAGCGGCGTGGGCGTGGTGACTGTGCCGCTCATCGGTTTGCCCTCGCTCTCGGGTCGAGGGCGTCTCGGATGAGCTCGCCCAGCATGATGAACGCGAGGACCGTGACGGTCAGCGCGATCGACGGGTAGATGAGCGCCTGCGGAGCCACGCGCAGCGAGGACTGCGCCTGGCTGATGTCGTTGCCCCACGACATGACGCTGCTGCCGAGTCCGACCCCGAGGAACGAGAGCGTCGCCTCGGCCACGATGGCGGCCGCGAGGCTCAGCGTCGAAATCACGATGAGCGGCCCGATCGAGTTGGGCACGACGTGCGAGAGGAGCGTCTGGAAGCGCGTGAGCCCGAGAGCCCGTGAGGCCGTCACGAAGTCGGACTGCCGCACCCGCAGCACCTCTGCGCGCACGACGCGCGCGGTCGAGGCCCACGCGAAGCCACCGATTGCGAAGGCGAGAGTCAGCGGAGTGCGGTTCTGCGAGAAGACCGTCATGACGACGACCGCGGCGAGGATGTACGGGATCGCGAAGAAGATGTCGCCGACGCGCGAGAGCAGACCGTCGAGCCATCCGCCGTAGAACCCCGCCAGTGCACCCATGATGAGGCCGAGGGTCGACCCGATGACCGTGGCGAGGAGGCCCACCACCAGCGAGGTGCGGGCACCCCACACGATGCGCGCCCAGATGTCGCACCCCTGGAAGGTGAACCCGAGCGGGTGGCCCTCTGCCGGGCCGGCATTGCTGTTGGACAGGAAGCACTCGTCGTTCGGCGGGGTCTGTGTGAACAGCGTCGGCCACACCGCCATGAGGATCACGACGAACATGATCAGCAGCGCGAGCCAGAACGTCGGGTCGCTTGCGCAGGTCGTGCCACGCCTCGGACCAGAGGCTGCGCGGCTTGGCGCTCGTCACCTTGACGGCATCGACCGCGACAACGGCGTCTTTGATGGGCGCCACGAAATGGCCGGCGGCGCGCGGTTGATCAGACATAGCGGATCCTCGGGTCGAGCAGTCCATACAGCAGGTCGACGAACAGGTTGACCATGACGTAGATGATGACGAAGACAGTCACGAAAGAGACGATCGTCGGTCCTTCATGCGCCTGGGTCGCCCGGAACAGCGTGTTGCCGACACCGGGGACGTTGAAGATGGCCTCGGTGACGGTCGCACCGACCAGCAGCACGCCGAAGTTGGTGGCGCTGTTCGTGATGACGGGGATGAGCGAGTTGCGCAGCGTGTGCACGGGGATGACGCGATTGCGTGAGAGGCCCTTGCTGTACGCGGTGCGGACCCAGTCCTGGTTGAGCGTGTCGATGACCGAACCGCGCATGAGCCGCATGCTCGTGGCGTAGAGACTGACGCCGAGCACGAGCGCCGGGAGCCAGAGGTCATTCCAGTCGTTCTGCGCACCGACGGTGGGCTTGAACCATCCGAGCTGGATCGCCAGGAAGTACTGTGCCACGAAGGCCAGGACGAAGATCGGGATGGCGACGAAGATCAGCGCGACGACGAGCGCCGTGTTGTCGAACAGCTTTCCCTTGCGCAGCGCCGAGATCGGTGCCGATGATGATCGCCAGCGTGAACTCGATCGCGATCGCCATGATCGCGAGGCGCGCCGTCACGGGGAGCGTCCGGGCGAGGACGTCATTGACCGACTGCCCGGAGTAGGTGACTCCCATGTTTCCCTGGAAGATGCCCACGATGTAGTAGAAGTACTGCACGATGAACGGCTCATCGAGGTGGTACTGCGACCGGCAGCTCCGCAAGCAGCGCGGGGCTCGGCGGCTTGTCGCCGAACAGTGCCGCGATCGGGTCTCCCGGCATCGCGAAGACCATGAAGTAGATGAGCAGGGTGGCCCCGAAGAACACGGGGATCACCTGCAGCAGGCGTTTGAGGATGTATGAGAACATCCACGCTCCCTCCGACTGAAGGATGCCGGTGGCACGCGGTCTGCGCTGTGCGGCATCGTCGTAGGGCGTCGAGCGCGTGCGTGACGCGCTGCAACGCCCGGGCGGCAGACCGCGAGGCGGTGACTTATCGTCACCGCCTCGCGGGTTCGATCATCCGAGCTTATTCGCTCTTGGTGATCTCGTTGTAGAGCGGGACCGAGTTCCAGCCGAACGTGACGTTGTCGACCGTCTCGGCGTAGCCGCCGGTGACGTTCGAGTACCACAGCGGGATGGCCGGGAGGTCCTGGAAGAGGATCTCCTGCGCCTGCACGTACTTCTCGTTGGCAGCCTCGAGGCTCTCCGCCGACGCGCCCTCAGCAGCCAGCTTGTCGACCTCGGGGTTCGAGTAGTCGCCGTCGTTCGATCCGGCGCCGGTCACGTAGAGCGGAGCGATGAAGTTGTACAGACCGGGGTAGTCGGCCTGCCAGCCGGAGCGGAACGCCGTGGTGATCGTGCGGTCGTTCACCTGCTGGCGCAGCGAGGCGAAGTCGACGAACGGAGCGCCCGACGCGTCGATGCCGAGCGTGTTCTTGATCGAGTTCGTCACAGCGTCGACCCACGGCTGGTGGCCGCCGTCCGAGTTGTACGCGATCTGGAACGAGCCGCTCCACGGCGCGATGGCGTCGGCCTGCGCCCACAGCTCCTTCGCCTTGTCGGCGTCGAACTCGAGGACATCCGAGCCCTCGATCGAGTCCGACCAGCCGTCGATGACCGGGGACGTGAAGTCCGAGGCCGGCGTGCGGGTGCCGCTGAAGATCGTGTCGGTGATCTCCTCGCGGTTGATCGACGTGCGAGATCGCCTGACGACGCAGCTTGCCCTCTTCGCCGCTGAAGTGCGGGAGGTTCTGCGGGATCGTGAACGACTGGAAGATCGCCGCCGCCTGGTTGACGGCACGGTCGCCGAGGTCGCTCTCGAACGTCGCGAGGGCGGTCGGGGGAACGCCGTCGATGACGTCGACGTTGCCGGCGAGGAGATCGGCGTACGCGGCATCCTGCGTGGCGTAGAAGACGATCGTCAGACCGCCGTTCTGCGCGGCGCGGCCACCCTCGTAGTCCTCGTTCTTGACGAGGTCGATCTGCACGTCGTGCTGCCACGCGTCGTCGGACGCGAGCTTGTACGGGCCGTTGCCGATCGGGCGACTCGCCGAACGCCTCGGGGTCGTCGAACGCGACGTCGGGGAGCGGGTAGTACGCCGAGTAGCCGAGACGCAGCGCGAAGTCGGCCGCGACCGGCGAGCTCAGGTTGATCGTGAACGTGTAGTCGTCCACCACCTCGAGGCCCGTCAGCTCGGAGTCCGCGTCGGCGCTGAAGCCCTCGATGTCCGAGAACCAGGACTGGTTCTGCTGCGCGTTCGACAGCTGCGCGCCGTAGTTCCACGCCTCGGTGAAGTTGTCGGCGGTGACCTCTTCACCGTCGGTGAAGGTCTGCGCCCTCCTTCAGCTTGACCGTGAGGGTGTCCTCGTCGTCGACCGTGATCGACTCGGCCATGTCGTTGACGCTCTTGCCGTCGCCGTCGTAGTAGACCAGCCCGGCGAAGATCGAGTCGAGGATCTTGCCACCGCCGACCTCGTTCGTGTCGGCGGGGAGAAGCGGGTTCTCCGGCTCCGAGCCGTTGGTCGTGATGATCGCGGTGCTGGCGCCCGAAGTGGGCTCGTCCGTCGCGTCGTCGGTGCCGCCGCTGCTGGAGCAGCCGGCGAGCACGAGCCCGCCGACGCCGACCAGCGCCAGGCCCGAAAGGGCGATCTTGTTGCGCTTCACAGTTCCTCCGTTGAGAAATGGGGTATCGCTCGGACGCCACCGCGGCGGCTCCGGAGCGGTTAGAACGACCCTAGGCATACTGATCCATGTGCTCCAAACCTGAGGCAAAACTGTTACATACCCTTTACTCAATTGAGTCCGAATATGGCAACGTGACGGCATGACACCGTTCCCGGAGCCCTCGCCGGCACCGTCGCGCGCCCGCCTCCGCTGGGAGGTGGGGCTCGTCCTGGCGGTCACGGTGGGGCAGTCGGCGCTGTATTCGGTGCTCAGTCTGGTGCGCCGTCTGCTGGCGCCGGTGCCGCTCGGAGATCAGCAGGCGCAGGTGAACCCCGACCGGGACGTCGAGGTGCTCTGGAACGTCGCTCTACCAGCTGCTCGCCATCTTCTTCGCGCTGGCGCTGGTGGGACTGGTGGTCTACCTGCTGTGGGAGCCGGGTGAGAATGCGCTCCGGCGGATCGGGCTCGACTTCACCCGGTTCGGCGGCGACCTCGGCCGCGGCATCCTTCTCGCCGCCGTCATCGGGATCCCGGGTCTGGCGCTCTATGTGGTCGGCCGCGCGCTCGGTGTCACGGTCGCGGTCGTCGCCTCGCCACTGGGTGCCGCGTGGTGGACGATCCCGCTGCTCGTGCTGTCGGCGCTTCGCGCGGGGCTCACCGAAGAGGTCATCTTCATCGCCTACCTCTTCGACCGGCTGCGGCGCCTCGGCTGGAACTGGTGGGCGATCATCCTGTCCACCGCCGCGCTGCGCGGCGCGTACCACGCGTATCAGGGCATCGGTGCGATCGTCGGCAACTTCGTGATGGGGGTCGTCTTCGGCTGGTGCTACAAGCGCTGGGGTCGAGTGATGCCGCTGGTCATCGCGCACACGCTGCTCGACATCGTGGCGTTCGTCGGCTACCCGCTCGCCGCGGCGCTGTGGCCGGGAGTGTTCGCGCCTCCGGCGTCGCCGTCGCCGTCGCTCACCCCGACCCCCACACCGACGCCCTGACGGCGCGGAGTCACCCCCGCACGCCAGGGTCGGCGGCTCAGGCGAAGGCCTCGATCGGGCGGGCAGGCGCAGACCAGATTGCGGTCGCCGTACGCCTGATCGATCCGGCGAACCGGAGGCCAGTACTTCGTGCGGACGATCGAGGAGACCGGGTACACCGCCTGCTCCCGCGAGTAGGCGTGGGTCCACTCCCCCATCACGACCGCCTCGGCGGTGTGGGGCGCGTTGACGAGCGGGTTGTCGTCGGTGGGCCACGTCCCGGCGGCGACCGCCTGCGCCTCGGCCTTGATCGCGATCATCGCCTCGATGAAGCGCTCGATCTCAGGAAGGTCCTCGGACTCGGTCGGCTCGACCATCAGCGTGCCCGCGACCGGGAACGACATGGTCGGCGCGTGGAAGCCGTAGTCGATGAGCCGCTTGGCGACGTCGTCGACCGTGATGCCGGTCTCCTCGCGGAGCGGACGAAGGTCCAGGATGCACTCGTGCGCGACGAGGCCGCCCTCTCCCGCATAGAGCACGGGATAGTGGTCCTCCAGGCGCTTCGCGATGTAGTTGGCGGCGAGCACCGCCGCCGCAGTGGCGCTGCGAAGACCCTCGGATCCCAGCATCCGGATATACGCCCACGAGATCGGGAGGATGCCGGCCGAGCCGTGCGGTGCGGCCGAGACGGGTCCGCCCTCGAACACGCCGCCGGCGTGGTCGGGACGCTGCGCGAACGGGTGCCCGGGCAGGTACGGGGCGAGATGCGCCTTCGCGGCCACCGGGCCGACGCCGGGTCCGCCGCCGCCGTGCGGGATCGCGAACGTCTTGTGGAGGTTCAGGTGCGACACGTCGCCGCCGAGGTCGCCGAAGCGGGCGAAGCCGAGCAGCGCGTTGAGGTTCGCGCCGTCGACGTACACCTGACCGCCCGCGTCGTGCACGGCCTGCGTGATCGCCAGCACCTCGTGCTCGTACACGCCGTGCGTCGACGGGTACGTGATCATGAGCGCCGAGAGGTTGTCGGCGTGCGCCTCGATCTTGGCGCGCAGATCGTCGAGGTCGACGTTGCCGGCCTCGTCGCACGCCACGACGACGACCTTCATCCCGGCGAGCACCGCCGACGCGGCGTTGGTGCCGTGCGCCGACGACGGGATGAGGCACACCGTGCGCTCGAGGTCGCCGTTCGCGTGGTGATAGCCGCGGATCGCGAGCAGGCCGGCGAGCTCGCCCTGCGAGCCGGCGTTCGGCTGCAGCGAGACGGCGTCGTACCCCGTCACCTCGGCGAGCCACACCTCGAGCTGCTCGATCATCGCGAGATACCCGCGGACGTCCGCTTCGGGCGCGAACGGGTGCACACGCGAGAACTCCGGCCACGAGACGGCCGCCATCTCGGTCGCCGCGTTGAGCTTCATCGTGCACGATCCGAGCGGGATCATGCCGCGGTCCAGCGCGTAGTCGCGGTCGGCGAGCTGCTTGAGGTAGCGCATCATGGCGGTCTCGGAGCGGTGCGTGTTGAAGACCGGATGCGTCAGGAAGTCGTCGTCGCGACGGAGCCCGGACGGCACGCCGGCGATCGGTGAGGCATCGGCGAAGGGCAGATCCCGGATGTCGTGCTCGTCCGCGGCCGGAAGGCCGAAGGCCCACGCGACCGTCGCCAGGTCAGCCGCGGTGGTCGTCTCGTCGACCGAGACTCCCACTGTCGCGTCGTCCACCCGGTGCAGCTGGTAGCCCTTCGACCGGGCGCGCTCCACCACTCGGCTCGACGGACCAGGGGTCACCACGCGGATCGTGTCGAAGAACGACTCCGACACGAGATGCAGGTCGTACTCGCGCAGACGCTGCGCCAGGGCCTCCGCCTTCTGCGCGACCTCGGTGGCGATCGCCGGTGAGCCCTGACGGGCCGTGATACACCGCGTACATCGACGCCATCACGGCGAGGAGCACCTGCGCGGTGCAGATGTTCGACGTGGCCTTCTCGCGGCGGATGTGCTGCTCGCGCGTCTGGAGCGACAGCCGGTACGCGGGCTTGCCCGCGGCATCCATCGACACGCCCACGAGTCGCCCCGGAAGCTGGCGCTCGAGACCGGAGCGCACCGCCATGTAGCCCGCGTGCGGGCCGCCGAATCCGAGCGGCACGCCGAAGCGCTGGGTCGTCCCGACCGCGACATCGGCGCCCAGCGACCCGGGCGAGCGCAGGAGCGTGAGGGCGAGGAGATCGGCCGCGGCGACGACGAGTCCGCCGGCGACGTGTGCGGCGTCGATGACACCGCTCGGATCCCACACGCGGCCGGATGCGCCGGGGTACTGGACGAACACGCCGAAGAGCGCCTCGGGCAGGGTGGCACCGCCGGCGAGGTCGAGCTCGACGAGCTCGATGCCGACGGCGGCCGCGCGCGCCTGGAGCAGCGCGCGCGTCTGCGGGAACGCGTCGGCGTCGACCACGAACACGTTCGACGACGACTTCGAGGCACGCCGGGCGACCAGCATCCCCTCGACGACCGCCGTGGACTCGTCGAGCATCGAGGCGTTCGCCGTCGTGAGCCCGGTGAGATCGGTGACCATCGTCTGGAAGTTGATGAGCGCCTCGAGCCGGCCCTGCGAGATCTCGGGCTGGTAGGGCGTGTAGGCGGTGTACCACGACGGGTTCTCGAGGACATTCCGCGCGATGACGGACGGCGTGAAGGTGTCGTAGTAGCCGAGGCCGATCATCGGGCGCGCCACGCGATTCTGCGATGCGAGCGCGCGCAGCTCTTCGAGCGCCTCGGCCTCGGTCGCGGCGGGCGGGATGTCGGTCGTCTCGCGAGCGGTGACATGGATGGATGCCGGCACCGCCGTCTTCACGAGCGCGTCGACCGAGTCGTAGCCGAGCGCGTCGAGCATGACGCGCTGGGCCGCGGCATCCGTTCCGATATGGCGCTCCTGGAACGTGCCCGCCATCACGCGCCCTCGGTGAGCGCCACGTAGGCGTCGCGGTCGAGGAGGTCCGCGACCGCCGACGCGTCCACACGGAGCTTGACGAGCCAGCCTTCGCCGTACGGGGCGGAGTTGACGAGGGACGGGTCGCCGACGACCTCGTCGTTGACCTCGACGACCTCGCCCGTGAGCGGCGCGTACAGCTCGCCGACCGACTTGGTCGACTCGATCTCGCCGCAGACATCGCCCGCGGTCACGTCTGCTGCCGGCTCCGGGCAGCTCGACGAAGACGACGTCGCCCAGCTTGTCGGCGGCGAAGTCGGTGATGCCGACGGTGACGATGGCCACCTGCCCTGAGCCTGTCGAAGGGTCGAGCGAGACCCACTCGTGCTCGGCGGTGTACTTGAGGGCGTTGAGATCGGTCATTTGGTCCTCCTGTAGAAGGGAAGGGCGGTCACAGTGGCGGGAATGCGCGTGCCGCGCACGTCGATGGTCAGCTGCTGTTCCGGGGGCGCTCACGTCGGGCGACACGAAGGCCATGGCGATGGGATGCCCGAGGGTGGGGCTGAGTGCCCCGCTGGTGATCTCTCCGACCGCCGTATCGCCGTCGAAGACCTGATAGCCGGCGCGACCCGCGCGCTTGCCCTCAGCGACGAGGCCGACGAGCACGGGTGCGCCTGCGGCATCGCGCTCGGCGAGGCCCGCCTTGCCGACGAAGTCCTCCTTCTCGGCGACGACGACGCGGCCGAGGCCGGCCTGTGCGGGGACGATGTCGAGCGACAGCTCGTGCCCGTAGAGCGGCATCCCGGCCTCGAGGCGAAGCGTGTCGCGGGCGGCGAGTCCGGCCGGCACGAGGCCGTGCGGCTCGCCGGCCGCGAGCAGGGCATCCCACAGAGCGCCGGCGTCTGCGGTGCGGATGTAGAGCTCGAAGCCGTCCTCACCCGTGTAGCCCGTGCGCGCGATGAGCAGCGGAGCGCCGCGGAATGAGGCATCCGTCGCCGCGTAGTACGGAAGGTCGGCGAGGCGGGCGGCCGATGTCGGCTGATGCCGTCGACGTCGGCGAGGATCGCGAGGGCGGCGGGTCCCTGCACGGCGATCAGCGCGTAGTCGTCGGTGACGTCGTCGACGGCCGCCTCGCCCTCGGACTGGCTCGCGAACCGCGCCGACCCGCTCGGCGAGGGCGGCGGCGACCGGCTCGCGGTTGCCGGCGTTCGCGACGACGAAGAATCGCTCATCGGCGAGGCGGTAGACGATGACGTCGTCGACGATGCCGCCGCTCGCGTCGAGCACGAGGCTGTACTTCGCCTTCCACAGCGGCAGCGTCGAGAGGCGACCGGCGAGGGCGTAGTCGAGGAAGGCGCCCGCACCCGGCCCGTCGACGAGGAACTCGGCCATGTGCGAGATGTCGAACAGACCCGCAGCCGGTGCGCACGGCGTGGTGCTCGGCCAGGTCGGAGGTGTAGCGGACGGGCATCGCCCAGCCGCCGAAGTCGGTGAACGAGGCTCCGAGCGCCTCGTGGCGATCTCGCAGCGGGGTGTAGCGGGGGTCTGGCATGAGTTCTCCCGGTTCGCGGGCTGGCGGACGCCGGGCTCGGCGCCGTGAACTCCCCCTCTGTCGTGGACCTGAGAGTTTCGCTGCGGACCGTCGGAGGACGGATGCCGCGGCTTTCACCGTCGGTGGAGCGCGCGATGAGCGCCCTCCGTTTCCAGAGCGGCCGGACGAGTACGGTACGCGGACCTGAGAGATTGGCGGGGAGGCTTGCTCCTTCGGTGCCCGGCGCGAAGGCCGGGGCTCTCCCGCACACGTCATGCGGCCTGTATTCAGTTGCGCTGACAGCATATCGGCAGGCACCGGATCTCGGCCGTACGGCGGCTGGATGCGCGACGGTTTGACGTTCGTGTCGGAATGACTCTAAGATGATGCAGCGTTAGTTAGAGTCACCATGACAAGAACAGCCACCGAACCCCAGCACTCCGCGGCAGAGACCGCGGACGATGTCACGCGCGTCGCCGTGTCGACCGTGATCTTCAGCCTGCGGCGCGATTCCCACGGCTCGCCGACCCTCGTCCTGCCGCTCGTGCGGCGCACGCGCGATCCGCACGAGGGCCGATGGGCGCTTCCGGGCGGCTGGCTCGACATCGCCGAGAGCCTGGATGCTGCGGCATCCCGCACGCTCGCCGAGACGACGGGACTCGCGCCGAGCTATCTCGAGCAGCTCTACGCCTTCGGGGCGGTCGATCGGTCCACCACGCGGGTGGTCTCGATCGTGTACTGGGCCCTGCTCCGGCCGGATGACGCGTCCACCGAGCTGATCGACCTGGGACTCGACGCTCCCGAGAACGTCGCCTGGTTCGATGCGGCATCCCTCCCCCTGCTCGCCTTCGATCACAACGACGATCGTCGACTACGCCCTCTGGCGGCTGCGCAACAAGGTCGGCTACAGCCGCATCGCGCACGGCCTGCTGGCGGACGAGTTCACCCTCGCCGAGCTGCGCGAGGTGTACGAGTCGATCCTCGGCCGCCGCCTCGACCCCGCCAACTTCCGCCGCCAGGTCGAGAACTCCGGAACCCTCATCCCGACCGACCGCTTCCGCACCGGGAGCCATCGGCCGGCTCGTCTCTATCGCTACAACCAGGACGTGGAGCTCGCCGATCGCGGCCCGCTCTCCGCCCGTCACTGAAGGAGCATGATCATGCCCGCCGTGAACCTGACCCTCGAGCCCCGACCCGTAGACCCCTCCGTCGACCGTGAGATCCAGGCGATCGTCGCAGGCGCGTCGACCGCCGAGACCTGCAACACCGACCTCGCCGCAGGCCCCTGGGACTTCGACATCCGGCCCGGCTACGGACCGGGCGCCTCGATGGGCGACGTGATCCCGACCGGGTCGCCCCGCCAGGGCGAGCTGCCGCAGGTCTACCGCGACGCGACGCCGGAGCAGCTCGATGCGCGCGTCCGCGCGGCGAAGGAGACGCTCGGCGACCGGGTCGTGATCCTCGGCCACTTCTATCAGCGCGAAGAGGTCGTCCAGCACGCCGACTACGTCGGCGACTCGTTCCAGCTCGCGAATGCCGCGAAGGCGCACCCCGAGGCCGAGGCGATCGTCTTCTGCGGCGTGCACTTCATGGCCGAGACAGCCGATCTGCTGTCGCAGCCCGAGCAGGCCGTCATCCTGCCCAACCTCGCTGCCGGCTGCTCGATGGCCGACATGGCCGACATCGACCAGGTCGAAGAGTGCTGGGAGCAGCTCGAAGACATCTACGGCGACATGGACGCGACGGATGCCGAGGGCCTCGTGCCGGTCATCCCGGTGACGTACATGAACTCGTCGGCGGCCATCAAGGGCTTCGTCGGCCGGCACGGCGGCATCGTCTGCACGTCGTCCAACGCCCGCACGGTGCTCGAGTGGGCGTTCGAGCGCGGCCGGCGGGTGCTGTTCTTCCCCGACCAGCACCTCGGCCGCAACACGGCGAAGGCGATGGGGGTGCCCCTCGAGCAGATGCCGATGTGGAATCCGAACAAGCCGCTGGGCGGCGCATCCGCGTCCGAGCTGCTCGACTCCCGGGTGATCCTGTGGCACGGCTTCTGCTCGGTGCACCGGCGCTTCACCGTCGACCAGATCGAGAAGGCCCGGGCCGAGCACCCCGGCGTCCGGGTCATCGTGCACCCGGAATGCCCGATGGCCGTCGTGGACGCCGCTGACGAGTCCGGCTCGACCGACTACATCCGCCGTGCGATCGAAGGCGCGACCGAGCCCACCACCTTCGCGATCGGCACCGAGGTGAACCTCGTGCAGCGGCTGGCAGCCGACAACCCGCAGCACACGATCTTCTGCCTCGACCCGGTCGTCTGCCCGTGCTCGACGATGTACCGCATCCACCCGGGCTACCTCGCCTGGGTGCTCGACGGACTCGTCGAGGGCGAGGTGCGCAATCGCATCACCGTGCCGGAAGACGTCGCAGAGCCGGCTCGTCTCGCTCTCGAGCGGATGCTGGCCGCCAAGCCTCCGGAGGCCTCGCCGGCGGTCGCCGCAGGATGGGAGCACGCGTCGTGACCGCGCCCGAGGTCATCGTCGTCGGCAGCGGGATCGCCGGGCTCGTCACCGCCCTGCACGCCGTCGACCATGGATGCCGCGTCACGCTGGTGACCAAGGACGTGCTCGAGCACGCCAACACGCGGTACGCCCAGGGCGGCATCGCCGGGGTGATGTTCGACGACGATCGCATCGAGGACCACATTCGCGACACGCTCACGGCGGGAGCGGGACTCAGCGATCCCGTGGCCGTGCGCGTGCTCGCCGAAGAGGGGCCCGCCCGCATCCGCGAGCTGGTCGATCTCGGCGTGGCCTTCGATCGCGACGCCCGCGGCGAGTTCGTCAAAGGGCTCGAGGCGGCGCACTCCTACCCGCGGATCCTGCATTCCGGCGGAGATGCCACGGGCACTGCGATCGAGAAGGCGCTGGTCGCCCGGCTCCGCGCGAGCGTCGTGCGCGTCGTCGAGCATGCCTTCCTGGTCGACCTCGTCGTGCGGGATGAGCGAGTCCGCGGCGTGAAGCTGCTCGTCGGCGATGGGCCGGCTCAGCTCGGCCGCCGCGAGACCATCGAGGCCGACGTCGTCGTGCTCGCCACCGGCGGCGCCGGCGAGCTGTACGCCCACACCACCAACCCGCCCGTCGCGACCGGCGACGGGATCGCGGCCGCGCTGCGCGCCGGCGCCGCGGTGTCGGACCTCGAGTTCTTCCAGTTCCACCCGACGATCCTGGGCGTCGGCGAGGCGTTCCTGGTGTCCGAAGCCGTCCGCGGCGAGGGAGCGACGCTGATCGACGAGACGGGCCGCCGCTTCGCCTTCGACGCGCACCCCGACGGCGAACTCGCGCCGAGAGACATCGTCGCCCGGGCGATCGCCCGGCAGATGGAGCTGCAGGACGGTCGTCCCGTGTTCCTCGATGCCACGATGCTGCGACCGACGTACGACGAGCGCCGCGACTTCCTCGCGCGCCGGTTCCCGACCATCGACCGTGCCGTCCGCGACCGGGGCCTGGACTGGGCCCGCGACCCCATCCCCGTCACGCCCGCCGCGCACTACCTGATGGGCGGCGTCACCACGGATCTGTTCGGGCGGACCTCGCTGCCCGGACTGTACGCCGTGGGCGAGGTCGCGCGCACCGGCGTGCACGGCGCCAACCGGCTGGCCTCCAACTCGCTCCTCGAGGGTGCGGTGTTCGGAGCCCGCGCGGGCGATGCGATCGCGTCGGATCTCGCGTCCGGGCGATGGCCGGCGGCCGCAGCCGCGCGCCTGGCCGCAGCACCCCAGCTCGTCGACGGGTCGTCGCCGGCCTTCAGCCGCAAGGCGCTTCAGGAGCTGATGTGGGAGGACGCCGGACTCGTGCGGGATGAGACAGGGCCTGCGGCACGCGGCATCCGTCCTCGCCACGTGGCGGAGCATCCCGCGAACCCCTCTGACCGAAGCGGAGTTCGAGGATGAGAACCTGCTCCTCGTCGCCCAGCAGGCTGTGACGGCCGCCCTCGCGCGCCGCGAGTCGGTGGGCGCCCATTTCCGTCGCGACAGCGCGAGCGCGCCGGAGACTGCTCGCTGCTTCGTCCGGCGGCGCGCGTCGAGGCGAGCGTCGCCTGATGCTCACCCGCGCCACGATCGACCGAGTGGTCGCCGCCGCCCTCGAAGAGGACGCGCCCTGGGGCGACCTCACGAGCGAGTACCTGATCACCGAGTCGGCGACCGCACGCGCCGACCTCGTCGCACGCGAGAGCGGGGTGTTCAGCGGAGGCGAGGTCTTCGCTGCGGCCTTCCGGCTGACCGACCCGCGAGTGGAGGTGCAGCTCATCGTCGAGGACGGTGAGTGGTTCGAGCCGGGCGCCGTGCTCGCGGTCGTGTCGGGGCCCGCTCGCTCCGTGCTGACCGCCGAGCGGATCGGCCTCAACTTCGTGCAGCGGATGGCGGGCATCGCCACTCTCACCGGTCGCTACGTCGCCGAGGTCGCGCACACGAAGGCCCGCATCGCCGACACGCGCAAGACCACCCCCGGGCTGCGGGCGTTCGAGCGCCACGCGGTGCGCAATGGCGGCGGCCACAACCACCGGTACTCGCTCTCGGATGCCGTCATGGCCAAGGACAACCACCTGGCCGTGCTGACCCAGAAGGGAGCGTCGGTGACCGAGGCGCTGCGCGGCGCCATCTCGCAGCTGCCGCACACGACGCACGTCGAGGTGGAGGTCGACCGGCTCGAGCAGATCGAGCCCGTGCTGGCGGCGGGGATCGGCACCATCATGCTCGACAACTTCTCGCTCGACGACCTGCGGCTCGGCGTGCAGGCGGTCGCCGGCCGGGCGACCGTCGAGGCCTCCGGCGGGGTGAACCTCGAGACGGTCCGCGCGATCGCCGAGACCGGGGTGGACGTCATCTCGGTCGGCGCGCTGACCCACTCCGCTCGCGCTCTCGACCTGGGCCTGGACGTGCGTGTCGACGTGCAGGGTTCGACGGGGCCCTGAGCGCGGTGTCGATGCTCTACTTCGACAACGCCGCCACCACGCCGGTGCGGCCCGAGGTGCTCGACGCGATGATGCCCTACCTCACGCGGTGGTTCGGCAACGCGTCGAGTCATCACACGGTGGGCGAGGCGGCCGCGGAGGCCCTGACGGATGCCCGGCGGCGGGTGGCGAAGGTGCTCGGCATGCGGGCGAGCGACGTCGTGTTCACGTCGGGGGGAACCGAGGCCAACAACCTCGCCGTGAAGGGCATCGCGATCGCCGCACTGCAGGGCCGGGATGCCCGCCACTTCGTGACGACGCCGATCGAGCACGAATCGATCCTGGAGTCGGGCGACTATCTCGCGCGGGTGCACGGCTTCGACGTGACGCATGCACCCGTCGACCCGCAGGGACGTGTGTCGGCGGAGGATGTCGGGGCCGCCCTTCGCGCTGACACCGCGCTCGTCAGCGTCGGGTACGCCAACAACGAGGTCGGCACCGTGCAGGATGTCGCGGCGATCGGCGCAGTGACGCGGGAGCGAGGCATCCCGCTGCACGTCGACGCAGTCCAGGCGGCCGGCTGGCTCCCGCTGTCGGTGGCCGACCTCGGCGCGGATGCGATCTCGATCGCCGGTCACAAGCTCGGCGCCCCGAAGGGAACCGGCGTGCTCGCCGTGCGGGGACGCATCCCGATCGAACCGCTGCTGCACGGAGGCGGCCAGGAGCGAGGGCGCCGGAGCGGCACGGAAGACGTAGCCGGGGCCGTCGGCCTCGCGACGGCGCTCGATTTGGCCGAGACGGAGCGGGTCGAGGCATTCGAGCGCGTCTCGGCCTTGCGCGATGCGTTCATCCGGCGCGTCCTCGCGCTGGTTCCGAGTGCCGCGCTCACCGGCGACCCCGTGCACCGGCTGCCGGGAACAGCGAGCTTCACCTTCGCCGGCACCAGCGGCGAAGCGGTCCTCCTCGAGCTGGAGCGACGCGGGGTGGTGTCGTCCAGCGGATCCGCGTGCGCGGCGGGCAGCGACGAGCCATCACACGTGCTCGTGGCGATGGGCATCCCGGCAGAGGTCGCGCAGACAGCCGTCAGGTTCACCTTCTCGCACGAATTGAGCGGGTCATTGGATGCTGTCGCCGACGCGGTGGCGGCATCCGTCGTCGCTGTACGATCGGGCGGGTGACCCTGCCCAGCGAGCGCGCCGCGGTGACGATCATCGTCCCCGGCTACCAGGTCGCAGGCTATGCCGGCGAAGCGCTCCAGTCGTTGCTGGCGCAGACGCGCGACGACTGGGCGGCGATCCTCGTCGACGACGGCTCGACCGACGGGACGGCGGAGATCTTCGCGGACGCGGCGGCCTCCGATTCGCGCTTCCGCCTGGTGCACCACGGGCATCAGCGCGGCCTCGGCGCAGCCCGGAACACAGGCCTCGACCTGGTCGAGTCGCCCTACGTCGGCTTCCTCGACGGGGACGACGCCTTCACCCCGATCGCGCTCGAGCGCCTCGTGGGCATCCTGGAAGAGACGGGGAGCGACTTCGCGCTCGGCGCGTACGTCAGGCTGCGTCCCGAGGCCGACGGCACCTACTCCACCGGAGTGGTGCAGCCGTGGGTCGCCGCGGCGACCGACCCTGAGCGCCGAGCGACCACGATCGACCAGCATCCCGCAGCTTCGGCCAACATCGTGGCGTGGTCGAAGGTGAGCCGCACGGACTTCTGGCGGCGCACCGGACTCCGCTTCCCGGTGGACCGACTGTACGAAGATCAGGTGGTGGCGCAGCGGATGTACGCGTCAGCCCGCGCCTTCGACGTGGTGCCCGACGTCATCGCGCTGTGGCGGGAGCGAGCCGACGGTTCGTCGATCACCCAGCGCAAGGCCTCGATCGACGTGCTGCGCGATTACCTGGACGGAATGTCGGGCGGCATCGCCGCTCTCGAGGCGGCCGGGCACACCGCGGCAGTGCGCGAGCGCGTGCGCCTGATCCTCGGGATGGATCTGCCGCCGCTGGTGCGGATCGCACAGGAGCATCCTGACGATGCCTATGCCCGTGCGATCGGCGCATTCACGCGGGATCTGTGGACGCGCGGCGGATCATCGGTGCTGCTTGCAGAAGACGCCGTGCCGCTCATCGCCGCGGCCCGCGGCTGGTAACCCCGCGAACGCGCCGGCGCTCACAACCCCGGCCGTCTCGGTCCCAGTCGCGGTTGCGGTCCCGTTCAGGGTCGGGCAGGGTCGAGCGTTCCGGAAGGATCGAGCGCCACGGAGGAGTCGGCCTCGGTCGCGCCGGGGTCTTCACCAGGCAGACCCAGCGACGAAGCCGGGCCCGCGAGGACCGCAGGACCGGCGGCCGCGGCGATCTCACCCGGCGCGCGATCCGCGCGCCGATCGGGATGGTCGGCGGCGGGCTGGCTCGCCTCGAGCTCGTCCTCGGTGGTGAGCACGCGGGATGCCGCGAGCTGCTGCGCAGCGAGCTCGGCGTACAGGCCGTCGCGTGCGATCAGCTCGGCGTGCGTCCCGGACTCGACGATGCGACCCGCGTCCACGACGTGGATGACGTCCGCGCCGATCACCGTCGAAAGCCGATGCGCGATCGAGAGCGTCGTGCGACCCCGTGCGGCGGCATCCAGCGCCTCTTGGACGACGCGCTCCGAGACGGTGTCGAGAGCGGATGTCGCCTCGTCGAGAAGGAGCACCGCAGGATCCTTCAGCAGGACGCGCGCGATCGCGATGCGCTGCTTCTCACCGCCCGACAGCCGGTATCCGCGCTCCCCCACCACCGTGTCGTACCCGTGCTCGAAGCCTTCGATGATGTGGTGGATGTTGGCGGCTCGGCAGGCCTCCTCAAGCTCCGCATCGGTCGCCTCGGGCTTTGCGTAGCGGAGGTTGTCGCGGATCGTCGCATGGAACAGATACGTCTCCTGCGAGACGATCCCGACGTTGTCGATGATCGACTCCTGCGTGAGGCGCCGGACGTCCTCACCCGCGAAGAGCACCTGTCCGGCGGATGCCTCGTACATGCGCGGCGTCAGGTAGAGCACCGTGGTCTTGCCCGCCCCGGACGGACCGACGAACGCCACATGGCGACCGGGTTCGACGGCGAACGACACACCATCGAGGGTCGGGCGGGCACCGGGAGCGGCATCCGGATACCGGAACACGACGTCGCGGAATTCGACGCGCCCGACAGGGCCTGGGGCCTCTGAGACGGCGATCGCTCCGGGCGCATCCTGGATCGCAGGCACGAGGTCGAGGTACTCGAAGATCCGCGCGAAGAGCGCTGCGGAGGTCTGCAGATCGAGCGCCACCCGCATGAGCCCCATGAGCGGCATGAGCAGTCGGGCCTGAACCGTGGTGAAGGCGACGATCGTGCCTGCCGTGAGAGTGTCGGCGCTGCCCGTGACGATGTACCCCGCGACGAGATAGATGACGGCAGGGACCGACGCCATCAGCACCTGGACGACGGCGAAGAACCCCTGCCCGCTCATGGCGCGGCGCACCTGGAGGCGCACCTGGTTGCGGTTCTCGTCCTGATAGCGGGCTGACTCGGTGCGCTGGCGGTTGAACGACTTGGACAGCAGGATGCCCGAGACGCTGAGGGTCTCCTGCGTGATCGCGGAGAGCTCTGAGAGCGACTCCTGCGTCTCGCCCGCGATCCGGGCGCGGACCTGCCCGACGCGACGCTGGATCGAGACGAGGAAGGGCATCAGGACGACCGCGATGAGCGTCAGTCGCCAGTCGATCAGGATCATCGCGATCAGCGAGGCCACGACCGTCACGAGATTGCCCAGGATGCTGGTCACGGTGTTGGTCAGCACGCCGGAGACTCCGCCGACGTCGTTCTGCAGCCGGGATTGGATCACACCCGTCTTGGTGCGCGTGAAGAAGGCGAGCTCCATCGCCTGAAGGTGCTCGAACAGCTTGACCCGGAGGTCGCCGGTGACGCTGTTGCCGACCGTCGCCGTGAGGTAGGTCTGAACGACCCCCACCCCCGCCGAGACGAGGAAGAGCGCGATCATGGCGGAGACGAGCCGGATGAGGAGCGGGATGTCGGGCTGGCCGCCGTCGACCGGGAACAGCGCGTCGTCGAAGATGCGCTGGACGAGCAGCGGCGGGATGACGGCGATCGCTGCGCCGATCACCACCAGCAGTCCCGTCAGGAGAAGCCGGCCCCGGTAGGGCTGGAAGAGAGCGACGACCCGACGCCCCAGATCGGGGATGCGAGGAGCCTGCGCATTCTGGCGCTTCTGGGCCTCGCGATCGACGCCGCGGAAGCCGGGCGGGCCGCCGGTACCGCCCCCTCCGCCGCCTCCCCCGTGTCCCATCGCCATGCTCGCAAGCCTAATCAGCACCTCGGACACGGAGGCTATTCTTGGCAGATGACCTCCATCCCCGAGCAGCCTCACGGTCCTGACCTCGATGCGCTGCGCAAGGACATCGACGATCTCCAGGAGACGCCCACCGAGGAGCTCATCGAGCCGACTCCAGCCTCCATCCGCGACGAGGAGCCGGAGCCGGAGCGCACGGATGCCCCGGGCTCCGAGGACTGGGATGATCCAGGCACCCAGGAGCGCACCGAGGTCTGATCGGATCGGTCCTCCCCCACCCCACGTCCGCTGAAACGTCGCACCCGATCGGGAATGCGATGTCGGACGTGGCCGTTACCGTTCATCGTGCGCCGCCTCGGTGGTTGCTCGCCGCGCCAATTTCCCCGAGGAGACGACCTATGGCCGCCACAGACATCTCTCGGAGCACGAGATCCGCCCCGACCGCCGGCCAGGGAGCGATGCTCGGCCGCGAAGAGAACAGGGTCATCTGGCTGCTGCTCGGGGCGGCGTTCGTCGCGATCCTCAACGAGACGACGATGGGTGTCGCGATCCCGCACCTCATCGACGACCTCGGCATCACCGCGCTTCAGGCGCAGTGGCTCACGACCGCCTTCATGCTCACGATGGCGGTCGTCATCCCCATCAGCGGCTTCCTGCTGCGCCGGTTCACGACGCGCCAGGTCTACATCGCGGCGATGAGCCTGTTCTCACTCGGCACTCTCATCGCTCTGCTCTCGCCCGGGTTCCCGCTGCTGGTCGTCGCCCGCGTCGTGCAGGCATCTGGTACGGCGATCATGATGCCGCTCCTGATGACGACCATCATGACCCTCGTTCCTCCGCACGCCCGCGGACGCATGATGGGCCGCGTGAGCGTCGTGATCTCGCTCGCGCCCGCGATCGGCCCCACCGTTGCGGGCCTCGTGCTCGACACCCTCAGCTGGCGGTGGATCTTCGCCATCGTGCTGCCCATCGCGCTCGTCGCCCTCGGCGTCGGCGCCCGCTGGGTGCACAATCTCGGCGAGACCACCGATGCGCCCATCGACGTTCCGTCGGTCATCCTGTCGGCTCTCGGCTTCGGCGGCCTCGTCTTCGGCCTCAGCCAAGTCGGCGCCAGCGCCTCGCACGGGACGACATCGGCCGAGGTCGCGGCGGAGGCGACATCGAGGATCACCCTCATCGTGTCGCTCGCCGTGGGCGTCATCGCCCTCGGCCTGTTCATCTGGCGCCAGCTGCGCCTGCAGAAGACCGACGACGCGCTGCTCGATCTGCGTGTGTTCCGCTCGGCGAACTTCTCGCTCTCGATCGCGCAGATGGGGGTCCTGTCCGCAGCGTTCTTCGGCGTCATCACGGTCATCCCCCTGTACCTCCAGGGCGTCCTTGAAGTCAGCGCGCTCCAGACCGGGCTCGTGGGCCTCCCGGGCGCTCTCGTCATGGGCTTCACCGGTCCCTTCATCGGCCGGATCTACGACCGCTGGGGCACGCGCGTGCTGCTTGTCCCCGGCACGGTGATCGCCAGCAGCATGATGTGGTTCTTCACCACCTTCGACGAGACCACGGCGATCTGGACCGTCGCACTGGGGCAGACGATTCTGTCGCTGGGTCTGGCGATGTCGTTCACACCGCTGTTCACCGCGTCGCTCGGGTCGCTGCAGCCCAAGTTCTACTCCTACGGCTCCGCGGTCCTCGGAACCGTCCAGCAGGTTGCGGGCGCCGCAGGGATCGCGCTCATGATCGCCATCATGTCCGCCGTCCAGGCAGCTTCACTCGACGGCGGTGCGTCCGCGGCGGAGGCCGGCGCCGACGGCGCGCAGGCCGCGTTCCGCATAGCCGCGATCATCTCGCTCCCCCTCCTGGCGGGTGCGTTCCTGATCCGAAAGCCCGCAGATTCTCCCGTGGGCGCGCCACCCGCGCACTGATCGGCGTCGGACGCGACCCGCGGATCACCGCGCAAAACCGAAAGAGGCGGCCTGAACAGGCCGCCTCTTTCGCATGTCACCGACCCTCGGCAGGGCTGATGGTATCGACTCGCGTCAGTCGACGCTGCAGGCGCCTCCGCCGCAGCACGAGGAGGATTCCGAGTCGATCATCGTGAGCAGCGGCTTCTGCTCGGCGACCGGAAGAAGAGTGGGGGCGGGAAGGTTCGACGTCGACATGCCTCGATCCTATGCCTGGCGAAAGGGTGTCGGCCGTAGTGGATGCCCTTGGCGGAAGCAACCCCCGTACTCGATTCGCCAGCCTTCCCTAGCGTGGGGTGGCGGGCTTCCGCGCCCCACGGAAGGAGAACCCATGTCTCAGCTCACAGGCAAGCGCGTCGCGTTCCTGCTCACCGATGGCTTCGAGGACAGCGAGCTCACCTCGCCGTGGCAAGCCGTCACCGAGGCAGGTGCGACGGCGACTCTCGTCGCTCCGGCCGACTTCACGGTCAAGGGCAAGAACGGTCATGAACAGGGGGTCGACCGCTCCGTTTCGGATGCGAACCCCGACGATTTCGATGCTCTCGTCCTTCCCGGGGGCGTGGTGAACGCCGATCATCTTCGCACCGATGACCAAGCCGTCGCCTTCGCGCGCTCCTTCTTCGAGCAGCACAAGCCCGTCGGCGTCATCTGCCATGGCGCCTGGATCCTGATCGAGGCGGGCGTCGTGGACGGTCGGACGATCACGAGCTACCCGAGCCTCAAGACCGATCTGCGCAACGCCGGCGCGAAGTGGGTCGACGAAGAGGTGGTCGTGGACGACGGCCTGGTATCGAGCCGCACCCCGGACGACCTGCCGGCCTTCAATGCCAAGGTGGTCGAGGAGATCGCCGAGGGTGCGCACGCGGGACAGACCGCCTGACTCACGACCCGTCGAACGCGTGACAGACTTCCCCACCGCGCGCTGGTGCCGCAGCCGCAGAGCGGGAGCTGTGTGCACGCGGCCTGCAGGCCATGCGGGCCTGCACAACCGCATGGGGACCGGTCAGATGTGGTCGGATCTCCAGGCAGATCCACCGCGCTGCGAGGGCTCGGGCGCTCCCGCCACTCCGAGCAGACGGCTTGCCGACGGCTTTCCAGGCGGGCGAGCGCTCTGCGCCGCATGCTGGGGCTTCTTCGACATGGATCCCGCGGGTTCCCTCCAGGAGCACGATGCGTTCCGGGGGTCCCGCTCAGCCGACGAGTCAGCGCATCGAGCGGAGTGGTTCAACGCCTTCGGCTGGACGCGCTGAGCACGGTCTCACAGTGCGATCCCGCCTGTCTGGCACGTCGGACAGTACTCTGCGGTCGTGCTTGCAAAGGCGAAGTCGCGAATCGTGTCACCGCACACCGGGCATGGCTCCCCGGCTCGACCGTGAACACGCATGGCCTCGACTTTCGCAGCCTTCAGATCCGCGATCGGGATGCCTCGACGCGCCGCGATCGCGCTCGTGACGACATCGATCGTCTCGGCGTAGACGCGATCGAGGGCTTCCCGGTCGAGGGCCGCACCGTGCACGACCGGCGAAACCTTGGCCGCATGCAGGATCTCGTCGGAGTACGCGTTGCCGATGCCCGCGAGGGATTCCTGCTCCTGCAGGATCGCCTTGAGCTGCTTTCGACGGCCGACCACCACCCGGTCGAAGTCCGCACGCTCGAATGCGGGGTCGGCAGGATCGGGGCCGAGCTTGCCGATGGCCGGCACCTCGGCGGGTGCATCGACGACCCAGAGCCCGAGGCTGACCCAGCCACCGGCATCCGTCGCCTCCAGCACACCACCGTCGTCGAACGAGATGAGGGCGAGCGCGGGGGGAGCATCGACGTCCTCCGTCGTGCGCGGGCCGTCGTCCCCCCACCGGATCCAGCCGTGCCTGCCGAGCGACACGACCAGATGCGCGCCATTCAGGCGGATGTCGAGGTGCTTGCCGATGCGCCCGACTCCTGCGACGGTCTGCCCGACCAGTTCTCCCAGGGGACGAGCGCGGGTCTTGAGCGCACGGAACTCGATGAGATCGACGTCCTGCACCACCCGGCCGCCGATGCGCCCATCGAGGAACTCGGCCAGCACCTGCACTTCCGGGGACTCGGGCATGTGCCCATTGTGCACCGTCCACTCGGCCGACCACCGGTTCGGCCGACGTCGAGAATTGCGATCCGTGACGGCCCGTGAACCGCGTGTCGGACGCTCGCCGTAGCGTCAGAAGCCGGACGACAGACCGCAGGAGCGACGGGGGTGCTCTGGCCGGGGAGTGCCTTTGGGGGAAATGTATCGGGAGGAAATCCATGTCTTGGACACACAGCTATTCGCAGGAAGAGGCGATCCAGCCACCGCTGGACGACGACCTCCTGCGCGCGCGTGAGGCGTTCACGAACGCCAAGCGCAACCTCGAGGAGGCGCATCGCGAGCTGATCCGCATCCACAGCCGCGCGATGCGCAGTGCGCGCAGAACGCGCTGAGGCCGGCCAGGCAGCCGGCGGGCACACTCACGCGCCAGGAGGCGCGCCTCGTCAGGTCTGACCCGCCGGCGACGCCTCGGCCGAGGGGTCGGGCGTCACGCTTGCGAGCGTCTGCCCGCGCGCGACCTGGTCGCCCACCGCGACATGCACCGATACGGTTCCGCCGATCGTGGCCCGTACGACGTGCTCCATCTTCATGGCCTCGACCACGACGATCGGCGCACCCTGCTCCACGGCGGAGCCATCGACGGCCGCCACCATGACGATGGTTCCCGGCATCGGCGAGACGAGGTGCGGCTGCTCCTGCCCGCTCTCCCGGACAGCGTGATCGGCATCCGCGATCCCGATTCGGATGGTCGCCCCGCGACGGGTGAACTCGACCTCGCCTGCCGAGACGAGAGCCGCGAAGGACCGGGCATGGCCGTCGATCGTGACCTGCACGTCCTCGTTCTCGCCTTCGCGAACGATCGCCGACTGCCGGCCGGAGCCGTCCACCGCAACCTCGACGGCATCGCCGCCACCCCATACCCGCACGACCGCCCGGTCGCCGCGGTCGCTCCGCAGCGCATACACCCGGGGCGCCGGAGCGCCCAGACGCCAGCCGTCTCGGCGGCGCCACGGATCCGCGGACCGCGGCTTGTGTGCGTCGAGCAGCAGCGCGGCCTCGGCCCAGGTGCCCGCGTCCGGCACCGCGAAGGCGAGTCCGTCGAGCTCGCGACCGATCAGCCCCGTGTCGAGATCGCCGGCAACGACGGCGGGCAGTTCGAGCAGCAGCCGGAGGAACTCGATGTTCGTGGTGACGCCGAAGACAGCCGTCTCCTCGAGCGCCCGCACGAGCCGGCGGCGGGCAGCCTCGCGGTCGGGGCCCCAGGCGATGACCTTTGCGAGCATCGGGTCGTAGTCGCTCGAGATCTCGAGTCCGTCCTCGAGCGCGGAGTCGACGCGCACCCCCTCCCCCGAAGGATGGCGGACATGCTCGACGCGCCCGCCGGTCGGCAGGAAGCCCTCGCGGGGATCCTCGGCATACACCCGCGCCTCGATGCTGTGCCCGGTCAGCCGGACATCGTCCTGAGTGAACCCGATGGGCAGGCCCGCCGCGATGAGCAGCTGCTGCTCGACGAGGTCGATCCCGGTCACCTGCTCGGTGACGGGATGCTCGACCTGGAGCCGGGTGTTCATCTCCATGAAGAAGAACTCGTCCGGCTGGTCCGCCGAGACGATGAACTCGACCGTCCCTGCGCCGCGGTAGTCGACGCTGCGTGCCGTCTCGCAGGCCGCCGCCCCGATGCGGGCTCGGGTCACGGCGTCGAGGAGCGGGGACGGAGCCTCTTCGATGACCTTCTGATGCCGCCGCTGCAGCGAGCATTCCCGCTCGCCGAGGTGCACGACGCGGCCGTGCGCATCCGCGAGGATCTGCACCTCGATGTGACGCGGGTTGTGCACGTAGCGCTCGAGGAAGAGCGTGTCGTCGCCGAAGCTGGCAGCCGCCTCTCGCCGGGCGGCGGCGAGAGCACCGGAGAGCTCGCCCGCCGACTCGACGACGTGCATGCCCTTCCCGCCTCCGCCCGCCGACGGCTTGATGAGCAGCGGATAGCCGATATCGACCGATGCCTCGATCAGATCCTCATCGCGAAGGCCGGGCCGGGCGATCCCCGGCACCGTCGGCACCCCGCGTTCTGCCACGGTGAGCTTCGCCGTGATCTTGTCGCCCATGGTGGCGATGGCGTCCGGGCCCGGGCCGATGAACACGATGCCCGCCTCGGCACACGCCTCGGCGAACGCGGCGTTCTCCGCGAGGAAGCCGTAGCCCGGATGGATCGCCTGCGCGCCGGTGCGTCGAGCCGCCTCGATGATGGCGTCGACATCGAGGTAGCTGCGGGCCGCGGCTGCGGGCCCGAGACGGACGGCCTCGTCGGCGAGGTGAACGTGCCGGGCTGAGGCATCCGGATCGGAATATACGGCCACCGAGCGGATGCCGAGCCGCCGCAGTGTCGCGATGATGCGGCATGCGATCTCACCGCGGTTGGCGATCAGGACCGTGTCGAACGCAGGGGTCGAGGCTGAGCGAGGGCATAGGGGTCACATCCGGAAGACGCCGTAGCCCGGCGCATCGAAGGGGGCGCGCATGCATACATCGAGAGCGAGGCCGAGCACGTCGCGCGTCTGCGCGGGCTCGATGATCCCGTCGTCCCAGAGTCGCGCGGTGGAGTAGTAGGGACTGCCCTGGGCGTCGTACTGTGCGCGGATCGGCGCCTGGAAGTCGGCTTCGTCCTCGGTGCTCCACGTGCCGCCCGACGCCTCGATCTGCTCCCGCCGAACGGTCGAGAGCACCGAAGCCGCCTGGGGTCCGCCCATCACCGAAACCCGCGCGCCAGGCCAGAGCCACAGAAATCGCGGTGAGTATGCCCGGCCGCACATCGAATACGTTCCGGCCCCGAACGAGCCGCCCACGACGACGGTGAGCTTGGGGACGGAGGCGCACGCGACGGCGTTGACCATCTTCGCGCCGTGCTTCGCGATCCCGCCCGACTCGTACTCGCGGCCCACCATGAACCCGGTGATGTTCTGCAGGAAGATCAGCGGGATGCGCCGCTGGTCGCAGAGCTCGATGAAATGCGCGCCCTTGAGTGCGGACTCCGAGAACAGCACGCCGTTGTTCGCCAGGATTCCGACCCGGTGCCCGTGCAGCCGCGCGAAGCCGGTCACGAGGGTCTCGCCCCACTCGCGCTTGAACTCGTGGAATGAACCGGCATCGATCACCCGCTCGATGATCGCCCGCGCATCGTAGGGCGCCGTGAGTTCCACCGGAACGACGTCGACGAGTTCGTCGGGAGAGCGCTCGGGCTCGGCCGCGAGCGCCGGCTCGTAGGGCAGCGGCGCCGAGTCCGGGAGGGTGGCGACGATGTCGCGGACGATCTGCAGCGCGTGCTGGTCGTTCTCGGCGAGGTGATCGGTCACCCCTGAGACCCGCGTATGCACGACGCCGCCGCCGAGGTCCTCCGCGGTGACGACCTCACCGGTCGCGGCCTTCACGAGCGGCGGACCGCCCAGGAAGATCGTCCCCTGGTTGCGGACGATCACCGTCTCGTCGCTCATCGCCGGTACGTACGCACCCCCCGCCGTGCTCGAACCGAGTACGGCGGCGATCTGCGGGATGCCGTCGCGCGACATCCGCGCTTGGTTGTAGAAGATGCGGCCGAAGTGGTCGCGGTCAGGGAACACCTCGTCCTGCATCGGGAGGAAGGCGCCGCCGGAATCGACGAGATAGACGCACGGCAGCCGGTTCTCGGCGGCGATCTCCTGCGCCCGGAGGTGCTTCTTCACCGTGATCGGGTAGTACGTTCCGCCCTTGACCGTCGCATCGTTCGCGACGACCATGACGTGCCGCCCGTGGATGAGGCCGATCCCCGCCACGACGCCGCCCGAGGGGCAGTCCCCTCCATAGAGATCCCACCCGGCGAGCGGTGCCACCTCGAGGAAGGGGCTGCCCGCGTCCAGCAGCAGGTCGACCCGGTCCCGCACGAGAAGCTTGCCGCGCTCGGCATGCCGAAGTCGGGCCTTCACGGGCCCTCCGAGCGCGGCCTCGGCTCGACGTGCGCGCAGCTCGTCGATCAGACTCCGGTACGTCACCGCGGGGTCCGTCGTCTTCGACATGGCCGCCCTTTCCGCGAGCGCGCTCCGCTGCCGCACGCCTGAGCATCTCAGTTATCGCTCACTAACCGAAATCAGGCTACCGGCCAGAGCGTGGAAAGTCGAGGGCGACGGATGCGTGAACAGGAGCGGGAACATCGACGTGCCCCGCAGGATGGATCGTCGCCGTGCACCCGGCCTGACGTTATCGTGTCGATATCCCCCTCAGCCCGCGGCGCCCCGGCACCGCTTCGCCATTGCAAGGAGTCACCCCGTCATGACCTACGTCGTCGATTTCACCAACGTCTCGACCGTCGGCCTGGAGTCATCCCCCGTGGCCGACGCACTCGCCGGCCTCCGTGCGAACGAGGCGCGCTACTTCAAGAACAAGTACGACCACGTCTTCACCGTCGAGTCCGCGGCGGATGCTCAGCCCACGATCGAGTGGGTGCACGGGATCCTCGAGGAGGAGCGCGGCCTCGTCATCTCCTCTCCCCCGCTCGAGGCGACGGCCTTCGAAGTCGACGGCATCCGCATGGCCTACGTGTTCTACGAGAGCGGCCTGTCGATCAACGTGATGTACACGATCGAAGACGGCGGCAAGCGCGCGGTCGGCTTCAAGCTCTCCGACGGGATGGAGGTGCCGGACGAGCTCTCCTCCTTCAAGTTCGCCCGTCAGAAGTCCAAGCTGGCCGGCACGATCCGCGGCTCCTACTTCGTCATCAAGGGCGAGCACTGACGGCAGCTCCCGCCGCACGCGAAGCGGCCCCGACCCGGAGTCTCCACTCCGGATCGGGGCCGCTGTCGTGTTCTCAGTGGTTGGTGGCCTTCTCAGCGCCGAACCCGGTGAGCGAGCGCACGTCCATCTCGGCCGCGCGCCGGGCGTTCTCCGAACCCGGGCGGGTGAGGACCGATCCGAGCCAGCCCAGGAAGAACCCGAGCGGGATCGACACGATGCCCGGGTTGTTGAGCGGCCAGATCGCGACCCCGACGTTCTTGAACACGCTCGTCTCGGTGCCCCAGAACACGGGCGAGAGCAGGATCAGGATGATCGCCGCGGCGAGCCCTCCGTACATGCTCCAGACCGCGCCGCGGGTCGTGAACCGGCGCCAGAACAGCGAGTACAGGATCGTCGGCAGGTTCGCCGACGCCGCCACGGCGAAGGCGAGAGCGACGAGGAACGCGATGTTCTGACCCTGCACGGCGATTCCGCCGAGGATCGCGAGGATGCCGATCACGATGACCGTGCGGCGGGCCACCTTGACCTCGCCGTCCGGCGGCACGTTGCCCTTCTTCACGACGTTCGCGTAGATGTCGTGCGCGAACGAGGCCGCAGCCGTGATCGTGAGCCCGGCGACGACCGCGAGGATCGTGGCGAACGCGACAGCCGAGATGAAGCCGAGCAGCAGCGGACCCCCGAGCGCGAGTGCGAGCAGCGGTGCGGCCGAGTTGACACCACCGGGAGCCGCCTTGATGACGTCGGGGCCTACCAGTGCAGCCGCGCCGTAGCCGAGGACGAGCGTGAGCAGGTAGAAGAGCCCGATCAGCCAGATGGCCCAGACCACCGAGCGACGCGCCTCCTTGGCGGTCGGCACCGTGTAGAAGCGCATGAGCACGTGCGGGAGACCCGCGGTGCCGAGGACCAGGGCGATCGCCAGCGAGATGAAGTCCCACGGGTTCTTGCCGTACTGGAGGCCCGGGCCGAGGATGGCGTCCTTCGGGTCCGTCGTCGATGCCGCGACGGCACTCTCGAGCACGGCGTTGAGGCTGAAGCCGTTGATGGCGAGCACCCACACCGTCATCACGATGGCACCGCCGATGAGCAGGAAGGCCTTGACGATCTGGACCCAGGTGGTGCCCTTCATGCCGCCCACGAGCACGTAGATGATCATGAGGATGCCGACCACTGCGACGACGATGGTCTGACCCAGGCGGTCGTTGATGCCGAGCAGCAGCGACACGAGTCCGCCGGCGCCTGCCATCTGCGCGAGCAGGTAGAAGAGGCAGACCGCGAGGGTCGTGATGGCGGCCGCCATCCGGACGGGTCCCTGCTTCAGACGGAACGAGAGCACATCGGCCATCGTGAACTTGCCGGTGTTGCGCATGAGCTCGGCCACGAGCAGCAGTGCCACCAGCCAGGCGACGAGGAACCCGATCGAGTACAGGAAGCCGTCATAGCCGTTGATGGCGATCGCGCCCGTGATGCCGAGGAAGGACGCCGCCGACAGATAGTCGCCCGAGATCGCGAACCCGTTCTGCGGGCCCGTGAACGAGCGTCCTGCCGCGTAGTAATCCGCGGCGGTCTTGTTGTTCCTGCTCGCCCTGATCACGATCAGGAGCGTCACGGCCACGAACGCCGCGAAGATCGAGATGTTCAGGACCGGGTTGTTCTCGACCGTGGTGACAGTGGTGCGCACGACACCGAGGAATTCGTTCACTTGCCGGCCTCCTTGCGCTCGAGGTCATCGCGGATCGCCGACGAGATCGGGTCGAGACGGTGATTGGCGTACCAGACGTACCACATGGTGATTCCGAAGGTCGTGACGAACTGTCCGAGACCCAGCAGCAGGCCGACGGTGATGTGCCCCCACACCGGCTGCGCCATGAACGCGGGTGCGAACGATGAAAGGAGCACGTAGGCGAAGTACCAGAGGAGGAAGGCCACGGACAGCGGGAACACGAAGCTCCGGTGCTTCCGCTTGAGCTCGAGGAACTGCGGGTCGCGCTCCTCGGCGATGTAGTCGATCCCGCCCGGTGGGACGGTCTCGGTGGATGACTCGGTCATTCTTGTGGGCCTCCTTGCCTCTGAATGGTGTCGCTCGCTGAGTGGGTCTCAGTGAGCCTGATGCCGTTTCGCGCTCGAGGTCCGGGGAGGCCTCGATCAGCGTGCGAGCAGTATGCGGTCCTCGACGCTCCGGGTTTGGGAGCGGTGTCACGTGGGAGGCGACTTCTGTGTCAGCCCACGTAGGGATGACCCTAGGAAGGGAGGGGCGGAGTGCGTTACCCCCGGAAGTAGGTAGTCGGCCGTCAGGGCTCTCGGCAGCGCTCACTCATGCCTGGCACGGACCGCACCTATCCTGGAGACCGGTCCCCATCCGCCTGACCTGAAAGGCGCCGAGTGAACATCACCCAGTTGCAGCGGTTCGTCGCAGTTGCCGAGGAGCTGCACTTCCCGCGGGCGGCGGAGGCACTCGGCATCCCACTCGCCTCTCTCTACACGACCATCGACAAGCTCGAAGCCGAGGTCGGGCATCCGCTGATCAGTCGTGGCGACGGCCCGACTCGACTGACCAAGGCGGGCTCCCTCCTGCTCGCCGATGCCAAGGAGGAGATCGCGGCAGCTCCGACGCCGGCCGAGAAGCCGAAGGCGCCCGGAGGCGGCAAGGCCAAGGCCTCGAAGGGCAAGGGCCGGGCGCCGATCGTCAAGGGGCAGCCGAAGCCCTACAAGAAGCGCCAGGGACGCTGAGCCGCCCTACAGCTCGCTGACCTGGCCGGCCTCGACGCGCCAGTGCCGATCGGTCTTCACTGTGGCCAGCATCCGCCGATCGTGCGTCACGAGCAGCAGGGTGCCCTCATAGGACTCCAGGGCCTGCTCGAGCTGCTCGATCGCCGGCAGGTCGAGGTGGTTGGTGGGCTCGTCGAGCACCAGCACATTGACGCCGCGAGCCTGGAGCAGTGCCAGCCCCGCGCGCGTGCGCTCACCCGGCGAGAGCTCATCCACGGGACGGCTCACATGATCCGCCTTCAGCCCGAACTTCGCGAGCAGCGTGCGGACCTCGCCGGAGGCCATCGACGGAACGAGCTCCTCGAAAGCCGCAGCCAGTGGCACCGCTCCCGAGAGCAGGGAACGCGCCTGGTCGATCTCGCCGATCTGCACGCTGGCGCCCAGGCTCGCCGTCCCCTCGTCCGGAGACTGGCGGCCGAGCACCGCACGGAGAAGGGTCGACTTTCCCGCGCCGTTGGGGCCGGTGATGCCGATGCGCTCCCCCGCGTTCACCTGCAGCGACACGGGTCCCAAGGCGAAGGATCCCTGCCGGAACACCGCGGAGCTGAGGGTCGAGACCACCGAGCTCGAACGCGGCGCCGTGCCGATCGTGAACTCGAGCTGCCACTCCTTGCGAGGCTCCTCCACCTCGTCGAGCCGCGCGATCCGGCTCTCCATCTGGCGTACCTTCTGGGCCTGCTTCTCGCTCGACTCCGCGGACGCCTTGCGCTTGATCTTGTCGTTGTCGGGCGCCTTCTTCATCGCGTTGCGCACGCCCTGGCTCGACCACTCGCGCTGCACGCGCGCCCGCGACACGAGATCCGACTTCTTGTCGGCGAACTCGTCGTACTTCTCCCGGGCGTGCCGGCGCAGAGTCGCCCGCTCCTCGAGGTACGAGTCGTACCCGCCGCCGAAGACGCGGTTCGAGTTCTGTGCGAGGTCGAGTTCGAGCACGCGGGTCACGCAGCGCGCGAGGAACTCGCGATCGTGGCTGACCAGCACCACTCCGCCCCGGATGCCGCGCACGAAGCCCTCCAGCCGCTCCAGTCCGTCGAGGTCGAGGTCGTTCGTAGGCTCGTCGAGCAGCACGATGTCGAACCGTGACAGCAGCAGAGCGGCAAGCCCGACGCGGGCCGCCTGGCCTCCGGAGAGCGAGGTCATCAGCGCGTCCTCGACCCGGGCGCCGCCGAGGTCGAAGCCGAGGTCGGCGAGCACCACCGGCAGCCGCTCGTCGAGATCGGCTGCCCCGCACGCGAGCCAGCGATCGAGCGCGGCGGAGTACACGTCGGCGGGGTCGGGGCCCTCGCTCGGAGGGGGATCCCCGAGAGCGGATGCCGCGGCATCCATCTCCCTCGTCGCCTCCGCGCAGCCCGTCCGGCGCGCGATGTACTGGGCGACGGTCTCACCGGCGATGCGCTCATGCTCCTGAGGAAGCCACCCGACGAAGGCGTCGCTCGGCGCGAGCGTGATCGTGCCCCCCTGCGGCTCCTCGACTCCGGCGAGGAGCTTCAGCAGCGTGGACTTTCCCGCGCCGTTCGCGCCGACGACTCCGACGACGTCGCCGGGGGCGACCGTGAGATCGAGCGAGTCGAACAGGGTGCGATGGCCGTACCCGCCTGCCAGCCCCTGGGCCACGAGTGTTGCGGTCATCCGTCAATCCTTTCACCGGCAGCGAGGCTTTCGAGCCGCGTGGCCGGCGAACGCACACGGCGTAGGCCGCGGTCTCAGCGCGGCCGGGGCCGATCCAGCCCGATCCGGATGCGGGTGCGCTTGCGTTCGATGATGATGAAGGCCATCCCGATGAGCCAGAGCGGCACCTGCATCAGGAATGCGATCCGAAATGCCTCGAGGGAGTACGTGGACGGCGTGCCTGCTCCCTGCAGGTCGAGCGCCACGCCGATGAGGTAGATCGCGATCAGCCCCGCCAGGAACCCGCCCGAGTTCGTGATGCCCGTCGCCGTGCTGAGGCGGTGGCTGGGATTGTGCGTGCGGGCATGGTCGAAGGCGATCATGGATGCCGGGCCCCCCGTCGACAGGGCGATCGCCAGCGCGTACAGCAGCCAGAGCGGGGCGGGCCCCGGCCACGCGATCACGACGATCCACACGAGCATCTGGAGCGCCACGGTCGGCAGCACGAGTGCGCGCGAGCGCATGTGCGGCAGACGGGTCGACAGCGCGCCCACGACCGGGCCGATGGCGATGCCCGAGAGCACCAGCGTCGTGGTGATTGCCGCGGCTTGAGTCCGCGTGAGGCCTTCGCCTTCGGTGAGGAACGGGATTCCCCACAGCATGATGAACGCCGTACCGGCGAACGGCGTGGTGAAGTGCGACCAGAACGCCAGTCGCGTGCCCGGGTGCGACCAGGCGGCCCGGATGCCCACGCGATTGTCGATCGCGGACGTGACCACCCTGATCGCACCCGTGTCCGTGTCGACGGACACGTCCGACGTGCGGTCCGGCGGATGGTTGCGGATCACGCCGAACACCAGGACCGTGAACAGCAGGCCCAGGCCCGCGAGACTTCCGAAGGCGATCGACCACGTCGTCGCGTGCAGGAGCGCGGCGAGAGGGATGATCGCGATGATCTGACCCAGCTGCCCGAAGATCCCCGTGAGCTGAACCATCACCGGTGCGCGCTGAGCAGGGAACCAGGTCGAGATCAGGCGGAGCACGCCCGGGAACACCGCCGCGTCTCCCGCTCCGAGCAGCATGCGGGCGACGATCGCGATGCCCACGTTCGGCGAGAAGGCCATCACCAGCTGGCCGATCGCCATGAGCAGCATCCCGACCGCCATGATCGGCCGCGAGCCGAAGCGATCGAGCAGCACACCCACGGGAATCTGCATGAACCCGTAGACGCCGAGCTGCATCACCGCGAACAGCGACAGCGTCGAGGCATCGACCTGGAATCGATCGGCGGTATCCACACCCACCGCCGCCAGCGACGTGCGGTTGGTGACCGCGAGCACGTAGCCGGCGACGCCGACGCCCCAGATCAGCCATGCACGCCATGACGGCATGGTGCGCAGGGGAAGTGTCACGGTGATCCGACGTCGAGGGGCGGGGCTTCGTCCAGGCTATCCGCCCGAGGACGACCTCTCTCGCGATGTCCCTGGCGGCGGTGGCCGCCCTTTGCGGCGCGGCGTAGTCTCCACGCGTGGCCGGTGAATTGGACGATGCCGTCGTCGTGGACTTTCCGCTCCGCGGCGAGGGATGGATGGCAGTGACGACGCCCGCTTCACGCATCCCGAGCCACGGCACCGACATGCTGGGCCAGCGGTACGCCTTCGACTTCGTGAAAGTCGATGCGCGACGGGGAGCACGGTTCCATCGCGCCGGGATGCTGCGCACCAACCTCATCGGCGTCAAGGCTCAGGACTGCTACGCGTGGGGCGCATCCGTTCACGCGCCCTTCGACGCCGAGGTGGTGCGGGCAGTAGACGGAATCGCGGAGCGAGTCTGGATTCATCCCGTCGCCGAAGCGGTGCGCCGGGTCGTCAATGCCTGGACGTTCAGGCCCGACAACCTGACCGGCATCCTGGGCAATCACGTGATCCTCCGGACCGGCGACATCTTCGCAGCGCTCGTCCATCTGGCACCCGGCTCCGTCGCGGTGCGTCCCGAGCAGGTCGTGCGGTCCGGTGAGCAGCTGGGGCGGGTCGGCCACACGGGCAACTCCACCTCGCCTCATCTGCACTTCCAGTTGATGGACTCACTGGATCTGACCGCGCGGGGCATCCCGTGCGCGTTTCGCAGGTATGACGTCGAACAGGATGGCGCCTGGATGCCGGTGCGCGAGGGCGTCCCCGGCTCGCGGCAGCGCCTCCGGTTCGCCGAGACACACGGCTAGGAGACGTAGTCGATGCCGTCGATGAAGCTGTCCGTCGACGGCATCAGCCCGCGGCTTGCCGCACCGCCTCGGCCACGAGTTCCGCGCTCGTGACGTCGTGGCCGCTCGCACCGCCGCCAGGGCCGGACGGAGCATCCGCTCCCGAGCGCTCACGGGCGGAGAGGTGCACGGCGTCCACCCCGGCCGCGAAGAGGGCCGGGATATCGGCCGCAGTCACGCCTCCCCCTGCCATGACCTCGATTCGTCCGGCGGATGCCGCGGTGAACTCCGAAAGGAGCGGGATGCCGTCGATGCTGCGGGGGGCGCCGCCCGACGTGAGGACGCGATCCACCCCCTCCTCGATCAGAGCATCGAACACCGCTCGAGGATCGGCGCTCGCGTCGATCGCACGATGGAACACGACCGTCGCGCCGCCCGGCGGCATCCCTCCAGCGGCGCATCATGTCGCGATCGAGCAGACCGTCGCGGGTGAGTGCGCCGACGACGACCCCTCCCGCTCCGCGCTGCACGCACGCCCGGATGTCGGCTTCGACGACCCCTGCCTCTTCTGAGGAGTACACGAAGCCACCCGGCCGCGGACGGACGAGGACGTTCACGAGCAGCGGGTCGACCGCGGCGAGTACCGACTCGAGGATGCCGAGCGACGGAGTGAGCCCTCCGGCTTCCAGCGCCTGGCACAGTTCGAGCCTGGCGGCCCCGGCGTCGAGCGCAGCACGCGCACCTGCGGCATCCTGAACCGCGATCTCGACGGCGGGGCCTCCCACGGTCACTTCGAGAATTCGATCTGGGCGTTCTCGTTGTTCAGCACGATCACCGGTGTGATCGCCGGATGCCCGGCAGCTGTGATCTTCTGAAGGTCGAACTCCACCAGCCGGGTTCCCGCGGTCACGCGGTCTCCCTTCTGCACCAGCGTGCGGAATCCGTCACCCTTCATCTGGACCGTATCGATCCCGACGTGGATGAGCAGTTCAGTCCCGTCGTCGAGCACCAGCGCGATGGCATGGCTCGTTTCGAAGATGGCACCCACGGTGCAGTCGGCGGGCGCCACGATGGTGCTGCCGGTGGGTTCGATGGCGACACCAGGGCCCATGATCTGCTCTGCGAAGGTCGGGTCCGGAACCGAGCTCAGCGGCACCACCTTGCCCTCGACGGGCTGACGGAGCGTGAGCGTGGTCCGAGTCATCGTCGCGGTGGCCGTCTCCGTGACCTGTGCGCGCTCCGGTTCGACGGTGTCCATGACGACCTCGCCGGACATCACGCGCTCCATCGCATCCTTCACGAACTGCACGTTCGTGCCGTAGATCACCTGCACGGAGTGGCCGCCCGTCTTCATCGTGCCCGCCGCGCCTGCGCGCTTGAGGGCGACGTCGTCGACCTGCGACACATCCGCGATCTCCATGCGCAGCCGTGTCGCGCAGTTGTCGAGGTCGGTGATGTTCGCCTTGCCGCCGAGCGCATCGATGAAGCGCACCGCGGTCATGTTGTAGGCGTCGTCCTTCGAGTGGGTGTCGTACTCCGTGCCCTCGTCGAGTCCATCGTCGTCCTCGCGACCCGGGGTCTTGAGGTTGAACCGCTTGATGAAGAAGTAGAAGACCCCGAAGTAGACGAAGAACCAGAAGACGCCCATGATCGGGATGATCCAGGGGTTCTGCGCCATCGGGTTCTGCCAGTTGAGGACGAGATCGACGAAGCCGGCCGAGAATCCGAAGCCCATCCGCACCGGGAGTATCTGACTGATCGCCATCGAGATGCCCGTGAACAACGCGTGCACGACATACAGCACCGGTGCGAGGAACATGAACGAGAATTCGAGCGGCTCGGTCACGCCGACGAAGAACGACGAGACGGCGCCGGCGAAGAGGATGCCGTACGCGAGCTTCTTCCGCGTGGTCTTCGCGGTGAGATACATCGCGAGCGCGGCGCCCGGGAGACCGAACATCATGATCGGGAAGAAGCCGGTCATGTACTGGCCCGTGACGCCGTACGTGCCTTCGCCCGAGAGGAAGTTGTTGAGGTCGTTGATGCCCGCAACGTCGAACCAGAACACCGAGTTGAGCGCATGGTGCAGGCCCACGGGGATCAGCAGCCGGTTCAGGAAGCCGTAGATGCCGGTTCCGAAGGGTCCGAGTGTGACGATGAACTCACCGAAGGCGACCAGTCCGCCGTACACCCAGGGCCAGACGAAGTAGAGCCCGATGGCGACGACGAGCGAGATGCCGGCCGTGACGATCGCAACAGAGCGCTTGCCGGAGAAGAACGACAGCGCATCCGGCAGCTTGGTGTCCTTGAAGCGGTTGTAGCAGAAGGCGCCGATCAGACCGCAGATGATGCCGATGAAGACGTTCTGCACCTTGAGAAAGGCCGGGTCGACCTCGTTGACGTCGGCGACTCCGGTGTAGAGCGCGACCGTCTCCGGCTTGAGCAGTGTCGTCACCACAAGCCACGACACGAGGCCCGCCAAGGCCGACGTGCCATCGGACTTTCGCGCCATCCCGATCGCGATGCCGACGGCGAACAGCAGCGCCATGTTGTCGAGCAGCGCTCCGCCGGCGGCGCCGAGGAACGCCGAGAAGATGTTGGGACTCGCGCCGCCGTCGCTGATCCACCAGCTGATGCCGGACAGGATCGCCGCGACCGGCAGCACGGCGACCGGAAGCATGATCGACTTGCCGAGTCGTTGAAGGAATTGCATGCTGATTCTCCTCCTTGAGAGAGCGGGCGTCAGAGCCCTTGCCAGGCCGGCTTGTTGTCGTAGGCGTAGCGGTAGTAATCCAGGTGCTGCAGCCTCGATGCCGCAGCCTCGTCGACGACCACGGTCACGTGCGGATGCAGCTGGATCGCGGAGCCGGGAAGCGATGACGTGACGGGGCCCTCGACGGCGCCGGCGACAGCATCCGCCTTCCCCTCCCCGAACGCGAGCAGCACGAGGTGCCGGGCACGCAGGATCGTCCCCAGGCCCTGGGTGACGCAGTGCATCGGGACCTGGTCGATCGAATCGAAGAAGCGGGCGTTGTCGCTTCGGGTCTGGGCCGTCAGGGTCTTCACCCGAGTCTGCGATGCGAAGGACGAGCCCGGCTCATTGAATCCGATGTGGCCGCCGGTGCCGATGCCGAGGATCTGCAGCTCGACCCCGCCCGCGTCGCGGATCGCGGCTTCGTAGTCGTCACCGGCGTGCTCGATCCCGTCGGGAGAGCCGTTCGGGGTGTTGATCAGCTCTGGGGTGAGGCCGAGCGGCTCCACCACCTCGCGTGTGATCACGTTGCGGTACGTCTCCGGATGCCGCGGGTCGAGCCCCACGTACTCGTCGAGCGCGAATCCCCGCACCCGCGAGACATCGACCCCTTGCAGGCGCGATGGGAGCGCCTCGTACACGGGGGTCGGTGTCGATCCGGTCGCGAGCCCGAGTACCACGTCGGGCTGACGCCGGATGAGCGCGGCGATCTCATCGGCGACCAGGGCGCCGGCAGCCGCCTTGGAGTCCACGACCACGATCTCTGCCACCGAGCACCTCGACTCTGCGGCATCTGCGCCGCGATCGGCCCCCACGTTAGTGGCTTCCCGGCTCGCGCACCACCACCTCGTCCGGGTGCGTCCCGTCAGCGCACGCGACGGCCTCGCGCGAGCTCGATGAGCCGCGACATCACGTCGCCGGCGCGCAGGCCGTTGTGCTCGTGCTCGCTCGTGATCCAGGGTCTCACTCCCGGCAGGAGAGCCGCCGTCTCCATGGCGAACTCGAAGGGCACGAAGACGTCGTTGACGTAGACGGCGGTCGCGCCGCGCGCACCGGATGCCGCGATCGCCGC
The DNA here is from genome assembly GCA_963702815.1 of uncultured Actinomycetota bacterium. Taxonomy (GTDB): domain Bacteria; phylum Actinomycetota; class Actinomycetes; order Actinomycetales; family Microbacteriaceae; genus Microbacterium. The sequence continues at coordinate 233,629 of CAVPED010000002.1, read as the reverse complement.
GTGGTCATAGAGCTGTGGCCACTCGTGGTCGGCCAGCGCGAGCGTGACACTCGCCCAGGGCCGCAGGCCCGGCACGGTGTCGAGCCACTCGCGCCGGACATGCTCTCCGGTCAACAGGGTCGGGTCGGAGCGGAAGTCCTCGGGCTCGACGCGATCAGCTGACCACCGCGTCGCGCGGCCGTCGGCGTAGCTCGACTCGTGGAACACGTAATACAGCGGATTGCGGATGCTGAACGGAAGCGCTGCTCCGAGGTCATGGCGGAATGCGTTGGTCGCCGGGTCGGCGTCGAGCAGTGACCAGAGCGCCTGCCAGCCGTCGTTGGCGCCCAGGAGCATCCCCAGCGAGCGCAGCCTCGACACGGAGACGACCTCGCCGTCCTCGAGCACGAGGCGCCCGGCATCCGCTCGATCGACGAGGCGCCGCATCGCGTCGCGGTGAGCCGGAAAGCGGCGGTAGTACCGCTCGGACTCCGTACGCATCTTGTCGTACGTGAGCGAGTAGATGTCATCCGGATGCCGCCCCACCGCGCTGAGTCCCCCGGTGATGTAGACATCCGCGAGGGAGGCAGCATCCGTCGATAGATAAGCGAGAGTCGTGAAGCCGCCGAAGGACTGACCGAGCACGCTCCAGGTGTCGGCACCGAGGTGCGCACGCACAGCCTCGCAGTCGCGGACGATCGAATCGGCGCGAAGGTGCGTGAGGTGCTCGGCCAGCACGTCGGCACCGCGCTCGAGGTCGGCGTCGCCGATCGGGGTTGATCGCCCGGTTCCACGCTGGTCGAGCATCACCACCCGGTACTCCGCGAGCGCGGCATCGAGCCAGGCCGGCTGGGCCGGCGAATGAAACGGATGCGGCGCTTCGTGGCCGGGTCCGCCCTGGAGGAAGACGAGGTACGGGAGCGCCTCTCCGCCCGAACGCGTGACGACGGCGGCGTGGATGTCGATGGTGCGCGTGTCGGCCGGATCCGACCAGACGAGTGGAACCGTCAGGGTGTGGTGGTCGATCGTGAGGTCCAGGAGCGAGCGGCGCGTCGACGGCATGGCACGAGCCTATTCGCCGCTTTGAGGCTCGTTCCGGCTGAGGGCGGAGTGCGCGGGCACCTGGGGCTGGTCGGCGGCCTCAGTCAGCGATGGGCGACAGCAGCGCGGCTGTGAGCTCGGGGCTGAGCCCGGGTACCTCCTCCACCGGCACGGCAAGAGCCTGGAGCGTTCGGCTGAAGTAGTTGCGAATACCCGCGGCGAGCGCGATGTCGACGATCTGCCGGTCGGTGAAGCCGCTATCGCGGAGAGACTGAGAGTCGCTGTCGGTCATCGCTGCGGCATCCGTCGACAGCTTCTCGGCGAAGCGCATGACGGCGACATCCGCTTCACTCAAGTCCGCCGTCTCGTAGTCCCTCGCAACACGCTCGAGCTGCTCTTCGGTGAGCGCGTTCGCCCGAAGTGTCTTGCGCCCATGTGCGAGCAGACAGTGCGGTGAGGGAACGGCACGCGCGGCCGCGAGGGTGGCGAGCTCGAAGGTGCGCACGCCGATCGAAGGCACGATCGCACGGACGAGCGCCTCGAACGCCTGATGCGCCTCCGGATTCATCGCCATCATCCGGGTATGGCTGAAGACGAATCCGTTGTCGCGCAGATCGCTCTCGTACATCTCGGCGGCGTGACCTTCCGCCTCATCGAGGGTGGGTGGTACGACGATCATGGTGGCCCCCTTGGCCGGCCGACAGATGGCGTCGACCTCTTGGTGTCCAGCGTGGCACGCGTGGCGTCGCAGGGCATCGGGGGGTTGGATGCTGCGGGAGGCGGCAGCGACCGGATGGGGTGGGTCGGGGCGGCGCTGATGATGCGGTGAGGCGGGTGTTTCGAGCGGTGCGGGTCGCTGCTGACGGACACGTTGAAGCAGAACCTGCTGCCGGGCGAGATCGGGACTGCGATCATCGGATCGGCTGAGCCACACTGAATCCCCAGGAGTCAGGTTGGTCGTACCCGCGCTCGCTCCCAGCAGGCGCTCTGCCCGCGCCAAGCCCTCACCCAGGTTCGCGCAGCACTCGCTGGGTACGCTGGGATAGCGGCACTTCACACTTTTGATGCCGCTGATCAGGTCAAAGCTGACGCCGCAACGGGCTGGCCGATTCATCCTTTCGCGCGCCCGGGGGTTCCGCTGTGCCAATTCCATTCATCGCCGCTGCCATCGTCGGCGCGCTCGCGCTAGGCGGCGGCGCGGCAGTCACCGTCGCTGCGGTCAACGAAGCGAACAGCACCGACGAGGCCATCATCCATCGGGTGATCGACGGCGACACTGTCGACGTCCGGATGTATGGCAACGTGCAGCGGGTGCGTCTGCTGAACGTCAACTCCCCGGAAGACAATGCGGCAACCGGTGTCGCTGAGTGCATGGGTGCGGAGGCGACGGCGGCCCTTGAAAAGCTGCTTCCCAAAGGCACGACAGTCACGCTGCGGTACGACTCGGAGCACTACGACCGTTACGACCGACTGCTTGCCGGAGTCTTCGTCGACGACACTCTGGTCAACGCCGAGATGGCGCGAGAAGGATTGGCCGTACCGATGGTGGTCGGTGACAACACGCTCTTCATCGAAGACGTGGAGTCTGCCGTGGCGGACGCGAAGTCAGCCGAAGCCGGCATCTTCGGCACCTCACTTCCCTGCGCACTCGGCGCCACCGTCGAGAAGTACGGTGCCGAGGCGAAGACTGCCATAGCGGCTCCAACGCCCACAGACTCTGCGGGGATCGCCGAGGTCGTCGCCACCACCACCGTCGTGCTGGGAGGAGCCGACACTGCCAACCTGGCGATTGACGCAGTCGACTGGGTGACCCCCGATCTCCGCGGTTCCTACACAGCAGCGATTGCCGACCTGCGAGGAAATGTTCGAAGCGCGAAGATCAGACAGGAAGCCTCCTTCACATCGGCCGTGGCCCGAGAGAAGGCCGAGGCGGAACGCATCGCAGCGGAAGAGGCCGCACGCGTAGCGGCGGAGAAGGCTGCCGCGGAGAAGGCTGCCGCGGAGAAGGCTGCCGCTGACCAGGCCGCCGCCGCGAAGGCCGCCGCCGATCAGGCCGCTCGGGACGCTGCCCAGCGACGCTCGACGAGCAATGGCTCGTCGAGCAGTGGCTCGTCGAGCGCGACCGGGGGCGGGTCCTCCGCGGGTGATGGTGGCGGAAGCACCTACACCGGATGCCGCAACTACAACGGCTACGGAATGATCGACACGAAGGGGCGCCATTTCGCGCCGATCCCCTGCCCGTGACACTGCTCACAGCACGTCCGAGCGGCCAGCAGCACCACGTTGATCCTCAGTGCCCGCGCAGATCGACTTCCTCGTAGAACCACCCGGGCCCGTCGCCCCACTCGTACACGATGAAGAGTCCGGGCTCACCCTTCTCGGAGAGGAAGCCGTCGGCGCCGTGGAACTCGTCGGTCGCGGCATCCGTCGTCGAAATGACCGTCGCTGAGGTGTGCAACTGCGAATTCTGGGCGTCGTAGAAATCCCGCAGCTCGTCGACGGACTGATCGCTGCGGATCAGCAGCGCTCCGATGTACTGCATGCCGTTGCCATTGCCGACGATCTTCGCCGCTTGAGCAAGGGAGTCGACGCGCTGCGCACCCGGCGGGAGCGGGAGGCCGAGCAACTCACTCTCGACCTGGCGCGCGGCCGCATCATTCGTCAGCGGGACCGAGACGATGAACCCCACCACGAGCAGCGCGGCGAAGGCGAAAACGATCGCGACCACCGACCCCGCGCCGAGGCGACGCCTTTCGTCTCGCTTCGCTCGCTCAACCACCATGGAGAGTGCGGCTCAGACGTTGAAGCTGAACTCCACGACATCCCCGTCCTGCATGACGTACTCCTTGCCCTCGAGCCGCGCCTTGCCGCGGTGACGCGCTTCGAGCACGGAGCCGGCATCCACCAGGTCGTCGAACGAGATGACCTCGGCCTTGATGAAGCCCTTCTCGAAGTCCGTGTGGATCACACCGGCCGCCTGCGGAGCCTTCCAGCCCTTGCCGATCGTCCACGCGCGCGCCTCTTTCGGGCCGGCCGTCAGGTAGGTCTGCAGCCCGAGCGTGTCGAAGCCGATGCGGGCGAGCTGGTTGAGGCCCGACTCCTCCTGTCCGGTCGACGCGAGCAGCTCGGCGGCGTCCTCCGGATCGAGGTCGATGAGCTCTGACTCGATCTTCGCGTCCAGGAACACGGCGTGAGCCGGAGCGACCAGAGCCTCGAGAGCATCCTTGGCGGCAGCATCCGTCAACACCGCCTCATCGACGTTGAAGACGTAGATGTAGGGCTTCGCGGTCAGGAGGCCCAGCTCCTTGATCGCCGCGAGGTCGATACCGGAGTGCGACAGCAGGATGCCGCGCTCGAGCGCGTCCTTCGCCGCGACAGCGGCATCGAGCACCGAGGCATCCGATCGCTTCGTCTTGACTTCCTTCTCGATGCGCGGGATCGCCTTCTCGAGCGTCTGGAGGTCGGCGAGCTGCAGTTCGGCGTTGATCGTCTCGAGGTCGTTCTTCGGGTTCACGCCGCCCTCGACGTGCACGACGTCGTCGTCGGTGAAGCCGCGCACCACCTGCGCGATCGCGTCGGCCTCACGGATGTTGGCGAGGAACTGGTTGCCGAGACCTTCACCTTCAGACGCGCCGCGGACGATGCCGGCGATGTCGACGAACGACACGGTCGCGGGCAGGATGCGCTCGGAGTGGAAGACGTCCGCGAGCTTGTCGAGACGCGGATCCGGAAGGCTCACGACCCCGACATTCGGCTCGATCGTCGCGAACGGATAGTTCGCCGCCAGGACGTCGTTCTTGGTCAGTGCATTGAACAGGGTGGACTTGCCGACGTTGGGCAGGCCGACGATGCCGATAGTGAGAGCCACGGGCATCCAGTCTACGTGGGGACGGATGCTCGCACCTGGCGCGCGCTCGGTGCATCGACGGCGTGGATTCGAGAGGAGTTCTCTTCGACCTCACGCACCTCGGCTCTCATGCAATGTCGTACCCCCGTTCTAGGCTGGTTTCATGACCGGCGATCCCTTCGACACCTCCGCGGTGGCGTGGGACGACGAGCGGCCGCCGGTGCCGGACGCGGTCGACCTCGTCGTCGAAGCGGCGGCGATGGAGTCGGTGTTCGCTGCCGAGCGGCTGATCCGCGTCGATGCGATGCGACGAGAACTGCTTCGGGATGCCGAGGGCCGAGGGTCGGCGACCACCGAGATCATCGAGCGGTCGATCCGGCTCGAACTCGCCGCCGCGATGCGCATCACCGAGTACTCCGCCGGGCGGATGATCGTGCACGCCGAGGCGCTCGTGCGGCGCTATCCCGCGTGTGCTGGATTCCCTGCACCGGGCCGACATCACACCGAAGCACGCCGAGATCCTGGCCGACGAACTCGATCAGCTGATGCCCGAGTTGCGCGACGCAGGTGGCCGATCGCGCGCTCGAACTGGCTGAGGCCGAGCCGGTCGGCACCTTCCGGCGTGCGCTGCGCTCCTTGCTCGCGACCGTTCAGGCCGCGACGCTCGAGGAGCGCTATCAGGCAGCGCTGCAGACGCGTCGCGTTGCCATCGAGCGCGGGTACGACGGCGTGGGCGAGCTTCTGCTTCGCGCACCCGAGGTCGCCCTCCAGGCGATCTTCGATCGTGCGACCGCGATCGCCAAGACGATCGTCGGCAGCGAGGGCGAGACCCGGACCCTCGATCAGGTGCGCGCCGACGTTCTCTGCGACCTCCTCATCGATGGCGTGACCGACGCCCTGCCCTCCGAGGCGCGGGGCATTCGCGCGCAGGTCGTCGTCACCGTGCCGGTCCTGTCACTGCTCGAACAGGAGCCGGTCGGCACCGCCGATCCGGCCGTGGTCGAGGGAGTCGGCCCGATCCCGCTGTCTGTCGCGAAGGAACTGTGCGGCGGCGAGGGCCTGTGGATGCGGGTTCTCACCCACCCCGAGACGGGGATGGTGCTCTCGGTCGGGCGCGACCAGTATCGTCCGCCCGCGATGCTTCGCCGGCTGGTCAAGTGGCGCGCCGACAGATGCATGGCTCCCGGATGCTGGATGCCCGCGTCGCGATGCGAGATCGACCATCAGATCGACTGGCAGTTCGGCGGTGAGACGTCGCTCGAGAACAACGCGCCGTTCTGCAAGGGCCATCACATCGTCAAACATCACGGCGACTGGACGGTCGGGCAGATAGACGGCAGCGGCGGAGCCGTCGAGTGGATCTCGCCCACCGGCCGACGATACGTCGTGCAACCCGAACGGCGGGTGCCGGTGTTCCGGATGAGCTCGCCGTTGCCCGACGATTCGGTCGCCCCGTTCTGAGCGCTCGCGCCGGTGGTCGAACCTCGCGCCACGCTCGACCCTCTCCGAACGCGGCGGCGCCGAGGCGACCCGGCCCGCGTGGGCACGAGCTGGGCACGGCACGCGGGGCACCCCGCGATGTCCCACCTCACCGGCGCGCCGATGCGCCATCTCGGCGCGCCTCGCCATCCGCGCCGAGCCGAGTGAGGGTGGAGACGTGCCCCTCGACTTCACCGCGATCGACTTCGAGACCGCGAACTCGAGCAGCGCATCGGCCTGTGCCGTCGGCCTCGCCCGGGTCCGCGACGGGGTCGTCGTCAAGACGGCGGGATGGCTCATCCAGCCGCCCGCCGGGCACGATCGATTCTTCGACGTCAACACGCGCATCCACGGCATCCGCGCAAGAGGATGTCCGCGACGCCAAAGGGTGGAGCGCGCAGCTCGACGAGCTCGCCGCCTTCATCGGAGACGACGTGCTCGTCGCGCACAACGCCGGCTTCGACGTCAGCGTGCTGCGCCGGGCGTGCGAAGCGACCGACGACACCTGCCCGCCGTACCGCTACGTCTGCAGCCTGCAGGTCGCACGCCGCGTCTACCAGCTCGACTCCTACCGGCTGCCGTCGGTCGCCGCGGTCGCCGGCTTCATGGACTTCGCGCACCACGACGCCGCCGCGGATGCGCTCGCCTGCGCCCACATCATGATCGACGTCGGCCTGCGCACGGGAGCGCGCGACATCTACGCGGTCATGCAGTCCGTCGGACTCCGGATCTCGCAGATCCCCGCGCCCGTGCAGTCGCCCGCGCCCATGCTCGACCTCGCGGAGTTCTCGGCCGCGTTCTGACGTTCCTCGCACGGGCGACACCGTTGCCGCAATCGACACGACACGCGGCGGGATGCCGTCCCCGGCGATGTCGGAGGTTCGCGAGATGCTTCTCACATGGATGCACTGCTCGCCCCGACTCTCGTTCTCATCGGCCTCGCCGTCGGTGTCCTCGCGGGCTGGTTCGCGGGGCTCGCGCGCGGCGCGAACCGCACGGCCGAGGAGCGCGGTAGAGCTCCGCTCGCGCGCTCGCCGCCGCCGAAGCCGCACGTGCGGGCGTGCAGGCTCAGCTCGACCACCAGCAGCTGCTCTACCGCGAGCTCGCCGCCCAGACGCGGCACGACCAGGCGACCCGAGAAGAGCGAGAGCGCCGCGAGCAGGCGGTGCTGCGTGCCCTCGCCCCGGTGAGCGAATCCCTGCAGGCCATGCAGCTCAAGGTCGACACCCTCGAGCGCGACCGGCAGGAGCAGTTCGGCACCCTCGCCGAGCAGCTCCGGCACTCCCACGAGGCCGGCGAGTCGCTGCGCGCCACGACCGAATCGCTCGCCAGCGCGCTGCGCTCGGGCAGCACACGCGGAGTCTGGGGCGAGACCCAGCTGCGCCGCGTCGTCGAGGCAGCGGGTCTCACGCGCTACGTGGACTTCGAGACGCAGACCTCGATCACGACGGATGCCGGAGCCGGCCGCCCCGACATGGTCATCCGCCTCCCCGGCGACAAGGCGCTCGCCGTCGACGCGAAGGTGCCGCTCGACGCCTACCTCGAGGCGAGTGCGATCCCGCTCACCGCCCAGGGCAGCGAAGGGGCGCGACGCAAGACCCTGCTCGAGAAGCACGTCAAGGCCGTGCGCGCCCACATCGACGCCCTCGCGAAGAAGACGTACTGGGCGGGACTGTCGTCGAGCCCCGAGTTCGTCGTCTGCTTCGTGCCGAGCGAATCGCTTCTCGCCGCCGCGCTCGAAGAGGATCCCTCGCTCCTCGACTACGCCTTCGGCAAGCGCGTCGCGCTCGCCTCGCCCGTCAACCTCTGGGCAGTCCTCAAGACCGTCGCCTACACGTGGACGCAGCAGGACGTCTCGCAAGAAGCGCGCGCGCTCTTCGAGCTCGGCAACCAGCTCTACGAACGACTCGGCAGCCTCGCCGGGCACGCCGACGACCTGCGCCGAGCCATCGAGCGGACGGTCGACAGCTACAACAAGTTCGCCGGGTCGCTCGAATCCCGGGTGCTCGTCAGCGCGCGCAAGTTCCCCGGCATCGACGCGACGAAGCTCGACTCCCTCACGACGCCGCCGGTCATCGAGCGTGCGCCTCGCCGGCTGACGGCGCCTGAGCTGCTGGACGCGGTCGAGCTAGACCCCTCGGCGAATCGTCACTCTCTCGAGCTGCCCACGATCGGCCTCGCCACCCTCGAATCGCCGGGCTCCGAGCAGCCGATAGAAGCGGCGCTCACCGGCGTGGATCCCGAACCGGCTCTGACCGCAGATCTGGGCGAGCTCCGCGGGCGGATCACGCCGCGCGACTGACCTCACTCGGGTCAGAACTCACGCCAGAGCTACGTGACTGCAGGGATCAGGCCCCGCCGGGAACCAGGCTCATCAGGGCGATCACACCGGCCGAGACGAGCACGAAAGCGCCGATCATCCACCACGCCGAGACCTGGTGACCCTCGTCGCGGCGTACGCGGAAGAAGACGTCCGGACGCCGTGCAGGATCCGCGGCATGCTGCGCCATCGCCGTCTGTCGGGCGGCGTTGTGGATCGCCGCGTTCTGCAGAACGGCCTGTGCTCCGGTCTGAGGACCCGTGCTCTGCGCGGTCATCGGCATCCCCTCGGCTGCGGTTCCGCGCCCGACTGGACGCATCGCCATTCTGCCAGACGGGGGCCGTCGACGTCTGGAGCACAACCGTCCGCCGCGAAACCGATACAATCCGGCCCGCCCCGCTGCCGTCGACGTGCCGGGCGACCCAGCGGCCGTCCGAGACGCCGTCAGACGATCAGAGCCACTTCGACGTCAGGTGCTCCGAGGTGATCCGGCGGAGCGTGCCCGACGCGCCACGAAGAACGACGCTCTCGGTGTAGACGAAGTCGCCTTCGCGCCGCACGCCCGCGACGAGCTCGCCGTTGGTGACGCCCGTCGCGACGAAGATCGTGTTCTTGCCCTTGACCAGCTCGTCCGCCTCGTAGACATAGCCGTCGAGCTTGAGACCCGCGTCGATGCCGCGCTGCTTCTCGTCGTCGTCGCGCGGCCAGAGGCGGCCCTGGATGTGCCCGCCGAGCGCCTTGATGGCGCACGCCGTCACGATCCCCTCGGGGCTGCCGCCGACGCCGACGCACATGTCGGTGCGAGCGTTGTGACGTGCGGCGTTGATGCCGCCGGCGACATCGCCGTCCGACATCAGCCGCGTGCCGGCGCCCGCTTCGCGGATGTCCTGGATCAGCTGCGCGTGGCGCGGACGGTTCAGCACCGAGACGACGAGCTCATCGACGCGCTTGCCGAGCGCCTTCGCGAGGCGGTTGATGTTCTCGGCGATCGGCAGCTCGATGTCGACGACACCGACACCGGCCGGGCCGGTCACGATCTTGTCCATGTAGAAGACAGACGAGGCGTCGAGCATCGTCCCGCGATCCGACACCGCGATGACCGAGAGCGCGTTGTTGCGCCCCTCTGCGGTCAGCGTCGTGCCGTCGATCGGGTCGACGGCGATGTCGCACTGCGGGCCGCGGCCGTTGCCGACGGACTCGCCGTTGAAGAGCATCGGGGCGTCGTCCTTCTCGCCCTCGCCGATCACGATGACGCCGTCGAAGTTGACCGTCGTGAGGAACGCGCGCATCGCGTCGACCGCCGCGCCGTCGGCGAGCTCCTTCTGACCGCGACCGATGAACGGCACGGCGCGAATCGAGGCCGCCTCCGTCGCCCGCACGAGTTCGAGCGCAAGGTTGCGATCGGGATGCAGAGGGCTCATGTCTTCCGTAAGGCTCACCATGTCGTCAGCCTAGCCGCGGACTTGTCGCAGACCTGGGTATTTCTGCGACCTCCGACCTGAAGGATTCACGATTCTTTCACCAGCGCGAAGGACTGGCGAGGCCCGCGGCGGATGACAAGCTGAGGCATCCCCCGCCAGACACCCCTTCGCTAGAGTGGCCCTGAACGTCCCCGAACAAGGAGCTCGAAATGCCCGTCGCAACCCCAGAGCAGTACGCCGACATGCTGGACCGCGCGAAGGCGGGCGGATTCGCCTACCCCGCGATCAACGCCGCGAGCTCGCAGTCGGTCAACGCCGTCCTGCAGGGCCTCACCGAGGCCGGTTCGGACGGCATCATCCAGGTCACCACGGGCGGCGCCGACTACTTCGCCGGCCACACCGTCAAGGCCCGCGCGACGGGCGCCCTGGCGTTCGCCAAGTACGTGACCGAGGTCGCCAAGAGCTACCCGATCACGGTCGCCCTGCACACCGACCACTGCCCCAAGCCGGCGCTCGAGGACTTCGTCCTCCCGCTCATCGCCGCCTCGGAGGAAGAGGTCAAGGCGGGCCGCAACCCGATCTTCCAGTCCCACATGTGGGACGGCTCGGCCGTGCCGCTCGACGAGAACATCGAGATCGCCCAGCAGCTCCTCCCCCGCCTCAAGGCGATCAACGCCATCCTCGAGGTCGAGATCGGCGTCGTCGGCGGCGAGGAGGACGGCGTCAAGCACGAAGGCTCGAACGAGGCCCTCTACACGACCGTCGCCGACGTCACGAAGGCCGTCGAAGGCCTCGGCCTCGGCGACAACGGCCGCTGGATCGCCGCGCTCACCTTCGGCAACGTGCACGGCGTGTACAAGCCCGGCAACGTGAAGCTGCGCCCCGAGCTGCTCGGCGAGATCCAGGAGGGCATCGCAGCGAAGTTCGGCACCGGCGAGAAGCCCCTCGACCTCGTCTTCCACGGCGGCAGCGGCTCGACCGACGAAGAGATCGCGACCGCCGTCTCGAACGGCGTGATCAAGATGAACATCGACACCGACACCCAGTACGCGTTCACGCGCTCGGTCGCCGGCTTCATGTTCCAGAACTACGACGGCGTCCTCAAGGTCGACGGCGAGGTCGGCAACAAGAAGGCCTACGACCCGCGCGCCTGGGGCAAGGTCGCCGAGTCCGCGATGGCGGCGCGTGTCGTCGAGGCCACCCGGCAGCTCGGCTCCGCGGGCAAGTCGCAGAGCTGACACCGCTCGATACAGAGCAGAGCACGACGACACCGGATGCCCCGGCCCACTGCGGGCCGGGGCATCCGGTGTCTCATCGCATCAGCGCTCGTCCAGGTCGTAGCTCATCAGCACGGTTCCGCTCATCGAGCGGATCTCGACACTGCTGATGTCGTCGACAGCCAGGGCGGTCCCGGCCGACAGCCGAGCAGTCGACCCGGGTCCCGCGCGCCAGGTCGAGACCGTCGACGTCTCCCCCGCCGCGTCCACGACCGCGAGCGCATACGTCCAGCTGGCATCCGGATCGGCGTCCGGTGCGGCGGGGTACCGGCAGTCGAGCTCGATGCGAGTCCCCCAGTCGACCGACGTGAGCCGCACGCTCGCCTCGAGCGGGATCTCGACGACGCTCTGGAGCGCGAACGACTCCGCCGCGGGCCGCACGAACGACGACACCGCGAACGGCACAGCCACGGCCGCGATGAGCAGCACGGCAGCGGCGACGAACGCGACGACGCGCATGCGGCGGCGGCGCACGCGCCCGCTCCCTCGCGAACGTGAGGATCTCGGCCGGGCGACTCACGTCGCCCGGCGCATCTTCGCCCGCACCGACTGCCTGGGCCTCTGCGTCGATGCGCTCGGCATCCTCGGGCGTCAGCCGCGAGAGCAGGCCGACGGCCGGCGAGAGCTCGGCGACGGCGCGCCGGCATTCGGCGCAGTCGGCCAGGTGCTCCTCGAACTCGCGGCGCTCGGCCGGTGCCAGAGCGCCGACGACATACGCGGCATCCCACTGGGCGAAGCGGGGGTGTTCGGGGTTCATCGGGTGACCCCCCTTTCCTGAAGCGCGAGGCGCAGCGCGCGCAGCCCGTAGTGCAGTCGCGATTTGACGGTGCCGTCCGGGATGCCGAGCTCGGCCGCCGTCTGGGCGATGCTGAGTCCGCGGTAGTACGCCTTCACGATGACCGCTCGATGCTCGGCAGTGAGCGAGGCGAGGGCCTCCTGGATGATGATGGCGTCGAAGAGCGCGTCGGTGTCGTCTCCTGTCGCCCGTTCGGGAAGCTCGTCGACCGTCCGCTCATGACGCCGGCGCGCGCTGCGCGCCTCGTCGATGACGATGTGCCGGGCGACGGTGAACATCCATGCTCGCGTCGTCGAAGGCTCCTGCTCGAGGATCCTCGGAGACCGCCATGCGCGCAGGAGCGTCTCCTGCACGACGTCGTCTGCGCCGGCGCGATCGCCGGTCAGACGCACGACATAGCGCCAGATGGGCGCCGCGTGCGCGTCGTAGAGCGCGACGAGACGCGCTTCCTGGTCGAGCGGCACGGCAGACCTCCTCGCAGAGAGCACGATCCGGCGCAGGGAATGGTTCAGATCGGTCCGGCCCCCAAGGGCAGAACAGCGACTCCCGTGCCTCGAGTATCCCCCGCGCGGGTCAGGAGAGCGTCGTGGCGTACTCCATGAAGGCAGGATCGCCGAGAAGCGGGATGGCGATGCAGACGTAGACGACGATGTACGTCAGGATCGACGCCGACCACCGGGATCCACCACGAGATGCGACCGGCGCGCAGACTGCGCCACGCGAGGAACGCCGTCAGCACGAAGCCCGCGATGAGTGCGACCGCGGCGATCGGCCCCCACAGCTGCGCGGATTCGACGTTGGTGAATTCACCCGGGATGCCGAGCAGGGAGAACGCCTGATTCGCGAGCCCCGCGAGATCGAAGTACGTGACGGCGGTGATGATCACGTTGAGTGCGCCGAGGGCCAGGAGGGCGAGCGTCACGACGCGGTCGACCCCCCGCGCCGGAGTCATCGGCGAGACCGGCGCGGCGGCCGGTGCTCCCGCCGGTCGCCCGCAGGCGCCGGGTGGACCTGACCGCCCTCGACGGCCTGTCCGGTCTCGAGCGCCCAGGTGACGTCGGGATGCTGGATGCGAGCGCGCTGCTCCTCGGGCGTGGCGTACTCGCCGTACTGCGGGCGGGGGCGCTCCTCGGGTGCACTGGGGGTGCTCACGAGCGGCTCCGTCCACCGAGCGCGCGGTCATCGCGCCGGCCCTCGACATCCTGCCGCAGCTCCTTGGGGAGCGAGAACATGAGGTCCTCCTCCGCCGTCCGCACCTCGTGCACGTCGCGGTAGCCCGCGCCGGCGAGCTCTTCGAGCACCTCCTGCACGAGCACGTCGGGAACCGAGGCGCCGCTCGTGACGCCGATGGTCGAGATGCCGTCGAGCCACTCCTGCTTGACCTCGTCGGCGTAGTCCACCCGGTACGCGGCCTTCGCGCCGTACTCGAGCGCCACTTCGACCAGTCGCACGCTGTTCGACGAGTTGGCGGAGCCGACGACGATGACGAGCTCGGCATCCTTCGCGACCTTCTTGATCGCCACCTGGCGGTTCTGCGTGGCGTAGCAGATGTCGTCCGAAGGCGGATCCTGCAGCTGCGGGAAGCGCAGGCGCAGCCGCCGCACCGTCTCCATCGTCTCGTCGACCGACAGGGTCGTCTGCGACAGCCAGACGACCTTCGACGGGTCGCGCACCACGACCGTGTCGGCCTCTTCGGGCGAGCCGACGATGGTGACGTGCTCGGGCGCCTCACCGGCGGTACCCTCGACCTCTTCGTGCCCGACGTGGCCGATCAGCAGGATCTCGTAGTCGTCGCGCGCGAAGCGCACCGCCTCGCGGTGCACCTTGGTCACGAGCGGGCAGGTCGCATCGATCGCCTGCAGACCGCGATCGGATGCCGCAGCCACCACGGCCGGCGAGACCCCGTGCGCGCTGAAGACGACGTTGGCGCCTTCGGGCACCTCGTCGACCTCCTCGACGAAGATGGCGCCGGCCGCCTCGAGCTCGGTCACCACGTGGATGTTGTGCACGATCTGCTTGCGCACGTACACCGGAGCGCCGAAGCGCTCGAGCGCCTTCTCGACGGCCACGACCGCCCGGTCGACACCCGCGCAGTACCCGCGCGGCGAGGCCAGCAGCACCTGCTTCTGTCCGTCCACCGGGATATCCTTGAGGCGCTCACGCCGTCGCGGAACCCGCGGCATAGGCATGCGGACCGCGGGTGCTGCAGAAGCCGAACTCACCCCTCGAGTCTACGGCGGCGCACAACAGCCACAGGGCGTCCGCCCGAGGGAAGGACCCCATGACGTTATTTCCAGGCCGAGGTCGTGCCCGGGGAGCCGCCGCCCGCGGAGTCCGTCCACCCCCGCGAGTCGAGTCCTCAGGCGCCGACATCCGTCGCGCGGCTCAACGAGACGATCCGCGGCTTCATCGAGAAGTGGGGCTCGGTCTGGGTCGAGGGCGAGATCACCTCGTGGGATCGGCGCGGCGGCAACGTCTACGGCAAGCTCAAGGACCTCGGCTCCGAGGCGCTGATCTCCTTCCGCCTGTGGTCGACCGCGCTCCAGCGGGTGCCGGCCGACCTCAAGGTGGGCGACCACGTGATCGCCTGCGTCAAGGCCGACTACTTCGTCAAGCAGGGCGCGTTCAGCTTCTCCGTGTCGTCGATGCGGCACGTCGGTCTCGGCGATCAGCTCGAGCGGATGGAGCGCCTGCGCGCCCAGCTTCGCGCCGAGGGGCTGTTCGACCCTGCGCGCAAGAAGCCGCTGCCCTTCCTCCCGCACGTCATCGGACTCATCACCGGAGAGAACTCGGATGCCGAGAAGGACGTGCACCGCAACGCCGAGCTGCGCTGGCCGCGGGTGCGCTTCCGCACCAAGCACGTCGCCGTGCAGGGCGACCGCTGCGTGCCGGAGGTGATCGCGGCTCTCAAGGCCCTCGACGCCGACCCCGACGTCGACGTCATCGTCGTCGCGCGCGGCGGCGGGGACCCGCAGACGCTTCTCGGGTTCAGCGACGAGCGGCTCGTCCGTGCGGTGGCCGCGGCATCCACTCCCGTCGTCAGTGCGATCGGGCACGAGAACGACCACCCGATCCTCGACGACGTGGCGGACCTCCGTGCCTCGACGCCCACCGACGCGGCCAAGCGGGTCGTGCCGGACGTCGCCGAGCAGCGCGCCACCGTCGCGCAGCTGCGCTCCCGCCTGACGACGCGCCTCACCCACCGGCTGCAGAACGACATCGCGCACCTCGAGCAGGTGCGCTCGCGCCCCGTGCTGCGCTCTCCCGAGACGATGATCGAGTCGCGCAGCCACCACCTCTGGCTGCAGGTCGGCCGCGGACGCGAGGTGATCGAGCGCCGGCTCGAGACCCAGAGCCGGTCGATGGCCGAACTGCGCGCATCGCTTCGCGCGCTGTCGCCGGCCTCGACCCTCGCGCGCGGCTACGCGATCGCCCATCTGCCCGACGGAGTGATCGTGCGGGATGCCGCGCAGGCGCCGCCCGGAGCGGGAGTCGTCGTGACCGTGGCCCGAGGATCGTTCGGCGCGCGTTCCGAAGGCGAGATCGCGGAGTCGCCCCGGTCCCTCGAGGTCGAGGCACCGGCCACGACGCCCGACACCGCCGAATTAGGATGGAAGGCATGACCGTGTCGAGCGAAGACCGTCCCGACGTCGCGTCGCTGTCGTTCGAGCAGGCCCGGGACGAGCTCATGCGCGTCGTCGCCGAGCTGGAGCAGGGGTCGCCGACGCTCGAGCACTCGCTCACCCTGTGGGAGCGAGGCGAGGCGCTCGCCGCAGCGCTGCGAGGAGTGGCTGCTGGGGGCCAAGCGCCGCCTCGAGGAGGCTCGTCCGGCGTCGGAGAGCACGGACGGCGGAGCCGCGTGATGGCGAGAGCGCCGCGGGTCGTCGCCGAACTCGGCCGTCCCGAGACCGCGCAGGAGACCGCCGACCGCAAGGCCGAGTTCTCGCGTGCCTATCGCGCCAGCCAGAACACCCGCAATCTCGTCGCGGCGCTCCTGGTGACCCTCGCCGTCGTCATCGTCATCGTCTTCGCCGTTCCCCGCGGATCGCTCCCCGAGCGCGAGCCCATCGACGTCTCGGCCGTCGCAGCGGACGTCTCGGCATCAGAGGGCAGAACCGTCATCGACCCGGCCGTCCCCGAGGAATGGCTCGCGAACTCCGCGCGGATCGAAGGCGACTCGGTGCGCGCGTGGACCATCGTCTACGTGCCGGACGAGGCATCCGGCTTCCTGCGGGTCGCTCAGGGATTCGACGCCGATCCCGCCTGGGCCACGCGCGCGCTCAACGGCGCCGATTCCGAGGGCACCGTCACCATCGACGGGATCGTGTGGGACGTGTACGACATCCCCGATCCTTCCCGCGCCGGCAACGTCTCGTTCGCCATGAGCACCCAGGCCGGCAGTGACACCGTGCTGGTGTACGGCTCGGCGGACGAGAAGACCGCGAAGGTCGCGGCGGCGGCTCTTGCCGACCAGCTGCGCGAGATCGCCGAGGAGGAACGATGACCGACGGTCCCACCCCCGGGAAGGTCTGGAACGAGATGATGCGCGGCAACGACCGCTTCGTCTCGGGTGAGCCGATTCATCCTCGCCAGGATGTCGAGCGGCGTCATGAGCTCGCGGGCGGGCCAGAAGCCCCGTGCCGCACTCTTCGGCTGCTCGGACTCGCGCCTCGCTGCCGAGATCATCTTCGACAAGGGCCTCGGCGACCTGTTCGTCGTCCGCAATGCGGGTCAGGTGACCTCGGCCTCGGTCATCGGCAGTCTCGAATACGCGGTGGCGGTGCTCGAAGTGCCGCTCATCGTCGTGCTCGCCCACGACGAGTGCGGGGCGGTGCGCGCCGCGATCGACAGCACCCAGCCGGAAGCACCTCTCCTGCCGCCGAACATCTGGCTCCAGATCGCACCGATCGTCACTGCGGTGCGCCGCGTGATCGGCGTGGAGGGCCCCGTGGACATCGACCCGGAGTCGGTCGGACGGGAGCACCTGCTCAACACCGTGTCGGAACTGCTGCAGGCATCGGAGCTCATCAGCGACGCCGTCGCCGAGGGCCGCGTGGCGCTGGTCGGCGCGAACTACCGCCTTGACGAGGGCACCGTCGTGCCTTCGATCACGGTCGGCGTCATCGATGACGCGGCCTGAAACCACCCTGACCCTTCGGAGGACGAAGAAGTGACCGAGACCGATTACCGCATCGAACACGACACCATGGGCGAGGTGCGCGTTCCGAGCAACGCGCTCTACGCCGCCCAGACGCAGCGCGCGGTGGAGAACTTCCCGATTTCGGGTGACCCGCTCGACCCGGCGCAGATCGTCGCGCTCGCACGGATCAAGAAGGCCGCGGCCCTGGCGAACAAGGAGCTCGGCACGCTCGACGCCACCATCGCCGACGCCATCGCCCGCGCGGCCGACCAGGTCATCGCCGGCGGTCATGTCGACCAGTTCCCGATCGACGTCTATCAGACCGGCAGCGGCACCTCGTCGAACATGAACATGAACGAGGTGCTTGCGACGCTCGCGACGCAGGATCTCGGCCAGACGGTGCACCCCAACGACCACGTCAACGCATCGCAGTCCTCGAACGACGTCTTCCCGACCTCCGTGCACATCGCCGTGACGCAGGATCTGATCGACGCGCTCATCCCGGCGCTCGACCACCTCGCCGTCGCCCTCGAGACGAAAGCCGAGGACTGGAAGTCCGTCGTCAAGTCCGGGCGCACGCACCTCATGGACGCGACCCCGGTCACCCTCGGGCAGGAGTTCGGCGGCTACGCCCGCCAGGTGCGCCTGGGGATCGAGCGCGTCCAGGCGGTCATCCCCCGCGTCGCCGAGGTGCCGCTCGGCGGCACGGCCGTGGGCACGGGCATCAACACGCCGCTCGGCTTCCCGCAGAAGGTCATCGAGCTCATCGTCGCCGACACCGAGCTTCCGATCACCGAGGCGAAGGACCACTTCGAGGCCCAGGCCAACCGCGACGGCCTCGTCGAGGCATCCGGAGCCCTGCGCACGATCGCGGTCTCGCTCACGAAGATCAACAACGACCTGCGCTGGATGGGCTCGGGCCCGAACACGGGCCTCGGCGAGCTGCACATCCCCGATCTGCAGCCCGGTTCGTCGATCATGCCCGGCAAGGTCAACCCCGTGATCCCCGAGGCGACCCTCATGGTGTGCGCGCGGGTCATCGGCAATGACGCGACGATCGCGTGGGCGGGCGCCTCCGGATCCTTCGAGCTGAACGTCGCCATCCCGGTCATGGGCACGGCGCTGCTCGAGTCGATCCGGCTGCTCGCGAACGCGTCACGCCTGCTCGCCGACAAGACGATCGAGGGCCTGGAAGCCGACGTCGACCGCGCCGCGGCATACGCCGGCATGTCACCCTCGATCGTCACACCGCTCAACAAGCTCATCGGCTACGAAGCGGCCGCGAAGATCGCGAAGCACTCGGTGGCGAAGGGCATCACCGTCCGCGAGGCGGTGCTCGACCTCGGCTATGTGGAGCGCGGAGAGCTGACCCTGGAACAGCTGGACGAGAAGCTCGATCTGCTCTCGATGACGCACCCTGGCTGATCAGGCGGCCGAGCGCGTATCGCGGCGGTCGGCGCGGGGCGATAATCAGGGCATGACGCGTTCGCCCAGACCGATCTCGGCGCGCGCCCGCATCTTGGGAGCAATCCTCGCGGTCGCGTGCATCGGTCTGGCGATCGTGGGCAGCGTGACCTTCCTCGTGCAACGAGAACGCGTCATCAACGACGTGGACGATCGGCTGCGCGCGCAGGTCCAGATGCTCGAGACCGTCGCTGGCACGACAGCAGCGGACACGAATGCCGGAACCAGCGATACCCCCACCGCCGTCGAGGGACTCGACCGGGCCGACTACTCGACGGTCCGGGAGTACCTCCACGCCGCGGTGGCGCTGCTCGTCACGGGACGCAACGAGTCTTCGCTCGCCGTGATCGACGGGAAGCCCCGCTATCGTCCCGCAACCCTGTCGGGCTTCGACATCTCGCAGGAGTCGGGCCTCATCGAACGAGCCGTCGCGGAGGCCAAGGCGAAGGGCGGGACGGTCATCGGCACCGCCGCGACGGATCAGGGGTCGCTCAGGTACATCGCGATCCCCGTCGAGGTGGAGGGCGACTCTCAGTCCGGACTCTACATCCGGGCGGTGGAGCTGCAGAATGAGCTCGCGCCGGTGACGGCCGCCGTCGCAACGTACTGGATAGCGGCGGTCGCCATGGTCGTCGCGATCGCGATCGTGGGCTGGTTCGTCTCCGGACGTCTGCTCTCCCCGATCCGGGACCTCCGCGATGCCGCGGACTCGATCACCATCACCGATCTGTCTCCTCGACTTCCGGAGGGAGGAGGCAACAATGACATCTCCGACCTGACTCGAACGGTCAACTCGATGCTCGATCGGCTGGAAGGCTCGGTGGACGTGCAGCGTCAGCTGCTCGATGACGTGCGCCACGAGCTCAAGACGCCCATCACGATCATCCGCGGCCACCTCGAGATGATGGACCCCTCGGACGCGGAAGACGTGGAGACCATTCGCGACATCGGGATAGCGGAGCTTGACCGGATGAATCGCCTGGTCGACGACATCGACCTGCTCGCCACCGTCGAGGGCGAGCAGTTCGAGTTGAGCGACGTCGACCTTGCGAGCCTCACCGCACGCGTGGGTGAGCTGGTGACGGCCATCCCCGGGCACGAGTGGAGCGTGCAGGTTCAAGCCGTCGGCACCATCCGCGCCGATCAGGATCGGCTGCTGCAGGCGTGGCTGCAACTGGCCGACAACGCCGCCAAGTACACTCCCGAGGGATCACCCATCGAGATCGGAAGCGCCTTGGACGATCAGGATGCGCGGCTCTGGGTGCTCGACCACGGGCCCGGCATCCCCCCCGCGGTGCGGCACCGCATCTTCCGGCGCTTCGACCGCGCACATGGCAAGCGGACCGTCGGGGGCTCGGGGCTCGGACTTGCGATCGTCGATGCCATCACCAAGGCACACGGCGGCCGCTGCGTTGTCACCGACACTCCGGGCGGCGGTGCGACGTTCACGATCCACCTGCCCCTTCCGTCGTCGGCACTCCCCCAGCCGGTCCGTGCCGGCGATGTCGTGCTCCAACGAGAGGCGGCCGGATGACCCGCATCCTGATCGCAGAAGACGAGCCGCGAATCGCCGCATTCGTGCGCCGGGGCCTCGAAGCGGCGGGCTACGTGACGACGATCTCAGAAGACGGCGCCGAGGCGCTCGATCGAGCCCTGCGACCGGACATCGACCTGGTGCTGCTGGACGTGGGACTTCCGACGATCGACGGCTTCGAGGTGCTGCGGGAGCTCCGCGACCGAGGCAGCGTCGTGCCGGTCATCATGCTCACCGCGCGCTCCAGCACCCGAGACACCGTCGAGGGACTGGATGCCGGAGCCAACGACTACATGTCGAAGCCGTTCACCTTCGACGAGCTGCTCGCGCGGGTGCGATCGCGTCTGCGCGAGAGCGCTCAACCCGCGTCGACCTCGCTCGTCCACGGCGACGTGGTGCTCGACATCCTCGGCCGCCGCGCTACCGTCGCAGATCGCGAAGTGGAGCTCTCGGCGCGGGAGTTCGCGCTCGCGGAGCAGTTCCTGCGCAACCCCGGCCACGTGCTCAGCCGCGAGCAGCTGCTGAGCCGCGTGTGGGGACTGGACTTCGACCCCGGCTCGAACGTCGTCGATGTCTACGTCAGGTACCTGCGCGGCAAGCTCGGGCAGCACCACATCGCGACCGTCCGCGGCTCCGGCTACCGCTGGGAGTAATCCGGGCAGTGAGTTCCCGGAGCGACTCCCGGAAGCCCTCCAGGCAGAGAGAAGCCCCCGGCGCTGGGGGACGCCGGGGGCTGGGAAGGGGTCGGAGCTGGGGGACTCCGGCCCGCGTCAATCGCCTCGTGGGGGCTTCGGCGATTGCGTCTTATTCACGCCGGACCAATATCGTCCGCTCTCGTGGCCCGCGTTCGCGGGAGTCTTGTTGTGGGCGGAATCGGCGAGCGATCCCCTGCCCGCGTCTGACAGTGCATTACCTTGCAGCATCTCGATCCAGTGCCCGATGCGCTGCTCGGTCCAGCCCTGAGCGACGGCCCACGCTCTCAGCTGATCCCATGATCCGCTGCGCACCGCCTCGTCCTGGATCTGATCCTTCGAGAGGGTCAGATAGTCGGGGGCGGCCGGGGCCGGGGCGACAGGGGCAGCGGGAGCCTCGGCTGCGGGGACGGCCGGCGCCTCCACGGCAGCCGACACATCGCGCGGCTCAGGGGCGGGAACCACCTCTGCCGCGGCCGACGGGGCGGGCGCCGAGTTCTCGGGTGCGCTGACCGCAGGCGCGGATGCGCGCGGCGTGGCAGTCGTGCCGGCCGACGAGGGGCTCACGCGGATCGTGGCGAGACCGGCGGCGACGCCGGGCGCATCGGCGAGCGCGGCACTGTTGCTCAGGGTGACGGCGCACGCGACGGCGACAAACGGTCGCGCCGACGATGAATCCGCCTGCGGCGAATCCCGTGCGTGCGTCCATTCGTCACTCCGTATCGAATGCCCCCAGTGGCAGACGCAGAGCATGAGGCCCTGCATCCCTTCCATGGTGCCACTCGAGAGTGAGAGGACGGGGAGAACGGCATGAGACTCTTCTCATCTTGGGACTCATGTCCACGCACCTGAACGAGGTGCAGAAGGGGCCGGGATGCAGCATCCCGGCCCCTTCGGATCAGCGTCTGGTCAGGCGAGCTCGCTGGCCTCCAGCAGATCGGTCACGAGCGCCGCGATGGCTGAGCGCTCGGAGCGGACGAGGGTCACGTGCCCGAAGAGGGAGTGGTCCTTGAGCGTCTCGATCACCGACGCGATGCCGTCGTGACGACCCACGCGGAGGTTGTCGCGCTGACCGACATCGTGCGTGAGCACGACTCTCGAGTTCTGGCCGATCCGGCTCAGGACCGTGAGCAGCACGTTGCGCTCGAGCGACTGCGCCTCATCGACGATCACGAAGGCGTCGTGCAGCGAGCGTCCCCGGATGTGCGTGAGCGGCAGGACCTCGAGCAGCCCGCGCTCGATCACCTCTTCGATGACATTGCCCGAGACGACCGAGCCCAGCGTGTCGAACACGGCCTGTCCCCACGGGTTCATCTTCTCCTGCGCGTCGCCGGGCAGATATCCGAGCTCCTGTCCGCCGACGGCGAAGAGCGGACGGAAGACGATGATCCGCTTCTGCTGCTGGCGCTCCAGGACGGCTTCGAGGCCCGCGCACAGCGCGAGGGCCGACTTTCCGGTGCCGGCGCGCCCCCCGAGCGAGACGATGCCGACCTCGGGGTCCATGAGGAGGTCGATCGCGATGCGCTGCTCGGCGGAACGGCCGTGCAGGCCGAAGACGTCCCGGTCGCCTCGGACGAGGCGATACGACTCCTCGCCCGTGACGCGTCCGAGTGCCGAGCCGCGCTCCGAGTGGATGATGAGGCCCGTGTTGATCGGCAGTCCGATCACGCCTTCGCTGAGTGCGACCTCGCTCTCGTAGAGGTCACTGAGCTCGTCGCCCGAGACGTCGAGCGTCGCGATCCCGGTCCAGCCGGAGTCGACCGCCTGCTCGGCGAGGTACTCCTCGGCCGTGATGCCGAGCGACGCCGCCTTGACGCGCATCGGCAGGTCCTTGGAGACGACGACCACTTCCTGCTCGTCCTGCGCGAGGTGCAGGGCCACAGCGAGGATGCGGCTGTCGTTGTCGCCGAGGCGCATGCCGGAGGGCAGCACGGTCGGGTCGGTGTTGTTCAGCTCGACGCGGAGCGTGCCGCCTTCGCCGACGGGCACGGGGAAGTCCAGGCGTCCATGCTCGATGCGCAGCTCATCGAGGTGACGCAGCGCCTGACGCGCGAAGTACCCGATCTCGGGGTCGTGCCGCTTGCCCTCGAGCTCGGTGATCACGACGACCGGGATCACGACGTTGTGCTCGGCGAAGCGGAAGAAGGCCCGCGGATCGCTCAGCAGCACCGAGGTGTCCAGCACGTATGTGCAGAGCACCTCCCCCACTGCATCGGCCTCGAGAGCCGTCTCGCGGTGCTGCCTGTGTGGTGCTCGTGTGGTCACAACCCACTCCCGCCCCGGGCTGTTCGCCCGGCAGTCAGCGAGTCGACCAGGGTCACGAGTCGCAATCCGAAAGGCCGACTCGAACAGGCTCCTTGCCCGTTGGCTCGACGCTACGTCCGCCGTGTTACGGAGCCGCGGCAGACACGCTGGATTGCTGTTACAGGTTGGTGAACAACGGACTGCACAGCTGACGGATGCCGCGGAGATCCGTGCACGGTGAGTGAACCGTGCTGTCACCACACGCGCGTCGATGAGAACGCCGCGAGCGCATCGCCGAACAGGCGCAGGGAATCCGCTCCCGTGCCGACGTGCGGCGCGACCCGCACGAGGTCGGACCGTACCGTGACCGTGAGGCCGTGATTGGCCAGCGATGCGGCCAGAGGTGCGGCATCCGGCGGCGCGGGGGCCAGCGCGACGATTCCGGCACGCCGTGCCGGCTCGCGAGGGGTCACCACGGGGATGTCGTAGCGGTCGGCGAAGAACATGACGTCGCCGGACCGTGCCACCAGTTCGCTCTCGATCGACTCGATACCCGCCTCGAGCACGTCGCGCACGCCCGTCGCGAGGCGTGCGAACGCGAGATGATCCGGACCCGACACGCTGAACGCCTGCGCCGACGGTGCCGGCGGGGGTACTGCATCGACCGGCAGATCCCCGTCCACGCCCGCGAAGCCGGACAGCACGGGGGCGATCCGCTCGAGCGCGCGCTCGCTGAACCACGAGAAGCCGGTACCGCGGCCGGCGCGGAGCCACTTGTAGCCGTTGCCGCAGACGACGTCGGCGGCGGACCAGTCGGCATCCACCGCTCCGATCCCCTGAACTGCGTCGACGATGAGGAGCCGGTCGCCGATGACGTCGCGCAGCGCGCCGAGGTCTGCCCGGTACCCGGTCCGGAAGTCGACGAAGCTCAGCGCGACCGCTTCGGTGTCGTCCGTCAGCGCCTCACGGACCGCCTCGGGGGTCACGAAGCCTCCGGGCGCCTCCAGCCATTGGACCTGAAGGCGGTCGGAGGCGGTCTCAGCGCGGGATGCCGCGACGGTGAGACTGGGGAACTCGGCACGAGAGACCATGAGGCCGCCGGAGAGGCCGTAGATCGCCTGCATGAGCCCGTAGGTCGTCGACGGCTGCAGCACCACCTGCTCGGCATCCGTCCGGAAGCAGCTGAGCGAGCAGATCGCGAGCCTCACGTGCGTGATCGGCGACGAGGTCGAGGCTCGACGGCCTGCCGGAGCCGAGCAGCTCGGCGTCAGCGTGGACCTCTGCCCGGACGTTCGGCGACAGGGGGCCGAACGCCGCCCAGTCCAGATACCCGGGTTCGCCGTCGAATGAGGTGAGGAAGGACTCCCAATCGGTCACATCGCCATTCTGGCATGCAGGCGATCACACCGTGGGACGGCCGATTCCGGGCGTGATCAGCCGCCGAAGCGCCGATCTCGGGTGGTGAAGTCTCGGATCGCGCGCAGGAAGTCGACTTCGCGCAGGTCGGGACCGAGCGCCTCGACGAAGTAGAACTCGCTGTGCGCGCTCTGCCACAGCAGGAAGTCGCTCAGGCGCTGCTCCCCCGAGGTGCGGATCACGAGGTCGGGGTCGGGAAGGCCGCCCGTGTAGAGGTGCTCGCCGATCTGCTCCGGCGTCAGGCTGGCCGCGAGCTCCTCGAGCGAGCCGCCCTCCTCGTCGTGCTTCATGATGATGCTCCGCACGGCATCCACGATCTCGCCACGGCCTCCGTAGCCGACCGCGAGGTTGACGTGGAGCCCGGACTTCTCGCGGGTGCGCGCTTCGGCATCCGCCAGCACGCGCGCGAGCTCCGGGGGCAGGATGTCGGCGCGGCCCACATGCTGCACGCGCCAGTCCTTCTCGTGCGAGAGCCCGTCGGCGAGCTCGGCGATGATCTCGATGAGGTCGGCCAGCTCCCGCGAATCGCGCTTGCGGAGGTTGTCGTTGGAGAGCAGGTACAGCGAGACGACGCGGACGCCGATGTCGTCGCACCAGCGGAGGAACTCCCGCATCTTGGCTGCGCCGGCACGATGTCCGTGCGCCGCGGTGTCGTAGCCCAGCTGCCGGGCCCATCGCCGGTTCCCGTCGATCATCATGGCGATGTGGTGAGGGGCGGCGTCATGATCGATGCGACGACGGAGGCGGTTGATGTAGAGCCGGTAGAGGGGCCCTCTGCCCTCGTTCGACGCCGTCACACGCCTACCGTACAACGCCCTCTCCCCGCGCACCGATGTCCCCTCTCGAAGCGGGGTCGCGGCGGGTCGGGTGCGTGCCGCTTGAGGTATGCGCGGAGTCGTAGGCTTCTCGCGTGAACCGCAAACCCGAGGATTCCGCCATGGACGACGTGGACGACGTCGAGGACGACGGCGTCGAGATGCCGCAGCTCCCGCTCCTCGAGGCCGGAGAGGCCAGCGCCGCGGTCGAGCTCAAGCCGTCGTGGCGCGGCTGGATCCACGCGGGGACGTTCCCTGTGGCTCTGGTGGCCGGAATCGTCCTCATCGCCGTCGCTCAGGGACCTGCCGCGAAATGGTCGTGCGCGGTGTTCGTGGCGACGTCGCTGCTGCTCTTCGGCAACTCAGCGCTCTATCACCGCTTCGACTGGAAGCCCAAGACCAAGGCCGTCTTCAAGCGGATCGACCACGCGAACATCCTGCTCCTGATCGCCGGCACCTACACGCCGATCTCGGTGCTCGGCCTTCCGCCCCAGCAAGCGGTGACGATCCTCTCGATCGTCTGGGGCGGCGCCATCCTCGGCATCCTGTTCCGCGTGTTCTGGATCGACGCCCCGCGCTGGCTCTATGTCGCGCTCTACCTGGCGCTCGGCTGGGCGGCTGTGATGTACATGCCCGCACTGATCGAGGCCAACTGGGTCATGGTGATCCTCGTGGCGATCGGCGGCATCCTGTACACGATCGGCGCGGTGATCTACGCGATGAAGCGCCCCAACCCGTGGCCAGGGCACTTCGGGTTCCACGAGATCTTCCACGTCTGCACGGTGCTCGCCTTCCTCTGCCACTGGACGGCGTGCCTGCTGATCGCGATCGACCCGATCTACCCCTGATCGCGCGGCTTATCCCCCGTGGCGGTGGGGGCGTCGTCAGGCCCCTCGCCGCGGGCCGCGGCCTCTTCTGCGTCGAGCATCTCGTCGATCTCGGACCGGATGCGCGCACGGCGGATACGGCGCATCATGTCCCACACCAGGAGGATCACGGCGACCGCGAGGAACGCGATCGCGACGAATCCCCACGGACCCGGCGTCACCAGATTCGGGTCGACCGCCGGGGTCGGAGTCGGAGTCGCGGTGGATGCCGCGCGGGAGAGTGCCGCGAGCGCAGCGTGCATCGGGATTCCTCGTTCCGGGAACGTCTAGCCTGGAGGTCCAGCCTAATTCGCCCGACAGGACCCGCATGACGACGCAGCAGATGCTCGACGAGCGCTATGGCCGCGTGCGTCGGCGGGGCACCCGATGGGCAGTCGTCATCGCCTCGACCATCGGCGCACTGGCGATCGGCGCGTTCGCGTGGATGATCGTGGCGAACGCAGTCAACACGGTCGAGGCAGACGCCACCGGCTTCCACGTGGTCGATGCGCGCACCGTGGTGGTCGAATTCCAGCTGAGTGCCCCTCCCGGATCAGCGGTCGCCTGCGCGCTCGAGGCGCAGGATGTCCAGCACGGCGTCGTCGGCTGGAAGGTCGTCGAGATCGCCGCCGGCGAGACCCACGCACGGGCATTCCGGGAGACCGTGCCGACCGTCGGCGAAGCCACGACCGGTTTTGTCAACTCCTGCTGGGTGACGTAGTCTGGCACGCACTTGAATTGCAGACGCCCTGGCGGGAGCCGGGGCGTCTCGGCTTATCGCCACTCTCAGCATCGCCACTCGCAGTATCACCACTCGCCATACCAGCACTTTTTCAGCACTTTGAAGAGGAGAACGACGTGTCCAGCGACGCCCCCGTCACATTCCTGACGCAGGATGCCTACGACCGTCTCACCGCGGAGCTCGAGCACCTCTCGACCACGGGCCGGGAGGAGATCGCCAAGCGCATCGAGGCCGCCCGCGAAGAAGGCGACCTCAAGGAGAACGGCGGCTATCACGCCGCCAAGGATGAGCAGGGCAAGCAGGAGGCCCGCATCCGCACGCTCAAGGGTCTGCTGAAGGATGCCAAGGTCGGAGTCGCTCCCGAGAGCACAGGCGTCGTCGAGCCCGGTGTCGTCGTCACAGCGCTCGTCGCCGGCGGCGAAGAGATCTTCCTTCTCGGCAGCCGCGAGATCGCGGCCAACTCGGAGCTCGACGTCTACAGCGAAGCATCGCCCCTCGGCAGCTCGATCATCGGCCTGCGCGAAGGCGAGAACACGTCCTACACCGCACCCAACGGGCGCTCGATCACCGTCGAGATCGTGAAGGTCGAGACGTACGCGGGGCAGTGAGCTCCCGCGCCGTGCTCCTCTAGTCCGCCACCACCGTCGGCAGGAAGCCCGCTTCCTCGAGGGTCGCGATGACGTGTGCGCGGTGCTCCTCGCCGCGCGTCTCGACGCTGAGCTGCAGGATCACCTCGCTGATCTGCAGGCCCTGGCCGTGACGGGTGTGCAGCACCTCGGTGACGTTGGCGCCCGCCTGTGCGAGCAGGTCTGACACCCGCGCGAGCTGGCCGGGGCGGTCTGGCAGCGGGATCCGCAGCGTCATGTACCGACCGGATGCCGCCAGCCCGTGCGCCACGACCCGCTGAAGCAGCAGCGGGTCGATGTTGCCGCCGGAGAGGACCGAGATCACGGGCCCGCTCGCCTGGACCTTGCCCGCCAGGATCGCGGCGACCCCCACGGCGCCCGCAGGCTCGACCACCTGCTTGGCGCGCTCGAGGAGCACGAGCAGAGCGCGCGCCATGTCGTCCTCGGTGACGGTCACGACCTCGTCGACGAGTTCCCGGATGATCTCGAACGGGATCGCGCCGGGCCGCGCGACCGCGATGCCGTCGGCGATCGTCGGACGGGTGAGGACGTCGACGGGGTGCCCGAGCTCGAGCGAACTCGGATAGGCGGCCGAGTTCTCGGCCTGCACGCCGATGATGCGCACCGTGCGACCGTCGAGCGCCGCACGCGCCTTGATCGCGGCTGCGACGCCGGCGATCAGTCCCCCGCCGCCGATCCCGAGCACCACGGTGTCGACCTCGGGCAGATCGCGGTAGAGCTCGAGTCCGAGCGTCCCCTGGCCCACGATCACGTCGCGGTGGTCGAAGGGATGGATGAAGACGGCGCCCGTGCGCTCAGCGAACTCCGCCGCGAGTCGCAGCGGCGTTTCGACGGTCGCCCCTTCGAGCACGACATCGGCTCCATATCCGCGCGTCGCGAGGAGCTTGGGCACCGGAACGCCGAGCGGCATGAAGATGGTCGCCGGGATGCCGAGCGCCTGCGCCGCGAGCGCGACGCCCTGCGCGTGGTTGCCGGCGGACGCCGCGACCACTCCCCGCGCGCGCTCCTCGGCGGTGAGCCGTGACAGGCGATAGGCCGCTCCGCGGATCTTGAAGGATCCCGTCCGCTGCAGGTTCTCGAGCTTCAGGTACACCGGCACGTCGAGCAGCTCCGAGAGGAAGAGCGACTTGTCGAGCGGCGTCGTCGAGATGACGCCGTTCAGAACGGCTGCGGCATCCTCGAATTCGGCGAGTCCCGGCACAGTGGCGGACAGTGTCATGCACGACTCCTTCTGGGGCGCGGGACCGTGTCCCAGATCAGGTCACCGTGCGGGCTCTGTCCCGTCTCCCATGACCGCGAGCTGAGATACACCGCGACGACATTGATGAACGCGGCGATGGGCACCGCGAAGAGGGCTCCGGGGATGCCGGCGATCATGGCGCCGCCCGCGACGACGAGGACGACCGCGAGCGGGTGCACCTTGACGGCGGATCCCATCAGCAGCGGCTGGAGGACGTGTCCTTCGAGCTGCTGGACGCCGAGGACCACGATGAGCATCCAGAACGCCGTCCACGGCCCGTTGTAGACCAGGGCGAGGAAGACCGCGAGGGTGCCTGAGATGACGGCGCCGACGATGGGGATGAAGGCGCCGAGGAAGACGAGCACCGCGACGGGGATCGCGAGAGGCACCCCGAGCAGAAAGGCGCCGAGTCCGATGCCCGTCGCGTCGATCGTCGCGACGAGCAGCTGCGTTCTGGCGTAGTCCACGACCGTCACCCAGCCCGCCCGGCCGGCGCCGTCCACCGCGAGACGTGAGCGCTGGGGGAACAGGCGGGTCGTCCAGCGCCAGATGCCGGCGCCGTCGGCCAGGAGGCAGAGCAGGATGAAGAAGGCGAGCACCGCACCCGTGGCGACGTGGCCGACGGTCGTCCCGATGGCGAGGGCGCCGGAGAGCAGCAGCTCGGCCTGCTGCTGGACGAAGGTCCAGCCCTGCGACAGGAGGTCGTCGATCTGGGTGGCGGTGAGATCGAGGGGCCCGTCCATGAGGTACTGGCGGAACTGCTGTGCCGCCGCGACGGAGCGTTCCTGGACGTCAGACCACTCGCGACTCACCTGCCACACGACGAGCCACACGAGACCGGCGATGATGGCGATCGCACCGACCGCGCTGGCGACCGTGGCCAGCCACCGGGGCACGCGGTGGTTCAGCATCCATCGGAAGGCAGGCCACAGGAGCGCGGTGATGAGCGTCGCGACCAGAAGGGGGATGACGAGGAGCTTGAGCTGGATCACGAGCCAGACACCGACGCCGAGCGCAGCCGCGATCACGAGCAGGCGCCACGCGTACGCGGTGGCCACGCGGAGTCCTCGTGGGAGCCCGTCGGTCACGTCGTTGACGACGATTCTCCGGCGATCCCTGAGCGCGTCGAACACGGAGCCGGGGGGCTTTTCGTCGGAGCCGCTCATCCGGCCAGTCTAGGGCTCGGGCCCTCCGCGCCCGGCCCGCGCGGGTGTCGCACCCCGTCGTTAGGCTGGCCCGGTGAAGCAGACCTTGAGCGATGCCGAGGCACGTCGGATCGCACTCACCGCGCAGGGTTTCGGCAGACCCCGCCCCTCCTCGGCGGGCACACGCCAGCTCAATTCCGCCATCGCCCGGATGGGGACGCTGCAGATCGATTCAGTCAACGTGTTCGCGCGCTCGCACTACATGCCGCTGTTCTCACGCGTCGGCGCCTACGACCCCGCCGCCCTGGATCGGCTGCTCTTCGCCCGTCGCGCGCCCTACGTGGAGTACTGGGCCCACGTCGCCTCGTTCATCCCCGCCGAGGACTGGGCACTGTTCCGCTTCCGCATGGACGACATGCGTGCTCGCTACAGTGAGCGCGCAGACAGCTGGTATGCCTCGAACCGCGAGATCGTCGAGTGGGTGCGGGCCGAGCTCGCCGCACGAGGTCCGCTCCGCCCCGCCGAGATCGAGCACGACGCGAAGCAGGATCGCCGCGGACCCTGGTGGGACTGGGACGTCGTCAAGAACGCGCTCGAGTACCTCTGGCTCTTCGGCGAGGTGGCCATCGCAGGGCGGCGCGGGTTCGAGCGACGCTATGGACTGGCCGAGCAGGTGATTCCTGCCGAGGTGCTGGCCGCACCTGTCGATCGAGACGACGCCGTGCGCGAGCTGGTGCGCCGGGCTGCCGTCGCATATGGCGTCGCGACGGCCGCCGACCTCGCCGACTACTGGCGCATCCGGGATCGGCCCCGCATCATGGCCGCGATCGCCGACCTCGAAGCCGGCGGCGAGCTGGAGGCCGTCGAGGTGAAGGGCTGGACGAGCGCCGGACGGCCGGCCCGGGCATGGGTGCACCGTGATGCGGCGCTCCCCCGTCGCGTCGACGCCGCCGCCATCCTCACGCCGTTCGATCCGGTCGTCTGGTTCCGCGATCGCGCGGAGCGGCTCTTCGACTTCGAGTACCGCATCGAGATCTACACTCCCGCCCCCAAGCGCCGCTTCGGGTACTACTCCCTGCCTGTCCTCGTCGGCGACGACGTGGTCGGGCGGGTCGACCTCAAAGCCGACCGGGCGGCATCCACCCTCCTCGTGCAGTCGGCGTGGTGGGAGCACGGGCGGCCGGCGGATGCCGCTCCCCGCCTCGCCGACGAACTTCGCCTCGCTGCCCACTGGCAGGGACTCGGCGACATCTCGATCTCGCACTGGGGTGATGCGACCGATGATCTCGCCGCTGTGATGCCCGGGGCCCGTCGCCACGCGGCCGGCCCCGGTGAGGCTGTCTCGCTCAGCGCCGAGGAGCCCGACGAGCCGGATGATCTCGTCGCCGCCGGGTGAGTGCCTGTCGGCTCAGAACTGAACGCGCGGGGGCTCTGAGATCGCGGCGCCGTCCACGACTTCGAAGAATTCGCTCTCGCTGAACCCGAGGTTGCGCGCGAAGAGGTTGTTGGGGAAGACCTTGATCTTGGTGTTGAGTTCGCGCACTCCGCCGTTGTAGAACCGGCGAGACGCCTGCACCTTGTCTTCAGTGTCGACGATCGACTGCTGCAGCTGGAGGAAGTTCTGGCTCGCCTGCAGGGCGGGATACGCCTCAGCGACCGCGAACAGCGATTTCAGCGCCTGCTGCATGTGGCCTTCTGCAACCCCCGCTTCGGCGGGACCCGTCGCCGAGAGCGTCTCGGCACGAGCGCGCGTGACGTTCTCGAACACCGCCTTCTCATGGGCGGCATAGCCCTTGACGGTCTCTATGAGGTTCGGAAGCAGATCGGCTCTGCGCTTGAGCTGCACGGTGATGTCGCTCCACGCCTCGTCCACGCGGACGTTCAGCGCCACGAGCGAGTTGTACGTCGCCCACAGGTAGATGCCCACGACGAGGACCAGTGCCACGACGATGATGACAGGGATCAGCCACTCCCACATAGGCGCAATCCTAGCCATCCCGGGGCACACTTCACGCCCCCCAATGGGGCTCCGCCCCAAACCCCCGGCTTGCTGACGCGCGCCACCAATGGGGCTCCGCCCCAAACCCCCGGCTTGCTGACGCGCGCCCCAGCGGCTACCCGCCCAGCACGCGAGCGAGATAGTCGTTCTGGAACCGGCGATCGGGATCGAGCCTGTCGCGCAGCGCGACGAAATCGTCGAACCGCGCGTAGCGCTCGCGCAGGATCGAGGCATCCAGTGTGTGCATCTTGCCCCAGTGCGGACGCCCGCCGAACGAGAGCATGATCTGCTCGACCGCCTCGAAGTACTCGGCGGGATTCTCGCGCCAGTAGCGATGCACGGCGATGTACCCGGATGCGCGGCCGTACGCCGTCGACATCCACAGGTCGTCGGCCGCGGCGAAGCGCACCTCGACCGGGAACGAGATCTTCCAGCCGCGCTCGTCGATCAGCGCGCGCATCGCCTCGAAGGCCGGACGGACGTTCTCGGCCGGAAGCGCGTACTCCATCTCCTTGAACCGCACGTCTCGGTTCTGGGTGAAGACGCCCGTGGAGATGTCGGTGTACTCACGATTTCCGGTGAGCTGGACGGCCAGCCGGTTGACGGCAGGGACGATGCCTGGGAGCGCCTTGCCCGTCGCGCACACGGCACGGTACACGCCGTTGGCGAGCAGCTCCTCATCGATCCACTTGCCGACCCGAGGCAGCGGATGCCGCGGGGCGTCTCCCGGGAGGCGCGTGTTCGTCTTGGTGAGGGCGAGGTCCGTGTGCGGGAACCAGTAGAACTCGAAGTGGTCGGCGCTCGTCGAGCGTTCATCGAGGTCGTCCAGCACGTCCGTGAGCTTCTCGGCGCGGTCCACGGCGTGCATCACGAAGGCGGGCACGCACTGCAGCGTGACATCCACGAGGATGCCGAGTGCCCCGAGACCCGGTGCGACAGCGGGAAGCATCTCGGTGTTCTGCGTCTCGTCGATGGTCAGGAGGTCACCGGATGCCGTCACCAGCGTCGCACCCACGACCTGCGTGGCGATGCCGCCGAATCGGGCCCCTGTGCCGTGCGTGCCGGTGGAGATGGCGCCCGAGATCGACTGGCGGTCGATGTCGCCGAGATTCTGCATCGCGAGCCCGTGCGGGGCGAGCAGCTTCGGCACCTCGTGCAGACGTGTACCCGCGAGCAGCCGTACCCTCTTGCGTTCACGGTCGACCTCGACCAGGCCGCTCAGGTCATCGAGCTCGAGCAGCACGTCGGGGGCGACGGCGATCCCGCTGAAGCTGTGTCCCGCCCCGATCGGCTTCACACGCATGCCTGAGCGCCCGGCCGCCTCGATGGAGCGCTGAACCGCCTCGATCGACGAAGGCCTCTCGACGAGGCGAGGACGTACGGATTCGGAACGCCCCCAGTTCTGCCAGGTGCCGCCCATGCGTGTCACAGGAACGTCTTCCCTTCGCCTCGATACGTCGGCGTCTCGCCGACCACCCGGTCGCCCTCGACCAGCAGGAACCTGTCGACGCGCTCCGAGAGCTCCCCGCTCTTGGAGTGCCGGAACCAGACGCGGTCGCCCACGCGCAGCGCGCGTGCCGCCTCGCCGCGCAGCGGGGTCTGCACCTCCCCCGCGCCTTCGCGCGGCATGGTCGCCAGGCCCTGCGGCCAGACGGGCGCCGGCTGCCGCGAGGCGAGCGGCGGTCCGGATGCGATCCAGCCCCCGCCGAGGACGGTGGCGATATCGGATGTGGGCCGGCGAACGACCTCGAGCGAGAAGGCCGCCGCGGGGGCCGGGATCGAACGCGCGGTAGCCGTCGAACAGGTGACCGGCCAGCAGCCCGCTTCCCGCGGTGAGCTCGGTGACGGAGCGATCGGATGCTGTCAGCTCCAGCGATCCCGTCCCACCGCCGTTGACGAACTCGAGCGGCGCGATCCTCGTCACAGCGTCGACGATGGCACCGCGCCGCTGGAGCAGCTCGTCACCGGAGCGCCGCTGCATCCAGCGGATGAGAGCGTCTCCCGAACCCGTCGCGTCGCCCTGCCCGGCGATCTGCGCCTCGTACATCATGAGCCCGACCAGGCGGAAGCCGGGCCGGTCGGCGATGAGGCGCGCGAGATTCGCGACCTCGGCCGGCTCATGGACGGGCGACCGGAAGACCCCGATGTGTCCGAGGGCCGGCGCGCGCCACGATGCGTCGGCGTCGATCGCGACGCGGATCTCGGCACGCCGGGTGGGCGGAACGAGCGCGTCGACCAGATCGAGCTGCGCGATGTCGTCGACCATGAGGGTCACCCGGGCGGCGGCGACCTCGTCGCCTGCAAGGCGACGGAGGGCGGCGCGGTCGGCGCTGGGGTAGCCGACGACCACGTCGTCGTGCGTCTCGGCGAGCCAGAGGGCCTCGGGAAGCGTGAATGCCAGGATGCCGCTGTAGCCGGGGAGCGCCAGCGTCGCATCGATGATCTCGCGGATGCGGACCGACTTGCTCGCGACGCGGATCGGCACGCCGCCGGAACGGACGGCCATGTCGAGCGCGTTGTAGCGCAGGGCGGCCAGGTTCACGGCGGCGACCGGTCCGGAGACGTCGGCGACGGCGGTGGTCATGGCCGGCCAGTATTCGGCGGGCCGGGTCCATGGCAAGGCCTGGGACGGTTCGGGTGCCGCCAGCAGGTCGAGGGTCATCGGGGCTTCCTCTCGCGCACATCTTCGGCACGCACGCCGTACAGCCTAGAACGCAGGACGCCGTGAATCTGCCCGGAACCAGTGGACCTGGGGACCCTCGTCAGGCGTTCTCACCCGATGAGTGCGAGGAACGCAGTCGCACAGATGATGACACTGCGTGTCGCAGGCGCCAACGGTCACCGATATGTGTACCCCCGCCGGGACTCGAACCCGGACTGAAGCGATTTTAAGTCGCCTGCCTCTGCCATTGGGCTACGGGGGCGGCGTCGCCTCCGCGGCGACGAATCCACCCTAGCCGGGTGGCCGCACCGGGCCGGCGGCACCCGATGGCTCGTCTTCGATGGGCTCACGCGCTGTCTTGGCCCAGCTGGTGCGCCCGGCCAGCTGACCCATGATCGACGCGAAGAGCCCCAGAGATCATCCAGGAGCAGCTGCGCTCGAAGGCCTGAATGAGCGGAAGCATCTTGATCGCCTCAGGGCGCGTTCCGACCACGAACAGAGCGTTCACCCGAGCGAGCACCATGCTCACACGATAGCCCCGGCCATCCCGGAATCCACCGGGCAGGGCGACCGATCAGCGGGCGGCGGCGACCTTCTCGGTGGCCTCGCTCGCCGGAGCCGGCTTGGTCTCGACGGCCGGTGTCGCCGGCTGCTGCGGGCGCGGACGCGCCGCGAACTCCTCGAACACGTAGCGAGGGCTCTGCACGGTCTGCAGGTTCACCAGGTCGCGGCCGAGCCAGAAGTTGTTCCACCAGCCCCACAGCACGCGGAACTTGCGCTCGAAGGAAGGCATCGCCATGCCGTGGTAGCCGCGGTGGGCGAACCAGGCGATGAGGCCCTTGAGGGCGATGTTGCCGGACTGGAAAGCGCCCGTGTAGAGGCCGATGCTGGCCACGGCGCCGAGGTTCTTGTGGTTGTACTCGCGCGGCAGCTCGCCACGCAGCACGGCCACCAGGTTCTTGGCGAGCAGCTTGGCCTGGCGCACAGCGTGCTGAGCGTTCGGAACGCAGTAGCCGCCGACGCCGCCGCCCGACAGGTCGGGGACAGCCGAGACGTCTCCGGCCGCCCAGGCGCCCTCGACGATCTCGTCTTCACTGCCGACGCGGAGGTCGGCGCGCGTGCGGATGCGGCCTCGCTCCTCGACGGGGAGGTCGCCGCCGCGCACGACGGTGGGGTTCGCCATGACGCCCGCGGTCCAGATGATGAGATCGCTCGGGATGACCTCGCCGGTCGACAGCTCGATG
Organism: uncultured Actinomycetota bacterium; assembly: GCA_963702815.1. Taxonomy (GTDB): domain Bacteria; phylum Actinomycetota; class Actinomycetes; order Actinomycetales; family Microbacteriaceae; genus Microbacterium. The sequence goes on along the minus strand of CAVPED010000002.1, from coordinate 197,619 downwards.
TTGCCGTCGATCGCCCCGGTGACCTGAGTCTCGAGGTGGACGAACGCGCCGCGCTTGGCGAGGTTCGAGAGCACCCATTCGCTCGTCTTCAGCGAGACCTCGGGCATGATGCGGCCCATCGCCTCGATCAGGTGGAAGTGGGTGTCTTCGAAGGTGACCTCGGGGTAGCTCTTCACGAGCGACGAGGCGAGCGAGCGGAGCTCGCCGAAGACCTCGATGCCCGCGAAGCCGCCGCCCACGACGACGACCGTCAGCAGGCGATCCCGCTCCGGGCCGGGAGGAAGCGTGGCCGCGCGGTCGAAGTTCGACATGAGCCGGTCGCGGATGGCGACGGCTTCTTCGATCGTCTTGAGGCCGATCGCGTTGTCGGCGATGCCCGGGATGGGGAACGTGCGCGAGACGGCGCCCGCCGTCACGACGATCTGGTCGTACTCGAGCTCGTACGGGTCGCCGAGCTCAGGCGTGATCGTGGCGACCTTGCCGGCGTGGTTGATGCCGGTGACCTTCGCCGTCACCACCTTGGTGCGCTTGAGGTGGCGGCGGAGGGCCACCACGGAGTGCCGGGCCTCGATCGACCCGGCCGCGACCTCGGGGAGGAACGGCTGATAGGTCATGTAGGGAAGCGGGTCGACGATCGTGACCTCGGCCTCACCCTTGCGGAGATGCTTCTCGAGCTTCCACGCCGTGTAGAAGCCGGCGTAGCCGCCGCCGACGATCAGGATCTTGGGCACGGTGCTGTTGGCGGTGCTGGACACAGTCGGAGGAACTCCTCAAAAGTTCAACGGCTCGGCAAGCCGGACGAGCGGGCCGATCGGATGCGTCGGACAGCAGCAGTGACGCCGAGCGCCACCAGTATAGCCAACCCCGTGACCGCCCCGAGCGGCAGCGTCCCGTAGAGAAGGGTGTCGGTCGACGGCAGCAGCGCCGAGGAGGGCTGGGTCGCGGCATCCGCTCGCGGAAGCGGCTCGATGGCCACGGGCGCCACGGTCGGGGCGGGTGCGGCATCCGCGTCGGCCCTGCGGTAGAGACGGATCCACTCCGCGAGGCTGCCCATGGGGTTCTCGGAGACCAGCGGCACGGACGAGGAGACGGCGGCCGCAGCATCCACCAGTCCGTAGCCGTAGAGCGGGTCGGGCGTGGCCGTGGCGGCTGCCGAGGGATGCGCAGTGCGGATGATGCGGTTGATGACGTTCGCGGCGTCGAGTTCGGGATGGGCCGAGCGCACGAGCGCCGCGATCCCCGCGACGATGGGTGCGGCGCCGCTCGTGCCGTTCCAGAGGACCAGCGCGCCGTCGGCCGAGACGCCGACGAGGTCCTCGCTGGGCGCCGAGACCCCGATGGTGATCCCCTGCGTGGAGGCCTCCAGACTTGCGCGGCCCTGGGGATCGACTCCCGCGACAGTGAGGACGCCCGGGATGGTGGCGGGAGCGCCGACGCGGGTCGTGCCGCTCCCCCGGTTGCCCGCGGCGACCACCACCACCACGTCATGATCGAAGGCGTAGAGGAAGGCGTCGTCCCAGCTCTCGTCCCAGTCGGGCGTGTTCGTCGTCAGCGACAGGTTGATGACATCGGCGCCGTTGTCGACGGCCCACCGGATGGCGTCGGCGATCTGGTCGGTGAAGGGCCTGGCTGCGCCGCCCCGAAGCCCACCGACACCGCGAGGAGATCGGCCTCAGGTGCCACGCCGATCATCCCGGCTCCGGGACCGGTGCCGCGCCCCGCAGCGAGAGAGGCCACCCAGCTGCCGTGATTGGCATCGACCGCGCCGACCGGGGTGCGTCCGTCGGGCGAGCCCTGGCCCGAGACGTCCGTTCCGCCGACGACCGCGCCCTTGAACTCGGTCGGCTCGCGTCCGATCCCCGTGTCGACGATCGCGATGCGCACCCCTGAACCCCGCGTGGTCTGCCACGCGGTGCGGATGCCGTACTCGTCGAGCCAGTACTCCGCCGAGCGGACGGGATCCTCGGCCGACTGCGGGAGCACGGATGCGGTGACCGCCGCGACGGAGGGCTGCCCGTCGGTCCGAGTGCCGGCGGCGGGCGCGGATCCGGGAGCACCCGCGAGGATGCCCACCAGAGCGACGACCAGCGACGCGCCGACGAGGCGCTTCACCCCGCGGTCCCCGGCTCCGCGCAGACGCACCGCTCGGGCGACCAGTTCGACATGGACGAGCGCACGATCGCCGATGGGATTCACGCCCGGGCCTGCCGCCAGAGCATGAGCGGCGAGGGCGTGCAGGCACTTGACTCGGGTGGGCATGCCGCCCGCCGAGATCCCCTCGATCTCGGGGACCTCGCCGAAGTGCGCCCGGTCGCGGAGGTAGGCCTCATGAGCGGCGGCGTAGGCGGCGGCGACGTCTTCCTCGTCGGCAAGCGCCTCGCCGAGCTCGCGCATGACGTGGTCCGCCTCGAGAGTCGACATGGCGGCGGTCGCCGCCGGATGCGAGAGGTAGTAGAAGGTCGGGAAGGGCGTGCCGTCCGGAAGGCGCGGCAGCGTGGCCGCGACGGTGGGGTTGCCGCACACGCACCGTGCCGCGATGCCCACGACGCCGCGCGCAGGGCGTCCCAGCTGAGCGCGGAGTACCGCCAGATCGGCGTCGCTGACGGGCGGGAAGGGCGGCGTGGTCACCCGAAAAGGCTACCGTCGGTCGCTGGGACGGGGCTGGATCAGCCGGCCGTCGGCGACTCGTCGGGTGACTGCGCGGGTGATTGGCTCGGAGACTCGTCTGGCACGCCGATCGATGGCGCCCGCACCATCTCGGCGAGGCCCGCCTCGGTGACCGAGCGCACCACCTGCGACATCCAGTCCGTGCGCGTCTCCTGGACGTCATCGCTCACCGGAGCCTCCTCCTGCGGCACCTGCGCCGCGGGAAGGTCGTCCACCACGAGGTACGGGACCTCGCCGGGCTTGACGTAGTAGAGGCGCTCGCGCGCCTGCGTCATGATGTACGCCGGATCGTTCCAGCGCTCGCGCTGGGCCTCGAGGTCCTCGACCTGATCCTGGGTGACCTCGACGGCCGAGACCAGCGCCGCGATCTGCTGCCGCTGGTCGACGTAAGTGCCGATGGTCGGCACCAGCACGAAGGCCGCGAGCACGACGAGGCCGAGCATGATGACCATGAAGCCCGAGAGCCGGACGCCGCCGAGCCACGCACGCACGTCGACCTGTCCGCCGGCTCGCCGCGGAGGGCGTCGGGTGCGCTCGTCGCGGGGTGGGCGCACCGGCCGGCGCGCACGAGAAGGGGGAGCCGTTCCATCCGTCACGGCTCCCCCTCTCTTGCACGCTGCTACGCAGCGCGGTCGTCGAACATCTGATCAGCCCTTGAAGCGCGGGAAGGCCCGGCGGCCGATGAACTCCGCCGCGTCGCCCAGCTCTTCCTCGATGCGCAGAAGCTGATTGTATTTCGCGACGCGCTCGCTTCGAGCGGGCGCGCCGCTCTTGATCTGACCCGAGTTGACCGCGACCACCAGGTCGGCGATCGTCGTGTCTTCGGTCTCACCGGAACGGTGCGAGAACATCGTGGTGTAGCCGGCGCGGTGCGCGACATCCACGGCATCGAGCGTCTCGGAGAGCGTGCCGATCTGGTTGACCTTCACCAGCAGCGAGTTGGCGACGCCGCGCTCGATGCCGTTGGCGAGACGCGTCGGGTTGGTCACGAACAGATCGTCGCCGACGATCTGGATCTTGCCGCCGAGCTTCTCGGTGAGGTGCTTCCAGCTGTCCCAGTCGTCCTCGGCGAGCGGCGTCCTCGATCGTGACGATCGGGTACGCGTCGACGAGCTCGACGTAGTAGTCCGTGAGCGCTCGGCCGTCCACGGCCTTGCCGTCGAAGGTGTACACGCCGTCCGAGAAGAACTCGGTGGCCGCGACATCCATGCCCAGGGCGATGTCGGTGCCGACCGCGAAGCCGGCCTTCTCGATCGCCTTGACGAGGAAGTCGAGGCCCTCGCGGTTGCTCTTGAGGTCGGGGGCGAAGCCGCCCTCGTCGCCCAGGCCGGTCGCGTAGCCCGCGGCCTTCAGCTCGCTGTGGAGCACGTGGTAGGTCTGCGCGCCCCAGCGGAGCGCCTCGGCGAAGCTGGACGCGCCGATCGGCGCGAGGAAGAACTCCTGGCAGTCGATGCCGTTGTCGGCATGCGATCCGCCGTTGATCACGTTGAAGAGCGGGATCGGCAGGACGTGGGCGTTGGGGCCGCCGAGGTAGCGGAACAGGGGCAGGTCGGCCGAGTCGGCCGCCGCCTTCGCGACGGCGAGCGAGACGCCGAGGATGGCGTTCGCGCCCACGCGCGACTTGTTCTCGGTGCCGTCGGTCTCGATCAGGATCTCGTCGACGATGCGCTGCTCGCTCGCCTCGACACCCTCGATCGCCGGGCCGAGCTCGTCGATGACGGCGGTGACGGCCTTGAGCACGCCCTTGCCGCTGTAGCGGGACTTGTCGCCGTCGCGAAGCTCGTACGCTTCGAACGCGCCGGTGGATGCGCCCGAAGGGACGGCAGCGCGCTGAACGGTTCCGTCGTCGAGGAGCACCTCCACTTCGACTGTCGGGTTGCCGCGCGAGTCGAGGATTTCGCGGGCGTTGACTGCCTCGATAAGTGCCACTGAGGACTCCTTGTTTCGTGGAGGGGGCGGATCACGGAGCGTCGTCGGTCCGTTTGCGAGTCTAGTGATGAGGGATGTCACACAACCAGGGCGATGGCCACTCCGTCCCAGCCCTTCGCGTCCAGCGTCTGGATCGCGGTGGCATCGAACCGGGCATCGCGGCCGAGGAGCTCGAGACCGCGCTGGGTTCCGATGACCTGCGGGTCGACCGTCGCGGGGTCGGCCACCCGGCCGCCGCGACCGACGTTGTCGACCACCACGACCGTGCCTGGCCGGCCGAGCGTGGCCGCCCAGTCCAGGTAGATGGCATTGGACTCCTTGTCGGCATCGATGAAGACGAGGTCGAACGGCGGCTCGTCGACGAGCGTCGGCAGCACCTCCGCCGCCCGGCCGATGCGCACCTCGACCTTGTCGCCGACTCCGGCTCGATCGAGGTTCGCACGAGCGACTTCGGCGTTCCGGGGCTCCGCTTCGATGGAGATGACGATCCCGTCGTCCGGGATGCCGCGGGCGAGCCAGATCGTCGAGTAGGCGCCGAGCGTCCCGATCTCGAGCACCCGGCGAGCACCGGACATGCGTGCGAGAAGGTGCAGGAGCTTGCCGTTGACGGGCGCCACCTCGATCGCCGGCAGCCCCGCGGCGCGCTGCTCCGCGACGGCCGCATCGAGCGCCGGGTCGGAGGCGATGAGGGTGGCGGCGAAGTAGGCGTCGACGCGTTTCCACGCATCGGGTGTCGGGTCGACCATGGCTTCAGCCAACCGGGGCTCGGTGCGCTCGTCAAGACTGGTCGCTCCCCGGGGCATCCAAACCGGCAGAGCCGCGGATCAGCCCGCGGTCGAGTGGAGCCGTGCTCGCTCGGCAAGCGCCTGCAGGAGCGCCGCGCCCGTCGCCGCGTCCTCGACGGTCACGAGGAAGCGCCTGCCGTCCTCTCGCCATACCTCGATCGCCCTGTCCGGCACGCATGACGATGCCGAAGCGGCCCGGGACGAGACGGATGCCCCAGCCGCCGAACTCGCCCACCGGGTTCACCTCCACTGCGGCGGCGCGTGCCACCTGCCCGAGCGGCACGCGGAACCGAGGCAGCCCGAGTACGGACCGCGCTTCGAGTCCGGACTCATCGACCCGGACGTGGAAGGCGAGCGTGGTCGCAGACAGGACGACCATCACCACCGCGACACCCGCGAGGAGCCACACGGTGACGGCAGGGGCCCCGGAGAGATACGCCACGACCGCGGCCACCGCGAGGGCGAGCGTGCCGAACACGATGCCGATGCCCGCACCTCGGCCGATCGAGGTCGTCCGCATCCACACCGCTCGCTCGCCGGGCCGAAGCGAGAGCGGCTCGGCGGGAAGGGCGATCGGCTGCGGCTGAGCCACGTGCGGCTGGACGAACCACCCGACCACTCCCCCGATCGCGGCGGCGACGAGACCCGCGAGCAGCGCCGGCCAGACGGTCGGCGCTGACGCCGCGTCGCTCAGACCCGCCTGCATGACAAGGGACCAGGTGAGCAGCACGGCCATGAACGCGCTGAGCCCGAGCGCCGTCGCTCCCATGAAGCGATAGGTCGGTCCGCCGTCTCCGCGGCGAAGCCCGGGAAGGCTCGCGAGCGAGAGCAGGAGTGGCAGAGCGCCTGCGGTGAGCAGCGTCATGAGCGGGTAGAGCCAGGGTGAAGCGAAGCCGTCAGCGACCCCCCGCGCGTTCCAGTGCACGGCCACCGGGTCGGGAGCCTGCGGCAGAGCCACGAGCTGCACGACGACCGCGATCAGTGTGATGACGGCCGGCAGGACGACCGAGACGAGCATGAAGCGTGGAAGAGCGGGGGAACGATCAGCGGCCATCGGCGGTCTCCTTGACGAGTGAGGCGAGGGTTTCGGGGGACAGTCCGAGGCGGTGAGCCTTCTCAGCGAGCGCGACGATGTCGTCGTGCAGATCGGCCAACGGGGATGCGGCATCCGTCACCGTCGCTCCCCTTCCGCGGCGCATGTCGACGAGCCCCTCGTCGCGCAGCTCCTGGTACGCACGCAGGACCGTGTGCAGGTTGACGCCCAGTGCCGCTGCGACGGCGCGCGCGGCGGGCAGGCGATCGCCGGGGCGGAGCCGGCGGGCCGCGAGGTCCGCGCGGACCGACGCCGCGATCTGCGCGAAGATCGCCGCGTCGCTCTGCGGATCGAGTCGGATGAGCACGTCAGTATTCTATAACAAGTAGAACACTTTTCGCGACGAGCTCCGCGGGGGGCACTGCCCCGAGGGTCGCTAGGTTCGAATCGTGACACTCGCACGCCGGCTGGGCCTCGGCGACGCCGTCTTCATCGGGCTGGGCTCCATGATCGGCGCCGGCGTCTTCTCGGTGTGGGGCCCCGCGGCGGCCGCGGCCGGGACGGGACTGCTCGTCGGGCTGGTCATCGCGGCGGTCGTCGCCTTCGGCAATGCGACCTCATCGGCGCAGCTCGCCGCGGTGCACCCCACCTCGGGCGGCACCTACGCGTACGGACGCGCGGAGCTCGGACCCTGGTGGGGATTCGTCGCCGGATGGGGCTTCGTGATCGGGAAGACCGCGAGCTGCGCCGCGATGGCCCTCACCTTCGCGGCCTACGCGGCGCCGGCCGGCTGGGAGCGCCCTGTTGCCGTCGCCGCGGTGGCGACGCTCGTGACGGTCAACTGGTTCGGGGTCACCCGCACCGCGCAGCTCACGCGGATCATCGTCGTCGTCGTGCTGCTGACGCTGGCCATCGCGGTGACGGCGGCCGGTGCGGCTCCAGACGCGACGGGGTGGCTCACACCGGCCAACCTGTCGTCCGGCGGGTGGTACGGCATCCTGCAGTCGGCGGGACTGCTCTTCTTCGCCTTCGCCGGCTATGCGCGGATCGCGACGATGGGCGAGGAGGTCAGGGATCCGGCTCGGACGATCCCCCGCGCCATCATCCTCGCCTTCCTCGGCGCACTCCTCGTCTACGCCGCGGTCTCGGTCGCGGTGCTCTCGACGCTCGGCCCCGAGGCGACGGCGGGCGCCACCGAGCCGGTCGCCGACGTGGTGGCGGCATCCGGGGTGGGCATGGGCGGAGCCGGTCGTGCGCATCGGCGCGGCGGCGGCCTCGCTGGGGGCGCTTCTCGCGCTCATCGCCGGCGTCGGACGCACCTCCTTCGCCATGGCCCGGGAAGGGGATCTCCCGCGATTCCTGGCGGCGGTGCATCCGCGCTGGCATGTGCCGCATCGCGCCGAGCTGACCCTGGGCATCGTGGTGATCGTCCTCGTCGCGCTCGTCGACCTTCGCGGCGCGATCGGCTTCTCATCGTTCGGCGTGCTGGTCTACTACCTGATCGCGAACCTGGCGGCGTTGCGCCAGCGGGCCGAGGTTCGGCGGTATCCGCGCGCGCTCCAGATCGTCGGAGGCGATCGGATGCGTCGTCCTGTGCGCGACGCTCCCCTGGCCGAGCGCGCTCGCGGGTGCCGTGGTGCTCGCACTCGGAGTCGTCTACCGGCTCGTCGTGCTTCGCGTCAGGAGAGCTGCTTGAGCTCGAGGTCCTCGCGGGTCGCACCGGCCGAGACGGTCGCGAACGCGGTGTAGCCGTCAGCCGCCGCACGTTCCAGGAGCGCCTTGAGGTTCTTCGTGCGCTGCTCGAGGCGGACCCGCGATCCCTCGGCGAGCAGCCCGGACTTCAGGGCGAGCAGCTCGCTGACCGGCACATCGCGGTCGTGCACGAGGACGACGGATGCCGCGCTCCCGCGCTCTTCCGCCTCGACGAGGTCGACGATCCGCTCGAAGCCGATCGAGAAGCCCACGGCGGGAACCTCCTGGCCGAGGAAGCGGCCGATCATGCCGTCGTAGCGGCCTCCTCCGCCGAGCGAATACGCGACGGACGGGTGGGCGAGCTCGAAGATCGTGCCGGTGTAGTAGCCCATGCCGCGGACGAGGAACGGGTCGAACAGCAGCGGAACATCGATCGCCCCGCGCGACGCGGCCACGGCCTCGCCGATGCCGACGAGGTGCGCGACGACATCCTCGGGCGCGCCTTCCGGCAGCGCCTTGCGGATCTGACGCTCGCCGAACGGGTTGTACTCGAGCGTGACCGGGCGGACGAGGAACGCCTCGAAAGCGTCGACCGCCGTGGGAGTCGCTCCTCTGTCGCGCAGCTCGGCCGCCACCCCGTCGGGGCCGATCTTGTCGAGCTTGTCGATCGTGATCAGGACGCTCGGACGCTCATCGGCGGTGAAACCGAAGCTGTCCAGCATCCAGTCGAGGGCCCGGCGGTCGTTGATGCGCACGGTGCCGCCCTCGAGGCCGAGCGCGTCCACGGTGTCGAGCGTCGCGGCGATGAGCTCCGCTTCCGCGCGGGCGGAAGCATCCCCGATGATGTCGATGTCGCACTGCACGAACTGGCGGTAGCGGCCCTTCTGCGGGCGCTCCGCGCGCCACACGGGCGCGATCTGGATCGAGCGGAAGACGCTCGGCAGCTCGGCGCGGTGGGTCGCGTAGAAGCGGGCCAGCGGAACCGTCAGGTCGTAGCGCAGTCCCAGGTCGGTCAGCGCGGACTGATCCTCGGCCGCTCCACGGACGGCGTCGGCGTCGAGCCCGCGCTTGAGGATGTTGAAGGCGAGCTTCTCGTTGTCGCCGCCGATGCCGGCGTGCAGCCGCTCGTACTCCTCGACGACCGGAGTCTCGATCTCGTCGAAGCCGTGGGCGCGGTAGCGCTCGCGGATGACGGAGAGCACCCGCTCGCGGCGGGCTTTGTCGGCGGGGAGGAAGTCGCGCATGCCGCGCGGCGGATTGACGGAGGGCACGCTCCATTCTTTCAGGTCGCCGGGGACCCGCCCTCTGCCGTCCGGATGCCGCGCTCGAGCAGGCGCAGGCGCTCACGGAGCGCGCGCTCGGCGTCCCAGCCGTTGGTGCGGGCGAGTGCGACGAGGGCGAGAAGGGCGTCGCCGAGTTCGGCCTCGGTCGTGGGAGAGGCCTGGGCATCGTCGGCTTCGGAGCCGGAGACGGGCTCGACGCCGACGGCTCCCGCCTTGCCGAGGAGCTTCTGGGCGAGCGCGAGTGACGGCATCCGGTGCGACACCCCGTCGAGCACGCTCGTGCGGGCATGCTTCTCGGCCGCCTTCGCCGCGTTCCAGTGCACCAGCACCTCTTCGGGGGTGGTCGCGACAGCGCCTGCGAAGACGTGCGGATGCCGTCGCACCATCTTCTCGGTGAGTCCGCGGGCGACATCGTCGATGTCGAACGGGTCGTCCGGGTCGCGCGAGGCGATCTCGGCGTGGAACAGGACCTGCCAGAGCAGGTCGCCGAGCTCCTCGCGAAGGTCGTCTCGCGTGCCGTCCTCGACGGCATCCATCAGCTCTGCACTCTCTTCGACGAGATACGGGACGAGGGCCCGGTGATCGATCTGCTGGGTCCAGACGCAGCGATCGCGCACCGTCCGCATCGTGTCGGCGGCGTCCCGGAGCGGATCGGTCATGACGTCACCGCCTCGTCGACCGCAGTCCCCGCCCGCCGATGGTGGCGCACCCGGACAGCGACGAGGACGACGGCGAGCGCGGCCGAGACGAGCGATCCCGACAGCACGCCGAGGATCGCCTCGTCGCGGACGAGCGGCTGCGTCGCGAAGGCGAGGTTGGCCAGGAGGAGCGAGACCGTGAATCCGATGCCGCCGAGCGCACCGATCGCCGTCAGGTCGCCCAATGCCAGGGTCGGCTGCCCGCCGGGCGGGGCGAAGATCCGCTGGCCGAGCCACCCCGCACCGGTGATGCCGATCAGCTTCCCGACCGGGCAGGGCCAGCAGGATGCCCCAGAAGACCGGGGAGAGACCGTCGCCGGCGGGCGGGATCACCACGAGTGCCGCGGTGAACGCGAACAGCGGCAGGATGACCGCGTTCACCCACGGCTCCATCGCGTGACGCGTCACGAGCGCGGGCGTCTGAGCCATCGCGAGACCGAGGAGGACACCGGCGATCGTCGCGTGCACGCCCGACAGCAGGATGAACGCCCACGTGGCGACGGCCAGCACGACCAGCGCGGCGATGATCCAGGGGCGACCGCGCAGGTGGAGGAGCCTGCTCAGGATGCCGAACACCGCCGTCGTCACCAGGCCCGCGGCCAGCATCCCGTAATCGAGGTCCGTGGCGAACAGCACCGCGATGAAGACGATCCCGACGACATCGTCGATGATCGCGAGCGCCAGCAGGAAGATCCGGATGCCGGAAGGAAGACCTCGCCCGAAGACCGCGAGCACGCCGAGTGCGAAGGCGATGTCGGTCGCGGTGGGGATCGGCCAGCCCTCCTGCAACCCGCTCCCCGCGGTGATCAGCAGGTAGACGGCGATGGGCACCACCACACCGCCCGCGGCGGCGAGGGCGGGGACGGCCGCCGTGCGTGCGCTGCGCAGTTCGCCTCGGGTGAGCTCGAACTGCAGTTCCACCGAGACCATGAAGAAGAACAGCACGAGCAGTCCGTCAGACACCCAGTGCGTGAGCGACAGGTCGATGCGGGTGCCCGGGACCGCGACATGGGTGTGTGCGAACTCGATCACCTCATGCCCCACGGGTGAGTTGGCGACGATCAGGCCCGCCGCCGCAGCGATGAGCAGAAGGAGCGCCGGGAACCGGGCAGAGCGCATCAGCTTCACAGAACCTCCGAGGGCATCGCAGTCCATCCTGCCGTGTCACACGACACGAGGGGGAAACACCGCGGCGTTACCGTTGAACCCATGCCCGAACTCACCAGGACCGAGGCCATCGATCTCGTCGGACGCTTCGAAGCCGGCCAGGAGATCCCCGAGAGGATGCGCGGCGACGTGCGCCGCTTGGGAGGCCTCCTCGGACGCGTGCTTCGCGAGAGCGGCTCTCCCGGTCTCTTCGACGACGTCGAGGCGCTCCGCGCCGCGACCATCCAGGCGTACACCGACGAGACGCCCGAGGCGTTCGCCCGGGCCGCTCAGATCGCCGACTCCTTCACGGTGGAGCGCGCCGACGAGGTCGCCCGAGCCTTCACGGTGTACTTCCACCTGATCAACCTCATCGAGGAGCACCAGCGGGTCCGGGTGCTCCGCGAGCGCGACGGCCGCCCCGAGAAGGAGAGCGCCGCCGACTCGGTCGCCGCCGCCTTCGTCATGCTCGCGACCGAGGTCGGGGACGACACGGCGCTCAAGCGCCTCCAGGCGCTGCGCTTCCATCCGGTCTTCACGGCCCACCCCACCGAGGCCCGCCGCAGCGCGGTCTCGCGCAGCATCCGTCGCCTGGCGAACCTTCTCGACGAGTACGACACCGCCCTGCGCAACGGAGCCGACGAGCGCCGCACCGAGCGCCGCATGGTCGAGGAGATCGACACCCTGTGGCGCACGGCGCCCCTGCGGGCCGAGAAGCCGTCGCCGACCGACGAGGTCCGCTCGATCATGGAGGTGTTCGACGAGACGCTCTACACCGCGATCCCGCACGTGTACCGGCGCCTGGACGACGCGCTGCAGGGTCCGGCGGCAGGCTCCCGCGCACCGATCGTGCGCCCGTTCGTGCGCGTCGGATCCTGGGTGGGCGGCGACCGCGACGGCAACCCCTTCGTCACGGCCTCCACCACGCGCAAGGCTGCCGCGATCGCGAGCGAGCACATCCTCATCGGGCTCGAGCGCACCGCGAGCCGCATCGGGCGCACGCTGACGCTGGATGCCGCCACCACTCCCCCGAGCCCGGCACTCCTCGCGCTGCTCGACGCGCTCGTTCACCCCGACGAAGCCGCGGCCGCCGAGATCGCGAAGCGGTCTCCCAACGAGCCGCATCGCCGCGCGATGCTGCTCATCACGCGCAAGATCGCCGCGACGGGTGCGGGAGACGCCTCGATCGCGTACGCGCGCGCCGAGGACCTGCTCGCCGACCTCCGCACCGTGCAGGAATCGCTCGCCCAGGCGCCGGCGCCTCGCCAGGCGTACGGGCACCTGCAGCAGCTGATCTGGCAGGTGGAGACGTTCGGCTTCCACCTCACCGAGCTCGAAGTGCGTCAGCACTCGGCCGTCCACGCGAAGGCGCTCGCCGACCTCGCAGCCGGCGGCCCGCGCAGCGAGCAGACCCTCGAGGTGCTCGAGGTGTTCCGCAGCATCGTCGCGATCCAGCACAAGCTCGGGCCGCGCGCGGCCGGCCGCTACATCGTGTCGTTCACGCGATCCGCCGATGACCTCGTCGCCGTCCACCGTCTCGCCGCGTACGCCGCCGAGGGCGGCGCACCCGCCCCGGTGCTCGACGTCATCCCGCTCTTCGAGACGTTCGCCGACCTGCAGGCCGCGCCGAGGATCCTCGCGGAGGCGATCGAGCACCCGGAGTTCCGTCAGCGCCTCGAGCAGACCGGACGCCGGTTCGAGGTGATGCTCGGCTACTCCGACTCGTCCAAGGACGTCGGGCCCGTGGCCGCCACCCTGGCCCTCTACGAGGCGCAGGCCGCGATCGCCGCGTGGGCCACCGAGAACGAGATCGAGCTCACGCTGTTCCACGGTCGAGGCGGCGCCCTCGGGCGCGGCGGCGGGCCCGCCAACACGGCCGTGCTCGCCCAGGCACCGCAGTCGGTCGACGGACGCTTCAAGCTGACCGAGCAGGGCGAGGTCATCTTCGCCCGCTACGGCGACCCGGCGATCGCGATGCGCCACATCGACCAGGTCGCCGCTGCGGTGCTGCTGGCATCCGCGCCCTCGAACGAGCGGCGCAATCACGACGCGGCCGCGCGGTACGCGGAGGCGGCGGCGGTGATGGATGCGGCATCCCGCGAGCGATTCTTCTCGCTGGTGAAGGCACCCGGATTCGCACCCTGGTTCGCGCAGGTCACCCCCATGGAGGAGATCGGCCTGCTCGCGCTCGGATCGCGACCCGCGCGCCGCGGGCTGTCGGTCGAGTCGCTCGAGGACCTCCGGGCGATCCCGTGGGTGTTCGCGTGGAGCCAGGCCCGCATCAACCTCGCGGGCTGGTTCGGTCTCGGCTCGGCCCTGGAGGCCGTGGGCGACGAAGAGCTCGCCCGCCGCGCATACGACGAGTGGCCGCTGTTCCGCACCATGATCGACAACGTCGCGATGAGCCTCGCGAAGGCGGACGCGCGCATCGCGCGGCGCTACCTCGATCTCGGCGACCGCGAGGACCTCGCCGACATCGTGATGGACGAGCTCGCCCTCACGCACTCCTGGGTGACCCGCGTGGCAGGCGGCGGCGAGCTGCTCGAGAACCGTCCGGTCCTGCAGCGTGCGGTCAAGCTCCGCAGCCCCTACGTCGACGCGCTCTCGTTCCTGCAGCTGCGCGCGCTGCGCGGACTCCGAGATGCGGCGGCGAGCGGTGCGCCGGCCGATCCCGACCTGCAGCGGCTTCTGCTGCTGTCGGTCAGCGGGGTCGCGGCCGGGCTGCAGAACACCGGGTGACACGCGAGTCGCTCCACGTCCTGTCGTGACCCCGGCGTACCGTGGGCCGCATGGTCAGGACGTGGAGTGATGGCGCCGTCGGTGCGGTCGCCGTGGAGACGTGTCCCGTCTGCGCCTCGCTGCAGGTGCGGACGGTCGAGCCGGACTGGTTCGTCGTGGAGCTCGATCGCGGTGACGAGCTGCGCCGGGCCGAGGTGGCCTTCGAGGTCGAATTCCGCTGTCAGGACTGCGGTTCGCGCTGGAACTGACGGATGCCGTCATTCCAGGCGGCGGTCGTGGGCGTGACGCGAGAGTCCCCGTCCGTAGCGCTCTGTCAGCTGCACCATGAGGTCGGGCGTGTCTCGGTCGAGGCCGAACACGTAGCCCGGGAAGTCGAGTTCGCGCTGCGCGGCCCAGATCTCTTCGTGCCGGTCGGGTGAGAGCAGCTGCACGGGGTCGCCGACGGCCACCCATCCGATCGGGACGACCGTCTCGGGTGCGAGGACCGTCCGGAGATGGACGACCGCGTTGATGCGCACTTCGCTGCGCCGGCCGATCTTCGCGCCGTTGAACACGCGGGTTCCGGTGGCGAGGAAGACCTCGTCGGAGACCGTGGCGCCGCTCACGCTCGCCATGGGGCCCACCAGGACGTGATCGCCGATGTGCACCGCGTTCGCGCTCGTGGCGCGGATGAGCGCGTTCTCCATGACGATCACGTTCTCGCCGAGCGTGATGACGCCGCCCTCGGCGGTGATGACGGCCCCGTGCAGGATCTGGCACCCGGGCCCGATCACGACATCGCCGCTGATGACGGCGGTCGGGGCCACGACGGCCTCGGGATGGATGCGGGGGCTGGCCCCGAGGTGCTCGAATCTCACGGCTGCTCCCTCGAATCAGCGCCAGCGTAGCGCGGGCGGGACCTTCTGCGAGGGCGCCCGCCGCTCCCGTTTAGGCTGGAACACGCTTCCCTCGCGACTCCCCCTCGCGATCCCCCTGCACAGAAAGCACCACCGTGACAGAGACTCTCCTCGCCGTGCCCGCCGTCGTCGACGACGTGTTCGCCACCGTTCTGGACCGCAATCCGCACGAGCCCGAGTTCCAGCAGGCCGTCCACGAGGTGCTCGAGTCGATCGCACCGGTGCTCGAGGCGCACCCGGAGTTCGTGGAGAACGGCATCCTCGAGCGGCTCGTCGAGCCCGAGCGCCAGATCCTCTTCCGCGTTCCCTGGATCGACGACGCGGGTCGCCTGCAGGTCAATCGCGGGTTCCGAGTGCAGTTCTCCTCTGTCCTCGGCCCCTACAAGGGCGGTCTGCGGTTCCACCCGTCGGTGAACCTCTCGATCATCAAGTTCCTCGGCTTCGAGCAGATCTTCAAGAACGCGCTGACCGGCCAGGGAATCGGCGGCGCGAAGGGCGGGAGCGACTTCGACCCGCACGGCCGCTCGGATGCCGAGGTGATGCGGTTCTGCCAGTCGTTCATGAACGAGCTCTACCGGCACCTGGGCGAGCACACGGACGTGCCGGCCGGTGACATCGGCGTCGGAGCGCGCGAGATCGGCTACCTGTTCGGCCAGTACCGCAAGATCACCAACCGTCACGAGTCGGGCATGTTCACGGGCAAGGGCGTCCAGTGGGGCGGCGCAGAGGTGCGCACCGAGGCGACCGGCTACGGCGCTGTGTACTTCGCGCAGGAGATGCTCGCCGTGCACGGCGAGTCCCTCGAAGGCAAGCGCGTCGGCGTCTCCGGTTCGGGAAACGTCGCGATCTACGCGATCGACAAGGCCTACCAGCTCGGTGCCACGCCGGTCACCGCATCCGACTCGTCCGGCTACATCGTGGACGACGCCGGCATCGACCTCGCACTGCTCCGGCAGGTCAAGGAGATCGACCGCGCCCGCATCTCGCAGTACGCGGCCCACCGCCCCACCGCACGCTTCGTCGAGGCCTCCCGTCCCTGGGATGTCCCGGTGGACATCGCGCTGCCCTCGGCCACGCAGAACGAGCTCGACGCGAGCGATGCCCGGGTGCTCATCGCCAACGGCGTGCGCGCGGTCGCCGAGGGTGCCAACATGCCCTCGACACCCGGACGCCGTCACCGCGTTCCAGGACGCCGGTGTGCTCTTCGGCCCCGGCAAGGCGGCCAACGCGGGCGGCGTCGCCACGTCAGCCCTCGAGATGAGCCAGAACGCGGCGCGCCAGCGGTGGACCTTCGCCGACAGCGAGGCGAAGCTGCGCTCGATCATGCAGGGCGTCCACGCCTCGGCATTCGAGGCGGCCGAGCGCTACGGGCGTCCGGGTGACTATGTCGTCGGAGCGAACTCGGCAGGCTTCGAGCGGGTCGCGCACGCGATGCTCGCGCAGGGCGTCATCTGACCTGGCACGAGCCCGCGCGGGCGGGGCGGTCTCTCACGCCTGCGCCTGCGCGGGTGCCGGGGCCTCGGCCGGCCACAGCTGATCGAGCAGCTGCGCCACCCATGCGACCAGGTCCGCGTCGCTGAGCGCCTCGCCCCCGGCGCGCGGCATCGGCACGACGAGGGCCTCGCCACCCGACAGCAGCTTCGCGGCCGGGTAGAGCCGCTGCAGGCGCACCCGGCGCGAGTCCGGAAGGTGCGCGGGCGCGATCCGAAGATTGGGTCCCATCGCCACCACGTCGGACAGACCCGCCTGGGCGGCGCGTCGGCGCAGCCGGGCGACGGCGAGGAGCCCCTCGACGTCGGCGGGCGGCTCGCCGTAGCGATCCTGAAGCTCCTCGGTCACGAGATCCAGCGCATCGTCCTTCGCGGTCGCGGATGCTGCCGCAGAGAGCTTCTGGTAGGCCTCGAGGCGCAGCCGCTCGCTGTCGATGTAGTGCTCGGGGATGCGCGCCTGCACCGGCAGCTCGAGACGCAGCTCGGTCTGATCCTCGACCTCGTCGCCGCGGAACGCCGACACCGCCTCGCCGATCATGCGCAGGTAGAGGTCGAACCCGACACCGGCGATATGACCTGCCTGCTCGGCGCCGAGCAGGTTTCCCGCGCCGCGCAGCTCGAGGTCTTTCAGGGCCACCTGCATGCCGCTGCCGAGGTCGTTGTTGACCGCGATGGTCTCGAGGCGGTCTGCGGCCGTCTCGGAGAGGGGCTTCTGCTCGTCGTAGAGGAAGTAGGCATAGGCGCGCTCGCGCGCACGCCCGACGCGCCCGCGCAGCTGATGCAGCTGAGACAGTCCGTACTTGTCGGCCCGATCGATGATGATCGTGTTCGCGTTGGAGATGTCGAGGCCGGTCTCGACGATCGTCGTGCACACCAGCACGTCCGAGCGACGCTCCCAGAACGCGTCGACGACCTCTTCCAGAGCGTGCTCGCCCATCTGACCGTGCGCCACCGCGATGCGCGCCTCGGGCACGAGCTCCGCGAGGTCGGCCGCCACCCGCTGGATCGACTGGACCCGGTTGTGCACGAAGAACACCTGGCCCTCGCGGAGCAGCTCGCGGCGGATCGCCGCGGCGATCTGCTTGTCGTTGCGCGGGCCCACGTACGAGAGGATCGGATGCCGGTCCTCGGGCGGCGTCTGCAGCGTCGACATCTCGCGGATGCCCGTCACCGCCATCTCGAGCGTGCGCGGGATCGGCGTCGCACTCATCGCCAGGATGTCGACGTTGGTCTTGAGCTTCTTCAGCTGGTCCTTGTGCTCGACGCCGAACCGCTGCTCCTCGTCGATGATCATGAGCCCGAGGTCTTTGAACAGGACCTTCTCGGTCAGGATGCGGTGCGTGCCGATCACCATGTCGACCGTGCCGTCGGTGATGCCGGCGAGCACTTCGCGCGCCTGCTTGTCGGTCTGGAAGCGCGACAGCGCCTTGACCTTCACGGGGAAGCCCGCGAAGCGCTCGGTGAACGTCTCGAGATGCTGCTTGACGAGGAGGGTCGTCGGGACCAGCATCGCGACCTGCTTGCCGTCCTGGATCGCCTTGAATGCGGCGCGCACGGCGACCTCGGTCTTGCCGAAGCCGACGTCGCCCGACAGGAGCCGGTCCATCGGGATCGGCTTCTCCATGTCGGCCTTGATCTCGTCGATGGTCTGCAGCTGATCGGGCGTCTCGGCGAACGGGAACGCCTCTTCGAGCTCGCGCTGCCAGGGCGTGTCGGGGCCGAAGGCGTAGCCCTTCGCCGCCATGCGCGCCGAGTAGAGCTTGACCAGCTCGACCGCGATGTCGCGGACCGCCCTGCGAGCCTTCCCCTTTGCCTGAGCCCAGTCGCTGCCGCCCATCTTCGAGAGAGTCGGGGCCTCGCCGCCGACGTACTTCGACAGCAGATCGAGCTGATCGGTCGGCACGTAGAGCTTGTCGCCGGGGTACCCCCGCTTGGAGGGCGCGTACTCGAGGACCAGGTACTCCCGGATGCTCTTCACGGCGTTGCGACCGCCGCTGGACACTTCGCGCTGGGTCAGCTCGATGAACCGGCCGATGCCGTGCGTCGCATGCACGACGAGATCACCGGTCTTCAGCTGGAGCGGGTCGACGACGTTCTTGCGGCGCGACGCGAGCTTCTTGACGACCCGCTGGTCGCCGCCGATCGTGCGCCCGTAGAACTCGGACTCGGTGAGCACGGCGAGCTTGGCGTCGGGAACCTCGAAGCCGCGCTCGAGCAGGGCGGCGACGACGTGTGCGACGCCGGCTTCGGGTGCCTCGGGCACCGCGTCGACCCTGCGCGCCGCGATTCCCCGCTCGGCCAGCACATCGCGCGACCGCTCGACGAGCCCGGCTCCGGATGCCGCGATCACCACGCGCCAGCCGTCGGCGAGGAGCTGAGCGACGTGGGCGGTCGCGCCGTCGACGTTGCCCTGGAAGGCGGGCACGGCGGTTCCCGGCACCCGGATCGCCGCCGACCGCTGGAGGGCGACATCGATGTCGTCGAGAAGCCCCTCGGCCGCGGCATCCGCTGCTCCCGAATCGAAGCCCGAGAGCGTCCACCAGACGGCGCCGCGCTCGCCGGCCACTTCGCGCAGGCGGGGCAGCGTCAGGAAGTCGCCTGCGCCGAGGTCGATCGGCGCGCTCGCACCGGAGGTCGCCGCGCTCCACGCGGCCTCGAGGAACTCGCGGTTCGTGTCGCCCAGCGTGATGGCGCGCGTCACCGAGCGCTCGGGGTCGGCGAGAGCGACCGCCGAGCCTTCGGGAAGGTAGTCCACGATCGTGACGAGTTCGTCGACCAGCGCGGGCAGGAGGGATTCCATGCCTTCGACCGGGATGCCCTCGGCCATCTTCTCGAGCATGCCGCGAAGACCCGGGAACTCGTCCTTGAGCTGCCGCGCGCGACTGCGCACGGTCTCGGTGAGAAGGAGCTCGCGGCTCGGCGCGAGGGTCACGTTCGCGACGTCGCCCGGCAGAGACCGCTGATCGGCCACCGAGAACGCTCGGATCTGGTCGACCTCGTCGCCGAAGAACTCGACCCGGAACGGGTGATCGGCGACCGGCGGGAAGACATCGAGGATGCCGCCGCGGAGTGCGAACTCCCCGCGACGCGAGACCATGTCGACACGGTGGTAGGCGAGTTCGACGAGACGCGTGGCCACCTCGGCGAGGTCGAATCCTCGGGCGCCCACGGCCAGATCGATGGGAGCGACGTCAGCGAGGCCGGCGGCGAGGGGCTGCAGGGCGCCGCGCACCGACGACGTCACGATGAGCGGAGTCTCACCCGACCAGCCCGCGATGCGGCGCAGGACCTCGAGTCTGCGGCCCACCGTCTCGGGGCTCGGACTCAATCGCTCGTGCGGCAGCGTCTCCCACGCGGGGAAGTGCATGATCTCGGCATCGGGCACCAGCGCCTGGAGGGCCGTGCCCAGCGATTCCGCGCGGCGCCCGGTCGGCGCGATCGCGAAGATCGCCGGCGGCCGGCTCGCGGCAGCACGGCGCTCGAGCAGAGCAGCCAGAAGCGGGGCGTCGAGCCCGTCGGAGAGCGAGAAGTCTGCATCGACGGATGCCGCGGCCACGGCATCCCGGAACGATTCAGCCTGCTCGAGGGCGCGCACGATCCCGGGAACTGTCACCGGAAGAGTCTACGGTCGGTGGCCGACACCGGATCGGTGGGAGCCGCTCCTAGGATGAGTCCGTGAGCGACCTCGTCCCGCCGGGCTCGCCGGTGCCGCCCCCCGGAGGGCAGGTGCCCGCACCCGCTCCCCCGCCGCTGCCGCCGTACTCGGCCGCCGAGGCTGCCGCGCGGCGCCGAGAGGTCCCGCAGCGCAGCCTCGGCTCAGGCGCCCAGCGCGTTCCGGCCACGCACGCGGCATGGGCCGCCCAGGCGCCGAGCGGTATCAGAGCCCAGCGCGTATCCGCCTCCGCAGCGCGTATCCGGGGTACCCGGCGCGCAGGGTATCCGGCTCCCAGCGGTATCCGCTCCGCAGCCCGTATTCCGGCTATCCGGCTACCCCGCGCCGGCGCGCCCGGACCTACGCCGCTCCCTACTCCGCTCCCGCCGGATCACCGACCGCCGTCGCGCAGCCCGCGTACGGAGGTCCGCTCGCGGCTCCGGCGAAGGGCAAGGCGCTCGGCGTCGTCGCGCTGGTGCGCGGGCATCGTCGCTCTGGTCGTGCCGACGATCGCCGTCGCGATCGCCGCGTACCAGATCGGGCTCGGCGCGGCGAGGAGGATCGCCGCGGCGCCGATGAGCACCGACTTCGACTGGAGCGTGCTCTCGCCGGTGCGCGACTGGGTCCTGCTCGGCGAGACGGCGTTCTGGGTGGGCACGGTCCTCGGGCTGTGGGCGCTCGCCCAGGGAATCGTCGCGCTCGTGACGAACCGCGGTCGCGGCGCGGGCATCGGTGCCGTCGTCCTCGCGGTGACCGCGCCGATCGCGTTCGTGATCGCGTCAACGTCTTCATCGCGATGGGCATCGCGACGGGCGCTGGCCTGGCGGCTGAACCAGCCGCCGGGCCCCGCGCTCAGCGCGGCGCGTGGTGCTTCTGCTGCGCCGCGACGAGACCTTCGCCGATGAGCTGCTCGACCGCGTCGGCGGCATCGGAGACCAGGATGCCGAGGTTCGGGCGCTCTGCCGCGCCGAAGGGGTCGAGCACCCAGTCGGCCGGATCCTGGCGCCCGACCGGCCGGCCGATGCCGACCCGAACGCGGGGGAAGTCCGCCGTGCCGAGAGCCTTCGCGACGTCGCGGACGCCGTTGTGCCCGCCGTGTCCGCCGCCGACCTTCAGCTTGATCGTGTCGAACGGGATGTCGAGCTCATCGTGGACGACGACGACCCGATCGGGCTCGATGCCATAGAACTTCGCGAGCCCGGCCACCGGTCCTCCCGAGACGTTCATGAACGAATTCGGCTTGGCGAGGATCATCTTGGCGCCGCCCGGGCGCAGCCACGTCTCTGCGGTGCGGGCATTCGCCTTGTGCTGCTTGAACGCCTCGCGACGCCGGGCCGCGAGCTCGTCGACGACGAGCTGTCCGACGTTGTGCCGCGTCAGCTCATAGCGGGGCCCCGGATTTCCGAGCCCCACGACCAGCCACGTGTCCGCCATGAGATCCATCCTCCCCGACCCAGGTGCGAGCCTGCGCACCCCGCACCGAAAGAGACGAGGGGGCGCGGCATCCGCACCCCCTCGTCGTCTGAACAGCTGTTACTCGGACGCCTCGGCGGACTCGGACTCGGACTCGCCGGCCTGGTCGGACGCGGCGGCCTCGTCGGCGGCCTCGATCTCGTCGGCGGCGGCGCTGGACGGAACCGAGATGGCGACGATGAGCAGATCGCCCTCGGCGGCGAGCGTCGCGCCCGTGGGGAGCTTGAGGTCGGCGGCGGTGATGTGCGTGCCGTCCTCGAGGCCCTCGACGTCGAGCTCGATGTTCTGCGGGATGTGGGTCGCCTCGACCTCGAGCGAGACGCTCGTCGCGTCGAGGTTCGCGATGGCGTCGCCGGCGGGCTCGCCCACGACGAGGATCGGGACGTCGACCTGGATCTTCTCGCCCTTCTTGACCACGAGCAGATCGATGTGCTCGATGATCTGGTGCACGGGGTCCTTCTGGACGTCCTTGACCAGCGTCAGCTGCTGCTTGCCGTCGAGCTCGAGCTCGAGCACCGCGTTGGCGCGGCGGATGAGCAGCGAGACCTGGTGGCCGGGCAGCGCGACGTGGACGGGGGTCGTGCCGTGGCCGTAGATGACGGCGGGGATCTTGCCGGCGGCGCGCAGGCGGCGGGCGAAGCCCTTGCCGAAGTTCTCGCGGGCTTCGGCGTGGACCTTGGTGTCGGTCTCGGTGACCATGTTGTTCTCCTTGCGGGCGCACGGGCCCGTTCGTCTGCAGGCGCGGGGCCTGGCGTATGGGGTCTGGATTCGACTCGAACGCGAGCGCGTGAGGAAAGCCGTGAGCCTTGATCACCGCGTCGATCACGGATGCCGCAGCCGGTGTCAGCCGGCGCGAGGCATCCCTCGCCGAAGTTCAATCATCCAGTCTACCAGGGGGCGGCGAAGCCGGTGACTGGGGGCCCGCCGAGCAACCCCGCTACGATGAAGACCTCACCCATTCCGCACGGAGGACTCCATGGATTACGGCTTCGCTTCCCACATCGTGCTGTGGCTCATCGGCGCCATGGCGGCAGTCGGAGCCGTCGCAACCGTGCTGGCGATGTGGTCGATGGGGCGCGCGGCGTACCGCAAGCAGTGAGCGCCGAGGTCGGCTGTTCCGACCTCGTCACGTCCTCACACATGCGGGTCTCGCTCGGTGAAGGCCCGGCCCCTCGCGCGTAACACCGGTGCGCCAGACTCTAGGCTGGAATTCAACCCCTGCGAGATCCATCCAAGGAGCACGTGTGTCCCAGACGCCCTCGAACGCCGACCCCGCCGCCCAGACCAAGGTCTCCACGGACCGCGACGACTCACCGGCCGGAGCGACTGTCGCGCACGAGGGTGCGCCTGCTCCCGAAGAGGTCGAGCGTCCGGCTCCCACTCCGACCGGGCCTGAGGGCGTCCCGCAGCCGACGGCGAACATCGGTGTCGTCGGCCTCGCGGTGATGGGCTCGAACCTCGCTCGCAACCTCGCCAGCCGGGAAGGCAACTCGGTCGCCGTGTTCAACCGCAGCCGCTCCAAGACCGACGAGCTCCTGGCCGAGCATCCCGAGGCCGAGTTCGTGCCCGCGTTCTCGTACGAGGAGTTCGCCGAGCGTCTCAGCAAGCCGCGGACGGCCGTGATCATGGTCAAGGCGGGTGGACCGACGGATGCCGTCATCGACTCGCTCCTGGAGGTGTTCGAGCCGGGCGACATCATCGTCGACGGCGGCAACGCGCTGTTCACCGACACGATCCGTCGCGAGAAGGCCGTCCGCGAGACGGGCGTGAACTTCGTCGGCATGGGCGTCTCGGGCGGCGAGGAAGGCGCGCTGAACGGCCCGTCCCTCATGCCCGGCGGGCCTGACGAGTCGTGGGTGACCCTCGGCCCGATCCTGCGCTCGATCGCCGCGGTCGCCGAGGGCGAGCCGTGCGTCACCCACATCGGACACGACGGCGCCGGCCACTTCGTGAAGATGGTGCACAACGGCATCGAGTACGCCGACATGCAGCTCATCGCCGAGGCGTACGACCTGATCCGCCGCGGCACCGGGAAGAGCCCCGCCGAGATCGCCGACGTGTTCACCGAGTGGAACAGCGGCGAGCTCGAGTCGTACCTCATCGAGATCACCGCCGAGGTGCTGCGCCAGATCGACGCCGAGACCGGAAAGCCGCTCGTGGACGTCATCCTCGACCAGGCCGGCGCCAAGGGCACGGGGGCGTGGACGGTGCAGACCGCGCTCGACCTGGGCGTTCCCGTGTCGGGCATCGCCGAAGCGACCTTCGCGCGGTCGCTGTCGAGCCACCCCGAGCAGCGCGAGATCTCGGGCGGTCTTCCGGGGCCGGCCGAGGGCCTCTCGGTCGACGACGCGGACGCGTTCATCGAGGACGTGCGCCTCGCCCTGTTCGCCTCGAAGATCGTCGCCTATTCGCAGGGGTTCGACGAGATCCGCGCAGGCGCCGCCCAGTACGACTGGACGATCGACCTCGGAGCGGTCTCGAAGATCTGGCGCGCGGGCTGCATCATCCGGGCTCAGTTCCTCAACCGCATCGCCGACGCCTACGCCGCCGAGGCCGACCTCGCGGTGCTGCTCACCGCGCCGTACTTCGTCGAGGCGCTCGAGCGCGCGCAGGGCGCGTGGCGCCGGATCGTGTCGTCGGCCGCCGGTGCCGGCATCCCGGCCCCCGCCTTCTCGTCTTCGCTCGCGTACTACGACGGACTGCGTGCCGAACGCCTGCCCGCGGCTCTCATCCAGGGGCAGCGCGACTTCTTCGGCGCGCACACCTACAAGCGCATCGACAAGGCCGGCACCTTCCACACGCTGTGGTCGGGCGACCGCACCGAGATCGAAGCCGAAGACACGCACTGACATGGGTTCACCGCCTGACGGGCCGCTCAGCGGCCCGTCACGCGGGTCGTCAACGTCTGCCCGTCGGGTGGGTCGTCAATGTCCGCCCGGTCAGGCGGGGACCACGTTGTGGTTGCGCGAGAACAGGTTGTGCGGATCCCACCGCGCCTTCACGGCGGCGAGCCGCGCCATCGTCACGGGGGCGTACATCCTGCTCGCGAGTGCGGGATCGGTCGTCGTCGTGAAGTTGCCGTAGACCCCGGCGCCCCGCGCCTCGATCGCATCCCAGGACGTCTGAAGGCGCTGCCGCTCGGTGTCATCGATGAGCCCGGGGATGTCGAACCCGCCGGCCATGACGAACCAGGTCGCCCCGCGGGCGGGGAACGGTGTCGCGTCCGCTGCGACGTCGCCATAGGCGCCGCCGAGTGAGCGGAGGAACAGGACGGACGCCTCGCTCGCCTCGCGGAACGCCACCAGGCTGTCGATGAAGCCGTCGTCGAGGACCTCGACGAGCGTGTTGCCGCCGATGAACCCCGGCAGCACCTGGCCCGGCTCTGGAGCGGGAGCCTCGAGCAGGATGTCGGGGTACTCGCGGACGCCGAGCTCGCGCTCCGTGACGCCGTCGAGAGCGAGGAGAGGGGCGAGGGCGGCCCGCAGAGCGTCGACGTCATCGCCGGCCCAGCACGCGCCGATCGTCGCGCCGGCCGGGGCGCTCGGATCCATCGCGGGCACGTCGAGATAGGTGACCGTGAGCTGACGCGGAGCGGTGGCCAGGACATCCCGCAGCACGCGGAGCACGGGGCGGGCATCGCCCGAGACACCGAGCTCGGCGAACACGACGCCGGCGAGCGGGTGGGCCCGGAAGTCGAAGCGCGTCACGACGCCGAAGTTGCCGCCCCCGCCGCGAAGCGCCCAGAACAGCTCAGGATGCGACGACGGAGACACCTCGATCACCTCGCTGGCGGCGGTGACGAGCTGCGCTCCGATCAACTGGTCGGCGGCCAGGCCCCAGGCCCGGACCATCCACCCGATCCCGCCGCCGAGGGTCAGCCCTCCGACGCCGACGGATGCGGTGTCGCCCGAGCTGATGCCGAGGCCTGCTTCGGCGAGGACATGCGCGACGTCACCCCAGACCGCACCCCCGCCGATGCGGACGATGGCCCCGCCATCCGGATCGGCGAGGATCTCGACGGCGTCGAGGGCCGACAGGTCGAGCAGGACGCCATCGTCGAGCGTGCACCACGCGCTGTGACCTCCGCCGCGCACGACGATGTCGCGCCGGGCCGCGGCCGAGAACCGCACGGCCTCGGAGACATCGTCGACATTCGACACTCTGACGATCACTTCGGGGCGGCCGGTGCCGGCGTGCGACGTGCGCGCGGCATCCCACCCCTCGTCTTCGGCCGCGAGGACCGCGCCGGACACAGCCGTTCGAAGGGGTGCTAGCTCCATACCGGCACGCTAGCGACCGCCACCGACATCGTGAAGGCCTGAACGGAAGTCCCGAGGGCCGTGAGTGCCCGAGGACCTCACGTCGCGAGCTTTCAGAGCCAGCCGCGCCCCTTGAACACGAAGAAGAGGCTGACACTCGTCGCCACCATGAGGCCGAGGGCCATCGGATACCCGAAACGCCAGTCCAGCTCGGGCATGTAGGTGAAGTTCATGCCGTAGATCGTTCCGACCAGGGTTGGCGCGAAGAGGATCGCCGCCCACGACGACACCTTCTTGACCTGGTCGTTCTGCGTGATGCTGAACTCCGTCATGCGCCGCATGGCCTCGTTGTTGGCCTGCTCGACGAGCGTCGAGTGCACCCCGAGGGCGGAAGCGAGCGTCTGACGGAAGGCGCCGACCCGGTCCGTGACCTGCCGCGCCGAGTCTTCGACCTCGTGGAAGGGAAGAGTCGTCGAGGCGTCCCCCGGGTGGACGAGCTCCGCCTGGACGCGCACGAGCATCTCGGGCAGCGGCGAGGTCGCGTGCTGCAGGTCGATGACCTCGCGCTCGAGCTTGAAGATGCGCCGTGTGACGCCCTCGTCGTGGGAGAAGATCTCATCCTCGATCTCGTCGATGTCGTTCTCGACGCCGGCGAGCACCGGCCGGTACTCGAGCAGGATGTGCTCGACCATCGCCCACAGCACCGCCAGCGTGCCCTTCGCGAGGATCTCGGGGTGGTGCTCGAGCTTCGCGCGGACCACCTCGTCATCGATGTGATCGTCGCTGTCCACGGTCAGCACGTAGTCGGGTCCGACGAAGACATCGACCTCGGAGCACTCGACCGTCTCGCGATCGTCGAAGTAGCGCGCCGGCTGCAGAACCACGAACAGGAGGTCGTCGTAGCGCTCGAGCTTGCTGCGCTGGTGTCCCTTGAGGCTGTCGCGGACGGCGAGCGGATGCAGCTTCAGAAGGGCGGCGAGGCTCTGCAGCTCCTCCGGCTTCGGGCGGCTGAGCGAGATCCAGGCGATGCCGCCCTGTGCCCGCGCCTCTCGGACGGCGTCGACCGGCTCCAGGCGTCCTCCCACCCGCGAGCCGCCGACGTACACACCCGAGTCGATCACCGCCATGGAGCCCACCCTACGGCCGGCGCGTGGGCCCTCCGCGCACGGGCGCGCCTCTGCGGACGCCCGTGCGCGGATCGGCCGTCAGCCATGGGTGATGTCGCTCACGGAGCCCTTGTCGAGCCGCAGCCGGCGCCGCGCGCGGCGCGCCACGGCTGAGTCATGCGTCACGACGATCAGCGTCAGCCCCTCGGCGTTCAGGGCCTCGAGGAGCGCGAGGATCTCGTCGCGCATGCTCTCGTCGAGGTTTCCGGTGGGCTCGTCCGCAAGCAGCACGCGGGGTCGCTTGACGATCGCCCGGGCGATCGCGACCCGCTGCTGCTGACCGCCGGACAGCTCGCCCGGACGATGGTCGGCACGATCGGCGAGCCCCACGTGGGTCAGGGCCTCCGTGACGCGCAGCGTCCGCTCGGACTTCGAGAGTCCGAGCGGCTCGAGCGCCATGTCGACGTTCTCATGCGCGGTGAGGGTGGGGATCAGGTTGAAGCCCTGGAAGACGAATCCGATCTCCTCCGCCCGCAGCCGCCCGAGCCGCGCATTCGAGGCGGTCGCGGCATCCGTCTCCCCCAGGACGACCGAACCCGTCGAAGGCCGGTCGAGCGCTCCGAGCAGCTGGAGGAGGGTTGACTTGCCGCCCCCCGTCGGTCCCTGGATCGTGACGAAGTCGCCTGTCGCGATCTCGAGGTCGACGCCGGCCAGCGCCCTCACGACGCGGTCCTTCTGCTGATATGTCCGCGTCACTCCCGCGAGCCGGTAGAGCGGCGGGATGCTGTGCTGCTCCGCGTTTTCTGCGGCGGTGTCGATCATGGTCATCTCTTCGTCTCCTGTCGTTGCGATGCGCGTGTCTTGCGTGTGGTCCATAGCTGCCTCAGCCCACCGACCGCAGTGCTTCGGCGGGGCTCAGCCGGGCGGCGCGCCAGCCGCCGAACGCGCCGGCGATCAGCCCGCCGGCGATCGCGAGGCCCACCGCCGCGACGATCACCCAGGCGGTGAGGGGCGCGGTCAGCACGATGTCGGTCGTCGTCGCCGAGAGCTCCTGCATGAAGCCGGGGCCTCCTCCGCCCGGTCCGCCGCCGAAGCCCTCCTGCGCGGCCGGCGCTGCCGAGATCGTGGGCTGGATGATGTTGATGGCCCACACACCGGCGAGCCCGACGACCAGACCGATCGCGCCGCCGATGAGGCCCTGCACCACCGACTCGCCGGCGACCTGCCCGACGACGCGGCTGTTCGACCAGCCGATCGCCTTGAGCGTGCCGAACTCCCGGGTGCGCCGCGAGACTCCCGAGATCGTGAAGAGCACCGCCAGCGCGACCGCGACGGCGAGCACGATGATCGACAGCCACGTGCCGAGGTTGGTGATGAGGGCGGTCGAGCTGGAAAGCGAACCGGAGACGGTGGAGGCGAGCTCGGACTGCGAGCTGACCGTGGCGTCGGGAAGCTCCTGCTGGATCGCCGACTGAACAGCGCCGATCTGCTCGGCCGACTCAGCCTGCACGTACACGGTCGAGACGACATCGCCGGCGCCGGAGAGGTCCTGTGCCACATCGAGCGGAATGTAGACGTTGGATGCGGTGTCGGCCGAGCTCCCCGTCGACGAGACGATGCCGACGATCTCCATGGCGGTGCCCCCGACGTCGATGGTGCCGCCGACGGCGAGGCTCGCGGTCGCGGCGTAGGTGGCATCGACCACGGCGACGGCCTGACCGGCGTCGTCGCCGCTGAGGGCACGCCCGTCGGTCACCTCCACCGAGGCGAGCGGTCCCACCGAGGCCTGGTCGGGATCCACGCCCAGCACGGTGAACGAGTCGACATCGAACGACGCGCCGCCGAAGCCGCCGCGGCCCGCGTCCTGCGGCGCCTCCCCTTGCGTGGTGCCGCCCTGCTGGTCGGCGCTGGGCGGCTGCGGCAGTTCACCGGAGAAGGTGGAGTTGGTGAGGCTGAGGGCGCCGGATGCCCCGGCCACGCCGTCCACACCCGCGACCGTTTCCACGGTGGAGGCCTCGAGGGTGCCTCGCCGGAAGTCGGCCATGAGGCGCGACTGGCTGAGCGCCGTGGTCCCGTCGTCGCCGGTCTGGCCGGCATCCTGATCGAAGTCGAACTGCGGGCCTCCGCCTTGACCCGGCTCGACGGCGGCTCCTGTCACCGTGAGGTCGGTGCCGACGCCGTAGACCGACTCGAGGGCCTGCGCCTGCGCGTCGCGCACGCCGGCCGACAGGGCGTTGACGATGATCACGAGGGCGATCGCGATGGCAAGCCCGGTCGCGACGATGATCGTCTGCTTCTTGCGGCCGGACAGCTCCCGCCGCAGATAGGTCCAGTACATGGGTCTCCTCTCGACCGGGCAAGGGAGCCGGTCGTCGGAATCACGCTATGGACGCCGTTCATGCGCGCGTTCTGGGAACGCTATGCAACTCGTATGGGCAGCAGCCCGTCTCAGCTGCACGGTCCACGGCCCCGGTTCACAGGCGACGCATAGGATGTCGCATAGGAGTCGCATAGGAAAGCGGCTCAGGATGGCGGCATGACCGTGACAGCCCCTTCTCCTGCCCTGCACCGACCCGACGGTGCGCCGCTGCGTGTGCTCGTCGTCGATGACGAGCAGATGCTCACCGATCTGCTCTCCATGGCTCTGCGCATGGAGGGCTGGGAGGTCCGCGCCGCCGCGTCCGGTTTCCAGGCGCTGCAGGCCGCGAGGGAGTTCGATCCGGACGCCGTCGTGCTCGATGTCATGATGCCCGACCTCGACGGCATGGCCGTGCTCCAGCGACTGCGGCACTCGGGCAACGACGTGCCGGTGCTCTTCCTCACCGCCAAGGACGGCGTGACCGATCGAGTCGCGGGTCTCACCGCCGGCGGCGACGACTACGTCACCAAGCCGTTCAGCCTCGAAGAGGTCGTCGCTCGCCTGCGCGGGCTGATGCGGCGCGCAGGCACCGCCATGGCGAACGACGCCGAGCCGATCCTGCGCGTCGCCGACCTCTCGCTCAACGAGGACAGCCACGAGGTCGAGCGTGCCGACGAGCAGATCGAGCTGACGGCGACCGAGTTCGAACTGCTGCGCTACCTGATGCGCAACCAGCGCCGGGTCGTGTCGAAGGCCCAGATCCTCGACCGCGTGTGGAACTACGACTTCGGCGGTCGCTCGTCGGTGGTGGAGCTCTACATCTCGTACCTGCGCAAGAAGATCGACCAGGGCAGAGAGCCTCTCATCCACACGGTGCGCGGCGTCGGGTACATGATCAAAGCCCCCCAGTGATGACGACGGATGCCGCGACCGCCGCTGCGGACGAGGGCGAGGCTCCTCGCACCCCACGGCGGCGCCGCACCTGGAGCCTGCAGACGCGGCTCATGGTGACGATCACCGCGATCGTCGGGCTCATCCTCATCGGGATCGCCGTCGCGATCAGCGCGTTTCTCGGGCAGATCCTGCAGGAGAACCTCAACGCGAGGGTCCGTGAGACCGCGAACGTGACAGCATCCGCTCTCCTTCGTATGCAGGGACCGCCCGGCGCGAACCAGGAGGTCACGGCGCAGGAGGTGCTGACGGAGGGGCGTCAGCAGGAGGGCGTGCTGCTCGTGCTGAGCCCTGCGTCCGGACCCGCCACCGGCGCCGTGGTCGCCTCCGAGAACGAGGTCGAGGAGCTCACCGAGGCGCAGGTGGACGACGTCGCCGATGCGGTCACGCACGCGGGCTACGCCTCTGTCAGCGTCGAGAGTCTGGGCGAGTACCGCGTATACGCCTACACGATTCAGAACTACGTCGTCGTCGTCGGCCTGCCGCTCAGCGAGGTGCAGCAGACGATCACCCAGATCATCACGGCCGTGCTGCTCGTGACCGCCGCCGGACTGCTGCTCCTGGGTGTGGCGATCGCACTCGTGGTGCGCGCCGGACTCGCCCCGCTGAGGGCTGTCGCCGACACGGCGACGCGCGTCGCCTCGCTGCCGATGTCGGAGGGCGCTGTCTCGATCGACGAGCGCGTTCCCGACGACCAGGCCGACGAGCGCACCGAGATCGGGCGGGTCGGCCACGCCCTCAACACCCTGCTCGATCACGTCGACGCGTCGCTGGACGAACGGCAGCGGAACGAGGAGCGGATGCGGCGCTTCGTCGCCGATGCGAGCCACGAGCTGCGCACTCCCCTGGCCTCCATCCGCGGCTATTCGGAGCTCTCCCTCAAGTCCCTGCGTCAGGCGGAGGCGTCCGGCATGCCGATGGAGGGAACCATCGACACGACCGGCGAATCGCTCCAGCGCATCCAGGCGCAGTCGCTGCGCATGACGACCCTCGTCGAGGATCTGCTGCTGCTCGCCCGCCTGGACGAGGGACAGGAGCTCGTCTACAGCTCGGTCGACCTCACGCGACTCGCGATCGAGGCGGTCGCAGACGCCCGGCCCGCGGGGCCCGACCATGTCTGGAAGCTCGACGTCGGCGAAGATCCCGTCGTCATCGCGGGTGATGACAGCCGGCTGCACCAGGTCGCCGCGAACCTGCTCGCCAACGCCCGCACGCACACTCCGGCCGGGACGACGGTGACCGTCACCGTGTCACGCGAGGGCCGGGATGCCGTCCTGCGTGTGCACGACGACGGCCCCGGGGTGGATCCGGCCCTCCGCAACGAGCTGTTCGAGCGCTTCTCGCGCGCGGATCGATCGCGCGCGCGCAAGACAGGCGGCACCGGGCTCGGGCTCTCGATCGCGAAGGCCATCGTGTCGGCGCACGGAGGGACGATCACGGCGGAGAGCGCACCCGGCGACACGACGTTCGAGGTCCGGCTGCCGGGGCGGCCCGCCGACCCCGTGTGAGCCCAGCCTCGTTCAATAGCCGGAGAACGCGTCGGTCGTGATCGAGCGGGCCTTCTCGAGCGCGGGAGCGAGCTCTGCGATGAGCCCGGCCGCACCCGAGATGTAGGCGTGGCGCGACGCGATATCGGGGACGACCTGCAGCAGCCCCTCGGCGTCCAGCCGCACGCCGCGGGCCCACTGCCAATGCGCCGGAAGGTCGCTGGGACGGTCACGGGTGAAGACCACCACCCGCACCCCCGTCGCCTCGAGCTCGTCCCGGTAGACGAGGTCGGACGCCTCGGATGCCACGTACACGAGCACCACATCGCGGTCGACTCGCGCCAGCCGCTCATGACGCAGCTGCGAGACGAAGGGCGTGATGCCGATGCCGGCCGCGACCATCAGCACGGGGCTGGAGGTGCGCTTCGGCAGAAGGAAGTCGCCCCAGACCCCGGTCACGGCCAGGACAGCACCCGGGGACACCTCCGCGAGCGCCTTCTTGTACGAGGACTGCGGCTTGGCACCGGAAGCCCCGGTTTCGCGGAACGCGACGGTGAGCTCGGGCAGATCCTCGGGCGCCGAGGCGATGCTGAATTCGCGCCGCGTGCCGCGGGCATCCGGATGCCGGTGGGGTACCTCGAGCTCGAGGTACTGGCCGGGGAGGAAGGCGAGACGGCTATGCGTGCGGAAGGTGAGCTGCCGGACCGTCGGAGTCAGGTCGGTGCGGGAGACCAGCGACAGCCGCACCGCCGAGCGCAGCGAGAAGGCGAAGACGAACGCGACCGCGTTGCCGACGAGCAGGGCGCGCTCCTGGCCGAGAGTGATGTCGCCGACCGGGATCGGCCAGCCCGCCAGGACGCCGACGATCGCCGCGATCGTCAGCTGCTGCCAGCGGCGAGGCGGCATGGTGAGCGGCTCGGACAGCATGAAGGCGCCGAGGAAGAGGAAGGGTGATGACCACAGGACCTGCCAGAAGACCTCGGAGACCGGGAAGTCGGTTCCGAGGGCCTGGTACTGCGCCGAGACGCGGAGCACGGCGACGGTGACCGAGACCAGGAGGAACACCGCGACGATCCGCACCTTCTCGGTGCGCAGCAGCACGAGCAGCCCGAGCACCACGACGGGCGCGGCCAGCACCGGAGTCCCGATCCACCAGGACGAGGCCCCGAGCGCGGGCCACCAGATGCTCAGCACGGTGAGCACCGTGGCCCCCACGGCCGCCGGGTTGAAGATGTGGCGGCCGCGCCACGCGAGCAGGTATTTCGAGAGGGAGGCCACGATCCCGGCGATCGCGATCCCCGCCAGTGCCGCCAGGTCGAGGGTCGGGCGCAGGACGAAGAGCAGGATGTGCGCGGTGATGAGCGAGGACTCGATCCGCCATGGGAGTCCGATGATCCGCTGAGCGGCGGCATCCGTCACAGAGCAGACCGCCGACAGCACCAGGAGCGTCACCACGAGCTCGAGCGCCGTCGGCGCGATCATCCCCGTGAACGAGACGAGGAGCGCGATGACCGCGAGCGCGGCGAGGCACAGATAGACGAGGCGGTACATCGAGACGCGCCCGAGCACCGCGAAGATGCGGTTCCAGAGCGCCATGAGGGGTCCGATCACGCGAACAACTCTGCCTTACTGCCGGGCGACCACTCGACGCGGCCGTCTGTGGTCATCCGCACCCACTCGACGCCGCGCTCGTGGGCGAGCCGCGGTCCGCCGTCGAAGAAGAGCGCGGTCGCCATCGCATCGGCGACCATCGCCGTCGGGGCCACCGCCCACGTCGCGGCGATGGTGCGCACGGGCTCCCCGGTGCGCGCGTCCAGCACGTGGTGCAGGCCGTCGCCCCACGCACGCCGGTTGGTCGCCGACGCGCAGAGCGCGGCATCCGTCACCTCGATGACCCCGATCGCACGACGGGAGTCGTACGGATGCTCGAGCCCGACGCGCTGCGGCTCGCCTCTGGCGGCGAGATCTCCGCCGGCATCGACGACGACGTCGTCGGGAGCCCAGGGCGAGAGCGCCTCGATCACGAGATCGACCAGGCGCCCTTTGCCGAGTGCGCCCACATCGATGACCGCCGGCTCGGCGAGGGTCAGGCGGGTGGTGGACCACGTGAGGATGTCGCGCCACGCTCCGGGTGCGGGTGACGCTCCCCGATCGACGAGCGAGTAGCCCGGGTCGTACCCGCGGCGGGCGAGGGCCGCGCCGACGAGCGGATTGACAGCGCCGTCGGTGGCCGCGGAGAGCTCTGCGTACAGGCCGAGCATGTCGGCGGCATCTGGCGGAGCGGGGACGGAGCCCCCTGCACGGGCGAGCCCCGACACGACGGAATCGTCCCGGAACCGAGACCACTCCCGGTCGAACGCGTCGATGCGCGCTGCCACCGATGCTCGTGCCGCCGCGGGAAGCACGAGCGGCGTCTCGATCTCCCACGTCGTCCCGATGGCCTCGAATCGCCAGGACGAGCGCGAGCGGTCGCTCACCGCAATCAGGCCGCGGCCTGAGATTTGATGTCTTCGATCGCCTTGTTGAAGCCGCCGCTCGTGAGCGATGAGCCCGCGACGCGGCTCACCGAGATGTCGTCGATGTCCTGGCCGACGACGGCGTCGGAGATCCCGCCGATGAACTTGCTCTGATACTGCTCGGACTCCCGCGCCTGGGGGTCGCCCGATACCTCGACGGCCGTGATGACATCGCTCTCGAGCGTGACGGTGACCGAGATCGTCTCCACTGACTCCGGCGTCGCGTACGACCCCTCGGCCGTATAGGTGCCATCCGTGTAGCTCGGCGCCTGGTCGGCGTCGGCGGCATCAGCACCGGACGCCGCACAGCCGGACAGCGCGACGGCCCCGATGACGCCCACTGCTGCGGCTCCGACACGAACGGTGCGGGGGACGGCGGTGCTGCGGATCATTCAGGCTCCTTCGGCGGCGCTTCTCGGCGGGGTCTCCTGCCACGCTAGAGGACACGAGCCAGGCGCCCGTCCGGTTCAGGCTATGAAGACCCTTTGAATGCGCGTGAATGCAGGTGGACTCCGTCGACCGAACCGGAATGGGTCAGCGACGGCGGAAGAATCCCTTCAGGATCTCTACGGCGAAGAAGATCACGACGGACAGCACGATCGGGAGGATCCACGACTGCGCGGCGAGCGGCTGCGATTCGAAGAGCGTGTTCATCACCGGAACGTAGGTGAACAGCAGCTGGAGCACGAGGAGCGCACCCGCCGAGATCCAGACCATGCGGTTGCCGCGGAAGACGTCGAGGGTCACGCTCGACCGTGACATGAAGCGGCAGTTCAGGAGATAGGCCAGCTGCCCGAGTGCCAGCATGAGCACGGCCTCGGTGCGCGCGTAGCTGACGTCGACCCCGGTGGCGACGACCCCGTAGAAGACGCCCATGGCCGCGCCGCCGATCAGGAACGAGACGATGAGCACGAAGACGAGCTCCTTCCCGTTGATGATCGGGCCGCCGCTCGGCCGGGGCGGCCGCTTCATGATGCCGCGCTCGGCGGGTTCGTACGCGAGCGCGAGCGACAGGGTGACCGCCGTGACCATGTTGACCCACAGCACCTGCACCGAAGTCAGAGGCAGCGTGAGCCCGAACACGACCGCGATGAGGATGATGAGCGACTGGCCGCCGTTGGTGGGAAGCAGGAAGACGACCGACTTGCGCAGGTTGTCGTAGATGCGCCGTCCCTCGGCGATGGCGCTGCGGATCGTGGCGAAGTTGTCGTCGGCGAGCACGACCTCGGCGGCTTCCTTCGTCGCCTCGGTGCCTTTGATGCCCATCGCGATGCCGACGTTCGCCCGCGTCAGCGCGGGAGCGTCGTTGACTCCGTCGCCGGTCATGGCCACGACTTCGTCGTGCGACTGGAGGGCGCGGACGATCCGGATCTTGTGCTCCGGGCTCGTGCGCGCGTAGATGTCCACATCGCGGACGACTTCCTTGAGCTGCTCCTGGCTGAGGGCCTCGAGCTCGGCTCCGGTCAGGATCCGCACGTCCTCGCCGGAGACGAGTCCCATCTCGCGGCCGATCGCGAGTGCCGTGCCGGCGTGGTCGCCGGTGATCATCTTGACCCTGATGCCCGCCGTGTGGCAGTCCGCGATCGCGTCGATCGCCTCGGGGCGCGGCGGGTCGACGATGCCCCACACGCCGAGGAACTCGAGGCCCTGCAGGTCTTCCACCGCGACCTCGTCCGTGCCCGAGCGCACCGGCTTGCGGGCGGCGGCGAGGACGCGCAGGCCCTGCGAGCTCAGCTCGTCGATCACCGCTTCCCAGCGCACGATGTCGAGCGGCTCGGCGCCGGCCGCGCCGCGCTGCGAGTGCGACCGCTCGAGCAGGCGGTCGGGAGCGCCCTTGACGAGGATCGCACGCGACCCGTCGGCGCCCTCGTCGAGCGTGGCCATGAACTTGTTCGCCGAGTCGAAGGGCACGACGCCGACCCGGCGTGACCCGCCCGAGTCCAGACGTCCCTTCAGTGCGACGACCTTGAGCGCGCCTTCGGTCGGCTCGCCGACGAGCGACCACAGGCCGCCTTCGTCCTGCACGATGTGCGCGTCGTTGCAGAGCAGGGCGACGGCGAGGATCGCGGTCAGATCCCCGCCGGGGGCGATGCCTCCCTCGGGCACGATCTCGCCCTTCGGGTCGTAGCCGAGCCCCGTCACGTCATACGTCGCGAGCGGCGTCACGATCCGGCGGACGGTCATCTCGTTCTTCGTCAGCGTGCCGGTCTTGTCGGAGCACACCGTCGTCACCGAGCCGAGCGCCTCGACGGCGGGGAGCTTGCGGGTGATGGCGTTCTGCCGGGCCATCTGCTGCACGCCGAGCGCCAGCGTGATCGTCACGAGGGCGGGCAGTCCCTCGGGGATGGCCGCGACCGCGAACCCGATGGCCGCCGAGATCAGCTCGTCGAACGGCATCTGGTGCAGGAACCTGCCGATGAGCATCATCGCCGCCGCCATCGCGAGGATCACGATGGTCAGCACGCGGCCGAAATCGTCGAGTTGGCGCGTGAGCGGAGTCGCGAGCTCGCCCGCCTCGTCGGCGAGCGTCTGGATCTTGCCGATCTCGGTCGTGGAGCCGGTGGAGGTCACGATGCCGCGACCCTGCCCCGCCGAGACGATCGTTCCCGAGAAGGCCATCGAGGTGCGGTCGCCGACACCGGCGTCGGCCGCGACGGGATCGGTCACCTTCGACGAGGGCACCGACTCGCCCGTCAGGGCGGACTCGTCCACCCGAAGCTGGAACGCCTGCAGCAGGCGCACGTCCGCCGGCACCTTGTCGCCGGGCATGAGCCGGATGACATCGCCCGGCACGAGCTCGGCCGCCGGCACGGTCGCCCAGGCGCCGTCGCGGCGCACGCTCGCCTCGGCCGACAGCATCCCGCGGATTCCGGCGAGTGCCTTCTCGGCCCGGCCCTCCTGGATGTAGCCGATGGTGGAGTTGATGATCGCGACGGCCATGATGACCCAGAAGTCCAGCCAGTCGCCCATGAGCGCCTTGATGACGGCCGCGGCGAGGAGGATGTAGATCAGGGTGTCGTTGAAGTGGGCCAGGAAGCGCAGGATCGCGGGCTTGCGCTGCGGCTCGGGCAGTTCGTTGCGCCCGACCAGCGCGAGGCGCGCGCCGGCGTCGTCGGATGTCAGTCCCCTGCGATCCGCGCCGAGCTCGCGAACGACCTCATCGACGTCGAGCGCGAACGGCCGGGCGACGACCAGCTGCGCCTCGGTGATCTCAGATGCCATGGCGATCCCTTCGACAGGGTCAGGCTATGGCACGACGACAGGTTCCCCGGCGATGGTCCCGGCTCGTCATTCGAGTCGGACGGCGGGCTCGCTCAGGCCGCCCCGTCGAACATGCTCGTGACCGATCCGTCTTCGAAGACCTCGTGGATCGCGCGGGCGAGGAGTGGTGCGATCGGAAGGATCGTCAGCTTCGCGAACCGCTTCTCGGGCGGAAGCGGGATCGTGTCGGTCACCACGACCTCGTCGATCGCGTCGTTCTGGAGGCGAGCCGCGGCCGGGTCGCTGAAGATCGGGTGGGTCGCGGCGACGATGACCTTGACGGCACCGTTGGCCTTGAGTGCCTCGGCCGCCTTCACGATCGTGCCGCCGGTGTCGATCATGTCGTCGACGAGCAGGCACACGCGGCCTTCGACCTGGCCGACGATCTCGTTGACCGTCACCTGATTCGCCACGTTCGGGTCGCGGCGCTTGTGGATGATCGCGAGCGGCGCGTCGAGGCTGTCCGACCACGTGTCGGCGACGCGCACGCGGCCGGTGTCGGGCGAGACCACGGTGAGCAGCGCGCGGTCCTCCTGGCTCAGCGTGCGCTCGAAGTACTCCAGCAGCACCGGCTTGGCGAAGAGGTGGTCGACGGGACCATCGAAGAAGCCCTGGATCTGCGCGGCGTGAAGGTCCACGCTCATGACGCGGTCGGCTCCCGCGGTCTTCAGGAGATCGGCGACCAGGCGGGCGCTGATGGGCTCTCGGCCGCGGCCCTTCTTGTCTTGCCGGGAGTACGGGTAATAGGGCGCCACGACGGTGATGCGCTTCGCGGACGCGCGCTTGGCCGCATCCAGCATGATCAACGTCTCCATCAGCCACTCGTTGACCGGAGGGCCGAAGGTCTGGATCAGGAAGAAGTCGCAGCCGCGGATCGACACCTCGAAGCGCGTGAGGATCTCACCGGACGCGAAAGTGCGGTACTCGGTGGGGACCAGTTCGGTGCCGAGCGCTTCGACGACGTCTTCCGAGAGGCCGGGATGGGAACGGCCGGTGGCGACGACCAGGCGCTTCTTCGTCTTGGCGACGAGTCCCGGCGCGATGTCGTTGCCGCGGTCGAGCTCAATCGTCTTCGTCTTGCGACCCATCGTCCGCCTTCTGTGCGGACCGGACACGGGCGGCGGCCTCGGCCGCTCCCGTTCCCGGTCGGTTCTTCTCGACCCACCCCTCGACAATGCGCTGAGGAGCGACGCTCAATGCCAGCGCGCCGGCCGGGACGTCGTCTCGGATGACCGCCCCGGCGCCGGTCTTGGCACCGTCTCCGATCCTAACGGGCGCGACGAAGACGTTGTGCGAGCCCGAGTGCACCTCGTCGCCGATCTCGGTGCGGTGCTTGGCGATGTCGTCGTAGTTGGCGGTGATCGCGCCGGCGCCGAGATTGACGCGGCGACCGATGGTCGTATCGCCGATGTACGACAGGTGGGGAACCTTGCTGCCCTCGCCGATCGTCGAGTTCTTGGTCTCGACGAAGGTGCCGATCTTGCCCTTCGCGGCCAGAACCGTGCCGGGACGCAGGTAGGCGAACGGCCCCACGCTCGCGTGGGCGCCGATGACGGCCAGCGTGGCATCGGCGCGGGTGACGACGGCGCCCTCCCCCACCTCGCAGTCCACCAGGCTCGTGTCGGGTCCGACCGTGGCGCCCGAGTCCACGACGGTGGCCCGGAGGATGTGCGTGTTCGGCAGGACGGTGACATCGGGGGCGAGCGTCGCGGTGACGTCGATCCACGTCGTCGCCGGGTCGAGGATCGTCGCGCCCTCGAGCTGCCAGCGCCGCACGGTGCGGGCGTTCAGGATCCGGGCGGCCTCGGCCAGCTGCACCCTGTCGTTGACGCCCAGGGCGGCCGCGGCATCCGGAGCCGTCGAGACGGCCATCGGCAGGCTCGCCTCGTGAAGGAGCCCCACGACGTCGGTGAGGTACTTCTCGCCCTGCGCGTTGGCGGTGCCGACCCGGGCGAGGTGCGTGCGCAGCGACGCGGCGCGGAAGACGTAGACCCCGACGTTGATCTCGGAGACGGATGCCTCGTCCTCGGTCGCATCCTTCTGCTCGACGATGCGCTCGAGGTCGCCGGACGAGCCGCGGA
Source organism: uncultured Actinomycetota bacterium (assembly GCA_963702815.1). GTDB lineage: Bacteria > Actinomycetota > Actinomycetes > Actinomycetales > Microbacteriaceae > Microbacterium. Next base: position 158,116 of record CAVPED010000002.1, on the reverse strand, counting down.
TGACGCGGCCGTAGCCGGTCGCGTCGTCCACCCGGGCGCTCATGACGGTCACGGCTGCACCGGAGCCGCGATGCCGCGACACGAGCGTCGACAGGGCGTCCTGGTCGAGGAGAGGCACATCGCCGCTGAGCACCAGCACGTCACCGTCGAACGACCCGAGCTGGGCGAGCGCGATCTCGACCGCGCGCCCGGTGCCGGGGATCTCGTCCTGGTCGATGACGTCCGCTTCGGGGGCATCGGCGAGCACGGCGTCTGCGACGAGATCACGCTCGTGCCGCACGACGACGAGGATCCGCGCCGGGGCGAGGCCCTGGGCGGTGGCCAGCACATGCCCGACGAGCGACCGCCCGCCGATGCGATGCAGCACCTTGGGCAGCGACGATTTCATGCGCGTGCCCTGCCCTGCAGCGAGGACGATGACGGCGAGCGACGGATCCGCGACGGTGTCTGACATGCTCCGCCGCCAGGACTCGAACCTAGACCTAACAGCTCCAAAGGCTGTCGTGCTGCCATTACACCACGGCGGACCGGCCGAGCCCTGCGGGACGACCCCGTCCAGTCTGCCATGGAGGACGGGGCGCCCGTTCGGGCCCTCCGCTACTTCCGGACGGTCCCGGTGAGCGCGGAGAAGAGCGCCTGAGGTCGGCGGCGCCGGGGCGCGCCCTCGATAATGGAGGGATGGCTCAAGAGGCGGACGAGGTCGATCGCATCGTCGAGGCGTGGACCGCACAGCGCCCCGACCTCGACTTCTCACCCCTCGGCGTGCTCTCCCGGGTCGACCGCCTCTCGCGGCATCTGGACCGCGCTCGGCGCGATGCGTTCCGGCGCAGCGAGCTCGAGCCGTGGGAGTGGGACGTCCTCTCCGCCCTCCGTCGCGCCGGCGAGCCGTTCCAGCTGAGCCCCAAGCAGCTCCTGCAGCAGACGCTCGTCTCGAGCGGCACCATGACCAACCGCATCGACCGGCTGGTCGGCCGGCGGCTGGTGCGGCGCGAGAACGATCCGGACGACGGGCGCAGCATCCTGGTCACCCTCACCGAAGACGGGCGGGTGCGAGTGGATGCCGCCATCACGCGTCTGGTGGACGCTGAGGCGGTCCTGCTCGCGGCGCTCCCCCGCGGCGACCGCGAACGGCTCGCTTCGCTGCTGCGCAAGCTGAGCCTCGGCTTCGATGTGAGCGAGGACGCCTGATGGCCCATCTTCTCGGTGCAGAGGCCCTGCACCTCGAGTTCCCCACCAAGGTCGTCTTCGACTCGGTGTCGCTCGGCGTCGACGAGGGCGACCGCATCGGCATCGTCGGACGCAACGGCGACGGCAAGTCGAGCCTGCTCGCCATGCTCGCGGGACGCCTCGAGCCCAACGCCGGCCGCGTCACGCTGCGCGGAGGCGTGCGGGTCGGCGTCCTCGACCAGGGCGACACGCTCGATGACAGCCTGACGATCCGCGAGGCCGTCGTGGGAGACACCCCCGACCACGAGTGGGCGGGTGATTCGCGGGTGCGCGATGTCATCGCCGGGCTCCTCACGGATCTCGACTGGGACGGCTCGGTGGCGCCGCTCTCGGGAGGCCAGCGCCGCCGCGTGGCCCTCGCGCGCCTGCTGACCGGCGACTGGGACGTCCTCGCGCTCGACGAGCCGACCAACCACCTCGACGTCGAAGGCATCGCCTGGCTCGCCGAGCACCTGAAGCGGCGCTGGTCGCGGTCCTCCGGCGCTCTGCTCGTCGTGACGCACGACCGGTGGTTCCTCGACGAGGTCTGCACGGCGACGTGGGAGGTGCACGACGGCCTGGTCGAGCCCTTCGAGGGCGGCTACGCCGCCTACATCCTGCAGCGGGTCGAACGCGACCGGCAGTCGGCCACGATCGAGGCACGGCGCCAGAACCTCGCCCGCAAGGAGCTGGCATGGCTGCGGCGCGGCGCGCCCGCCCGGACCTCCAAGCCGAAGTTCCGCATCGACGCAGCCAACGAGCTCATCGCCGATGTGCCCGAGATCCGCGACCAGGATCGCCCTCCAGTCACTCGCGGTCTCGCGCCTCGGCAAGGACGTCGTGGATCTGCTCGACGTCTCGGTGACCTACGACCCCGCCGATCCGCCCGTGCTGCGCGACATCGAGTGGCGCCTCGCGCCCGGCGAGCGCACCGGCATCCTGGGCGTGAACGGCGCGGGCAAGTCGACGCTCCTGGGGCTGATCTCGGGCACGGTCGAGCCCACGTCCGGACGTGTCAAGCGCGGCAAGACCGTCCAGGTGGCGACGCTCACCCAGCGCATCGACAACCTCGAGCCGCACCTCGCAGACCCGGTGCGCGTCGTGATCGCGGGGCTGCGCACGAGCTACGTCTTCGGTGCGGGATCCAAGGCCCAGGAGCTCACGCCGGGCCAGCTGCTCGAACGGCTCGGCTTCGAGAGCGCCCAGCTCTCGACCCCGGTGAAGGACCTCTCGGGTGGTCAGCAGCGCCGACTGCAGCTGCTGCTCATCCTCCTCGAGCAGCCGAACGTGCTGATCCTCGACGAGCCGACGAACGACCTCGACACCGACATGCTCGCCGCGCTCGAAGACCTGCTCGACTCGTGGCCGGGCACGCTCATCGTCGTCTCGCACGACCGGTACTTCATCGAGCGCGTGACCGACCAGCAGTACGCGATCTTCGACGGACACCTGCGGCACCTGCCCGGGCGGACTCGAGGAGTACCTCCGGCTCCGCACGGCTCAGCAGGCGAAGGCGGATGCCGCTCCCCCGCGGGCTTCAGCGACCACGGCCGCGGCATCCGGCTCCGCAGTCCCGGTGCTGTCGGGAGCCGAGCGCCGCACCGCCGAGAAGGAGCTGTCGGCCATCGACCGGAGGCTGGGGCGCCTGCAGTCCGAACTGGACGCCGTCGACGTCAAGCTGGCCGACAGCCACGACGACTACTCCGAGCTGCTCGCCCTGCAGGAGCGCCGCAGGACGGCGAGCGCCGAGGTCACCCAGCTCGAGGAGCGGTGGCTCGAGCTGAGCGAGACGCTCGAGAGCTGACCCGCGACCGCCAGGGCGGCCGGTCGGTCCTTCAGTACCAGAAGCTCAGTCGCGCGGTCTCGAACCACGAGAAGATGCGTGCGGCGGCCGCGGCATCCGTCGACTGCACCCGTCCCGCAGCGGCGAGGGCGGTGAGCGACACCGACCCCAGGTACACCGCCGAGAGGTCGGCGACGCCGAGGCGCACCGCGGTGACGCCCACGGGAACCGCCTCGCCCTCCCACGGCTCCACCGAGCCTGCACCGCTCTCGCCGACGGTGAGGATCCAGCGGCCCTCAGCGAACCCGAGGTCATCGGTCACCTCGAGCGCCACGGTGCCCGGCGATGCATAGCGGCGAGCCTGGAGCGCAGCGGGCACGTCGAGGATGCGCACCCACTGGTGGTCGCCCACCAGCAGCCGGGCTGCCCGTCGATCCCCGATCATCCAGAGGACGGGCTCCTGCAGCGACATCAGCGATGCCTCGAGCTCGCCGATGAGGTCGAGCTCGAGCAGGAACCGCCACAGCGCCGCGTAGGCGTCGGGCGTCTCGGCGATGAGCCGGTCGACCCGCACCTTCGACCGCGCGAAGTCGTCGTGGTTCTCGCGATACGAATAGAGCGCGACGCCGCGGTCCGCGCCGGACGCGTCGGCATACCGGACCGCGCGCAGCCGCTCAGGGTGCTCGGCATCCGGTCGCGTCCCCGCGAGGCGGTCCCAGTGTCCTTCGGGCATCTCGATCTCGCCCGGAGTGGCGAGGCGCACCCGCTCGTGCAGCTCGGGCGCGAGCTCGCGAAAGCGCTCGCGCGAGATGAAGTCCACCCGCCCGTCCGGCCGCGGGCCCGTCCACTTCGCCCGCGGAACGTCGATGGTGAGGTTGCCGCTCATGGCCGCCGCGGCGAATCCGAAACGACCGTAGATGGTCGACTCGCTCACGGTGAGCACCGCGATCGGCACTCCCAGGGCGTCGGCGCGGCGCGAGCTCGCCCTGCATCATCGAGCGCAGGATGCCGCGCCGGTGGTGCGTGGGCGCCACCGTCACCGCGCTGATCGCCACGGACGGGATGCCGCGCCCGCCCGGGATCGACAGCTCGGCGACCCACGAGGCGAAGGTCGCGACGGGCAGCTCAGGTTCTGGCCCTGCAGGATCGATGACGCCGACCGTCCGACGCCGGAGCGACCGCTCGAATGACGCCTCGAGTTGGATCGCGGTGGGCTCGCCATCGAGGAAGCCGCGCGCGACGGCCCGATTCCACTGCGTGAAGCCCTCGAAGTCGGAGTTCGGAGAACAGGCGAAGCTCGAGGCCCTGCTCTGCGAGAGCTCGCGCCGAGACCTCATCGAGTGGTCCCTGGAGCTGCGCGGTCGCGACGTCGTCGGACATGAGGGGTCCTTCCTCTGGGTACGCGGTGTTCAGAGTGCCCGGGCGCCCGGAACCGGCCCGTGAACGTGGAGGGCATTGAGCCCGGCCGAGGCGAGCGTGACCTGCAGTTCGAGTGCGGGCTCAGGTCCCGCTGCGAGGAACGCGAGCGTCGGGCCCGAGCCCGAGACGAGGCCCGCCAGTGCGCCGGCCTGCTCGCCGATCTCGAGCGCCTCCCGGAGATCGGCGCGCAGCGACAGCGCCGCGGCCTGGAGGTCGTTGCGGACGTGCTCCGCGAGCGCGGCGGCGTCGCCTGCCCGGAGCGCGTGGAGCACCCCGGCGTCGACCACCGGCACCCGTCGGGGCGGAGCGATGTCCACCGCGCGCTCGGCTCTCAGCACGTCGAGGTGCTGGTACACCACCGGCGTCGACAGCCCGTCGCCGTCACTGGTCACGATGATCCAGTCGAAGCGGCCCTTCGCCAGCGCAGGGCTCAGCTGGTCGCCCCGACCCGTGCCGATCGCGGTGCCCCCGAGCAGCGAGAACGGCACGTCGGCGCCGAGCCGGGCCGCGAGACGCTGCAGCTCCTGCGCGCCCGAGGTCGGTGCCCCACAGCAGATCGCACGCGACCAGGGCGGCCGCGGCATCCGCTGATCCTCCGCCCATGCCGCCGGCGACCGGGACGTGCTTGACGATGTCGAGGTGCACGCCGCCCTCGTAGCCTGCGCGCTGCGCGACCAGGCGCGCGGCGCGGAGTGCGAGGTTGCGGTCGTCGGCGGGGACCTCCGACACATCGACGGTGCCGCTGATCGAGATCGAGAAGTCGTCGGCGCGCTCCGCCCAGACGTCCTCGTACAGCGACACCGCCTGATACGCCGACGCCACGTCGTGATAGCCGTCGTCCTGCACGTCGCCGACCTCGAAGAAGACGTTGATCTTCCCCGGGGCCCGCACGTGGATGCGGTCGGCGACGGCGGCGTCGGTCACGGTTGGGCCGACTCCACCCAGGGGTTCGGGTCCATCGCATCCGCGAGGGCGTCGATCTGCTCGAGCTCTTCGGTCGTGAACGCGGGACCGGCGAGCGCGGCGATGTTCTCGTCGATCTGGGCGGTCGAGGAGGCGCCGATGAGCGCCGAGGCGACCACCGGATCGCGCAGCACCCACTGGATCGCGAACTGCGCCAGCGTCTGCCCGCGCTCCTTGGCGATGACGTCGAGTCCACGCAGGGTCGCGAGCGCCTTGTCGGTCAGGCGGCGTCCGCCCAGCGACCAGCGCTGCTGCGAGCGCTCGGCGCTGCCGTCGCCGAGGTACTTGTTCGTCAGCAGTCCCTGGGCGAGCGGGGTGAACGCGATCGCGCCCAGCCCGTCCTTCTCGAGGACGCCGCGTGAGACCGTCCTCGACCCAGCGGTTGAGGATCGAGTACGAGGGCTGGTGGATCACGAGAGGCGTGCCGAGGCTCCGCGCGACGGCCGCCGCCACGACGGTCTGCTCGGCGCTGTACGACGAGATGCCGACGTACAGCGCCTTGCCCTGGCGCACGAGCGTGTCGAGGGCGCCGATCGTCTCCTCGACGGGCACGTCCGGGTCGTAGCGGTGCGAGTAGAAGATGTCGACGTAGTCGACGCTCATGCGCGTGAGCGACTGCTCGGCGCTCGCGAGCAGGTACTTGCGCGAGCCTCCGTTCGCGTACGGTCCGTCCCACATGTCGTAGCCGGCCTTCGACGAGATGATCAGCTCGTCGCGGTACGGCGCGAAGTCCTCGCGCATCATCCGGCCGAAGTTCGTCTCGGCCGAGCCGTACGGCGGGCCGTAGTTGTTGGCCAGGTCGAAGTGCGTGATGCCCTTGTCGAACGCGTGGCGGAGCACCTCGCGCTGGCGGTCGAAGGGGATGTTGTCGCCGAAGTTCCACCACAGTCCGAGCGAGATGGGCGGAAGGGTCAGGCCCGACGTGCCGACCTTGCGGTAGTCGAGGGATTCGTAGCGGTCGTCAGCCGCGGAATAGGGCCGGTGGAGGTCTCCGCCACGGGAGCGGTAGCGCGATGGATCGGTCACCGTTCGAGGCTAGCGTGCCGGGACGCCGCGCCGCCTGCTCGCGCCGGAAAGGCCGCCCCGCATCCGCCCGACGATCTGTCAAGGGGGGCGCCAGAGAAACGAGGGCGAAACAACGTGCGCGTAGGGTTGCCCGGACACCCTCGTTCCCTCGCCCGCTCTGGAGGCCCCATGCCGGCACTTTCCGTGTTGCCCGTCGAGACCCACACCTGGTCGGCGCTCCTCACCCGCACCGACGTCACGCTGGATCGCGGCATCCTGCATCTGCGCCACGATTCGGTGACCGCCGCCGGTGCCGAGACCGAGGACCTTCTGCTCGTCGCTTCGACGCTCGAGGCGCGCCGGCATCGGCACGACACTCATCCGCCACGAGGATCGCGCGCCGGCGATCGTGGTCGACCTGGCAGATCGCGACGCCGCGTTCGAGGCCCTGCGCTCCCTCGGACGCCACGAGCCGCTGTACCTCAAGCCGCGCCGCGGCACGGCCATCCTCGCCGCCGAAGTGGATGACGCGCCCGAGCAGCCATCGTCGTGGCGGGTGTACCGTCCGCGCGATCACCCGCCTGCGGCGGTCTGCGCTATGGAGCATCCACGGGCGCACGCCTGGAGTTCTGGCGCTTCGGCGAGGTCATCGAGGCTCCCGTCGCCAACGCGCTTCTTCGCGCCGTCGACCGACGCGGACGACGTCGCAGTACTCGACGGTCGAGCTCTACGGCCGGGAGTGGCGCACGATCGACGGCATGTTCGACCCGCAGCCGGACGAGTTCACCGAGCCCGTCGACATCGTCTTCTCGTGGGTGGACGGGTCGTCGAGCGAGTTCCAGCGACAGCGCGCCGCCCAGATGGCGGGCTACGTCGTCGGCGACGGCGACGACGGGCCGGCGCGCTACCGCCAGGTCGATGAGCTGCGCTACGCGCTGCGCAGCGTCCACATGCACGCGCCCTGGGTGCGACGGATCTTCATCGCCACCGACTCTCCCGCCCCGGCTGGCTGATCGACCACCCCAAGGTCACGATCGTCCGCAGCGAGGAGTTCTTCGCCGACACCTCGGCCCTCCCGATCCACAATTCGCACGCCGTCGAGGCGCAGCTGCACCGCATCGACGGGCTCGCCGAGCACTTCCTGTACTCCAACGACGACATGTTCTTCGCGCGTCGCGTCGAGCCCGACCTCTTCTTCACCTCGGCCGGCGTCACGAAGTTCGTCGAGTGCGAGGTCCGCATCGGCACGGGAGATCCCGCAGCCGAGCGCAGCGGTCACGACAACGCTCTGCGGGTCAACCGCGCCCTCCTCCGCGAGCGATTCGGCCGCACGATCGTGCGCGACCTCGAGCACTGCGCGACACCGCTGCGCCGCAGCATCCTGTCTGAGATGGAGCAGTCGTTCCCCGACGACTTCGCGCGCACGGCGTCGTCGCGCTTCCGCTCGGCGACCGACATCTCGGTCACGAACTGCCTGTACCACTACTACGCGCTCATGACCGGCCGCGCGGTGGTCACCCGTCGCCCCCGCGTGCGCTACGTCCAGACGACGATGGCCCGTTCGCTGCGTCGCATGGAGGCCCTCGCCGACCGTCGAGACGTCGACATGTTCTGCCTCAACGACGGCGGCACGCCCGAGATCCCCGAGGACGTGCGGGTCAACGCCCTGCACGCGACGCTCGAGCGGATGTTCCCCGTGCGGGCCCCGTGGGAACGAGCCGAGCTCAGCGCAGAACAGTCAGCGGCTCGGTCGGCGCATCCTTCCGCACGACGCTGAGGCCGCTCGTGACCGTGAGTCGACGCGGCCACGATGCCCGCCGCCGCGAGCCGGCGCTGCGCCTCGGCGGCATCGATGTGCTCGAGCGGCATCACGACGTCGACCGGCACGACCGAGTGCACGACGGTCTCGTCGTAGACGTGGACCAGATTGAACGACTGCGCGCCGTCCTGCGGCCGCGTGCCGCCGACCGGCACCGTGAGGTCCTGCGTGTAGCAGGTGGCTGAGGCGACCGAGACGGGGATGCCGGCGAAGGTCGCGAAGGTCGAGTAGTGCAGGTGCCCGGCGATGATCGCCCGGACGTCGGTGCCGCGCAGCACGCTCGCAAGCCGCGACTGATCGCGCAGCTCGACGCTCGCGGCCAGCGGCAGCACGGCCGGCACGGGCGGGTGGTGCATCGCGAGGATCGTGCCGAGCGGTGCGGGAGTCGCCAGAACCTCGCGGAGCCACTGCGAGCTGAGTGTCGCGCAGCTCACCCCAGTGCTCGCCCGGCACGCGTCGAGTCGAGTGTCACGACCCGCAGGCCGTCGAGCTCGTCGACTCGGTCGACGGGCCGGAGCGGATCGACGCCCCGCTCGCCGAGCAGGTGCTCGCGGAAGCCGGAGCGATCGTCGTGGTTGCCCATCACCCAGAGGACGGGCGCGCCCAGCCGCGCGGCGAAGGGCTCGACGAGCTCGCGGATCGCCGCGTAGGCGTCGGTCTCACCCCAATCGGCGAGATCGCCCGTGAACACCAGTGCGTCTGGACGGATGCCGGATGCCTCGATCGAGCGCAGCGCGCGAGCGAGCCGCTCCGTCGAGTCGATGCGGTCGAAGAGGCGCGAGTCACCGCCGCGCAGATGGGTGTCGCTCAGGTGCAGCAGCACGCGCTCGGGCGCCGGATATTCCGCGGTGCGCATGATCGTCATCCCCCTGGCGGGATGCGGACCCGCTCACTCCCCGGCTCTCGAGGCGTCGGGTCAATGTTACGGGCATGTTTCGCAGGCACCTGGCAACACGGCGTGAACGTCCGGGAAACACCCGCCGCCCGCTCAGGCGCGCGCGATGCGGACGAAGTCCTCGATCGACAGCTCCTCGCCGCGCGCAGTCGGGGCGACTCCGGCTCTCTCCAGGACAGCGGATCGCCTCGGCCGACGTGCCGCCGAGCACCTGTGACAGCGCCTGCCTGAGCATCTTCCGGCGCTGCTGGAAGGCGGCATCCACGATCGCGAAGGTGCGGCGCCGCTCGTCCTCGCTCCCCCGCACCTCGGCATCGCGCTCGAACCCGACCAGCACGCTGTCGACGTTCGGCACGGGCCAGAAGACCTGGCGTGAGACGACGCCGGCGAGCCGCCACGGTCCGTACCACGCGGCCTTCACGCTCGGTGCGCCGTAGATCTTCGAGCCCGGCGGAGCGGCGAGACGCTCGCCGACCTCGGCCTGCACCATGACCACCCCGCGCTGCAGGTTCGGGAACGTCTCGAGGAAGTGCAGGAGGACGGGCACGCTGACGTTGTACGGAAGGTTGGCGACCAGGACCGTCGGGTCGCCCGGAAGCTCGGTCACCCGCAGCGCGTCGGCATCGAGGACCGTCAGCGCGCCGTCCGCGACACCGTGCGCCGCCGACCGTCTCGGGCAGCCGCTCAGCGAGCCGGTGGTCGATCTCGACCGCGGTGACGGATGCCCCGGTCTCGAGGATCGCGAGGGTCAGCGAGCCGAGCCCGGGCCCGACCTCCACCACCCGATCGGTCGCCTCGACGCCGGCGACGTGCACGATCTTGCGGACGGTGTTGGCGTCGACGACGAAGTTCTGCCCCAGCTTCTTCGTGGGCGTGACGTCGAGTTCGGCGGCCAGTGCGCGGATCTCGGCGGCACCGAGAAGGGACACGGGCATGAGTCCACAGTACCCACCGGGCCCTCGCACCCTTGCTCGTACGATGGCAGGATGCCTTCGCTCGGCGACCTGATCGCACCTCGCCGCCTGGGCACGGACTTCCGCTGGCTGCTCGCGTCGTCGTGGACGAGCAATCTGGGCGACGGCATCGCCCTGTCGGCGGCGCCGCTGCTCATCGCGTCGATGACCTCGTCGCCGATCCTCGTCGCATCCGGGGCGATGATGCAGTTCCTGCCGTGGCTGCTGTTCGGGCTGCTCGCCGGTTCCGTCGCCGACCATCACGACCGCCGCCGGCTGGTGATGCTCGCGGACGGGCTCCGCGCGGTCATCGTGCTGGCGCTGGTCGTCTTCCTGGTGACCGGCACCGCGACCGTCTGGATCGTCCTGGCCACGGCGTTCCTCTACGGCACGGCCGAGGTCTTCGCCGATTCCGCAGGCAGCACCCTGCTGCCGATGCTGGTGCGTCCGGTGGACCTCGGGCATCGGCAACGCCCGCATGCAGTCGGGGTACCTGGTGGCGAATCAGCTCGCCGGGCCGCCGCTCGGCGCCTTCCTCTTCGCGATCGGATCGGCCTGGCCGTTCCTCGTTCAGATCCTCTGCGTCGCGCTCGCGGTCGTCCTCATCTCGAGGATCTCGCGCACGCCGATACCCGACCGAGAGCCGACGCCTTCGGGCGCCAAGCGGCAGCCGATCCGCGAGGGCCTGCGGTGGCTCCGCGGCAACGCTCCGGTGCGCACGCTCGTCCTCATCATCTTCGTCTTCAACGTGACGTGGGCGGCACCGTGGGGCGTTCTGGTCCTCTACGCCACCGAGCATCTGGGCATGAGCGCGGTGGGCTACGGCGCCCTGATGGGCGCGAGTCGCGCTGGGCGGACTGATCGGCATCTTCAGCTTCGGCTGGCTGGAGCGCCACATCTCCTTCGCCACGCTGATGCGGGTCTGCCTGTCGCTCGAGGTCGTGATGCACCTCTCGTTCGCGCTGACCACGTCGGCGGTGGTCGCGTTCGTCATCATGTTCGGCTTCGGGGCGTACGCGTTCGTGTGGGGCACCATCTCGACGACGGTGCGTCAGCGTCTGGTTCCGATGGAGCTGCAGGGACGCATCGCCTCGGTGAACATGGTGGGCGTCTTCGGCGGCCTCGTCGATCGGGCAGTTCCTCGGCGGAGTCATCGCGCAGACGTGGGGGCTGACCGCGCCATGGTGGTTCGCCTTCGCGGGCTCGGCCGTCACCCTGGCGCTCGTGTGGCGCTCGATCTCGCACATCGCGGCAGCGCCGCCCGTCGTCGCCGCGGCGACGGGACCGGTCGACCTGCCCTGACCCGGCTCAGAACGAGCCGTAGACCTCGAGCGTGTTGGCGGCGACCTGCGCGCACAGCTCATCGAGCTCCACTCCCAGCTCGGCGGCCATGAAGCGCAGCGTCACCGGGATCAGGTACGGCGCGTTGGGACGACCCCGGTGCGGAGTCGGCGTGAGGAACGGGGCATCCGTCTCGACCAGGATCCGCTCGCGCGGAATGATCGCGAGCGCATCGCGCAGGTTCTGCGCGTTCTTGAAGGTGATGTTGCCCGCGAACGACAGGTAGTAGCCGCGCTCAGCCGCGATCCGCGCCATGTCGGCATCGCCCGAGAAGCAGTGGAACACCGTCCGGTCGGGTGCGCCGACGCGCTCGAGCGTCTCGAGCACGGCGTCGTGGGCGTCGCGGTCGTGGATCTGCATCGCGATCCGGTGCTTCTTCGCCAGCGCGATGTGCGCCTCGAAGCTCTCGAACTGCGCAGGCAGACCCGCCTCCTCGGTGCGGAAGAAGTCGAGCCCCGTCTCGCCGATCGCCCGCACGCGCGGCTGCGCCGCGAGCCCGTCGATCACGTCGATCGCCGCGCCGAGCTTGCCCGCCTCGGCATACGCCGGCGCCTCGTTCGGGTGGATCGCCACCGCCGCGAGGACGCGGGGATGGGATGCCGCGGCCTCCGCCGACCACACGCTCGACTCGATGTCGCCGCCGGCCTGCACGACGCCGATGACGCCGACCGCTGCGGCGCGCTCGAGCTGGTCGGCCACCGTGAGCGGCTCGTCGCCGTCGGCGATCTCGAGGTGCGCGTGGTTGTCGTACACGGGCACCGGCGAGCGGCTCGGGGGCCTCGGGCCAGCGGACGTCGCGCTTGCCGTCGTTGTGCCGGGTGCGGACGTAGCTGCTCGGGTCGGTCATGGGCTGCGGGGCGGATCAGACGGTCTGCTCGACGCGCGGGAAGAGCGGCGCGAGCGCGCTCGCCGCGGCGCCGGCGGGCAGGATGCCCCACGCGCCCGCCTCGCGGATCGGCTGATCCTGCAGGCTGCCGAGCGTCTCGGCGGCACCGAGCGCCACCCAGAGCTTCTCGGTCGCGACCGGCGTGACCGGCGAGAGCAGCACGGCGAGAGCGCGCAGGCCCTCGGCGGCCGTGTAGAGCACGGTGCCGAGCCGCTCGCGCTGCGCCTCGTCCTTCGCGAGCGCCCACGGCTCGTTCTCGGTGATGTACAGGTTGAGCGCGTCGACGATCGTCCAGATCGCGGCGATCGCCTCGTCGATGCGGAAGCGCTCGATCGCGGCGTCGGCGGCGGCCGCGGCATCCGCCACCGTCTTCTGGACGCCGAGATCGACCTCGGAGTAGTCGCCGGGGGCCGGCACGACGCCGTCGAAGTAGCGCTCGATCATCGCCGTCGTGCGCGAGGCGAGGTTGCCGAAGCCGTTGGCGAGCTCGGCCTGGTAGCGGGCCGAGAGGTCCTCCCACGAGAACGAGCCGTCCTGCCCGAACGCGATCGCCGAGAGGAAGTAGAAGCGGTACGCGTCCGAGCCGAAGACGTCGGTGATCTCGGTCGGCGCGATGCCCGTGAGCTTCGACTTCGACATCTTCTCGCCGCCGACGAGCAGCCAGCCGTGCGCGAAGACGCCGCGAGGCACCTCGACGCCCGCCGCCATGAGCATCGCGGGCCAGATGACGGCGTGGAAGCGCAGGATGTCCTTGCCGACGACGTGATAGGCCGGCCAGCGACGCGCGAACTCCTCGGGATCGCTGCCGTACCCGACCGCCGTCGCGTAGTTCAGGAGCGCGTCGACCCACACGTAGATGACGTGCGACTCGTCCCAGGGCACCGTGATGCCCCAGTCGAAGGTCGACCGCGAGATCGAGAGGTCCTTCAGGCCCTGCTTGACGAACGAGATGACCTCGTTGCGCGCCGACTCGGGGCGGATGAAGTCCGGAACGCTCGAGTAGAGCTCGAGCAGCCGGTCCTGGAACTCGCTCAGCTTGAAGAAGTAGTTCTTCTCCTGCAGCAGCTCGAGCGGCTTCGAGTGGATCGCGCAGACCTTGAGGCCCTCGAACGGGCCCTCGCCGTCGACGATCTCGGCCTCGGTCTTGAACTCCTCGCAGCCGACGCAGTACAGCGCCTCGAACTCGCCCGCGTAGATGTAGCCGCGGTCGTAGATCGCCTGCACGAACTGCTTGACGCGCTCCTCGTGGCGCGGCTGCGTCGTGCGGATGAAGTCGTCGTTCGCGACGTCGAGGGTCGTGAGCAGCGGGAACCACGACTCGCTCACGAGCTTGTCGACCCACTCCTGCGGCGTCGAGCCGTTGGCGGCGGCCGCGCGCATCATCTTCTGGCCGTGCTCGTCGGTGCCCGTCAGCATCCAGGTGTCATCGCCCGCCTGGCGGTGCCAGCGCGCGAGCGTGTCGACCGCCACCGTCGTGTACCCGTGGCCGATGTGCGGCACATCGCTCGGGTAGTAGATGGGCGTGGTGATGTAGAAGGAACTGCCGGAAGTCACCACAGGATTCTAGTTTGGACGGATGCCCGGCCCGGCCGGTGTGACGTCGGCCCCCTCGGCGGCCCGAGCCGACCTGGCCGGCGACCGCAGGCTCAGCCCTTGCGCGCCTCGAGCGCCGCGCCGTAGAGCTCGCGCGACGAGTGACCCGTCACTCCGGCGACCTCGGCCGCGGCATCCTTCAGCCTCGTCCCCTCGGCCACCAGGCCGAGAACCTGCGCGACGGCCTCGGGGAACGCCACATCGGCGCGCTCGCGCGCCCGCCACGACGACGACGATCTCGCCGCGCACGCCGGGCTCGGCCCACGACACCAGCTCGGCCAGGGAGCCGCGGCGCGACCTCCTCGTAGAGCTTGGTGAGCTCGCGGCACACGGCCGCGCGTCGATCGGCGCCGAAGGCGACGGCCATGTCGGCGAGGGATGCCCCGATCCGAGCGGGCGACTCGAAGAAGACCATCGTGCGCGGCTCGCGGGCGAGTGCAGCCAGCGCCCCGCGCCGCTCCCCCGGCTTGCGCGGCAGGAAGCCCTCGAAGCAGAACCGGTCCGTCGGCAGGCCCGACACGGCCAGCGCCGTCAGCACCGCGCTCGGCCCGGGGATGGCCGTCACGACGACGCCCGCCTCGGCCGCGGCGGCGACGACGCCGTATCCCGGGTCGCTCACGGTCGGCATCCCGGCATCCGAGAGGAGCAGCACGTCCTGCTCCCGGGCGAGCTCGACGAGCTCGCCGGCCCGCTGCTTCTCGTTGTGGTCGTGCAGCGCCACCAGGCGCGGCCGATTGGCGACGCCGAGTGCCGAGAGGAGGCGCACCGTGGTGCGGGTGTCCTCCGCCGCGATGACGGTGGCCGACTCGAGCGCCTCCACGAGGCGGCGCGACGCATCGCCGAGGTTGCCGATGGGGGTCGCGGCCAGGATGATCACGACGCCCAGCCTAGGCTTGACACCGTGACCGCCACCTCCGAGCCGCTGCTGCCGCCGCTCGTCCACGAGGCGCGGCCGACCTTCTACGAGCGATGGCGTCTGCGGCTCGACACCGATCCGCGCGTGTATCGCCTGTGGAGCGTCCTGGCACCCGCTGCTCGTGACGCTGCTCGCCGGCATCCTGCGCTTCTGGAATCTCGCGCATCCGCACGCGATCGTGTTCGACGAGACGTACTACGTGAAGGATGCCTGGAGCCAGTGGCATCTGGGCTACCCGTCGTCGTGGCCGGAGGATGCCGACAACCGGTTCCTCGCGGGCGAGACCGGCATCTTCACGTCCAATCCGAGCTACGTCGTGCACCCTCCGCTCGGCAAGTGGATCATCGGGGCGGGCATGGCGCTGTTCGGCGCGGACTCCGGCTTCGGCTGGCGCTTCTCGGTCGCGCTCTTCGGCACGGCGACCGTGCTCGTGCTCTACTTCGTCGCGCGCGCGCTCGGCGGCTCGATCGTCTACGCCACCGTCGCCGCGCTGTTCCTCGCGGTCGACGGGCTCGGCATCGTCCTCAGCCGCGTGTCGATCCTCGACGGCATCCTGACCTTCTTCGTCGTCCTCGGCTTCCTGTTCGTGCTGCTCGACCGGCGAAGGCATCGCGAGCGGCTCGAGGCCGCGATCGGCGCGCGCACGGTCGACGGCCTCGCCCCGATGTGGGGTCCGGTGTTCTGGAACCGGCCGTGGATCCTCGCCGCCGGGCGCAGCCCTCGGCGCCGCGACGGCCGTGAAGTGGTCGGGGATCTACGTGATCGCCGCGCTCGGCGTCTACCTCGTCGTGGACGACGCGCTCGACTCGCCGCAAGGCGGGCATCGGGATGTGGCCGACGGATGCCGCCTCCGCCAGGGCATCGCGACCTTCCTGGTCTTCGTGCCCGTCGCCGTCGTCGTCTATCTCGCCTCGTGGGCCGGATGGCTCCTGACCGACGGCGGCTACGATCGGCACTCCGCCGACGCCTCGCCCGCGACCGGCATCTGGTCGTGGGTGCCGCTGCCGCTGCAGAGCCTCTGGATCTACCACCAGGCGATCTACAACTCGAACATCAGCCTGTCGTCGCCCGCACAGCTACGCCAGCCCGGCATGGCAGTGGCCGCTCATGCTCCGGCCGACCTCGATGTTCTACCTCGGCTCGGCGACGGGTGAGAACGGCTGCACCTCGGGCGGCAACGGCTGCTCGGAGGGCATCACCAGCATCGCCAACCCGCTCCTGTGGTGGGCGGCGGTCATCGCCGTGATCTACCTCGTGTGGCGCTGCATCGCCAAGCGCGACGGAGGCGACTGGCTCATCCTGACCGGGGTCGTCGCGACGTACGTGCCGTGGCTCCTGTACCCCGACCGCACGATCTTCCAGTTCTACACGATCGTCATCCTGCCGTTCATGATCCTCGCGCTCACCACCCTGCTGCGCGACCTCGCCCAGCTGCGCACCCGCGGCGGGGTGGCCGTCGGCAGATGGGCGTCGGGGATCTTCATCCTTGCCGTGGTCGTCGTCTCGGCGTGGTTCTACCCCGTGTGGACGGCCATGCCCGTGTCGTACGAGTTCTGGTTCTGGCACTTCAAGCGGGACGGCTGGGTCTAGCTTCGGCATTCCTGGTCGACTCGGTTTTGTTTGTGGTCTGACCACATGCGATAATCGATTCCATGCGCACGATCGAGCAGGCACTCGAGGTTCAGGCCGACGCCGCGGTCCACAAGGTCCACGGTCTCCAGAACCCCTTGCGGTTCACCGTCTCGGGGATGCTCGGAGGTGCGTACGTCGGCATCGCCGTCGTGCTGATGCTCAACGTCGCCGGGCCGCTCATCGCAGCGGGAACCGGCATGGGCAAGCTGGTGAGCGGGCTGGTGTTCGGGGTGGCGCTGACACTCGTCGTGTTCGCCGGGGCCGAGCTCGTCACATCGTCGATGATGACGCTCACCCAGGGCACTCTCATGCGCGCGATCAGACCGGGGCCGGCTGCCGGCGCCCTCACCTTCACCTTCCTGGCCAACCTGCTCGGAGCAGCCGTCTTCGGCGTGCTCGTAGCCGTCTCGGGAGTGCTGCACGCCAACCCGGCGGCGGCCACCATGCTCGAGGACATGCTCGCCGCGAAGGCCGGCGAGGGCCCGCTGGAGATGTTCGTGCGCGGCATCCTGTGCAACACGCTCGTGTGCCTCGGGATCTGGATGTGCGCGCGCCTCACGAGCGACGGCGCCAAGCTCGCCGTGCTCTTCTGGGCCCTGCTCGCCTTCGTCGCGTCGGGGTACGAGCACGTCGTGGCGAACATGACGACCTACACGCTGGGCCTCATGACCGGCGACCCGAACGCCACCTGGGCCCTCTTCGGCACGAACATCCTGTGGGTGGGCCTCGGCAACCTCGTCGGCGGGGCGATCGTGGTGGGTGTGGCGTACTGGGTGGTCGGCGGCTCGCCGCGTGCAGTGCCGGCCGGTGAGCCGGCGGATGCCGAGCCGGTCGCGATCAGGGTGGGCGCCGCCGCCCAGCCGGCCGTCGTCGGTGAAGCCGGTCGCTCGGCCACCGGCACCATCCGGCTTCGCTCCGCGTCCCGCGTGCGCGACCGACGACGGCCGTCAGGCGCGCGCACGCGATAGGCCGCTCGAATCGGCGTCGCCGCATGGCTGCGGCTGCACGTGCCACGGGCCTCTGTTTCACTTTGCGACGCAGATCGGGAATGCCCGAGCGCGGCATCCGTTGGGCCTCATCATGACAACGATCGGAATCATCGGAGCAGGACACATCGGCAGCCAGGTCGCACGAGCGGCCGTGGCGCACGGGTACGAGGTCGTCATCTCGAACTCGCGCGGCCCCGAGACCCTTGCCGGGCTCGTCGACGAACTGGGCCCCCGTGCCCGCGCAGCCTCCGCGCAGGAAGCGGCCGAGGCCGCCGACATCGCGGTGGTGACCGTGCCGTTCAAGGCCTACGAGGCAGTGCCCGTCGAGCCGCTCGCCGGCAAGGTCGTGATCGACACGAACAACTACTACTGGGAGCGCGACGGCCACGTGCCCGCCCTCGACGAGGGACGCGCCACGGTCTCGGGGCTGCTGCAGGAGCACCTGCCCACGAGCCGGGTCGCGAAGGGCTTCAACCACATCCCCGCCGCCGACATCACCACGGACGGTTCGCCCGAAGGCACGTCCGGGCGTCGCGCCCTCGCCACCTCGAGCGACTACGCCGATGCCGTGCAGGTCGTCACCGACCTGTACAACCAGTTCGGATTCGACACGGTGAACGTCGGTCCCCTGTCCGAGAGCTGGCGCGTGGAGCGCGATCAGCCGGCGTACGTGATCCGCCAGAACCGCGATGAGCTCGTCGCCAATCTCGCGAAGGCCGTCCCCGCCGACGTCGCAGCCTGACCGATCACCGCGGGCGGAGGTGCCGAGCGAAAGCTCGCCGCCTCCGCCTGCGGGGCAGTCGCTCGTGCCGTGCTCAGTTCACGGACGTGAGGCGGAGGCCGCGGCGCGTGCGGCCGCGGGCAGCGCATCCAGCACGCGGCCGAGCGCGGCCTCATCGTGCGCGGCCGTGAGGAACCACGCCTCGAAGACGCTCGGCGGCAGCGAGACACCGGCATCCAGCATCGCGTGGAAGAACGCCGGGTACCGCCACGCCTCCTGATCGCGCGCGTCGGCGTAGTCGCGCACCTCGTCCGTCGCGGAATGCGACGGAGAAGAGACTGCCCGCGTGCGAGACGACGTGCGCGACGCCCGCTTCGGTGAGCGCCTCGTCGAGTGCCTTCGAGACGACGGATGCCGCGGCATCCACTCGCGCGTAGACGTCCGCGTCGGCGAGCCGCAGCGTGGCGATCCCCGCGGCCACGGCCAGCGGATTGCCGCTCAGCGTGCCCGCCTGGTAGACGGGGCCGAGCGGGGCGAGGAGGTCGAGCAGCTCGGCGCGACCGCCGATGCCGGCGAGCGGCATCCCGCCCCCGATGACCTTGCCGAACGTCACGAGGTCGGGCACCCAGGAGGCGCCGGCCGCCTGCTCGAGGCCCCACCAGCCGGCGGGGCCGACCCGGAAGCCCGTGAGCACCTCGTCGAGGATGAGCAGAGCGCCGTGCGTCGTGCGCGGTCGAAGGAGGAAGTCGTTGAAGCCCGGCTCGGGCGCGAGGACGCCCGCGTTGGCGCCTGCCGCCTCGGTGATGATCGCCGCGATGCGACCGGGGTGCGCCTGGAAGGCCGCGTGCACCGCGTCGCGGTCGTTGTAGGGCAGCACGAGGGTCAGCGCGGCGATGTCGGCGGGGACGCCCGCCGAGCCGGGAAGTCCGAGCGTCGCGATGCCCGAGCCCGACTCGGCGAGGAGCCCGTCGGAGTGCCCGTGATAGTGACCGGCGAACTTCACGATGACGTCGCGGCCGGTCGCGCCGCGCGCGACGCGGATCGCCGTCATCGTCGCCTCGGTGCCCGTCGAGACGAGGCGGAGCTTCTCGATCCCCGGCGATCCGCCGACCTTCAGGCGGTCGATGACGAGCTCGGCGAGTTCGGTCTCGCCGGGCGTCGATGCGCCGAACGACAGTCCGCGGGATGCCGCCTCCTGAACGGCCGCGACGACCTCGGGGTGCGCGTGGCCGAGGAGCGCAGGCCCCCAGGAGGCCACGAGATCGATGTACTCGCGGCCGGTGACGTCGGTGACCGTCGCGCCGCGCGCGGCGACGATCGACAGGGGCGTTCCGCCGACCGAGCCGAAGGCGCGCACGGGCGAGTTGACGCCGCCCGGGATGACCGCCCGCGCGCGGGCTGCGGCATCCGCGTTCGTGATCGCGTTCATGCGCGCGCCCACCGTCTCTGCGGCCTCGACAGCCCAGTAGGTGAGGACCGCGTCGGCGCCGGCGCGGACGATGCTCGTGAGCGACTCGTCGATCGCGCGCTCGCGGTCGATCCAGCCGTGCGCGGCCGCCGCCTCGACCATCGCGTACTCGCCGCTCACCTGGTACGCCCAGACGGGCACGGGCGAGACGGCGGCCGCGTCGGCGAGCACGTCGAGGTACGACATCGCGGGCTTCACCATGACGATGTCGGCGCCCTCGGCGACGTCGAGGGCGATCTCGCGGCCGCCCTCGCGGCGGTTGGCGGGATCGAGCTGATACGAGCGGCGGTCGCCCTCGAGCGAGGACTGCACGGCGTCGCGGAACGGGCCGTAGAACGCCGACGCGTACTTGGCGGCGTAGCCGAGGAGAGCCACGTCCTGCCTGCCCGCCGCATCGAGCGTCTCGCGCACGGCGGCGACCTGGCCGTCCATCATGCCGGAGAGGCCGAGCAGGGCGGAGCCCGCCTCGGCCTGAGCGAGCGCCATCTCGCGGTAGCGCTCGAGGCTCGCGTCGTTGTCGACGCGCCCCTGGGCGTCGAGGACCCCGCAGTGGCCGTGATCGGTGAACTCGTCGAGGCAGAGGTCGGTCTGCACGACCAGCGCGTCGCCGACCTCGGCCGCGGCGATGCGAGTCGCGACGTTGAGGATCCCCTCCGGGTCGGTCGCACCCGAGCCGGTCGCGTCCTTGTGCTCGGGCACGCCGAACAGCATCACTCCGCCGATGCCGGCCGCCGCCGCGCGGCCGAGCGCGGCGCGCAGCGACTCGGTCGAGTGCTGCACGACGCCGGGCATCGATGCGATGGGCTGCGGATCGGTCGCGCCTTCGGCGACGAACAGCGGCAGGACGAGCTGGGACGCGTGCAGGCGGGTCTCGGTCGTGAGGCGTCGCCACGCCGGGGTCGCGCGCAGGCGCCGGGGACGAGCCGCAGGGAACGCCGCATCGTGGACGCGGTGGGCACCGTGGAGTGACATGGATGCTCCGGTCAGTCGTGGAGGGGAGCCAGGCGCGCCGCGCCCAGCGAGAGCAGCTCGTCGGCGACGCGGGCCGCGAGCTCGGCGGGCGCGTCGTCGTCGGGAGGCATGGCGTGCGAGCTCGTGATCCGCTCGCCGCCGTCGGGACGGTACACGCGCGCCGTCAGGAACATCAGCTCGTCCTCGATGAACGCGTGGGCGCCGATCGGTGCGGCGCAGCCCGCCTCGAGGCGTGCGAGCACCCCCCGCTCGGCTTCGGCGGCGAGCGGGTCGGCCGGTGATCGAGCGCCGCGGCGAGATGCTCGTCGCCTGCGCGCGTCTCGACGGCGAGCGCGCCCTGGGCGGGTGCGGTCGGCCACGTGTCGAGCGAGAGGAACTCGGTCACGGCGTCGAGGCGACCGATCCGCTCGAGTCCCGCCGCGGCGAGGATGACCGCGTCGAGCGCGCGCTCCGGGTCGTCGGTGGTGAGACGGTCCAGCCGCGAGTCGATGTTGCCCGCGGATGTCGACGAGCACGAGATCGGGGCGCTTCGCGGCGAGCTGGGCGCGCCGGCGCGGTGACCCGGTGCCGACGCGGGCGCCCTCGGGCAGCCCCGCGAGATCGAGACCGCCGCGCGCGCAGACGACATCGCGGGCGTCCGCCCGCTTCGGAACGGCGGCGATGGCGAGGCCGTCGGCCGGGGTCGTCGGGAGGTCCTTGAAGGAGTGGACGACAGCATCCACTTCTCCCGCGCGCAGCGCCTCGCGAAGCGCGGTGGCGAAGACGCCCGACCCGCCGAGCGAGGCCAGGGACTCGGTCGAGCGGTCGCCCTCCGAGACGATCAGCACCAGTTCGGCGCCGAGCGCGTCGGCGACGGTGCCGGCCTGGGAGCGCGCGAGGGTGCTCGCCCGGGTGCCGATGCGGAGGGTCATGAGCGCGGCATCCCGGTGCTCATGAGAACAGCGCTCGTCAGAACAGCGCTCGCCAGACCAGGCTCACGAGAGCACCTCGGCGAGCTCGGACGCGTCGATGCGGCGGCCGGTGAAGAACGGCACCTCTTCGCGCACGTGGCGGCGGGCCTCGGTCGCGCGCAGGTGGCGCATGAGGTCGACGAGGTCGGTGACGTCATCGGCTTCGAGCGCGAGGATCCACTCGTAGTCGCCGAGCGCGAAGCTCGGCGACGGTGTTGGACTGCACCTGCGGGTACTCGCGGCCCTTGCGCCCGTGGTCGGCGAGCATCTCGCCCGCGCTCGGCGGCGGGCAGCACGTACCACTCGTAGCTGCGCACGAAGGGGTAGACCGTGACCCACTCCAGTGGCGCGAGGCCGCGCGCGAACGCGGGCGCGTGGTCGCGGCTGAACTCCGCGTCGCGGTGGACGCCGAGGCTGTTCCAGGTCGGCAGGAGCGAGCTCAGCTCGCGCGAGCGCCGCAGGGACCGCAGCGCCGACTGCAGGCCTTCGGCGGAGTCGCCGGTGAGCCACACGAGCACGTCGGCGTCGGCGCGGAGCCCCGAGACGTCGTACAGAGCGCGGACCGTGGAACCGAGTTCGGCGACGACGTCGGCCGCGGCGGGCGCGTCCTCGGCGACGGGCGCGGGGTGCGGGATCCCGGCGGAACACCGCCCAGAGCGTGAAGTGGCGAGACTCGGGCGGGACGGGTGCGCTCTCGGCGGGGCGCTGGTCGATCGGATCGCTCACTGTTCCATCCTCACCCCTCCCTCGGGTCGGCGGCGAATCCACGAGGCCGCCTGCTCGCGCGCCGTGCGGTCGGCGTGCGCGATCACCGAGGCGAGTCCGGTGCCCGCGGCGGATTCGCCGACCGACCCCGTCGGTCGGGTCGGCGACGGCGCTCCCTCGCACCCAGGTACGCACGGCTCGAGTCGATCACGCGATCGATCGTCGTGCCGAGGAGGATGCCGGCATCCGCCGTCGCGACAGCGATCGCGTCGTCGGGCACGCCGTCGTACGACAGGCGCAGGGCGTGCCGCCCCGGCAGCGCCTCGGCGACCCACGACCACTTCGCGCGTGAGGTGCGTGAGCGCGCGCGCACGGACGCCGGGAGCACCCGGGGCGACGAGCACGCCCGGTGCCGCGCGGAGCCGCGTCGAGCGCGGGCGCCTCCACGACGAGGGTCACGAGGGTCACCTCCCGCACGGCCGCCGCGGGGTCGGCGGCGGGCTGCGCGCGGAATGACGAGCCCGCTGTGGCGGCGTCCGCCGACGATGACGCCGTCCGGACCGGTGATCTGGACGTCGGCGCCGAGTTCGATCTCGACGCCGAGTCGCGCGCAGTCGGCGACCAGCGCGTCGACGAGCCGGAACATGCCGCCCCGGATGCCGGCGACCTGCGAACCGGCGGGAGCCGACGCGCGAAGGGCCCGGACGGCGGCGGCGAGCGAACCGCGCTCGCCGCAGCTCGTCCCGGAGCCGAGGGTGGGCGCGTTCGACCGGGAGCGCGTCGATCGTCGGTCGAGTGGACTCCCCGCACGACCGGGCGCCACGAGGCCGTCGGCCACGGCGCGCCCCATGCGCACGCGCACGAGCTCGCCGAGGGACGCGGCATCCGCTCCCCTGCCCGCCGGGAGAAGCCAGATCGAGCCGGGCTCGCCACGCACCACGGCGGCCGATCGCGCGGATGACGTCGCGCGGCGAGCGGATCGCCGGGGATGCCCATGACGCTCGTGGCCGGGAGCGGCACGGCGGTGCCGTCGACCCGGTGCAGCCACGCGGGTGAGGGGCGGGGCGTGACGATGTCGTCGCCCAGTCCGAGCTCGTGCAGCAGCGCGGCCACCGCACCGCCCCGCGTCGCGAAGGACTCGGCCGCGGCATCCAGGTCGACACCGCCGACGTGCTGCCGGGCGACCTGGCCCCCGAGAGTGCCGGACCGCTCGAACAGCGTCACCGACAGCCCCTCGAGCGCGAGCCTGCGCGCCGCGACGAGACCGCCGATGCCCCCGCCGACGACGAGCGCGTCAGAGGGCATGCACGAGTTCGACGATGCGCGTGAGCACCGCCGGGTCGGTGTCGGGCGGGACGCCGTGGCCGAGGTTGACGATGTGCGCGGGCGCCGCCGTGCCCCGCTCGGCGACATCGCGGACATGCGCCTCGAGGATGGGCCACGGCGCCGTGAGGAGCGCCGGGTCGATGTTGCCCTGCAGCGGAAGGCGTCCGCCGAGGCGCTGATTCGCGTCGTCGAGCGGGAGCCGCCAGTCGATGCCGACGACGTCGGCGCCGAGGCCCGGCAGCAGGTCGAGCATCTCGGTCATGCCGAGGCCGAAGTGGATGCGCGGGACGTCGAGGCCGCGGAGCGCGTCGAACGCGCGGCGCGAATGCGGTGCCACGCGACGCTGGTAGTCGTTGCGCGAGAGCGAACCCGCCCACGAGTCGAAGAGCTGCACGACGCTGGCGCCCGCCTCGACCTGGGCCCGGATGAAGGCGCCCGTGACGTCGGCGCACCAGTTGAGCAGCGCGGCCCAGGTGTGCGGGTCGGTGCGCATGAGGGCGCGGGCGCGGAGCTGCTCCTTCGAGGGTCCGCCCTCGACGAGGTAGCTCGCCAGCGTGTACGGCGCGCCGCCGAAGCCGACGAGGGGGGTCGAGCCGAGCTCGGCCACGACGATGCGCACCGCCTCGGAGATCGGGCGCGAGCGCCTCGGGCTCGATGGGGCGGAGCTTCAGGACGTCGGATGCCGTCCGGATGGGCTCGTCGAGCACGGGTCCACGGCCGGCGACGATGCGCACTCCGACGCCGGCGAGCAGCACGGGCACGACGATGTCGCTGAAGAACACGGCCGCATCGACGCCGTGCCGGCGCACGGGCTGGAGCGTGATCTCGGCGGCGAGCGCGGGATCGAGGCACGAGTCGAGCATCTCGGTGCCGGCGCGGATCGCCCGGTACTCCGGCAGCGAGCGACCCGCCTGGCGCATGAACCACACCGGGAGGGTCTCGGGGCGGTCGCCGCGAGCCGCGCGCACGAGCGGCGCATGCGTCGTGCGGCCGTCGGCGAGCGGATGGGACGCCGGCAAGGCGCTCAAGAGGGAGGTCACGCATCCAGGCTAAACTCGTCGGGTGCTGTTCTGCCTCACGGCGAACCACCGGAACACCGGGTTCGACGTCCTCGATCGCATCTCGAGGGCGGCTGACTCGACCGGCGCCGACGTGCTCGCCGCTCACGACTTCGTGCGCGGCGCCGTTGTCGTCGCCACGTGCAACCGATTCGAGACCTATCTCGAGCTCGACGAGCCCCTCACGGGTGCGACGGTGCTCGCCCGCGAAGCGGTGCTCGAGGCCCTCGCCGATTCCACGGGGACGGATGCCGAGGCCCTCCGCGCGTCGGCCCTCGTGCTGAGCGGCGACGACGTCGTCCGCCACCTCTTCGCGGTGAGCTCGGGCCTCGAGTCGATGGTCGTCGGCGAAGAGGAGATCAGCGGCCAGGTGCAGCGCGCTCTCCGCTCCGCCCGCGATGCCGGCACGAGCAGCCCCGAGCTCGAGCAGGCCTTCCAGCGCGCGGCCCGCGCCACCCGCGAGGTGCGCGCCAAGGCCGACCTCGCCGCGGCGGGCCGTTCGCTCGCGCGCCTCGCCCTCGACCTCGCCGACTCCCGCGTCACGGACTGGGCCGACGTGCCCGTGCTCCTCGTCGGCACCGGGCGCTACGCCGCGACCACGATCGCCGCGCTGCACGCCCGAGGCGCCGACGACGTCCGGGTGTACTCGGCGACCGGACGCGCCGACGCGTTCGCGACCCGCTACGGCATCCGTGCCGAGCACGACCTCCGCACCGCGATCGGCGCCGCCGCAGATCGTCATCACGTCGACGGCGCGATACACCGTCGGACCGGACGACATCCCCGACTCCCGCCCGCGTCTCATCATCGACCTGGGCCTTCCCCGCAACGTCGAGCCCGCCGTCGGCGACCTCCCCGGCGTCGATCTGCTCGACCTGGAGCTGATCGGCCGGCACGCGTCGCTCGCCGAACTCGGCGCGGGAGCACACGACGTCGTCGGCACGGCCGCTGCGTCGTTCAAGGCCGAGCGCGCAGCCGCTCCCGCGATCGTCGCGTGGCGCACGCACGTGCAGTCGATCCTGGATGCCGAGCTCGCACGGCTGCGCGACGACGACGACCGCACGGCCACGGCGCTGCGGCATCTGGCCGGCGTGCTCTCGCACGGCCCCACCGCCCGCGCCCGCGAGTTCGCGGCGTCAGGGCGTCTTGACGAGTACGAGCGGGCCCTCGAGACGGTGTTCGGGCTGAACATCGCGTCGGGTCTCGCCGCCGTCGCAGACGAGGACCGCGCCGCAGGCTGAGCCGCCTCGCTGCGCCGAGGCCGTCAGCACGAGGTCGGCGATGTCCACCGTGGGGAGCCGGCACGCGAAGTCGCGGCAGTCGTAGGCGGTGGCCCGGTCATCG
Organism: uncultured Actinomycetota bacterium; assembly: GCA_963702815.1. Classification (GTDB taxonomy): domain Bacteria; phylum Actinomycetota; class Actinomycetes; order Actinomycetales; family Microbacteriaceae; genus Microbacterium. Next base: position 132,172 of record CAVPED010000002.1, on the reverse strand, counting down.
CGCTGCCGCTTGTCGGCGAAGAGCTCGAACCCGGCCTCGACCCAGCGCGGCCGCCTGCGCCGGCGTGACGACGGCGACGACGTCGGCGACCAGTCCGCGGGCAGCGCGCGCCAGAGGATCGTCCGGCTCGTCGGCGACCACCACCACCTGACGTGGTGCCACGGCGAGCGTGGCGGCCGACCGCAGCAGCGCGGCGTGCGCGAGCGGCTGCTCGAGCGCGCCGCCGCCGTGCTCGCCGATGAGGCGCTCGGCGAGCGCGCGAGGGTCGCCACCGCCGCCGAGCAGCCACAGCGCCGTCGCCGCACCGGCGATCGCGGCGACGCCGGACGGCTCGTCTCCGTCGGACGCGGCATCCGGAGCGATCACTCCCCCGGCCGCGAGCACCGGATCGATGCCGGCGGGAGCGATGAGCGCACCGTCGTCACCGACGCACGCCGCCACGAGTTCCTGCGCGCGCACCGCGAAGCGCGGCTCGCCCGTCGCGACCGCGAGCGCCACCAGTCCCTCGGCCAGCTGTCCGTGGTCGGCGACCGTCGCCGGAGCACGCGACGCCACCCCGTCGAGCGACGCGCGCACGAGCAGTCCGTCGGGCGTCACGTTGGTCGCCAGCACCGCGTCGGCCGCACGGCGCGCCGCCTCGACCCAGTCGGGCTCGCCGAGGCGCATGCCGGCGCGAGCGAGGGCGCCGATCGCGAGCCCGTTCCAGCCCGTCACGACCTTGCCGTCGACGGCCGGGGGCTCGAGCTCGCGGCGGGCGGCGGCATCGCGCTGGTAGTACCCGCCCTCGCTGCGCTCGCCGTCGATCCACGACTCCGAGTCCTGCGCCGCCGCGAACCCGCCCGCCGGACGCTGCAGCACGTCGAGGAGGAACGACGCGATGCCGCGTGCGGTCGCCTCGTCACCGGCGTCGACCGCGACGTCGAGCAGCTGCGCGTTGTCGGTCAGCATCCGCTCGTAGTGCGGGCACCGTCCAGTCGCGGCGCGTCGCGTAGCGGAAGAACCCGCCCTCGACGGGGTCGCGCAGCTCGGACGCCGCCATCACCGCGAGCGCGCGGTCGGCGACCGCGGATGCCTCGGGCGCGCGCTCGCGGATGAGCCGGGCCTGCAGCAGCCGCAGCGCCGTCGCGACCGGGAACTTCGGCGCAGCAGGATCGCCGCCCCAGAACCCGCCGAACTGCGGATCCTCCCGCGCCGCGAGCGCTCGAGCCGCCTCGACGATCGCCTCCGCCGTGGGAGGCCCACCGCCCTCGGCCGCCGCCGAAGCCCGGACGTCGCGGAGCGCCTCGGCGATCGCGGCAGCGGTCCCCTCCGCGTGCTCGCGGCGCTGCGCCCACGCCTCCTGCACCGCGTCGAGCACCTGGCCGAACGACGGCAGCCCGCCGCGCGGAGCCGGCGGGAAGTAGGTCCCGGCGTAGAACGGCCCGCCGTCGGGCGTCGCGAACACGCTCAACGGCCAGCCGAGGTTCTGGGTGAAGGCTCCGGCCGCCGCCATGTAGGCCGAGTCCACCTCCGGATGCTCCTCGCGGTCGACCTTGATCGCCACGAACTGCGCGTTGAGCCGCTCGGCGAGCGCGACATCCTCGAACGACTCCCGCGCCATCACGTGGCACCAGTGGCAGGTCGAGTAGCCGATCGAGATGAAGACCGGGACGTCCCGCCGCCTCGCCTCGGCGAACGCCTCCTCGCCCCACGCGTGCCAGGCGACGGGGTTGTCCGGCGTGCGAGCGCAGGTACGGACTCGCCGATTGAGACAGGCGCGGGTTCACGGCATCCCCCGGTCAGCTCACCTCATCGGGGTGCGCGCTGACGCGACCCGAACCGTCGCCCGGGTCCATCGCGTCGATCGCGCCCACCTCGGCGTCGGTGAGCTCGAAGTCGCAGCACGTCGAGGTTCTCCTCGAGGCGCTCGCGGCGCACCGACTTCGGGAAGACGATGAAGCCGTGCTGCAGATGCCAGCGCAGCACGACCTGCGCGGGCGTCTTGCCGTGCGCCGAGGCGGCGTCGGCGACGGCGGAGGCGCCGAACAGGTCGTACTTGCCCTGTCCGAGCGGACCCCAGGCCTCGATCCGGATGTCGTGCGCCGCGGCCCACTCCGTGACATCGCGCTGCTGGTAGGCGGGGTGCAGCTCGATCTGATCGACGGCCGGCACGACGCCCGTCGCCGAGACGATCCTCTCGAGGTGCGGGACGAGGAAGTTCGAGACTCCGATCGAGCGTCGTGAGACCGGCATCCCGCAGCTCGATCATCTTCTCCCACGCGTGCAGGTAGTTGTCGGCTGCAGGGGTGGGCCAGTGCACGAGATAGAGGTCCACGCGCTCGAGTCCGAGCTTCTCGAGGCTCTCGCCGATCGCCGCACGCGGCTCGTCGCCGTCGTGACGGTCGTTCCAGAGCTTCGTCGTGATGAACAGCTCGTCACGCGGGATGCCGCTCCCCGCGATCGCGGCTCCCACCCCCTCCTCATTGCCGTAGATGGCCGCCGTGTCGATGTGGCGGTAGCCGACCTCGAGCGCCTCGCTGACAGCACGCTCGGTGTCGGCCGGGCGGCACGCGGAAGACTCCGTAGCCGAGCTGGGGGATGTGGGCGCCGTCGTTGAGCTTCACCGTGGGAATCGTCATCCCTCCAGCCTAGAAGTGCCGTCGCGCGGCGGATCGGGGGGTGCGAAAACCGTCGATTTGCCCTATGCAGGATGGTTGCGGCCGATCAGCCTGCGCCGGCGCAGAACGACTGTTCTCGGCGCCGGCGCGGGGCCGCGACACCAGCGGGACCGGCGCGATCTACGATGGAAGGCTATGTCCGCGCCCGAACCCGTCATCGTCTATCCGCCGGAGCTGCCCGTCAGCGCCGCGCGGGACGAGATCGCGCGTGCGATCCGCGATCACCAGGTCGTGATCGTCGCCGGCGCCACCGGATCGGGCAAGACGACGCAGCTGCCCAAGATCTGCCTCGAGCTCGGCCGGACGAGCATCGCGCACACCCAGCCCCGCCGGATCGCCGCGCGCACGATCGCCGAGCGCGTGGCGGAAGAGCTTCAGGTGCCGCTCGGCTCGACGGTCGGCTACAAGGTCCGCTTCACCGACAAGGTGTCGGCCGACACCCGCGTCGCGCTCATGACCGACGGCATCCTGCTCAACGAGATCCATCGCGACCGGATGCTGCGCCGCTACGACACGATCATCGTCGACGAGGCGCACGAGAGGTCGCTCAACGTCGACTTCCTGCTCGGCTACCTCACGCGGATCCTCCCCAAGCGGCCGGATCTCAAGGTCATCATCACCTCGGCGACGATCGACCCCGCAGAGCTTCGCGAAGCACTTCGGGCGCCCCTCCGCAGGTGCAGGGTCCGAGGTCGTTCCCGCCCCGATCATCGAGGTGTCCGGTCGGACGTACCCGGTCGAGATCAGGTATCGCCCGCCCGTCTCTGAGGGAGCGGAGGGAACGGATGCCGCGCCCCGCGCCGGCGAGCCGGACGACGTCGACGGCATCGTCGCCGCCCTGCGGGAGCTCGACCGCGAGCCGGCGGGCGACGTGCTCGTCTTCCTTCCCGGCGAGGCCGAGATCCGCGATGCGACGGACGCCGTCAGAGGCATGTACGCGAAGGATGCCGCTCCCACCGAGGTGCTCCCCCTCTACGGCCGCCTGAGCTCCGCCGAGCAGCACCGGGTGTTCGAGCGATCGGCCGTCGCCGGCGTCCGGCGCCGGGTCATCCTCGCGACCAACGTCGCGGAGACGAGCCTGACCGTGCCCGGCATCCGGTACGTCATCGACACCGGCACGGCGCGCATCTCGCGCTACAGCAACCGCAGCAAGATCCAGCGGCTGCCGATCGAGGCGGTCTCGCAGGCGTCTGCGCAGCAGCGGTCCGGTCGCGCGGGCCGAACCTCTCCGGGCATCGCGATCCGGCTGTACTCCGAAGAGGACTTCACGCGGCGCGACGAGTTCACCGAGCCCGAGATCCTGCGCACGAGCCTCGCGTCGGTCATCCTGCAGATGCTGTCGCTCGGCTTCGGCGACATCTCGGCGTTCCCGTTCCTGACACCACCCGACTCGCGCGGCGTGAAGGCGGCGTTCGATCTGCTCGTCGAGCTCGGCGCCGTGCGCGAGCAGCGGGGTGAGAGCCCGCGCCTCACCGACCTCGGCCGCGAGATCTCGCGGCTTCCGATCGACCCGCGCTTCGCGCGCATGCTCATCGAGGCGCGTCGCACCGGGGTGCTGCGCGACGTGCTCGCGATCGTCGCGGGGATGTCGATCCAGGATGTCCGCGAGCGGCCCGAGGAGCGTCGTGAGGAAGCCGACCGCCTGCACGCCCGCTTCACCGACCCGACGAGCGACTTCCTGAGCCTGCTGAACCTCTGGAATCACCTGCAGGAGCAGCAGGGCATGCTCGGGTCGAGCGCCTTCCGCCGGCTCTGCCGCGCCGAGCACCTGAACTACGTCCGCGTCCGCGAGTGGGCTGACGTCCACCGCCAGCTCGGCGCGCTGCTCGGTCGCCCGAAGACGACGGATGGCGAGGCCGACCCCGACGCGATCCACCGGGCGATCCTCTCCGGGCTGCTCTCGCACCTCGGCATCCTCGACGAGCGCAAGCCCGCGGGGCCCGCGCAGCGCGGCCGCGGCGATGCCCCGCCGAAGGGGCGCCAGCCCGCCCGCGAGTACGTCGGCGCGCGGGGCACGCGCTTCGCCATCTTCCCCGGGTCGGGGCTGCGAAAGCAGGCTCCCGCCGCCGTGATGGCCGCCGAGCTCGTCGAGACTTCGCGCCTGTTCGCCCGCACGGTCGCCGCGGTCGATCCCGCGTGGGCGGAAGAGCTCGCGGGCGACCTGGCCAAGCGCTCGCTGAGCGAGCCGCACTGGTCGAAGACGGCGGGAGCGGCATCCGCCTACGAGAAGGTCACCCTCTTCGGCGTCGAGATCATCCCCCGGCGCCGCGTGCAGCTGTCGCGCTTCGACCGGCCGCTCGCACGCGAGCTGTTCCTCCGTCACGCGCTCGTCGAGGGCGAGTGGGATGCCGCCGCGCTCGACAAGCGCCTCGCGGCGTTCGAGCGCCGCAATCTCGAGCTGCGCCGCCGGCTCGAGAAGATCGAGGAGCGCGAGCGCCGGCGCGACATCCTCGCGGGCGACGAGGCGGTCTTCCGCTTCTACGACACCCGCATACCCGCGGGACGTGTTCGACGTCCGCTCGTTCGAGGCCTGGTGGCGGGATGCCTCGACCCGCACCCCGCGGCTGCTCGACATGTCCGAAGCAGACCTCGCCGGCGACGTGCAGCGCAGCGACGAGCGCGACTTCCCTGCGCGGTGGCGCCAGGGCGATCAGGTGCTCTCGCTCGCCTACCGCTTCGAGCCGGGAGCGCCCGACGACGGGGTGACCGCGATCGTGCCGCTGGCGCTGCTCGCCCAGCTGCGCCCGGACGGCTTCGACTGGCAGGTGCCCGGCATGCGGGACGAGCTCATCGCGGGGCTCATCCGGTCGCTGCCCAAGGCGATCCGGCGCCACGTCGTCCCCGCCGCCGACTGGGCTGCGCGCTTCGCCGAGGAGCTCGACGGCCAGGGACCGGAATCGCACGACGGCCTTCCCCCCGCGACCCTTCGCGGAGCGCTCGCTGCGCGCATCCAGCGCATCGCGAGCCAGCCGGTCACGGAGGCCGACTTCGACCTCGAGCGCGTCCCCGGACACCTGCAGGTGTCCTTCCGCGCCGTCGACGAGCGGGGGCGGCCTGTCGGCTCCAGCCGGGACCTCACCGATCTGCAGGAGCAGCTCGCCGGCCGGGCACGGGCATCCGTCAGCCGTTCTCTCAGCCAGCCTCAGCCCGAACGCCGTCGCGGACCGCTGCCGCAGCCCGCCGCGGCACCGGCCGTCACCTTCGCCGAGCAGACGGGCGTCACCGACTGGACGTTCGGCGACCTGCCCCCGGTCGTCGACACGAGGGTGGCGGGTGGCGTCGTGCGCGGCTATCCGGCGGTCGTCGACGAGACGACGAGCGTCTCGCTGCGGATCGAGACCACCCCCGAGGCCGCCGCTCGCGCGACTCGGGCGGGGGTCCGTCGCCTGGCCCTGCTCGCTGTGCCCTCACCGGCTTCGTACGTGCTCGAGCACTTGACATCCGCCGAGAAGCTCGCTCTCGCGGCATCTCCGTATCCCTCGGCGAAGGCACTCATCGAGGACGCCCGCGTCGCGGTCGCGGATGCCGTCATCGCACGCACGGCACTCAATGGGGTGGAGACGCGGACGCAGTTCGAGGCGGTCCGCGACGCGTTCTCGGCGGCTGTCGTGGAGGAGACCTTCCAGACCGTGTCGCTCGCGGCGCGCATCCTGACGGCATCCCGCGAGGTGGAGCGGGCGGTGCGCGATCAGAACTCGCTCACCCTCCTCGGCGCGCTCAACGACGTGAAGACCCAGCTGGCGGGGCTCATCTATCCGGGATTCGTCGCCCGCACGGGAACGACGCGGCTCGCCCACCTCCCCCGGTACCTCCGTGGCGCACTGGACCGCGTCCGCGGCCTGGCCGAGAACCCCGGGCGCGATCGCCAGCGGATGACGGAGTTCGAGCGAGCGGCGGCCCTCTACGCCGAGGCGGGCGGGGTGATCCCGGCGCCGCCCGAGGCTCCCGGCCTCGATCGCGCACGCTCGCTGGCTGCTCGAGGAGTATCGCGTGAGCCTGTTCGCCCAGTCCCTCGGCACCGCCGAGCCGGTTTCGCTCCAGCGGCTGCAGAAGACCCTCCGAGAGGGCTGACGCCGTGACCGCTGACCCTTCGCGTCACAGCGCGTCACCCGCCGTAACCTCGGCGCTGACCGGCCGCGGGCACGCCTAGCGTGGCCATGCGGAAGCGAAGGGAAGACGGATGACGGAGCTCACAGCGGTGGCGGACCCTGCAACGACGGCGCGGTACGGCCCTGGCACCGAGCCGCCGGAACTCGTGACCGACGAGCGGGGCGTGATCCCCGTGCTCCTCGGTCACCGCTCGGTGCGCAGCTTCGCTCCGGCACCGCTCGGCGAGAACGTCGTCCAGACGCTCGTCGCGGCGGCGCAGTCCGCGTCGACGTCATCGAATCTGCAGACGTGGAGCGTCATCACCGTCACCGACCCGGCGCACAAGGACCGGGTGGCGACCCTCGCCGGGGATCAGGACTTCATCCGGGACGCGCCCGTCTTCCTGGTCTTCGTCGCCGACTGGGCACGGGGTCGCGCGATCGCCGAAGCGGCCGGATCGGGCAGCGAGGGCATCGACTTCCTCGACAGCACGCTGGTCGCGGTCATCGACGCCGCGATCGCGGCGCAGAACGCCGTCGTGGCGGCCGAGGCCCTCGGTCTCGGCGCCGTGTACGTCGGAGCGGTGCGCAACAATCCTGCCGAGCTGTCGGCGCTGCTCGAGCTGCCGGAGGGCTCCTTCCCCGCGGTGGGAGTGGCGGTCGGCCACCCGCGCGAGGACGTCCCCACCGCGGTCAGGCCGCGCCTGCCGCAGTCGATCGTCCGGCACTCCGAGACCTACCGGGCTGCTGCTGTCGAGCAGATCGACGCGTACGACGACACGCTTCGCGCGCACAACGCCCGGCAGGGGCGCAGCCGTGGCTGGACGGATGCCGTCATCGAGCGCGTCCGCAGCGCCGACGCCCTGCACGGGCGTGAAGGGCTGCGCGCCGTGCTGCACGAGCGCGGACTCTCGTCGCGCTGAGGCGCGCGGAATCGATCGGAATACTCACCCGACCCGGAAAGGTTGCCCCTGACATGGCACACGCGATCACGTACACAGAGTTCGGCGGACCCGAGGTCCTCACCCTGACCGAGACACCCGACCCTCAGCCCGGACCGGGCGAGATCGCCGTCCGCGTCGAGGCGGCCGGGCGTGAACCCGATCGACTGGAAGATCCGCTCCGGCGCGCGTCCGACCGGCGCGATCACCGAACCGCGCACCGTGGGCTCCGACCTCGGAGGCGTCGTCACGGCCGTCGGAGCCGACGTCGACGGGTTCCGCGTCGGCGACCCTGTGGCCGCCTTCGGGGCGCGGGCCGCGTACGCGACCGACACGGTGATCCCCGCGGCGAACGCCTTCCTCCGCCCGCCGACCGTCTCGGCCGCCGAAGCCGCCGCGCTCGGGGTCCCGGTCGGCACCGCGTACCAGACGCTCCGTTCGCTGGGCGTCCGCGCGGACGACACCCTCCTCGTCCACGGAGGGTCGGGCGCGGTCGGGCAGGCCATCATCCAGTTCGCCGGCATCTGGGGGGCGACAGTGATCGCGACCGCCTCCGAGGGTCGCTTCGACCGCGTGCGCGAGCTCGGCGCGACCCCTGTCGCATACGGCGAAGGTCTCGCCGAGCGGGTGCGCGCAGCGGCGCCGCAGGGCGTGACCGTGATCATCGACGCCGCCGGCACCGACGAAGCACTCGAGACCTCCGTCGAGCTGCTGGACGACAAGAGCCGCATCGCGACGATCGTGCGGGGACGGGATGCCGCCGGCTACGGCATCCGCGCGTTCAGCGGCGGCAGCCCCGAGCCGCTGACGGCCCAGCAGCTCGCGTGGCGTGCCGAAGCGGTGCCGGTCGTGCTGGCGCTGCTCGGCGCGGGCGCCTTCTCGATCGAGCTCGGACCTTCGTTCCCCCTCGCCGACGCGGCGCAGGCCCACCAGGCGGTGCAGGAGGGCGTCTCGGGGAAGGTCGTCCTGGTTCCCTAAGCGGAGACCTCGCCGCGAGGCGTCGGCCCCGTCGCGACCGGACGGCCCGGAGTGTTGGACCACTGGCTCCACGACCCGGGGAAGACGGTGACCTCGACCCCGGCGACCGCCCCGGCCAGCGCGAGATGCGCGGCGGTCAGCCCTGAACCGCAGTATGCGGCCACGGGCGACTCGTCCGTCACCCCGGCGCCGGTGAGGGCTTCGCGGATCGCCTCGCGGTCCGCGAAGCCCTCACCGTCCAGGTAAGCCCCGGCGGGCAGGTTGACCGCGCCCGGGATGTGGCCGGCGATCGGGTCGTACGGCTCGGTCTCGCCGCGATACCGCTCGGGTGCGCGCACATCGATCAGCACGCCGTGAGCGGGCCATGCCTCGGCTTCGTCGATCGTCGCGACTCCCCCGGTCAGCTCACCCAGCTCGACGGAGCCGGGCGCGGGCGTCACCTCGCCCGTCTCGAGCGGAAGTCCGGCCGCCTTCCACGCCGCCAGCCCACCGTCGAGGACCCGCACGTCGCCCACTCCCGACCGGGCCAGGAGCCACCAGGCCCGCGCCGCGGACACCGACCGATAGTCGTCGTAGACCACCACGGAATCTCCCGGATTCAGGCCCCAGCGGCGCGCAGCATCCTGCAGCACTGCACGGGACGGGAGCGGATGCCGGCCCTCCGACGGGTCGCCGTGCGTGGCGAGCTCGGTGTCCATGTCGACGTAGACGGCTCCCGGGAGATGTCCTGCGACATGCTCCGAACGACCGTCCGGCTGCTCGAGGCGGTACCGGACGTCCAGCAGCCGAATGACGTCGCCTGCCTCCAGGCGCGCGTGGAGCTCGTCGACGGAGATGAGGGGAAAGGTCGCCATACCGGCATCCTCACATGTCGAGCGGCGGTGACCGGCGCCGGTGGGCGCTGAAACAGTGTGAAACAGCATTCCCTCCCGGAGCGTCGCCCGTGTGACGATATGCGGATGACCGACACGCCCTCCTCGCGCCCCGACACCGGCGGCCAGGCTTCCCCGCCTTCCGGTTTCGCGACGCTGCAGGTGCAGGCCGGATACCGGCCGGGCGTCGCGCAGAACACCGCGATTCCGCCGATCTACCAGTCCAACGCGTACGAGTTCGCCTCGCTCGCCGACGCCCGGGATGTGTTCGCGCTCACCAAAATCGGCAACGTCTACAGCCGGAACGCCAACCCGACGCAGCTCGTGCTCGAGGAGCGCATCGCGAAGCTCGAGGGCGGCCGCGCCGCTGTCGCCGTCGCCTCCGGGCAGGCGGCGACCGCCGCGGCGATCCTCGCCCTCGCATCCCGCGGCCATCACGTGGTGGCGGCCAAGCAGCTGTACGGCGGCACCATCGATCTGCTCGACGACTCGCTCGCCGACTTCGGCATCGAGGTCACGTTCGTCGACCAGGACGACTTCGACGGCTGGCGCGCCGCCGCCCGCCCCGAGACGCGGCTGTTCTTCGCCGAGTCGATCACGAACCCGCTGGCGACGGTGCTCGACGTCCGCCGCATCGCCGATATCGCGCACGAAGTCGGCGTGCCCCTCGTCGTCGACAACACCGTCGCGACCCCGTATCTGCTGCGTCCGGGCGACTTCGGCGCCGACTTCGTGGTGCACTCCGCGACGAAGTACATCGGCGGCCACGGCATCGCGCTCGGCGGGCTCGTCGTCGACATCGGATCGTTCGACTTCGGCGCCGACCCCGAGCGCTGGCCCCAGTACACGAAGCCCTACCCGCGCTTCGGAGACCTCGTGCTGTGGGACCGCTTCGGCCCCGAGGGCCTGGCCGTCGCGGTGTACATCAAGACGAAGTTCGTGCACGACTTCGGCCCGACCCTCTCGGCGTGGGGCTCGTTCCAGTTCCTCCAGGGACTCGAGACGCTCGACCTGCGCATGCACCGGCACAGCACCTCGGCGCTCGCCGTCGCGGAGTTCCTCGAGGCGCATCCGGCGGTCGCACGCGTGCACCACCCCGGGCTCCCCTCCAGCCCGTGGCACTCCGTCGCCGAGCGCTACCTCCCGCGCGGCACGTCGGCCGTCTTCTCGTTCGACCTCGCCTCATCGGGCGACGCCGACCTGGACTGGGCGCGCATCCAGCAGGTCGTCGACGGCTTGGAGGTCGTGAAGCTCGTCGCGAACATCGGCGACGCGCGAAGCCTGGTGAACCACCCGGCCTCGATGACCCACAGCCACCTGACGCCGGAGCAGGCCGCCGAAATCGGCATCTCGCCGACCACGCTCCGTCTGTCGATCGGCCTGGAAGACCCGGCCGACGTCATCGCCGACCTGGCGCGCTCGCTCGATGCAGCCTTCACCGCGCACCCCGAGGCGGCGCTCGGCCGCGACGTGCGCGAGCCCGAGCACCGGTAGCCGGTCGCGGTGTCGCTACGCTCGACACCATGACTTCACCTGACTCGACCGGCCTGCGCTGGGGAATCCTCGCGACGGGCGGCATCGCCCACGCCTTCACGAAGGATCTGCGCACCGCGGGACTCGACATCGCCGCCGTCGGCTCGCGCCGTGCCGAGGCATCCCGTGCCTTCGCAGACGAATACGGCATCCCGAACGCGCACGACTCCTACGAGGCGCTCGTGCAGGACCCCGCCGTCGACATCGTCTACATCGCGACCCCGCATCCGGCTCACGCCGACAACGCCATCCTCGCGCTCGAGCACGGGAAGCACGTGCTCGTCGAGAAGCCGTTCACGCTGACGGCCGCGGAGGCGGCGCGCGTGCGCGACGTCGCGCGAGCGAAGGGCCTGCTCGCGATGGAGGCGATGTGGACGCGGTACCTGCCGCACATGATCCGCATCCGCGAGATCGTCGCCTCGGGCGTCCTCGGCGAGGTGCGCGCGCTCTTCGCCGACCACACCCAGAGCATCACGACCGACCCGGCCCACCGCCTCAACGCGATCGAGCTCGGCGGCGGGGCGCTGCTGGACCTCGGCATCTACCCGGTGTCCTTCGCGTGGGACATCCTCGGCGCCCCGACGTCCATCACGGCGTCTGCCCAGCTGATCGAGACCGGTGTCGACAGCGAGGTCGCGACGACCTTCACCCACGCGAGCGGGGCCGTCTCGACGACGATCTCGGCCGCGCGGTCGGCGGGCCCGAACACGGCGCACATCCTCGGCACGAAGGCCCGCATCGACATCGACCGCACCTGGTACAACCCGACGACATTCCGCGTCGTCGCTCCGGACGGGACGGTCGTCGAGGAGTACGTGTCGCAGAACGAGGGACGCGGCATGCAGTTCCAGGCGATCGCCGCCGAGCGCTTCATCGCCGAGGGCAAGACCGACAGCGACCTCCTCGGCATCGACGAGACGGTGGCCATCATGCAGACGCTCGACGACATCCGGGCCCTCATCGGCGTCCGCTACCCCCAAGAAGGCTGACATGCCTGATCTGACGACCCCCCGCGTGGCGGTGTACCTCGACTTCGACAACATCGTGATGTCGTGGTACGACCGGGTCCACGGCCGCAACTCCTACTCCCGCGATCGTCAGCGGATCAGCGAGGGCGGCGCAGCCGACCCCGAGATCGCCCAGCGCCTGGCCGCCGCGACGATCGACGTCGGCGCGATCATCGACTACGCGGCATCCTTCGGCACGCTCGTCCTGACGCGCGCGTACGCCGACTGGTCGGCACCCGTCAACGCCGTGTACCGCAGCCAGCTCGTCGCACGCGCCATCGATCTGGTGCAGCTGTTCCCGGCGGCGGCGTACGCGAAGAACGGCGCCGACATCCGGCTGGCGGTGGACGCGGTCGAAGACATGTTCCGCCTGCCCGACCTCACGCACGTCGTCGTCGTCGCGGGCGACAGCGACTATGTGCCGCTGGCGCAGCGGTGCAAGCGCCTGGGCCGATTCGTCGTCGGGGTCGGGGTGGCGGGCTCCACCGCGAAGTCCCTCGCCGCGGCGTGCGACCAGTTCGACTCGTACGACTCGCTCCCCGGTGTGGCCGTTCCGGTCACCGAGAAGACGAGGGATGTGACGGATGCCGCTCCCCCGTCCCGTGCGAAGCGCACGAAGAAGACCGCGCCCGATCCCTCGGGCGAGCTGCTCTCCCGTGCGCTGATCCTCGAGCACGAGCGGACCGACGAGGACTGGGTGCACCTCTCGGCCGTCAAGAACCTGCTCAAGCGCATGGACCCGTCGTTCACCGAGAAGGGCCTCGGCCACAAGTCGTTCTCGGACTTCGTGAAGGCGCATCCGACCGTCGCCGAACTCGACGAATCGACGAACATCGTCCGCGTCCGTCTCGTCGGACGCTGAGGCTGACACCAAGCCGCGCCGACACCGGCGCACGACGAAGCTCCCCGGATCGATCGATCCGGGGAGCTTCGTCTTCGCGGGTGTGTGTGCCGCCGTCGGCCTGAGCCGGTTCCGGCGGCGCCGGCCTCAGGCGGCGAACGGGATGGAGCCCACCAGCACGCCGACGGCGAGCATCACCAGCGAGACGACCGCCGCGCGCCACAGGACCTTCTTGTGGTGGTCGCCGAGGTTCACGCTCGCCAGCGAGACGAGCAGCAGGATCGCCGGGACGAGCGGGCTCTGCAGGTGCACCGGCTGCCCCGTGATCGATGCTCGGGCCATCTCGACGGGGGCGATCCCGTAGGCCTGCGCGCTCTCGGCGAGGATCGGCAGGATGCCGAAGTAGAACGCGTCGTTCGACATGAAGAACGTGAACGGGATCGACAGGATGCCGGTGATCACGGCCAGGTAGGGCCCGAGCGAGGCGGGGATCACGGTGGTGATCCAGTTCGCCATCGCGTCGACCATGCCGGTGCCGTTGAGCACGCCGACCAGCACGCCGGCCGCGAGCACCATCGAGACGACACCGACGATGCTGGGCGCGTGCGCGACGATCTCGTCCGCCTGGCTCTTGAGCTTCGGGAAGTTCACGACGAGTGCGACCGCGGCACCGACCATGAAGACGTACGGAAGCGGGAACAGGTCGAGGATGAGCAGCACCATGACGGCGAGCGTCAGGGCGAGGTTGAACCAGATGAGCTTCGGCCGCAGAGTCGCGCGGTTCGGGTCGAGCATCGTGTCGGCCATCGCGGTGTCGGCGGCATCCGGGACGGCGGAGGCCAGCACTGCCGTCCGCGCACCCGAAACCGTCACGAGGTTGCCCGTGCGCAGGGTCGCCGCCGCACCCGGCTTGACGTCGCTGCCGCGGAAGATCTTCGGAGCCTGGATGCCGCGTGACGAGCCGGCGCCGTCGAGGCGCGAGGTGTCGATCGTGCCGATCCGGCGGCGCTCGCCGAGTCCCAGCATCCAGGCGAAGGTCAGAGAGACGGCGAGACCGGCTGCGAGCGACGGGAGCATCGGCACGAAGATGTCGGTCGCCTCGACGCCGAGCGCCGTCGAGGCGCGAACGGTCGGACCGCCCCAGGGCACGATGTTGAGCGTGCCGTTCATGAGGCCCGCGACGCACGTGAGCACGACGGGGCTCATGCCGAGGCGCAGGTAAAGCGGCAGCATCGCCGAGGTCGTGATGATGAACGTCGTCGAGCCGTCGCCGTCGAGCGACACCGCACCTGCGAGCAGGGCCGTGCCGAGCACGACCTTCGCAGGGTCGTCGCCGAGCAGGCGCGTGATGAAGCGGATCAGCGGGTCGAACAGGCCGACGTCGATCATGATGCCGAAGTACATGATCGCGAACATGAGCAGCGCGGCGGTCGGCGCCATGGTGCCGATCGAGTCGATGATCATGTCGCCGAGTCCGAGGCCCGCTCCGGCGAACAGGCCGAAGATCGTCGGCACCAGGATGAGCGCGACCATCGGGGTCAGTCGTCTGGTCATGATGAGCGCCATGAAGGTCAGGATCATCACGAAGCCGAGGATCACGAGGATGCTCTCGGACGGCGCGAACGCCAGGTTGTACCCCTCGTCGGCGGCGGCCGCCCAAGGGAGTGCTATCGGTTTCATCTCGACTCCTTCGTCTTTCCACACCCGCGTGGTGCGATTCAGCGATGCTGTCAGGCATCCGCGGGGCGCGCGCGCTATGTCGCATTGCCATGGGTTCTGCGCGTACGGTTGGTTCAGCGCATTGTGCTCACGGAGTTTCGGAGCGGCGACGCGCGCTGAACGACGATGACGAGGTGAGGAGGCCCCGTGCGGTTCGCGACCCGGGTTCTCGTCCTTCAGCTCGCCACCGTCGTCGCGGTCGTAGGCGTGTGCACAGCCGTCTTCGCGTTCCTCGCCATCCAGCAGCTGCGCGCCGAGGCCGGGGCATCCGCTCTCAACATCGCCCGGACGGTCGCCGAGGACGATGACGTCCGCAGACTGGTCGAGCAGTATCTCCGCCGACCCGGGGACCCCGGATGCCGGGACGCTCCGCGACGGCGAGCTGCAGACGCCTCGCCACCGCAGTCATGGAGCGCACGGACGCCCTGTTCGTCGTCATCACCGACGATCACGGCATCCGTCTGGCGCACCCCGATCCGGAGCGGCTCGGCGAGGTCGTGAGCACGAGCTTCGCCGAGGCGCTCGCGGGCGACGAGGTCGTGGAGTGGGAGACCGGGACGCTCGGCGAGTCGGCGCGAGCCAAGGTGCCGGTGAGTCCCGCGGGCGGCGGCTCCCCCGTCGGCGAGGTGAGCGTCGGCTTCGCACGGGCGAGCGTCTTCGACGATCTGCCCGCCGTCGTCGTCGGCATCGCGGTGGCGGCCGCGGCCGCGCTCGCCATCGGCGCGCTGGCCGCGCTGCTTCTCCGGCGCCGGTGGGAGCGGCTGACCCTGGGCCTGCAGCCCGAAGAGCTCGTCGGGCTCGTGCAGAACCAGGCTGCGGTGCTGGACGGCGTGGGCGATGGTGTGATCGCCCTCGACGATGCCGGTGTCGTCCGCGTCTGCAATGAGCGGGCCGAGCGGATGCTGGGCCTCGATGCACCGGTCGGCCGGCGGCTGGACGAGCTCGGGGTGCCGCCCGGAGATCCTCCACGCCGTCGCGGAGCGCACTGCTCAGGACGGGATCGTCGTCGGCGATCGTGTGCTGTACCTGGACTCCCACGCCGTCGTGCACGACGGACGCGCGTTGGGCGACGTGCTCGTCCTCCGCGACCGCACGGACCTCATCGCCCTCGCCGAGCGCCTCGAGACGGTGCGCGCCATGACGAGCGCCCTCCGCGTGCAGCGGCACGAGTTCGCCAACCGGCTGCACGTCGCCACCGGGCTCATCGACGCGCGGCGTCCGGACGAGGCGCGGGCGTTCCTCGCCGAACAGCTCGGCCGGGGGCCGGTGGACTTTCCCGTCGACGGGCTCGAGCGCGTCGAGGATCCGCTCCTCCAGTCGTTCCTCGGGGCGAAGGCGATGGAAGCCGGCGAGCGCGGGGTCGCCCTGCACATCGCGGACGACACGCTGCTGCACGGCACGCTCGTCGGGGCCGAGGATGTCGCGGCCGTGGTGGGGAATCTGCTCGACAACGCGTTCACTGCGGCCGTGCGCGGCGACGAGCCCCGCGAGGTCGAGGTGGCGCTGCTCGACGACGGCGACGCGCTGGTCGTGACGGTCGCCGACTCCGGCCCCGGGATCGAGGAAGGGCGGGACGTCTTCGCGGCTCGCCTCCAGCGCCGAACCGCCTCCGGATGCCGTGCACGGACGCGGACTGGGTCTGCGCCTCTCGCGCGAGCTCGCCCGCCGCCGCGGCGGCGATGTGTGGGTCATCGAGACGAAGCGCGACGACGGCGGCGCCGTCTTCGGCGCGCGGCTACCGGGGGTCATGTCCCCCCTCGCAGAAGGGACAGAGCCGTGAGCGCAGGCATCCGGGTTCTCGTCGTCGACGACGACTTCCGCGTCGCCGGGCTCCACCGCGACATCGTCGCGAGCCGTCCCGGCTTCACCGCGCTCGAGCCGGTGGGCTCGCTCGGCCGGGCGCGAGCCGCCATCCGCGACGGCGACCCGGATCTCCTGCTCGTCGATGCCTATCTGCCTGACGGCGACGGGGTGGGTCTGATCCGCGAGAGCGAGCGGGATGCCGTCATGCTCTCGGCCGCGGGCGACTCCCCCACGATCCGCCGGGCGCTTCGGGCGGGCGCCTTCGGCTACCTCATCAAGCCCTTCGAGGCGCGCGCCCTCGGCGATCTCCTCGACCGCTACGCCAGATTCCGCAACCTTCTCTCCGGCGATAAGGCGCTCAGCCAGGTCGAGCTCGACCGGGCGCTCTCGATCCTTCACGGCGGCGAGGCCCCCTCGCTCTCACGGTCGGCCACCGAGCAGCTCATCCTGGAGTCGCTCGGCGACGAGGACGCCTCCGCGAGCGACGTCGCCGACCGCGCGGGCGTCTCACGCGCGACGGCTCAGCGACATCTCGCTGCCCTCGCGGCGCGCGGCATGATCGAGGTGAAGCTGCGCTACGGCACCACCGGGCGTCCGGAGCACCGCTACCGGCAGAAGTAGGCGTCTTCGGCCGTGGGCTCAGCGGGCAGCCGGAGCCACCTCGGCGAGGAAGGCGAGCATCGCCGCGTTGAAGGCCTTCGGCTGCTCCATGTTCGCCGCATGGCCGTCCTTCGGGATGACGACGGCGCGCCCGCGCGGCGCAAGAGCGGCGGCGGCCTCGGCGTGGCTCGACGGCCAGAGCTCGCTGTCGCCCCCGGCGACGAACAGCACCGGCACATCTGTGCCCTCGATGACGCTTCGCCAATCCGCCTTCGCGTGGTCGTTCAGCAGCGCGAGCTCGCCGGTGGCGATCTTGTAGTCGACGCCCTTCATCGCACGCAGGAACCGCACGAGCCGCATGCCGCGCTTCGCGACGGGCGTGCCCTTGCCCGTTTCGGGGATGGCGGACGCGAAGTAGGTGTCGATGTTCGAGGCGTCGTACCCGTAGAAGCCGTGGGACCAGTCGTCGGTGTTGAGCATCTTCGGCGTCTGATCGACGATGACGATGGCGCCCACCCGCGAGGCGCCGAACTGCCTGACGTACGACCAGATCGTGTTGCCGCCCATCGACCCGCCGACGAGGACGGCGTCGCGGAGGTCGAGCGTCTCGAGCACCTCGTTCACGTCCTGCCCCCGCACCTCCATGTCGACGCCCGACGCCGGCCGATCGCTCGCCCCGTGCCCGCGCAGATCGACCACGATCACCCGGTACCCGGCCGCCGCCAGCGGCTTCACCTGGTAGCGCCAGCTGCCCGCGGGGGCCTTGAACCCCGCGAGGAGGACGACGGGTCGCCCCGTGGCATCGCCGTACTCGGTGTAGTCGAGGCGGACGCCGTCGTGGGCGGTGAGAGATGCCATCATGCTCCGTTCGGGAAGGCTTTGCCGGGGTTCAGGATGCCCACGGGGGTCGAGTGCCTGCTTGATCGAGGAATGCAGGTCGAGCACCACGGGGCTCAGCTCTTCGGCTGCGCCTGGCAGCTTGAGCAGTCCCACGCCGTGCTCGCCGGTGACGGTGCCGCCGAGTGCCCGGCAGTCGTCGACGATACGGTCGAAGGCCCGCTTGGCGCGGCCCTTGGCATCGTCGTCGCCTTCGGGCGCGATGATCAGCGGATGCAGATTGCCGTCGCCGGCGTGGGCGATGTTGGCGATCACGATGCCTTCGTCGGCCGCGGCCCGCTCGATGCGGGCGAGCATCTCGGGCACAGCGCTGCGGGGCACGCAGACGTCTTCGGTCAGCACGGGCCCGAGTCGCTCGAGCGCCGGGTAGGCGAGGCGGCGTGCGGCGAACAGGCGCGCGACCTCGGCAGGATCGGTCGCATGCTCGACCTGGGCGCCGCCGGCGGCGAGGAAGTGCTCGGCGATGAGGCCGGCGAGCTCTTCGCCCCTCGCACCCGGCTCGTCGACCTTGGCGAGCAGCAGCGCCTGGGCTCCTTCGGGGAGATCCCAGCCCTGCCACTCCGCCACCGCATGGAGGCAGGTGCGGTCGATGAGCTCGAGGGCGGACGGGATGATGCCGGCGCCCGAGACGGCGGCCACCGCGCGGCCGGCATCCGTCAGCGAGGCGAAATAGCCCACGATCGCACGCTCTTCGCGCCCGCCGAGCGGAAGGAGCTTCACCGTCACCTCGACGACGATGCCGAGCGTCCCCTCGGAGCCCACGAACAGCGACGTGAGGTCGTACCCGGTCACACCCTTCGCCGTCGTGCGGCCGACGCGCGCGATGCGGCCGTCGGCGAGGACGACCGTGAGCGCCAGCACGTAGTCGCGCGTGACGCCGTACTTGACGCAGCAGATCCCGCCGGCGTTGGTCGCGACGTTGCCGCCGATCGTCGAGATCGACTGGCTGGCGGGATCGGGCGGATACCAGAGGCCGACCTCGGCGACATGTCGGCGCAGATCGTCATTGAGGACCCCGGCCTGCACGACCGCGTAGCGCTCATCGACGTCGACCCTCAGGATCTCGGTCATCCGCTCGAGCGACAGGACGAGGCATCCCGCTGTCGCATTCGCTCCGCCGGACAGCCCCGTGCCCGCGCCACGCGGGACGACCGACACGCCGTGGCGCGCGGCGATGCGAACAGTCTGCACGACGTCCTCGGTCGAGGTGGCGAACACGACGGCGGCGGGGATGCCGAACTCGGCCCACTCCGCGTCGTCATGGCTGCAGCGCGCGAGGGTCGCAGGATCGGTGTCGACCGTCCCCTCGGGGAGTGCGGAGAGCAGGTCGGTGACGACGGCAGCGGCGTTCATGGCCTACCGATGTTACGACAGGGCGCGCCGTCCCCAGCCCGGCCGGGTGCGCCAGGGCGCAAAGGCTCTCACAGAGAACCGGACAGTGCAACGGGTTTCAACCTGAACCAACTCTCATGTACGCTCTGGCCTGCGGCATCCCCCAGCCGCGTTCGCGCTTTACATGGAGGTATTCGCGCATGGCAACCACCAAGAACACCGACCCACCGGTGCAGCAGTCGGGTCTGCGACGCGTCGTCACGGCTTCGATGGCCGGCACCGTCGTGGAATGGTACGAGTTCTTCCTCTACGCCACGGCGGCGACGCTGGTCTTCAACAAGATCATGTTCCCGCCGTCGGAAGACCCTTATGCGCCGATCATCGCGGCCTTCGTCACCTACGCGGTCGGCTTCCTCGCACGTCCGCTCGGCGGCATCGTCTTCGGTCACTTCGGAGACAAGTACGGACGCAAGAAGCTGCTGCAGCTCGCGATCATCCTCGTCGGAGTCGCGACCTTCCTGATGGGATGCCTCCCCACCTTCGAGCAGGTGGGCTACCTCGCTCCCATCCTCCTCGTGGTGCTGCGCTTCGCGCAGGGCTTCGCCGTCGGCGGCGAGTGGGGCGGCGCCATTCTGCTCGTCTCGGAGCACTCCCCCGACCGGACACGAGGATTCTGGGCATCCTGGCCGCAGGCGGCTGTTCCGCTCGGCAACCTGCTGGCGACCGTCGTACTCCTCGTCCTCAGCCGCACGCTCACCGAGGAGCAGTTCCTCGCATGGGGCTGGCGCATCGGTTTCTGGCTGTCGGTCGTCATCGTCGCGGTCGGCTACTACGTTCGCACGAGGGTGACCGACGCCCCGATCTTCCTGCAGGTGCAGAAGGAGGTCGAGCGGTCGAAGGAGGTGCGCTACGGCGTGCTCGAGGTCATCAAGCGCTACCCGCGCGGCGTGATCACCGCGATGGGCCTGCGGTTCGCCGAGAACATCATGTACTACCTCGTGGTGACGTTCTCGATCACCTACCTTGCGGTCAAGCTCGAGGTGAACACGGCCGAGATCCTCGGGCTCGTCGCGATCGCGCACATCGTCCACGCGATCGTCATCCCGCTCATCGGAGGCCTGACCGACCGGATCGGCCGCAAGCCCGTCTACCTCATCGGCACTGTGCTCGCCGCCGGATGGGGCTTCGTCGCGTTCCCGATGTTCGACACGAAGAACCCGCTGATCATCGTCGCGGCGATCTCGCTCGGCCTGTTCATCCACGCGTTCATGTACGCGCCGCAGCCGGCCATCATGTCCGAGATGTTCCCGACCCGCATGCGCTACTCGGGCGTCTCTCTGGGCTACCAGGTGACGTCGATCGTCGCAGGGTCGCTCGCGCCCATCATCGCCACGGCGCTGCTGGCCACCTACGGCTCGTACATCCCGGTCGCGATCTACCTCGCCATCGCGGCGGGCATCACCCTCATCGCGGTCATCTCGCTGCGCGAGACGAAGGGCTCGTCGCTGCACGACCTCGACCGGCTCGACGAAGAGAAGCTCGCTGCCGACGAGGTCGCCGCCCGGGCCTGATCCTCGCGTCTCACGGGCCGCCTCGTCCTTCCGGGCCGGGGCGGCCCTGCGCTGTCAACCGGCGAGGATCTCGTCGACCCAGGCGGGCACGATCTCGGTCGCACGGCCGGCGCGCACCTCATCGAACGGCACGATCCCCGTCGCTCGGCACGAGGTTGAGCTCGACGGTCCGCGCCCCGAAGGCCGCTGCGAGCGCCACGTAGCCGGCTGCCGGATACACGGCCCCCGACGTTCCGATCGAGACGAACACGTCGCACGCGACGACCGCCTGCTCGATGCGGTCGAGGTCGTAGGGAAGCTCGCCGAACCAGACGACGTCGGGGCGCAGCATCCGCTCTCCGCACGAAGGACAGGGCGGGCGGTCGATGAGGTCGCCGGTCCAGCCCGGCCGCGCCCCGCACGCCGTGCACAGCGCCCGCCGCAGCTCGCCGTGCATGTGGATGAGGTTGCGGCTGCCCGCGCGCTCATGGAGGTCGTCGACGTTCTGCGTCACGACCAGCAGGTCGCCGCCGATCGCACCCTCCAGCCGGGCCAGCGCGCGATGCGCCGCATTCGGGACGACGGATGCCGCGGCCCGTCGCCGCTCGTCGTAGAAGCGCAGCACCAGGTCGGGGTCCGCCTCGAAGCCTTCGGGGGTCGCGACGTCCTCGACGCGATGCCCTTCCCAGAGGCCCCCCGCGTCACGGAATGTGGGCACGCCGCTCTCCGCCGAGATGCCGGCTCCCGTGAGCACCACGATGCGCATGGCACCATTGTGACGTGAGCGACGCTGCGTCCGGGAAGACACCACTGACCCGCCTCCCGGACGGGACCGTCAAGCAGATCGGCCCCCTGACCGGCACGAGGGTGTGGACGGTGCCCGGACGGGCGAATCGGCCGCTCGCCGTCCCGCGCGACGAAGTGCGGGTGCTCGTACCCGGCGATGAGAAGCGACTCTGCGCCTTCTGCGAGGGCCGCTATCTCGAGACGACGCCCGAGAAGGCGCGGCTCGTCGGCCCGGACTTCGCGGAGCTCCGCCGGGTCCCGGCCTCGGAGCTGTTCGACACGACAGCCGAGTTCCGCCGCTTCGGCAATCTCTTCGAGATCGTCTCGGCCGAGTACTGGCGCGAGAACCACGGCTTCCGCCAGCCCGGCGCGGTCGTCGCGTGGGCGCGGGACTACCTGCAGGATCCCGCGGGCCACGAGCACATCGAACGGCTCGCAGAGCTCCGGATGGCGGCATCCGGAGTCCGTCAGAGCGTCGAGGAGGCGGCGCTGGACCTCGTCGGCGGCTCGCACGACGTCGTGGTCGCGCGCCGGCACGTCGTCGACGGCGCCGAGACCGACGATCAGCTCGTGTCGTCCGGGGTCCTCACGCCCCGCGAGCACGCCGAGTACTTCGCATTCACGGTGCGTTCCCTCGAAGAGATCGCGAAGGCGCAGCCGCACGCCGCCTATGTCGCGGTCTTCCAGAACTGGCTCCGCGCCGCCGGCGCGTCGTTCGAGCACCTGCACAAGCAGCTCGTCGCCGTCGATGAGCACGGTCCGCAGGTCGACCACGAGCTGCGCCTGCTCGCGTCCGACCGTCATCTGTACCAGCATGCGATCGCCGACCTCGCGGCCGAGAAGGGGCTCATCGTCGCGGCGAACGAGGGCGCCGTCGCCTTCGCGGGGGTGGGCCACCGCTACCCGGCCTTCGAGGTGTACTCGACGGTCGGGTGCGAACCTCCCGCAGGAGCACTCCGCCGCCGAGGTGCGGGCGGTCTCGGATCTCGTGCACGCGCTGCACGCCGCGACGGGGGTGCACGTGCCGACGAACGAGGAGTGGCACTACCGGCCGCCCGGAGCGCCGTGGCCGATGCCCTGGAGGATCGTGCTCAAGTGGCGCATCTCGAACCCCGCGGGATTCGAGGGCGGCACCAAGATCCACGTCAACACGATCGACCCGTGGGAGCTGCGGCGTCGCGCGGTGGACGATCTCGGGAGACTCCGCAGCGACGGCATCCTCGCGGAGGGCATCCGGATCGGCGATGAGTGCCGCCCGGAGGACGCGCAGCTGGGCTACGCCGACTGACCCGACGGGGTGCCGCCGCCGTTCAGTCGCGAGTCGACCAGAGCGCCGCGGCCACGAGGGCGGGCTGGAAGAACAGCCGACCCAGACGCTTGGCGTCGGTGTCGAGCCCGAACCCATTTCGGCGGGCCAGCCACTGATCGATGTTGCCGGGGAACACCGCGACGAAGAACGCGGCGAGGATCGCGCCGACGCGCCGTCGCTCCTTCGGAAGCACGACGAGGGCCGCACCGAGCATGACCTCCACCACCCCCGACGCCACGACGATGCCGTCCTTGTCGATCGGAACGACCTCGGTCGCCCAGTCGGGCACCTGATTCTGAAACTCGCGGCGACCCCAGAACAGGTGGCTGACTCCGGCGAAGACCATCGCCCCGGCGAGGAGCCATCGCAGTGTTGTGCGCATGCTCCTCATCAAACCGGATGATCGCGTCCTGATGAAGTCGTTGCCGCCCACCCCTGTCAGTGATACCGGCCACTGGAGGCGTTGATCGCCGGCTCCGCCGGCCCTCACCCCTTCGCCGCTGTGGTTGGC
Organism: uncultured Actinomycetota bacterium; assembly: GCA_963702815.1. Taxonomy (GTDB): domain Bacteria; phylum Actinomycetota; class Actinomycetes; order Actinomycetales; family Microbacteriaceae; genus Microbacterium. The sequence goes on along the minus strand of CAVPED010000002.1, from coordinate 108,748 downwards.
TGGTCGAGTCGGTTTGCGGCCAGGTCGGCGAGCGAGGTGGGCGGATGGCGGACGGCGTAGGGCTGCGCTCGGAGCGCGGACCGATCCTCCTCGCCCTGATGCTGTCGACATTCCTCATTGCGATCGATGCGACAGTCCTCGCCACCGCGGTGCCGACGATCGTCGAGGAGTTCGGCGGGTTCGAATCGTTCCCGTGGCTCTTCTCGGTGTACACGCTCGCGCAGGCGGCGTCCGTGCCCGTGTTCGCGAAACTCAGCGACACCATCGGGCGACGCCCGGTGATGTACGCGGGCATCGTGCTGTTCCTCGTGGGCTCGGTGCTGTGCGCATCCGCGTGGAGCATGGGTGCGCTCATCGCGTTCCGTGCGGTGCAGGGCCTCGGCGCCGGTGCCATCATGCCGACGACGATGACCGTCGCAGGCGACATCTACACGGTGCGCGAGCGAGCCAAGACCCAGGGCTACCTCGCGAGCGTCTGGGCGATCGCCTCGGTCGCGGGGCCGACCATCGGCGGTCTCTTCTCGCAGTTCCTCTCGTGGCGGTGGATCTTCTGGATCAACGTCCCGCTGTGCCTCCTCGCCCTGTGGATGCTGTGGCGCAACTACCGCCAGCCGTTCGAGCGCCACCGCCGCCGCATCGACTACGCCGGCGCCGTGCTCCTGACGGCGGCACTCGTGCTCCTCGTCCTCGCACTGCTCGAGGGCGGGAACGCATGGGCGTGGGACTCATGGCAGAGCCTCACCGCGTTCGGGCTCGGCGCCGTGCTTCTCGTCGTCTTCGCCCTGGTCGAGCGGCGCGCCGAAGACCCGATCCTCGCGCCGTGGGTCTTCTCGACCCGCATCGTGGTGACGACCTCGGTCGTCGGGCTGCTCGTGGGTGTCGTGCTGATCGGGCTCGTCTCGTTCGTGCCGACCTTCCTGCAGTCCACAACCGGCGCGGTGCCGCTCGCCGCGGGCCTGGCCGTCGCCGCCCTGACGCTCGGCTGGCCCATCTCGGCCGCCGTCGCCGGTCGCTTCTACCTGCGGATCGGCTTCCGGGCGACCACCCTGATCGGCAGCGTCCTGGCGATCCTCGGCGCCGGCCTGCTCGTCGTGTTCGCGCTGTCGCCGTCGATTCCTCTCACGGCGCTCGGATGCTTCGTCGTCGGCCTCGGGCTCGGGCTCGTCGCCGCCCCGGCCCTCATCGCGGCCCAGTCCTCGGTGGAGATGCGTCGCCGCGGGGTCGTCTCGGGCACGAACATGCTCGCCCGGTCGATCGGCAGCGCCGTGGGCGTCGCCCTCTTCGGCGCGATCGCCAACACCCTCATCGCCGCGAACGGGGGCTCCGAGGTGCCGGGTGCCATCCAGTCCGGGACGATCGCCGTCTTCGTCGGCGTCGCAGGGGCGACGCTGCTCATGCTCGTCGCCTGCGCCTTCATCCCGCCCGTTCACATCGCGGAACCCGAGGCGGAGCCGGCCGAGGCCCACCGAGACGCGGCTTAGCGGAGCCCGGGCTCACCCCCGCAGCATCTCGCGGAGCGTCTGGATGGTGTCGGCTTCGGCAGGCCGCTTGTCGTCTCGATATCGCTTGACCCGGGCGAAGCGCAGCGCGAGACCGCCCGGATAGCGCGTCGACCGCTGGACGCCGTCGATCGCGATCTCGACGACGAGTCTCCGGCGGAAGCCAGACGGTGCCCGGCGTCTCGCGCACGGCCAGCTCTTGGAAGCGCTCCGTCTGCCAGGTGAGGAGCGCGTCGGTGAGGCCCTTGAAGGTCTTGCCGACCATGACCCACCCGCCGCCGAACTCGCCCGTCTCGTCACGAGCCCCGAGGTGCAGGTTGGAGAGCCAGCCCTGCCGTCGCCCGTAGCCCCACTCCGCGGCGAGCACCACGAGGTCGAACGTGTGCACGGGCTTGACCTTGATCCAGCTCGCGCCGCGTCGGCCGGCAGCGTAGACCGAGTCGATCCCCTTCACCACCACGCCCTCCTGGCCCGCGGCGAGCGCGTCGGATGCCACGCGCTCGGCCACCGCGGGATCGGCGGTGACCTCGCCCGGAATGCGGTAGCCCGGAGCGATTCGCCCGAGCTCGTCCCGCCGCACCCGCAGCGGCTCGTCGATGAGATCGCGTCCGTCGACGTGCAGCACATCGAAGAACCACGGGTGCAGGACGGTTTCGCGCGCCCCTTCCGCGCCGAAGCGCGCCATCGTGTCTTGAAAGGGTCGGGGTGTGTCGTTCTCGTCGAGCGCCAGCGTCTCGCCGTCGAGGATGACGGCGGTCACCGGCATGCTCCGGACGACCTCGACGACCTCGGGCAGCCGATGCGTGATGTCGGCGAGGCTGCGGGTGAAGATCCGCACGTCGTCGCCCTGCCGATGCACCTGGATGCGGGCGCCGTCGAGCTTGTATTCGACGGATGCCTCGCCCAGCGCCGCGACGGCTTCAGCTGCCGAGGACGCGGTGGACGCCAGCATCGGCATGACCCCCCGTCCGACCACGAGCCCGACGTCTTCGAGCTCGGCGGGGCTTCCCGTGAGCGCGAGCAGCGCGGTCTCGCCGAGGTCGCCCGAGAGCATCGCCGCGCGGCGGACCGAGTCCGGCGGCCGGTCGGCAGCGCGCGCGATCGCGTCCAGGAGGACGCCCTCGAGCGCTCCCGTGCGCAGCTCGCCGAGGATCACCCGGCGCACGAAGTCCCATTCGGCCGCGGTGGCGCGTTCGGCCAGGCCCGTGAGCACAGCGGTCCGCGCGCCGGCGGAGCCCGCGCCGGATGCTGCGGCGAGGAGCCCGAGCGCCTCGTCGAGGTCGCCGATCGTCAGGCTCGGCCGGTCTGCGTGCCCGGCGCTGAGCGCGCCGAGGCTCCGCCAGCCGACACCGACCCTCCCCTGCCGGGGACTCGCCGTGAGGAACCCGACCGCGGGCACGACCTCGCGCGGCTCGAGTCGCCCGAGCGCGCCGGCCAGCGCGGCGACCTTCGCCAGACGCGACCGGGTGGCGGCGACAGCGTCGACCGTCTCGACGAGTTCGGCCAGCAGCATCCCTGAAGTCTCCCACCGGGCGCCGACACGCGGAATGGCCGGTGTAGCGGTCGAGCCGAGGACGGGCAAGCCCGTGCCGTCGCGGCGCCCGCGATGCCACCCTGGTGGGCATGGCTCGCATCGGGACGTCCGGCTGGGTGTATCCGCACTGGCGCGGCGTGCTCTATCACGAAGCCGATCAGCGCCGCTGGCTGGGCACCTACATGGCCGAGTTCGACACCGTGGAGCTCAACGCGAGCTTCTACCGCTGGCCGCCGCCCGCCCGCTTCGCCTCGTGGCGCTCGCGCCTGCCGGAAGGCTTCGAGATGACCGTGAAGGCGCCGCGCGGTCTGACGCACGCCCGCCGCCTGTACGAGCCCGAGCAGTGGATCGAGCGGGTGACGGCAGGGCTTCACGAGCTGCGCGGTCGCCGGGGACCCCTCATCGTGCAGCTCCCGCCGACGATGCAGCGCGACGACGAGCGGCTCGACTGGTTCCTGCGGGCTCTGCCCGGCTGGACGCGCCCCGTGGTCGAGTTCCGGCATCCGTCCTGGACCGACGACGAGGTGTTCGCGCTGCTCGAACGTCATGGCGCCGCCTACTGCGTCATGAGCGGGGCGCGGCTCCCGTGCATCCTGCGTGCGACGGCGAACCTCGTGTACGTGCGCCTGCACGGACCCGACGAAGCGCACCTCTACGGCGGCTCGTACTCCGACACCGACCTCGCCTGGTGGGCAGACCGCATCCGCGAGTGGGAGGGCGGCGGCCACGCCGTCTATGCCTACTTCAACAACGACGGGGGCGGCAATGCCGTCCGGAATGCGCAGACCCTGAAGCGGATGCTGGCCCCCTGACACGACGAAGGGCGCCGTGCCCATCGGCACGGCGCCCCGTCATAGCGTCGTCAGGCGGCTGTCGCGAACGCCTCGGACCGCACCAGCAGCTCGTCGCCGGCGGCATCCACCGTCACGACTCCCCCGTCGGCCAGCCGGCCGTCGACGAAGAGCTCGGCGATGCGGTCGTCGACCTCACGCTGCACGAGGCGACGCAGCGGCCGCGCTCCGTACTCGGGCTCGTACCCGTGCTCGGCGAGCCAGTCCGTCGCGGCATCCGTCACTTCGATCGAGACCTCGCGCTTCGCCAGCCGCGTGGCCGTCTGATCGAGCACGAGCCGCACGATCTCGCGCAGCTGCGCCTTCTCGAGCTTGCGGAAGAGCACGATCTCGTCGATCCGGTTGAGGAACTCGGGGCGCATCGCCTCGCGCAGCTTGCCGAACACGCGGTCCCGAAGGTCCTTCTCGCTGCCGAAGCCCGTCGCGCCGCCGCCGTCGGCGAGGAAGCCGATGGCACCGGACCGCGAGGCGAGGAACTCGCTTCCGAGGTTCGAGGTCATGATGATGACCGTGTTGCGGAAGTCCACCGTCCGACCCTGGCCATCGGTGAGCCGCCCGTCGTCGAGCACCTGCAGCAGCAGGTTGAAGACGTCCGGGTGCGCCTTCTCGATCTCGTCGAAGAGCACGACGGCGTACGGGTTGCGGCGGACGCGCTCGGTCAGCTGCCCCGCTTCGTCGTAGCCGACGTATCCGGGAGGAGCCCCGACGAGCCGCGACACGGTGTGCCGCTCGCCGAACTCGCTCATGTCGAACCGGATGACGTCGCCGTCGTCGAACAGCGACTGAGCCAGCGCCTTGGCGAGCTCGGTCTTGCCGACGCCGGTGGGGCCGAGGAACAGGAACGATCCGACGGGCCGGTGCGCATCGCCCATGCCGGTGCGGTTGCGGCGCACCGCCTTGGCGACAGCGGTCACCGCGTCGTCCTGTCCGACGACACGGGCGTGCAGCTCGTCCTCGAGCGAGGCCAGGCGCTCGCGCTCGGTCTCGGTGAGGCGGTTGACCGGGATGCCGGTGGCCCGGCTGATCACGGCGGCGATCTCGGCTTCGTCCACGACCGCGGGACGGGCCCGAGGTTCCGCCGCGCGTCGCCTCATCGAGCTTCGCCTGCACCTCCGCGATCTGATCGCGGATGCGCGAGGCCTCCTCGTAGTGCTCGGCCGAGACGGCGGCGTTCTTGTCGGCTTCGAGGGTCGCCAGCCGCTCGACGAGCGCCGTGACGTCCACGAGTGCGCCGAGCTTCAGCCGCAGCCGCGCGCCCGCCTGGTCGATGAGGTCGATCGCCTTGTCGGGCAGCACCCGCTCGGTCAGGTAGCGGTCGCTGAGCTCGACCGCGGCGCGGAGCGCGGCATCCGTGTATTCCAGTCCGTGGTGCTCCTCGTAGGCGGACTTGAGCCCGTGCAGGATCAGGACGGAATCCTCGATCGAGGGCTCGCCCACCTTGACCGGCTGGAAGCGGCGCTCGAGCGCCGGGTCCTTCTCGATCGTGCGGTACTCCTTGAGCGTCGTCGCACCCACCAGGTGCAGATCGCCGCGCGCGAGGCGGGGCTTCAGGATGTTCCCGGCATCCATCGCGCCCTCACCGCCTCCGCCGGCGCCCACCACCGTGTGCACCTCGTCGATGAAGAGGATCATGCTGCCCTCGAGCGTGGCGACCTCGTCGATCGTCTTGGTGAGGCGCTCTTCGAAGTCGCCGCGATACCGGGTGCCGGCGAGCATCGCGGCGAGGTCGAGCGACACGACGCGCTTGCCGAGCAGCTGCTCGGGGACGGCGCCGGCGGTGATCGCCTGGGCGAGTCCCTCGACGATCGCGGTCTTGCCGACGCCCGCCTCGCCGACCAGCACCGGGTTGTTCTTGGTGCGGCGGCTCAGGATCTCGATCGTCTGCTCGATCTCGTCGGTGCGGCCGATGACGGGGTCGAGGCGTCCGTCCGCCGCAAGAGCGGTGAGGTCGGTGCCGAACTTGTCGAGCATCGGGGTCTGGGCCTCGGCCTGCCCGCCGTCGGAGGTCGGTGCGGCGCCGGGCGTCACCGTCTCGCGCACGGCTCCGGTGAGGGCCTCCGCCGTCACGCCGGCGTCGGCGAGGATCTTCCCCGCCGGGGTGTCCTGCGACAGCACGATCGCGAAGAACAGGTGCTCGGGGTCGATGTAGGTCGAACCCGACGAGCGGGCGACCTGGAAGGAGTGGAAGAGCGCACGGGTGACGGATGCCGTCACCACAGCGCCTTCGGCCTCGGCCGCGGCCGACGCGGACGGAAGCCGCTGCTCCGCGGCCTGGGCGATCGCGCCGGGGTCGGCCCCGATGCGGCGCACAGCCTCGCGCACCGGTTCCTGCTCGACCAGCACGTGCAGCAGATGCAGGGCATCCAGCTCGTGCTGACCGCGTCCGAGGGCGAAGCGTCCGGCGCGCTGCAGCACGTCCTGCGTGCGCGCGCTCAGGAACCGGGTGAGGTCGATCGACCGCTCCGCGCGAGCGCGCTCACCGGCGAGGTACCGCGCGATGAACTCGTCGAACGAGCCGGCGGCGTCTCCGTCACCGGTGAAAGGGGTGAAGTCTTCGGGCATTCCCGTGGTCTCCGTGATTCTCGATCAGTGTCCCGACAAAGTTGAGTCGAGCCGTGTCAAGGTCAACGGATCCGCCGAAACGGATATTCCCGCACGACGGTCGCGCTTCTACGAGCGTTGTGGACCGACGGACGCTGTCCTCTCGAGCGCACGGATGAGACTCGCGGAGTCGTATGGTCCGATGTGCCGCCTTCCGTTGACGAAGAAGGTCGGGGTGCTGCCGAGGTCCATGAGCTCGGCATCCAGGCGATCGTCGTGGATGCGGCGCAGCACGCGAGGGGATTGGAAGTCCTCCATGAACCGCTCAGGGTCGAGCCCCAGGTCGGCCGCATACATGCAGAGGTCGGCCGCCTCGAGCCGATCCTGGTTGGCGAAGAGCACCTGCGCCATATCGATGAACCGGCCCTGCAGCGCGGCCGCCTCCGCCGCCTGCGCCGCCTCCTGCGCATGCGGGTGCGGCCCGTCGAGCGGCAGATGCCGCCACACCCATCGGACGGTTGACTCTCCGAAGTGCTCGAGCACCGCATCGATCGAGCCGGTCGCCCGGCTGCAGAACGGGCACTCGAAGTCGCCGTACTCCACGATCTCGTGGGGAGCCGCCGCACTCCCCCGGAAATGGTCGCGGGGAGGGTCGAACGGACGCACGAGCATCGCACCGACGGGGCGCGGCGGCCACACCCGGTCGCCGAGGACGAGCATGCCCCAGCCTGCGAAGAACGCGAGGACGGATGCTGTCAGCACGGCGACACGCGCGATGTTCTGCGTCTCGGGGTCCGAGATCGCGATGGGCACGAGGAAGAGCGAAATGGTGAACCCGATGCCCGAGAGCGCGCCGCCGCCCGCGATGCGGTTGAGGCCGAGACCGGGTGCCAGCTGTCCCCGGCCCAGCGCGCGCACGAGAGCCGTCGCCCCCGTGATGCCGACGAACTTGCCCAGCATCAGCCCGACGACGATGCCCCACGCCACAGGAGAGGTGACGGCATCCCGGACCGTCTCGGCGTCGAGACGCACGCCGGCGTTGGCGAGGGCGAAGATCGGGAGGACGCCGAACGAGATGTACGGCCGCCAGGCGGCATCCACTCGTTCGTTGATCGACAGCGAATCGCGCAGGCTGCGGGTCACCGCGGCGGCGTAAGCCGGGTTGGGCGACTCGCGGAAGGCCTGCGTGAGCGTGGCGGTGCGCTCGACATCGCCTCGTCGCGGCGGGAACACGGGGATGAGCAGGGCGACGGCGACACCCGCGAGGGTCGGATGGATGCCCGACAGCAGCACCGCCACCCACAGGGCGGCGCCGAGACCGACGTACGCGATGCCGCGGCCGGCGGGCAGGAAGCGCACCACCGCGAGCAGCACCATGATCGCGATCGCGGCGATGAAGGGCACCGGGTCGATCCCCGCGTTGTAGAAGACGCCGATGGCGAGGAGTGCGCCGATGTCGTCGACGACGGCGAGCGTCAGCAGGAAGATCCGCAGGCGGGACGGGTACTTCGGACCGATGAGGGCGAGGGCGCCGAGCAGGAAGGCCGTGTCGGTCGAGATGACGACGCCCCAGGCATCCGCTTCACCGCTCGTGAGGTTGAAGAGCACGAAGATGAGCGCGGGAACGATGAGGCCTGCCAGCGCCGCCGCCATGGGGACGACGGCGCGCGAGCGGTCGGTCAGCTCGCCGATCGTGAGCTCGCGCTTGACCTCGAGCCCCACGAGGAAGAAGAACAGGGTCATGAGGCCCTCGTTCACGACCGCGTGAAGCGGGAACGAGACGCTGAGGTCGCCGGCCGAGAAGGCGATGGGGAGCGACCAGAACTCCTCGTACCCGGTGCCGCACGGCGAGTTGGCCCAGACCATCGCGATGGCGGCGCCGACCAGCATGAGGGTCGCCGCGAGCCGGTCACGGTCCATCGGCCGTCTCGGGCGCGGGCTCGCGCCGAGTCGCTCCGCAGCCGCGATGTGTCGCTCACGCCTGCTCGCCGAACGGCTCTTCGTGCAGGCCCTGGAGAGCGGCCGTCAGGGCGGGTGCGCCCCCCGCGAACCCCGCGTCGAGCTCGGCGAGCCGGGCGTCCGCCTCGACAAGCGCGGCCTGCCCCTTCTCGGTCGCGCGAAGATCGGATGCCGCGCCGGCCTGCGCGGTGGCGTCTTCGACCAGCCCGTCGTCCTGCAGTGCCCGCACGGCGGTGTGGGCCGTCTGGACGGTGATCTGCGAGCGGCGCGCGAGCTCGGAGAACGAGATGCCCGGCGTCGCCCGGATGTGAGCGAGCAGACCGTACTTGCGGGTGGTCAGACCGAGATCCTTCAGACCCGCGGTCAGCTTCGCGTCCCACACGCTCGAGACGGTGAGCAGCGCGATGACGGGGCTGAAGGGCGGACGCTCGGGCATGACCCCTCATCGTACTCACGCGGTTCGAGGCTAGGGGCTCGGGGCCCGTTCGTAGTGGTCCGGCTCGATCGTCAGCTGCGCCTGGCCTCCGGTCAGGGCGCGGAGGTCGAGAACGTACCGCTCGAGCTCCGCATCGGGGACGCTCGCGACGACACGGGTCAGGCCCTCCGCGGCGGATTCGCTCGCGTGGACGCGGCCGCGCCGCCCCGACAGGTCCGTGAGGACCGGGCCCTGAAGGTCCACGGACACGGTGACGGTGACCGTGGAGACCGGCTCGAGGAGCAGCGTGCCGGCTTCGGCGAGCGCCGCCTTGACCCCGAGCGAGGCCGCCGTGCGGAACGCCATCTCGGACGAGTCGACCGAGTGGGCCTTCCCGTCGAGCAGCTCGACCTGCACGTCGACGACCGGGTGGCCCAGCGGTCCTCCGGAGGCGAGGGACTCGCGGGCACCGCGCTCGACCGCCGGGATGTACGCCCGCGGCACCGACCCGCCGACCACCGAGTCCACGAACGCGAACCCGCCCCCGGGCGGCAGCGGCGACACGCGCAGCCGCACGATCGCGAACTGACCGTGGCCGCCCGACTGCTTCTTGAGCCGGCCCTCGGCTTCGGCGGGGCGCGCGATCGTCTCGCGGTAGGCGACCGGTGCGCTGCCCGTGGTCACGTGCACTCCCAGCACGCGCGCCAGACGCTCGACGGCGACCGCCACGTGCGTGTCGCCCTGGCCGCGCAGAATCGTGGCGCTTCCGGCGCGGTCGACGACGAGGGTCGGGTCCTCCGCCGTGAGCCGGGTGAGGGCCGTGGTCAGCTTCGCATCGTCGGATTGCGACACGGGCTCGAGGGCCGTCGCATAGACGGGCGCGCGGGCGGGAAGCGCAACAGGTCGTGCTCTGCCCTGGCCTCGCGACCACAGCAGCGAGCCGGCGGGAGTGCCGGTGAGCTTCGCGACGGCGCCCACCTCGCCCGCGCGGAAGGCGTCGGCGTGCAGGTGCTCGGCCGCCGCGGAGGCGGAACAGCGCCGGGATCCGCTCCTCGACGCCCGGTCGTGGTGTTCCGCAGCCGGTCCCCCGGCCGGACGACGCCCGAGAGCACCTTGAACATGGCGACCTGGCCGACGAACGGATCGGCGACGGTGCGGAAGACATGGACGAGCGTCTCACCGGCGGGGTCCGGCGAGACGCTGTGCTCGGATCCCCCTCGCCCGTCGTCATCGGCGCCGAGGACGATCCGGCCGTCGTGCGCACCGGCGGCCGGGCTGAGCTCGCAGACCAGATCCGCGACGTGGGCGACCCCGGTCCCGGTGACCGCCGAGCACACCACGATGGGCACAGCGTCGCCGGCGGCGACAGCATCCCCCAGAGTGTGCTCCAGCTCGCTCGCGGACGGTTCCGTGCCGTCGAGATAGGCCTCCAGCTGGGCATCGTCGTGCGAGACGATCTCCTCGGTGACCTCCTGATGCAGGCGGTGCTCCTCGTCCGCCATGTCGGACGGCAGCGTCCTCGTCGTGGCTGCGGCCCGCGTCGTCGTAGACCAGCGCCCGTTCGCTCAGGATGTCGGCGACCCCGTGGAACTGGTGCTCCTCGCCGATCGGCAGCTCGATGGGCCAGAGCGTCGCACCGAAGGCCTCCCGCAGCTGCTGCACCGTGCGCCGGAAGTCCGCGCGGGCACGGTCCTCCTGGGTCACCGCGATGATGCGGGGGACGCCGGCGGCGCCGGCGTTCGCCCACGCCGTGCGCGTTCCCCCGGTCACGCCGTCGACCGCGCTGACGACGATGAGCGCGACGTCCGCCACGGCGAGCGCGGCGTCGACGGCTCCCACGAAGTCCGGGTGGCCGGGTGTGTCGACGAGAGTGACGCCGTACTCGGCGTCACCGACGGTCCAGCTCAGCCAGGCGAGGGCGAGGCCGAGCGTTGCGCCGCGAGCGATCTCCTCCGGTTCGTGATCGCAGACCGTCGTTCCCTGCTCGACACTGCCCATTCTGGGTATCGCCCCAGCGCGGTGCAGCAGCGCCTCAGCGAGCGTCGTCTTGCCGCATCCCATCGCACCCAGCAGTGCGACGGTGCGATGGGTGGGGGCATCCGATGTGACCGCCAATGAGTTCTCCCGCGTCCTCGCGTATCGATTGCGACCATCGTGCTCCCCGCCGCGCGACGGCGCCAGTGCCGCACGGCGGGCGACACCTGATCACGCGTAGGCTCGACGGGATGCGAGAGTTCTTCCGCGGCGCGGGAATCCTGCTGGGCGGGTTCGGCTGGTGGCGCAGCCGGCCGGCGACGATGCTGCTGGGCCTGGTGCCGGCCGCGCTCGTGGGGCTGGTCCTCACCGCGGGGCTGATCGCGCTGGGCGTCTCGCTGCCAGGGGTGACCGCCGCCGTCACCCCGTTCGCCGAAGGGTGGATTCCCGCCTGGCGCGACTTCCTTCGTCTCGGTGTCGGCACCGCGCTCTTCGGCGGTGCGCTGATCATCGCCGTCGTGTCGTTCACCGCGCTGACGCTCGTCGTGGGCGACCCGTTCTACGAGCGCGTGTGGCGTCGGGTCGAGACCGATCTGGGCGGCGACGTTCCCGATGGCGCGTCCCCTTTCTGGGGCTCGGTCGTGGATGGGCTGGCACTCGTCGGCAAGGGCATCCTCGTCGCGATCCTCGCGGGCCTCGTCGGCCTCATCCCCGCTGTGGGCGGCGTTGCGGCGTTCCTCACGGGCGTTCTGTGCACCGGCTGGCTGCTCGCCGATGAGCTGTCTTCGCGGGCCTTCGCGGCACGCGGCATGTCCCGCAGCGAGCGCCGCACCGTGCTGAGGGCGCATCGCGCCCGCACTCTCGGGTTCGGGGTCGCGACCCAGCTGTTCTTCCTCATCCCGCTGGGCGCCGTCGCGGTGATGCCATCGGCTGTGGCGGGCTCGACGGTGCTCGCCCGATCCCTCCTCGCGGGCGCTGAGATGGCCGACCGCAATCGCTGAGAGCGGGATGCTGCAGCATCCCGCTCGTGGCAGGCAGGTGCCGCGTGGTCGACGCACAGGACGCTCCTCTCCGTCCGCGACTGACCACGACTCGCCTCCGAGGCTGTTGGGCATAATGACGGCATGCTCGAGTTGCTTTCGCTGCCGGTGGACCTGCCGGTTCGAGATGGGTTCATCACCGTCCGGCGAGCGGGCATGAACGATCTCGACGACATCATGCGCCTCCTCTCCGATGACCCGATCAGCGCCGGGCGTGGCGATGTCGCCGATGAAGCCGACCGCCCTGCGTACGCCGCAGCGATGGCTCAGATCATCGGTGACCCGGCGAACGAGCTGGTGGTCGCCGTCGATCCCCATCGACGGGTGGTCGGGACCCTGCAGCTCACGGCAATCCCGGGCATGGCCCGCCGCGGAAGTACGCGACTCCTGGTTGAAGCCGTCCGGGTGGCCGGCGTCCACCGCTCATCGGGAATCGGAGGCGCGATGATGACCTGGGTCACCGGCATCGCAGCGCCCGCCATCGGCGCAGACCTCGTCCAGCTCACTTCGGATGCGGCGCGTTCCGACGCTCACCGGTTCTACGAGCGACTCGGCTTCGCTGCTTCACATGTCGGTTTCAAGTACCGCGTCCCCCACGTACCTGCACCGCAGGGCTGACCATCGGGAGGGGCCGCAGCACGCGGGAGTGGTTCACTGGGCCTGTGACGGCTGATTCTGCCGTGGGGGCAGTCAGCTCAGGTGTCTCCTGAAGAAGCCGTTCGGACCTTCTCCGGCATGTCGAGGGACGCCGGTGTGTCCGCCCATGTTGGCGCTCAAGCTCTTCTCTTCGGAGGCGAACGCGTCGAACAGGTCCAGAGCCATCTGGCGATCATTTCCCTTGTCGTCCCACTGCAGCAGAACATGCAGCGGGATGGTCACGCGGCGCGCCTCTTCCAGGATGGCGCGGGGGACGAAGCTGCCGGCGAACAGCCCCGCCGCCACGATCCGCGGCTCCACCAGCGCGAGCCGCACACCTATGGAGATGATCCCTCCCGAGTACGCGACCGGTCCGCCGATCTCGGGCAGCGACAGGAGGGCGTCCAGCGTGGCCCGCCATTCCGGAACCGCCGCGTCCACCAGCGGCAGGACGAGGCGGTCGATGATGTCGGCGCTGACAGGCTCGCCCGCCTGGAGCGCTCTCCGAAGGTCGGCGCGGGCCTCTTCGATGCCGGCCAGGCGCGGTCGGTCTCCGCCACCAGGGAGTTCGATCGTCGCGGATGCGAAGCCGTCCGCGGCTGCGTGTCGGGCCCGCGCGGCCAGCCGCGGGTGCATCTGCCCGAGACCACCGGGATGACCGAGCAGGATCAGCGGGACGGGTGCGGGGACGGACTCGGGGGTCCAGAGGATGCCGGGAATCTCACCGAGAGCGAAGTCGCGTTCGACGACTCCGTCGTCCAGTCGGGGTTCAGAGATGAAGTGCATGGTCGTGCCTTTCGGGAATGCGCTTTGAGCGGCGCTCCCGGACGACCTACCGTCCGACCGTGACTCCAGAAGGGAGCACCCACGTCGATTCGTTCACAGGTACCACCTCCTCGATCACACTGTCACACGGACGCGGCAAGGGTATCAGGCGCCGAGGTGGCCTGACAGTCTGCGATGGAACCGCGTGCTGCGTGGATCGAGGCCCTCGATGACCGCCTCGATGTCGTGACGCTGATACTTGGTCACCACCGCGTCGAGGGCGGCGACGCTTGACGCGTCCCAGATCTGCGAGTCGCTGAAGTCGATCACGACTTTGGCTGGGTCGATGCCGTACGAGAACGTCTCGACCAGGTCGTTGCTGCTCCCGAAGAACAGCGGTCCGTGGACGGTGTACCGCGCGACGGACCCGTCCACGACGCGGTCGACGGTGATGACGTGCGCGACTCGACGGGCGAAGAGCACCATGGCGAGCACGACCCCGACGAGCACGCCGATCGCGAGGTTGCCGGTCGCGACGACGACGACGATCGTGACGGCCATCACGAGTGTCTCCGGCACGGGCATCCGCCGCAGAGTCGACGGGCGGACGCTGTGCCATTCGATGGTCGTGAGGGCGACGATCATCATCACCGCGGCGAGCGCCGCCATCGGGATCTGCGCCATGAGATCGCTCAGCAGCGTCACGAGCAGGAGGAGCGCGAGTCCCGCCGCGAACGTCGAGATGCGCGTGCGTGCGCGGGCCATCTTCACATTGACGATCGTCTGGCCGATCATCGCGCAGCCGGCGATGCCGCCGTAGAACCCCGCGAGGATGTTGGCGACGCCCAGCGCCCACGACTCGCGGTTCTTGTGCGACCGGGTGTCGGTCATGTCGTCGACGAGCTTGGCCGTGAGGAGCGTCTCCATGAGCCCGACGAACGCGATGCTGAGCGCCGTGGGCCAGATCAGCTGCAGGGTGTCGAGGTTCAGCGGGACGAGCAGCGGTGTGATGCCCGGCAGCGCACCGCCGATCTCGCCCTCGTCGCCGACATTCGGCACGCTGAGCCCGGCGATCATGACGACGGCGGTCACCACGACGATTGCCACGAGCGGTGAGGGCACGGCCTTCGTGAAGCGCGGAAGCACCAGCACGATCACGACAGTGAGCGCGAAAAGCGGGTACACGACCCACGGAACGTCGATCAGGTGCGGCACCTGCGCGACGAAGATCAGGATGCCGAGGGCGTTGACGAAGCCGAGCATGACGCTCCGCGGGATGAACCTCGCCAGTCGGGCGAGCCCGAGCGCTCCGAAAGCGATCTGCACGATGCCGGCGAGGATCACAGCGGGCAGGAGGTACTGCACCCCGTGGTCCTTCACCAGCGGCGCGACGACCAGCGCGACCGAGCCGGCGGCCGCAGTGACCATCGCGGGCCGTCCGCCCAGCACCGACATGCTGAGGGCCAGCACGACCGATGCGATGAGGCTCACCTTCGGGTCGACGCCCGCGATCACCGAGAACGAGATCACCTCGGGGATGAGCGCGAGAGTGGTGACGATCCCTGCGAGCACCTCGCGGCTGAGCAGAGCGGGGCTGCGGAGAGCGGTCAGAGTTTCGATGAGTCCAGGCTACCCAGCACCGGAAGGCCGGCCGCACGGATCGGCAGCGCACCCACCGATGCTGATCCCGTCGTCGCCGCGCGACAGGTCAACTGGTCGTCAGGACGACCTTGCCGATATTCCTCCGCTCCTCGATGTAGGTATGGGCCGCGGCGACCTCCGCGAGGGGAAAGCTGCGGTCGACGTGCGGCCGCACCCATCCTTCCTCCACGCCAGTCGAGGATGGTCCGCATCCATCCCGCTGTCATCTGAGCCTCGCCCCACATATGACCGAGGTTCACGCCGAAGACGGCCTTGTTCGCATTCATCAGCGGCACCGGGTGGAAGAACGGCATTCCGGCGGCAGCCCTACCGAGGCGAAGCGGTCCGGCCAGCTTTGACGATGTGGCGGTCGAGACCCCGAACATCCCGAGCCGGCCCGTGGAGCGCAGCGCCCGGTAGCTCTTCTTCCAGTGCGTGCCGCCGAGCGGATCCGTGATGAGCGAGACCCCCTTCCCCGCGGTAAGGCGGTCGACCTCTTTCGTCCAGTCGGTCTCGCGATAGTCGATGACCTCGTGGACGCCCCGCTCGAGCAGGAAGGGATGCTTCGCGCTGCTGGCGGTTCCGTAAATCGTCGCGCCGACGTGCCGCGCGATGTCGATGGCGGCGAGCCCGACGCCGCCGCCGGCGTTGTGGATGAGCACCGTCTCGTCCGCGTGGAGTGAGCCCATCACCACGAGCAGCTGCCACGCGGTGAGGTACGCCACAGGAAGAGAGACGCCCTCCTCGTGCGAGAGGCCTGTCGGCTTCGCGAAGACCTGCCCCGCGGGAACGGAGACGACGTTCGCGTAGCCACCGAATCGGGTCAGAGCGATGACCTCGGTGCCGACCAGGCCAGGGTCGACGCCACCGCCGACGGCGTCAACCGTGCCCGACACCTCGTATCCGACCACGATCGGCGGTCGCGGCGCGTCGGGATACAGGCCCCGCCTTGCGAGGATATCGGCGAAGTTGATGCCGCTCGCCTGCGACTCGGATGCGCGCCTCTCCGGGGCCCGCCTCGGGGTCAGCGCTCTCTCGCAGCTGCAGCTTCTCAGGGCCGCCGTGACCGACGATGACTGCTTGCAGCATGGGGCACTCCCTCCGTCGAGCGATCTTCCATGAGACCGGCACTCGTGCGCCGACGACGTCGGGGCGAGCCTACGCCGCGGCGATCACCCTCGCAGAACACGCCCGGGAGGCGTGCCTCCCCTGCGCCACGGCACGTGCCGACGCGGGCGAAGTACGGCTTCCGCGGTCGTGGTCCCACGCCGCGACCGTCCCATTCGTGCCGGGGGTGCGCCAGCACGGGCTCCTGTGCATCAGAAGCAACTTCCCCGGCAGTCGCCCGCTCGCGATCACCGCGGTGCATCGCTGAATGTCCGGGGGCCTCGTTAGCGTCACCTCTGTGGCAATCTCCGATGCACTCGCTGGGCTGGATCCGGCACAGCTTGAGGCCGTTGAGCACGGCGAGGGGCCGCTTGTGGTCGCGGCGGGGGCCGGCACCGGGAAGACGCGCGTGCTCACCGCACGTGTCGCACGGCTGCTCGAGGCGGGGGTCTTGCCTGAGCGCATCCTGCTGCTGACCTTCACACGCCGCGCGGCGTCCGCGATGCTCTCCCGCGCGGCCGTCATGTGCGGCGACGCGCAGGCTGCACAGCGCATCGCCGGTGGCACGTTCCATGCCGTCGCGCACCGCATCGTCGCCGAGCACGCACAGCATCTGGGACTTGAGGATGTGACAGTCATCGATCCCGACGATGTCATCGACCTGATCGACCTGCTGCGCGCAGAGCACGGGCTCGACGGGACCGAGGTACGACTGCCCACGACGCGCGCGATCGCCGACATCGCCTCTCGGGCGATCAATACCGCAACACCGGCCCGCGCGGTCATCGAAGCGCAGTTTCCTTGGGCGCTCGAGCACGCCGACCAGGTCACCAGCCTGCTGCGGCATTACCGCGACCGCAAGCGTGAGCGCGGCCTGCTCGACCTGGATGATCTGCTCATCGCCTGGCGGGCGCTGGTCGCTGATCCCGATGTCGGAGCACGGCTGCGGGCGCGGTGGGACTGGGTGCTCGTCGACGAGTACCAGGACGTCAATCAGCTTCAGGTCGACATCGTGCGCGGTCTCAGTCCCGACGGCCGCGGGCTCACGGTCGTCGGCGACGACGCACAGGCGATCTACGCCTTCCGGGGGGCGAGCGCCGGGCACCTGCTCGAGCTCGTCGAGGCGTACCCCGATGCCACCCTCGTGCGCCTCGAACGCAACTTCCGTTCCACGCAGCCGATCCTCGACCTTGCGAACCAGGTGCGCCCCGGCGAACTGAGGCTGCGGCTCGTGGCCGACCGCACGCAGCCGGGCGCCCGGCCGACGCTGGTCACCTGCCGCAACGCCGACGACGAGGCCCGTACCATCGCCGACCGTATCCTCGCCGCGCACGTCGATGGCACGCCGCTGCGTTCGCAGGCCGTGCTGATGCGCACCGGATCCCATAGTGCGCAACTCGAAGTCGAGCTCAAGGTGCGGCGGATCCCCTTCCACAAGTTCGGCGGGATCGGCTACCTCGAGACGTCGCATGTGCGCGACCTGCTGGCGAGCTTCCGAGTGGTTCTCAACCCGGCGGACGAGGTGTCCTGGTACCGCCTGCTCACCCGGCACCGCGCCATCGGCAAAGCGAGTGCGCGCGGACTAGCCGGAATCCTCGCCGACGGGGGCGTCGATCGCATGGCCGACGCGGTCGCGGCGGCGCCGGCGAAGGCGCGCACGGGACTCGCGTCGACACTGTCGCTGCTCGGCGCCGTCGACTCCACGACCGCCGTGCCGGAGCTGGTCGAAGCCTGCCGAGGCGCGGTGGATCCGCTGCTGCGCGCGCACTACCCGGACTGGCACCGCCGGGTGACCGAAGTCGACGGCATCGCGCAGGCCGCCGCTCAGCAGAGCGATCTCCGCACCTTCGTGAGCGAGCAGGCGATCGACCCGGTGAACGTCGCCGGCGACTGGGCGAAGCAGCCGCATCTCGACGAGGACTGGCTGACACTGTCCACGATCCATTCCGCGAAGGGCCTGGAATGGGACATCGTGCACCTCATGCGGACGAACGACGGCGCGATGCCGTCCGACATGGCACTCACCTCGCGTGCCGGTCTCGCCGAGGAGGAGCGGCTCTTCTACGTCGCGCTCACCCGCGCACGCGATGCCCTCGATGTGTACGTGCCGTCGCAGCTGCCCACGCATCCGACCGCGTTCCTTGCCAAGCACGTCGCGGCGAAGCCCAGCAGGTTCCTGACCGAGTCCGCACGCGCTCTGATGGAGTCGGTCAGCACCGCCGCCATCGCGCCCGAGGCCGCCGTCACGCGGGCCGTCGCGTCGCCTCGCGTTCGCACGGACGCGTTCGACGAACTGTTCGCCTGATACGCGTATGTGGCGGCGAGCCTGAAAAGGAGCGGCGAAACTGCAGTCATCTGCAGATCCGGGCTCCAGCCAGCCCGTCCGCGCCGGGTGAGTTCGAGCAGTCCTCGAAGTCCTAGAAGTCCCAGTTTTCGTCATGAGCCGCGAGATCGTTCGCAAGAACTTGGTTGGCGCGCAGGTCGTGCCTGCGTGCCACTCCTGGCCGGAACTGCTTTCGCCGCCCCCACGAGTGGACGGCAACCACATAGCAGACTCGGATGCCACGCCCAGAGGCGCCCGCCACGTGACTTAGACGATCTCTGGTCGCATTTGCACAACGGGAATTGGCCGAATCTGCGCCCTTGCGCTTCGGGTGCGGATTCCCCTTTGTTATATCGCCCGACTCGCCAACCGCGCATGACCACAGCAAGCGTGCCCTCGAGTGGCCGAGGGGCGTCGGCGCGTCACCCGTTGCATCTTGATTGACGAGTGGAGTGTCGCGCCGCCGGCGATCCTGCATGTCAAGCTCGGCTCCACGATTTCCGCCAACCCTCAGCCGCAGGACTGTTTCGTACGGCGCACCGCCATCGGGCATTTGAGCGAGCGGGGTTTACGCGCGCTGATGCCAGCGGCAGGTCGATACACACGCTGACGGGCGGCCGGGTACGTCGAGGGACCGTTGGCGACAGACTTGGCCTTTGCTGGCCGGGGCTTTGCCACCGCGTTGCGCACGGAACTTCTCACCGATCGGTTGGAATGTCTGCGGCAGCGAGATTGCTTTATCAGGTGTGAACAACGACGTCAGCGAGGCCCTGCACCGAAGTCAGCTCATCGACCTGACGACGACCGGTCGTCGCAGCGGGCTACCGCGCCGCATTGAGATCTTCCTGCACGATGAGGATGGCGTGCTGTTCATCACCGGGATGCCTCGCAGAGACCGCACAAGGGACTGGATACACAACATCACCGCAGACCCCAACGTGATTGTGCATTTGAAGAAGGGCATCGAGGCCGACGTTCCTGCCACGGCGCGGGTAGTCACCGATCCCCACGAAGCACGGCCGCTGATCGAGGCCGCCGCACGTCGATGGCGCAGAGACGATGTCGACGACATGATCGCGCACAGTCCGCTCATCGTGCTGACTGTGGCTACCGCGCCCGCCGCCTGAGGGCATCCCGAGTCACTGGCCACGCGAGGAGTGCGCAATGGCCGATGACAGCACGACGACCGGATCGCGCATGATCAAGCCGCGCACTCTCGAGACCTGAGCTCTGGGCCGTCGAGAATAACGAACGCTGAGTGACCCGTGTGCGGGTTGATCGCGCCCCGGCTGTCCCCGTGTCACCCATCGTTTTCGACGTCGAACCAGAACGTGGCCTCGGCCGAGCTGCCACCCTCGAGACGTACCTGCCAGCACCCGGGCTCGTCGAATGAGAATCCGATGCCCCACTCGGCTCCGGGTCGTCGGTAGGTGCTCCCCCCGTGCACCTCAGGCCCCCAATCCAACGGGCGGTCGCGTCCGGTCGGTGAGATGAGGTGACCAGAAAGAGAGTCGACCCCCGTCATCCGAACCACCATCTTGATGCTCGTGTCTTCGGCAGGAAATGACGTCGGTGACGTTCTGAAAAGCAGGCCATATGCCGTGATGCCGGGGGACGTGGTTGCGAGCACCTCGTCTCCGACGACCGGTGACGGCGGCGCGCATCCGGCTGCGCCGAGGACCCCGAACTCGGTCGAAGACGTCTGCGGTGCAGGCTGTTCCGCTGCGGTGCACGCCGTCAGCGCGAGCACCACGGCAGCGAGCACAGTCGATCGCACGCCCCGGTGAAGCTTCACGCCCACACGGTCATCTTGCATGCCGACGGGCGACAGCGCCAGACGCGCCGTCGTGACTAAAGCGAGCGCGTAGGTGGACCGCTTACCGGTCGGGTGGAGGGGAATGCAGTTGGGGCGGTGCTCCGAACGTGCGCAGGACGTGTTCGAGGGTCGAGGTGAGCAATTCCTCGGTCGCCTCGCGGGTGGCCTCGCCGCGCAGCCAGCGGCGTGTCGCGGAACGGTTCAGGCCGGTCCGCACTCCAGCGCATAGCGCAGCCTGGCGGAGTCTTCGGCAATGTCGCTGTGGAAAACCGTCAGTTGGACGACGGCTCGCCGCACGAGATCTGCGACGACGCGTCTCACGTCAGGGTCGGCGACGCCATCCCCAGGTGCCATCGTCGCGAGATAGATGGTCCGGTTCGCCTCCGTCCAATCGAGCCAACGCGATACCGAGTCCCCCACGCGCGCATCAGCACTTCGACCCACGGGTGCTCGAAGATCTTCCTCGCGAATGGTCTCGAGCCTCTCGATCAGCGCGATGTAGACCTCCTTGCGTCCACCGAAGTAGTGGTGGATCAGTCCGCGTGTGACGCCCGCCTCTTTCGCGATGTCATCAATCGAGACGCCCTCGTAGCCGCGCTCGGCGAACAGCGCGTTGGCGGTGTCAAGGATCTGCGCGCGACGCTCCGCGGGGTCGAGGCGCGCATACGTGGGCGGAGGAGTCATCCAGCAATCGTAGTGCCAATTAGCGGTTCGTCAATAGATTTGTTATCATGACGTCAATAACACTGCGCGACACTGAGGTCGTACCCGCGATGCCAGGGTTGCGCGCCACACTGCAGTGCCGGTGATCGCCATTCTCGAAGCAACGAAGCCAGCTTGCTGCGCTGAAGATCGCCCTAGCTGGAAGCAGGGCTCCGAGGTCAGGCAGAACTCGGCCTATATCGACACCATGGTCCAGATCGAAACGACGCCGTTCCTTGTGTTCGACTCCGCCACCAACCGTCGACCAGGCCGAAGTACCCCCAGGAGGAACTGAATGCCGACCTTCTTCTGATCCGTGCGGATCGCCGCTCTCGATGGAGAGAGACGGTTCGGGCAGTTCAGCCCACTGGGGGGAGCCCGAAAGGCCCCGAAACAGAAGAGAGAAACAATGCGCACGTCCATGCTTGGCGTTGCGGTCATGGCCGCACTCGTCATCCCGCTCGCAGTGTCGCCCGCGGCCAACGCCGCCGACCTCATCCTCAATGAAGACCACGACGGCTCCGTGACCGTCGCCTGGCAGGTGCCGGACGACAACCCGCTCGGACCGCAGAAGTTCGCCGCGGCCGCTGACACCAACAACCTCGACGCGCTCGACGCTGAGCTCGCCGCACTGTCCGGCTGCTCGACCTACCAGGTGGACACCTACCTCGATACTCCGGAACTGGACGCCCTGCTCGCGTTCGGCACTCTCCGTGGTGAGGGCAGCCCGGCCGAGCCCGGTGTCGCCGCGTGGAAGTTCATCACGGTTGGTGCGGACTGCGTCCCGCTGACCTACGCGGTCCCGTTCTCCGGCTGACCCGACCCCGGCCACCTGCTTCTCGGCCCCGGCACGTTCGTCATCCCGGCCGGCTATGTGCAGAACCCGTACAACGAGAACGTCTACACGACCGCGGACGGTCTGGTCACGCTGATCGTCACCCGGTCCGGCCTGACTGTGGATCTCGTACCTGTTCACGACGGACAACGAGACGACCCTGACGGGCCTGTCGGCGGCCTGGACGCTGAACGCGGTGGATCAGCGTTCGGCTACCCGCACCATCACGCTGGACCCGATCCACACCACCAGCGAAGAGTGCATCCCGGACATCGGCGGCAAGACCATCGGGTCTGGACGAACCAAGAACGGCACTGCCGCTGGCACGCCCGATCTGGAACGAGGCCAAGGCTGGCTACGCCAACGCCATCCCGGCCAGCACCACGTTCGCGCAGGCGCAGAACGCTCCTGAAGGCGACCAGCTCCACGAACCTCGGCAGGAACATGCTCCGCGCTCAGTTCATCGCCACCGCGCTGAACGTGCGGTACATCGAGGGCTACCGTGCCCAGCACATCACGGTCCCGACGACGTCGGCGATCCTGCCGGGTCAGGTCGTTACGGTGAAGGAGTACCTCGCGGCGGTTGACGCCGGGTGGGCCTCGCTCGACACCAAGGCCGAGATCACGTCGGTCCAGAACGTCCTGAACGCGATCAACCAGGACGTGGCCTCGGATCTGTTCGTCTGATCTGAGCCCTGTGGCTCGCTTCCCCTGCTTCGGCACGGGAGGTGGGTCAGGCAGTTCAGCCCCATCGAGAGGAGTGACGCACGACTGGATCCACTCGCGTGGGCTGCAACGACACTCTGATGGCACCCACGTCCGACGGGTTGCCACGTCGCGTCGGCGGCGACAGCTCTCAGCCCAAACACGATCGGGACAACGAAGCGTTCGAGGCCAGTTGGACACCACAACGCCCTTTGAAGGGAATCCCCATCTGCGTGAGACGCGGTCCCGCCTGAACGGAACATGGGCCCGACGCGAACGACGGCCGCAGAGAGACCATAGCGCGCAGGTGGGCAACGCGACGTCGAATCGATCTGCTCATCCGACACCCGCGCGCTTGCGGACCGGCTACGTGCGGGGGTCGCTGTTGAGACGTTGCATGTCTGAAGGGATGCGAGATACCAGGGGGCCGTCAACGAGAGCGGTGCGCCCTAGATCTTTCGGTTACGGCAGCAGAGCAAAGCAGAAGGTCTGTCCCTCAAACTGAGGGTGTGGACCGTGAATCGCTTGGACAGATCCATCGGCCCCGAACACGATCTGGCCCGCATCGTGCTGGACCAGTCCCGGGCCTTGCCCCTGAATGTGCACCGTGTTTCCGACCGTTCGTGCCGACCCATCGGCGTAGAAGGTGTCCTTCCACTGGTCTCGCTCGACGATCGTGTGCCCGTTCGCCGAGATAACCGCCCGGTAGTCGACATGCACCGAGACGAACGCAACTTCGCCGGAGCGAGCAAAGAACACTCGGAAGTTCGATACCTCGTCCTGCACAACGTCCACGGAGAACCCCTCGGGAGCGCATACCTCGGAGTCCACGAAGACGTCATGCGAGGAGAACGTGCCGTGATCTGGTGGTGACGCCCACGCCGTGGCGGGTACTGCCACCAGAACGGCTACTCCGACGGTGGCTAGAACCGCTCGCCGAACAAGCCGCCTGGCCCGGCGCGACGTGCTCAGTTCAGTACTCATACGAGACATGGCATTTCCCCTTTCAGTGGGTTCGAACGTGCGCCGGTGTGGGGGTCCCGGCGGATACTGCAACCGTCACAGTCCCGAACTGTGCATACCGACCCTTTCCGCGGTTTGTCATGGCCGACCGATCAAGCTCCCCGCCGTGGCATGGGTACCTCGTCGACGCAACGGCGAAGAGTCTCACTGCCACGAAACCCTGGCGGCTAGTGGCATGCGGACCCCCCGATCCAGATCGCATTTCCCCATGCGAACAGTCACCGTAACGGGGACTTGTGGCCCAGGGTATCCCTGTCGGGCAAACCTGTGAAGCGACTATGCGATCAACAGCGAGCAGGCGATGCCGGCGATGACAAGCCTGCGGATCCGTTCCACGATCGCCGTGCCGGGAACACTGACATCCGGGACGTCCGCAACAGGGGTATGCACCTGAGGCACGGACTCCCGCCTTCATCCACAAACCGGAGGCCGACGTTGTCAGCCAATGTGCGCGGTAGACGAGGACGGTGCGGGACCGGCTCGAAACGTTCGCCAGCACGATGGCGAGGGTGCCGAAGATGATGCCGCCGCCGATCCGGACCAGCGGGTCCAGACACTGACGAACGCCATCATCCGATCGTAGAGACACTGTCGAACAGAATCTGGTCGTGAGCCATGGGTTATGAGCGTTCGCTG
The DNA here is from genome assembly GCA_963702815.1 of uncultured Actinomycetota bacterium. Classification (GTDB taxonomy): domain Bacteria; phylum Actinomycetota; class Actinomycetes; order Actinomycetales; family Microbacteriaceae; genus Microbacterium. Next base: position 84,746 of record CAVPED010000002.1, on the reverse strand, counting down.
ACCGACCCGCTGCGGGCGGCAACGGATTGGGGAGGCTCTTGGTCGTCCGCGGTAGCCTTCGGTAGTCCGACTGCAAGGATCCGACCGTCCCGGATGGAGACCATGAGTGCGCTCCCGGTGATCGATGTCAGTAGTGACGATGTGGCCGACTTGCGTCGCAGGCTCCGACACACACGATGGGCCGACACGTGGCCGATCGGCGAATGGTCGGCAGGAACCGAAGCCCATGACCTTCGCGATCTACTTTCGTATTGGTCCGAGGATTTCGACTGGGCGGCGCAGCAGGAGCAGATAAATGCGCTGCCCTGGAACGAAGCCGACATAGGCGGCATTACGGTCGCCTACCTGCGCTTCGACGCGGAGACGGATGGCGGTCTGCCGATCGTTCTCACCAACGGATGGCCCAGCACGGCGCTCGAGCTGATCCCCCTCGCGGAACGGCTGTCCATGCCGTCTCGGTTTGGCGGCGACCCGGCGAAGGGCGTCACGGTGATCGTGCCCGCGATTCCAGGTCTGCCGTTCTCGCCACCGAGGCCGGCCCTGGGCCAGGAGACGCACGAGCTCTGGCACCAGCTCATGACCGACGACCTCGGCTTCGGCCGTTACGCCGCTCACGGAGGGGATCTCGGCGCAGGGATCACCTCCCGCCTTGGTCAGGCACATCCGGATGCGCTTGCCGGCATCCATCTTCTGGCTATCGCTGAACCACGCCGATACGAAGAAGCGACGCTGACGCCGGAAGAACGTGAGCACCTCGATCGAGGGGCCGCCTGGATCGCGGAGGAAGGTGCGTACCAGCACCAACAACAGACACGCCCCCTCACCCTCGCGGCGGCGTTGTCTGACTCCCCGGCGGGCCTGATGGCCTGGATCCTCGAGAAGTATCGCGCGTGGAGCGACTGCCACGGTGATGTCTCGACCAGGTTCAGCAGCGAGTACCTCGCCACCGTCGCCTCCGTGTACTGGTTCACCAACTCAATCGGGACCTCGTTCCGGCCCTACTACGAACACGCCGCCGGATTCGCGACTCCCGTCGACCACGTCGCGGTCCCCACGGCGATCGCGCTCTTCCCGCACGACCTTGCGAGCCCGCCTCGCAGCTGGGCCGAACGAACCTACAACGTGACCCGATTCACAACCATGCCCCGCGGCGGACACTTCGCTCCACACGAAGAACCCGACCTACTCGCAGACGACATCACCCAATTCTTGGACGGACTCTGACCGCTGCCACCAAACGTCCGCCCGAGGACCGCTCAGCGGACTCGCTCTGGTCGCGTCGACCGAGCTGATGAGGATCTGATCTGCTTGCGGACAGCTTTCGTCGCGATCGGGAGAGCCCAGACGAGGCTCGTCACGGGTAGGCGACGTGGTCGATGCCAACGACAATTGCCGGTGGTCTTGCGGCGCGAGATAGCATTGCGGTCCGCTTCCGCTGACCGACGACATCGTCGTCAAGTCCGCGGACTGACCGCGGCGGTCACGCGGTAGGACGGCAGCCCGCGCCGGCGGATGAGCCATTCCGCCACGACGAGGTTCGGCAGCCAGCACAGGAACGGGACGGCGGCGTACGCGTTCGCGAAGGCCGCTTCGAACTCGAACGATCCGAACGGGATCTGCGCGACGAGCAGCATCGGCAGCCACACGCGCAGCATGACCGCGGCGTATGTGAGGGCGAAGTTGCGGATCATCCACGCCTGGTGCGAGGCGACATCGCGGCGACGGATGCTGCGATACGCCCGCCACGCCGTCACGAGCCACAGCACTCCGAGTGCGCCGAACCCGAAGAGGCCGACGAAGCCCGCGAAGCCGAACGGCGCCATCACGATGCCCGCGACGCCTCCGATGGCGACTCCCGCAAGATAGGCGCGACCCGTCCAGCGGTGCACGCGCGGCGCGCGCTCGCGGAGCCCGCGCCAGAACTGCAGCGGCCCGAGCAGCAGCGCCACCGTCGCACCGGCGATGTGCACGTAGAGGGCCACCTGGACGAAAGCCGGCTGCGCCGCGTAGTGGGAGGCAAGCCCGACCTCTTGATCGGCGAGCTGCGGAAGGGAGTCGAGGAAGTACGGGATCGCGGAGTACGCGACGATCGCGAGCGCCGTCAGCACGACGAGGAGCCAGCCGATGCGGCCGGGGGTGCGCGACGGCGCAGGCGGGGTCGGCACGGGAGCGGGGGCGAGAAGTCGGTCGGTCACGTCCCTGACGCTAGGGGCGCGGGCATGCGGGCCGGCAGGGGGCTGTCCCCCCGATCGCACGGGGGCCGCCCCGCCCATCGCGTCAGCGTCGCGCGTCAGCGTCGCGCGTCGAAGAACGAGCGAAGGAGAGCGGATGCCGAGTCCTCCGCGACCCGCCGATGACCTCGGCGCCGTTCTTGGCGTTGCGCGGGTTCACCAGAGCGCGCCAGGTCGTAGTCGTGGTCTGCTCCGCCGAAGCCGCGCCCGAACATGCGTCGTAAGGCGACCGGTCAACGACCCTGTTCGAGCGCTGTAGGTTCCCGGTCGAGATGACGGGGAAAGCTGGGATTCCGCGGTACTTGGCAGTGAATTCGGGCTCAGGATTCCACGCGAAATGGCGGATTCCTACGGAGCGATCCGACATCGCAACCTAGGTCGGGTCAGGTCAGGCCAGGTGGGGTCAGGTCGAGGTCGATCTGCGAGCTCAACCCACACCTTTACCGAGCAGCCGTGTGCTAACGCCTGCTTGCGTCCACTCCGGCGACCAGCCTCCGTTGCTGCGGTCCCCGCGCCGTGCGTATCTGGTGCGCCGAGCATTCAACGGGGATACTGAACCGCAGGTCACCTCGGTATTGCGCGTGCTCGGCGACGGAGGATATGGCATGGACGCTACCGCGTGGGAGGTGATCGCGAATCCCATCACGGGCGAGCGGTTGCGCTTCCTCGGCCGCGAGGGTGACGTGGTCAGCATGCAGCTCATGAGCTCGAGCGGCCATGGCGTACCGGCGGCGGAGTCTCTAACCCTCGCGCCTAACCTGTAGGGCCGCCCAGAGTCGAAGCGAGTCATGAACCGGTGTGTCTACGACCTATAAGAGGCTGCTGGAGGAATCATGTCGGCGATTGACGACCGAGAACGTGCGGGGGCGCCGGGCAGCGTACCTGCAAGCCCACCCCACTTTCGTTGGGTGGGCTGCGTCGTGGTGGGGGCGATCTGTGGGCTTGCGTGGGCCGCAGGCTTTCGTGCCTACATGATGGAGATCGCCGGGTCGGCGTCGCGCTTCGACTGGTTCGGCACCTTCGGCACGATCCTCGCCCCCGGGATGATCGTCGGCGGAACGCTCGGGCTCGCCGCGGCGATGCGCGCAGCCGGTCGCCAGCGAGGCATCCGCTGGCTTGCCCTTTCGCCGTTGCTATTCGCCATCGCTCCGATGGTGCGGCCAGGAGCGCTCGTCACCTTCCTGACTCAGGGCCTCGGTGGTGGCGCCGTGGGCATCGCCCTAATCGCCATTGCGGGTGGGTTCTCGCTGGGGCAGATCGGCCCGGTGTGGGCACGGGTGGTGTGCGGCGTGGTCGGGTGGGCGGGGGCAATCGCAGTCGCCGCAACTGTGCCGCTTATCGGGGGCGCGCGTGTCGCGCTGAGCCAGCCGCGCGGGGGTTGGGCGATCGTGCTGGCGTTCTCGTTCGTTGCGGTGCTGATGATCGCGTCATCGATCCCCTTCCGGCGAGCGACGCCGGGAGAGGTTCGTCGTGCCTAGCGGCGACGAGGTCGCGGGTCGGGAGCACCGCTCACCAGAACCACGCTCCTGACCTTCGCAGGTGTGTCAGGTGTCGACGCGGGCGGTCACGTCGCCGGATCGGGGCAAGCGCCGGGAACGCGCTCAGCCGGCCGCATCCGCCAGTCGACTCTCGATCGGCGACCAGCCACCCTCGAGTATGGCGAACCCTGCCTCCAGTTCGGCGCGCTGGTCCTCGCTCTCGGCGACGAGTGTCTGCATCTGCAACACGAACCTGGCGTAGACGCGAATCTCAGCCGTGGGTTCGGAGAGCCCGAGTTCGCCCGCGATGGCGTCCGCGAGGGCATCCTCGTGTCGCAGCCACATCTTCGTCGCGAAGTCGCGAAGGGCCGGAGTCTCCTTGAGGAAAGTCATGAACGTCCGCGCCACGTCATCGCCGTGCTCCGCGAGGTTGATCCCGATCTCAGCGAGATAGAAGTCGTACAGAGCGCGGTTGATTGTTGTGCCGACAGGCCGGTCGCGCACCGCGGCGACGAGCCGATCTCGCTGCTCGTCATCTTCGTCGAAGACGAGTGCTTCTTTCTGCGCGAAGTGCGCGAACACCGTGGTCGGCGAGACGTCGGCGGCGTCGGCGATCTCGCGGATGCTCACATTGTCGAAACCGCGCTCGAGGAAGAGCATCGTCGCGACGTCGGAGATCGTCTTTCGAGTGGCCGCCTTCTTGCGCTCGCGGCGTCCGATGGGCTCCGTTGTAGACATGACCCCAGCATACCCCGCACTCAGTACATAGTTGATTTGACTCTGAAACTGGTATCGATACACTTATGGAATGACTTCACGTCAATCCATCCGCCTCGACCCACGCCAGTAAGCGTGCCTGGGCCATGCTCGTCGCGCTGACGATGCTCACCGTCATCGGCATGACGGTCGTTCTCCCCGTCCTCCCCTTCGTGGTTCTCCAATACGTCGGCAACGAGAACGACCTGGCGATCTGGGTCGGCGTCCTGGAGGCCATCAACGGACTCTGCGCCTTCCTCGTGGCTCCCTTCCTCGGTCGCCTCTCGGACCGCTTCGGACGCCGGCCGGTCATCATCGTCGCTGCCTTCGGTGCCGCTTTGGCGATGACCCTGTTCGGCATCGGAGGCGCGATCTGGGTGCTCGTGCTCGCCCGCGCCATCCAGGGTGTGACCGCGGGTGATCTTCCCGCACTGTTCGCCTACCTCGCCGACATCACACCGCCCGAAGAGCGCGCCAAGCGCTTCGGCATCCTCGGGGCGCTCTCCGGCATCGGAATGATGATCGGCCCCGCCGTAGGCGGACTCCTGGCCGCCGTGAGCCTTCAGCTCCCCGTCTTCATCACCGCCGGGATCTCCCTCCTCGTCGCGGTCCTGAGCATCTTCCTGCTCCCCGAGAGCCTCAAGCCCGAAAACCGCATCAGCACGATCTCGATACGCGACGTTCAGCCGTTCTCCGTCTTCAAGGCCGCGTTCGGCCGCAAAGAGCTGCGCGGACTGCTGATCGGTTTCGGCCTGCTCGCTCTGTCGTTCGGATTCTTCGTGAACAACTTCAGCGTCCTCGCTCTCGACTCCATCAACTGGGGTCCCACCCAGATCGGACTGATGACAGCATCGATCGGCATCATCGACATCCTCATCCAGGGCGTGCTGCTGGGGATCCTGCTCCCCCGCATCGGCGAGCGCGGCGTCATCATCAGTGGAATCGTCGGACAGACCATCGGCCTGGTCGCGCTGGCTCTGGTCGCCTCCACCCTCGCCCAGCCGTGGCTGTTCATCGTCGGCGCGCTCACGCTCGCTGCAGGGCAAGGCGCTGCGCAGGCCGCGATGGACGGCGCCATGTCCAACGCTGTCGGCGACGATGAGCAGGGCTGGCTCGGTGGGGCAACCCAATCGCTCAACGCGGCAATGTCCACCGTCGCGCCGCTCCTCGCGGCCGCGCTCTATGCCACAGTCAGCCACGCCGCGCCCTACTGGCTCGGTGCGGCGATCATGGTCGTCGCCGCGGTCATCGTCTCTCGAGCGCACATCGCGAATACGGCGAAGGATGCTGTCGAGGTGAGTCGGCTGGAGCTTGCGGATGCAATGAGCTGACCGCTCCGCCGCGGGCGAGCGGCGGGAGGAGAGGTGCGGTCAGGAGGGATGATCTAGCAGTGCGGTCGTGCTCCTCCGGGACGTGCATCTCCTCTGCCGCTGCATCCGTACGCCCGGTGCGCCCGCACCGACCGTTCGTAGACCTCGGAGCCGGTTCCAACCCGCCTGCACTGGATACTTCGTCGACTTCCAAACGAGCGTCCCGCAAGTTAGCCTGAGCAGCTCGCAGGCGGCGTGCCGACTACCGCCAGGAGCGCTCCCCCCGCTGGGTTGACGAATCGCTAGTGTGCAGGTGAGCCCGCGCCGACCAACTGCGGCAGGGGACCTTCGCTCGCCGGGACCGTCTCTCAGCGCGGCGCACTCCTTCAACTCACTCGTCGGCCCAAGGCCGTCCTGTCCGCTGGCGCGCGATCAGCAGTCTTCGACCGTCGCTGTCTACCCGTCGGAGCGGCTCGTTGCGGTCCCAACCGTCCTCGTACCACTCGAACACCAGTTCAGTCCCATTCGGGGACCAGTCCGCGTGGAACGCGCTGGCGTGGGATGGCACCGGGAACAATTCGGTGGGGTCGCCGCCGCTGGCTGGCACGACCCACAGCGACATGTCCGACCCATTCGAGTTGGCGGCGCTGAACAGGATCCGAGTGCCGTCGGGCGAGAACCGCGGCGGGCCGGGGAATTGGACGTCAGGGCTTATGCGCCGAGGAGTGCCGCCGCTGACATCGATGATGACCATGGCGCCCGTTAGAGCCTCGCCCTGATCGGAGACCGCGGAGACTTGCTGGTAGACGATCTGACGTCCGTCGGGCGAGAAGGATGGGTAGTCGTCGAACGGCACGAGACCGTCTGCCGTCTCTGGCGTGAGTGCTGCGGCCTCGCCGCCGTCGACGGGAATGACCGAGAGCCCCACCGCTCGGCCCTCGAGCGGCTTTGACGCGGCGAACGCCGCCAGCGTCCCGTCCGCAGAGCACCGCAGCATCGGCGCTCCCGGCAACGGCGTTCGGGGCAACGAGCTCAGCGGCGGCGTCGTGAAAGTCAGCGCGCCGGTAGACCTGACGGACCGAGGTGATTTCGCTGTCGTACACGATCGCGTCGCCGCCCGCCCACGCGACATGCGCGAGCGTCGGATCGCCGGTCTCGACCTCCTCGAGTTCGCGCCTTGCAGCACCCTCAGTTCGGTTCCTCCCGACGCGGTTTGTCCTTCGATCGCGAACAGGATCCGACCGGAGTCGATCCTGCCATGGGTTTCGTCATCCGCGTCGGGAACGCTGGTGTCGTCGGACGAGGAGGGCTTGTCGTCGCGGGAGACGTGCAAGCGGTCAGCAGAAGGAGCATGACGATCGACAGCGTCTGCATCCCCGATATCGTTGCTCGATGCGGCGGCGTTTCGATGCGGTCAACGCGACGTGACGTAGACATCGATGAGCCCTCCGTTGATCGTGAACCGCAGCAGCACCGAGTCAGTCTGCGCGCGCTCGACCGAGGCCGGCACGTCGTCAGATTCGCAGCCCATGGAATCGAACAGCGATCCATCGTGCGTGCGCAGCAGAATGCACGTGCCGCTGCCATCCTTCATTTCTCCGGTCCACGGCTGGACGCCGCCGACCCGCTGGAAGCCCTGCAGCGACTTGATATCGATCCCCTGCTCCATCGGCCACGTCGAGAGCGTTGAACAGGTGGTCCCAACCAGTGTCGGATCCGGTTCCAGGGTCACCTGCCCGCCCGATGGCAGGGACCGGAACAGCGGGCAGCGGGGTCGGCTTCACCGCGTCGGTCGGGCGCCCCGCGGTCGGGGACGGCGAGATCGCTGGTCGGAGTGGCCGCCACCTGGGTTCCGGTGTTCACGATGGTCGCCGCAACGGCTCCGACCACCCCGGCAACGAGGATGACGGCGAGACCGGCGGCGACTAGGCGCGACGTGTCCGGTCCGCCGGACTCGCTGCGTGCCGGCGAGCAGCAGGTCGCGCACGATCGTCGTGCTTGCTGCGTCGCCGCGGAGCGCTCCGTTCGGGATCGCGGATGCCGGTCTGCTCGAGTGTGGAAGCGGCGGAGGTGGCGGCACGGCTTCCATCCGGCGCTGAGTCCGCGACGTGGGTGAGCAATCTCGCACGGAAGGCCGTGGCGAACTCGTCGCTCATGGTGGGAGGGGTCATGTCGCCTCCTGCGATAGGTAGTCCGAGAGGGTGTCGTGGCCAAGCCGCTGCCGCAGCGTTGATCGCAGTCGAGACAGCCGAGTGCGTGCCGCGCCTGGGCTCATCCCGAGCAGCGGGGCTGCCTCCGCGACGGTGTAGCCCTCGAGCGCAACCAGGGAGACCAGTTGGGCATCGAGGGGAGCGAGCTTCGCATCGCGCCCGCAGAGTGCGATCGAAGATGACGTCGACACCCGCGCCGTCCTCCGCGGAAAGATGATGCTCGCCGTGCGGCAGAGCCATCAACAGGTGCTTGTAGCGTCGGCGTCCTCGACGCAGATTGCGGGTGGCGTTTGTCACGGTGACCAGCAGCCACGGAAGAACCGACCGTCGACTAGTCGAACATCGTCGCGACGCCGCCAGAGCTCGAGGAACCCGATCGCGGCCGCGTCCTCAGCATCGTTGGCATCCTGCAGCAGTCGGTACGCATGGCGGAATGCTCGGTCTCGGTGGAGATCGAAAATCTCCCCGAATGCCGTCGCGTCGCCGCCGCGTGCCGCCTCCCAGAGCGACTGCTCTGGGATGTCGACCGAACCCATACCCTGAATTGTCCAGCTCGGCCCGATCTAGGATGCTCGCTCGCCGCGGTCACCGACGGTATACACATGCGATGCGGCGGGTATGTATAGTGCACTATACGAATAGTTTCCTATGCATGGAGGATCCGTGTTCAACCGCTGGCTCGCCGCTGTCCTGATCGGAGTTGTCGTCGCGACGATCGTAGGCGCCCTCGCGTGGATGCTCTCACCGGTTGCCCCGACGATCTCCGCAATCGTCTTCACATTCAGCACACTCCCGTTCGGTGTGATGCTGGGCTGGATCGTCGCCGTGGCGCCGAAAACCACCCCCCCGCATCCCACTCCTCCGACTCGGTGGAGTCCGCGTGGCTGAACACCGCACTGGCTGGGACCACCACGGACGTCGAGGAGGACACATGAAGCACATCTCGCGGTCCTGGTTGGTATCGCCCTGGTTCTGGTCGCCGCTCCCGCGTCGCTGGATCGCCTCACCGTGGACCCCGCCACCATGACCCCGACCTTGAACCCGGACTACGCGCCGTGGACGTGCGTCGTGGCCGGCACCGGGATCACCTGCACCGGCTTGCAGGACCTGACCTACACCAACGAGGCGATCGGCCTCCAGTGCGACGGCCAGGACGTCTACGCGACCGGGGTGCAACGCTCGAAGTTCGTCCGTTGGCATGACCTCGATGGCCGCGCGCTCAAGACGTCCATTCAGACCAACTTTCCCTCGGACCGGCTGACGCTCTCGCCAACGGGCGAGGGGCCTGCGGTGTTCCTCTCCGGTGGCTGGCACAAGCATTACGTCTACCCAGTGCCTGGTGACTTGGCTCAACGCGTACTGACCGAGACCGGCTCCGCCTGAAGTTGAGGGTCCCAGGCGAGGGCGTCACTTTCCGCGACTCCGGCACCGTGACCTACGTGCCGAACGAGGAGTACGAGACACCATCCGGCATGCACGGCGTGCACGACCGGTTCTCCGGCGCCGACCTCGACGCGCTGATCTGCGACGGGCTGACCTGAGCACGGTTTCGCACGACGTCGCGCTGTTTGGTGCATCATCAGCGGCTGCGTCGCGGCGGCGTGCCGCATCGAACCTGATCCGATCCGTTTGCTACCCGTCGGTCCGATGCTGACTGATCATAGAGAAGGGCCGCTTCGACCCCAGCCTGCCCCTCGCGTTCCGTCTGGCATCCGTGTTCGGCGTCAGCATCGAGCAACTGTTCGAGCCTGAAGAAGAAGCGCCTCGCCCTCGGTGAGCCAGCCCGAACGATCGTGGAATAGTGAGGCGAGGGAGGATGCGATGACCGATGAGCTGTACGAAGAACTCGATCGGATCTTCGCCGCTCGTGATCGCAACGACATGGCGCCGACGATCGCTGCCTTGCAGCCGCTGTATCGGAAGCATTCCCGGCCGATGCGCGCGTCGCTCTTTGAGACGCGGGGAGCCTATGACACCGTCCGGCGACGCGGCGCCAGGAACGGCTGCGACCTGACGGCGTGACCCTGCGACAGTCATTTCCGCAGAAAATCGGCGGCGTTCGACTTCTATAAGCGCGCGCTGCACGACGATTAGACGGTGACCTTCGCCGGCGGTGCGTCCTGCAGTACGGAATCGCGGTCCGTCGGGCCCGTGTCGGCGCGCGTCGAGCAACTGTCGAGCCTGACGACGATGCGTTCGCCCTCGGTGAGATAGCCCTAACAATCGTGGCGTATTCAGGCGATGGAGGATGCGATTACCGATGAGCGTCGAACAACTCGACATCTTCGCCTCTACGCAACGCACGCTCCCGCTCCCAGAGGTCGACCTGGTCTACGACGTTCACGGGCCGCTGCCGACGGCTGATGGCCGCCCGCCGCTGGTGATGATCGGCCAGCCGATGGACGCGAGCGGGTTCCGGGACCAGGTGACGCTTTTCGAGGACCGCACCGTCGTGACCTACGACCCGCGGGGACTCGGCCGCAGCAAGCGCAAGGACGGCGGGGTCACCAATGAGCCCGCTACCCAGGCCGAGGATCTCCATGCGCTCATCGAAACGCTCGGCGCCGGGCCGGTGGAGATGCTCGCCAGCAGCGGCGGCGCGGTGACCGCCCTCGCGTTGGTTACGGCATACCCGGACGACGTGTCGACCCTGGTCGCACACGAGCCGCCGATCGACTGTGTGCTGCCGGATGCCGAGGCTGTCCAGCGTGCCCGGGATGCCTACACCCAGGTGTACCAGGACAAGGGTTGGGGCGCCGGCATGGCCGCGTTCATCGCTATGACCTCGTGGGAGGGCGAGGTCACGGACGAGTACTTCGCCCAGCCCGCGCCTGACCCGGCGGCGTTCGGCATGCCGACTGAAGACGACGGCACACGGGAGGACCCCTTGCTGTCGGACCGATCCTGGGCCGTGACCCTCTACCAGCCTGATTTCGAGGCCCTGAAGGCGGCGCCGACCCGGATCGTGGTCGCGGTCGGGGAGGAATCGGTGGAGGTCTACACCGGTCGGACCGCGATCGCACTGGCCGAACAGCTCGGCCAGCAGGCGACGGTCTTCCCCAGCCACCACGGCGGCTTCATGGGCGGCGAGTTCGGCTACGCCGGCCAGCCCGAGGCCTTCGCCATCAAACTCCGCGAGGTACTGAACGAGCATTGAACCCTCCGCACGCGCGGTCAGGGACCGTCTTGCGGGCGGCGCGTGCCGCCCGTTGTGGTCCTAGGGCTTCCGGTCCTGACAAGCCCCAGGCCGCCCCGCACCTGGTTACTCCGAGTCACCACGTCAGGACCCGCCATAGGTTCTGTGCGCGGACCGACCCGAACCCGAACCCGACCGGGTACGACGTTCATGCGCACTTCGGCGATCGAACTCGCCGCGACCATCTGGCCCCCAACCTTGCCAGCGGCGACCTCGTCCACGCCGTTACCCGTGTGCTCCCGCCTTGAATATGGCAGCAATGCTGCCGTCGATGAAGTAGAACGGCGCCTCGGGATAGCAGACCCCGGGCCCGTTCCCTGTGGGTCACGACGACGACGTAGGTCGACCCCAGCCGGAGGTGTGCCGTTCCAGCTGTCCGTCACGTCGAAGACGTGGCCACCGACGACTGTCGCTTCGATCTGGTCCCGATACGGGCGAGACGTCAAGCGTCCGTCCGCGGTCCAACTCACGGCTCGGGGCGAACTGCGCTACGACCGTGGCTGAATGGGATTCGCTTGAAACGAGCTCAACACGGGCGCGAGCTGGTCAGTCTTGGCTTGGAGGTCGTCATCATCACGACTCTCGATATACACCGTGAGGATGTGCGATTCGCCTCCATACTCGACGTCGGCCAGCCAGAAGCGGTAGACGTCGAAATCAGCGATGCCGTCGTTGTGATCGAACTTCTCCTGATGCCACAGTTCTGCCACAAAGATTCCCCGTTTCAGCCGGACATCCAGCATGGTCGCGGGTAGCTCACCGATCATCGCCGCCGCCGGTTCGCTGGTGATGACTCGCGGATCGGTCCGAAGGAAACCCAACCATCCCTCGACGTCCCGAGTCGCGGTGGTTTCCGCGCCGGACGGTCCGACGACGACGTCATCGAGGCGGAAGGCCACCCCGTATTTCCAGTCGCCAGGGAAGAGGAACTTCAGCTCCCCGGTGGAATCCTCGATACCACTCCACCCCTCACTGAGCTCAAGCGACAGCGCGCCCGCCAGGAAGTACTCGGTGGTGTACGTGCCCGCGGGCAGCGGGCCCGGCGTCACCCGCTGATAGCTATTGCAGCCCGGGTAGCAGCCCTGGAGCCCGTCGGCGACATCAAACTGCGCTTCGGGCGTTTGGGACGACGCTTCGGGCGTTGGAGACGTGACGACGCTCGGGTCGTCAGTGCTGCATCCGGCCACGGCGAGCACCACGGCAATCAGCAGCATGCTGGACGTGCGGCAGACTATCGACATGGGGATGTTGGGATTGCCGCTTGCACGTGGCGGCGCACCGCGCGCGTTTCGGGTGGAATCCTTCCGGTCCTGAAACGCAGATTGTTTCGCGTGCGCGCCTTGTTGCGCCACCGCGGCCGCCCGTCTTCCAGCATCAAATGACATCTCTACTCCTATCGGTTTAGTTCGGTGAGCCCCACTGCGACGATCGCGGTGGCGAGTTCCTACATGGCGTCGCGCGTGTTCGGATCGGCCGGCTGATCCGCCGCCGGCCCGTTGAACACGGGCCGCAAGTCGACGAACGCCCCGCCATGTGCGGTGGCCACTCGCGCGAGACGTCGTGGAATCCATCGAAAGTCGCCGCTCCCAGTTCGGGGCCCATGAAGCTCAGTCCGGGGCGGTCAGGTACTCGTTGGTCATGCCCACCAGGGTCACTGCGGGTGGCTCGCTCGCGCACACCCAGTCAGCGCGAACCATCCGATCAAGACGAGTCCGGCGGCTCCGACGACCGCGCCGCTCTACCGAGTACGTGTCAGGGCGATTCTCGCCTCCAAGCGATCCACGTCACACCTGCGGAGGTTCGCCAGCGCCAGCTGCCGCCGAATGGGACCCACTGTGCGCGCCCTGCGGGTCAGTCGCTTTCGAGGTCGACATGGGAGAGTCTTCTATCACCCGAGCCTGCGCGGCGGTGAGCCGATCTCCCCGTCGAGGCGTACCCAGGCGGAGCAGCGGTGTGAGCAGCCGAACCCACCCGCGAGGTTGCATCGTTACATGTGTGGTGACGTCGCAAGAGGTCGCCGTCACCGGGACGATCGTGCTCGTCAAGGAGAACCCCATTGCGGAACCGGGATGATCGAACGCGACCCGAGAGTTCGGAACGAACTCGGTGATCGCGTATTCGCTCTCGCTGATCCGTCCCCCCTTCTGATCTGACCATCACCGCTCTACTGCCGACGCCGACAGCGCCCTGATCGAGCCGGCGGATCTCGAGAACCTCCGCTTCCCATTTGGGATGGTTCTCGAACACGTGCGTTGCGATGATGTCGAACGCGGTCTCCGCGCTGCGGTCGACGCGGCGGGTCTTCGTGTAGCTGATCATGGTGTCCTCCTTGCTACGTCGCGGCGGGCCTTCCGTCGCGCTCAATGAGGTCTTGGAATGTCAGTCCGTCGACGGCTGCGGCGTTCGCCTTGACCAGCTTCTGTGCGGTCGGCGACGGGAGTAGCTGGTGGGTGAGAAGGCGAAAGCTCCATGCCTTGAACTCGACCACCGCCCATCCGCGGGCCCTGAACGCGTTGAAGGTCGGTGCGCTCTGCACGACGTCGATGATGTCGACGGCCCGATCTGCGGGGATCTGCAACGGAGCGGCATCGGCGACTCTCGCGACGATCCGCTCGAACGCGGCACGGCGACGACTGCTGATGCTCGCGATCGCCTCCGCGGCAGCAGGTTCGCCGATCGCGGCGACGCTCATCGTCTCAGCCAGCGGAGCCAATCGCTGGAGAATGTCCGTGCCGTTCTCCACGACCAGGGCGATCAGACGTCGAGGATCGGTCTCGTCGAGAACGGACACGAACCATGGCCGCTGCTCCACTGGGTCAGGCTCAGACGTGGCCGCTCCGGCGTGTACGAGGACCTGCTGCAGCAGCTCCGACTTGCTGTGGAACGTGAAGTAGATCGTCGGTTCAGCGACGCGCGCGCGACGAGCGATGTCCGCCATCGACGCGCCGTGGTAGCCCGACTCTGCAAACGTCGCGAACGCGGCATCCAGCATCCGGCTCCGCGTCAGCGCCGTTCTCTCGGCCCTCGTCAGCTTCGGCTCGCTCATCACATGGCCATTTCACTATAGTTAGACTATAGAGTCAAGCTATAGTGAGATTTCCATTTCAGCTTCACAAGATGGAACTCGCAGCACTAAGGGTTGCCGCTGATCGGCGGGTTGAGCCAGTTCAGCCAGTTCAGCCAGTTCAGCCAGTTGCGGCCCGTCGCCAGTGGCAGACATCCCGCGCGCTTTCTGCCGAAGCCTGCGGATAGCCCGCGGACGGCCCGACCGACTAGCTTGATGCCCACCGAGGGATCCACGGCGGGCGATCCGGCGAGTACGTCGACCGGGTTCACTCGGACGGCGAGGGCGCCTCCCCCGGGTGACGCACGCGCCCCCGTACACCTCTGCGGGTGTCGAGCGTTTCGCTGTTCCGAAGCCGAGCGCTGGCGACGCTGCGTGGCCACGGGAGGGACCCACCCACGAGGGTCGACCCGTGAAGCCCACTCAATAGATCGGCGATTGGCTAGCTCGACCAGATCACGGCGAATGCCCGCTCAGGATCCGCGGTCGTGTACCGATGGATCGCAGGATGAAGACGACCACCCTCGCGGTTCTGTCACCGGTCCTGGCGGGCTCTCACGTCGCGTTCTCCAGCCGACACAGACCGACGCCATGCGCCACCGACATAGGTGAGATAGGCCACTCGACCTACCGTCGCTGCGGTAAGGAGGATGCACGTCAGCACCAGTAGCCATCCGATGTACGTGAACCCCACACCGAGTACGCCGTATCTGCGTGCCGAGTCGGCGAACAGGGGCGGTAGGAATACTCGTCCGAACACTCCCGCTACCGCAAATCCGATCCCGGCGAGCATGGACCCGGGAAGCAGTTCTGGAAGACTGACCCGTCGATTGATCACCACCCATGATGCGGTCCACCACAGCACCCCCCAGACCACGACCTCTGCGATGAACTCCAAGGCCGATACAGGAAGGTCGCCGCGCAGGATGATGCGGATCGCGACGATGAAGGCCAGCCCGACGACGACCGCGATGACCGCTGCAAGCCAACGCCACGCGAACTTGATGCTCACCTTGGGTGTTCGCCAGATGGCCCTAAGGCTCCGTTCGAGGGCGCGAGCGAAAGAAGTTGCGGCGATCAGGAGCAGGACCACTCCAACGACGCCCGTTGCCCGTAGCTCCTGCGCCTCCCCAGGGAGGGACTTCTCGAGGATCTCCGCAGTTGCGTTATCGAAGCCGAGATGTTCGGCGAAGATCGCCGCGTTTGCAGGGTCCATCCTTGCCCGAAGCGCACCCGCGACGATCAAGATCGGCAGAACCGACGTGAACGCATGCGCAGCAAGTGTCATCCCGCGATCAACGAGTTCGAGGTTGCCGAGATCGCGAGCGACTCGTAACGCGAACCGCCCGGAGGCTGACCTGGCGCCGGTTCGTGCCAGGCGATTCACGGTCCACCAAGCCATCAGTACCCCACCGAGCATCGGATAGGCGTCGTGGTCCACCCAGTGTGAGGCTAACACCGGCATCGCGTCAGTGGCTCTCGGTGCGCTCTGCGGGATCCCCGAACGACAACTCACGTCAGCCATGCAGCGCTCAACGCACAACGCGCGCCGTGCCGGATTCTCCGTCAAGCCGGCCGCCTGGCGCTCTGCGAGGAGATTGAGGTCACCGCGAGCTGACTGGACGGCGTCCTCCTACACTCGGCTCATGCAGACGCACGATGTGGTCGTGATCGGCGCGGGGCTGGCGGGCCTGCGGTGCGCCGCTGACCTCGCGGCCCACGGCCGCGAGGTGGTTGTGCTCGAGGCCGCCGATCGCGTGGGCGGACGACAGCGTACTGATCGGGTGGACGGCTTCACGCTCGACCGCGGATTCCACGTCCTGAACACGGCCTATCCGGCTCTCCGCGCCTCGGTGGACGTCGATCGCCTGGGCGTGCAGACGTTCCCGAGCGCGGTCCGGCTACGCCACGCCGACGGCTCGATGAGGACGCTGGGGCACCCGCTACGGCATCCGTCCCTGCTTCCAGCGACGCTCGCGAGTGGTTTGGTGACACCGCGTGATCTCACCGGGCTCATTCGGTGGCTCGGCCCGATCACCCTCCGTCCGCGCGCCACGGTGACCCGCACTGACCGCACCATCGGCGAGGGCTGGGACACCGCAGGCCTGACTGGAGCGCTGCGCACCCAGGTCCTGTCGCCATTCTTTTCGGGGGTGCTGGCCGACGCGTCGGAATCGACGTCCGACACCTACGTTCGCCTCCTCGCCCGATCGTTCCTGCCGGCCGCCGCGGGACTGCCCCGAGAAGGCATCGGGGTGCTTCCGAGGGCGCTGGCCTCGCGGGCTCGTGCGGTGGGAGCGGATATCCGGGTCGGCCGTACCGTGAGCCGACTGCGGCGGCGGGAGAATCGGTGGGAGGTGCGCGCCCTCGGCGAGGGACGTCTGCTCGCGCGGGACGTCGTCGTCGCGGTCGGCGCGGAGGCTCTCCACCTACTCGTGGACCTGCCGGTCCCCGCCACCCGGGGCCTGCAGACGTGGTGGTTCGCGGCGGACGCGCCCCCGGAATCCGCGGTTCTGACGCTCGACGGCACTCGCGAAGGCCCAATCGTCAACTCGCTCGCGATCTCCGCCACGATCCCGCAGGCAGCGCCGCCAGGCCGCCACCTTATCCAGGCGACCTGCCTGTGGGCGGCGGACCGCGTCGCCACCGAGCGCGAGGTTCGCGCACAGCTCTTGCGCATGTGGGGCCGCGCTTCGGCGTCGTGGGAGCTCCTCCGGCGCGACGACATCCCCCACGCTCTTCCCGCGCTGCCCCCACCCATGCGGCGTTCGTCGCCCGCGCTCGTAGGTGAGGGGCTGCACCTTGCGGGCGACCACCGGGAGACACCGTCGATTCAGGGGGCGCTGCTCTCCGGGATGCGGGCAGCGAGGTCCGTGCTCGCGACGCCGATACCGGGTTGACTCGGTTCGTAGAGGGACCGCTCCACGCTCGGCTCGGGGAGACGGGCTCTGCCTGGCATCACGACGCCAGTTCGGGGCACAAGACCGCGATTGACGCACTGAAGAGCGCGAACGCTGTCTGCTTGTCGAGGTCCGGGACGGTCTCACCGAACGCCTGCGCCGCGTCGGAGTTGTTGTCCGATTGCTCCATCGCATCGCAGGCTGCAAAACCGGCGAGGCGCAGCTCGTCATCGCTGAGTTGCCCGACGTCCTGCCCGAGGTCCGCGACCTTTGAGCGCATCTCCTCGAGGAGTTGGTCGGCGACGAGCGGTCGGGTCGCCTCCGTCGCGGGAGCAGAGCACCCGGCGACGCCGAGGATGAGTGCGAGTACGGCGCCCGCGATGGCGATCTTCATTGGTGTCTCCTGGTGCTGCGACGTCTCGGCGGCGCTTCGCACCATCATCACCGAATGCAACGACCCGCACATCCCCCGCGGTCCCCGAAACTCGGTTGCTCGCTGCCGCCCGTTCCTCGCTGACTGCGGCCACTATCCCGGGATCGAGCAACCCGATGCATTCCACCGAGTTCATCACGCCTGGCTCACAACGCGCCTTTGACCGAAGTGCGCCTGCAGGCCGGTGCTCCAGCGCGCCCGCCCATGCAATGACGCGGCGGGATGACCCCGCACTGAAGGTCCGAACGGACCACCACCGTCAGCGAATCGCGTGACCGCGACTGGCGATCGACCCGGCGGTGACGGCGGCTACGCTGACTGTGTCAAGAGTGATCGCCCCGTCTCCCCGTTTGTACGGAGTCCCGACCATGACACTTCCCATCACCCCTGAGGCGCTGGACGCAGCTATCGAAGCGGGGTCGTTCACCGGCGTGCTCACCGTCGATGTCGGCGACGAGCGCACGTTCGAGCGCTGCGAGGGGTTCGCGAACCGCGCCCTCAGGGTTCCCAACACCCCGAGCACCCGCATCTCGGCCGCAAGCGGCAACAAGGGCTTCACCGCCCTCGTGATCCTGCGCCTCGTCGAGGCCGGCAAGCTCGGCGTGAAGGACCTCGTGCGTCCGATCCTCGGTGACGACCTGCCTCTGATCGACGACGCGGTCACGATCGAGCACCTGCTCACCCACTCCTCCGGTATCGGCGACTACCTCGACGAGGAAGGCGACGGGGAGATCGACGACTACATCTTCTCTCTGCCGTTGCATGTGCTCGCCGAGACCGAGGCGTTCCTGCCCGCGCTCGACGGCTTCCCGCAGAAGTTCCCGCCCGGTGAGCGATTCTCCTATTGCAACGGCGGCTACGTGGTGCTCGCGCTCATCGCCGAGCGCGTCAGCGGCCGCGGCTTTCATGAACTGGTCCAGACCGAAGTCTGCGACCGGGCGGGACTGACCGGCACCGCATTCCTCCGCTCTGACGACCTCCCTGGGGATGCCGCGCTCGGCTATCTGGACGAGGAGGGCAACCGCACCAACGTGCTGCACCTCCCGGTGCGGGGCAACGGCGACGGCGGGATCTACTTCACCGCCGACGACCTGCACCGGTTCTGGAACGCACTGCTGGACGGCCGGATCGTGTCGCCTGGCACACTCGCCGAGATGATCCGTCCCCGCTTCGACGTGCCGTCAGAGCTCAAGCGGTACGGGATGGGGTTTTGGCTCGGCGCCCGCAACTCGTCGCTGATCCTCGAGGGCCACGACGCCGGCGCATCATTCCGGTCCACCCACATCCCGGAGACACGCACCACGGTGACCGTACTCGGCAACAGCTCCGAAGGCGCCTGGCCGGTCGTCTACGCGCTCGCGGACGCCATCGACGGAACCGCCGATGGGAAGTTCCCAGACCAGACCTAACCGAGTCTGGGAACAGCCGCGAGATCCGGCTGCGGACTACCGGGCGGCGTCGGAACCGTAATGCTCTGGTTCGTTCGACCTTGCAGTGCAGGTGTCACGGGCGCGACCGAAAACGAACTTCATCGAGGAAGGAGCCCTCAGGGGTGGCGCCGGTAACGGAGACGAACCGCGTTACCCGCGTTCCGTAAGCCGATCGTCATTGCGCCACATGGGATCCCGCTACGGGGTACCACCCCTCGGCCCCTCACCGCGATCAGCACTGACACCGACCAAAGGGACTCGCCAATTCGCGAACTCAGTGAAGTCAGAGTTCCGCTCATCCAGGCGAAACAGCGGACTGCGCACGATCAGTCGACGAGCTGATTCCAGAAGCCGATGATCGCTGCGGCGAGGGCTGCGGGCTGTTCGAGCGGAATCAGCGTGCGGGCTCCTTGGATCGTCGCCACCTGAGCCCCGGGTGCGAGGGATGCCGCCCGCTGCGCGTCCGCAGGGCTCCAGTCACCGCGGTCGTCCGAGGCGACGAAGAGACTCGGCACACGGATGTCGGCGAGCCTGTCGGTGACGTCCGTTCGGTCGACGATGAACGAACGCAGGGCAAGGCTCATGCTCGCTCTCGTCGGGCGCCGCAGACTGTCCAGCACGACCTGGAGGGTGGGGGGCGCCGACGCGGACTCTTCCGTCAGCATGGCGTCGACGATGGCGTGCCGCACCGGTCCGATGGGGCCGGCAACCCTCAGCAGAGGGTGGAGCAGACCGATCTTTCGCCGCAGGGCGGGCGCTATCGGCTCGGTCGGCGAACTGATGGCCACCAGACTGCGCAGTGTCGTCGGATCGGTCGCCAGGTTCAGGCCGACATGACCCCCGAACGCGTTGCCGAGCCAGTCGACGGGCTGGGTGGCGCCCAGGGCGACGAGGGCGTCTCGTGCGGCATCCGCAGCCTCCGCGATGGTTGATCGCCGGCTCAGGGAATCGCTCAGTCCCAGCCCGGGAGGGTCGATGAGAACGAAGCGCCTCGCGATGGCGCTTCCCTCGTTGAGGAGTGGCACGATGCGATCCCAGGTGTGGCTGTCGACGAACATCGACGACCAGAGCACTGTTAGGCGCCCGGTGCCAGACACGCGGGCATTGAGGTTTCCAAGGCGGGTTTCGATGCGCAAGGAGTGTTCGGTGAAGGTTTCCATAGTTTGAGGTTAGCGCCACTAACATGAATATGTCCAGTGCGACTGTTAGCGTGACTGACATGAACACGAGGCCCTACCGCATGACGGGGCGCGCGAAGGAAGCCGAGGCCACTGGGGAGCGGATCGTGGACGCGATGCTGGCGCGGCTGGCATCGACTCCCTATGAGCACATCCGAATAGAGGACGTCGCCGAGGATGCGGGGGTGACGGGTCAGACCGTCATCCGTCGGTTCGGCAGCAAGGCCGCCCTCATGAACGCAACGGTCGAGCGGGAACTGGCTCGTATCGTTGCGGCCCGCGAAGCCGCGGCACACGTGTCGGCGGTCGAGACGATCCATGATCTCGTCGTGCACTACGAGCGCTACGGCGAACTGATCCTGAAGACCTACTCCGAGTCGCCCCTCGTGCCCGGTCTCCCGGAGATCACCGCACGGGGGCGCGCGTTCCATGTTGACTGGTGCCGGCGGGCGTTCATCCTGCCGTCGCTGCCCGACCGCGAGGTGGTGAGGAGAAGTGCCCAGATCGTCGCGGTCTGCGACGCCACGACGTGGCGTATCCTCCGGTTCGACGGGGGGCTCGATCCGTTCGAAACCGAGATCGCGCTGCGGGAGCTGATCCTGCCGCTTGCTCGCCTGAGGATGGCGCTGAGGCCTCGGCGCGTACCGAACCTGTGTTTCGGCAGCGGAGCGGGCGTATCAAGTACCAGCTCGGGACCGTGAGCCATGCCGGAATGCCGGATGGGGCGCGTGAACCCGCTACACATCCCGAGCTCGGTTGCGCGCAAAGGATCGAAGGCGAGCGAGGACGAGGTGGGCCGATGTCCAAGACTCGCACCGCTGGAAGAATTGGACGATGGATGCTTCCCCTCAGGCGGTGCAGGTGCGATCCGCCGACTTGAGTGGACCGGACGCCCCCGCCGTCGGTGCTCTCGTGGAGGCGTACCTGTTCCACACGGAGGGTGAAAAGGAAGCCCACCTCGGCGGACCATCCGCCCGGTACGGACTTCCCGAGCAGTACCGGGAAGAGGTCGCGGATCCGGCTCGCGCCTACGCCGACGCCGCAGTCCTTCTGGCGGAGCTTGATGGCGTGTATGTCGGCGTGGCAGTCGTGCAGGAGGTTGCGGGGGTGAACGAGCTCAAACGGCTGTGGGTAGATCCCAGCGCGCGAGGTCGCCGGGTCGGCTCTGCGCTGATCGATGCCGCCCTTGGCGTTCGCGGTAGGCCTGTCCGATTGACGGTATGGGATTGGCGTGCCGATGCGATCGCGCTGTATCGCAAGCGCGGCTTTGTGGAGGTCCCGTCGTGGGACGAGCGAGACCGGCTTCTCTGCTTCGAGTTGCGATGATGGCCGACCGCCGCGCCCCGCGGCATCCCCGTGCCATTCCGAACGGGCGTTCACGTCCATCGATGTCCTCGACGTCTCTTCGGGAGGCACGAAAAAGAGCCCCGAACCTGCAGTTCTCTGCAGATCCGGGGCTCCAGTCAGCCCGTCAGGGCTGTGCGAGGTCGAGAACTCCTAGAAGTCCCAGTCGTCGTCCTCGGTCGCGACGGCCTTGCCGATGACGTACGACGAACCCGAACCCGAGAAGAAGTCGTGGTTCTCGTCGGCGTTCGGCGAGAGCGCCGACAGGATCGCCGGGTTCACGTTCGTGACGGTCGACGGGAACATCGCCTCGTAGCCGAGATTCATGAGCGCCTTGTTGGCGTTGTAGTGCAGGAACTTCTTGACGTCCTCGGTGAGGCCGATCTCGTCGTAGAGGTCCTGCGTGTACTGCACCTCGTTGTCGTAGAGCTCGTACAGCAGCGAGAACGTGTAGTCCTTGAGCTCATCGCGCTTGGCCTGATCGAGCTTCTCGAGTCCCTTCTGGAACTTGTAGCCGATGTAGTAGCCGTGCACGGCCTCGTCGCGGATGATGAGGCGGATGATGTCGGCCGTGTTCGTCAGCTTGGCCTTCGACGACCAGTACAGCGGCAGATAGAAGCCCGAGTAGAAGAGGAACGACTCGAGAAGCGTCGAGGCGACCTTGCGCTTGAGCGGCTCGTCGCCACGGTAGTAGTCCATGACGATGTGCGCCTTGCGCTGCAGGTTCTCGTTCTCGACCGACCAGCGGAAGGCATCGTCGATCTCGGTCGTCGAGCACAGCGTCGAGAAGATCGACGAGTAGCTCTTGGCGTGCACCGACTCCATGAACGAGATGTTCGTGTACACCGCCTCTTCGTGCGGCGTGATGGCGTCCGGGATGAGCGACACGGCGCCCACGGTGCCCTGGATCGTGTCGAGGAGCGTGAGCCCCGTGAACACGCGCATCGTCGTCTGCTGCTCCTGCGGAGTCAGCGTCGCCCACGACTGCACGTCGTTGGAGAGCGGAACCTTCTCGGGGAGCCAGAAGTTGTTGACGAGACGGTTCCAGACCTCGAGGTCCTTGTCGTCCTGGATTCGGTTCCAGTTGATCGCCTGGACACTGTCCAGCAGCTGGAGCTTGGGTACGTTCATATCAGTCCTTTGAGAATCCGGGTCAGGGCATCAGAGCATGCAGCTGACGCAGCCGTCCTGCTCGGTCCCCTCGAGGGCGAGCTGGCGGAGGCGGATGTAGTAGATCGTCTTGATGCCCTTGCGCCACGCGTAGATCTGCGCCTTGTTGATGTCGCGCGTGGTGGCGGTGTCCTTGAAGAACAGCGTCAGCGACAGGCCCTGGTCGACGTGCTGCGTCGCGGCGGCGTACGTGTCGATGATCTTCTCGTAGCCGATCTCGTACGCGTCCTCGTAGTACTCGAGGTTCTCGTTCGACATGAACGGCGCCGGGTAGTAGACGCGGCCGATCTTGCCTTCCTTGCGGATCTCGATCTTCGACGCGATCGGGTGGATCGACGAGGTCGAGTTGTTGATGTACGAGATCGAGCCCGTCGGCGGCACGGCCTGCAGGTTCTGGTTGTAGATGCCGTGCTCCTGGATCGACGCCTTGAGCGCGCGCCAGTCCTCCTGCGTCGGGATCGGCGTGCCGGCGAAGAGCTCCTTCGCGCGGTCCGTCTGCGGCTCCCACACCTGGTCGAGGTACTTGTCGAAGAACTCCCCCGACGCGTAGGTCGAGTCGGCGAAGCCGTCGAAGCTCTGCCCGCGCTCGATCGCGATGAGGTTGGATGCCCGCAGCGCGTGGAAGAGCACCGTGTAGAAGTAGATGTTCGTGAAGTCGATGCCCGCTTCGGAGCCGTAGTGCACGTGCTCGCGCGCCAGGTAGCCGTGCAGGTTCATCTGACCCGAGCCCGATCGCGTGCGAGCGGTCGTTGCCGTCCTCGATGGAGCGCACCGAGCGGATGTGGCTCTGATCGCTCACCGCGCTGAGCGCGCGGATCGCGGTCTCGACCGTCCGGCCGAGGTCACCCCCGTCCATCGCCAGAGCGATGTTCATCGAGCCCAGGTTGCACGAGATGTCCTTGCCGATCTCGGCGTACGAGAGGTCTTCGTTGTACGTCGTCGGCGTGTTGACCTGCAGGATCTCGCTGCAGAGGTTGGACATGTTGATGCGGCCCTTGATCGGGTTGGCCTTGTTCACCGTGTCCTCGAACATGATGTACGGGTAGCCCGACTCGAACTGGATCTCGGCGAGGGTCTGGAAGAACTCGCGCGCGTTGATCTTCGTCTTCTTGATCCGGGCGTCATCGACCATCTCGCGGTACTTCTCGGTGACCGAGATGTCGCCGAACGGCACGCCGTAGACGCGCTCGACGTCGTAGGGCGAGAAGAGGTACATGTCCTCGTCGTTCTTGGCGAGCTCGAACGTGATGTCGGGGATCACGACACCCAGCGAGAGCGTCTTGATGCGGATCTTCTCGTCGGCGTTCTCGCGCTTGGTGTCGAGGAACCGCAGGATGTCGGGGTGGTGCGCCGAGAGGTACACCGCGCCTGCGCCCTGGCGCGCGCCGAGCTGATTGGCGTAGCTGAAGCTGTCTTCGAGAAGCTTCATCACCGGGATGATGCCGCTCGACTGGTTCTCGATCTGCTTGATCGGAGCACCCGACTCGCGGATGTTCGAGAGCAGCAGGGCGACACCGCCGCCGCGCTTGGAGAGCTGGAGCGCCGAGTTGATGCCGCGGGCGATCGACTCCATGTTGTCTTCGATGCGCAGGAGGAAGCACGAGACGAGCTCACCGCGCTGCGCCTTGCCGGTGTTGAGGAACGTCGGAGTCGCGGGCTGGAAGCGGCCGGCGATGATCTCCTCGACCAGGTCGACGGCGAGCTTCTGGTCGCCGTCCGCGAGGCCCAGCGCCGTCATGACGACACGGTCTTCGAAGCGCTCGAGGTACCGCTTGCCGTCGAAGGTCTTCAGCGTGTAGCTCGTGTAGTACTTGAAGGCGCCGAGGAACGTCTCGAAGCGGAACTTGCGTCCGTAGGCCAGGTCGTTGAGCTCCTGGATGAACTCGAGCGGGTACTTCGCCAGCACCTCGGGCTCGTAGTACTGCTTCTCGACGAGGTAGTCCAGGCGCTCCTTGAGCGAGTGGAAGAACACCGTGTTCTGGTTGACGTGCTGCAGGAAGTACTCGCGGGCGGCCCGCTTGTCTGCGTCGAACTGGATCTTGCCGTCCGGACCGTAGAGATTGAGCATCGCGTTCAGCGAGTGGTAGTCGAGACCCTCGAACCGCTGATCCGACGCGAAGTCGGTCTCCTTCAATGCTGCTTCCACCATCGTTCCAATCCGTCGCTCACGCGATCAACATCTTCTGGTGTGCCGAAGAGTTCTAGCCGATACAAGTGGGGCACGTGGCACTTGCGGCTGATGATGTCGCCGGCGATGCAGAAATGCTCGCCGAAGTTCGTGTTGCCCGCGGAGATGACTCCGCGGATCAGGCGTCTGTTGGCCTCGTCGTTGAGGAACCTGATGACCTGCCTGGGAACAGCGCCCTTCTCCTCGCCTCTTCCCTGGCCACCCCCGTAGGTGGGAGTGACCAGGACGAACGGCTCATCGACGACGAGCGGACGTTCGGTGGGGTGAAGGGGGATGCGGACAGCCGGCAGCCCGAGCTTCTCGATGAAACGGGCGGTGTTGCCCGATGTGCTCGAGAAGTAGACCAGGAGCGGCGCGGCTGTCTGGGCAACCGCGCTGCTCGCCTGAGCGATCGCGGTTGCCATTGCGGTCACGCGAGACGGGTGGCGAGCTCGTCGATCTTGTCGGGACGGAAGCCCGACCAGTGGTCTTCGTCAGTGATGACGACGGGAGCCTGCAGGTAGCCGAGAGCCTTCACCTGCTCGAGTGCAGCAGGATCCTGCGTGAGGTCGAGGACCTCGTAGTCGATTCCCTTGGAGTCGAGTGCGCGGTACGTCGCGTTGCACTGCACGCAGGCGGGCTTCGTGTAAACCGTGATCGCCATATAGATCGTTTCTCCCATCACAGCCGGTGTCGTGACCGGCGGTCCCCCCACCGGGAGTCCAATACTACATATGGGTACCGACATTGGGTAGCACCACAAGGGCTAGTAGTTACATCCGTGTAGTTTTCCACCGTTCTCCCCATGTACAACACAGGTTCTCCACCGTTTCATCCACAGCCGGACACATTGGTCAGAACCCTGGGAAAACGCCTGGATCGGGGTCGTTTCGATCGCCGAAGCGCGATTCATCCACAGGTTCAGACGCTACGCGGGGGCTCCGACATCCGTTTCGGGGCGAGTCCGCGCGGACGGCGTGTCGCCGGCCCCGCCTTCCGGCGCGAGCGCGCCCTCAATCCCTCAGAAGGGGCGCGATAGCCTGAAGGGATGGCGGGATACCGGGAGCTGCTGCGCACACCGGGCGTCGCGCGCATCATCGCGGCCCAGCTGGTCGCGCGCTTCCCGAACGGGATGACGAGCCTCGGCATCCTGCTTCATATCCAGCAGATCACGGGGTCGTACGCCGCTGCCGGACTGGTGCTGGCCGCGACGTCGGTCGGCCAAGCGGTCGCCGGCCCCGTCACGAGCCGCTGGATGGGTGCCTGGGGCATGCGTCGGGTTCTGACGACCACCCTCCTCATCTGCGCAGCCGCCATCACCGCACTGGCCCTGCTCGAACTTCCGCTTCCCGGCTACATGGCGCTGGGCATCGTCGCCGGACTCTCCACCCCTCCGGTCCAGTCCGCGGTGCGCACGATCTACCCGAAGATGGTCAACTCGCGGCAGCTCACGCCGCTGTTCTCCCTCGACGCCTCGCTGCAGGAGATCATCTGGATCGTGGCGCCGGTGCTCATCACCTTCGTCGCGACGCAGGTCGGCACCGTGCAGGCGCTCCTCCTGATCGTCGTGATCCTCCTGGGCGGCGGAGCGTGGTTCATCCTCTCCCCCGAGGTCGGACGCGTCCGCATCCCCCGCAGCCGGCGAAGCATCGGCAAGGTGCTCGCCAAGCCTCCGGTGCTGCTCGCCACGATCACCGGCTTCCTCCTGATCGGCGCCTGCGCCGCCGTCGAGGCCGGCGTGGTCGCGACGTTCGGCCACGAGGGGCTGGAGGCCGGCGTCGTCCTGGCCGTCTTCTCGATCGGCAGCCTCGCGGGCGGCCTGACGTTCGGGCACATCCCGATCGGGCCGTGGGCGATGGCGCGGCGCTTCGCCGTCGTGGCGGGCGGCCTGGCGCTCACGACCGTCTCGCTCAACATCTGGTGGCTCGGCGGATCGCTGATCCTCGCGGGGATCGGCATCGCGCCCGCGCTCGCCGTGATGTTCGCCATGACCTCGGCGAGCGTCAAGTTCAGCGAGACGGCGGAATCGTTCGGATGGGTCGCCACGGGGCAGCTCATCGGCGCTGCGGCGGGATCGGCCATCGCGGGCTTCCTCATCGACGGCAGCGGACCGCAGGGCGCCTACTGGGCGGCGACCGGCTTCGCCGTCGTCGGCGTGATCGTCTCGGCGGTCTTCGTGCGGTCCTTCCCCGATCTGCGCGGCCGGGACGCGAGCCCCATCCCCGACACCGAGCCGGTCCAGACCATCACCTGACCACCTCAGGCGGCATCCATAGCGGGCGCATAGTCGGCGACTGTTGAGTGGAACCATGACAGACGATCGCTGGCTCGACGACAGTGGCCACCCCATCGACGAAGACCATCGCGGTCTCGTGTACGACGTGCAGACGCTCATCAATCGGCGTCGCGCCCTCGGCATCTTCGGCGGGCTGGCGCTCACGAGCCTGCTGGCGGCTTGCGGAGTGAAGACGGAGGATGCCGCCGCCACGCCTTCGGGCTCGGGGGCGGCGACTCCGTCCGCGATGCCGAGTCCTTCCGGGACGACCTCCGCCGAGGCATCCGCTCCCCTCGCCGAAGTGCCGGACGAGACAGGCGGTCCCTATCCGGGCGACGGCTCCAACGGTGTGAACATCCTCGACGACTCGGGGATCGTCCGCACCGACATCCGCTCGAGCTTCGGAGCCTCGACCACCGTGGCGGCCGGCATCCCGCTCACGATCGCCCTGACGGTGCGGGATGCCGCGACAGGCGCCGCCTTGGCCGGTCGAGGCGTCTACCTGTGGCACTGCGATCGCGAGGGCCGGTACTCCCTCTACAGCACGGGCGTCGAGAACGAGAACTACCTTCGAGGGGTGCAGGAGACCGATGCGAACGGCACTGTCACCTTCACCTCGATCTACCCCGCGTGCTATTCGGGTCGGTGGCCCCACATCCATTTCGAGGTGTATCAGGATGTCGCGACAGCCGTGGCGTCGGGCCCGATCGTCAAGACCAGCCAGATCGCGCTGCCGGCAGAGACGAGCGCCGAGGTGTACGCGACCTCCGGCTATGAGCAGAGCGTCCGGAACCTCTCACAGACCTCGTTGCAGACCGATACCGTCTTCCGCGACGACGGCGGGATCCACCAGATCGCGACGATGACAGGCTCGACGAACGGCTACACCGCGGCGCTCGCGATCGGCGTCTGACTCAGGCGAGCCGCTCCAGCAGCGCCAGCAGCGCGAGGGCGTAGGCATCGGCAGGTTCGGGATGCGGGAACACCCGATGCTCGTCCCCCACCACGATCTCGACCTCGTGCGTGTCGGGGAGCCGCCGGAGCGATCGGAAGGTTCCGCGCAGCAGCTCCCGCAGCTGGTCCTCGCGCGGCAGCCACAGCGCATCCTCGAGGGCGACCGAATCCAGCGCCCACTCCGTCGTGCCGTTGAACGCCAGGATCTGGCCCGTCGGATAGGTCCGCGGCTCGATCGTCATGTCGCTGACGGTGAAGATGTCGGCCTCGAACTCCGGCTCGTTGAGCTGGAACCTGTCACCGGATGCCGGATGCCAGATGAGGCCCGCTTCTTTCAACGCCACTGCCAGCTCCGATGAGATCATGCCGACCATCCTCTCGCGGCCAGCCCTGCCCTGGCCGCGCAATAGGCTTTTGCGCATGCCCGCTCCGGTGACCCTGCCCCGTCTCGCATGGGGCGACCCTTCCTCGTCGCGTCACGCTCTGCTCGTCCACGGACTCGGGTCCAATGCCGCGCTGATGTGGCGCTACGGCGTCGCTCTGGCTGAAGCGGGGTGGCACGCGGTCGCCGTCGACCTCCGCGGTCACGGCACCGCTCCGCGCGCCCTGGACTACACGCTCGAGGCCTACGCCGCCGACCTCGCCATCACCCGACCGGACGGCCGCGACCACTGGGAGCTCGTCGTCGCGCACTCTCTCGGCGGTGCCGCCGCCACGTTGGCCGCCGCCGAGCACTTCGGCTGGACGCGACGGCTCGTGCTCGTCGACCCGGCGATACATCTGAGCGACCACGACCGCGACGTCGTCCGCGATTCGCAGGAGCGCTCGTTCGCCGACCCCACCCAGCGGGCGGTGCGCGCCGAGCACCCGCACTGGCACGAGAACGACATCGAGCTGAAGGCCCTCTCCGCGCAGCAGGCGAGCCGGTGGGCCGTCGAGCAGACGAGTGCGCAGAACATCCATTGGGACGTTCGGGATGCCGCATCCCGCCTCCTCGTGCCCACCCACGTGATCGCGTCCGACCCGAAGGTCTACTCGATCTTCAAGGGCGCCCTCGTCGACCAGGTGCGCGCGAATCCCCGCGTCACGGTGTCTGTCGTCACCGGGGCAGGCCACTCCCCCCACCGCGATCTGCCCGACGACACGATCCGCCACCTGCATCAGGCGCTGAAGGGCTGACCCTCGCCGTAAAGCACGTCCGTCATCGGACGACGTGCTCGACGCCGAGACCGGCGTCGACGATGACTCCCACGTAGTCGGGCAGCCGTTCGGCGAGACTGCTTCTCAAGTCCTCGATCGGCGGTATCGACCCGTCGTCTGTGGTGACGTCGACGGTGGCCACCAGCCCCGACCAGTCGACGTCGTACACCCGCGCACCCGGATCGTCCTCCAGCCACGTCACCGCCGTCTGCTGGATCGACACCGACCAGCGGGCGAGCGCGACCGAGACGATCGAGTTGGCGGCGAGCGGCACCGCGATGATCAGCCCGAGGACGGTGACGACGATGTAGGCGCGGCGACGGTTCGCGTCGGGAGACGAGCCCGGGTCGCGCGCGTAGCCGCCCATCGTGAAGACGATGCTGCCGGCGATCACGAGGGCCACGACGTTCGACAGGAAGAGGATCAGCGCACCCAGAGCGTCGTTCCACTGACCTTGACCGGCGCAGACTCCGACGACCCCGAGCGGGGGCACGAGCGAGATGGCGATGGCGACTCCGGGCAGCACCGCGCTCAGGTCCTTCCGGCACATCGCGAAGCCGCCCGCGAAGCCGGTCGCCAGGGCAGCCACCAGGTCCATGAGGCTCGGAGAGGTGCGCCCGAGCACCTGCGAGTTCGTCGCCAGGCTCTCGGGGGTCGCCACGAAGACGGAGAAGAACAGTCCGAGCACGATGACGATCACCACCCCGGAGAGCACCCACAGGATCGATCGCACCACGAGGCTCAGATGCCCGGTGACGATCCCGAGCGCGATCCCGAGGATGGGGGTGCCGAGTGGCGCGATGATCATCGCGCCGATGACGGTCGCGGTGGAGTCGGTGAGCACACCGGCGATCGCGATCGTGCCCGCGAGCGTCAGCATGATGAGGAAGCCGGTGCGCTTGCTGACGGTGTCGCCATGACTGAGGTCGAGTGCCTCGCTGAGGGCTTCGGCCGACTGTCGCTGCGACGGCGGGATCAGAGTCTGAGTGAGGCGGGACATGAGGGCTCCCTTGCGGCGGGGTTGCGATCATCGTCCCACCCGGCGAACCCGGCAGGGGGCGGTGGAGCACCGTGTCGAGTCTCCGCGACGTGCAGCGCCGTCCAGGGTGCCTGCGGCGCCGGCGCGGATCCGGCGGCACGCGCCGGCTCGGCATCCGGCGGCACGAGCGCCGGCTTCGGCATCCGGCGGCACGGCGCCGGCCTCGGCATCCGGCGGCACGGCGCCGGCTTCGGCATCCGGCGGCAGAATGAGGACGTGACCGCGACGCCGTTCGATCCGACCGTCCTCCTGCCCGATGAGCTGATCGGGCGCTTCCGCGAGCGCGCGGCCGTCCACGATCGTGAGAACACGTTCCCCGAGGCCGACCTCGCCGAACTCAAGGCCGCGGGCTATCTGGCGATCCTCGTTCCCCGCGAACTCGGCGGCGGCGGGCTCGGCCTTGCCGAGGCATCCGTCCTCCAGCAGCGCCTGGCCGGGGCCGCACCCGCCACGGCCCTCGCCGTCAACATGCATCTCGTGTGGACGGGCGTCGCGAAGGTCCTCGCCGACCGCGGAAGCGACAGCCTGCGGTTCGTGCAGGAGGGTGCGGTGGCCGGCGAGGTGTTCGCCTTCGGCATCAGCGAGGCGGGCAACGACCTCGTCCTGTTCGGAAGCGACACGGATGCCGCGCCCCAGGCCGACGGCGCGTACGCGTTCACCGGCACCAAGATCTTCACTTCGCTCGCTCCCGTCTGGACGCAGCTCGGCCTGCACGGGCTCGACACGACAAGTCCGGACGCGCCGAAGATGGTCTACGCGTTCGTACCGCGATCAGCCGAGGTCGTCACCCGCGACGATTGGGACACGCTGGGCATGCGGGCGACGCAGAGCCGGACGACCGAGCTGCACGGTGCCGTCGCACCCGCCGATCGCGTCGTGCGGCGCCTCGATGCGGGGCCCAACCCGGATCCGCTCGTGTTCGGCATCTTCAGCGTCTTCGAGCTTCTCCTGGCTTCGGTGTACACCGGGATCGCCCGCCGGGCGCTCGATATCGCCGTCGAGACCGCCCGGAAGCGCACCTCCAAGCGCTCGGGCACGACCTACAGCCAGGACCCCGACATCCGCTGGCGCATCGCCGACATGGCTCTCGCGTACGACGCCCTCCCGCCGCAGCTGGAATCGCTCAGCCGCGACGTCGACGACCTGGCCGACCACGGTGCACGGTGGTTCTCGCTGCTGGCAGGGGTCAAGCACCGCGCGGTCACGGCGGCCAAGGGCATCGTGGACGACGCGGTGCTCGTTGCGGGAGGGTCCTCGTACTTCGCCGGGTCCGAGCTCAGCCGCCTGTACCGCGATGTGCTCGCGGGCCTCTTCCATCCGTCCGATCCGGAGTCCGCGCACTCCACGGTCGCGACCGCGTGGCTGGGGCCGCTCGACGCGTGAGCGGAAACTGCTCAGGCTCACCGGCGCCTTGGTACGCGCGCGGCCACCGGATCAACTGCTCATCCTGAGCAATTTCCGCTAGTCCGCGAGCCCCGGCGCTCGCCGATCCTCACCCACCCCGCTCCGTGGTGGGTGGCTTTGCTGCAAAACTGAAAAGTGCTCAGGCTGAGCGGCACATCTCATAGACGCCGCCCACATAATCGTCCGCTGAGCCTGAGCACTATCCCGCGCAGCCCCGCAGCGCCCGCCCGCAGCGCGCCGCCCACAGCGCTCTGCGCGCACGCGCCGCCCCCAGCGCGCCGCCCGGTCAGCGCGATCCGCCCCTCGACCGCCATGCCCCGATCATGCCTTGGAGCGCTCTCTGTACCTCGTCCGGGTGGTAGAGGATGTCCTCGGCGATCGGGCGGTAAACCGCATATCCCCGCTGCGCCAACTGCTGGTCCCGCCGCCGGTCCGCCCTCTGGGTCTCCCAGTCGCTGTGATGAGCCTTGCTGTCGCATTCCACGACGAGCCAGCCGTCGACGATCATGTCGACCCGACCCACGCCCGAGATGGCGACTTGAAGCTTGACGCGGTAACCGAGCGACCGAATCATGAGGCGCACGATGGTTTCCGTCCCTGACTCCGCCCTGCCGTCGACGCGACGGCGCAGCCGGCGATACCCGCGCGGAAGCGCCCGGAAGATCTCAGCGAGGTCCTCCTCGCGGATCAGGCGCTTGTTGAGCGCCGAGTCGAGCGCGACCACGGCGGCCTGCGCATCAAGACACTGAACGGCGTGAATGAGGGCGTCCACCACGTGCACCGACGTAGCTTGCGGGTGTGGCTCGCGCGAGAGCGATTGCCAGTGCAGCTTCGGCCGTGGCTCCACGCGTCCGCCCAGGCGGCTCGCGTTCTTCTCCAGGTGAACGTGCACGCGATCCGGCGCCTCGATCAGGAATACGCCTCGCCTCTTCAGCTCGGACACGCACGTCAGCCGACCACCCACGCGTAGAGCAGAGACCACATCGGACGGGGCGCCTCCGAGCAGGTACCGACCTTTCCGCGGCCGCAGAAGCCTTCGGTCCGTGACGGCTCGCGCGATCTGCCGATTCGACAGGCCCAGCGCGTGGACTTCCTGACGACTGAGGATGCGGAGTTCTTCCATGCCGAAATGCTGAAATCTAGCGAGAAAGAACCCCGTCGCGCTTGCACAATCTGTTGGGGCCGTCGGCCAATAGGAGGCCTGGGGAGGAAATTGCTCAGGCCGGGCGGCACTTCGTGCGCCTGAGCATCCCGCATGGTGACAGCTGAGCCTGAGCACTTTCCGCTGCAAGCCGTCGAGACGCGCCGGACAGCGCAGACAGCCCAGACAGCCCAGACAGCCCAGACAGCCCAGACGCACCTATCATCCTGAGCACTTTCCGGCAATCATCGGCGACCTCGCCGCCCCGGCGTGGGATGCTGGCGCGATGACCGTCACCAAGACGACCCTCCTGAGCCCGGCGGATCAGGAGCGCCGCCGCGGGCTTCAGCAGATGAAGGGCGTGGCGCTCGGCGCGCTCATCGCCATGGCGCTGGTGTTCCTCGTCTCGTTCGCGTTCGAGGAGCAGGTCCCCGCGCTCGCGTACGTGCGGGCTGCGGCCGAGGGCGGCATGGTGGGTGCGCTGGCCGACTGGTTCGCCGTCACGGCGCTGTTCCGGCATCCGCTCGGCATCCCGATCCCGCACACGGCGATCATCCCCAACCGCAAGGACGAGATCGGCCGCACCCTGGGCGAGTTCGTCGAGACCGAGTTCCTGCGCGGCGACGTCGTGCGCACCAAGCTCCAGGCAACCGCCATCGCCGCGCGCGGCGGCGAATGGCTCCGGGTTCCCGCGCACGCCGAGCGCGTCGCCGCCGAGGGGTCGGCGATGGCGTCCGGCATCCTCAGAGGCCCTCAGCGACGACGATGTGCAGGACGTGATCGAGGAGCTCGCGCGCGAGCACCTCATCACCCCCGAATGGGGACCCCCGCTCGGCGCATGGCTCGGCAGACTGGTGGAGTCCGGCGCGCACCACGGCGCGGTCGATCTCGGCGTCGACAATGTCGGCACCTGGCTGGCGGGCAATCAGGCGGCCTTCTCGGGACTGGTCTCACGCCGGCTGCCGACGTGGCTTCCCTCGGTTGCACAGCGGCTCGTCGACGACACGGTCTACAACGAGGCCCTGAAGTTCGTGGCGGCCGTGCGAGCCGACCAGCAGCATCCCGCGCGCAAGGCGATCGACGGCTACCTCGTCCGCCTCGCGGACAACCTTCAGCACGACCCCGCGACGATCGGTCGCCTCGAAGACGCGAAGGTCAAGGTGTTCGACAGCCCGCGCGTGCGCGAGCTCGCCGCCGAGGTGTGGAACACGGCCAAGTCGGGCCTGCTCTCCTCGCTCGCCGACCCCGAGAGCGGGCTCCGGCGGAGGGCGGCGACGGCGATCGCGGAGATCGGCGATCGGCTGACGACCGATCCGGCGCTTGCAGCACCGCGTCGACACGTGGGTGACGGATGCCGCGGTCTTCGTCGTCGATCGGTACCGCCACGACATCGCCTCGATCATCACCGAGACCGTCGAACGCTGGGATCCCGCCGAGACGACCGAGAAGATCGAGCTCATGGTCGGACGCGACCTGCAGTACATCCGCCTCAACGGCACGATCGTCGGCGCGCTCGCGGGCTTGGCGATCTTCACCATCGCGAACGCTCTGCTCGGATAGCCTGGGCGCATGCCCGAGGTCGCAGACCAGCTCCTCTTCAGTTACGGCACCCTGCAGCATCCCGAAGTGCAGCTCGACACCTTCGGACGGCTGATCGAGGGCGCGCCCGACGTTCTGCCGGGCTACACCGTCGACTACGCCGACATCGACGATCACCGGATCGTCGACCTGTCGGGCCTCGCGACCCATCCCATCGTGCGCGCGACCGGAAATCCCCGCGACAAAGTCGTCGGCGTCGCGCTGCTGGTCACCGAAGACGAGCTCGACGCAGCCGACGAGTACGAGGTCTCGCTCTACCGTCGGATCTCGGTGACCCTCGCGAGCGGCCACGTCGCCTGGGCGTACGTGTCGATCTGATGGCGCTGGCCCACGATCCGCTCTGGCCCCGCGCGGGCGGCTGGCCGCCGCTCTCGGACCTCGAAGGGCGAGCGGATGCTGTCATCCTCGGCGTGCCCGCCTGGAAGACGTCGCTCTCGCCCACGGGGCGCACGCCACGCCCGCCGCTGTCCGCGAGGCGCTCCAGCGCTACAGCGCGACCCTGATGGGTCCTCCGCCGCTCGATCTGAACGCGGTGCTCGCGATCGCCGACGCCGGCGACGTCGCGGATCCGGACGGTCCCGAGGGTGAGGAGCGGGTGCGCGAGTCCGTCCGAACGCTCGCCGCGCGAGCCGGACTCGTCATCGCGCTCGGCGGCGACAACTCGGCCACCTACGCGCGTCGCCCAGGGCGCGGGTGCCACGGGGCTCATCACGCTGGACGCGCACTTCGACCTGCGCGACGGCGTCTCCAACGGCTCGCCCGTGCGCAGGCTCGTGGCGGACGGCCTCGACCCGCGGCGCATCGTTCAGATCGGCATCGCGGACTTCGCCAACTCGGCCGCCTACGCGCGACGCGCCGCCGACCTCGGCATCACCGTCGTGACGCTCGACGACGTGCGCCGCCGCGGCATCCCGGATGTCATGAGCGAAGCGCTGGAGATCGCAGGATCGGATGCCGCCCCGCGCGTGCACCTCGACATCGACGTCGACGTGTGCGACCGGTCGGTCGCGCCGGGCTGCCCCGCGTCGGTCCCCGGCGGCCTCGCCGCGTGGGAGCTGCGTTCGCTCGTGCGAGCCGCCGCATCCGATTCCCGGGTGACGAGCGCCGACATCGTCGAAGTCGATGCGACGGCGGACGCGCCCGATGGTCGGACCGTGCGGCTCGCTGCTCTCTGTGTGCTGGAACTCCTGGCAGGAAGGGTCACCCCATGACATCGCTCGTACTCGTCCGGCACGCCAAATCGGACTGGGGCGACGCCTCGCTCGACGATCACGACCGTCCGCTCAACGAGCGCGGTCGGCGGGATGCTCCGATCATGGCGCAGCGCCTGGCCGACTCCGGCTTCGCGGTCGAGGCGATCCTCGCGAGCACCGCCCTGCGGGCCCGCACGACGGCGGCCTACTTCGGCCAGGCGCTCGGCCTGGACGTGCGCCTCGACGAAGCGCTGTACGGCGCGCCGGCCTCGGCGCTCCTGCAGGCGGCCGCGGACTCCGGCGTGTCGTCCGTCATGGTCGTCGCCCACGATCCCGGCATGTCGGTGCTCGCCGGTCGGCTCTCCGGCGAGATCGAGCACATGCCGACCTGCGCTGTCGCGACGTTCACGTGGGACGCCGACGACTGGGCGGTCGCGACCTCGCTCGACCCCGACTCCTGGACGTTCTCAGCGCCGCGCTGACAGACCCGCCCCTGCAGAACTCCTTCGATCCCGCAGGCGGACCGGGTCGCTACGCGGCGTGTCGGCAGCGTCGCGATGCGGTTCAGAGGAGTTGTGCAGCTGGCCACAGCCGTACGCCGTCCTTCCAGACCGCGCGCACCAGCGGGACACCGGGTCGGTAGGCCAGGTGGACGCGGGTGGGCGCGTCGAGCAGGACGAGGTCGCCGCGTGCGCCGGGCCTGACGACGCCGACGTCGTCTCGACGCAGCGCCCGAGCGCCGCCCGCCGTCGCCGCCCAGACGGCCTCACCGGGCGTCATGCCCATCTCGCGCACCGCGAGGGCGATCATGAGCGGCATCGAGCTGGTGAAGCTCGACCCCGGATTGCAGTCGCTCGCGAGAGCCACCGTCACTCCCGCGTCGATCAGCCGGCGCGCGTCCGGGTAGGGCTGCCGGGTCGAGAACTCCACGCCGGGCAGCAGAGTCGCGACCGTGTCGGAGCCCGCGAGGGCCGCGACATCCGCGTCTTCGAGATAGGTGCAGTGATCGACGGATGCCGCCCCCACCGCCACTGCGAGCTGCACACCCTCGCCCGGGCCGAGCTGATTGCCGTGCACGCGCGGCAGCAGGCCGCGTGCGATCCCGGCGGTCGAGCACTCGACGCGACTCTTCCGGCGTGAATGCTCCCTGCTCGCAGAAGACGTCGATCCACCGTGCGGAGCGGAGCGCAGGCGCGAAGCATGTCGCCGCACACGAGGTCGACGTAGCCTCACCGCGCCGGTCGGCGTACTCCGCCGGCACGACGTGCGCCCCGAGGTACGTGACCTCGGGCGTGACCTCGGCGGCGAGCCGCGCGAGGCGCGCCTCGTCGTGGACGGTGAGGCCGTACCCCGTCTTCACCTCGAACGTCGTCGTGCCCTGGGCCTGCAGCTCGGCGACGAAGCCGGCCAGGCGAGCGCGCAGCTCGTCGTCGCTGGCCGCACGCGTCGCCGCCACCGTCCGCCGTATGCCTCCCGCGGCATACGGCGTTCCCGCCATCCGCGCCTCGAACTCGTCGGCCCTGTCCCCGCCGAAGACGAGGTGAGTGTGCGAGTCGACGAAGCCGGGGATGACGGCTCCGCCGCCGGCATCGACCACCTCGATCTCGCTCGTGGGCTGCAGCCGCGCCCGATACACCGTCATCGCGAGCTGCCGCCGCGGAAGGCGTCGTGTCTCGTCCCCGACGCGGTGCCTCGATTCCGCTGGGCCGCGGCGCCTCGGCGGCGGGTCCGACCCACGCGATCCGTCCGTCGTCGAGCAGGACCGCCGCGTCGCGCATCGTCCCGCACGGATCCCCGTGCGGCTGCGACGTTGGTCGTCAGCTCGCCGATGTTCGTGATCAGCGTCGCGCTCACAGCATCCGTCCTCTTGCGTCCCATTCGACACCCACGCCGCCCGTCCTCTCCGGCATGTCCCGGCCTCTCGCTGTCGGGATGGATGCAGTACGCAGAGAGTGCGACACGGCGCCGGTGGCCTATGCCTGGTCCAGCATCGGGACCTTCAGCCCACGCTCGCGCGCGACGTCCTTCGCGCGGTCGTAGCCCGCATCGACGTGTCGCATGACGCCCGTGCCGGGGTCGTTGGTCAGCACGCGCTCGAGCTTCTCGGCGGCGAGCGCCGACCCGTCGGCGACGGTGACCTGCCCGGCATGGATGCTGCGGCCGATGCCCGACGCCGCCGCCGTGGTGGATCGACACCCAGGACGCGCCGCTGGCGGTGTTGAGCAGCGCGTTGAGCAGCGGCCAGTCCGCGATCGCATCCGAGCCGTCGGCCATGGCCTCGGTCTCGCGGTACGGCGAGGCGACCGAGCCCGGCGTCGAGGTGGTCGCGGCCGATGACGATCGGCGCGGACAGCTCGCCCGACGCGACCATCTCGTTGAACTTCAGCCCCGCGAGGTGGCGCTCCTTGTAGCCGAGCCAGCAGATGCGGGCGGGAAGCCCCTCGAAGTGCACGGTATCGCCCGCCTTCTCGCAGCCACCGGACGAGCCCGGCGTTGTCGGGGAAGAGCTCCATCATCGCCCGGTCGGTCTTGCGGATGTCCTCCGGGTCGCCCGAGAGCGCCACCCAGCGGAACGGCCCGCGGCCTTCGGCGAACTGCGGCCGGATGTACGCGGGCACGAAGCCCGGGAACTCGAAGGCGCGCGTGAAGCCGCCGAGCTGCGCCTCGGCGCGGATCGAGTTGCCGTAGTCGAAGACGGTGGCGCCGGCATCCTGGAATCCGACCATCGCCGCCACCTGCTTGGCCATGCTGCCCGCGCGCGCGCTCGGTGAAGGCCTCGGGGTCGCGCTCGGCCTCGGCGGCCCAGTCCGCGATGGCGACGCCCACGGGCAGGTAGGCGAGCGGATCGTGCGCGCTCGTCTGGTCGGTCACGATGTCGATCGGGATGCCGCGCTGCAGCAGCTCCGGGAACACCAGTGCCGCGTTGCCGACCACGCCGACGCTCAGCGCCCGGCCTTCGGCCTTGGCGGCGACGACCCGCGCGATCGCCTCGTCGAGGTCGGTCGTGTACTCGTCGAGGTACCCGTGCTCGACCCGGCGGGCGAGCCGCGACTCGTCGACGTCGACGATCAGCACCGCGCCGCCGTTGAGGGTCACGGCGAGCGGCTGCGCTCCGCCCATGCCGCCGCATCCGCCCGTCAGGGTCAGCGTTCCGGCGAGGTCGTCCCGCCCGAGCGAGCGGGCGACCGCAGCGAAGGTCTCGTACGTGCCCTGCAGGATGCCCTGCGTGCCGATGTAGATCCAGGAGCCGGCCGTCATCTGCCCGTACATCGTGAGGCCGAGCTGCTCGAGCCGGCGGAACTCGGGCCACGTCGCCCAGTCCCCCACGAGGTTCGAGTTGGCGATCAGCACGCGCGGCGCCCACTCGTGCGTGCGGAACACGCCGACGGGCTTGCCGGACTGCACGAGCAGCGTCTCGTCCGGCTCGAGCTCGTCGAGCGTGCGCACGATCGCGTCGTACGCCTCCCAGCTGCGCGCGGCCTTGCCGGTGCCGCCGTAGACGACGAGGTCCTCGGGGTGCTCGGCGACCTCGGGGTCGAGGTTGTTCATCAGCATCCGCTTGGCGGCCTCGGCGCCCCAGCTCTTGGCGGTGCGCTCGGCGCCGCGCGGCGCGCGGACGACCCGGGGCGCTGCCGCCGTGCCCCCGCTGCCCGCCATATCGACGGAGATCTGCCGTTCTTCGGACGTTTTCATCGGGTTCCCTCCGACATCGTGGCTTTCTCCGAGGTTGTGGCGAACGAAGGACGGTGGGTGACGGATGCCGCGCCGAGGCCCGCCTCCGCGACGGCGCCCGAGATCACGAGCCCGGTCACGGCCTCGATGTCGGGCGAGACGAAGCGGTCACGCCCCGGGCCTCGCCGCGACCGTGCGCACGAGGTCGCGCACCGCGCCGGTGGCAGGCCCCGGCTGAAGCGGCGCACGCAGGTCGATTGCCCGGGCTGCGGTGAGCACCTCGATCGCGAGCACGCGGGCGAGGCCGTCGATCGCGCGGCGCAGCTTGCGTGCGGCCGCCCAGCCCATCGACACGTGGTCCTCCTGCATCGCCGACGACGGGATCGAGTCGACGGATGCCGGCACCGCGAGCCGCTTGAGCTCGGACACGATCCCGGCCGCCGCGTACTGCGCGATCATCAGGCCCGAGTCCACTCCGACCTCGTCGGCGAGGAACGGAGGCAGCCCGTGGCTGCGCGCCACATCGAGGGCGCGGTCGGTGCGCCGCTCCGAGATCGAGGCGAGATCGGCCACCGCGATCGCGAGGAAGTCCAGCACATAGCCCACGGGCGCGCCGTGGAAGTTGCCGTTCGACTCGACCCGGCCGTCCGCGGTCACGACCGGATTGTCGACGGATGCCGCCAGCTCGCGTGAAGCGATCAGCGCGGCGTGCGCGAGCGTGTCGCGGGCCGCCCCGTGCACCTGCGGCGAGCAGCGCAGCGAATAGGCGTCCTGCACCCGCGTGCACACCGCGGGATCGCGATGCGACGCCATGATCTCCGAGCCCCCGAGCAGCGTCCGCAGGTTCGCAGCCGAGGCGGCCTGGCCGAGCTGCGGCCGGAGCGCCATGAGATCGGCGGCGAACACCGCGTCGGTGCCGAGCTGCGACTCGATCGACATCGCGGCGGCGATATCGGCCGTGTCGAGCAGCACCTGCAGGTCGTGGAGCGCGAGGAGCAGCATCCCGAGCATGCCGTCGGTGCCGTTGATGAGGGCGAGTCCCTCCTTCTCGCGCAATTCGAGCGGAGCGATGGATGCCGCGGCCAGTGCCTCGGCGGCGGGCACCGTCTCGGCCCCGACCCGCACCTCCCCCTCGCCCATGGCGGCGAGCGCGACGTGCGACAGCGGTGCGAGGTCGCCCGAGCAGCCGAGCGAGCCGTACTCGCGCACGATCGGGGTGATGCCGGCGTTGAGCATGGCCGCGTAGGTCTCGACCACGACCGGGCGCACGCCCGTGCGCCCCGAGGCGAGCGTCTGCAGCCGCAGCAGCTGAAGCGCGCGCACGACCTCGGTCTCGACCTCGGCGCCGGTGCCCGCCGCATGCGAGCGGATCAGCGACGCCTGCAGCTGCATCCGGCGCTCGAGCGGGATGAAGGTCGTCGCGAGGGCCCCGAAGCCGGTCGAGACGCCGTAGTGCGGCGCGGGGTCGTCGGCCAGGGCCTCGATGCGGGTGCGCGTGGCGGCGACGCGCGACAGGGCATCCGGCTCGATCACGACGTGCGCGCCGTCACGGGCGACCGCGACGACGTCGTCGGGATGCAGCGGCTGCGCGCCGACCGTGACGACGCGCGGGGAGGCGGTGACGGTGGTCATGCGTCGATTCCACACCTGAGCACTGTCGCTCGACAGGCCCGCGTGGCATCCTGTGTCTGCCATGCCAGACAAACCCTCCCAGGCCAGCCGACCACGAAGCCGCAGGTGCCGGCCGCTGACCAGACGCTGCGCATCCTGACCTTTCTGGGCCGCCAGCGCGGTCCTGTCGCCGCCCTCACGATCGCGACGCAGCTCGGCATCCCGCGATCCAGCGTGTATCACCTGCTCGGCGCGCTCGAGGAGCACGGCTTCGTGGTGCACGTGCCGGGAGAGCGCCGCTGGGGGCTGGGCGTCTCGGCCTTCGAGCTGGCAGGCGGCTACGCGCGCCAGGCGCCGCTCGCGCGCCTGGGGCGGCCGCTGCTCGCCGACCTCGTCGACCGCGTCGGCGAGAGCGCGCACCTCGCCGTCATGAGCGGACGCGACGTCGTCTACATCGTCGAAGAGCGCGCGCCGCGCCGGCCGGCTCTCGTCACGGACGTCGGGGTGCGCCTCCCCGCGCACCTGACAGCGACGGGTCGGGCGATGCTCGCAGCACTCCCCCGCGAGCAGGTCCGCGCCCTGTTCCCGGATGCCTCGGCCTTCGCCGACCGAACGGGCCGGGGTCCGCGCACCGCCGGCGAACTGCGGGAGCTTCTGCGCGACGTGCGCACGACGGGGTGGGCGACCGAGGACGGCGAGGTCACCCTTGGTCTGCGGTCGGTGGCGACGGCCGTGCTCGACCACGTGGGCTGGCCGACGGCGGCGATCGCAGTCACCTGGCCGGCCGACTCGGATCGGGATGCCGCTCCCCTCGCGGGCGCCGTGGCCCGCGCGGCCGCAGACCTCTCCCGCCGCCTGTACGCGTCCGCCGCCGGCTGATCTCACGCCGGCGCGCGGACCGCGCTAGACCCCGCCCGCGGTCCGCAGGACCAGCTGCGGCTCGATGAGACGATGGCGGGGCGCGGCATCCGTCCCCGTCTCGTCCATGAGCAGGTCGAGCACCGCCTCGGCCACCCGCTCGGGCCGCTGCTCCACGCTCGAGATGCCGAGCGCTTCGGCGACGGGCGTGTTGTCGAAGCCCAGCACGACGAGATCAGGCCGGCCCGCGTGCGAAGCGGCGAGATGCGCGCCGAGCGCCAGAGTGTCGCTCGCACACACGATCGCATCGACCGACGTCTCGTCGAGCGCCCGCTCGGTGACCGCACGTGCCTCGGCGACGCTGTCGAGGGATGTCCACCGCAGATCGGGGCGGTCGTGCTGCCCCAATCCCATGGCCTCACGCCACCCCCGCTCGCGATCATCGCCGGTCCCCGAGCCCGACGGCCAGCCCAGGAAGGCGACGTCGCTTCCCGCCGCGAGCGCGTGAAGGGTCGCAGCGCGTGTCCCCGCAGCCCCGTCGACATCGACCCAGGGCCGGGCGGGGTCGCCCATGCGCACCCCCTCCCCGGCATCGCCCCACGGTCGGCCGAAGGCGACGAAGGGCACACCCTGCTCGACGAGCCATTCGGCGCGGGGATCTCCCTTGAACGTGCCCGTCAGCACGATGCTGTCGATCTCGGCGCCCTCGCGCAGCTGCCTGATCCGGCGGATCTCCTCCTCGGGGTCGGCCGCCGCGTAGACCAGCAGCCGCAGCCCCCGCGGAGTCGCTCGCTCGGTGAGGGCGTGGATGAACCGGTCCAGCACGATGCCCGAGATGCCTCCGGCATACGGATCGAGGTGGATGCCGATGGTGGCGCTGCGCCTGGTGCGGAGGCGGCGGGCCGCCATCGAGGGCGCGTAGCGCAGCTGGACGATGGCAGCCTCGACGCGAGCGCGAGTCGGAGCCCGGACGATCTCGGGCGCATTGAGCACGTTCGACACCGTCTGTCGCGAGACTCCCGCGAGCCGTGCGACATCCTCCACCGTCGGCTGCCTATCGCCCACCTGCTACCACCTTTCCGGCGCCGTTGCATCCCCCTTGACACTTTGACCGACGCATGAATACTTTGGCACCCGCGACCGAGGTTTGAACGATCAAATTTCCATCGCGAGCATCGAAGGAGATGTCATGAAACGACACACAGCAGCGCGGGCCCTCGCGGTCGGCGCGTTCACGGCAAGCGCCGCACTGGTTCTGGCCGGGTGCGGGCAGGGATTCAGCGACGACGGAGGTGGAGGCGGCGGCGCGCGGCGACGGCGAGCTCACGAGCTCCGAGGACTCGCTCACGATCCTCATCGGCTCGAGCGGCGACGCGGAGACGGACGCCGTCAACGAGGCCGTCGCGGCCTGGTCGAAGGAATCCGGTGTCGAGGCCGAGGTCGATGGTCGCCAACGACCTGCCCCAGCAGCTCTCGCAGGGCTTCGCCGGCGGCGACCCGCCGGACCTCTTCTACCTCGCGACCGAGCGCGTCGCGGGCTACGCGGGCAACGGCTCGCTCATGGCGTACGGCGACCATGCTCGAGAACAAGGACGACTTCTACCCCTCTCTCGTCGAGAACTTCACCGTCGACGACGACTTCTACTGCGCTCCGAAGGACTTCTCGACGCTCGCGCTCGTCATCAACAAGGGACTGTGGGATGCCGCCGGCCTGACCGAGGACGACATCCCGACGACGTGGGACGAGCTCGCCGACGTCGCCGCCAGACGCTCACGAAGGACGGTGTGGTCGGCCTCGCCTTCGGACGCGGAGTACCAGCGGCTCGGCACGTTCATGGCGCAGGCGGGCGGCGGGCTCGTGAGCGATGACGGCGAAGGCGATCGCCAACAGCCCGGAGAACGTCGAAGCCCTCACCTACGTGCAGGAGCAGCTGAACGCCGGCTCGTTCGCCTACGCGACGGACGATCTGGGCGCCGGATGGGGCGGCGAGGCGTTCGGCAAGCAGCTCGTCCGCCATGACGATCGAGGGCAACTGGATCGCGGGCGCGATGACGAACGACTACCCCGACGTCGACTACATCGTCGCTGAGCTCCCGGAGGGCCCGGCGGGCAAGGGCACCCTGCAGTTCACGAACTGCTGGGGCATGGCCGCCGACAGCCCGAACCAGGAGGCCGCGCTCGACCTCGTCGAGTACCTGACGAGCACCGAGCAGCAGCTCGCGTTCTCGAAGGCCTTCGGCGCCGATGCCGTCGATCCAGTCGGCCGCCGATCAGTG
This sequence comes from uncultured Actinomycetota bacterium, assembly GCA_963702815.1. Lineage (GTDB taxonomy): Bacteria > Actinomycetota > Actinomycetes > Actinomycetales > Microbacteriaceae > Microbacterium. The sequence goes on along the minus strand of CAVPED010000002.1, from coordinate 40,656 downwards.
GAGCAGCGACAACCCGGACTTCACGTCGCCTTCCTGGCCGGAGCCGACTACGCGCAGGCGGTCCCGACGACGGACGGCATCGCCGACGTCATCACCGACTTCAACTCCGAGCTCGAGGGGCTCAAGACCGGCGACCCGCAGGAGATCCTCGACACGTCCAGGCGAACCTCGAAGCGATCGTCGGCTGAGCGACATGTCCGACCGCGACCGATGGCGCCTCGCCGCGCCCGGAGCCCCCGCTCGGGGATCCGGCGCGGCGAGGGCCTCGGCCGGGTGGCTCTTCACCGCCCCCGTGCTCATCATCCTCGGCGTCTTCCTGCTTCATCCCGGTCCTGATGGCGCTGTGGGTGAGCGTCTCGGACTGGAGCGGTCGGGGCAGCCCCTTCTCCCCGAGACGTCGAGCTTCGTCGGACTGGAGAACTACGCCGCCGTCACGACCGGATGGCGGCCTGACCGACGCGTGACTTCGGCATCTCGCTGCGCAACAACGCGTGGTACGTGCGTGCTCGTCGTCCCGCTGCAGACGGCGCTGTCACTGTTCCTGGCGGTGCTCGTCAACCGCGCGATCCTGCGCGGTCGCGGATTCTTCCGCACCGCGTTCTACTTCCCGTCCGTGACGAGCTCCGTCGCGATCACCGTCCTGTGGCTGTTCCTCTTCTCAACACGCGCGGCGTCGTCAACGAGATCCTGTCGTGGGTCGGCATCAACGGGCCGAACTGGTTCAGCGACCCGCGAGGCATCGTCCACATCTTGCCTCGGCTGGTTCGGCGATCGACGCGCCGCCGGCGGCGCTGCTGACAGAACGACTTCCTCGGGCGTCCGTGGTGGGAGTGGATCGCCGGGCCGTCGGTCGCGATGTCCGCGTTCATCCTCATGGCGATCTTCACGACGAGCGGCACGTTCATGCTGCTGTTCCTCGCGGCTCTGCAGAACATCGGCGGCGAGGTCGATGAGGCCGCCATGATGGACGGCGCCAACGGCTGGCAGCGCTTCTGGCGCGTCACGCTGCCGCAGCTGCGACCCACGCTCTTCACCGTGCTGACGCTGGGCCTGATCGGATGCTGGCAGGTGTTCGAGCAGATCTACACCGGCACCAAGGGCGGGCCGGCGCAAGACGACGCTGACGCCCGCGTATCTGTCGTATCAGTCGGCCTTCCCCAACCAGGACTGGGGCGCAGGGCGCGGCGATCGCCTTCATCCTGTTCGCGATCATCGTCGCTGTTCACGATCTTCCAGCGCTGGGTGCTCCGCGACCGCCCCGTCTCCAAGCGGCGCATCCGGCAGTACCAGGTGAGACTCGACGCCGGCTGCAGCGACGCCGCACTTCGGCCGCAGCCGAGCCGGCACGCTCGACGCAGAAGGAGGCCGCGCTCATGACCGGCACCACCCGTCGCCGTGACGGCTCACGGTCACTGACGAAGGAGCCGCGAGCGCACGGCGAATCCCGCGCGCGAACGGCTCCCCCGTCGGCGACTGGTCGCCGCCAGATCGTGCTCTACGCGATCCTCATCGCCATCGCGCTCATCTACATCTATCCGTTCCTCGTGCAGGTGGCGACCTCCTTCAAGACGGATGCCGAGGCCGCCGTCGATCCCATCTCGCTGATCCCGACAGGTCTGGACGACGGCGGCGTACGAGCGCCTGTTCCTGCGCAGCGACTTCCCGCTCTGGTTCATGAACTCGGCGATCGTCACGGTCTTCGTCACCGCTCGGGCGCGTGTTCTTCGTCTCGCTCGCGGGCTATGCGCTCGCCCGGCTGCAACTTCCGTGGTCGTGGTGTCGTGTTCGCGGCGGTCGATCGCCGTCATGGCCGTGCCCGCGCGTCGTGCTGCTGATCCCGAAGTTCCTCGTGATCAACCAGCTCGGCATCTACGACTCGTACGCCGGCATGATCCTCCCGCTGCTCGTCGACGCGGCCGGGCGTCTTCATCATGAAGAACTTCTTCGAGTCGATTCCGGTGTCGCGTCGAGGAGCAGGCGCGCATCGACGGTGCCGGCCCGTTCCGGATCTTCTGGTCGGTCGTGCTGCCGATGGCGCGACCCGCGCTCATCACGATCATCATCCTGTCGTTCCAGGGATCGTGGAACGAGCTGTCGCACTTCATCGTCTCGACGCAGTCGCCTGAGCTCACGACCCTGACCAAGGGCGTGGCATCGCTCGCGTCCGGTCAGCTCAGCCAGGGCACGCAGTACCCGCTCAAGCTGGCTGCGGCGGCCATCATGACGATCCCGGTCGCCGTGATGTTCTTCATCTTCCAGCGGCGGATCATGAACGCCAGTCAGAAGGCGCGGTGAAGGAATGACACAGGCCCGGCAGCCCTTCCTGTCGGATTCCATCGTGGCGCTGCGCGCACCGACGCAGGTGTGGTCGGCGCGATCGGGCGACATCGGTGATCAGCCCGATCGACGGGATCTACCACGGTGACACGCGCTTCGTGCGTGCGGCGGCGCTCGCGTACACCGAATCGAACGGCGGCGTCGGCGTGCCCGAATGGGTCTCGGTTGCAGAGCTCTCGGCATCCGAGATCGAGTTCGGCGCATTGCTGCGGGGCGTCGACGACCGGTGGCCCGACCCGAAGGTGCGCCTGCAGCGACGCCGGATCGTGAGCGACGGCGCCGTCCGCGAGGTCCTCACGCTGCGTTCGCACCTCACCGAGCCGCTCACGACAACCCTCCGGCTGCGCCTCGCGCCCGACTTCGCCGCGATGCAGGAGGTCAAGTCGGGGCACTCCCGCGGCCGCGGGTGGACCGCGACCGACAAGGGCGGCACTGTCCGCATCGACGCCGATGGTCCGGTGCTCAGTCTCGAAGCCCCCGGAGCGCGCATCGAGGCGGACGACGTGGTCACGATCTCGTGGAGCGTCACGTGCCCACCGCGCGGCGAAGCCGACGGTCGAGTGGTCTGCCCACCTGTACGATCCGTCGCTCGTGGTGGCGGGCGTGCAGCCGGGCGCGTGGGGCGAGGGGACGGATGCCGAGCCCGCAGCCGACTCGCGGCTGCGCCGCTGGGTGGACCGGGCGTCGTCCGATCTGGACGCCCTGCGGCTGTGCCTTCCCGACCATCCGACCGACGAGTTCTTCGCCGCCGGGGCGCCGTGGTTCTTCACCCTCTTCGGCCGCGACTCGCTGTGGACCGCTCGCCTCGCGCTGCCGATCGACACCGGGATCGCAGCATCCACCCTCCGCGTCCTCGCCCGGCTGCAGGGGACGACGACCGACCGGGCGACCGCCCAGCAGCCCGGCAAGATCCTCCACGAGGTGCGATCGGGCCAGCTCGCACTGCCCGGTGAGGGGATCGTGCTGCCGCCGCTGTACTACGGGACCGTCGATGCCACGCCGCTCTGGGTGTGCTCTGCTCGCCGAAGCATCGGCAGCCGGGATGCCCGAAGCCGAGGTGCACGCACTGCTGCCCAACCTCGAGCGGGCTCTGGAGTGGATCGTCGCGAGCGCGGGCGACGGGTTCCTCGACTACGTCGACGAGACCGGGCACGGGCTGTCGAATCAGGGTTGGAAGGACTCCGGCGATTCGATCCAGTGGCGCGACGGACGGCTGGCCGAAGGGCCAATCGCACTGTGCGAGGTGCAGGGATACGCCTACGAAGCGGCGATCGCGCGGTGCCGGTCTGCTCGACGGCTTCGGTCGTGAAGGAGGGGATCGTCTTCGGGACTGGGCGGGCGACCTCAAGGCGCGGTTCGCAGAGCGGTTCTGGGTCGGACACACCGGAAGGCCGCTACCCCGCGATCGCGCTCGACCGCGAGGGTCGCCCGGTCGACACGCTCACCTCGAACATCGGCCATCTGCTCGGCACCGGCATCCTCGACCCCGCAGACGAAGCGGCAGTCGCCGATCTGCTGGTCGGCCCGACGATGTCGTCCGGGTTCGGCATCCGGACGATGTCGACGGATGCCGCGGGCTACTGGCCGCTGAGCTACCACGGCGGCAGCGTCTGGGCCCACGACACCGCGATCATCGCGCGCGGAATGCATCGCGCCGGACTGCGCCGAGCAGTCGCTCCGCGTGGTCGAGGAGCTTCTCGACCGCGGCCGAAGGGTTCGACTTCCGGGTGCCCGAGCTCTACTCGGGCGACGCGCGCCAGGTCACGCCCGTTCCGACTCCCTATCCGGCGGCATGCCGCCCGCAGGCGTGGTCGGCCGCGGCTGCCCTGGTGTGCCGAGAGATCCTGCGCGCGTGAGCCGGATCAGTCGACCTTGACGACCGTGCCGCCGGTCAGCCGCACGAGTTCGTCGAACGTCATCGGGAACACCGTGTGCGGCGTGCCGCCGGCGGCCCAGATCTCGGGGTAGCCGGCGAGAGCCTCGTCGACGATCGTGGTGAGCGGCTCCGGATGCCCCGTCGGCGCCACTCCCCCGATCGCCTGCCCGGTGGCCTCCCGCACCTGGTCCGGAGTCGCCCGCGTGATCGCCGAGCGCCCCAGTCGCTGCGCGAGCGCGGCCGTGTCGACACGATGGGCGCCGCTCGTCATCACCAGGAGCGGCGCGCCGTCCGACCAGAACACCAGGCTGTTCGCGATCGCCCCGACCTCGATGCCGAGAGCGCCGGCCGCGAGCACCGCCGTGGACGCGGCATCCGGGAGCACGACGATCTCACCGGAGATGCCGGCAGCACGCAGAGAGTCGTGGACGAGCCGGCTGCGGGTGGGGAGGTGGGCGCTCACGACGGCCAGCATATCCGCGCGCGATGCTCACGTGAGAGGTCGCTCAGAGCCCTCCTCAGAGAGGCAGAATGGAGAGCGGATGCCGCAAAGCCGCGGCTCCGCAGAGCACAGCCCACAAGGCCCGCCCGAAGGATGACCGCGATGTCGCACACTCCGCATGACCTGCCCCTCCCCGACTTCACCCACGAACGAGTGGAGGTGATCACCGGACGCCGGAGCGGACTGTTCATCGCCGTCGCACTCCACTCCTCCGTGCTCGGCTCCGCGCTCGGCGGCGCCCGCCTGTGGACCTACCCGCACTGGAGCGACGCTCTCGGCGACGCTCTTCGTCTGTCGGCGGCGATGACTCTGAAGAATGCGGCGGCGGGCCTCGACGCCGGCGGCGGCAAGGCCGTGATCCGCCTCGAGCCGGGCATGGCACTGGATGCCGAGCGACGCCGCGCCGCCTTCCTCGACCTCGGCGATGCCGTCGAATCGCTGCACGGGCTCTACCGGACAGCCGAAGATGTCGGCTCCACGACCGACGACATGCTGACCGTCAGCGAGCGCACCGAGCACGTCGTCGGGCTGCCCGACGCCGTGGGCGGTTCGGGTGAACCCGCCGGCCCCACCAGCGTCGGCGTCTACGAGTCGCTGCGCGCGACGCTCGAGCGCGTGACCGGCTCCGGTGAGGTTTCCGGCCGGCGCATCACGATCTCCGGTCTCGGGCAGGTCGGCAGTCGTCTCGCCGTCCGCCTCGCCGCCGAGGGCGCCCATCTCGCCGTGACCGATGTCAACACCGCCAAGCGCGATCTGGCGGTCCAGCTCGGCGCGCAGTGGATCGAGCCGGGCACCGAGCATCTCGTGCCCGCCGACGTCTTCGTTCCCGCGGGAATCGGCGGGGTGCTCACCGACGAGGTCATCGATCACCTCGACGCGCGCGCGGTGTGCGGTCCCGCCAACAACCCGCTCGCCTCCCATGACGGCGCCGCCCGGCTCGCGGGGCGCGGCATCCTGTACGCACCGGACTTCCTGGTGAACGCGGGGGGCGTCATCTATCTCGACCTCGAGGCGAAGAAGCTCGGCACGAAGGCCGAGATCATGGAGCGCGTCGCCGCCATCGGCGACACCGTCCGCCGCGTGTTCGATGAGGCCGAGCACCGCGGAATCACCCCGCTGGAGGCAGCGGAGGAGCTGGCCGACCAACGCCTGCACGCCGGCCGGCAGGGCGCCCACGCGCTCACCTGAGCCCCACCGCCCTGCGACTGAGTTCCGTCATGCACGGCACTCAGTCGCAGGCTTTTCGGCGGCATGCGAGGATGGACGCAGCCCGGCAAGGACGCCGGACGACCGCACGATGAATCAAGGGAGAAACCTCGTGTTCGAAAGCCCGTACCCCGACGTCGAGATTCCCGACGTCAGCGTCTACGACTACCTGTTCGGCTCGCTGTCCGCAGACGACGCGGCACGCATCGCCCTCGTCGATCCCGCCACCGGAGTCGAGACGACGTATGGCGCACTCAAGGCCCAGATCGATGCCTTCGCCGGGGCTCTTGCGGCCCGCGGCGTGGGCGTCGGCACCACGGTGGGCCTTCTCTGCCCCAACATCCCGGCTTTCGCGACGGTCTTCCATGGCATCCTGCGTGCGGGCGCAACCGTCACGACGATCAACTCCCTCTACACGGCCGGAGAGATCGCCAAGCAGCTGAAGGATGCCCGTGCCACGTGGTTGGTCACGGTGTCGCCGCTGCTGCGCCAGGCCTCGGAGGCAGCGGAAGCGGTGGGGATGCCGCACGATCGAGTGATCGTGCTCGACGGCGCGCACGGACACGAAAACCTGCGCCAGCTCCTCACCGAGCAGCACGCCGCCCCCGAAGTGGCCTTCGACCCGGCGACTCACGTCGCGGTGCTCCCCTACTCCTCCGGCACCACGGGAATCCCCAAGGGCGTGATGCTCAGCCACCGCAATCTCGTCGCCAACGTCCAGCAGTCCCGGGTGAACATCCGGCTGCACGCCGACGACCGGGTGCTGGCGGTGCTGCCGTTCTTCCACATCTACGGGATGACGGTGCTGCTGAACCTCGCCCTCCGTCAGCGCGCACGCCTCGTGACCATGCCGAAATTCGACCTGGTCGAGTTCCTCACCAACATCCAGAACTTCGGCTGCACCTATCTCTACATCGCGCCGCCGATCGCGGTCGCGCTGGCCAAGCATCCGATCGTCGATCAGTTCGACATCTCGAGTGTGCACACCGTCTTCTCTGGAGCCGCTCCCCTCGACGGCGAGACCGCAGAGCTGGCGGGACGGCGCATCCACGCGCGCATGATGCAGGGCTACGGCATGAGCGAGCTGAGCCCGGTCTCGCACGCGATGCCTGACGACCGCACACGACATCCCGGTGAGCTCGGTCGGGACGATGCTGCCGAACGAGCTCTGCAAGCTCATCGACCCGGCCACCGGCGACGAGATCACCGAGGTCGGCCCCGACGGGGTGACGCTCCCCGGTGAGCTGTGGGTCAAGGGACCCAACGTCATGCTCGGCTACCTCAACAACCCTGAGGCCACGGCTGAGACGCTCGACGACGACGGATTCCTCCACACCGGCGACATCGCGGTCTATCACGAGGGCGGATACTTCTCGATCGTCGACCGGGTGAAGGAGCTCATCAAGTACAAGGGCTACCAGATCGCGCCCGCCGAGCTCGAGGCGCTCCTCCTCGGTCATCCGCACGTGATGGATGCCGCGGTGATCGGGGTTCAGGATGACGACAAGCAGGAGATCCCCAAGGCCTTCGTCGTCGCCGTGCCCGACTCGGGACTCACCGCAGAGGATGTCATGGCCTACGTGGCCGAGCACGTGGCTCCGCACAAGAAGGTCCGGCGGGTGGAGTTCATCGACGTGATCCCGAAGTCCACCTCGGGCAAGATCCTGCGCAAGGATCTGCGAGCTCGCGAGCACGCGACCGCGTAATCCTCGAACAGCGGATGCCTCGACCCGGCCGGGTCGAGGCATCCGCTGTTCTGCGGGTCAGAGGCAGGTCACACAGTACCCACGGCCGGCTCTGCCTCTTCCTCCTCGGGCTTCGCCACGATCTCGGCCGGGAGGTTGCGCGCGAGCATGAGCGATACCGAGAGCAGAGCGAAGACGATGAACAGCGCCTGCTTGAGGGCTTCGACCTGCGAGTCGGCGTAGTCCTGAGCGACCGCAGTCGCCACCTCGGAGTCGGCTCCCGCGTCGAGGACGAGCTTCTCCGCCTCGCTCTGCGAGATGATCGGCACGCCCTGCTCGGCGAGCACCTGGGTGACCTGGCTCTGGACCTCGGGAGTCACCTTGTCGTTCGCCTGGACGGCCGTGGCGAACCCTGAGGACAGCAGCAGGATGAACACCGATCCGACGATCGCGGTTCCGAACGACGAGCCCAGGTTCTGGAATGTGCCCTGCAGGCCGCCGACCTCGGACGTGTCCTCCTTCGAAACGGCGGACATGTTCACATTGCCGAGCTGCGAGGCGAGCAGTCCGAAGCCTGCGCCGATCACGAACATCCCGATCGCGAAGGCCCAGTCCCACAGCTCGGGCTGAATCGAGACCAGCACGATCAAGAGGCCTACGGCCATCGTGGCCTGCCCCGCCCGGGCGATGTACTTCGCGGAGCGGCGCTGGGTGAGCCACGACCCGACGATCGAGCACAGCACGAGACCGGCCGAAAGCGGGAGGATCTTCAGGCCCGTCTCGAGTGCGTTGTTGCCGAGCATCGTCTGCAGGTACACGGGGATCACGAAGAAGAGCGCCGCGATCGCGAAGTACTGCACGAGGAATCCGGCCAGTCCGCTGCGCAGCGCGGGAATCGACAGCAGGCTCACCTTCAGCAGCGGGTTGCGGCCGGCATCCTCGAGCTTGCGCTGACGTCGCAGGAACAGCCACAGCACGACGATGCCGAGGAGGATCAGGTACGTCACGAGCGAGACGCCGAGCGGTGCGATCTCGACGCCGTTGATCTCGGGCGAGATGAGCGGCGTGAACCAGCCCCATGTCTTGGACTGCAGCACGCCGAAGACGAGCAGCGCCATGCCGCCCGCCGAGAGGATCACGCTCGGGATGTCGATCTTGAGCGACGGTGTCGCCGGAACGTCCTTGATCCGGCCGGCGAAGATGAGCACGAAGATCATGATCACGGTCTCGCCGAAGAAGACGAAGCGCCAGGACGCATAGGTGGTCGCGAGGCCGCCGATCAGCGGACCGGCTGCGGCGGCGAGACCCGTGGCGGCACCGAGGATCGAGAAAGCCGCCACCCTGGCCTTGCCGGTGTAGTTGATCGCCGCGAGCGCGGCGATCGCGGGGATGACGAGGACCGCACCGAGCCCCTCGACGAGCGACCAGCCGAACAGCAGCATGCCGAGGTTCTGGCTGAGGCCGGTGATGAGCGATCCGATGCCGTAGATGACAGCGCCGATCTTGAACGCCCGGCCGCGGCCGAGCTTGTCGCCGAGCTTGCCGCCGGTCAGCATGAACGCCGCCATGGTGAGCGTGTAGAAGGTGATGGCCGCCTGCATGCCCGTGATCGTCGTGTCGAGGTCGCTCGCCACCTGTGAGATCGAGACGTTCATCACGGTGCTGTCCAGCACCATGACGAACTGCGACACGGCGAGGATGACGATCACGAGCCAGTTCTTCATGGCCCGACCCTAGCGCTGACGCACCCCGGCGCACGGGAGGCGCAACCCGAATGGGGTGAGCATCATCGTCCAGCCTCAACGAAGAAAGAGCACCCGCTGGGGGTGCTCTTTCCGTGTTGTGGACCTGAGGGGATTCGAACCCCTGACCTCTTCATTGCGAACGAAGCGCGCTACCAACTGCGCCACAGGCCCTTGAACCTCCGCTACATTAGCACGCTCGCAAGGTGCCTCCGAATCGAGGTGAGCGGCCGATCAGCCGCCCACAGCACGGCGCTCGAGGAGCTGACGCACATGCGCTTCGATCTGCTCGTCATCGACGTGACCCATGCGTGCGAATGCGGTTTCGGAGGCGCGTGCACGGCGTGCCGCGGTGATCGAGGGAGGACGTTCGGCCTCGGTTCTGGCACGCAGAGCCTCTTCGAGGGCGGCCTCGCGAAGGGCATCACGCGCCTCGGCGGCATCGAGCACGGCGGCTGCGCGCGACCCAGCCGACGCGGTGAGCGGACGAGGCAGCTCGCGGGGCGCCCACGAGCGCTCCTCGGCAGCGAGCGCGACATCCTGAACCGCGGTCTGGGTCCGCACCGTCGCACCCGTCACCGTCGCACCGGAGATCGCGCGGCGACCCACTCGCGCCATCCGGCGGAGCAGTGCGGCGCACACGACGCTCAGCGCCACGCCGACCGTCAGCAGGCCCCACGCGGCGGAGAATGCGCCCCATGCCACCAGCCCGACCGCCATCAGCCCGATCGTGGTGGCGAGCAGGCGGGCCCGGCGTCGGGCCCGGGCGCGTCGAGCTGCCGGCTGGTCCCGCGCGACGGCGAGAGCGACCCGCGCTTCTTCGAGACCGGCCTGGTCATGCTCGGCCTGCGCGCGCTTGGCGAGCTCTTCCCGCTCGACGAGCGCGCGGCGCGCGAGCCGCTGCTGCGCCAGCGCCGTGCGGGCGTTGAGCTCGAGCCTGACCTCATCGGGCGTCTCGCTCGTCTCGGCGAGCACGCGGAGCGCCTGATTGAGGCGAACGGCATTCCGCTCGGCGGCGTCGTACTGGCGACGGCTCGCCCACGACGGAAGCAGATACACGAGCCACAGGAGCACGGCGACGAGAACGATGACTCCCCCGCCCAGCACCTGCCCGCCCATGTGTCCACGGTAGGCGAGGTCATGTCGGACGTCGGTGATATACCGGCGTGTCGTCCCGAGCCGGGCCGGGGCCGGGCGAAGACGAGCGAATCGGGTCAGGCGTGCAAGCGGTCTGCGGGTGGGATCGCCGCCGCGTCCTGCGGCACCCGTCCCTGCACCCACCGCTCGAGGATGCCACCCGGCACCTCTTCGCGCACGAGCGCGAATGCGTAGTGGTCTCGCCAATCCCCATCGATGTGGATGAAACGCCGGCGGAGACCCTCGTACCGGAACCCGAGCTTCTCGACGACCCGGAGACTCGCGCGGTTCTCAGGACGGATGCAGATCTCCATCCGGTGCAGACGCAGTTCGCTGAAGCAGATGTCGGTGGCCATCGCGACAGAGATGGTGGTGATGCCGCGCCCGGCGAAGCGTTCGCTCACCCAATAGCCGATCGTGGCTGAGGCGAGGGACCCCCGCGCGATGCCCCAGACGTTCAGCTGCCCAGCGATCTCGCCGTCGTACTCCATGACGAACGGCACACCCTGCCCGTCGCGATACTGCTGGAGCAGCCGCCGGATGCCGAGCCGCATGTCGAACGACACGGGACCGTCGGGGCTCGTGGCCTCCCACGGACGCAGCCAGGACCGGTTCGACAGCAGCTCCTGCTGGAGGACGCGCGCGTCACGCGGACGAACCAGGCGTATCGACACCGGCCCATGCCTGCGGGGAGCCGTCAGATCCACGATCCCCCCTCAGCCGGACAGCCTCACTGTGTCGTCACAGTGTCGCAGCGAACTCCTTGAACCAGGGTCGCAGCTCGGGTCCGAGATCCTCGCGATCCGCGGCGAGCTGCACGATGGCCTTGATGTAATCCACTCTATCGCCGGTGTCGTAGCGGCGACCCCGGAACACCACGCCGTACACGCCGGGACCGTCTGGATCAGCGGCCATCACCTGCAGGGCGTCGGTCAGCTGGATCTCGCCGCCCTTGCCCGGCTCGGTGCGCTCGAGGATGTCGAAGACGTCGGGGCTCAGCACGTAGCGGCCGATCACGGCGAAGTTGGACGGGGCGTCCGCGGCATCGGGCTTCTCGACGAGGCCGGTCACCTTGAGCACGCCGTCTCTGTCGGTCTCCTCGACGGCAGCCGCTCCGTACATGTGGATGTGGTCGGGCTGGACCTCCATCAGGGCGATGATCGCGGCACCGGTGCGCTCGTGCTCGGCGAGCATCGTCGTCAGCAGCGGATCGCGCTCGTCGATGAGGTCGTCGCCGAGCAGGACGGCGAAGGGGTGGTCCCCCACGTGCGAACGGGCCCGCAGGACCGCGTGACCGAGGCCCTTCGGCTCGCCCTGGCGCACGAAGTGGATGTCGGCGAGATCGCTGGACTCCTGCACCTTCGCCAGCTTGTCCAGGTCGCCCTTCTTCTCGAGATTGCGCTCGAGCTCGGGGACGGAGTCGAAGTGGTTGGACAGGTTGTTCTTGTTGCGGCCGATGATGATCAGCACGTCGCGGATGCCGGCCAGCTTCGCCTCTTCGACGACGTACTGGATCGCGGGCTTGTCGACGACCGGGAGCATCTCCTTCGGCATCGCCTTGGTGGCAGGAAGGAAGCGAGTGCCGAGTCCGGCGGCGGGGATGACCGCCTTGAAGGGCTTATGGGGCATTGTCCGATCCTACTTGGCCCCCTCCGGGCCCACCGAGGGCCTTGCGCAAGCCCGCGCGAGGTACCGACGCCTAGAATCAGTCCATGTCCGATGCGATCGCCGACGCGAAGCGCGCCCTGCGCGCCGAGCTTCGCGAACGCCGGCAGTGCCTGTCGGAATCGGCACGGGATGCCGCCGCTCGGGGTGTGACGGAACAGCTCGATGCGCTCGTGGCCAGGGTCGGCGCCCGTTCACTCTCGTGCTTCCTCTCGACCACCACCGAGCCGGGGACGCGCGAGTTCGTCGATCGTGCGGTGGGACGCGGCATCCGGGTGCTCCTGCCCGTGACGCGCGCGGACGGCCTGCTCGACTGGTCGGTCGCCACCCCCGACATCGACATCGCAGAGGGCATGTACGGGCTGCCCGAGCCGGTCGGCGAGCTGCTCGGGCCGATCGCCGTCAACAGCGTCGACCTGCTTGTGATCCCCGCCGCCGCGGTTGACCGCAGCGGCATGCGCCTCGGCTGGGGTCGCGGGTTCTTCGACAAGACGATCGGCTCGATGGAGCGCTGCCCTCCCGTGTACGCCGTCGTCTACGACACCGAGATCCTCGACGAGGTGCCGCGAGATCTTCACGATCAGCGCGTGACCGGCGTCGTCACCCCCACTCAGACACTCACGCTCACGCCCGCGCGGCGCTGAGTTCGAGCAGACCTACGAAAAGAGCCTGATGCCCACCTACGCGTATGCCTGCAAGCAGTGCGGTCACCGCTTCGAAGCAGTGCAGTCCTTCGCCGACGCCACGCTGACCGAGTGCCCCGAGTGCGGAGGCGCGCTCCGCAAGGAGTATGGCTCGATCGGGGTCACCTTCAACGGCTCGGGCTTCTACCGCACGGACTCGCGTCCGGCCGCGCAGGGGTCCGCGTCGACGTCGAGCGGGTCGTCAGGCGGCGACTCCTCGCCTTCGAAGGCCACGAAGACCGAGACGAAATCCTCCCCCGCCCCATCGGGCTCGTGACCGGCTGACGCCGGGACAAGAGAGGAACGAGATGATCCAGGGCTTCAAGGCATTCATCCTCCGCGGCAACGTCATCGACCTCGCCGTCGCCGTCGTCATCGGGGCGGCCTTCACCGGCATCGTCAACGCGATCGTGGCGGGGCTCATCAATCCGCTCATCGCCCTGATCTTCCAGGCGGACGCACTCACCGACGTCGTCATCGGCATCCCGAACATCCGCGGCGGCACGACCGACTTCGCAATCGGGCTCATCATCGCGGCGATCATCAACTTCGTCGCGGTCGCGGTGGTCGTCTACTTCGTGTTCGTCCACCCGATGAACCGCCTCAAGGATCGGCAGGCGGCGGGCAAGGGCATCCCGCAGCCGGAGGAGGAGCCGCTGCCCACCGAAGCCGAACTGCTCGTGCAGATCCGCGACCTCCTCGAGAAGCAGTCGCCCAGGGCCTGAGCGCTCACCAGTGCGGCGGCACGTCCCGCCGCATGCGCTCGTCGTTCGGACCTTTCTCGGAGCCGGATGCCGCGTCTGCCGCCGGCGGCTCGGAGTTCTCGTCCGCGGGCGCCGGCTCGCGTGTCGTGCCAGGTGCCGGTGTCAGCTTCGCGCGGCGACTGCCGGGCACGCGCTCGACCCGCTGACGGTCACTCGCGGACATCGAACGGCTGGGTGTCCGTCTCGGCGATGGCCGCCTCGGGCGCCACTCCGAGAAGCGCCGCGATCCGGGATGCCACCCCCGCGGGGTCGCTGTAGAGATCGAACGCGTGCACCCGCACGTAGTGCCAGCCCAGACGGCGCAGGATCTGGGGCCGAAGGCGCAGGGCCTCGCGAAGCGATTCACCCTGCGTCTCGGGATCGATCTCGGCCACGACAGCCTTGCCGTCGTACTGCGCGACGAGGGGCAGGAGTCCTCGGTAGTGCACATCCACCGAGACGCCGAGAGCCCGCAGCTCGTGCGCGAGAGCGCGCGTGAGCGGATCGGCGAGATCCTCGAGCCGGGCTTCGCGGGAGCGCGAGGCGACGCCGCCGAGGATCGACATGAGCGTCGCCGCGCCGTGGTCCAGTCGTCCGTCGTCGAACGCGGATGGACGGATGGACGACACGATCACCATCGAACGGCGAGCACGTGTCATGCCGACGGTCAGCAGCCTGTCGCCGTCGGGCGTGGAGAGGTCGCCGAAGTCGCTGAGCACGCGCCCGTGGCGTGTGAGGCCGAATCCGAGCGAGAAGACCACCCGATCGCGGCTCTCGGCGACGGACTCCTCGAGCGTCAGCACGGCGAAGGGCTCGGCCGTGTCGCGCGAGACGAAGTCGGCGACGTCGGATCGTCCGGCGAAGGCGGTCTCGACCGCGGCGCGCACCCGCTCGGCGTGCTTCGTGCTCGCCGTGACGACCATGAGCGACTCGGATGAGCGGTTGATCGCGTGCTCCACGACGAGGGTCACAACGCGGTTGACCTCGGCATCCGGGCTCTCGACGGCACCCGTGACGGGATCGGGGGCGCCCACGCCGCCCTCGACGTAGTCGACGCTCAGACTCCCGCGGCCGAGGTACGAGCCCGCCCAGGGCAGCGACACCAGCTCACCGCCGTAGAAGGCGTCGTTCACCAGTCGCGCGAGGTCCTCCCCGCCTGCCCGGTAGCTGCGGGTGAGGGTCTCCACCGGAAGCAGCTCCGCGAGGCGCTCGAACACACTCGTCTCATCGAAGGGCGGGCCGTCCTCCTCGATCGGATCGGCCCGGCTCACACTGGTCGCGACACGGAACGGCGTGGGCTTCTGCGTCACAGGATCGCCGAAGACGACGACCTGCTCGGCGCGGCGCAGAGCGGGCACCGCCTCCGCAAGGCACAACGCTCCGGCATCCGCGATCACGACGACGTCGAAAGAGGGTTCGTCGGGAATGGCCGGCACGTCGTACGGAGAGGCGAGCCACACGGGCGCGAGCGCGCGCAGCAGCGTCGGAGCGGAGGCGCTCAGCAGCGAAGCATCCGCCACACCCTCCTTCAGCGCGCGCTTCAGCGCGGCCGCCTCGGAGGGATGATCGACGATCCCGATCCGCCACTGGGTCGCGAGCTGAGCGGCCAGCAGAGGGCCGGATGCTGCGGCATGGGCTTCGTCGACCAGCCGGAAGTCGCGCTCGAGGCGATCCACCACCGCAGTGTTGGCTCCGAGGAGCGCGCGGTCGCTGCGCAGCAGGTGCTCGAGGGCGGACTGCCACCACGCGTAGTCCAGCTCATCGCCGACGCGGTCTTCGGGCACGTGCCGCACCGAGAGCTCGGTCAGCAGCGGATCGAGCCCGAGCGCGGCGAGCTCGCTGCGCAGCGCGGCGCGCTCCATCAGGTTGTCGAACACGTCGGACTCCGCGGCGAGGCCGGCGAGCGTCCGGACGAGCGCGGGGATCGGCAGCGTGGCGAGCCTCGCCGCGCCCTCGCGGCCGAGGATGCCGTCGAGCTGGCCGAGGTCGGCCTCCACTCGCTGCCATGCGACATGTACGTCGCCGAGACCCAGCGGAAGCTCGGGCACCACGCCGACATCGACGTGCTTCTGCCACTCGGTGCGCTGCTGCTGCACGCGCAGCAGGGCTTCGTGCATGTCGGCGATGTGAACGCCTGGACGCACGTACTCCCGCGACAGGCGGCGAAGGTGCCGGCGGCGCGTTCCCGTGAGGTCCGGAGCCTCGCGGCGCGGGCCGTGCGCCTGGATCAGCTCGCCGAGCGGGCGCTCGAAGACGGTCGGGCTGAAGCGGTCGAGCGAGTCGCGGATCCCCTGCAGCACACGCAGATACGCACCGAGCTCGGTGATCGTGCGGAACGGGCGCATCCGGGTCTGTCCGATGAGCTCGTAGGCGCGCTCGAGCAGCGCGGGAAGATCGCGGCGGTGCAGCGCTCCCGCGAGGCCGTGGGCGGCGCGAGCCTGCTCGGTGGTCGCGAAGCTCACCCCGTACCAGGGGGACTCGCCGGGCCCCACCTTGAACTCGCCGAGCCGCGCAGCGGCGGCGAGTGTGGCCGCAGCTTCCGCTCGCCCACGGGCGAGAGCCTCGAGCGTCGCGAGATCGAAGCGGGCCGCCGTCTCGAGAGCGGGCTGACGGGTGGAGAGTCCCGCGAGTGTGCGGAGGATGTCGAGCATCGACACCCCGAGCGATTCATGGCGGCGCGTGACGGCGCCGCGGTAGTCGCGCAGCACGCCGCGCAGCCGCACGAGAGCGTCGTCGATGTCCGAGACCTTGGGCTGCTCTGCCTTCTCATTGCGCGTGATGGCCCTGATGAGGTCGCGCTGGAGATCGCGCGGAGAGACGGCCAGTCCCGAGAGCCCGATGCTCGCGAGCCGGTGGCGCACGCCCTCGAGCGTCGATCGGCGTGCGCTGACGATGAGCACCCGCTTGCCGTCCTTGACGAGAGCTCCGACGGCGTTGATGACCGTCTGCGTGCCGCCGGTGCCGGGAAGCGTGTGGATCGCGAGCGACTGGCCCGCGATGATGCGGGCGAGGACGCGCTCCTGCTCGGCATCGGCGTCGAGAAGGAGGAGATCGGATGCCGGGGGCCGCTCATCGGGGTTCGTCCGCAGCGGCACATCTCGCTGCGTCGTCAGCCGCTCCCGATCGTCGTGGTGGCCCGCGAGCGCATTGAGGATGAGGTGATCGAGATCCGCCGCATCGCGCGACATGGGGCCGCCGACATCGGCGAAGCTCGACACGACCAGCCGCGGCTTGACCGTGAACGACTCGATCGACGCGGTGAGCGCTCGAAGGTGATCGATGACCGGCTGCGGCTTGAAGACGCCGCCCTCCGACGCAAGGGCCGCAAGGGCCGCGCCGTCGAGCTCGATACCGAAGTGGGTGCGGAGTGCCCGCACAAGCTCGGGATTGACCGTGAACGCGCCGTGCAGCTTGAGCTCGAAGTCCGCGTGGTGCCGCCGGATCGCGAGGGGACGCAGCAGGACCGGCGCCGTGCACGAGAGCCCGCCGATGCGCCAGGAGGCGAGGCCGACACCCAGGCGCACAGCATCCAGCCCGCGGGCGGTGCGCAGCTCGACGTTCTTCGCGGTCAGGCGCTCCGCGGCCATGCGGGCGGTGCGAAGGGCGACTTCGTCGCGGAAGAGATTGGACAGCAGAGTGGAGCGGCCGGTGATGAACTGCGGAAGACTTCCCGGGTGGGCCTTCGTGATCTCGATGCCGGTTTCGGGGAAATCGGCGTAATGCAGCAGTGTCGACGCGCCGCCCAGCATCCCGATCTCTCTCCGCAGACGTTCCCGCTCGGGCTCCGCGATGTGCACGACCGTCACTCCTGGTTCGGAAAGACCCAGGTCACCGGGGGTCACGGGTGCCGAGGGCACGTGGTCCTCCGCGCCCCTCAAGGCGCTTCCTTCAGCTCGCCGCACACGAGCCAGCGTATGCGGCGCTTCGGCCCGGCGCGGGAGGCAGGTCCGAGTTTCGCCGGATTGCCGACACGCCGGTTGATCAGCCGTTCCTCCCCAGGGGCTCCGAAGACCCTCCCATCCGCATTCCCGGAGGTCGCCCTCAGAGGCGGCGACCTCCTCGCCAGGATGGTCGCATGACCGACATCTCGTTCCGCGTCCACCCCTCCCCCATCGGCGAGATCCTCATCGTCGCGGGCAGCGAAGGCATCGTGACGCTGCACCCCATGGACGCGCCGCTCGACCCCGAGCTCACCCGGATCGCACTCCAGCTGCATGCCATGCCCGTGCCGGATGACGAGGCGGGCGGCGATATCGACCGTCAGCTCGACGAGTACTTCGAAGGCGAGCGGCGCGAGTTCGACGTCGACCTCGACTGGAGACTGGCCACCGGGTTCCGGCGGGCGGCGCTCGAAGCCGTGCGCCGCATCCCGTACGGCGAGACGGCCGGTTACGGCGAGGTCGCGATCTCGGCAGGAAGCCCCGGAGCAGCACGGGCGGTCGGAACGGCGTGCGCGACGACGCCGTTCTCGATCATCGTGCCTGTTCACCGCGTGGTGCGCGCCGACGGGTCGCTCGGTGAATACGGGGGGCGACCCGAGGTCAAGCGGCACCTCCTCGATCTGGAACGCGCCGCGGCCGGGTAGGCCGGCTGCGGCGCGGGCCACGGCCGCGCCCGCCGCACCGGACGCGCGGGCTGCCGTGCGAGCCACGCCGCAGCGACTGTCGGCGGAGCCGGTTCCGGGCGCGGCCATCGATCCGCCGTTCGGGTCGCTGCCCGCGGAGCGGCAACCCGTGCGGCCGGTGATAATGTCATCGCTACCGATCACGACGTCGTGCCGGTTCGATGGAAGCAGGTGGTGCGTGATCCCACCCATGAGCGATGCAGCGGACACTCTCCTGATGGAGCGCGCCGTCGACGATCTCGCGCGCCGCACCACATTTCCCGTGGTGTTCGGCGGCCTCGCGCAGGAGGGTGAGATCCACATCTCGGCGATCACGGGCAGTCGCACGCACAACCTCGAGGGGCTCGTCGTGCGCGCAGGGCGAGGGCTCGGCGGCAAGGCCTTCATCGAAGCTCGTCCCCGTCTGGCACTCGACTACCGTGTGGCCCGCGGCATCACTCACGACTACGACGGCCCGATCCTGGGCGAAGGCATCGGGACGCTCTTCGCCGTGCCGATCGTCACCTCGGGCAAGTCTCGAGGCGTCATCTACTGCGGGTCATGGTCCGCGGCATCGCCTGTCGCGGACGCCGCCGTCGCACCGGCACTCCGGGCCGCGGAAGAGGTGGCGACAGAGCTCCGCGTCCGCGACGAGGTCGAGCGGCGGCTCCGCGCCGTGCCGGCTGTCGAACAGGCGGCGACGCTTTCGAGTGCCGCACTCGACGACCTCCGCGAGACGTATGCGCAGCTGCGCGCGATCTCCTCGACGGTGGCCGACCCCGCGCTGCGCGATCGGCTCGGCGGTCTCGAGCGCCGGCTGTCCTCCCTCGCACAGGTCGACGCGGCGGTGACTCAGGCGGCGAAGGCGCGGCTGTCGCCCCGCGAGCTCGACGTGCTCGCGTGCGCCGCCCTCGGGTGGACCAATGTCGAAGTCGCCGCGAGCCTTTCGCTCAAGGAGGCGACGGTGAAGTCGTATCTTCAATCAGCGATGGCGAAGCTCGATGCCTCGACCCGCCACGCGGCGGTGCTCGCGGCACGACGGGCAGGACTTCTCCCCTGACCTTCGCCCCCCGATTGCCGGAATTCATTCTCGCCGTGGAATTGTCGCAATCGGAATTGCGCATAGGGCCGCGGTCAATTGTGCGGGTACTGTCGTTCCATGGCCAGAAGAATTGTGCACCAGCTCGTCGATGATGTCGATGGAACCGTCCTCGAAGTCGGAGAAGGTGAGACGGTCCTCTTCTCGCTGGACGGGGTCGCCTACGAGATCGACGTGAGCGACGAGAATGCGGCGGCGCTGCGCAATGCATTTGCAACCTACATCGACGCAGCGCGCCCCGTGTCGAGCAGTCGCGGCCCCCGAAGTGCCGCGGCATCTGCGGCCGAGCGCAAACGCCGCAGGAATGGACAGCAGGATTACGGCCCCGTGCGTGAATGGGCGAAGTCGAACGGCTACAAGGTCTCAGAGCGCGGCCGGATTCCCGCATCCGTTCTCGAGGCCTTCGAAGCCGCGCAATAGCCGCTCATCGCACGGGTGTGGCCCCTACGTCTCGAAGACGTCGGCAGGGTCCCACGCGTCCCCGCTGTGTGCGGACGGATGATCGGGTATCGGCACGATCGACAGCGGCACGCCAGGCGTGAGCAGAAGGAATGCCTGCCGCTCCCTGCCGTCGCCCTCGTTGACCTCGAGCCAGTGAACTCCGGAGGCGAGACCCGTCGCGATCTCGTGCTGGACTGCCTCCAGCTGCCTGCCTCCGACGCTGTAATGGTCTCCGCCGTAATAGATGTCGATTCGCTTCATTGAATGCCCCCGCACAGGTTCGGTGAAGATTGACATAGGGCAGAAGCATTCGTCCACGCATTGACAATGTGCGCCCTCTCACCTAGTTCGATGACGCTGCGCACGCGCATTGAGGCGAGTCATACGCTGAACGCGTGAACGCGTCAAGGCCCTCGGCTCTTCGGCGAACCGCTTCGTATTTTGTCACCACCGCCCACTCCTCGCGGGCGAGAGAGGTGCATCATGCGAACAGCAAATCGAGCGATTCTCGCCGCGGTGACGGCAGCGGCCGTCCTCGGCACAACGGGCTGCGCGGTAGGCACCGGAGGTGCTGACGACACCAAAGCGGACTACAGCACCGACACAGAGCTCTCGGGTGAGCTGTCGGTCATGGGCTTCTCCGGGGTCGATGAAGTGGCCACCAGCCGTCTCGACTACGCGCAGCAGCAGATCGGCGACGTGAAGGTGAAACTCGCCGAAGGTGATCTCGACCTGCAGCAGTTCCTGTCGGCGGTCGCGACGGGCACACCCCCCGACATGGTGTACGCCAACAGAGATCAGATCGGCTCGCTGGCCGCGCGCGGGGCGATCATCCCCTTGGATCGCTGCATCGAGGGCGAGGCCATCCCGACCGGAGATTTCGTGCCCGCAGCCCTTGAACAGGTGACGCTCGACGGGACGGTGTTCGGCATCCCGGAGTTCAACACGATTCAGCTGACGATGGCCAACGGCGATCTGCTGTCGGCTGCCGGACTCACGATCGACGACGTGAACGGCTCTGATTGGGATGCTGTCAGCGCGGCCAACAAGGCACTCGCCAAGAGCGGGGGCGGCGGAATCCAGGTCATCGGCTACGACTCGAAGCTGCCGGAGTTCCTGCCGCTGTGGGCCAAGGCGAACGGCGCCGATCTCATCTCCCAGGACGGTCGAAAGGCGCAGCTCGACAACGCCGCCGTCGTCGAAGCGCTCACCTGGGCAGCGTCGATCTATGACGACCAGGGAGGGTTCAGCGCAGTCAAGGCGTATCGCGACTCCGCCGACTTCTTCGGCGAGGGCAACCAGTTCGCGTCAGGACAGCTCGGCGCGATGCCGATGGAGCAGTGGTACGTCAACGTGCTCAACGACGTGTCACCCGACGCGCCCATGGCGTTCGACACCGTGCGCGATCGCTCGGGAAAGACCCTGGCCTATGCCGCCGGATCGGCGTGGGCGATCCCCAGCGGCAGCGGCAATCCCGAGGCCGCATGCCGGTTCGCGCGCGCGATGACCTCGATCGATGCCTGGCAGGCTGCGGCGGAGGCGCGGATCAAGGCCCGCGACGAGGAAGGCAAGCCGTTCACCGGCATCCTCACGGGCAACGCGAAGGCCGACGCGATGATCCGCGACATGACGACCTCGGGCGGAGAGCCGTGGGATACCGCGGTCGCCAAGATGTACGAGGCGAACGACAGCACGTTCTCTCTCCCGGCGAACCCCGCCGATGCGGAGTTCAAGTCGGCACTGTTCGACGCGGTCAACTCGGTGCTCAACGGCAAGGCGAGCCCCGAAGACGCTCTCGGCACGGCGCAGAAGAGCGCTCAATCCGCGCTCGACAAGGCATGGGCATCACTGGAATCCGAGAAGAAGTGACCCATGTCGGCGCACGCTCTCGTCCAGCCTCAGCCCACGACCGCTGAGCCCACCCCTGAGCGCCGCCGCACGCGGCGGCAGGCGCGGCGCCGTGAGGTGACCGCGGCCCTGCTGTTCCTGAGCCCGTGGCTCGTCGGCTTCCTCGTCTTCACCGCCTGGCCGCTCATCTACAGCGTGTATCTGTCGCTCACCGATTACGACGTCATCAACAGCCCGCGGTTCATCGGCACGGAGAACTACGTCACGCTCTTCCAGGATCCGAAGATCGCGCTGGCCCTCGGGAACACGCTCTTCTTCACGGCGATCCAGGTGCCGCTGTACGTGATCGTGTCGCTCGCGCTGGCGCTCCTGCTCAACCGTGCGGGGCGCAGCGCGGGCACGTTCCGGACGCTGTTCTACCTTCCCAAGATGACACCGCCGGTGGCGGTCGGCATCTTCTTCCTGCTCCTGTTCAACGGCCAGAACGGGCTGGTGAACACCGTGCTCGGATTCTTCGGGATCGACGGCCCGGCGTGGACGACGGACGGAGCCTGGGTGAAGCCGGGACTCATCATCATGAGCCTCTGGACCGTCGGGGCATCCGTCATCATCCTGCTGGCCGCACTGCAAGGCGTCCCCGAGGAGCTGTACGAATCCGCGCGTCTCGACGGGGCGGGGTTCTGGCGGCAGTCCGTCTCGGTGACCATTCCGATGATCAGCCCCGCGCTCTTCTTCATCATCGTCGTGAACACCATCGCCGGCCTGCAGACATTCGATGAGGCCTATACGGCGTTCTTCGGCGCCGGCAATACCACCTACAGCAATGATGCGGCGCTGTTCTACGCGATCTATCTTTTCCAGCAGGCGTTCGAGTTCCTGCACATGGGGTACGCGTCCGCCATGGCGTGGGTGCTCTTCGCGCTCGTCATGGTCGTGACCGCCGTGCAGCTGATCGTGTCGCGACGACTGGTCTACTACGAAGGGGAGGACCGTCGATGACTCGCGTCCTGCCACCTGAGACGCCGCGCCACCAGGAGCCGATCGAACCGACCCCCAGCGGCGGAGCCTCTGCAGCGGCGTCGCCGGAGGCGCCATCGACCAGCACGACGAGGGCTGCGCGAGCACGCGGCGCCGGCGCACGCGCCAGGCGGGTGCGCCGTGCCCTGATCATCGCGGCACTGTCACTGCTCGCGGTCGTCTTCGCCTACCCGTTCATCTGGCTGGTCAGCGCCTCGCTCAAGCCCCGCGGGGAGGTCTTCGACAACCGGCTCATCCCGAAGACCTTCACGTGGGAGAACTACGTCACGGTGTGGCAGGAAGCGCCGCTCGGCCTGTGGCTGCTCAACACCTTGATCGTCACCGTCCTCGCCGCGACGACGGTGACCTTCTCGAGCGCGATGGTGGCCTGGGCCTTCACCCACTACCGGTTCCGCGGACGAGGGGCGCTCTTCGGCCTGGTGCTTGCGAGCATGATGCTCCCCGGTGCCGTGACGATGATCCCCACCTTCCTCATCTGGAACGCACTGGGGCTGGTCGGGACGCTGGTACCCCTCTGGGCGCAGAACCTGTTCGCGAGCGCGTTCTACGTGTTCCTCCTGCGCCAGTTCATGCTGGGGCTGCCGCGCGACCTCTTCGACGCGGCGAAGGTCGACGGCGCCTCGGCGTGGGCGGTGTTCTGGCGGATCGCACTGCCGCTCACGAAGCCCGCACTCGCTGTGACCTTCGTGTTCGAGGTGCAGGCGGTCTGGACCGACCTCATGCGCGCGCTCATCTATCTGCGGGACAGCTCGACCTTCACGATTCCTCGCGGGCTGAAATCGCTCGTCGACGCCTTCGGATTCGGAGGCGAGTGGCACTGGGAGCTCATCGTGACGGCGAGCGTCATCGCCACGGCGCCCATGATCATCGTCTTCTTCCTCGCTCAGAAGCAGATCATCCACGGGATCAGCGCCGGCGGCGTGAAGGGCTGAGACACCTTCTCGAGCGCAACGGCTCCCGGCGACCCCCGCTCTCCTGTTGGGAGGGGTCGGACCGACGTTCAGAGCGCGGAGGCGTGCTCGCCGGCAGGCTCCTGGCGACTCGTCTGGGCTGGTTCGGGCACGAGGTAGAGCCCCCCCGGCGAGTTCGCGGTGTGCGCGAGCGCGTCGATCCAGGCGGCGTTGAGCTGAGGATTCCGCCCACCGTAGAACTTGTAGACAAGCGAGCAGCGCGGGTGAAGCCAGACGGAAGTGCGGCCATCGCCGATGCTGGCGTCGTCTTTCCAGGTGAAGTGGAAGGGTTCACCACGACGGAGCTTGGACCCGATCACCAGCTGCAGATGCGCCAGGGTCCGGTCGTCGAAATCGACCCTGACGTTCCCTTCGTAGATCAGCTTTCCCATGGCCGTCCTCCCTGAGGATGACGGCGAGCGCTCCATGCGCAGGATTCGCTCGGGGCGAGCCGCCGATCGGCTTCCCGTTGCGGCATCCGCTCTTCTTCCCGCATCCGCGCTTCTCCGATCCTGAACCGGTGGTGAGACTCCAGCATCCGCTCGTGCGCCCCCGAGCAATACGGCCTTGACACTCAGTTCGTGTCGCGGTACTCGACGCGCCGCAGGACAAGGGCCGGCCTGCCGCGAGATGTCAACCCTGTCGACTCGAACCTGGGGCCGGGAGACGGTAGTCGCGCGCTGAGCTGACCGAGGAGGGACATGCCGGTGTTTTCGATGCCCGCACGCGCACTGACGGGCCCACGACCGCGCGCAATGGATCACGATTGCGTTTGGTGGACTGCCCGAGCGCCCGAGTGCGGCGAGTGCGTGAACATGGCGCGGGAGGCTCCATGGGACGTTTCATGTACGAGGACACGGCACGCATCGAATTCGACGACAGGGTTCTGGCGCACCTGCAGGTGGTCATGGGAACGAAACTGCGCCGCGGCGAGCCGTTCTTCTTCACCTGGCGCGATGAGCTGGGCTCGGGCGGAGGTCGCACGAGCGTGTGGGTCCATCCGCATGCGCACCTCGTGTTCAAATTCCACGGCAGTCGTTCGCCCCACCTCAACAGGGCCTGGCTCGACGCGCTCATGTTCTGTGCGAACTCTCCCAGCGGTCTCTATCTCGTACCGGAGCCGGCAGATGTGGCGCTGGGGGGCGAGGTCATCGCAGAGGAGTGAGCTGCGGCACCGGCAATCTGCAGGATGCCGGGTGCAGGAGTTGCCGCAACATGGCCGGGATGCCACGATGAGCGCGGGCAGGCACGTCAATCGCAAGCGAGCCCGGACGGGCGACGTCGATGACGCTCAGCGCGCGATGAGCGAGTTCTACGGCGCGGAGATGGACCTGTCTGCATCGCCGCACGGCGGCTTCGCCTACGAGATGTCGGCTTTCGCCGATGGCACGGCGTCGGTCGCGTCGCTGCGCTTCAGCGGACGAGTGCGATCGGGCACTGATGCCTTCAGCGATGTCATGATCGCCCATGCGGTGCGCGGAAGACATCGGTGGCGGGTCGGGGACGAGCGCGGATCAGGGTCAGTTCCCTTCCTGATTCCCCCGGGGCACGAGATGCGGGTCGAGTTCTCGGGCGCGCACCTGCGCACGGCCGGCTTCGACGAGGGCTACCTGCGCGCAGTCGCCGAGTCGCTCACGGGCGAACCGCCTGAGAGGCTCCGCTTCGACGGAATCAATGCGCGCCGAAGCCGCCCGGTGCTGGCCGCGGAGACGCTCGCCCTGCTCGAGGGCACTCTGCTCGACGAGAGCGCAGTGCAATCAGCTCCCCTCCTTCGCGCGCGGGTGATCCGCCAGGCGGCAGTCTCGATGCTGGCCACCTACCCGCTCGTCGACCTCGAGACCCGCACCGACACCGCGATTGCGCATCGTCGCATTCGCCTCGCCGTCGCATTCATGGAGGCGCACGCGGCGGAGCCGATCACCGTCGGTGATGTCGCCCTGGCTGCCGGCACCACCACCCGGTCCCTGCAGGCGGCATTCCGGCGCAGGTTCGACCTGACTCCTATGCAGTTCCTCCGAAGGCTGCGGCTTCGCCTCGCCCGCGAGCAGCTGCTCAGCAGTCAGGACGTCGGCCTGACGGTGGGCGATACGGCGCTGCGCTGGGGCTTCGCGCACTCGGGGCGGTTCGCGCAGCAGTACCTCGCAGAGTTCGGCGAGCATCCGTCGCAGACCCTTCGACGCTGAATCGCCGACGGCCGGTGCGCACGCCGGCTAGGCGGAGCATTCGGCAGTGTCAAGCCCCTGCGTCCGATGCATGCGTGTCCGTAGCGTCGACAGCCCAACTGATTGGAGCGGAAAGATGACAGTCGCAAAGGACATCATGACCCCGGGTCCGCGCTGCGTGGGTGAAAATGACACGCTCGTCGACGCCGCCCGGCTGATGGCAGAGCTGGATGTCGGAGCCCTGCCCATCTGCGGCGAGGACAAGCGCCTGAAGGGCATGGTCACCGACAGGGACATCGTCGTCAAATGCCTCGCCCAGGGTGGAGAGCCTGCGAGCACGACGGCGGGGTCGCTCGCCGAGGGCAAGCCGATCACGATCGGCGCAGACGACGACATCGAAGACGCGCTGGAAGTGATGAAGCGCTACCAGGTGCGCCGTCTTCCCGTCATCGACGGGCACGACCTGGTCGGCATCATCAGCCAGGCCGACATCGCCCTCTCACTCGCCGCTCAGGACGTGGGCGAGACCGTCGCCGAGATCTCCGAGAACTAGTCAACCGGCGGAGCGCTCGCGCTCACCGGACGACGGATGCCGTGGGCTCTCAGCCCACGGCATCCGTCGTGAAGGGCTGTTGATCAGTCGGATGACACCGACGTCGTGTGGTGAGGTGCGCCCACCGGCTTGGACTCGCTCGATCCCCGCTGACGCAGATAGATCGAGAGCGCGATCATCGCTCCGACCGCGAGGAACTCCGACTGCCAGTTCTGCAGCGTGCGCGACCAGAAATCGGGCGAGCCGATGTAGTCGAGCCACGTGATCGGACGGCATCCCGTGCTGGGCGTTCTCCTCATTGGCGACGTTCACGCCGCCCAGCGATTGCGCCAGCCACGAGAGCAGGAAGATCACCCCCATCACCAGGAGCAGCGAGTTCGAGTAGATCACCTGACGGATGCCGCGGGCCCTGGCCCACGAGGGCGACCCCGCGACCGCGTACTCCCCCACCAGCTGCTCCTTGTCGTCTCCGGGACCCTCGTCGCCGGGCCTCTTGGACTCGGGCGAACCGCGCTGCACCAGCCACACGGTGGCGGCGATGAAGAGGAAGAACTGGAGGAACTCGGACTGCCAGTTCTCGGCGACGTCGACGGTGAAGTCCGCGGACGTCAGGTAGGCGCCGAATGTCAGGAGCGGCATCCCGTGCATGCTGAGGATCTCGTTGTTGTCGAGGAAGCCCGCGACCGCCTGACCCGCGAGGGCGAGGAAGAACAGGGCGCCGAAGACGAGGGTGAGCGCATTGTCGCGAAGCGGCCGCATTCCCTCACCTCCCCATCAGCGGGATGGCGATCAGGTAGGCAAGGCCCGCACCCAGCAGCCCTAAGCAGGACCAGAAGATGACCGCCTCTCCCGGCCGGGGGCCGTCCTCTTCGGGGGTGAAATCCGGCACGTCAGTCTCCATCTCCCACGGTGCTCACCGGGTGGGCTCACCTTTATGATCCCCGTTTTCGCGCTGAGCGGGCCTGGGCTTGACAGGCCCGAGCCCCTTACTCGCGGGCGTCCTGGCGCCGCACGATCTCGCCGATCCAGATCGGGGCGAAGGGCGACGTGCAGTTGGGGGGTGTCGGGTAGTCCTTCAGCACCTCGAGGCGCTCGCCGATATCGATCGCGCGAGCGCGCAGCTCCGGGTGGTGGATGCCGATCGCCGCGAGCGTGCTGTTCATCTCCCACTGCAGTCGATCGGGCGCCGACTTCATCTCGGCTTCGATGGTGTCGAGCAGGGCCGGAAGGTCGAGAAGTTCGGGATGCTTCGCCACGGCGTCGGCCGTGAGCGCCCAGCCGGCGCTGGCCACGACGGGATCAGAGTCATCGAGCCACGCGAGGCGCAGCGTCTGCACATGCGGGCTCTTCTTCACCACGTAGCTGATCAGCCAGTCGTGAACCTTTCGCGCCCGCGCCTCGCGCAGCATCCGGTCCAGGTCCCCGGCCGTGAACGACCTCGGGCGGCAGATGAGGAGAGCGACGAGCTGGGCTGCGGTGTCGTCCGTGGACCAGAGGGCGAGCGCCAGGTCGTGGTCGGTCTTGATCGCCTTCGCGAGCGCGCGGAGCTTGCCGAGGTTGACCCCGTGGTCGTCGCCGTGCCGCTCGTTGACCTCTCGTATGCGCGGATCCTCCAACGCGGCCAAATCGGTCAGCACCGCGGGAACCGTGTGGTCAGGCATGTCTCTCCTCCATGTCGGCGCGACCTG
This sequence comes from uncultured Actinomycetota bacterium, assembly GCA_963702815.1. GTDB lineage: Bacteria > Actinomycetota > Actinomycetes > Actinomycetales > Microbacteriaceae > Microbacterium. The sequence continues at coordinate 12,698 of CAVPED010000002.1, read as the reverse complement.
GCAATTCTCCCGTGAATCGTGTGGTCGCGGGCGCACCCACGGCCGCGGGCAGCGGCATCCCGAAGATCGTCTCCAGCCCCGCACTCGACGGCATGCGCGACGCGTGCCGACGCTTTCGCCGCGAGCGTCGTCGCTCTAGGCTGTCGCGGTGACCGAACCGCTGGATGAGGGCCCGTTCTTCCATGGCACGAAAGCCGACCTGCGGGAAGGGGACCTGCTGTCGGCGGGCTTCCGGTCGAACTATCGACCCGAGATCGTGATGAACCACATCTACTTCACCGCCCGCGTGGAGGGCGCCGGACTCGCCGCCGAACTCGCGGCCGGCGACGGCGAGCCGCGGGTCTACGAGGTCGAGCCCACCGGATCCTTCGAGAACGATCCGAACGTGACCGACAAGAAGTTTCCGGGTAACCCGACTCGGTCCTACCGGAGCACCGAACCCCTCAGGGTCGTGCACGAGGTCACCGACTGGCCACGGCTGACCCCCGAGGCGCTGCAGGGCTGGAAGGACCGGCTCGCTGTGCTCCAGAACCACGAGCGCGGCGAGATCATCAACTGACGACGCGGCCTGGGGCTACTTCGACTCGAGGCCCGCCTGCCAGCGCCGCTGCTCACGGGCGAACAGGATGGCGAGGATCCCCCAGACGCCGATGTCGTCGGCGAAACCCAGCGGGCCGAGCACGAGCTCGGGGATCAGATCGATCGGCACGAAGGTGTAGACGACCGCGCCGATGCCGACCAACATCGTCGTCGGCGAGATCCGGTACTCCCGATCCTTGATCGCCTTGAGGAACTTCCACATGCCTCCAGTGTGCGGCACCGGGGGCGCATCGGCACCGGCTTGCCGCGGTGACCGAGACGGAGTATGACGCGCTGGGCACCGGGAGGACCGTTGCTCGGAATCGACCGATGCGGCATGGCGCGCCAGGTTGCCGGCATCCCCTCCCCTCTTCGGTCTCCGTCTGTCAGCGGCGAATCGCCACGTAGACCGTGTTCGACGAGGTCCCGCCGGTGAGGCGATTGTCGAACGTCACCACGTGAGCGGTGCCGTCGTCGAACACCGTGGAGAGAGTGGTCATGAAGTCTGCATCGGGAGGATCGTCCGACCACAGCGCGAAGACCCCCCGCGGGCGCAGGTGGCCGGCCAGGGATTCGAGCCCGGTCACGGTGTAGAGGTCGGCGTGGCTCGGGTCGAGGGCATGCCGGGGAGAGTGGTCGACATCGAGCAGGATGACGTCGTACCGGTCGTCTTCTCGCTCGGGCGTCCGGCGCATCACCGCGAAGAAGTCGTCGTGCACGAGGGTCGTCCGAGGATCGCCGACCAGCTGCGCGGAGACGGGGAGCAGCTCCTTCTCATGCCACCCGATCACCGCGGGGAGCGCATCGATCACGTCCAGCCGCCGCACACGATCGTCGTGCAGCGCGGTCACCGCCGTGTAGCCCAGGCCCAGGCCGCCGACGAGCACCGAGAGTTCTTCGCCTTCGGCGGCAGCGAGGCCGAGCGTCGCCAGCTCCTCCTCGGCGACGGTGAACAGGCTCGACATGAGGTACTCGTCCTTCAGCTTCACCTCGTAGATCAACTCACCCGTGGCCGGATCAGCCCGCCGGCGAAGTGTCAGCTCCCCCATCCGCGTCTCCTGCCAGTCCAGCTCTTCGAATCGCACGATCATGGCTGCACTTCTTCTCTGGCAGAGGGAACGACGGATGCTGTCGCCGCTCCATCCTCCACCCTCGCGCCTGCGCGGGGATGCCGCGCCGGAGGGGGTTCTTCAGTCGATCGGCGGTCGACGAAGCCCCTTGGTGTCGGTGCGCCGCTGCTTCGCCTGGAGGCGCCGCTCATTCGAGCCTCGAGTCCGCCTCGTGGGTCTGCGAGTCGGAGAGTCCGGGCGCAGCGCGTCAGCGACCAGTGCGGCCAGTCGGGCGCGCGCGGCATCCCGGTTGCGAAGCTGCGCACGATGCTCGGATGCTGCGATCGTCAGCACTCCTCTCACCAGGCGACCGCTCGAGCCGGTCGAGGAGTCGCTCACGCTGGAGAGGCGACAGCACGGCGGAGCCGGCAGCATCCCAGACGAGCTCCACGCGGGAATCCGCCGTGTTCACTCCTTGGCCGCCCGGACCCGATGATCGCGAGAAGCGCCACGAGAGCTCGGACTCAGGGATCACAACCCCGGCCGTGACCCGAATGCCGGGACGCTGAGGCGGAGTCATGATTCCATCCTCCTCTGCGGCGAACCCGCGCGAGCGACTCCGGAAGCGAACCTCCCCAGCCGGGGTCGTGTAGACATAGCTGCGTGACGAAGGTGACCGTGCGTCAGATGACCCGCGACGAGTATGACGACTGGCAGTCGACGCTCGCCGAAGGCTACGCGGAGGAGCAGGTCGCCGCCGGCCGCTGGCCGCGAGAGGGAGCAGTGCAACGCGCTCGGGAGGAGAACGAGCAGCTGCTGCCCCAAGGACTGGAGACAGAGCGGATGCTGGTCCTTCGGGGAGTGGATGCTGAGGGCCAACCCGTCGGCTGGGCATGGGTGGCGCTCGACCACCCGCGCGGCACACCCGGTGTCGCGTTCCTCTACGACATCGAGGTCATCGAGAGCCGACGAGGAAGCGGACTCGGACGGGCGCTCCTTGCGGCAGTCGAGGACGAAACGAGGCGAGCGGGCGCGATCGGCCTCGAACTGAATGTGTTCGGACGCAATCATGCCGCCATCTCCCTCTACAGCTCGTCCGGCTATGAGCTCGTCACTCAGCAGATGCGCAAGGCGCTCTGACGCTCGCGATCGGTCGTTGGTGGCCCTCAGCAGAGGCGCAAGGCGATCTGGCACTCGCGTTCGGTCGTCCCTGGCCCTCAGCTGAGCGGAGTGACGGTCGCGGTGCGGGAGTCCCATCTGCGGAGCCCCGTCGCTCGCGCTGAGCGCGGCGGGCCCAGGAGCGCCAGCGCGTCGGGGAGGGCCTCGACCGGGAGTCTGCGCGCGAGCGTCACGTGAGGAACCCACTCCCCCGGCTTGGTGTGCGGAAGGTCATCGCCCGCGGGCGCGAGCTCGTGGACGATCCGGTGGAACTCGAGGAGTTCCGAGCTCGGCGCGACTCCTCGCGCCAGCACCGCTCGATCGCCGTGGCGGAAGGTGATCGGCTCGCCGAGCCGGACGGCTATCGGAAGCAGCCCGGAGGCTTTCGCGAAGTCCACCTCGTCGAGCGCGGGGCGAACCATCAGCGTGATGTGCGGCCGGTTGCTCGGGCCGGTGTGCGCGGCCATGCTCGAGAGTCCCGCCTCGGCGAGTCGCGTCCAATCGCGCGCGCACGAGCTCTTCCGTCTCGGAGTCGAGCAGGAGTTCGATGCTGACGATGCTGCTCATGTTGCAGAGAAGGTACCGGTTCAGCCTCGTTGACGCACCGGATTGACGCACCGGGTGGAGGCCGCTCTTCACGCTGGAGCCGAGCAGTGATCCGATCGGACCGCGATAGTAGGGTGCGGCTCGAGTGGGATGAGCATGATCGAAGTCGAAGGGGGAACCGTGATCGCAGCGCTCAATCGACTCGTTGAATTCATCGACGGTCACCTCACCGGGGAGATCGACCTCCAGGAGTTGGCGGCCAGTGCCGGCACCACGGAGTACCACCTCCGTCGGATGTTCTCATCGCTGGCCGGCATGCCGCTGTCGGAGTACATCCGCAGGCGTCGGATGACGGTCGCCGCCGCGGACGTTCTCGCGGGCGACGAATTGCTCGAGATCGCGGTGAGGTACGGGTACGGCTCGGGCGAGGCATTCGGCCGAGCCTTCAGGTCGGTGCACGGTGTCAGTCCCGGCGACGTGCGCCGAGACGGCGGCCCCCTTCGCTCGCAACCGCAGCTCAGGTTCCGCCTGACCGTAGAAGGGAACGTCCCCATGGACACTCGCATCGCCGACCAACCGGCATTCCGGCTCATCGGCCACTCGACCCGCGTGCCTCTCATCCATCAGGGCGCCAATCCGCACATCCAGGCATTCATCGCTTCATTGCCGCCCGCAGAGCACGGCCGTCTCAAGCAGTTGAGCAACGTCGAGCCGCGGGGTCTGCTGCAGGTGAGTGCGGATGTCGACCCGGACTATACCGAGGGCAGCGAGCTGACCTACCTCCATGGGGTCGCGGTTGACCGGGCGACGCTCGTGCCCGACGACCTCGACGCCATCGAGGTGGATGCCGGCGCGTGGGCCGTGTTCCATACGGAGGGCGAGTATCCGGCGGTTCTGCAGTCGACGTGGGCCGCGACTGCCACCGACTGGTTCCCTTCCAATCCGTGGCGCCTTCGCCCGGGTCCATCTCTCGTGGCGATCCTGGATCGGGCCGCGGACTTCAGCACGGCGACGTGTGAGTTGTGGTTGCCGGTGGAGCGGGGCTGAGACGGGGAGGACAGGTGGGGGCGGTTGCGCTGCGTTTGAAGGGAGAAGCAGGGTAACGGTTGGTCTGATGCCCCTGGAGGGACTCGAACACGTTTTGAGCATTTTGCATTCGAGCATGAAACGGCAACTTCCGCGGAATTACGCGGGTTTTCGAGAGTCGAGCGACATCGATCTACGTCCGAAAACAGCCAGCGGCAAATGGAATGCGGGCAAAATGCGGGCAAAAATGGGCCGTTCTGCCGCGCTATCATTGGCCTTCCAGCGAAAGCCGTCATTCATCGGCATTTGGCAGCAAATTTCAACATCACGATTTTGAGCATATTGCTCAGTGATTGCGCTCCAATCGACCGCATCTTGTGCAGAGTGCTAGGTACAGCAGAACCTTCAGATCGGGTGCGTGGCCGGGCGCTGACCACCCTGATGCGCCTGATCAGCCGGATCGGCGGGTGAGCCGACCTGGTTCACGACCTGGCCCGGAGTGCGACACTGGGCGCATGGATTCGGTCTACGAGGCTGCGGGTGGTGCCGAGGGACTCGAGCGACTGGCCGGCGCGTGGCATGCCCGGGTCATGGCCGACGAAGTGGTCAGCCACGCCTTCAGCCATGGCTTTCATCCCGAGCACACGAAGCGGCTGGCGGCGTACTGGGCAGAGGCACTAGGAGGACCGGCGACGTTCTCGGCCGAGTACGGGGACGAAACGTCGGTCGTGCGGCTGCACAGCGGCAACGGCGCTCACGACGAAATGGATCGTCGAGCCATCGTCTGCTTCGACCACGCTCTGACCGACGTTGGCCTCGGCGACGTAGAGCCACTTCGCCGGGTGCTCCACGACTACTTCGCATGGGCCACCACCACGACGATGTCTCGTTACCACCGTTCCGCAGACGAGGTGCCGGACCACCTGGAGATCCCGAAGTGGTCGTGGGCGGGACTCGTCGACACACCCTGACCAGGGGATCTGCTCGCTGCCGGCACTCACGCCTCGCTGCGTTCGCAAGACGCGATACATCTTGCGACCGCGTTGAGGATCGGTGCCGAGGAGATCGTCACCACGAGGACGAGCTTGCCCGAGCCGCCGCGACGGCCGGCATCCGAGTGGTCGCCCCGGCGTAAGGCCGCCACGGGCCGCCACCGTGTCGCGGCTTCCATGCCCGGGCCTACGACATCCGCACCAAGCGCTGCTCAGTCCCAGGGAAAGGTGTGCTCGTCGAGCCACAGCTCGACGTCGTGCGGAGGCGGTGGGTTCGCGCCGGCGATGAGTCGGATATAGCGGTCGGCGTCCTCCGCGTCGGCGCGCAGGTCGTAGCCGTTGATGTCATAGAAGGCGACCGTGACGAACCAGCTCAACCGCTTGTTGCCATCCAACAGCGGATGGTTGTGGTTGATCGCGCTGATCAGCACGGCCGCCTTCTGGTGAATCCCTGGGTAGACCTCCTCGCCGAACACGGGCATCGGGGACGCCAGCGCAGACAGCAGGCCATTGCGATCCCGGTAGTGGAATCCCTCATCCTCGACGAGCTCGTCGACGTCTTCCGGCTCGATGTACTCCGTCACCGGGACAGCCGGTCGAGCAGCTCCGCGTCGCGGTCGCGGACCCGATCGAACGCGCGGCGTACCCGCTCGCGCCGGATCGTGCGAGCGTCCAGCTCGAGCACGGCCATCTCGATCACGCTGTTCTTGCTCTGCCCCATCAGGGAGGCGAGCTCGGTGAGCTTCGCTTCCGCCTCTGGCGAGAGGCGCACAGTGCGGGCCATGACGGTTCCTTCCTCGTGGTGTCATCATGATACCGCCGAGGTAGCGCGGCTGTGCCGCATCGCGTCGAGTGCAACGCACAACTGGACGCCGTGCGCACGGCGCTCGTCATAGACCGATCGACGGACCCCCGGGCCGAGACGGCCCGACGTGGGGCGCCGAGGGTCGTACGGCCTGCCGGGTTGTACGGGTCAACCGCCGGCGCCCGCCGAGGCTCCTGGATCCGCACTTCCGGCGCGAGACCCGCATCACGGGCGCGGGTCATGAGGCGGGTCGCGGTGCTCTGGCTGATCTTGAGAGTGTCGGCGACGAGCTTGAGCGGGGGGTAGCTGATTGCCGTCGCGACGCGATAGACGGCGATCGCGGCGTACAGGGACTCCAACTGTTCGCGCTCCTCCTGCGCCAGCACGCGGCTGAGAAACTCCCGCACCGGGATGCGGTCGCGATCGCCGGCATCCTCCCCGCCGACGTCGACCGTGACGACCTCGAGCGCCGACCTCGTCATGATCCAATGCGTGCGCACCTCGCGGAGCATCTGGCTGGTGATGTCGACGCCTTCCCCTTCGCGCTCGAGGGCGGCGAACACGACGGCAGTGCGGCCGAGCGCAGCATCCCACTCCACGCGCACGGTGATCGTGCCGGGCACGTCCTGCTCGCCCGACACGCGCGCATGCCAGGACTTCGGCAGCGTTACGCGGCTGCCGAGATCGATGCGTTCGTCGCTGATGTCATATGCCTCGACGTCTGCCATAGAGCCCACTATTCCAGGTCGCCGCCGATTCGCGAAGAAGAGTGTCGATCTTGGCTCACATGTGTGGTACCTTGCGACGAAGGGAGACTGACACTGCTGGCTCAAGGAAGGGAAGGGCTATGAACCACTCACCGGAGCACCTTGCTCTGACGATGAAGGATGCCGCCAAGCTCGTCGGCGTCGACTACCGCACGATCAAGCTCGGCATCGAGAGCGGGACCATTCCCACGGTCCAGCTTGGCCCGCGCCGGATGATCCCCCGCGTCCCGCTGCTGCGCGTGTTCGGGATCAACGCCTGAGCGCAGCGCGGGCGGCCCTACCGAATCGGCGGGCCGACATTCCCCCGCACGTGGTTTCACCGAGCGCACGCCACGCGCACCGACAACGGCTTCGCAAGCCTCTCAGGCGGCGCCTCCGATCCAGCCCGTGGGGTCGATCTGCGAGGGGGAAGGATGCCTAACCTTGCACCTATCGAAACGGATCCCTCACCCGCCGCCTTAGATTCCGGTGCGCAGCTCGACGTGATAGCCCAGGAGCGGAATAACCTCCTCCCTCGCTTTCTCACAGAGCCGCCTGCTCGCGCATAATCTGCAGCGTCACACGGCAATGGGCAGGGCTGCGACCTGGTCGCCCGACAGCATAAGCGCGGCCAATTGCGCCCTAGAGTGGATGCCCAGCTTGCGGTAAGCGCTCTGGAGATGAGAGCCGACGGTCCGTGCACTGATGTAGAGCTGGTCAGCCGTCTCCCTGACCGAGGCACCGCCGATGATCACATCCACGACTCGGCGTTCGGAGGCTGTCAGTCCGGGTGAGGCGATCTCGTGACTGGTCTGGTCGACGACCGCGCCGACGCGTCGATGATGGAGCGCAGCGGCAAGTCGTTCTCGACGATCAGCGTCGCAGCGACGAGCCACGGCGACGCTCATCCACGCTCGACGCCACTGCAGACGCCCCTGTTTCACGCTGACCAGACCTGATCGCTCGATGCCGTCGATGACATCATCGAACGAGTCATGGACGTCCGTCACAAAGGCGGACAGGACATCGAGGCTGACTTCCCCCGTAACCGCAGAGCCGGTCAAAGTCGGTGGCTCTGCACTCCGAGCGGATCCATCCGGAATGTGACGTCTTGATCCAGCCGTCCCGCGACGGGCACATCCGCGTGAAGCATCTCCTCGAAGGTTCCGCCGTAGGCCGGCGCGGCGTGCACCAGTGCGAGAGGGTTGCCGCCAAGTCGATCCACCAGATGCGGTGCCGTATCCCCACTGGCTCCGGACTCGACGGCCAGACCGACGGCGTCCGTGCGATTCAGATCCTTAAGGTGAAGCTCCTTGACCTGGAGCCGCTCCAGCAGCGGCACCGATCTTGTGTGGGTGCAGACCACGGATGTCGTCTCGGGCGCGTACCGGGCGACTGCGTACGCCACGACGCGTAGCGAGTCCTCGTCGATCAGGTCGGCGTCGTCGACGACAAGCAAAGTACCTCGCTCGCTGTTGATCCCCTGGAGCCACGAACCGATCGCGAAAGACACCGCCAACGGCGAAGTGCTCGCGCGAAACGAGGCCAACTGCTCAGCTAGTCCCCGGGTATCACGTCCGAGGAGGTTCGACGGATCGGTGACCATGTCGTAGAGCGCGGCAAACGGCATGTCCTCGGACAGCGTGCTTCCAGCCATCCGAACGACGGACCGACCTCGCGATCGAGCTTCGCTGAGCACGGTCCCCAACACGGTGGAACTGCCCTGACCGGCATCTCCGCGGAGCGAGATTAAGTTTGGAACGCCCCCAGTGACGGACTGCTCCGCCTGCCCCAGAAGTCTGTGGACAAGCCGCGTGCGGTCATTGCTAAGTTGCGGTTGCGGCGGTTGTTCGTTGTGCAGGTTCGATGACATGGCGAGGGCCCCGGGGTCAATGAAGCGTTCCTGCGGTGAACGGCCGAGAGCTTACCCCTTGGTTTAGGCCCCGGATAGTGGGCGTGCGCGACGAGGCCCCGGCCCTTCGCTTCCGCGAGGTCATGAGAGTCGAAGACCCGAATGTAGAGGCACGCCCGAGAAGACGAAGAATGTTGCCCGACGTCACGAGTGCGAACTGCTCGGCGGGTAGGCGCAGCAGCGAATCTTCTCGAGCTCCAGGCCGGGGTGGAGAAACGGACCATCCGAGCCGAACAACAGTCGGTCGGGGCCGCCATGACGCAGGACGTCCACGAGCAGATCGAAGTACTGCACGCCCGACGAGTCCACGAACAGGTTCGGATGCATCTTGAGCTTGTCGATCACTGCCACCTGGCTGCCCCAGTCGCCGGCAAAAGAGCCGAGGTGGGGGATGATGATTGGCACGCGAGGATACGTCCTCAGCACAAGTTCGACGGTTGCGATGTCGCCCCTGGGGTCATAGAGAACGGGAAGCCGGCGTGCCTCGGCGACATCGAGGATCTCCCGAGTGATCCGGCCGTTGGTCCAATGAACCTTTATGCCGCGGCATCCCCATCCGGCAATCGCCTCTTCGACGATCGTGTGGACCCGCCCTCTGTCGTACACCGGGTTGACGAACACGAACCCGATGTATCGGCGAGGATCACGGCGGACGATCGCCCCGACCTGCGCATTGCCGATCCTGTAGTCGTCGGTCGTGAGGGTGGCGAAGAGGATTGTCCGGTCGATCCCCGCTGCCCGCGCACGCCGTGCGTATCGCGTGATGTCGGCACTCGTGCTGGACGGATGGGAGAGCCCGTCGCCGGTCCCCGCATGGCAGTGCGCGTCGATGATCACGGGATGCCTCTATCTGCCGAGTTCGCCGTACTCGTTAAGCTCCGACTCCCATTCGCCCGATTGGCCGCTCTCCCCGAACTCGGTCAGTTCCATCAGTCGCCCGAACTCACCCTCGCCGAACTCGCCCTCGCCGAATTCGTTCCCGCCAACTCGCTCTCGCCGAACTCGCTCTCGCCGAACTCGCTCTCGCCGAACCCGCTCTCACCGAACCCGCTCTCACCGAACTCGCTCTCGCCCGAACTCGCTCTCGCCGAACTCGCTCTCGCCGAACTCGCTCTCGCCGAACTCGCTCTCACCGAATTCGTTCTCCCCGAACTCGCTCTCGCCGGCTTCGTTCTCGCCGAATTCGCCGAACTCACCGCTCTGCGAGTACTCGTTCAGCTCGGCTCAGCTCGCCGAGTTCGCCATATTCGCCGCTCTCCCCGTACTCGCCGTATTCATTCAGCTCGCCGAACTCGCCGTATTCTCCGCTCTCGCCGTATTCGTTCAGCTTCCCCGCCGTACTCGCCGTACTCGCCATATTCGCCGTACTCGCGGGTGGGACCCGACGGCCGATGCTGATCAGAGCGGGACCGTGCGAGGCGCAGCTGCCCGACGATCATCAGAGGCATGCCATGCCGCTTCGCCCTGATCGGCACGAGCAGGCGACTCAGGCGCACCTGCTTCGATCGGGGCTTGAGTTGCAGCGCCGCCCGGCCTGTTCCTGCGGGCGGGATGACGAGCACGGCCGGACCTCCGAGGGCTCGGATGGCCGATCCGGTCCGTGCCCGCGCCACCGTGGGCGCACAGGGCTTGGTCGGGATCTTCGCGCGCGACGCGATGCCCAGGATGCGGCTCGCAACCCGAGCCAGCCGCGTGATCGTTCCGCCGACCGACGGGGGCGTGTTCGCCTGGATGACAAAGCCCTCGAGCACGTACGCAACCACCGACCGCGAGCGATGGTCATGGACGCGGATGCGCGCCTTGACCGTCTGCAGCCCCGGCATGCGGAGCCAGGCGAACCCGCCGCTGGGGGCGATGGAGACGACCTCGAAGCACAGATGTGCGCCCCGAACCGTGGAGGGTCGCCCTCCTCGGATCCGTGCCGTCGGCACGCCGGCGGCCGGCCGGACAGGGAAACGACGAACCGAGACGGACGTCGGGGTTGCGCTGCGCCGGCCGCCTTGGCCGCTCTGCGGGGGCGGGTTGAACCCCCGTGGGCGAGGGGCGATCACCTGCACGGTGACTTGCCGTGAGTCTGCGGAGCCCTCGGCGTTGTCGCCGGCGTTCGACTGGCTCACCGACTCGCCGATCGGTGTCATGTGGATCGTGATCTGTCGCTCTATCGAGGCCTGCCGCGCGAGTACGCGGATCATGTTCGCGGCATTGAAGGTGCGGTGCCGGGACAGCGCCAAGTTGTGGCTCATCGACCCGGTGCTGGACGCCGCCCCGCGGACCCAGATGTCGACGGGACCGACAACCCGCCCGTTGCGGAGAGCGGCGGCCAGCTTCGTTATGTGCTCTCCGAGTGCCGCGCGGTGTGCTGGGCGCAGCCGGTAGTCGTCGACGTCGTAGTCGCCCAGAGTTATCCGCCTGACGGCGGAAGCCTCCGAGATGACCGTGACGTCCGCGGTGCCCTCGGCCGTCTGATGCCGCCCCGGCCTGCCGCGATTCCACGCCCCGTTGCGATAGGTGACATCGGGAATCGCCGTCGGATCGGCGGCGAGCTGCCCCGCTCCGCCCGCTCGCCGTGCGGGTGGTGGCAGCTGACTTGCCGGCCCGCCAGTCTCGCCGGACCAGGGCTGCTCGCCCGCTTCCGAGGCCAGCTCGTCCAGCCGGGACTCCGCCGCGAACCGGTTGACGGTGTACTCGCCGGCCTCGAACTCCGCTTCGACCGCGCGCGCAACAGCGAGGCGCGTCTCGCCCAAGATCTCGTCCATGTGAGACTCCAACCTCAGTTGCGGCCAGGTGCGACGGGCTGACGACCATTGGTGCCAGCCGGCGCCGTCCCCGAGGTCTTGAGAAGGGGAGCGAGTCGCCCGGTCGGAGCGGATCCGTTCCGGCCCGGAATCGTCGTCGGCTGCCTGACCTTGAGGTCGCGGCGAGTCGCCATTCCCCACTCATTGATCACGGTGAGGGCGTCGTCCTTGATTCCGCCGGTCGCCGAGTAGAGCGTTGCGGCACCGGTGACGTCGCTGAACTTCTCCAGCTTCTCGACGAATCTAAGAAGCGCACTGGCCGGCTCCGCCATGAGGATGAGGTTGCGCGAGCGCGGGTGGGCGGGAATCCCGACGCGCGCGCCCAGCTTCTGAAGGCGTTCGCTGGGATCGGATGCTGTCGCCTTGAGGTCTGTTATGACTTCGTTGTCGCTCTCGAGCGTGACATGGAACCAGCTCAGCACCGCCGTGAAGAAGAACTCCTCGCGCGCCAGGTTTCCACGAGACGACGCACGCGCAGGCCCTGCGCGAGGACGTCTGCACGATTCGCGACGGCCTCCGGGTCGGACGCGTTCTCACCGCTGGTGTTGATGCGGTTGATGTAGTTCTGCCAGACCTCGGCGAGGAGCGACTCGAACTGCGTGACGAAGTCCACGTTCGCGGCGGGCACCCGGGGGTAAGGGTAGGGCCGGCCGTTGGGGGCTCCAGTGTCGAGGTCCATTCCGAGCAGCCGCCAGTACGCGTTGCGTCTGGTCGCCCGAGGTCGGGGCGCAGGTCGCTGGTGAGCGAGCCGATGCCGAACGGGGGCGGATTCGTAAGCAGCTCCTCCGAGGTTCGCAGCCACTTCCGCGTCGTCGGTCCTGGCACGTCGAGCTCCTCGCCCGTGGCGTACAGCTCGACGACGCGCTTGAAGATGCGCATCATCCCGGTGTTTTCGAGCAGGTACGCGTAGATCAGGTGCTCCCAGGGGCGCCGGCCGAGCGGCACGCCGTCGATGTGAGAATTCTCGAGCAGCTCGTCCGGCCGACGGAGCTGCTCGACGACCTGCTGGCCTTCGCCGAGAAAGACGTCGTCCTGGGTGCCGTCGATCTGGACGAGTCCCCCTTGCGACCAGGCCGTTTCGAGATAGCGG
>CAVPED010000001.1:0-364249 GCA_963702815.1 uncultured Actinomycetota bacterium | reverse complement strand
AGTCGATGGGCTTCGAGACCTTCGGCTACGCGGGCGGGCGCCCCGATGTGTGGGAGCCCGACGCCGACGTCTACTGGGGCCCCGAGACCACGTGGCTCGCCGACGAGCGGTACTCGGGCGATCGCGACCTCGAGAAGCCCCTCGCCGCGGTGCAGATGGGGCTCATCTACGTGAACCCCGAGGGCCCGAACGGCAACCCCGACCCGCTGGAGTCCGCTCGCGACATCCGCGAGACCTTCGGGCGGATGGCGATGGACGACGAGGAGACGGTCGCGCTGATCGCCGGTGGTCACACCTTCGGCAAGACCCACGGCGCTGCCCCCGACACCAACGTCGAGGACAATCCCGAGGCGGCGGGCCTCGAGCTGCAGGGCCTCGGCTGGAAGAACAACCACGGCACAGGCCGCGGCGACGACACCATCACGTCGGGTCTGGAGGTCACCTGGACCTACCACCCCACCCGCTGGGACAACGAGTTCTTCCACATCCTCTACGCCTACGACTGGGAGCTCATGCGCAGCCCCGGCGGCGGCCACCAGTGGCGCCCGATCAACGGCGGCGGCGCCGACATGGTGCCGCTCGCCCACTCGAACGGGCGCCGCGAGCCGCGCATGCTCACCAGCGACCTCGCGCTGCGGACCGACCCTGCCTACGACGCGATCTCGCGCCGCTTCAAGGACGACCCCGATGCGTTCGCCGACGCGTTCGCACGCGCCTGGTTCAAGCTGACGCACCGCGACATGGGTCCCATCGAGCGCTACCTCGGTCCTGAGGTCCCGAGCGAAGAGCTGATCTGGCAGGACCCGGTGCCCGCCGTCGACCACGAGCTCATCGACGCGGCGGATGCGGCATCCCTCAAGGAACAGATCCTTGCCTCGGGCCTCACGGTCTCGGAGCTCGTCTCCACGACGTGGGCGGCGGCATCCTCCTTCCGCGGCAGCGACAAGCGCGGTGGCGTCAACGGAGCCCGCATCCGTCTCGCCCCGCAGAAGGACTGGGAGGTCAACAAGCCTGCCCAGCTTCAGGGCGTGCTCGGCGAAGCTCGAGGAGATTCAGGCGTCGTTCAACGACGGCCGCACCGACGGCAAGAAGGTGTCACTGGCGGACGTCATCGTGCTCGCCGGCAACGCGGCGGTCGAGAAGGCCGCGAAGGATGCCGGGGTCGAGGCCGAGGTGGTCTTCCACCCTGGTCGCACCGACGCCACCCAGGAGCAGACCGATGCGCGGTCGTTCGAGTTCCTCGAGCCGATCACGGACGGCTTCCGCAACTACTACGGTCCGCGGGCATTCATGCCCGAGGAGCATCACCTGATCGACCGGGCGAACCTGCTCACGCTGAGCTCGCCCGAGCTCACGGTGCTCGTCGGCGGGCTGCGTGTGCTCGGCGCGAACTGGGACGACTCCGACCACGGTGTCTTCACAGCCCGCAAGGGTGTGCTCACGAACGACTTCTTCGTCAACCTGCTCGACCTCGGGACGACGTGGAAGCCGCTCGACCCGGGAGCTCACGCGTTCTCGGGCGCCCGCGACGGCTCGGGCGAGCCCGTCGGGATCGGCACGCGCGTCGACCTCCTGTTCGCCTCGAACTCGGAGCTGCGCGCCGTCGCCGAGGTGTACGCCTCGGACGACGCACACGAGAAGTTCGTCCGCGACTTCGTGGCCGCGTGGGGCAAGGTGACCGAACTCGATCGGTTCGACCTGCGCTGATTCTGCAGTGAAAGAAGCGGCCCGCCCCGGACGAGGGGCGGGCCGCTTCTTCTTCCCGCGGCTAGCGGACGCGTGCCTCTTTCGGAGCGGGAGGGACGCTGCCCTTGGGCTCGAACAGCGCGCGGTGGAGGTATCCGGCGAGGAGCCCCCCCACCAGCGGGAACAGGATGAACACCCACAGCTGCAGGACGAAGTCGGGGCCGCCGTAGATCGCCGTCGCGATGGAGCGGGCGGGGTTCACCGACGTGTTGTCGATCGGGATGGACGCCAGGTGGATGACCGTGAGGGTGAGGCCGATCGCGAGACCGGCGAAGCCCGCGGTGCCTCGCTGGGGGTGTGTGACTCCCAGGATCACGAGCAGGAAGATCGCTGTGAACAGGATCTCGGCGATGATCGCCGCACCCAGTTCGAACCCGCCCGGGGACTGGGCGCCGAAGCCGTTGCTGGCGAAGCCGCTGTCCTGCGCGGCGGAGAGCCAGCCGTCAGGACCGAACAGGCCAATCAGCACGATGAGCGTCGTACCGATCGCACCGCCGATGACCTGCGCGATGATGTAGCCCGGCGCGTCCCTCCAGGCGAATCTTCCCGCGGCCGCGAGACCGACCGTGACTGCGGGGTTGAAGTGACCGCCCGAGATCGGGCCCCACGTGTAGATCCCGGCCATGAGCGTCAGGCCGAACGCCAGCGAGACGCCGACGAACCCGATCCCGAGCGAGGTGCCGTTGCCGCCGACGCCGAAGTCGGAGGCGAACAGTGCCGCACCGATCGAGCCGAACACGAGCAGAAACGTTCCCATCGCCTCGGCGACGAGCTTGGTCGCGGTGGAGGGCGGAGTGTTGGTATCCGGCATGGCGGACTCCTTTCCTTGATCGCGAGGCTACCGGCAGGTACAGCGAATTCTCAGGAACCGCACGGGATTCTTCCCGAATCGATGCTCACACGCTTTTGGAGTGCTTCGCTCGGTTGCCCGGTCCGATGTCTCAGAGGCGCCCGGCCGCCTTCAACGCGAGGTACCGATCAGCGATGCGCGGCGGGAGGGCCTCCGGGGTGTCGGCGATCGCCTCGGCGCCGGCGCGGCCGATCGCCGCCGCCACTGCGGCGGCATCCCGCTCGGTGCGAGCCGCGGCCGCCTCTCGGTAGACGTCGGCGGCGTCGGGACGAGCCTCGGGTGGGGTGGGGGAATCCGTCACCGTACCCACCAGGACGTGGGCGCGCCGGGCGAGAGCGGGCAGCGAGCCGAGGAAGCCACGGGCGGCGTCGGGGGCGTCCTGTGCGGTCAGGAGGACGACGAGCGACGGCCGGGAGGTCAGGGCTCGCACCTGTGCGAAGGCGGCATCCCAATCCGTGTCGATCAGCTGCGGCTCGACCGGCGCCATCGCATCGACGAGAGCGGGCAGCAGCGCGGGACCGTCGACACGCGTCACCCGGGCGCGCATCACGCGGTCGAACATGATGAGGTGCGTGTGGTCGCCCGCGCGCGCGGCGAGCGCCGCCAGCAGGAGAGCCGCCTCCATCGCCGCATCCAGTCGCACGCCGTCGCCCACGCGCG
This sequence comes from uncultured Actinomycetota bacterium, assembly GCA_963702815.1. Lineage (GTDB taxonomy): Bacteria > Actinomycetota > Actinomycetes > Actinomycetales > Microbacteriaceae > Microbacterium. The sequence goes on along the minus strand of CAVPED010000001.1, from coordinate 360,993 downwards.
CCGCCGCGGTGCGGCCCGTGTCGATCACGATGACCACGTGGCGGTCCCGCTCAGGTCGCCAGGTCCTCAGCATCGTCGCCGTGGACCGTGCGGTCGCGCGCCAGTCGATCGACCGGACGTCGTCGCCCCGGACGTACTCCCGGAGGCTGTCGAACTCGGTGCCCTGCCCGCGCATCTGCACGCTCGTCGATCCGTCCAGCTCACGCAGACGGGCGAGGCGGGACGGCAGGTGCCGGCGCGCGGTGAAGGGCGGCAGGACCCGCAGGGCGCCGGGGGCGTCGAGCCGCGATTGACGGCCGGCGAGACGGAGCGGCCCATCCGACCGGACCACGACGAACTGCGAGCGCAGCTCGCCGCGGCGGCGCGGCAGGAGCGGCAAGGCGAGCCGCCGGGACTCGCCGCCCGGCAGATCGAGCGGGAGCCGTTCGAAGGGTGCCCCTGCCGTCGGCTGCCACGCGTCGCGGAGGCGTCCTCGCACGCGCCGTGTGCCGGAGTTGTAGAGCCGGAGCTCCGTCTCGACGCGCTCGCCCAGGAGAGCGCGGCGGGGGAGGCGCCGCTCGATGCGAAGCGCATGCGGTGAGGGCGCGGCCGCCGCATCGACCCCCGCGGCGATGGCGCACAGCGCGATCCATGCCCCGGCTGCCGCCCACGCGTCCACTCCACCCAGCGAGACGAGCACGACGGGCACCGCGCCGAGGCCGACGAGGAGGGGGAGGCGACCGGTGACGTACATCCGGGCCTAGATCGGCACGCGGGTCTGCTGCACGACCGAGCCGAGCACGGCATCGACCGACACGCCCTCCAGCTCTGCGTCGGCGCGCAGCCGGATCCGATGGCGCCAGGTCGGCACGAGCATCGTCTGCACGTGATCCGGGGTGATGGCCGGGTACCCGCCGAGCCATGCCCAGGCCTTGCTGGCCGCGAGGAGCGCGGTCGAGGCGCGGGGGCTCACGCCGAGCTGCACCGAGGGGCTCCGCCGCGTGGCCTGGGCGAGGTCCACGACGTAGCCGAGCACGTCGTCGGCGACGGTGACGGATGCCGCCGCGCGCTGCGCCGCCCGGATCTCGTCGGCCGAGACGACCTGCGACAGTCCCGCGGCCCTGAGATCGCGGGGGTCGAAACCGCTCGCGTGCCGACGGAGCACCGCCAGCTCGGCCTCCCTCGGCGGGACGTCGACGATGAGCTTCAGCAGGAACCGGTCGAGCTGAGCCTCGGGCAGCGTGTAGGTGCCCTCGTGCTCGATGGGGTTCTGCGTCGCCGCGACGAGGAACGGGTCGGGCAGCGGCCGCGTCACGCCGTCGGTCGAGACCTGGCGCTCCTCCATCGCCTCGAGCAGCGCCGACTGCGTCTTCGGCGGCGTGCGGTTGATCTCGTCGGCGAGCACCACGTTGGTGAACACCGGCCCCTCGCGGAACTCGAACTCGCCGGACTTCGCGTCGTACACGAGCGATCCCGAGACATCGCCCGGCATGAGGTCGGGCGTGAACTGGATGCGCTTGGTGTCGAGCCCGAGCGCCGCAGAGAACGACCGCACCAGCAGCGTCTTGGCGACTCCCGGCACGCCCTCCAGCAGCACATGCCCGCGCGAGAGCAGCGCGATGAGCAGACCGGTGATCGTGCCGTCCTGCCCGACGACGGCCTTTCCCACCTCGAGCCGGACGCGGTTCATGGCATCCCTCAGCTGGTCCGGCGTCGGGGGCGCCGTGGAGTGCGGAGTGGCGTCGGTCATGGAGCGTTCCTTTCCGGGCGGACGGCCTGGCGGACCGCCTCCTCGAGGTGTCGGAGCCGGTCGCGCAGCGCGACCAGGTCGGCATCGTTCGCGGGCAGTTCATCCATCAGGATGCCGCGCACCGCGCGTCGGTCCCAGCCGAGGCGGTCCGCCGAGGCGTCGGCGATCTCGCCCGCGCTCGCCGCGGGCCCGAGGCCGAGCACGCGCGAGAGGCGTCCGAGCGCCGAGATCCGCAGCTGATCGATGGCGTGGACGGCATCGCGTGAGCGCGCGTAGAGTCGCGCACGGCCCTCCGTGGTCTCCGACGCGCGCACGGTGACAGGGAGCCGCTCGGGTACGAGCGGGCCGAAGCGTCGCCCGCGCCACACGCCCGCGGCGATTCCCGCGACGAGCAGCAGGACGATGACGGGACTCACCCACGGCGGGGTCAGCTCGCCGAGCGTCGGGTCGCCGGTCAGGTCGGTGTCGCCGGCGCCCGGGACGTACCAGACGACGAGGGGATGCCGCCCGATCAGGTTGACGGCGAGGGCCGCGTTGCCGTCCTCGGCCAGCGATTCGTTGGCGAAGAGCGTGCGCCCGTCGACCGCGCTGACACGTCGCTCGGAATCCTCGGCGACGAGCAGACCGTAGGCGTCTGCAGACGGGTAGCACGCCTGTATGTCGGACCCCGGTTCGTAGACCGCGCCGGGTGCGACGGCGCCCGATCTTTCGGCGTCGGGAAGGTCGCAGTCGGGCTCCACGGGTTCGTCCGCCGCGAAGCCGGCGGGGCTCGATCCGGGAAGGAAGAGTCTCAGCGTGCGCGCGCGCGGTTCGATCAGCACGACGTCGTCGAAGTCGTCCGAGACGGCGCGGACGGCCGCATCCGAGAGCGCCGGCATGTCGGGAAGGACGAGCGTGGACGAGGGGGCCAGCGCGTCGCGCACCGCGGCGCGATCGCGCGCCACGACCACCTCCACCCCGTGCTCGCGGAGGATCTCGGCGAGTGCCCTGGTTCCGTTCGGGCCCGCCGAGTCGGGGTCGAGAGCATCGCGCTGCGCCCACTGCGAGAGGCCCGCGAGGACGACCCCGATTCCTCCGACGAGTACGAGCACGACGGCTATCGCGATCCACCCCCCGACCCGGCGCCGGCGAGAGGATTCCCCGGGCGGCATGACTCCGGATGCCGCCTCCGCGACGTTCTGCGCGGTCATGCGGTGGCCTCGCTCGAGACGAGCGGTCGAGCCGACGTGACCGCCTCATCCACCTCGGCGACCCGGCGGTAGAGCTCGGCGGTGCCGGGCCGGCGCAGGTAGCGGACGTCGTCGAACGCGCCCGCGGCATCCTCCAAGGAGGCGGCCTGACCGGGGAAGGCGCGCGCCGCGCGTCGCGCGAAGCCGTGGACGGTCGTGCCGGGCGGCGTGTCGACCACAGCCCGTTCGGTGAGGCCGCGGGCGAGGGCCCGGAAGCGGAGCACGATGGCGGCATCCCACTCGCCCTGCCGGGCGTGCGACTCCGCCGCGGCGCGCAGGGCCGACGCCGGTCGCTCCTCCGCCTCGCCGAAGAGCTCCGCCACCGCCGTGCGCGAGCGACGGGTCGCGCGGGGGAGACCCCACACGAGGAACGCCGCGACGATCAGCCCGATGACGACGATGGCGGCGACGATGGTGAAGGTGGAGCCCCACGGGCCCTCGAGCTCGGTCGAGAAGAGGCGCTCGAAGAACTGACCGATCGCCTGCGAAACGCGGTCGAACAGCGTGGGCTGCGCCTCGGCGTAGACCGGCTTCGACAGCTCCCGCTCAGCCCACTGGCGGGCTTCCTCGCCGTCGGGGGTCAGCGGCGGCACCGCGTCGGCGAGCACCGCATCGGCGAGGGCTCTCAGGCCCACGGCGAATCGCGGTCCGGAGCATCTGCGGAATGGCCGGGCGCCGCCCAGGTGGTGGCGGTCTGCTCCGGCGAGCCGTCCTGGGGGTTCGGGTCTGCGACGGGCCGCGCGGAATCGGCGGGCGGCGCAGAGCCGCGGTATGCCTCAGGGGACGCGGCGGCGGTCGTCGGGGTGGCCGGAGGGTAAGCAGGGGCCGGCGCGGGCTGCCCGTAAACCTGCGGGTACCCCGCCTGCGGATACCCCGCCTGCGGGTACCCTGCCTGCGGATACCCCGCCTGACCCGGGTAGCCCGCCTGACCCGGGTAGACCTGGCCCTGCGCGTACGCGCCGGGATAGGCGCCAGGCTGCCCCGCGTAGACGCCCGGCTGGCCATAGGAGTAGCCGGCCGGCGCATACGCGCTCGGCGGGTACTGCGGCCCGCGGGGCGCCATCTCTCGCCCGATGTGCTCGAGATAGGGGTTCGAGAGGGCGGTGGCACCGGCATCCCGCCGCTCGACATAGGTCAGGAGGTCGAGGTCGAGCCCTTCGTGACGCATGCGGCAGTCGATGTAGACGAGCGCCGCGGCGGTCGACTGCACGACGAGCGCGACCGACTGGATCAGCAGGACGACGGCCTGAGTCAGCAGCGCGGAGGCGAGAAGCGTGATGATCGCCGTCGCATTGGGGTCGCCGGTCGGAGCGATGACGGTTGTCAGCCCGGTCGAGAGGAAGGAGAAGGGCAGGCTGATCACCTGCGCGATGCCGCTGAAGATGAGGTTGAGCAGGACCACGATCCCGAGCGTCGACCAGAAGCGCCCTCGCGTGAGGCGCCAGGAGCGCCCGATCGCGATGCCGATCGGGGCGCGCTCGAGGATGATCGCCGCCGGCACGATGAAGAGCTTCGTGGAGAGCCACAGCACGATGGGCACGAGCGCGAGGACGACCAGCACCCCCACCGCGACGGCCGCGGGCGGTGCGACCGTGCCCAGGCCGAAGAGCGCGACGCCGATGACGGCGAACGTGATGACCATGACCGCGATGAGCAGCAGGGCGTAGCCCACGAGGCGCCACGCGACCGGCTTCAGCTCCTGCCAGAGCGCGCCGAGCGAGAGCTTCTCGGCGACCGCCGCGTGCGAGACCTCGGTGACGACGACGCCCTGGACGATGACGCTGAGCGCCATCGCCGCGAAGCCGAGCACGATGCCGGCGACCGCGGTGATGGCGATCGAACCCGCCATGATGGCGTTGAATTCGTCGGAGCCCGGCTGGACGGTGTCGAGCCGGGAGAAGGACGCCCACGCGACGCCGCCGAGCGCGACCAGGACGACGACATAGGCGACGGTCTGCACGCAGAGCGCGAAGCCGAGCAGCACCCGCGGGTTCTGACGCAGTGCGGCGAACGAGCGGCCCAGGATGGTCCCGAACGTCAGCGGATGCAATGGGATGATTCCCGGGCGGGATGCCGGCGTCCAGACCGGATACGCGGTCACAGCTCCTCCTCGTGCCCTGCTCGCGCCCCACGGCAGGTGTCGGGCAGATCCCTATCGTGTCATATGGTCCGCGGCGTTCGGCGGCTCCCCAGGTGTCATCGACGCCTCCCCGGGCAGGGTCGGCTAGTGTGGCGACAGTGTGCGCCATGGGGAAATGGCGGCCAACGACCGCTGGGCCCTGAGGCTGGACGATAAGGACGAACGCGCGCGATGACATCACGCATCCTGGTGGTCGACGACGACACCGCACTCGCCGAGATGATCGGCATCGTGCTGCGCACCGAAGGCTTCGAGACCGCCTTCTGCGCAGACGGAGCCAAGGCCGTCGACGCATGGCGCAGCGAGCGTCCCGATCTGGTGCTCCTGGACCTCATGCTCCCCGGCATCGACGGCATCGAGGTGTGCACGCGTATCCGCCAGGAGAGCGGCATCCCGATCATCATGCTGACCGCCCGCACGGACACCGCAGATGTCGTGAAGGGCCTGGAATCGGGGGCAGACGACTACATCGTCAAGCCGTTCAACCCGAAGGAGCTCGTCGCGCGGATCCGGACGCGCCTTCGCCCTGCCTCCCAGGCCCCCAGCGAGACCCTGCGCATCGGCGATCTGACCGTCGATGTCGCGGCGCACGAAGTGCGTCGCGGCGAAGACCCCATCGCACTCACGCCGCTCGAGTTCGAGCTGCTCGTCGCGCTCGCTTCGAAGCCGCAGCAGGTCTTCTCGCGTGAGATGCTCCTCGAGCAGGTGTGGGGCTATCACTACAAGGCCGACACCCGGCTCGTGAACGTCCACGTGCAGCGTCTGCGCGCGAAGGTCGAGCTCGACCCCGACAACCCGAAGATCGTCACGACGGTCCGCGGAGTGGGCTACCGGGCCGGCGCGGTGGTGTGAGACGACCGTGATGACCACGGGCGCGATGAGGGCCGCTCCCGGCTCCGCCCCGCGCCGGGCGTTCGGCGGCTGGCGTCAGTGGCGCGACTGGCCGGACGACGTCGCTCGCCTCTGGCGCCGGTCGCTGAGGTTCCGCATCGTCGTGGTGACCCTCGCGCTCACCGCAGCCGCGGTGCTCGTCGCGTGTGTGTGGATGGCCCTCGTGATGCAGAACGAGCTCTTCGTCTCGCGCAAGGAGGAGGCGCTCGCCGATGCCCGGCAGGCCACGTCCGCCGCCCAGGAGACCCTGGACGACGCCGCTGTGCAGACGGGCGACAGCGTTCAGCTTCAGACCCTCATGAACAGCGTCCTGGCGATCCTCGTCCAGCAGGCCTCGACCGACATGATCGCGGCCGCGCGCATCGACCGCACTGCTCCGCAGGCGCCGCAGGACTTCACGATCGGTGGCTTCGACAAGGAGATCATCACCGACGGCATGCGCCTCGCGGTGCGGTCGAGCGCCGAGCCGCAGTGGTGGCAGTCGGTCGCGCTTCCGGCGCAGGACGGCAGCACCCTGCCCGGAATCGTGGTCGGTCAGCAGCTGGTCCTGCCGGAGGTGGGCGCGTACGAGCTGTACTTCGCCTACGACCTCGGCAGCGCGGCGGGGACCCTCGGGTTCATCCAGTTCACGCTGTGGGTCGTCGGGATCGGCCTGGTGCTCCTCATCGGCGGCATCGCGTGGTTCGTGCTGCGGTCGGTCACGACGCCCATCAGCGAGGCGGCCGAGACCAGCGAGCGGCTGGCTGCCGGGCAGCTCACGGTGCGGCTCCCGGTGCGCGGCGAGGACGAGCTGGCGACGCTCGGGCGGTCGTTCAACGCGATGGCTGACAGCATCGAGTCTCAGATCAAGGAGCTCGCCGACCTGTCGCTCGTGCAGCAGCGATTCGTCTCGGATGTCTCGCACGAGCTGCGCACCCCCCTCACCACCATCCGGCTCGCCGCCGACATGATCAACGACCAGCGGGATGAGTTCGATCCCGCCACCGCGCGTGCGGCCGAGCTGCTCAACGCGCAGGTCCAGCGCTTCGAGACCCTCCTCACCGACCTGCTGGAGATCAGCCGGTACGACGCGGGCTCGGTGCAGCTCGAGCTCGAGCCGACGAGCCTCGCGCACCTCGCCGAGGACGTCATCGCGTCGATGCACCAGCTGGCGGAGCAGCACGGGACGGATGTCCGGCTCGTCGCGCCCGGCGGCTATACGCCGGTCGACATGGATCCGCGCCGGATCCGCCGCATCGTGCGCAACCTGCTCGGCAATGCCATCGAGCACGGCGAGCAGCGGCCGATCGTCGTGACCGTCGACAGCAGTCAGCAGGCTGTCGCTCTCGGCGTCCGCGACTTCGGGCTCGGCATGCGACCGGGAGAGGTCGAGCACGTGTTCGATCGCTTCTGGCGCGCGGATCCCTCGCGCACCCGGACGATCGGAGGCACCGGGCTCGGACTCTCGATCGCCCTCGGCGACGCGCGCCTGCACGGGGGCGAGCTGACCGTCTGGTCCGAGCTCGGCCACGGCTCGCACTTCGTCCTGACGCTGCCGCGCAGCGGCGGTCGTCTCACGACGCCTTCGCCCATTCGGCTCGAGCCCGTCGAGGAGCAGTCCGACGAATTCGCCCGCACGCAGCCGATAGAGATCCGGACGGATGCTTCGGCCCGAGGAGCGACCACGTGATGCCGCGGAGCAGGCGGGCATCGCCGGGTCCGCTCACGCGGCGCAGGGGCATCCTGGCCGCGGCGCTCACGGCCGTCGTTCTGGCTCTCGCGGGCTGCTCGGGGCTTCCCACCGCGGGACCGGTGAACCCGGGACTCCCCGCCGACGCCGAGGCGGGCAATCCCGACTTCGCGTTCCAGCCCGACAGTCCCCAGCCGGGCGCGACGCCCGAGGAGATCGTCGACGGCTTCATCCGCGCGGGCACGGGCCCCGGTGCCGACGGCAACTGGAGCGTCGCCAGGGAGTACCTCGCCCCGGGGAGCGAGTGGGATCCGAGGTCCGGGGTCACCGTCGACCGTCCGGGGGATCGGGAGTTCACGGCGCCGTCCGAGGGGCAGGTCCTCCTCACGCTGGCTCCGGTCGCCAACGTCGACGACATCGGCTCCTACGCAGAGTCCGAGGAGCGGTCGACCACCGTGCCGTTCCAGCTGGCGCTGCAGGAGGACGGCGAGTGGCGCATCACCGAGGCGCCCGACGGGCTCATCCTCGACACCTCGCAGTTCTCGACGGTGTTCCGGCGCGCCTCGCTGATGTACTTCGATCCGACGGCGCAGTTCCTCGTGCCCGACGTGCGGTGGTTTCCCGCGATCAACGTCGCCACCTACGTCACGGATGCCCTCGTCGACGGACCGCCCGCCCCCTGGCTCGCGGCATCCGTCGTCACCGCCTTCCCTGAATCGGTGTCGCTCCGCCCCTCGGTTCCGGTCGAGGACGGCGTCGCCGAGGTGGTGCTCGGCACCGCGGCCGTCGAGCTCAGCGCCGACACGCTCTCGCGGATGCAGGCGCAGCTCACCGCGACCCTCCGGACGGTCGGGGTCTCATCGGTCGCGATGTCGGCCGGCGCCGCGCCCCTGGACGTCGAGCCGGCATCGACGCGATCGACGAGGGTCAACACCCTTCCGCTGGTGCTGACCGCCGAAGGCTTCGGGTTCTTGAGCGGCGAGCAGCTCGAGCCCATCGAAGGGCTGTCGCAGGCGCTCCTCACGGTCGATGCGGTTGCGATCCAGGTGTCGCCGGACCGTGACTTCGCCGGGGTGCGCCTCGCGAGCGGGACGGTCGGGCGGGTCGAGGCGGACGGCGACGTGCTCGAGGTCGACACGCGCGCAGGCCTCATCGACCCGACGGTCGACGCCTTCGGGTACACGTGGAGCGTCGCCCGCGATGCGCCGAGCTCGCTCACCGCCTTCGCGCCCGGGAGCGAGCAGATCGCCATCGCCGGTGCATGGCCCGAGGTGACGCAGGTGACGGCGATGTCGCTCTCACGCGACGGCATCGCGCCTGGCCGCCGTGGTCGTGAGCGGCGGAAGGACCGCGGTATGGGTCTCGGGAGTCGTCCGCGACATCGACGGGGTGCCTTCGGCGCTCGGTGAGCCCGCCCGCGCTCTCGCCCCCCTGCCGGGGGACAGCGCCGCACTCGCGTGGCTCGACGACACGACCGTCGCCGTCCTCACGGGCTCGGGTGCCCAGTCCGAGGCGATGGAGCTGGTGGTGGGGGGTCCGACTCTGACCACCGACGCCCCATCCGGTTCCGCCCAGATCGCGGGGGCGCAGGGCGCGATGCGGGTGAAGGACTCCGGAGGCGCGCTGTACAGCAAGCGCGGCGCGACCTGGCCGCAGACCGCCTCGGGCATCCTGGTGCTCGCCACTCAGCAGGGCTCGCCCCGCTGACCGGTTGCGGCCGGCCGGTGCGCCGGCGATGCCGCATCCCCGTCCCTCCCCAGACCGCCGGCGCGAGCCGCACCGCACGGAATCGCTGATTCACCCGCGCCGGGCAGCGTTCTCCGGGGAGCGTCGAAGGGTGAGTCCGCTGCCCGATCTCGTCCGCACAGCGCTCGCCGACGCGCTGGCGCTCGTCCTGCCGATCGAGTGCGCCGGGTGCGATGCGCCCGACACGCCGCTGTGTCCGGACTGTCTGCGCATGCTGCACCCGGCGCCGCACCGTCGTCAGATCGGCCGTGAGTTCGTGTGGAGCGGGCTGGACTTCGACGGCGTCCCCGCTCGCGTGCTGCGAGCCCTCAAGCAGGACGGACGCACAGGCCTCGCGCGTCAGCTGGCTCCGGCGCTCGCCGAATCGGTCCGGCGCGCGTCCTCGGGGAGAGGTCCCGTCGTGATCGTGCCGGTGCCCACGTCGCCGGCCTCCTTCCGCCGTCGCGGCTACCGAGTGCCCGACCTCATCGCCCGGCGAGCGAGCCTCGAGGTGGTTCCGCTCCTCCGCGTCGCCGGTCGCACGGCGGACCAGCGCGGCCTCGGTCGGGAGGCCCGTCGTGGGAACGTCGCCGGTGCGTTCACGGTACGAGGCGCACCGTCTCCGGAGCGGGGCATCGTCGTCGTGGACGATGTCGTGACGACCGGCGCGACGCTCGCCGAGGCTGCCCGGGTGCTTCGCGCGGCGGGGTTCGAGGTGGTCGGATGCGCCGCGGTCGCCGCGACGCCCCTCCGCGGCACGCGCGGATGACGCAATCGAAACTCACAGGTGACAGGGGCATGGCTCGCAGATAGCGTGGGGATGACAAGGCGACTCAGGGTCCGCCCTTGGCCGGGCGGACCGGAACAAGGAGGTCAGGGATGGAAACCAGCATCGTCGGCGTGGGAGTGGGTATCACCGATCGATTCCGATCTGTCGTCGAAGAGAAGGCCGCCCGCATAGAGCACCTTGCCCCTCGGGCGCAGCGTGTCGACATCAAAGTGACGCATCGTGCGTACCACAAGGGCCGCATCGAGGACGACACCGTCGAGCTGACGCTCGCCGGCAAGGGCCCCGTGATCCGGGCCGAGGCGACGGACGGTGACAAGTTCACCGCGCTCGACCTCGCCGTCGACAAGCTGTGCGAGCAGCTCCGGCGCGCGAAGGACAAGCGCGTCGACGCCCGCCACCACCCGCGTGGCGCGAAGTTCGAGAAGGAGAGCGGAGAGATCCAGGGCATCGACCTGCAGCCCGCGTCGCTCGACATCATCCGCTCCGTCGCGACCGGTGCCATCCCCGTCGTCGCGAGTGAGGAGGAGGACGGTGCCTACACGCCCGTCGTCATCCGCACGAAGAGCTTCGACGCCGAGTGGATGACGATCGAAGAGGCGGTCGATCGGATGGAGCTCGTCGGCCACGACTTCTTCCTGTTCATCGACGCACGCAGCGACCACCCGAGCGTCGTGTACCGGCGCAAGGGCTGGGACTACGGCGTGATCGCGCTCTCGACGCTGGCGGCTCCGGCCGAGCTGGCCTCCTAGCAGACCACAGAGAGGGAGGGATGCCGCGGCCTGCGGCATCCCTCCCTCTTTGCGTGATGGCGAGGGCGCGCAGCCCCGGAGGGTCAGTCGAAGATGCCGTCGAGGATGCTGCCGATCACGAGGCCGCCGAGCAGGCCGCCCATGACGTTGCCGCCGCCGACGCCGGCTCCGCGGCCGCCCCAGCTGCCCTGACCGGCTCCCCAGCCGCCGTTCCCGGGCTCGCCCCAGCCCTGCGGCCGGTACGCCTCGATGTCGCGCTGGGCGAGCTGCAGCGCCTCGCTCGCGAGGAACGCGGCGCGTCGCGCGACGGCGAGCGCCTGTTCCCGCTGGTCGTCGCCGATGCTGATGGCCGTGGCCGCCGACGTGCCGAGATACCTGTCGAGATCGAGGCGGATGCGTTCGCCTTCGGCGAGCCGCGTGCGCGCATCGGCGCCGATCCAGCCCCGATGGCCGGCGATGACATCCCGGGCGACCGCGAGCTGGCGGTCGGCGTCGTCGATCGCGTTGCGGACGTGGGCGAAGTCGGGCACGGGGTGCGCCGCGCGCTCCTGGGCCGCCGCGATGGCGGCATCCAGCCCCGCGTTCGCCTCGCGAAGCCGCGTGAGCTGGGAGAACGGGTCGGTGTTGACGCCCGCTGCCGGGAGAGCGGCGAGGGCCGCCTCCAGTTCGCGGACGGCGTTCAGCACCGCCGGAACCTGCGGTGCCTGGCGTGCGGCGATGATGTCGCCGCGGGAATCGTCCACGACCGCGGCGAGCGTCGACTCCGCGCGGAGCGCCTCGACCTCGAACGAGTCGACCGCCTCGATGAGCGTTCCCGCCCGGCGAACGGCCTCGGTGGATGCCTCGAGGGCGAGGTTCGCCTGCTCGCGCTGACCCGCGTCGCGGCGACGCTCCGAGACTCCGGCGCTGTGCTCGGCGAAGCCGAGGAGCTGCTCGGCCTGGGCGGCGTTGCCCTCGATCTGGCGGAGGGCCTCTGCCGAGTAGCGCGCGCTCAGGCGGCTCAGCGTCTCGCGGGCCTGGGGGAGGAGGACACGCAGGGCGGCGGCATCCGTCCTCACCGTCGCCAGGATCTCGGGAGCACGACGTGCCCGGGCGATGCGCTCGGCGAGGGACTCGGTGCGATCGTCCAGGAGCTCCTGCGCCCAGTCGCAGAGCTGGACGATGCGCGCGTTCCGCGTCCGCAGCTCTTCGGGGGTGTCGGGGATCTCGTCGTGGTTGAGCTGGTGCAGGTGGAAGGCTTCGCCGAGGTGCTGACGGACGGCATCGATCGCCTCACGGAGGTCCTGAGTGGCCTCAGGTCCCAGCTCCGCCTCGGCGAAGGCGAGTTCATCGGTCGTCACGCGGATGCGCTCGTCGGCCGCCACGAGGGCGGTGCGCGCACGGCGGGCGAGGTCGGCATCCTGCGACTCGAGTTCTTCGGCGGCGTGCTTGCGCTTTCCCCAGAATCCGGCCATGAATCGATCCTATGGTTCGCCCGCTGGCGTTCGGCTTCGAGTCTGCGTGAGGCGCGGCACTGGCGCGAGCGGTGCGCCATCCATCAGAATGAGCCATCGCCGCTCGTCCCGGGGTGCGGAAAGCGGCGCCGACCTCTCGCTGACGAGCTCTTCTGCGGATGATCTTCCGACGTGCCCCGCCGGACGGAGTCCCCATGCCTCTTCCCAAAGCACTCGTCCCCATCGCATTGCGCGGCTATCAGCGGTCATGGCTGGCGCGAGACCTGATCGCAGGTGTCACCCTGGCGGCGGTCGCGATACCGGAGGTGATGGGCTACACGTCTATCGCGCAGATGCCGATCGTCACGGGGCTCTACACGATCCTGCTCCCGCTGCTCGCCTTCGCGCTGCTCGGGTCGTCCAAGCTGCTGGTGGTCGGCGGAGACTCGGCGACCGCCGCGATCCTGGCGGGCGGACTCATCGCTGCCGGGATCTCGGGCCTGCAGCCCGGGTCTGCGCAGTGGGTCGCGCTGTGCGGGCTGACGGCGCTCGTGTGCGGAGTGCTGCTGATCATCGCGCGGGTGCTGCGACTGGGGTTCATCGGCGACTTCCTGTCGGCATCCGTCCTCATCGGCTTCCTCACCGGTGTCGGCATCCAGGTCGCCACCGGCCAGATCCCCGACCTCCTGGGGGTGCCCAAGGGTTCGGGCAACTGGTTCCAGCAGCAGTGGGCGTGGATGACATCCCTCGGCGACGTGTCGTGGCCGACGATCGCCTACGGTGCGGCGACGATCGGCATCATTCTCGGGTTCAAGTACCTGCTGCCGAAGCTGCCGGGCGCCATCATCGCGGTGGTCGGCCTGCTCACCATCGCCACCGTGACGGACGCCTCGTCCTACGGCGTCGACGTGATCGGGGCGATCCAGGGTGGGCTGCCGCCGATCGGAATCCCTCAGGGCGTGACCTGGAGCGACATCCCCGGCGTCCTGTCGACGGCCTTCGCGTGCTTCATCATCATCATCGCCCAGAGCGCCGCGACCTCGAGGGGCTTCGCGGCCAAACACGGAGACCGAGCCGACGTCAACCGCGACATCATCGGTCTGGCAGCCTCGAACCTCGCCGCCGGACTCAGCGGCACCTTCGTCGTCAACGGATCGCCGACCAAGACGCAGATCCTCGACGGCCAGAAGGGCCGCACCCAGGTGGCGAACCTCGTCGTGGTCGCTGTCACGCTGGTCGTGCTGCTGTTCCTCACCGGCCTGCTGACGGATCTCCCCAAGGCCGTCCTCGCCGGCGTCGTGTTCGTCATCGGCCTGGAGCTGATCGACGTCAAGGGCCTCATCCGCGTCTCGCGAGAGCGCCGACGCGAGTTCTTCATCGCCATCGCGACGGCACTCACCGTCTTCCTCGTGGGAGTGGGGGCAGGTGTGGTGCTGGCCATCGCGCTGTCGCTGCTGGACGTCATCGCACGCCAGTACCGGGCGCGCGACTTCGTGCTGGGGGTCCGCTCGGAGAAGGGCTACACCTACGACAGGGCGATGCCCGGCAAGCAGTCGGCACCGGGCCTGATCATCTTCCGCTACGACGCAGACCTCTTCTACGCGAACGCCTCGCAGTTCGTCGACGAGGTCCAGGGGCTCGTCGACAAGGCCCCCGACAAGGTCAGGTGGCTGATCCTCGACTGCGCGGGGATATCGGACATCGACTATTCGGCCGCGCAGAACCTCGCGTCGCTCCTGGATTGGCTCAAGGCACGGGGCACGATCCTCGTGCTCGCGCGCCCCGAGCCCGACATCCTCACGGGCCTCGACCGATACGGACTGCGCGGGCGGTTCCCCGATTCGGCCGTCTTCGACGACCTCGACGTGGCGGTGCGGGCCTTCCCCGCGGCATCCCCCACGTCCTGACCTCTCAGGCCGCGGACGCCTCGGTCCTCGCCGGCCGGCCGCGCTTGGGTCGCTCGTCGGAGAGTTCGAGAGCGAGCACCGGATGCCGCGCGATCCGTGCTGCGGCATGGTCGAGCCAGCGCAGCTCGGCCTCGGCGGAGAACACCAGCGCATCGCCGACGAGCGACCGCGCGAGGTGTTCCGGCCCCGTGCCGAGGCCGTCGTCCGCGCGGCTCCGCAGCGTCTCGAGGCGCGCCGCCGATGCCGTGCGCTGGGCGCGGATCACCTCGGCCATCTCGACGCCAGGGAGCGTTGCGGCCACGGCGAGCTTGATCGCCAGCTCGTCACGGGCCCCGGCCCCTCGCTCGAGGGGGGAGTCGAGCCAGCGCCGCACGTCGGCCCTGCCGGCATCCGTGATCCGCCAGTACACGTGACCCTGCTCGTCCGTGTCGCCCTTCTCTGCGAGGCCGTCGCGCTCGAGCCTGTCGAGGGTGTTGTAGATCTGTCCCACGTTGAGCGACCACGTGCCGCCGGTCCGACGGGAGAATTCCGCCCGAAGCTGATAGCCGTAGCACGGGCCCTGGTCGAGGATCGCGAGCAGGCTCTGGCGCACCGTCATGGAGTCTCCTTCTGCATACCGGGTATGCACTGGGGAGCCTACGCAGGGGACGGGGCGCCGTCCGGATGCCTCACCGCGGCTCGTCGGATCGCGTTCACGCCGTCACGCGTACATCAGGGATGCTCAGCACCCTTCAAGTCACGGACGGATAACATGGCACAGTATGCCTGCGCGCTGGGACGCCGGGCGGCACCGGTGCCATCCGCCCCGGAACCGTATAGATGGAGACACTTCGTGGCCAATCCTCTCGAGAAACTGCTTCGCGCCGGTGAGGGACGCATCCTCCGGCGGCTTCAGCAGGTCGTGAAGGCCGTCAATGCCCTCGAAGAGGACTACTCGCACCTGACGGACGAAGAGCTCAAGAACGAGACCGCCGAGCTGCGCGCCCGCTACGAAGCCGGTGCGACGCTCGACCAGCTGATGCCCGAGGCGTTCGCGGCGGTGCGCGAAGCGGCCAAGCGCACACTCGGCCAGCGACACTACGACGTGCAGATCATGGGCGGTGCGGCTCTTCACCTGGGCAACATCGCCGAGATGAAGACCGGTGAGGGCAAGACGCTCGTCGCCACCCTGCCCGCCTATCTCAATGCGATCGCCGGCAAGGGCGTCCACGTCATCACGGTCAACGACTTCCTCGCGTCCTACCAGGCCGACCTCATGGGCCGCATCTACCGCACCCTCGGCATGACGACCGGAACGATCGTCGCGGGCCAGACGCCCGCCGTGCGGCGCGAGCAGTACAACGCCGACATCACCTACGGGACGAACAACGAGTTCGGCTTCGACTACCTGCGCGACAACATGGCGTGGCGCAAAGAGGACCTCGTCCAGCGCGGCCACTTCTACGCGATCGTCGACGAGGTCGACTCGATCCTGATCGACGAGGCGCGCACCCCGCTCATCATCTCGGGCCCCTCGTCAGGTGAGGCGAACCGGTGGTTCATGGAGTTCGCCAAGATCGCCCGCACCCTCGAGGTCCGGGGTCGACTACGAGGTCGACGAGAAGAAGCGCACCATCGGCGTGCTGGAGCCCGGCATCGAGAAGGTCGAGGACTACCTCGGCATCGACAATCTCTACGAGTCGGCGAACACCCCTCTCATCTCGTTCCTCAACAACTCGATCAAGGCTCTCGCGCTGTTCAAGCGCGACACCGACTACGTCGTGATGAACGACGAGGTCATGATCGTCGACGAGCACACCGGCCGCATCCTCGTGGGGCGCCGCTACAACGAGGGCATCCACCAGGCGATCGAGGCGAAGGAGGCCGTGCCGGTCAAGGCCGAGAACCAGACCCTCGCCACCGTCACGCTGCAGAACTACTTCCGCCTCTACGAGAAGCTCTCGGGCATGACCGGCACCGCCGAGACCGAAGCGGCCGAGTTCATGTCGACCTACCAGCTCGGCGTCGTGGCCATTCCGACCAACCGGCCGATGGTCCGCAAGGACCAGCCCGATCTCGTCTACAAGAACGAGCAGGCGAAGTTCGTCCAGGTCGTGGAAGACATCGCGAAGCGCCACGAGGGCGGCCAGCCCGTCCTCGTCGGCACCGTCAGCGTCGAGAAGAGCGAGTACCTCTCGCGGCTCCTCGCCAAGAAGGGCATCAAGCACGAGGTCCTCAACGCGAAGAACCACGCGCGCGAGGCCGAGATCGTCGCTCGCGCCGGTCGTCTCGGCGCCGTCACCGTGGCGACCAACATGGCCGGTCGAGGCACCGACATCATGCTCGGCGGAAACGCCGAGTTCCTCGCCGTGCAGGAGATGAAGGCCAAGGGCCTGGACCCCGTCGACACCCCGGATGACTACGAGTCGGAGTGGGATGCCGTCTACGAGACGATGCGCGCCCGCGTCGACGAAGAGGGCTCCAAGGTCGTCGAGGCCGGCGGGCTCTATGTGCTCGGCACGGAGCGGCACGAGTCGCGGCGAATCGACAACCAGCTGCGCGGACGCTCGGGCCGTCAGGGCGACCCTGGGGAGAGCCGGTTCTACCTGTCGCTCACCGACGACCTGATGCGGCTGTTCCAGTCGGGCGCTGCAGAGGCGATCCTCGCGCGCACCAATTTCCCGGATGACGTGGCCATCGAATCGTCGATGGTGTCGCGTGCGATCAAGAGCGCGCAGTCCCAGGTCGAGGCGCGCAACGCCGAGATCCGCAAGAACGTCCTGAAGTACGACGACGTCCTGAACCGCCAGCGCGAGGCGATCTACGCCGACCGCCGCCACATGCTGCAGGGCGACGACATCGCCGACCGCGTGCAGCACTTCATCGAGGACGCGATCGCGGCCGTCATCGAGGACCACACCTCCAAGGGCCACACCGAGAGCTGGGACTTCGACGCGCTCTGGACCGAGCTCAAGACGCTCTACCCGGTCTCGGTGACGATCGACGAGGTCGTCGCCGAAGCGGGTGCCAAGGGCCGGATCACGCCCGAGGTCCTCAAGCGCGAACTGCTGTCGGACGCCCGCATCGCCTACGACAAGCGCGAGCAGACGCTCGGGGGCGCCGCGACGCGCGAACTCGAGCGCCGTGTGGTCCTCCAGGTGCTCGACCGCCGGTGGCGTGACCACCTCTACGAGATGGATTACCTCAAGGACGGCATCGGCCTGCGAGCGATGGCACAGCGCGACCCGCTGATCGAGTACCAGCGCGAGGGCTACCAGATGTTCCAGTCCATGATGGGCCAGATCAAAGAGGAGTCCGTCGGCTACCTCTACAACCTCGAGGTCGAGGTCCGCAAAGCGGGCGAGGGCGAAGCCGACGAGGTCACGCAGGTCGAGGCGAAGGGCCTGGGTGCCACTCCCGTCGAGGCTCAGCGCCTGCAGTACTCGGCCGCCAACGACGCGGGCGAGGTCGAGGTGCGCAACGAGCGCGGCCAGGTCCAGCAGTCGGAGACGGCGCGCGTGCGGCAGGCTGCGGCGGCCGCTGCGGCATCCGCGCCCGCCGATGGCGTCCCGCAGCAGACGCGCCAGGCCGAGGCTCCGCGCGGGGCCTTCGGGCAGCGCACCGATGCGTCCGCGCCGGCCGGTCAGCAGGCCGCGCAGAATCGCGCGCAGCGGCGGGCATCCGAGAAGAAGAAGTGACGCGAGCCGGGTCAATGCGAGCGCAGCCCGCGTTGTCGCGGCTCGGGTCAGGTTGAGTAGCCCCGCCGAAGGCGGAGCGTATCGAAACCTCGCCGTCTCGACCACGCGCTCCGGAGCACGCCTCCTGCGCGCTCACGTGGATGCGAGATCGGGGGACATGGGCAGCAGGGGGCCACAGGTCGTCGGTTGGACTGAAGTCGCCGCGGCTATTCTGATCCGATGAGCACGACCGTGAATCTCCGAACGCTCGATCAGTCGAGCAAGCTGAAGAACGTCCTGTACGAGATCCGCGGTCAGGCTCTGGTCGAGGCCGACCGCCTCGAGTCCGAGGGCCACCGGATCCTCAAGCTCAACACAGGCAACCCCGCGTCCTTCGGATTCGAGGCTCCGTTCCAGATCGTGCGCGACATGATCGAGGCGATGCCCTACGCGCACGGCTACTCCGAGAGCCGAGGCATCGCGTCGGCTCGCCGTGCCGTCGTCTACCGCTACGAGCAGGTCCCGGGCTTTCCGAAGGTGCACCCCGACGACGTCTACCTCGGCAACGGCGTGTCCGAGCTCATCACCATGACGATGCAGGCGCTCCTCGACGAGGGCGACGAGGTGCTGATCCCCGCGCCGGACTACCCGCTGTGGACTGCCATGACGAGCCTCGGGGGAGGCACGCCCGTCCATTACCGCTGCGACAGCGATGCCGACTGGCAGCCCGACCTCGAGGACATCCGCTCCAAGGTGACCCCGCGCACCAAGGCGATCGTCATCATCAACCCCAACAATCCGACGGGTGCCGTCTACACCCGCGAGATCCTCGAGGGACTCGCCGATATCGCGCGAGAGCACTCGCTCCTGGTGCTCGCGGACGAGATCTACGACCGCATCCTGTTCGACGACGCCGTGCACATCCCGATGGCGACGATCGCCCCCGACCTCCTGTGCCTGACGTTCAACGGGCTCTCCAAGACATATCGCGTCGCCGGCTACCGGTCGGGGTGGCTGGTCATCACCGGGCCCAAGCGCCACGCCTCCGGGTTCCTCGAGGGCATCACGTTGCTCGCGTCCACTCGACTGTGCCCGAATGTCCCCGCACAGCACGCCGTTCAGGCCGCGCTCTCCGGCGTCCAGTCGATCGACTCGCTCATCGCGCCGTCCGGGCGTCTCCACGAGCAGCGGGATGCCGCGTGGGAGGGTCTCGAGGCGATCCCCGGAGTCTCGTGCGTCAAGCCGCAGGGGGCGCTCTACGCCTTCCCCCGGTTCGACCCGGAGGTGTACGAGATCCGCGACGACCAGAAGCTCGTGCTGGACTTCCTCATGGCCGAGCATGTGCTCCTCGTGCCCGGAACGGGATTCAACTGGCCCACGCCCGACCACGTCCGGATCGTGACGCTGCCAGAGGCCCGGGTGCTGACCGAGGCGATCGAGCGGCTCGGCAACTTCCTGTCGTCGTACCGGCAATAGCGCCGCTCCCGGGCGCGGGGCACGTTGCCCCGGCGGCGCGTGCGGCGGAAATCGGCCGGATGCCGGCATCCGTCAACCCCCTCGTCCGATCGCGGACCGCTGCGTACCGTCGTGACATGGCCATCGAGTTGAACCGACCTGCACTGAAACACGCACGCTCCCTCGTGCGCGAAGGGAAAGTCGTGCGCGACGAGCGCGATGCCTGGTCCGAAGCGGCGCCCACGCCTGACGAGGAGAACGGATTCGTCGAGAGCTCAGGATGGACCGAGTACGCGCACTGGCACCTCGGCGTCGACAAGACCCAGGATCGCGAGACGAAGGGCGCGTACTCGTTTCCGTTCGGAGACTTCCGCCGCGTGCACCGCAGCGGAGTGATCGCGGGCGAGAGCCGGGCCGGTCAGTTCGATCACGACGAGATCCGGGATGCCTTCAAGGCCCTGCTCGAGCTGATCGACGGCGAGTCCTGACGACGCGACCGGAGGACGAGACGAGCGGGCTGCCACAACGCTGGGGCAGACCCGCCGCCGGTTCGGGGGTCAGAGGAGGGCGAGCGAGGTCGCGCGCCAGCGACCGTCGACACCTTCGAGGCGCATGGCGAGAGCACGGGTACGGGCAGGGCCGCTCACCACGACGACAGCCTCCACGACGCCATCCGCCGGCGCCGAGTGACGCACCGAGAGGATCGTGTGGACCGGCCGCTTGGCGGGGATGCCGCGCGCGCTGCGCGCGCGTGCGGCGAGGTTGGCCCGGGCCACGAGCTTGCGGAACGAGTCCTCGGTCACCCAGCGCGCCAGCTGCTCGACCTCGCGCACGCCCGCGAACACCTCGAGGACGCCGATGGTGACGTTTCGCAGAAACTGCTCGGGGTCGGGAAGCTCGGTGGCCGAGGTGCGCTGAGGCGCGAAGTAGTCCTCGTAGGGGTCGTCAGTGAAGCGGCGGGGGTGGACCGCGGGCAGCGTTGCCATCAGGGACCTATCTCGTCGGGGGGAACGATCTGAGAATTACAGCACATCAGGAACTCACAGCAACAATTCAGCAAGGGGTCTGTGGATAACTCCGCCCCCAGTGTCAGGTCCGTGCCCTAGCCTCGCTGCGTGCGCTGGGACCGATTCTTCGACGACCTCGAGGATCAGCTCGCCTCCGAATGGGAGGCGGAGCGAGCCGCCCTCGACAGCGAGACCGAAAGGCTCCGCCTCTCGCGGGTTCCCCTGCGGGACCGCCTCACCGTGCTGGCCGAGGATGGCCAGGCCGCCGTCCCGTCCTTCGAGCTCCGCGATGGCACCGTGCTGCGGGCTCGCGTCAGCGGCGTGGGCGCCGATTGGGCTGCGCTCGAGCCGGCCGAGGGCCGCCCGGGTGCGCTCATCGTCCCGCTCTCCGCGGTCGTGAGCATCGGCATGCCGCACCCTGAACTGCTGCGCAGCGCGCGGGCCGTCCCTCCGTCGGCGCTTCGCGAGCGGATGACGCTGGGGTTCGCCCTCCGCGACCTGATGCGACGTCGTGTCGGGGTGACGCTCCACCTCGCCGGAGGACGATCCGTCGCCGGCACCATCGATCGCGCGGGAGCCGACCACCTCGACCTCGCGGTGCACGAGCCGGGCGCGCCGCGGCGTGCCGAGGAGGTCACCGGCTACCGGCTCGTCCCGTTCGAAGCCATCCTGTGCGTGCGGCTGGACGGCGGCGCGAGACCGCTCTGAGCGCAGAGCAGCGATGACGAGCGGATGCCGTCAGTCGCTGTGGCGGATGCGCCCAGTGCCCCACAGCTCGGGGAAGCTGGCTTCGTTCGACTGGCGCCACAGAGCCATGACCCGCGCCTCTTCGGCTCGGTCGTCGAGGTAGCGGGCGACGGATTCGGCTTCGATCCGCCAGCGGCCGGGCGACCCGACCCGCACGCCGCGCAGCTGCGCCGACGACACGAGCTCCATGACCTCGTCGACCGACACGCCGATGAGCTCGGCCGCCTCGGCCGGGCTGAGCTGGCGCACGGGCGAAGCCGGTGTGTCGGGCATGCCTCGATTATCCTCGCCGCACCGGAGGGAGGGGCCGCCGTGGGTCCGCTTGTGGATAATCCCGAGGGCCATCTCTGTGGCTGAGCGACGATGGTGGCATGACGGCAATCGAGTCCGCACGCCCGCGTCCCCGCGCCTTCTGGGGCGATGCACGCTTCTTCCTCGGCATCCTGCTGATCGCGGCATCCGTGGTCGGGGTGTGGTTCGTCGTGACCGCCTCACGGCAGACCGTGCCGGTGTTCGCCGCGACCCGCACGATCGTCCCCGGCGAAGCGGTCGCGGACGATGACCTCCGTCTCGTCGACGTATCGCTCGGCCAGCTGCAAGGCGCATACCTGACGGCCGACGCGCTCGAGGCCGGCCTCGTCGCGACGCGCACGGTGACCGAGGGAGAGCTCGTGCCCCAGAGCGCGGTCGGCGCCGCCACGGCCGCGGCCACCACCACGGTGGTGCTGCACAGCGCGGTCGAAGTCCCGGCGTCGGTGGGGGCGGGGTCGGTCGTCGAGGTGTGGGAGGCGCCCCTCATCGAGCGCGGCACCTACGACACTCCCCGGATCCTCGTCGCCGATGCCACGGTCGTCTCGGTCACGCGGGATGACTCGATGATCGGCGGGGGTGCGGCATCCCTCGAAGTCGTCATCCCGCGGGCGGACGTCGCGGCGGTGCTGGGCGCCATGGCCGATGAGTCGGCGCTCTCGGTCGTCCCCACCGCGGGCGCGGCGCAATGACGATCCTCGTCGCCGTCGACGAGCCCCAGGGGAGTGCCCTGATGGCTGGGCTCGAGCGTGAAGGGATGGCGGTCGTCACCACCATTCCGGCATCCGCTCTCGCGTCCGTGGCCGCTGAGCAGGAGAGCGGACACGACGCGGAGCGCATCCTGCACGCCCTCGCGGCCGCCGAGACGATCGTCCTGCAGTCGGACCGGGCGACCCTCACCGCCGCCGCCGTCGGCATGTGCGACCGCGCGGGAGTGCGGATCATCCCGCTCGTCGCGAGCGAGGCCGATCGCGCCCTGGTCGCCTCCTTCGGCCTCGCGGGGCCATGGGCGCTCGACATCGAGCCCTGGCGCCTGGCGGACGCGCTGGCCTCGTCGCCGCAGCCGCACGCGGTCGAGCCCTCCGCGCCTCGTCACCCGCGCGTGGTGGCGGTGTGGGGTCCTGCCGGTGCCCCGGGGCGCACGACGGTGGCTATCGAGCTCGCGGTCGAGCTGGCGCGGGGCGGGAGGCGAGCCGCGCTGGTGGACGCCGACACGCACGCCCCCTCCATCGCTCTGCAGCTCGGGCTCGCCGACGAGGGCCCGGGATTCGCCGCGGCCTGTCGCACAGCTCAGCTCGGCGGGCTGGACCGGCACGAACTGGCGCGGATCTCCACCCCGCTCGGTCACACCGGCGTCGACGTCCTCACCGGGCTGAACCGTCCATCCCGTTGGCCCGAGCTCAGCGCTGCGCGCGTCGCCGGCGCGCTCGCCGCGTGCCGCGACTGGGCGGACTACACGATCGTCGATGTCGCCGCCCCGCTCGAGCGGGACGAGGAGATCGTGAGCGACCTCGACGGACCCCGGCGGAATGCGGCGACGATCGCGGCGCTCGAGACGGCGGATCTGGTCGTCGCGGTCGCGGCGGCCGATCCTGTCGGCATCTCGCGGTTCCTCCGCGCGCACGCCGAGCTGCGCGCCACGGTGGGTGCCACACCCGTGGCCGTCGTCGCCAACAGACTTCGCCCTGGGACCCTGGGCATCGACGCGCGCGGGCAGGTGCGCCGCACGCTCGAGCGCTTCGGGGGAGTGCAGGACGTCTGGTTCCTTCCCACAGACGCGCGATCGACGGATGCTGCGATCCTCGCCGCCAGACCGATCGCCGAGGTTGCGCCCAAGTCACCCCTGACGCTCGCCGTCCGCCGCTTCGTGGGCGAGGCGATCGCGCCGGCGCCGGGCCTCAGCGCACGCGCGCCGCGCCGCGGCATCCGTCGTCCTGCGAGAACCGCCGCCTGACGGGCCGAGGCGTCCGCGCGTGCCGTCGCCTCTAGGCTGAGTGGGTGTCGACCCTCAGCGATCTCGTCTATGCCCAAGGCCGGTCCAGCGAAGCGGATGTCGAGTGGCTGCATCGTCTGGCCGGCGACGGGCAGCTGCTGGCCGACCTCGCCTTCGCCGACATCGTGATCTGGGTGCCGACCGCTGACGATTCGTTCATCGCGGTCGCGCACACCCGCCCGAGCGGGGCCGCCACGCTGTTCTACCGTGACATCGTGTCGGACCGGGTGCGGCCGCAGTGGCGCACGCAGGTGCGCGATGCCTTCCAGACGGGCGGCATCATCGACTCCGCCTCCCCGGACTGGTTCGAGGAGACCCCCACCCGGGTGCGCGCGGTGCCGATCGCTCGCGCGGTCAAGGGCGGCGCGCCGCAGACCATCGGGGTCCTGACCCGCCACACGAACCTCGGCGAGGCGCGGACGCCCTCTCGGCAGCAGATCACCTTCAACGACTGCGCCGACGAGCTGTTCGGCATGATCGCGTCGGGCGAATTCCCCGATCTGTCGGCTCCGACCTCGCCCCGGCGTGGAGCACCGCGCGCATCGGATGGGCTCATCCGGCTCGACCCCGACGGCATCACGACATTCGCGAGCCCCAACGGGCTCTCCGCCTTCAACCGGCTGGGCTTCGACGACGAGCTCGAGGGCGAGTCGCTCGTCGAGGTCGTGACGAGCATCCTGCCGGCCAAGCGCCAGTTCGATGAATCGCTCCCCGTGGTGCTCACCGGCCGCGCGCCCTGGCGTGCGGATCTCGACTCGCGAGGGGTGACGGTGAGCCTGCGCACGATCCCGCTGCGTGACAGGGGAACCCGCATCGGGGCGATCGTGCTGTGCCGCGACGTGACGGAGATCCGCCACCAGGAGCAGGAGCTCATCACCAAGGATGCGACGATCCGCGAGATCCACCACCGCGTGAAGAACAACCTGCAGACGGTGGCGTCGCTGCTGCGCATCCAGGCCCGTCGCTCGCACACGGAAGAGGCGCGCGAGGCCCTGACCCAGGCGATGCGCCGCGTCTCGGCGATCGCGGTCGTCCACGACACCCTGTCAGAGGGTCTCGCGCAGAACGTCGACTTCGACGAGGTGTTCACCCGCGTGCTCAAGCTCGTCGCCGAGGTCGCCGCCGCACCGAACACGCGGGCGCGTACGCGCACGACCGGCCGGTTCGGGACGCTCCCCAGCGAATACGCCACTCCGCTCGCGCTCGCGATCACCGAACTCGTCACCAACGCCGTCGAGCACGGTCTCGCGGGCCAGGAAGGCGATGTCGAGATCATGGCCGAGCGCGACGAAGAGAGCCTTGCCGTCCGCGTGCGCGACACGGGCTCGGGCCTCCCCGAGGGTCAGGTGGGTCGAGGGCTCGGCACGCAGATCGTCCGCACGCTCATTCAGGGTGAGCTGGGCGGAACGATCGACTGGCACACGATCATGGGCAGCGGCACGGAGGTCACGATCGACATCCCGCTGCGCTACATAGACCGCAGCACGAAGTGAAGGACGAGGGATGCCTCGCTGGAGGCTTCCCTCGTCCTTCAGAGTTCGATCAGGAGGCGCGGCGGGCGCGGGCCGCGCGGCGCTTGAG
Source organism: uncultured Actinomycetota bacterium (assembly GCA_963702815.1). Classification (GTDB taxonomy): domain Bacteria; phylum Actinomycetota; class Actinomycetes; order Actinomycetales; family Microbacteriaceae; genus Microbacterium. The sequence goes on along the minus strand of CAVPED010000001.1, from coordinate 335,983 downwards.
CGCGCGGCGCTCGTCTTCTGACAGGCCGCCCCACACGCCGGAGTCCTGGCCGGTCTCGAGTGCGTACTGAAGGCAGACCTCGGTGACGGTGCACCGGGCGCAGACCGCCTTGGCCTTCTCGATCTGGTCGACGGCCGGACCTGTGTTCCCTACCGGGAAGAACAGTTCGGGGTCGACTGTGAGGCAGGCGGATTTGTCGCGCCAGTCCATGGTTGTGCTCCTTGTGACAGAAGAGTGTCGGGTGTGTTCCAGAGCCCGGATTCGGGTCCGATACCCTGTGGGAGATGCGAGCGACTGCTCGCCCCACTTCGCTGTGGGAGCACACGGCTTCACCAATGATCCCACGGCGGACCGTGTCTGATCAAGATGTGAAACCTGCTGATTCTGTTGAAGTGGCTGAGCATTCCCTCCATGGGGTGGAGGAATCACACAATCCAGGCCGCTTTCCCCGAGGAGCCATTGCTTATGCGAACGAATACACCCTCGCGTGTCGCCGCCGTCCTGCTCGCTCTGGAGGGGGCTGCGCTCGGGGTGGTGGTGTTCCGGGAGCTGACTGCGCTGGTGCAGGGAGACACGGGCTCGGTCGCCAGTTCCGTGGCGCTGCTCGTGCTCACGGTGCTGGGCGCCGCGGCCCTGGTCGCCTTCGCGGTGGCGGTGTGGCGAGGACAGTCGTGGGGTCGCTCCGGCGGCACGGTCGCGCAGGTGCTCATCCTCGCCGTCGCGATCGGGGCGGCGACGGGAGCCTACGCCGAGCCGCTGGTCGCACTCGTCCTCGCGGTGCCGGCGATCGTCGTGCTCGTGCTCCTCGTGCTGGCCGCACGCCGCGCCGCCCGAGATGCGGCGGGTGAGGCATCCGAGTAGACGACGCTCCCGCGGTCAGCCGACGTCGAGCAGGGTGCGCAGACGGCCGACGTGGCCGGTGGCGCGCACGTTGTAGAGGGCGTGCTGGATGCGGCCCTTCGCGTCGATGACGAACGTCGAGCGGATGACGCCCTGGACGACCTTGCCGTAGTTGAGCTTCTCGCCCCAGGTGCCGTAGGTGAGATGCACCTTGTGGTCGGGGTCGCTCAGGAGGCTGTACGTGAGTCCGTCGCGCTCGCGGAAGCGCCGGAGCTTCTCGGGATCGTCCCGCGAGACGCCCAGCACGGTGTAGCCGGCCGCCTGCAGGGGAGCGAGACTGTCCCGGAAGTCGCACGCCTCCTTGGTGCAGCCCGGCGTCATGGCCTCGGGATAGAAGAAGAGGATGACCGGCCCGCCGCGCAGCTCCCGCAGGACGACGGGACGTTCGTCCTGGTCGAGAAGCGAGAAGGCTGGAGCGAGGCGACCGGGTTCGAGGCGGACATCAGTCATCCGTCCACCCTATGGGTCAGCCTTTGTCGGCGAAGGTCTCGAGCAGGCGCTGCAGCGAGTCGAGCCGCGCCGCGCCGCGCGGCCCGAGCCGGCCCTCTGCGACGGCTTCGATGATCGCGCAGTCCGGTGCATCCGGAAGATGGGTGCACCCGCGCGGGCAGTCCTGGGCGATCTCGTCGAGCTCGGTGAAGGCGCGCAGGATGTTCGCAGGATCGACGTGCCCGAGTCCGAACGAGCGCACACCGGGGGTGTCGATGACCCAGCCGCTGCCGCCTTCGCCGCGATAGCGCAGCGAGACCGTCGAGCTCGAGGTGTGCCGCCCGCGGCCGGTCACCACATTGACGTGGCCGGTCGCACGGAGGGCGGTCGGCACGAGCGCGTTCACCAGGGTCGACTTGCCCACGCCCGAGTGGCCGACGAAGACGGTGGAGTGGCCGACGAGCGACGCCCCGATCGCTTCGAGGGGCATCTCGTCGCGAGCGCTTGTGAAGACCTCGAGATCGAGGCCCTCGAAGTGGCTGAGGAAAGAGGTCGGATCGGCGAGGTCGGTCTTGGTGACGACGAGGAGGGTCCGGATGCCGGCATCCAGCGCCGCGACGAGGTAGCGGTCGACGAGCCGGGCCCGAGGCTCAGGGTCGGCCGCGGCGACCACCACGAGCATCTGGTCGGCGTTCGCAACGACCACGCGCTCGACCTGATCGGTGTCGTCGGCGCTGCGCCGCAGCAGTGAGGTGCGCGGTTCGATCCCCACGATCCGGCCGAGCGTGCCGTCGCCGCCCGTCGTGTCGCCCACCACGCGCGCGAGGTCACCGGTGACGATCGGCTGCTTCCGGAGCTCGCGCGCGCGCATCGCGACCGATTGATGCTCGTCGGGCGTATCCTCCCCGATCAGCACGGCGTAGCGGCCGCGGTCCACGCCCAGGATGCGGGCGATCTGGGCGTCGCTGTGCGCCGGGCGACGCTTCGTGCGAGGGCGATTGGCTTTGGGGTTGGGACGGACCCGGACGTCGGAGTCGTCGAACTCGTCGTCGTCCTCGTCGGAGTCGTCCAGCCAGCTCACGATGCCCGCATCGCCTCCGGACGCGAGGTCGCGTCACCGGATCCGCCCTCGACCATGCGCTGCCACAGCGCAGGGAACTCGGGCATGGTCTTGGCCGTCGTGCTGATGTCGTCGATCTCGACGCCCGGCACCGCGAGCCCCACGAGGGCGCCCGTCGTGGCCAGGCGGTGATCGTGGTGCGCGCGCCAGCGTCCGCCGTGCAGCGGGCGGGGAACGATGCGGATGCCGTCGGAGAGCTCTTCGGCCTCGCCGCCCAGATTGCGCAGCTCGCCGACGAGAGCCGCGATGCGGTCGGTCTCGTGGCCGCGGATGTGCCCGATGCCGTAGAGGGTCGTCGGGCTGTCGGCGAACGCCGCGAGTCCGACGATGGTGGGGGTGAGCTCTCCGGCAGCGGACAGGTCGAGGTCGACTCCCTGGATGCCGTTGGCGCCGGCGCTGACGGTGAGGGCTCCGCCGCGACGCACGACCCTCGCACCCATGAGCGAGAGGATGTCGCCCAGCATCGCGCCGGGCTGCGTCGAGTGGGCGGGCCATCCCGTGACCGACACCGATCCGCCGGCGACCATCGCCGCCGCGAGGAAGGGCGCCGCGTTGGAGAGGTCGGGCTCGATCGCGATGTCCTTGCCGCGGAGCGGCCCTGCCGGCACGACCCATTCGCCCGGCACGGGGCGCTCGACGTGGACGCCACGGTGGGCCAGCGACTCGACGGTCATGTCGATGTGCGGCAGGCTGGGCAGCCGTTCGCCGCGGTGGATGAGATGCAGCCCCACATCGAAGCGAGGCGCCGCGAGCAGCAGTCCGGAGACGAACTGGCTGGAGGCGCTGGCGTCGATGACGATCTCGCCGCCGCGGACGTGCCCGTGGCCGCGGACGGTGAAGGGAAGCGCCCAATGCCCGCCGTCGTCGATGTCGGTTCCCACATCGCGGAGGGCCTTGATCATCGCCCCCATCGGACGATGCAGCGCGGACTCGTGCGCCGTGAGGGTCAGCTCGCCCGCGGCGAAGCCGGCGAGGGCGGCGACGAATCGCATGACCGTCCCGGCCTGGCCGCAGTCCACGACGACGCCGCCGTTGAGGGGCCAGCGCGGCGTCACCAGCAGGTCGGGGCCGAACGAGCCGGCGCCCTCCTCGGGGGTGATCGTCGCGCCGAGGGCCTGCAGAGCCTCGATCATCCGGGCGGAGTCCTCGGAGTGCAGCGGACTCATCAGGCGGCTCGGACCCTCGGCGAGGGCCGAGAGGATCAGCTCGCGGTTGGTGAGCGATTTGGATCCAGGGACCGTGACCGTCGCTTCGAGCGGACCGCTTGCCGCAGGCGCCGACCAGTGGCCGCGCGGGGAGCGCGGAGGAGAGGGGGAATACATGTCGCCGGTCATCGGTTTCTACCCTACTGAACGCCATTGTCGAATCCCCCGAAGAGGAGCACATGATCGCCACCCTCGATCGTGCCGCCATCGGCACCCAGGAAGCCTGGGATGCCCCCGGCATAGACTGGCGCGTGATGAACGATCAGGCCCCGGCTGAGACGGATGCGCGCACCCAGTTCGAGGAGCAGGCGCTCCCCTTCATGGACCAGCTGTACGCGGCCGCCATGCGCATGACGCGCAACCCGGCTGATGCCGCCGACCTCGTCCAGGAGACCTTCGTCAAGGCGTTCGCGTCCTGGAAGACGTTCACACAGGGCACCAATCTCAAGGCGTGGCTGTACCGCATCCTCACCAACGCCTACATCAACACCTACCGCAAGAAGCAGCGCGAGCCGTATCAGGGCACGATCGACGAACTCGAGGACTGGCAGCTCGGAGGAGCGGAGTCCACGACGGCGACCAGCAGCCGATCGGCCGAAGCGGAGGCGATCGACCGGATGCCGGCATCCGTCGTGAAAGACGCGCTGCAGTCCATCCCCGAGGATTTCCGGCTGGCGGTGTACCTCGCAGATGTCGAGGGATTCGCCTACCAGGAGATCGCCGACATCATGAAAACCCCCATCGGCACGGTCATGAGCCGTCTGCATCGTGGCAGGCGAATGCTTCGTGAACTGCTGGCCGACTACGCGAAGGAGCGCGGGATCGACACCGCGCCCACGAAAGAGCGCGGCGGGAAGACCGCCGCTCCGAGGAGCATGAAATGACCGACTGCGGCTGTGACAAGGCGCGGCGTGACCTGGAAGAGTACCTGCGTCACGAGGTGTGCAAGACCCAGCACTCCGACATCGCCGAGCACCTCGAGAACTGCGTGGAATGCCGTGACGAGGCACTCGTCGCGCAGACGCTGACCGACGTGGTCGCTCGCGCGTGCAAGGAAGCGGCTCCGGAGGAGCTGCGCGACGTCGTGCTCGCGCGCATCCGCGAGGTCCAGGCGACCCACTGACGCTGAGCCGTCAGCTCGGCGGTGCGAAGACGCTGATGGCGCCCGGCAGCACGTCGATCGAAAGCGGCAGAGCGCCCACCGGATCGCCGTCGGCATAGGCCGTCACCCCGGGGGACGCCAGCCTCACGCCGGTGACCCGTCGCGTGATCACCTCGGCGAAGGTGGTGTGCGTGCCCTTGTAGGCGCGCGGCAGCAGTCGCGCCAGACGCAGGCGCCCGGCGGGCCGGACGAGCGTCACGTCGAGCAGGCCGTCGCCGGGATCGGCATCCGGGCAGATCGGGATGCCGCCCCCGTACATGCTCGTATTGCCGACGGTCGCCATCACGAGGTCGCCGTCGAGCCGTTCGCGCGTGCCGTCTGCGAGAGTGAGCTCCACCTCGAACGGGATGCCGCGCAGGCGCAGGAACTCGATGAGGATCGCGATCGTGTAGCGGGACCCGCCCCGGGGCCACCGCATCCCGTTGGCGCGGTCGTTCACCTTCGAGTCGAAGCCGCTCGCGAGCACGGAGGCGAAACTCGTCGTGCTGCCGTCGGCGCGGGTGATGCGGGCGACGTCGATGGCGCGGGTGTGTCCCGCGATCACCAGCTCGGCCGCCGCGACGACGTCCAGGTCGCGCAGGCCCAAGGCTGCGGCGAAGTCGTTGCCGGTCCCGGACGGCACGATGCCCAGCGGGATGCCGGTGCCCGCGAGCGCCTGGACGGCCAGGCCCACGGTCCCGTCGCCGCCTGCCACGACGACCGCCGAGGTGCCCAGGCTGACCGCGGTGCGCAGCAGCTCAGCGGATTCTGCGGCGCTTCCGCCACTCACGATCGTCGTGGTGATGCCGTGCTCGCGCAGTCGCTCCGCCGTGCGTGTCGCGGCTCCGGTGTGCGCGCCCGAGCGCGCGGCGGGGTTGACGAGGAGGGTGACGTTCATCGGGCCGCCGGCGAGCCCTCGGGGGAATCCGCCGGAGTCACGAGGACGCCGGGGTTCATGATCCCGCTCGGGTCCAGCGTCTGCTTCACGGCGCGGAGCACCTCGACCCCGAGTGGGCCGATCTCCTGCTCCAGGTACGGGCGGTGATCGCGACCCACCGCGTGGTGGTGGGTGATGGTGCCCCCCGCTGTGCCGATGGCGCGGGATGCGGCATCCTTCGCCCGCTGCCACTGCGCGGCGGGATCGGGAGTGAGCGCCGCGACGACGGTGAAGTAGAGCGATGCCCCCGCCGGGTAGACGTGCGAGATGTGGCACATCACGATCGGCTTGGAGCCGTCGTCGCTGAGGCTCGCGGTGAGCGCGTCGGTCACCGCGCGCTTGAGGCCGGGCAGGACGGACCACGTCGCCGCGGTCTCGAGCGTCTCGGCCAGGACTCCGATGTCCAGGAGGGTGTCGCGCAGTGCGGGCGAGGTGAAGCGGCCGCGCTCCCAGGAGCGGGCGGGCTCCTCACCGCGCGAGCGGCCGCCGTGCGTGCCGAACACCTCGTGCAGCGCGGCGCGTGTCGCCACGGCCTCGGCATGGGTCTCGCCCTCGAAGGTCGCCACGGCGAGGGCGCCGCGCATGCGGGTCACGTGGCCGCCGAGGGCCGCGTTGACGCGCGTCTCGGACTCATCGCTCAGCCGCAGGACGGTGGGACGGATGCCGCGCTGCGTCGCGGTGCGGAGAGCGGCGGCTCCCGACTCGAAGTCGGGGAAGGTCCACGCCCCGTACGCGGTCGCGCCCGGCACGGGCCGGATGCGCACGGTGACCTCGGTGATCACGCCGAATGCGCCCTCGGACCCGAGGAAGAGCTGGCGGAGGTCGGGACCCGCGGCGCTCGCGGGCGCGCGCCCGAGGTGGAGTTCGCCTGCCGGGGCGGCGACGCGGAGCGCGTGGACGAGGTCGTCGAAGCGCCCGTAGCCGCGGGAGGCCTGGCCGCTGGAGCGGGTGGCGGCGAAGCCGCCCAGCGAGGCGTAGCGGAAGCTCTGCGGGAAATGACCGAGGGTGAACCCGCGGGCGAGCAGCATCTCCTCGGCCTGAGGGCCGGTCGTGCCGGCGCCGAATGTCGCGAGCAGCGAGATGTCGTCGAGGTCGAGCAGGGCCGCGGTGCGCGCGAGGTCCAGTGCGATCACGCGCTCGTACGCGCCCGACACCGGCTCGACGCCGCCCACCACGCTCGTGCCGCCGCCGAAGGGCACGACGGCGATGCCCCGCTCCACGCAGACGGCGAGGGTCGCCACCACGTCGTCGTGCGAAGCGGGCGAGACGACAGCATCCGGAGCCGTCTGCAGGTCGTGCAGCCGCCGCGCGAGCAGGTCGGGAGTGCTCTTGCCGCCGAGGTGCAGCAGCCGGATGTCGTCGTCGGTCGTCGCGACACCGCGGCCGGCGGCGGACGCGAGCGCGGCCAGGTCGCCGTCCGTCAGGCGCGACGGCGTGAGGGCAGGACGCGGACGGCGGGGGACCGGGTGCGCCTTGCCCGGCAGCACCGCGGCCACCAGCGCACGCGCACCGGCAGGCAGTCGGGCCGGCTCGTCACCCCACGCGTCCCAATCCGATCGGCCGGCGGGCGCGGGGATCGCGAGCGGCGGGGTCGACGATGACATGGGCGACAGTATGACACATTATGTATGGTTGTCACATGGCACCGGAGCCGATCGACGCGCGACCTTCGCGGACCCCCGAGACGGAGGCCGTGCTGCTGGATGCCGCCCTCGCCGAGCTGCTCGCTCACGGCGTGCGCCGCACCACGGCATCGGACATCGCCCGGCGGGCCGGCGTGTCGCGCCAGACGCTCTATCGCTACTGGCCGGATGCCCAGGCCGTCTTCGCGGCGCTCGTCACGCGGGAGGTCCTCTCGGCGCTTCCGCCGGCATCGGAGGATCCGGTCGATCTCGACGCGCTCGTCGCGCTGCTGGTCGGCACCGCGGACGCCCTGCGGCGGATGCCCCTGCTCGACCGGATTCGCACGACGGATCCCGAGCTGTTCGGCCGGTACATCCTCACGCGCCTCGGCACGAGCCAGCGCGCGATGCACGCAGCCCTGGCGCAGCAGCTCGAGCGCGGGCAGGGGCGCGGCTTCGTTCGCGGCGGCGACCCTGCGGTGCTCGCCGCCATGGTCCTGCTGATCGCGCAGTCCGCAGTGCAGTCGGCGCCGATCGTGGCCGAGTGGCTGCACGACGATCAATGGCGCGCCGAGCTGACGACAGCTCTGGCCGGCTACCTCGGCGGCCCGCGATGACCGCGCGCATCGCCGGGCGCACGCCCTTCTCGTCTGCGCTGGATGCCGATCGTCGCCGCCGCGAACTCGAGCGCCTCGGCGATGATCCCCTCATCGACGTCCTGGTCATCGGCGGGGGGATCACGGGCGTCGGACTCGCACTCGATGCCGCGAGCCGCGGTCTTCGCACCGTGCTCGTGGAGCGCCACGATCTCGCCCACGGTACGAGCCGCTGGAGCTCCAAGCTCGTCCACGGAGGCCTGCGCTACCTGGCCTCGGGGCAGTTCGGCATCGCCCACGAGAGCGCCGCCGAGAGGCACCTGCTGCTCACCCGCATCGCCCCGCATCTGACGCGGGCCGTCGCTCAGGTGCTTCCGCTCTATGCGCCCGGACATGTGTCGCAGGGTGCGATGCTGGGGGCGGGCTACGGCCTCGGTGACGGTCTGCGTCGATTCGTCGGCACGCCGGATGCCGTGCTTCGCGCGCCGGGCCCCGTCGGCGTCGCCGAGACCCTCCGACTGGCGCCCGCCGTGCGCCGCGACGACCTGCGGGGCGCGATGCGAGGCTGGGACGGACAGCTCATCGACGACGCACGGCTCGTCGTGGCCGTCGCGCGGACGGCGGCGGGGTACGGAGCATCCGTCCTCACGCGCGTGGAAGCGGTCGAAGCGACCGGTGAGTCTGCGCGACTCCGCGATACGCTCACCGGCCGGGAACTCACCGTCCGGGCGCGGGCCGTCGTCAGTGCGACGGGGGTGTGGACGGCGGAGCTCGACCCCGGCGTCCGCCTGCGGCCCAGCCGGGGCACCCACCTCGTCATCGACTCGGCGAGGCTCGGCGGGTCCGATGTGTCGCTCACGATCCCGGTGCCCGGGTCACGCAGCCGCTTCGTCTTCACGCTGCCGACCCAGCACGGTCGCACCTACATCGGACTGACCGACGTGCCCGCCGACGGTCCGATCCCCGATACCCCGCGCGCGACCGACGCCGAGATCGACATGCTGCTGGAGGTGGTCGGGTCGGTGCTGGCCGAGCCGCTGACCCGAGCGGACGTCATCGGCACGTTCGCGGGGCTCCGGCCGCTGCTGACGTCGGCTGACGACGACGACGAGACGAGCGACCTTTCGCGCAAGCACGCCATCCTCGAATCGGATGACGGCCTGCTGAGCGTGGTCGGGGGGAAGCTCACCACCTATCGCCGGATGGCGCAGGACGGCATCGACGAAGCGGTCCGCCGCCGCATCCTTCCCGCCGCCCGACCATCCGTCACTCGGACGCTCCCGCTCGTCGGGGCGTGGCCGCGCGACCTGCTGCGCGGGGTTCAGGCGCCCGCCCGGCTCGTGCGGCGGTACGGCGCCGAGGCGCCCTTCGCCGCAGCTCTCCCCGACGGCCCGGGGGCCGCTCGAGGCGTCACCGCGCAGGAGCTCCAGTGGGGCATCGCGGTCGAGGGCGCCCTCTCGATCGACGATCTGCTCGACCGCCGCACCCGGCTCGGGCTGGTCGCGGCCGATCGCGAGGAGTCGACGGATGCCGCAGCCGCCGCCTTCGGACGTGCCGGCGTCGAGCCGGTCGCCGGGGAGGCGGAGGGCGGTTCGTCCTGATCCGGTGTCGCACGCCGGGTCCTGGACGCCGAAGGCCGCGCCGGTGATCCGACGCGGCCTTCGGCTGACGCTCTGACTAGAGAGTCAGCGCCTTCTTCATGAGCTGAGCGTGCTCCACGGCGTGCACCTTCGGCGAGCCGGTTGCAGGCGACGCGGCGGCGCTGCGCGAGACGCGGCGGATCGTCCGTCCGTGCAGGTGCTTGACGACCTCGAGCGCGATGAACGGCCAGGCGCCCTGGTTCTCGGGCTCGTCCTGCACCCAGTAGAGCTGAGCGTTCGGGTAGCTGTCGATGATGCGGTTGAGCTCATCGACCGGAGCCGGGTAGAACTGCTCGAGGCGCACGAGCGCGATCTCGGGGTTGGGGTTCTTGTCGAGCTCGGCGCGAAGATCCCAGTGGATCTTGCCCGAGTGCAGCAGCACGCGCTTGACCGCGTTCTTCTCGACGGGGCGCGTGTCATCCAGCACGGGCTGGAACGTCGCGTTGACGAAGTCCTCGACCGGGCTCGTCGCCCCGCGCAGGCGCAGCATGGCCTTCGGGGTGAAGACGACGAGCGGGCGGCGCGGACGCGCGTACGCCTGGCGGCGCAGCAGGTGGAAGTACGACGCGGGCGTCGACGGACGAGCGACCGTGATGTTGTCCTGGGCGCACAGCTGCAGGTAGCGCTCGATGCGCGCCGAGGAGTGGTCGGGACCCTGACCTTCGTAGCCGTGGGGGAGCAGCAGCACGACACCCGACTGCTGAGCCCACTTCTGGTCGGCCGCCGAGATGTACTCGTCGATGACAGACTGGGCGCCGTTCGCGAAGTCGCCGAACTGCGCCTCCCACAGCACGAGCGAGTCGGGTCGCTCGACCGAGTAGCCGTACTCGAACGCCATGGCCGCGTACTCGCTCAGCAGCGAGTCATAGACCCAGAAGCGTCCCTGACTGTCGGCCAGGTTCGTGAGCGGGATCCATTCCTGCCCGTTGACGCGGTCGTGCAGCACCGAATGGCGCTGGACGAAGGTTCCGCGACGCGAGTCCTGACCCGCCAGACGCACGTTCGTGCCCTCGAGGAGGAGCGACCCGAAGGCGAGCAGCTCGCCGAAGCCCCAGTCGATGCCGCCGTTGCGGCTCATGTCGCGGCGCTTCTCGAGCAGCTGCTGCAGCTTCGGGTGGACGGTGAAGCCGTCCGGCTTGTTGACGAAGGCGTCGCCGATGAGATGAACGATCTCGGTGGAGACCGCCGTCGACTCCGGCACGTCGTACGACGGCTCGGCGGGGATCTCCTCGGCGGGGATGACCGAGTGTGTGCCCGTCTCGGCGGCGTGCGTCTCGGCGAAGGCGATCTCGAGGCGGTTCTGGAAGTCCAGCTTCGCCTTGTCGTACTCCTCTTCGGTGATGTCACCGCGACCGACCAGCGCTTCGGTGTACAGGCGACGCACCGAGCGCTTCGCCTCGATGAGGTTCGTCATCAAGGGCTGGGTCATCGAGGGGTCGTCGCCCTCGTTGTGACCGCGGCGGCGGTAGCAGACGAGGTCGATCACGACGTCGCGGTGGAACTCCTCGCGATAGGCGAAGGCCAGCTGCGCGATGCGGACGACGGCCTCGGGGTCGTCGCCGTTCACGTGGAAGATCGGCGCCTGGATGGTCTTCGCGGCATCCGTCGCGTAGATCGAGGTGCGGGCGTCGCCCGGCACCGTGGTGAAGCCGACCTGGTTGTTGACCACCACGTGGATGGTTCCGCCCGTGCGGTAGCCGCGCAGCTGCGACATCTGCAGCGTCTCGACGACCACGCCCTGGCCCGCGAAGGCCGCATCGCCGTGGACGAGGATCGGGAGCCACGTGAACGTGCCGATGCGGCTTGCGGTCCTGCTTCGCGCGGACGATGCCCTCGAGCACGCCGTCGACCGTCTCGAGGTGCGAGGGGTTCGCGGCGAGGAGCACCGGGAGCTCTTCGCCGCGGTCGTCGACGAAGGTGCCCTCGGTGCCGAGGTGGTACTTCACGTCGCCCGAGCCGCTCTTGCTGCCGACGGCGACGGCACCCTCGAACTCGCGGAACACCTGGCCGTAGGTCTTGCCGGCGATGTTCGTGAGGACGTTGAGCCGGCCGCGGTGCGCCATGCCGATGGCGGCTCCGTCGAGTCCTGCCTGTGCGGCGCCCTGGAGGATCTCGTCCAGCAGCGGGATGAGCGACTCGCCGCCTTCGAGGCTGAAGCGCTTCTGGCCGACGTACTTCGTCTGGAGGAAGGTCTCGAAGGCCTCGGCCTGGTTGAGCTTCGACAGGATGCGCAGCTGCTCGTCGTGGCCGGGCTTCTGGTACTTCAGCTCGACGTGCTGCTGGAACCAGGCACGCTGCTCGGGGTCCTGGATGTGCATGTACTCGATGCCGGTCGTGCGGCAGTAGGAGTCACGCAGAACGCCGAGGATGTCGCGCAGCTTCATCAGGCGCTTGCCGCCGAAGCCGTTCGTGACGAACTCGCGGTCGAGGTCCCAGAAGGTGAGGCCGTGGTTCTCGATCTCGAGGTCGGGGTGCAGGCGCTGGACGTATTCCAGCGGGTCGATGTCGGCCATCAGGTGCCCGCGGACGCGGAACGCGTTGATGAGCTCCTGCACGCGGGCGGTCTTGTCGACGCGCTCCGCCAGGTCGACGTTGATGTCGTTGGCCCACTGGATGGGGGCGTACGGGATACGCAGCGCCGCGAAGATGTCGTCGTAGAAGCCGCGCTGCCCGATGAGCAGCTCGTGCACCTTCTTGAGGAATTCGCCCGAGCCGGCACCCTGGATGACGCGGTGGTCGTAGGTGCTGGTGAGGGTGATGGTCTTGCCGATGCCCAGCTCGACGAGCGTCTTCTCGCTCGACCCCTGGAACTCGGCCGGGTACTCGAGAGCGCCCGCGCCGACGATGCAGCCCTGGCCCTTCATGAGGCGCGGGACCGAGTGGACCGTGCCGATGCCGCCCGGGTTGGTGAGCGAGATGGTCGTGCCCTGGAAGTCGGCGGCCGTCAGCTTGCCGCCGCGGGTGCGCGCGATGAGGTCTTCGTACGAGGCGAGGAACTCATCGAACGACAGCGTGTCGGCGCGCTTGATGCTCGGCACCATGAGCGCCCGTGTGCCGTCGGGCTTGGGGAGGTCGATCGCGATCCCGAGGTTGACGTGCGCCGGTGCGACGACCGAGGGCTTGCCGTCGACCTCTGCGTAGAAGACGTTCTGGCTCGGGAACTCCTTGAGCGTCCGGATGATCGCCCAGCCGATGAGGTGGGTGAAGCTCACCTTGCCGCCGCGGGTGCGAGCCATGTGGTTGTTGATCACGATCCGGTTGTCGATCATGAGCTTCGCCGGCACGGTGCGCACGCTCGTCGCGGTGGGGACGCTGAGCGACTCGTCCATGTTCGCGGCGAGGGTCTTCGTCATCCCTCGCAGGACCGTGACCTGATCCTGTTCGCTCGAGGCCTCGCCGGTGGAGGGAATCGCCGTCGGCGCCTGCGCGGGGATCGGCGCGCTCGAGGCGGGCTTCGCCGTGGTGCGGGCGACGGGCTGCGCGCCGATCACCGGGATCGCCGCGGTGACCGCACGCGGCTCCGAACCAGGGGCGGCGGCCGGAGCGGCCGGCTGCTGCGTGGCCGCGGGGGCTGCCGTCTGCTCGGGTGCGCCCGGAGCGGCGGGCGCCGCTTCGTTCACGGAATGGTAGGACTCGAGGATCGGCCACCAGGCCTTGTCCACGGAGTTCCTGTCGATCTTGAACTGCTCGTACAGTTCCTCGACGAGCCATTCGTTCGCTCCGAACTCTTTCTCGTTCGAAACTCCGAGGCCCGTCACCTGGCTCGACACGCTGGATCGCCTGCTTTCATCAGTGAAGATCATGAACGCGCGGGGCATTTTGCACACCAGCGCGTCGGCTGTAAAGCCTATCCCAGTCTTGCTTGACGTTCTCTGGCGAGCGAGGGCCTTGACCGATGAATGACGATCAATATTCCCACAGCGAAGAATCACTAACCTTTATGCGTGGAGTTCTACGGCGAGCGGCCTGAAGTCGATCTGACCTACTCGGACGTCTTCCTCGTGCCGCGAAGGTCCGACGTGACGAGTCGCCTGGACGTCGATCTGACGCCCGGCGACGGGACGCCGGCGACCCTGCCGATCGTCTCGGCCAACATGAACTCGGTCACGGGGCCGCGCCTGGCGGCGACCCTGGCGCGCCGGGGCGGGCTGGGCGTCCTCCCGCAGGACCTTCCTCTTCAAGACCTGGATGCCGCCATCCGATGGGTCAAGAGCCAGCCCGTCGCGTGGGACACGCCGCTCATCCTCCCGCCCGAAGCCACCGTCAGCGAGGCTGCGCGTCTGCTGCCGGCAACGGACGGCCACGGCATCGTCGTGGCGCCCGAGGCGAAGAGCTCCGAGGGTCTGCACATCGACGAGATCCTGGGGATCGTCCCCGCGAAGCGGCTGGGCACGGCGCTGCCCGATGCCCGACTCGGTGATCTCGCCCGGGGTCACGCGGCCTCGATCGACGCCGACGACGTCGAGAGCGCACGACACGCCTTCGACCTCATCGTCGGCGCCGAGGCCGAGACGGTGTGCGTCCTGCACCACGGCCACCTGGTCGGTACGCTCTCGCGCCGCAGCGCCCTGCGCTCGAACCTCTACCGCCCCGCAGTGGACGCCGGCGGGCGGCTGAGCGTCGCCGCCGCCGTGGGCATCAACGGCGATGTGGCGGGCAAGGCTCAGGCCCTCGCCGCCGCGGGTGTGGACGTCCTCGTCCTCGACACCGCCCACGGGCACCAGGAGGCGATGCTCGCGGCCCTGCGCGTCGTCGCCGGCCTCGGTCTCGGCATCCCGATCGCCGCGGGGAACATCGTCAGCGCGGAAGGCGTCCACGACCTGGTGACCGCCGGCGCGGACATCCTCAAGGTCGGCGTCGGCCCGGGCGCCATGTGCACCACCCGCATGATGACCGCGGTCGGGCGACCGCAGTTCTCCGCCGTGCTCGAGACGGCCGAGGCGGCCCGCGTCATGGGGGCGCACGTCTGGGCAGACGGCGGCGTGCGGTATCCGCGCGACGTGGCGCTTGCGCTGGCGGCGGGCGCGGCATCCGTCATGATCGGCTCGTGGTTCGCGGGGACGATCGAGGCGCCCGGCGAGCTCCAGATCGACGGCTCCGGCCGCACCTACAAGGAGTCGTGGGGAATGGCGTCCACGAAGGCCGTCCACGAGCGCTTCGGACGCCTCGACCCCTACGAACTCGCGCGCAAGGAGCTGTTCGCCGAGGGCATCTCGTCGTCGAAGATCTATCTCGATCCCCTGCGTCCCGGCCTCGAGGACCTTCTCGACATGATCACGTCGGGGGTGCGGTCGTCCTTCACCTACGCCGGCGCCTCGACAGTGGCCGAGTTCCACGACCGCGCCCGTGTGGGGCTGCAGTCCGCGGCCGGCTACGACGAGGGCAAGGCGCTCCCCGTCAGCTGGTGAGTTTCCGGACGCCGCGGCCGGCTTCGGCGACGCCGCCCAGGGTGAGTGGAATCAGCGACGCAGGGAAGAGTCGGGTGTGACGATACGCACAGGGCGTTCCACGCCGAACATCCGTGCACTGCCGGCCGGGGCTGCCTCCGGTCGTGAATCGGTGTAGAGCCACTCCGTGAAGAACTGCTTGAGGTTCTGGCCGGACACCTGCTCGGCAAGTGCGATGAAGTCCTTCGTGGTCGCGTTGCCATCTTCATGGGATTCATGCCAGCGCGGCAGCAGCTCGAAGAACGCATCGTCGCCGATCGTGGTGCGAAGAGCCTGCAGCGTCATGGCGCCCCTCGTGTAGACGGCCTCGTCGAAGAGTCTTTCCGGGCCAGGGTCGCCGATCTCCAGTGCCCAGAACGGATCGTCCGGGGTGATCTGCGTGTAGTAGAAGTCGAAGTAGTCCTGAGGCGCTGGGCCGCCTTCATACTCGCTCCACAGCCACTCGGCATACGTCGCGAAGCCCTCGTTGAGCCAGATGTCGGCCCAGCGCTCCAGCGCCACGCTGTCTCCGAACCACTGGTGGGCGAGCTCGTGCACCACGACGCCGTCATTCTGACCCTCCGCCCAGAACTCCTTCGCGTAGACGGGGCGCGTCTGGGTCTCGAGGGCGAACCCGAGGCCGGCACTGTCGTCGACGATGCCGCCCGCCTGGGCGAACGGGTAGTCGCCGAACCAGCTCGAGAGCGCCGACAGGATCTCGGGCTGCCGGGCGAAGGATGCCTCGATGAGGTCGCCGAGCGACGGGGGACCATCGGTGGTGACCGCCCAGTCGTTCGCATTCGCGGGGCCGTCCTCCGGCGTTCCCGGCACGGTCCATCCGTCGAGCACGTCTCCGTCGTCCTCGAACGACGTCGTGCCCTGGCCTCCGGGGCCTGTGACGTCATCGACCGAAACGCCGTCCGACTGGACCACGAAGTCGCTCACGTAGGTGATCGAGACGTCGACGTCGTCACCGGCATAGGCCGAGAGGTCGAAAGTCCACTGCTCCCAGCCGTCGGACGCTCCCGTCGCCGCCCACCAGGCGCCCGTCGTGCCCGTGGTATCGCACGTGCCGTCCGCCGCCGGCGTCAGATAGTGCGCGAGGAATGGATGCTGGTCGAGCAGGTCCGCGCAGGGTGCGAATCCCGCATCCTGCACCAGGATGCCGTCCTCGTCGGGGAGCGTCGTCCACTCGTCCGAGCCGGTCCGGTTCACCTCGACGAAGGCGAAGTCCCACCCGAACTCGGTGCCGCGATCGACCCAGAAGGAAAGTGCGGGAGAGGCCGCATCGACTGTGAAGGTGCGCTGGAGGCGCTTGTACGAGTTGTCCGCCTGGCCCGAGTAGGCGAAGGCGGCGCCCGTGTGCGGGAGAACTCTCGGCGCAAAGAGGTCGGGGTCCAGAGCATCCCAGTACTGGATGCCGTCCTGCGCATAGGCGTTCACGTCGAACTCGCCGATGTCGATCGTGGCGAGGTAGCTCGCCATCGGATCGTCGACATTCCAGAGCCAGACGGACGACCCGCCCACGTCGGTCTGCGAGACGAGCCGACCGTTGGAGATCGCCTCGAGTCCGGCGGGAACCGTGACCTGGATGGAGTAGGTCGCCTTGTCGGACGGGTGGTCGTTGACAGGGAACCACGACGACGCGACGCGCGGCTGCCCGGCGACGAGTGCCCCGTCATCGGTGGCGAGGAATCCCGCGCCGTCGAGCGACACCGGAACCCCCGAATAGACCACGGTCGTGACGAACGTCGTCCCCTTCTTGATCTTTACCTGGGGTGTCACCGTGAGCTCGCCGCCGGACCGCGAGAACGCGGCAGGTCGCCCGCCGACGTCAACGGACGCGACGGTGAGCCCGTCGAGGTCGAGATTGAAGCTCGACAGATTCTTCTCGGCGGTAGCGGTGATTTCGGCGCTGCCGGCGAGGGTGTCGTCGGACGGCGTGTACGAGAGGTCCAGCGCGTAATGGCCCACGTCGTAGCCCGGGTTACCCGCCGTGGGATAGTACGGATCGCCTATCCCGTCTTTGCCGGACGGGGCGCCCGCGGCGCCGAGGGGAGCAGCGAGAGCGAGGATCGTTCCGGCGGCGATCGCGGCAGCGATCCTGTTCGATGACGTGCGACGACGAACCATGACGGCCCCCAGAGCTCACGGATATGCGGCCATCGTGGCCCCGTTGGCGGGCCGCGTCAAGGGAGGGCGCTGCGCGGTGGCGTCCGGGCGAGCCGGAGGGAACAGCATCCCGGATCGGATGCCCCCTTCTACCCCTGCCGTAGACTTGCCGACACGATGGACGACCCTCCTAGTCACAGACGTTCGCCCCACCGACCCGCACCCACCACGATGGGGGGTGATGTGTGATGGAGTACGTCATGCTGGGCGTGGGGCTGCTGCTCATCGTCGGGACCGGACTGTTCGTCGCGAGCGAGTTCGCCCTCGTCAATCTCGATCGTGCGGATCTCGAAGCGCGCCGTGAACGCGGCGAATCCCGCCTGTCGCTGACCATCGACGCGCTGAGGATCACCTCGACCCACCTCTCGAGCGCGCAGCTGGGCATCACGCTCACGACGCTCCTCACGGGCTACACGATGGAGCCGGCGATCTCGAGCCTGCTCACCCCCGTCTTCACGGCGTGGGGGATGCCCGAGTCCTTCGTCACGCCTGTCGCCGTCTTGATCGGCGTGTCGATCGCGACGATCCTGTCGATGATCCTCGGCGAGCTCGTGCCCAAGAACTTCGCGCTCGCACTCCCTCGGCAGACCGCCAAGCTCGTGATGCCGTTCCAAGTCGGGTTCACCGTCGTGTTCCGTCCGGCGATCTCGCTTCTGAACGGAAGCGCCAACGGGGTGCTCCGCGCGGTCGGCATCGAGCCGAAGGAGGAGCTGTCCGGAGCGCGCACCGCAGAGGAGCTCTCGAGCCTGGTGCGGCGCTCGGCCAGCGCCGGTGTGCTCGAAGAGGACACGGCGTCGCTCCTCGATCGCAGCCTCACCTTCGCCCGCCTGTCGGCGGCCGACGTCATGACGCCGCGCCCCAGCATCCACGCCCTCGCGGCCGGAGACTCGGCCGAGGACGCGATCCAGCTCGCGCGGCGGACGGGGCACAGTCGTTTCCCCGTCTACGGCGACTCGATGGATGACATCGTCGGCGTCGTGCACCTGAAGGCCGCCGTCGGGGTGCCCCGCGATCGGCGTGCGGATGTGCCGGTCGCCGCCCTCGCGACCGAGCCCCTGCGCATCCCCGAGGCGGTGCACCTCGACGTCCTCGTCGCCGAGCTGCGGGCCCGCGGGTACCAGATGGCCATCGTCGTCGACGAGTACGGCGGCACGGCCGGCGTCGCGACGCTCGAGGACCTCGTCGAGGAGATCGTCGGCGAAGTGCTCGACGAGCACGACCGCCGGCGCGCGGGTGTCGTCCGCGGAGACGACGGCGTGCTCTTCCCGGGCGAGCTCCGACCCGACGAGCTGCTCGATCGCACCGGCATCCGGGTTCCGGAAGGAGACGTCTACGACACCGTCGGCGGATTCCTCATGAACGAGCTCGAGCGGATCCCGGTCGTGGGCGACGAGGTCGAGATCGAGGACGGCACCCTCGCCGTGCGGCGCATGGACGGCCGTCGCGTCGATCGGGTGCGGTTCACTCCGAAGCCGATGCCCCACGCGGGCGACGCGGAAGGAGGCGAGCGATGAGCGATTGGGCTGGAATCGCCTGGCTGGTCGTGCTGCTGCTCGCCAACGCCTTCTTCGTCGGCGCCGAGTTCGCCGTCATCTCGGCTCGCCGCTCGCAGATCGAGCCGCTGGCCGAGAAGGGGTCGCGCGCGGCCAAGACGGCGCTCTACGCCATGGAGCACGCCACGCTGATGCTGGCGACCTCGCAGCTCGGCATCACGATCTGCTCGCTGCTGATCCTGAACGTCTCAGAGCCCGCCATCCACCACCTGCTGGCCGTACCGCTCGGGCTCACGGGCCTCACCGAGGCGGCCGTCGACGTCATCGCCTTCGTCATCACGCTCGTGCTCGTGTCGTACCTGCACGTCGTGTTCGGCGAGATGGTGCCGAAGAACCTCGCGTTCTCGATACCGGACCGTGCGGTGCTGATGCTCGCGACGCCGCTCGTGTGGTTCGCGAAGGTGTTCCACCCGATCATCGTGTCGCTCAACTGGATGGCCAACAGCATCGTGCGGCTGTTCCGGGTCGAGCCGAAGGACGAGGCGACCTCCACCTACACGCTCGAAGAGGTCGCGACGATCGTCAACCAATCGCGCATCGAGGGCGTGCTCGCCGACATGGCCGGCACGGTCGCCGCCGCTGTGGAGTTCACCGACAAGAAGGCCAAGGACATCGCGGTGCCGCTGGCCGACATCGTGACGCTCCCCGCGCAGACCACCGCCGACGAGATCGAGGGCGCGGTCGCCAAGCACGGGTTCTCGCGCTACGTGATCGTCGATGACGAGGGCGCGCCGATCGGCTACGTGCATCTCAAGGACGTCCTGCGGGCGGCCGAGATCCCGGATGCCGGGGCCCCGCGTGGTCTGCCTGCCCCCGACGCCCTGCGGCCGCTGCCGGCGAAGCGGATCCACCACATGGTGCCCGTCCTCGAGACCACCGATCTCGAGGACGCCCTGGCGCTCATGCGCCGGGCGGGACGCCACCTCGCGCAGGTGCGGACGCCCGAGGGTGAGACGACGGCGGTGCTGTTCCTCGAGGACATCATCGAGGAGCTGATCGGCGAGATCCAGGACGCGACCCGCCGGCGGCGCTGACGCGCCGGCGCTGGTCCGCCGGCGCTGGTGACGCCGGCGCGGTGCGCCCGACGCGGTGCGCCCGGTGCTGTGCCCCGGCGCGCCGCGCGTGTGCGGAACGGCGGGGATTGTGCGCGGCGCGCCGGGCCGTCGCCGGCGTGCGGCGAGATCCCCGCGGTTGTGCACAGGCGGGCACGTCCGCGGGCGCAGGACGTCAGTGGCGGCGGCGGGCGCGCACGTACTGCTTGGGCCAGTAGTCGATGTCGGCGCCCAGCTCGCCGGCGGCGCGCAGGCCGAAGTGCGGATCCCGCAGCCACTCGCGAGCCGACATGATCGCGTCGGCCTCGCCGCGCTGCAGGATGTCCTCCGCCTGGCGCCCGCCGTCGATGAGTCCCACCGCGCTGACCGGCACGCCGGCGCTCGCGCGCACCTGCGCGGCGAGCCCGACCTGGTAGCCCGGTGACGGCACGATCCGCTGATGCGCGACGAGCCCGCCGCTGGAGATGTCGAAGAAGTCGGCGCCCCGGTCGGCTGCCCAGCGCGCCACGGTTGCGGTCTCTTCGACGCTCCAGCCGCCCTCGGCCCAGTCGGTGCCCGAGAAGCGGACGAAGAGCGGGCGCGCGGGGAGCGGCATCCCGAACCGCATCGACGATGCGCAGCAGCAGGCGCGCGCGATTCTCGAGCGAGCCGCCGTACTCGTCTGTGCGCAGGTTCGCCAGGGGCGAGAGGAACTGGTGCAGGAGGTACCCGTGTGCGGCGTGGATCTCGATGATCTCGAAACCCGCGTCGATCGCCCGGAGCGCAGCGGCGGCGAAGGCCTCGACGACCGCATCGATGCCAGTCGAGGTCGAGCTCGACCGGCTGGGCGTAGCCCTCGAAGGCGATCGCCGAGGGCGCGACGGCGAGCCAGCCGCCTTCGCCGACCGGGACGCTCCCGCGCTCGCCGGAGAACGGCGACCAGGTCGATGCCTTGCGTCCGGCGTGTCCGAGCTGGATCGCGGGGACGGCTCCCCGTGACCGGATGGCGGCGGCGATCGGCGTCCAGGCATCCCGCTGCTCGTCGTTCCAGATGCCGACGTCCTCGGGCGAGATGCGGCCTTCGGGAAGAACGGCCGTCGCCTCCGCCATCACGATTCCGGCGCCGCCCGACGCGAACTGCGCGAGATGGGTGTGGTGCCACTCCTGTGGGACCCCGTCCACCGCGCTGTACTGGCACATGGGCGCGACCCAGAGCCGGTTGCGCACCGTCAGTTCGCGGATCGTGATCGGGGAGAACAGGATGCTCGTCATTCAGACACTCCGGGGGTGCGAGGCGGCGACTAGGGTGTCGCCATGGGCGGATCGTGGACGGCCTCCGACGTCGCAGGACTCCTCAGGATGCCAACCGCCGCCGACGACAAGTATTCCCGAGGCGTGCTGGGCATCCGAACCGGTTCGGCCGAGTACCCGGGAGCCGCGGTCCTCGGCGTCGAGGCCGCGTGGCGCACGGGCATCGGCATGGTCCGCTACGTCGGCACGGCGCGCGAGGCGGTTCTCCAGCGGCGCCCCGAGACCGTCGCACGGGATGGGCGCGTGCAGGCCTGGCTGATCGGATCGGGAACGGATGCCGCATCCCGGGCCGGCGACGAGACCCATGCCCTTCGCGGCATCTTGGCGGGCGACCTGCCTGTCGTCGTCGACGCCGGGGCCCTCGACCTCGTGCCAGGGGCCGCAGCGCCGATGGTCGTGACTCCGCACGACCGCGAGCACACCCGACTGCGCGAAGCCCTGGGACTGTCGGCCGCACCCGGCCCCGACGCAGACGCGGACGCGCGCGCCGAGGCGGCGGCCGAGACGGCGGAGGCGCTCGGTGCGAGCGTGCTCGTGAAGGGGAGCACCACGGTCGTGGCATCCCCTGCGGGCTCGCTGCGGTTCATCCGAGCCGGCACGCCGTGGCTCGCGACCGCCGGCACCGGCGACGTGCTGGGCGGCGTGATCGGCGCCCTCGTCGCCGCGGCGGCGTGCGGCCGGGACGCCCGATGCCGAGACCCTCGCCGACCTGGCGGCATCGGGAGCGTGGCTGCACGGGCGGGCGGCCGGCCTCGCTGTGGCGAGGCTGGGTGCGGCCGGAGGCCCCATCACCGCTCTCGATGTCGCCGAGGCCCTCCCGTACGCCGTGGCGGAGGTCCTCGCGCTCGGTTGAGGCGTGGCGCTCGTGTGCTCGCGGGGAACCCGATGGGTGCGGCGCGGCATCCGCTTCCCCGTATGTCGGGCCGGCCGGAGCGGGGGAGCGCGTCCGCCTAGGATGGGGGCGTGTCGAGGCGGGCGGTGCTGTGGATCGCTTTCGCCCTCGTCCATGTCGGAGTCGCCTGGTCAGGGTTCCACCTGCAGAACCAGCCCATGGGCGACGTCTACAACGTGTACGAGCCGTGGTCGCTGCGCGCCCTCGGCGGGCACGGCATCGTCGGGATCACCGAGTCGTGGGTGTACCCGCAGCTCGCACTCGTGCCGATGATCCTGGCCCACGGATTCGCGTGGATCTCGGGCTACATCGTCGGCTGGGCGATCCTCGTCACCGTGTGCGACGCGCTGGCGTTCGGCATGCTCATCGGGCGGGCGCGATCGACCGGCCGGCGCCTGGGCGGCTGGTACTGGCTGGCCTTCATCGCGCTGCTCGGGCCGGTCGGCATGTACCGCCTGGACGGCATCAGCGTGCCGCTCGCGCTCGCCGGAAGCCTGTGGCTCATCGGCAGGCCTTGGCTCGGATCGGCGCTGCTCGCTGCGGCGACCTGGATCAAAGTGTGGCCGGCGGCGCTCATCGCGGCCGCGCTCATCGCCGTGCGTCGCCGGATGGCCATCCTCGGCGGAGCGGCCGCCGTATCAGCGGCGATCATCGCCGTCGTGGTCTCGGCGGGAGGGGGCCGGCACCTGTTCGGCTTCGTGACGGACCAGACCGATCGGGGGCTCCAGCTCGAGGCTCCGGTGAGCACCTTCTACCTGTGGCGTGCGGTCGCCCGGATCCCCGGGCTCGTTCATCTACTACGACCGCCACCTCCTCACCTTCCAGGTCGCGGGTCCGCAGGTTGACGCGCTCATTGCGGCGATGACGCCGGTCCTGGTCATCGCGGTCGCCGCTCGTGGCGGCACTCGGCGGGTTCAAAGCATGGCGGGGTGCGTCGTTCGCGGCGCTCTACCCGCCGCTGGGGCTCGCGCTCGTGCTGGCCCTCATCGTCTTCAACAAGGTCGGGTCGCCGCAGTACCTGACCTGGATCGCGGCTCCGATCATCGTCGGGCTCGTGATCGACCGGCGGCGCTGGTTCAGGCCGGCGCTCTTCGCGCTTCTCACCGCCGGACTGACGTTCTGGATCTACCCGGTGAGCTACGGGTGGCTGCTGACGGCGACGTGGTGGGCTGCAGCGCTCCTCACCCTCCGCAACGCCATGCTGCTCGCGCTGCTCATCTGGATGGTCGTGCGACTGGCGCGCCTTCCCGTCACCTCTCGCGTCCGCATCGCCGTGGCACAGGCCTGATCATCCCCACCCTCCAGGAGGAAACCATGCTCGTCGCCTTCTCCGTCGCTCCCAGCGGCACCGGCAGCGCCGACGGCTCGGTGCACGACGCCGTCGCCGCCGCGGTCCGCGTCGTCCGCGACAGCGGACTGCCGGCCCGCACGACGTCGATGTTCACCGAGATCGAAGGGGAGTGGGACGAGGTCTTCGACGTCGTCAGACGCGCGACCGAGGCGGTCCTCCCGTACGGCTCGCGCGTCTCGCTCGTGCTCAAGGCCGACATCCGGCCCGGCTGGACGGGCGAGCTCGACGGCAAGATCGAGCGGCTCGAGGATGCCCTGACCCGCGCGGATGAAGTCGGCTCAGCCGAGTAGCGCGCGTCGTACGGCGAGCGCGGCATCCTTTCGCCTACTGCTCTCGAATCGATTCGACAGGATGCCGTGTCGCCCGGTAGCATGACGGCGTGACCTCCTCGATCTCTTCGAGGGGTGCGGCGATGTGGGCGCTCCTCTCTCTCGCCGTGGGCAGCTTCGGCATCGGCATGACCGAATTCGTCGTCATGGGACTGCTGCCCGATATCGCGCAGGACCTGCTGCCGAATGTCTGGGCGTCCGACTCGGATGCGGCCATCGCGCAGACCGGCTGGCTCATCAGCCTCTACGCGCTGGGAGTCGTCGTCGGCGCACCGACCATCGCGGGGGCCGTCGCGAAGTATCCGCGGCACCGGGTCATGGTGGGACTCGCTCTCGCCCTCACAGTGTTCAACGCCCTGACCTTCATCGCGCCCAGCTTCGAGTGGGTCGCCGCGTCCCGCTTCTTGGCCGGGCTCCCGCACGGCGCGTACTTCGGCATCGGCGCCCTCGTGGCAGCCGACGTGCTCGGACCGGGCAAACGCGCCAAAGGCGTGGCTTTCGTCCTGGCCGGCCTCACGATCGCGAACGTCGTGGGGGTTCCGCTCGGCACCTACCTCGGGCAGCAGGTCGGCTGGCGCTCCGCGTTCATCGTCGTCGCCGCGATCTTCGCCGCCGCCACCGTGTGCATCGGCTTCTTCGTGCCCGAGCATGCCGGCGACCCCGGGCGCACGTTCCGTGCCGAGCTGCGGGTCTTCCGGATCGGTCAGGTGTGGCTGACGCTCGCCGTCGGCGCCATCGGGTTCGGCGGCTTCTTCGCCGTCTACAGCTATGTCGCGCCGATGGTCACCGAGGTGTCCGGCTCGCCGCAATGGGTCGTGCCGATCGTGCTCGTGATCATGGGTCTCGGCATGACGATCGGCAACTTCGCCGGCGGCATCCTGGCCGATCGCAACCTCAAGCGCACGCTGATCGGCGGGTTCGTCGCGCTGGCCCTTGTGCAGATCCTGCTGGCGCTCACCGCACAGGGGATCTGGGCGCTCGCCGTCTTCATCTTCGCGACCGGCCTGATCTCGGCGGCGGTCAGCCCCGCGATCCAGACGCGACTGATGGATGTCGCCGAAGACAACCAGTCGATCGCGGCGGCGCTCAACCACTCCGCCCTCAACATGGGCAACAGCCTCGGCGCACTGCTCGGCGGCACCGTGATCGCGCTCGGCTGGGGCTTCGTCGCTCCGGCGTGGGTGGGTGTCGCGCTCGCGCTGTCGGGCCTCGTCCTGGCGATCGTGAGCTTCTCGGTCGCGCAGCGGCGCGTCGCCGTCCTCGTCTGACGGGTCTCGGTCTGACGCGGTCGCGACGTCTGCGGCGTGGGGGTGCCTGCGGTGTGCGTGCCTGCCGTGTGGTGTGCGTGCTCTGGGGTGTGCGTGTCTGCGGTGCCTCCGGCGTGTGCGGTGCCGCGGTGCCTGCACTGGCTGGGCCGCCCGGGGCTCCTAGGGGGTTCGCGGCGCTTCGGGCGCCTACCGGGTTCTCGGCGCCTGGGGCGCCTACGGAGTTCCCGGTGCCTGCCGCCTCTGCGGCGCCCGCGGCGCGTGCGCGGTTCAGTGCCTCTGCAGAACTCCGTCAATCCGGCGCTCCAGCGTGGCATCCGGTGCGCTTCGCCCGCCGGGGGCGCCGAATCGAAGGAGTTGTGCAGGAGCAGGCGGCCGTAAGTGCGGGATCGCGGTCGTAGGCTGACGGGATGCCGGAGCCCACGCCGTCCGCCAATGCGGCCCTGCGCGCCCTCACGGATGCGGTTGGAGGATCGAGGCCCCGAGTGCCGCTGGACGGCACGGACCCGGAGATCCCCGTCGCCGCGACCGTGATGCTGCTGCGTGACAGCGACTCCGGTCCCGAGGTCCTCATGATCGAGCGGCCCGACCGCGGATCGTTCGCGGGGGCATGGGTCTTCCCCGGAGGCAAGCTCGACGAGGAGGACCGGGTCGCGGCGGACGAGCCGGAGGAGGATGCCGCCCGCCGCGCCGGCGTCCGTGAGACGCGGGAGGAGACCGGCCTCGTGGTCGAGCCGGCCCACCTCTTGACCGTCTCGGTCTGGGATCCGCCTCCCGGCATCCCGCTGCGGATCCGCACGTGGTTCTTCGCGGCGGCCGCGGTGACAGGAGAGGTGGTGCTCTCGCCTCACGAGGCCGTCGCCGCGGAATGGATTCGGCCGGACGTGCTCCTCGAGCGTCACGGCAGGGGAGAGGCGACGCTCTACCCGCCCACCTGGGTGACGCTGCACCACCTGTCGGGCCAGCCCCACGTCGAGGCGCTGCTCGGGATGCTGCGACTCACCGGGCTCCGACGCTTCGAGACGATCGCCCGGCGCTCGGACGCCGGGCCCATGCTCCTCTGGGAGGGCGACGCCGACTACGGGCACGCCGAGCACGCTGACACGGCGCGCGGCGACGCCGACTACGGGGATGCCGAGCACGGCGACGTGGCATCCGACGACGCGGCGCGCGGCGACGCGGCCCTCGGCGACCTCGAGCAGCTCGGCGCCGCGCACCCCGATGCGGCCCGGGGAGCGGCATCCGCTCGCCATCGCCTCGAACTGGGCAGCCTGCCCTGGGTCTACACCCGCAGCGAGTGAGTCAGGCGGCGAGCAGCCGGCGGAGGTGCATGCCGACGGCGTGGGTCTCGATGAGGAACCCGTCGTGCCCGAAGTCGCTCGTGAGCACGACGGCTCGATCGCCGTCGAGGGAATTCGGGATGCCGCGCGCGATGCGGTGCTGGCCGTCGATCGGGAAGAGCCGGTCGCTGTCGATCCCGAGCACGAGCGTCTTCGCGGTCACGCGGGCGAGGGCGTCCTCGACGCCGCCGCGGTCACGGCCGACATCGTGCGAGTTCATCGCCTCGACGAGCGTGATGTAGGTGTTGGCGTCGAACCGGCGCGTGAACCGATTGCCGTGGAAGTCGAGGTAGGACGCGACAGCGAAGCGCCCGCCGTGCCCGAGCGGGCTCACTCCCGACTGCCATGAACGCTGGAAGCGCTGGTTGAGCTCGGTGGGGCTGCGGTAGTTGAGCAGCGCCATGCGCCGAGCGAGTGCCAGGCCGCGGTGCGGGCCGTCACCGGCATCGGCGTCGTAGTACTCCCCGGCCTGGAAGCGGGGGTCGATCTGGATGGCCTCCAGCTGCACGGAGTTGAGGGCGATCTGGTCGGCGGTGTTGACGGGCGGGGCCGACAGGATGCCGGCGCGCGCGACACGGTCGGGGAGTTCGATCGCCCATTCGAGCGCGTGCATGCCGCCCATCGAGCCGCCGACGACCGCGGCCCACACATCGATTCCGAGGCGATCGGTGAGTCGCACCTGGGCGGCGACCTGATCGCGGATCGTGAGGTACGGGAAGCGCGAGGCCCACTCGTAGCCGCCCGGCGCGATGCTTGCGGGCCCGGTCGAGCCCTGGCACCCGCCGAGCATGTTCGGTGCGACGACGAACCACTCGTCGGTGTCGATGGGAGCGCCCGGACCGACGATGTCGCCCCACCAGCCGGCGGTGGGATGCCCGGGGCCGGCGGGACCTCGCACATGGCTGTCGCCCGTCAGGGCGTGGAGCACGAGGATCGCGTTGTCGCGCTTCGCGTTGAGCTCGCCCCAGGTCTCGTACGCGATCCGGTAGCCGGGGAGCTGCTGCCCGCCCTCGGTGCGGAAGGCGCCGAAGGATGCGAACTGCCGATCGCCGGCGGGGTCGCCGTCGCGCCACGCGCCGGTGGCCGGCGGGCGGCCGAGCAGCAGCCGGGCATCGGCCTCCGTCACGGGCGCCGAGGGCACCGTGTCTTCGGAGGTCTGCCAGTCCATCGGTCCATTCTGTCGGGTAGGGGTCAGCGCGGCGGTCGTATTACACCTGCGGCCGGGGCGGCGGACGGCGGGCGGCGGAGAGCGCCACGCCCCCACACGCGGGATGCCCCGACCCCAGTGGGGCCGGGGCATCCGCCGCGTATTCAGGTGCGGGTCAGGCGCGAGCGGCCTCCGAGACGCGGCGGGCGGCCGCGAGTGCCTGCTCGAGGTCGGACTTGAGGTCGTCGATGTTCTCGAGGCCGACCGACAGCCGCACGAGGCCGGGGGTGACACCGGTCGTGAGCTGCTGCTCGGGGGTGAGCTGGGAGTGCGTCGTCGAGGCCGGGTGGATGACGAGCGAGCGCACGTCGCCGATGTTGGCGAGGTGGCTGAAGAGCGTCAGGGAGTTGACGAATTCGCGACCCGCCTCGACACCGCCCTTGAGCTCGAACGACAGCACCGCGCCGACGCCCTTGGGGGCGTAGTTGTTCGCTGCGGCGTACCACGGCGAGGTCGGCAGGCCCGAGTAGTTCACCGAGGCGACGTCCGCGTGGTTCTCGAGCCACTCGGCGATCTCCTGGGCGTTGGCGACGTGCCGCTCGATGCGCAGCGACAGTGTCTCGAGGCCCTGGATGAGCAGCCATGCGCTCTGCGGGGCGATCGCGGCGCCCAGGTCGCGCAGCAGCTGCACGCGGGCCTTGATGATGTAGGCCAGGCCGTCGCCGACGGCGGCCGTGTAGCTGGCCCCGTGGTACGAGGGGTCGGGCACGGTGAGTCCCGGGAACTTGTCGACGTTCTTGGACCACTCGAACTTTCCGCCGTCGACGATCAGGCCGCCGATGACGGTGCCGTGGCCGCCGAGGAACTTCGTGGCCGAGTGCACGATGATGTCGGCGCCGTGCTCGAACGGACGGATGAGGTACGGCGTCGCGATCGTGTTGTCGACGATCAGCGGAACCCCGGCGGCGTGGGCGACGTCGGCGACCGTGCGGATGTCGAGCACGTTGATCTTCGGGTTGCCGATCGTCTCGGCGAAGAAGAGCTTCGTGTTCGGGCGCACGGCCGCGCGCCACTCCTCGGGATCGTCCTGGTTCTCGACGAAGGTGACCTGGATGCCGAGCTTGGCGAGCGTGTACTTGAAGAGGTTGTAGGTGCCGCCGTAGATGGAGCTCGACGAGACGATGTGGTCGCCCGCCTCGGCGATGTTGAGCACGGCGGCAGTCTCCGCCGCCTGTCCGCTCGCGAGCAGCAGTGCGCCCGTGCCGCCTTCGAGCGCGGCGAGGCGCTCCTCGACCACGGCCTGCGTCGGGTTCTGGATGCGCGTGTAGATGTTGCCGAACTCGGCCAGCGCGAAGAGGTTCGCGGCGTGCTCGGCGCTGTCGAAGACGTACGACGTCGTCTGGTAGATCGGCGTGGCGCGAGCCTTGGTGACCGGATCGGGCTGAGCGCCCGAGTGGATCTGCTTGGTCTCGAAACGCCAGTTCTCGGATGCGGACATGACTGCTCCTGCGGGTAGTGGCGGCGCGCGGCGGGATGCGCGGCCTCGTCCGAGAGTAGGAGGGGGGCTCTCGATCGACAATGCGCGGGAAATGTTACGTAACCATGCGCCGCCGCCTTTCGGGCGCACGGATGCCGGTCTTCGACGCGCGAGGCGAGCATGCTCGGGTGCGCGGACTACCGTTGGAGCATGACACGTCGTGCGGTGGTGACAGGTGCGAGTTCGGGCATCGGCGAGGCGAGCGCCAGAGCCCTCAGAGCGTCCGGATGGGACGTCGTCGCTGTGGCACGGCGCGCCGACCGGCTCGCTGCGCTCGAGGCCGAGATCGGCGCGGTGGCGTTCGCCGCAGACCTCACCAGGCAGGCCGACGTCGACGCCCTCGCGGCGTGGCTCGACGAGACCGGTTCGGTCGACGCGCTCGTCCAGGTTGCGGGCGGGGCGCGCGGGACGGAGCGCGTCGAGGACGGCGACCCCGCGGACTGGCAGTGGATGTTCGACGTCAACGTCCTCAGCGCGCAGAGGCTCGTGTCGGCCCTGCTTCCGCCGCTGCGGCGGGCCGCGGCATCCGTCGGCCATTCCGACATCCTGTTCGTCACCTCGACCGCCGCCCAGACCGCGTATCCCGGCGGCGGCGGCTACAACGCCGCGAAGGCCGCGGAGTCGATGCTCGCCCACGCGCTGCGGCTCGAGCTGAACGGCGAGCCGATCCGCGTCATCGAGATCGCGCCGGGAATGGTGCACACCGAGGAATTCACCCTCAACCGGCTCGCCGGCGACCGGATCGCGGCCGAGAAGGTCTACCAGGATGTGCCGGCTCCCCTCACGGCGGCCGATGTGGCGGACGTCATCGCCTACGCGCTGAACGCCCCCGGCCACATCAACCTCGACCTCGTGACGATGCGGCCTGTCGCGCAGTCGGCGCAGCACCTGCTGGCCCGCGGCCCCCTGCGCCCGCGCGGGATCGACTGAAGGAGATGGACGTGACAGAGCGCGAGCACCTGACGTGGGACGCCTTCGGCGAGGCATCCCGCGACCTTGCCAGGGCCATCCTCGCCGAGGGGTTCGTCCCCGAGGTCGTCGTCGCGATCGCCCGCGGCGGACTGCTGCCGGCCGGAGCGATCGCGTACGGCCTCGGCGTCAAGAACTGCGGCGCGATCAACGTCGAGTTCTACACCGGGATCGGCACCGTGCTCGATGCGCCGGAAGTTCTTCCGCCCGAGCTCGACATGACCTACCTCGACGGCCGCAGGGTGCTGCTCGTCGACGACGTCGCCGACAGCGGACGCACGCTCGACCTCGCGGTGAAGCTGCTGGTCGACCGCGGCGCTGACGTGCGCTCCGCGGTGATCTACACGAAGCCGACGACGATCATCCAGCCTGACCACTCCTGGAAGGCGACGTCGCTCTGGATCGACTTCCCCTGGTCGTTCCAGGGGTCGGTCGAGGAAGAGGACGCGGCCGCGGTGGAGCGATCGGCCTGACCGCGATGGCGCTGACGCTTCCCGAACTGGCGGAGGCCGGCCTCATCGATGAGGGCTGGGCCGAGGCCCTCGCTCCGGTCGCCCCCGACATCGCCGCCCTCGGCGAGCGCCTGCGCGAAGAGGTCGCGGCGGGGCGGCCCTATCTGCCCGCCGGGGAGCGCGTGCTCCGCGCGTTCCAGCGCCCGCTCTCGGACGTCAAGGTGCTCATCGTCGGCCAGGACCCGTACCCGACCCCCGGGCATCCGATCGGCCTCTCTTTCGCCGTGGAGCGACATGTGCGGCCGCTGCCCCGGAGCCTCTCGAACATCTACAAGGAGCTCGACGCCGACCTCGGCATCCCGCCCGCCGCCCATGGCGATCTGTCGGGCTGGAGCGATCAGGGCGTCATGCTGCTGAACCGTGTGCTGACGGTCGCGCCGGGCCTCCCCGCCTCCCATCGGGGGTGGGGGTGGGAGAAGGTCACGGAGCACGCGATCCGCACCCTCGTCGCGCGTGATGCGCCGCTCGTCGCGATCCTGTGGGGGAGGGATGCCGCGAACCTCCGTCCGCTGCTCGGAGCCACGCCGATCGTGGAGTCCGCGCACCCGTCGCCGCTGTCGGCGAGCCGCGGCTTCTTCGGCTCACGTCCGTTCTCGCGGGTGAATGAGCTGCTCGCGGGCCTCGGTGCAGAGCCGGTGGACTGGGCTCTGCCGGACTGAGCCGCCCGCGTAGGCTTGTCGCCATGCTGGAAGAGGAGTACGAGCGGACGCGTCGCCGTCCTCCGCAGCATCTGCGCAAGCCGGCTCAGCCCGAGCGCCCGTTCTCGTACACGATCCGCCCGGTCGAGGCCCGCGATATCCCGGACATCCGAGAGATCTACAACTACTACGTCACCAACTCCGTCGTGACCTTCGACGAGAAGCGCTGGACTCTGCAGCAGTGGCGCGACAAGGTCGCGCATCTGCAGAAGCTCAAGATGCCGTTCCTCGTGGCCGAGTCGCCGTCGGGGCAGATCCTCGGCTACGCGCTCGTGCAGCCCATGTCGACAAAGAGCGCCTACCGGTTCTCGGTCGAGAACACGATCTACCTGGGCCAGGCGGCGGCGGGCAAAGGGCTCGGCCGCGCCCTCCTCGAAGCGCTGATCGCCGCGTGCGAAGCGGTCGGCATCCGCGAGATGGTCGCCATCATCAGCGACAAGGGCGCCGAGGCATCCATCGCCCTGCACGAGAAGCTGGGCTTCGTCGAGGTGGGTCGCATGGGCCGCGTGGGATTCAAGTTCGGACGCTGGCTCGGCACCATCTACCTGCAGAAGCACCTCAAGCCGGTCAAGAAGCGGGGCCTGTTCGGTCGCCTGGCCGACGCCTGATCCCGGCGCCGACGTGGTCGCGGCGGCTGCGGTCGGCGTGTGCCGGTCGCGTCAGGCGCTTGCCGGACGGTGCGTGGTCCAGGCGCGGACCGCATCCACCAGTTCACGCCAAGGCCCCGTCAGCGCGCTGTCGGGGAGTTCGGCCTCGCGCACACCGTCGGCGACCAGCTCCGCCCGAATGCTCCACTGGAACCGGTCGGCGCCGCGGGAGTCCTGCTCGGCGCACTCGTCCCACGGGCAGCGGTCGATGAGGGCGATCCACTCGGATGCTTCGTCCTCGGGCGGTTGCGCCTTCCAGGCCCGCGTCAGCCCGGCGAACCCGCCCGTGCGCGTCACCGCGACCAGAAGCGGCGCAGCGTCGCCGTTCGGCTCGTCGTCGGGCTCGGGTCTTCCCGTCTGGTCCATCGTCACATGACGCCGACGTCAGCCCATCCCTCGCGGACGGCGGCAACCTCCTCCGATCCCTCACCGTACTCCGCCTGCGCGGCCTTCACGGTGGCGGCGGCGAAGCGTGCGAAATCAGTCGTGGGGGAGAGCGTGCCCGAGGTCAGGGTGCGGTACCAGATCAGCCCCGCGCGCTCCCACGCGTGCCCGCCGAGCGCGAGTGCGGCGACGGCGAACGCACGGTTCGGGATGCCCGAATTGATGTGCACGCCGCCGTTGTCGCCGTCGGTCACGACGAAGTCCCGCATGTGCGCGGGCTGTGGATCCTTGCCCAGTACGTCGTCGTCGTAGGCGGTGCCGGGCTCGGTCATGGAGCGGAGGGCGCGCCCCTCCACCGCCGCGGTGAAGATGCCTGCGCCGATCAGCCACGAGGCTTCGGCGGCCGTCTGCCCGAGCAGATGCTGCTCGGTGAGGGCGCCGAACACGTCGGAGATCGACTCGTTGAGCGCGCCGGACTGATCGTGGTAGTCCAGCCCGCCGGATGCCTCGGTGACGCCGTGGGCGAGTTCGTGGCCGATGATCGTCACCGAGCTCGTGAAGCCCGTGAAGATCTCGCCGTCACCGTCGCCGAACACCATCCGCTCGCCGTTCCAGAACGCGTTGTCGTAGTCCCGCCCGTAGTGCACCGTCGCCAGGAGCGGCCCGCCCGCGTTGTCGATGCCGTTGCGACCGAACGCATCCCAGAAGAAGGAGAAGGTGGCGCCGAGGCCGTCGAATGCCTGATCGACCGCCAGATCGTGGGTGGGCGGGTCGTCCTCCCCGCGCACCCGCACGCCCGGAAGAACCTCCCGTCGCTGGGCGTCGGAGATCGTGCGATCGGGCGCGGGAGCCGTCTCGGCGACCAGCGCGCCGGCGTCGTCGATGCTGAGCATCAGGCGCGAGCGGGCCGGGTGGTAGCCGCGCTGCGCGGCGAGCGTGGCGCGGGCGGCGGCCGCCGCATGGGCCAGGTGCGGCTCCTGCGCTGCGGCGATACGGGCGAGCAGGTACGGCGGAACGATCGCGTGCCTCATGCTCCGAGGCTATCGGCGGGCGACGACATGGCGATGCCGCCGCGCCTCGCCTCGCGTCGCCTCGCGTCCCCTCGCGTCGCCTCGCCCCGCGTCGTGCGCCGCCTCGCCTCGCGGCGCGCCTCGCGGGCCGGGCCTCGCGGGGACGGCGTCGCGCTCGCGCCTCGCTCCTCGCGTCCCCTCGCTTCGCCTCGCGTCGCCTCGCCTCGAGTGGTCAAGACACGCCGATGTGCGCGCCGGGTGTCGGCGTGTCTTGGCGACTCGAGTGGATTGGGCGGGCCTGGGCTCGCGGCGCGCCTCGTCGGGCCGGGCCTCGCGGGGACGGCGTCGGCTGGCGCCGCGCCTCGCCTCGCCTCGCCTCGCTTCGCCTCGCGTCGCCTCGCTTCGAGTGGTCAAGACACGCCGATGTGCGCGCCGCGTGTCGGCGTGTCTTGGCGACTCGAGTGGATTGGGCGGGCCTGGGCTCGCGGCGCGCCTCGTCGGGCCGGGCCTCGCGGGGACGGACGCGCGCTGCGCCGCGCCTCGCCTCGCCTCGCGCCTCGCGTCGCTCGCCGCGCCTCGCCTCGAGTGGTCAAGACACGCCGATGTGCGCGCCGGGTGTCGGCGTGTCTTGGCGACTCGAGTGGAGTGGGTCGCCGGGACGGGTCAGGACGCGGCGGTGCCCGGGTCGATCACAGGGATCGAGGCGAGCAGGCGCCGGGTGTACGCGGCCTGCGGCTGCTGCAGCACCTTCTCGGTCGGGCCCTCCTCGACGATGCGGCCGTCCTTCATGACGATCACCTCGTCGCAGAGGCTCTGCACGACGCCGATGTCGTGCGAGACGAGCAGGAGGGTCAGGCTGTCGCGGAGGCGGAGCTCGGCGAGGAGCTCGAGGATCTGCGCGCGCACCGTCACGTCGAGCGCCGACATGGGCTCATCGCCGACCAGCAGCCGCGGCCGATGCACGATCGCGCGGGCGATCGCGATCCGCTGGCGCTGGCCGCCCGAGAACTCGTGGGGGAACCGGTCCGCCATGTCGGGTTCGAGGCCCACATCCGTCAGCACCTCCCGCACCCGCTCTCGGCGGCCCTCGGCGCCCGGCTCGCCGTCGCCCCCGAGTCCGAGCGCCCACAGCGGCTCGACGACGATCCGTCCGACGCTCATGCGGGGGTCGAGCGACGCGTACGGATCCTGGAACACCATCCCGGTCTCGCGGCGCAGCCAGTGCAGCGCGCGGGCGCCGGCCGCGGCATCCACCTGTCGTCCTGCGAAGGCGATCGTGCCGGCCGACGGGACGTCCAGCGCGAGCAGGAGCCGGACGAGCGTGGACTTTCCGGACCCGGACTCGCCGATGACGCCGACGGCCGAGCCGGCGCGCACGTCGACGTCGACGTCTTCGAGCGCAGTGATCGTGCGTGCCCGCTCGAAGAGCATCGACTTGGGCAGCGGATAGCGCCGTGTGAGGCCGCGTGCCTGGATCAGCGGTTCGGAGGAGGCCGTCACGGGGCACCCCCGCCTGCGGGGGCTTCACCGGTGGCCCCGGGCTCGCTCGCGCCGTCGCCTGACTGGCGCTTCGGCCGCGGCGCCTGGCTCGCTCGCGCCGTCGCCGCTGCATGGCGCTTCGCCCGACGGCGCCCTGGCTCGCTCGCGCCGTCGCCTGATGGCGCTTCGGCCGAGGCGCCCGGCTCGCTCGCGCCGTCGCCGTCTGGCTCTTCGCCCCAGACCCGCGGCTCGCCCTGGCCAGGCCGCCAGAGCGTCGCGGTCGCGTCGCGGAGGAGCCCCTGCGTGACGACGGATGCCGGTGCCGTCAGGAGCGTCGAGACCGGCGCGGACTCGACGACCCGCCCGTCCTCGAGCACGATGCCGTGCGTCGCGATGCGGGAGAGCACCGCGAGGTCGTGCGTGATGAAGATGAGCGACATGCCGTCGTCCTCGACGAGGGAGAGCAGCAGGTCGAGGATCTCGGCCTGGATCGTGACGTCGAGAGCGGTCGTCGGCTCGTCCGCGATGAGCAGGCGCGGCCGGCACGCCAGCGCCGTGGCGATCGCGACGCGCTGACGCTGACCGCCGGACAGCTGGTGCGGATACCTCGCGACGATGCGCTCCGGGTCGGGCAGCGCCACACGAGCGGCCTCCTGCACCGCCCGGGCCCGCGCTTCGGCGCGGGTGACGCGCTCGTGGATCCGCACCGATTCGGCGATCTGCCGGCCGACGGTGCGGATGGGGTTCAGCGCCGTGCGCGGCTCCTGGAAGACGATGCCGATGTCGTCGCCGCGCAGCCCGGCAAGCTCGCGATCCGGCGAGTCCGAGCAGCTCGCGTCCGTTCCAGCGGATCGACCCGCCGGCGCTCGCGCCGTCGGGCAGCAGCCCGAGGATGGCGAGGGCCGTGAGGGACTTGCCCGAGCCTGACTCGCCGATGAGTCCCAGCCGTGCGCCCTCCGGCACGTCGAACGAGATGCCGTCCACGACCCGCCGGTCGCCGATGTCGATCGTGAGGTCCCGCACTTCGAGGGTCATGCCACCACCTCGGGCATGTGCGTCCGGGCGGTGCGGGCCGAACCGCCCCGCCGGGTCAGCGTCGGGTCCGTCGCTTCGCGCAGCCCGTCCCCGAGCAGGTTGAGGCCGAGCACCGTGAAGGTGATGGCGAGCCCCGGCCAGACGACCGACAGCGGATGCACGGTGATGAACTGCTGCAGCTCCGCGAGGAGCAGCCCCCACGAGGGCTCGGTCACCGGGGCGCCGAAGCCCAGGTACGACAGGCCCGCCTCGGCGAGCACGGCGACCGCCATGCCCCACGAGAGCTGCACGATGAACACCGGTGCCACGTTGGGCAGCAGATGCCGCCCGAGGTTCTGGGTGGGGGTGAGCCCCGCCATGCGACCGGCGAGCACGAACTCGCTCTGCAGCACGCGTCGGAGCTCGGGCCGGGTCACACGCGCGATGTTGACGCCGAACCCGATCCCGACCGACCACACGACCACCCAGAGCGAACCGCCCCACACCGCCGAGATCATCATCGCGATGATGAGCACGGGGAAGGCGATGAGGATGTCGACGAAGACCGCCACCGACTCGCGCACCCAGCGCGCGGTCAGGGCGCCCAGGGCGGCGAGCGAGATCCCGACCACCGTCGCCACGACGCCTGCCCCGACGGCGACGATCACCGTCGTGCGGGCGCCGGCCATGATCAGGCTCAGGATGTCGCGTCCCGACGCGTCGGTGCCCATCAGGTGCGGCCAGCCCGGGGGCGCCCAGCGATTGCGGATGTCGACCTGCTGAGGGTCGAACGGCGTCCAGAACGACGCGACGATCGCCGTCGTCAGCACGACCGCGACGACGATGAGTCCGAACCGGCCCGTCGAGAGGCCCCAGAGACGGCCGAGCCAGGCCCACCGCGACGGACGCCGTGGGCATGCGGCCCGGGGCAGCCGACGGACCGCTCATGAGGCATCCCGCTGACGGGGATCGAGGCCGCGATGCACGAGATCGACGACGAAGCCGACGATGAGCACGAAGCCGGTGAGCGCGAGCAGCTCGCCTTGGACCTTGGGCAGGTCACGTGCGCTGACGTCGGCGACCAGCATCCGTCCGATGCCGGGAAGGGAGAAGAGCTGCTCGATCACGACCGCGCCGACGATGATCCCGGCGACCTGCAGGCCGAGGACGGTGACGACCGACAGGCCGACATTGGGAAGCCCGTGCCGGATGAGAGCGGCGTCTCGGGTGAGGCCCTTCGCGGCGGCCGTGCGGACGTAGTCCTGACCGACCGCCTGGAGCGTGGCGCTGCGGACGAAGCGCAGCAGCATCGCGCCCTCGACGATGCCGATCGTGAGCGCCGGGAGGATCAGTGCGCGGACGGCCGCCGCCGGATCGTCCCACCCCGCACGGGGGAAGCCCTGGGCGGGGAGCCAGCCGAGCCACACCGCGAACACCACGACGAGCATCATGCCGGCCCACACGACCGGCACGGCCGCGAGGGCCTGCGATCCGACGCTCAGCGCCGTGCCTGCCGCGCGCCCGCGCCGCATCGCGGAGATGACGCCGAGCGGAAGGCTGAACACGAGCGCTACGGTCAGCGCGAAGACGCCGAGCGGGACCGTCACCTGCGCCTTCTCCGCCAGCTCGTCGGTCACGCTCGTGCCGGTGAGCAGCGACGTGCCCAGCTCTCCGCGGAGGACTCCGCCGATCCACTCCACGTACTGCGAGATGAGCGGCTGGTCGAGCCCCAGCTGCTCGCGGATGGTCCGCACCTGCTCGGGCGTGCTGCTGGTGCCGGCGATCAGCTGCGCGACGTCACCGGGGAGCACCCGCAGCGTCAGGAAGATGAGCACGCTGGCGACGAAGAGCCCCAGCAGAAGCAGGGCCAGTCTCGTCAGCGTGTACCGGATCACCCGTCGGTCTTGGCCAAGTCCGCGAGATCGATGCGCGCGTTCACGTTGGTCGAGGGCATGCCCGTGATGTTAGTGCCCACCGCCACGACGGATGCCGCGTTGAACAGCCAGTCCGCGGCCGCGTCCTCCGACACGAGGCGAGCGGCCTCGGCCAGCAGGTCGGCGGCCTTGTCGGGGTCGGTCGCCGCGACGGACTCCTTGTACAGGCTCTGCACCTCGGGGTTGTCGTACGTGAAGTAGTAGGTCGGATCGGCCCAGTTCTCGAAGTCTCGCGCCTCGGTGTGCAGCACGTAGCTCAGGTCGAAGTCGTGGTTGGTGTAGACGTCGGTGAGCCACGTCGGGAAGTCGACGGAGTCGACCTCGAGCGTGATGCCGACCTCGTTGAGGTCCGAGACGAGGATCTGGGGGATCGTCGTGGAGTAGAAGTTCGGGATCGTCAGCGTCAGCGTCAGGTCTTCGACCCCGGCGTCCTTCAGCAGTGCGCGGGCGGCTTCGGGATCGTACGGCGCGACCTCTGAGAGGTCCTCGTACCCGGGGTCGAGCTCGGGGATCGGACCGTAGAGCGTCTCGCCCGATGCGGCGGCCTCGATGAAGGCGTCGTGGTCGATCGCCTGCCGGATCGCCTGCCGCACGCGCTTGTCGGCGAGCGGGCCGGATGTCTGATTGAAGGCCAGAGTGCCCTTGTCGGTGGACGCGCCGAGCACCAGCTCGTAGGCGCCGTCGGCCTCGATCTGCTCCTGGAGGTTGGCGTCGAACCCCGTGACGACATCGACCTCGCCCGCGAGCGCCGCGTTCAGGGCCGCCTGATTGTCGGGGATGTACGAGAACACCACTTCGCCGACGTGCGCCTTGTCGCCCCAGTAGTCGTCGTTGCGGGCGAACGTGATGCTGTCACCCTGACGCCAGTCGTCGAGGACGAACGGCCCGGTGCCGTTCTCGGCCGTCTTGTAGTCGACGGTGTCGCCTTCTTTGAAGATGAGGCCCGCGCGGCCGGTGAGGTTCCACAGCAGCGTCGAGTCGGGGGCAGCAAGGGTGAGCGTGATGGTCTGCCCCTCCGCCGTGATGGAGGACACGTTCGCGAGCCGCCGGGAGTCGCTGAAGGCCGGGGTGTCTCTGCGCGTGGTGAGCGACCAGACGACGTCCTGGGGCGTGAGCTCCTGGCCGTCGTGGAACGTGACGCCTTCACGCAGGTCGAACGTGTAGGTCAGGCCGTCATCCGAGACGGTCCAGTCGGTCGCGAGAGCCGGCTCGATCTTCTGGTCGGGCGTGCGACGGATCAGGCCCTCGTAGATGTTGTCGATGAGGACTTGGTCCAGCGCCGCGCCCGCGGTCTGGCGGATGTCGAGGTTGCCGGGCTCCAGCACCAGCCGGATCACCGCCGAGGCGTCCGGGTCGGGCTTGCCTGTCGCCGTCGGTGTCGCCTGCGTTCCTCCCCCGAGCACGCCGAGAGGAGAAGCGCGGAAGTGACGAGGAGCGCCGAGGCGGCGAGGGCGGTGCGGCGAAGCATGGCCGTCCTTTCGAGGGACATCCGGAGGATGAGCGGGTGCTGGTCTGGGGCTTTCGCCCGGGCGTTCGCGTGCGGTAACCCAGCCTAGGCAACCCTGAGAGGTCCCGCGGCGAGCGCTACCCACAACGCAACAGAAGCGTTAACCCTTCCCGGCGATCTCACGAACGAGCGCGCCGAGGTCGACGGGCAGCTCCTCCTGGACGTTGTGCCCCGAGTCGACTTCGACGACGGATGCCGCGGGCACCCGCTCCCGGAACGTCACGACGTCCTCGTCCGCGACGTAGCCCCGCGTGCCCCGCACGAGGGTCAGCGGTGCGCGCACCGCGGCGAGGTCGGTCCACCCGCTCTCGGAGAGCACGCCCGAGAGGGCATCCTGCTGCGACGCGGCCGCGCGCGCGAACTCGGGAGAGGCGGACATCGCGTTGGCGAGGTGCGCGAAGTGGTGCTTCCACTCGACCCGGCCGTCGGGGCGGACCCGGGAGTTGTGGAAGACGCCGCGTGCGGCGGCCGCCCGCGAGCCGCCCAGGCCGAACGAGAGTGCACGCTCCACGAGCTCGTCTCGCGAGGACCAGTCGACGGGGCCCGCGAAGAAGTCGCGCAGCTGTGCAGGACCGCCGCTCGCGCTGATCCCGGGGGTGATGTCGACGACCACCACCTGGCGGACGAGATCCGGACGGGATGCCGCGACCGCCGCGGCCGTGAGTCCGCCGAGCGATTGGCCCACCAGCACCTGCGGACCGTCGGTCCACGCCTCGATTCCCGCGATGACATCGGGTGCGAGGGTGCCGCCGGTGTAGGCCGCGTCATCGCGCCACGACGAGTCGCCGTGCCCCGGCAGGTCGATCGCGAGGGCGGGCAGGCCCAGCGCCAGGATCGTCGTGTCCCAGGTGTGGGCGTTGAGCCCGGCGCCGTGGAGGAACGTCACGACCGGGCCCGGTCGTGCGCCGGCGGGTCGGGGCGGAGCCCCGGTGGGCACATAGAGCAGCGCACTGAGCGTCCTGCCGTCCTCCAGCGTCGTCGAGAGGCGCTCGCCGCGAGGGAGGGGGCCCTCGACGCCGGCGTCGGCCGCCTGGTCGGGGAGGAACGAGAACTCATCGGTGGGGGCGCTCACCCGCCCATTCTGCCTGGACCGGGAGCCGGACGGATCCGGCCGCGGCATCCGTCGCCGTCATAGGCTGAATCGCATGAGCGAAGAACGACGCGTGCACCTCTCGCGGTCGGCGCCCGACGCGTACAAGACGCTCGACGCCTTCTCGAAGACGGTGGGGCGCATCGCGGCCGACGCCGGCATCGACCCTCGACTGAAGGAGCTCGTGCAGATCCACGCGTCGCAGCTCAACGGCTGCGCCTTCTGCGTGCGGGTGCACGTCGACCGCGCGGTCGCAGCGGGGCTCGATGCCGACGTGATCGCCCAGCTGCCGACCTGGCGCGAGTCCGGGGTCTTCACCGAGCGCGAGCGGGCGGCCCTCGAGCTCGCCGAGGCCTTCACCTTCATCCATGACGGAGGCGTGCCCGACGACGTGTACGACCACGTCGGGGGAGTGCTGAGCGAGGACGAGTACGTCGCGCTGAGCTGGATCCTGGTCTCGATCAACGCGTTCAACCGCGTCGCGATCGCGGGGCGCTACCCCGTTCCTCCGCGGGCGCAGAAGTCGTCATGAGCGACACGCTCGTCCCGGGCGCCGTCAACCTGCGCGACGTCGGCGGTCTGCCGGCCGGCGATCGGCGGACGCGGTTCGGCGTGCTGTTCCGGTCGGGGAACCTGGCGCACCTCGATGACGCCGGCATCGCGGCGCTGGGTCGCCTTGGTCTCCGACGCATCATCGACCTCCGCGCCGATGACGAGGTGCTGTGGGCGCCCAGTCGACTAGGCGATATGGCCGTCACCACCCAGCGCGCGCCCCTGTTCCTCGGATCGGTCGAGTCGTTCTTCGCCAACGACGTCTCGCTCGACGAGATGTACCGCCGGCTGGTGGAAGATTCCGCCGACCGCGTGGTGGGCGTCGTGCGCGGCATCCTGGCCGATCAGCCGGTCCTCGTGCACTGCACGGTGGGCAAGGATCGCACGGGCGTGACGGTCGCCCTCGCGCTCGCCGCGGCGGGAGTGGACGAGGATGCCGTCGTCGCCGACTACGCCCGCACCGAGGGCCTGCTGCCGGAAGCGCGGAACCGGCGGGTCGTGCGGATGCTGCGGGCGATGCATCCGAGATCCGTGCATCTGGAGGACCTCGTGATGCACTCGCCTGCGCCGGTGATGACGGCGCTCCTCGCCAGGGTCCGCGAGCAGCACGGCTCGGCTGCCGGCTACCTGCGTGCACACGGGCTCTCCGACGGCGAGCTCCAGGCGCTGCGATCGATCCTCATCGAGGACGACTGACGGCGTCCGCGCGGCCGGATGCCCGGTGATCGCTCAGGTTAGGCAACCCTATCCTTCCGCTACACTGGGGATGTCATGACCGAGACCTCCGAGCACAACGCCGCGACGTGCCGCGCGAAGCGCCACACGCGCGTGCAGCAGCTCATCACCGCTGACGAGCTCTCGCTCGCCGAGCTGGAGGCCCTCCTCGCGACCCTTCCGATCTGCTCGACGGGGCGCGTCTTCATCGAGATCCCGGATGCCTCCTGGCAGGGCCAGATCGCCGCGCCCGCGCGGATGGTCGTCACCTGGCTCGACCGCTCGCTGCGCTCAGGCGACCCGGGCACCGGCCGCGGTTGCTCGTCCGGTCAGGCGCTCACGCGAGCGGTGACGGCGTGGGCCGACGAGATGCTGTGCGACGAGGGCGACAGCACCCGCGTCCACCTGCTCGGCGGCTACCTCGGCACGGCCGACATCGTCGACCACCTCACCGAGCATCTCGGCATCCCGCTCGAGACGATCAATGCTCCGGAGCGGTACAACCTCACCAACGCAGGCTGAGCCGTCAGGGTCGACGCCCGGTACTGCTGAGCGTCAGCGACTCTGTGCCGTCGAAGGACGCGCTGACGACACTGCTCTGGTGGGGCGAGCCGCCCTCTGCCGCGGGACGTAGTTGCCGTCCTCGAGACCCGCCTCGATCTCGAATCTGTTGCGCAGCGGATCTCTCCCGGCGAACAGGTACAGCAGCGGCATGAGCAGGCCGTACCGGCGCCACTGGCGCGCGTGCACCGCCTCGTGCGCGAGCACCCGGTCGGTGACCACCGCATCGCCGGTGAGGTAGCAGCCGCCCACGCAGATGCCGCCGCGCTTGAATGCCCACGACGGCAGGCCGCGGAACACCCAGAGCTCGCCGCGCTTCTCGACGCGCCCGGTGCTCCACAGGCCGCCCCAGATCCAGCCCACGGCGGTGCCGTAGGCATACCCGAAACCGCTCGCCGGCGAATCGAGCAGGATCGACGGGATGAACCGGTCGAGCGTCCGGCCGTGCGCGACGGCGCGTTCGGCGGCCGCCTCCCAGCCGGTCGGAGGGGTGGGAATGGGGCTCACGCGAGTGCTCCGACGACGCGCAGGATGGTGCCGAGGTCGTCGGCAGCGGCATCCGGTGATGCCGGGGCGAAGCCGGCGATCGTGGCGCCCGCGAGCGGAACAGCCGCGCGCACGGCGCTGATGGCGCCGAGCAGCTGGGTCAGCGTGAGCCCGAACGGCACTGCGCCGGTCACGCCGGTGAGCACCGACGGGTCCAGCACGTCGAGATCGACGTGGATGTACACGCCCGACGCCCCGGTGGCGGAGACGGCGGCCGCGAGGGTCTCGGAATCGAGATCGGCGACATCGATCGCACGGATGCCGCGCTCGGCCACGCGGGCTTCCTCATCCGTCTCGTAGTCGCGTGCGCCGGCCAGCAGGATCCGGTCGGCGGGAATCCCGCCGGAGGGCAGAGCCAGCCCGTCGGCGCCCTCACCGAGCACCGCGCTCAGCGCCATGCCGCCGAAGGCTCCCGAGATCGATGTCTCCGGGGTGTGGAGGTCGGGGTGGGCATCGAACCACACCACGGCGAGCGAGGGGTCGCGTTGGAGCGCCGAGGCGATCGCGCCCACGCTGACACCGCAGTCGCCGCCGATCACGATGACCGAGCTGTCCTCGCCCGCGGTCGCCTCGGCGACCGCATCCCTGGTGCGGGCGAGGGCACTGAACCGCAGGACCCCTGTTTCGAGAGCCTCGCCCGCCTCGAGCGCCACCTCGATGAGCGTGGAGGATCCGCGGGGCAGATCACCCGCGATCGCCTGAGCGCCGTCGACGAGCTGCATGGCACGCGACGACGGCGAGCCCTGCCATTGGGGGACGATCACGAATCGAGCCATCCACACATCATCCCCCAGGGAATCCGGCGCGCGGCACTCCACCCGCCCGAACGCCGATCGGGCGCCGCGACTTCTCGTCGCGACGCCCGATCCGCCCTGCCGCCGCTACGGCGTGTACGGGACGCTGGGAGCGTCGATCGCCGCCTGGGAGGCGGCCGGCTGCCCGGACTTGATCGCCGCGAGACGAGCCTCGACCTCGGTCAGCTCGCCGACGTCGTCGAGCTGGTTGAACTGGGCGTCGATGGTCGACGCGGCAAGCTCCTGCTTGCCCTGCGCCAGAGCCTCCTGACGGCGGATCTTGTCTTCGAACCGTCCGAGCTCGCTGGTCGGGTCGAGGACGTCGATCGACTTGACGGCATCGGCGACCTTGTTCTGCGCCTCGGCGGTCTTGGCGCGCGCGAGCAGCTCGGAGCGCTTGTACTTCAGCTGCTCGAGCTTGCCCTTCATGCCGTTCAGGCCGTCCTTGAGCTTGGCGACGACCTCGCTCTGCGCGGCGATCGTCGGCTCGACGGCCCGCGCCTGGTTCTCCTCGCTGATCTGACGCTGCAGCGCGATCTTGGCGAGGTTGTCGAACTTGTCGGCATCCGCGACGCTGCCGGACGAGCGCAGCTGGTCGGCCTTGCGCGAGGCGGCGAGAGCCTTGTTGCCCCACTCGGCGGCGGCCTGGACGTCTTCCTGGTGGTCGCGCTCGAGCAGCCGCAG
Organism: uncultured Actinomycetota bacterium; assembly: GCA_963702815.1. Taxonomy (GTDB): domain Bacteria; phylum Actinomycetota; class Actinomycetes; order Actinomycetales; family Microbacteriaceae; genus Microbacterium. Next base: position 291,944 of record CAVPED010000001.1, on the reverse strand, counting down.
GTTGCCGATCGTCTCGGCGATGGCCGACTCGGCGTCGGCGATGCTGTTCGTGTAGTCGCGCACGAGCTGGTCGAGCAGCTTCTGCGGGTCCTCCGCGGAGTCGATCAGGGCGTTGACGTTCGCCCGGACGAGGGTCGAGATGCGACCGAAGATGGATTGCTTGGCCATCGGGTTTCCTTTCGTATCGATCAGTCGAGTCAGAGAGCTGTGGGATGCCGCGACGCGGCGTTTCGCGAGGGTGTCAGAACCGGCCTCCGCCGCCCCCTCGGCGCCCGCGGGTTCCGCCGCCGCCGAAGCTTCCGGGGTTGAAGCCGCCCGGGATGCGGCCCATCCCGCCGCCCAGCCCGCCTCCGAGAACCCCGCCGAGACCGCCGGAGGACCGTCCGCCGCTCAGCACGGAGTTGAGCACGATGCCGCCCAGTACGGCGCCCAGCATCCCACCACCGCCGCCACCGCCGCCACCCTGGCCGCCGAACCCGCCGCCGAATCCGCCGCCGTCGAAGGCGCCGACATCCGTCTGCGCGTACTCGAGAGCCTGCCCCGCGAGCTGGTCGGCGCGCTGGGCGTACTGCAGCGCGCGCTCGGGGTCGCTGGCCTGCAGCTGCTGCGCCTGAACGAGCGATGCTCCGGCCTCGGCCAGGCGCGTGCGCGCCTCGGCGCCGACGGCTCCTCGCCGGGTGGTGATGTAGTCCTCGGCCGCGGACACCTGAGCACGCGCCTGCAGCATCACCTGACCGAGCACCTGAAGCGCCCGATCCGCCTTGGCTGCGGCATCCCGCGCTCCCGCGATGACGGCGTCGATCTGCTGGTTGGCCGATTCGAGCGCCTGGAGGGCCGCGATGGGGCGAGTCCGCGTCGCGGTCAGGAGCGACTGCGCGGCGTCGAGCTGCTGTCGCGTGCCCGTGACGGCGGCCGCCACCCGTCCGTCGGCGTCGGGGAGGACGGATGCTGCCGCGATGTCCTGCTGGAGCTCGAGGACGAGCGCGTTCGCGCGCTGCTCGGCCTCGGCGAGATCCGAGGCGAGCTTCGTCGATCGCGTCCTCGAGGAGCTTCGCCTGTCCGACCGCCTCCTCGGCGGCGCGGATGCTGACGGCGGCCTCGCCTCCGTTCCCGGCGCCGATCGCCGTCTGCGCGGTGTCGAGCTGGGCGTGGGCGAACGCGATCCTGTCGGTGGCCTGCTCGGGGTTGTCGGCGACGGTCGAGAGCGCCTCGGGGGCGTAGCGCTGCGTGAGCTCGGCGAGGCGCCGGGACGCGGCATCCTGAGCTCCCGTGACCGCGGCGAGCTCCTCGTGCACGCGCGCGAACGCCTCCGGGGCGTTCTGCTCGAGCTTGCGCAGCTCGTCGAAGGCCTCGGCCTTCTCGTCCAGCCCCGCGTTGGCGCCTTCGAGCAGCTGGAGGATCTGCGTGTTCCAGGCGCGGACCTGGTCGGGGGTGTCGGGGACGGCGTCGTCCAGCTGCTGCTTGAGCGTGAACGCCTTCGTCAGGTCTTCCTTGGCCGTGGCGAGCGCCTGCTCGAACTCGGCGGTCGCGGCGTCTCCGAACTGGGCCTTCGCGAACCCGAGCTCCTGCTCGCTCGTCTTGACCGCGTCATCGGTCTCGACAAGGGCAGCGGATGCCTGACGCTCGAGCTCCTCGATGCTCACCTGAGGCACCGGAGCGGGTCCGGGCGCCTGCCCCGGTCCGCCCGGCACCGTCTTCGCTCGACGTCGGCGGATGAGAAGCCAGACGATCCCGCCGATCACCGCGGCGATCAGGACGAAGGCCAGCACCCCCGTCGGGAACCCGGTACCGCCGGTACCGCCAGGCCCGCCGCCCGCCGCTCCTGCGAGCGCCGCCGTCATGCCGTCGGCCGCCGCGTCCACGGCACCGGCCCAGTCGTCCTGCGCGAGCTGCGGCTGGATCTGATCCTGCCGGATCGTCGCGAGCTGCTCCTCGGTCAAGGGCCCGGACGGGTCGGAGGAGAGGAAGTACTGGCGGCCCTCTGTCGAGACCGCGAGCAGGTACTGGTTCGCGCCGAGCCCGTTGTCGGTGGCCGTCTGGCTCGGCCCACGCTTCCGCCTCGGCGGGATTGGTGAACTGGTCGACGTAGACGACCCAGAGGTCGACCGGCGTCTCGTCCGACAGCTGCTGCAGGCGCGCCTCGGCCGCCGCTTCCTCGGAGGACGACAGGACGTCCGCCTCGTCGAGCACATGGCTCGCCCCGAGCGTGACGGGGTCGGTCGCCGACGCGGCGAGCGCACCGCCCGAGAACAGCAGCGAGAGAGCCGCTGTGAGCGCGAGTGTCCGTCGCGCGCGCATCGCTTCCCCCTCCTCGGGGGGCCGTGGAAGCCGCCCCGCCGCTGAGTCTATTCACGCTCCGGCATGTGCGGGTAGGGAGCGGGCAGGGCTTGACGGGAGCCGCGTCGCTCGCTTCCGTCTCGCGGCGGCGCCGGTACGCTGGCTCCTCCGGGAGGCCCACCATGGACGATCGATACGGCACCGATGTGCTGGCCAAGGGCTGGCGCGCCCAGTTCCAGCGCGAGCTCCCGCGCGTGCCGGCGGACCGGGACCTCGTGGTCGAGTGCGCCGCCGACGGCTTCTGCGGAGCGGTCACCGCGGTCGCGCTCGAGCACCGTCGAGATCGAAGACCGCCACGGTCGCAAGCGGGTGTTCCCGCTCGGCCCGGGCTTCCTCATCGACGGCGAGGACGTCGTCCTGGTGGCACCCACGGCTGTCGCACCCGCAGCCCCCGCCCGCACGGCATCCGGGTCGTTCGCCGTCGCCGATGCGCGCGCCCGGGTCGCCCGCCCGAGCCGGATCCTCGTCGAGGGCCGCCACGACGCCGAACTCGTCGAGAAGGTGTGGGGCGACGACCTGCGCGTCGAGGGTGTCGTGGTGGAGTACCTGCAGGGCCTCGACCTGCTCGAGGCGGCGCTCGACGAGGAGCCCCCGAGCGCGGAGCGGCGCTACGGCGTGCTGGTCGACCACCTCGTCTCGGGCTCCAAGGAGTCCCGCATCGCCGACGCGATCCTCCGCGGCCGCCACGGGGCGCATCTGAAGATCGTCGGGTCACCCCTACATCGACGTGTGGCAGTGCGTCACGCCGCGGGCTCTCGGCATCGCCGCGTGGCCCGAGGTGCCGCGCGGCATCGAGTTCAAGGTCGGCGTGTGCCGTGCACTCGGCTGGCCCGCGCGCGATCAGGCCGACATCGCCCGTGCCTGGCAGCGGATCCTCCGTTCGGTGACCTCGTACCGCGACCTCGAGCCGTCCTTCCTCGGACGCGTCGAAGAGCTCATCGACTACGTCACGGCCTGACGCCCGTCCGGGGGCCCTGCCCTCTTCGTTAGCCTGGAGTGGTGTCCGACCCCGCCGCCGAGCAGCCCGCGTTCCGAGACCGCCCCGTGTCGTTCGTGCGCCGCAGCGGCCGCATGTCCGACGCGCAGGAGCGCGCCTGGGCCGACCTCGCGTCGCGCTTCGTGCTGACGGTGCAGCGCGATGCGCCCGCCACCAGCGTGCTGCCGGGCACCGCGATCGACCCGGCCGTCGTCTGGGGGCGCGAGGCGCCTCTCGTCGTCGAGATCGGATCGGGGCAGGGGCACGCGATCGTGCACGCCGCGGCATCCGCTCCCGAGGTGAACTTCCTCGCGATCGAGGTGTTCCGGGCGGGGCTCGCCCGGACCATGCTCGACGCCGAGCGCGCGGAGCTGCAGAACCTGCGCCTCGTCGAGGCGAACGCGCCAGAGGTGCTGCAGCACCTGCTGCCGGCGGCATCCGTCTCGGAGCTGTGGGTGTTCTTCCCCGACCCGTGGCACAAGAACAAGCACACGAAGCGGCGCCTGGTCGTGCCCGAGTTCGCGGCGATCGCGGCGGGAGCGCTGCAGCCCGGTGGAATGCTGCGGCTCGCAACGGACTGGGAGGACTACGCGCTGCAGATGCGCGAGGTGCTCGACGAGGCGCCCGAGTTCACGCGCGCGTTCGAGGGGGAGTGGGCCGAGCGCTTCGACGGCCGGGTGCTGACCGCGTTCGAGCGCAAAGGCGCTCGTGTGGGCCGGTCGATCCGCGACCTCTCGTACCGGCGCCGGGCGCGAACATGACTGAGCCCGCCGATCGGCCGACGCCGGAGGGCGCGACGGCCGACGAGCGGCAGGCGATGAACGAGTCGCCGACCGGGCGCGACCGCTGGCGGTTCGTGCGTCCGCTGGCGCACCGGGATTTCCGGATGCTGTTCGCATCGGTCGTGCTGTCGGTCTTCGGCGCCGGCATGTGGGCCGTCGTCATGGTCTACACGGTCATCGGCGGCGGGGGCGGTCCCGTCGAGCTCTCGATCGTGGCGGCGGCCAACGCCGTCGGACTGCTGACGTGCGCGATCCCCGGAGGGATCGTCGCCGACCGCATCTCACGCAGACTGATCCTCCGGGTGGTCGAACTCGCCAACGTCGTCGCGCTGACCTCGGTCGCCGTGGCCGGCCTGTTCGGACCGGTGCCGATCCCGCACCTGGCGATCGTGGCGTTCATCCTCGGCGCCGGCTCGGGCTTCTTCTACCCGGCCTACAGCGCGATCCTGCCCCGCATCCTGCCGCCCGCCCAGCTGCTCGCGGCGAACGGCCTCGAGGGGGCCATCCGTCCCGCGCTGCAGCAGGCGGCGGGCCCGGCTGTCGCCGGAGTCGTGGTGGCCGCCGTCGTGGCACCCGCTCACGCCGTGTGGGTCATCGCGGCGGCGCACGGCGTGGCCCTCGTGCTGCTTCTCCTGGTGCGCCCAGAGCCCGAGACCGACGCTCCGCCCGACCACCCGGCCGCGACCACACGCGGCGTCTTCCACGACCTGCGGGAGGCCGTCGCCTTCACGGTGCGGACGCCCTGGCTGCTGTGGACCCTGCTCTACGCCACGGTGTGGGTGCTCGTGTGGATGGGGCCCCAGGAGGTGCTGGTGCCCTTCATCACCGCGGAGCGCATCGGCGAGGACCCGCGATGGTTCGGGTTCCTCCTCGCGGCATTCGGAGCGGGAGGGGTCCTCGGCTCGATCGTCGTGTCGTCCTGGCCGCTTCCGCGCCGGTACCTCAGCGCCATGATCCTGGTGTGGGGCTGCAGCACGCTGCCGTTCGTCGTCATGGGCTTCACCGACCAGTACTGGCTCATGGTGCTCTCGTGCTTCCTGGTCGGGATCGGCTTCAGCTACGGCAACGTCATCTGGGGCACGCTCCTGCAGCGTCGGGTGCCCCGGCATATGCTCGGCCGGGTGTCGAGTCTGGACTTCTTCGTCTCACTCGCCCTGATGCCGGTGTCGATGGCGCTCGCGGGACCTCTCGCTCAGGTCGTTCCCATCCCGGTGATCTTCCTCGTGGCCGGGCTCACCCCGTTCCTCCTGTCGTTCGTGGTGCTCGCGGTGGCGCGCATGCGCAGCGACGAGCTCGCGAACCCGCTGGGGGACTGAGTGCCCGCCGACCCGTCGACCGTGCCGCTCGACCGCCCTCGGTGGTCGTGGGAGCTGATTCCGGCGCTGCTCGCGTGCCTCGCTGCGCCGGCGTTCTTCGTCGTCCGCATCCCGTGGGTCGGCTGGGCTGCTGCTGGCGGTGGCGCTCGTCGACCGCCTGGCTCATCGAGAGAGCGGATGCCGGAGCCGCCGCTGATGCGTCCGGTGGGCCGGGCGAGGCATCCGCTCGCCGTCCGAGCATCGTGCGCGATCTGTCGCTCGTGGCAGCGGGGCTGCTGATCGTGAGCGCCATTCCGCTCAAGGCCGAGCTCGACAACCTGGCGATCCTGCGCTTCGCCGTGGCGCTGGGCGGAGCGGTCGCCGTGCCGTACGTCGTGTCGAGGTACGTCTACCGGGATCGCGGCATCCGCTTCCCGTGGCGCGGGGGAGGCCGGTGGACGACCTTCCAGTGGACCTGGCTCGTCGCCGTGCTGTTCCTCGGCTGGCTGATCCTGCCGTTCTACTTCATCACCTCGGGGGTCTACCTCAACTGGCCGGTGGTCGACACCCCCGAGCTGATCGCCAGGCTCTTCGTCGGCGTGGGCTCGGTGGGCATCTGGGACGAGCTGTTCTTCATCTGCACGGTGTTCGCGCTGCTGCGCCGCCACTTCCCCGACTGGCAGGCGAACCTCCTCCAGTCCGTCGTGTTCGTGTCGTTCCTGTGGGAGCTCGGGTACCAGGCGTGGGGTCCGCTCCTCACGGTCCCCTTCGCGCTCCTCCAGGGGTTCATCTTCGTCAAGACCCGCTCGCTGGCCTACGTCGTGACGGTGCACCTGCTGTTCGACGCCGTCGTCTTCCTGGTGCTCGTGCACGCGCACAATCCGGGGATGCTCGACTGGCTCTTCCTGGTCTGATCCCACGCATCCAGGGCCGTGGGGGAACCCCGCCACGGCTGCCCGTAGCCGTCGGATGGACAGATGGCAACCCCCGTAAGAGTCCGGGCGGAACACGGTTAGAAAGGGTTCGTGAAGGTTCTGATGTACGCGGGCGGTGAGTACCTCACGGGGGACGACATCGCGGTGGCGTTGCTCGAGTACAGCGTGTCGCTGGCCGAGGTGGGCGCGGCATCGACGGTCGAGATCCCCATCGTCGGGGAGGGTGGTCATCGCGTCCACGCGACGTTCCTGATCGGCCCCTCGAGCGAGATCGTGGCGACCGATGCTGAAACCTCCGACGAGGAGCTTGTCGATCGTGGCGTGGTCGACGAACTGCGGCTGCTCACGCGAAGGCTGCGACCCGTGGGTCTCCCCGCCGACGAGATTGACGGGTACGCCGAAGATTATGAATGAGGCCGGCCGCATCGCGAGGCGACGGCGGACGACGCCTTTCGGTGTGACGTCAGGCGCGCAGTGGGACGTCAGCCGCGCAGTGTGACCTCAGCCTGCGCACCCGAGCCGGGCCTGCGCGGACTTCATGGCGTCGATCTCGGCGGTCTGCCCCGCCTTCATCGACTCGGCGACGGCGAGCACCCGCGGGACCGAGCCGAGCTCGAGCACCGCGTCGGCCATCGGGATCGCGCCCTCGTGATGGCGGATCATCAGCTCGAGGAACAGGCAGTCCGCCTCCGTGCCCGTCGCGTCCGCGAGGGCGGACAGCTCGTCGGCGGAGGCCATGCCCATCGCGGCTCGCAGCTCCTCGTCGGTGGATTCCGCGCCGGCGCCGCCATGGCCGCCGTGGCCACCGGCATCCGTCATCCATGACATGAGCGGATCGCCCGACTGCGGGAGACCCCACTGCACGATCCAGTCGTACATCTCGCCGCGCTGCCCGGCCTGGCTCGTCGCGATGTCGTACGAGAGGCGGCGCACGTCGTCATCCTCGGTCTTGCGATAGATCTCCATCGCCATCTCGACGGCCTGCGTGTGATGGACCTGCATGTCGCGCGCGAAGCCGATATCGGCGGCATTCGGGCCGGCCGCGACCGAGCCGGCCGAGCCGAACGTCGAGAACCGGCCGATCGCGAACGCGAGAGCGGCGATCCCGACCGCCACGAGGACGTACACCCACCAGCGCGGACGAGACGGGACGGATGCCGCAGCCTCCGCTGCCGCCGCGGGCGGTGTGCCGGCCATCGCGGTCAGGACACCTTGCCCGGCGCGTCGAGACCACCCGAGCACAGCGCACTGGGCTCGGGGACGTCCTGGCTGCGCCAGTACTCCTCGAAGAAGTCCGGGATGCGCTCGTCGTCGACCGAATCGACCGAGAGCTGGTGGTTCCAGTTCGACAGCACCACGGGGGAGTCGAGGCCCTCGTAGGGCGAGAGGACGACGTAGGTCGACGGGCAGCTGCGACTTCAGCGTCGAGAGCTCGTCGGCCGAGAGCGCGTTCGCGTCGTAGGTGACCCACACGGCGCCGTGCTCCAGGAGTGGACGGCGTTCTCGTTCGGCACCGGCTGGTCATAGATGCCGCAGTTCAGCCAGATCTGGTTGTGCGGTCCACCCGCCGGAGGCGTCTGCGGGTAGTCGACGGTGCCCTCGACGTGCGACGTCTCGTTCTCGAAGGTCTGAACGCCCTCGATCTCCGCACCCGTGCCGCCGGCTTCGTAGGACGGCGGTGGGGCGGGGGCGAAGACGATCGAGGCGACGATCGCGCCGATCAGCAGCACCGCGACGAGTGAGCCGACCGTCCACCACACGATCTTGCTGCGCTTGCGCTTGGCGAGCTGGCGCTGGTACTCGGCGAGCTTCTCCTGGCGCTTCTGCTCGCGCTGCTGCTTGACGGTCTGGTTGATCTTGGCCTGGGTCGCGGGGTTGCCGCTCGTGCGGGCATCGTCGGGGCGCTGTGATGTCGGGGTCATTCGTCGATCTCGGCTCGGGCGCCCACTCGGTGCAGCTGCGGGCTCTGTGCGGGAAACGCGACCAGCTTATGCGAGCGCATGGGAATGCGACTGGGAACGTGCCGACAGCCCGCGCCCCTCGGTCGCTCGGGTCGCTCGAGCCGTGTTCGCTCTGCGGGGAGCGCGTCCGGTATCCTGGTAGCTCCGAATCGATTCGACGCTCTTCCTTCGACGTCGATCCGGCCGGTTCGCGATCCGCCGCCGCCTCGTCGCCGTTGCCCTCCCGCCACTCTGCGCCTGAGCCGCTCTCCCGGCGTCACGCGTTTCCACCTTGCTCGCCCATCGTCACCGAAGTGAAGCCGCCTTGCTCGAAACCGCACCCGTTCCGACCCAGACGCCCCCGATGGGGCTCCGCCCCACACCCGGCCGCGGCGCGGCATCCGATCCCGCGCATCCCCGGGTCGTCGACAGGCTCGGTGCGCATCCCGCCGCGACCGGAGCCATCCGCACCCTCGGTCCGAATCCGGCGACCGCGCCGATCATGCTGCACCCGGGGGACTCGATCCCGAAGCGGCGCCGCACCCTCTACATCGTCCTGCTCGGAGCGCTGACGGCGCTCGGTCCGTTCACGATCGACCTCTACCTGCCGGCCTTCCCCGTCCTCGAGGCGGACTTCAACACCACCGCGGCGGCGATCCAGCTCACCCTCACCGGCACGATGCTGGGCTTCGCGCTCGGGCAGCTGATCGTCGGGCCGCTCTCCGACAAGGTCGGCCGCCGCATCCCGCTCCTGTCGGTCACCGCGCTCCACGTCGTCGCCAGCACCTGCGCGGCACTCGCGCCGACCCTCGGCACATTGTCGATCGCCCGCGTGTTCATGGGCGCGGGCGCAGCCGCCGGCGGCGTCGTCGCGGCCGCGATCGTGCGCGACCTGTTCGGCGGGCGGCGGCTCGTCGTCATGCTGTCTCGTCTCGCCGCAGTCTCGGGAGTCGCGCCGGTGCTCGCGCCCCTCGTCGGCTCGGCCCTGCTGCTCGTCATGCCCTGGCGCGGCATCTTCGTCGTGCTGGCGATCTATGGCGCGGTCATGCTCCTCTCGGCGGCGATCTTCCTGCGCGAGACCCTTCCGGCCGCCCGCCGCGGTGGCAAGGGGGCGACCACGATCTGGCAGCGCTACCGCAGCGTCTTCAGCGACCGGGTCTTCATCGGCGTGCTCATCATCGGCGGCATGACGTTCAGCGGCCTCTTCTCGTACCTCTCGTCGTCGTCGTTCCTCTTCCAGCTCGGCTACGGGTTCGATGCGCAGCAGTACGGCATCCTGTTCGCGGTCAACTCGCTCGGCGTCGTCCTCGGCGTCCAGGCCGCCTCGCGCCTCGCCGCCCGCTTCGGACCGCAGTGGGTCATGGCATGGTCGACGGCCGTGCTCGTGGTGGCCGGATCGATGATCATCGTCTTCGACCAGCTGGGCTTCGGCCTCTGGGGCACCGTCGTCCCGCTGTTCTTCTTCATGACCGCGTGCGGCTTCACCTTCCCCTGCGTGCAGGTGCTCGCGCTCGACAGGCACGGCAAGGCGGCGGGCACCGCGCAGTCGATCGTCGGGGCGACGAACTTCGGCGTCGCGGGGATCATCTCGCCGATCGTCGGCTGGCTCGCCCGCGGCTCCGGCATCACCCCGACCACGATGGCCGCGGTCATGGTCGCCTGCGCGATCATCGCGGTGCTCTCGCTCTGGCTGGTCGTCCGGCCGAAGACGGTCGCCCAGCTGGCGCCGTAGGCCCGCACACCCCAGGGTTCGGCGCGTCTCGGCAGCTTCGGGTCAGCGGCGGACGGGCTGCAGCACGAACAGGCGCGCCGTCCGGCCCGACAGGCGCTCGTACTCGCGGAAGCCGGGCCACTGCGCGTCGAGGATCGCCCACGTCGCGTCGCGCTCGTCATCGGCGATGAGCGTCGCCCGCACGGCCAGGCGCCGCCCGCGGACGGTGATCTCGGCATCCGGGTGCGCGAGCAGATTGGCTGTCCAGGCGGGATGCCGGGCGCCGGCCCAGTTGGTGCCTGCGACGATCGCGCGTCCGCGTCCGTCGGGTGTGTACATCAGGGGCGCATCTCGCGGCTCGCCGGACTTCGCCCCCACGGTGTGGAGCGTGAGGGACGGGACGATGAGGTCGGTGAGCTGGATCCGCCCGCGCGTGACCCGCGTCAGGAAGCGCTCGAGCGGGGGCAGCACGTGCGGCCCCACGAAACGCCGGAAGAACGTCAGCCGCGTGATCGGTGAGAGCACACCGCGCATGATGTCGATCGCTGTCGCCATGCCCCCATCCTCGCCCGACCGGTCATCGCGGGACGCGTGGCGATCCGACGGATCGCACAGGGCGGGTGAGAATGGGCGGATGGATCACCGAGCCGCAGAAGTGGACACGAAGCAAGCCGCGCCCCTTCGGCGGGCGGTGCTGCTCGTCGTCGGCATCGTGCTGCTGGCCGTCTCGGCGGCGCTCGGGGTGTGGATCTACTTCCACGGTCAGCCGCCGTTCATCACGGACGTCTGGTGGAACACGCTGCTCGCCGCGTGGGCTTCACCGTTCGCGCTGGCGCTCTCGCAGGTGATGAACTTCATCGGCGGGGGACTGATCGGCGTCTTCGTGATGCCGGCGGTCATCGCCGTCATCCTGGTGATCATGCGGCGGCCCTGGGGAGCCGCGTACCTCGTCGCCTCCTCGATACTGTCCTCCGCGGCGGTGCAGCTCGTGAAGCAGACCGTCGGTCGGGCGCGACCCGACGACATCCTGGTCACGACCGATGTGGGCTCGTATCCGTCGGGCCACGTCGCCGCCGCGGCCACCACGGTCGTGGTGCTGGCGATCCTCTTTCCGCGACTCTGGGTCTGGATCGTGGGAGCGGCGTACGTCATGCTCATGGCCTTCACCCGGACGTATCTGCACGCGCACTGGCTGACCGACACGATCGGCGGTGCAGCCCTGGGTGCCGGCGTATCGCTGATCCTCGCCGCCGCGTTCGCCGTGGCGCTCGCCCGCGAGCCGAGGCCGAAGGCGCGGCGCGGCTGACCACGCTGAGTCGGTGGCGGGATGCCGGCGGTGACCGAGTCGTGCCGGGATGCTGCCGCTCCCCGACGCCGCCCACCGACGCCGCGCACCGACGCCGCTCAGCGACGCCGCTCACCGCGGCCGCTAGCCGTGCACCGGCTGCGCGTGCCACGAGCCGCCGCCGAGGCCGTGGCTAGGCTGTGCGCATGACCGACCCCGATCCGGCCGCGACCGCCGCAGAAGCCGACCTCGCGCGTCTGCGCGCCGAAGCCGAGGCCGCCGAAGCAGAGCTGCGCGCGGCCCAGGCCCGCGCCGCCCTCGCCGCCGCCGAGGCGGCCGCCGCCAAGGCCCGCGCCGCCGTCGCTGCCGGCACCGACCGCCCAAGGCCCTGCCGCGTCGAACGGCCAGCCGACCGCGAGCGCGGACGAGCCCGCCCTTTCCACCTCGGCCGCCGACACCTCAGGGCCCGCGGGAGCGCCCGCCTCGGCCGCCGCAGCCAGGAATCAAATCCCGATCAGAACCCGAACCCGAACCCGAACCCGAACCGGAATCCGAATCCGAACCCGCACCGCAATCAGAATCAAGATCCGAATCTCGACCTGACCCCGCATCCGAATCCGGCCCCCTTAACCGCCCGACCGAAATCGACAAGATCATCTCCGGCTACACCTTCGACGGCCCCACGCTCGATCTCGGCGCCCTCGTGAACGGCGATCCCGTTCCGTCGGCGCAGATCCGCATTCCGCTCGGCATGATGAACCGCCACGGTCTCGTCGCGGGCGCGACCGGCACAGGCAAGACCCGCACGCTGCAGGGGCTTGCCGAGCAGCTCGCGGCCAAGGGCGTGCCCGTGTTCGCCGCCGACATCAAGGGCGATCTCTCGGGAGTCGCAACGCCCGGGCGAGCCGAACGAGAAGCTGCTCGCGCGCACGCGGGCGATCGGTCAGGAGTGGCGCCCCGACGCCTCGGCGACCGAGTACTTCGCGCTGGGCGGAATCGGCAGGGGCGTGCCCGTACGTGCGACGGTGAGCGGCTTCGGGCCGCTGCTGCTGAGCAAGGTGCTCGGGCTCAATGAGACCCAGGAGTCGAGTCTCGGGCTCGTGTTCCATTTCGCCGACGAACACGGGCTCGCGCTCGTCGATCTGTCGGACCTCCGGGCCGTGCTCTCGTATCTCACGAGTGAGGAGGGCAAGGACGAGCTCAAGACCCTCGGCGGCCTGTCGGCTGCGACGGCGGGGGTGATCCTCCGCGAGCTCATCACCTTCGCCGACCAGGGCGCCGACGTGTTCTTCGGCGAGCCCGAGTTCGAGGTCGCCGAGTTCCTGCGCGTGGCCGCCGATGGGCGCGGAATCATCTCGCTGCTGGAGGTGCCGGGCGTGGCCGACAAGCCCGCCCTCTTCTCGACCTTCCTGATGTACCTGCTGGCCGAGCTCTTCGAGATCCTGCCGGAGGTGGGCGACCTCGACAAGCCGAAGCTGGTCTTCTTCTTCGACGAGGCGCACCTGCTCTTCAGGGACGCGTCGAAGGACTTCACGGCGGCGATCGTGCAGACCGTGCGGCTCATCAGGTCGAAGGGCGTCGGCGTCTTCTTCGTCACCCAGACGCCGAAGGACGTGCCGAGCGATGTGCTCGGCCAGCTCGGCTCGCGCGTGCAGCACGCCCTGCGGGCGTTCACGCCCGACGACGCGAAGGCGCTCCGCGCGACGGTGGGCACCTACCCCACGTCCGGATACGACCTCGAGCGCACGCTGCAGGAGCTCGGCACCGGCGAGGCGATCGTGACGGTGATGAGCGAGAAGGGCGCCCCGACGCCGGTCGCCTGGACGCGACTGCGGGCACCGCAGGGGCTGATGTCGCCGACTCCGGATGCTCAGATCGACGCCGCGGTCGCAGCATCCCCTCTGCTGGTGAAGTACGGGACGGCCATCGATCCTGAGTCGGCGCGCGAGATCCTCACGGCGAAGATGAACGCCGCAGCGGAGGCCGCGGCCGCCGAGGATGCGGCTCTGGCCAAGGCCAAGGCGGATGCTGAGTACGCCAAGCAGCGGGCCGCCATCGAGAAGGCCCAGGCCGCCGCCGACAAGAAGGCGCAGGCCGAGTACGACCGGCTCCTGAAGAAGACGTCGGGGTCGTCGCGGACGACGCGCAGAACGGAGAAGTCGCCGCTCGAATCGATCCTGAACTCGAGGTCGACGCAGACGATCCTCTCGAGCGTGATCCGGGGCGTGTTCGGCACAGGCCGGCGCTGACGCTCGGGGCTTTGCGCCCGCCTCCTTGACGAAGCGACTGTGACGAGCCGGCGGGGCGCTCGCGACCTAGCATGGAGGAAGGCCCGGGCGTCCGTCGTCCGGACCGCGAAGCCACGCGAGGAAGCACCGGTACGCACCATGGCGAAGCGCGCCCCCACCGCCGACATCGACGAGTCGAAGGTCCGGCACTCCAAGACGAAGAAGGTCGCCGTCGGGGTGCCCGCCGTGCTGCACGCGCTGCAGATCGCCAACGACCAGATGGGTCTCGCCCGCAGCGTCGAGACGCTGCTGCGGGTCAACCAGAAGGACGGCTTCGACTGCCCCGGATGCGCGTGGCCGGAGGAGGACAGACGTCACGTCGCGGAGTTCTGCGAGAACGGCGCGAAGGCGGTCGCCGAGGAGGCGACGCTGCGCCGGGTCGGACCGGACTTCTTCGCCCAGCACTCCCTCGACGAGCTGCGCGCGCACGACGACTGGTGGCTCGGCCAGCAGGGCCGGCTCACCGCAGCCGGTGATCCTCGAGGAGGGCGCCACCCATTACCGCCCCATCTCGTGGGACGACGCTCTCCGCGAAGTCGCTTCGGCCCTGCGCGGGCTGGACGACCCCGATGAGGCGGTCTTCTACACGTCGGGGCGGACCTCCAACGAAGCGGCGTTCCTCTACCAGCTGCTCGTGCGCGGGATCGGCACGAACAACCTCCCGGACTGCTCCAACATGTGCCACGAGTCGTCCGGCTCGGCACTCACCGAGACGATCGGCATCGGCAAGGGGACCGTCTCGATCGAGGACGTGCACGAGGCCGACCTGCTGATCGTCGCCGGGCAGAACCCCGGGACGAACCACCCGCGCATGCTGAGCGCGCTCGAGAAGGCCAAGCGCAACGGCGCCACGATCATCGCCGTGAACCCGCTGCCCGAGGCGGGGCTGATGCGCTTCGAGAACCCGCAGACCGTGCGCGGCGTCGCGTTCGGCGGCACCAAGCTCGCCGACGAGTTCGTGCAGATCCGCCTCGGCGGCGACCAGGCGCTCTTCCAGGCGATCGGCAAGCATCTGCTGGAGGCCGAGGGATCGACGGGTGGAGTTCTCGACCACGCGTTCATCGCGGAGCACACGAGTGGGTTCGCCGAGTACGAGAAGGCGATGAGGGATGCCTCGTGGGCCGAGTTCGTCGCCGCCACGGGGCTCCCCGAGAAGGCGCTGCGCCGCGTCGGCGAAGCCGTGCGCACCTCGAAGGCGACGATCGTCTGCTGGGCGATGGGCCTCACCCAGCACAAGCACTCCGTGCCCATGCTGCGGGACGTCGTCAACGCCCTCCTGCTGCAGGGGAACATCGGGCGCCCGGGCGCGGGGCTCTGCCCCGTCCGTGGCCACTCCAACGTGCAGGGCGATCGCACGGTGGGGATCTACGAGAAGCCCTCCGAGGCCTTCCTCGACGCCCTCGACACCGAGTTCTCGTTCGCCGCGCCCCGCGAGCACGGCTACGACACCGTGCAGGCCATCCGCGCCATGCGAGACGGGCGGGTGCGGTTCTTCATGGGCATGGGCGGCAACTTCGTGTCGGCGACGCCCGACACGGCGGTCGTCGAGGCCGGGATGCGCAACGTCGACCTCACGGTGCAGGTCTCGACGAAGCTGAACCGGTCGCACGTCGTGACCGGACGCCGCGCGCTCATCCTGCCGACCCTGGGCCGCACCGATCGTGACAAGCGCGGCGGGGTCGAGCAGCGGGTGTCTGTGGAGGACTCGATGGGCGCGGTCCACTCGTCGCGCGGACGTCTCGCCCCGCCGTCGGAGGAACTGCTGAGCGAGGTCGCGATCGTGGCGCGGCTCTGCGCGCTCGTGTTCGGGTCGAGCGACGCGGAGCCGCCGGAGCCGACGGGGACCGGCATCCGGGATCCCGAGGCGATCGACCGCGCGCAGGTCGAGCGGCCTCCGGGCCACGAGGCGAAGGGGCCGGACGCGGCGATCGTCGAGCACCCGCTCAATGCGCCGCGGGCCGACTGGGCTGCGCTCGAGGCGGACTACGCGCTCATCCGCGCGCACATCGAGAACGTCGTGCCCGGGTTCGACGACTACGAGGAGCGCATCGACAAGGGCGGCACCCTGTTCCTCCCGAACGGTCCGCGCGACGCCCGGCGCTTCGCCACCGCCGACGGGAAGGCGCGGTTCACGGTCAATCCGCTGGAGTATCCGCGCATCCCGCGAGGACGCCTGCTGCTGCAGACCCTGCGCTCGCACGACCAGTACAACACCACGATCTACGGCAAGGACGATCGCTACCGGGGCATCCGCGGCGGCCGACGAGTGGTGATGGTGAACGCCAAGGACATCCGGTCGCTCGGGTTCGAGGAGGACGACGTCGTCGATCTCGTGTCGGAGTGGGTGGGGCCCGACGGAGTCGTCCAGGAGCGGCGCGCGGAGGGTTTCCGCATCGTCGCGTACCGGACGCCGAGAGGCAACGCCGCCGCCTACTATCCCGAGACGAACGTCCTCGTGCCTCTGGACTCGGTCGCCGACGTCAGCGGCACCCCGACCTCCAAGTCGGTGGTGGTGCGGCTGCAGCGGCGCGAGTAGCCGCCCGCCGCGGCCGCGTCGCATGGCTGGTCGGCGGATGCAAGCCCTGGCCACGGCATCCCCCGCAACGTAGCGTCGAACCGTGACCGACATCTCCTCGCCGACGGGCCATGAACCAGACCTGCGCGCCGAGCCGCGAGCGGACGGCCGGCCACGGCGGGCGCTCGTCCTCGGGGCGACCGGCTATATCGGCGGCCGACTGGTGCCGCGACTGCTCGAGGCGGGCTACGACGTGCGCGTGCTCGCGCGCGAGGCATCCCGCGTGAAGACCTTCGACTGGGCCGAGCGGGTCGAGACGGTGGTGGGCGATGTGACGGATGCCGCCGCTATGACCGAAGCCGTCCGCGACGTCGATGTGCTCTACTACCTCGTCCACTCGATGGCCGCCGGGCGCGACTTCGAAGACGCCGATCGGCGCGCCGCCCGGAACGTCGCGGAGAAGTCGGCTGCGGCATCCGTCTCGCGGATCGTGTATCTGGGTGGGCTCCACCCCGCCGATGCCGAACTGTCGCCGCACCTGCGATCGCGGGTCGAAGTGGGCGAGATCCTGCTCGCCTCGGGCGTGCCGACGCTCGTGCTGCAGGCCGGCGTCGTCATCGGGTCGGGGTCGGCGTCGTTCGAGATGGTGCGTCACCTGACCGATGTGCTGCCGTACATGCCGGCCCCGAAGTGGGTGCGAAACCGCATCCAGCCGATCGCCGTCCGGGATGTGCTCCACTACCTGCTCGGCGCCGCGCGTGTGCCCGCCGACGTGAACCGGGCCGTCGACATCGGCGGCCCCGATGTGCTGCGCTACGGCCAGATGATGAACGGCTACGCGGTCGAGGCCGGGCTGCCGCAGCGGGCCATCGCGGCGCTGCCCGTGCTGACTCCGCGGCTCGCCTCGCACTGGGTCAACCTCGTGACCCCGATCCCGCGGTCGATCGCGAGGCCGCTCGTCGAGTCGCTCCAGAACGACTGCGTCGTGAAGAACCGCGACGTCGACGAGCTGATCTCGCCTCCGCCCGACGGGCTGACCCCGTACCGTCGCGCCGTCGCTCTCGCCCTCAGCCGGGAGGAGGCCGACCTCGTCGAGACGAGCTGGCTCGACTCCGAGGTGCTGGGCGTGCCGAGCGACCCGCTGCCCAGCGACCCCGAGTGGGCGGGCCGCACGGTGTTCACCGATCTGCGGACGGTGCACTCCGAGGCCACGCCCGACCGGCTCTGGCGCGTCATCGAGGGGATCGGCGGAGTCAACGGCTGGTACTCCCAGCCCCTGCTGTGGGCTCTGCGCGGCTGGATGGACAAGCTCGTCGGCGGAGTGGGCCTCGCGCGGGGGCGCCGCAGCCGCTCACGGCTCGAGGTGGGCGACGCGCTCGACTTCTGGCGGGTCGAGGCCATCGAGCCCGGGCACCTGCTCCGCCTCCGGGCCGAGATGAAGGTGCCGGGCCTCGCCTGGCTCGAGCTGCGTGCGAGCCCCGACGGCGACGGCTCGCGCTTCGACCAGCGCGCCGTCTTCTTCCCGCACGGGCTTCCCGGACGCCTCTACTGGCTTGCCGTCCTGCCGTTCCACGGGTTCATCTTCGCCGGCATGGCCAACCGCATCACCGCGGCGGCCGCGAGCACCACCGAGGGTGCGCAGCCGCGCGGCTCGTACTCGGGGGAATCCGGGCCCACCGACGGGTAGTCGGTCTGCTGCGTCTCCCACGTGATGATGCCGTCCTTGACGTACACCTTCCAGGAGCACGAGCCCGTGCAGTTCACGCCGTGCGTCGAGCGCACCACCTTGTCGTGCGACCAGCGGTCGCGGTAGAAGACGTCGCCCTCCCGGCCGCCTTCGAGGAACACCGCGCGGAGATCCGCCGAGACCTCGCCACGGCGGAGGAAGCGTCCCATGCTGAGCAGCGAATCGGTGAGCGGCCCGTCGGTCGCGGGGTGGATCGCTCGGATGTCGGGGGTCATGACTTCACGTCTTTCGGCGTCGGATCTGGATTCGTGCGGTGTGCCGCAGCAGGGATGGTCAGCTCTTGGCCTCGGCGCCGGGACGGGCGTAGAACCACCACGTCAGTCCCGTGCAGAAGACGCACCAACCGGCGCAGACGACGAAGAAGGCGGTCGGGCTGATGGCCGACAGCGCCATGCCGACGATGAAGGGCCGAACGCCGCGGCGGCCGCCGTGAAGCCGACGACGCCGCCGGCCTGGCGCTTCGGGAAGATCATCGGCATCTGCTTGAACGTCCCCGCGTTGCCCAGGCCCGCGAACACGAAGATCGTGATCATGCCCGCGAGGAAGCCCCAGAACTCGTCCACCTCGGTCGGGGTGAGGAAGAACAGCGTGATGATCGTGCCGGCGGTCATGCCGATGCCCGAGATGAAGGTGAACGGCGCGCCGCCGAACCGGTCGCACAGGGGCCCGGACGCTGCGCGCACGGCGGCGCCGACGGCCGGCCCGATCCAGGCGTAGGCGAGCGGGTCGGGCGCGTTCTCGAAGCCTCCGTAGATGCTGACGATCATGAGGCCCATCTGCGCGGCGAGGCCGGCGTAGGCGCCGAAGGTCATCATGTAGATGGCCGTCATGATCCACGTGTGCTTCAGCCGGAAGATGTCGAGCTGCTCGCGGAAATTGGCCTGGACGGGCACGCGCTTGAGGAAGACGAACGCCAGGATCGACGCGAGCACGGCCCACGGGATGAGCACCAGACCGCCGTTGTGCAGCCACATGTTCGCGCCGCCCGACGTGGTCTGCGGGTCGAGGAACCAGGTGCCGAAGAGGCCGAAGCCGATGACCCAGGGGACGAGCACCTGCACCAGGCCGATGCCGAAGTTGCCGATGCCGGCCTGCAGTCCGAGCGCGGTCCCCTGCAGCCGCTTGGGGAAGAAGTAGCTCGTCGACGGCATATAGCCCGAGAAGACGCCGCCGCCGATGCCCGCCGAGAAGGCGAGCGCGAGCAGCACCCAGTACGGCGTCGACGTGTCGCGCACCGCCAGCGTCCAGCCGAGCATCGGGAGCGCGAGCAGCAGCGAGCTCCAGCCCGACGAGCGCGCGCGTGCCGACGATCGGCGGCAGGAACATGTAGGCGAAGCGCAGGAGACCGCCGGCGAGCCCCGGGATCGCCGCGAGCCAGTAGAGCTGCGCGGTGTCGAGATCGAAGCCGATCGCGGTGAGCCGGGGTGCGATCGCGCTGACGAGGTACCACGCCGCGAATCCCAGGAGCAGCGAGTACGTCGTGATCCACAGCGTCCGCCAGGCGAGCCTCGAGTCCCATGTCCCATCGTTCTCGGGATCCCAGTTCGACAGATCGACCGTCTTGGAACTCGTGACCGCGGACATCGCGCCTCCTCCGATGGACGGCCGCCTCGGGCCGTGTCCCCATTGAAGCTCTCGGTGTTCGCGGCCGACTGCGCCACCACCGTGATTATTCAGGCGCTGCCGGCCGTGTCACCGAGACGGCGGATCGCCGCCCTCAGGACGTGGCGGATGCGGCCGTCCGCCGCGATGATCCCATGCGCCGATGCGACGCGCGCACGAGCGCCGACGGGCGATCAGGCTTCGACGGATGCCGTGTCCGCGGTCGCCGCCGCCTTCGGCGAGGCATCCGCACGCTGGAGGATGAGCTGACACTCGTGCGGTGTCACGAGGGGCAGGAGCCGCTCGACTTCGAGCGGACCGCGAGCCTGGACAAGCACACCGCGGACGAGTTCGGCGTGCACATGGCACAGCATCGGCATCCGGTCCGCGACGAGGTCGTGGAAGGCGCAGGGGGCGAGCTGACGGTGAGCGATTCCTCGTCGATCTGCGGCTCGAGCCCTACCTCGTCGAGGTGCTCGTACAGCGCGTCGAACTGGTGCGCGACATCCGAATCAGTCCCCTCGGCATCTTCGTGCAGCATGACGCTGCGCATGAAGTCGCCGTGGCGTTTGGCTTCCTCGATCCGCTTCGCCGCGACCGGGTTGTCGGGCCAGCAGGATGGAAGAGGTCGCGCGGCCGCCCGCGGGTGCCCCGATGCTCCGTCACGCGCACGGCGTAGCCTTCGGCTTCGAGCACGCGCAGGTGATCGCGCAGCGTGTTCTCGTGAAGCCCGGTCGCCTCGGCCAGTTCGGCGAGGCCTGCCCCGGACGCTCGAGGAGCTCGTACATGACGCTCAGGCGGCTCGGCTGGGCGAGACCGCGGTAGGCGTCGGTGCGACGGGCATGGTCCGATTATCCCAGGGTCTCCGAATACGAGCTCACCGCGGATCGTAGGCTGGAGAGATGAGCTACCCCGCCGCCGTCATCACGGTCTCAGACCGCTCCGCCGCGGGTGAGCGGCCGGACGCGGCCGGCCCGCTCGCAGTCTCGGAGCTCGTGCGCGGCGGCTTCTCATGCGGCGAGGCGATCGTCGTCGCCGACGGCGCCGACAGCGTCGAACGGGCACTGTGGGCGGTCCTCGCGGCGGGCGCGCGGCTCGTCGTCACGACCGGCGGCACGGGGGTCGGGCCCCGCGACGAGACACCAGAGGGCACCGCGCGGGTGATCACGCAGGATGTGCCCGGGCATCGCCGAGGAGCTCCGACGTCTCGGGGCGTCCGAAACGCCGGGTGGGATGCTGTCGCGGGGCCGCTCGGGCGTGGTCGGGCCGGTGCCGGGCATCACGCCGGGCGCGCTCATCGTGAATCTTCCGGGCTCGCCGAAGGCCGTGGCATCCGGAATCCCGGTCGTGCTGTCGGTCGCACGTCACGTGATCGACCAGCTCGCCGGCGGAGACCACTCGTGAGCGGCGTGCGGATCGCGGCCATCAGCGATCTCCCGCTCGATGTCGCCGCGCACCTCGACGCGGTGTCGGACGCGACGATGGGAGCCGAGACCACGTTCGTCGGGCGCGTGCGTGACCATGATCCGGATGCCGCTGCAGCCGTCGTCGCGCTCGAGTACTCCGCCCATCCCGATGCCGAGCAGACCCTGCGACGCATCGCCGAAGAGGCGATCGGCGGGACAGGCGCGATCGTCGCCGTGAGCCATCGCGTCGGCCGGCTCGAGGTCGGCGACGCGGCCGTCGTCATCGCGGTCGCCTCATCGCACCGGGCCGAGGCCTTCGCCGTGTGCCGCACGATCATCGAGACGATCAAGACCGACCTCCCGGTGTGGAAGCGACAGGTCGAGGCTGACGGCACGACCGCCTGGAAGGGCATCGGGGGCTGAGCCTCGGCGGCTCTTCGGTCAGCCGCGCGGCGGCCGCTTCTCAGCCGCCCCGCGACGGGCGTTCGATCAGCCGCCCCGCGACGCGTGTTCGGTCAGCCGCCCGCGAAGGGCGGGAGAACGTCGACGAGCTCTTCCGCGCCGAGCGGGGTCTCATCGTCGACCCGCGCGCCGCCGACGAGCACGGCGCAGCGAGGGAGGATGCCGCCGAGCCCCGGGTGCGCCGTGGCCACCGCTCTGCGGAGGGCGCCGAGCGTCGCCTCAGGGCGCTGCTCCACCTCGAGTCCGGTCGCCTCGGCGGCGGCCGCGAAGTAGCGGACGACCGCCATCAGGCCTCCCAGGTCGCGGCGAGGGCCGAGATCGCGGCGGCGGCCGCCTCGATGTCGGCGCGCGATCCGCCGGCGCGCCCCGCAACGAGGCCCGCGACGAAGGCGCTGAGCGGGGCGGCAGGCCGGGCGACGCCGTTCGCCGCATCACGGGCGAGGTCGAGGACCAGTGTGATCGGCACGTCGTCCGCGCCGAGATCGAAATGCTCGCGGAGCGCTGCCGCCCACGCATCGAGCGCTTCGGGCGGGAGCGTGCGGGATGCCTCGGTCATGAGTCCTCCAGGGGTGCATCGCCCGCGGCGGCACGGGCTGTGTCGAGATCCTCCCACGTGTCGACGTCGGAGGTCAGGTCGTTCGGTGCTGCGAGCGCGGCGATCGCCAAGTCATCGAGCAGCACGCGGACGGGGGCGTCGCGCCCGGCATCCGCAACCGTGGCCGCGGCCCGGCGGAGTGCAGCGGTGCGGTACGCGCCCGTGAGCCACTGTGGCCGGCTCGACGCATCGGCGAGGCACACGCCTTCGGTGCTGTCGGGGAGGAGCGGGATGTCGCTCGCGAGCCGCGCGACGGCGGCGTCGACACGAGGGAGGTCGCACGCGAGCACGAACGTCCACTCGGGGTCGGGCGCCCACAGGTCGCTGCGGCCCAGCGCGGCGACGATCCCTGCGACCGGCCCGCCGAAAGGCGGGTCCTCAGCGACCCAATCCACCGCGAGCGACGCGTCGAGCGGGGGAGCGGCCACCACGATCGGACGGGCGCCAGCCCGCGCGACGGCGGCGACGGCCCGCCCGAGGAGGGTCTGGCCGCCGACCTCGAAGAGCGGCTTGCTCGCGCCGCCGACGCGGGAGCCGCGACCGCCGGCGAGGAGGATCGCGCCGAAGAGGGGCCGCTCGGCGGAGCGGAGGTCGGTCGGGCTGCCGGTCACTGCTCGCCCGGCCGGGTCCACGAGCCCGAGCGGCCGCCTTCCTTGGCGGTGATGCGCACGTTCTCGATCGACGTCGCCTTGTCGAGACCCTTCACCATGTCGACCACCGCGAGGGCGGCGACCGCTACCGCGGTGAGCGCCTCCATCTCGACGCCGGTGCGATCGGCCGTGCGCACCGTCGCCTGGATCTCGACTCCGTCATCCACGATGTCGAGGTCGACCGCGGCGCCGTGCACCCCGATGACGTGTGCGAGGGGCAGGAGGTCGGGCGTGCGCTTGGCCGCCTGGATGCCCGCGATCCGCGCGACGGCGAGGACGTCGCCTTTCGGGACGGTGTGGTCGCGCAGGCTCGCGACGACCTCGGGCGAGCATCGGACGAAGCCCCGCGCGGTCGCGGCGCGGACGGTCGGAGCCTTGGCCGTGACGTCGACCATGCGGGCGCGTCCGGAATCGTCGAGGTGCGTGAAGCTCATGCAATCAGCATGACATCGACGAGATCGCCGGGTGCGACGGCATCCACCTCGGCTCCGACGATCGCGTAGGCCTCGGCGCGTGCGAGCCCGCCGGCGAGGTGCGATCCCGACCCGCCGGCCGTCGCCGGCGCGATGGTCCACCGGCCGGGCTCGGTGCGGTCGATCACGGCGGGCAGGTACTGACGGCGGCCGGGAGGCGTGCGCCACCCGACCTTCGCCGCCAGTCGGATGAGCGGCCGGTGCAGCGACGCCCGGCCCTGCAGGGCGAGGAGCGCCGGGCGGACGAAGGTCTCGAACGAGACGGCGGCGCTCACCGGGTTGCCGGGGAGGCCGAAGAGCAGCATCCCGTCGTCCGTGACACCGAATCCCTGCGGCTTGCCCGGCTGCATCCGCACCGACGTGAACTCCATCGACGCGCCGAGGGTCTGCTTGACCGGCTCGTAGGCGCCCGCGCTCACGCCCCCGGTGAAGATGACGACGTCGGCTCCCAGAGCCGATGCCTCGGCGACTGCGCGCAGCGGTCCGTCTCCGTCGTCGGGAACGGTCAGGCGCAACACGACCTCGGCGGATGCGCCTTCGACGAGCCCGGCGAGCAGCTGTCCGTTGGACTCGGGGATCTGACCGCGCTCGAGCGGCGAACCCGCCGGGACGAGCTCGGACCCGGTCGACACCACCGCGACGCGCGGGGCGCGCGAGACCACGACCTCGGCGATCCCGGCGGCGGCGGCTGCGGCCAGTTGCAGCGGTCCGAGCACAGCGCCGGCGGCGAGCAGCTCGGCGCCGACCACGGCATCCTCGCCGCGACGGCGGATGTGCGCGCCGACGCGCCTTCGGACCGCGCTCGACGAGGATCTCGCCGAGCGAATCGGCAAGGCCCCCGGCGGTGTCTTCGAACGGCACGATCGCGTCGGCGGAGGCGGGGACGGGCGATCCGGTCATGATGCGGGCGGCCTCGCCGGCTGCGAGCGGAGGATCCAGAGCCGTGCCCGCGGGGAGATCGGCGACCACCTTCAGCGTCACGGGGTGGTCGGAGGCCTCTGCGACATCGGCGAAGTGCACGGCGAAGCCGTCCATGGCGGAATTGTCGAAGACCGGGATGTCGACCTGCGCGAGGAGCGGCTCGCGCAGCGTCCGTCCGAGCCCGGCCGCGACCGGCACGGCGATCGTCTCGAGCGGCTCGACGCGCGCGAGCACGAGGGCGAGGTGCTCTTCGACTTCTCGGAGCGGCGCCGGGCTCACGCCGGGACCCGCTCGGGGTCCGCCAGCGTCTCGGGCCACGCGTCCAGGCCTCCCGAGAGGACGGATGCTTCGACCCCGAGCGCGCGGAGGGCTTCGGCGGCGCGACGCGCCCGTACGCCGATCTTGCAGACGACGACGACGCGCCCGAGGCTCGCGAGCGCTTCGGGCTCGGCGAGCACAGCCGCGAGCGGCACGTGGAGCGAACCCGCGATCATTCCCGCATCGACCTCGTGCTGCTCGCGCACGTCGAGGATGACGGCGCCGGCGAGAGCCTCGGGCCCGACGAGCGGCGGGGTGCTCGGTGGTGCGGGGGCGGTCGCGGGGCCGGCCTCTGCGCCGGCGGCGACCGCGTGCCCGGTCGCCGGGGCGACGGCATCCGTCATCACCGAGCGGAGGCGCACCTCGTGCTGTCGCGCCCGCAGGCCGTCGATGACGAGGATCCGCCCGAGCAGCGGCTCGCCGATCCCGACGATGAGCTTGATCGCCTCGGTCGCCAGCAGCGATCCGACCTGCAGGCAGAGCGCACCGAGCACGCCGACATCGGCGCAGGTGGGAACATCGCCGACGCTCCCGTGCGGATAGAGATCCGACAGCACCACGGCGCCGGTTCCCGACGGAGGACGGTTCCAGAACACGGTGACCTGGGCGTCGAAGCCCTGCACCGAGCCCCACACCAGCGGGATGCCGAGCTGCTCTGCGGCGGCGGCAACGGCCTCGCGCGTCTCGAACGTGTCGGTGCCGTCGATCACCAGATCGGCCCCCGCGAACAGCTCGGCCGCGTTCCACGGCGAAAGCCGCTCGCGCACCGCCCGCACGGTGGTCTCTGGTGAGAGCTCCGCCGCAGCGCGGACCGCGCTGTCGACTTTCGGAGCGCCGATGTCGCTGAGCCGATGCATGACCTGCCGCTGCAGGTTCGACTGCTCCACCACGTCGTCGTCGATGACGATGAGCTCGCCGACACCGGCCGCGGCAAGGGCGAGGACGGTGGGGGATCCGAGACCGCCGGCACCGACGACCGCGATGCGCGCGGCCGCCAGGCGGCGCTGGGCGATCTCGCCGAATCCCACGAGACGCGTGTGCCGGGCCGTGCGGGTCCGCTCGGCGTCGCTGAGGGCGGCGACCGGCTCGACCAGCGGCGGGAGCGGCATGACTCCAGGGTAACCACGGCGACAGACGCCGGGTCCGCTTGCAACCCGGGGAATGCCGAGAGGTGCACGCAGTGCCTACCGCAGGTGCGGAGAAATGCCGGCCCTTTGACCGAATCCGCGGTGCTACCGTGATCGCATGCCCGCCTACAAGATCGCCGAGGCCGCTCGCCTGCTCGGGGTGAGCGACGACACCGTGCGGCGCTGGGTCGACCAGGGGCTGCTTCCGACCACCCGGGCCACCCCGGCTGAGATCGCCGGAGACGCCCTCGCCGAACGTGCCGTCGAGCTCGCGCGTGCGGCATCCGACCCGACCGACGTGCTCTCGAGTGCCCGCAACCGCTTCGTCGGGCTGGTCACGCGGGTGCAGGTCGACGGGATCATGGCGCAGGTCGACATCCAGTCGGGTCCGCATCGGGTCGTGTCGCTGCTGTCTGCCGAGGCGGTGCGCGATCTCGGCCTCGAAGTCGGCTCGCTCGCGGTCGCCGTCGTCAAGGCGACGAACGTGATCGTCGAGACACCGCGAGCGCACGCGTGAAGCGCGTCGTCGCGGCGGCGGCGCTCGTCGCCCTCGGGCTGCTCACGGCGGGATGCGCACCCGGTGGCGCGAGCCGCGGTGACAGCGACCCGGCGGCGATCGACACAGGCGCCGGCGCCGATCCCCAGGCGCTCCCGGACGTCTCCGGCGAACTCACCATCTACGCCGCCGCATCGCTCAAGCCGGCGTTCGACGAGCTCGCCACAGCCTTCGAGGCGCGGCATCCGAGCCTCGAGGTCCTCCCCGTCGTCTACGACGGCTCGAGCACTCTCGCCACTCAGCTCATCGAAGGCGCCCCCGCCGACCTCTTCGCCTCGGCGGACGAGGCGACGATGCAGCGAGCGACGGCGGCGGGCGTGGTCGCCGGCTCGCAGGTGTTCGCGACCAACACCCTCGTCGTCGCGCTTCCCGCAGGCAACCCGGGCGGCGTCGAGGACCTGGGCGATCTCGCGGACGACAGCGTCACGGTGGTGCTGTGCGCGCCCGAGGTTCCGTGCGGTGCGGCATCCCAGACTCTGCTGGCGAACGCGGGTGTGTCCGTCGTCCCCGCGAGCTGGGAGCAGAGCGTGACAGCGGTGCTCACGAAGGTGGCGGCGGGCGAGGCGGACGCCGGTCTGGTCTACGCCACCGACGTGCGCGGCCGTACCGACCTGGAGTCGTTCGCGCCGCCCGGTGCGGCTGCTGTCGTCAACCGCTACCCGATCGCCTCGCTGGCGGGCGCCGCCAACCCGGAGGCGGCGGCGTCCTTCGCGGAGTTCGTCCTCAGCGCCGACGGCCAGGCGGTGCTCGCAGGGCGGGGGTTCGGACCGCCGTGAGACGCGAGGGAGCGGGGTTCGTCCCGCAGGTCCTCCTGATCCCGGCGCTGCTCGGGCTCGCGCTGCTCGTCGTGCCGCTCGCGACCCTGGTGGCACGCGTCGACTGGTCGACGCTGTGGACGGATGTCACCGCGCCCGAGGCCGTCTCGGCGCTGCTCCTGTCGCTCGGAACAGGACTCCTCGCGACGGCCGTGTGCGTCATCCTCGGGGTGCCTCTTGCGCTCGTCATCGCCCGCAGCGGTCCTCGGTGGGCGGGAGTCCTCCGTGCCCTCGTGACTGTGCCCCTCGTGCTGCCGCCGATGGTCGGCGGCATCGCGCTGCTGTTCCTCTTCGGCCGGACGAGCTGGCTCGGCGGCATGCTGGCCGAGGCGGGCATCCGGATCCCGTTCACCACGACCGCCGTCGTCCTCGCGCAGACCTTCGTGGCGCTGCCGTTTCTCGTGCTCGCGGTCGAGGGGTCGCTGCGGACCACCGGGGTCGGCTACGAGCAGACGGCTGCGGCCCTGGGTGCGGGGCGCTGGACCATCCTCCGCCGCGTCACGCTGCCGCTGGCGGGTCCGGGCCTTCTCGCCGGAGTGATCCTGTGCTTCGCCCGCGCGATCGGCGAGTTCGGCGCCACGGCGCTGTTCGCCGGCAACGCCCCCGGAGTGACGCAGACCATGCCGCTGGCGATCTACACGGCGTTCAACGGCGCCGGCGTCACGCAGGGCACGGCCGTCGCACTGTCTCTGCTGCTGCTCGTCACGGCGATCGGGGTGCTGCTGCTCGTGCGGGCGTGGCGGCCGGAGACTCCGCGATGACCGGCGCCGACCTCGACGCCCGCATCGTGGTGGAGCGCCCCGGCTTCGTCCTGGACGTCGCCCTTCATGCCGCTGCCGGCGAGGTCGTCGCGGTCATGGGCCCCTCGGGAGCCGGAAAGTCCACGCTCCTGGGTGCGCTCGCGGGCCTCATCCCGCTCCGTGACGGACACGTGCGGCTGGGGGAGCGGACCTTGGATGCCGCGCCCGGCGCCGGCGCGCACGTGACGCCGTCTCGGCGCGGCGTCGTGCTGCTGGGGCAGGACCCGCGACTCTTTCCGCACCTCACATCGAGCGAGAACGTCGCCTTCGGGCTGCTGGCGCGCGGCATCCCGAAGCGGGTCGCGCGAGACGAAGCGGGGCAGTGGCTGGCTCGCGTCGGGCTCGACGGAATGGGTGCTCGGCGCCCGGCCGAGCTGTCGGGCGGCCAGCAGCAGCGCGTCGCGATCGCGCGAGCCCTGGCCACCGCGCCGGCGGCGCTGCTGCTCGACGAGCCGCTGACCTCGCTCGACACCGAGACCGCGGCGGACCTCCGCGCGCTGCTGCGCGAGCAGCTGTCCGCCACCCACACGACCGCGGTCGTCGCGACGCACGACGCGGTGGACTCGGTGTCGCTCGCCGATGGACTCGTGGTGGTCGAGGCCGGGCGCGTGACGCAGGCCGGCGCGGTGCGGGATGTGCTGCGGGTTCCGGCATCCCGGTTCGTCGCCGCCGTCTCGGGTCTCAACCGGGTCGTCGGGACCGTCGATGGCGGATCGTGGTCGAGCGGCGGGATGTCTCTCGCCCATCCCGAGGGGAGACCCGGCGATGTGGCGGCGATCTTCCCGCCCGGGGCCGTCCAGCTCGAGCCCGCCGCTGCCGAAGAGCTGCGAAGCGCGGCTCCCGGCCGCGTGGATCGCCCGGGTGACGCGGCTGGAGCAGACTCCTTCCGGCGTTCGGGTCCGCACCGCCGAGCCCGAGGTCGCGGTCGATCTGCCGGCTGACCGGGTCGCCGACGCGGGTCTGGCGCCCGGGTCCACCGTCGCCCTGCGAGTGGATCCCGAGAGCGTCCGGTTCGTTCCTGCCTGACGGTGTCTGCACCCATGACTGGGCCTGGTCCGACTCTAGAATCGGGCGGGTGACACGCATCCGCCCCTTCCGGCCCGGCGACGAGCCGGCCCTCGCCGACATCTGCCTGAGGACCGCCGACGACGGCGCCGACGCGACCGGCGTGCTGGAGGACGACGAGCTGTGGGCGGAGATCTTCGTGCTGCCCTATGTCGCGCAGCACCCCGATCTCGCCTTCGTCGTCGAGACCGACGACGGTCGCGTCGCCGGGTACGTGGTCGGCACCCCCGACACCGCGGCGTTCGAAGACTGGTTCGCGGGGGAGTGGTGGCCCGCCTTCGCCGAGCGGTGGCCCAAGCCGGAGACCGAGCGCACGCGGCAGGACGGCATCCTCATCTACGCCTACGGCCGGCGTGCGGGCGCCGAGCCCTACGCGCAGCAGGGCTATCCCGCCCACCTCCACATCGACCTGCTGCCCGAACTGCAGGGGCAGGGCTGGGGTCGCCGGCTCATCGAGACGCTCGCCGCGGCATTGCGCGAGCGGGGGGTGACCGGCCTTCATCTGGTCGCGTCGACCGGGAACACCGGCGCGCTGGCGTTCTACCCGCGCCTCGGCTTCGAGCCACTGCCCTCGCACGACGGGGTGCAGGCGTTCGCGATGGCGCTCTGACGCGCTTCGATCTGAATCCCGGCCGGGACCCGGCGCGAGCGCTACGCCTGTGCCGCGTCAGCCGACGATCCGGCCGCCCTCGAGCCGCACCACCCGGTCGACCAGCCCCGACGGCACCGTCACGTGCGAGATGAGCACGACGGCCTGATCCTCGCCCACGGCCGACAGCAGGTCGGTCAGCAGCGCCTCGGATGCCTCGGGGTCGACGCCCGCGGTCGGCTCGTCGAGGACGAGCACAGGAAAGCCCCGCAGGAGGGCCCGCGCCAGCGCGATGCGCTGCGCCTGCCCGCCGGAGACGAGGGCGCCCCGCTCGCCGACCCGCGCATCCAGTCCGCCTCGCTCGCCGACCCAGGCTCCGAGCCCCACGCGGTCGAGAGTCGCCAGCAGCTCGGCATCCGTCGCGGAGTCGTCTGCGAACAGCAGGTTCTGCCGGATGTCCTCATCGAAGAGCATCGGATGCTGCTCGCACAGCCCGACCGCCAGCCGAAGGTCGTCGCCCGCCAGCGTCGCCACCGAGCGCCCGCCGATCTCGTACGTGCCGGCCACGTCGAGGAAGCGCACGAGGACGTGTGCGAGGGTCGTCTTTCCCGCGCCGCTCGATCCGACCACGAGCACGCGCTCACCCGGACGGACGTCGAGGTCGATGCCCTCGAGCGCGGCGCCGGCTGCCTCCGGCCAGTGGGCGGACACGCCACGCAGCCGCAGGCCCTCGCCGAGCGCAGGCGCCGAACCGGTCGCCGTGATCGTCTCGGCGACGAGACCGTCCGGAAGGGCGGACGGCAGCGAGCCGGCGATGCGCTCGGCCGACGCCCGCACCTGGCGCCACGCCGACGCGGCCATCGGCACCGCACCGAACACCTCGAACACCGCCATCGGCACGAGGACGGCGACCGCGAGCCACGGACCGGTCAGGGTGCCGGCCGCCAGCGCGGGTGCCGAGACCCAGACCGCGGCGATCGATGCCATGCCGGCGAGCAGCGACACGACGGCGGTGGTGCCTGCCTGCGAGGCCGTGCGGCGCGTCACCGCGCGGCGGAGGTCGGCGTCGGCAGACGCGATGCGAGCACGACTCGCCGCTGCTGCTCCGTATGCCTCGAGCACGTCCAGGCTCGCGAAATGGTCGAGGACGGCATCCGCCAGTCGTGCCCGCAACGGCGAGATCGCCCGCTCGGCGCGCGAGCCCGACGCCCAGCCCCACAGCAGGGATGCGGCACCGGCGAGCAGGAGGCACGCGAGCAGGGTCAGCGCCGCCGGCCACCAGACGAATGCGACGAGCACGACCGCACCCGACCGCCACCGCGCTCGAGGTGATGAGCGGCTGGACGACACGGAGGGGCAGGTTCTGCAGGTCGTCGACGTCGTCGACGAGGGCTCCGAGCACGGATCCCCGGCGGGTGCGGGCGAGGCCGTCGGGCGCGAGTGGGATGAGCCGCCGCACGAGTCGCGGTGCGGGTGGCGGCCAGCTGCCGGAGCGCCGCATCGTGGCTGGCGAGTCGGTCGGTGTAGCGGAAGGCCGCCCGCGTGATCGCGAAGAGCCGCACGCCGACGACGGCCATCGAGATGTAGAGCACGGGCGGCTGCTCGCTCGCCCGCACGATCAGCCACGCGCTGACCGCGAGCAGTGCCACCGCGGATGCTTCCGACAGGAAGCCGGATGCCGCGCCCGGCCAGAACCGCCGGGCTGGCGGCATCGCCCCGCGGAGCACCTGCCGCGATGTCGAGGCGGGGACGCCGTCGTGGGCCGTCCGCTCGTCGACCACGCTCATGCGGGCACCTCTGCGGGTTCGAGGCGGACCACGGCGTCGGCGATCTCGCGCGCTGTGGGGCGGTGCGAGATGAGGAGCACCGTCGCCCCGTCGTCGGCGAGCGTGCGGACCGATTGCCAGAGCCGGCGCTCCGTGGCCTGGTCGAGCGCCGAGCTCGGCTCATCCAACGCGATGACCGAGGCGCGACCGCGCAGGTGGCGGTAGAACGCGCGGGCGACGGCGACGCGCTGGGCCTGGCCGCCCGAGAGCCCGGCGCCCTGGACCCCGAGCTCCTGGTTGTGCGTCGAGGTCGCCGGCGCACGCGAGCTCGAGGGCGCGCGCGACGGTCGGTGCGTCGGGCGCGGCATCCCCGAGCGCGACGTTGTCGCCGATCGTGCCCGCGATGAGTCCCGGATGCTGGCCCGCCCACGCGAGCCACTCCGAGGGTGCCAGCGAGCGGATGTCGCGACCGCCGTACTGGGCCGTTCCTTCGAACGGTGCGGCGGCGCGAAGAGCGGCGAAGACGCTCGATTTGCCGGCCCCGCTCGGCCCCTCGAGCAGCACCACGGTGCCCGGGGCCGCCGAGAGGTCGACCGGAGGGAGGATTCGATCGCCGCGGCGGACCCGGAGGCGGTCGAGGACGAGGAGCGTCTCAGCGGGGCCTGCACCGGGCGAGACGGGAGCGGCGGCTGCCCCGGCAGTCGGGACCACCGAGCCGCCACGGGATGCCTGGGCTGCGGCATCCAGCACCTCGAACACATCGTCCGTCGCCGCGACACCCTCTGCGGCGGCGTGGAACTGCACGCCGACCTGGCGCAGCGGCAGGTACGCCTCGGGCGCGAGCAGCAGCACGAACAGCCCGACCATGAGCGCGAGCGATCCGTCCAGCAGCCGGAACCCGATCGAGACGGCGACGATCGCGACCGAGATCGATGCGAGGAACTCGAGCGCGAAGCCCGAGAGGAACGAGACCCGCAGGACCTTCATCGTCTCGCGCCGGTAGCGCTCGGTGACCGAGGCGATCGATGCCGCGGCCCGGTGCTGCCGCCCGAAGACCTTGAGCGTGGCGAGCCCCTGGACGGTGTCTGCGAAGCGCGCGGCCAGCTGGTGCAGTGTCTTCCACTGCCGCTGCTGCACCGAGCGGGTGGCGAGCCCGATGAGCACCATGAACAGCGGGATCAGGGGGAGTGTCAGCAGCACCGTGAGGCCCGAGATCCAGTCCTGCCACCACATGACCGCGACAAGGATCGGAGTCGCGATGATGGTCTGGACGAGCTGGGGGAGGTAGCGGCCGAAGTACGCCTCCAGCGCTGTGAGGCCGCGGCCCGCCGTGACGGCGAGCTGGGCGGAGTTGCGCGCGGCGAGCCAGCCGGGGCCGAGCATCCCGACCGCCTCGACGAGGTTTCCCCGCAGCTGCGCCTCGACCCGGGATGCCGCGCGGGCGGCCACGGTCTCGCGGGCCCACAGCAGCACGGCGCGCAGCGCGACCACCGCCGCGAGGGCGATGAGGGTGGCCGAGAGGTCGGCGAGCGGCATCCCGTCGATGGCGCCGACGATCGCCCGAGTGAGCAGCCACGCGAAGGCGATGATGACCGCAGTCTGCCCCACCGCGATCGCGGCGATCGCGAGGAAGAACCAGCGCGAGGCGCTCGCATGCCGGAGCAGCCGCGGGTCGACCGGGGGCGTGCGTTTCGGCGCGGGAGGCGCCGGGACCGTCTCACTCATTGGCTTTCGACCCTACTCACCGCCGCGCGTCGCGTGCGGTCCTCTCGAACCCGCACCTTCTGTGGCGATCCACCCGCGATCGCGCACGAGAACGTGTCGTCTCGCCCCAACGGGTGGATTCGGCAGCACGGGGGCGTATCAGTGCACCAGCGCCGCCGCGCGCTCGATGCGCGTCCGCGAGACGCGCTTGCGGAAGATCCAGTACGTCCACCCCTGGTACAGCAGCACGAGCGGCAGGAAGATCAGCGCCGCCCAGCTCATGATCGTGAGCGTGTAGTCGGTGCTCGAGGCGTTCTCGATCGTCAGGCTGAACGCCGGATCGGTCGAGGACGGCATGACGAACGGGAACAGCGCGAACCACAGCGCCAGCACCGCCGTCACGATGGTGAAGGCGCCGAAGCCGAACGCCCAGCCTTCGCGGTCCCGCGTGTTCGCGATGACCGAGGCGATGAGCAGGACCGCGGCGATGGCGGAGAAGATCACGACCAGCCATGCGAGCGGGCGTCCTTCGCCGAAGGCGAGCAGGATCGTCCAGACGAGGAAGAGAGCTGCGAAGACGACGGTCAGGATGCCGCTGCGGCGGGCGAGCGCCCGGGCATCGTCGTGCACCTGCCCGTCTGTCTTCAGCGCCACGAAGTACACCCCGTGCGTGAAGAACAGCAGGAGCGTCGTGATGCCGCCGAGGAGGCCGTAGGGGTTCAGGAGCGTGATGAGGCTGCCGGTGAACTCGAAGTCCGCGTCGATCGGCACACCTTGCACGATGTTGGCGACCGCGACGCCCCAGAGGAGAGCCGGCACCGCCGAGCCGACGACGATCATCGCGTCGAAGCCCTTCTTCCACCGCAGTCCGTCGCGCTGATGGCGGTACTCGAAGGAGACTCCCCGGAGGATGAGCGCCAGCAGGATGAGCAGCAGCGCGAGGTAGAAGCCGCTGAACAGCGTCGCGTACCACTCGGGGAACGCGGCGAACAGGCACGCGCCCGCGACGATGACCCACGTCTCGTTGAGATCCCACACCGGGCCGATGGTGTTGATGATCTGACGGCGGCTGATGTCATCCCGTCCGAGGAAGGGGAGCGACATGCCGACGCCGAAGTCGAAGCCGTCGAGCACGAAGTAGCCGACGAAGAGGAATCCGACGATGAAGAACCAGAGGTAGGCGAGATCCATGGCGTCCTCCTAGTAGACCGTCGTGGGCGTCTCTTCGAGCGCCGCTTCGAAGGGATCGGGGTCGTCGGGTCCGGGCAGCGGTTCCGGTCCCTGCTGGGCGGTCCGGGTGATGAGACCGATCTCGACCACCGCGAGGGCCGCGTAGATGAGGGTGAAGGCCACGAGCGAGATCAGCACGGTCCAGCCCGGCACGCTCGGCGAGACCCCGTCCTCGGTCAGCATCAGGCCGAACACGATCCAGGGCTGGCGGCCCATCTCGGTGAAGATCCAGCCGACGAGGATGGCGAACAGCGACGCGGGCCACGCCCAGATCGCGAGCTTCCAGGCCCATGCCGGCACCTCCCGCTTGGCCTTCGTGCGCGTGAGCCAGAGGCCCACCACCGCGGTGAGTGCGGCGACGCCGCCGAGGCCGATCATCCAGCGGAACGACCAGTAGGTGACCCAGAGGATGGGGGCGAAGTTGCCGTCGACCTGATCGGCGAACTGCGGGAACAGCTCGTTGGTGTACAGCGCGTTGAGGTCGTTGATGCCCTCGACGCAGCCGTCGAACGAGTGGGTCGACAGGAGCGCGAGCAGATACGGGATGCGGATCGAGAAGAGCTCGCTGGTGCCGTCGGGGGTTCCGAGGGTGAAGATCGAGAACGACGCGTCCGCCCCGCAGGCGGTGTCGAACAGCGCTTCGGCGGCGGCCATCTTCATCGGCTGGGTCGAGACCATGACGAGGCCCAGCTGGTCGCCCGAGAGCACGACGCCCGCGAACGCGATGATCATGCCCCACAGGCCGTAGCGCAGTGAGGAGCGCATCATCTCGACGTTCTGCCGACGCGCCAGCTGCCAGGCCGAGACCGAGATGATGACCCCTGCCGTCATCATGAACGCCGCGAAGAGCGTGTGGGGGAGCGCCGCGAGTGCGACGGGGTTGGACAGCACGGCGAAGAAGTCGGTCATCTCCGCGCGTGAACCGTCTTGAGCCATCTGGTACCCGCGCGGATTCTGCATGAAGGCGTTCGCGGCCAGGATGAAGTAGGCCGAGAACCACGCGCCGATCGTCGCGATCCAGATGGTCGCGAGGTGAAGGCCCTTGGGGAGCTTGTCCCACCCGAAGATCCACAGGCCGATGAAGGTCGCCTCGAAGAAGAACGCCATGAGGCCCTCGAACGCGAGGGGCGCGCCGAAGACGTCTCCGACGAAGCGCGAGTAGGACGACCAGTTCATGCCGAACTGGAACTCCTGCACGATGCCCGTGACGACGCCCATCGCGAAGTTGATCAGGAAGATCTTGCCGAAGAAGCGGGTCAGGTGCAGCCACTTCACGTTCGCGGTCCGGAACCACGCCGTCTGGAAGATCGAGACCGTCAGCGCCATGCCGAGGGTGAGCGGCACGAACAGGAAGTGGTACAGCGTCGTGAGGCCGAACTGCCAGCGGGCGAGCAGCAGCGGATCGAGCCAGTCCATGTGTCCTCCACAGCAGGAGTGGGTGTGGGGCCCACGGTACACAGGATGCTCCCAGGTTTCGAGGCCGTGAGCCCTGGATGGCTCGACGTCGAAACATATGGTCTGACCACCCGCACCTGACCGTCGCGACTACCCTTGAAGAAAGGGCGGGAGGTGTGCGACGTGACGACGATTCCGTTGATGCTCGGGATGCCGCGCCCCCGCGCCGCGTCCCCGTCGGCGGCAGACGCGCTTGCGCGACGAAGCATCGGGTGGTCCGCTCGTCGACACGTTCGGGCGCGTCCACCGTGACCTGCGCATCTCGCTGACCGACCGCTGCTCCCTGCGCTGCACGTACTGCATGCCCGAGCAGGGGAACGAGTGGCTCGCGAGGACCAGCATCCTCAGTCTCGACGAGATCGTGCGGGTGGCGACGGTGGCCGCCGCCGCCGGAGTCACCACCTTCCGGCTCACGGGCGGCGAGCCGCTGCTTCGCGGCGACATCGTGGAGATCGTCCGTCGGCTCGCCGAGATCGAGGGCCCGGACGGCCGCCCGGTCGAACTGGCGATGACGACGAACGGGATCAGGCTGCCCGAGATCCTCCCCGGGCTCATCGACGCCGGGCTCGGGCGCCTCAACATCTCGCTCGACACGCTGCGTCGCGACCGCTTCCGCGACCTGACCCGCCGTGACCGGCTCGACGACGTGCTGGCGGGGATCGCGGCGGCTGCGGCATCCGCTCTCCGTCCCCTCAAGCTGAACGCGGTCGCGATGCGGGACGTGAACGACGACGAGCTCATCGACCTCGTGCAGTTCGCCCTCGATCACGACGCCGAGCTGCGCTTCATCGAGCAGATGCCGCTCGATGCCGGCCACACCTGGGACCGATCGCACATGGTGACGCGCGACGAGATCCTCGAGGCCCTCTCGGAGCGCTGGGCACTGACTCCGGTGCCCGGTCGCGGGGGAGCGCCCGCCGAACGATGGATGCTCGACGGCGGTCCGCGCACCGTCGGAATCATCGCGTCGGTCACCGCACCGTTCTGCGGCGACTGCGATCGCCTGCGGCTCACCGCCGACGGCCAGCTGCGCAACTGCCTGTTCTCGACCACCGAGTACGACCTGCTGCCGATCCTCCGCTCCGGAGGGGGAGACGACGGGATCGATGGGATGCTGCGCTCCTGCGTCCGCGGCAAGCTCCCCGGCCACGCGATCAACGACCCCGGCTTCCTGCAGCCCGCGCGCGGCATGAACGCGATCGGCGGCTGAGCGTGGGACGCATCACCACACGCAAGCCGGTCGTTCGCATCACACTCGGCGAGGGCGAGATCCGACGACCCGACACCCTTGCCGTGGAGGAGCCGCTCGAGATCCGAGTCGGAGGAGCGCCGCTCGTCGTGACCATGCGCACGCCCGGCCACGATGTGGAGCTCGCCGCGGGGTTCCTCGTCTCGGAGGCGGTGATCTCTCGCGGCGACGAGTTCCGCTCGGCCATCCACTGCGGCGGGCCGGGCACCGGAGGCCCTGCGGCCGAGAACACCTACAACATCCTGGACGTGTCTCTCGCCGCCGGGGTGCGCCCGCCCTCACCCGAGATCGCGCGCAGCTTCTACACGACGAGCTCCTGCGGGCTGTGCGGCAAGGCGTCGATCGACGCCGTCGAGACGGTGTCGTCGTACGACGTGTCGATCGATGCGGCGGTCGTGGACGCCGAGATGCTCGTGTCGCTCCCCGCGACTCTTCGCGCCGGTCAGGCGGCGTTCGACAAGACCGGCGGGCTGCACGCGGCCGCCCTGTTCGACGCGGTGACGGGCGAGCAGCTCGTGGTCCGCGAAGACGTCGGCCGGCACAACGCCGTCGACAAGGTCGTCGGCTGGGCCGTCATGAACGACCGGCTGCCGCTGCGCGGCACCGTCCTGCAGGTGTCGGGGCGGGCGAGCTTCGAACTGGTGCAGAAGGCCGTGATGGCCGGCATCCCGATACTGGCGGCGGTGTCGGCGCCATCGTCGCTGGCCGTCGAGCTCGCCGAGGCATCCGGACTCACCCTGGTGGGATTCCTGCGCGGCGAGTCGATGAACGTCTACTCGCGGGCGGACCGCGTCGGAGTCGCGGCGCACGCCTGATTCCGGGGCGGACGGCTCAGAAGACCCAGAGCTGGCCGACCACGAGGATCGCGATCAGGAACGCGCCGATGATTCCACCGACGATCGCCAGCGTCCTCCCGGACAGCTTTGCGACGGCGAAGCCGACGAGGAAGGGGAGCGCGATCAGCAGGGCCGTCACGAGCCACCAGAAGAGCCGGTATCCGCCCTCGGTCGACTCCGAGAGACGGTCGCCGAAGAGCTGCTGGGTGTTGGGGTGCGTCGCGAACGCGAAGGACGCCGACAGCGGGACGGCGATGAAGGCGGCGACGATGATGCCGGCGAGGAAGCCCCAGAGGCTGGACTTGCTTTCGAGCTCGTACTCTTCTTCGGCGGCGGGGCGGGTGCTCTTGGTGGCCATCCGACGACTCTAGCGCGGGGGCGAAGGGCCGCCCGGCCGGGGTCGCCCGGCGAAGGGGAGGCGCGCTCGCCCGGTCGGCCGAACTCGCGGGGCGCTCGTTACGCGGCATGACGACTGTGTGACGCCGGGTGTCGCACAGCGAGACGTGCACGCCGTCGCCCGCCGTACCGTCGGACCATGACGATCTCCGACGGCTTCGACGCCTCCTCCGTGTTCGACGGCGCGCTGCGCCGGCCGCTGAAGGTGGTGGGGGTCTCGGGGTCGCTGCACGAGCCGAGCAAGACCACGGTGCTCGTGGAATCGATCATCGAGGCCGTGGGACGGCGAACGGCGATCGACGCCGAGGTCATCACCCTGACCAAGCTGGGCCCGTCGCTGGCGGGCGCGCTTCAGCGCGACCACCTTCCCGACGAGGTGGAGGATGCGCTCCTCGCGATCGAGGGCGCCGATCTCCTGATCGCCGCGAGCCCGGTCTACCGCGCCTCGTTCACCGGTCTGTTCAAGCACCTCTTCGACTTCGTCGACCAGTACGCGCTCGTCGGCCAGCCCGTCCTGCTGGCGGCGACCGGCGGAGGCGAGCGCCACGCGCTCATCCTGGAGCACCAGCTGCGCCCCCTGTTCGGCTTCTTCCAGTCCCTCACCCTCCCGCTCGGCGTCTACGCCAGCACGACGGACTTCGACGGCTATGCCCTCCGAAACGGCGCAGCGCAGCAGCGCATCGAGCAGGCTGTGGGTCGCGGTCTTCCGCTCGTCGAGCAGGCGGCCAAGCAGCGCGTCTCGGACTACGTCTCGACCTGGTGATCTCCAGGCGGGCCGTTCCGCCAACCCGATAGTCGGTTCCCCGTCATCACGGACCGACGAGGCCCCCAGTGCCCGTCGGTCCGTGATGAGTCATTGATCCTCGGGTGCGAGGTCGCCTTGGCCCTCGTCGCCGAGCTCGGCGTACAGGGGGTCTTCGCCCTGGGTATCGGGCATGTATTCGTCCTCGCCGAGCACCCGAGGCACGCTTCCCATGTGCGGCGTGTCCGAGTACTCGTCAGGATCCGGCGACAGGATCTCGTCTTCGTCGCGGTCGTCCGAGAGCACATCCGGGTCGTCGAGGCCCTCGAGGTCGTCGCCGGTCGGCTCTTCGAAGTCATCGCGCTGCGGTGTCGACATGGTCGGTTCCTTTCGTGGCAGGTCGAGTGCGCTGTCCGCGCAGGTGGTCAGCTGATCTGCTCGATCGCGAAGAGGAAGAGGAGCAGCAGCGACGAGGCGACGGTGATCCCCCCGAAGAGCCAGAGGAACGCCACATTGCGGTTGTGGACGTTCTGGCACGCCAGTGCGCAGATCAGCATCGCGACGTAGAACAGGACGACGAGCACGATGCCGGTGAGTGCGATCGGCGGATTGAGCTCGAAGGTCACCAGGAACAGGACGACTGCCAGCCCCGCGATGAGGCCGGTCGGGATGAGCCAGTGTCTGCGCCGCTCGTCCCTGAGCACCGGAGGTGCGGGGTGAGCGGGGCGGACCTGCGTGTCAGCGACGGTGCTCATTTCCGGGCGTCCCTTCCAGTCATCCGATGCGTACGAAATTAGGGATGGATCTTGCTCTGAACACGACCCTTGACACGCTCAGGCTCGCGGGAGTACTGGTCACGGCCAGTCGCAGCGTTGCTCCACGAGGCGGTGACATCGCGCCCTCTGATCAGGGATGCCGGTGGTCTGACGCTCTTGGACGCCGGCCTACCCGGCATGTGGCCGCTGCTCGAGCGAGCGCTCGACATGCTGGGGGCGAAGCCCTCCGAGGTCGACGCGCTCCTCCTGACTCACGGCCACGTCGAGTCGGCGCGGCCGGACGGCGTAGCGCCGGCCCCCCAGGATCAGGCCCGCGTGCTCTCCCAGCCGAGAGACGGTGCGACGTGCGTCGCGAAGGACTCCACGATGCGCAGGTTGAACTCGGCCCCGAGCTGGCTCGGGATCGTGAGCATCAGCGTGTCGGCGCTCGCGATCGCCGCGTCCTCGGCCAGCTGCTGCACGAGCACATCGGGCTCGGCCGCGTAGGTCTTCCCGAAGGTTGAGCGGAAGCCGTCGATGTATCCCACGCCCTCACCCTCATTGCGCCCGCCGAAGTAGAGGTGATCCTCAGCCGTCGTCAGCGGGAAGATCGACCGGCTCACCGAGACCCGCGGCTCGCCAGGGTGCCCGGCATCCCGCCATGCCGTTCGGAAGGCATCGATCTGCTCGGCCTGCAGCACATCGAACGGCAGCCCGCGATCCTCGGTGAGGAGCGTCGACGACATGAGGTTGACCCCGACGCGTCCCGCCCATTCCGCGGAGTCGCGATTGCCGGCGCCCCACCAGATGCGTGAGCGCAGGCCGGGGGAATGCGGCTCGATGCGCTGCATGCCGGTGCCGCCGCCGAACGGGCTGGAGGCATCCCGCTCCGCGAGGCCTTCGCCCTCGATCGCTCGCAGAAAGCGCGAGAAGTGGTCCCTGGCGAGGTCGGCGCCGCGCGGGTCCTCCGCGCCCGTGTAGCCGAAGGCCTCATAGCCCCGCACCACGGTCTCGGGTGATCCCCGGCTCACGCCCAGCGCCAGCCGGCCGCCGCTGAGGAGATCGACGGATGCCGCTTCCTCGGCGAGGTAGAGCGGGTTCTCGTAGCGCATGTCGATGACGCCGGTGCCCATCTCGATGCGCTCCGTGCGTGCCGCGATCGCGGCGAGCAGGGGCATCGGCGAGGACTGCTGCCGGGCGAAGTGGTGCACCCGGAACCAGATGCCGTTCACGCCGAGGTCGTCCATGCCCTGAGCGAGGTCGATGGCCTGCAGCATCGAGTCGGCCGCGGTCAGCTCGCGGCCACCGCCCAGCGGACCGTAGTGGCCGAACGAGAGGGTTCCGAAGCGCTTCACGGTGAGTTCAACGGTGCGTCCGCTGCATCCATTCCGGCGACGGGAGAGCGATGATGCGACCGACGCACCATCC
The DNA here is from genome assembly GCA_963702815.1 of uncultured Actinomycetota bacterium. Classification (GTDB taxonomy): domain Bacteria; phylum Actinomycetota; class Actinomycetes; order Actinomycetales; family Microbacteriaceae; genus Microbacterium. The sequence continues at coordinate 251,193 of CAVPED010000001.1, read as the reverse complement.
GCGCAACCCCCGTTCCCTCCCGTGAGGCGCGCGCCTACGATTGCTCCAGGCTCAAGACCGAGCGGGGGTGTGATCGATGCAAGTCCGAGTCGCCGGAGTCGCGCTCGACCCTGCCGGTCAGCACGTCATCCTGCTGAAGCCCATGGACGAGGAAGCAGGATCGGGGTTCGTGCTGCCGATCTGGATCGGCGAGCAGGAGGCGACGTCGATCCTCGTCGCGATCGAGGGCGCCGTCGTTCCCCGGCCCCTCGCGCACGACCTCATGCGAGAGCTGCTCGGCGCGCTCGATGCGGTCGTGAGCCGCGTCGACGTGACACGGATCGACGGCGGCACGTTCTATGCCGCCATCACCGTCACGTCAGCCTTCGGCGATCGGGTCGTCGACTCGCGGCCGTCGGATGCCATCGCGCTGGCCTCGCGGGTCGGCGCGCCCATCTGGGTGGCCGATGCCGTCATGACCGAGGCGGGCGTGCTCGACACGCTCGTCGAGAACGCGGACGACGACGATGACGACGAGCCGGACGTCGACCGCAGCCTCGACGAGTTCAAGCGGTTCATCGACGACGTCGAGCCCGAGGACTTCCGCTGACCTCGTCCTCGGGCGCCGGTGCGAGGTGCGCGAGGATGGAATGGTCGCAAGGAGTCGACACATGGCCACGCCCTCCACTGATCCGGCGCCCGCGCTGCGGTCGCGCATGATCGCCGCCGCGTTCGCGCTCGACGCCGTGCTGGTCATCGTGTTCGCGGTGATCGGCCGGGCGAGTCACAGCGAGGACCTCACGCTCGCAGGCGTCGCTCAGACGGCGTGGCCGTTCCTCGTGGGCCTCATCCTCGGGTGGCTCCTGACGCGCGCGTGGCAGCATCCGCTCGCCGTCCGCCGCGCGGGAATCGGCATCTGGGCGCTGACCGTGGTCACGGGGATGCTGCTGCGCGGCGTGTCAGACCAGGGTGTGTCGGTCGCGTTCGTCGTGGTCGCGAGCGTCGTCCTGCTGGTGTTCCTGGTGGGCTGGCGGGCCGTGGTGGCGCTCGTCCGTCGACGCCGGTCCGCGCGGTGCCGACCTCGAGGTCTCGCGATGATCGACCGCGCCCTCGACGGTGGAGCCGTGCTGCGCGCCGCCCGCAGCGGCGACGAGCCGGGCATCCTGGCGTGCATCCAGGGGCTCGCCGACTACGAGCGCGAGCCTGATGCGGTGCTCAACACGACCGAGGCGCTCGCCGAGACCTTCTTCGGAGACGACCCGCGGGCATCCGCCCACGTCGTCGAGCACGAGGGCGAGATCGTCGGCATCGCGATCTGGTTCGTCACGTACTCGACCTGGACGGGCCGGCACGGCATCTGGCTCGAAGACCTCTTCGTCTTCGACCGGCACAGGGGTCGCGGATTCGGCCGGGCGCTCATCGCGTCGCTGGCCGCGGTCTGCGTCGAGAGAGGATACTCGCGCCTCGAATGGACGGTGCTGGACTGGAACGCTCCGTCCATCGCCTTCTACCGATCCCTCGGCGCACTCCCGATGGAGGAGTGGACCACGCAGCGCCTGGTCGGCGGAGACCTCGAGGCGCTCGCGCGTCGCTGATCGGCGCACGCTCGCAGGATCCTCGTCGCCTCATGCCGAGCTCGGGCCGCCCGGAAGCCGCACGACCGCCTGCACGGGAAGATGGTCCGACGGCCAGCGGCGCTCGAATCGCATCGCGTTGATCGCCGGCCCGCTGCGACCTCGACGGTCGGTGTGACCGCGATCCAGTCGATCCTGGGCGGCCCTCCCTGGGCGGCCGGTAGTTGGCGAACGTGCCCCACTGCGGCGTGAGGCGCTCGGATGCCGCGGTCCAGGCATCCCTCAGCACTCCTCCGCGAAGGAGCTCTCGGAGCGGCCGCGAATGCTCGCGACGCGTTGAGGTCGCCCATGACGATGGCGGGCAGCGTCTGGCCCGCCACGCGATCGCGGATCATCTCGGCACTGCGCACCCGCGAGCGCGGGGACAGGTGGTCCAGGTGGGTGTTGATGACGAGGACCTCTGCCGTCGTCGCGCGATCCCGCAGCCGAGCGCTCACCATGATGCGCGGGATGAGGTTGCCCCACGACGTCGATCCGCTGACATCAGGTCGGTCCGAGAGGGCCTCCTGCCGCCAGTCGAGCAGTTCGAGCCGCTCGCTCTCGTAGAAGAGCGGGCAGCCCTCGCCGCGCCCGTCGGCGGCCTCGCGACGGCCCGGCGAATCGGTAGCCCAGCGCGGCGATGGCGTCGGTCTGGTCGGGCCGCGCCTCCTGCACGCCGAGCAGCGAGGGGCGTTCCGAGCGCAGGAGCGCCTCGAGCGCGGGACGCCGCACCTCCCACCTGTCGGCTGCTGCGCCACACGCGGCGATCCAGCCGGCGTCGCACATTGAGGGTCATGACGTGCAGGTCGGGGGGCGAGACGGGCCCGATGATCGCTTCGTCGCTCATCGCCCGCAGTCCCCTTCGGTGACGGATGCTGTCGCCACCTGATCCGTCCGGAGCGACGCATCGACAGGCTAGCCGTCGAGCCTGCCGCCGCCCTCGTGCTTGACACGAGCGGGATGCCGGCACGGTCGCCCGCTCACGACGCGCTCAGCGCGGCCGCGTCAACTCGGTTCGCATCGGCGGGCGACGGGTGACGAGCAGCACCGAGGCCCATGTGACCAGGAGCAGAGCGGTGAGCACGAGGCCGAGCTCGTCGATCCCGACCGACGCCAGCCAGGGGAGGGGGCCGCCGAGACCGAGATTCGCGACGAGCACGCCCGCGAGCTGAACGACGGCGATGAGAATCGCGGTGACGACGGACAGTCCCGTCATCGCCGTGGCATACACCTCGCCGACTCCTCGGCGACCGGGCTGCCACGTGTACGCGCGTCGCATGACCGCCCCCTGCGACGTGTCGAAGGCGCTCATCCCGGCGGCGAACAGGATCGGCAGGGTGAGCGCCGCCCACCACGGCACCGACACGAGTGTGGCCGCTCCCGCGAGAGTGAGCAGACCGATCTCGGTCGCGGTGTCGAAGCCCAGGCCGAACAGCAGGCCGACGACGTACATCCGCCACGGGCGATCGACGGCCTTCTCGAAGGGGCCGAGCAGTCGAAGGACCGGCCCGCCCCCGTGCCCATGCCGATGGCGGAGTGACGCGATGTTGACCGCGGCGATGATGAGCAGGAAGACGCCCGAGACGCTCGGGCCGATGACTCCCGTCCAGGTGCGCAGCGCGGAGGAGTCATCGGCGATCGAGGAGCCGACTGCTGCGACCCCGAAGGTCAGCAGGATGCACAGCGCGACGACGACGGTCGAGTGGCCGAGCGAGAACCAGAAGCCGACGGTGGTGGCGGGCCTTCCGAGCTCAGCCAGGCGGCGGGTGGTGTTGTCGATCGCGGCGATGTGATCGGCGTCGAACGCGTGCCGGACGCCCAGGGCGTAGGCCGTCAGACCGACGCCGAGCGTCACCACCGCGCCGCCTCCGCCACCGAGCGGGATGCCTGCCGGGATCACGACGAGCGCGAGCACTCCCCAGCCGAGCACGTGGAGGAGTGCGATGAATGCGACGACGCCGATGGTGCTCCGGCCGATGCGCGCCGGAGTCCGGTGGTCGTCGCCGGCGAAGGCGCGGTCACGGGCCGGCCACCGGCTCGGGCGCGAGAAGGCGCGCCTCCGCGTGCGCCGCCCACGCATCCCACACGGGATCGAGCGGCGAGCTGTGCGTGTGATCGGAGAGGTGGCGCGCCATCGCTCCGGGGCGATCGAACTCGAGGTCTTCGGGGCGCGTCGGTGGGCGGAATCCGACGGCGATCACTGCATCCAGCACTCGGTTGCCGCCGAGCACTCCCGGCTCCGGCGCGCGGCCGTCCGCCTCCATGCGCTCGAGCACGATCGGCCCGGTCGTCGTCGACCACGGCGAGCGCGGAGACGAGCCGGCCACCGCGCTCGCTGTGCCGGCCGAGCACCAGCGTCTCGCGGATGAGCGCCCGCGCGTCGGGCTCGAGGGTCAGGGAGCAGCGGCGCTCGACGTCCGCGCCGTCCGTCACCACGAACGGCAGTCCATTCCACAGCAGCGTGGCTCCGCGTCCGATCCTGACCTCGAGGATCCACGAGGACGGCGCTCCGCGGTACGCGACCGTGCCGCCGACATCCTCGATCTCGAGCGTGCACCCCGCGCCCACGTCGACGCGCACGTGCACGCGGTCACCGCCGAGCAGCACCATGCCGGCCGCGGCCACGGCGACGTGCGCGCGGTGGGCGTCCCGCGAGATCAGGCGCGGAGCGAGCGCGCCGACCGCGAGGTCCACGTGCGCGCGGGGTTCGCCTGCCGTCACCGCGATGTGCGTGGAGGTCACTCGGTCGGGATTCCTCCCCGCGACGACCTGCGTGCGGGCGACATCGTGGTCGTGGTGGTGGTCCTCCGTGTCCCGACGGGTGCTCGGGCCCGTCGGCGTGCGAGTGGATGAATCCGCCTTCCGGGTGCTCCTCATCGGCGTGGAAATGCGGGGCCATCGGTCCCGGGTCCTGCGCGATGTGGGTTCCGGCGCGATGACCGGCGAGGATCGTCAGCACCCATGCGCGCAGCGCCTCGACCGAGGCGGCGTCATGCCGCGACAGCGCGAGGACCGCCCGGCCGTCCCGCGCCGCTTCGGCATCGGCCACCATCTGCGTCACATCGACGCCGACGTACGGGGCGAGGTCGGTCTTGTTGACGACGAGGAGGTCGGCGCGTCCGATGCCCGGACCGCCCTTGCGAGCGACGTCGCCGCCGCCCGCGACATCGAGGACGAAGATCTGCGCGTCCACCAGCGCGGGCGAGAAGGTCGCCGTCAGGTTGTCGCCGCCCGACTCGATGAGCACGACGTCGAGCGGCGCGAAATCCCGCTCGAGGTCCTCCGCGGCGAGCAGGTTCGTGGTGATGTCATCGCGGATGGCGGTGTGCGGGCAGGCGCCCGTCTCGACGGCGCGGATGCGGTCGGGGTCGAGCACTCCGGCCGACCGCAGGAACCGGGCATCCTCATCGGTGTAGATGTCGTTCGTGATGACGCCGAGCCGCAGCTCGTCGGCGAGAGCCCGGCACACCGTGGCGATGAGCGAGGACTTTCCGGTGCCGACAGGGCCGGCGACGCCGAGCCGGAGGGCGCGGGGGATGAGCGGGGAGTCAGGCACGGAAGAGTCTCCTGTTCGTCACGGCGTGGGCTTCGGTCCACGCCTCTGCTTGGGGGGCGCTCGCCGCAGGGATCGCCTCGGGAGAGTCGAGTGCGGCGAGCTGTGAGATGAAGGGATCGACGGCGGCGCACGCGCTGATCACGAGCCGCACGCCGTCGACGGGATCGCCGGGTTCGAGCTTGAGGAGGGCCGCGACCCCGCCTGCCATGTCGTCGTACACCGCGACGCGCACGAGCGTCTCGGCGTCGAGGCCGGCGTGGGCGGCGACCGCGCCGAGCACGACGGGGCGAGGGGGCGTCGTGTCCGCGCCCGTCAGCGGGGCGATCGCCGGAGAGTGCGGCCAGAGGCGCTCGGCGAGTCGGAGCAATCCGCGGCCGAGGTCGATCGAGGCGACGCGTGCCGCGCGACTCGGAGTGCGCGCCGCCCACGCCTGCTCGACGGCTGCGTAGGACGACCCCCTCAGGCCCGCGTGCCGCGCCACCACCGCGGTCGCCGCATCGACCAGCGTCGTCGTCCGCGCCCTCGCCCGCAGGAACGCACCCACGTCCGCCCGCGCCAGCCCGCCCTGGATGGCCGGCTCGACCCCTGCCGAGAAGGCGTGACCGCCCGAAGGCAGGCGCGCGTCGGCCAGCAGCATGGCGACGGTGTGGGCGGCGGAGTGCATCGGCCGGCTCAGAACATGTTGTACAGCTGGGCCAGGGGGAGGGATGCCGCGGGTGCGGGCTCGACGTCCTCGCCGTCGATCGCGATCTCGAAGGTGTCGGGACGGATGCGGATCGAGGGCAGGACGTCGTTGTTCTTCATGTCGGCCTTGCCGATCTGGCGGGTGGGCTCGACCGCGGCGAGTCGACGGCGCAGCCCCAGCGTCTCGGCGAGGCCGGCATCGAGTGCCGCGGGCGAGACATACGTCACCGACAGGTCGGCTCCGATCGTGTCGCCGAAGGACGGTCGCATCATCACGGGCTGGGGCGTCGGGATCGACGCGTTCGGGTCGCCGAGCGCGGCCCACGCGATCGCGCCGCCCTTGATGACGACCGCCGGCCGCACCCCGAAGAACTTCGGGTCCCACACGACGAGGTCGGCCAGCCGGCCCACCTCGATCGACCCCACGTCGTAGGCGATTCCGTGGGCGATCGCGGGGTTGACCGTGTACTTCGCGACATAGCGCCGCGCCCGCTCGTTGTCTGCCGGCATCCCACCGGAAAGCGGGCCTCTGCGGTGCTTCATCACATGCGCGACCTGCCAGGTGCGCGTGATCACCTCGCCGATCCGCCCCATCGCCTGCGCGTCGGACGACGTGACCGACAGCGCTCCGATGTCGTGGAGGATGTCTTCCGCGGCGATCGTGGTGGCACGGATGCGCGACTCGGCGAACGCGAGATCCTCGGGCACCGCGGGGTTCAGGTGGTGGCAGACCATCAGCATGTCGAGGTGCTCGGCGACGGTGTTGACGGTGTGCGGAAGCGTGGGGTTGGTCGAGCCCGGGATCACATTCGGCAGGCCCGCGATCGAGAGGATGTCGGGGGCATGGCCGCCGCCGGCGCCTTCGACGTGGAACGCGTGGATCGATCTCCCGGCCATCGCGTCGATCGTGGACTCGACGAAGCCGGCCTCGTTCAGTGAGTCCGAGTGCAGCGCCGACCTGCAGGCCCCACTCCTCGGCCGCCCGCAGCGACGCATCGATCGCGGCGGGGGAGGAGCCCCAGTCCTCGTGCACCTTGTATCCGGCGGCGCCCGCGAGCGCCTGCTCCTTCAGCGCGGCCATCGACACCGTGTTGCCCTTGCCGAGCAGCAGCACGTTGATGGGCAGCGGGTCGAGCGCCCGATGCATGGCCGACAGGTGCCAGGCTCCGGGGGTGACGGTCGTCGCCTTGGATCCCTCCGAAGGACCCGTCCCGCCGCCCACGATCGTGGTGATCCCGGTGGCCAGGGCCTCGTGGATCTGCGACGGCGACAGCAGGTGCACGTGCGAGTCGATGGCGCCCGCGGTGACGATCCGTCCCTCGCCCGAGACGACATCGGTCGAGGGGCCGATGATCATGTCGATGCCGTCGCTGACATCGGGGTTGCCGGCATGCCCGATTCCGACGATGCGACCGTCCCGGATGCCGATATCGGCGCGGATGATGCCCCACCAGTCGAGGATGATCGCGTTCGTGATGACGGTGTCGAGGGCGCCGTCCGCTCGGGTCGTCGTCGCCTGCGCCATGGACTCGCGGATCGACTTGCCCCCGCCGAAGACCGCCTCTTCGCCGCCGACGGTGAGGTCGCGCTCGATCTGGATCCACAGATCGGTGTCGCCGAGCCGCACCTCGTCTCCGACGGTCGGCCCGTAGATGGCCGCGTACCGTGATCGATCAAGCCAGACCATCGAGCAGCTCCTGACCATCGGCTTTGATCTGGATGCCGGGGACCCGGCGCGCGCCGCGCAGGGCCACCGCGTCCAGGGCCCGCGATGCCCCCGGCTCGAAGCGCTGGGACGTGCCGGCGGGGATGTCGAGACGGAAGCCGCGTGCGAGGTCGCGGTCGAACTCGAGCGCGGCGTTGACGTCGGGAAGGTGGATGTGGGAGCCGATCTGGATCGGGCGGTCGCCCGTGTTCACGAAGACGAGCCGGATGCGCTCGGTCTCGCCGCGGTCGGCATTCAGCTCGATGCGCCCCGGCTGGATGCGGTAGGCGCCAGGGCCCTGTGACGAAGCGGATGCCACGGCGACTCCTCAGTCGATCGGGTGGTGGACGGTGACGAGCTTGCGGCCGTCGGGGAAGGTCGCCTCCACCTGGACGTCGGCGAGCATCTCGGGAACGCCGGGCATGACCTGATCGCGCCGGAGGACGGTGCGGCCCTCCTGCATGAGCTCGGCGACGCCCCGGCCTTCTCTGGCTCGTTCGATGACCCAGCACGACAGCAGGGCGACCGTCTCGGGGTGGTTGAGCAGCACGCCCCGCTCGAGCCGGTCTCGGGCGACCATCGCGGCGACCGAGAGCAGGAGCTTCTCGGCTTCGGCGGGAGTGAAGTGCATTCGGGCCTCCGGCGGGTGATGTCAGAAGTGTGCCATATCCGACTCCGCGCCCAGGGGTGCTGCTGAGGTCTCACGAGGGAAGGCGGCGAACTTCTCGCGGAATTACGCGGATTCAGCGGTAACTCCGGCTTGACGATTAACAAGATCGGAACAATCGAGAAATGGCAGAGCAATGTCACGGTCCCATGCTGACAACAACCGCAGCAGTCGGCGAGACACCATCCGCCGATCCGACCCGGCACGCGAAGCCCGGCACCTCAGGCCTCGAGACGCACGCACCACCGGCACCACCCTGCAGCACGCCCTGATCCGCACATCAGTCCGCTCCGCCGCTCGTTCGGCACGCCTTCTTTCGGCGTCCCCCGGCACAGCGACGGTGCCGTGGCGCTATTCGGCGCGCCCGCAGCACGCACCGCACATCCCGAGAACGCACCACCTTGCACCACAGAGAAACGGAGATCCACATGACAACGACCCGGAATCGAAGGGCCCGCACCCTTCTGGCGCTTCCCGCACTCGCTGCGGCGGCCGCCCTCGTCCTGGCGGGCTGCGGCGCCCGCGCCGGCAGCTCCACCGAGCCTGCGAGCTTCGAGGACTCCGCAGCGGCCGAGAGCTGCATCGACGCGTCCGGCGACACGATCAAGCTCGGCTTCCTCAACTCGCTCACGGGCGGTATGGCGATCTCCGAGAAGACGGTCTCGAACGTCCTCCACATGGCCGCGGACGAGATCAACGCGGATGGCGGCATCCTCGGCAAGCAGATCGAGTACATCCAAGAGGACGGCGCGACCGACTGGCCGACCTTCGCGGAGAAGACCGAGAAGCTGCTCACCCAGGACTGCGTCGCCGCCATCTTCGGCGGATGGACCTCATCGTCGCGCAAGGCGGTGAAGCCGGTCGTCGAGGAGAACAACGGCCTCTTCTTCTACCCGGTCCAGTACGAGGGCCTCGAGGCTTCGCCGAACATCTACTACACGGGTGCGACGACCAACCAGCAGATCCTGCCCGCGATGGATTACCTCGCCTCGCAGGGAGTGAAGACGCTGTTCCTGGCCGGCTCCGACTACGTGTTCCCCCGCACCGCGAACGCCATCATCAAGCTCTACGCGGCGGAGCTCGGCATCGAGATCGTCGGCGAGGAGTACGTGCCCCTCGACAAGGACGACTGGACCACCCAGGTGTCGAAGATCGTGGCGGCCGACCCCGACTTCATCTTCAACACGATCAACGGCTCGTCCAACGTCGGCTTCGTCAAGGCCTACTACGACGCCGGTCTGAGCCCTGAGACGACCCCGATCATCTCGGTGTCGATCGCCGAAGAGGAAGCTCCCTCGATGGGTCACGAAGTGACGGGCAACTACGCATCGTGGAACTACTTCCAGTCGATCGACTCTCCCGCCAACACGAAGTTCATCGAGGACTGGAAGGCGTACCCCGGCAGCAGCGGGGTCACGTCCGACCCGATGGAGGCGGCGTACATCTCGCTCTACCTGTACAAGGAGCTCGTTGAGAAGGCCGGTTCGTTCGAGGTCGACGATGTCAACGCGGCCGCTGCCGCGGGCGGCATCAGCTTCGACGCGCCGGAGGGCACGGTCGTGCTGAACGGCGAGAACCACCACATCTCCAAGGTGGGTCACATCGGTCAGATCAACGCCGACAACCAGTTCGACATCGTCTGGTCGTCGGACGCGCCCATCGAGCCGGACCCCTTCCTCGAGGCATACGACTGGTTCCCGGCCGACGTCCGCGACGCCCTTGTGGCGGCAGCCGGCTGATCTCACCCGGGACGCGGGGTTCCGCGCCGGAAACGGCACGGAACCCCGCGCACTCCACCCACCATCCGCACTCGAACCCAGAGAGAGCGACAGCACGTGGACGCACTCATACCGCCGCTCCTGAACGGCACGGCGCTCGGCGCACTGCTGCTTCTGGCAGCGCTCGGACTCACCCTCACCTTCGGGCAGATGGGCGTGATCAACATGGCGCACGGCGAATTCATCATGGCCGGCGCCTTCATCGCCTACGTCACCCAGCTCGTCGTCAGCTCCAGCAACGTCTCGATCCTGCTGGCGCTCCCGCTCGCCTTCCTCGGTGCCGGGCTCCTTGGACTCCTCCTCGAGATCGGCATCATCCAGTGGATGTACCGACGACCTCTTGACACCCTTCTCGTCACGGTCGGGGTCGCGCTGATCCTCCAGCAGATCGCCCTGCAGATCTTCCCCGCCCAGGGCGTCCCCGTCGAGGCCCCCGGCTGGCTCGACGGCCAGCTCGAGATCCTCGGCTACGCATGGCCCCTTCGGCAGGTGTTCACCATCGTGCTCGCGGCCGTGTGCCTGGCCGCTCTCGCGGCGTGGCTGAAGTACTCGGCCTTCGGACGCCGGATCCGCGCGACGGTCCAGAACCGCGACCTCGCCGAGACCAGCGGCATCCGCACCCGCAATATCGACCGCATCACGTTCTTCGTCGGGTCGGGCCTCGCCGGTGTCGCCGGCGTCGCGGCATCCCTCATCGGCGGTACGAACTCCCAGATGGGGACGCAGTACATCATCCCGGCGTTCCTGGTCGTGGTCGCCGGCGGCGTCGGCCACATCAAGGGAACGGTCATCGCGGCGTGGGCTCTGGGCATCGCGCTGTCGTTCTTCGCCGACTGGACCACCGGAAGCATGGCCCAGGTGCTCGCTTTCGTGCTGGTGGTCGTGTTCCTGCAATTCCGTCCACAGGGCCTGTTCACGGTCCGCACCAGGGGGCTGACATGACGAGACTCCGACCATGGCTTCCGCTGATCGGCATCGCGGTGTTCGCCGTGCTGCTGCTGGTGGTGGCTCCCGCCGTGCTCTCGATGCACTGGATCAACAACCTCGGCAAGTACTGCTGCTGGGCGATCGCCGCGGTGGGGATCGGCCTGGCGTGGGGGCGCGGGGGGATGCTGGTCCTCGGCCAGGGAGTCTTCTTCGGCCTCGGTGCCTACGCCATGGCGATGCATCTCACGCTGGAGAGCACGGCGCCCGGCGGCCTTCCCGTCTTCATGATCCTCTACGACCCGACCGCGGCGCTTCCGGCCTTCTGGGAGCCGTTCCGCAGTGACGCCTTCACGCTGGCGGCCATACTGCTGTTCCCGGTGATCGTCGCGGGAGTGCTCGGCTTCGCCTTGTTCAAGCGCCGGATCAAAGGGGCGTACTTCGCGATCCTGTCCCAGGCCCTCGCCGTCGCGCTCGCCGTCCTGATCAGCTCGACGATCCGTGAGACCGGCGGCGACACCGGGCTCAGCGACTTCAAGTACTTCTTCGGGTTCGTCCTCAACGACGACACGAACAAGCTCATGGTCTTCATGATCGCCGCCTCGCTGCTCATCCTGTGCCTGCTCGCGGTGTGGCAGCTGAACCGCAGCCGCTTCGGCGAACTGCTGATCGCCACGCGCGACGCCGAAGAACGCGTGCGGTTCCTCGGCTACGACCCGGCGAACATCAAGCTCGTCGCCTACGTGGTGGCCGCGGTGATGGCCAGCATCGCGGGTGCGATGTTCGTCCCGATCGTGGGTATCATCACGCCCGCCGAGATCGGCGCCTCCGCCTCGATCCTCATGATCGCGGGCGTGGCGCTCGGCGGCCGCGCGTCGCTCTTCGGCCCTGCCCTCGGCGCGATGGCCATCGGATGGGGGCAGTCGAGCCTCGGATCGAGCTGGCCCGATGGGTGGATCTACATCCTGGGCCTGGTCTTCATCCTGGTGACGCTGTTCCTGCCGATGGGGCTGTCGTCGCTGTTCGCAAGAGCGAAGGGACTGGTGTGGCGCCCGCGCGACACACCCCCCGCCGCGCTCGCCGACCCGGCCCTCGTGCTCGAAGACGCGGAACCGGCCTTCGAGCCTCTGGATGAAGAGCCTGTCAGTGAAGAGGTGAACAAATGACCGGAACAGAGGGCTCGCTCGTCGTCACCGATCTCAAGGTCGAATTCGACGGCTTCGTCGCCGTCGGCGGCGTATCCTTCGACGCCCATCCCGGCGAGGTGCGATTCCTCATCGGGCCGAACGGCGCGGGCAAGACGACCTGCATCGACGCCATCACCGGCCTGTCGAAGGGCACCGGATCGGTGAAGCTCGGTGACGAGGAGCTCCTCGGCAGATCCACGCAGAAGATCGTCCGGCTCGGCGTCGGTCGCACCTTCCAGACGGCCAGCGTGTTCGAGCAGCTCTCGGTCCTGCAGAATCTCGACATCGCGGCGGGACTCCATCGCTCGTCGTGGTCGCTGCTCCGGGCTCGCCGCGGCGTCGATCCTGCGATCGAGGTCGCGCTGGAGGAGACGGGACTCAGCACGGAGCGCGACACTCTCGCCGGGATCCTCTCCCACGGTCAGAAGCAGTGGCTCGAGATCGGCATGATGCTCGTGCAGGAACCGCGCGCCCTGCTGCTCGACGAACCCGTTGCCGGGATGAGCCAAGACGAGCGGACCGCCACGGGGGAGCTGCTGCAGCGAATCGCCCAGCGTCGCATCGTCCTCGTCGTCGAGCACGACATGGACTTCATGCGCCGCTACGCCTCGCGCGTCACGGTGCTGCATCAGGGGAAGGTCCTCTCCGAGGGGGCTGTCGCCGAGGTTCAGGCCGACCCGCGTGTGCAGGAGGTCTACCTCGGCACCGCGGGCGCCGCGACCACGGCCGCGATGTTCGTGGTGCCGGATGCCGCGAGACAGGCGGCCGAGACCGCAATGCAGGAAGAGGGAGTCTGACGTGCTCGAGCTGAACGATATCCAGGCAGGCTACGGCCGCACGCTCGTGCTGCACGGTGTGACGCTTCCCGCCGCCAAGGTGGTCGCCGTCCTCGGACACAACGGGGCGGGCAAGTCGACACTGCTCCGCGTCGCCATCGGACTCATCAAGCCGCGCAGCGGCCAGGTGATCTTCGACGGCGATGACGTCACGTCCCTTCCGCCGAACAAGCGCGTCGCGCGCGGCATGGCCTATGTGCCGCAGGGGCAGCAGTCGTTTCCGCAGCTGACGACGATGGAGAACCTGCAGCTCGTCGCCGACGGGCGCCGGCACGGCAAGGCCCTCATCGAGCAGCAGCTCTCGCGCTTCCCCGCGCTGGAGAAGTTCGCGGGCCGCAAGGCGGGGCTGCTCTCGGGTGGTCAGCGCCAGCAGCTCGCGATCGCCCGCGCGCTCATCACCGAGCCGAAGCTGCTCATCCTCGACGAGCCGACCGAGGGCATCCAGCCGACGATCGTCGCGGAGATCGAGCACACCGTGATGCAGCTGGCGAGCGAGGGCCTTTCGGTTCTGCTGGTCGAGCAGCACATCGGCTTCGCGCTCGAAGCGGCCGACAAGTACCTCGTGCTGGCGAGCGGCTTCGCATCCAGCACGGGGGAGGGCGGGGCCGCCGCGGCAGAGGGGGTGCGGATGGCGATGGCGATCTAACGGCCTCCCCGCACATTCGTGATCTCCCGAGATAGCGGACGCAACGCCGCCGTAACACGCGACCGACACAATGAGCCCGACGTGCGAGCGCAGGGAGTGCGACGTGGCGAGGGCAGACAACGCGCGGGCAGCCGCCGAGGACAGCCTCGAAGACTATGCCTTCCGCTATGTGCCCCGGACCTTCCGCCGCTGGAGCGCCGGCGCCATCGGCGTCACCGCGCTCGGCTCCATCGCCTTCCTCGCCGACTTCTCGATCGGCGCCAGCATCGGACTCGAGCACGGCACGGCGAACGCGGTGCTCGGCATCCTGCTCGCGTCCGTCATGATCTTCATCGTCGGCGCGCCGATCGCGTACTACGCCGCCCGCTACAACCTCGACCTGGACCTCATCGCCCGCGGCTCGGGTTTCGGGTACTACGGATCCTCCATCGCCACCGTGATCTTCGCGGTGTTCACCTGCATCTTCTTCGCGCTCGAAGGCGCGATCATGGCCCAGGCGCTCCACGTGGTGGCGGGCGTGCCCCTGGCCATGGGGTACTTGATCTCCACGATCGTGGTCATCCCCATCGTCATCTACGGCATGCGGGCGCTCGAGCGTCTGCAGTTCTGGACCACGCCGCTCTGGCTGGTGCTGGCGCTCGTGCCGCTGCTGTGGGTCATCGTCTCGGATCCTTCCGCGGTCAGCGCCTTCCTGTCGTTCACCGGCGAATCGGACGGCGAGATCCGGTTCGAGGCGATCGTGTCCAGTGCCGCCGTGTGCTTCGCGCTGACCCCGCAGCTCGCCGAGCAGATCGACGTCATCCGGGCGATGCCGCCCAGGACCCGGGTCAACAGCCGCTCCTGGCGACGCTCCCTGCTGTTCGCCGGCCCCGGGTGGGTGATCTTCAGCGGCATCAAGCAGGTGATCGGGGTCTTCCTCGCGGTGTACCTCGTCGTCCGCGTCGACCCCACACTCGGCGGTCTCGCGACCGAGCCGGTGCGTCAGTTCGTCGCGCTGTACCGGGCGATCATGCCGGAGTGGCTCGCGCTCGCGCTCGCCCTCGTGCTGGTGGTCGTGGCGCAGGTGAAGATCAACGTGACGAACGCGTACTCCGGGTCGCTCGCGTGGTCGAACGTGTACACGCGCCTCACCAAGTCGTACCCGGGCAGATCGGTCTTCATCTTCTTCAACCTGAGCATCGCGCTGGGGCTGATGTGGATGGATGTCTTCAGCCTCATCGGCTTCGTGCTGAGCCTGTACGCGAACGTCGTGATGGCCTGGCTGGTGACGATCGCGGCCGACATCGTGATCAACAAGCACGTGCTGCGCCTCTCACCGCTCTATCCCGAGTTCCGCCGGGGGATGCTGCACGACTGGAACCCGGTCGGCCTCGTGTCGGTGACTCTCGCGTCCGCACTCTCGCTCGCGGCATTCGGCGGGTTGTTCGGCGAATCTGTGCGCCCGTTCTCGGTGATGATCGCCATCGCCGTGGCCGCCGTCGCCACGCCGCTCATGGCGATAGCGACCGGCGGTCGCTACTACCTTCGACGGCGCACGGACGGGATCGCCTCCCCGCTCCTCGACGCCGACGGCAACCCGTCGAGCGAGCGACTCCGCTGCCATGTCACCGGCTACACGTTCGAGCGCCCGGATATGCTGGCCTCGACGCAGCGCGGTCCGCACGGCGAGCTGCAGTATGTCTCGTCGCTGGCACTGACCCTGGACGGTTCGGACCAGTACGTGCTCCCGCCCGAGCCGCTGGCGCTTCGACCGAAGGCCGCCAGCAGGTAGGCTGCCGAGCCCGGTATCGGAGGAGAGGACAGTGATGGTCGAGACCGTCGACACTCCCACCGCCATCCTGGCCAGCGCGGCAGCCACCCTCCGCGAGCACACCTTCGACGACGTCTCGTATCGGGCCCTCGGCGACGCGGTCGGGGTCTCGGAGCGCACCGTCTACCGCCAGTTTCCGACGCGGTCCCACCTGCTGGAGAGCCTCGCCGCCTGGCTCGAGGAGACGGAGTTCGCGCTGCCGGACTTCGTGACGATCCCGCAGTTCCAGGCGGCCGTCCGCGACAGGTTCCTGGCCTTCGATGCGGCCCCGGCGTTCGCGTTCGTGTGCGCCCGCGCCGCAGCCATCTCCCCGACGGGGGATGCCGAGCCGACCTTCCTGACCCGCACCATCACCGCCATGCTCGAGACGAGCCGCCCGGGGCTGAACGCGCGTGATCTTCGCCGCGCAGCGTCGGCACTGCGCTATTTCGCCTCTGCCCAGTTCTGGGCGCGGATGCGCACGGGGTTCGACATGGACGCCCGCGAGATCGCGGACGTCTTCGATCGCACGGCGGCGCAGGTGCTCGCCGCGCTGCCGGCGATGTCGCCGACGGCCCGATGAGCCGGTCCGTCGCCCAGCGGGCGGCGTGATGACAGGCGACGCCGGACCGGCGCCGACCAGTGCCGCGGAGCTCAACCGCACACAGGAGGCGATCCTCGCCGCCTACGCCGAGCTCATCGAGGAGCTCGGCACGGACGACGTGTCCTTCCGCCTCATCGCCCGCCGCGCGGGCGTGGGCGAGCGCACCGTGTTCCGCAACTACGCGACCCGTGTGGATCTGCTGCTCGCGACGGCCGCCTGGGTCGAGCACACGGTGTTCGCGAGGGAGGATTCGCCCTCGATCTTCGACATGCCGCTCGTGATCCGCGAGGCGATGGAGCGCTACGACCAGCGGCCCGAGCTCGCCCACGTCGTGGCCGAGACCGCCATGCGCGGAGTGAGCGGAGCCGCCCCTTCCCCCCGCCGCGCGCACCTCGAGGCGATGCTGATCGCGGAGGTGCCTGACCTCGAGGAGCCCGAGCGCCGCGCGATCGTGGCGGCGCTCGCCCACATCGACTCGGCCGCGACGTGGGTCACACTCCGCCGCGAGCTCGAGATGGATCGCCGTGACATCGCCGATGCCGCGGCTTGGGCGGCCGAGGCCGTGCTCGATCCCATCCGCGGTCGAGTCCGCTGAGCTGCCCCCGAGGCACGCGAGGAAGCCCGTCGTGCCGGAACAACCCGGTCCCGCACGACCTCCGATCGATACGCTGAGCCCATGACAACGCTTGTGCTCACCGTCGTCGGCGACGATCGCGCGGGACTCGTGGCCGCGGTCGCCGCGGTCATCGATTCTCACGGCGGCAACTGGGAGAACAGCCAGCTGGCCGAACTCTCCGGCGCGTTCGCGGGGATCATCGAGGTCTCGGTCGGTCCCGAGCGCGCTGACGCGCTGAGGGCCGCGCTCGAGAACGTCGAGGGTCTCGTCACGGTGGCCGTCCCCGGACGTGCCGTGACGACGGATGCCGCGCCCGCCCGCCGCCTGACCTTCCAGGTTCTCGGCAACGACCGCCCCGGCATCGTGCGCGAGCTCTCCTCGACCCTCAGCAGCCACGGCGTCAGCATCGAGCGGATGACGAGCGAGACCCGTGACGCGGCGATGGCGGGCGGCCGGCTCTTCGAGGCGATCATCTCGGCGACGGTCCCGGCATCCGTCGACCTCGACGAAGTCGTCGGCGAGCTCGAGCGGCTTGCCGCCGAGCTTCAGGTGGACGTGGCGCGCCGGGACTGACCCGCACCAGGGCCGTCGGCCGCACCCAGCCGCTTCGAGGGTCACCAGTCCCAGGGCTCACCACCCGCTTCGGGTAGGGGTGTGCCCGTCTCTGGCGTCTTCCGGCATGGCCATCTCGGCGCGGACGCCGAGCAGCCGCACGGGACGACCTGCCTCGATCTTGGCCACCAGTCCCATGATCTCGGCCGCCACGGTGTGCGGATCCGACGTCGCGGCGATCTTGTGCGTGAAGGTCTTGGTGACGAACGGCGCGTACCGCACCTTGAGTCCCACTCCCACGACAGGCCGGTCCTCGCTCGCGACATCGTCCATCACCTGCGCGATCAGCTCACGCGCGGCCTCCTCGATCTGCGCGCCCTCGGCGAGGTCGTGCTGGTAGGTCGTCTCGCGGCTGTGGCCACGCGGCACCCACGGTGTGGGGTCGACGGTCGACGAGCCGTCGCCCCGCCCGAGCTGCCGGTACCACGGCCCCATCCGCGGCCCGAACTCGGTCGCGAGGGCTGAGAGGTCTGCGACCGCGAGTTCGTGCACGGTCCGGATGCCGAGCCCCGCCAGGCGGGCCGAGATCTTCGCGCCGATTCCCCAGAGCTCTCTGGTCGGTCGCTCGCCCATCACCTCGAGCCAGTTCTCGGCCGTCAGCCGGAAGGTGCCGCGCGGCTTGCCGAAGTCGGTCGCATTCTTGGCGCGGACGAGCGTGTCGCCGATTCCGACGCTGCAGTGCAGCCGGGTGCGGTCGAGCACCGCCGTCTGCAGGCTGCGGGCGACGGCCTCGGGGTCCTCGGTGTGGACGCCCACGAAGGCCTCGTCCCAGCCGAGGACCTGCACCACTGCTCCGGGGTGCTCGCGCAGGGTCGCCATGACCTCCTCCGAGACCGCCGTGTACGCCGGCGCGTCGACCGGCAGGATGACGGCATCCGGAGCCTTCCTCGCGGCGATGCGCAGCGGCATCCCGGAGCCGACTCCGAACGCGCGTGCCTCGTACGAGGCCGTCGAGACGACCGCGCGCTCGGTCGGGTCGCCTCGTCCGCCCACGATCACCGGCTTTCCGGCGAGTTCAGGATGTCGGAGCACCTCGACAGCCGCGATGAACTGGTCGAGGTCGACGTGCAGCACCCACGGCGTCGCGCTCATGGCCTCCAGTGTGGCCGCTGGCACCGACACGCGCGATCCTCTTGCCAGGGTCGGAGCGCAAGCGCAAGCCCCTCTGCGATTTCGGCCGCCTCGGCGAGGGTGTCGGGACACCCAAAGGGAGGCATGGAATGAAGGCGATGACCTATCGCGGACCGTACAAGATCCGCGTCGACAGCAAACCGGATCCCGTGATCGAGCACCCCAACGACGCGATCGTCCGGGTGGAGCTCGCGGCGATCTGCGGCTCGGACCTGCACCTGTACCACGGCATGATGCCCGACACCCGGGTGGGCCATACGTTCGGGCACGAGTTCATCGGCACGGTCGAGCAGGTCGGCGGATCGGTGCAGAACATCAAGGTCGGCGACCGCGTCATGGTGCCGTTCAACATCTACTGCGGCTCGTGCTTCTTCTGCGCGCGCGGGCTCTTCTCGAACTGCCACAACGTCAACGCGAACGCGACCGCGATCGGTGGCATCTACGGCTACTCGCACACCTGCGGCGGCTACGACGGCGGCCAGGCCGAACTGGTCCGCGTGCCGTTCGCGGATGTCGGACCCTCCATCATCCCGGACGACATCGAAGCAGAGGATGCGCTCCTGCTCACGGACGCCTTCTCGACCGGATACTTCGGCGCACAGCTCGCAGATATCGACGAGGGCGACACCGTGGTGGTGTTCGGTGCGGGGCCGGTGGGCCTCGCCGCCGCGCGCTCCAGCTGGCTCATGGGCGCTGGGCGGGTCATCGTGGTCGACTACCTCGACTACCGACTGCAGAAGGCCCACGATTTCGCGTTCGCGGAGCCGATCAACTTCGGCCAGGTCGACGACATCGTGCGGACGCTGAAGAAGGAGACCCAGGGACTGGGGGCGGATGTCGTCATCGAAGCCGTCGGTGCCGAGGCCGACGGGCATGTGCTCCAGCACATCACCGCGGCCAAGCTGAAGCTGCAGGGCGGTTCGCCGGTCGCCGTGAACTGGGCACTGGACTCGGTGCGCAAGGGCGGGACCGTCTCGGTCGTCGGCGCGTACGGACCCCTCTTCAGTTCGGTCAAGCTCGGTGACGCCATGAACAAGGGGCTCACGATCCGGACGAACCAGGCGCCCGTCAAGCGGCAGTGGCCTCGGCTGTTCGAGCACATCCGGGCGGGACACATCAAGCCGAGTGCACTCATCACCCACCGCATCCCCCTCGATCACATCGCCGAGGGGTACCACCTGTTCTCATCGAAGCTCGACGACATCATCAAGCCGGTCATCACGCCCGCGGCGTGAGGCCATCGCAAGGAGATCACCATGCCCTACACATCAGAGAAGCCCGGAATCACCCCGGATTCTGCCACCCTGCGTGAGCGCATCCCGGGATGGGGCGCCGATCTCGACCCCGCCGATCGGCCCGCCTTCCCGCGCGAGCAGCCCGGCATCGCCACCGGCGCCCATTGGGACCTTCCGCCCCAGCAGTCGACGGTGCCGCGTCGGGAGAAGTCCGTCGAGCACACCCGCCTCACGCCGGTGTACGGTTCCGCCCAGCCCCTGCACGGGCTCGCCGGCGTCATCCGACGCTTCGCGTACGACAAATACAGCGAGGGGCAGACCGCGCACTGGCTGCTGCTCGTCGTGGGTGACCGCGTAGACGCCATCACGTCGCACGCGGCGTCGCTGGTGAGCCGTCGGCCGGACGATCCGATCACCGAGTCGGGCGTCCTCGGCGAGCGCGGCCACCGGCCCATCTCGTCGCGCTTCGGCAAGGGTCGCGTCGACCTCAAGCATGCCTGGCTCGATCCGCTGATCGTCGTCGGACCGTGGCTGCTGGTCATCGGCGGGCTGGCGATGGTCGGCAAGTCGATCGTCGGACTGGCGGTCAGGAGGACCGCCTGACGGATGCCGGCAGGCCCGGCTCGAGGGGGAGCTGTCGCGGATCGGAGGACGCTCCGAGCCCGCGGCTATCCTCCGCTGGAGGACATCCCCTCCCGCACTGGCCGCGTCGGGCTCCGGCATCCGCTCGCTCAGCCGTATCGGTAGTGATCGGCGCTGGCGTTCACCCAGGCGACGAACTGCCGTGCGCGCGACTCGTCGAGCGGGGATGCGGGCGTCAGCCACAGCTGGTCGGGCCCCTGGATCGCGATGTGCAGGGAGCGACGGTCGACGCGTGCGAACTGCCGCGAGGTGATCGGCCCCCCGGGACCGAGCAGCGTCCGTGTCCTCGCCGCCATCACGAGGGCCGGGCGCTTGGCGAGCTCGGCCGCGGTCGTCAGGCTCGCCACGACACCGCCGATGGGCTGCGTGCGCGCTCCGAGCCGGATCGTGCGCCCGTCCACGACGATGCCGCCGAACTCGTCGGCGGGGCCGGCGGGCTGGGGCTCCGACCTCAGTTCCACCTCGGGGGCGCTGAAGTCCGCATACTCTTCGCTCCAGCGTGCGCCGTCCCACCATCGCTGCTTGCCGGTGCCGTCGTCGTACCAGCCGGGCTCCGCCGTGACCATGCGTCGAGAGTACCCGGATGATCGCCCGAGACGGACCGGCTGGCGGGCATTCCGCAGGCTGTGAGCGGGCCGTGAATCGCTCGGGATCCCTCGACCTACGCCCCGCCTAGCGATATATCGTTATGTATCGTCCAGATTCGGACGCATCATCTGAGGAGGTTCAATGATGAGCGGTTCATTCCCAGGAGACCCGTTCGGCGGGCGCCACCGCACCCCCGGCTCCGGCAAGCCCGGCGCCAGCCTGTGGGACGCGATGGAGCAGCTGCGCGAGGGCATCGAGAAGGGCTTCAGCAGCACCGTCGGCGCGGGCCGCATGGCCAAGGGCGACGTGCGCGCCGCCGTGCTGACACTGCTCGCCGAGCAGCCGATGCACGGCTACCAGATCATCCACGAGATCGAGGAGCGCAGCGGCGGGTCGTGGAAGCCGAGTCCCGGCTCGGTCTACCCGACACTGCAGCTGCTCGCCGACGAGGGCCTCATCACGGCGACCGAGTCGGCCGGCAAGAAGACCTACTCGCTGACCGAGACCGGCCGTGCCGAAGTCGACGCCTCCGAGGGCAAGCCCGCGCCATGGCAGTCGTCGTCGACGCAGGATCCGCGGACGGGGGCTCTTCCCAAGGCCGGCATGAAGCTCGCTCAGGCTGCCGCCCAGGTGGGTCGAAGCGGCTCGCCCGAGCAGGTGCAGCACGCCGTCGATGTGCTCGACGAGGCCCGGCGTAAGCTCTATTCCATCCTCGCCGAGGATTGAGCCCGACGAAGTCTGAGCCCGCCGCACCCTGACCGGGATGCCCCCGGTACGTCGGCTTCAAGGAGAATCCATGGCCGACGTCGCCGCGTCGCGCGCCCGGTATCGCCGCATCCTGCGGTTCGCGTGGCGGTACATGGCGCAGGCGTGGTGGTACGAGCTCGTCCTCCCGCGGATCGGCCTGAGCGGCTTCGCCGCGCGAGGACGAGCCGCACGCCTGACGAAGATCGCGCGCAGCTTCCACACCCTCGCGCTGTCGCTCGGCGGGCTGATGATCAAGGTCGGCCAGTTCATGTCGTCGCGGCTCGACGTGCTCCCGCCCGAGATCACCAAAGAGCTGGAGGGCCTCCAGGACGAGGTGCCTCCGGTCGACTTCGCGGCGATCCGGGTGCTCGCCGAGGCCGAGCTCGGCCTGCCGCTCGAGCGAGCGTTCGCGTCGGTCGATCCGGTGCCGGTGGCTGCGGCATCCCTCGGTCAGGCGCATCGCGCGCGCCTGGCACCCGACGTCGCCGCCGACGCCGGCTTCACCGACGTCGTCATCAAGATCCAGCGGCCCGGCATCGACGCGATCGTCGACGTAGACCTCGCGGCGCTGCGCAAGGTCGCCGGCTGGCTCAACCGCGTGCGGGTGATCTCGGATCATGTCGATCTGCCGGGCCTCGTCGAGGAGTTCGCGCACACCAGCATGGAGGAGATCGACTACCTCCACGAGGCGCAGAACGCCGAGCGGTTCGCCGAGAACTTCGCGGCGGATGCCCGGGTCGGGGTTCCCGAGATCGCCTGGGAGCGCACCACCCGGCGGGTGCTCACTCTCGCCGATGTCACCGCGATCAAGATCAACGACGTCGAGGGGCTGCGGGCCGCCGGCATCGACCCGAGCGAGGTCGCGCACGAGTTCGCGACGGTCATGTTCGACCAGCTGTTCGTGGACGGCTATTTCCACGCCGATCCGCACCCCGGCAACATCTTCGTCACCCCGTTGACCGAGGGGACGGATGCCGCACCCCGGCCGGGCACGGACGGACCGGCCGCCCCGCGCCTGGAAGCTGACGTTCATCGACTTCGGCATGATGGGCGAGGTTCCCGACCACCTCCGCCGCGGGCTGCAGCGGCTGCTGATCGCGGTCGCCGGACGCAACGGACGGCAGCTGGTGGACAGCATCCGGGATGTCGGTGTGCTCCTTCCCTCTGCTGACACGAACGAGCTCGAACGGGCGATGACCGAGCTCTTCGCGCGTTTCGGCGGCATGGGCTTCGCCGAGCTGCAGCGCGTCGACCCGCGCGAGTTCCGCGACTTCGCGGTGGAGTTCGGCGATGTCGTGCGCGCCCTGCCGTTCCAGCTGCCCGAGAACTTCCTGCTGATCGTCCGCGCGATCTCGCTGACGTCCGGGATGTGCAGCTCGCTGGACCCGGAGTTCAACATCTGGAGCGCCGTCGAGCCGTACGCCGCGCAGCTGCTGCGCGACGAGCGCGGCAATGTCGTCCAGGCGGTCGGGCGCGAAGCGCTCGACGTGGCCGGCATCGTGGCACGCATGCCGCGTCGGATCGACGACCTGGCGAGCCGGCTGGAGAGCGGGCGGGTGGCCGTCGAGACTCCTCGGCTCGATCAGCGGATGCGTGCTCTCGAGCGGATGGGTCGGAGAGTCGTCTCGGCGGTCCTGTTCGCTGGACTTCTGATCGGCGGGATCATCCTGCGGTCTCAGGATGCCGTCTTCGGGACGATCCTCCTGATCGCCTCGGTTCCCGCGCTGCTGCACGCCCTCTTCGCGAGCTGGGCCGGCCGCAGAGTGCCGTGAGCCCGGGTATCGGGTCGGTTCCTCGCTGATGAGCCGGCGCGGACGGACGGGTGTGCGACCCCTTTCCGGTGCAGCGCCAGGTCCGTATCCTTGCCCCATGTCGGTGCGTTCCGTTCTCCGCACAGCGCTCGGCGCGGCGCTCGTGGTCAACGCCGTGCCGCACGGCGTCGCGGGAGTGCGGGGCGAGCCGTTCCCCTCGCCGTTCGCCGACCCGCCGGGTGTGGGCAGCTCTCCTCCCGCCGTCAACCTGGGCTGGAGTGCCTTCAACGTCCTGGCCGGTGCGCTGGCGCTGCGGCGCGGCATCCGCACCGTGGGGGAGGCGGTCGCGGCAGCACTCGCCGGCCTCGCGATGGCGTGGATCCTCGCCTTCCACTTCGGCGACGTGGCGCGCGGCGGGCAGGGGCTTCGAGGGCTGGGGAAGGACGGGTCGGGGCCACCCCGAGCACTCATCCGGTTAACGGAACCCGTTGCTCGCGCGCTCGCGGGGCGCCGCTGGATGCCCGTGTGGGCCGTCATCCACCACCGCGGCCGCCGGAGCGGAACCCATTACGCGACGCCGATCGCCGTCATCCCCACCCTCGACGAGCGCATCGTCCTCATCGGTCTGCCGTGGGGAGCGCACACCAACTGGGCCCGCAACATCCTCGCGGCCGGTGGCGCCCGGCTCACCTGGCGGGGCCGCGAGCAGTCGGTGCGCGAGCCGCGCATCGTCGAGGCGTCCGACGCCGCCGCGCTGGCGAAGCCGATCGTCCGGTTCATCGTCCGGCGGATGCCCGCCGCCATCGTCCTCGAGCGTCGGTGATCAGCGGTCCCCGACCGGGGCATCAGGGCTGCGCCCACCCGCGAGGTGACGCTCGCGCATCGCGAGGAACAGCGGGAACGTGAAGGCGAACGCCGTCACGACGGCCAGGGCGATGTAGAGCCAGGCCCGCTTCATTCCCAGCCGCCGCGCTTCGACGACGATGAAGGTCGCACCCGCGATCGCCACGACGAGCAGGTCGACTCCGATGGAGGAGACCGCGGGACCGCTGCCGAAGATGTCGCCGAAGTAGTCGCGTCCCTGGACCACCGTCCATGCATTGAGGACGAAGGTGCCGACGAGGCCGGCGAGTGACAGCACCAGGTACGCGATCGCGAGCGGCGTCCAGTGGCGCTTCACGGGCTCTGCTCGACTGCTGCTCGCAGCTCCGCCATGATCGAGGCCCATCGCAGCAGGAATCGCGGCTCGTCGAGCCTGCGGCGCCGCATCCATGACGTCACCTCGTCGTTGCATTTGCTCGCGTTGCACGATCGGCACGCGGGCACGACGTTCTCGAGGGTGTAGCGGCCGCCGCGCGAGATCGGCAGGACGCAGTCCTTCTGCAGCGCGGGTGCGTCTGCGCCGCAGTACGCGCAGGCGGCCCACGCGTCGAGGATGGCGTCCCATTCGACGGCGGTCAGATCGCTTCCGGATGCCGCGACCCGGCGCGCGCGACGGCGCGACGCTCGCGCTCTGCGCGTCTGACGGACCACCATGGGCCCGACCATACCGCCCGCGGACGCGGCAGCTCAGGCGGCGCTCGGCAGACGACGCGGACGGCAGGCCTGCCGTCGCAATCCGTCGCAGGTCGTCAGCCGAGGCCGCGCACGTCGCGGACGAACCCCTCGACGTGTTCGCGCAGCGACTCGATGCGCCGGTCGCGGGCTGCTTCGCGATCGAATCCGAGGTAGGCCGATGGTGGCAGCCTGCGCACGTTCTGCGGGCACTCGAAGTTCTCGCAGATGAGCGTGCCGACGGTGTCGCCCCGGCGTCCCGCGTCGCCCGCCCGCTTGGTCGTGTAGAGCACGACGTCGTTCGGAAGCAGGACGTCCGCGCACCACGAGCACTGCGGTCGAGAGCGTGCGCGGCTTTCGCCCTGGCGCAGCAGGAGTCCGACGAGTTCGCCGTCGAGTTCGGCCACGACGTAGCCGATCTGCGGGAACTTCGGGTCGCGCCATCCGAGGAAGTCGAGCCGATCCCACGCGAGCTCGGCGAAGTCGGCGGGCAGACCGAGGTTCTTTCGCTCGCTTCGCGAGGCGTTGATGAAGGATGCCCGGATCTGGGCGTCGTCGAGGGGACGCATCTGCGTGCTTTCTCTGCGGTCGCCACCGAGGGCGACGGTCGTGGAAGGGGAATCGCTCGGAGCACGAAGGGCTCAGACGAGCGGTCGGAGAAGAGCCTCAGGCTCTCTCCGCCGTCGACGCAATGCGCGACGACGACCTCCCTACGCCCGCAGGCAGCACACGATGAAACACGCAGGCGAGTTTATCCGAGGGCGCCTGGATGACCGGTGAAAGACGGATGCCGCGACCGAGGCCGCGGCATCCGTCCTCTGGTCCTTACGCCGTCGCGTCGGCGCGCTTGGGCAGCACCCATCCCGCACGCGGGAAGTGGCAGGTGTACCCGTTCGGGTAGGTGATGAGGTAGTCCTGGTGCTCGGGCTCGGCCTCCCAGAACGGGCCCGCGGGCTCGATCGTGGTGACCGCCTTGCCAGGCCAGAGACCGGAGGCGTCGACGTCGGCGATCGTCTCCCGCGCGACGCGCTCCTGCTCGGGAGAGAGCGGGAAGATGGCGGACCGGTAGCTCGACCCGATGTCATTGCCCTGGCGATTCCTGGTGGACGGATCGTGGATCTGGAAGAAGAACGCCAGGATGTCGCGGAACGTGGTCTGGGTCGGGTCGAAGACGATCTCGACTGCCTCGGCGTGGCCGGGGTGCTTGCGGTAGGTCGCGTGCGCGTTCTCGCCCCCGGTGTAGCCCACTCGAGTGTCGAGCACGCCGGGCTGGCGCCGGATGAGGTCCTCCATGCCCCAGAAGCATCCGCCGGCGAGGACGGCCGTCTCGGTGCCGGGGGTGCGGGTGATCTCGCCCTTGTCGAAAGGTCCGCTGGTCATGATGCTCGCTCCTGAGTGTCGTTCGTGTCGGCGGCGTCCGCGGTCGCGGATCCGCCGCTGGTGGGGAAGAGGCTCCGGTACTCGCCGTAGCCCTGCGCCTCGAGTTCGGCTGCGGGGACGAACCTCAACGAGGCCGAGTTCATGCAGTATCTCAGGCCGCCGGCATCCCGTGGGCCGTCGCGGAAGACATGCCCCAGGTGACTGTCCGCGCCCGTCGAGCGCACCTCGCTGCGAGGCATGAGCAGCTTCCAGTCGGTCTTGCTTCTGACCGCCTCGGGCTCGATGGGCCTGGTGAAGCTCGGCCAGCCTGTGCCGCTCTCGTACTTGTCGTGCGACGAGAACAGGGGCTGACCCGAGACGACGTCGACGTAGATGCCGTCGTCGTGGTTGTCCCAGTAGCGATTGCGGAAGGCCGGCTCGGTGCCGTCCTCCTGGGTCACGCGGTACTCGAGACTGCTCAGGCGGCTGAGGGCCTCGGGGGTCTTGCGATAGTCGGTGGACACGGTGGACTCCTCCTTGACGACGCCGCTGGCTGGGGCGTCACAGGACCACAACGGATGCCGGGCGGGTTTTGGTCCCGCCAACCTGGGAACGGGGTGTGAGTTCTCGGGTCGGCCCATGATCGCCGCGGCTCGCTTGCCGTTATCGGCCGAATGTCGGCATCCCTGCATCCAAATCGCGCCTGTCGCCGGAAAGCACTGTCATAGGGCGGTGATGGATCGCCCCTCTCCAAGGAGGAAGACAGTGCGCAAGACAGCAGCCGCCGGACTCGTGCTCGGCATGACCGCCGCTCTCGGGTTCGCCCTCGCCGCACCCGCGACGGCAGCCACCACCGACAACGCGCAGCTCTCGGTGCTGCACGGCATCCCGGGCACCCCCGTCGACGTGTACGTGAACGGAGCGCTCACGCTCGACGACTTCCAGCCTGGGGACCTCGCCGGTCCTCTTGACCTTCCGGCCGGTGACTACGAGGTGGCGCTGACCGCCACGGATGCCGCCGATGCCAGTTCGCCGGTGCTGGGCCCTGCCACGCTCACCCTCGCCGCCGGGAAGAACTACACGGCGGCGGCTCACTTGGACGCCAACGGCAAGCCGTCGCTGAAGCTGTTCGAGAACAACACGGCAACGACCGCCGCGGGCCAGGGACGCCTCACCGTGCGCCACATCGCCGCCGCGCCTCCGGTGGACATCCTCGCGGGCGGCGCACCCGTCATCGAGGACCTCGCCAACCCGAACGAATCCACGCTCGACCTGCCGGTGAGCACCGTATCGGCTGCCGTGGCGCTCGCAGGGACGACCGAACCCGTGCTCGGCCCGACAGACGTACCGATCCAGGACGGCGTGCTGACGATCGTCTACGCGTGGGGGAGTGCTGCGGATAAGAACCTGGCCCTCGCCGTGCAGACGGTCTCGGGCCTCCACTCGAACCCCGGCGGGGTCCCGTCGGGCACAGCCGGATACCTGGCTCAGCGCGACGCGACCACCTCGCTCGTGGCCGTGGCAGGCGCTGGAGCGCTGGCCATCGCGGTCGCGGCCGGATCCGCGATCGCCATCCGACGCCGGCAGCAGCAGACGCAGCGCTGATGCGACAGGGCACGCCGCGAGTGCACGGCCGGGACGGAGTGGCGATGGCCATCCTCATCGGCACGGCGCTCGCGGCGTGCCTGGCGGCGTGTCTTGTGGCGTGCACGCCGTCCGATGCGGGGGAATCGAGGCCGCGCCCCCCGGCCTCTTCCTCCGCATCCCCACCCTCCAGCACCGCCGCACCCACGCCTCTCGTGCAGGTCCCCGTCGCGCGGGCGCAGCTCTGCGCCCGCAGCAACCCCCGTCGAGCCCAGCAGGCTGCGCATCGACTCCGTCGGCGTCGAGATGCCCGTGGCCGGAGTCGGTGTCGAAGCCAACGGTCAGATGCAGCTTCCGAGGGACCCTGCCGTCGCAGGATGGTATCGATTCGGTCCGGATGCCGCCGCCACCGCGGGCCACATCGTGCTCGCCGCGCACGTGGATGCCCCGGACTACCCGATCGGCCCGCTCGCGCGGTTGCGAGACGTCGTGCCCAGGAGCATCGGTGACCCTCGACGGCGCCGACGGATCGACGCGGACCTTCGTCGTGGAATCGCTCGATCTCTACGAGAAGGCCGCGTTGCCGACATCCGATCTGTTCGCACGAGAAGGCGCCCCGGCACTCGTGATCATCACGTGCGGCGGACCGTTCGACAGCGCGACAGGGCATTATCGAGATAACGTGGTGGCGATTGCGAGGCCGCAGTGAACGAAGCCGAGGATGCCGAAGCCCTCCTCAACGAGGGTTTCGTGGCGGGCGACGAGCGGGCGCTCGCCGAGGTGTACCGGCGTTGGTCGCCGGTGGTCTTCACGCTCGCCCTGCGATCGCTCGGCGACCGCGGCGACGCCGAGGACGTCACACAGCGCACCTTCGTCTCGGCATGGACCTCGCGCGCGAGCTACGACTCATCGAAGGCGCGCCTTTCGACCTGGCTCGTCGCCATCGCACGCCGCCGCATCGCCGACATGCACGAATCGCGCTCCAAGATCCGAGCACTTCAAGCGGAGATGGAGCGGGTGACGCGCCCCGAAGACCTGGTCCGCGAGCCGCCGGATCTCTCGGAGTCGCTGCTCGTCGCGAACGAGATGCAGCAGCTCGAACCCGACGCCCACGCGGTCATGCGGCTGGCCTTCTTCGACGATCTCACTCACGAGGAGATCGCGCGCCGACTCGATATGCCGCTGGGTACCGTGAAGAGCCACATCAGACGAAGTCTCATACGCATGCGCAACCGATTGGAGGTGACTCGTGTCACACCTTGACCCGGAACAGCTCGCCCTGATCGCGCTGGGGGAGCCCGTTGCCTCCCACGATGAGCGCGAGCATCTCGAGTCCTGTCCGCAATGCACCGCGGAGGTCGCCGAGATGACTCACGCGGTGGTCGTCGCGCGCTCCACGATGGACGAGGCCGAGCTCGACGTGCCGCCTGCGCGCGTGTGGGACCGTATCGCCGAAGAACTCGCGCTGAGCCCCGCCGTGGCATCGTCGATGCACGACGCCGGCTCCGAGAGGACCGAAGGCTCAGGGCATGCCGACCCGCCGGTCGATCACCGCGCGACCTGGCAGTCGAGCGGGGAGATGTCTGCGGATGCCGTAGACCCGCCTGCTGCGGTTGTCGCCGCGCCACCCGTACCCGCGAAACGCCGCCGCTCGATCGGAGTGCTGTGGGCTCTCGCGGCCTCGGTTGCGCTCATTCTCGTCGTCGGCGCGGGGCTCTGGGTCGGGATCGGCCGCCTTGCGCCCAGCCCCATCGCGACGGCTGCGCTGGAGGCGTTCCCCTCGCACCCCCAAGCAGCGGGGACCGCCGAGGTCCAAGAAGGCCGCGACGGGACTCGCACCCTCACCGTCACCCTCGAGGGCGAGGTCGAAGCGGACGAATATCGCGAGGTGTGGCTCATCCGCAACGACGGTGCCGCCCTCATCAGCGTCGGCGTCCTCCAGGGCAGCTCCGGGTCATTCCCGATTCCCGACGGGGTCGACCTCTCGGAGTACGACCTGGTCGACATCTCGTTCGAGCCCATCGACGGCGACCCGGCGCACTCCGGCGACTCGATCGTGCGGGGGCAGCTGGAGTTCGTGTGACGGGCAGAGCGGCGCGGCCGCCCGGGCCCGGCGAAGGCGTCATCATGGGCTGGAATCCGGGGCTCTGGGACGAGTGGCCCGGCTCCTACGCCACCGTCGTCGAGACCGTTGCGGGCGGGACTCCCTACGTGACGCAATGGTCGGTGGGGTCACGGAGGGCGGTCGAACCGGGAACGGATGCCTGGCTGCTGCGGCAGGGCGGGTACCACGGCATCATCGGTCACGGTCTCGTGCTCACCGACACCTACGAAGACGTGCACTTCGCCGATCCCCGGCGCACCGCGAGGTTCGTCGACGTCGCATTCGACTCACTCGTGGTCGAGAGCGACCGCGTCCCGCGAGACATCCTCGAGGTCGTCGTGCCGGAGATCGCCTGGCGGTTCCAGTTCCGTTCGGGGAACCGGGTGTCCGCCGAGGCGAACCGGCGCCTGCACGAGCTGTGGCGCCAGGCGATCGAGCCCTAGATCAATACCAGCCGGTCGACTGCGAGTGACCCCATGCGCCGCAAGGCGTGCCGTAGCGACCCGAGACGTAGCCGAGGCCCCAGTTGACCTGGGTGGCGGCGTTGGTCTGCCAGTCGGCTCCGGCGCTGCCCATCTTGCTGCCCGGAAGCGCCTGCGGGATGCCGTAGGCACCGCTCCCGCGGTTGTACGCCTGGTAGTTCCAGCCCGACTCCCTGTTCCACAGCGACACGAGGCATCCGAACTGGTCGTCGCCCCAGCCGTAGGCGCCGAAGCGCGAGTGCGCGTACGCCTGTGCGCCGGCCGGGCTGTTGTCGCCGTTTCCATTGCCGCTGGGGATCGGGACGGACGGGGAAGAAGCGCCTCGTGCCGGTGCGGCGGCCTTCGGAGCGGCGGCCGCGGCGGCCTTCGCTGCGGCAGCAGCAGCGGCCTCCTGCCGTGCCTTCTCCTCCGCCTCCTTGCGGGCCTTCTCCTCGGCCTCCTGCTGGGCTTTGAGCGCGATCGCCGCGTCCAGAGAGCCGCGCAGGCTGGCGACCTGCTCGTCGACGGTGGTGGCGAGCTCGCTCACGTCGTCCGCGACGTCGGGAAGCATGACATCCGGAAGGTGCCCGATGCCGAGCTCGAGCCGGTCGGCCGCCTCGATGAGTGCCGTCGTGTCGACGGACGTCGTGGGGGCGTTGACCGTGAGGCCAGACGCCGCGACATCGGACGAGACGGCCGCGGCCGCGGCGACCGAGGCATCAGCGGCGGCGACGACCTCGCGGGCGTCAGCGGTGACGGCATCCGGTGCCACCTCCGCGACGGCGGGAGTCGGCACGGCGGTCGTGGTGTACGACGCAAGCGCGAAGGTCGGGTACGTCCCCGATGCCGAGGCATAGGAGACGGGCACGGCTCCCGCGAATCCCACTGCCGTCAGGACCCCGGCGGCGATGCCGCCCGCGACGATCGCGGGGCGGCGACGAGCACGACGTTCGACGTTTCTCTGAGTTCTGCGAGTAGGCGTGGAAGACGAGCTGGAGCGCATAGATTCGGGTTCCGTATCAGTCGTTCGCGCCATCGGATAGACGCGTCGCAGCCGCTTTGCGGATACAAAACCCTGATCCTGCATGGCTTTTCTGGACGTTATCTGAACGTTACCTGGACGCGGCCGCTTTCGCTCCCGTCGCAGAGAGGCCATATGGGGCTGTCCTCGACGCTGGGCCTCAAGGGGAATCGGGGCGATCCGAACGGCCCCACGGTGCCGGTGAAATGGTCCGCACGGGTCTTCGCCGGCCAGTCGTAGACAAGGATCGCGCCCATGTTGTGCTCCCTGCGAGGGCTGAGGATCAGTTGCCTGCATGGTTCCCATCCCGGGTCGTCCGACGCACCGCCGGATCAGCGGACCCTGTCGCTTTCCGGGGCCGCCGAAGTTTTATCGGACGGCGGGGCGAGACGCTGCCACCGGCGCTCGGCCGTGAGTGGAGCCGCCCCCCGACTTCGTACGACTCTGCGCCAGTCCGGCGAGGACGTCGCCCGCACGCGTAGCCTGATCGGATGCGCGTGCCGTCGACCTCCGCGAGCGCCCGGGCGCAGCTCGCAGCCCTCGCTGAACGCGTGGCCGCAGGAGACGGCCGGCCGCTCATCGATCTGCCGGCTGTCCCGGATGCCCGGCCTGCCGCGGTGCTGCTCCTGTTCGGCGTGCTCGACTCGCTGCCGAGCGATCGCGATGCCCGCGACGGCGCGGTCTCCCGCGATCTGGATGTGCTCCTCCTCGCTCGCGCCTCCACGCTGCGGTCGCACCCCGGCCAGGTCGCCTTCCCCGGCGGTCGCGTCGACCCCACGGACGACGACACGGTCGCAGCCGCGCTGCGGGAGGCGCAGGAGGAGACCGGGCTCGATCCCTCGGGGGTCGAAGTGCTGGGGGCCCTGGCCGACGTTCCCCTCGTGTACTCGCTGCACGTGGTGACGCCGGTGCTCGGGTGGTGGCGGCATCCGTCCCCCGTGCACGTCGTCGACGAAGCGGAGTCTGCCGCCGTGTTCCGGGCGCCCGTCGCGGACCTGCTGAACCCCGCCCATCGCGGCGTCACGCTGATCCGCCGCGACGGGCAGGAGTGGCGTGGGCCCGGCTTCCTGGTTCGGCATGAGACCGGTGATCACCTCGTCTGGGGCTTCACCGGGATGCTGCTCGACGCGCTCTTCGACCAGCTCGGGTGGACCGAGCCGTGGGACCACGACCGCGAGCTGCCGCTCGTCCTCCCGAGCTAGCCGCGATACCGCTCAGCTGACGCGCTGGCGCACGACACGCGCCGTTGCGACGGGGTCGGGTCGATGCATGACCGACTCCGGGACGATGACGAGCTCGGCGTGCGGCATCGCCTCGGTGAGCCGCTGCGCCGCCGTGACGAGGATGGGGAAGGTCTGCTCGCCGCGGATCACGGTCACCGGCTGCGCGACGCCGAGCATCTGCGGAGTGGGCACGGAAACCTGCCGGGTCAGGGCGACGTCGTACACCGTTGACTGGCCGAGCGGCGCGAGCGACGTGAGCTGCCCACTGGCGCGACCAGCCTCCACCATCTCGCGCGGGCAATTCGACGCCCTCGATCTGGAAGGTGGCCACGGCATCCTCGCCCTTCCCTTCGTCGACGAGGCGCTGCAGCCTGTCGGCGAGATCCGCCGCAGGCTCGTCGACCCCGAAGCGGAACGGGGGCTCGGAGAGGAACAGGGCACGTATCGGAGCGCCGAGCGAAGCGGCGAAGAGCGCGAGGACCGCCCCGGACGAATGCCCGAGGACGATCGCCTCCCCGCCGACCGCCTCGATGACAGCGGCGAGGTCGGCGACCTCGTCCTCGGGAGTCGAACCGCGCCGGTCGCCGCTCGCTCCGCGCGCGCGTCGATCCCAGGTCACGGCCCGGAAGCCGGCGTCCGCGAGCGCATCCGCGATCCCGCCCGCGTCGGCGGCGAGCGAAAGCGCTCCGTTGATGATCACGACCACGGGGCCCTCGCCGCGCTGGTCGTAGGCGATCTGTGTTCCGTCGGCGGAGGTCGCAGCATCCATTCCGTCAGACAACCACGACCCACCGACACGCGACAAGAGCCGCCCGACGACCCTCGCTCAGCGCACGGGCGTGCGGTTCTCGGCGCTCACCATCCACGCGAACTGCTCGAGCGACTCGAGGATCGCGTGCAGGATGTCGGCGCTGGTCGGATCCTCGTCGTCGACGTCGTCGTGCACATCCCGACAGGTGCCGATCACCGCTTCGAGTCGCTCGGTCACCAGATCGATGACCTCGGTGGTGTCGATCTCCCCCTGCGGCAGTTCGGGAAGCGTCGTCGTCTCGGCGACCGTGTCGCTGCGCCCGTCGGGCAGGGCATGGAGTGCGCGCATGCGCTCGGCGACGGTGTCGCTGAACTCGCGGGCAGCCTCGATGATCTCGTCGAGCTGCCGGTGCGTGTCGCGGAAGTTCTTGCCGACGACGTTCCAGTGCGCCTGCTTGCCCTGGCTCGCGAGCTCGATGAGATCGACGAGCACCTTCTGGAGGTTGTCGCTGAGCGACTCCGTCGCACGGAAGCCGCTCTCGGCGTTCTGCTCGTTCGTCAGCATGGCGCCGCTCTTGGCGGCGCGGCGGCGGTTCTTCGCGGCGGTCGAGCCGGCCGTCGTGCTCGACGTGCTGTTCTTGCTCGGGGCACTGTTCTTGGTCGCGTTGGCAGCCATCACTTCACCTTTCGATCGTGGGATGCCTCGACGCTACGACGCCGGACGCTCGGCATCCCGGGGATTGAGAGTCGCGCATGATGCGTGTATGCGGACGCCGCTACCCTCGACGATGTGACGCACCGGCTCACACGCGACGACGCGCGGCGCCTCATCGTGCGCGCCCAGCTGCTGGATGCGGAGCGCCCCGGTGACGTGATCGAGGTCGCTGAGCAGCTCGGCGCCATCAAGATCGATCCCACCGCGGTGATCGCGCCCTGCGAGCAGACGGTGCTGTGGTCGCGCATCGGGTGGTCGTACGAAGCCGGGCAGCTGCACAAGGCCGTCGAGATCGACCGCCTGCTGTTCGAGTTCGAAGGCGCCTTCCGGCCTGTCAGCCTGCTGCCCCTCATGCTTCCGGGGATGCGGCGCTGGCCGCAGCGAGACAGTCACCGTCAGTGGCTCGAGGCGAATGCCGGCTTCCGCTCGGATGTGCTGGCGCGTCTGCGTGCAGAGGGTCCGCTGCTCGCGAGCAGGATCCCCGACACGGCGCAGGTGCGCCGCGCTCCCGACGGCTGGTCGGGCTCGAGTCAGGTGCCGCACATGCTCGACTTCCTCCTGCGTCAGGGGGAGGTCGCGATCGTGGGCCGCGAGGGCCGGCACAGACGGTGGGACCTCGCGGAGCGGGTCTATCCAGGAGATCTCCCCGAGTACGACCCGGCCGAGGCGGAGCGGATGCTGGCCGAGCGCCGTCTCCAGGCTGCCGGGCTGGCCAAGCAGCGCTCGCCGTGGACGCCGGTCGGCGACGCGGGAGAACCGGTCGTCATCGACGGGAGCGCGAGGAAGTATCGCGTCGATCCTCAAGCGCTCGCCGCACTCGAGGACGACACCGCGGGTCGCGTCGCTCTCCTCAACCCCTACGACGGCATCCTGTTCGACCGGCCCCGTCTCAGCGAGATCTTCGGGTTCGACTACGTGCTCGAGCAGTTCAAACCCGCCGGCGAGCGCAAGTACGGGTACTTCGCGCATCCGATCCTGGCCGGAGACCGATTCATCGGGATGCTGGACGCCGAGGTCGATCGCACCCGCGAGGTGCTGTGCATCAACGCGATGCATGAGCTCGTGCCCTGGGACGCCGAGGAGCACGAGGCGGTCCGTGAAGAGATCACCGACCTGGCCGAATGGCTGGGTGTGGCGGTCGTCGGGCTCCCGTGAGAGAACAGGCCCCCCTGGAGCAGAACCGGCATACGCTGAGGGTCTGCGGACCGGAAGGATTCGATGTGAGCACACCCGACGACCACTCCTCTCACCGGCACGTCCCGGGTCCCGATGAGTCCTCCGTTCCCGAGCTCGAGGACGACGAGAATGTCGCACCCCGTCCGGAGGAGGAGATCGCCGACGTGCTGCGGGCGAAGCCCGATCTCGGCGACCACAGTCGGCACTGATCCCCGGGCCACGCGCTTACCCGGGCACCGCGGGCAGCAGCCGGACTCCCGACGAGGGGCGAGGAGGAAACGATGGCCGGAGCCGGACACCGCCCCGCGACGGGCTTGAACGAGCGCACGCTGGGCCGGATCGACCTCATCCTCTTCGACGCCGACTATCCCGACGCCCGGGCGGCCGTCGAGGACGCATGGCGAGTCGCGGTGCTCGCCTCCGATCCCCGGATGCGCGCCGATCACGAGCGCGCGCGTGCGGAGGCGGTCCGGGCGGCCAACGAACGACGCGATCCGGTGTCGGCGAGGGTGCGCACCTCGACAGCGCTGCACCGCGCCGCGCTGGGGGCGGCGTTCGTCCTCGGCACGGTCGCGGTGGCGCTGATCGCCACTCCGCGCAGCAGTCCGCTTCCCCTGCAGGACGCCTTGCTGCCCGCCGGGATCCTTGCCGTCGTTTCGGTGTCGCTGCTGTGGTGGCTCGAGCCGCGCCGCGCGAACGGGTCGCTCTGGGGTTCGCGGGCTCCCGCGGTGATCCACCTCATCTTCGGGATGCTGTGGCTGCTGGCCGCAGCCAGCGTCGTGATCTTCCGCTGGGGTGAGGTCGACACGTACCGCGCACTTCCGCAGACGGCGGGCCTCACGATGCTGGCGTGCGCCGGCGTGGCCGCCATCATTCTGTGGTTCCACGCGTTCCAGGCCGATCGCTCGGGCCGTCAGACCGGGGTCGCCCGGCTCACCGGTGACCTCGTCGATCAGCAGGACGCGGCCGAGGTCTTCGACGCCCTCGACCGATGGTGGTCGATCGCCGGTCCCGAAGCCATGCAGGGCGACGCCGCCCGAATCCGCACCGTGCGGAAGGAGGCGCTGGCGCGCCTGAGGCTCGCGACCCTCATCAGCGAGCGCGACGAGCGCTCGGCCGCCTGGGCCTCTCAGCCGCCGGCCTGGAGCGAGCGGCGCCGCTGAGCGCTCCCTGGGCGCCTGCGGAGTCGCCTGTGCGCTCCGGTCGAGGTTCGCCGGCAGTGGGGACGGCGCACCCGCGGCACGCGGCGGCAGCCGAATCCGGTCGGCCCGTAGGATCGCACGGAGGGAGGCTCGATCTCGTGGCGCTGCGCATACTGATCGTCGAAGACGAGCCGGAGATGGCCGACCTCCTCGCCCGGGGTCTCCGTGGCGAGGGCTACCTGGTCCACACCGCCGACAACGGCGCGGACGCCATCTCCTACGCCACCGATGGGGGCTGCGACATCGCCGTTCTCGACGTGATGCTTCCCGGGATGTCGGGGTTCGAGGTGTGCCGCTGGCTGCGTCGGCAGAACCCCGGACTTGCCATCCTCCTGCTCACCGCACGGGACGCGGTCGATGATCGGGTGAAAGGCCTCGATGCCGGTGCCGATGACTACCTGACGAAGCCGTTTGAGTTCGCCGAGCTCGCGGCACGGCTCCGCGCGCTCAGTCGACGTGATGCGATCGGTGCAGAGCGAGTGGAGCTTGCGGGTCTGCAGATCGACATCTCCCGCCACACGATCTCCGCGGCAGGCCGAGCGCTGCGGCTCAGCCGCACCGAATTCGACCTGCTCCGGCTCCTCGCGGCCAACGAGGGCCGGGTGATCCCACGGGCCGAGATCCTCGACACGATCTGGGGCTCGTCGGCCTACATCGATCCCAACATCGTCGATCAATACGTCAGCTATGTGCGCCGCAAGCTGGAGGCGGTGGACACTCCGGTGCGTATCGTCACCGCCCGGGGCGTCGGATACGAACTGGTTTCGGACCACCCGTGAATCTATCCCGCCTGACCATCCGTGCTCGCATCACAGGCGGTAGCCTCCTGATCGCGATCCTGATCTCGATCGCGGCGGGGGTCGTCATCTACAGCCAGGTTGATCGGATCATCCGCAATGACCAGTCCCGCGTGCTGGAGAGCACCGGGGGCCCCTATATCACCGCCATCCATGAGGGTGAGATCGAAGAGTTCGATCGGCCGGCGCCCGGGCAGTTCGCTGCCGTCGTCGCACCGGAGGGCACGGTGGTCTTCAACGCGCTCCCCGGCTCCCTCGCTGATCGGATCCCGGATCTCGCATCCGGTGCCGGAGGCACAAAGGTCGTCGGGTCGCGCGACTCGGTCTACGTCGTGAACGTCACCTCCGTCACGACGGCAGGCGGCGAGTGGCGGGTGATCACCGCAGGCAGGCAGGACGATCACGTCCTCCAAGACGTCGCCATGCTTCTCATCGTCGCCTTCGCGCTGATAAATCTCGGATTCGGCGTCGCGGCGTGGCTGATCGGGTCCGCCGCGCTCAGCCCCGTCACGCGCCTCCGACGCAGTGCGGCCGACCTGGTTTCCTCACCGAGCACCGTACTGCTGCCGGTGGGTCCGGCCCAAGACGAGATCTCAGCCCTCGCGGAGACACTGAACGAGCTGATCCGCGAACTTCGGGCATCGGCGGACAGGGAACGTCAGATCGTCTCCGACGCCTCGCACGAGTTCCGCACCCGCTCGCCATCCGCGACTTCGGCCGCGTCACCGACGATGAGCGATGAGCGGGACGATGTGTAGACGAGTAGCTGCCACGCGCTGCACCGCCAGCAGACGCGGTGGCTCTGCCGGCCTCAGTCCGGTTCGGCGGGTGTCGGCTCGGGGGTGTTGCCCTCCTCCCGCAGCCGTGCCTTGACGTCGTGCTCGACGATGACGGGCACGAAGTCGCGTACCGGTGCATCATCCAGCGACTCCTGCACCTCGGCGACCCGCGCTTCTATGTCGTCCGGCGGCACGGATGGGAATAGCGATGTGAGCCGGTCCACGACGTGGTGGATCGCGGCGTCCTCGTTCTCTGCCTTCTCCATGCGTGTCACGCTACGACCGCATGCCGGGCTCTCAACCGGGTTGACTCGCGCGCGAGTCTCCGTCATCCTCTGCGCAACCGGATCACTGCCGTCGATGCTGCGTTCACGGGATCTGCCAGAACTCGGTCCCGAGTCCGTACATGTTCCAGATCCACCACCATTGCCCGGTGCATGGCGCCCGGGTAGGGATCGTCTGGGTGTAACCGAACTCCAGAGTCAAAGGCCGCGCGGTCAAGGACCGGCTTGCGAACGGCACCTACCTGCCGGCCGCGACGGGCTCTCCATCCGCTGCTGAGCGGGGGATCAGGTTGGGGCGGCTTGGCTCTGCTCGACCCGGTGGATATGGGCCGATCGCGTGCAGAACTGCCAGTCATACCGAGCTCATTGCTCGATGAACCGCACCGGGAGATCGGCGATGTGCAGCCCGGAGGACCGGATGACTTCCTCGATCGCCGCGTGCTGCTCGTCCGGGGCGACGATCTGCACCTTCTCGATTCCCTCGACGGGCGTGCCGCTGTCGGCCCAGTAACTGCTGACCGCGCGATGCTCGGCGAGCTCGGTGAGCAGCGCGAGGTACGCGTCACGTTCGCCTGGCTCGAGGACGAAGCCGAGATTCGCCGAGTTGATTTCGATCGCATCGTTCGCATCGAGACCGGCGGCGGCGAGCAGATCGTCAGCGTGCTCGATGAGCGGCAGAAGGTGAATGAACCCCGCCGGAAGTTGCTCTTCCAGCGCGACGAGGGCGAATCTGTCGTCCTCCCAGATCGCCGGCTGGATAGCGAGACCCGGAGCCACCCGGTCGAGTTCGTCGACGAGCGGCACCGCGTCGAGCCCGAAGTCAGGACACCGCACGTCGCCGTCGGCAGCGTCGGGGTCGGTTGGCGCCGCGTGCAGCAACACCTCCGCTCCGGCGGGCGTACTTACACGAATCGACCACGTCACGGGGTCGGGATAGTCGGTGGAGCACGCTGTTTCGAGCAGGACTGGAAGTCCAGCATCGTCCACGGTGACCGACATCCAAGACGTCGGGTTCGAGAACGCCGGCGCTTCGACCCACCGCTCTTTGTCGACGCCGACCACGCCGGGGAGGCTCTCGACCTGTCTTTCGAAATCGTCGAACTCCTGAGTCGGGCGGTCGAAGTGCGTTTCGTTGACCATCCACCCGAACATCACGATCGCGCCAATCACGAAGCCGGCGATCGTGAGCACCAGAACCGACAGCGACCCGCGCTTTACGATCTTCGCGCGACGGCGACGGGCATCCCGACCCTCAGATGCCGGTTTCGGTTCTGAACTGAGGGCCGTCGACATCGCATCGCCTCCTGAGGCATCGAACATACCCCGTGCGGGCGGCGCTGATCTGCCGAGGTCTCAAACCCGAAGGCGAACAATCACCTGAGAACCATCCACCGTAGAGCCGAATGCACGCGGATGGCGCCGCTTCATCGATCCCCGTTACGGATCTCGCGTGCTCATCGAACTGTCGCGCTGAGAGACCCGCATTCGCGCGTGTCGGCGACGGTTGAAAACGAGGCCATAGCGACGGGCGAAACGAGGCCACCCAGACAGATTGGATGGGTGATCTCGGTGGAAGAGTGGGCATTGATTCGGCGGCTCGTCGCGGATGGAGTTCCGCAGCGGCGCGCGCTGCTGAGCTCTCGGGATACGCTGGCCGCGGGAGGCGATATGTCAAGCGACGACCAACACGTTCATC
Source organism: uncultured Actinomycetota bacterium (assembly GCA_963702815.1). GTDB lineage: Bacteria > Actinomycetota > Actinomycetes > Actinomycetales > Microbacteriaceae > Microbacterium. The sequence continues at coordinate 211,198 of CAVPED010000001.1, read as the reverse complement.
CTGGATCAGAGATGGACCTGGCGATTGACCGAGCGCTCGAGGCGGCCAAACTTCATGCTGGTGATGCCGCCCCGACAGCCATCGCCTTCGTCGGACAGCCGGAGCCTTTCGCCGTTGAGTTGGATGGCGATGCCGGCGCCGCAGACGGCGACTAACGGGTTCGAATTTGCGTCGTAGGAGTGTGAATCGGGCGGCTGCTGAAGAAGTGGAGCTGAAACGGGACAGACGGGTCCATCCAGAAGCTGATCCGCCCGTTCCCCTCCTCCAACTCCATATCGAACATGAAGGACTCGGACCGGCGGAGCTGACTCATCATGACGATGCGCAGGTGCGCAAGCGTTCGGCCGTCGATCATCACCGAGTTGCCTATCGGGTCATAGACGAACTTCCCCATGGCGCGAGGATGCGTCCTCACCTAAGGGGCCACCACCGACTCCACAACGTCGCACAGACACTGTCACGGGAGGTGAGGGCTCACACTTGAGCAGGCGGTGCGGGATCCGTGAAATGACAGCGCGGCACACTGTCGGCGTGCATCAACCATGCGCGGCGCTACGTTGGCTTTCGTGCCCTTCGCCCTCGCGCTCACCGCCCTCCTCGGCCTATTGACTCTCCTCCAGATTGGCCTCATCCTCGGCGCCCCGCTGGGTGCCTTCGCTTGGGGCGGCCAACATCGAGTGCTGCCCGCACGACTACGGTTTGGCAGCGCGGTCTCGATCGTCGTCTATGGGCTGATTGTGGTGATCGCTTGGGATCGCGTGGGCGCCATTGACATGTTCCCTCACCCGTTCTCCGAGGTCGCGATGTGGGTGATCTTCGCGTACTTCGTGCTCGGCATCGGCATGAACGCGATCTCCCGCAGCAAACCAGAGCGCTACACGATGGTGCCGATGTCGGCCGCCCTTGCAGGGCTGTCGTTCCTCATCGCGATGGGATACGGCGAGGTCGCGATGGCGATCTGACTGGGCAAGTGCGCCCACCGCCCACATCCAGCAATGGCTGGACAGCTCGCAGTCCAGAGCGCCGACCGATTGCTCTGCCGGAGATAGCGCGATCAGTCACCGCTCATCGTGCGAAGACCCACCGATCCGTCCCGGTCCCGCCGAGGAAATTTGGTAGCCGATCGACGTGGTGGGCGGGAACCCGACGCCACTATGGTCAGACGTATGACCGCGCCCCCCGCAACGGAGCAGCCCCTCGTTGCGAAGCGTTCGCGTCACCTCAGCCGCACCGCCGTTCTCATCGTGGGAGTCCTCGTGATCCCGGCGGCGCTGAGCATCGCGCTGAACAACTACGGCGCGCTCACCGTCGATGGCGCAATCCGAATGGCGTTCGCCACGGTGGCCGGTCAAACGATCGCCATCCTCAGCGCGATCACAGTCATCATCCTCACCGTGAGGCGGCGCTACGCCCTCCCCGCGATCGCGGCGACAGTCATCATCGCGGCAGTCATCACCGTCGTCGGGATATCCAACATGGCGACCGCCGCCGACCTCTTGCTCACACGTCTCGACATCATCGCCCACGTCGACGAACTCAACCGGTAAGCAGTCCAGCCCCCTGGGGGACCGGCTGTCGGGCGCGGCACTTCAGGATCGCCGGCTACCCCGCGAACGCCAGCGAGCAAGGAACGCAAGACCGAATAGCCCGAGTCCCACAACGACCCAGCCAACGCAACACCCGTCTGCCGTCGCTGTTCGTCGTGCACGTTGGGATCCTCAGCGGATGCTGGTCTGATGCCGATCGCGGATCAGGAAGGCAAGCTCGACGACCCAGCGCGTTTTGCGCTTCTCGCTGCGGGGGTCTGTCAGATAGATCTCGCACCGGCTCGCGAACGCTTCACCCGCGGGGACGGGATGTGAATCCAGAACGAGGCCCTGTTCGCGCACCCAGGCATGCAGCCGACGGTTCGCCGCCATCGACTTTGCCCGATATGCCAGCACCGCGTAGTTGCCGGCGGGAAGTGATCCCGGTTGGACCCGGGAGTCGAAGACGTCGCTCGCAGTGACGACTCCGACCTCGATGTCCATGAGTTCAGCCATATTGACCACATGCAGACGGAGAAAGAAGTGCCCGTTGGGCTCGATTGCGTGCTGCGTCAGCCACTCGAGTAGTTCCGCGAGCAGTCGATCTCTATGAGAGAGCATGGTGCGAAAAGGCACGATCTCACGAATGCCGATGCTGGCGACCTCCGGGCGAGTCTCCAACCGCGGACCGCTCACAACGTCGAGTTCACCCTCACGCACGTGAGCAGTCTGCCACCAGTACGAGTGCGGAGGCGGCCACACAGTTGGCGCGGAATGCGCTCCTCAATCGCCGTTCCGAAATTGTGGCGGAAATCGTGTCCGAATTCCGCCAGCGCCGGGGCGTCATGACGTCGTCATGTCAAGGGCTGCCACATTTCCGCCGAGGGCCCGATCCGCGGAAAATCGGGCCTCTCAGCGGACTGAAAACGGCGTTAACTGTGCCACCAACTGTGCCACGGCTTTTCAAATGAGTCGCGATCCCTTGAAAACACTGGGATCACAGGGGCGGAGGATGGGGGATTCGAACCCCCGAGGGCTTTCACCCAACACGCTTTCCAAGCGTGCGCCATAGGCCACTAGGCGAATCCTCCTAGGCCCCGAAGGGCCGAAGGACATTCTACCTGGTGCGGGATGCCCGGCCGAACCGTAGGTGCTCTACGCCGGTCAGCGCGTCGCAGATGCCCGAGCGCCCGCGCCGGCGTAGACGGACCCCGGACGGATGACGAGTGAGCGTGGGACGAGCACCGCGAGGGCACGTCTGCCCGAGGGGAGCTCTGCGAGCAGCCCGGCCCGCACGGCCGCCGCGGCATCTGCCATCGAGGCGTCGGCGGAAGCCCCGCCGGCGGGGGAGTAGCTCGCGCGCTCGATGGCAGACACGAGGCGGGTCGTGGCCTCGAGCGGAGCCCCGTGCGCGTGGATCAGGCGATGGCCGAGCGAACGCGGAGAATCGCTTGGCGGAACGGGGATGCCGAGGTCGATCGCGGCATCCTGAACCACGGTCCAGGCAGCGACAGCATCGCCCCGTCGGGCGGCACGCAGCAGCCGCCGCGTGCGCGCGCCCTGAACGAGCGCGGGAATCGCCAGAGCGGCGAGCGCCGCGATCACCATGCCGAAGACGGGGAGCGGATTGATCGTCGTCGACGAGAATCCCGGTCCAGACGCGCCCTGGTCGGGGATGTCCCGGTCTGCGCCGGGGTCGAGTGCCGACGCCGACGCGGAGGGAGCCGGCTCGACGTCCTCGCCCTGCCCGGCATTGTCGCCCAGGGTCGCGGCGGGGGAGAAGCTGGTCGGCGTCCCGAGCCCCACGGTCGGCTCGAACGGGATCCACCCGATGCCCTGGAAGTACACCTCGGGCCACGCGTGCAGCTGACTGCTGGCGACCTGGTAGAGCGTCTGCCCATCCACTTCGTCCGTCGTCGCCGTTCCCGGGAGATATCCCACGACGATGCGGGACGGCATCCCGAGGGTCCTCGCCATCAGTGCGAATGCAGAAGCGAAGTGGACGCAATAGCCCTCGCGCACGTCGAGGAACCGCGCGACCGCCTGCGCGCCGCTGCCGTCGAAGCGATCCTCGACCGGCGAATCCAGGGAATACCTGAAGTTGCCGGAGCTGCGGAACCAGCGCTGAAGCATCGCGAGGGACTCGTAGTCGTTCGCGGCTCCCTGGGTCACCAGGGCTGCCGTCTCGGCGATGATCGGCGGCATGCCGCCCGGGAGTGCCCGCGTCTCGTCGGTGACCTGAGAGTCCCTCGAGGAGGCGGCCCCGATCTGCTCGAGAGAGGGTCTGGGCACGTGGGTCACGACCTCGTAGCGCTGCCCCGACGTCGTGGACTGGCGGCTGAGCACGGTGCGGTTGAACGGAACGGCATCCCATTCGCCCTCCAGCCCGGACACGCCCACGGCGGGGTACGGCACCGGGAGCCAGGGTGAGACGAGGTCCTTGACCTCGACGGTCGTGGTGTACTCGCTGACCCGGACGTCGGTCGCGACCTCCACCTCGCTGAGGGCGAGCTCGCTCGCGAGCGGAACCGAGCGCCCGTGATCGGGCTCCCAGACCCCGCCGTCGAAGTGGGAGAGCGTCGCCGCACGCAGGTAGGGCGCTCCGGGGAGCGTCGAGCGCACGGTGAGGGCGACCGTCTCGCGAGGTCTGCGCAGGTCGTCCCCGAGCTGCAGGGAGACGTCGATGCCCGGACCGGTCCCGATACCGCCGGCTCCCGGCTGCACAGAGGGCTGCGGAAGGAGCGGGGCGGCGACGATCGCGACGATCACGGCGACCGCGCCGATTCCCAGGGCGGTGGCGGTGACGCCTCCGGAGCGGGATGCCGCGCGGTCGGCCTTCGGCTCTCGCGAGCGCGTCTCGGCTCGGATGAGGAAGAGCACCGCGCCCGCCAGCATCACGAAGGCCGCCACGTCGACGCCGCGCGGCACCGCGATGGAGGGGATCAGCGACACGGCGATCAACCCGACGGCGGCGAGGAGCGGCATCCGGGCCGTCAGGACGACATGGTCGATGATGATCGCGAGCAGCGCGGTGGAGCCGACGATGAGGAACGCCAGGCCGGCCCCCGCCTCCAGCGGTGCGGCGCCGAGCGCGATCTCGTTCGACGCTTCGGTGAGCGACTCACCGACCGCGCGCAGAGTGGCGGGGGTCGGGATGATCCACAGGAGGGCGGTGTCGCGGAAGAACACGAAAGTCAGCGCGAGGGCCCAGGCGGCAGCCTCGAGGAGACTCACCGCCACCGCCGGCGAGCCGATGGCGGCGCGCGACGTACCCGACGCCGAGGACCGTCGCCGACAGCAGCGCCGCTCCGAGGAGCCACGGCCACGGGCGGATGACGCCCGTGACGGGCACGAGGGCGGCGACGATGGCGATGAGGACGCCGATCGTCAGCGCCAGATCAGGCGGGCGGCGGAGGTCGCGGTCGTCCGCGGCTCGCCGCGGCGCAGTCGCCGAGGCGGCCGGGCCCTCTTCGGCGCGCACGCGCTCAGCGGAACGCACGGCTCACTCCACGCTCGACGACAGCTGTCCACGTGCTGGCGAGGTCGCTCTCCGGAGCGATGGATGCCGCATGCCACCCGACGTCGAAGGCCCGGTCGAGGGCGTCCCGCGGACGGGGACACCGCGAACAGGATGGGCAGCGAGCTGTGGTGGACGATCGGCGCGAGGGCTTCGGCATCCGCTCGGTCCAGTCGCCCGACGATCAGGATGACGGGGCCCGTCATGACGCCCTGGAAGACCTTGGGAAGTGCGACGAGGTGATCGTCATGCCGGGCCGTCAGAGCAGCGAAGTGCGTCCGCACGTCCTCGACGGCCGTCGTGTCGCCGCCCTCGATGCGCTCAGCCAGCGGCGTGCCGTCCGAGTCGATGATGTCGACCGCGTAGCCGTCGTGCACCAGCCGAGCGATGACCGACACCGCGACCGAGACCGCCGACCTCGAACCCGGCATCCGCTCCGGTGGCCCTCATCGCGTCGGCGGAGTAGCGCAGCACGCCCCGGTCGAGGACGACGACGGCATCCGGCGTGGACTCCTGCTCCTCCTGGCGCACCATCAGGTCGCCGCGGTGCGCGGAGGCCCGCCAGTGGATCCGGCGCATCGAATCGCCCGGAGCGTACGGGCGCGCCACGAGATTGTCAGCGCCCTGACCGAGGTGGTTGGTCTGCGAATGCAGTGTTCCGCCGGCGTCGCCGAGCAGGTTGGTGAGCGGCGAGAGCTCGATGACGGCGGGGGCGATCGTCGCCTTCGTGTGGTCGCTGAACACCGTCCGCCGCCGGGTCAGCCCGAACGGGTCGGTCGAGGTCACCGTGAGCGGGCCGAGGGAGTGGATGCCGCGCCGGGCGCCCGTGATCGTGTACTCGAGTTCGAGCACCTTCTCGGCGCCGCTGAACCCGGAGCCGACGGCCGGAAAGGCGCCTCGGGCCGTGCCGTCGATCCCCTTGGGCAGCCCGTCCTCCCAGGTGCCGGGTGACATCGGCGAAAGGCGAGCGCACGCCGAGCCGGGCGATCACCGTCGAGGTGCGTCCGACGGTGCCGATGTCGGGGGAGAGCGAGCGCGAGACGCGGTCGGTGCGCCGCACGAGGTGCAGAGACACCCAGCCGGCCGCGAGCACCCCGAGAAGCAGCATCCCGAAGTACATCAGCTCGACGACGCCGATCTCGTTCGCCAGGATGAAGCAGCCGACGCCGAGGGCGAGCGCTCCCGTGCCCCGGGCGGTGAGCGGCCACAGCCGTCTCATGACGGCCTCACGGCGATTCGGGCGCGCATGTCGGGTTCCGGACTTCAGGGTCGGGCGGCGATCGGCACGCGCACGCTCTGCGCGATCCGCTCGAGAATCATCGTCACGGCGTCGGCTCCCGAGCGTGCCCGCGAGCCGCCCGCCGAGCGGGTGGGGATCAGGCGGTGCGCGAAGACGGGGATGAGGAGCGCGGTGATGTCGTCCGGGATGACGAACTCGCGGCCGTCGAGAGCGGCCCACACCTTCGCCGCCCGCACCAGCTGCAGCGTCGCGCGGGGGCTCGCCCCGAGCCGCAGATCGGAGTGGCTGCGGGTCGCCTGCGCGAGCGCAACCGCGTAGTCCTCGATCGTGGGAGCGACGTGCACGGCGCGCGCCCACGCGATGAGCGCTGAGACCTCCGCGCCCGTGACGACGCCCCGGATGGCCTCGAGCGGGTTGACGGAGTCGCGCTGCCGCAGCATGAGCGCCTCGGACCTGGCGTCGGGGTACCCCATCGAGATCCGCATCATGAAGCGGTCGCGCTGCGCCTCGGGGAGGGCGTACGTGCCCTCCATCTCGAGCGGATTCTGCGTCGCCACGACGAGGAACGGCGCCGGCAGGAGATGGGAGTGCCCGTCGACGGTGACCTGCTGCTCCTCCATCGCCTCGAGCAGGGCGGACTGGGTCTTGGGGGATGACCGGTTGATCTCGTCCGCGATCACGATGTTGGCGAAGATCGCGCCCTGCTTGAACTCGAACTCGCGCTCCAGCGGGTTGAAGACGCTCACGCCGGTGACATCGCCGGGGAGCAGATCCGGGGTGAACTGGATGCGCCGGACCGTCGCGTGGACCGAGGCGGCAAGTGCCCGCGCCAGCATCGTCTTGCCGACGCCCGGGACGTCCTCGATGAGCAGATGCCCCTCCGCGAGCAGGCACACGAGCGAGGACCGCACAGCATCCGGCTTTCCGTCGATGACACTGCCGATCGAGGCCAGGATGTCGTCGGTCGCACGCGCGAATCCGCTCGCATCGAGCGTGATCGCATCGGCTGTCAAGGCATCCGTCGTCGCAGTTTCGGTCATGCGATTCCCTCGGGTTCCACTGTCGCGACCGGGCATCATCGCCCTTCGATCGATCCTAGCCGCGCCTCGAGAGCACAGGGCTGGGAAGGGCCTGAAGAGCCCCTGCGCTGATACCCGGCTGACATCGACACGTCGTCGGACGGGTAGACTGTTCACAGCTCTCCGCGCGGCGGCATCCAGGCCAACTCCCCCAGGACGGAAACGTAGCAAGGGTAACCAGGCTCTGCCGGGTGCGCGGAGAGTCTTTTCATGCCCGGATGCCGGCGCGTCGGCGGATCAGCACCCCGAGGCCCGCGCCGATGAGGAAGCCGATCGTGTTCGACACGAGATCGCGCCAGTCGGGATAGCGCTCAGGCAGGAAGAGCAGCTGCCACAGCTCGATCAGGCCCGAGAACGCCGTGCCCACCACCCACAGCAGCCACCAGCGCCGGCGCTGGAGCACCAGTGCGGTGAGGAATCCCAGCGGCACGAACATCAGGATGTTCGCGATGAACTCGATCGTGAGGAAGTCCACCCACAGCGCGATCCCGCGAGCATGCAGGTCGTCGAGCGTCTCGCTCACCCACCGGGTCAGCGCCCCGTCGCCCGCTCCGCGCGGCGTGATCGTCATGAAGAGCACGAACGCGGTGTAGGCGGCAAGGAGCCCGAGATGCATCGCGCGAAGGGCGCGTGGCGTGCGAGCGGCGCGGCGGGTGCGACTGCCGCTGCGGGAGGTGTTCATCGGGCGAAAGGACCCTCCAACACGGCCCAGTGCAGCAGCATGATCGTCTTCGCGTCCTGGATGCGCCCGTCGCGGATCCACTGGAGCGCCTCGTCGATGTCGAGCTCGACCAGCTCGATGTCCTCGCCCTCCTCGACGAGTCCGGCACGGTCGTTCAGGCGGGCCGCCGCCGCGAAGGGCGCCGCGTAGAAGTGGATGCGCTCCGTCACCGAGCCGGGGCTCATGTACACGTCGTACACGTGCTGCAGCTCGCCGATGTGGAGGCCGGTCTCCTCGGCGGCCTCGCGGCGGATCGCGGTCTCGGGGTCGTCGTCGTCCAGCAGCCCGGCGGCCGTCTCGACCAGCATCCCGTCGGGGTGGTCGTTGACATAGACCGGGTAGCGGAACTGGCGCGTCAGCAGGACGGTGCGCTGATCGGGCTCGTAGAGCAGCACGGTCGCCCCGTTGCCGCGGTCGTAGGTCTCGCGCTGCTGGGTCGAGACGGTGCCGGTGCCGTCGGTGTACTCGAGTGTGGTCCTGCGCAGCACGTGCCACGCGGAGGCCAGCAGTTCGACATCCCTCACCCGCACGTTCGGGTTGCGGTCGAGATCCAGACCCGTGCGGTCCAGGCCCGTCCGGCCGCGGTGGTCGGGGACGTCGACACCCGGAGTCGGAGGCATGAACGCGAGCCTAGCGATGGAGGATGAACGTCCTGTGACAGCCAGCGGGCACTCTGGCCGCGGCATCCGGCCCGCCCATAGAGTGGGCCTCGTGGCGCAGAGCATCTTCATCACCTCGGCCGAAGGTCACTCGGGCAAGTCGACGATCGCGCTGGGGGTGCTCGACGCGCTGAGCCGCGCCACGGCCCGGGTAGGGGTCTTCCGGCCTATCGCACGCTCGACGGCGGAGCGCGACTACGTGCTCGAGATGCTGCTCGACCACGACGGCGTCGACCTGGACTACGACCTCTGCGTCGGCGTCACCTACGACGATGTGCGCCGCGATCCGGATGCCGCGCTCGTGAGGATCATCGAGCGCTACAAGGCCGTCGAGGGGCTGTGCGACGCGGTCGTGATCGTGGGCAGCGACTACACCGACGTCGGAAGTCCCGCCGAACTGGGCTACAACGCGCGCATCGCCGCCAACCTCGGCGCTCCCGTCCTGCTCGTTCTGAGCGGCCGCGCGGGGCAGGGGGAGGAGCTCGGAACCTCACCCGCCCGCACGCCGGGCGAGCTCGGCCAGATCGCCTCGCTCGCACTCACCGAGCTCGTGAACGGGCGCGCCGGCCTCCTCGCGGTGATCGCCAACCGCGTGGACCCCGAGGTGCTGGTCGACTCGGTCGCCGCGGTCCAGTCCGTCGTCGACGCAGCGCATCTGCCCGAGCGCCCGTCGCCGGACGGCAGACTTCCGGTCTGGGCTCTCCCGGAAGACCGCTACCTGGTCGCGCCCGCGGTGCGCGATGTCATGCGCACTCTCGACGCCACGTTCACGAAGGGCGATGACGAGCTCCTGTCTCGCGAGGTTCTCGGGGTGGTCATCGCGGGGATGTCGATGGTCAACGCCCTGCCCCGTCTGCTCGAGGGCTCGCTCGTGATCATTCCGGCGGATCGCACCGAGGTGCTGCTCGCCGCGCTCCTGGCGCATCGGTCGGGCACGTTCCCGTCGCTCTCGGGGATCGTGCTCAACGGCCCCTTCCCGCTCCCCGACGACATCGACCGGCTGATCGACGGCATCGGGGTGACGCTCCCGATCCTCTCGACCGACCTCGGCACCTACGAGACGGCGCTGACGGTGATGTCGACGCGCGGGCGCCTCGCCGCCGGCTCCCAGCGGCGCTACGACACGGCGCTCGCGATGTTCGAGACCCACGTCGACACCGAGGCGCTGGTCAGTTCTCTGGGGCTCGCGAAGGCCACCGTCCTGACGCCGCTCATGTTCGAGTACGGGCTCATGGACCGCGCCCGGGCGAATCGCAAGCACATCGTCCTGCCGGAGGGCGACGACGACCGGATCCTCCGCGCCGCCGCCACCGTGCTCTCGCGCGGCATCGCCGACCTCACCATCCTCGGTGAGGAGAGCGAGGTGCGCGGGCGGGCGCTGGAGCTCGGCATCGACATCGGGGCGGCCCAGGTCCTGTCGCCCTTCGACGCCGCGCACGTCGACAAGTTCGCGCACGAGTACGAGCGCCTCCGTGCCCACAAGGGCGTCACCTACGCGCAGGCCGCCGACAGCGTCACGGACGTCTCGTACTTCGGGACGCTCATGGTCCACCTGGGGCTCGCCGACGGCATGGTCTCGGGCGCTGCGCACACCACCGCCCACACCATCCGCCCGGCTTTCGAGATCATCAAGACGAAGCCCGGCGTCTCGGTCGTCTCCTCGGTCTTCCTCATGGCCCTCGCCGACCGCGTGCTGGTCTACGGCGACTGCGCCGTCATCCCCGACCCCACGGCCACCCAGCTCGCCGACATCGCGGTGTCCTCCGCCGCCACCGCCCAGCAGTTCGGCATCGAGCCGCGCGTGGCGATGCTGTCGTACTCGACGGGAGAGTCGGGCACGGGAGCGGACGTCGAGAAGGTGCGGGAGGCCACGGCGCTCGTCCGCGAGCGGGCGCCCGAGCTGCTCGTCGAGGGTCCGATCCAGTACGACGCCGCCGCTGATGCGGCTGTCGCCAAAGCCAAGATGCCGGGCTCCGATGTCGCCGGCCGTGCGACGGTGTTCGTGTTCCCCGACCTCAACACCGGCAACAACACCTACAAGGCTGTGCAGCGATCGGCCGGCGCCGTGGCCATCGGGCCCGTCCTGCAGGGGCTCAACAAGCCCATCAACGACCTGTCCCGCGGCGCGCTCGTGGATGACATCGTCAACACGATCGCGATCACGGCGATCCAGGCCCAGGGAGAGGCATCCCGATGAGTGTCGTGCTGGTCGTCAACAGCGGATCGTCCTCGTTCAAGTACCAGCTCATCGACATGGATGCCGAGGCCGTGCTGGCATCGGGGCTGGTCGAGCGCATCGGCGAGGACGTCGGGGACTCGCAGCACAAGGTGCACTTCGTCGCCGGCGCAGGAGAAGCGTCCGTGACGGCGACGGACGCGAAGTACACGCGCGAGCTGCCGATCCCCGATCACACCGCGGGCTTCAAGGTCATGCTCGACGCCTTCGCCGAGCACGGTCCGTCTCTCGAAGACCGCGCCCCGGTCGCCGTCGGCCATCGTGTCGTCCACGGAGGTGCGCGCTTCTTCGAGCCGACCGCTCATCACCCCGCTGGTCGAGATCAACATCGACGAGCTCTCGGTCCTCGCGCCGCTGCACAACCCGGGTGCGCTGCAGGGGATCAAGGCCGCGAAGGCGGCGTTCCCCGCGCTGCCGCACGTCGCCGTCTTCGACACGGCGTTCCACCAGACGCTTCCGCCCTCGGCCTACACATACGCGATCGACCGCGAGCTCGCCGAGGCGCACCGCGTGCGCCGCTACGGCTTCCACGGCACGTCGCACAAGTTCGTCTCGGAGGCAGCGGCCGCGTTCCTCGGCCGTCCCCTGGCCGAGCTCAAGCAGATCGTCTTCCACCTCGGCAACGGCGCATCCGTCACGGCGGTGGACGGCGGTCGGTCCGTCGACACCTCGATGGGACTCACGCCCCTCGAGGGACTCGTGATGGGCACCCGCTCCGGTGACATCGACGCCGCGGTGCTGTTCCACCTGGCGCGCCGCGCGAGCATGTCGATCGACGACCTCGACACGCTCCTGAACCGCCGCAGCGGGCTGCTCGGACTCGCCGGCGTCTCCGACATGCGCGACATCGAAGAACGGGTCGAGCAGGGGGATGCCGCGGCCATCCTCGCCTTCGAGGTCTACCTCCATCGGCTCCGCTCCTATGCCGGCGCCTACCTGGCTGAGCTGGGCGGCGCGGATGTCATCGTCTTCACCGCCGGCGTCGGCGAGAATTCCCCGCTCGTGCGTGCGGGCGCGCTGGCGACCCTCGGGTTCGCCGGTGTGGAGCTCGACCCTGAGCGCAACGAGGCGCGCGAGCGCGGCATCCGCGTGATCTCCGCTGATTCCTCGGACGTGACGGTGCTCGTGGTGCCCACGAACGAGGAGCTGGAGATCGCCCGGCAGGCGCTTGACGCTGCTGCCACGGCCGACGCCGCCTGAGCCTCTGCGGAGGCCACCGGCCGCGGCATCCGGAATCCGCTCGACGTCCACCGTGTGACGTCATTCCTGCTGTCCGCGCGAGCCGACTACGCTTGCAGGACGGCGCGACGAAGAGCCGGTCACACCGACACCCGTACCGTTCGCCAGGAGGTTCTGTGCCCACTGCACTGCCCGATCTGACCGGCTATGACGCCGTGCTCTTCGATCTCGACGGCGTGCTGACGCCCACCGCCGAAGTGCACATGCACGCGTGGCAGACGATGTTCGAGGAGCTCTTCACGGCGTGGGGCCTCGAGCCTCCGTACACCGAGCGCGACTACTTCGAATATCTCGACGGCAAGAAGCGCTACGACGGCGTCGCGAGCCTGCTGCACAGCCGCGATGTCGAGGTGCCGTGGGGCGAGCCGTCGGACGCCCCGGAGACCGACACCGTCTGCGGCATCGGCAACCGCAAGAACGCCGTCTTCTCCCGCGTGCTGCGCGGCGACGGCATCCAGCCGTATCCCGGCTCGGTCGCACTGCTGGACGTCCTGCAGGCCGCGGGCACCCCGATCGCCGTCGTGTCCAGCTCGAAGAACGCCGAAGAGGTGCTCCAGGTCGCCGGCATCCGCGATCGCTTCCCCGTCGTGATGGACGGCGTGATCGCCGAGCGCGACGATCACGCCTCGAAGCCCGCACCGGACGTCTTCCTCGAGGGGGCGCGGATGCTGGGTGTCGAACCCGCACGCAGCGCCGCCGTCGAAGACGCCCTGAGCGGCGTCAAGTCCGCGGCGGCGGCGGGCTTCGGCCTCGTCATCGGCGTGGACCGGGGAGTCGGTGCAGATGATCTCCGCGCAGCCGGTGCCCACATCGTCGTCCAGGACCTTCAGGAGCTCGTCCCATGATCGATCGCGATCGCTTTCCCGTCGACCCGTGGCGGCTCGTCGAGAAGTCGTTCTCCATCGCCGAGGCCGGTGTCAGCGAAACCCTCTTCGCCGTGGGCAACGGATACCTCGGCCTGCGCGGCAACCAGCCCGAAGGGCGTCATGCCCACGAGCACGGCACGTTCATCAACGGGTTCCACGAGACGTTCCTCATCCGCCATGCCGAGCAGGCCTACGGCTTCGCCGAGGTCGGCCAGACGATCATCAACGCACCCGACGCGAAGATCATGCGCGTCTACGTCGACGACGAGCCCCTGTCATTCGACGTGGCTGACGTGCGTGAGTACGAGCGGTCCCTCGACATGCGCGAGGGCGTCCTCCGCCGCGGCCTGACCTGGGTGACGCCCTCGGGCAAAGAGGTGCGCATCGACTTCGAGCGCCTCGTCTCGTTCGAAGAGAAGCACCTCGCCGTCATGCGGGTCGAGGTGACGGTGCTGAACGCGGACGCCGCCGTGACGGTCAACTGCCAGATTCTGAATCGCCAGGACGGCGAGGACGTCTACGGCGGGTCGCCGCCGCCCTCGAAGAAGGGCGGGTTCGACCCCCGCAAGACCGAGAAGATCCAGGAGCGCGTCCTCGAGCCGCAGGAGTACTGGCAGGAGGACATGCGCTCCGCGCTGTCGTACCGCACCTCCCAATCCGGCATGACGCTGGCCGTGGCGGCGGACCACCTGATCGAGACGGCGAACGAGTATTCGGCGCGCCGGATGATCGAGCCCGACATCGCCAAGAACGTCTTCCGCGTGCAGGCCAAGGCGGGCGTGCCGATCCGCGTCACGAAGCTCGTGGCCTACCACACCTCTCGCGGCGTGCCGGCGCGCGAGCTCGTCGACCGGTGCCGCCGCAGCCTCGACCGCGCGCTGACCGTCGGCATGGACGCCGTCTTCGCCGAGCAGCGCGCGTGGCTCGACGCGTTCTGGAAGCGCTCCGACATCCGCATCGCGGGCCATGATGCGCTGCAGCAGGCGACGCGCTGGTGCCTGCTCCAGCTCGCGCAGGCCGCGGCACGCGCCGACGGGCAGGGCGTCCCCGCCAAGGGGGTCTCGGGCTCGGGCTACAGCGGCCACTACTTCTGGGACACCGAGATCTACGTCCTGCCGTTCCTGATGTACACGACGCCCCAGTGGGCGAGGAACGCCCTGCGCATGCGGTACCTGATGCTCCCCGCGGCTCGGCGGCGCGCCTTCCAGCTCAACGAGGCGGGCGCGCTCTTCCCGTGGCGGACGATCAACGGCGAAGAGGCATCCGCGTACTACGCCGCCGGCACCGCGCAGTACCACATCAACGCCGACGTGAGCTTCGCGCTGGCGAAGTACGTGCGTGCGACGAACGACGTCGAATTCCTCTATCGCGAGGGCATCGACATCGCGGTCGAGACGGCCAGGCTCTGGACCACGCTGGGGTTCTGGCGCACGAGCGACGACAGCCTCGAATCGTTCCACATCCACGGGGTGACGGGTCCGGACGAGTACACCACCGTCGTCAACGACAACCTGTTCACGAACGTCATGGCGCGCTTCAACCTGCGGTTCGCCGCGCGCAGCGTCCGGCAGATGGCCGACGAGCAGCCCGAGGCGTACCGGCTGATGGTCGATCGCCTGGCCCTCGACCCCGATGAAACGGACGCATGGGAGCGTGCCGCCGAGGCGATGCACATCCCCTACAGCGCGGCCTTCGGCATCCACCCTCAGGATGCGGTGTTCCTCGAGCGCGAGATCTGGGACCTCGAGCACACCCCGCCCGACAAGCGGCCGCTGCTGCTGCACTTCCACCCGCTGGTCATCTACCGGTACCAGGTCCTCAAGCAGGCCGACGTCGTGCTCGCCCTGTTCCTCCAGGGCAATCACTTCACCCCCGACGAGAAGCTCGCCGACTTCGAGTACTACGACCCGCTGACCACCGGCGACTCGACGCTCTCGTCCGTCGTGCAGGCGATCCTCGCGGCGGAGGTCGGCTACCAGGACCTCGCCCTCGAGTACTTCCTGCAGTCGGCGTTCGTCGACCTGGGGGACCTCCACCACAACGCCGCGGACGGTGTGCACGTCGCCTCCGCCGGCGGCGTGTGGACGGCGCTGGTGTCGGGATTCGGCGGGATGCGCGATCACTTCGGCAACCTGACGTTCGATCCCCGGCTCCCCGCGTCGTGGGACGAGCTCGCCTTCGCGCTGCAGTGGCATGGCACGCAGCTCGACATCTCGGTGACGCGCCGCGAGATGCGGGTGTCGGCGTCGGGTCCCGCCGCCGTCGAGTTCGGCGTTCGCGGAAAGACCTTCACCGTCGCTCCGGGCGAAGAGGTCGTCGTGCCGCTGGCCGATCAGGGTCCGGTCCTCTCGGGCCGTCCGACGATCCGCCAGTTCGAGGACGTCCGTCGCGAGGACGGCACCCTGCTCTCGGCATCCGTCCCCACCGTGACGACCGCGATTCCGATCCTCGGCGAATTCGCCGATGCCCCGGACCAGCCAGTGGACGCGTGATCAGGAGGGCCGCCGGGATGCGATGCGCTGAGCCGGTCGAAGTGTCGGAGGCACGGCCTAGGCTTATCCGGTGACCACAGCCCTCTACCGCCGTTACCGTCCTGAGGCGTTCGGCGAGATGATCGGGCAGGCTCAGGTCACCGAGCCGCTCATGACGGCCCTGCGCAGCGATCGGGTCGGCCACGCCTACCTGTTCTCGGGGCCGCGCGGCTGCGGCAAGACCACGTCGGCGCGCATCCTCGCGCGCTGCCTGAACTGCGCCGAGGGGCCGACCGACACTCCCTGCGGCAAGTGCGACAGCTGCATCGAGCTGGGTCGTGGGGGCGGCGGATCCCTCGACGTCGTCGAGATCGATGCCGCCTCGCACAACGGCGTCGACGACGCGCGCGACCTCCGCGAGCGGGCGATCTTCGCGCCGGCGCGAGACCGCTTCAAGATCTTCATCCTCGATGAGGCGCACATGGTGACGCCGCAGGGCTTCAACGCGCTGCTCAAGCTCGTCGAAGAGCCGCCCGACCACGTGAAGTTCATCTTCGCGACGACCGAGCCCGAGAAGGTCATCGGCACCATCCGCTCGCGCACGCACCACTACCCGTTCCGGCTGGTGCCCCCGGCGGCGATGCTCACCTACGTCGAAGAGCTGTGCGAGAGCGAGGGCGTGACCGTCGAGTCGGGCGTCCTGCCGCTCGTCGTGCGCGCGGGCGGCGGCTCGCCGCGCGACACCCTGTCTCTGCTCGATCAGCTGATCGCCGGCTCCGAAGGACCGGTCGTCGCCTACAAGCGCGCGGTGTCGCTCCTCGGCTACACGCACGCCGAGCTGCTCGACGAGGTCGTCGACGCGTTCGCGGGGGCGGATGCCTCAGCGGCCTTCGCTGCGATCGACCGGGTGATCCAGACCGGGCAGGACCCGCGGCGGTTCGTCGACGACCTGCTCGAGCGCCTGCGCGACCTCATCATCGTCAGCGCGACGGGTCAGGGAGCGGCCGCCGTGCTGCGCGGTGTGTCCGCGGAGGACCTCCAACGGATGTCGCGCCAGGCCGGCGCTCTCGGCACGGCGCGCCTCTCGCACATCGCCGACCTGGTGATCGCGACGCTCGACGACATGACCGGGGCGACCTCCCCGCGCCTGCAGCTCGAGCTCATGGTCGCGCGCGTGCTGGCTTCCGCATTGGCGGGTGCGGGCACGGCTGCCGGTGGTGGCGCCGGCGCCGGGCGGTGCGGCGGCACCGGTGGCACCTGGCACTGCCGCGCCTGCCGCTGTTGCGCCTGCCGCTGTTGCGCCTGCCGCTGCTGCGCCAGCCGCTGCCGCGCCTGCAGCACCGGCACCGGCTGTCGTCGCGCCCCCGGTCGTTTCGACCCCCGATTCCCTTCCCGAGCCGGACGCCAGCCCGATCGCCGACCCTCCTGTCGCCCACCGAGCTCCGCAGCCGGCGACCCGGCCCGATGCTCCCGAGCCGGTCCAGCCCTCGACCACGGCGGCACCGAGCGGCCCGGTCACTCTGCAGCGCATGCGCGACGCGTGGCCGCAGGTGCTCGGCCGCCTCGAGACGATCAGCCGCACGTCGTGGCTCCTCGCCTCCGGTGCCGAGGTCGCCGCTCTCGACGAGGACGTGCTGACCCTCACCTTCCAGAGCCAGTCCGACGTCGCGAAGTTCAAGCAGCTCTCGGCGGGAGCAGGCCCCAGCGAAGACCTTCGCGGTGCGATCGTGGCGGTGCTCGGCCTTCGGGTGAAGTACATCGCCAAGCACGACTCAGACCGAGGAGCCAGCGGCGGGTCCGACCGCGGTCCCGCGGTCGGCGGCGACTCCAGCGGCACGCCCGCACCCCGACGCGGGGCGCCGGCGGCTGCGAAGGAGCGACCCGCACCCGCCCGCGCATCGGCGGCCCCTGTCACCGAGTGGGCTGTCGCCCGGATTCCGGATGCCGCGCCCGCCGCAGACCCCGGGCCGGCGGCATCCGTCTCGACGTCGCCCTCCTCGGCTGTCGGCCAGTTCGCGATCGACGACGAACCCGAAGACGTGCGAGCCCAGTCGGCGCGCCTCGGCACCGCTACGCTCGCCCCGGTGCGCGAGGGTGACGTGCTGCCCACCGCCGACGTGGAGCCGTCGATCGAGCCTGACGAGGACGACTCCGACGTGGAGCCCGAGGTGGGCGCTTCCCTCGACGCTCCTGTGCCGCCCGCGATCGCACCACCGCTGGCGACCGCACCTCGTGAGACCCGGCAGCGGCCGCAGTCGGCCTCCCGACCGGGTCAGCCGCAGCGCTACGGAGAAGCGGTCGTGCGTCAGGTGCTGGGTGCGGCGTTCGTGCGAGAAGAGCCGTATGAGCCGCCGACGAGGTTCAGCTGAGCATGTACGACGGCATCGTCCAAGACCTCATCGATGAGTTCGGGCGGCTTCCGGGCATCGGCCCGAAGTCCGCGCAGCGCATCACGTTCCACATCCTGCAGACACCGAGCTTCGACGTGTCGCATCTCGCCCAGCTGCTCGCCGAAGTGCGCGAGAAGGTGCGGTTCTGCGACGTGTGCGGCAACGTCTCCGAGCAGGACCGCTGCAGCATCTGCCGTGACCCCCGACGCAACGAGAAGCTCATCTGCGTGGTCGAGGACGCCAAGGACGTGGCGGCCATCGAGCGCACGCGCGAGTTCCGGGGCCTCTACCACGTGCTCGGCGGTGCGATCAGTCCGATCGCCGGCATCGGGCCCGAAGATCTGCGCATCACCCAGCTGATGCAGCGGCTGGCGGACGGCTCGGTCCAGGAGGTCATCCTCGCCACCAACCCGAACCTCGAAGGCGAGGCGACCGCGACCTACCTCAGCCGCCTGCTGCACACGCTCGAGATCGCCGTCACGCGCCTGGCGTCGGGTCTTCCTGTCGGCGGCGACCTCGAGTATGCCGACGAGGTGACCCTGGGGCGCGCGTTCGAGGGCCGCCGCTCGGTGTGAGGGTCGTATGAGCGCCCCGTGAGCCCGACCGTGTCGACGCGTTTCAGCACGCGCGGGTGGATCCTGTTCGCGGTGATGTCCGTGGTGTGGGGCCTCCCGTATCTCTTCATCAAAGAAGCGGTCGACTCGTTCTCACCGCCGGCGATCGTGGCCGGACGCACGCTGATCGGCGCGCTCATCCTGCTGCCCATCGCGCTGCACCGGCGCGCGCTCCTCCCCGCCCTGAAGCTCTGGCCGTGGGTGCTCGCGTTCGGTGCGATCGAGATGGCGGGCCCGTTCCTGCTACTCGGCCATGCCGAGCAGACGCTTCCGTCCGGCCTCACCGGCCTTCTGGTCGCGACCGTCCCGCTCTTCGCGGCCGTGATCGCCTTCACGCGCGGAGACAGGGGCGTCCTTCGCCCCGCCCGCGCTCTCGGGCTCGTCATCGGATTCGCCGGCGTCGCGGTCATCATCGGCGGTCCCGGCTTGGCGGCCGGGGGAGCGATGAGTCTCCTCGCCGTCGGAGAGCTCCTCATCGTGGCGGTCTGCTACGCGATCGCGCCCTTCATCGTGGCGACGAAGCTCAAGGACGTGCCTTCCCTCGGCACCATCACGCTCTCGCTCGCCGCTGTCGGCCTCTTCTACCTGCCGATCGGCGCTGCTGACGCAGCACGAAGTGCCGACGGCCCGCAGCACGGTGTCGCTCGTGGCGCTCGGCATCGTGTGCACCGCCGTGGCGTTCATGGCGTTCTTCGCCCTCATCGCCGAAGTCGGACCCGCACGCGCGCCGCTGTTCACCTACGTCAACCCCGTCGTCGCGATCGTCCTCGGCACGATCCTGCTCGGCGAAGAGCTCAGCTTCGGGCTCCTCATCGGGTTCCCGCTCGTGATCCTCGGATGCTGGCTCGCGGCGACGGGCGGCCGCGTGCGTGCGGATGACGCGTTCGATCCCGCCGATCAGACTTCGATCGGCACTTCGTAGATCTCGAGGGTGCCGTGGCCCGCGCGCTCGTGCACCCGTTGGACGGCCTCCTTCGACGGCCCGGTCGACAGGCAGAACGCCTTGCCCGACACAGGGTCCAGCCATGCCTTCTCGAAGTGGACGCCTTCTTCCTCCTCGATCGCGAGGTCGGCATCGTGTGCCGCCTGCAGGCCGTCGCGGTCCACTCCGACGAACCCCTCGTGGATATCCATGAATGTAGGCATGGAAGAACCTTCCTTTCGCCGCCCGGCCCCAAGACCAGGCTCCTGGGCCCAGTGTCCTCCTGCTCACCGACGCGGTACAGAGGGGTCCAGCGCCCCGGTCACATGGCGGGCGGGCTATGGCGGCGTCCGTAAGATAGACGACTGGCGCGGCATCCGTTCGCCGCCCGCTACCCACCACCACACGCGTGCCGCACGGCACCCTCGGGAGTACCACGTGGCGCTGATCGTCCAGAAGTACGGCGGTTCCTCCGTCGCCGACGCCGAGAGCATCAAGCGAGTCGCGAAGCGCATCGTCGCCACGCGCCGTGCCGGCAACGACGTCGTCGTGGCCGTCAGCGCCATGGGCGACACCACCGATGAGCTGCTCGACCTCGCCGGGCAGGTCGCGCCCATCCCCGCTCCGCGTGAGCTCGACATGCTGCTCTCGAGCGGCGAGCGCATCTCGATGGCGCTTCTTGCGATGGCGATCCACTCGATGGGCTTCGAGGCGCGCTCGTTCACGGGCAGCCAGGCGGGCATGATCACGACCGCTGATCACGGCGCCGCACGCATCGTCGATGTCACACCGATCCGGCTCCGCGAGGCGCTCGACGAGGGCGCCATCGTGATCGTCGCCGGCTTCCAGGGCTTCAACCGCGACACCCGTGACATCACGACGCTGGGCCGCGGCGGCACCGATACGACCGCCGTCGCCCTCGCCGCTGCGCTGAACGCCGACGCGTGCGAGATCTACAGCGACGTCGACGGCGTCTTCACCGCCGACCCGCGGGTGGTGCCGAAGGCTCGCAAGCTCAAGAGCGTCACCAGCGAAGAGATGCTCGAGCTGTCGGCCAACGGTGCCAAGGTCCTGTACATCCGCGCGGTCGAGTACGCCCGCCGCCACGGTGTGCTGATCCACGCCCGATCGACGTTCAGCCCGAACGTCGGAACCTATGTGCTCGGCCCGGGGATGACCCTCCCCGACGGCGAAGGAGAAGAGATGGAAGAGCCAATCGTCGCCGGTGTCGCAACCGACCTCGGCCAGGCGAAGATCACGGTCATCGGCGTGCCCGATGTGCCGGGCAAAGCCGCCGAGATCTTCAAGATCGTCGCGAAGTCCGGCGCGAACGTCGACATGATCGTCCAGAACGTCTCAGCGGCCGCCACCGGGCGCACCGACATCTCGTTCACGCTGCCCAAGGGCGACGCGGCGACGGCGCTCAGGGCCCTCGCCGGCGATCAGTCCGAAGTCGGCTTCGAGAGCCTCGTCCACGACGACCAGATCGGCAAGCTGTCGGTCGTGGGCGCCGGCATGCGCACGCACTCGGGCGTCTCGGCGACGCTGTTCGAGGCCCTGTCGATCGCGGGCATCAACATCGAGATGATCTCGACCTCCGAGATCCGCATCTCGGTCGTCGTCCGCGGCGACGACCTCGCCGAGGCGGCGCGGGTCGTGCACCGTGCCTACGATCTCGACGGCGACACCGACGCGACCGTCCACGCCGGCTCCGGTCGCTAGGCCGGCTCGGCTCATCAGGCCTGGCTCGGGTCGTCAGGCCTGGCCGGCCGCTAGGCCCGGCTCGCGAGTACCGCGTCCCAGAGGGCGTCGGCGACGGCGCGCTTCGAGCCGGAGGCCTCCGCCACGATCTCGTCCCTCGCGTCGATCACCATTACGCGGTTCTCGGCCGCCTCGAAGCCCTTGTCCCACCCGACCTCGTTGACCACGAGCAGGTCGACGCCCTTGCGCGCGCGCTTTCGCCGCGCGCGATCGCGGAGCTCGGCGTCATCCGTCGTCGTCTCGGCGGCGAATCCCACCACCGTCTGACCGTCGCGCCGGTCGGCGGCCAGGCCCTTCAGGATGTCCTCGTTCTCGACGAGCTCGAGCGACCCGAGGACACCGTCCTCCTTGCTCAGCTTGCGCTCCGCGACGGCCGCGACCCGGTAGTCGGCGACGGCCGCGACCATCACCACGACATCCGCGTCGGCCGACGCTTCGCGCACGGCGGCTCCGAGCTCTGCAGCTGTTCCGGTGCGCACGATCTCGATGCGCGGGTCGAGCGATGCCGCAGCCAGCACCCCCTCATCGACGTGCGCCGCGACCAGCCGCACATGCGCCCCCCGCCGCGCTGCGGCAACGGCGACCTCGGCCCCCTGCCGCCCGCTGGAGCGGTTGCCGATGTACCGGACGGGGTCGATGGGCTCCCGCGTGCCGCCGGTCGACACCACGACGTGCAGCCCGGACAGGTCGCCCCCGGTCGAGGCGACGGCGAGCGCGGACGCGGCGATGACGTCGGGCTCCGACATCCGTCCCGGTCCGCTGTCCCCACCGGTGAGCGGGCCGTCCGCGGGACCGACGATGTGGACTCCGCGCCCGCGCAGCGTCTCGACGTTCGCCACCGTCGCCGGGTGCCGCCACATCTCGGTGTGCATCGCCGGCGCGACGACGACCGGAGCCGATGTCGCGAGCAGGGTGTTGCCGAGCAGGTCATCCGCGAGGCCCGCGGCCATCGAGGCCAGCGTGTTGGCGGTCGCAGGAGCGACGATCACGAGGTCCGCCTTGCGCCCGAGGGCGACGTGGCGCACCTCGGCGACGTCCTCGTGCACCGAGGTCGTCACGGGATTGCGGCTGATCGCCTCCCACGTGGTCAGCCCGACGAAGCGGAGCGCATCGGCTGTCGGGACGACGTGCACGTCGTGGCCCTCGAGCACCAGCAGCCGCACGAGGGCGACTGTCTTGTAGGCCGCGATTCCGCCTGTCACGCCGACTACGATGAACATTCCCCGATCCTCCCACGCGCCGCTCACGTCATCCGAGAAAGCCGTCGCCCCTGTGTGCACCGTCGTCGTCCACGTTCCCGAGACCGCCGATCAGCCCACGCGCATCCTCGCGGTGCGCGACGAGGATCCGGCTCGCGCGTGGGATCCGCTCGGGACGTGGTGGCCGGATGCCTACCCCGGTGTCGCCGGCGTCCGGGACGCCCGCGCCGGCGGTGCGTGGCTTGCGGCCGACCCCGCGACGCGGCGCCTTGCCGTCCTCCTCAACCGCGAAGACGTCGCGACGCTCCCCGAGGACGCTCTGCGCTCGCGCGGGGGAGTCGTGCTCGAGGCGGTCGCCGGTCGCGAGCCCGGCTCTCATCCGCCGACGCACGGCTTCAACCTCGTCGAGGTGGACGGTCCGCGCGTCACCGTGACGACGTGGGACGGGGAGCGGGCCCGGACGATCCCGCTCGCGCCCGGCACCCACATGATCGCGCACGACGACGTCGATGACCACGACACTCCGCGCATCGCCCGGTGGCTGACCGCGTTCTCAGACGCCCAGACGGATGCCGCGGCATCCGTGGAGTGGTTCACCCCGTGGCTGACGCTGCTCGAGCGCTCGGCCGAACTCGCACCCACCGACGACGACGCGATCATCCGCGACAACCGGCCGCTCGGCTATCCCACACTGTCTCTGCTCGTGTGCCTCGCCTCGGTCGGGCCGGATGGCGTCGACCTCGCGTACGGCGCCTTCGACGAGCCCGGCAGGTGGAACGCGCTGACCCTCGTCTGACGGTCACACAGCCCGGGCGTTCGGCGCCGGCCGGTAGAATCGGGCAAACCCTGGTGCCTGCGCCTTCGGCGCGCCCTGCCACTCCGACTTCGAGGATCACGAATGACCCGCATCTCAGACTCCGGACTCTCCGTCGCCGTCGTCGGCGCCACCGGCCAGGTCGGCGCTGTGATGCGCGAGATCCTCGCTGAGCGAGCCTTCCCGATCCGCGAGCTGCGGCTGTTCGCGACGGCCCGCTCCGCCGGGACGTCCGTCGAGTTCGCCGGGCAGACGGTCGTCATCGAGGATGTCGCGACCGCTGACCCCGCAGGCATCGACATCGCGCTGTTCTCCGCCGGTGCGACGGGCAGCCGGGCGCACGCCCCGCGCTTCGCAGAGGCCGGAGCCGTCGTCATCGACAACTCGAGCGCCTGGCGCATGGATCCCGAGGTTCCGCTGGTGGTGAGCGAGGTCAACCCGCACGCGATCGCGCAGGCGCACAAGGGCATCATCGCCAACCCGAACTGCACGACGATGGCCGCGATGCCGGTGCTGAAGCCCCTGGATGCCGAGGCCGGTCTCGAGCGGCTCATCGTCTCGACCTACCAGGCGGTGTCGGGTTCGGGCCTGGCCGGTGCTCAGGAGCTTCTCGGCCAGGTCGAGGGCGTCCTCGCGCAGGGCGACACGCTGCGCCTCGTCCGCGACGGCTCCGCCGTCGACTTCCCCCAGCCCGAGAAGTACGTCGCGCCGATCGCGTTCGATGTCATCCCGCTCGCGGGCAGTCTCGTCGAGGACGGTCTCAACGAGACCGACGAGGAGAAGAAGCTCCGCAACGAGAGCCGCAAGATCCTCGAGCTTCCCGACCTCCGCGTCGCGGGCACCTGCGTCCGAGTGCCCGTCTTCACCGGTCATTCGCTGAGCATCCACGCCGAGTTCGCGCGTGACATCACCCCCGAGCGCGCCCGAGAGCTGCTGGCCGATGCACCCGGCGTCGCGCTCGAAGAGGTTCCGACGCCCCTTCAGGCCGCGGGGAGCGACCCGAGCTACGTCGGCCGGATCCGCGCCGACCAGTCGGCTCCGGAGGGCAAGGGCCTCGTGCTGTTCATCTCGAACGACAACCTCCGCAAGGGCGCTGCGCTCAACGCCGTGCAGATCGCGGAGCTGGTCGCAGCGAGCCTGGGCGTCTCGGCCTGAGCCGGCATCCGGAGAACGTCGCCCCACCCTTCCTCGGAGCACGCGTTCCGGCGCAGACAGGCTGATCTGCGCTGGACGGACCCGTGCCGGGCGGATCACCCGTTTCCGGGGCAGCGACCGCGGCCCATCCGTCCCAGCGCCTTACCGGGGCGGAAAGAATCGCGGAGTTTGCCGCTGCGGCGCTCTCTACAGGTCGAGGCACGTGACAGCGACGCCTAGAATCGTCAGGTGACAGAGACCGTCGACGTCGTGCTCATCGGTGGCGGCATCATGAGCGCCACCCTGGGTACCCTCCTCTCCGAACTCCAGCCCGACTGGAAGATCGTCGTCTACGAACGACTCCACGATGTGGCACTGGAGAGCTCCAACGCATGGAACAACGCCGGCACAGGCCACGCGGCGCTGTGCGAGCTCAACTACATGCCGGAGGGGCCGGACGGCGACCTCGATCCCGCCAAGGCGATCGCGATCAACGAGCAGTTCCAGCAGAGCCGCCAGTTCTGGTCGTCGCTCGTCGAGCGAGGGCTTCTGGATGAGCCCAAGACGTTCATCAACACCGCGCCGCACATGACGTTCGTGCGCGGGGAGAAGGACGTCGAGTATCTCCGCCGCCGCTACGAGGTCCTGAAGAAGGAGCCGCTTTTCGCCGGCATCCAGTTCAGCGACGACTCCCGCGTGATCAACAAGTGGGCGCCCCTGCTCATGCAGAAGCGCCGCGTCGGCGAGCCGTTCGCGGCGACCCGCGTGCCGGCAGGCACCGACGTCGACTTCGGCGCCCTGACGCATCAGCTCTTCGACGCCTTGAAGGAGCGAGGCGTCGACGTCGTCACCAACCGCGAGGTGCGGGGACTCAAGAAGCTGAGCGACGGCACGTGGCGCGTCAAGTGGCGCAACACCATCGGCCGCACTCCCGGCGAGACCAGGGCCCGGTTCGTGTTCGTCGGCGCCGGCGGCTGGGCGCTGAAGCTGCTCCAGCGCTCGGGCATCCCCGAGATCTCGGGATACGGCGTGTTCCCCATCGGCGGTCAGTTCCTGAAGACCACCAACCCCGCGGTCGTCGCCCAGCACAAGGCGAAGGTCTATTCGCAGGCGTCGGTCGGGGCGCCGCCGATGTCGGTCCCGCACCTCGACACCCGCGTCGTCGACGGCGAGGCATCCCTGCTGTTCGGCCCGTTCGCGACGTTCAGCCCGAAGTTCCTGAAGAACGGCTCGCCGCTCGACCTCGTCACGCAGGTTCGTCCGGGAAACCTCATCCCGATGCTCAAGGTGGCGTGGGACAACCCGGGGCTGATCAAATACCTCGTCGGCGAGCTGCTGAAGGACCACGCGAAGAAGGTCGACAGCCTCCGCACCTTCATGCCGACCGCGAAGGACGAGGACTGGGAGCTCATCCAGGCGGGTCAGCGCGCACAGGTGATGAAGAAGGATCCGAAGAAGGGCGGCGTCCTCCAGTTCGGCACCGAGGTGGTGACGGCGAAGGACGGCTCGATCGCCGGCCTGCTCGGCGCGTCGCCGGGGGCCTCCACCGCCGTGTCGATCATGCTCGGCCTTCTGAAGACCTGCTTCCCCGACCGGATCGCCGACTGGGAGCCGACGCTGAGGGATCTCATCCCGAGCTACGGCGAGACCCTCAACCCGCGACCCGAGGTGGCGCAGGAGAAGCTCTCCGAGACTGCCGGAGTGCTCGCCCTCACGGCCTGACGGCAGCCGCCGATACGCTGGCGCCCGGTGCGAGCGGCAGCGGGTTCTCCTGTGGCGCGGGAGGTTTCGGCGGTCGCTGACCGGCCCCATGGTGGGGCGGAGTGGTGCCATCTCGCCTCTAGACTCACTGGGTGGCCAAGCTCTACTTCCGCTATGGGGCGATGAATTCCGGCAAGTCGACGTCCATGCTGCAGGCCGCATACAACTACGAGGAGCGCGGTCAGCACGTGCTGCTCGCCAAGCCCGCCGTCGACACGAAGGGTGCCGACGAGATCTCCAGCAGGCTCGGAGTCTCGCGACCCGTCGACTTTCTGATCGGCCCTCACGACGACCTGCGGACGCTGTTCCAGACTCATCGCGCCCGGGTTCAGCGCGAGGCCGCAGGCTCGCTCGTGCCCGAATCGGACGAGCACACGGTCGACGTGGCCTGCCTCCTGATCGACGAGGCGCAGTTCCTGACGCGAGAGCAGGTCGACGATCTGCTGCGGATCGTCGTACTCGACAGGGTCCCGGTGCTCGCCTACGGCATCCGCACCGACTTCCAGACCCGGGCGTTTCCGGGATCGAGGCGGCTCCTGGAGCTCGCCCACTCGCTCGAGGAGCTCAAGACCATCTGCCGGTGCGGCGCCAAGGCGATCTTCAACGCCCGCCTCGTCGGAGGCCGCTTCGTGTTCGACGGCGACCAGGTCGCGATCGACGAACTGTCGGCCGACCGCGTCACCTACGAATCGATGTGCGCCGACTGCTATCTGCGGGAGTCCGGCGGACGACTCGGCTGAATCTCCGACTTGCATGGTCTGACCACTCGTTGTATCGTGGCCGGACCACAATGAGGAGGATCCGCGTGGCAGACGACGTCGCCCCCGCCCCGGCCCGCGCATGGCGGGTCGTGCTCGAGAAGATCGAGTCCGACCTGCTCGAGGGCAGGCTGGCGCCCGGCGACCGGCTCGCACCGGAACGCGAGCTCGCGACGACGCTCGGCGTGGGCCGGTCGAGCGTCCGTGAAGCGCTGCGCGTGCTCGAGGTGATGGGCCTCATCCGCACGGGGACAGGGTCCGGGCCGACCTCCGGCGCCATCATCATCGCGACGCCCCGCGGCGGACTGGCAGCCCTTCTGCGGCTCCAGGTCGCGGCGCAGGGGTTTCCGATCTCCGACATCGTCGCCACGCGCCTCCTGCTGGAGCAGTGGGTGGTCGGAACCCTCGCGGCTCAGCCGAAGGGCGACCTGGCCGACGTGCGGTCGACGCTGGCTGCGATGGACGACGCCTCGCTGTCGACCGACGAGTTCATCGCCCTCGACGCCCAGTTCCACCTCGCCCTCGCCGACGCGTCGGGCAACGTCGTCGTGGCTGCCTCCATGGCGGGCCTTCGCACGTCCATCGAGTCCTACGTGAAGGCGGGGGGTCAGCGGATTCCGGATTGGGATGCCGCTGCCGCCCAGCTTCGCAGCGAGCATCACGACCTCATGCGGGCGATCGACTCGGGTGAGATCGATCAGGCCCGCACCATCGTCCACGACCACATCTCCGGCTTCTATGCCGCCGCGGGCCTCACCCGCGAGTGAAGAAAGGATCCCTGCCATGGTGACCCGGCAGCTGCCCGTCCCCTCTGAGCTGCTCGAGCTCATGAAGTTCAAGAAGCCCGAGCTCAACGGCAAGAAGCGCCGGCTCTCCAGCGCTCTCACGATCGCCGACCTCCGCACCATCGCGAAGCGCCGCACGCCCAAGGCCGCTTTCGACTACACCGACGGCGCGGCCGAGGGCGAGCTCTCGCTCGCCCGTGCCCGGCAGGCGTTCGAGGACGTCGAGTTCCACCCGAGCATCCTGCGACCCGCTGAGCGGGTCGACATGTCCACGACGGTCCTCGGCGGACCGTCCGCACTTCCGTTCGGCATCGCGCCGACCGGCTTCACGCGCCTCATGCAGACCGAGGGCGAGGTCGCCGGTGCCTCCGCGGCGGCGGCGGCCGGCATCCCGTTCACCCTCTCGACCCTCGGCACCACCTCGATCGAGGACGTCAAGGCAGCGAATCCTCACGGGCGCAACTGGTTCCAGCTCTACGTCATGCGCGACCGCGAGATCTCGTACGGTCTCGCCCGGCGCGCAGCGGCCGCGGGCTTCGACACGCTGATGTTCACCGTCGACACCCCGGTCGCGGGCGCCCGTCTGCGCGACAAGCGCAATGGCTTCTCGATCCCGCCGCAGCTGACGCTCGGCACGATCATCAACGCCATCCCGCGGCCGTGGTGGTGGTACGACTTCCTGACGACACCGAAGCTGGAGTTCGCGTCGCTCGCGACGACCGGCGGCACGGTGGGGGAGCTGCTGAACGCTGCGATGGACCCCACGATCAGCTATGAGGACCTCGAGGTGATCCGGGGGATCTGGCCGGGCAAGATCGTCATCAAGGGCGTGCAGAACGTCGAGGACTCCAAGCGCCTCGTCGACCTCGGCGTCGACGGCATCATCCTCTCCAACCACGGTGGCCGTCAGCTCGACCGCGCGCCGATCCCGTTCCACCTGCTGCCGAACGTCGTGCGCGAGGTCGGAAGCGACGCGACGATCATGATCGACACCGGCATCATGAACGGCGCCGACATCGTCGCGTCCATCGCCCTCGGCGCGAAGTTCACGCTGATCGGGCGCGCCTACCTCTACGGCCTCATGGCCGGCGGCCGCGAGGGCGTCGACCGCACGATCGCGATCCTCCGGAGCGAGATCGAGCGCACGATGCAGCTGCTGGGTGTCGCGTCCCTCGAAGAGCTCGAGCCCAAGCACGTGACACAGCTCACCCGGCTGCTCCCGCTCGCGGGCGCGCCTGTCGAGGCCGAGGCGGGCGGCGCGCCGCGAGTCCGCACCTGACCCGGGCGTCGCCCGCAAGCGCGCAGGGCCCTCGGGAATCGCTTCCCGAGGGCCCTGCGCATTCAGCGGTGTCGTGAAGCCCGTGATCAGCGCGAAGGCAGAGTCGGGATGAGGTCCTCGAGGTAGTCGGCGGTGTCCTCCCAGCCGTCGACCGCGTGGCACTCGACTCCCATGGCGAGCACCGGGTAGTCGTTTCCGTCCGGGTCGAGCCGGTCGCCGACGAAGAGCATGTCGTCCAGCGGGATGCCGGTCTGCTCGGCGAGCTGCCGCATGCCGTAGGCCTTGTCGATGCCGCGCTGGGTGATGTCGACCGACGTCGAGCCCCCCGAGCGCACCTCGAGGTCGGGGATGCGCTCCGCGACAGCTCCGCGCAGGGCGTTCTTCTTGGCCCCGGTGGGATCCCATGCCGTCTTCGCGTCGAGCGGCGCGCGCTGGCCGAGCGCCGAGAAGGTGATCTGCGAACCGCGGTCCTCGAGGATGTCGCCCCACGTCTCGGACTCCCAGACGCCGAGGCGCTTGGCCTCTTCCTCGACCGCCGTGAGTGCGCGGGTCTTCTCGTCGTCGGTCAGGGCGTGCGCGTAGACCGTGACGATCCCGTCGGGTGTCACGCGGTAGTACTGGGTTCCGCAGGTGGGGAGCAGGTGGAGCCGCGAGAGCGCCTCGGGAGAGGCATCCGGAAGTCTGTCGACCACCTGCGCCGTGAACTGGGCGAGCTGTCCGCCCGAGATGATCGCGACATCGACCTTCTCGGCGAGGGCGACCAGGAGGTCGCCGATGCGAGGGTCGATCGCGCTCTTGGATGGCGCGAGGGTGTCGTCGAGATCGAACGCGACGAGGCGGGGGTGCGGCATTCGTGCTCCAGTCTTCGGGCGGCTCGGGGTACGGCAAGAGGCCCCACCAAGGTACTGGTGGAGCCTCTCTGCTGTCGGGGTGACAGGATTTGAACCTGCGGCCTCTTCGTCCCGAACGAAGCGCGCTACCAAGCTGCGCCACACCCCGTCGCAACCCCTCGAGTCTACCCGATCGAAGCGCGGGCTCCGAATCGACGGCCCCCGTCAGGCTCGCGCGACGAGGGTGATGAGGGATGCCTCGGGCCGGCAGGCGAACCGCACGGGTGCGTAGATCGAGTGCCCGAGCCCCGCACTGACGTTGAGCGGGACTCTGCGCCCGCCCCGCGACCACTCGCTCAGGCCGCGCGCCTGCCGGAGCGGAATGTCGCAGTTGGCGACCAGCGCGCCGAATCCGGGCACGCGGACCTGGCCGCCATGGGTGTGGCCGGCGAAGATCATGTCGGCGCCCAGGGTCGTGAACGGGTCGAGGACCCGTCGGTACGGTGCGTGGGTGACCCCGATGGTGAGGTCTGCATCACCGTTGCCGCGGAGCTCGTCGATCTGGTCGGGGAGCGTGTCGAGGCGATCCCAGTTGCGGTGGGCGTCGCTGACCCCGAAGGCGTCCAGACGGAGTCCCGCGACCTCGAGCGTGGTTGCGGAGTTGTTCAGATCCGTCCAGCCGAGGTCTTCGGTCAGGTAGGTGTCGAGCGACTGGGTATCGAGCGGCTCCCCTGCGACGCGCACCTTCGAAGGTCCCGTGAAGTACTTCACGGGGTTCCGGGGTGAGGGTGCGGTGTGGTCGTTGGAACCGTGCACGAAGACGCCAGGGATGCCGCGCAGCGGGTCGAATGCGTGCCGGAGTCCGCGCAGTCCGAGCTCGTGTCCGAGGTTGTCGCCGGTGTTGACCACGAAGTCCGGCTCGAGGGCCGCGAGCGATGCGATCCACTGCTGCTTGCGCTTCTGCCACGGCGCCATGTGAGCGTCGGAGACATGAAGCACCTTCAGGGGCTTGGAGCCTTCCGGCAGGAGAGGGAGCTCGTGACGGCGGAGCGTGAACAGGTACCGCTCGATGCCGATGCCCCAGATCGCCGAGCCGAGAGCGAGCGCCCCCACCGCGCCGAGCGCGGTGAGGGCGGTGCGTGCCGGTGCCGCCGTCACCGGCTGCAGTGCTCGCTCTTGTAGTCCACCAGGATCGTCGAGTTGCGGTTGACCAGGGAGCCGCCAGGCGGGTTGGTGCCCGTCGCCTGACCGTTGCCCTTGATGCCCTTCTCCTCGACACACGCCCCGGGTTGGACGTCGCCGAAGCCGACAGACCTGAGGTAGCTGATCGCCTCGCTGACGCTGCGGCCCGCGACATCCGCGGGGACAGTGACCCCGTTGCCGTTGCTGGGGTTGATCGTCACGGTGGTTCCGCCCGCGACCTTTCCGGCGCCCGGGGTTCTGCGCCGCCACGAGTCCCGCGGCCGTGTTGGAGTCGACGGGGTCGCCGACGGCGACGTCGAAGCCCGCGGCTTCGAGCTGCGTCGTCGCTTCGTCGACTGTCTGGCCGACGACGTTCGGCAGGTCGGTCAGCACCTGACGCAGCAGGTCCCTGTTCGGCTCGGGAACTTGTCGCCGCCGTAGACCTCGTCGACGGTGCGCATGATCTGCTTGTTGATCGGGTAGCGCAGGTTGTTGAGCGGAGTGCCGTTCGCCCACTGCTTGCTGAGCGGCGACTTCGCCCTGGGAGTTGCCGACCCACACTGCCGTCGTGACCTTGGTGCTCGACTCGACGAGCCACGTCTGCCAGGCCTCGTGGGTACCGGTCTTGCCGATGAGCGGTGTGCCGTCGTTCGGGTTTCCCTGGCTTCCGGTGCCGCCGCGACGCCATCACGCCCTGCAGCGCGTAGGCGGCGGTGGCGGCGATCGCGGGATCGAGCACCTGCGTGCAGGTCTTCTGCGGCGCGAATCTCGCGGCCGTCGGGGTCGATCACCTTGTCGATGGCCTTCGGGCTCGCAGCGGATGCCGTTGTTGGCGACCGTCGCGTAGCGCCGAGGCCATGGCGAGCGGCGACGACGTTGTCGGAGCCGATGACTTCGGAGCGTAGTGTCATCGCGATCGTGCATCGTCTCGGCCGTGTGCGGTCGTAGGTCTGGACGCCCATCTTGTCGACGACCTTCGAGATGTCGCAGAGGTCGAGCTTCTCGGCCATCGCGAGGAAGCCCGAGTTGAGCGAGTCCCTGGTGAACCGCATGGGCGTACCGACGTAGCCGCCGACGTTGTTGTAGTTGCCGATCTTGACCTTGCCGTCGTTGACCCAGTCGCCGTAGCAGGAGTTCGTCCATCTTGGGGAAGACGCGGTTGACGCCGTTGAGGGTCTCGTTGAGCGACTTGCCCTTCTCGAGCCAGTCGATCAGCGTGAAGAGCTTGAACGTCGAGCCGGCGGGGAAGCCGATCGAGCCGCCGTTCGTGCGTGTCGCCGGCGTACACGAGCGACGAGTACGTTCGGGTCACGTCTGCCTGCGCCTGGTCCTCGCTGAACTTGCGTGTTCTGGGCGATGCCGAGAGACCCGACCCGTCGATGCCTCGAGGCTGACGGACGTCGCGCCGAAGCTTCATGCCGTCGATCGAGGTCGGCGTCGTGCTCGCTGATCGCCTGCTCGCTGGCCTGCTGCACGCGCGGGTCGAGCGTCGTGTAGATCTTCAGGCCGCCCTGGCGCAGCGCCCGGACGCGGTCGTCGCTGCGTCGCGCCGAAGGCCGGGTCGGTCTTCACGATCGTGACGACGTACTGGCAGAAGTACGCGCTGTCGCCGGTGGACGACGCAGCCCGTCGAGGGCGTCGTGATCACGGGGGTGATGGGCTCGGCCACAGCGGCGTCGTACTGCTCCTGCGTGATCTTGCCGTCGGCGAGCAGGCGCGTCGAGAACGTAGACCTGGCGATCCTTGGTCTTCGCGTAGCCGTCTGCTGCGCTGTTGACGGGGTTGCCGTCCTGATCCGTCATCGAGCCGTTCGGCATGTCGATGCGGTACGAGTTGGGGTTCTGCACCATGCCGGCGAGAATCGCGGCCTGGCCGAGCGAGAGATCCTTCGCGGCGACGCCGAAGTAGTAGCGCGCAGCCGCGTCGACGCCGTAGTTGGTGCCGCCGAACCCGGCGATGTTCAGGTAGCCCAGCAGGATCTCGTCCTTCGAGTACTTCTGCTCGAGCGCGATCGCGTAGCGCATCTCCTGGAGCTTGCGCTGGATGCCCTTGTCGCCGGCTGGCGGTCGTCGCCTCGGTGTAGCAGTTGGCGAGGGCTTGTCGAGCGTGCACGATCGTCTGCCGTCCTGTCCTCGTCACGCCTTGCTTGCCTCGCAGCGCTGCACGAGGATGTTCTTGACGTACTGCTGGCTGATCGACGAGCCGCCTCGGCTGTCGGTGCCGCGCACGTTGTCGTAGACCGCGCTGACCGTGCCGACGAGGTCGATGCCGCCGTGCTTGTAGAAGTTCTTGTCTTCACTGGAGAGGATCGCGTCGTACATGACCGGCGCGATCTGATCGAACTCCACCGGCGACCGGTTCTGGTCGTAGAACTTGCGTCCACTCGACCTCCTGGCCGGAGTCGGGGTCGGTGTAGATGAGCGTCGACGGGAGCATGAGCTTCTCGATCTCGAGAACGCTCGGAAGATTGTCGAACATCGTGATGGCACTGGATGCCGCAGCCCCCGACAGGGCGATGGCGGGAGTGACTGTGGCGGCGATGAGAACACCCGCAACAGCGCTCAGGCCCACGAGGCCGGCGAAGCCGCCGAGCACGCCGCTGGCCGTGCGTTTGGTATCAGGCATAGGCTAGATCGTAGGGGAGATACCTGGGCGATCCCTTTACGGGGGCCCGCGCGTCAGCCATTTTCATGCCCGCGATCAGGGCTTCCCTCTTCACTCCCTCGACCCTCCCAGGAGCCGCAGATGACCACGTGGGAATACCTCACGACTCCCCTTCTCATCCACAACACCGCTGCGATCCTGAACAACTGGGGCAAGCAGGGCTGGGAGCTGGTCCAGGTGGTGACCGGTCCCGAGGGCGGCCTGGTCGCGTATCTCAAGCGGCCTGTGGGTGGCGGCGACCAGAACGCCGGACTGGATGCCGCAGCCGCCGCCGCGAAGCAGTTCGAGGCCTGAGCCATGACGATCTCCCAGCGGCTCGCCGAACTCGGCATCGACCTGCCCCAGGTCGTCCCCCCTGTCGCCTCGTACATCCCCGCGAAGGCTCACGGCGACCTCGTCTACACGTCGGGCCAGCTTCCGATGATCGCCGGCGCGATGCCCGCGACGGGCAAGGTCGGCGAGGGTGACGATCTCGTTGCCGCTTCGGACGCCAAGGGCTACGCCCGGCAGTGCGCACTGAACGCGCTGGCGGCCGCGGCCGCCGCCGTGGGCGGCGTCGACCGGCTCACGGGCGTCGTGAAGGTCGTCGGGTTCGTGGCATCCGTCCCCGGAGTTCACCGGGCAGCCCGGGGTCATCAACGGCGCGAGCGAGGTGCTCGGCGAGATCTTCGGCGATGCCGGTCGACACGCCCGCTCGGCGGTCGGAGTATCGGGCCTGCCCCTGGACAGCCCCGTCGAAGTCGAGGTCGTCTTCAGCTTCGAGTGAGCGACGCACTCATACGACGGATGCCTCAGCCACGCCGGCTGAGGCATCCGTCGTCTGGGCCGATCGCGCAGGATCGCCCCGCTATCGGAGATCGAGCGGCGAGCGGACTCCGCGTAGCGAGATCACTTCACCTGCGCGCTGATCACCGACATGACGGCCGTGTCGGCCAGAGTCGTGGTGTCGCCCACTTCGCGTCCCTCGGCGACGTCGCGCAGGAGCCGGCGCATGATCTTGCCCGACCGGGTCTTGGGAAGCTCGCCCACGATGTACACGTCGCGCGGCCTCGCGATAGGCCCGATCTGCTCGCCGACCCACAGGCGCAGCGAGTTGGCCAGTCCTCCCGCGGAGTGCTCCTTGAGGTACGACTCCTTGATGATCACGAAGGCGACGACGGCCTGCCCCGTCGTCTCGTCCGAAGCCCCGACGACAGCCGCCTCGGCGACCGCCTCGTTGCCGACGAGGGCCGACTCGATCTCGGTGGTGGAGAGGCGGTGCCCAGAGACGTTCATGACGTCGTCCACGCGGCCGAGGAGCCACACATCGCCATCCTCGTCGAGC
This sequence comes from uncultured Actinomycetota bacterium, assembly GCA_963702815.1. Taxonomy (GTDB): domain Bacteria; phylum Actinomycetota; class Actinomycetes; order Actinomycetales; family Microbacteriaceae; genus Microbacterium. The sequence goes on along the minus strand of CAVPED010000001.1, from coordinate 176,227 downwards.
CGTGCGCCGTCGCCGGCGAAGTAGTAGCCCTGCTTCTGGAACTTGTCCCAGTAGGTCTCCTTGAAGCGCTCCGGGTCGCCCCAGATGCCGCGCAGCATGCTCGGCCAGGGCTCGGTCACGACGAGCAGCCCTCCGTTGCCGTTGCCGACGTGGGCGCCGTCCTCGTCGACCACGTCGATGGAGATGCCCGGAAACGGAACCTGGGCGCTGCCCGGCTTCGTCTCGGTGACACCCGGGAGGGCCGAGATCATGATCGCGCCTGTCTCGGTCTGCCACCACGTGTCGACGATCGGTGCCGCCTTGCCCCCGATGATCTTGCGGTACCACATCCACGCTTCCGGGTTGATCGGCTCCCCGACCGAACCGAGCAGGCGCAGCGATGACAGATCGAACTTCTTCGGCACCGCACGGCCGATCTTCATGAAGGAGCGGATCGCCGTCGGGGCCGTGTAGAGGATCGTGACGCCGTACTTCTCCACGATCTCCCACCACCGACCCGGGTGCGGCGTGTCGGGCGTGCCCTCGTACAGCACCTGGGTGGCGCCGTTGGCGAGCGGGCCATAGGTGACGTACGTGTGTCCCGTCACCCAGCCGATGTCGGCCGTGCACCAGTAGACATCTGTGTCGGGGTGGATGTCGTGCACGGCCCTGTTCGTGAGCGCCGCCTGCACCAGGTATCCGCCCGACGTGTGCAGGATGCCCTTGGGCTTTCCGGTCGTTCCCGACGTGTAGAGGATGAAGAGCGGGTTCTCGGCGGGAAAGGCCTTCGCCTCGTGCTCCGCCGACGCGGCGGGGACGACGTCGTGCCACCACAGGTCGCGTCCGTCGACCCAGTCGACGTCGTTTCCACCTCGCCGGACGACGAGCACGTTCTCGACGGTCTCCTGGGCGCCCGAGCCGTTCCGATCGGCGAGAGCGAGGTCGACGGCGGGCTTGAGAGGGGAGACCTTGCCCTTCCGGTAGCCGCCGTCGGCGGTGATGACGAGCTTCGCTCCGGCGTCGTCGATGCGGGAGCGCAGGCTGTCGGCCGAGAAGCCGCCGAAGACGACGGAGTGGATCGCGCCGATGCGGACGACGGCCAGCATCGCGGCGATCGCCTCGGGAATCATCGGCATATAGATCGCGACGCGGTCGCCGGCGCCGATCCCGAGTCCTTCGAGCACGTTCGCGAGGCGCTTGACCTCTTCGGTGAGCTCGGCGTACGTGACCCGGCGCTCGTCGCCCTGCTCGCCCTCCCACAGCAGCGCGACACGGTCGCCGTTGCCGGCCTCCACATGGCGATCCAGGCAGTTGAAGGCGACGTTGAGCTCGCCGTCCGCGAACCACTTCGCGAAGGGCGGGTGCGTCCAGTCGAGGACCTCGGTGAACGGCTTGTGCCAATGCACCAGCTCGCGAGCGCTGTCCGCCCAGAAACCCTCCCTGTCGGTCGCCGCGCGCTCATACAGATCGGCGGGTGCGACGGCGTTCGTCGCGAATTCCGAGGACGGGGCGAATCGACGGGTCTCTTCGAGGAGGTGATCGATCTGGCTGCTCATGCGGCGCGCTCCTTTGCGGCTTCATTCGGGACGTCGAGAAGGGATGGGATGCCGCAAGCAATCTACTCACAGGCCCGCGCACCCACTACCTCCGATAGTGGGTGGTGACCGTCAGCGACCCCGCACTGATATATCGGAGTGAATACACCAAGCTGCTGTACCTGCGGTTTCTGTTTGCGTAAGCTCATCCACGGCCGAACTTCGATTCTGGCATTGCGGCACCTGCACCCCCCCGAAATCGCGGTGCCGCGCGCGGCGGCATCCCATTCCCCCCATGGGATGCCGCCCTTCTTCGTTGTGGCGGGCATGCAGCGGCTCCCGCCCCTGCTCCTCCCCACCCATGCCCCCCGTCGTCTCGTCCACGATCGCGATGGATGCCCACATCCGCAGGCGACCCGCTCTCTAGCGTCGAGGGATGCCCGAGCCGTTCGTCGTCCAGCCCCGCACGGGTGCGAGGCGCGAGGCCGTGCCCGATCTGATCACCGCCGTGCCGCGCCCGCCGGTCCAGGCCGTGCTGCCGGTGGTGCCGGTCTCGTCGGAACGCCGAGCCCCGGGGGACGCACGAGGTGCGGGTGCCTTCGTCCCGGCGGGGAGCGAACGGAGCGCATCGGATGTCGCGTCGATTTCCACCGCCGGCCGGCCTGAGCGAGACGAGCCGCGATTCGCGCGCGACCTGCCTGGCCATGCCGCGCTCGCTCCGCTCCTTCCCTTCCTCCTCGATCCCTCGGTGACCGACCTCTTCATCAACGGCGGTGACGGACTCTGGGTCGACCGTGGTGGGGGAGCAGTCCGGGCCTCCGAGTGGCGGGCCGAGGAGCAGGATGTGCGCGAGCTTGCGATCGCGCTGATCGCGCTCGGCGGCAGGCACCTCGACGACGCGGCAGCGTGCGTCGACGTGCGGCTGGAGGGCGGCATCCGAGTGCATGCTGTGCTGCCGCCGGTATCAGCCGGAGGAACCGTCGTGTCCATTCGGGTGCCCGCGCTGGGCGTGCCGACACTCGGCGCACTCGAGCAGGGCGGGATGTTCAGCGCCGCGACACGTGCCGAGCTCGAGGCGATGGTGGAGCGGCGGGCCAACCTTCTCGTGACCGGTGCCGCTGGCGCGGGCAAGACGACGCTCCTCGCAGCACTCCTGGGATGTGCCGATCGCGCGGAGCGGATCGTGACCATCGAAGATGTCGCCGAGCTGCGCATCGATCACCCGCACCACGTGCGTCTCGAGGCGCGACAGCCCAATCTCGAGGGTGCAGGCGGGATCGGCCTGGCTCGTCTCGTCCGCGAGGCGCTTCGGATGAGGCCCGACCGCCTGGTGCTGGGAGAATGCCGCGGCGAAGAGGTGCGCGAGCTCCTGACCGCGTTGAATACAGGGCACGACGGGGGAGCGGGCACACTCCACGCCAACGGGCTCCACGAGGTGTCGGCGCGACTGGAAGCGCTCGGCGCGCTCGCCGGCATGGACGATCGCGCACTCGCTCGGCAAGTTGTGAGCGCGATCGGGCTCGTCCTGCATGTCGCCCGCGGCCGGGATGGGAGCCGCCGTCTCTCCGCCATCGGCCGACCGGCGCTGGATGCCGCCGGGCGCCTCGTCATCGAGGAGCAGGACTGATGGGGATGCGGCTTCCGTCGCGTCGCCGGTCAACGCAGGGGAGTGTCGATGCCTCGGCCGACTCGCTGCTGCGACTGGCCGTCCTCCTTCAGTCAGGACTCGCGCCTGCCCGCGCGTGGGAGCTCGCGGCTGAGACGGGAGACGCGGTGGCGGCCCGAGTCCACGCCGCCGCGGCGGATGGTCTGGCCCTTCCCGAGGCGATTGCCGCGGAGGGCGGCGCCTGGCGAGAGGTCGCAGCCGCCTGGACCATCGCCACGACGGTCGGAGCCCCCCTCGCGGACTCGCTGCGGGCGATCGCGTCGGCTCTGCGTGACGCTGAGGAGGCGGCGGACGACGCCCGCGTCGCGCTCGCCGAGCCCGCAGGCACCGCGCGCCTGATGGGCTGGCTGCCGTTGGTGGCGATCGCGCTCGGCGCGGCGCTCGGCTTCGACACCGTGACCACCCTCGTCACCAGTCCGCTCGGCATCGGGTGCCTCGTGGCGGGTTTGGCGCTCATTCTTGCTGTCACACCGCTGGACCGCTGCGCTCGTGCGGCGGGCGTCCGCTGATCCGGGCATCCCGGGGCTGGGAGCAGAGCTCCTCGCGGTCGCACTGTCAGGCGGTGTCTCGATCGACCGGGCCCGCCAGGTAGTGCGTCGGGCGCGCGGGGTCGATGCGGATCCGTCGGTCGACGAGGTGCTGGCGCTCTCGCAGCGCGCGGGCATCCCCGCCGCCGAACTGCTTCGGGCGACCGCCGGGCTCGCACGCCACAGGGCCAGGATCGACGGCCGACTTCGGGCGGCGCGTCTGTCTTCGCGGCTGCTGCTGCCGCTCGGCGTCTGCACTCTCCCGGCCTTCCTCCTCCTGGGTGTCGCTCCGATGCTCCTGGGCGTCATGTCGACGATGTCGCTGTCGCTCTAGGGGCGCACGTGAACGCGAATCCAGACCGCGCACCTCGAGACGCCAGAAGCACGGGTCCGTGATGTGAAGAGTCCCCGATAGAACCCCCGCAATAGGTAGGAACACCGCAACAAGAAGGAGAACACCATGTCGATCCCCCCTCTGAGCCGTCGCAGGGCCGCCCGCCTGTTCGGCGACGACACCGGCGCCGCGACCGCCGAATACGCCATCGCGACGATGGCAGCCGTGGCCTTCGCTGGACTGCTCGTCGTGATCATGCGCTCGGACGAGGTGCGCGGCATCCTTACCGATCTCATCCGTCGCGCGCTGACAGTCGCATGAGGTGTCGACGGCTCGGCGACGACCGCGGTTCGGTCGTCGCCGAGTTCGCCGTCGCGTTCCCGGCAATCGCTCTCGTCATCATCTTCGGCGCCGGCGCGCTCGCCGCCGGTGCGAAGCACGTGCTGCTGCAGGATGCCGCGGCCGACGCCGCCCGCGTCGTCGCGCGCGGCGAGCCGGCGGCATCCGCATCCGCGATCGTCGGATGCCGCCGTCGGCGGTGCGGCGACCGCGGTCGAAGACCGGGGCGACGTGGTCTGTGTCACCGTGACCGCCCCCTCGGGCATCGTCGCCATCACCCTGTCCGCCCGCTCCTGCGCGCTGTCGGGAGGACTGTGATGGCGGGCACGACGCTTGTCGTCGGCATCGTCGCAGGGTCTGCGGCGCTCACGATCGGCTTCGCCGCGATCGGAGCGGCCGCCGTCACGAGCCAGCGCCTCGCCGGCGCGGCCGACGCGGCAGCCCTCGCGGCAGCAGATGCCGCGTCGGGCGCGGTGTCGGGCGATCCCTGCGCACGCGCGGACGAGATCGCCGCGGCATCCGGAGCATCCCTTTCGGCCTGCGAGGTGGACGGACTGATCGCCACGGTGACGGTGTCCGGCGCCTTCGGCGGGCTGACTGCGACGGCATCCGCTCGCGCCGGCCCGCCGCCGACAGGCGTCGCCGGCGAGTGAGCCGGAGACGCTCACCTGAGTGCTCTCACAGCGTCGACCACCGGAAGCGGTGTGTATGGTGTGCTTCGAAGAAAGGACGACCCACGTTGTCTCAAGGCAAGAAGCTCGTGATCGTCGAGTCCCCGACGAAGATGAAGTCGATTCAGGGATATCTCGGCGATGGCTACGAGGTGCTCAGCTCCGTCGGGCACATCCGCGATCTCGCAAGCAAGAAGGAGATCCCGGACGACAAGAAGCAGGCGTACGGCAAGTACTCGATCGACATCGACAACGGGTTCGACCCGTATTACGTCGAGAGCGTGCGCGGCAAGAAGACGGTCGCCGAGCTCAAGCGCGCCCTCAAGACAGCGGACGAACTCCTGCTCGCGACTGATGAGGACCGCGAGGGCGAGGCGATCGCGTGGCACCTCCTCCAGGCGCTGAAGCCCAAGGTCCCCGTGCGCCGCATGGTCTTCCACGAGATCACCAAGGACGCGATCCGAGCGGCCGTCGACCACACGCGCGAACTCGACCTCGCACTCGTCGATGCGCAGGAGACCCGGCGGATCCTCGACCGCCTGTACGGGTGGGATGTCAGTCCTGTGCTCTGGTACAAGGTGCAGCAGGGCACGTCCGCCGGTCGCGTGCAGTCCGCTGCGACCCGCATGGTGGTGGAGCGCGAGCGCGAGCGCATGGCCTTCGTGTCGGCCTCGTACTGGGACATCGCCACGCTCGCCCTCAAGGGCGAAGAGTCCTTCGCGGCACGCCTGGTGCGCGTCGACGGCGCACCGCTCGCCCGCGGCACGGACTTCGACGACCGCGGTGAGCTGAAGAAGGCGGTTCTCGTTCTCGACGAGAGCCAGGCGCGCGCCCTGGCCGAAGCCATCGAAGCGGCGGGCGCAGCATCCGTCACCGGTGTCGAGGCGAAGCCGGGCACCCGCAGCCCCAAGGCGCCGTTCACCACCTCGACCCTCCAGCAGGAAGCCGGCCGCAAGCTCTCGATGAGCGCCAAGCACGCGATGAGCGTGGCGCAGCGACTCTACGAGAAGGGCTTCATCACCTATATGCGCACCGACTCCACCGCGCTGAGCACCCAGGCGGTGCAGGCGGCGCGCGAGCAGGCCGTGGCGCTGTACGGCGAGAAGGCTGTGCCGCTCAATCCGCGGGTCTACGCGAACAAGAGCAAGAACGCGCAAGAGGCGCACGAAGCCATCCGTCCGTCGGGCGAGACGTTCCGCACGCCGTCCGAGGTGTCGGGCGAGCTCGATCGCGACGAGCAGCGCCTGTACGACCTCATCTGGAAGCGCACGATGGCGAGCCAGATGTCCGACGCGAAGCTGGAGACGACCACGGTCACGGTCGAGGTGACGGCAGACGGCCGCCGCGCGGAGTTCACCGCTTCGGGAACGGTCTACACGTTCCGCGGGTTCCTCGACGCCTACGAGGAGAGCCACGACGAGAAGCGCGGCGACGCCGACAAGGCCGACGACCAGTCGCTGCCGGCGCTCGCCGTCGGCGACGACCTTCGCCTGAAGGACGTCGAGGCGAAGGGCCACGCGACGTCCCCGAAGCCTCGCTACACCGAGGCGAGCCTGGTCAAGGCGCTCGAGGAGAAGGGGATCGGACGCCCCTCGACCTTCGCGAGCATCATCGATGTGATCCTGAACCGGGGGTACGTCACGAAGCGGGGGCAGGCGCTCATCCCGAGCTGGCTCGCCTTCAGCGTCGTGCGCCTTCTCGAGGAGCACTTCGCGGACCTCGTCGACTACGACTTCACGGCTGCGCTCGAAGATGACCTCGACGCGATCGCTCGCGGCGAGCAGAAGCGCGAGGACTGGCTGAAGGACTTCTACTTCGGCTCGGATGGGCAGGTCGGACTCCGCCACATCGTCGACAATCTCGGCGAGATCGATGCCCGGGCGCTCAACTCGACGCCCATCGGCGACGTCGCCACCCTCCGCTTCGGCAAGTACGGCCCGTATCTCGAGATCGCGGACGCGCAGAACCCGGAGGCGGAGCCCCGACGGGTCAACATCCCTGAGGATCTCGCCCCCGACGAGCTCACGCCCGCGAAGGCGCAGGAGCTCATCGACGCGCCCGTGGCGGGCGATCGGGTGCTCGGAGAGAACTCGGAGAACGGCAAGCTCGTCGTCGTCAAGGACGGGCGCTTCGGGCCCTACGTCCAGGAAGTCGACCCGCCAGCCGACGAAGAGATCGACGAGGAGACCGGTGAGGTCATCGCAGCCCCCGTCGTCGAGGCGCCGAAGAAGCGCGGCGTGAAGAAGGAAGCCGCTCCGAAGCCGCGCACGGCATCGCTGTTCAAGTCGATGTCCGTCGAGACGATCGACCTCGAGACGGCGCTGAAGCTCCTCTCCCTGCCGCGTGTCGTGGGTGTCGACCCCGAGAGTGGTGCGGAGATCACCGCCCAGAACGGCCGGTACGGTCCCTACCTCAAGAAGGGCACCGACTCGCGGACGCTGCAGAGCGAGGATCAGCTCTTCGACATCACCCTCGACGAGGCGCTGGCCGTGTACGCCCAGCCCAAGTACGGCGCACGCGGTGCGTCGAGCGCGCTCAAGGAGTTCGAGGCCGACCCCGTGAGCGGCAAGCCGATCAAGGTCAAGGACGGCCGATTCGGACCGTACGTCACCGACGGCGAGACCAACGCGACGATCCCCCGAGGAGAGACGGTCGAGGCGGTCGACTTCGCGCGGGCCGTCCAGCTGCTCGCCGACAAGCGCGCCAAGGGCCCCGCTCCGAAACGAGCGACCCGCACCACGACCCGCAAGGCGCCGGCGAAGAAGTGACGACGGACACGGCATCCCGAGACGACCTCTCGGGCCTGTTCGTCACGTTCGAGGGCGGGGACGGCGTGGGCAAGACCACGCAGTCCGCGCTGCTCGAGGAGTGGCTCGTCGGGGCGCGGGCGCACGGTCGTGCGCACGCGCGAGCCGGGCGGAACCGAGGTGGGCGTACTCGTGCGCGACATCGTGCTCCACCACCGCGGAGACATCGCGCCGCGAGCCGAGGCCCTGCTCTACGCCGCCGACCGCGCTCATCACATCGAGACAGTCGTCCGGCCGGCCCTCCGTCGCGGCGAGATCGTGATCCAGGATCGCTACTTCGACTCGTCGGTCGCCTACCAGGGCGATGGGCGACAGCTCGAGCCCGGCGAGATCCGCGATCTGTCCATGTGGGCGGCTGGCGGACTGGTCCCCGACCTCACCGTGCTGCTCGACCTCGATCCGAGCACCGCCCGCGGGCGGCTCGATGCCGATGACAAGCCGTTCGACCGGCTCGAAGCGGAGCGCGAGGACTTCCACGCGCGCGTCCGCGAGCGCTTCCTCGCGATCGCCGCGGAAGAGCCCGCACGCTTCCTCGTGCTGGATGCCGGCCGCCGTCCGGAGGACCTCGCCGCCGACATCCGTGCCCGCGTCGAGGTGCTCCTGGCCTCCGAGGGCGACGTCCGGGCCCGCGGATAGGCTGGGAAGCATGGATGTCACCGCCCCTGTCGCCGCCCTGCCCTGGGGCGATGTGTGGGGGCAGGACGATGCGGTCGCGGCGCTGCAGGCAGCGGCATCCGATCCGGCGTCTCTCACGCATGCGTGGCTGATCACCGGACCGCCCGGATCCGGACGCTCCACGCTCGCCTACGCGTTCGCGGCTGCCCTGATCGCGCCTCCCGGCGACGAGCGGGTGATGCGGCAGGTGCTCGCGGGCACCCATCCCGATCTCACCTCGCTTCGCACCGAGGGCGTGATCATCTCGATCAAGGATGCCCGCGCGCTCGTCGAGCGGTCGTACTTCGCCCCGTCGCTCGGGCGGTATCGCGTCATCGTGATGGAGGATGCCGACCGCATGGCGGAGCGCACTTCCAACGTGCTGCTGAAAGCCCTCGAAGAGCCTCCCGAGCGAACCGTCTGGGTGCTGTGCGCGCCGAGCGACGCCGATCTCCTGCCGACCATCCGCTCGCGCGTGCGCACGTTGCGCCTGCGCGATCCCGAGGTCGCCGACGTCGCCAGGCTCATCGTGCAGCGCACGGGAGTGGATCCGGCAATCGCCGAGCAGTCCGCCCGTCACGCGCAGCGTCACATCGGCATGGCGCAACGGCTGGCAACCGATGCCTCCACTCGCGCTCGCCGCGACGAGACGCTGCGCGCGGTCCTGCGCGTGCGGGGTGTGGGAGATGTCGTCGAGGTCGCCGGCATGATCGTGCAGGCTGCGACCGACGACGCCAAGGCGCTCACGTCAGAGCGCGACGAGAGCGAGAGGGCCAACCTGCTGCGCACCTTCGGGATTGCGGAGGGCGCGTCCGTGCCGCCTGCAGTACGTTCCCAGCTCTCCGCGCTCGAAGACGAGCAGAAGCGACGCGCCACGCGCAGCCTTCGGGATGGCATCGATCGAGTGCTGACCGACCTCCAGTCGATGTTCCGCGACATCGTCGTCCTGCAGTTCGGCCGAGACGACATCATCAACCGCGAACTCGAGCCGGCGCTGCGGGCACTGGCCGGCGCCTGGACCCCGCAGCGCACGCTGACCGTGCTCGATCGCATCACCGACACCCGCCGTAACCTCGAGCAGAACGCGGCGCCCGCGCTTGCGCTCGAGAGCTTGCTCGTCACCGTCGCGAGCGGAAGGACTCCGTGAACTTCATCACCCGGCGCGTGCGGCGCGCCGCCGCCCTCGTCGCAGGCCTTGCCGCGGCATCCCTCGTCCTCTCCGGCTGTCTCTACGGACTCATCCCGGATGAAGCGCAGCTGTCGACTGAGAGCCTTCCGCCCGACACGTCGGGCGTCGACGAAGCGCTGCTGCCCTTCTACGGGCAGGAGCTGGACTGGAGTCGCTGCGGCGACGGGTTCGACTGCACCACCGTGACGGCGCCTCTCGACTGGGCGGAGCCCGCGAAGGGCGAGATCGAACTCGCGCTCATCAGGCACCGCGCGACCAGCGGCGAGGCGATCGGCTCACTCCTCACGAACCCGGGCGGACCGGGCGCGAGCGGCCTCGCCCTCATCCGCGATTCGCTCGACTTCGCCGTCGGCGAGCCGCTTCAGAGGCAGTACGACGTCATCGGCTTCGATCCGCGGGGCGTGGGGGAGTCGACCGCGGTGCGGTGCTATGACGCCTCAGACATGGATGCCTATCTCTTCGACATCCCGGCGGCACCGCGAGGTTCGGATGCGTGGAGGGAAGAGCTCCTTGCGCGTCACGGCGAGTTCGGCAAGGCATGCGACGCCGGACAGCAACGGGATCCTCCCGTACATCACGACAGACAACGCCGCGCGCGACATGGATCTGCTGCGCGGTGTGCTCGGGGACGAGAGCCTCAATTTCCTCGGCTACTCCTACGGAACGTTCCTCGGCGCGACGTACGCGAAGCTCTATCCCGACCGCGTCGGGCGGCTGGTGCTGGACGGTGCCGTCGATCCCTCGCTGTCCGGCCTCGAGATGAACATCACCCAGGGCATCGGGTTCGAGGGCGCGCTCCGCGCGTACATGGCCGACTGTCTCGAACAGGACGACTGCCCCTTCCGCGGCAGCGTCGACGAGGCGATGGCCGACCTCGGCACGCTGCTCGCAAGCGTCGATCGATCGCCTCTCCCGGCATCCGACGGCCGTGACCTCGGTGCCGACTCGCTGCTGACCGCGATCGTGTCGGCGCTGTACTCCGAAGACAGCTGGCCGTACCTGACGATGGCGCTCGCAGACGTGCTGCAGGGGAACCCCGACATCGCGTTCCAGCTGGCGGACTTCTACTACGCCCGCGAGGACGGCGAGTACACCGACAACTCCACCGAGGCATTCCGTGCCTACAACTGCACGGACTACCCGTTGGACTCGACGCCGGAGCAGGAGGCCGCCGCCGAGGCGCTGCTCGACCGAGAAGGCGCCCACCGTCGCTCCCTACTGGTGGGGACCCGACCCCTGTGAGGTATGGCCGTATCCGCCGACGGGGGTCCGCGAGCACATCGCCGCCGAGGGGGCCGCACCGATCGTCGTCGTCGGCACGACCAACGATCCTGCGACCCCGTACGAGTGGGCCGTCTCGCTCGCAGACCAGCTCGCGTCGGGCGTGCTGGTGACCCGCGTCGGCGAGGGGCACACGGGGTACAACAAGGGCAACGAGTGCGTGGACCGCGCCGTCGAGGCGTATCTGCTCAAGCGGCACGGTTCCCGAGGACGGCCTGCGCTGCGAGTAGCGAAGGCACGGGATGCCGGCCTCCTGCCTCGGTTCGCGAGCGCCGCCGCGAGCATGTAAACTCGAGGATCGTGCCCCGCGCAAGTGGGGTGCGCCACCTTAGCTCAGTCGGCAGAGCGATTCACTCGTAATGAATAGGTCAAGGGTTCGATTCCCTTAGGTGGCTCCACACAACCCCCGACCGGTCCGGGATCTCGCCTCATATTGGCTCCCGTGGCGACGGATGCCGAGGTCCTCGCTCTCGCGCGGACCCTCGGCAGCGCGGGCCCGACCCGGGTCGTCACGTTGGGGGCCGGATCCGACGTCGGTGGTTGGTCGTAGGCTCCTGATCGGCCGGGGAGGGAGACCGGCGATCGGATCGAACAAGAGATACGGCGAGCACTACGACCGTCTGATGGATGACCGCATCTTGCAGCGCCTCGCCGCAGACCACCCGCTCCAGTCCCTGACTCCGCAGGAACGCCAGGAGACAGTGCTTCCGGTCACTCGGGATCCGCAGCCGAAGAAGTGCAAGGCGTGGGTCCGGTTCGGTCCGCACGCGACGCAGGTGGAGGCGGTAGTTGTCGTGTGGAATGACGTGGCGTGCGGTGTGCAGTTCCAGGTGGGCGAGAAGGAGCTGCGCTGCTGGGTGTGGGCGAACGCTGTCACAGCCTCGCGTTGACAGCCGGCCCTCCGTCTGACCAACCACAAGCCGCTGAGGGGCCGGTTCGACGGCCCGTCAACGGAACGACTGGCAAAGATCGCGTCACCATCGCCCGGATAGGGATCTGTAGACGAAAGCGTGCACGCTGGTGGCGCCCGAAAAGGGTGAGTGCCCGGATTCGAGTGCGAGCATGGAGACCGAACAGAGGATGAACGATGCACGAGAGCACGACGCACGAGTCACGCCAGGATCGCGGGCCCAGCGACGGTCCGACGGACCGTCCCGCAGGCGGACGCGGAGCCAAGCGAGCCGCAACTCAGCTGGTCTTCCAGGTGGTTGCCGCCGAACGGCTCTCGCCACACCTGGTGCGCATCCACCTCGGCGGCGACGCCTTCGACTCCTTCATAGCCGGTGCCGATCCCGAACGCCTGGCCAAGACCGACAAGTACGTCAAGATCCTGTTCGCGAAACCCGAACTCGGGCTCGTGGCGCCCTACGACCTGGATGCACTGCGTGAAACCCTCGACCCCGACGACATGCCCGTGCGACGCACGTACACGGTCCGATCTGTCGACACCGTCGCCCGCACGCTGGCCATCGACTTCGTGGTGCACGGCGATGAGGGGGTGGCAGGTCCGTGGGCGGCCTCCGCCGCTGTGGGCGACACGCTGAGCTTCTCCGGCCCCGGCGGACAGTATCGGCCGGCCGAGGGCGATGTGGAGCACCTGCTGATCGGTGACGATTCCGCGATCCCCGCGATCGCCGCAGCCGTCGAGCTGCTCGGCGCCGATGCGCGAGGAACCGTCCTGATCGAAGTCCACGACGCGCAGGACGAGGTACCTCTCACCGTGCCGGCCGGCATCACGCTGCGGTGGCTGCACCGGAGTCCTGCCGACTCGAGCGAGACCGCCGCGTACGGAACGGTGCTGGTGGATGCTGTCGCGGCGATGCCACCGGCATCCGGCCCCGTAGACGTCTTCGCCCACGGCGAGCGCGAGGCGATGAAGCGGCTGCGCGGCATCCTGTACGACTCGTGGGGACTCGAACGGCGGGCACTGTCGCTGTCGGCGTACTGGGCACACGGGCGATCGGAAGACGGCTTCCAGGCTGAGAAGCGCGAACCGGTCGGCCAGATCTTCGAGGACTGAGCTCGACGGGCTGGCTTCTCTCTCACGGGGACGGGTGTTGAGACCCGGCCAGGCCTGCGGATTCGCTGGAGTGCTCGCTGAGGAATGTCTCCGACTTCTCCTGCAGGAACACGCAGAGGGCTGCCAGGGCGCCGAGCTCGTCGGCCATCTTCGCGATTGCGTCGGCCGCAAGGGTGACGCACTGTTCGCGAGGCTCGAAGGTTATCGACCACGGGCGTCCGCTTCCCCGCGCCGGGGGTTCAAGGTAGATCACCGTGGGAGAATTCGGCAGTTGCACCGCCACGAGACCGGTGTCCGCGCCTCCTGACCCGTCCTGCGGTATCGCTCGGATCGAGCCCAGACCGGAGTCGCCCCGCAGTGCGAACTCGTCGACCCACGACTGCAGCGTGGCGAGCGTGCGGTACGGCATCGTGGGAGCTCCTTCGTTGCGGCGCCTTCTCGGGAGCCATCGCGGGGGACGGCTGGGCGTGTGGACAGTTCGATTTTAGCGTGTGGTCCGACCATGGAGATAGGAGATGACTGGAAATTCTCTTCAATCCTCCTGATCGTCATCGGCTCCCTGTTCGCGGTGCTCCCGCCCACGATGAGCGCGCCGCATGCGAGGGCCGGTGGCATATCCGAGGAGCAATATCGGAAGGGCGACAAGCTCGGTCTCATCGTGCGCACTACCCTGAAAGCGTGACCACGTCCGATGCTCCGATCGAGGAAGCGGCTCCGGAGGAGCCCGCCACGATGACCTTCGCCGCCCTCGGTTTGGGCGATTCGGTGCTCGCGGCGCTGCGCGACGTCGGGTACGAGACTCCCTCGGCGATCCAGGCGGCGACGATCCCGACTCTTCTGGCCGGTCGCGACGTCGTGGGCCTCGCGCAGACCGGAACAGGGCAAGACCGCGGCGTTCGCCCTGCCGATCCTCGACCGTCTCGATGTGTCGCAGAAGACTCCGCAGGCGCTCGTGCTCGCCCCGACGCGCGAGCTCGCGCTGCAGGTGTGCGAGGCGTTCGAGAAGTACGCGTCGCACCTGCGCGGCGTGCACGTGCTCCCCGTCTATGGGGGCCAGGGCTACGGCGTGCAGCTGTCGGCCCTCCGCCGCGGTGTGCACATCATCGTCGGCACGCCCGGACGCATCATGGACCACCTGGACAAGGGAACGCTCGACCTGACCGAGCTGAAGTACCTCGTGCTCGACGAGGCCGACGAGATGCTCAAGATGGGGTTCGCGGAGGACGTCGAGACGATCCTCGCGGACACTCCCGACACGAAGCAGGTCGCGCTCTTCTCGGCCACGATGCCCGCCGCGATCCGGCGCATCTCGCAGCAGTACCTCCATGACCCCGAAGAGATCACCGTCAAGACCAAGACGACGACGTCGTCGACGATCACGCAGCGCTACCTCATCGTGTCGTTCCAGCAGAAGATGGACGCCCTCACGCGCATTCTCGAGACGGAGAACTTCGACGGCATGATCGTCTTCGGACGTACGAAGAGCGTCACGGAGGAGATCGCCGAGAAGCTGCGCGCGCGGGGATACTCGGCAGCTGCGATCAACGGTGACGTCGCACAGCCGGTGCGCGAGAAGACAATCAACCAGCTCAAGTCGGGCAAGCTCGACATCCTCGTCGCGACGGACGTGGCCGCGCGCGGCCTCGATGTCGAGCGCATCTCCCACGTCGTGAACTTCGACATCCCCACGGACACCGAGTCGTACGTGCACCGCATCGGGCGCACGGGTCGCGCCGGACGGTCGGGTGACGCGATCAGCTTCGTGACGCCGCGCGAGCGCGGGCTCGTGCGTGCAATCGAACGCGCCACGCGTCAGGAGCTCACCGAGATCCCGCTGCCCAGCGTGGACGAGGTCAACGTCACGCGTCTTGCGCGTTTCGACGACCGCATCACTGCGGCCCTCGGCGAGACGGAGCGCATCGAACGTTTCCGCGACATCGTCGCCCACTACATGCGGCACAACGACGTTCCGGAAGTGGATGTCGCGGCCGCCCTGGCCGTGGTCGCCCAGGGCGAGTCGCCGCTCCTGCTCGATCCCGACCCGGAGCCGTCGCACCGCGACCGCGGCGACCGCGACCGCGGCGACCGGGATCGCGGCGACCGACCGGGGCGCTATGAGAGCGACGGCGGCGAGCGGCGGCCTCGCGCGCGCCGCGACGGGATGGCGACCTATCGGATCGCCGTCGGCAAACGCCATCGCGTCGAACCCCGCCAGATCGTCGGTGCGCTCGCGAATGAGGGCGGCCTCAAGCGCGACGACTTCGGCGCGATTCAGATCCGGCCGGACTTCTCCCTCGTCGAACTTCCCGC
Organism: uncultured Actinomycetota bacterium; assembly: GCA_963702815.1. GTDB lineage: Bacteria > Actinomycetota > Actinomycetes > Actinomycetales > Microbacteriaceae > Microbacterium. The sequence continues at coordinate 160,915 of CAVPED010000001.1, read as the reverse complement.
CGACCTTTCACGCGCCACGCTCGACCGGCTCGAGGACACCCGCATCTCGGGACGGCTCATCGAACTGCGGCTCGACACGGGCGGCCCCGGCCGGGGTGCACGCCGAGACGACGAGCGCCCTCCGCGCAAGCCCCGCCACTGACGACACCCTCGTCGCAATCGTGCGAGCACTCGCGCGCCGACGTCGCGGCGGCGCCGTGATGGAGCCGCATGCGGCTTGGTGCCGAGGTCGGATTCCGCGGCAGGGAGCGAGACCTACGTCACCTGACGGGTTGCTGCAGCTCGGTGACCCATTCGGTCTGCGGTCCGTCGGCGATGAGGTAAACCTCGCGTGAAGGTCCGACGGGTTCGCAGCCTGCGTCAGCCATCGCCACCATGAACTCATGCCACGCGCGGCCGATGCCCGGCATGTCGCCCTTGTATGTCCAGACGGCGACGCGCTCGGCGCCGGGAAGTTCGACGACCTCCCACCCGCTCCCCGAACGGGGGTTTTCGCCCGCGGTCCAGGAGACGTTGACGCCGAGATCCTCTGTCCCGTCGATCGGCTCGTACCAGAAGATGCCGGGCTCGCGATAGTCGACGCCGGACTCCTCGAGCGCAGCCTGGAGCGGGGGGAGGATGCGATCGATCACGGGCGATACATTCTCCGGTCCCATTCCCGGCGCGGTGCCTCGGGCTGCGTATACGGTGACCGGCTCGAGGCTGCGGAATGTCAGTTCGGACATGGGCTGTTCTCCTTCAAGTGTCGAGAGTAGCGACGTCAGACGCGCGAGACGTGCTTCGTCTGCGGCGAGGGATGCCTTCAGCTCGGCGCGGCGCCGCACGAGCACGCCACGCAGAGCGTCGCTGGGGTCGACGGCGTTGAGCACCGCGGCGGCGTCGTCCAGAGAGCAGCCGAGGTCGCGCAGCTCGACGATCTGCAGCAGCGCTGTGAGCTGCCACGGCTCGTAGCGCCGGTATCCCGAATGCTCGTCGACGCTCGCAGGCCTCAGCAGCCCGATCGCGTCGTAGTGCCGCAGCATCCGCACGCTCACACGCCCGTGCGCCGCGAACTCTCCGATGGTGTACATGATGGACTCCACGCTCGACCCTGACACAGTGAGAGAGTCAAGCGGAATGGCCGCTTCGAGTTTGCGTGGGGCAAGTCGACCGCCGCGATGTCCCGGGCGTCGTGGGGACCGGCGAGCGCCGCCTCAGCGCTGCACGATGACATCACGCTGCGGCCCGTACTGCAGAGGTGACGCGACGAACGCCACCACAGCCACGAGCGCGAGCGCGGTGACGATCAGGCAGACCCGCGCCACGACGATCGGGGCGCGAGCCCCGAGGCGGTGGCGGAGTGCGGCGAAAATCCCGTACCCGATGAGGCCACCCGCCGTGTTGACGATGAGGTCGGTGGTATCGAAGCTCCCTGTCGAGATCAGGTGCTGGGTGCTCTCGAGCACGAGGCTCGTGCCGAGGAAGATTCCCGCACCCTTCCACCACGCCCACGTCGGCGCCAGGGCGCCCAAGAAGAGTCCATAAGGGACGAAGATCACGAGGTTGATGACGACCTCGGCCGGGGCGCTCGCGCCCGCGTCGCCGCTTGCCACGAAGGGCACCAGCTTGAGAGGTCGCGACAACGCGGCTGCTTCGCCGATCCACGGCACTTCGAGCTTCCACAGCACGACCCACGCCAGCAGCAGGAGATAGCCGACGAAGGCCACAGTCAGCCACCACGGGCGGTGGGCGCCCGACTCATTCATCGAAGACGACACGGTGCATCCTCTCGCGCCAGGCTGGCGGTCTGCCGAAGCTCACACTTTTCGGCGGTCGGTCTCACCGGAAAGGCGCACATCCCGCCGCGACTTGTGAGATGTGGTGCCGCCCGATCTCGAAGCGTGGTCCCGCGGCCAGCCGGCGCCTGGGCGCTGCCTCGCCAGCGGCATGCAGGATCACGAAGTCGGCGAGGTCCTTCGCGGCGCTCTCCCTGCCGATCGTGGAAACGAGCACCCCGCCGTCGATCGGCAGCACCCGCCAGACGCTGCCTTTGCCTTCGACTCGGAGTGCGTCGTCACCCACGATCAGGGCCGTTCGCTCATCGATGCCGAGCCCGCCCGCGACCAGCCCGGACTCGACGGCGGCGACCAATCGGGACAGCATTCCCCGCTCGGCCACGTGCACCTCGATGGCCACGTCGACGAGGCCTATGCCGGTCTCGATCTCCAGCTCGTCGCCCGCCTCGTCGGGGTCCTCAGGAGAGACGACGACTCCGCCGATCCGCGAGCCGCTTCCGAGCGAGCCCTCCGCCGCGATCATCGCGCCGGCCGAGACGCCGAGGTAGGGCACGCCGTCGGCGACCAGCCGGCGCAGCTCTCCGAACAACGGCTCGAGCCCGGCGCGCACGTCCTCGACGACGCCGCCCCCCACCGCGATACCGTCGACGTCGGCGATCGCATCGAGCCCGATCGGCTCGCCGGGCCTCCCCGCGGTCAGGTGCACCTCGATCGCGGGTCCTATTGCGGCCTCGGACAGAAGCTCGCCAAGCGCCACCGCCTTCTCCTCAGCCTCGGGGTGCAGTGAGATGACGGCCACGCGCGGGCGCGCGCGGCCGGCGTTGCGCGCGAGGAGCGCTGCTTCGGCGACGAAAGGCGCGTAGAGCGCGGCATCCGCACCCGTGGTCGCGCCGCCGCCGATGAGGTGCACGCTCACGCGGCATCATCTCCAGCCGCGACGGCAAGCGATGGTGCCGCGCCGCCGACCTGGTTCCAGGTCACGATCTGGCGCCGCAGTCCATCGACGTCGGTGCCCGCGTCGTTCGCATCGAAGCTCATCCGAGGAGCCTACGCGTGCTGGAGTCCGGGCGGTCGGCCCGCCGGTTCGGAGGGTCCGTGCCGCCGCCGAGGCCGCAGGTTCCAGACTCAGCCGTCGAGCTGTTTCAGGTGCTTCTTCGCCTGCTTCTCGACCAGTACCTGTACGAAGTCGCGCACGCGGACGTCCTTGAAGTCGTGGTAGCTCTGGGCGACGACTTCGTGGATGGCGGATGTCGGTTGCGAGGGAAAGTGGACGGCGAGGCGTTGCACGATCTCCGCGATCTCGGTGTCGGAGTCGAGCGGTTCTTGGGTCATGTCTGGGACTTTCGGGGGAGGGGCTGGCCAATATTACAGCCGCTTTTCACCGCGCGTTCACGAGGGTTTTGTCTCGGGGGAGTGTGCTGGGTGAGCCCTCGCCCGGTCATCGACAAGTAAGGATTCCCATGAAAGTCCCCACCCACCAGCGTTGGACGACCGTCGCCATCGCGACAGCGGCAGCAGTGGTCGCCGCCACTCTCGCAGGATCGGCCACAGCTGTCGCGGTGGCAGCTGCGGGCCAGTGGCAGCGGCACTCCGGTGATACCACGCAGGTGGTCCGCGACGCCATCAAGGACGGCAAGGCCAAGAACGTGATCCTCCTCATCGGCGACGGGATGGGAGACTCCGAGATCACGATCGCCCGCAACTACGCATACGGCGCGGGCGGCGCTCTTCCCGGCATCGATGCCCTGCCGCTCACCGGCTCGTACACGACCTACTCGATCTACAAGGACGGCCCGAACAGGGGCAAGCCCGACTATGTGCCTGACTCTGCCGCCACCGGCACCGCGTGGGCGACGGGTTCCAAGACGTACGACAACGCCATCTCGGTCGACATCGACGGCAAGACGCTGCCCACGCTGCTGGAGAACGCGAAGGCGAACGGCTTCAACACCGGCGATGTCTCGACGGCCGAGATCCAGGACGCGACGCCAGCCGTGCTCGTCGCCCACGTCGGTGCGCGGTCGTGCTACGGACCCGACAGCACGACATGCGGGACGGATGCCCTCGACCAGGGCGGCCGCGGTTCCATTTCGGAGCAGCTGCTGGGCACGCGCCCAGATGTGACTCTCGGCGGTGGTCTCGCCAGCTTCCAGCAGACCGCGAAGGCCGGGGAGTACAGCGGGCAGACGCTGCTCACGCAGGCGGGAGCGCGCGGCTATCAGGTCGTGACGGATGCCGCCGGCTTGGCCGCGGTGACGGCTGCCAACCAAGATCAGCCCGTGCTGGGACTGTTCACGCCGGCCAACTTCCCGACACGGTTCCTGCCCTCGGCGGCAACCGTCGGGGGAGCCGACACCCCGATCACGTGCGCGGAGAACCCCGACCGCCTCGACGCGTCACTCTCGCTCGCGAGCCTGACCAACCGGGCGATCGGACTCCTCGACGACAAGTCCAATGGTGACAAGGGCTTCTTCCTGCAGGTCGAGGGGGCAAGCATCGACAAGCGCGACCACGCTGCCGACGCGTGCGGACAGATCGGCGAGACGATCGACTTGGACGAAGCAGTACAGGCGGCGCTCGCCTTCGCTGCCAAGGACGGCAACACGCTGGTGCTGGTGACCGCCGACCACGCGCACTCGAGCCAGATCGTCGACAGCACGCCCCCGACGTCCTTGTCGACTGCGGTCACCACCGCAGACGGCACGGTGATGAAGATCTCGTACGGCACCGCCGCCGCCGGCGGTTCGCAACAGCACACCGGCAGCCAGGTGCGCGTCGCCGGGTACGGCCCGGGCGCGGCGAACGTCGTCGGGCTCACGGATCAGACCGACACGTTCTTCACGATCTCGAATGCGCTGGGACTGACCGACGAGCCGCCGCTCGGCTCGAGCAAGGACGCCAAGATCGGATGGCCGCAGCTTGTTCGTGGTGGCGAGCCCGTCACGATCTCGGGGTCGGGTTGGCTGGGTGACCGTCAGGTCGTCATCGCCTTCGGTTCCGAGAAGCAGACGGTGGACGTCGTCGACGGCAACATCAGCGCCACCTTCACCGCGCCGAACAAGACCACCGCCGTGAAGGTCAGCGTCACCGGCGTGCAGAGCGACGTGAAACGGCACTCGGCGGTCGCCGTCCGCAAGTAGTCCTAAGACGGCGGCGGTCCGGATCCGGGCCGCCGCTGTCGTGTCGCTCCCGCCATCTATGCCGCCCCTCCGAACCACGGGTGGGAGCGGAACGCGGTCCCCGACGCCGCTCTGCACGGTGCCGCCGGATTGAGCTCGAGCCGTATCGTCACTGACCGGCGCAGGTGCCCGGGTTCGGGACGTCAGTCCTGGGCGAGGCGCCCGGAGGGACATCGGGGAACGTGACGTAGAGGACGTATTGGACTGTGCCGTTGTTGACGACCTGATCCACTTCTCCAGGCCTCTCGATGAACGCATCTCCCGCCTTGTAGGTTTCGATCTCGCAATGGTTGCCGATCGATTCGTACACGGTGAGCGCGCCCTCCTTGACGACGATGATCGCTCCGCCCGGATGCGAGTGCCAGCCGGAGCTGCCGCCCGGTTGAACAGTGATCGTCGCCATGGCGACGTCTGTTCCGACGTGCAGTGGGATGGTGCCGGTTGACACGTTCGTCCCGCGCGTCAAAGCAACCTGGGTCAGCTGTGACGGGGGCGTGGCATGGACCGCTCCGCCCGACAGCGCGACACCGGCGATGCCGAGCAACGCGGCCAAAGCCCATCGTGACTTCATTTCTCCTCCTATTGGTGGTCGGGCACGATCGCGCGGATTCTCTCGCGCGATCCGGCAGCGTGACGGCTGCTCCTTCAGTGAAGGAGACACGGGTATCAGGTCGATATCGACGTCGTTCGACCAGGTCGTAGGCTTCATCAACACACCGTGGATGATGCCGGCGATCCGCAGCCTGGCCCATATCTTCACGATCTGGATCACTGATCGGTGTGGCGCGTTGATACTGGGGGAGTGGACATGAGTGGCGATTGGCATCGTAAGCACCTCGGAGACGACGCATCCGAGCAGACTCCCGGCGAGGAGACGCTGCTAGGCGCCGCAGGCGACGAGGTTCCCCCAGGGGGAGTCGTTGCGGGCTCGTTCAATCAGGAGTTCCCCGGCGCTGACCCGTATGCGGGCATTCCAGCCGACGAGATCGGCCTCCCGCCGCTGAGCGAGGCCGAGCAGGAGGCCGTCGCGCGCGAGGCGGACCGACTCGCAGACGACCCGGACGCACGCCGCGACCTCTGAGGTGCCGCCCCGACGTGGCGCTGACGTCTTCAGCGAACGCTGCGGGTCAGCCGGCTGGCGGCCCGCCGCCGTCGGGCATCGACAGACGAAGGGTTGACGGCGAGCAGGATCCTCGGCTTCCACGTCACACCGGTCGGTGCCGGTGGTGTGTTGTGACGCACGCCAGGGCGCCCGTCGACGGAGCCGTTCGGTCGGCGTACTGTGACTGTCATCAGTCAGGAGGGGCCGTGAAGAGGCGTCGAGCGGAGCACCCGACCAGCGAAGACGAGCTGATCTGGCGATATGCGTACGTGCTGGGCAACGTCCCGGCGAGCGTGGCCGACAAGGCCTACGCGGCCGCCTTCGCGCGGCTGACGGCGACCCAGCGTCGAGATCTGCTCGACGAGCTGTACTCGCTCTTGCCGGTGGCACCGCAGCAACCGGCATCCGACGATCCTGAAGCCTTCGCTGCGCTCATGCGCGATCTGAGTTTGCGGGACGCGCTGGTGCGCGTCGGCGGTGTCGGTGCTTTCGCGACCGAATTCGTCGCGAGCCCTCCGATCGTCGCCTACTTCACGACGGGGGTCGGGTCGGTGAGCATCGAACAACAGCCGCCATGGGTGCAGCAGCTCGCGGGCCACGAAGCGGCGCCATTGGACGCGGGACGGATGAACCACGGACGCGGACTCCCGGGCGGCGGTCCGACCGTTCCCATCGCTTCCTAGGAATGCCCCGGTCGCCGGATCATAGGCTGCGACTCCCTCTCTACCCGGCGGCCTCCCACGGGAGTACCGTCAGCCGGGGACAGGGAATCCACAAGAAGAGGGGGAAGCGATCATGTTCGAGAACGCACGAGGCGCTGCAGTGATAGCGGCATCCGATCTGGCTCGTGCCCGATCGTTCTACGAAGGTGTACTGGGGTTGAAGGTGGCCGAAGAGTCGCCGGGTGAAGACGAGGCGGTTCTCTACGACTTGGCCGGGACCCCGCTCATGGTCTATGCGACTTCGTTTGCCGGAACGGCGAAGAACACCGTGTTCGCGATCGCGACCGAGGATCTGGCCGGCGATATGGCAACGCTGCGTGACAAAGGGGTGGCCTTCATGGACTACGACTTCCCCGGCCTCAAGACGGTCGACGGGGTTGCGGATCTCGGCGGAGAGAAGACGGCGTGGTTCGAGGACAGCGAGGGCAACATCCTCGCCCTGAGCCAACGTATCTGAATCCAGACCGCGCCCACGGGTGAGTCGATTCCGGGTTTCACACCGTTCCAAGCCCGGCGCACGATGGTTGATCGGCGATAACCGCCCACCGCGGAGCTATCGCGGCGGGTGCCGACATCCGTGGACGGTGTCGGCCCGGCGCGGTACTGTCGCGATGTCGTCGAACGATTCGGTGGAAAGAAGCGGTACCGCCATCTCCAGGACCAACGCCGTACCCTCCTTGCCGACTCCACGGCGTGTGCAGGGAACGTATTACACGCTGATGCTCGGCAACACCCTTGCCGCGTCGTTCATCTGGGGCATCAACACGCTGTTCCTGCTCGACGCCGGCCTGTCGAACCTCGAGGCGTTCTCGGCGAACGCCTTCTTCACAGCGGGGATGCTGATCTTCGAGATCCCGACAGGTGTCGTCGCCGACACGGTCGGACGCCGGGCGTCGTACCTGCTCGGCACCGTCACGCTCGCGGTGACGACAGTCATGTACTGGCTGCTCTGGGTCTGGCACTCGCCCTTCTGGGCGTGGGCAATCGTGTCGGTGCTGCTCGGCCTGGGCTTCACCTTCTTCTCAGGCGCTGTGGATGCATGGCTGGTCGACGCGCTGAAGGCGACGGACTACAAAGGCAGCCTCGAAACCGTCTTCGGGCGGGCGCAGATCGTCGGCGGCATCGCCATGCTCTCGGGTTCGGTGCTCGGCGGCGTGATCGCCCAGGCAACGAACCTCGGCGTTCCCTTCCTGATCAGGGGCAGCCATCCTGCTCGTCATGTTCGTCGTGGCCGCGCTGCTGATGCGCGACCTGGGCTTCACGCCGGACCGCGGCGAAGGCCCCGTTCAGGCGACGCGCACCGTCTTCCGAGCATCGGTCCGGTATGGCCTCGGTGATCCGCCGGTGCGCTGGCTGATGCTGGCCAGTCCCTTCATCGCGGGCGTCGGAATCTACGTCTTCTACGCTCTCCAGCCTTACCTGCTGGAATTGTGGGGAGACGAAGAGGCGTACACGGTCGCGGGGCTCGCGGCCGCTCTGCTCTCGGGCGCGTCGATCCTGGGTGGTCTGATGGCTCCTTGGGTGCGCAAGCTCTTCCGCCGCCGGACGTCGACGCTCCTGCTCTCGGCGGTCACGAGCGCGATCGTCCTGATCGGGCTGGGGCTTGTGCACAACTTCTGGTTCGCCGTCGTGCTGGTCGCTCTCTGGGGCATCGCCTCCGCGATCGATGACCCGGTGCACCGGGCCTACCTCAACGACATGATCCCGTCGAAGCAGCGTGCGACCGTGCTCTCGTTCGACTCCTTGATGGGCTCGGCCGGCGGAGTCGTCTTCCAGCCGGTGCTGGGGCGAGCGGCGGATGTCGGCGGTTACGGCGCTTCCATGATCTGGAGCGGGGTGATCTCGGCCGCAGCCATCCCGTTCGTGCTGCTGAGCAGGGGCCAGCGCCCCGCGGCCGACACGGCTCGCGAAGTCACCGCACCGGCGGATGCGGCCGAGGACTGATCCGGCCGTCGGGGACGCTGCGGACGGATGCCGAGGACCTGCGCGGCAGGTCTGGCTGAATCAGCCAGACCTGCCGGCATCCGATCAGTCCAGGCCGTTGTCCGAGAGCCAGGCGGCCGCGATGTCCTTCGCCGACTTCTGGTCGACCGTCGACTGCACGTTCAGTGCGACGAGTCCTTCAGGGGTCAGCGCCGCACTCACGGCGTTGATGACGTCCGCGACCTGATCCGCGACGTCGGTGCTGACGACCGGCACGACGTTGGAGGCGAGGAACAGGCCCTTCGGATCCTCGAGCGTCACGAGGTCCTTCGTCTTGATCAGCGGGTCGGCGCTGTAGACGTTCGCGACCTGGATGTTGCCGGCGACGAGCTCGTCGACCGTCGTGTCGCCGGTCGCGTTGAAAGCGACATCCACGCCGTACACGCTCTTCGAGCCCGGTCGGGTCCGTACGGTCGCTGCTCGAGCTCCGGCGCGCCGCCGAGCACCAGACCCTCGATGCCGGCGAGGTCGCCGATCGACTTCAGGTTGTGCTCGGCAGCGAAGTCGGCGGTCACGTTGTACGAATCCTGATCCGTGGCCGGCGACTGGTCGAGCACGGTGAGGCCGTCGGGCAGCGCGTCCTTCAGCGCGGCATACACGTCGTCGGGTGTGGTCGCCGTCGCGTCCGGCTCGAAGAACTGAAGAAGGTTGCCGGTGTACTCCGGGAACAGGTCGATCGATCCGTCCTCCAGCGAGGGCATGTAGGCGTCGCGCTGACCGATGTTGAAGTTGCGCTCGACCTGGAAGCCGGCGCCCTCGAGTGCCTGAGCATAGATCTCGGCGATGATCTCGTTCGAGTAGTACGCCTGCGAGCCGATGACGATCGCCGATGAGTCGCTGGGCTGCTCGGTCGCGCCGTCGTCTCCGCTCAGCGGATCGTTCGACGCGCAGCCGGCCAGGGCCAGCGCGGCGATCGCGGTCGCGCTGACGGCCAGGGCGAGGCGGGTGCGTGCTGTGGACATGGTGGAACCTCCGGTTGTGGTGACGGAGTCAGGCGGCGCGCGTCCGCGACGGTGCGCGAACGGAACCGCGGGCGTGCGATGGGTGGTGCGCGTCCTCGCGGTGACACCGCGAGGGACGACGACGCGCTGGAGCAGCGCGAAGACGCCGTCCAGCACGAGCGCGAGGGCGATGACGACGATCGATGCGCCGAGGATCTCGGGGAAGTCGCGGAGCGCGATTCCCTGGATGATGTAGTAGCCGAGACCGCCGAGGCCGACGTAGGCGGCGATCGTGACGGTGGCCACGACCTGCAGCGTGGCTGATCCGCAGGCCGCCGATGAGCAGCGGCAGCCCCAGGGGAACCTCGATCTTCCAGAGGATCTGCGACGAGGTCATGCCCATCGCGCGCCCGGCGTCGATCACGGTGCGGTCGATGGCCTCGAACCCGGCGTACGCGCCCGCGAGGATCGAGGGGATGGCGAGCAGGACGAACGCCGCGACGGCCGCCTCGGTCTTGAGGCTCACGCCCAGGAGCAGGACCAGCAGCACGATGAGTCCGAGCGAGGGCAGAGCGCGTGCCGCCCCGGCCAGGAAGACGGCGAACTCACGACCCCGGCCGGTGTGGCCGATGATCCAGCCGATCGGAATGGCGATGACGGCGGCGATCAGCACCGAGCCGAAGGTGAACGCCAGGTGCTGGGCGATGGCGGTCGGCAGCGGGCAGCGACGCCGGTGAGCCGATCGGGCGAGAAGATCCAGGCGAATGCCTCGAGGAAGTAGTTCACACGCTCACCGCCCGGAGGGCGCGCTCGGCGCGTGTCGGACGTCGCCGATTCCACGGCATGAGCGACGCGGCCGGCGACGACGAGCAGCAGATCGATGATCACCGCGATGACGACGACCGCGACCACGCCGGCGAGGACCTCCGCGATGATGCGGCGCTGCGAGCCGTTGGTGAAGAGGTAGCCGAGGTTCTCGACGCCGATGAGGATGCCGACGGTGGCGAGCGCGATCGTCGACGACGCCGTCACGCGGAGGCCGGCGAGCAGCACCGGGACCGGCGAGCGGGAAGTCGACGGTCCAGAACCGCCGCCACGACCCGAACCCGACCGCGACGGCCGCGGCGCGCGTGACGGGGTCGACCGACACGAGGCCGTCGGTGACCGATCGCGTCATGATGGCGACGGCGTAGATGGTCAGCGCGACGATCAGGTTCGCCTCGGACAGGAGGGGGATGCCGAACGCGGCCGCGAGGACGGCGAAGAGGCCGAGCGACGGGATCGTGTACAGCAGTCCGACGGTCGTCAGCGTCGGTCCGCGCAGCGCGGTGTAGCGGAACGCCGCCCAGCCGATGGGCAGGGCGACGAGGAAGCCCAGCACGATCGCGATGAGACTCTGCCTGAGGTGATCGAGGCTGAGCGCCCAGATCAGGTCGAGGTTGTCGAGGACCCAGCTCATGAGCCGTCCTCCACGAGCACCCCCTGCGTGCGGCCGGCGAAGTCGACCACCACCGCACCGTGCGGGGTCTCTTTGCGACGCAGCGCCCGGGTGCCCTTGTCGGCCCCGATGAAGCTGGCCACGAAGTCGTTCGCCGGGTTCTCGGTGATCTCGTCGGGCGTGCCGAGCTGCGCGATCTTCGCGCCCTTCTGCAGGATCACGACCTGGTCGCCCAGCAGGAACGCCTCATCGATGTCGTGCGTGACGAAGACGATGGTCTTGTCGAGCTCGCGCTGCAGACGCAGCGTCTCGGTCTGCAGCTCTTTGCGCACGATCGGGTCGACGGCGCCGAACGGCTCGTCCATCAGCAGGATGTTCGGGTCGACGGCGAGGCCGCGGGCGACGCCGACCCGCTGCTGCTGCCCGCCCGACAGCTGACTGGGGTAGCGCTCAGCGAGCGACCGGTCGAGGCCGACGACATCCATCAGCTCGAGAGCGCGCTCGCGGGCGGTCTTGCGCGCGACGCCGGTGAGCACCGGGCACCGTCGCGATGTTGTCGATGACGGTGAAGTGGGGCAGCAGGCCGGCGTTCTGCAGCACGTAACCGATCCCGCGCCGAAGCCTGCACCGGATCGCGTCCCGCGATCGATTCGTCGTCGATCGTGATCTCACCGCTCGGTCGGCTCGACCAGACGGTTGATCATCCGAAGCAGGGTCGTCTTTCCGCATCCCGAGGAGCCCACGAGGACGGTGGTCTTGTGCGCAGGGATGACGAGGCTGAAGTCGTCGACCGCAACGGTGCCATCGGCGAAACGCTTCGTGACAGATCGGAACTCGATCGCCATGATGTCCTTTCGGCGGGTTTCCAGGCTTCCACAGGTCACAGACAGCGGAGGCGGATGCGCCGGCGGATTGACCACATCGGTGATCTGTGCATTTCTTCGGAGCCCGGGCCGGAACGGATTGTCGATCCCGGCCGCGACGTCGCGAGCGGCCTATACCGTGGGACGCATGACCACTCGGGAGTACGACCTCATCGTCATCGGCGCCGGCCCCGTCGGCCAGAACATCGCCGATCGGGCGAAGCAGGGCGGCCTGTCGGTCGTCGATCGTCGAGAGCGAACTGGTCGGCGGCGAATGCTCGTACTGGGCCTGCATCCCGTCGAAGACGCTGCTGCGCAGCGGTGCCGCTCTGCGTGCCGCGCGCGATGTCGAGGGCGCGCGGCAGGCGGTGTCCGGATCGGTCGACGTGGCAGCGACCCTGCGGCGCCGCGACGCGATGGTTCGCGAGTGGAACGACACGCATCGAAGCCGATTGGCTGCGCGAGGCGGGAATCGACCTCGTGCGCGGGCACGGCCGGCTGACCGGCGAGCGACAGGTGACTGTCGAGAGCGCGGACGGCGGTGAGCCGGTCACCCTGGTGGCACGGCACGCGGTGGCGGTGTCGACGGGATCGGCCGCGCTTCTCCCCGACATCCCGGGCCTGAAGGATGCCTCGCCCTGGACGAGCCGCGACGCCACCGGCGTGCAGAACGTGCCGGCATCCCTCGCGATCCTGGGCGGCGGAGTCGTCGGCTGCGAGATGGCGACGCTCTATGCCTCGTTCGGCTGCGCCGTCACGCTCATCGCGCGCTCCGGCCTGCTCGGCTCGATGGAGCCGTTCGCCGGCGAGGCGGTCGCCGACTCGCTGCGGCAGGCCGGAGCCGAGGTCCGCACCGGCGTCGAGGTCGATGCGGTGTCGCGAGAAGCCGACGGCGAGGTCGTGCTCGCGCTGTCCGACGGGTCACGAGGTCCGTGCCGCCGAGGTGCTCGTGGCGACCGGACGCGTGCCGCGGACCGGCGACCTGGGGCTCGAGAGCGTCGGACTGGAGCCCGGATCATGGCTCGACGTGGACGACACCCTTCGCGTCCGTGGCGTCGAGTGGCTGTACGCGGTCGGCGACGTCAACCACCGCGCCCTCCTCACGCACCAGGGCAAGTACCAGGCCCGCGCGGCAGGCGACGTCATCGCGGCACGGGCGCTCGGGCCGCGACGTCGACGACGCGCCGTGGGGCGCGCACGTCGCCACCGCCGATCATTCCGCCGTCCCCCAGGTGACCTTCACCGATCCCGAAGTCGCGTCGGTCGGCCACACCGAGTCGTCGGCGACCGCGGCGGGCATCGACATCCGCGTCGTCGACTACGACCTGTCGTGGGTGTCGGGTGCGAGCATCGCACGCCGACCACTACCGGGGCAGGCCCGGGCGATCGTCGACAAGGAGCGCCGCGTGCTGGTCGGGGCGACGTTCGTCGGTCCCGACGTCGCGGAGCTGCTGCACTCGGCCACCATCGCGGTGGTCGGCGAGGTGACGATCGACCGCCTCTGGCACGCAGTCCCCGCGTATCCCGACCGTCAGTGAGGTGTGGCTGCGCTGGCTCGAGGAGATCGGCCGCTGAGTCGGGTCTCCACATCGTCTCGAAGCCGCCCCCACCATCCGTCAGGCGCTTACGCTGAAACGATGGCCCATCCCGTTCCCGATCCGATCGCACCCGGCCAGGAGTCGGTGTGGGACTATCCACGACCGCCCCGGATCGAACGGGTCGAGAGCCGGGTGATGATCCGCCTCGGGAGGCGAGGTCGTCGTCGACACCGATGACGTCGTGCGCGTGCTCGAGACGAGCCATCCGCCCGTCTACTACCTTCCGATCGCCTCGTTCGCAGACGGTGCGCTCGCCGGAGCGGAGGGCAGCTCGTACTGCGAGTTCAAGGGCTCCGCCCGCTACCTCGACGTTCGAGGAGGCGGGGTGACGGCCGCGAGGGCCGCCTGGAACTACCCGCGCCCTTCGGACGGGGTATGAGGCCCTTGCCGGACGCGTTGCGGTGTACGCCGGGCAGATGGACTCCTGCGAGGTGGACGGCGAACTGGTCACGCCGCAGCCGGGCCGGTTCTACGGTGGCTGGATCACTTCGGCCGTTGCGGGTCCGTTCAAGGGCGTCGCGGGGTCCGCCGGCTGGTGAGGATGCAGATGTTCGGCGCAGTCTGAAGACTGTCGGTTGTCCGGCGTCAGATCGTCATATCGTTGACTGACCGTCCGTGCTTCGAAGGAGACATCATGGACAGCGCCCACATCACCGGCGTCCGCACCGTCAGCATCCCGGTGGATGATCAAGACGACGCGCTCCGCTTCTACACGGGACTGGGCTTCACGGTACTGCGAGACGTGCCGACGCCCGGCGGACGATGGATCGAGCTGGTCCCTGGACGAGGGAACGTCATCCTCACCCTCGAACCTGCAGGCTCGGATATCCGCCGAGGCGCGATCGGAATCCGCTTCACCTCAGACGACGTCGAGGCCGCCCACGCCGCGATGGTCGCGGACGGGGTCGACGTGGACGACATCATGCGGTGGCCGGGAGTCCCTCCCATGTTCGCCTTCCGTGATCCCGACGGGAACGGGTTCTCCATCACCGAAGACGACATGCAGGCTGAACGCGCTGAAGGACAGAGTTGAACCCCAGCGGGCCGCTCGACATCACCTTCACCGCCACTCTCGGGCGAGTCAGAGAAGGCGACACCTGGATCTGCGTGCAGCTGCCGGACTCGGCCGCCATCTTCGGGACCCGCGGCCTCGTCAAGGTCTCGGGAACGGCAGACGGTCACCCCTTCGACGGAGCTTTCATGGCGCTCGGAGACGGAACCCACAAACTTCCCGTCTCTGCCGCGACTCGCCGCGCCATCGGCAAGAGCGAAGGCGACGAGGTCACCATTCACCTGACCCAGCGGCGCAGCTAGACCGGAATTCCATCGGCCTCCACGCGAGGCCATTCGATCACCCTCGCACTGCACTCCTGATAGCGACGCGAGTCGTCGTCTCCTCCAAAGTCGCGGCGAGCCGAGCGTCGCAGGGATCCTCTTGCGCTCAACCGTGACGGGATGGAAGGTGGGCTGGCGTGCACAACTCCATCCCTCCGCATGGCCAACGGGAGCAGAGAAAGATGACCGACCAGGGTGACCGTTCCGTCGCCGACTTCCTGGCCTCGCTCGACGATGCGCAAGCGCTGGAGGACAGCCAGACGCTGATCGAGATGATGCGTCGGGTCACGGGGTACGAGCCGACGCTGTGGAATGTCGGCACGATCGGATTCGGCACCTATCACTACAAATACGACAGCGGTCGTGAAGGCGAGGGCCACACGATCGGCTTCTATCCACGGAAGGGAAAGCTGACCATCTATCTGATGGATGGAACGGCCCGGCACTCGGAGCTGCTGGCACAACTGGGCAAGCATTCGTCCACCGGGTATTGCGTGTACATCCGGCGGCTCAGCGACGTCGATCTGCCCGTTCTCGAGCGGATCGTCCGAGAGTCCGTTGAGCTCATCGAATCCAAGTCCAAAGACGGGCCGATTCGTCAGATCCTCTGGAAGACCGACCAGTAGGAGTCGCGCCGGCGATGGGTCGGGATCTGGTCGAACTCGCCCGAAGAAGACCGGCCCGTGCGGGTGTCAGTGATGTCGCCAAGAGCGTGTCGCACGCCATCCGAGAAGCTCGGCCGCGCGTGCGGTGTCGAAACCGCCGACGTGGCCAGGGAAGTCAGCGTGGCGAGTTGCGTCCGGCAGATGGCGGTCCAGCAACTCGGCGGTCGGAGTGATCGAGAGCGTGTCTTCGCTCGCGATCACTATCGACTCGTACCCGCGGTGCTCGGGTCGAGGCTGCAGTGCGAGCACGCATGCTCGGGCCGCGTCTTCGAGGTGGATCCAGCCCCACAGACTTGCCGCACCGTCGGCGTCGCTCCGTGTTCGGGCGATGTGATCGGCCTCACCGGACGTGAGGATCCACTGGGGTCTCAGTGCGGTGACGGTCATTCCTCGTCGGGCATACATCTCGCCCATGCGCTCCGTGAAGTCCTTCGTCAGCGCATAGGGGTCGACGAAGGCGAGCGGCGTCGACTCGTTCACGGGAACGCTCGAGAAGAGCAGCGGCTCCGGCGAGAACGAGGTCCCGTAGATGGAACCGCTTGAAACCAGCACCGCGGTTCGGATGCCCGCCAGCCACGCCTGCTCGAGTGCATTGAAGCAGGCCATCGTGTTGTTGCGGACGAGCTCGCTCGGCTCGGTGTGCTCCGGGGTCGGGATCGCCGCGCAGTGGATGATGGCGCTCGCACCGTGCATCGAGCGCGCGACCTCCTCCGCATCGGAGAGATCCACGGGGGACGGTCCGTGGACGTCAGCCTCCAACACGCGAACACCGAGCGCGCGCAGCTGGCGGCAGACCTCGCGGCCGAGCTTGCCCTGCGAGCCGCTCACCCACACCACCGAGTCCGCGGTCACCGCGGGGATCGATGCTTCGGGGAGGGAGTGCCTCACGCCTCGACCCTAGGGCGTTACCGCTGCTTCCGCGGCGTCGCCAGCGGAGTCGATCAGCGCCGAGTACGGTCGCCGCGGACCTCGCCGCGCTGGACCTGGGTGTCCCTGTGCACGAGAGTGGGCAGCGTGTCTTCCCTGAGCGCCGATGGAGCAGCCGACATCGCGCAGATCCTCGATCTGCTTCCCGCGCATCTGCGAGATGCCGAGCTGCTCGCGCGAGCCGATGTGCACCTCCCGAGGCTGCACGGTCTCTTCCATCAGCTGTACGGGGATCACCCCGACGGATTCGACCGGCTGCTGGACGTCGTCACGCTGGCGGCGACGTCATGGGCCACCCGGCCGCTCGAGCTCAAGGCGCTGGACCGGCACCGGGAAGCGCATCCGACCTGGTTCGAGTCCGAGCGGATGCTCGGCGGCGTCTGCTACGTCGACCGCTACGGCGGCAGCCTGTCAGGCATCCGGGACCAGATCCCGTACTTCCGCGATCTCGGTCTGACGTACCTGCATCTGATGCCGCTCTTCGCGAGCCCGGAGGGGAACAACGACGGCGGCTACGCGGTGTCGAGCTATCGCGAGGTCGACCCGGCGGTGGGCACCATGGCTGAGCTCGCAGACCTCGCGGCCGAGCTGCGGCTCGCCGGAATCTCGCTGGTCGTCGACTTCATCTTCAACCACACCAGCAATGAGCACGAGTGGGCCCGCAAGGCCATCGCCGGAGAAGCCGGCTACGAGGATTTCTACCTCATCTTCCCCGACCGCACTATGCCGGATGCCTACGAGCAGACGACCCGCGAGATCTTCCCCGACGACCATCCCGGCTCATTCGTGCAGCTCCCCGACGGCCGCTGGATCTGGGCCACCTTCTACCACTTCCAGTGGGACCTCAACTACGCGAACCCCTCGGTCTTCCAGGCCATGGCAGGAGAGATGCTCTTCCTCGCCAATCAGGGCGTGGAGATTCTCAGGATGGATGCTGTCGCCTTCATCTGGAAGCGGCTCGGCACGCCCTGCGAGTCTCTCCCCGAGGCGCATCTGCTGCTGCAGGCGTTCAACGCGGTCCTGCGCCTCGCCGCACCGAGCCTGCTCTTCAAGTCCGAGGCGATCGTGCACCCCGATGAGGTGACGGAATACATCTCGCCGGGGGAGTGCCAGCTCTCGTACAACCCTCTGCAGATGGCTCTCACATGGGAGGCCCTCGCCACGCGCGACGCCAGGCTGCTGGCTCAGGCGCTCGAGCGCAGGCACTCGCTGCCCGCGGGGACGGCATGGGTCAACTACGTCCGAAGCCATGACGACATCGGGTGGACGTTCGCCGACGAGGATGCCGCGGAGCTCGGCATCGACGGCTTCGGGCACCGTCGCTTCCTGAACGACTTCTACGTCGGCCGAGCGCCGGGGTCGTTCGCCCGGGGTGTGCCCTTTCAGGAGAACGTCAAGACCGGCGACGCTCGGGTCGCGGGCACGACAGCTTCTCTCGCGGGGATAGAGGCTCTCGACGACGGGGGTGAAGACCGCGTCGTGCTCGCCCACGCCGTGGCGATGTCGACGGGTGGAATCCCGCTGTTGTATCTGGGCGACGAAGTCGCCCAGCTGAACGACTACTCCTACCGGGAGAATCCAGACCAGGCCGCGGACAGTCGGTGGTCGAACAGACCCCGGCGACCCCGAGCAGCGTACGACGACCGCCACGATGCCTCGACCTCTGCGGGCCGCGTCTTCCCGCGGCTCCGCCAGCTGATCCAGGTCCGGGGTGCGACCCCTGAGCTCGCGGGGAACGCGCTGTCCGTCTTCCACACTCCGGCACCCGCGGTGCTGGGGTATCTGCGGCCGGGCACCGGCGCCTCCCGCGTGCTCGTCCTCGCGAACTTCGGCGACCACCCCGTTCGTGTGTCACCTCTCACCCTCTCGGGACTCGGGGCGCAGGCGGAGGACCTTCTCACGGAGCAGCGCGTGGATCTCGAGAATGGGCTCGATCTCCACGCACACGGGTTCGTCTGGCTTCGCGTCTCGTTGAAGGAGGCCGCGCCGAAGTGAGCGGCCTCGAGCCCGGCCGCCTGGGCACTCACGCAGTCGCGCGCCCCACACTCACCAGGGTTGCCAGGGGTGGTGCAGGAGTCGTATACGCTTCCCATGAGGTGCCTCGGAAGTCGGGACGCGCCTCTGCAACGGGCCTTGCCCGCACCCGGACGAGGAGCCGATGGACCACGCGATCGACGCCGTCATCGAGATCTTCACGTGGGTCGGCCTCGGCGCAGGGCTCATCCTCGCGATCGTCACGGTGATCCTCAAACTGGCCGACGGCACCTGGCTTCCGGCTCGAGCGATCGTCGAGCACTCCGATGACCGCTCGCTCGTCCGATGGTTCGACGCCGATGGAGGCGTGAATGCCTCCGAACTCGATCACGAGCAGACCGTCGCACTCGCCGGCAAAGACATGGCAGACATCTTCTACCGTCGCGGCGCGGCGAATCGCATGCGCTTGACGCCCGGATCTCCCGCTGTCCGCGCGGTCGGGCTGCTCGCGGCGGGACTCCTCGGGCTGGGTGTCGCGGCGACGGTGCTCTCGGGCATCCTGCTGTTCACGCGCGGCTGATCTCGCCGCCGGACAGCATCCGGGACCGCTCGAGTGGCGGCAAGGGCGGGCGCCGGAACCGATCAGGCGAGCGCCAGCATCCCTCCCGCGAGAAGCGCGAGTGCGAGTCCGATCCACTGCACCAGCGCGATCCGCTCGCGCAGCACGATCGCGGCCAGCAGCACTGTGCCCGCCGGGTACATCGCCGTGAGCGCCGACACGATCGCCAGGTCGCCGATGCGCAGTGCCAGGACCATCACCACGTTCGCAAGGGCATCGAGGATGCCGCAGCCGGCGGCGAGCCACCACGCGGAAGGTCGACCGGTGCCTCCCACCACGCTCGCGGCGCCCGTTTCGGCGTGCTCCAGATCGGCGTGGCCGGTGGGCGTCGCACCGAGATGCGTTGAGGTCGCGAGCAGTACGCTTCCGGCTCGCCGTCCGGCGCGCACCGCACCGAGCGCGAGGATGCCGACGACCGCCGAGGTGATGAGGGTGCTCACGGAGCGGTTGACGATGAGCGGCACGATCCCGCTCTCGTCGCTCGTCTGATCGATGATGATCAGGAACGCCCCGATCGCCGAGCCTGCACCGACCGCGTAGAGGAGTCCGCGAGCGCTGGGCCGCGTCACCTTCTCGCCGGGGATGAAGGCGACCAGCACAACGGCGATCAGCGCGCACGCGAGGCCGGCGTATCCGATCCAGGACAGCGTCTCGCCTTCCACCGCGAGTCCCCACGCGATCGGGGCCACCGCCGAGACGACCGCGGTGAGCGGCGAGAGGATCGTCATCGGCCCGATCGCCAGGCACGCGTAGAGCAGCATGATCGCCACGGCTCCGGTGAAGCCCGACAGGACGCCCCACCACACGTCCTCGGCCAGCCACTCGCCGCCGACCAGGGGGTAGGCGAGTGCGAGCAGCACGAGCCCGGTCGCGGCAGCCAGCGCGGTCACGACGATCGAGCGAAGGCGCTGCGCCGCAAGGCCGCCGAGGAAGTCCGCAGCGCCATAGACCAGCGCTCCGCCGAAGGCCAACGCTGCAGGAAACATCGCGACCACCCTAGACCGGGTGTCGCGCTGGGAGAGATTGCTAGATAAGCTAGCGATATGTCTACTCGCCGTGAGCTTCGCTCGACCAGCCGGAACAGCTCCACCAGCCCCACCTCCCGGCAGCCCACCCGCTGGCTGCGGATCGGCATCCCGGTCGTCCTGATCCTCATCTGGCTCGTCGGCGGCTCGATCGGCGGACCCTTCTTCGGAAAGGTCGACGAGGTCTCGACGAACGACCAGTCGAGCTACCTCCCGCAGAGCGCGGATGCGACGGAGGTGAGTGAGCGGCTGCCGGACTTCGTGGGCGGCGACACGATCCCGGCCGTCGTGGTGGTGACCGGCGACGGAGAGCTCACCGAAGACGATCTCGCCAGCATCCAGACGCTCGCCGACGACTTCGCGGAGATCGAGGGAGTCACCGAGGTCTCGCCGCCCGTGACCTCGGAGGACGGCGAAGCGGCCCAGCTGTTCGTGCCCATCGACACGTCCGGTGAAGTGGGCACGACCGTCGAGGAGATGCGGACCGCGATCGACGAGACGCTGCCCGACGGGTTGGAGGCGTGGGTGACCGGGCCGGCCGGCTTCACGGCCGATCTCGTCGAGGGGTTCCTCGGCATCGACGGCCTCCTGCTCGGCGTCGCACTCCTCGCCGTGTTCCTCATCCTGGTGATCGTCTACCGGTCGCCGCTGCTGCCGATCCTCGTCCTGTTCACGTCGCTGTTCGCCCTGTGCGTCGCTCTCCTGACCGTCTGGTGGCTGGCGAAGGCGGGCATCGTCGTGCTCAACGGCCAGGTGCAGGGCATCCTGTTCATCCTCGTGATCGGCGCCGCGACCGACTACGCCCTGCTCTACGTCGCGCGGTTCCGTGAGGCGATCGCCGAGGGGGAGCGGAAGTGGGATGCCGTCACCCGCGCGTGGCGGGGCTCCTTCGAGCCGATCGTGGCATCGGGTGGGACGGTCATCGCGGGACTCCTGTGCCTCCTCCTCTCCGATCTCGCGACGAACCGCGCGCTGGGCCCCATCGCGGCGATCGGCATCGCCTTCGCGGTCCTGTCGGCGCTCACCTTCCTGCCGGCGCTGCTGGCGGTCTTCGGTCGCGCGGCGTTCTGGCCGTTCATCCCCAAGGCGCCCCCGGCACCCCTGCCCGACGACCTCACCCAGCCGGTCAAGGGCTTCTGGCCGCGGCAGGCGCGGCTCGTCGCGCGACGTTCGCGGGTGGTCTGGATCGTCAGCACGGGCGTGCTGCTCGTCGCGGCGGCCGGCATGCTCCAGCTGCAGGCCGACGGCGTTCCCTCGAGCGACCTGGTGCTGGGCTACTCCGAGGCCCGCGATGGGCAGGACGTCCTCGCCGAGCACTTCCCGGCCGGGTCGGGAAGCCCGGTCTACGTGATCGTGCCCGGAGGATCAGCTGGCCGAAGGTGCCGCGGTCCTCGCCGACAGCGACGGCATCGACTCGGTCGCCGTCGTCTCGGAGGACTCTCCCACCGGTCAGGCGGCGGTCGAGGTCACCGGTGGCGAGGCCGTGCTCACGGTTCCCGGGCCGCCGACGGCCGACGCGCCCGAGCCCACGGTGTCAGAGGGAGACGTGCTGCTCATCGGCACCCTCACCGACGCTGCGGACTCGGTGGCGGCCGAGGAGACGGTCGGCGATCTGCGGATGGCGCTGGACGACGAGCTCGGCGAGGGCACAGCCGTCGTGGGCGGCGTGACCGCCACCGACATCGATTCGAACGCGACCTCGATCCGCGACCGGACGCTCATCATCCCCGTCGTGCTGCTGGTGATCCTGGTGATCCTCATGCTGCTGCTGCGGGCGATCGTCGCGCCGATCATCCTGATCCTGAGCGTCATCCTCTCGTTCGCGTGCAGCGCTGGGCGTCAGCGCGATCGTCTTCAACACCGTCTTCGGCTTCGCCGGGGCGGACCCCGCGGTGCCGCTCTACGGCTTCGTGTTCCTCGTGGCCCTCGGGGTCGACTACAACATCTTCCTGATGTCGAGGGTGCGTGAGGAGTCGCTCGTGCACGGCACGCGACGAGGCATCCTTCGCGGGCTCGTGGCGACGGGCGGCGTCATCACCTCGGCGGGGCTCGTGCTGGCGGCGACCTTCGCGGCGCTCGGCGTCATCCCGATCCTGTTCCTCGCCCAGCTCGCGTTCATCGTCGCCTTCGGCGTGCTCCTCGACACGTTCATCGTGCGGTCGCTTCTGGTTCCGGCGGTCTCCTACGACATCGGTCGGGCCATCTGGTGGCCTTCCCGCCTGTGGAAGCAGGACGCCGGCCAGGCACAGGGCGCGGGCCAGGCACCGGAGACGGATGCCGCAGCCCCCGCATCCGCCGACGCGACCGCCGGGGAACGGCGTACCCTCGAAACATGAGCAAGGCGCTGTTCATCGTCGACGTTCAGAACGACTTCACCGAGGGGGGCGCGCTCGGCGTCGCGGGTGGCGACGCGGTCGCCGAGCGCATCTCGCGCTACCTCGGCGCGCACGCGGGGGAGTACTCGCTGATCGTCGCGTCCCGTGACTGGCACGACGCCGACGGCGACAACGGCGGGCACTTCGCCGCAGGCGAGCCGGACTTCGTCGACTCGTGGCCGCGCCACTGCGTGAGCGGCACCGAGGGCGCGGAGTATGACCCCGCGCTGGACGTCTCGGCCGTCACCCACCACGTCAAGAAGGGCCAGGGCAAGCCCGCCTACTCCCTCTTCGAGGGGACGACGGATGCCGGGCAGACCGTCGCCGAGCTGCTCGACGAGCACGGAGTGATCGACGTCGACATCGCCGGCATCGCGACGGACTACTGCGTGCGAGCGTCGGGGATGGATGCCGTCGAGCACGGTCGTCATGTCCGCGTCTTCACCGACCTGATCGCCGGCGTCGCCCCGGGCTCGAGCGAGGCGGCGCTCGCCGAACTGGCGCACGCCGGAGCGGAGCTCGCCGAGTCAGGCGTGTAGCTCAGCGGGCCTTCTTCCCGTGCCCGTTCCCGTTCCCGTTGTTGTTTCCGGGACCGCTGTTGTCCTTGCCGTTGTTGTTTCCGGGACCGCTGTTCTCGTTCCCGCTCGCCCCGGTGCCGGCCGTGTCGCCGCCGGTATTGGTGGGCTCGACCGGTGTCGGCGTCTCGACCTGGGCCGGAGCCTGGAGCGCCTCGAGGTCTGAACGAACGGTGTCGATGGCGGCTTGGATGCGCGCGGCGCGTGCAGCGGTCACCAGATCCGCTTCCATTGCCGCATCCAGCTCCGTCTGCAGCTCATCGAGTCCGCCGACTGCCCCGGCGAGATCCCCGGCAGCCGCAGACTCGGCGATGGCCACGACGGAATCCTGGAACTGACGCGGCGGCGTCACTGTCGAGAGCGGGGGTCGCGCATCCGCTCAGACCCGCGACGAGCGCCGCGCCGGCGAGGATGGCCGCGAAACGGCGGGGCATCATGGCGTCACCGACCCGAGCAGGTCGTCGAGGTGGGAGCCGAGCGGCTCCTCGACGGCGGGAAGGGCGGGGGGAGTGGGCGCATCCGCCCCATGTTCGCAGCCACGACCGCGCCCACCGCGATGGCCAGGGCGATGACGAGCGCGACGATGGCGATGACGAGGCCGATGATCCTGCGGCGCCTGGCCGGCTGGGCATCGCCGGGCTCGACGCGGTGCCTCGAGGACCTTCGTCCGGTCTGCCGGCGACGACGGGACCGGAGACAGAGGCCGGCGACGCCGACGAGGTCGATGCAGGCACTGCCGCACGGCCGGCTTCGTCGTCCAGCGCACGGCTCGAGAACGACACCGGCTGTGCGTCGGCGTCGATCCGGTCGACCGGCTCGGTAGCAGGGAGCGCGGCGGCCGCCATGGTCGCCAGGATCGGGTCGAAGAGCTCCAGCTCGAGCTCGCGCACCGCCATCCCCGGCTCCTCGAGCACGGTCAGGACGTCTCCGACAGTGGCATCCTTCCGCCGGAGCACCGTCGCCGCGAGGGCCACCTGGAGCGCGGTGGGGCGACGCGCGGGATTGGATGCCGTCATCGCGGTGAGCAGGGTGCGCCATCCGCCCGAGACCTCGTCGGGGATCGTCGGCGACACCGTCAAGCGCGCGATGAGCGACTCGTGGCTGAGTGCGGCGGCGAACGCACGCTTGCCCGTCAGGGCCTCGATGAGCATGAGACCGAGTGCGTAGATGTCGGCTGCCGGCGATGGCTCTTCGCCGCGCACCTGCTCGGGGGCGAGGTAGGCCGCGGTGCCGATCACCGTGCCGGGCACGGTGACCCGCGTCGAGTCCAGCAGGCGGGCGATGCCGAAGTCGGCGAGCTTGGCGCGGAACGTCCTGTCGGGCAGGGGCGAGTTCCACAGCAGGACGTTCGACGGCTTGATGTCCCTGTGCACGACGCCCTTCTCGTGCACCACGTGCAGAGCCTCCGCGATGTCGACGGCGAGGGCGGCGATCTCCTCCGGGGGAAGCGGGCCGGTCGCGAGCCGCGCGGACAGCGTCGGTCCGTCGACGTACTCCATCACGAGGTAGCTCGGCTCATCCTCGGAGATGTGCGCGTCGAACAGGGTGACGAGCGAGGGGTGGCTGAGCGAGGCCAGGAGCGTGGTCTCGGACTGCACGCGCACGGGCGACCCGTCCGTAGGCGCCCTCATCAGCTTGATCGCGACCGTTCGGCTCAGCGCGGCATCCTCGGCACGGAAGACGCGTGCCATGCCGCCTTCGCCGATCACCTTGTCGAGGCGATAACGTGCATCGAGGATCGTTCCGACGTCCGTCCCCACAGACGACTTCAGATCAGGCATGCGACTCCCGCTCGACTCGGGAGAGGCCGGTCGGGAACCGGCGCCATCTCCCGCGTTCGAACCTAATCACCGCATGCGCGAGACAACCCCCTCTTGACTGAAGGCGATTGTCGTGGCAGGGGCAGGCGGACCGCCTGAACTGGTGGGCCCGGAGGGGCTCGAACCCTCGACCCGCGGATTAAAAGTCCGATGCTCTACCGACTGAGCTACAGGCCCGACCGAAACAGCCTACTTGCCCGCATCTGCCACTGCCGCCAGAACGGTCAACGCGACCGCCGGTGTCAGACCCGACACCGGCGGTCGCGCCGCCCTTCTCGAATGGGGCTACGCCCACAAGCCCCCAGCTTGCTGACGCGCGCCCCCCAGGGTCCGGTCACCCCCGTGACCGGAGTCTGATCACTGAGCCGGAGGCATCAGCACTGTGTCGATGAGGTACACCGTCGCGTTGGCGGTCTGAACGCCGCCGCAGATGACCATGGCGCCGTTCACCATCAGGTCGTCTCCGCTGCCGGTCACCTCGAGGTCGCTTCCCTGCACCGTCGTGTGGGTGCCGACGATGTCGGCCGGCTCGATCTGGCCGGGAACCACGTGGTAGGTCAGGATCGACGTCAGCGTGGCGGTGTCGGTCTTCAGGGCCTCGATCGTCGCCGGGTCGATCTTCGCGAAGGCGTCGTCGACCGGTGCGAAGACCGTGAACTCGTCGCCGTTGAGCGTGTCGACGAGGTTGACCTCGGGGTTCAGCTGGCCGCTCACGGCCGCCGTGAGGGTGGTGAGCATCGGATTGTTGGACGCCGCGACCGCGACCGGGTCCTGCGACATCCCCTGGATCGATCCGGCGCCGTCAGGGACGGCATCGGCGTAGCCCGCGCAACCCGGCCCGACGAGGTTCGCCGCCGGGATCCATCGTGGTGTCTTCGGTCATCGCCGATTCGCTCGGCTTCGACATCGGTGCGCTCGATTCCATCGATGCGGTGTCGGTGCCCGACGAGCAGGCAGAGAGCGCGAGTGCCGCCGCGAAAGCAACCGAAAGACCGGCGCCGAGGCGGGTGTTCTTGGTGAGCATGGGATACCTCCGGTGTCGGAGAACGCTTGCGCGAACCCCTTATGGACACGTCGCCGACTCCCGGTGACGGTGCGCCGCCGAAGCTGCGTACATCACCTCTTCGTGACGCTCGCGCAATCGGATTGGAATCGATCGGCCGAATCCGCCCGAATGCCGAAGATCCCGCATCCCGCGCACCCCTCCCGCCCGGGTCCTCGCAATCCGATACGGGCCCCGGTGCGAACAACCACCGACGCGAGGAGGGCGCATGTCGCTCATCATCATCGGGCTGCTCGGCGGCCTCATCACGGGGATCTCTCCCTGCATCCTTCCGGTGCTGCCGGTCATCTTCCTGACGGGCGGCGCCCAGTCGGCCACGTTCGAGGGCGACGGCCCGCCGCAGGCATCCCGCTGGCGTCCGTACTTCGTCATCCTGGGTCTGATGACGAGCTTCACGCTCGTCACTCTCGTGGGATCGCTCGTCCTCGGCGCGCTGCATCTGCCCCAGGACATCATCCGCTGGGTGGGGATCGCCGTGCTCGTCCTCATCGGGATCGGACTGATCGTCCCCCGGGTGGAGCAGCTGCTCGAGAAGCCGTTCCAGTGGATCCCGCAGCGCGAGGTGTCGAACCGGGGGAGCGGGTTCGGGGTCGGACTCGCCCTCGGCGCGGTCTTCGTGCCGTGTGCGGGCCCGGTCCTCGCGGCCATCATCGTCGCGGGGTCGACCGGGCGGATCGGCATCGACACGGTGCTCCTCACCATCTCCTTCGCGATCGGCGTCTGCATCCCGCTCCTCTTCTTCGCGCTCGCGGGGCGCAGCGTCATTCAGCGCATCCGCGCTTTCCGCACTCGCGAGCGGGCGCTCCGGATCGCCGGCGGCATCGCGATGCTGGCGCTCGCCGTGGGCCTCGTCTTCAACGTCCCCCAGCTGCTGCAGCGCCTCGTGCCCGACTACACCGCCGGCATCCAGAAGGACCTCACGGACAATCCCGATGCGCAGCGCGCCCTCGACCTGGGGGGACTCGTCACCGACGAGAACCGTGACCTGGACAAGTGCACCAACGGCGCGGCGGAACTCGAGTCCTGCGGTACGGCTCCCTCGATCCGAGGCATCCAGCAGTGGCTGAACACGCCGGGCGGTGAGGGGATCGACCTCGCCGACCTGCGCGGCCAGGTCGTGCTGATCGACTTCTGGGCGTACTCGTGCATCAACTGCCAGCGCAGCATCCCCCATGTCGTCGCCTGGGACGCCGCCTACCGCCCGGCGGGTCTGCAGGTGATCGGCGTGCACTCACCCGAGTACGCGTTCGAGAAGGATGCCGCCAACGTCGCCGCCGGAGCCGAAGGCTTCGGCATCACCTATCCCGTGGCCCTCGACAACAACCTCGCCACCTGGACGAACTTCCGCAATCGGTACTGGCCGGCCCATTATCTGATCGACAAGGACGGCGTGGTCCGCCACATCGCGTTCGGCGAGGGCAGCTACGCCGCCACCGAGAAGCTGATCCGGGAACTGCTCGAGGACGCTGATCCGGATGCCGCCCTCCCGCCTGCGACCGAAGTGCAGGACGACACGCCCGAGGTCGGCTCGACGACGCGTGAGACCTTCCTCGGATCCTCGAAGGACGTCAACTTCGCGGGACCGGGGGACTACCGGGCCGGAACCGGCGCGTACGACTATCCCTCCGACCAGCCGGACGATTCCTTCGCGCTCGCCGGCGACTGGCGGGTCGAGACGCAGTTCGCGACGCCCGCCGGCGACGCGGATGCGAGCATCCGGCTGTCCTTCCATGCCGACGAAGTGCGCATGGTGCTCGCCGGTGACGGCCGGCTGCGGGTGCGCGTCGACGGGCGTGAGGCCGATGCCATCGACGTCGCGGGGACGCCCCGGTCGTACGCGCTGTTCACTCGGGCAGGCTCCGGAGGCGATGGCGACCAGTCCATCGTCGAGGTCGAGGTCCCCGCGGGTGTCGAAGTCTATTCGTTCACGTTCGGGTGATCCAGGCCGGGTGAATGGCTAGGGCAGGAGAGGACGGCTAGGGCATGCTGGTGGATGTGGTGATCGATGGCGTAGAGGTGCCCGAAGACGGCACGGACGCCGTCGATGACGCCGCCCGCCTCATCGTTCGGGCCGCGCAGGGCGATCAGGATGCCTTCGCACGCCTCTACGACATGCTCTCGCCGCGCGTCTTCGGACTCATCCTCCGGGTCCTGGTCGACCGCGCGCAGAGCGAAGAGGTGCTGCAGGAGGTCTTCCTCGAGGTGTGGCAATCCGCCGACCGGTTCGCTCCGAATAAGGGCCAGGGAAGAACGTGGGTGCTCACCATCGCGCATCGACGGGCGGTCGACCGCGTGCGGTCGTCGCAGTCGAGCACGGACCGGGACTGGCGCATCGGCGCTCGTGACCTCGACGTCCCGCATGACAGCATCCCCGAGCAGGTGGAGCTGCGCATCGAGGGCCGACGGGTCGCGCGGGCCGTCGCGGCTCTGCCGGACGTGCAGCGCGAGGCGATCTCGCTCGCGTACTTCGGGGGGTACAGCCAGAGCGAGATCGCGGCGCTGGTGGGGGCGCCCCTGGGCACGATCAAGACCAGGATGCGAGACGGGCTGTCTCGCCTGCGGACCGAGATGGGGGTGACGCCGTGAACGTGCAGGAGTTCGCCGAGCTGGCCGCCGGCTACGCGCTCGACGCGCTTTCGCCCGACGACGCAGAGGCATTCGAAGCAGCGCTGGCCGAGCATCCGGAATGGGCATCGATCGTCGAGGCGGATGCCGCCACCGTCGCCGATCTGGCGATCGGGGATCGGTGAGGTCGAGCCGCCAGAACACGTCCGAGCCGCTGCTGCTCGCCGCCATCGCAGGATCGTCAGCCGCGGAGTCGCTCCCGGCCGCCGCCCGCGTGGACGGTCGAGCCGACGCCGAGTCGACTTCGAGCGGAACGCCCACTCAGGACGCCGAACCTCCTCAGATCGCCGAACCGCCCCTGAACACCGAGGCGATCCAGACGGTGGCCCGTCGCACCTGGACCCGCGGACTGCTCGCGCTCGCCGCATCCTTCATCCTCCTGATCGCGCTCGGCACGGCCGCCGTCACGCTCGGCGACCGGCTGCGGGCGCCGGAGGCTGTGGCGGCCCTCGAGCAGATCCAGGCGGCCGACGACGCCCAGACGGCGACGGACGAGGTCGCCGGCGGCGGCACCGCGACCGCGTACTGGTCGGTGTCGCTCGGTCAGGCGGTGGTCGTGACGACCGGTGTCGAGTCCGCGCCCCGCGGTGAGACGTACGAGCTGTGGTTCGTGCGCGAAGGCACCGCGGTGTCGGCGGGCCAGTTCGACACCGACGCCTCAGGCTCTGCCACGGCGCAGCTGGACGGCACGGTCGAGGAGGGCGATGTGATCGCGGTGACGGTGGAGCCCGACGGCGGTTCGCCGACAGGGCAGCCGACGTCCGATCCGATCGTGGCCCTGCCCACCGCCTGACGCCGCGGGTATTCTTCGAGCCGTGGCATCGGATTCCTCTCGGCAGGAGCAGTCTCCGCAGACCCTCGTGCATCTGCGGCGGGCCCGCGACCTCATGGATCGCGACTATGCGCAGCCACTGGATGTGCCCACGATGGCCGCGAAGGCCTTCATGTCTCCCGCGCACTTCTCGCGCGAGTTCAAGCTCGCCTACGGCGAGACGCCGTACGCCTACCTCATGACCCGTCGGATCGAGCGGGCGATGGCTCTGCTGCGGGCGGGGGCGTCGGTGACGGATGCCTGCACCGCGGTCGGCGCCACCTCGCTCGGCTCGTTCAGCTCGTCGTTCACCGAGATGGTCGGCGAGACGCCGAGCTCGTACCGATCGCGACCGCACGAGGCGGCCGAGGCGATGCCGCCGTGCATCGCGAAGCTGCTGACGCGGCCGATGCGGCTGAAGTGACGGCGGCGCCGTGAGGCGGCATCCGATCGAGCAGGATCGAAGAAGCAGCGCGCGCGGCCCCTCCGTAGCGTTGCAGCCATGACGAACATCACACTCCGCTTCTGCCCCATCACGGTCGACGACGTCGACGCCGCCCTCGCCTTCTATCGCGACGGGCTGGGGCTCGAGCCGCGCGGCGACTTCGGCGAACGACGGCTTCCGCTGGGTGACCCTCGGCTTCCCCGGTCAGCCCGGCCTCGAAGTCGTGCTCTCCGAGCCCGGCGCCGGCCGCTCGCCCGAGGACGGCGATTCGCTGCACCGGCTCCTTGCCAAGGGCTCGCTCCCGGGGCCGCTCGTCTTCACGACGGACGACCTCGACGCCGCCTTCGAGCGCGTGCGCGCGACCGGGGCCGAGGTGCTCCAGGAGCCCATCGACCAGGCGTGGGGTCCGCGCGACTGCGCCTTCCGCGATCCGGCGGGCAACCACATCCGCCTCAATCAGGCCTGATCGCGACGGGATGCCGCGCCCATGTGCCTTCCTTGGCTCATGCCGGTCCGCGGCGAGGCCCTCGTCCTCGCCGCGGCCGGTACCGTGGAGCGGGTGAGCGGAGAATCCAGGGACTTCCACAAGCCGGTGAAGCGTCCGGCCGAGCTCTTCGACCGGCTGTTCGCGGCCGAGGATCCCGCGGAGGTGTCGCGCGTGGCGCACTCGACCGCGCACGCGCTCCTCTCCCGGGTGCGGGAGGATCCGGACGGCGAGATCGTCGATCGGCTGGTGGCCTTCACCGACATGAACGGCATCGACGACATCGCCGAGCTGTGGTCGCGGTCACCGGCGAAGTCCCTGCCGGGCGCGCTCTGGCGGCTCTACCTGCTGCAGCTGTCGATCCACGACGACCCGCGGACGGCCGCGCTGGTGTACGAGCGGGGGAGAGTCGAGCTGAACTCTGCCGACCCGGTCGTCGCCGGGGCGCCCGTTCCCGCGGGGCCCGACGAGCTCGTGACCCTCATCGACACGATTCTGCGTGGCCTGTTCGTGGGCGACTTCGCCGTCGCACTCGACCGGGCCGCAGCCTTCTGCCGGGTGCAGGCGTCGGGTGCCACGCATCTCGCGGACGACTACGAGTCGACCGAGCCGGAGCGGGCGTCGAGCTTCACGACGCGGGCGCTGCGGCTCTCGGATTACGCCGAGGGATCTCGCTGCGTGCGCCGCTCTCTGGCGACGGGATGCTCTCACCTGACGCTCCCGCCGGCGAAGCGGTGGGACGCCGAGCGGGCGATGCGACGGCCCCCGAGCACAGAAGTGCCGGGCCGCAGAACGCCTCTCGGCGCGGAGCCGCTCGGAGCGGCAGATATTGGAGCCCGGGGTTACTGCGGCCCGGCCGATACAGTCTAACGGAGGTCGGCGGAGGCGTATTCCTGACGCGTAGGCTCATTTTCATGACTTGGCGCTTCGCCCTCCTGATCGAGCCCGCCGAATCCGGCGATGTCCGCACGGACTACTCCGGCACCTTCGCCGTCATCGACCCGGCCACGCCGGCACTCAGCGTCGGCGAGCTCTCCACGCAGCGCGGCGACGGCATCTTCGAATCCATCGGGGTCGTGGACGGTCACGCGCAGGAGGTCGGGCCGCACCTCGACCGGCTCGCGCACTCCGCGCGCCTGTGCGACCTTCCCGAGCCGAACGTCGAGCAGTGGCGGCAGGCGATCGTGCTCGCGGCCGCCGAGAGCCCGGCGACGGGCGAAGGGCGTGATCAAGCTCATCCTGAGCCGCGGCGTCGAGCACGGCCCGGCGCCGACCGCGTGGGTCACGACGGCAGAGGCGCGGGACAGCTCAGCGGCGCGGAGCCGCGGCATCCGGGTCGTGACCCTCGATCGGGGCTATGACAGTGAAGCGCCCGCCCGCGCGCCGTGGCTGCTGCTCGGCGCGAAGACCCTCTCGTACGCGGTCAACATGGCGGCGCTCCGCGAGGCGCACCGGCGGGGAGCGGATGACGCGATCTTCGTCTCGTCGGACGGCTTCGTGCTCGAGGCGCCGACGGCATCCGTGGTGCTGCGCTTCGGCGACCGTTTCGTGACGCCCGAGCCGGGTGGGGCGATCCTCCACGGGACGACCCAGATCAGCCTCTTCGACCACTTGCGCGCGCACGGCCACGACGTCGCCTACGAGAAGGTGCCCACCTCGGCCCTCGGCGAGGCGGACGCCGCCTGGCTGCTCTCGAGCGTCCGCCTGGCCGCACCGATCACCGCGATCGACGATGTCGAGGTCGCCGTGGACGCCGAGCTGACCGCGGACTTCAACCGGTATCTGCTGAGCCCGCGCGACTGAGCATCGAGCGGCTATCCCGTCGCCCCGCCGGCTTGTGCCGAGGCATCCGTCTCCCGAAGCGGGCACGGGAGCGGGGATCGTCTCCGACACGCGGGAAAGCGGATGCCGATGCCGGCGTGTCGCGGAGGATCTCCGCAGCGGTGTACAGCGCCGGCTCAACCGTCAGGAGGCGCCGAGGCGGGCGGAGTGGCTGAGGATCGCCCTCTCCACGAGGTCCCAGTCGTGAACGATCATCGCGTAGTCGAATCGCAGCGTGATGTAGCCCCACATCGCGGCGTGGGCGTCTCGAACGAGGTCCTTGTGGCGGTGTTCCGCATCGTGGTGGTTCTCGCGGCCGTCTGCCTCGACGATCAGACGTTCGCCGATCACAAGGTCGACCCGCCCGGTCGAGGGGATCACGACCTGCGTACGCACGGAGAGATTGTGCCGACGCAGGCGCCAACGGACAAGCGACTCCAGCCCGCTGTCCGCGTCGGCCCGGGCGAGTGCGAGTGCCTCTCGGCCGGACTCGTTGGTGTGCAGACGCAGCCAATCCAGGTCGGCTTGGTGCAGCATCCCTTTGCGAAGGCCTGATTCGAGCGCGACGAAGAACTCCTCCACACCCGCACAGGCGAGGATCTGCCGCAGGATTCCGGCTGTCGTCGGCGGCCCGAACGAGCCATCACGCGCCGCGTCGTCCCAGTGCGGCACACACGTGCAGCCCTTCTCGGTGTGGCGCCTTTCGTGTCCGCCGCCCCTCAGCCAGACATGCACCGAGTCATCCTCGCTGAGGACCCAGAGCCCCGCGTGCCGTGCCGCGGTGATGCACGCCATCGCACCTCCGTGCAGCGCCGCGGTCAGCGCGGGCTCGCAGGCACCGGAGGTGGCGTACACACCTCGGCGGATCTGCCGCAGCGCGCCACGGCGCGTAGACGCTTGGACCGACCGACGGCTCACTCCGTCGGCGATGAGTTCCGAGTAGACGGATACAGCTCGGCCCGCACCTGTGCACATCTCGCCATCGTGCGCCAGCTCGCACCTACCACTCTGGCCCTGTGCCGCATCGTGGATTGTGCGCTCCTCGGGGTTCGGAGGGGAGGAGACACCCAGCGGGCACGGGAGCGGATATCGTGCCCGGCGCGCGGTGAATCGGATGCCGATACCCGGCGTGTCGCGGGCGATCCCCGCTCCCGTGGCCTTAGCCCACGCTGTCCTACCCGACAGTGCCGACCCGCAGTCCGGGCGGTCGCGCGGCCGATGCCGAGGCAGCTGTCTCCCGAAGCGGGCACGGGAGCGGACATCGTGCCCGGCGCGCGGTGAATCGGATGCCGATACCCGGCGTGTCGCGGGCGATCCCCGCTCCTGTGTACAACCAGGCGGGGCTCACCCGTGTCTCGATACGCGCTGGCGCGCTACTCGACAACCGGCTTCGGGTGTCCGCCTGCGGCGGTCACCCGAAGCGGCCGGAGACGTAGTCCTCGGTCGCCTGCACGGTCGGAGTGGTGAAGATCGAGCGCGTCTCGCCGTACTCGATGAGCTTGCCGGGCTTGCCCGTGCCGGCGATGTTGAAGAACGCCGTCTTCTCGGAGACGCGCGATGCCTGCTGCATGTTGTGCGTCACGATGACGATCGTGTACTCCTGCTTGAGATCGTCGATGAGCTCCTCGATCGCGTAGGTCGAGATCGGGTCCAGCGCCGAGCAGGGCTCGTCCATCAGCAGCACCTCGGGCGAGACCGCGATGGCTCGGGCGATGCAGAGGCGCTGCTGCTGTCCGCCGGAGAGTCCGGATCCGGGCTTGTCGAGGCGGTCCTTGACCTCGTTCCACAGGTTCGCCCCGCGCAGCGACTTCTCGACGAGAGCATCGGCATCCGACTTGGAGATCCGCTTGTTGTTGAGCTTCACCCCGGCGAGCACGTTCTCCTTGATCGACATGGTGGGGAACGGGTTGGGCCGCTGGAAGACCATGCCGACCTGACGGCGCACCAGCACGGGGTCGACGCCCGGTCCGTACAGGTTGTCGCCGTCGAGCAGCACCTCACCCTCGACGCGCGCGCCGGGGATCACTTCGTGCATGCGGTTGAGGGTGCGCAGGAACGTCGACTTGCCGCAGCCCGACGGGCCGATGAAGGCCGTGACGCTGCGGGGCTCGATCTGCAGCGAAACCCCTTCGACGGCGAGGAAGTCGCCGTAGTAGACGTTGAGGTCGTTGACTTCGATGCTCTTGGACAAGGCTCTTGGCTTCTTTCGGGTGGGAAGGCGGTCAGCGACCGGTCTTGGGGGAGAAGACCTTCGCCACGATGCGCGCGACGAGGTTCAGGACCATCACGATCAGTATCAGCGTGAGGGCCGCGGTCCAGGCGCGATCGGTGTACGCCTCGGGCGGGATGCCCTGGTTCGCGTACTCGGTGTAGGTGAAGACGGGGAGCGTCTGCATGCGGCCGCTGAACAGGTCGTAGTTCATGCTGTTCGTGAAGCCCGGCCGTGATCAGCAGCGGCGCGGTCTCGCCGATGACGCGGGCGATCGACAGCATGACGCCGGTCGTGATGCCGGCGATCGAGGTGGGAAGGACGATCTTCACGACCGTGCGCCACTTCGGCACGCCGAGCGCGTACGACGCCTCGCGCAGCTCGTTGGGCACGAGTCGCAGCATCTCCTCGGTCGATCGCACGACGACGGGGATCATGAGGACCGCCAGCGCGATCGATCCCATGAAGCCCATCCGGATGCCGGGGCCGAAGAACAGCGCGAACAGCGCGTACGCGAACAGACCGGCGACGATCGATGGGATGCCTGTCATGACGTCGACGAGGAACGTGATGCCGCGCGCCAGCCGCTTGCCCTCGCCGTACTCGACGAGGTAGATGGCCGCCATGAGGCCGATCGGGATGGAGATGAGGGCTGCCATGCCCGTGATGAGCACCGTGCCGATGATGGCGTGCAA
Organism: uncultured Actinomycetota bacterium; assembly: GCA_963702815.1. Taxonomy (GTDB): domain Bacteria; phylum Actinomycetota; class Actinomycetes; order Actinomycetales; family Microbacteriaceae; genus Microbacterium. The sequence goes on along the minus strand of CAVPED010000001.1, from coordinate 125,846 downwards.
TGCGCCGCCACCCTCGCCGACGACGTTGCGCATCGAGGACGTGAAGAACTCGGCATCCAGGCGGGCGAGGCCGTTGACGACGACGGTCCACGCGACGGAGAAGAGCGGGACCATCGCGATGAGGAACGCCGACGCGACCACGCCGGTGACGAGGCGGTCGACGGCTTTGCGGCGGCTCTCGATGATCGCCGAGATGGTGAAGATGAGGATGAGGTAGACCAGGGCGCTGGAGACGAGCCACCCGGCGATGTTGAGCGGCTCTTCTCCGCCGATGGCGACGATCCCGAAGACCGCGAGCATGGTGCCCAGAGCGCCGACGAGCAGGACCCACGGCGCCCAGGGCGCCAGCTGACCCGAGGTCAGCTTGGTGCGCGTGGGCATCTCGCTGGGAAGAGGGGGCGTGGCGGTGATGGTCATCAGTTGGCCCCCGAGAATTCCTTGCGACGGTTGACGATCAGCCGTGCGATGAAGTTGACCGCGAATGTGACGATGAAGAGGATGAGGCCGGTCGCGATCAGCACATTGATGTTCGTGCCGTACGCCTCGGGGAAGGTGAGGGCGATGTTCGCCGCGATCGTCGACGGGTTCGTCGACGTGAAGAGCTGGAAGGTCACCGTGCCTGTGGCCGAGAGCACCATCGCGACGGCCATCGTCTCGCCGAGTGCTCGGCCGAGTCCGAGCATGGACGCCGAGACGACTCCGCTGCGTCCGAAGGGGAGGACCGCCATGCGGATCATCTCCCAGCGAGTCGCTCCGAGCGCGAGCGCGGCCTCCTCGTGCAGGGTCGGCGTCTGGAGGAAGATCTCACGGCTGATCGCGGTGATGATGGGCACGACCATGACCGCCAGCACGATCGAGGCGGTGAAGATCGTGCGTCCCGGTCGCCGACACATCGCCGCTGAACAGCGGGAACCACCCCATGTTGGCATTGAGCCAGTTGTAGACCGGCTGGACGGCCGGGGCGAGCACCATGATGCCCCAGAGGCCGAAGACGACCGACGGCACCGCGGCCAGCAGATCGACGAGGTAGCCGAGGCCCTGTGCGAGGCGCCGCGGGGCGTAGTGCGTGATGAACAGCGCCACTCCCAGCGAGAGCGGCACCGCCATGAGCAGCGCGAGGAGCGCGGCCCAGATCGTGCCGAAGAGCAGCGGCCACACGTAATCCCAGAAGTCGGTCGTGAGGAGGGTCGCGTCTTCGGCGGTCGCGCCGACCGCGGGGATCGACTGGATGATGAGGAACAGGGCGACGGCTGCGAGCGTGACCAGGATCATCGAGCCGGCTGCCAGGGCCGTGCCCGAGAACCAGATGTCGCCTGGTCGCTTCTTTGCCTCGATCTTCGTCGCGGCGGGAGCGGCTGTCATGTCATCCGTTCGAGTCTGATTGTCTGTGGTCCGGCGTTCGGCCCCGGGGCGGCGCGTGTGCGCCGTTCCGGGGCCGAACGAAGGTCTATCTACTTGATGGCATCGACCGCGGACTGAGCCTGCGAAGCGAGCTCAGCTGAGATCGGAGCGCTGCCCGCGTTGTCGGCCGCCGTCTTCTGACCTGCGTCGCTGATGGCCGTCTCGAAGAAGCCCTTGACCAGCGGCGCCACCGCGGCGTCGGTGTACTCGGTGCACCCGATCAGGTAGCTCACGAGGACGACCGGGTAGGCGCCCGCTTCGGTGGTGGTGCGGTCGATCTTGAACGCGAGGTCGGTCGCAGCGCGGCCCTCCTCGAGCGGCGATGCGTCGAGCGCGATCGCCGCGCCCTCGGCGGACGGCGCGACCCACTCGTCGCCGACCTGGACGCTCACCGAGGTGAGGTCAGTGGTCTGCGAGTGGTCGGCGTACCCGATGGTGCCGTTGCCGCCCTTGATGGCGTTGACGACGCCCGAGGTGCCCTGGGCAGCCTCGCCGGCCTGGAGGGGCCATTCCTCGACCGATCCGTAGGTCCAGACCGAGTCGGCCGTCTGCGCGAGGTAGTCGGTGAAGTTGGCCGTCGTGCCCGACTTGTCCGAGCGGTGGACCGGCGTGATCGTGAGGTCGGGGAGGGTGACGCCGTCGTTGGTCGCGGCGATCGCCGGGTCGTTCCAGTTCGTGATGGTGCCGGCGAAGATGCCCGCGAGGGTCGCCGGGTCGAGCGACAGCTCGTCGACACCGTCGACGTTGAACGCGATCGCGATCGGCGAGACGTACGCGGGGATCTCGACGAGGTCGGAGCCCTCGACGCACGCGTCGAACGGACCGGCCTCGATCTCCTCGAGCTTGAACGCACGGTCAGAGCCGGCGAAGCCGACGGCGCCGGACTGGAAGGACTCGCGGCCGGTGCCCGAGCCCTGGGGGTCGTAGTTGACGGTCACATCGGGGTTGGCGGTCTGGAACTCGGCCGTCCACGCCTGGACCGCGACCTGCTGCGACGTCGCGCCCGACCCGTTGAGGGTGCCGGAGAGCGAGGGTGCGTCGCTCTCGGCGGGGCTCGACGTGTCGCCGCCTTCGTTCGAGGCGCAGCCGGCGAGAGTGAGGGCCGCGATTGCGGCAACAGCGCCCAGCTGGGCGATGCGAGAGATCTTCACTGTGTGGATCCTTCGGGTGTCAGGGTGCGAACCCTGTGCAGGGCTCGCCCCAGACGGTAGACAGCGACCCTTACGAGTGTGGGCTGAACGGGTGAACGGAAGGTGAACGGGTGCGGGAATCCATGCGCGCACATCGACCCGCAGCCGCGGCACTTCGTGCTCCGTTTACCCTGGGCCGGTAGGGTGTGCCCCATGCCCAAGACGACGAAACTCGAGCGCAAGGCGCTGTTCGCACTCGATGACGCCGCCGCCGCAGCGCGGTTCGCGAAGCAGGCGGCCAAGACCCTTCCGGCGAAGCAGGCGAAGAAGCTGCGCGAGCTCGCGAAGGACGCGAAGGAGGTTTCGGATGCCTCGAAGAAGGCCATCCGCAAGAACCCGAAGAAGATCGCCAAGCGTGCCGACAAAGCGACGGATCGCACGCTGACGGCGACCGAGACAGCTCTGAACCGCCAGCAGGCGAAGGACGCTGCGAAGGCGAAGAAGCAGGCGGCGGAGCGCAAGTCGGCCCAGAAGAAGGCCGCGGCCAAGAAGACCGCTGCCGATGAGCCGGCTGAGGGGAAGACTTCGGCTGACAAGATCGCCGCGAACAAAACGCCCGAAGCGAAGCTCGCCCCGAGCGAGGTCGCGCCGACGACAGTCGCTCCGAGCAGGGTTGCCTCGAGGAAGCCCGCTCCGAGCAGGCCGCGTCGACGAAGACGTCTGCCACCGATGTCGCTCCTACGAAGCCCGCTCCGAGCAAGGTCGCGCCGACGACAGTCGCTCCGCGGAAGATCGCTCCGAAGAAGGTCGCGCCGACGGCAGTCGCCTCCGATGCCCTCGACGCAGCCGAACGAGGCGGTGTCGCCGCAGCCCGTCAGCTCGCTCTCTGTCGTGGCGCTCCGGGCGCTGGCGCGCGAGCAGGGCCGCACGGGCTATTCGCGCCTGACGAAGGCGCAGCTCGTCGAGCTCGTCTCCTGAACGTGGTCGCTGCCGGCCCTCAGCAGATTCTCGATCGCGAGGCGCAGGCACCGACGCCCCGCACACTCATCGATGTGCTCCGTGCGACGGCTGCGCGACACCCGCAGGCGTCGGCGCTCGACGACGGCTCGGGTGCGCTGAGCTATGCCGAGCTCATGGCCCGCGTCGGCCAGACCGCCGCGCGCCTGCACCAGGCCGGCGTTCGGCGCGGCGACCGGGTGGGGGTCCGCATCGCATCGGGCTCGAAGGAGCTCTACCTCTCGATCCTCGGAGTGCTCGCCGCGGGCGCGGCATACGTGCCCGTCGATGCGGACGATCCCGACGAGCGGGCGCGGCTCGTGTTCGGCGAGGCCCGCGTCGCGGGCATCATCACCGGCGCGGGGGAGTTTGTCCCCGACAGCTGACTTCGATCGACCGGATGCCGCTTCCGCGCGTCTCTTCGAGGGCGCCGAGCCGCACCCCACGACGCGAGCGATCGAGGTCGTTCCCGGTCCGGATGTCGACCACGACGCCTGGATCATCTTCACGTCGGGATCCACCGGCGTGCCCAAGGGCGTGGCCGTCTCGCACCGGTCTGCGGCGGCCTTCGTCGACGCAGAGGCGCGGATCTTCCTCCAGGACGCGCCGCTGGGGCCCGGCGACCGCGTGCTCGCCGGACTCTCGGTCGCCTTCGACGCGTCGTGCGAAGAGATGTGGCTGGCCTGGAGGTACGGCGCCTGCCTCGTTCCCGCGCCCCGCGCCCTGGTGCGATCCGGCGAGGAACTGGCTCCCTGGCTCATCCGCCAGTCCATCACCGTCGTCTCGACGGTCCCGACCCTCGCTGCGATGTGGCCGATCCACTCCATCGAGAACGTGCGGCTGCTCATCTTCGGCGGAGAGGCGTGCCCGCCGGAACTCGCGGCGCGGCTCGCCGCCGACGGTCGCGAGGTGTGGAACACGTACGGCCCCACCGAAGCGACCGTCGTCGCGTGCGCGGCGCCGCTGGACGGATCGGTCCCGGTGCGGATCGGACTGCCGCTCGACGGATGGGCCCTCGCCGTGGTCGACGCCGCAGGGCGAGCGGGTCCCCGAAGGAGGGGTCGGCGAGCTGATCATCGGCGGCGTGGGCCTCGCGCGGTACCTCGATCCCGCGAAGGACCTCGAGAAGTACGCGCCCATGCCGACGCTCGGCTGGGATCGCGCGTACCGCTCCGGCGACCTCGTCCGCTTCGAGAGCGAGGGGCTCGTCTTCCAGGGCCGGGCCGACGACCAGGTCAAGGTCGGCGGTCGGCGCATCGAACTGGGCGAGGTCGAGAACGCCCTGCAGGACCTGGAGGGCGTGTCCGCGGCCGCGGCCGCTGTGCGCACGACCGAGGCGGGTGTGCCCGTGCTCGTCGGCTATCTCGTCCTCGACGGAGAGCTCGATCGCGCGGCTGCCCGCGCCGAGCTCGCCGAGGTGCTGCCGGCGGCCATCGTGCCGCTGCTGGCGGTCGTCGACGAGCTTCCGGTCCGCACCTCGGGCAAGGTCGACCGCGCTGCGCTGCCCTGGCCGCTCCCCGGCGTCGAAGTTCCCGCGGCCGGCCTCAGCCCCGCCGAGGCGTGGCTCGCCGAGCAGTGGCAGGCCGTGCTCGGCCTCGCCGTACCCGACCGCAAGACCGACTTCTTCGACCTGGGCGGCGGATCGCTCGCCGCGGCGCAGCTCGTCTCGCGCATCCGCGCACGGGTCCCCGACTTCTCGGTCGCCGACATCTACGACGTGCCCCGCCTCGGTGCCATGGCCAAAGCCCTCGGCCCGCTGCTCGCCGAGGACGACGACGCGAGCTTCCGCAGGCCCGAGCCGACGCCGCGGGCGACCCAGTGGGTGCAGACGGCACTGAGCGCGCCGCTGTTCATCCTCTCGGGCATCCGCTGGCTGCTGTACCTCCTGACAGCCGGGACGATCCTGAATCTGTTCCCCTCCTTCAGCGCACTGCCCGCACGCGCCCTGGTGGGCGCTGGTCGTCGGCCTCCTCGTCTTCGCCACCCCGTTCGGACGGATGGCGGTGGCCGCGGCATCCGCTCGGCGTCCTGCTCGCCGGTCTGCGGCCCGGTGACTATCCCCGCGGCGGAACGGTGCATCTGCGGCTCTGGCTCGCCGAGCAGATCGCCCAGCAGGTCGATGCGGTGGGTCTCGCCGGTGCGCCGTGGGTGTCGTACTACGCCCGTGCGCTCGGGGCGAAGATCGGCCGGGACGTCGACATGCACGCGGTCCCGCCCATCACCGGGATGCTCGAGGTCGGTGACCGTGCCTCGATCGAGCCCGAAGTCGACCTCACCGGCTACTGGATCGACGGCGACCAGGTGCGGATCGGTCCGATCCGCGTGGGAGCCGATGCGACGGTGGGCACCCGCAGCACGCTGGCGCCGGGCACGCGCATCGGCCAGCGCGCCCAGATCGCTCCCGGCTCCGCGGTCTTCGGACGCGTGCGCGCCGATCAGGCGTGGGCCGGATCCCCGGCCGAGCGGGTGGGCGCGGCAGCCTCGGACTGGCCGGCCGAGCGTCCGCCGCGCCGCAACCGCTGGCTGTGGGCGTACGCCTCGTCGGCGGTGGTGCTCGCGCTGCTCCCGATCGTCGTCGTTCGCCGCGGGAGCGTTCGTGATCGCACTCGGGATGCGCGGCTCCGCGAGTCTCGGCGCCGCTCTCGGGGCGGCGTTCGTGTGGCTGGTGCCGGCGACGCTGGTGGTCGGCCTCGTGTTCGCCGGAGCCGTCGTCATCCTCGTCAGGCTGCTCTCGCTCGGACTCCGCGAGGGCACCTTCCCCGTCCGCAGCCGCTCCGGCTGGCAGGCGTGGACGATCGAGCGGCTGCTCGACTCCGCGCGGACGATCCTCTTCCCGCTGTACTCCAGTCTCTTCACGCCGGTCTGGCTCCGGATGCTGGGCGCCGAGGTCGGCAAGGACGTCGAGGCGTCGACCGTCCTGCTGATCCCCTCCATGACCCGCATCGAGGATGGCGCGTTCCTCGCCGACGACACGATGGTGGCGTCCTACGAGCTGACGGGCGGCTGGATGCGCGTCGGCGCCGTGAGGATCGGCAAGCGAGCCTTCCTCGGCAATTCGGGGATGGCGGCAGCCGGGCACCGCGTCCCGCGCGACGGGCTCGTCGCCGTCCTCTCGTCCGCCCCGGTGAAAGCGAAGCCGGGATCGTCGTGGCTCGGGTCTCCGGCGGTGCGGCTGCGCCGCCAGTCGGCGGAGGGCGACGAGAGCCGTACGTACGACCCGCCCACCCGGCTCCGGGTCGCGCGCGCCCTGTGGGAGCTCTGCCGGCTGGTGCCGGTGTTCGTCACCTGCGGAATCGGCGTCCTCGTCCTCTTCGCACTCGCCTGGCTGCTCGGAATCGTCGGTCCCGTCGGCACCCTCCTGCTGTCGGGCTTCGTCATGCTGGCGGCGGGCGCGCTCGCCGCCGGTCTCTCCGTGGCGGCCAAGTGGATCATCGTCGGGCCGATCCGCGCCGGGGGAGCAGCCGCTGTGGTCGAGCTTCGTGTGGCGCACAGAGGTCTCCGACACCTTCACCGAGATGGTCGCCGCTCCCTGGTTCGCCCGGAGCGCCGTCGGCACCCCCGCGCTGGCGGTCTGGCTGCGCGCTCTCGGCGCGAAGATCGGGCGGGGTGTCTGGTGCGACAGCTACTGGCTGCCAGAGCCCGACCTCGTCACGCTGGGCGATGGATCCACGGTCAACCGCGGGTGCGTCGTGCAGACCCACCTGTTCCATGATCGGATCATGAGCATGGACACCGTGGAGCTCGAGGCAGGCGCGACGCTCGGCCCGCACAGCGTGATCCTTCCCGCCGCGGCGATCGGCGCACACGCGACCGTGGGGCCCGCATCGCTGGTCATGCGCGGCGAGACGGTGCCCGTCGGCTCGCGCTGGAGCGGCAACCCCATCGGCCCCTGGCGCGCGGTCAAGGTGCGCGCCTACCAGTCGACATCGTGAGAGCCGACGACGCCTACGCCCCGCAGAGCGGCGATGTCACCTTCCAGGTCGAGTCGTACGAGCTCCACCTCGACTATCGGGTCCGCACGAACCGGCTGCAGGGCCGTGCCGTCATCAACGCCGTCGCACTCACCGACACCCGTTCCATCGGGCTCGACCTGGTGGGCCTGCGGGCGACCCGGGCGCGCGTCGACGGCGACCCCCGCACCGCCATGCAGCAGGGCCCGCGGAAGCTCCGGGTCATCCCGCCGCGGCCTCTCGTGGCGGGGGAGGCGTTCTCCATCGAGGTCCAGTACGGCGGCGCCCCCGGGCCGCGCCGCTCCCGGTGGGGGGCGATCGGCTGGGAGGAGCTCGAGGACGGCTCACTCGTGGCGGGCCAGCCGACCGGGGCGCCGACCTGGTTCCCCTGCAACGACCGGCCGGACGACCGAGCGCGCTACCGGATCGTCGTCACGACCGACGAGGGCTATCGCGTCGCGGCCACCGGCGTGCCGCTCTCTCCTCAGCGGGTGCGCGGCCGTACGCAGTGGGAATTCACCAGCGATGTCCCTGTGGCGACATACCTCGCCGCCGTGCACATCGGCCGCTACACCGAGCGGCGACTCGGTCCGGTGCGTCTCGTGCATCCGCCGGCGCTCGCGGCCGCGGTGACCGAGGCCTTCCGCGATGTGCCCCGCATGCTGGACCTCTTCGAGAAGTCCTTCGGGCCCTATCCGCAGGAGCACTGCACGATCGTCGTCACCGCGGACGCCCTCGAGATCCCCCTCGAAGCCCAGGGGCTCGCCGTCTTCGGCTCGAACCACCTCGATCCGGACTCCGAGCGCCTCGTCGCCCACGAGCTGGCCCATCAGTGGTTCGGCAACAGCGTCGGGATCGGCCGCTGGCGCGACATCTGGCTCAACGAGGGCTTCGCCTGCTACGCCGAATGGCTGTGGTCCGAAGAAGCGGGATCCGACACCGTGGACGCGCTGGCCGACCTGCATCACGCGCGCCTGCGGCGGCTCCCGCGCGATCTGGTCCTCAGCGACCCAGGACCCGACCTCATGTTCGACGACCGCGTCTACAAGCGGGGAGCGCTCACCCTGCATGCGCTGCGCATCACGGATCGGGGATGCCGCGTTCTTCGCCGTGCTGCGGCGGTGGGTGCAGCAGCACCGACACGGCCTCGCGAGCACCGACGACTTCATGCAGTGCGTCGAGGACGTCACGGGAGCCGGCCACGCCGGCCTCCTCTCGGCCTGGCTCAACCGGACCGCTCTGCCGCCTCTTCGCTGAGCGGTCGCACGGCGACGCTGACCACCAGATCGGCGGGGCCTGCGGCATCCCATCCGCTGATCGTCCCTCCGCCGGGCACGCGCGCCGTCCATCCGCCCGGTTCCTCGTCGACCGTGACCGTGGCCGGATCCACCCGGAGCCCACGCCCGTCGGCCTTGAGAGCCGCTTCGACCCGCGTCCACGAGCGGACGGATGCCTCTCCCGCCCCGAGCACGCCGGTGAGCCCCGCAGCGTCCCGGCGCGCGTCGATGATCGGCTCGGCGTCGATCCCGAGGGCTGCGATGCCGGCGGCATCCGCTCCCGTGCAGACGGCCACCAGCGCGCGCCCAGCGGCGTACGTCACGCTGGCCGTCGCCGGTGCGCCCTGGATCCGCACCGGGCCGTGCGGTCCGCCGCACCGCGGGCAGGGGTTGTCGATCGTCGCGCCGGGCGGAAGCAGCTCGCGCAGGAGCGACCACGCGACGTCCCGCCGCGGCGTCCCGTCCGGCACGGCGCGCCAGGCGATGCGGACCCCGTGCGCTCGTCACACCTTGGGTTCGTGCGTCTCGATCGCGACGATGCCCGATCCGGGGTTGGTCGCCGAAAGGTGCACGACCGAGAACGCGCCGGGTTCCAGGGCCGAGGCGCTGCCGAGATACGAGCCGCGCAGAGTGCCGGTCGCGAGGGCGATCTCGCTCATGATGTCGGGAAGCACCGGTCCGTGGCTGCACAGCACCGAGGCTCGGCGGCCCCGTACGCGTTCTCCGACGACGCGCCGAGCATCCGATGCCCCCTCCTCCCACGCGTCCTGACTGATGAGGGCGGTCTGCTCCACTCTGCGCCCGATCGCCGACGAGAGCGGGCTCACCGTCTTCATGCAGCGCACGGCGGGCGACGAGACGATCCTGCGGGGCCCGAAGGCGAGAAGCTGCCCGACGGCGGCGCTCGCCTGTTTGCGGCCGCGCGGCGACAGCGGGCGCGCCGTGTCCTTCCCCTTCCACTCGTCTCGGGAAAGGGCCTTCGCGTGCCGCAGCACGATCAGCGGGAAGGTGGCCAGCACTCCGTCGTCGACGAAGCGGAGGAAGTTCTCCAGGATCTCCACGTCGACCGGATAGCTCAGTCGCTTGAGCGCCTTCTTCGGCGACATCCACTCGATCCCCGCGATCTCGCGGTTGGGCACGAAGGCGGACGTCCTGATCGCGACATCGGTGGCCTCGGCCGACCAGTAGTGCACGATCTTCTCGCGCTTGTTGGGCATGCGGTAGCGCGAGACGCCGACCGGGATGCCGAGCCGTACGTGGATGCCGGTCTCTTCGAAGATCTCGCGCGCCGCGGTCTCGGCGAGCGTCTCGCCGGGCTCGACCTTGCCCTTGGGCAGCGTGAGGTCGCGATACGCGGTGCGGTGGATGAGCAGCACCGTGAGCTTGCCCTCGACCAGGCGCCACACGACGCCGCCGGCCGCGTACACCGCGGTCTCGGTCATCGCACCGCCCGCGCCCGGCGGCGGCGCTGGATCATGTTCATCGTGCGGTCCTGGATGTCGATGAGCGGCTTGCCGGTCTCGTCGACGCTGTGCCGGGTCCATTCGCCCTCGGGACCGAGCCACCACGAGCTGGTCCCGTCCGACATCGCAAGGGTGAAGAGGTCCTGCAGCTCCTTGATGTGGCCGGGCGCGACGACCCTGCACGAGGGCCTCGACGCGGCGATCGAGGTTGCGATGCATCATGTCGGCGCTGCCGATGTACACCTGCGGGTCGCCGTCGTTGTGGAACGAGAAGATGCGCGAGTGCTCGAGATAGCGACCCAGGATGCTGCGCACCGTGATGTTCTCGCTCATCCCGGTGACCCCGGGCTTGAGCGAGCAGATTCCGCGCACCCAGATCTCGATGGGGACCCCCGCCTGGCTGGCCCGGTAGAGCGCGTCGATGATCTGCTCGTCGACCATCGAGTTGACCTTGATGCGGATGCGCGAGGGCTTGCCGTCGAGCGCGTTGCGCCGCTCACGGTCGATCTGGCGGAGCAGACCCTTGCGCAGGTGCAGCGGGGCCACCAGCAGCCGCTTGAACTTCTTCTCGATCGCGTAGCCGCTCAGCTCGTTGAAGAGGCGGGTGAGGTCGCGACCGACCTGGTCGTCGACCGTGAAGAGCCCGAAGTCCTCGTAGATGCGGCTCGTCTTGGGGTTGTAGTTGCCCGTGCCGACGTGGCTGTAGTGCTTGAGGACGCCGTCCTCTTCGCGGATGACGAGCGCGAGCTTGCAATGCGTCTTGAGGCCCACGAGGCCGTACACGACATGCACGCCGGCCTTCTCGAGCTTGCGCGCCCAGACGATGTTGGCCGCCTCATCGAACCGCGCCTTCACCTCGACGAGGGCGAGCACCTGCTTGCCGGACTCGGCCGCATCGATCAGCGCCTGCACGATGGGGCTGTCGCCGGAGGTGCGATACAGCGTCTGCTTGATGGCGAGGACGTGAGGGTCCTTGGCCGCCTGCTCGAGGAACGCCTGGACGCTGGTCGCGAACGACTCGTACGGGTGGTGCACCAGGACGTCGGACTTGCGGATCGCGCGGAAGAGATCGGCGCGGCTGCTTCCCTCGAGCGGCTGGAAGGGCAGGGCCGTCGTCGGGACGTGCGCCGGGTAGTGCAGCTCGGGACGGTCGATCTTCGACAGGTCGAACAGTCCCCGGAGGTCCAGCGGACCCGGAAGGCGGTGCACCTCCTGATCGGTGATGTCGAGCTCCTTGATCAGGAGGTCGAGCGTCAGGTCGTCCATGTCTTCCGTGACCTCGAGGCGGATCGGCGGTCCGAATCGCCGGCGGAGCAGCTCGGCCTCGAGGGCCTGGATGAGGTTCTCGGTCTCATCCTCCTCGATCACGACGTCTTCATTGCGGGTGAGGCGGAAGGTGTGGTGATCGAGGATCTCCATCCCGGGGAAGAGATCCCCGAGGTGATTGGAGATGAGGTACTCGAGCGGCAGGTACCGCACCGAGTCGCCTTCGCGCGACACCTCGACGAAGCGCGGCATCATCGGCGGCACCTTGAGGCGCGCGAATTCCTGTCGGCCGGTGCGGGCATTGCGGATGCGGATGGCGAGGTTGAGCGAGAGGCCCGAGATGTAGGGGAAGGGATGCGCCGGGTCGACGGCGAGCGGCATGAGGACCGGGAAGACCTGCGTCTGGAAGTACTCGTACAGGCGATCGCGCTCATCGTCGGTGAGCGCCTCCCACGTCAGGATCTCGATCCCGACTTCGGCGAGGGCGGGTTTGACCGACTTCGTCCATGCGTCGGCGTGGCGCAGCTGGAGGCGGTGAGCTTCGCCGGCGATGTCGGTGAGCACGTCGAGCGGGGCGCGTCCCACATTCGTGGGGACGGCGAGTCCTGTCAGGATGCGGCGCTTGAGGCCGGCGACGCGGACCATGAAGAACTCGTCGAGGTTGCTCGCGAAGATGGCCAGGAAGTTCGAGCGCTCGAGCGTCGGGACGCGCTCGTCCTCCGCGAGTTCCAGAACACGCCTGTTGAACGCGAGCCAGCTGAGCTCCCGGTCGAGGTAGCGGCTGTCGGGAAGTTGGGAGTCGAAGGCCTCGGAGAGGTCGAAGTCGTCGTCGTCCGCGTCGCCGAGGCCCGCGTCGAGCACGTCGTGTTCGATCATCAACACATCATTGCAGGGCGACGTGACCGGCGTGTGAACGGCGGTGCGGGCGGCTACCTCGCGGACTGGGTGGAGGGTGCCGGCAGCTGGTCGTCGTCGTAGACGTTGAAGCGGTAGCCGACGTTGCGGACCGTGCCGATGAGCTGCTCGAGGTCGCCGAGTTTCGCGCGCAGGCGCCGCACATGGACGTCGACCGTGCGCGTGCCGCCGAAGTAGTCGTAGCCCCACACTTCGCTGAGGAGCTGCTCACGCGTGAACACGCGTGAGGGGTGCGTCGCGAAGAAGTGCAGGAGCTGGAACTCCTTGTACGTGAGGTCGAGCGGCTTGCCGTGCACCTTCGCGGAGTACGAGGACTCGTCGATCGTGATGCCCGACGTCTGGATGCGCGTGGACACCTGCTCCTTGGCCATCCGCCCGATCGCGAGCCGCACGCGTGCGTCGACCTCGGCCGGGCCCGCCGTGACGAGGATCACGTCGTCCACGCCCCAGTCGGTCGACACGGCCGTCAGGCCGCCCTCGGTGACGACCAGGATGAGCGGCCCGTCGAGACCCGTCGTGTTGAGGATCTTGCAGAGCGACTTCGCTCCGACCAGATCGACCCGCGCGTCGACGAAGATGACATCGGCACTCGGAGCGTTGACCAGCTGGGCCGGCTCGGCCGGAATCTGCCGCACCCGATGGCTGAGCAGTTCGAGCGAGGGCAGAACAGGGCCTCCTCCATGTGCGGAACTCAGAACGAGGAGCTGTGCCAAAAGTAGACCTCCCGACGCGGCCGGACGCGACGTTGGCCCCAGTTTAGGGTGCACGGGCGACCCGCGTGCCGCACGTGTCATCTCGCACCTCCTCCCGCACCGCGCGAGCGTGGGACAGAATGGACGAATGGCAGCTCCAGCGCTCGCACCCCGGCGCACCACAGGTGGCATCGTGGCGGTCTGGGTGGCCGCTGCTCTCATGGGAATCGCGATCGGCCTTTTCGCCCCTGCCGACTTGCGTGCCGCGTGGCTGGTGCTCGGGCTGGGCGCCGCGTTGGCGCTCGCCTTCGCCGTGCAGCTGGCCTATGGGCGGTCGCAGGGATACATCCAGCGCGTGGCGATCAGCATCCTCGGCGCCCTCCTCGTGATGGGCGTCATCAGCCTCGGGTTCGGTCTCGCCTCGATCGTTCCCGGCTAGCGTCGTCCGGCGCGGGGGACGGATTCCCTGACTAAACTTCAGGCATGGATGTCGTCGCTCTCGAACTGTTCTTCGTCGGACTGCTGGCGCTCGCCTCGCTCGCCATCGTCTTCGTCTCCGGCGCAGTCCTGAAGAACCTCTATCGCGGCCAGCGCTGACGGTCGGCGCGCCGTGCTGGACCTTCCCACCGATCTGCCCGCAGACCTCGTACCGCTGTCATGGCTCGTCGGCGTCTGGGAGGGCACCGGCGTCATCGACTACGCGGCGGGCGGGCACCACTTCGACGGCGAGTTCGCGCACCGCGTGAGCTTCAGCCATGACGGCGGCCCGTACCTGAACTACTCGGCGAGCGCCTGGCTGCTCGCGGACGGCGAGCGGACGCCCCTGGTGTCGGAGATGGGCTACTGGCGGCTGTCGCGCCCGGCGGGCGCGTCCGACGTCGGACCGGGCCTGCTTCCCGCGCTCGACCCGCCTGTGGAACGCACGGCCGACGACGTCGAGCTCCTGCGGAATGCGGCTGGCGGGTTCGACATCGAGGCCGTCGTCATTCATTCGGACGGCGTGAGCGAGCTCTATCTCGGGCAGGTGCGCGGGCCCCGCATCGACATCGCGACCGATGCGGTGGTGCGCACAGCGGGAGCCAAGCCCTACGCCGCGGCGTCCCGGATGTTCGGTCTGGTCGAGCAGCACCTGCTCTGGGCATGGGACATCGCGGCCCTCGGCGGAGAGCTCTCGTCACACGCTTCGGCGCGGCTGGCGCGGGTCGACTGATGGACGCCGGTTTCGCGCAGGTCCCCGGTGCCGTGACCGATGAGCGCGGTGTGCTGCACTTCGGCCAGCCGTTCGCGGAGCAGCGGGCGCTCGCGACAGGATCATCGCTCGCACCGCTCGGCGACCGCCGCGTGCTCGCCGTAGCAGGGGAGGACCGTCTGTCGTGGCTGGACTCCCTGACGTCGCAGGCCCTCACGACGCTCGCGCCCGGTGAGAGCACCGAACTGCTCGTGCTCGACCCGAACGGGCGCGTCGAGCATGCGGCATCCGTTCTGGATGACGGCGAGACCACCTGGCTCATCGTCGACGCGGACGACGCCGAGCCGCTCCTCGCCTGGCTGATGAAGATGCGCTTCCGTCTCCGTGTCGCCCCTCGTGACGCGAGCGACGAGTACGCCGTCGCTCGGAGGAGCCGCCGCGGCCATCGCCGACGTGTCGGCGGCAGCGCCGTCGGGTCTCGCCTCTCGTGTGGCACGATCCCTGGCCGACGGTCGGCGCCGGCGGTCACGCCTACGCCCTCACCGAGCCGCATCCTGGCGCAGAGCGGGACTGGTCCGAGGCGATCGTGACCCGTGCCGAAGAGGAACGGCTGACGGATGCCGCTCGCCGAGGCGAGATCGCGCTTGCAGGCCTCATGGCGGCCGATGCGCTTCGCATCGCCGCATGGCGTCCCCGCTGGGCCGCCGAGGTGGACGATCGAGCCCTCCCGCACGAGTTCGACTGGCTCCGCACAGCCGTGCACCTGAGCAAAGGCTGCTACCGCGGCCAGGAGACCGTGGCGAAGGTGCACAATCTGGGCCACCCTCCGCGGCGACTCGTCGCCCTCTCGCTCGACGGAAGCGACAACCGGCTGCCCGTCCGCGGCGCCGACGTGTCGCTGGACGGCGATGTCGTGGGCACGGTGACCTCGGTCGCGCAGCACTACGAGGAGGGCCCCATCGCACTGGCGATCGTCCGCCGCACGACGCCCGTGGACGCGCCGCTGGTCGTCGAGACGGGCGACGGTCCGGTCGCCGCCTCGCAGGAGGTCATCGTTCCGCCTGAGGCCGGTGCGGCCGCCTCGGTGCCCCGCATCACCCGCCTCTCGCGGCGTCCGCTGGCGCAATGACCTCCCCGCCGGCGAGCGGTCCGATCACCCAGGCCGTCCCCACCGGATGGCGCGCGCGGGTCGATCCCCGCCCGGCCTTCGCGCGCGTGCGGAGCTCCGCGATTCCGATCCTGCAGATCGTCGTCGCGGCAACCGCCGCGTACTCCTTCGCGCACTACGTGCTGGGGCACCCCTCTCCGCTTCTCGCCGCGACCGTGACGGTCGGCAGCCTCGGTCTCGTGCGCGACGCCCGCCCGCGGGGCGTGCTCGAGACGGTGCTCGGGATGCTGGTGGGCATCGTGGTCGCCGAGCTCCTGGTCCTGGCCGCCGGGTCGGGGTGGTGGCAGATCGGGCTGTCGCTCGGCGCTGACGCTCGTCATCGCGCGATTCCTCTCGGCGCAGGCGGGCTTCGCCATCGCCGCCGCCATCCAGTCCGTCATCGTCATGGCCGTCCCATCGCCGGCTCCGTTCCTGCAGGCTCTACGACGGGATCGTCGGCGGCATCGCCGCCCTCCTCGTGACCGCGCTGATCCCGCGCAATCCCGCTCAAGACCGAGCTGCGGGACGCCCGCCGGCTCTTCGCGGACTTCGACAGCGCCGCGTCGGCGCTGGTGCAGGCGCTGCGGCGCGGCGACCGCTTCCGGGCGGAGCGCGGCCTCGAGAAGGCGCGCGCACTGACGCCCCTCGTCGACGACTGGCGGTCCTCGCTCGAATCCGGATCCGCGATCGCTCGCATCTCGCCGTTCCTGCGCCGCCAGCGCTTCGAGCTGCAGCGACACGATCGAGTCCGCGCGTCGCTCGATCTCGGCGTCCGCAATCTTCGGGTCATCGGGCGCCGCATCGTGTACGTCTGCGACGACGGGCGGGCACGGCCGGTCGCTGCCGACCTGCTCGCAGAAGTGAACCGGGCGGCCGCCCTCGTCGGCGGGTCGCTCGAGGACATCTCGCTTCAGCCGATTGCGCGAGAGGCCGTGCGGGTCGTCGCGAAGCGCCTCGACCCTGCGCTCGTGCTGCCGGACGCATCGCTCGGCGATCAGAACCTCGTGGCTGCATTCCGTCCGCTCGTCGTGGACCTGCTGACCGCGACGGGCCTCTCGCCGGCCGAAGCGCGGGCGGAGATGCCGCGCATCTGACGTCGAGTCAGGCCAGTGGTTCGACGGCGCTCCACGGCAGGGTGAGCTCGCCGAGCCGCCAGCGGCCCCTTCCGACGAGCGGCCATCCTGCCGCCGCAATCGCCGTCAGCGCCGTCTCCCAGCGGTGCACGGGGCCGAAGGGCGCGACCGCGGCCGCTCGGTCCCATTCGGCGTCGAGGGCGGTGAGGAAGGCGTGCACGCGCTCGCCGGGGACGTTGCGGTGGATGAGGGCCTTCGGCAGCCGCTCCGCTGCGATCGACGGATGCTCGAGCCCCGCCAGCCGCAGCGACACCGACAGCGACCGCGGCCGGCCATCCGGACCGACGGCGATCCACGTCGTGATGCGGCCGAGCTCATCGCACGTGCCCTCCACCAGCATCCCGTCCGGTGCCAGCCGGCTGGTCATGCGGTCCCAGGCCGCGGGCACCTCGGACTCCTGGTACTGCCGGAGGACATTCATGGCGCGGATGACGGCGGGCCGGCGCCCGCCGGGGACGGGAACCTCGAACCCGCCGAGCGCGAAATCGACGCGCGCATCAGCGGCGAAGGCCGTGGCGCCGCGCCTCACCAGCGCCAGCTGCTCGCGCGCGCCGGCGACGCGCGCCGGCTCGATCTCGAGGCCGAGCACCTCGACATCCGGCCGCGTGCGCGCAAGGCGCGCGTGGAGCTCGAGCGTCGTGACCGCACTCGCGCCGTAGCCGAGGTCGATCACCAGCGGGTCGGCCGCTCCACGCAGCGCGGGATGCCGGGCGATCCACCGGTCGACCCGCCGGAGCCGGTTGGTGCCGGTGGTTCCCCGGGTCACCTGGCCGACAGGGGATCTGCCGGTGGCCATGAGCCAATGATGCCAGGCCCCGCGCGGCATCCCCCCGTCGGTATCATGGCGACATGACCGCGCCTTATACGCTGATCCTCCTCCGTCACGGCCAGAGCGAATGGAACAAGCTCAACCTCTTCACCGGGTGGGTCGATGTCCGGCTCTCCGATCAGGGCAAAGCCGAAGCGCACCGTGGCGGCGAGCTGCTCGCCGAGGCGGGGCTGCTGCCTGACGTCCTGCACACGTCGGTGCTCACCCGCGCCATCCAGACCGCGAACATCGCCCTGGACGCCGCCGACCGCGCGTGGATCCCCGTCAAGCGCACCTGGCGGCTCAACGAACGCCACTACGGCGCTCTCCAGGGCAAGGACAAGGCCCAGACGCTCGAGGAGTTCGGCCAGGAGCAGTTCATGCTCTGGCGCCGGTCGTTCGACGTGCCGCCGCCCCTCCTCGCGGACGACTCCGAGTGGAGCCAGGTGAGCGACCCCCGCTACCAGGGCATCGACGGCGAGATCCCGCGCACCGAGTCGCTCAAGCTCGTCATCGACCGGTTCCTGCCCTACTGGGAGAGCGACATCGTCCCCGACCTGCGCGCCGGCAAGACGGTGCTCGTGACCGCGCACGGCAACTCGCTGCGGGGTCTCGTCAAGCACCTCGACGGCATCAGCGACGCCGACATCGCCGAGCTCAACATCCCGACCGGCATCCCGCTCGTCTACCACCTGAACGAAGACCTCACGCCCGCAGGTCCGGGCGAGTACCTCGACCCGGAGGCTGCCGCCGCAGGTGCCGCCGCCGTCGCGAACCAGGGAGCCAAGAAGTAGCCCCGCGCCACGCGTGAGAAGAGCGGATGCTCCCCCCGGGGCATCCGCTCTTCTGGTCTGCGAAGGGTCTTGCTAGGCCGGCGAGGTCGCCGACTGTCGGCGCGGTCGGCCGGACGAACGAGTCGTCGTTGTCGGTGGTCCAGTCGCCGGTCGCGAGGTAGGTGACCTTCTTCGAGATCGAGACCGCGTGGTCGGCGAAGCGCTCGTGATAGCGACTCGCGAGCGTGGCGTCGATCGTCGCCGCGGTCTCACCCTGCCAGCTGTCGGACAGCACCTTCTCGAACACCGAGACGTGGAGGTCGTCGATCTTGTCGTCCTCGTTGCGCAGCTGTTCGGCGATCGCGAGGTCCTGCGTGCGCAGCAGCTCGGTCAGCTTGCGGGCGACCTCGACGTCGAGCCGGCCCATCTCGGTGAAGGTGCCCTTGAGGCCGCGGGGGATGGCGCGCTCGGGGAAGCGCATGCGCGTGAGCTGGGCGATGTGCTCGGCGATGTCGCCCATGCGCTCGAGCGACGCGCTGATCCGCAGGGCGCTCACGACGATCCGGAGATCGCGGGCGACGGGCTGCTGACGGGCGAGGATCTCGATCGCGAGCTCGTCCAGCGCGATGGCCTTCTCGTCGATGACGGCGTCGGACTCGATGACCTCCTCGGCCAGGGCGACGTCACTCGTGCCGAACGCGCGAGTCGCCTTCTCGATCGCGGTCGTCACGAGCTCGGAGATCTCGACGAGCCGATCCTGGACGTCCTCCAGCGACTGATGGAAAACTTCGCGCATTCGACACTCTTCCTCTCGGCGGCACGGGTCTCGGCAACCTCGGCGATTGTCGTCAGGGAAGGTTAACGAACGGTGCCGCGAGAGTGAATAGTAGCCCTCGCATGTGTCGGACGGCCTCACTCGGCCGATCGGCATCACTGTCGCCCCTCTACATTGGAGGACATGGAAACGACGCAGCTCGCGCTGCTCGCCCTGCTCCTGGGCGCGGCGATCGGGAGCCTCGTCTCCATCGTCATCATGGCGTCGCTGCGTGCTCGTGACCGGCTCAACGCCGAGTCCTCCGAGGTCGTGCCCGTGGGTGTTGCGCACGTGCTCCACGGGATGGACGACGCGGCAGCCGTCGTCGACGCGTCCTTCACGATCCTCGCGGCCTCCGCTCAGGCGGCTCCTTTCGGACTGGTCGAGGGGAGCGTGCTGCCGGGGGAGGAGCTCAAGGCCGTCGCCAGGCGTGCGCGCAGCGGCGAGTCGGCCGCCACCGCGACCCTGCGACTTCGCCGCGGTGCGCCGCCGGCCGAGCCGCGACTCGTCGTGGTGCGCGCCACGCGCATCTCTCCTCGCTTCTCCTTCCTCGTCCTCCGGGACATCACCGAGAAGGAGCGCGTCGAGCAGATGCGCCGCGACTTCGTCGCCAACACCAGTCACGAGCTGAAGACCCCCGTCGGGGCGGTGAGCCTGCTCGCCGAGGCGATCGAGTCCGCCGCTGACGACCCCGCGCAGGTCCGGATCTTCACGGCTCGGCTGTCCGCCGAAGCGGCGCGGCTCGCCGGACTCACCTCGCGCATCATGAACCTCTCGAGGCTCCAGGCCGCCGACGAGCTGACGGTCGACCGCGAGGTCGCGGTCGACGAGATCGTCGCCTCAGCGCTGGAAGCCCACGCGCATCCAGGCGGATTCGGCAGGCGTCACCGTCACGCGCGGCGGCGCACGGGGTCTCTACGTGCGGGGCGACGCGCAGATCCTGAGCGAGGCGCTCGGCAACCTCATCTCCAATGCGATCGTCTACTCTCCGAGCGGCTCCAGTGTCGGAGTGGGCGTGAAGACGACGGATCGCATCGTCGAGATCGCCGTCGCGGACCGGGGGATCGGCATCCCCGAAGGCGAGCAGGAGCGCGTGTTCGAGCGCTTCTACCGTGCCGACCAGGCGCGCTCGCGCCGCACCGGCGGAACGGGCCTCGGGCTCTCGATCGTCAAGCACGCCGTCCAGCGCCACGGCGGCGAGGTGACGCTGTGGTCGCGCCCCGGGCGCGGCTCGACCTTCACCATCCGGCTACCCCTCGTCGACGGGCCGGTCGCCGAGCCGCCTCGCAGCCGACGTAAGAAGAGTCGTGGGAAGTCCGCGCCACGGCGCGCCGACTCCCACCGCGCCCACCCCTGTGAACGGAGACACCGCATGACCCGCGTCCTGATCGTCGAGGATGAACCCGACCTCGCCGACCCTCTCGCCTATCTCCTGCGACGCGAGGGGCACGAGGTCGAGATCGCGGAGGACGGCCCGAGCGCGCTCACCGCGTTCCGCGAGCGAGGCACCGACATCATCCTGCTCGACCTCATGCTGCCCGGGATGCCGGGCACCGAGGTGTGCCGTCAGATCCGGACGACCTCGCACGTGCCGATCATCATGCTGACGGCCAAGGACTCCGAAGTCGACATCGTCGTGGGGCTCGAGCTGGGCGCGGACGACTACGTCACGAAGCCCTACTCGTCCCGCGAGCTGCTGGCGCGCATGCGCGCCGTCCTGCGCCGGCAGTCGTCGGCCGACGCAGACCTCGATGACCGGATCCTCACCGGAGGTCGCGTCACGCTCGACATCGACCGCCACACCGTGGCCGTCGGCGGCTCCGAGATCAGTATGCCGCTGAAGGAATTCGAGCTGCTCGAAGTGCTCATGCGCAATGCCGGGCGGGTCCTCACGCGCGGTCAGCTCATCGACCGGGTGTGGGGAACGGACTACTTCGGAGACACCAAGACCCTCGACGTGCATATCAAGCGCATCCGGTCGCGGATCGAGGAGAGCCCGGGCGACCCCGAGATGCTCGTGACGGTGCGGGGGCTGGGCTACCGCTTCGAAGGCTGACCTCTCACCGAACCGAAGAACCCCTCGACGTCCGACGTCGAGGGGTTCTTCTCGTGGAGCGCGGAGCGTCGGCTCAGGGCACGAACTCCGAGAGGTAGTCGAGTCCGCCGTCGAGGACCGGTACGGCGGCGTCGACGCCCTCGGAGTCGCCGGACTGGAAGTACACGAGCACATCGGAGCCCGCCTGCGCGTCGAGACCTTCGATGAGCAGCGCGTCATCGGTGACGCCGAGGCTCACCGTCGTGTTCGCGGGGACGCGCACGGTCTCGGAGATCGGGTCCTCCTCGCCGAACTCGAGCTTCAGCGTCTGGGATTCGTCGGTCGGGTTGATGATCGCCGCCAGGAAGTTGGCGTCCTCGCCCTTCTCGTCGGTGACCAGCAGCGCGTTGCGGATGAGCAGCGGGCCCGAGTCGGGGACGTTCACACCGTCGGCGGGGGAGTACGGGATCGTCGTGGCCTGAGTCGACAGCATGGCGCAGCCGGTCGTGCCGAGCAGCAGGACGGCGCCGAGGGCGACCGACGCCATGACGCGCGACGTGCGCGCAGTGGGGGCCCCGCCATTGGCGCGGTTAATCGAGAACACGGATCCTCCTGGGACGGATGACGGCATCCTTTGCATTCTAGGGGTTCGTCCCCGCGCGTGCCCGAGTGCGCCGGTCGCGCGATCGTGGGCGGCGAACCTTAGCGTATGTTCGCCTGTGGTATCCTGGAGGTTGCCGAAAGGACATAACTGCATGCTTTTTGAGGTTGGCGAAACCGTTGTCTATCCGCATCACGGAGCGGCGACAATCGCAGAAGTGAAGACCCGAGTCATCAAGGGCGAAGAAAAGGTCTACCTCAAGCTCCGAGTCACTCAAGGCGATCTGACCATCGAGGTTCCGGCTGACAATGTCGACCTGGTCGGCGTGCGCGACGTGATCGGCAAAGAGGGACTCGAGCGCGTCTTCGACGTTCTCCGTGCGCCGTTCACCGAGGAGCCGACCAACTGGTCGCGTCGCTACAAGGCGAACCTCGAGAAGCTCGCTTCCGGCGATGTCATCAAGGTCAGCGAGGTCGTCCGCGACCTGTGGCGCCGCGATCAGGACCGCGGCCTGTCGGCCGGCGAGAAGCGCATGCTTGCGAAGGCACGCCAGATCCTGATCTCCGAGCTTGCTCTGGCTGAGAAGACCGACGAAGAGAAGGCGGGCGTCGTCCTCGACGAGGTCCTCGCTTCCTGACATCGACGCGCGGCGGGTTGATGCCGAAGAGGCATTGACGCGTCGCGCGTCATCTTTGAGCAGCCCGCGTAACGCGCGTGCGGAGACCCTGTGACGGCATCCGACGCGGCTGAGGGCCGGTAGCGTGATCGCGTGAGCATCACGCCCGTGCCCCGCATCGCTGTCATCGTCGTCGCCGCAGGGTCGGGAACCCGACTCGGCGGCGGAGCACCCAAGGCGTTCGTCGGAATCGACGAGCATTCGATCCTTCGGCATGCCCTGCGAGGGGTCTTCTCCGCCCCCGAGGCGCAGGTGGTCGTGGTCGCGCCGGCGGGGCGCGAAGGCGACGCGCTGACCGAGGCGATCGAAGCGGCCGGCGACCGTCGCGACCTGGTCTCGATCGCGACGGGCGGGTCGACGCGTCAGGAGTCCGTGCGGGCGGGTCTGCACGCCGTCTGGGCGGATGTCGACATCGTGCTGGTGCACGACGCCGCCCGCGCCCTCACTCCGCCCGAGGTGTTCGCGCGCGTCATCGCGGCGATCGACGCGGGCGCTGACGCGGCCATCCCCGTGCTGCCCGTGATCGACACGATCAAACGGCTGGACGGCGAGATGATCGTCGCCGCCGTCGATCGCTCCGAGCTCGCCGCCGCTCAGACGCCCCAGGGGTTCCGCAGGGCAGTCCTCGACTCGGCCTACGGCGCGGTCGACGAGGAGTTCACGGATGACGCGGCACTGGTGGCAGCGGCGGGCCACGACGTCGCGGCGGTCGCGGGCCACGACCGGGCCTTCAAGATCACGACGCCCCTCGACCTCGACCGCGCGCGCGGGCTCGTCTCACCCATCGTCCCGGCATCCGTCGGCTTCTCCCGGGATCCTCAGGCACCGCGGGTCGGGATCGGCACAGACGTGCACGCCTTCGGCGGTGAGGGCTCTCTGTGGCTCGCCGGACTCGAATGGCCCGGTGAGCCTGCTCTCTCCGGCCATTCAGACGGTGACGCGGTCGCCCACGCGATCGTGGATGCGCTGCTCTCTGCCGCGGGCCTCGGCGACATCGGCACCCACTTCGGCACGGACCGTCCCGAGTACGCCGCAGCTCATGCCGACGCGTTCCTCGAGCACACCCTGGGTCTGCTCGGCGAGGCCGGCTGGCGCATAGGCAACGTGACCGTGCAGGTGCAGGCCAACCGACCCCGGTTCGCGGCGCGCCGGGCGGAGGCCGAAGCGGCGCTGTCGGGTGCACTGGGCGGGGCATCCGTCTCGGTCTCCGCCACCACGACCGACGGTCTCGGGTTCACCGGAGCGGGCGAGGGCGTCGCGGCTTTCGCCGTGGCTCTCGTCCTGCCCGTGTGAGGCGTCCCGCTAGAGCGTCCGGGTCATGAACATCGAGAACGGGTCGTGGGCGTATCCCTCGAAGGGTCCACACACGGTGAATCCCTCGCTCTCGTAGAGCCGCTGCGCTGGGGCGAAATCCGCCGATGCTGCCCGTTTCGAGCCAGAGGCTCGTCATGCCGCGCTGCACGGGCTTCGTCGATGATGTGCCGCAGCAGCGCCCGGCCGACGCCCGTGCCACGGAAGCCGTCGGCGACGCGCATCGACTTCAGCTCTCCGCGGTCGGCGTCCAGTGCCTTCAGAGCGCCGATTCCGGCGATCGTCCAGTGCTCGATGGGGCTCCGCCCCACACCCCCGGCTTGCTGACGCGCGCCGACCCACGCCGACCAGAACGTGACCGAGGGGTCGCGCAGCTTCTCGACGTCCAGGGCGTGGACGCTCTCCGCGGGCGAGGACTCGTGCATCCCCGACAGGTGAGCGGCCACGAGCGTCTGCGTCTCGTGCCCGGTGAGGTCGTCGATGCGGATCTCGATGATCATGGACACCCCGTCATCCTTCCAGCGCGAAGGGGAGAGGGTCACGGGGCGAGCGGGAACCCCACGCGAGGAGTGCCAGGCCGGCCGCGAGGACGGCGAGACCCGCCATCGCCGCCACGCTCAGCTGCTCGCCGAGGACGACGATGCCGAGCACGCTCGCGGTGAGCGGCTCGCCCAGGGTCAGGGTTGCGGCCGTCGCGGCAGTGAGGGCGCTGAGACCCCACGTGAACAGGACGTACGCGATCGAGATGGTGCCGATGCCGAGCCACAGCCCCATCGTGAGGCCGGCCGTCGTCGCGAGCCACGAGAGGTCGACGAAAGGGAGAACGACGAAGGCGATCACCGCGGAGCTCGCGCCCATGGAGCCGACGACGGTGAACGGATCCCAGCCGTCGTCGAGGAGACGCCGCTGCGCATTGGCGATGATGGCGAAGGACGCCGCGGCGCCGAGCGATCCCATGAGCCCCACGGGGTCGGTGCCGCCGGACCCGGTCGCGTTCCCGCCCGCACCGAGGAGGACCACTCCGACCGTCGCGAGCGCCGTGGCGACGGCCCACGTCGCGCTCGGGGATCTGCGGGTGATGAGCCACTCGAGCAGACCCGCCATCACGGGTGCCGAGCCGAGGGCGATGACCGTGCCGACTGCGACGCCGTTGCGCTCCGTTCCGAGGAAGAACAGCGGCTGATAGGTGGCGAGGCAGACGCCCGTCAGCACCATCAGCGCGAGCGGTCGGACGGCACCCTTCCCGGCGCGGAGGGACGGACGCGAGTGCGTACCCGCATCCGCCCGGCGCTCCGCCCTCACTCGGTGGCGATGAGCCAGCGCGAAGGCGATGAGCGCCAGCCCGGTGCCGCCGATGGCGAGCCGGACGGCGCCGATGGCGAGGGGTGTCGCGTCGTCGGGGCCGAGCGCCTGGGACGTTCCCGTCGTCCCGAACAGGACGGCGGCGGCGAGGACCGCGAGGACGTGCAGCATGTCCTCCTTCTTACTTCATGTCCGCCGAGTCGCCCGACGAGGGTGCGCCGGGGCGTGCTCGGGAGGCCCGTGACGCAACAGGGTCCGCACAGGGGTGCCCCGGTAGGCTGGTGCAGTGACGGTCCGGCTCTATGACACCAAGGCGCAGCAGCTGCGCGACTTCGTGCCTCTGGACCCGCAGAACGTCACGATCTACGTCTGCGGACCGACGGTGCAGTCGGGCCCGCACATCGGGCACCTCCGCGGCGCGCTGAGCTTCGACATCCTTCGTCGCTGGCTGGCTCACCGCTACGAGCGCGTCACCTTCGTGCGCAACGTGACCGACATCGACGACAAGGTGCTCGCGAACGCCACACCGAGCGAACCCTGGTGGGCTCTCGCGTATCGCACCGAGCTCGAGTTCAGCCGGGCGTATGCGGCGATCGGCATCATGCCGCCGACCTACGAGCCCCGCGCCACTGCGTCGATCACGCAGATGCACGAGATCATCGCTCGCCTGATCGAGGCGGGGCATGCCTACCCCGCGGCTGGGGACGTCTATTTCGACGTGCGGTCCTGGCCCGCGTACGGCTCGCTCACGCGGCAGTCGCTCGACGCGATGGAGCCGGCCGAGGATGCCGATCCGCGGGGCAAGCGCGACCCGCGTGACTTCGCACTCTGGAAGGCCGCGAAAGAGGAAGAGCCCTCGTCGGCGTCCTGGGATTCGCCCTGGGGTGCCGGACGGCCCGGGTGGCACATCGAGTGCTCCGCCATGGCGCGCCGCTACCTCGGCCAGGAGTTCGACATCCACGGCGGCGGGCTCGACCTGCGCTTTCCCCACCACGAGAACGAGCTTGCCCAGTCGACCGCGGCGGGAGATTCGTTTGCGCGCTACTGGGTGCACAACGGTCTCGTGACCGCGGGCGGTCAGAAGATGTCCAAGTCGCTGTTCAACTTCATCCTCGCCGAGGACGTGCTGCGCGAGCGCGATCCGCTCGTCGTGCGCTATGCGCTCGCCGCCGCTCACTATCGGTCGAGCCTCGATATCACCCCGTCGTCGTTCGACGAGGCGGAGTCGGCGCTCGATCGCATCCGGACATTCCTGACCCGCGCCGCACGCACTCTCGCGAGCGGCAACGGCGATGTGCGGATCGAGGCGTCGGTTCCTGACCGCTTCGCCGCCGCCTTGGACGATGATCTCGGCGTGCCGCAGGCTCTCGCGGTGATCCACGAGACGGTGCGCGACGGCAACGCCGCCCTGGACGCGGGGGAGCACGACAGCGTGCTGCGCGCCTTCGGCGAGGTCGCCGTGATGACGGGGATCCTCGGGATCGACCCGGAGGATCCGCGCTGGGCGCGCGATGCGGCGGGGCCCGAGGCGGCCGCCCTCGACGCACTCGTACAGACCATGATCACCCAGCGCGCGCACGCGCGCGCTGCCAAGGACTGGGCAGCAGCCGATCGCATCCGCGACGCCGTCGCCGCTGCCGGCATCGCGCTGGAGGACAGCGCGACCGGCACGCGTTGGAGCATCGAGCGCGCCCCAAGCAAGGAGAACTGATGGCAGGCAAGCCAGGGCGTCCCGGCGCCAGCAAGGGCGGCAAGGGTCCCACGAAGGGCTCGGGCGGCAAGAACAAGCGATCGCTCGAGGGTCGCGGACCCACCCCGAAGGCGGAGGACCGCGCCTGGCACCCGGCCGGCAAGCGGAAGGCGGCGCAGGAGCGCTACGCGGCCGCCGGCGGCAAGGGCGGCGCGAACGCCAAGCCCGGTCAGGGGTCCAACCCCAACCGCGGTGGACGCTCGAAGCAGACCGACGACACCGAGACGGTCACCGGCCGCAACTCGGTGCTCGAGGCGCTCCGCGCGAAGATCCCCGCGACGGCGTTCTACATCGCCCAGCGCGTCGAGATGGACGACCGCGTCAAGGAGATGCTGTCGATCGCGACCCACCGCGAGATTCCGGTCCTCGAGGTCACGCGCCCCGAGCTCGACCGCATGGCGGGCTTCGACGGCGTTCACCAGGGGGTCGCGCTCAAGGTGCCGCCCTACGAGTACGCGCACCCGCAGGACCTGCTCGAGCAGATCGTCGATGCCGGTCAGACGCCGCTGCTCGTCGCCCTCGACGGAGTGACCGACCCGCGCAACCTGGGTGCCATCATCCGCTCCACGGCCGCATTCGGCGGGCAGGGGATCATCATCCCCCAGCGGCGTTCCGCGAGCGTCAACTCCGCAGCGTGGAAGACGAGCGCCGGTGCTGCCGCGCGCATCCCCGTCGCGATCGCGCCGAACCTCACGTCGACCCTCAAGGAGTTCAAGAAGCAGGGCGTCTTCGTCCTGGGACTGGACGGCGGAGGCGACGTGGAGCTCCCCGCCCTTCAGCTCGCCGACCGTCCGGTGCTCATCGTCGTCGGCTCAGAGGGCAAGGGCCTTTCGCGGCTCGTGACCGAGACCTGCGACCAGGTCGTGTCGATCCCGATCTCGGGGGCCACCGAGTCGCTGAACGCCGGAATCGCAGCATCCGTCGCCCTGTACCAGGTCTCGACCATCCGAGCCGCCGCCGGACGCTGATCCATACGCGGGAATGAATCCCCGCCGCGCGGCGCTTCCCTCCCGAAGACCCCGTCGAAAGGAACACCATGGCTCGTATCGCCGTCATCGGAGGAACCGGCTACGCCGGACGCCACATCGTCGCCGAGGCGGTGGAGCGCGGCCACACGGTGGTGTCGGTCGCGCGCTCGATCCCCGGGGAGCGGGTGACGGGTGCGACCTACGTCGAGGGCACCCTTCTCGACGTGCCGAGCCTCGTCGCCGAGCTTCAGGGCGTGGACGTCGTCATCTCGACGGTGCCGGCGCGCGGTGACATGGAAGGCCTCGTGCGCCCGGCGGTCGCCGAGCTCGTCGCGGAGCTGCCCGAGACCGTGCGCGTCGGCGTGATCGGCGGGGCGGGCGGAAGCCTCTCTTCGCCCGGAGGTCCGCGAGTCGTGGACCTGCCCTCGTTCACCGAGGAGTACAAGCCCGAGGCGTTCGAGGCGATCGGCATCCTGGAAGACCTCGAGGCGACACCTGCCTCGCGTGACTACTTCTACATCCACCCCGCCGGCGGCTTCGGCGTCTGGAACCCGGGCGAGCGCACGGGCGAGTACCGCGACGGCGGCGATGTCATCGTCACAGACGACGCGGGCGAGTCCTACATCTCAGGGCCCGACCTCGCCGTCGCGGTCATCGACGAGATCGAGAACCCCCGGCACCGGCGCGAGCGGTTCACCGTCGGGTATTGATGCGAGGCGGGTCAATGCGAGCGCAGCCCGCGTTGACGCGCCTCGGATCAAGATCGAGTAGCGAGCCTGCGAGCGTATCGAGATCCGACAGGGACGGATGCCGCGCCCGGCGCGGCATCCGCTCGTCGGATCAGGGCGATCCGCTGCGCCGGAAGACCGGCTCAGACCAGATCCCGCCAGTCGACCCCTTCGTCGTCCTCGATGAGGGGGAGGGCATCGGTGTCGACCGGAAGCGACATGCTCTCGGTAGGCGGTCCCATGAGCGTCGCCTCGTCGCGGCGGTGACTGAGCACTTCGTCCATGTAGCTCGTCAGCGCCTCGGCGAGCGGGATGGAGCGTCCGCGGGCCTGTGAGGCGTACCAGCGGTGCTCGAGCAGCTGGTGGTAGACCTCGGCGGGTTCGAGCTTGGAGCGAAGGTCGAACGGCACCGCCCTGACGACCGGCTCGAAGACGCGGGTGAGCCACTCGTGGGCGGCCATCTCCTCGTCGTCGAGGCGTGAGACGCGCGCGCGGAACTCGTCGAGATCGTTGAGGAGCCGGCGGGCCTGGTTCTCCTCGACATCGAGCCCCGTCAGTCGAAGGAGGCGGCGCTGGTGGTGACCGGCGTCGACGACCTTCGGCTGGATCGAGACCTGGGTGCCATCCGGCGTCGCCACGATCGACATCTCGCCGATGTCGAACCCGAGTTCGTTGAGGCGCTGGACGCGCTCCGTGAGCCGCCAGGCTTCGGCGGCCGAGAATGATTCGCGGTCGGTCAGCGCGCCCCACAGCGAGTGGTACGCCGACATGATGCCGTCTGCGATCGCGAGGGCATCCACGCCGCCCTCGAGGCGCCCGCCCGCCTCGAGGTCCATGACCTCGCCGGCGATGTTGGTGCGCGCGATGTCGAGGTCGTGCGCGCGCTGGCCGGGGGTCAGTCCGCCCTCGTGGAGCTCGCCGGTCTCGGCGTCGACGAGGTAGGCGGCGAAGGCGCCCGCGTCGCGCCGGAACAGGGTGTTCGACAGCGAGACGTCGCCCCAGAAGAAGCCCACGTTGTGCAGTCGCACGAGCAGCACCGCGAGCGCGTCCACGAGGCGATTGGCGGTATCGGGCCGCAGCACCTGCGTGAAGAGGGCGCGATAGGGCAGGGAGAACTTCAGGTGCGCCGTCACCAGCGCAGCCGGAAGCGGCTCGCCGGCGGCATCCTTCCGCCCTGCGATGACCGCCACCCGCTCGACGCACGGCGCGTCCAGCCGATGCAGGTTGCCGAGCATGTCGTACTCGCGGCGGGCCATCTCCTCGGTCGTCTCTTTGATCGCGACGACGCGGCCGGAGAGGTTGGCGAACCGGACGAGGTGGCGGGAGAGGCCCTTGGGGAGGAAGACGATCACATTGCTGGGCCACTCGGCGAGCGGCGTCGACCACGGAAGGGTCAGCAGTCCGGGGTCCACCGAGCTGGCGGTGATGCTCAACGCGTCAGGCACGTCACTCCCTGGGAACAGCGCAACGGCGCGGGGGGAATCGTCCCACCCGCGCCGTTGCGACGGTGCTGACTAGACGCCCGAGACGACCGGCTTGTCGTTGAGGCGCTCGCCCGACTCGACGTCGAACGCGTGCACGTGACCCGCGGTGGCCGCGAGCGTGACGGTCTCGCCGGCGTTCGGGTGGTTGCGGCCGTCGACGCGCGCGACCAGGTCGGTGCGCTTGCCGGCGATGTCGGTGTGGCCGTACAGGTAGCCGTCGGCGCCGAGCTCCTCGACGAGGTCCACGACCACCGAGAGGCCCTTGCCGTCGACGGGGCCGACGACGATGTCTTCCGGACGGACACCGACCGTGACCTGGCTTCCGTTTGCGCGGCCGACGGTGTCGCGGTCGAGCGGGACGGTCTCGGTGCCGAACAGCACGCCACCCTCGGCGAGGTCCGCCGGGAACAGGTTCATGGCGGGCGAGCCGATGAAGCCGGCGACGAACACGTTGTTCGGCTTCTCGTACAGGTCGCGCGGAGTTCCGACCTGCTGGAGCAGCCCGTCCTTCAGCACGGCGATGCGGTCACCCATGGTGAGGGCCTCGGTCTGGTCGTGCGTGACGTAGACGGTCGTGACGCCGAGGCGGCGCTGCAGCGACGCGATCTGCGTGCGCGTCTGGACGCGGAGCTTCGCGTCGAGGTTCGACAGCGGCTCGTCCATGAGGAACACCTGCGGCTGGCGGACGATGGCACGACCCATGGCGACGCGCTGACGCTGGCCACCGGAGAGGGCCTTCGGCTTGCGGGTGAGGTACTCCTCGAGGTCGAGGAGCTTCGCGGCCTCGAGGACGCGAGCTGCCCGCTCCTCCTTGCCGACGCCGGCGATCTTGAGCGCGAAGCCCATGTTCTCGGCAACGGTCATGTGCGGGTACAGCGCGTAGTTCTGGAAGACCATCGCGATGTCGCGGTCCTTCGGCGGGACGTCGGTGACGTCGCGGTCGCCGATGAGGATGCGGCCGGCGTTGACCTCTTCGAGGCCGGCCAGCATGCGGAGCGACGTGGACTTGCCGCAGCCGGAGGGGCCGACGAGGACGAGGAACTCGCCGTCGGCGACTTCGAGGTTGAGCTTGTCCACAGCGGGGCGCGTGCCCCCGGGGTACAGGCGGGTTGCGTTGTCGAACGTGACGGACGCCATGTTTTCTTCTCCTTCACCGGCAGGTACGTGCCGGACGATCCGTAGTGATGGATGAGCGGGGGCTTTCCCGCAGCCCTTCATCGGGCGTATCTCTCATTATGACATGACAACCTGAGCGTCCTATGCGGGCCGCTTCCGCGCCTTTCGGATGCCGATCGGCGGGCGGAGTCCGAGCCCCCGTCTGGGTATTTCCCAGACTGCGTGATTAGCATCGTCAGCGGTCGCGTCCACCAGCGGCCGGGCCGTACGGCCATCCCGCCCCCCAGAAGGTTTCATGTCGAGCGACGACGAGTCACAGAGTGCGCCACCTACGAGCGATCGCCGTGGAGCGGTGCGCGAGAAGGCGATTCAGGTCCAGGCGAAGCAGTCACGGGCCCGTGTGATCCGTACGTCGGCCATTGCCGTCGCTCTCGCCGCCATCGTGGCCGTGACGGCCATCGTGGTGACGATGACCGTCGGGTCGGCGGCATCCAAGCCCCTGCTCGACCCGGCGAACGTGACCGATGACGGGATCGTCGTCACTTCGGTTGCGGGCACGGGCATCGCGGACAGCACGGGTGACTTGGAAGGAGCAGGCGAGACGGCGGCTCCGTCCGAGACGCCTGTCCCGGATGCCTCTGCGACGAAGGCGCCTGCCGTCGACATCCGCGTCTACGTCGACTATCTCTCGCCGGGCTCACGCGAGTTCCAGCTCGCCAACGCACCGCAGCTGTCGGCCTGGGTGACGCAGGGCGCCGCCCAGCTCTCGTACTATCCGGTCGCGATGCTGACGTCCAAGTCGAATGGGACCAAATACTCGCTGCGCGCCTCGAGCGCCGCGGCCTGTGTGGCGACGCACTCTCCCGACACCTTCTTCGCCTTCACCCACGCGCTCCTCGAGCAGCAGCCCGATGTCGACACCGAGGGCCTGGCGGACACCGAGCTGGCCGACCTGGCGATCGCGTCCGGCGCATCGTCGCCGAAGGTCGTGCGCGCGTGCATCGAGGAGGAGGACTTCGCCGGCTGGGCGAAGTCGGCCACCGACCGCGCACTCGCCGGCATCCCGGGCACTGATGACGTCACCCTGACGGGCACGCCGATGATCCTGGTGAACGGAACGCCCTACGTCGGGGCGCTCGACGACCCCGCGGAGTTCTCGCAGTTCGTGCTCACGATCGCGAGCGACAGCTACTACAAGACCGCGAGCCCCACACCCACTCCCACTCCGTGAGCCGGTGAGTCGGCCGGGCGCGCCCCGGCTAGACTTGACGCTCTGCCGACCTGGCGCAATTGGTAGCGCACCTAACTTGTAATTAGGGGGTTACGGGTTCGAGTCCCGTGGTCGGCTCCAGAAACGGCGCATCGCCGGCGTTCTCCTCCGCCGTCGGGGAGCAGGAATTCGAAGCGCCGACGCCCTGGTCAGCTCCATGACGTCTGTCGCGTCCATCACGAAGACTCGACCGTCGACCCGGGTTCAGGACACGAGCGTCCGAGTGGCGAGTCGCATGTGCTCCTCCACCGTCGATGCGGCGTGCTCAGCGTCGCCTGTCGCGATCGCATCGACGATCTGGAGGTGACGCGGCACATCCATGTTCTGAACGGCGCGTTCGATTCCCGACCGGGTGATCGACATCAGGATGGAGCCCTCCAGAGCCGACCACGCTCTGACCAGCGTCGCGTTCCCGCTCAGCCGACAGAGTTCGCGATGGAAGTCGAGGTCCGCCCGCATCCGGACGTCGAGAGACTCACTCGCGGCGATCGACATGCGCTCCGCCGCCGCTCTGAGCGTCATCACGGCCTGTTCCCGCGTGGGAAGCTGCGCGACGGTGCGCGCGGCGAGCGCCTCGAGGGCGGCCCGCACGCGGAACAGGTCTCGCAGTTCCTCTTCGTCCATGAGCCGGACGAGCAGTCGGCCACGGGAGCCTGTGGTGAGGAGTCCCTCGAGTTCGAGGGTGCGCATGGCTTCCCGGAGGGTGCCTCGGCTGATCCCGAGACGTGTGGACATCTCGATCTCGGAGACGTGCGAGCCAGGGGGAAGCTCACCGGTGGTGATCGCTCGGCGGAGCGCATCGATGGCCTGCATGCGCAGGGTGTTGCGCTGCAGGCCCAGGATCGCCGGACCGTCCGTCATCGCTCGCCCCCTCGGATCGAGTCTAGGAGAGAGCGGCGCATACCTGCGGGATGCGCCGCCCTCTCGTCAGAGCCGGCTTGTCGTCAGCGCGCCGGTTCGAGTTCGCGGGCCTCTGCCGAGGCCCGCTCTGCGTACTCGCGCTGCGCCTTCGTCCACGTCTCGGGCGTCACGACGGCAGCGATGAAACCGATCAGCGCGTAGAGGGAGAACAGCGCGGCTGGTCCGACCCACCCGTAGGCGCCGAACAGCAATGTGGTGATGAACGGGGTGAATCCCGAGACCATGGCGGAGATCTGGTAGGCCAGTGAGGCGCCCGACGTGCGGGTGTTGGCGTTGAAGAGTTCGGGGAACCATGCGCCCTGTGCACCGGCGAGGGCGTTCTGGAACACCGCGTACGAGAGCACGATGACGACGATGACCATCGGGTAGACCGCCGTGTTCACCCCGAGGAACATGAGGAATCCCCAGAAGACACCCATGGCCGTGACGGCGAGATAGAGCGGCCGACGACCGATCCTGTCGGTGAGTCGCGCCCATCCCCAGGTGGCGAAGATGCCGATCGCCGCCGCGATGCAGAGGGCGGTCAGTGTCTGCCAGCTCTCGGTGATCTTGTTCGTGTTGAGGTACGAGATCAGATAGGTGATCGAGATCGCGTAGCCGGCGGTCTCCGCGATGCGAAGGCCGATACCGCGCAGGATGTTGCGCCAGTCGGTCTTGATGACCTCGACGAGGGGCGCCTTGAGGATCTTTCCCTCGGCCTTGACGTCTTCGAAGACGGGCGACTCGGGCACCTTGGCCCGGATGATGAGCCCGACGATGACAAGCAGAATGCTGGCAAGGAACGGCACGCGCCACGCCCAGTCGCCGGGGAGATGGACGCTGACCAGGAAGACCAGGTTCGCGAGCAGCAGCCCGACCGGGAAGCCGGCCTGGACGATGCCGGTGAACCCGCCCTTCACGCGCCACGGGGCGTGCTCGTAGGTCATCAGGATCGCTCCGCCCCACTCCGCGCCGAACGCGAGACCTTGGATGATGCGCACGATGACGAGGAGGATCGGTGCGACGATGCCGACCATGGCGTAGGTAGGCAGCAGCCCGATCGCGAAGGTCGCGAGACCCATCACGATGAGTGATCCCACAAGCACGGGCTTGCGCCCGACGCGGTCGCCGAGGTGTCCGCCGATGATGCCGCCGATCGGTCGCGCGGCGAAGCCGACGCCGAGGGTGGCGAACGACAGCAGGGTGCCGGTGACCGGATCGGAGCCGGGGAAGAACGCGGTCCCGAAGTAGAGGGCGGCTGCGGTTCCGAAGCCGATGAAGTCGTAGGTCTCGATGACCGCGCCGACGCCGGAGCCGACGGCGACGCGCTTTCGTTCTGGGGTGCCGTTGACGACACCTCGCATCGTGATGGCTGCTTCGCTCATCTCTCTGCCTTTCTCACGTCATTGTGTCCGACTCGCGGCGCGAGCGGTGAAGTCAGTATGTGAGCATTTCGGATCATTGTCAACAATCAAACAGTCAACTATTGAACTGTCGGTCAATTCGTCGTACGATCGAATCGCCGCCGCAACGGAGCGGCTGAAAGCAGGAGACCGATGACATCCACCCGCACCGCCGTTCTCACCGGCGCAGCAGCAGAACGAGGGATCGGCCAGGCGACCGCCCGGGCGTACGCCAAAGCTGGGTGGGCCGTCGCCATCCTCGACCTCGACGGAGAGGCCGCAATCCGCGTCGCCGCCGACGTCGCCTCGGAGTACGGCGTCCCCGCGTACGGCGGGCCCGTCAACGTGGCGGACGAGGCCTCGGTGGCCGCCGCTCAGACGGCGATCGCAGCGCAGGTCGCGGAGGGCGCATTGCCGCCCGTGGGTGCACTGGCGAATATCGCCGGCATCACATCGCCGGTTCCCTTCCTCGAGACGACGCTGGAGCTGTGGAACAAGGTCATGGCTGTCAACGCGACCGGCACGTACCTGGTCACCAAGGCGTTCCTTCCCGACATGATCGAGCAGGGCTTCGGGCGGATCGTCAACATGTCCTCGGTCTCCGCTCAGCGCGGCGGGGGAGTGTTCGGCAAGGTGCCGTACTCGTCCGCGAAGGCGGCGATCCTCGGGTTCACCAAGGCGCTCGCTCGCGAGCTCGGATCCAGCGGCGTCACCGTCAATGCGGTCACGCCCGGCGCGGTCGACACGAACATCCGCGTGGGCTCCACCGCCGAGCAGGAAGCCGCGATCGTCCGCGACATCCCGATCGGTCGCCAGGCCACCCCCGACGACGTCGCAGCGGTGTTCGTCTTCCTCTCCAGCGACGAGGCCGGGTACCTGCAGGGAACGACGATCGACATCAACGGCGGCAGCCACCTGCACTGACCGACGACATTCCCCGCTCTGTGATCGAACAAAGGAGTTTCATCCCATGACTACCGCCTCTACCGTGCTCGACCTCACCACGAGGGTCAGTCGCGTGCGCGAAGCCGCGCAGCGCATCCGCCTCAACGCACTCGCCATGGGCGAAGTGCAGGGTCAGGGCTACGTCGGCCAAGCCCTCGGCGCGGCCGACATGCTCGCCGCCGTCTACACCGACCAATTGCGGTACCACGCCGAGGATCCCGCACTGGGAGGGGCGCGACCGCTTCCTCCTCTCCACCGGCCACTACGCGATCGGCCTCTACGCCGCCCTCGCGGAAGCCGGCATCATCCCCATCGAAGAGCTCGACACCTACGGATCCGACGACTCCCGCCTGCCGATGTCGGGGATGGCCAGCTACACCCCCGGCATGGAGATCTCCGGTGGTTCGCTCGGACACGGGCTGACCGTCGCGGTCGGCATGGCGCTGGGGCTGCGCCACCTCGAGA
The DNA here is from genome assembly GCA_963702815.1 of uncultured Actinomycetota bacterium. Lineage (GTDB taxonomy): Bacteria > Actinomycetota > Actinomycetes > Actinomycetales > Microbacteriaceae > Microbacterium. The sequence continues at coordinate 89,938 of CAVPED010000001.1, read as the reverse complement.
GCAGTTCACGGGTCATCAACTTCCTCTCGGACGGTGAGCTCAACGAAGGCTCCACGTGGGAGGCCGCGATGGGCGCGGCATCCCATCGCCTCGGCAATCTGGTGGCGCTCGTCGACATGAACGCCCTCCAGGCAGACGGGCCCACCGTCGGGCGTGCTGAACATCGAACCCGCCGAAGAGAAGTGGGCATCGTTCGGCTGGCACACCCAGCGCATCGACGGCAACGACCCCGAGGCTCTGCTGCGTGCGTTCGATGAGATCGGCGACAGCGACCCGATCGGCGCTCCGCACGTCATCGTCTGCGACACCAAGGTCGGTCGCGGAGTGCCGCTCCTGGAGACGCGCGAGAAGTCTCACTTCATGCGCATCGACGAACACGAATGGGCGATCTGCCGCGAACAGCTGATCGCCGGATACCAGACGGATGCCGCAACCGCGGCGGAAGGAGCGTCAGCATGAGCACGACGACGAAGCCGAAGCTCAAGACCTCGGCCATGATCGCCTCTTTCGCCGATCCCGGCCAGAAGACGGCATCCGCCCCCTTCGGGCATGCGCTTGCGCGGCTGGCGGAGCAGGACCCCCGCGTGGTCGGGCTCTCCGCGGATCTCGCCAAGTACACCGACATGCACATCTTCCGCCAGGCGCACCCCGACCGGTTCTTCCAGGTCGGGATGGCCGAGCAGCTGCTCTTCGGGGCCGCCGCCGGCATGGCGGAGGTCGGACTGATTCCGTTCGCCTCCACCTACTCGGTGTTCGCCGCGCGGCGGGCGTACGACTTCATCTGCCTCGACATCGCCGAGCCGGGCCTCAATGTGAACATCGTCGGGGGACTCCCGGGCCTCACCACCGGCTACGGGCCCAGCCACCAGGCGACAGAAGACGTCGCGATCTTCCGCGGCATCCCGGGCCTCACGATCGTCGACCCGTGCGACTCGGTCGACCTGGAGCAGGCGGTGCCGCAGCTCGCCGCATCGCCCGGTCCGACGTACCTGCGACTGCTGCGCGGAAACGTGCCGACGGTGCTCGACGAATACGACTACACGTTCGAACTGGGCAAGGCGAAGGTGGTGCGGCCCGGCGCGGATGTCGTGTTCGTCTCGAGCGGGCTGATGACGATGCGCGCGCTCCAGGCGGCGGAGGCTCTCGCTGCGCACAAGGTGGACGTGGCCGTGGTGCACACTCCGACGCTGAAACCGTTCGACGAAGACACGGTCATCCGAGAGATCGACACGCCTCGCCTTGCACTGACCCTCGAGAACCATACGGTGGTCGGCGGACTCTTCGAGACCGTCGCATCGGCTCTGGTGCGCCGTGGGGTCAGCCGACGCGTGGTCCCGGTTGGTCTTCCTGACGAGTTCCTCGCTGCCGGTGCGCTGCCCACCCTCCATGAGCGTTACGGGCTCGCAGTGGATTCGATCGTCGCGACCGTGCTGCGGGAAATGAAGTGAAGGGGCCGATCGCGCACGTCGAGGTGATCGACGACGTCCTCGCGCGTCGACTGGCCGCCATCGCATTCGGTGAGCGACGGGCGCTCCTGCAACGGCTGCTCGCCGCACACCATGGCGGGGAGAGCGGACTGACCATCACCGTGCTCGCCGCGGCCACCGGGACCACTCGCTTCACAGCATCCCGTCATCTGGGGGTGCTGCGTGACGCCGGACTCGTCACCGTGGACATCGTCGGCACTCGCAGGCTGCACCGCATCGACCTCGAGGGTGTCGTCGCCATCGATGACTGGCTCTACCCGTTCGTCGATGCTTTCGAGACCTCCCGAGCGAGCTGACGCGGCCCGCAAGCGAAACCCGCATGATCGTCGTCCGCTGGAGGAATCAGACCCTCCACGAGACCCGGGCGATTCATCCTCTGCTCTCGGCTCTCAACGCCCGTCGTGGTCCCGCGGTGGCGCTGTGGAATCGCGGACGACGAGCTTCGGCCGCAGCGTCCGGTGCGCCGGGTGACCGAGAGCACCGTGGGCATCGATTCGCTCGATCAGAAGCTCGACCGCCTGGCCCCCCATCGCCCAGAGGTCTGCGCCGACGCTCGTCAGTCGCGGCGACGAAAGCTCGGCCACGAAGGTGTTGTCGAAGCCGATCAGACTCACATCGTCGGGCACGCGGATGCCGGTTCTCGACCACTCCGCGAGCAGTCCGAGCGCGACGAGATCGTTGTATGCGATGACTGCGGTGGGTCCGCCTGCGATCGCCTCCGCCGCGGTGGCTCGACCCCCCTGGACGTCGGGTGCGACATCGGCGATCTCCGTCAGGCTTACACCCTCCAACGCATCAGCCGCCTCCCGGATGCCGCGGGCGCGGCGGCCCTGAGACCAGGAGCGGAGGGGGCCGCCGACGTACGCGATCCGGCGATGGCCGAGTGCATGCAGGTGAGCGATCGCGGCACGCGCTCCTGCCTGCTCGTCGATCGTCACGGTCGGCGCCGCGACCCCCGACTCAGTGAGGTCGCGGTTGATGAGGACACAGGTCGTTGTGGTGGCGATCTCGGCGAGCCGGTCATCGGGAAGCCGCGACGAGGCGAGGATGATGCCGTCGATCTGCGAGCGGAGCGCCGCGATCTCATCCGCTTCCACGTCGGCGAGTTCCGTCGTGTCGACCACGACCAGGCCATACCCCCGTTCGCGTGAGATCGTCTGGGCGCCTTTGGTCAGCGAGGCGAAGTACGGGTTGACGATATCGGGAACCATGAGGGCGATGACCCCCGTGCGTCCGCGCCGCAGACTGCTCGCCGCGCGATTGGGCCTGTAGCCGAGGTCCTGCACGGCTGCGAGCACCCGCTCGCGCGTGTGCTCCGACACCCTGTGCGGCTCGCGCAGCGTGCGGGAGACAGTCGCGATCGAAACGCCCGAGCGCGCCGCCACGTCATGTACGGTCACCACCTCTGCGACCACCTCGCTGCTCTCAGTCGTACCATCCGCAGGTCAGGCGGTGGAACCGGGTGGAGCATCAGCCCTCGGTGTTCCACAATAACGTTTACACTTCATAATAACGTTTACATGCGAGGAGAACCATGACGGTCACCCCTGCGCGGGACGTAGCGGCGCGACTATGGGCACGGCAACCCGCCTCATGAGCGCCGCCACCGCGATCATCCGCTCAGCCGAGGTGCTCATAGCAGCCCCTCGCGCAACTTCGTCACGCTTCGGATCATGACCGAGGACGGCGTCGTGGGACTCGGCGACGCGACGCTCAACGGTCGCGAGCTGGCCGTTGCCTCGTACCTGCGCGATCACGTCGTCCCGCTGCTCGTCGGCAGCGACGCGCACCGTATCGAGGACATCTGGCAGTTGCTGTATCGCTCTGCCTACTGGCGGCGCGGACCCGTCACGATGTCCGCGATCGCCGCTGTCGACGTGGCCCTCTGGGACATCAAGGCGAAGCTCGCGGGCATGCCGCTCTACCAGCTGCTCGGCGGTGCGTCGCGCCGAGGCGCGCTCGTCTACGCGCACGCATCCGGTACCGACCTCGAAGCATTGGGCGACTCGATCCGGGCACGGCTGGAGGAGGGGTACCGCGCTATCCGGCTGCAGATCGCCGTTCCCGGTATCGGCGATCGATGTACGGGGTGTCGGCGGCTGTCGTCGTCGGCCGCTACGCTATGAGCCCGCCAAACGTGCAGGGCTCTTCGTCGAGGAGGACTGGGACTCGGCGCGCTATCTCGGCATCTGCCAGGTGTCTTCGAGTGCGGCGAGCGAGTTCGGTCCCGAGATCATGCTCCTCCACGACGCGCACCACCGCCTGACCCCGATCCAGGCCGCACGCCTGGGCCGGGACCTCGAGCCCTACGACCTCTTCTGGCTCGAGGACTGCACCCCGGTGGAGAACCAGGAGTCGTTGCGGCTTGGTGCGGCAGCACACCATCACCCCGCTCGCGATCGGGGAGGTGCTCAATACCGTCTGGGACTTCCAGACGCTGATCCGGAGCAGCTGATCGACTACGTGCGGGCGTCGGTCACGCACACGGGCGGCATCACCGGCGCTCCGCCGGATCCTCGACTTCGCCGCCCAGTACCAGATCAAGTCGGGCAGCCACGGGCCGACCGACATCTCACCGGTCGGCATGGCCGCCGCGCTTCATCTCGACCTCGCCATCCACAACTTCGGCATCCAGGAGTACATGCAGCACCAGCCGCTCGCCGGCGAGGTGTTCCGCACGTCGCTACACGTTCTCGGACGGCGATGCTGCACCCCGGCGACCGCCCGGGACTCGGCGTTGACTACGACGATGTGGCCGCCGCGCGGTTCCCGTACGAGCCGGCGTATCTGCCGGTCGCTCGGCTCGTCGACGGAACAGTCCACGACTGGTGAGGGCATCGCAAGAAGGAGAGAACATGACCCGCGAGCATCCGATGTGGCTCCCGTGAGGCGACACCGCTTCAGGGTCGTTCGATCGCGATCGGTCCGGGCGACGGCCGATCGCATCGACACGTGTCGCCGAGCGTCGCATGCCGCAGCCCTGGGCCTTCGGGTGCGTCGATGTCGACAGCGGAGCCCGACCTCCGAGTTGATGATCGCACTGCGATCGGGGCAGGCCGAGCGAAGGGGCGTCGCCGCAGCACGCTCGGCGACCCGCTCGGGCGCGACTCGTACCTGCCCGTGCAGAGTTCTCGCCGAGCGCACTGTCGCGCTCTACGGCGGTGCCCGATGTTCGGCGCCCTGTACGCGTGGTTCCAGCTGATCCGGGACGCGGCCGGCCCCTTACGGCTGCACGCGCTGGTCCGCCAGCGACGTTCGCGTCCCGACGCACCGACCAACCAGATCACGATCCGCATGCTCGACCACTGGGACAACGTCGATGTCCACCCCGTCATGGGGCAGGTTGAACGCGGGTACGCCGGCGGCTCGATCTTCTTCGAGGACGGGCACGTGCGCGACGACCTGTCCCGCGTCGATCGCTACGCACGGCTTCTCGGCGTCGGTCGGCATCAATCGCGTTGCCTCAACAACGTCAACGTGCACGCCCCGAAGTGCGCCTGCTCACGGACCGGTCGGCGGACGTCGCGCGGCTCGCCGATGTGTTCCGCCGCACGGGATCCGCTGCACCTCTCGGTGAGCTTCGCGGCCCCCTTGGTGCTGGGCGATCTCGACACGTCGGATCCGCTCGACGCCGATGTGCAGCGCTGGTGGGCGGCGGCCGCGGCGCGCGTGTACGACACGATTCCCGACTTCGGCGGCTTCGTCGTGAAGGCCGACTCCGAGGGACAGCCCGGCCCCTTCGCCTACGGCCGCGATCACGCCGACGGCGCCAATATGCTCGCCCGTGCCATCGCGCCATTCGGCGGTACCGTGCACTGGCGGGCCTTCGTCTACAACCACCGGCAGGACTGGCGCGACCGAAAGACTGATCGGGCCCGTGCCGCGTACGACCACTTCGCTCCGCTCGATGGCCGATTCGACGACAACGTCGTCGTGCAGGTGAAGTACGGACCCCTCGACTTCCAAGTGCGCGAGCCCGTGTCGCCCGTGATCCCGGCGATTCGCACGACACGCTCGCTCTGGAGCTCCAGATCACCCAGGAGTACACCGGCCAGCAGCGTCACGCCGTGTATCTGGCACCGCAGTGGCGTGAGGTTCTGGACTTCCGGCCCTACGGCGACGACGGCCCTCGTCTTGCCGAGGTTGTCAGCGGCGGCGTCGCCGCTGTCGCGAACGTCGGAGACGACGTGTTCTGGACCGGGCATCCGCTCGCGCAGGCGAACCTCTACGCCTACGGGAGACTCGCCTGGGACTCGACGAGGATCCCGGCGCGATCCTCGACGAGTGGATCGCACTGACGTTCGGCGCAGACGAGGAGCTGCGGCGGGGTATCCACGGGCTTCTCGACCGATCGTGGCTGACATACGAGTCGTACACCGCGCCGCTCGGCGTCGGCTTCATGGTGACACCCCACACGCACTACGGCCCACGGTGGACGGCTATGAGTACTCGCCGTGGGGCACGTACCACTTCGCCGATCGCAACGGCATCGGCGTGGACCGGACGGTTGCGACCGGCACCGGATACGCGGGGCAGTATCCGTCACCGTGGCGCGAGGTCTACGAGTCGCTCGAGACGGTGCCCGACGAGGTCGCTCCTGTTCTTCCATCACGTGCCCTACACGCACACGCTGCACAGTGGATCCACCGTCATTCAGCACATCTACGACTCTCACTTCGCCGGCGCCGCCCGCGCGGAAGAGCTGCCCGGCATCTGGGATGCCCTCGAAGGGCGAGTGGATGCCGATCTCCACGCTCGAGTCAAGGACCGTCTCGACGAACAGCGCCGTTCAGCGATCGAGTGGCGCGACCAGATCAACACCTACTTCTGGCGCAAGTCAGGCATCCCGGACGAACGCGGTCGCGAGATCTACTGAAGCAGACCCCTCCACCCGCGGGGGCTACGGTGCATCGTCGCCGGGAGGTGGCATGCCTGGGTCGTCGACGAAGCGGGTGGTGATGTCATCCGTCATCGCGCGCGCGTTCACGACCGCGAACGCGGCGAAGAAGACCCCGAGGAGCGCGAGCACCCAGTCCGACGTGAAGGCAACGAGTGCGGCAGCGATGAGAAGGTATCCGAGCGCGCCCAGGGTGACGAGCGGCTTGGCGACCAGGTAGAAGAGCGCGAGCCGCGCTGTGTCGCGGGCGCGGAATCGGAAGAACGAGGCGATCACCACCGCGTGAGCCGACCAGAGAGCCACGGCGACGAGCAGCACGGCCGACGCCACGAGGAAGAACCCATCGACGCCTGCCGCGCCGCCGAACGCGATATTCATGCCGAGGATCGTGGCCACGACAAGGGCGGGCACCCACACGACGAGGACGTCCTTGACATTGGCCACCCATGAGCGCCAGTAGCGCGGCCACACCGACAGATCGCCGAATTCGCGCGTGCGCGCGGCGATCGTGGACATGGCCGCCGAGAACGCCGGTGCGACCGGCACGAGGCTGAGCGCGTACAGCGGGATGTTGGACGGCGAACGATCGAGCAGCACGATGCCGACGAAACCAGGCAGTGCGGCCGATAAGAACGCCGCCTCGACGATCAAGAACCAGTACACGGCACCCGTGACCCGACCGAGCCGGTCGTGCCGGGGGTCGGGTGCGCCTGCGTGAGACGTCATGATCGACCATCCTGCCCTGCCGACTGGGGTGACGATGGCAGGTGGCGCTGCGCGCCGCATCCGCTCATTCCGCCTGGACGACCAGCACGTCTGCGGGAGCCAACCGGAGCACCTCGCCCGTCGCGATCGTGCGGCCCGTCAGAATGTCGGTGCCCGAGAAGGGCGCCTCGACGCTGATCTCCTGTTGCGCATGGTTCAGTACGAACTCGTAGCGCCGGCCGTCGACCGCACGCGCCGTGTGCTCAAGGTCCCGGATGTCGGCGAAGGGGCCGGCCAGGCCATGCCGGTCGAGCGCGCGCCGGACCACCCAGTCCACGCCCGGCTGGTCGAGGCACGTGGCGACGTACCAGCCCTCGCCCTCGCCGAAGGCGTTGCGTGTGACGGCGGGCGTTCCCGCGTAGAAGTCCTCGGTGTAGGTGGCAACAGCCTCTGCCCCCTGCGGCAGGACGACGTCGAACACGTGCATCGCGGTGGCGGTGAGATCGGGTGCTCCGGCTGCCGAGAAGACGACGGCCTGCGAGACGTCGGGTGGCAGTGAATCGGTCTCGTCGACCCGCACACCGAGGAGCGCGGCGAGAGGGCCGGGCACGTCCATGAGGAAGGCGTTGTCGTTCTCGTCGACGCGTCCGGACATGACGGTGGTCACCACCGTGCCGCCGCTGCGAGCGACATCCTCCAGTCGCTGGGCCGTGTCGCCCTTCAGCATGTGCAGGAACGGCGCGACGACGACGTCATAGCCGGAGAGATCCGCGGTGACGGGGACGACGTCCACGATCGCGCCCGCCTGCCAGAGCGCTTCGTAGTACGAGACGACCTGCTTCTCATAGCCGACGGCGCGGCTGTAGCCGTCCGAGATCTCCAGCGCCCACCACGAGTCCCAGTCGAACAGCAGAGCGACGCGGGCGGGCGTGCGGGAGTTCTGCAGGCGGCTGCCCACTCGCTCGAGCTCCTCGCCGAGGGCGGCCACTTCGCGGAAGGACCGAGTGTCGGTGCGACCCGCGTGATTCAGGATCGCCCCGTGATACTTCTCGGAGGCTCCCTTGCTGTGGCGCATCTGGAAGAAGAGCACCGAGTCCGAACCGTGCGCGATCGCCTGCCACGACCAGAGCCGCATGATGCCCGGCCGCTTCACCGGGTTGAAGTCGCGTGTCGCCGTCATCGTCGGCGTCTGCTCCATGAGCCAGAACGGCTGGCCGTCCTTCAGACCTCGCATGAGCGAGTGGCTCAGCGCCATGCGCGATACCGGCGATCCATCGGTCGGGTAGTTGTCCCACGAGGCGAAGTCGAGGTGCGGCGCCCAGCGGTGGTAGTCGAGGTGGCGGTAGATCGCCATCATGTTGGTCGTCGCGGGAAGGTCGGAGTGCACACGGATCGCATCCTTCTCCTCACGATAGGTGCGAAGGACGTTGTCGGTGTTGAACCGGTGATAGTCGAGGGTGATGCCCTGGAAGGCCGTGTGATTCGGTCCTCGCCAGTGCTCGGAGAGCATGTTGGGCGGCACGATCTCATCCCAGTCGCCGAAGCGGTGCGACCAGAAGGTCGTGTTCCAGGCTTCGTTCAGACGTTCCAGTGACCCGTAGCGCTCGCGGAGCCACACGCGGAACTCCCGCCCGCACAGCTCGCAGTAGCAGGCACCGCCGTACTCGTTGTTGACATGCCAGGCGACCACTGCAGGGTGATCGGCGAATCGCTCCGCGAGACGCCCCGCGACCTCCGCGGACAGACGACGGTACGTCGGCGAACTGGCGCACGTGTTGTGCCGAACGCCGAAGACGTGCCGGCGGCCCTCGAAGTCGGTACGGCAGACATCCGGATGCTGGCGCGCCAGCCAGGGGGGCATCGCGGCCGTCCCTGTCGCGAGGCAGACCTTCCGGCCCTCAGCCTGAGCGCGGTCGAGGATCCGCTCGATCGTCGAGAAGTCGTAGATGTGCTCAGCGGGTTGTGTCAGGGCCCACGTGAAGACGCCGACGGTCAGCAGATCGATGCGGGCCAGGTCGAACGCCTCGTAGTCGGCATCCCACACCTTCTCGTCCCACTGCTCGGGGTTGTAGTCCCCTCCGTAGGGGATGCCGGCGACGTCTGGAAGGGTCATGGATCTCGTGCTCCGTTTCGTAGGTCGGACACGTACGGGTGGCCCCGAGTCTCGGTGGAGACGCGGGGCCAGCCTTCGTACCGGATCAGCCGTTGGCTTCGGCGTAGCGCCGCGTGCGGCGTTGACGACGTCGAGGTACTCATTCATGTTCATGCCCTCGAGCTCGCCGACGTAGGCATCCCACTCATACATCGGGCGCTGCCCGAGGATGAACTGCGGCCGTGTTCTGCCACACGTGGTCCTTCAGAGAGGACTGGTACAGCGATACCTGCTCGCGTTCGATCTCGTCGAGCGGTGCGGGCGGCGGAAGCTCCCGGACCTCCTTGGTCGACATCTTCTCGAGGAAGTCGAGCGTCTCGTCGCGCAGCATCGAACGGTCGAGCTCGACCGACGAGCCGTTGGACCAGGGTGAAGACGCCGTTGGAGAAGCCGTAGTCGGCGTTCAGATTCTCGGGAGCCCGCCGGATTGAGCCCCATTCGCGGTCGATGTTCTCGTTCAGGACCCTCTTGCCGTCGGCCTCCTTCGTGTACGTGGTGCCCTCGACACCCCACTTGGCGAACTCCAGACCCTCGTCGGAGTAGTACAGCCAGTCCACGAACTGCAGCATCGCCAGGAAGTTCTCGGACTCGGCGACGTCGCTCGAGAGCATGAAGCCGCGACGAGCCCGGCTGCCCGAACTGGAAGTTGTCACCGGCAGGGCCCTCGGGCACCCGGATCATCGCGATCTCAGCGTCGGTTGCCGAGCTCGTCGATGGTCTGTGCGGTACCGAACGATCTCCTGGTCGTTGGTGCCGATCGACATCGACTGGCCGGTGCCGAACTTCTGGATCGCCGTGTCATCGTCCTGCGTGACCGACTTCGGGGTCGAGCAGCCCGTCCTCCACCAGCGATGCGAAGTACTCGACGAGATCGCGTGTAGCTCGTCGGTGGCGCCGGTGTAGGTGAACTTCCTCGCGTCTTCGTCCCAGCTGAGGCCGTGGCTGAAGCCCCAACCCGCCTGCGTGCCGAAGTTGGGCGCCACGAACGTTCGAGCGTTCCGCTCGAGTGGGCCGTTTCGCCGACCAGCGGTCCGACATCGGGTAGACGTCGGGATTGGCCTCCTTGAGCGTCTGCAGGTCGCTCTTTGAACTCGTCCAAGGTCTTGGGTTCCTGGGTGAGGCCGAGCTCTTCCCAGACGTCGGCGCGAACGCGAGGAGTACTGCGGCACGCGGCTCCTCACGGAAGCCGGGGAAGCAGATAGTACTTGCCGTCCTCCTGCCGGAGGTTGTCGAGGTCCGGCTTCATGCCCCACTTCTCCACCTTCTCCTTGAAGTTCGGCATGTACTTCACGTAGTCGCTGACCGGGCAGGATGGCGCCGCCGAGACGAACTGCGTCCTCCTGGCCCGGAGTAGGTCACCGAGATGATCTCGGGAGCGTCGCCGGCGCTGATCACGAGCGACTTGCGCTGGTCCCAGTCCGACAGGGCGCGCTGCGTCGAGGTCGAAGCTGACCTTCTGTTCGTCGGTGAGCTCCGAGAAGAACAGCCAGTCCTCGTTCAGCGGGTAGTTCGGGTGATCGCGGTACAGCAGTCTGAACGTCCAGCGGCTCCGTTGCCTCGAAGGTCGTCGCCGACGCCGTAGTCCTCCATTGCGCCGACGCGCTTGCCGGTGAAATCGGAGATGCCTCCCCTTCGACCGTGGCGTCGTCGCCGCCTGCGCCGCAGCCGGCGAGCACGCAGTGCGCTGAGTGCCACGGCCGTCGTGGCGACCAGCGTGCGGCGACTCGCGCGACCGCGCGTCAGTCCTTGCTGTGCTCATGGTTCTTCCTTGCTTGGGGATGATGGCGTCATCGCGGCGGCTCATTGCTTCACCGCGCCGAGCATCACGCCCGAGACGAAGTACCTCTGGATGAACGGGTAGAGGCAGATGATGGGCAGCACCGTGAGCAGCATCGTCACGGACTGCACGTTGGCGGCGATCTGGGTCGCTGTCGTCCGTCGACCCGCCCGTGCCGATCGATCGGTGCCGGTCGCGCCGGCGATGAGGTTGCGCAGGTACACGGTGACCGGGTACAGCTTCGGCGTCGTCCATGTAGAGGAACGCGGCGAACCAGCGAGTTCCAGAACGACGACCGCGTAGAAGAGCACCATCGTCGCGATCACCGCCTTGCTCAGCGGCAGCACGATCTTGCAAGAGGATGCCGTAGGTGTTCAGTGCCGTCGATCGCGCGCGGCCTCCTCGAGCTCGCTCGGGAAGTTCTCGAAGAACGCCTTCATCACCAGCAGGTTGAAGACGCTGATCGCGTTCGGGAGCACGATCGCCCAGAGCGTGTTCCGGAAGCCGAGGTGGCTGATCAGGATGTAGTTGGGGATCAGACCGCCGTTGAAGAACATGGTGAACACCGCGATGCCGATGAAGAACGTCGCGGCCCTTGAGGTGCCTCTTGGACAGCGCGTAGGCGTACGAGGTGGTGAGCACCATCGCGATCACCGTGGCGACCACCGTGTAGACCACGGTGTTGCGGTAGTTGCGCCAGAACAGCGGAGTCGCCCATCACCACCTGGAAGGTGGTGAGGTTGAACCCGCGCGGGATCAGGTTGACCTGGCCGGAGTTGATGTAGGCCTCGGAGCTGAACGCCTGGGCCACGATGTTGACGAACGGGTACAGCGTGACGAGGCAGATCGACGATGAGGAGCGACCGCGTTGACCGCGCGGAACACCGGTAGCCTTGGAGTCCTTGATGCCGCCCGGGCAGGCCGGAGATCCGGTCGGTGAGTCGTTGCGGCTGGGTGCGGACGCTCGCGGTCAGATCGGCTCGGGTCGCGTCGGTTCGGTCACCACAGGCTCGTCCCCACCGTGTTCGGCGCGAGATCGCGTTGGCGGTCAGGATCAGGGTCAGGCCGATCACCGCCTCGAACAGGCCGATGGCCGTGGCGTAGCTGAGAAGTTGCTCGAGACGATGCCGACCCGGTACAGGTACGTCGAGATGACGTCCGCGGTCGGAGTACATCAGCGGGTTGTAGAGCAGCAGGATCTTCTCGAAGCCCGACCGCCATGAACGTGCCGATGTTGAGGATGAGCAGCACGATCATCGTCGGGCGGATGCCGGGCAGCGTGACGTGCCAGATCTGCCGCCAGCCGGTTGGCGCCGTCGATCCGGGCCGCCTCGTAGAGCTGCTCGTCGATCGTGGTCAGCGCCGCGAGGTACAGGATCGTGCCCCAGCCGACCGTCTGCCAGACCTCCGAGCGACACGTAGATCGGGCGGAACCACTCCGGCTGCTGCATGAACGGGATCGCGTCGCCGCCGAACGCACTCGATGACCTGGTTGACCGATGCCGTCGACAGCGCCGTCAGCTGCAAGACCATGCCGGCGACGATCACGATCGACATGAAGTGCGGCAGGTACGAGATCGATCTGGACGCTATCCGCTTGAACCGCGCGGAGCGCACCTCGTTGAGCAGCAGCGCGAGCAGGATCGGCAGCGGGAAGACGATCAGCAGCGTCAGTCCGCCGAGGATCAGCGTGTTGGTGAACGCCTGCCAGAACTGTCGGGTCGTTGAATGAACAGCTCGAAGTAGCGCAGGCCCGACCCACTCGTCGCCGAACATGCTGCCGCCCGGCCGGAACCGGCGGAACGCGATGACGTTGCCGAGCATCGGCACGTACCGGAAGATCAGCAGGAAGATGAGCGGCACCACGAGCAGCGAGTAGAGCTGCCAGTCGCGTGCGCAGGGCCTTGCGCCAGGTCACGCGGGGGGATGAGGGGGTCCTGCGCCTACGCCGCAGCCAACCGGCGTCGGGGGATCCCGGATGTCTCTCATCGGCATCCGTCCGAAGTTCCACCGCCTCGGCGAGGACCTCGCTGTTGTTGATCGACATGCGCTCCCTCGCGTTTCGTCTGGGGCCAGATCCTCCTCGATCACGCCCGAAAGTTTCGCCTTGCTCTGCGATACACATGGACGGTAACCTGGCCCGAACCCAATGTCAACGTTTTCATTGCCGATTCGCGACATCGCGGTAGAGCCGGTCCGATGGTGGTCGGCGAGCCCTCGGATGGGATGGAGAGCTGGATGGCCCGCTTCGACTTCGCGGCTTCGGACCTGCGCGAATACCGCCCCGACGTCGCCGAGCCCGCAGACTTCGACGCCTTCTGGCGGACGACCATCGCCGATGCGCGGGCGGCATCCTCTGCGGTGGTGCGTCTGCCCGCCACGGGACCACTGACGCTCGTCGACGTTGAGGACATCACCTTTCCCGGGTTCGCCGGAGAGCCCGTTCGCGCATGGCTGGTGCTCCCTCGCGGTGTTGAACAGCCCCTTCCGGCGGTCGTGGAATTCGTGGGCTACGGGCGCGGACGGGGATACGCGCACGAGCGACTCCACTGGCCCGCCGCGGGCTTCGCGCAGCTGATCGTCGACACGCGTGGTCAGGGGGCGCAGTGGGGCACGGGCGGCGAGACTGCCGACCCGCATGGTGCGGCGCCCGCTGCCCCCGGCTTCCTGACCCGCGGCATCGATGACCCGGCCCAGTACTACTACCGCAGAGTGTTCACGGATGCTGTCCGCGCGGTCGACGCGATGCGGAGCTTCCCTGAGATAGATGCCGGGCGCGTCGCCGTCACCGGAAACAGCCAAGGGGGAGCCATCGCGATCGCCGCTGCCGGGCTCTCGGAAGGTCTCGCCGGAGCGCTGCCGACAGCGCCGATTCTCTCGCATGTGCGACGGGCCATCGGACTCACCGACGCCGACCCCCACGCCGAGATCGCGCGCTACCTTTCGGTGCGCCGCAACGCGGAGGAGCGCGTTTTCGAGACGCTGTCGTACTTCGATGGAGTCAACTTCGCGAAGCGGGCCGGTGCGCCAGCGCTGTTCGGCGCTGGGCACATGGACACGATCTCTCCGCCGTCCACCGTGTATGCCGCGTGCAATCACTGGCTCGGCGACGCTGAGATGGTCGCCTATCCCTGGAATGGGCATGAGGGCGGCGAGGGCGTGCACCAGTCGCGTCAGATCGAGTGGCTCAGTCTTCGGACGCGGGTGGGCTGATTTCGCGTGACGAACGGCACATCAACCTCTTCGCGCTATCCGTCCCCGCTCAGGGTGACCTCGCGCCAGCAGGGAACCGGGCCTCGAAGGTGGCAGAAGAAGGCCCGATACTTTCGAACGATAGGATCCAGCCATGACACGCAATGGACGCGTGACCCTCGCACAGATCGCTGAAGAAACCGGCGTGTCGCTCGCTACCATCTCGAAGGTCCTCAATGGCCGAACGGATGTGGCGGCCTCGACGCGAGCCCGCGTCGAGAAGCAGCTGGGGCTCCACGGATACACGCGCCGCAATGCAACGCAGCAGGGGCAGTTCATCGAGCTCGTCTTCCACGAGCTGGACAGCAGCTGGTCTGTCGAGGTCATCGAGGGCGTCGAAGAGGTCGTCCAAGCCTCCGGGCTCTCGCTGGTGCTCACAGTGAGCGGCAGCAGGCACGAGCCGGCCGCCGATTGGATACAAGGCGTCCTGCGCCGCCGCCCCGTCGGCGTCATCATGGTCTTCTCAGGTGTCTCGGCACCCAATCGCGAGAAGCTGCAGTCGCGCGGCATCCCCTTCGCCATCGTCGACCCCGCAGGGGACCCCGCGCCTGACGTGCCTTCAGTAGGCTCGGCAAACTGGTCAGGCGGGCTCATGGCGACCCGCCATCTCATCGATCTCGGGCACCGGCGCATCGCCGCGATCACGGGCCCCGAAGACATGATGTGCTCTCTCGCCCGGCTGGACGGCTACAGGTCAGCAATGAACAAGGCGGGGCTGCCGATCGACCCGGCGTGGATTCGGTTCGGAGATTTCCACACGAACGGAGGCGAAGCGCAAGGCCGCGAGCTGCTCGCCCTCCACGGGCCGCCCACCGCGATCTTCGCGGGGAGCGATCTGCAGGCGCTCGGCGTGATCGCCGCTGCGCGGGAAGTGGGACTCTCAGTGCCGGCTGACCTGTCGGTCGTTGGGTACGACGACATCCCGCTCTCGCGTTGGATCAGCCCTCAGCTGACGACGGTGCACCAGCCGCTGAGGCGGATGGGTGAGGAGGCGGCACGCCTCGTGCTGCGTATGGCCAAGGGCCGCCAGCCTGACCCGCTGCGCATGGACCTCGCCACTCACCTCGTGGTGCGAGAGAGCACTGCGCGGCTCGAGTCCTGACGCTCGGCAGCTCCCGTCACGCGGTCTCGCGCTCTGCCGCGCGTTCCGCACCGTCGACGGATCCCCCGGCCGGTTCGCCGGCCGGGGCATCCGTCTGCTGCGATCAGCCGCGCTCCGACCCCATCGCGGTCTTCATGGCGACGTCGTGCAGGCGCTCGAGCGCGTCGGCGCCGTCCAGTCGGCTCCACGCGGTCGCGGATGCCTCGAGGGTGACGGCGAGCCCGAGGGCGTAGTCGACGTCGAACTCCTCATTCGCGGTGCGCCACGGGTACGGGTCGGGCTCGGGCGGGAAGGGGATCGGCGGCCAGTGGCGCGGGGGCGGGCAGATGTCGTCGCCGGGCTCGAACGCGATCTTCAGCATGTGGGCGGTCGCGGCGGTCTGCACGACCTGCCTTCCCACGGCTGCGCCGTATCGGAACGCCGGCGGGAGCGGCTGGGGATTGAGCGCGACCGCGTCGATGCGGTTGCGGATCCCACCCGGCCCGGCCGGCCCGCCGCCGACGATCTCCCAGATCTGCGGGTACTTGCGCGCGAGGATCGCGATGAGGCTGGTGTTCAGTGCCATGATCTTCTCCTTTTCGCCGCTGGGGGAGCGGCCCCTGGCCCGCACGTGACGGGCACTTGAGAAGAGGAGCGTGCGGGCGCCCTTGATACATGCACCCCCGCATCGGCGACCCAGAGCGCGGGGGCAGGGGCGGGTAGACGGCCCGGTTGTCGCGCACTAGATTCGCGTGGGTTGCCATTCATCTCTCAGAAAGGGGACCGCAGTGCCCCAATACGCCGTCCTCATCTACACCGGCGATTCCGCCCACAGCCTGTCGGCCTCCGAAGAGGATCTCGCCGAACCGAACGGTCACGGCGACGAGCTGGCGGCCTCCGGCGCCATGCGCGTCGCGTACGCGTTCACTCCCCGCGACCTCGCACGCTCGATTCGCACCTCTGGCGTCACAGAGGGGCCGTTCGTGGATGCCGAGCACGTCGTCGCGGGCGTCTACGTGCTCGAAGCGGACGACGAGGAGTCAGCCCTGCAGATCGCTGCCACGAACCCCGCTATTCGCGGCTCCGGGGGCGTCGAGGTGCGGCTCGTTCACAGCGGCGGGATCGTCTGAACCCTCCTCACGTGGGGCGGAAAGACCCTGGCTGACTTGTCGGGAAAAGTTGACGTGTCGGAGATTCCCGACGTAATATCTCCCGCATGGCCCACGACGTGTTCAGCGCTCTGGCAAATCCGGTTCGGCGTGACATCCTCGCTGAGCTGGCGTCCGGACCGAAGTCGGTGAACGAGCTGGCCGGTCTTTTCGAGATCGGCCGGCCGGCGGTGTCGGAGCACCTTCAAGTGCTCCGAACCGCAGGGCTCGTGGCGGCGGAGCATGTCGGCCAGCAGCGCCACTATCACCTGCAGGGGGCGCCGCTCGCCGAGGCCGCTGAGTGGCTCGCACCATTCGAGAAGTTCTGGAACGCACGATTGCGCGCGCTGCGCGACGTGCTCGATGAGGAGGACAAATGACGGACCTGAGGGCAATCGAATGCGAGGAGTTCCTGCCGCATCCCCCCGGTGTCGTCTGGCGCGCCATCACGACGCCGGAGATCGTCGCAAAATGGTGGGCGAACGCTGCAGACCTCCGTCCGGTGGTGGGGCACCCCTTCACCATCGATATGGACCGCTGGGGCGTGCAGCAGTGCCGGGTGCTGGAGGTCGAAGAGGGGCGCCTCCTGCGCTACACGTTCAGCGAAGGCATGCTCGATTCCACCTTGACGTGGCGACTCGAGCCGGAGGGCACCGGGACGCGACTCTTCCTCGTGCACGACGGTCTGGACCAGGATTCGCCCATCGGCCGGGCCGCGCTCGAAGGCATGGGTCGGGGGTGGCAGGACGTGCTCGCGCGCATCTCGAACGTGATCGCCGCAGCCGGGGTGGACACCGTCTGAAGCTGGGCGCACGCGATGAGCACGTCTGGATCGGGCAGGACCGCGCAGAACCGTGAGAGGGATGCGAAGTGATCGATGACGAGACGTCGCGGCTCATCGCCTGGAGTGAGGAGCTGCGTCGGGTGCACGAACGTCTACGGCAGGCGTTGCGACTCACACGTCGTGCGTTCGACGGGGGAGGCGACGTGCACAGCGCCTCGCGCGAGCTGCTGCTCTACTGCCACGGCTTCTGCGTGGCGCTCGATGAACATCACCGGGCGGAGGACCGGACGCTGTTCCCCGCCATCGAGGCAGCGAACCCGCAGCTGGCGCCTGTCCTGCGGGCGCTGCAGCAGGACCACTCGATGATCGCGCACCTGCTGAGCGGCTTGCGTGAGGCCACCGACGGCGGCGCAGCACCCGATGTGCTGGCCGGTCATGTGGAAGGTGTCGCCGCGATCATGGAGAGCCATTTCCGCTACGAAGAGAGAAGCCTGCTGGCGGTTCTTGACACCCTGGAACTGCACGCCCTCACTGCGGAGGCTCTGGGTTCGATCTGACCGTCCGATGCGCCGACCGAAACCGCATAACGCGCTCGCGGCCGGAAATCAACCGGTGTCTGCCTGTGCACGGCGGAGCGGTTGAATGTCGGCATGGACAGAATTCACTACGCGGGCGACTCGATTCTGACCGGCACCGAGATAGCTCGCGCACTTCTCGAGTACGCCCAGGCACTCGCCGTAGCGGGTACTTCGGCAACGGTCGACATCCCCATCGTGAATGAGGCGGACGGATCCCTCGGCCGCTCCGAACTGCTGATCGGGCCGGCGAGCCAACTGATCTCGGACACCGAGGAGTCGGAGTACGACGATGCCCTGGATCCTGATCTGGTCACCCGCATGCATGACGAGGCGGCACGGCTCCGCCGGCACGGATCCCACGCACCGAGCGCGGTGACCGCCGTCGACGATGACGAGGCCATTCCGGACTTCGATCTCTGAACGAACACCGGGGAGCGGCCGGACGCAGCGCGCGACTGACCGACGCGATCAGAGCTCCACGAGCTCGACCTCACCAAGTCGCCCGTCCGCCACGACCGCCGTCATCATCGTGCACGCCGGCTGGCGCCGCCTGTCCGTGGGAGAGCCGGGATTGAGCAGTCGCATGCCCCGCGGTGTCCGTGTGTCCCACGGGATGTGGCTGTGCCCGAACACCAGCACATCCACCTCGGGGTAGGCGGCGTCCATCCGCATCTCGCGCGCTCGTGACTGACCGGTCTCGTGCACCACTGCGAACCGAAGACCCTCGATGGTCAGGTGTGCGACCTCGGGCAGCCGGTCTCTCAGGTCTGAAGTGTCATTGTTGCCCCACACTCCGAGCACGTCCGAGTGCTGCTCGAGATCATCGAGAACGGATGCCGCGACCCAGTCGCCGGCGTGAATCACGAGGTCCGCGTTGTCCGCGGCTCTGAGCAGCGCGTCCGGCAGCCGGCGAGCGCGTCCAGGGATGTGGGTGTCGGAGATGAGAAGGAGCCGCGTCGCCATGTCGCAATTGTGCCCGGGTCGAGCCGGGGTACGCACGTGGGGGCTCGAGCAGCGGGATGACAGGGAGCGGGCTTGGATAACGCAAGACGAAGCCCCCGCGCGACTCGGTCGGCGGGGGCTCGTTTGGGTATTTCAATGACTGTGGCTGCTCATAATCAGTCCTTCCCTAGGGAACAATGCGAACCTACCCACCCAGTGGCGTTCTGACAATGGGATGCAGGGCGCGTGCGGTTCCACTCACTGCCGTCCGAGCGCTCGACGGCCGGCAGCTGTCATCCGCCCCTCTGACTCCAGACGGTCCGCGATGCTCCGATTGCGATCCGAAGTCGTGCCGGCGGCTCGCCTGGGGGTGAACTTCTGCAGGTAGGACCCGGCGTCCAGGCCGCGACGGGTGCTCTCGCTCCAGCCGTAGGCGATGCCGGCCTCCAGCACGTCGTGGAAGCTTACGGAAGGCACGGCACTGTTCGCTTTCGACAGCCGCACCCACACTCCAGGGTGGGTCGCGTGATGAATATCCAGCCACGCCCAGAGCTGCTCTGCCGAGGCAAAGGAAATGGTCTCGAGCTCTTCAGACACGTCTCCGTCAGAATACCGATATGGGTCCACACCGCGTCGGCGCTGATGTCGGCAGCTAAGCCGGTGATCGGCATCCTCGGCGCGGGCAGACTCGGTCTCGTTCTTGCGAGACTCTCCTCCCGCGCCGGATACCCGGTGCTCATCGCCGGATCCGGCGACCCCGGACGAATCGCGCTGCCGCGGGATGTCGCCGAGAACGGCGTGGTCCCGACGTCGGCCGGCGCCGTGTCAGAGCAGGCCGACATCGTCGTTCTCGCACTTCCGCTGGGGAAGTTCCGGCAGATCCCCGCGGACGCGCTCGCGGGCAAACTCGTGATCGACGCGATGAACTACTGGTGGACTGCAGACGGCGCCCTCCCGGAATTCACGGACCCGCTCGTGTCGAGCAGCGAAGTGGTGCAGCGCCATCTGCGAGGGTCGAGAGTCGTGAAGGCGTTCAATCACATGGGCTACGAAGACCTCGAGGGCGAGGCGCGCCCGCCTGGACAGCCGGATCGTAAAGCCATCGGCGTGGCGGGAGACGACCTCGACAGCGTCGATGTCGTGGCGGGCATCGTCAATGACCTGGGCTTCGATGCCGTCCGCGTGGGGCGACTCGCCGAGGGCGTCAGGCTGGAGCCCGATACGGAGCCGTTCGGCGCGGACGTGGATGCCGCGGAGCTCCAGGCGATGATCGACGGCTTTCCCCGCTCCCAGCGCGGGCTTCGCCGAGCGGCCGCGTTGGCCGCGCGGACGTCGGCCGAGTCCAGCGGCTAGCGTGGCGACAGCCATGTGCGGAGAGCGTGGCCCGGGCGGGATCCGCTGGGGCAGGCGCACTCGGACCGAGGCTCAGGTGGGCTCGGTGGTGCGAATCAGTCCGCAGTTCACGCACGACCACGCGACGAGGAACTTCTCATCGTCGAGGATCTCGAACTTCAGCGGGTCGCCGCAGGTCGGGCAGAGCCACGGCTCAGTGACACGCACCTTCACGGCTTCAGCCTAGATCCCGGAACTCCGGCACCCGCCCGGATGGTGGGGGTCAGCTCTCGCGATTCGCCGGGATGGCCCGGCGTCCGATGGTCAGCCAGGTGAGGGAGCCCACGAGCGGGAACAAGAGCACAACGAGGGTCCAGACGAGTGCCTGCGTCTGCGACAGTCGGCCGGCGGAGCGCACGAGCGTGACGAGAGCCGCGATGGTCAGCGCGATGACGAGCACGGCGACGGCCGACCACACGATGTCGTAGCCGGTGGGGATCAGAGGATTGTGCTCGTCGCTCACACCCATCAACCTAGGGCCATGCCGTTCAGGCTGCGGCGAAAAGGCTGGGTGCGTCTGTCGGCCCTTTCGCAAAGCCAGCACCTGGCGAGGGTCGTACCTGAGTAGTGCCGGTGCGGGAGCCGCAAGTCGCCGACCAGCCTGGGACACGCGTCCTCGGCCAGCGGACGATGTCGGGCTGGCCGATGACGTGGTCCGGCAATCGAGCTCAGCCGGGGCCCATCCCTCCGCATCCGCCGAACATGCCGTGGCGGTCGGGTGAGACGTCGGGAACGGTGAGCACCTTTCCCTGGAGCGTCACGATGTACGCGGTGTCTCCCACGAAAGAGAGAGAGGTCGGCTGATCGAGGTTGTCGACGACGACTGTGAAGGTGCCGTTGCCGTTGACACGCAGGAGTTCGCCGCTGTTGCGAAGGCCCGGCGACCCCGGCTCGACCATTCCGGGTGAATCGCCTTGGGAGAGGGCGTAGAGGCCGCACGACGCCGCCTCGACGTCGACGATCAGGCTGTAGCCCGCTGCCACCACCCGCTCGACCGGGTGCTTGGCGCCCAGCGCGACGACTCTTCCCGTGGCCGGCTCATGCGGGATCGGACCCGCCTCGGCCATGTAGATCTTCGAGTGATCCAGTTGGAGGCCCGTCGGCACGATGTTGCCGAACTGCGCGACCTCGCTCACGTCGCCGGCGAGGTCGGCGAACAGCAGGCGGTTGTGGTGCCCGTCGGTGATGAGGAATCCGTCGTCGTACGGGACGAACGCATACTGCACACCGCTGTCCACGAAGAAGTCGGTGTCCGGCGGATTATCCGTCGACCACGTGGCTGTGTCAGCGATGAGCGTGACGTCATCAACGCCGTCGACGCGGTAGACGCCGCCGATGCTGTTTCCACCCACTTGTGGCGACACCACGCTGATGAGGACGTAGGCGGTGTCGCCGATGAAGGTGACGTCGAACACCCCGCCCGGGCCGGTCACCGGCAGGCCCGTCACGAACGGCGACGTGGCCCCCGTGCTCGTGTCGACCCGCACCACCTGTCCGCCGGCACGGTCGGCGACATAAAGAGCGCCGTCAGGGCCGATCGTGCTGCCGATCGGACCGGTGAGCCCGGTCGCAAGCTCCTCAGCTACGGGCTCCGTGGCGGAGCCGGGAGGTGCCGCGTACGCTGCTGCCGGCAGGAATGCCGCGGGCATCACTGCCATCGTCATGATCGCGGCGAAGAACGCCGCTCGTCTCGTGCCCATGTCCTGGTTCCCTCGGTTCGTCGCACAGCTTTCATCGCGCCGCCGGCGGCGGTGCGATCTCACAGCGCTGCCGCCGAGGATCACGGGAATCGCTGCAACACGGCAGCACGCCGCCAGCATCCTCCCCCCTCGGGCGGCCGTCAAGACGCACCGTGAGAAGCGGCATATCCGCTCGGCGACGCTCGCGCAAGGGGGCGACCCCAGGACCCCCGTGTCCGTAGATTTCAAGAGCGCCTTCACGCGGATCAGCCCCCGCGTGAGCCCGAGGCCCCACCATCGGCCACCACCGGCCATGATGGTGCCGTCGATTCTCCCGGTCGAGGCAGCCCGGGACTGGACGCGCCGTGACCAGGAATGAGTGCCATGACAGACATGACGAACCGGACCGCTGCCGTGATCTACAACCCGACCAAGGTCGATCTGGAGTCGCTGCGAGCGGTGGTGGATGCCGAGGCGAGCGCCGCGGGATGGGCCACGTCGACCTGGTACGAGACGACCGAGGAAGACCCCGGGCAGTCGGTGTCCAAGCAGGCGATGGCAGATGGAGCCGACATGCTCATCGCCGCCGGAGGCGACGGGACCGTGCGCGCCGTGGCCGAGGCGGCTCGCGGCACGGGCACGAGCGTCGCACTGCTCCCATCCGGTACCGGCAACCTGCTGGCTCGCAATCTCGAGCTGACGCTCGACGACGTCCCGGATTCCGTGCGCGCGGCCTTCACCGGCGTCGATCGCCAGATCGACCTGGGGGTCATTCAGATCGAGCGAGAAGACAAGAGCCGATCGGAGCACGTGTTCGTCGTCATGGCCGGCATGGGGATCGACGCCAAGATGATCGAGAACACCGACGAGGACCTCAAGGAGAAAGCCGGGTGGGCCGCCTATCTCAAGGCGATCGTGGCGTCGTTGCGCGACCCGGATGAACTCCACCTGCGCTTTCAGCTCGACGACGGCAAGCCCAAGCGCGCGACGGTCCACACGGTCATCCTCGGCAACTGCGGTTCTCTTCCAGGCAATGTCCTGCTGCTGCCTGACGCCGTCCTCGACGACGGTCTGCTCGACCTCATGCTGATGCGGCCGGGCGGGGCGCTCGGATGGATCCGGGTCTGGCTCAAGGTGGCGTGGGTGAACGGCATCCTGCGCCGCACAAAAGCCGGCCGCGCAGTGGCCGGAGAGCATGAGAACGACGGAGACCTGCACTACGAGACCACCAAGCGGTTCGTCGCGCGGCTCTCACGGCCCGACGAGATCGAGCTGGACGGCGACGGGTTCGGCAAGGCGGCGGCATTCAACGCCTGGATCGAACCGGGTGCCCTCACCGTCCGTGTGCCTGCAGCGGAGTGACCGCACAACGCGAGGTCAGAGCACGCGCGCAAGGCTCCTGGCGGACTCCAGGGGATCTGCCCCCACGGGAATCATGACCGACGACGTGACGCCGGCGGCGCCGAGCTGCTGAACGCGCGCCGCGACGGTGGACGGAGTGCCGGCGAGCGCGAGCTGCGCCACCCATTCGTCGGGCATCTGCTCGACGAACTCGGCGCGCGTGCCCGACCGGGCCCGGAGAGCTGCGAAATCCTCCGCGAACGGGAGCGGCGCGATGTGGGGCGCCCAGTCGGGCTCGCCGATCCATTCCAGCCCGGGTCTCGCGATGGCCAGTGC
The DNA here is from genome assembly GCA_963702815.1 of uncultured Actinomycetota bacterium. Lineage (GTDB taxonomy): Bacteria > Actinomycetota > Actinomycetes > Actinomycetales > Microbacteriaceae > Microbacterium. The sequence continues at coordinate 66,387 of CAVPED010000001.1, read as the reverse complement.
CTCGGCATCCCGATCGGCGATGGCCGCGACGTTGTAGGCGACGATGCGGTGCGGACGTGTGCCGGCGATCTGATCGAGTGCTGCGCGCACGTACTCGGGGGTGGCCGGCTCGGCAAGCACCGTGCCGTCCGCGATCCTTCCCGACACCGCAAGCGAGCGCGGACCCCGCACCCCGAGCAGGATGTCGGGCACGACGTCAGGGCGCGCTGAAGGATCGAGTGCGACGTCGTGCAGGACGACGCGGCCATCGGCTGTCACGGTCTCGCCGTGCAGCAGCGCCCTCAGCGCGCCGACGTGCTGCTCGAGGAACTGCAGCGGTCGCTCCGGCCAGGCGCCGACGTCGCGGAGGAACCCCGGCATCCCATGCCCGATCCCGATGTCGAGCCGCCCGGGGAACAGCTGGGCGAGGGTCGCCAGCTCCATCGCCTCGAACGCCACATTTCGGACAGCGGCCGGAAGGATGCCGATCCCCACGCGGATGCGCGTCGTGCTCGCCAGCACCGCGGCGGCCTGCGCGATCCCACCCCGGAAGGCCAGGTCTTCGACGACCCAGAGCTCGTCGAATCCGAGGTCCTCCACCAGCCGGGCGAAGTCGAGGACCCGGGCGGCGTCGAGGTCGCGCGGAAGCATGATGCCGTGGGCGGGGGTGGGCATGGCTCTCCTTGCGGGGTGGTGGTGAGCGGTCTCGACGCTCTGGGGCGGCGCTGATGCTGCGGCAGGCACGCCGTCACGCTCGCGTGCGAAATGCAGTGGTCCCTCAGCAGGGCCACTGTCACTCTGGCATGGGGGCGCGTGCCGGCGCGCCGAGACACCCGGATCGGGCGGGTGCCGGCGTTCGCAAGCCGTGCCGATCGTCGGGCAGGATGGTCGAGTGCCTCGCCATCGCCTGCCCGCCTGGCTGGCCGTCGGCGGCGCGGTGATGGTCGGCGTGCTCACCGCGACGCAGGCGCGCATCAACGGCTCGCTCGGCCTCGCATTCGGCGACGGTCTGGTCGCCGCACTGGTCTCGTTCGGCTCGGGCCTGGTCGTCCTCGCCGTGCTCGCGATCGTGCTGCCCGACGGGCGTGCCGGGCTCGCGCGGCTGTCGCGGGGTGTCAGGCGCGGCAGCGAGCCAGGGGTGGGCCGGGGCCGGCGCAGCATCCCGCTCTGGATGCTCCTCGGCGGCGTCGCCGGCGCTCTCACCGTCGCGACGCAGGGTCTGACCGTCGCCACGATCGGAGTGGCGCTGTTCACGGTCGGCGTCGTGGCGGGCCAGACGGTGAACGGACTCCTGCTCGACCGGGTCGGGTACGGACCGGCCGGGGTCGTCGCGGTCACGATGGGGCGCGTGACGGGCGCGGCTCTGGTGCTGCTCGCGGTGGTGCTGTGCGTCGCGGGCGAGGGGCTCGCGTCGGTGCCGTGGTGGATGCTGCTGCTGCCGTTCCTCGCGGGCGCGGGCATCGCCTGGCAGCAGGCGACGAACGGCCGGCTGCGACAGGCGGTCGAGAGTCCCCTGATCGCGACGCTCGTGAACTTCGTGGTCGGGGCCGTCGTGCTGGGCGCGGCGACCGCCGTGCACGTCATCGTCGACGGGCCGCCTCCCCGTGTGCCGACCGATCCCTGGCTGTATCTCGGCGGAGTGATCGGGGTCGTCTACATCTTCCTGTCGGCGGCGCTCGTGCGGCACACCGGCGTGCTGCTGCTCGGCCTCGGCTCGGTCGTGGGGCTGCTCGCGACGTCGGTCGCGCTGGACGCGGTGTGGCCGCCGCTGTCGGGCCCGTCGCAGGCCGCCGCGCTCGCTGCCGTGTTCGTCGCCTTCGCTGGTGTGGCGGTCGCGGTCATCCCGTGGCGGCGGCGCCGCGCCGTCGGCTGAGGCCCGATACCGCGCCAAGGCCTCGCGCCGTCGGCTGAGGCCCGATACCGCGCCAGGGGCTCGCGCCGGCGCCTGAGGCCGGGATGCTGCTCCCGAGGCCCTGATCAGGCCTTGGCTGCCGGCATCCGGCTCACGAACTTCGACGCGTCGAGCGGCTTGCGGTGCCCGCCGCCGCGCGACCGCGGGGGCTTGCCGCCCACGTAGAGCCAGCCGAGCAGCTCCTCGTGCTTCGTCGAGGCCGTGCGCCTTGGCGACGGCCTTGCTGCGCGTGTAGCCGCCCGTGCGCCAGAACACGCCCCAGCCGGCTTCGTCCAGCAGCAGGCTCAGCATGTGGGCGACGCCGGAGGCGACGGCCTCCTGCTCCCAGCCCGGGAACCTTCGAGCTCTTGCGGTGGCTCACGACCACGGCGAGAAGGAGAGGCGCACGCAGCGGCTTCGTCGAAGCGCCCTTGTGCCCCTCCGCCTTGTTGATGGCGCGACCCAGCGCTCTGCGGTCATCTCCGCGCAGCTCGATGATCCGCCAGGGCTTGAGCGACGAGTGGTCGGCGACGCGGCCGGCCGCCGAGACGAACCGCAGCAGCTCGGCGTGCGTGGGCGCGGTATCGGTGACCTTCGACCACGACCGGCGCGCGCGGGCCGCCTCGAACGCACCGCTCATTCGCTGGCGGTGAAGTCGAGGGCGATCGAGTTCATGCAGTAGCGGTCGCCGGTCGGGGTGCCGAAGCCGTCCGGGAAGACGTGGCCGAGGTGCGAGCCGCAGTTGGCGCAGCGGACCTCGGTGCGGACCATGCCGTACGCGTTGTCCTCGATGAGCTCGACCGCCTCGGGGCGGATCGACTCGTAGAAGCTCGGCCACCCGCAGTGCGAATCGAACTTGGTCCCGCTCTGGAACAGCTCGCTGCCGCATGCCGCGCACGTGTAGAGGCCGGCGCGGTGCTCATCGAGGAGCTCTCCGGTCCAGGGGCTCTCGGTCGCTGCTTCGCGAAGCACCGCATACTGCTCGGCGCCCAGCTCTTCGCGCCATTCCTCGTCGGACTTGTTCACTGCGTAGGTCATGACTGCTCCTTCTCACTTCCATTCAACCCGAGGTTCGCCGTCCGCCGGTCCGCGCATTGCTTCCGGTTCGCCGACAATGGACGCGTGACGACGGATCCGGATGCCGAGGCCGGCCGCGCTCGCGCGTCCGAGCGCCGCGATCGCCGAGGTGCAGGAGCGCTACGGCCGGTTCGCCCGCGACGAGGCGCCGGGACGCTCGGCACTCTACGAGGAGTGGGCGGCGTGGCGTCTCGGCCGACGCCGGCACCGCCGCGATCCTGGCGCGCATCCCCGCGATGCGACGACAGCCGCCGCTGGTGTTCGCCGTGACGCGTCTGCTCGGGGCGCCGCTCGCACCCTTCGCCGGAATGGGCGTCCTGGCTCGCCTCTCACGCCGACGCGGTCGTCGCCGAAAGCGCACGGCGCGGTCTCCAGACCAACGAGCCGCTGCGCTGCGCGGCGCTGCTGCCCGCGCTCAGCACGATCGACGGTCCTCTCGCGCTGCTCGAGATCGGCGCCAGTGCGGGACTGTGCCTGTTCCCCGACCGCTACTCCTACCGCTTCACGGGGGAGCGGGATGCCGCGCTCGACCCGGCCGATGGCACCTCGAGCGTCGTCCTCGAGAGCGAGCTGCGAGGCCCGTCGGCGGGGGAGACACCGCTGCGGATGCCCGACATCGTGTGGAGGGCGCGGCATCGACCTGGCACCCCTCGACGCCCGGGACGACTCCGACCGGAGATTCCTCACCACCCTCGTCTGGCCCGGTGAAGAGGGCAGGGCGCAGCGCATCGAGGCGGCGCTCGACGTGGTCGCTGCGGACCCGCCCGAGATCGTGCGAGGCGATGCGACTGATCCGGCGGTGCTCGCGTCGATGATCGGGCGAGCGCCGCGCGACGCCACGCTGGTGATCACGACGCCCGGAGTCCTGCCGTACATCCCGCGCGCCGATCGCGACACCCTGATCGCGGCCCTCACCGCGGCGGAGGCCGTGTGGATCACGATCGATCCTCCGACACTGCATGAGGCGTGGCATCCCTCGATCGACATCTCTTCGTGGGACGGGCTTCGTCCTCGCCCGCGACGCGCACCCGCTCGCCGCGGTCGACCCGCTCGGGGCTTTCGTGGAGTGGCACCCGCACGCGCGCGCCGTCCCGGGGCTAGCGTGAGCGGGTGCCCCTGACCGACCGCGACCGAGCCATCCTCGACTTCGAGGGCGAATGGCGCCGTCATGCGGGAGCGAAGGAAGAGGCGATCCGCGCCGATCTGGGCCTCTCGCCGGCGCGGTACTACCAGCTGCTCGGCCGGCTGATCGACACCGCCGAGGCGCAGGCGCACGATCCGATGCTCGTCAAGCGCCTGCGGCGCCTGCGCGACGCCGCGCGCCAGGCGCACGGGGCGCGGTCCGTCGCCGAGCCTCGGTGAACAGGCCGCCGGGCCCCGACCGGTAGCATTCTCTGGTGCCGAACTCGACCTTCCCACGGGATCGCTTCGACGAGATCCCGTCGGATTCGGGCCGAGTCGGCGCTCACCGCGCAGAGAATCCGCATATGCGCGGATGGGTCGTCTTCCTCTGGGCGGTGCTCGCGACCATCGTGCTGGTCACTGTCGGCATCTTCGGGACGCTGATCGTCTCGGGACGCATCGTGCTGGTGCCGGTCGCGACGCCGGCCCCCACGCCCGTCGCCACCGTCGCGCCGGTCGTCGACACGAGCTACTCGGTCATCGTCCTCAACGCGACACCTGAACAGGGACTCGCCACGCAGACCAAGGATCTGATCGTCGGGGCCGGCTGGGCCGAGGATGCGGTGACCGCGGGCGGCGCCGGCGTGACCGACTTCGCCGAGACCACCGTCTACTACGCCTTCCCCGAGGACGAGGCCGCAGCGCGGGGCCTCGCCGAGACGGTGCTCGGCGGGGCGAAGGTCGCTCAGAGCGACCAGTACCAGCCCGCGGACGACCCCGATACCGCGGACGTCGATGAGAGCGCTGCCAAGCAGCTGGTCGTCGTCCTCGGCCTGGATCGCACGAGCAGCCCGCCGAGCCCTTCCGCCACTCCCTGACACCCGCCGGGCGCCGGTGTTTCAGCCCGGTAAACACTTCGCGGCATGCGTGTCAACACTTCGCTCTGGGGCGATTTCGGCGCGGGAATCCGCCCATACGATGGCCGGGTACACAGCATCCACGGGAGTGATTCGAATGACGCAAGGCACGGTCAAGTGGTTCAACGCCGAGAAGGGCTTCGGCTTCATCACCGTCGCAGACGGCCAGGATGTCTTCGTCCATTACTCGAACATCGACATGTCGGGTTTCCGCGTGCTCGAAGAGGGACAGCGGGTCGAGTTCACGGTCGGAGCGGGTCAGAAGGGACCCCAGGCCGAATCGGTGCGCATCGTCGCCTGAGCGCAACCGGCCGGTGACGGACGGGTGAGCTTGCTCCCGCGTCCGGACCGGCCCGAGCGAGGCATCCAGCCGTCTTGGGCGGGATGCCGCGCTCTCGGTGTTCGCCATGCGTCTGCCTGTCCGCGTATGACGTCAGGGGTCGGTCGCGGCTTGCACTCCCTAGGGTCGAGTGCCAGAATGGATTAGCACTCGCTCCCAGTGAGTGCTAATAGACCACCGCCTACGTCCTGGAGGGACGACACACACATGGCAAAAATCATCGCTTTCGATGAGGAGGCCCGTCGCGGCCTCGAGCGCGGCCTGAACATTCTGGCCGACGCAGTCAAGGTGACGCTTGGCCCGCGCGGTCGCAACGTCGTGCTCGAGAAGAAGTGGGGCGCCCCCACGATCACGAACGACGGCGTCTCGATCGCCAAGGAGATCGAGCTCGACGACCCGTACGAGAAGATCGGCGCGGAGCTCGTCAAGGAGGTCGCCAAGAAGACCGACGACGTCGCCGGTGACGGTACGACGACCGCTACGGTCCTCGCTCAGGCGCTCGTCCGCGAGGGACTTCGCAACGTCGCCGCCGGCGCCGACCCCATCTCGCTCAAGAAGGGCATCGAGAAGGCTGTCGCGGCCATCACCGCCGAGCTGCTCGCCAGCGCCAAGGAGGTCGAGTCCAAGGACCAGATCGCCGCGACCGCATCCATCTCCGCCGCTGACCCCGAGATCGGCGCGCTGATCGCCGAGGCCATCGACAAGGTGGGCAAGGAAGGCGTCGTCACGGTCGAGGAGTCGCAGACCTTCGGCACCGAGCTCGAGCTCACCGAGGGCATGCGCTTCGACAAGGGTTACATCAACCCCTACTTCGTGACCGACCCGGAGCGCCAGGAGGCTGTCTTCGAGGACGCCTACATCCTGATCGCGAACCAGAAGATCTCGAACATCAAGGATCTGCTGCCGATCGTCGACAAGGTGATCCAGGACGGCAAGGAGCTCGTCATCATCGCCGAGGACGTCGAGGGCGAGGCGCTTGCGACTCTCGTGCTCAACAAGATCCGCGGCATCTTCAAGTCGGCCGCCGTCAAGGCTCCCGGCTTCGGCGACCGTCGCAAGGCGCAGCTGCAGGACATCGCGATCCTCACGGGTGGCCAGGTCATCACCGAGGAGGTCGGTCTCAAGCTCGAGAACGCCACCCTCGACCTGCTCGGCCGTGCGCGCAAGGTCATCATCACCAAGGACGAGACGACCATCGTCGAGGGTGCCGGTGAGGCTGCGCAGATCGAGGGTCGCGTGACCCAGATCCGTCGCGAGATCGAGAACACCGACAGCGACTACGACCGCGAGAAGCTCCAGGAGCGCCTCGCCAAGCTCGCCGGCGGCGTCGCCGTCATCAAGGCGGGTGCAGCGACCGAGGTCGAGCTCAAGGAGCGCAAGCACCGCATCGAGGACGCCGTTCGCAACGCGAAGGCGGCCGTCGAGGAGGGCATCGTCCCCGGTGGTGGCGTCGCGCTCATCCAGGCCGGCAAGGTCGCGTTCGACACCGAGGCCATCACCGGCCTGGTCGGCGACGAGGCGACCGGTGCCAACATCGTGCGCGTCGCGATCGAGGCTCCGCTCAAGCAGATCGCGCTGAACGCGGGCCTCGAGCCCGGCGTCGTCGCGAACAAGGTTGCTGAGCTGCCCGTCGGACACGGCCTCAACGCCGCGACCGGCGAGTACGGCGACCTCTTCGCGCAGGGCATCATCGACCCGGCGAAGGTCACGCGCTCGGCACTGCAGAACGCAGCGTCGATCGCCGGCCTCTTCCTCACCACCGAGGTCGTCGTCGCCGACAAGCCCGAGAAGGTCGGCGCTCCGGCGGGCGACCCCACGGGTGGCATGGACTTCTGAGTCCTGACCCTCAGTAGAACGGGCCCCTCCTTCGGGAGGGGCCCGTTCTCTGTTTTCGGAGGCAGTCTGCGAGGCCTGCCAGGGGCGGCCTTGCTCAGCGGAACAGGGCGAGCGACGCCTGCTCGGCCTCGGCGTACTGCCGGCCCGCGACGGAGAGTGCCGCGTTGATGCCGGCGAGGGCGTCCTCGACCTGGCGCTGCGTCGCGCGCCACTGGTCGACGGTGCCCTGGAAGGCGACGGCCGCGGCGCCCGACCAGGCGGACTGCAGATGGGTGAGCTGGGCGAGCATGGACTGGGTCTCGCCCTGGATCCGCTCGATCGTGCCGCGGACCGAACCGGTCGCGGTGAAGACGGCGTCGCTGTCGACGGAGAAGACGGCCATGGGAACCTCCTGGAGGTCGGGGGAGTGGACCCGGCTCACGCTACGGACGCAGGGCGCGGCATCCGCCCCCGCGTGCGGCTGATGTGCGCGCGCTCCCGCCGCCACACCGCATGGGGAGGAGAAGGCTCAGCCGTCGCGACGCTGCCGTGCGATCGGCTGGGTCGGGATGCTCGCCCGCTCGGCGGCGATCGCCTCCATCGCGAGCGGCAGCTCGACCCGGAACGTCGCGCCGCCGCCCGGGGTGTCGAGAACCTCGATGCTCCCGTGCAGGGCCTCGACGATCGACGCCACGATCGACAGCCCGAGGCCCGTGCCGCCGGTCTCGCGCGCACGGGACGTGTCGGCGCGCCAGAAGCGCTGGAAGATCTTGTCCTTGATCTGGTCGGGCACGCCCTCGCCGTGGTCGGCGATCTCGATCCAGCCGGTCTCGGACGCCGCATCGATGCCGATCCGCAGTTCGATCGGCGAGTCCTCCGCCGTGAACCGTCGGGCGTTGCCGAGCAGGTTCGCGACGACCTGGCGGATGCGGTTCTCGTCGCCGAGGACGAGCGGCGGCGTGGCGGAGAGGTCGGCCGTCTCGCCGAGATCCACCGGAGCCACAGGGGGCGTCTCGCCCGCCGTCTGCGCCTGTACCGCCGGCACCGGCTTCGGTCGCCGCCGCAGCAGCGAGAGAGTGCCGCCGGGACGCCCGCGTGGCGAGGGGGTGGCGCCGCCACGGCGCCCTCTCGGCGCTTCGGACGCTTCGGGCGGCTTCCAGGGTGGCGGACGCTTCGTGGAAGGCGGCCTCGGCGGCCGCGGCGAGAATCGTGGTCACGGTGGTGTCGATCACCGAGACAGGGCGGACAGGGGATGCCGCGCGCACGTCCATGGCAGCATCCCGTGCGATGGGGCGAAGGTCGACGGGAGAGATGACGACATCGCGGCGCTCGTCGAGCCGTGGCCAGGGCCAGCAGATCCTCGACGAGCAGGCCCATGCGCTTGGCCTCGCTCTCGATGCGGTCCATGGCCTGGGCGATGTCGTCGTCGCCCTCGATGGCGCCCATGCGGTACAGCTCGGCGTAGCCGCGCACCGTCACGAGCGGAGTGCGCAGCTCGTGGCTGGCATCGCCGATGAAGCGGCGCATCTGCCGCACGGTCGCGTCGCGCTGCGAGATGGCGCCGTCCACGCGGTCCATCATCGTGTTGATCGCGGTCTTGAGCCGGCCGACCTCTGTGCTCGTCGGCTCGATGCTCGTCATGCGCTGGCTGAAATCGCCCGCCGCGATCGTCATCGCGGTCGACTCGACCTGGCCGAGGCTGCGGAAGGTCAGAGTCACCAGCCAGCGGGTGAGGAGCGCGCCCGCGATGATCGTGATGAGGGCCAGGATGCTGTAGATGCCGAGGTAGGTCGTCACGACGCGATTGATCGGCGCGATCGGCACCGCGACCATCTGCGTGTACAGAGCGCTCGCACCCGGCGGCTGGAAGACGTCGGTGCTCGCGTGGAAGACGCGACCGGCCGTCTTCGCTGGGGATCTCGGTCGGGGTGAGCTGGCGCTCCTGTGCCCGCTGCAGTGTCATGGTCTCGGGGAAGGCGGGCTGATCGGCGTCCTTGTCGCCGCCGGCCGTGATCTCGAGGTCGCCCTCCGGGCCGTAGATCGCGACGAAGTAGTCGGTCGCGGCATCCGGCTTGACGGAGAACACGACTCCGCTTCCGGCGATGTCAGTCTGAATGAGCGCGTTGACCGCGACATCGGTGGAGGTCAGCTGCACGAGCTGCTCATCGAGGCTGACGATCAGGGCGTTGCGCAGGAACGCCATCGTGCCGATGCCCGCGGCGACGAGTCCCACGACGAGCAGTGCCACGGTGACTCCCGTGACCTTCGCGCGCAGGCTGATGCCGCGCCACCAGCGCGTGACCGAATCGGACTTCTTCGCCAGGGCGTTCGCCTTCCCGGGGCCGCCGTTCAGGCGGTCTTGCCCGCCTTCAGCATGTAGCCGAAGCCGCGCTTGGTCTGGATGAGGGCCTCCGTGGAGTGCGGATCGATCTTGCGGCGCAGGTACGAGATGTAGCTCTCGACGATGCCGGCATCCCCGTTGAAGTCGTACTCCCAGACGTGATCGAGGATCTGCGCCTTCGACAGCACGCGGTTGGGGTTGAGCATGAGGTAGCGGAGCAGCTTGAACTCGGTGGGGCTGAGGTCGATCGAGACGTCGCCCACGACGACGTCGTGGGTGTCCTGGTCCATCGTGAGCTCGCCCGCGCGGATGACCGACTCCTCGTCGGCCTGCATCGTGCGGCGCAGGATCGCCGGCGATGCGCGCGACGATCTCGTCGAGCGAGAAGGGCTTCGTGACGTAGTCGTCGCCGCCGGCGTTCAGCCCGGTGATCTTGTCCTCGGTCTCGTCCTTGGCCGTGAGGAAGAGGATCGGAGCGGTGTAGCCGGCGCCGCGGAGGCGCTTGGTGACGCTGAACCCGTTCATGTCGGGGAGCATCACGTCGAGGATGATGAGGTCGGGCTCCTCCTCGAGGACGGCCGAGATCGTCTGGGCGCCGTTGGAGACGGCCCTGACCTGATACCCCGCGAAGCGGAGGCTCGTGATGAGCAGGTCCCGGATGTTCGGCTCATCGTCGACGACGAGGATGCGTGCTGCGGTCATGCCCTCATTATGGCGAGGGAATCGATGTGGTGCGGGATATCGCGCCGGGGTGCGTCGCGGGGGCGCCGAATAGCCACTGGCGTCGGTCCGGCGGGCGGTCAGGCCGCGATCTGCTCCGCGTCCAGGATCGTGTAGCTGTAGCCCTGCTCGGCGAGGAAGCGCTGGCGGTTCTGCGCGAAGTCCTGGTCGACGGTGTCGCGGGCGATGAGCGTGTAGAAGCTCGCCGTGTTGGCCGGACTGCTTGGGCCGCAGCAGGCGTCCGAGGCGCTGGGCCTCCTCCTGCCGAGAGCCGAAGGATCCCGACACCTGGATGGCGACGGATGCCTCGGGCAGGTCGATCGAGAAGTTCGCGACCTTCGACACGACGAGCACCTCGATCTCGCCGACGCGGAACGCCTGGTAGAGCACCTCGCGCTCGTCGACGGGCGTCGAGCCGGTGATCTTCGGTGCGCCGAGCGCTTCGGCGAGCACATCGATCTGGTCGAGGTACTGGCCGATGACGAGGATGCGCTCGCCCGCGTGCCGCTCGACGAGGTCGCGCACGACCCGGATCTTCGCGGACGCCGTCGCCGCGAGGCGGTAGCGATCCTCGTCGGCGGCCGCGGCGTACTCGAGACGGTCGCCGGCGGGCAGGTCGACGCGCACCTCGTAGCAGGCCGCGGGTGAGATGAAGCCCTGGGCCTCGATCTCCTTCCACGGCGCGTCGAACCGCTTGGGGCCGATGAGGCTGAAGACGTCGCCCTCGCGGCCGTCCTCGCGGACGAGGGTCGCGGTGAGTCCGAGGCGGCGGCGCGCCTGCAGATCTGCGGTGAGCTTGAAGACGGGCGCGGGCAGCAGGTGCACCTCGTCGTAGACGATGAGGCCCCAGTCGAGGGCGTCGAGCAGCGCGAGATGGGCGTACTCGCCCTTCCGCTTCGCGGTGAGGATCTGGTAGGTCGCGATCGTGACGGGCCTGACCTCTTTGACCTGACCCGAGTACTCGCCGATCTCCTCCGGCGGTGAGCGACGTGCGCTTGAGCAGCTCGTCGCGCCACTGCCGGGCGCTGACGGTGTTGGTCACGAGGATGAGCGTCGTCGTCTTGGTGTCGGCCATCGCAGCCGCACCGACGAGCGTCTTGCCGGCGCCGCAGGGGAGCACGACCACGCCCGAGCCGCCGTCGGTGAACTTGTCGACGGCTTCGCGCTGGTAGGGCCGCAGCTGTCCAGTCCGCTTCAGCGAGGTCGATCGGATGCGGCGTCCCCGGCGTGTAGCCGGCGAGATCCTCGGCCGGCCAGCCGATCTTGAGCAGCTCCTGCTTGATGTGCCCGCGCGCCCAGGCGTCGACCTGGAACGTGTCGGGGGAGGGGCGGCCGATGAGGAGCGGCTGGATGCGCTTGTTCTTCGAGACCTCGGCCAGCACCGCGGCATCCGTCGATCGAAGGACGAGACCACCGTCCGTCGTCGCGCTCGATGACGAGGCGGCCGTAGCGGCCGACGGTCTCGCGGATGTCGATCGAGACCGATGGGCGGCACCGGGAAGCGGGTCCAGCGGTCGAGCGTCGCGAGCATGTCGTCGGCGTCGTGGCCGGCCGCGCGGGCGTTCCACAGTCCGAGGCGGGTGATGCGGTACGTGTGGATGTGCTCGGGCGCGCGCTCGAGCTCGGCGAAGATCGCGAGCTCGTGCCGCGCGCTCTCGGCGTCCGGATGGGCTACTTCGAGCAGCACCGTCCGGTCGCTCTGCACGATGAGAGGGCCGTCAGCCATAGGGATCGAGTCTACCGGTGCCCGCGCCGGATCCGAGGCTTCCGTGACCGGGCGTTCAGGCCGGACGGACGCTGACGATGCTCGACACCGGCAGGGTGCGCTCGATGTCGGCGGCGCGGTCGCGCCCGCGCAGGCGGCCGCCGCCGAGGCCCGTCGCCTCGAGGGTGAACGAGCGCTCTGATGCCGTCCGGCAGCCGCACCATCACGTCGATGACCGACCGGGAGCGCACAGCCTGCTCGAGCTCGCGACCGAGCCATGCGGCATCCGAATCCGTCGCATGCGTCTCGCGGAGCCGGGCGATGAGCGGCGCGAAGGAGTGTCGAGCCTCGAGCGTCTGGCCCGATCGTGCGGCGACGACGCCGCACGGCGGGAGCGGCCTCGCCCTGCTTCGTCGACGGCGACGACCGGGTAGCGCGCATCGGCGAGCGACCAGTAGACGACGTCGCGCGCCGCTCGGGAGACGAGCGAGTCCCCGTCGCGGACGAAACCCAGCGGACGCAGCGCCTGGTCGACGGCGATCGAGCTGAGGACGCTCGACTCGGCGCTCTCGACCACCGTGTCGCCGTAGGCGCCCGTGCGCGACGCGGACGAGGCCGTGGCGGGCGGCGGTGCTGGTGATGAGGTACTCGAGCGGCTGCGGGATGCCGGTGAGCGAGAGCCGTCGAGAGGAACTCCCGCAGCGACTCGGCCGTCTCGCCCTCGGTCATCCCGGCGACCGAGCGACTCGGCCGTGAAGCGGTAGGTGGACGCCTGCGCCCGCGATTCGCGGACCGCGATGCGACGGAGGCGAAGGTCGAGCGCCGGCGCGAGCGGACCCGGTGCGATGGCGGTCAGGTCGGCCTGCAGGTAGATGCGGTCGATCTCGGCGGGGAAGAGCGCGGAGAGGCCCTGCGGCGTCGGCGGGTCCGCCCGCACGCAGCGACCGCGCCCACGCCGGCTCGGCGCCTTCCGGCGACACGAGCCCCCACCGTTCGGCGAGCCGTCGGGTCCTCGCGGCGATCACGGGCCATTCGGGGTCGAGCGGATACCGATCGGGCCACGACGCGGGCGCGAGGTAGCCGCCGCTCGGGCGTCCGGAGGCCGGAGCGCAGGGCTGCGCGGAAGCCCTCCACCACGAGCGCCCAGCGCCGGATCGTCGTCGCCTGCAGCCAGGCCTCGGCGGTCTCGCTCACGGTCCATTCGCGGTCGGTGGCCTCGAGCAGACCGCGCGGCGGCCCGCGATCACGACGAGGTCGTCGAGGTCCTCCGTCGAGGCGATGGCTCCGGCATCCGTCAGCCGCTTGCGATCGACCGCGCTCACCGGACCCGCGCCGGTGCGCGACGAGCGGCGTGTGCTGGGTCGCGATCAGGAGGTCGGCGAGGGCGCCGGTCGAGGCGAAGGCGCGCTCGGCGGCTGCCGCGGATGCCGCCGGGTCAGCAGGCGGCGGATCGATCGGCGCGGGGCCGGCCGAGAGCGCCTCCGGGGCGTTCGCCCGCACCGCGGCGACCCGCTCGGCGACGACGGCATACGGCTCGCCGGACTCATCGACGAGCGCCAGTCGTTCGAGAGCCGCGCGCGCTTCGTCGGTCTTGCCGCCTGCGAGCGCGGCGAGAGCGGGGCGCGGAAGGCGGGTGATCGCGCGGTCGACGGATGCGGCATCCAGCAGCGCGTCGGCGGCGTCGAAGAAGTCGCTCCACGTCGCCGACGGCGAGACCGACCGCAGCGCGAACGTCTCTGCCAGCGCCGCGTCGTCGCGGGTCGCCAGCCACGTCGCGAGCGAGCGCTCGTCGGTGGTCATCGTCGGGCGCCTATGCCCCTTTGTCGGCGCGCGAGCGTCGCACGAAGCTCATGATGAGCAGCACGACGATCATCACGAAGGCGATCGGCAGGGCGACGAGCGGCAGCACGACGACGAGGGGCCACAGGCCCTCGCTGAAGTCCTTGATGCCGAGCGGCTTCGCCAGGATCACCGCGAAGAAGCACACGATCGAGAGGATCGTCAGTCCGAGCGCCATATAGGCGAGGATCCGATCGATGCGACGGACGGGAAGCTCGGGACCGTCATTGCGCGTGCTCATCCGCCTCAGCCTAGTCGGTGCCGGTCGTGCCGTAGGCTTGTCGGAGGGCCTTCCGGTCCGCCATCCGTCATGCCCGCCGAGCGCGGGCTCTTCCACAGTGAGGTCATTCCATGCCCACCGGCAAGGTCAGGTTCTACGACGAGGAGAAGGGGTTCGGCTTCATCACCAGCGATGACGGCCAGGACGTCTTCCTGCACGCCACTGCCCTTCCTGCAGGCACGCCCGCACCCAAGGCGGGCACGCGCCTCGAGTTCGGCGTCGCCGACGGCAAGCGCGGACTTCAGGCGCTCTCGGTCCGTGTGCTCGAGGCTCCCGTGAGCCTCGCCAAGCGCGCACGCAAGCCCGCCGACGACATGGCGATCATCGTGGAAGACCTCGTGAAGGTGCTCGACAGCATCGGCGGCGACCTGCGTCGCGGGCGCTACCCGAGCGGCGCGCACTCCAAGAAGGTCGCCGCCGTCCTCCGCAAGGTCGCCGATGAGCTGGACGACTGATCCGGGCGACTCGCCCGCCGGCGACGTCGAACCTGCCGTTCCTGACGAGCCGGATGTCCGTCGAGCCCGCTGCGGGCGCCGACGACGCCGTGACCGAGGCTTCGGTCGAAGGCGAGTCGAGTCCGAGCCGTTCGAGGGGTCCGAGACGGATGCCGATTCCGTCGACGCTGCTGAAGCAGGGGACGCGACTGAGGCCGACGGCGCTGAAGCAGGGCATGCGCCTGACGGCGACGAGGCGCAGGTCGAGGCTGAGGCTGAGGCTGACGCTGAGGATGTCGCTCCTGAGGTCGTCGAACCGACGCGCGAGCCGGACGAGCGCCTGCTCGCCGCGCACGATGTCGCACTCGCCGCGCTCCGCGAGGTGACGCCCGAGGCCACCGTCGGGGCCGCCGCCGGGTACACGCTCGAAGACGGCGGAGTCGTCTCGCTGCTGTTCGAGAACCGGATGGCCGGGCTACCCCGGCTGGTTCTGGACTGTGAGCCTCGCGCGCGTCGACGACGGTGAGCCGAGCGTGCTCGAGCTCGAGCTGCTTCCCGGCGACGACGCGCTGCTGGCGCCCGAATGGGTGCCGTGGGCCGTGCGCCTCGCCGACTACCAGGCCGCGCAGGTGGCGCTTCGCGAAGCCGGCGAGGTCGACGGCGGAGAAGAAGACCTGGACGACTCCGACGACGACGGGCTCGACCTCGACGATCTCGACGACCTCGACGCCGCCGACTTCGACCGCGACGGTTCGCCGATCCTCCACGCCGGCGATGTCGACGGCGTCGACATCGATGAGCTGGCCGAGGCCGAGCGACGACGACGGACGACGACTTCGACGACGACTCGGGCGAGGACGAGTCCGATGTCGACGATTCGGACTTCGTGGACGACGATGACGAGGATGACCTCGATGAGGACGAGGACGACTCGGACGTAGACGACGAAGCCGACTCCGACGACGACGAATCGGACAACGACTTCGAGGACGAGTCCGACGACGAGGAGGACTCCGACGACGAGGACGACTCGGACGAGGACGACTCAGACCAGGTCGAATCCGAGGACGACTCCGACGACGACGACTCCGACGACGATTCCGGGGATGAGGACGAGGCCGTCCACGGATTCCGGTTCGACAGCGAGCGCGACCAGAACTGACCGCTCGACCACGCGGCGGTGCGGAGCCCTGCGCTCCCGCTCAACGCTCTGCGGGTGAGAACCGCGGCCGAGCCTTATGCGCTCGCATCCGGTGACCGATTCCGTTCCGGCACGCGAGACCTCGGCTGCTGACGAGACCTCAGCAGCCGAGGCGGGACCTCAGCCCAGACGCTCCACCGTGTAGTCGATGCAGCGGATCAGCTGACGGACGTCGTCGGGATCGATCGAGACGAAAGTCGCGACGCGCAGCTGGTTGCGACCGAGCTTGCGGTACGGCTCGGTGTCGACGATCCCGTTGGCACGGAGGCTCTTCGCGACGGCCGCGGCGTCGACCGTCTCGTCGAAGTCGATCGTGACGACCACGGGGGAGCGGTCGGCCGGATCGGCGACGAAGGGAGTGGCGTAGGCGGATGCCTCGGCCCAGTCGTACAGGGCCTGCGACGACTCGTGCGTGCGGGCGTCGGCCCACTGCAGGCCGCCGTTCGTCGGTGATCCAGTCGATCTGCGATTCGCAGCAGCACGAGCGTCGTGATCGCGGGGGTGTTGAGCGTCTGGTTGAGACGTGAGTTGTCGACCGCGTTCTTGAGGCTCAGGAACTCGGGGATGTAGCGGCCCGACGCCGCGATGCGCTCGATGCGCTCGATCGCGGCGGGCGACACCGCGGCGAACCACAGGCCGCCGTCCGAGCCGAGGTTCTTCTGCGGGGCGAAGTAGTAGACATCCGTCTCGCCGATCGAGAAGTCGATGCCGGCGGCTGCGCTCGTCGCGTCGATGACGGTCAGCGCACCGGCATCGCCGGCGACGCGGTGGATCGGGGCGGAGACGCCCGTCGAGGTCTCGTTGTGCGGCCAGGCGTAGACGTCGACGCCCTCGACCGCTTCGGCGGTCGTGCGCGTGCCCGCGGCCACCTCACGGATGTCGGGCGCCTCGAGCCACGGAGCCTTCGCGGCAGAGCCGAACTTGCCGCCGAACTCGCCGAAGACGAGGTTCTGGCTGCGCTTCTCGATCAGGCCGAAGGCGGCGGCATCCCAGAACGCGGTCGAACCGCCGTTGCCGAGGATGATCTCGTATCCGGTCGGCAGGCGGAACAGGTCGCTGAGTCCGGCGCGCACCCGCCCGACGAGATCCTTCACCGGCGCCTGTCGGTGCGACGTGCCGAGAAGGGCCGCGGTAGCACCGGTCAGAGCCTCGACCTGGGCGGGACGGACCTTGGACGGACCGCAGCCGAAGCGTCCGTCGGCGGGCAGGATTTCGCGAGGCAGAAGGACGTGGGACATGGCTCCGATTCTACGGTCGCCGCCACGGCGGCCCCGCCCGTGTGACGACGCCGAGCCCGACCCCCATTGATAGGCTGGGGAGCCTGCCCACGCGCCAGAGGATGCCTGAATGACCGATCTCATCGACACGACGGAGATGTATCTGCGCACCGTCCTCGAACTCGAGGAAGAGGGCATCGTCCCCCTGCGTGCGCGCATCTCCGAGCGCCTGGGTCACTCGGGTCCCACGGTGTCGCAGACGGTGGGGCGCATGGAGCGCGACGGCCTCGTCATCGTGTCGGACGACCGGTCGCTCGAGCTCACCGGCGCAGGGCGGCAGAAGGCCGTGGACGTCATGCGCAAGCACCGCCTGGCGGAGCGGCTGCTGTCGGATGTCATCGGCCTCGATTGGGCGTACGTGCACGAAGAGGCGTGCCGCTGGGAGCACGTGATGAGCGAGCAGGTCGAGCGCCGCCTCGTCGAGCTGCTCGGGCATCCCACCGAATCGCCGTACGGCAACCCGATCCCGGGACTCGACCAGCTGGGCGATGTTCCCGCGAACAAGTTCGATCAGGGTGTCGTGGGTCTCGTCCGTCATCTCAACAAGGTCGGTGGCCCCGTCTCCGGGACCGTGCGCCGTCTCGCCGAGCCTGCACAGGTCGATCCCGAACTGCTCCAGCAGCTCAAAGCGGCGGGCGTCCTGCCCGGCGGCACCGGCTCGTTCCGCTACAGCGAGGGCTATGTGCTCGTCGAGATGGACGGCAGCGACGAGGCGCTCGAGCTGCCCGTCGAGGTCGCCGCGCACATCTTCCTTGTCGACGAAAGTGGCGTGGGCGCGCTCCCAGCGTGACATATTCGTTACCTTCGGGTAGCCTCGAAGAGTCCACCAGGCGAAAAGCCCGCCGACGGACCCCGTACGGATTGCCTCCCCGGCTCGTCGTCTGCGCGGTGAAACCTGCATCAAGTGCCCCGACACCCAATGCGGACGAGCCAGCGCCACGGCGCAGAGGCGCCGGAGGATAGTTTGGCTGAAAAGATCGAGACCCCTGTCGACGCACCGTCACAGGAGACCCCGACCGATGTTGTGAAGCGCAGTCGCGCTCGCGGCGCGGCAGCGCGACGCACCAAGCCGCGACGCCTCGCTCGGTCGACGGCGAGCCCCGTCGATCTCGACTCGACCCGCGCGTCCGGCCTCTCCGCAGCCTCGTGATCCTCAGCATGGTCGTGGGGCTCATCGCGACCGTCGCGCTTCCCGCCTACGGCGCATGGCGCACCCCCGCACAGGCAGCCGTGACGCTGCAGCAGGTGGCGGCCGACGACGCACAGTCTCTCGTCGTCGCATCCGACGCCACATCTGAAGCGCTCGACCGTGGCGGCTATTCCGCCACCACGCCCGAAGAGATCGCGAAGAAGAAGGCCGAAGAGGCCGCCGCGGCTCGTGCCCGGGAAGCGGCCGCAGCAGCGGCCGCAGCGGCCGCCGCTCGACCCAAGGCCTCCTCACGATCCGCGTACAGCATGAATCTGTCGATGACGGCTCCCGGCTCCGGCGAAGTCCGCTGGCCCGTCACCAACTTCAACTACAGCTCGATCAACCTCTTCCGCCCGCCGAACCGCCCGAACCACAACGGCTTCGACATGCTCGCCCCGGCGGGCACCCCGATCTTCGCCGCCGCCAGCGGTGTGGTGCGCATCTCGCAGGAGAGCTATGCGGGCTACGGCGTCGCCGTCACCATCGATTCGGTCGTCGGCGGTCAGCAGGTCTCGACCCTCTACGGTCACATGACCTATGGCAGCCGTCAGGTCGTCTCCGGTCAGTCCGTCTCGGCCGGCCAGGTCATCGGCGCGGTCGGCAGCACCGGCAGCTCCACCGCCAACCACCTCCACTTCGAGGTGCGCGTCAACGGCGGGCTGGTCGACCCGCTCTCGTGGCTTCAGTCCAACGCCGGCTGATCCGCTCTCGTCTGACCGCGCGGCGTCAGCTGACGCGACCAGTTCCGTCACGGGTTCTCCGACACGCCACGGGTCGTTCATATCACGTCGCGGCCCGCACCGTTTCGTCGTGCATTACCCTGAAACGTGACGCTCTGAGAAGCGGAGGGGACCCGATGGACGCCACGCCACGCATCCGAACCATGGACGCGCTCGGCCTGCTTGTCCTTCGGCATCATGGGATCGGATGCCGCGGCATGACCGCGGCGCCCAGGCGCTGTCTATAGGACAGCGCCTTTTTTCATGCCCTCCACTCCTCGCATCGTCGCGCAGGTCGAAACCCGAGAAGCCGTCCCGGGCCATTCGAGAGGATGTGGAATGCGCACTCTGGTGCTGAATGCGGGCTACGAGCCGCTCGCCATCGTGTCGTTCAAGAGGGCCATCGTGCTCGTCATGAACGACAAGGCCACCGTGATCGAGCACGTCGATGGGGACCCGGTGTGGGGTGCGAGACAGGCGGTCGATCGGCCCGCGGTCATTCTCCTGACGCGCTACGTGCGCGTTCCGGGCGGAAGAAGCATCCCGGTCACGCGCCGCGGAGTGCTGCGCCGGGACGGGCACCGCTGCGGCTACTGCGCGAAGTCGGCCTCGACGATCGATCACATCCTGCCGCGTTCGCGCGGCGGCGCCGACACGTGGGAGAACCTCGTCGCGTGCTGCCTGCGCTGCAACAACGTCAAGGGCGATCGAACTCCGCAGGAGATGGGGTGGGAGCTGCGGTTCGCTCCGCGTCCTCCCCACGGTGCGCAGTGGACGGTGCGCGGCACCGACCGCACCGACCCGCGGTGGGAGCCGTATCTCGAGCTCGCCGCCTGAGTTGCCGGGCCTATGCGAGGGTGAGTCCTGACACTTCCAGTGTCAGGAACGCAGCGACGACGAACAGCAGCCCGGTGTAGACGAGGTCCTCGACCCAATCGATGATGCCCGGCTTGCGCTCGAGCATCATCTTCGGGTTGTAGTAGAAGATCGATACGACGATCACCGCCACCGAGAAGATCAGGCCGACCCACGCGGCGAAGGGCACGCCGACGAACAGCAGCACGATGACGATAGTCGCGACGACGTAGAGCCACAGTTCCTGGACGAACGCCCGCATCGAGTCATAGCGTGACACGCCGGCCTTCGCGGTCGCCCTCCATAGCTCGTAGAGCAGCGAGATCGCGAACGTCACGATGAGCACCCATGCCGAGAGGGATTCGAGCAGGGTCGGGTGAGCGGGACCGTCCATCGGCAGCCTCCTTGGGTGGATGTGCGTGGACGGTTCCACGGTGCCCCAAAACTAGCGGGTCGACCATCTTCGCGTGAAGACCCGCGTGATGGGATGGATCCATGACCCGAGCCCTCCTCGTCATCGACATGCAGCGCGCCTTCGACGACCTCGATTTCTGGGGCGACGACGGCCAACCCCGAGTGTGAGGCGAACGTCGCCGCGCTCGTCGGCGCCTGGGCAGCGTCCGGCGAGCCGATCGTCGTCGTGCGGCACGACTCCGGCGTCGCCGGGCTCGCCGCTGCATCCCGCCGCGGCCGGGCAACGCGCTGGTCGACGCCGTGGCCGCCGCTCGAGCCCGCGCTCCTCGTCACGAAGAACGTCAACTCCGCGTTCTACGGCGACCCCGATCTGCACGGGTGGCTGGGGGAGCGGGGGATCAGCGAGCTCGTGATCTGCGGCATCCAGACCAATATGTGCGTCGAGACGACGGCGCGCATGGCGGGGAACCTCGGGTACGACGTGACGGTCGCGCTCGATGCGACGCGCACCTTCGATCTGACGACGGATGTCGCGGGCCTCGGCACCGTGACGCGCACTGCCGAAGAGCTCATGGCGACGACAGCCCTCGTGCTGCAGGGTGGCGGCTTCGCGCGCATCGCCACGACGGCGGAGGTCATCGCCGGCTGACGCTTCCGGCGGGCGGCCGGATTGCGAAGGCTTACCCGACCGGACGCGATGTCGGAGGCTGGAGATAAGTTCGATATCACCGTTGAATGACTAGAACATGTGTTCTATTCTGTGGAGGTGAGGGCGAACGTGCGGAACGAAGCGCTCCGGCAGGAGCAGGACGGCGAGGTGATGCGCCTGCGCGCTCAGCTCGAGCGCGTGCAAGGTCGTCGGCTCGGGGCACCCGTGCTGCCCACGCATCCTGCGTTCGCGTCGCTTCTTCCGGGTCGCGGCCTGCGGCCAGGCGCGGCGTATTCGCTCGGAAGGTCGGTGTCGCTTCTGCTCGCGACTGATGTCGCGGCCTTCGCAGGACGGTTCGTGGTGCGCGGTGATCGGCATCCCCGAGCTCGGCGCCGAAGCGGCCGAATCGCTGGGTGTCGACCTGGCGCGGCTCGTGCTCGTACCCGATCCCGGGCCTCGGTGGCTCGCGGTGACGTCGACGATCGCCGAGGTCGTGCCCGTCGTGGCTGTCCGGCCGCCCACGCGCGCCGCCGACGGCCAGGTCGCGCGTCTGGCGGCGCGACTGCGCGACCGCGGGACGGTGCTGCTCGTGCAGGGGCCGTGGCCGCAGGCCGAGGCGATGCTCGAGGTGGGCGATCCCGAGTGGACGGGCGTGGGGCGCGGTCACGGCTACCTCGACAGCAGGGCCGTGACGGTCACTTCTTCGAGCAGACGCTGGCCACACGACAGACGCGAGCGGATGCTGCTGCCCGGCCCGCATGGCGAGGTTGCGCTGGTGTCCGAGGCGCGTGGTGCTCGGGGGGCCGAGATGCCGATGATGGCGCCGGTTCCCGCGACCCAGCCTCCCGTCGCTGTGCCCATGGCTGAGGCGGCTCCCGTCCGGGCTGTGTCGGCGCTCGCCGAGGAGCGCGAGATCGAAGCAGTGCGCGTGCTCGAGGCGGAACGGCGCCGTCAGGAGCGCTTCCGCGAGGCGAGGCGCATTCTCGAGGCGGTGGGCTGACGTGCGCCCCGATGCAGTCGGTGCGCAGCCTCGTGCTGTGGTTTCCGGATTGGCCGGTGACGGCCCTCGCGCGAGAAGGCGCCGTCGACCCGGCCGCCCCGGTCGCCGTGCTCGAGCGCAACGAGATCGTGGCGTGCTCTGCCGCTGCGCGGGCAGAGGGCGTGCGACGCGGGCAGCGCCGGCGCGATGCGCAGGCACGGTGTCCGCGCCTCGCGATCATTCCCGCCGATGCCATACGCGACCATCGGGTGTTCTCGCCCCTCGTCGCGCGCATCGAGGAGCGCGCACCCGGGGTGCAGATCGTGCGAGCGGGGCTGTGCGCACTCAAAGTGCGCGGACCTGCTCGCTACTACGGCGGCGAGCTCGAGGCGGCGTGCATGCTGCTCGAGTCGCTGAGCGAACTGGGGATCGAGACCGCGCGGGCGGGCGTCGGCGATGGTCCGTTCACGGCCGAGCATGCGGCGCGGGCGGGGACGAGCCCCGACGACCCCGTGTGCGTCGTGCCGCCGGGGAGGGCCGCCGACTTCCTCGCACCCTTGCCGATCGGGCTGCTCGACGATGCCTCGCTGGGCGGCGGCCCGGAATTCGCGGGACTCCTCGCGCGGCTCGGGGTGCAGACGCTGGGTGAGTTCGCGGCGCTCGAGCAGGAGCGCGTGCGCGAACGCTTCAGCGAGCGCGGCATCCGGCTGCACGCCCTCGCCTCCGGTCGCGATCCACGCGCCGTCGATCCGCGCACCCCGCCTCCCGAGCTGCAGCGTGAGATCGCGTTCGAGCCGCCGCTCGAGATCGCCGACCAGGTCGCGTTCGGCGTGCGCCTCGCGGCGGACGAGTTCATCGCGGGTCTCGGCGCGATCGATCTCGTCTGCACCGAGCTGCGCGTCGAGCTCACCGGCGACCGAGGCGAGCGCAGCGAGCGGGTGTGGCTGCATCCCGGATCGTTCGACGCGACGTCGGTCGTCGACCGTGTGCGCTGGCAGCTCGGTGAGGACGCAGACGGTCTCACGAGCGGCGTCGCTCTCGTGCGGATCTCACCCGAGAGGGTGGATGCGGCATCCCACCACGCTCCCGCGATCTTCGGGGCAGGGCCTGAAGAGCGCGTGCACCATGCGCTGTCCCGCGTGCAGGCGATGCTCGGGCACCGCGGGGTGCTGACGCCCGCCGTCGGAGGCGGGCGCTGGCTCGCCGAACGGCAGGTGCTCGTGCCGTGGGGCGATCGAGCCGTGGTGGCGAAGGAGCGCACGCGCCCGTGGCCGGGCAGCCTGCCCGACCCGCTGCCGGCATCCGTCTTCGCCAAGCCGCCTCAGGTCGAGGTGCTCGCTCCGATGGGAGGTCCGGTCGGGGTCGACGATCGGGGGCGCATGACAGCGCACCCCGCCGTGCTGATCGAGGGCGGCCGCCGCCGTGCCGTCGAGCAGTGGGCAGGCCCCTGGCCCGTCAGCGAGCGGGGGTGGGATGCCGCGCGCGCCCGTCGTGCGCATCGCTTCCAGGTCGTCGATGCCGACGGGGTCGCATGGCTCCTCATCTGCGAGGACGGCCGCTGGAAGGCCGAGGCTCGCTATGACTGAACGGCTGCGAAGGGGTGAGGTGACCGATGGGCTTCGACAACCCCTCTGTGCCGTGGTCCGAGCTCGAGCGCATCCTCAGCGACCGCCGTCGCCCTCGCAATGTGCCCGCCGGGGCCGACGGCGGCGACAGTCCCGCATGGTCGCACAAGCGCGGCCCCTACACACCGCCGTCGATCGAGCGCCCGACCGACGTCATCCCGTATGCCGAACTGCACGCCCATTCGACGTTCTCGTTCCTCGACGGGGCGTCCTCGCCAGAAGAGCTCGCCGAAGAGGCCGAGCGTCTCGGCCTCCACGCGCTCGCGATCTCCGACCACGACGGGTTCTACGGGATCGTCCGCTTCGCCGAGGCCGCCGAGTCGCTCCAGGTCAAGACGGCGTTCGGCGCCGAGCTGTCGCTGGGCGACGAGGATTCCTCCCCGACACCATCGAGGGCGGGGGAGTCCGATCCCGTCGGCACGCATCTTCTCGTCCTCGCGCGCGGCGAGGAGGGATACCACCGGCTCGCCGCGGCGCTCACGCATGCGCAGCTGCGGGGCTCCGAGAAGGGGAGGCCGCTGTACGACCTCGACGAGCTCGCCCTGCGCGCGGGCGGTCCCGGCGACTCGCAGTGGGCGGTGCTGACCGGATGCCGCAAGGGCACGGTGCGCCACGCGCTCGGCGCCGAGGGTCCGGGCGGCGCCGCGCGCGAGCTCGATCGGCTCATCGCGCTGTTCGGCAAGGATGCCGTCAACGTCGAGCTCATCGACCACGGCAATCCGCTCGACACGCGCGACAACGACGTGCTCGCAGCGCTGGCCGCCGAGCGCGGACTGCCCCTCCTCGCCACGAACAACGTGCACTACGCCGTCCCGCAGCGCGAGCATCTCGCCGCGGCGGTCGCCGCCGTCCGGGCGAACCGCGGCCTCGATGAGCTGGACGGCTGGCTTCCCGCCCACGCCGGTGCGCACTTGAGGTCGGGTGCGGAGATGGCCGAGCGCTTCGCGCGCTACCCGGGGGCGGTCGCGCGCACCGTGACCCTGGCCGACGAGCTCGCCTTCCCGCTCCGCCGGGCGAAGCCCGCCCTCCCCAAGCAGGAGGTTCCCGAGGGCCATACGCCGATGTCGTATCTCCGACAGCTCGTGTGGGAGGCGGTGCCGCGCAAGTACCCCGACCTCAAGCCCGAGCACGAGGCGCGCATCGAGCGCGAGCTCGGAGTCATCGAGATGAAGGACTTCCCCGGCTACTTCCTGATCGTCTACGGCATCGTGCAAGAGGCGCGGCGCCGCGGCATCCTGTGTCAAGGGCGCGGGTCCGCCGCCAACAGCGCCGTCTGCTACCTGCTCGACATCACGGCCGTCGACTCGATCGCCTACGACCTGCCGTTCGAGCGTTTCCTGTCGTCGCTGCGCGACGAAGAGCCCGACATCGACGTCGACTTCGATTCCGATCGGCGCGAAGAGATCATCCAGTGGGTCTACGCGAAGTACGGGCGCGAACGCGCTGCCCAGGTCGCGAACGTCATCCAGTACCGCCCCAAGAACGCGGTCCGCGACATGGCGAAGGCGCTCGGCCATTCGCCCGGGCAGCAGGACGCCTGGTCCAAGCAGGTCGAGGGCTGGGGCGCTCACCTCGAGACGGGCGCCGGCCACGACATCCCCGATCAGGTGCTCGCGTACGCGTCCGAGCTGCTGAAGGCTCCCCGCCATCTCGGCATCCACTCGGGCGGAATGGTGCTGACCGACCGGCCCGTCGGCGAGGTCGTGCCGATCGAGCACGCGCGCATGGAGAACCGCACGGTCATCCAGTGGGACAAAGACGACGCCGCCTGGATGGGGCTCGTCAAGTTCGACCTCTTGGGGCTCGGGATGCTGGCTGCCCTGCAGTACTGCTTCGATCTGGTCCGCGAGGCGACGGGGGAGGAGTGGGAGCTGGCGACGATCCCCAAGGAGGAGAAGGCCGTCTACGACATGCTGTGCCGGGCTGATTCGATCGGGGTGTTCCAGGTCGAGTCCCGCGCGCAGATGGGACTGCTGCCGAGGCTGCAGCCGCGCAGGTTCTACGACCTCGTGGTGCAGATCGCGCTCATCCGTCCCGGCCCCATCCAGGGTGGCGCCGTCCACCCCTTCGTTCGCCGCAAGCTGGGGCGCGAGCCCATCACCTATGCCCACCCCAAGCTCGAACCCGTGCTCGAGCGCACGCTCGGCATCCCGGTGTTCCAGGAGCAGCTCATGCAGATGGCGGTCGCGGTCGGCGAGGTGAGCGGTGAGGATGCCGATCAGCTTCGCCGTGCGATGGGCTCGAAGCGGGGCGTCGAGCGCATCGAGTCGCTGCGCGACAAGCTCTACGAGGGGATGGCCCGCAACAACCTCGTGGGGCAGGATGCCGACGATCTCTACGCGAAGATCCAGGCCTTCGCGAACTTCGGGTTCGCCGAGTCGCACTCGCTGTCGTTCGGGCTGCTCGTCTACGCGAGCTCGTGGATCAAGCTGCACTATCCGGGGGCGTTCCTCGCGGGGCTGCTGCGGGCGCAGCCGATGGGCTTCTACTCGCCCGCGACGCTCACCGCCGATGCCCGGCGCCACGGTGTCGAGGTGCTTCGCCCCGATCTGCTCAGGTCCGGCGCCGAGGCGAGCTTGGAGCCGGTCGGGTCCCAGGACCCTGAGTCTGCTCAGGGGTCGCCCCTCCCGCCCACGGGCCTCGATTCCTGCACCGACCGTCATCAGCCGCCGGTCGGCGACTTCGACATCCGCGCCCCAGACGAGTGCGCAGCCCACCGGCGCGACGGTGCCTTCGCCGTCCGTCTCGGCCTCGCGGGGGTCAAGGGCATCGGCTCGGCCGTCGCCCAGCGCATCGTCGCGGCTCGCGAGCAGGGGGGTGCCTACCGCGACCTGCGCGACCTCGTCCGTCGCACGGGCGTCACAGCCGCCCAGCTCGAATCGCTCGCGACGGCCGGCGCCTTCGAGTGCCTGGGGCTCACTCGGCGTGAGGCGATCTGGCTTGCCGGCTCGGCCGCGCAGGACCGCGCCGAGTACCTTCCCGACTCCCTCGTCTCGGTGCAGCCGCCGCTCTTCCCGGATCCCACGAGCTACGAGCGCCTCGCCGCCGACCTGTGGGCGACGGGGGTCTCGACCGACGATCACCCGATGACCCACTACCGCTCGGGCCTCGACGCCCGTGGAGTGCTGACCTCGGGGGAGCTGCGCTCGCACGAGACCGGCCGGCGGGTCGAGGTCGCGGGACTCGTGACGCACCGGCAGAGGCCGGCCACGGCATCCGGTGTCACGTTCCTCAACCTCGAGGACGAGCACGGCCTCGTCAACGTCATCTGCTCCGTCGGGGTCTGGAACCACTACCGCCGCGTCGTCCGGGATTCACCGGCACTGATCGTGCGCGGGATGCTGGAGCGCTCGGCCGAGGGGGTGACGAACCTCCTCGCCGACAGGTTCGAAGACATGCGCGTCGCCGTGCCCCATCAGTCCCGCGACTTCCGATAGACCCACGCCTATCGGCGGGCGGCGACCGCCGACCGCCGACCGCCGACCGCCGGCAGCGCAGTGGGCCTGAGCCGCGAGAAGCGGGTTTACGATGAGCCGAGACTGACGACGCCGGAGTCGCCGAGCCCATCCAGCCACCTTCGGGAGATCCCATGTCGAGCGTCACAGCCTCGCGCACCGCCGGAACGCCGGGAGCCGCCCCGGTCATGACGCACCGGATGATCCTGTTCGTCATCTTCGGGCTCATGGCGGGCATGTTCCTGTCGGCCCTCGATCAGACGATCGTGGGAACGGCCATCCGCACGATCGGCGACGATCTGCACGGGCTGAGCCAGCAGGCCTGGGTGACGACGGCGTACCTCATCACGTCGACCATCTCGACGCCGATCTACGGCAAGCTCTCCGACATCTTCGGACGGCGGCCGCTGTTCATCTTCGCGATCGTCGTCTTCATCATCGGGTCGATCCTCGCGTCGTTCTCGACGTCGATGCTCGAGCTCGCGGCGTTCCGGGCGGTCCAGGGCCTCGGCGCCGGCGGTCTCATGTCGATGCCCCTCGCGATCATGGGTGACATCCTCGCTCCGCGGGAGCGAGCCAAGTATCAGGGCTACTTCCTCGCCGTCTTCGGCGTCTCCAGCCTCCTGGGCCCGCTCATCGGCGGGCTCTTCGCCGGCACCGAAGAGATCCTCGGCATCGCCGGATGGCGCTGGGTCTTCCTCATCAACGTGCCGATCGGGCTCTTCGCCCTCGCGATCGTCCTGCGATTCCTGCACATCCCGAGGCATTCACGGCACTCCGTGCGCATCGACTGGTTCGGTGCGGCGTTCGTCATCATGTCGCTCGTGCCGCTCCTGCTCGTCGCTGAGCAGGGCCGCGTGTGGGGCTGGACCTCGCCGATCTCGATCGCGTGCTACGTGATCGGCGCCGTCGGCATCGTGGCGTTCATCATCACCGAGATCCGGATGAAGGACGACGCGCTCATCCCGCTCAAGCTCTTCCGGTCGCCGACGTTCTCGATGGCGACGGTGATCGGCGTGTTCGTGGGCTTCGGCATGTTCGGGGCGATGCTGACGATCCCGCTGTATCTGCAGCTCGTCCTCGGTTCGACGCCCACCGAGAGCGGCCTGCAGATGCTGCCGATGATCCTGGGCCTCATGATCGCCTCGATCGGCAGTGGTCAGATCATCGCGCGTACCGGCCGCTACCGGATGTTCCCGATCCTCGGCACCGCGCTCATGTCCGTGGCCTTCTTCTGGCTCACGCACCTCGAGTACGACGGCTCCTACTGGTTCCTCGCGGGGGCGATGCTCCTCCTGGGGCTCGGGCTCGGGCAGCTCATGCAGACGCTCACGATCGCGAGTCAGAACTCCGTCGGCCTCCGCGACATGGGCGTAGCCACGAGCGCATCGACCTTCTTCCGTCAGATCGGCGGAACGCTCGGCACCGCCGTCCTGCTCTCGCTCATGTTCGGCGTCCTGCCCGCGAACATCCAGACCTCATTCGCCGATGAAGACACGCTCACCTCCGCCCTGGACGCCGCTCTCGACCCCGACGTCGCCAACGACCCGGCCAACGCCGGCATCATGGAGCAGATCTACACGCCGATCGTCACCGGCATCACCGATGCGACGACCGCGCAGATCGAGGCGGGTCTGACGAAGGCGACGGATGCTGCCACCCAGGCCGTCGCCGACCAGGTCGCCGCCGGCGCCATCCCGGCCGCCGCGCAGGAGCAGGCCACGACTCAGGCCGTCGCGCAAGCGCAGGCAGCGGCGACCGAGAAGATCCAGCAGCAGATCCCCGTCGCCCGCGTGGCTGAGGACGGCACGGTGACCCTCGACTTCTCCGACCCCGATCAGCGCGCCGACTTCGTGGCCTCCGTCGTCCCGACCCTCGAGGACCAGTTCGCCGGCGGCAATGGCGACTCGGCGACCGACGATTCGGCGATCAACGACACCTCCTTCCTGGTCGGCGCGGACCCGCGGCTCTCCAAGCCGATGCTCGTCGCCTTCAACGCGTCGGCCGTCACGGTCTACTGGGTCGCGATGTGGGTCGTGCTCATCGCCTTCGTGCTGTCGCTCTTCTTCCGCACACCGCCGCTGCGCGACAAGTCGGCGCTGCAGGAGGCGATCGACGACCAGGCCGCTCTCGAAGCGAACCGCGTGGCGAACGAGATGGGCGCGCTCATCGAGCCTGGCCACTCGCGCACCGAGGAGCTCGCCGTGGTCGGGGCCGGGGGCCCGCCGCAGACCAGGCGCGAGGCGCGGGAGGCGCGGGAGGCTGCGGAGGGGGAACGCGAGGCGTAGGCGCGTCGCCGCGGATCACCTGTGAGCGCGCCCTCGGGTACCAGGTGGGCCTTAGCCTCGCACCATGACCGAACAGCAGCCCTATGACGTGGTCCAGCAGCACGACGGATGGGAGCTGCGGCGGTATCCCGCGCATGTCGTCGCCGAGACGGTTGTGCGCGATGCGTCGTTCGAGGATGCCGGCAACCGCGCCTTCCGTTCCCTCGCCGGCTACATCGGCGGCGACAATGCGAGCTCGCGCTCGATCGCGATGACCGCGCCCGTGGTGCAGTCATCCGAGAAGATCGCCATGACCGCGCCCGTGCTGCAGCAGAGCCGCGGCGAGGGTTTCGTCGTCGCGTTCGTCCTTCCCGCGGAGATCACAGAAGCGGATGCCCCGATCCCGACCAACCCCGACGTGACGCTGCGGACCGTTCCCGCTCAGCTCGTCGCCGCGCTGCGCTTCTCGGGCCGCTGGACGCACGAGTCGTGGGAGACGCACCTCGACGACCTGCTCGCCAAGGTCCGCGCGGCCGGCCTCACGGTGCAGGGGGAGCCTCGGTTCGCCCGGTTCGATCCGCCCATCATGCCGTCGTTCCTGCGGCACAACGAGGTGCAGCTCGAGGTCGCCGAGGCGGACTGAAGGGGTCTGTTGGGGGTCGGGGGGATGCTCGGAGGCGTCGCCATGGCGCCGGCTCGCGCTCGTTCGACTTCGCGGCGGGCCCCAGCGGCCTTCAGCGGCCCGCGCTCGGATGCCCCACACTGTTCGCATGAGAGCCGTCGTGTACGACCGGTACGGCGGGCCCGAGCGCCTGCGTCTCGAAGACCTTCCGCCGCCGGCTCCCGGCCCCGGCCAGGTGCTGGTCGAGGTCGTCGCGACCGCCGTCAACCTGAGTGACTGGGAGTCACTCACCGGCAAGCCCGCCTACGCGCGAGTCGGCGGTCTTCTCGCCCCGCGTCGCCGGGTGCTCGGCTCCGACTTCGCCGGTCGTGTCGTCGGCGTGGGCGCGGACGTCACGGGCTTCGCGGTCGGCGACGAGGTCTATGGCGACAACCTGCAGCTCAAGGGCGGCTTCGCCGAGTATGCGGTCGCACCCTCGTCGGTGCTGGCGCGCAAGCCGCCGAGCCTGTCGTTCGCGCAGGCCGCCACCATTCCGCAGTCCGGCGCCATCGCGGTGCAGGCGATCGCGAAGGCGCGGGCGGGGGAGCGGATGCTGATCAACGGCGCCGGCGGAGGAACCGGCGCCTTTGCGATTCAGCTGGCCAAGGCATCCGGCCTGCACGTCACGGGTGTCGACACCGCCGCAAAGCTGGACTTCATGCGCGAGCTCGGCGCCGACGAGGTCATCGACTTCCGCGCGGAGGACTTCACCCGTACCGGCCCCTACGACGTCATCATCGACCTCGTCGCATCGCGGTCGGTCTTCGCGTACCGCCGCGCGCTTGCGCCGGGCGGCCGGTACTTCATGGTCGGCGGCACGACCCGCGCGCTGTTTCGGCTCCTCACTCTCGGTTCGCTGGTCGGGATGCTGTCGGGTCGGCGCCTCGGCGTGCTCTTCGTGCGGGAGGGGCCGGCTCAGTTCGTTCAGCTGGCCGATCGCATTGTCGCCGGCGATGTGGCTGTTCGCATCGACCGGACGTTCGCGCTCGAGGACGTTGCGGAAGCGCTCGAGCTACCACGGACGCGGGCTGGCGCCTGGGGAAGGTCGTTGTCGCGATTCGGGACGAGTGACTCGGGGCGCCGCTCGCATTCGGTGGCCGGGACGGCCGGACGCTCGCCGTAGACTGGATGCCGCCAGCCTCTGTAGCTCAATGGAAGAGCAGTTCCGTCCTAAGGAAACGGTTGGGGGTTCGAGTCCCTCCAGGGGCACAGTCTTTTTTTGCCTCTGACCAGGGATTTCTTCTGTGGTCAGACCACACAGAATGCGTTTTTGGCCGCTTTTTGGCCGCATTCTGAGAATTCGGTGGGCCGAAGACGAGCCGTCTGCAAGGGTCTGCGTTCGACGTCTCAGAACGCCAAAATCGAGCATTTCGGGCGACTTCTGCCTCGTCGAAAAACTGAGCAATCTGCTCTCTGCGGCTACTGCGGTCGGGCGTAGCGGGTCTGCGGACCCGACGGCAGCGCCACCAGCGGCATGGCGTCGTTCAGTCGCGTCGCGACGGCATCCAGATCGTCGTCGAAGAGATCGGCGTAGGTGTCGAGCGTCATCGCCGCCGACGCGTGCCCGAGCATCCGCTGCACGGCCTTCACGTTCGCGCCCGAGCTGATCGCGAGCGATGCGGCGGTGTGGCGGAGGTCGTGAGGCGTGAGCCGCGGGATCGACGGATCGAACGCCTGCGCGCGCCTCACCGCGTTCGCGAACCAGCCCTGCGCGCCGGAGTTGCGCATGTGATTGACGCCGTCGCCGAACAGCAGCCCCTCCGGGCCCTTGCCGGCGCACGCCTGCTCGATCATCGGAGCGAGACGCTCGGGGTAGGGGACCGAGCGCTTCTCGTGCGTCTTGGGCGTGCCGACGTGGATCTCGTAGGCGATCATCACCGCGTTCTCCTCGATGACGAAGCGTCGACGCAGCCGGTTCACGCTGCGCACCCGCAGCCCCGTCGCCTCGCCCCAGCGCAGGCCGGTGTACGCCAGCGTCAGGACGAGCGTCGGATGCGCCGAGCACGCCGCCAGCGTCGCCACCTGGTCATGCGAGAGGTAGACGCGGCGCTTGCCCGGCCCGTTCCGAGGGAGATTGCGGATGTGGCGGGCCGGATTGCTCGCGAGGCGACGATCGTCGATGGCGACGTCGAGGATGCCGGCGAGGACCCCGAGCGCGCGAAGAACGACCGTGCGCGACTTCTGCGTCGCGAGCTCGGACACCCAATCCTGAACTTCAGAGCGCCGGATCGACCAGATCTCCCTGTCTGCCCAGACCGGAGCGACGTGGTTCTTCCACGCCCGCTCGAGCGTCATGTAGTACGAGGGCTTCGACATCGGCGGCTGCTTGGATCGCAGCCAGCTGTCGGCGAACATCCGGACCGGAACCCGCGACGACGACGGGTCGATGTACTCGCCCTTCGACTTCGACACCGTGACCATGGAGAGGTACAGCTTCGCGTCGCGCATCGTCGTGAAGCCGCGCTTCTGCGCCTCGGTGCGATCCGGCTTGCGATAGCGCACGCGGTAGCGGCGGCCCTTCGCCGATTCGTACGGGGTGATGCTGCCCATCTCGACCTCCGCTCGTGCCGGCTCGACGGTCAGTATCGGGCCAGTGTCGGACACTGCGAGCGACCGCGTCAACGTCGCCGAAACGGGATGTCGGGCGATGGCGGGAACGTCGCCAACGTGTCGGTGGCGGGGCCGGGTCGCCTCCCTCCGACGCCGAGAGTGTAGCGATCGGGCACGGCTCCGTTCCGGGCTTTCGCGGCATATGCTCGGTCCTCCGCTGCGCTCCGGGCCTCCGCTATTCCACGGTCCCGGCACTCCGCCGCCCCCGATCGCTGATGGGCTGAATGTCGGAGGCAGTCCGACAGTGCTGGCTCAAATGGGCCTTGGGGAAATACCTCGGTGTTCGAGTCGATGAAGAGCGACCTTCCGGTGCATCCCACGCCGCACGCCCGGAACGAGAGCAGGGCTCAGCGATCGTTCAGACGGTGCCTTTAATGTCGATATAGAAGACCAATAGAGATCGGTTAGATCCGAAGCCATCACATTTCGGTGCGGATCTCCGCGTTGGTGTTCTCATTTTGTGGAGGAACCCGACCTCCGCATGGCTCAACGAGGTTCCCGACGGCAATCTCCAATAAGCGGAAGGCCGCGCGTTGTCCAGGTTGTCAGATTCTCTAGCGGTCATCGGTGGCGCCGACCTGCGGGTACTCGAGCGAGCAAAATCTGAGAAGAACGGACTGGTCGGTCTCGGTCTCGTCGTTGTCTCAACGGCGCTCGTGGCCGCAGTCTCGATGACGTTCGCCATTGCCAATGCGATGGGTCAGCCCTCCCGCTCGCCATCGTCTTCGGAGTCGTGTGGGGCGGCATCATCCTCGCGCTCGACCGTCTTCTCATCAAGTCGATGCAGGGGATCTACGGCGCCAAGGCCTTGGCCTACGCGATTCCCCGCCTGATCATGGCGGTGGTGATCGGTGTGGTCGTGTCGATCCCGATCACCCTCCAGATCTTCGACCGCGAGATCGTGGCCCAGGTTCACCTGGACAACGTCGCTGCCGCCGCCGCCAACACGGAAGACGTCGAGCATGGACCGGTCGCCAAGCGACTCAAGGCCGTGGAGGAGGAGATCGCTGCGAACGAGGCGATCCTGCGTGGAGACGTGCAGGGTCTGACCTCGCCCGAGCTGCAGGCGGCTCAGACCGAGTTCGATGAGGCGCAGACGGCGAGTGAGGCCGCCGACGACGCGAAGACCGATGCCTACAAGGTCATGGTCTGCGAGAAAGAGGGCGCGGGGAGCAACCCCGACTGCAATGGACGGCGAGCCAGACCTCTGGCGAGGGTCCGCTATACCAGGCTCGTGTCCGCGAGTATCAAGACGCGTTGACAAAGGCTGATACGGCCGCCGCCCGCCTCGCGACGGCTCGCACCGGCCTGGAGACGGCTCGTGCGAACGCCGTAACCTCGAACTCTGAGATGGTCGAAGAAGCACAGCAGGAGGCGCAGACCCTGCTGTGCGGGCCGTCCGTCAGCAGCCGACGCCGAGACGAGCGCGGACGCTCCGAGCGCAATCGATCCCGAATGCGCCGCTGGATTGCGCGCCGAGGCCGTGCAACTGCGCCAACAGATCGCGACCGCCCAGGACCCGAACACCATCCATGGAAAACACTGGAATGCTCGCGCGTCTGAAGGCACTCGACGAGCTGGCGTCCGACAATCCGCTCAGCGGCACCGCTCATATCGCCATCGCGCTGCTGTTCATCATCATCGAGATCATGCCAGTGACGGTGAAAACCCTCCTCGCCTTCCGCGGCGAGAGCCAGTACGACCGCATCGCGAAGCGGCTCCAGGAAGACGAGCTCAACGAGCTCGAGACGGAAGTCGATAGCGAGCAGGTGCAACGTGAGCGAGAGATGCGCAAGCGCGAGGAGGTCCGCGAGGACATGCTCCAACGCGAGATCGTGCTTGGGAAGACTGCGAACGCGCACGTGGCCGAGCAGATGCAGTCGATCCTCGCCGTTGCGCTCGACAAGTGGAGCGCCGACGTGCAAGAGACTCTCGAGAGGAACCGCGCCACGTCGAGCTCGGAGCCGCAGTTCGCTGGCCACTCGCGTCACCCGTACGACCTTCCGCGCGAGGAGGATCTGTGACCACGGTGGTCCGGAGGCCGAGTCACCCTCGACGCAACCGAGTCGGCCGAGACGCAGGCTGTCTTCCTCGTCCTGACGACGGCCGAGCTCAGGGACTCGGTGACGGGCGTCGTCGAGTCGGCGCGCCACCGGGTGAAGCGTCCATCCGAGTCTCGAGGGATCCGGATCGTCGGACCCATGCGGCCGTCACGCAATGTCGGCGAATGGCTCCGCGGCGGCGACGACCCTGGCGATTCCGTCTGGCGCGCCCTGCGCAGCAGCTCTTCACACGTCACATCGGGGCCAGGTGGGAACCTGCTACTCGGCATCGTCGTGATCGACCGTCAAGCCCCGTCGCGGATCGGGTCACCGCTCTTCGAGGCTCCCCGCGACTGCAGGCGCTGCCGCTGCAGGTCCACGGGCTCTCGGTGGACGAGCACCCGAGGAACGAGCAACAGTGACGACGCTGACACGGGGAAGTGGGCGGCGCTGGTCGCGCGAACGTGCGCGACCGACTGGACGTCGAGCTGCTGCGCACCATCGAGGATGCGCTTTCAGGTGCGGAGGCGGACCCGAGTCTCCTCATCCCTGTGGCAGCTGCTTGCCCAGCTCTTCGACGGGGCGCACGGTGCGCGCGAGCACGCGTCCGCGCGCGCGTGCTGTCACCCTGAGCGACGCCGACGAGTCCGCCAGCCACGCGCAGGTTGCTTGCCTCACGAACAGACCCGAAGCGCGGAGGAGCCTCCGTCAACGAGCCGGCACGCCATCGTCCGACGTCGCCCGGTGACGATCGACCCCTGCGAAGGGTGTACATCGTCGCAGGGGCTCGGCCTCGAGTCACGACCCCGAAGAGTGAGAGACGGCTCGGTGAGCTCATCGTGGACATCGACCGCGCACTGGTCCCACCGACGGTGAGACGGGATACACCTGGCTCGTGTGCGGCCGGAATCCCCAGTTCGCCCAGCCGACAGTGCGCCCGAGCGGTACGCTCACGGCAGCTGATCTGCCGCGCAGTTCAGCGACCCACCTCGACATGCGCGCCACCATGCGTGGTGTCACGGCGCTGGTCAGCGGTCATGAAGCGTCTTCCGCCGACGCGGACAGTCGCTCGCGCCCGCGGTCGTCGTCTTCGTGTTCCCGAGCGCGACCCTCGCCGGACCGACGACGCTCGCGACCTACCGTGCGATCAAGGATCTCGCGACCGTCGGGTGGATCATCACCGATCAGCGCCGGCGCTCACCGAGCCGCGAGGTGGATCGCGAGACACTCGTCCTACGACAGCGATGATGCGGCGAGCGAGCTGGCCGGGGCGATTCGTATAGCTGAGTCGAGGCCAGCGTGTCGACAGCATCCTGCGCGACCTCGAGAACGAGATGCATAGCAGGTGAGCTGTCGTGGTCGCTAGAGAGGAACTGGGCACCATCACTGCAGTGGAAGATCCGTGGGCAGTCGCATCGGAGTACCACCGAGCTATCGCGTTGCCGGGCAGTCAGCCGCGCTCAGCTATCGTCGGGCTGGATTCAGACCTCGACGATGAAGCCCTCGCGGCGCTCGGACCTCGTGCAGTGACCGAGGCGATTCGCTTCGCCGGAGCTTGGACCCGGCGAAGCCGCGAGAGCCTCGACGAGATCGCTACCTGGCCGCTCGAGGATGGTGACGGAAGTCGGTCAGCACGGCGGGTGGCTCGTGACGGACGACACCCCCCAAATCCCTTCTCGACTCTGACCCTGCATGCTTCAGCCTACGCGTCCACGACTGTTGGAGTGGCTGGCTGCCTCACCGATGCAGGCCGCCGTCGCCGGCTACCGTTCCGACACAGATGACCCGGTCCTTCGCTTGGCCGTGCTGGCGAACCTGGTCTATGCGGTCGCCGCGCTGCATCGCCACGGTCTGGTCTACGGCGACCTGAGCCTTGCGAGCGCGGCCTTTTCCGACGTTGACGCCCGGGTCCGCCTTCTGCACTGCCACGGTGTCGCCTATCTCAGGGATCCCGCGAGATATCAGCGGAACAGCCCTCACTTTCTCGCGCCCGAGTGTCAGGCCATCGGCGTTCACGAGCACGCGCGCGGGAATCCCCATATCCAGGATCAGGCGACCGATGTCTACAAGCTTGGCTTGTGCATAGTGCGAGGCGCTCAGCCGGGGACCCGGCGCGACACAGCTTGAGGACAGCCGATCACCTGGCCGATGTCCTCGACGGAGAGATGATGGCGGCTCTGAACCAGGCGCTCAACATTGACCCCGCCACTCGCCCGTCGGCTCGCGTGCTGTACACGAACATCTTGCGCTTCATCGAGCGACTGGCCGAGCCGCCCGACATCGATGACTTCCGGCGCGGTGTCGACGGTCGTGCCACGCGGCAGCGATCTGCTGTTCACCTGGGAGGTTCGCAACGCGACTGCGGCCTTCCTGCGCGGACCGAATGGCTTCTCGATGCCGGTCGATCCGACATGGGGCTACTGCGCCGTCGCGATCACGCAGTCGGGGGTCTTCGCGCTCGAAGCGAGCAGACGAGGCACGACGACGGTCCAGCGTTCGAACTTCATCACGGCTTTCGATCTTCCCGAATTCGACCTCGCCGACGTAGCCGAACAGATCGTCGAACTGCCCGATGTCGCGCCGGTCGAACTGAGCACGATCTTCGATGATGTGCCGCGCCGCCCGACCGTCGAGATCGGCACCGGCTTCATTCCCTCGGTGACGATCCCGCCCGTCGCGACTCTCACAACCGCAATTGCGACGATGACCGATCAGATGATCGACTCCTTCTCCGTCGCCGAAGCGATCGGAACGCTCACGGGAGCCGACGCCGGCAACCTCAGACTGCCGACCATCGACGCGCTTCGGTTCGACGTCACGGAGGTCGACACGAGCGCGGCATCCGCGTCGAAGCGCGCACAAGGCAAGGAAGCATCCACGGCATGACGACGACACCCGGCTGGTATCCGGAGCCCTTGAACCCCGGCCAGTCACGCTATTGGGACGGCCAGGGATGGACGGATCACGTCCTGCCGACCGCCACGATCGGCACGAGGTCGGACTGGGCAGCACCGACCGACCGGCCAGGACTGCCCGTCTGGACGTGGCTCCTGATCGGGGCGGCGGGCCTGCTTCTCATGGTGATCCTGCCGCCCGTCGCCGGCGCCCTCGCCCTCGCAGTCCTGATCACTGCGATCGTTGCGCTGTCGACCAGTTCGGCGACGTGGATGCGCCTCCCGAGCCGCAGGATCGCGATTGCGGCGACGGTGGTCGCAGCCGCTTGCTTCCTGGTGGCCGGCGGGATGACCGCCGTGGCGCTCGCCGCCATCGCGGGCAATTCGCTCACGGACATGGCCGCAGCCCCAGAAGCGACAGTTGCCGTGAACGCCTTCGCCGGCAAAACCGCAACCGCCGCCGACACGTCTGTCACAGACGATCACACGGCGCTCGCTGTGCTTGCGACACTGGAGATCAAAGGGCGCGCTCCCAAGACCGGCTACGACCGCGACGAGTTCGGTCAGCGGTGGCTCGACGTAGATCGGAACGGATGCGACACCCGGAACGACACACTCGCCCGCGATCTCGGCGAGGCTGTGCGCTCCGGCAGCGTGCACTGTGACGGCGGGCATCCTCGCCGACCCGTTCACAGGCGAAAGCATCGACTTCGAACGCGGCGAGCACACCTCTGCCGAGGTCCAGATCGATCACGTCGTGGCACTGTCGGATGCGTGGCAAAAGGGGGCGCAGCAGCTCACCGAGGATGAGCGCTCGACGTTCGCCAACGACCCGCTCAATCTTCTCGCTGTCTCGGGAGCTGCCAACGGCCAGAAGGGAGACGGGGATGCGGCGACTTGGCTCCCTCGGAACAAGGAATTCCGCTGCGCCTACGTCGCGCGGCAGGTCTCGGTCAAGGCGACCTACGGCCTGTGGGTGACCCAGGCGGAGCACGACGCGATCGCCGGAATCCTTGCTACTTGCCCCGATGAGCCCGCCCTGACTT
The DNA here is from genome assembly GCA_963702815.1 of uncultured Actinomycetota bacterium. Lineage (GTDB taxonomy): Bacteria > Actinomycetota > Actinomycetes > Actinomycetales > Microbacteriaceae > Microbacterium. Next base: position 28,044 of record CAVPED010000001.1, on the reverse strand, counting down.
CGGCTTATGCGGCGAAGGCAACGACTCGCGACGAGCTGGTCACGGAGCCGGTGGCGTTCTTGGAGACCACCGTCGACGACCCGACGATCCTGGCTGGCCAGACGCGCGTCACCACCGCCGGGCAGAATGGCGAACGGACACTCACCTATCGGGTGAAACTCGTCGACGGCAAGGAGGCCGGGCGTGAGCTCGTCTCGGATAAGGTCACCACTGCCGCCCGTCGCTCAAGTCACCTCTGTGGGCACGGCAGCCGCAGCACCCGCACCTGCGCAGCCGGGATCGGGATCGGGATGTGGATCGGGATCGGGATCGGGATCGGGATGTGATCCGAACTATGCGGACGGGTGTGTGCCTCGCGCGAGCGACGTTGACTGCGCCGGCGGAAGCGGAAACGGCCCTGAGTATTTCCGAGGGCGTGCACACGTCGTTGGGAATGACATCTACGAACTCGACCGGGACGGTGACGGCTACGCCTGCGATTGGGGGTGACAGGGGGAGCGGTACGGTAGGGGGTCTTCCGAATTTCGCGCCACGGGCAAAGAGGTCGGCATCGACATGCGATACGACGAATGGTCCGGAGACGCTGGCGGGCGGATCGAGCGGAATCACGTCACCGGAGCCACGACCTTCGCGTATCGCATCAGCGGGCGATGGCCACGCGAGGAAGGCGAACCAGTGGAGGCTCCACACGGAAGGCATCGCTCAGACGGCTGTCGACCTCGGCCGGTCCTGCCACGCAGATCAAGCTGACATCGAACACAGCGATCATGGCGTGGGTCCCGGGTGAAGCACGCATTGTCGGGAAGGGAATCGACTCGGTCATCGGGCCCACCGCGGACGCTCGGATGGAGAATGTCCCCCAGCGTGCACCTGTCGACAACGAGTACACGTGACCTCCTGACCCTCGCCTGGCCAGCGGACGGTGAATGAGATGCGGATGTAGCCGCCGTAGTGCGCGACGGGTGACATGACGGCGAAGTCGCGAATGTTCGCTTCTCTGCCGATCGTGACGGGGGCCGTCGAGGTCTGCCCATCGACAGTGACCTCGACGTCAACCAGCCCCCGTGACGACCCCAACCTGAAGTACGCGAATCCGAGCGTCTCACCCGCTTTCAACGGCGGCGATGGAATGGGGTCCGGCATCCCCGGGATGGTCGCCGAGATCGGACGGTCGGTCATGGATGGTGCGATCGCGGTGACAAACACCAATCCGAGGTCCGACCCCTCGGCCACGGGCCGACTGTTGTCGATGGAGAACGAGGGCGGATCTTCCGGGGGAGTCACCACGTCATCGGGCGGAGTCTACGACGTCATCCGGGCGGAGTCGACGTCGTCCGGGGGAGCTACCACATCATCCGGGGGAGTCACGACGTCATCCGGCGGAGTCACCCCGTCTCCCGCGGACATCATCCGGCGGAGTCACCACATCATCGGGCGGAGTGACCGGCTCACCGACGAGGACGACCGCTTCCCAGGTGTCACTGACAGCTTCGACGGAGCCGGGCTCGACCTCCCGACAATCGACCCACCGAACAGCACGACCCGCCGGCGCACCGAGTCGTAGGCCGCCGCGCCCTGTGTCCGAGGACGAGGACCGAGATCCTCTCTGACTGGGTCCACCTCGACCCGTTCCACTCCCACGAGTCGCCGAACAGCCCGTCCGCGCCTGTCGCGAGCGCGGAGCCCCCGCCGAACAGCTCTTCCGCGCCCGTCGCGAGTGCGGAGCCCCCGCCGAACAACCAGACCGCCGAGTCGTCGCCGACCATGACATGTCCGGTCCGCGCGCCTGGGCCGACATCCTGAGCCTGCGTCCACTCCGAACCACCCCACACCCAGGTGCCGGCATCCGCTTCGCCATTGTTGGTGCCGCCGAAGAGAACGACCTGCTCGCGCGCAAGGTCGTACGCCATCGCATGACCGATCCGTGCGGACGGCCCCGTATCAGCAACCTGCGTCGATGCGGAACCGTCGAACGTCCAGGTGTCGGCGTACTCACCCTCGTCACCCGCACCTCCGAACAAGAGATACTGCGCACGGGTGGCGTCGAAGACAAGAGCGGCACCGTTCCGCGGCGCAGGGCCGGTGTCGGCGATCTGAGTCCAGTAGCCGCCGTCCCACGACCAGGTATCGCCGGCGCGGAATACGCCGTCGCCGGTATCGTCCAGATGCCCACCGAACAGGATCACGCCCGCAGAACCGAATGCCATCGCCGCGGTGTCCCTCGGGGAAGGCCCACAGATCCGAACCTGCTTCCAGTAGGTGCCGCCCCCACTCCCACGTGTCACCGATCGCGCCCATCGCACCGCGTCCGCCGAACAACACGGTGCGGGAGTGCCCGGTGTCGTAGGCGATCCCCGCGCCGCTGCGGGCGGTCGGTCCGATGTCCGCGCCGGGTCCACACGATCCGTGCCATCTGGGCCTACTTTCCTCGGTGGCGCTCATTATGCACGGCCGACCAGGCGGCTGTCGCCCATCCCGCGTCATCCGGTTCCCGCGACGATGACGCGGAAAAGAGGACACCAGCGACCCGCCCTGAACAAGGATTGCACCGGCCAGAGGTGGGTATGCGAACCAGCCGAAGGTCGCGATCCCCGTCGATCTCACGTATCACGAGGGCCGCCGCGCGCCTCTTCGCCATATCGATCCGACGAAGAACGAGGTGCAATCATGGACGAATTCGACCCGCCCCGGGTGATCATCAGGTTTCATTCCCACGTCGAGGTGCCCGAACGCGCGGCAGACGTGCTGCGAAGTCGGATCCGGCGCGCTGGCGGCAGCTGGTGGAGGAGTACGGCGAGGTGGGCACCTCCAGCCCGTCTTCACCGTGCTCGACCCGCCACAGCTGCGCGAGCTCCAGGAGCTTGCCGCGCGTCGGGATCCCACCTATCGCGCGGAGCCGCTCGATCGGTTCTTCGCCGTGCGTGCGCCGGAAGCGAAGGATCTGGAGTCGGTGGCGAAGCACCTTCAGGCAATGGGCCACGGTGCGCTCCGTCGAGATCGAGATGGTGGGTCCGGACCCGCTCGTCGACCTCGCCGATCGATCCCCGCAACACCAACCAGGACTATCTCGACGCCGCGCCGACCGGAATCGACGCCCGGTACGCCTGGGCATTCCCCGGCGGCGACGGGGCGGGGCAGCGGATCGTCGATCTGGAGCGGGGTGGACCTTCGACCACGAAGACCTCGCCGCACACGGTGTGACCCTGATCCACGGCGCGGTGCTCGACGGGTCGCGCGCCCACGGCACGTCCGTATTCGGCGAGATGGTGGCCGTCGACAACGCACTCGGCTGTGTCGGGATCGCGCCGAACGTCGCTTCGGTGCTCGCGAGCTCGTACAACTCCAGCTCGATTCCGAACGCGATCATCGCCGCGATCGCTCAGATGGATTTCGGCGACGTGCTCATCCTGGAGGCGCAGGTCAACGTCGCGACGTCGGGAGATGCGCAGTACGGCCCGGTGGAGACGATCGAGGCGAACTACGAGGCCATCCGCCTGGCCACGGCGCTTGGCATGGTCGTCGTCGAGGCGGGTGGGAACGGAACGAACAACGGAGGAACACCCGCGGTGAACCTGGACACCTACCAGAACTCCGCGGGGCTCCGGATCCTGTGGCGAAGCGTCGGCAACGCCGATTTCCGCGACTCGGGCGCGATCATCGTCGCCGCACGGCCAGTTCCTCGGCGCCGCACACGCGGTTGGCGTACTCCACCTTCGGCCAGCGGATCGACTGCTACGGCTGGGGCGAGAACGTCGACACGCTGAGTTCGACGCGCTGCGGGCTCCACCACCGCCTACACGGGCTTCTTCAGCGGCACCTCCTCGGCATCGCCGATCGTGGCCGGCGCGGCGCTGGTCGTGCAGGGCGTCTACCAAGCCAATCAGGGCTTCCGGCTCAGTCCGCGGCAGCTTCGGGCGACGCTCAGCGACCCGGCTCTCAACACGCCGCCCGCCGCGGCTGAGACGACCGCGATGGGCGTCATGCCGAACCTCCGCGCGATCATCGACACCCAGTTGAACGTCACGCCCGACGTCTACGTGCGCGACAACGTCGCCGATACCGGCGACTCGCACACCGGCTTCATCTCGGCGTCACCGGACGTGATCCTCCGCCCCGCACCCGTCGCGGATCCACAGGCCTCGTTCGGTGAGGAAGCGGCACCGAGCTGTCGGACACCCTGGGATTCGAGGTGACCGCGGGGCAGGACAACACCATCTACGTGCGTGTGCGCAACCAGGGCTCCACTGCCGCGGGCGGCACGACGGCCACCCTGTTCTGGTCACCGCCTTCGACGCTCGTCACCCCTGCGCTGTGGACCTCGATCGGTTCGGTGACGCTGCCGGGCGTGCCGGTCGGCGAGGTGCTCACCGTCTCCCGCACCGCTCACCTGGCCGTCGGCGCAGATCCCCGGCGAGGGGCACTACTGCATCGTCGCGATCCTCAGCACGGCGGGCGACCCCGGCCCCGCGCCGACCGACTTCCTGAATTGGACGAACTTCCAGACATTCATCCGCGAGAACAACAACGTCACCTGGCGGAACTTCAACGTCGTCGACAGCGATCCGTCGCCGGACGCCGATCCCGCAGGCTACGTGGCGCTGCCCTTCGTGGTGGCCGGTGCCCCGGATGAGGCACGCGAGTTCGCGGTCGAGCTGCTCAGCCGGGTGCCCGGAAACGCGGAGCTCCTGCTCGAGCTCCCGCTGCGGTTCGCGCCGAGAATTCAACGTCGACCTGGAGATCGTGAAGATCGACGAGGAGAGGGATGTCGCGACAGCCCGGTTGTCGCCGACCGGCCGCGTTCGCTTCGGACCCGGACTGATCGGCGCCGGCGCCGTCTCCCGCTTCCGCTTCCTGGTGCGACCCGAGGACCCGTCGCAGCGAGGGCGCATCATGGCGCGCCAGTTGTGGGGAAAGTCCGAAGTGGGCAGGATCACCTGGATGCTGGCGCCCGGAGTGCGTGATCGGAAGAAGCTGGCCGCCGACGGCGATCCGAATCGGAGCGCTGGGCTGACCCCGGAGCACATCCCCCGAGGTCGATCCCTACCTCACCCCGGGCGGTGAGTCGGGTCGACGCCAGATAGCGGCAGCGAAGGGGATGGCCCACAGACCGGACAGAGAAGGCCTCCGGAGGCGACTGCCCCGGAGGTCTTCCCGTCTAGACGCGCCACCTTCACCACACGAGCGCGCGCTCCGCCTTCACCGCACGACCGCGGACGAAGATCACCGCGACGAGCGCGAGGACTGCGTAGGCCGCGACGGAGAGGCCCGCGAGGGTGACGAGTGGGCTGAGCTGCCCGACACTCGTGTCGAGCCCGCCGCTGGCGAGGAAGGTGGTCGGGTCTGTGATGGCGTGCAGCAGGATGGCGAAGATGAGGCTGCCGGTGACGCGCATCGTGAGGTACATCGCGACGCCGTACAGGAACGTGAAGCCCATCGTGGCGAGCACGGTGCTGATGGGCTGGCCGCTGAGGATGTTCGCACTGTGCAGCAGGGCGAACAGCAGCGACGACAGCAGCATGACGATGCCGGTGCTCGACGGTCTGAGCGCGACCGAGGAGCTGCTCGCCACCGAGAACCCGCCGCGGATCATCGTGCTCACCACCCTGCACTCCGACGAGATGGTGGTGCGGGCCCTCGGCGCCGGCGCCGCCGGCTTTCTCCTGAAGGACACCCCGCCCGCACAGATCGTCACCGCCATCAAGGCGGCCGCGGCCGGGGAGCCCACCCTCTCGCCCCAGATCACCGCACAGCTGATCGCGACGGCCACGAGCGCCGACCGGAGAGCCGACGATCACGCAGGGAACAGCGCCCGGGCCCAGCTCGCCGCGCTCACCGAGCGCGAGCTCGATGTCGCGCGCGGCGTCGGCCAGGGACGCTCCAATGCGGAGATCGCCGCAGAGCTCTACCTGTCGCTGCCGACGGTGAAGGCCCACGTCGGCCGGGCCCTCGCCAAGCTCGGCCTCGAGAACCGTGTGCAGCTCGCCCTTCTCGTCCGAGACGCGAGCCACTCCTGATCCACGTGACCCGACGCACCAATCCGTTCAGGGTGGTGCGGCGACGGCGCGCACTACGTGTAGCGTCAGCCCGATAGGGTCACCGTGGCTCTCAAAGGAGAACGACCATGGGTGAGAAGTCCACACGGAAAGAGGGCGGCAAGACTGCGCCCGCCAAGACCCTCAAAGAGAAGCGCACCGCGAAGGCAGACAAGCGGGCGGCGAGCAATCGGGTCGAGAACACCGACGCTGTCTCCAGAGTCAAGAACCGCTAGAACGCCGGCGCTCCGTCGCGACCGGCACGAGTGATCCGGTGCGTGGTCGCGACGGTTGCGGCGTCAAGCCGTCAGACCGGCCCTGCGCTGTGGGGCGGAGTCGGTGGCAGCAGGCGTTCAGGTCTTCCGCTGTCCGTAGGCACGATGCCGCTCGGCTCGTGCCTCGGCTACGCAGAGTCGAGGCGCGACGACTTCCGCGTGATCGGTATCAACCGATCACCGCTGACTCTCTATGTCTCCGGAGGCACACTGCCGCCCTGGCATCGGAGGACTCATGGACAGCCATCAGCATCAGGACGTCGCGTCGGCGATCGCGCTGCGACCAGCCGAGCCAGGCGTGCACCAGCATGCGATGACGCTCGATCTCTCGACCACCATCAGGGATTCCGTCCTCGCATCGCCGGTGATCGCCGGCCTGTTCACCGGGCTGCTGGCTCGCCAGCGCAGCCCCTGGCTGATCATCGTCGTGCGCTTCAAGGACGACCCGCGGACCTTCGACCGGTTGCCGAAGGCGCGAAGATCGACCTGCTGGCTCACCATCGGAAGCTCTTCACCAAGGCGGGCACGGGCACCATGAACATGGTGGACTACTTCCTCGACAACAGCCACGGCAAGATCGACGTCTCGGACTCGCACGTCGTCGGGGTCTACACGATCCCCTACAACCGCGCCGACTACATCGGCAACTCGACACCTCAGCCCGGCAAGATCGACCGCGGCGGGGTGCTGGATGCCGGCCGGGCGGCGGCATCCGCGAAGAAGGTCGATCTCGCCGCGTACGCGGGGGTCGTCGTGTGCGGCTACAAGGTGCTGGACCTGTGCGGCTTCGTCGGCGGGATGGCGGCGCTGTGCGACAGCAACACGCTCTCTCCTGACGTCCTCGGGCAGGAGATGGCTCACGGTTACGGCTCCGACCACTCGAGTCTCGACGGTTCTCCCCTCGAGTACGGGGATCCTTGGGACACGATGAGCACGTGGAGCCCCTACAGCGCCGCACACCCGGACTACGTCCGGGTCGGCCCTGGGCTCAACGCCAGCAACATGCGCCTGCGCGGGTGGCTCAACGAAGGTCGCGTGGTCACGATCCCGCGTGAGGAAACCGTCACGCGAGACGTGGCGATCGGCCCGCTGCACGACCGCGGCATTCAGGCCGCAGCGCTCGACATCGGCGGCTTCCTCGTCGAGCTCCGCATCCGAGACCGATGGGACGCCGGCATCCCGCACTCGTGCGTCCTCGTCCATCGGGTGGATGGCAACCGGTCCGTACCTGATGGCGGCGAAAGACGGTGCGCACGACCTCGTCGAGGGGAGCGTGTTCGAGCGAACCTCCCTGTTCGGCACGAACTTCACCATCACCGTCACCTCGATCGACGAGCGGAAGCCGGCGCGCGACCCTCCACATCGAGCAGACGGTCCACCACATTCACATCCCGGAGTTGGTAGACTTCCACCTGGCCCCACGTCCGGGTGACCCGGGACCTATCGAACGACCGAGCAACGACCCACGCGTCGTGCGACTGCACGAGGGTCGAGACCGCTACGCCCACGCTCGAGGTCGCCAATCACTTCGGTCACCGGACCTCGCCCTCCGATCGCTCGCCGAAATCGCGGAAGAGATTGGCCGCCAAACCTGCCGTCGAGGTCACCACGTTCCACGACGGCTACTCATTCCACAACGGATTCGCCACGTCGCCCGGCGAGATCCGCGAACCGCACAAGGAAGGCCACGACGAGCACGATCACGACCAGAGCTGAATGGAGCCCACGAGGGCGGGCGGCCGGTGTGCTCCTAGATTCCGATCGCTGCGACGGGTCTGCGCTCAGGCGCAGTTCGGGCGGCAGCCGCGCTGGGTGACCGCGTCGACCAGCACCGTGCCGATGTCGGTCGGCTGCAGCGCCTGATACGCCGCACCGTCGGTGGCAGCCGCGATCTGCTCCAGCGCGGCCTGGTCGGTGTCGGGCCCATAGCCGATCGCGATGACGGCGACGGGCTTCGCCGGATCCCGCAGCACCTCGAGCTGCGCGAGCAGCCCCGGCAGGTCGAGGCCGTCGTCGTCCTCGTTGAACCCGTCGGTGTTGAGCAGGACCAGGTTGATCCGCCCGGGGACATACGTCTCGCGCATGTACTGCACGGCCGCGAGCACGCTGTCGTAAAGCCCCGTTCCGCCGCCGACGAGGCTGTCGAGCCCGTTCGCCGTGTCGATCGTGCGCTGCTTGTGCGCCGGATCGCCGAGCGCGCCGAACGGGACGATCTCCTGCCAGTCCTGTCCGCCGATCCGCCGGCTCGAGAACACCCAGGTGGCGAGCGACGAGTCGGCTGACAGCGAGTTGATGGCGCGGACGGCGGCCTGCTCGAACAGGTCGATGCGTCGCATGTCGGCGGTCGCCGGCTGCAGCATGGAACCCGAGACGTCGTTGAGGGACAGCATCCGTGACGGCGCCGTGAGCACCTGCCAGGTACGCAGCGCTTCGGCCTGGTTCGGCACTGTCGACGGGCTCGGATGCCGCACCGGCGTCCTCGCGACAGCCTCGCCGGCCGCGTCGGTCGCGTTCCCGCCGCGTCACGCAGTCCGTATTCGGCGAGTCGGTCGCTTGCGCCCGTGACTGCCGCGGAGAGCGCCTCCACGGCCTCGAGCGTGTCGTCCGACGCGTCGGCGAGCGTGACGAGACGGACGCGCACCGCGGGCTTCACATCGGCGGGGTAGACCGGCACGAGGGGGTCGTCGCGTCGTCGCCGTACTCAGCACCGCCTGCTCGGTGGTCACGCGCGATCGTCGGCGTCGTCGCGGCGGCTGCCGCGCGCGAGCGCATCGGCGGCGCGTCGGAACGACGCCGGTGTCGAGGCCGAGCGAGAGCGCGGTGAACGTGCGCGCGTCTCCGCCGACCGCGGTCTGCAGTGCGAGCAGCGCGGCGGAGCTCGCGGCGACCGTCGACGGATCGGGCAGCACGGCGGCGACCGAGCGCCCCGCCAGGCTCGAGAACCCGGCGCCCTCGCTCTCGAGAGCGCGTCGCCGTGGGCTCCGTCGCCGCGAACACGACCGGGGTGCTGGCCACGGCGGCACCGACGACCAGGTCCGCGGCAGTCCACGCCGGTGAGCTCCGCGTGACCGGTCGCGCGCGCGGGCCACATCGCGGAGTCCGGCACCCAGACGTCGAAGTCCGGCGCCGAGCCCGCGGCCAGCGCCGCGGCCGTGACCGAGCTGTCCTCCGCCCGGATCGTCACGTCGGGGCAGTCGGACCGGGATCCCGTCAGGTCGGCGACGATCGCCTCGAGCGCTCCCGCGACCGCGGGAGTCCGCGGTGATGCGGAGTCCCGACGGCAGGCATTCGCCCGCGCCGTCCGGCTGCTGCTCGGGTTCGTCAGGTGGTTCCGCGCGCGAAGAAGACGCCGAGCACGACGGCGAGTGCGACGACGAGGACGACGACGACGCCCAGGAGAATCAGCGAGCGCCTCCGCTGCTGCGCCGCGCGCGCGGCCGCGCGGGTCGGGGCGTGCTGCTCGCGGGCGTGTTCGGCTGCACTCGAACCACATGCACTCCGATGGACGGCGGGCGGGGGCCCGCGCGGGATACGACGTCGTACGGGGAATACGGCATCGTACGTGGGGGGATACTCCAGTGGAGTATAAGCGACGGCCGCACCAGGCCCTGCGGCTATGGTCGGGGTTCTCCTGGCGTGAGGGCTGAACCTGCATCGGCGTCGGCCGTCGCGGAGTCCGCTCGCTCGGCGGCCGCGAGGGTGCGCGTGAACAGCAGCAGCCACCCCACCACGAGCCCGGCGCAGACCATCTCGTGGGTGGCGAGGGTGTAGTACCCGACCCAGAACAGGGTCGCCGAGAACAGGATGCCGCCCGCGACCGCGAGCGCGAGCGCGATCATCGCCCACGGCAGGCACGGCAGCACCCAGCGCAGGCCGAGCAGGAGCGCCCCGAAGATCACGGCCATCCCGATGGCGAAGACGTTGTGGCCGACCTGGCTGGTCGTGACCGGCACGAGGGCCGCGCCGATGAAGCACGCCGGCGAGCGCGAGGAACACCACATAGACGATGAGCACCCGCGCGCGGGTCACGCGGGGCTCGATGCGCGCCCACGCCTCCAGGCTCGTCAGCAGGTAGAGCGCGAGCAGCGCCGTCACGCCGCCCGCCATGATGAGCGTGGCGTTGAAGACCGCCGCCGTGACGCCGCCCTCACCGCCGAGCTCGCTGAAGTGGAGCTGGTACCAGTCGTCGTCGCGCGTCGTCGCGACACTCACCGTGAAGCCGGTCGCGACGACGGCGAACAGCAGCAGCACGAGCCGGGTGGCGGTGACATGCGCGGCGAGCGTGAACGCGGTGTAGCCCGAAACGCCCGCGACGAGCGCGACGATCATGGTCGCCGTCAGCGTGTCGACGGCGGCCCCGGGCCAGATCAGCGACGCCGCGTGGAACAGCATCCACTGGAGCATTCCGAACACTGCGGCGAGCGAGATCGCCAGCGCCGAGGTCATCCACGCTCGCCGAGAGCGCGTGACGTCCTTCAGCCACGCCTGCCTCGGATCGCGAGCCGCGAGCCGATAGCTCACCGATGCGGCGGCGAGGGTGATGGATGCCGCGACCGCGATGCCGCCCGCACCGACCGACGCGCCCTCCCACACCGGCACTGCGCGACCCCAGAACCCCACTGCCCCGCCGGCGAGTCCGACGCCGAACGCGAGGGTCGCGACGACGATCGCGCGCGCCTCGGTGCGCACGGCGAAGCGTCGTGCATCGAGCACCCCGTTGCGGTGCAGCCGCGTCTCGACCCGCACCGCGGCAGCCTCGAGGCGGGCTCCCTGCGTCCACGCACTGCGTGCCATGGCACGATTGTCCCGCCATCGCGGGCCATCGGGGGGTCGGATGCCGAGAACGGCCCCGCCCCAGGGTTCGCGGCCCTCGCAGCACAACCCTGACGACCACGATTCGCTAGTCTTGCTAGTCAAATCGATGAAGGCGTCGGGCGCCCTCGTGGCAGGCCCACGCGCTCACTCGCGACACGCCTTGGAGGCACCTGTGCCCGATCAGCACCAGTCCCCCTGGAAGCGCTTCTGGGAGCGCGGCGGATGGTGGAGGGCCGTTCTCCTCGCCGCGGTGTACTACGGCCTGTACCAACTGATGTCCCTCCTGGTGGGCGCGGTGTTCGGCACGTCCGGCGGCATTCGGGCTGACGCGGAACTGCGGATGGACGTGCTGATCGACTCGCCAGCGCATCGTCCTGGTAGGCGCTGGTCCTGGGTCGCGTTCGCGCTCTCCCTCGGCTGGCTGAAGGAGCTGTTCGGCCGCCAGCCCGTTCCCGGACGCGGCTGGATGTGGGTAGCCGTCGGGATGGTCCTCATCATCAACGTGGCGGGGCTCCTCAGCATCGACTACGCCGAGCGGGCGGCGCGCTCGTGGCGGCGTGGCTGGTCACCGGACTCTTCATCGGATTCGCAGAGGAGGTGCTGACGCGGGGTTTCGCCGTCAACCTCATGCGCAAGGCGGGGCACGGGAGATCGCGGTGGCACTGGTCTGCTCGGGGATCTTCGCCGCGCTGCACCTCGGAAACGTGTTCACCAGCGACCAGGGGCTCGCTGTCACGCTCCTCCAGGTCGTCTACACGTTCTGGTTCGGACTGTGCATGTATCTCGCGCTGCGAGTGACCGGCAACCTCATCTGGCCGATCCTGCTGCACGCCACCACCGACCCGACCTTGATCCTGCACGGGCAGGATCCGGCCTCGAATCTGTTCGGGCTTGTCCCCGCGCTCAGCACCTACCTGATCATCCTCACCGGGATCATCCTGCTCATCGTCCTCATCGTGAGCGAACGGCGCCGAGCGAAGCAGAATCGGCTGGCCGGCCCGCTCTCGGCCTGACTCGGGCGACGCGCGGCCTCCGGATCAGCCGCGTTCCACGGGGAGCCACAGCTCACAGGTGGCCGTGCTGAAGTCCGCAGCGCGGTCGAGGATCGCCACGATCGAGGGGCCGGGGCGGAGTCGCCAGGGGTTGGACGGGAACCAGTCGGTGGCGGTGGCAGCCCACGTGGACTGCAGCACCGCCGGATACTCGCCCTCGGTGTGGAAGACCGCCCACGTGCCGGCATCGACCTGGATCGCGTCGAGACCGTCCGGCACCGGCGTCGTCTCGGTGATGGCGACACCATGAAGGTAGGTCAGCTCGCTGCCCTCGGTGTAGTCCGGATCGACGTCGGCGCTCACCTGCAGGAGTCCCGCCGGCTCTGTGTCGCTCAGCTCCTTCAGTCGGGCGTGCTCCGCAGGCGGCAGTGATGCGATGAGCGCTTGGATGTGTGGATTGGCGCCGTGGTGGATGAGCGGCACACGAGCCGAATGGCCGACGAGTCGGAATGCCGGTCGGTCGGTGAGGCGAGTGTCCATGGTGATGTTCCCTTCTACGGTCAGGCGGAACCTGAGCTGCGGTTGCGTACGAAGGGGACCGCCATCTCGGCGCACGTCACCGGGGCTGGCGCCGTGCACTGATCGGAATGCTCGGCCGAATGCCTCGGTCGAGCCATAGCCGTAGCGCACCGCGATGGCCAGCAGTTCGCCCTCTTCGAGAACGTCCGCTGCGGCCACCGCCATGCGGCGCCTCCGGATGTACTCCGAGAGCGGCATCCCGGCCAGCGATGAGAACATCCGGCGGAGGTGGTACTCCGTCGTTCCGATGCTGCTCGCCACACCGGCGATGTCGATCTCTTCGGTGAGGTGATCCTCGACGAAGTCGACGAGTCGATTGAGTGCTGCGATCACGGTTCTCCCTTCGACCTCAACCCTGCTGCTCCGCCTCGAGCCGCACCCTACTATCGCGGTCCGATCCGATCGCCGCCGATCTCGCGGCTCGCCGCGGCAAGGCGCGCGAGCATGGTCGCCCATCCCGGCTGGGTGCGTCGGGCCGAGTCGCCCAGATCGTGCCGCACACTGGATGCATGTGGAAGTTCCTCAAGGCGATCAAGGATCGGGAGTACCGAGTCGCGCCGACGACGATGATCGTGGCGATCGGCGCCGTCGTCTACACGTTCGTGCCGATCGATCTGATCCCCGAACTTGTGCTCGGACCCTTGGGATTCGCGGATGACATCGGCGTGTGGGGCATCCTCGCCATACTTTTCGCGCGCGAACAGCGGCGGTGGAAGGCCGGCCTCGAGTCGAAATAGGCCCTCTCGGCCCGAACCCGGTCACGGGAGAATGGGCGAGGTCGATGCCCACTTCGAGGAGAGCGATATGCCCGACACTCCCGTCTCTGCGGTACTGAGCGAACTCGGGGCGCTGGAAGATCCCCGCATGCGCGAGGTCAACGAGCGGCATGGTGACGACCACGGCGTCAACCTCACGAAGCTTCGCGGAGTCGCGAAGTCCCTCAAGACCGATCACGACCTCGCTCTCGCCCTCTGGGCGACGGATGACACGGCCGCACGACTGGTCGCGCTCCTCATCTGCCGTCCCAAGGCCTACAGCGCCGGCGAACTCGATGCGATGCTCCGCGAGGCGCGGGCCCGCAAAGTGCACGACTGGCTCATCAACTACGTCGTCAAGAAGAGCCCCCACGTGGAGCTGCTGCGCGTCGCGTGGCTCGACGATCCGGATCCGGTGGTGGCGAGTGCGGGATGGGCGCTCACGGCGGACGCTGTGGCGAAGCATCCGGAACTCGTCGACCTCCCGGGACTGCTCGACACGATCGAGGCGCAGATGAAGACCGCGCCGGACCGGCTTCAGTGGGAGATGAACAGCTGCCTTGCCGCGATCGGCATCCATCATCCTGCGCTTCGTGCCCGCGCCATCGATATCGGCGAGCGCCTCGAAGTGCTCAAGGATTACCCGACACCGCCAAACTGCACCTCGCCTTTCGCCCCCATCTGGATCGGCGAGATCGTCCGCCGGCAGGGCGCTCGATAGGCACGCCGTTCGGGACTGCAAGGCACGGCTTCCGCGACTCGAAGGCGGTGATCATCGACGTAGCTGCTGCGCCCGTGGAGAAGGAGGCTGATGCTGGTTCGGCAGCAGCGAGTCGAAGAAGCGGAGGAAGGTCCGTGACGAGAGGATCAGTGGGGGAGTACGCGGTCGCCGGTTCACCCGGTGGGCAGCCGGCGGCATCCGTCCTCACGGGGCCTGAGATCCGGCCCATAGGCGGAGTCTCAAGAGGCTGCTCACGAATGGGCAAGCTGATCTACGAAGGGGCTGTCAAGGTCGACTTCGACGACCGGACACTGGCGCACCTGCAATTGGTGATCGGAGCCAAACTCCGCCGTGGAGAACCCTTCCACTTCACGTGGAAGGACGACGCCAGCATCGGCAACGGCCGCACTTCGGTGTGGCTTCACCCTCGCTCATCGTTGGTCTACAAGTTCTATGGGGGCCGCAACCCCCGGTTGAACCCCGCCTGGATCGACGCGCTGGCCTACACCGCCAACTCACCCGGCGGACTCTATCTCGTGCCCGAACCGGCCGAGACCGCTCACCGGGAGCCCGCCGGCGAGAGCATCGCCGCGCTCTGACGCCCGCGAACGTCCTTTCGCACGATGCCGAGCGACATGTCGCACCGTTGCGATCTCGATATGCGCGCACCCCGCGATTGTCAATACGTGCACCGATCGCGCCGCGCTATGTCAGCGTCTCTGGGAAAGCTGTGCGGGAGCATTCATGAAACGAATAGACATCTACTACGGCGGAGATCACTACAGCGTCGGGGGGCGGCGCCTGGAGGATCTTCAGGAGGAGATTGCGGCGGGTCTCGCCTCAGGCATGCACTGGCTCGAGGTCAACGACGGAGAAGGCACCCGGCGGCAGGCCTTCCTCCTGCTGACGCCGGGTGTGCCGATCACCATCGTCCCCATCCCCGCGGACTCGTCGGACGTCGGCGTCGACCTCTGGAATCCAGGCGACGCGTTCGAACTGTAAGCCCTGAGACGGGGGCCAGCAGCGGCGCTACTGCGCGGCTTCGAACGCCTCGAGAACGGATGCCGGCACACGGCCCCGCTCAGATACCTTGTAGCCGTTCGCCTTTGCCCACTCGCGCACAGGGCCGTAGTCCTGCTGACCCGTGCGGCGGCGCTTGCGCTCGGCGGCCGTGGCTGCGGCGCTGCGCTGAGCGCGACCGGCCGACACGGGGCGGGCAGCGTCGATATAGGTCGCGAGCGCGTTGCGCAGCGCCGCGGCATTGTCGTCGCTCACGTCGATCTCGTAGGCGACTCCGTCCAGTGAGAACAGGACGGTCTCGCCCTCACCGACCTCGAGGACGGTTCCGTCCAGATCGTCGACGAGCTGATGCACAATTCTTCGGGCCATGGATTCGACACTACGCGCACTTCTGCAACGACACTATGCGCCATTCCGTGTGCGACAATTCTGGCCGCGAAATGCCGGGAGAGATATCGGCTCAATGAAGAGCCGCGCGCGCGACGACGCGGCGTGGCGGTCGAGGCATCGAGCTTGGCCATCGCCGACTGCAGATACGACTTGACCGTCGCCTCTTTGAGCGCGAGCGTCGCCGCGATCTCGGAATTCGTCACCCGAGCGCAGCGCACGCGAGCACGTCGATCTCGCGCGGTCGAAAGCCGCCCGTCGTTGCACCAACTCCGCCGAGCCGTGCGAGAGCGCCGCCAGCCGCGCTCGAGCGCGGTCCAGCCGGTCGCCGCAGCGCGGGATCGGCGACGATCGCGGAGATGCTGCGCAGCTCGGCGTAGGTCTCGCGGAGCTTTCTCGCGCGCGACCGCGGGCAGCGGTTGCCGGTCGGCGACCGTGGCGCATGAGCCTGGATCCAGCGCCGCTCACTTCGTCGCGGATGCGCAGCTCGGTGGCGAGCTCCTCGCGACGCGTAACGCGGGAGCGGCGACGACGTCGCCGATCGACGACGCGGCCCACGAACCGCAGTAGAGACCCTGCGCGCGCGTGCCGCCGTGACGATCGGACCGCGAACGAGCGTCGCGATGCCCTCGCCGAGCATCTGCACCGTCGTAGTCGTGCGTGATGCTGCGCGAGGATCACGTCCGTAGTCAGCGCGAGGCGAGGCGCAGCTCGACAGCGCTCGCCCGCCGAGACCCGCGAGCGCCGCCACAGCCCTTCGAGATTGCGCGTGCGGCCCGCGATGGCGTGACTGCATCGCGTCGTCGGTGCGAGGCCTCCGAAGACGATCGGGAAGCTCGTGCGCCGCGCGAGCTCGCACGCTATATCTGCCGTCGTAGACCCACTTCCATGACGATGCCCCGGCCGAGTCCCGCCCGACCGGGGCCGTGCGCGGGAGCTGAGCGCTGCTTTCGGCGTCGATACGTCGCGCAGCGCGCTCCGAACGGCGGCGGCGGTAGCGGTCGGCCTACTCGACCGCGGCGCGTTCGAGGTCGAGCAGGTACTGCTTGACCTCTGGTCGACCGCCGTACTCACCGAGCGATCCGTCGGACCGGACGACTCGATGCACCGGGACGATGATCGAGAACGGTGTCGTCGCGCATGCCGTCCCCACTGCGCGGGCCGCGCCCGGGCTTCCCGCCGTGATCGCGACCTCGCCGTAACCGGCCGTCTCGCCGTAGGGGATGGCGAGCACAGCCTCCAGTGCCGCGCGTCGAAAGCCGGCGACGAGCGTCCAGTCCAGCTCGACGTCGAACTCGCGCCGCTGACCGTCGAAGTACTCGTCGAGCTGCACGTCGACATCGCCTCCTGCGGCATCGTCGGGGACGCGGCACCGCCCGAGCTGGAGCGCGACACGGGCGAGCTCCGCATCGAGCGGCCCGTCGAATGGATGCAGCGTCACGACGCCCTCGGCGCCTGCGACGATCAGGATCTCTCCGATGGGGGAGGGGTGGACTCGGAACGAGATGTCGGTCATGCGACCATCCTGGCGGGGAGCTCTGAGCGGCGATGAGCAGCCCTCAAGAATGCGGATCCCGCGCCCATCCGACCGCCTGGGGAGGAACGGCTGATCAACCGGCGTGTCGGGCAATCCGGCGAAACTCGGACCGGCATACCTCGTCCAGCGAAACGGGCGCATACGCTGGCTCGTGTGTGGCGAGCAGAAGGAAGCGCCTTGAGGGGCGCCGAGGACCACGTGCCCGCGGCACCAGTGACCCCCGGTGGCCTCGGCCTTGCCGATCCAGGAGTGACGGTCATGCACATCGCAGAACCGGAGCGCGACCGACTTCGCCGAGAGATCGCGATGCTGGGCGGGGCCTCCACGCTCCTGCACTACGCCGATTCCCCCGAGACCGGCATCGAGATCACGAAGGCGCACCCCGGCAGCCTGCCGCAGTTCATCACCGGACGCTCGACGCTCCTGTCGAACCTGTTCCGCGACGAAGTCGCCCTCCGCACCGCGCGCATCGCCGCGGAACGCCTCACGGCCAAGAACGTCGAGCTGCGCACGGCGCGCGGGTCTCGATGCGGTGCGCCTCGGCGTCGGGCTCGCCTCCTGGCGAATCGGCGGACTGTCGTGCACGGCCCCCGTACTGCTGCGTCCTCTCGCGATCCGCCGTCATCACGCCGACTTCGAGCTCAAGCTGCACGGCGCCTTCACGGTCAATCCCGAACTCGTGCGCGCACTGCGCACGCACTTCGGGATCGAGATCGATGGGGCGGGCCTTGCAGCGCTCGCCTCCGAAGGCGGCGTCTTCAAGCCGCAGCCGGTCATCGATCACCTGCGGGCCCTCACGGCGTCAGATCGAGACCTTCACCGTCAAGCCGCGCCTGGTCGTCTCGAGCTTCGCCGACGTCGGCGGCCCGATGGCGCGCGACGCCGCGAACCTCGACCACGTCGATCCTCAATGCGCTCGCGGGCCACCACGGCGACCGTGAGGCGCTGACGATCCGCCGGGAGGCGCCGGCGCTGACCAACCCGGACGAGCGGGCCCCGGCATCCGATCTGCTCCTTCTCGACGCGGACGCGGAGCAGGAACGGGTCCTCGCCCGGATCACCGCCGGGCAGTCGCTCGCGATCCACACGCTCCCGGGGACCGGCGGAACCCAGACGGTCATCAACGCCGTCGGCGCCCTCGTGAAGGACGGCAAGCGCGTGCTCGTCGTCAGCGCGCGCCGCTCGACGCTCGAGGGCGTGCGGCACCGCCTCGCGAGCATCGGCCTGGCCGGGCTCGCGTGTCTCGCCGCGCGATCTGCAGCGCGACCTCATTCGGGCGATCACGCGCAACGAGAAGGCCGAAGCAGCCCAAGGTCTCCGACATCGACGATGCGCTCGTGCGCCTTCGCGGCGTGCTCCGCGACTATCGCGGCGCCGTCACGCGCCGGCACGAGACCCTCGGCGTCTCGATCCTCGACATCCTCCGCACGCTCGCGGGCCTCACGACCCGCCAGCCGGCTCTCGAGACCGCCGCACGCTTCGACCTCCGCACTCTGGAAGCGCTCGCACGCGGACGATCGGATGCCGCGGCCACCCTCGCGGCCGCCGCGCGCCTCGGCGAGTTCAAGGTGGGTCCGGGGGAGTCGCCCTGGTACGGCGTGAGCTTCTCGACGACCGAGCACGCGCGCGCGGCGCACGGACTCGCGGGCGCGCTGCACCGCCGCGACGTTCCGGCGCTGCTGGAGCGTGCCTACGAGCTCATCGGCGCAGACGCGCATGCGGCCCTTCCGCACGATCGCCGAGCTCGGCGTCTACCTGCGCGTGCTGCAGGGCATCCGCGATTCGCTCGACCGCTTCAGCCCCACCGTGTTCGAGCGGCCGCTGGGCGAGCTGATCCAGGCGCACGGCCCGCGACGCGACGCTCCCGACCTCACCGGCACGCGCCGGCGGCACCTGCGTCGCCTGTCGCGCGAGTACGTGCGCCCCGGGCGTCCACATCGCCGACATGCATGAGGCGCTCCTCCGGGTGCAGCAGCAGCGCACCGAGTGGCAGAAGCACGTCGACGTCGGCATCGTCCCCGAGCTGCCCCTGGGCCTCGGCGACGTCCATGTCGCCTGGCAGCGCGTCGAGGCCGACCTCGGTCAGCTCGACGGCATCCTCGGACGCGCTCGGCGCCGCCCGGCTCGCGACGCTGCCCGTCCCCGAGCTCGTGCGCACGCTCGCCGGCCTCGCGGCCGAGTCCGAGGTCTTCGACAACCTCATGGAGCGCGCCTCGCTGCGCACCGAGCTCGCCGCCCTCGGGCTCGAGCCGCTGCTGACCGAGCTCTCGGTGCGTCACGTCCCCGAAGACCGCGTGGGCGACGAGCTCGATTTCGCGTGGTGGCAGTCGGCACTCGAGCACCTGCTGCGCAGCGACCGCGCGCTGCTCGGTGCGAACACCGCCGTGGTCGATCGCCTGGAGCGCGACTTCCGGCTCGTCGACGAGGCCCATGCCGCGGCATCCGGACCCCTCCTCGCAGCCCAGCTGGCGACGCAGTGGCGGATCGGGATCGTCGATCAGCCCGCCGAGGCCGCCGCGTTGAAGCGCGCGCTGAAGGAGGGCGTGGCGGATGCCGCGGTCCTCACCGCCGCGGCGCCCGACGCTGCTGCGCACGCTCGCTCCGGTGTGGCTCGCGTCGCCGTACGACGTGCCGGCCATCCCCGAGGATCCCGCGTTCGATGTCGTCGTGATCGCGGACGCCGGCGCGCTCTGCCTCGCCGAGGCCGCGCCGGCGCTGCGCCGCGCGCGGCAGGTCGTCGTCTTCGGCGATCCCGTGACGCAGAAGCCGACCCCGTTCCGAGTGGCGACCAGCGTGGGTCGCCCGACTCCGGTCGATGCAGGACGCCGAGCCGTTCGACGAGACGAGCGTCTTCGAGCGCCTGGCGGAGCTCCTTCCGGTCGAGACCCTGACCCGCAGCTACCGGGCCGGCGGCGAAGATCTCGCCCGGCTCGTGAACGACGCGTTCTACGGCGGCGAGCTCGTATCGCTGCCGTGGGCCGGGCTCGTACCTCGGTCGCGGAAGCCTCGGTGTCGACTACGTCGAGGGCGGCGTCGGCGCGCCCGACCCGGTCACCGGGGCCGTCGAGAGCCCGGATGCCGAGGTCAACCGCGTCGTGACGCTCGTCGTCGAGCACGCCATCAATCGAGCCTCCGAGTCGCTCATGGTCGTCACCGCGAGCGCCAGGCACGCCGAGCGCGTGCGCGCCGCGGTCGAGTCCGCCTTCGCCGGCCGATCGGACGTCGCCGACTTCGTGTCGCGTGACACGGCCGAGCCGTTCGCCGTGCTGACGCCTCGAGGAGTCCGTCGCCGAGAGCCGCGACCGCGTCATCTTCTCGCTCGGGTTCGGCCTCACGCGCCACGGCCGGGTCCTGAGCGACTTCGGCGACCTCTCCACGCCCGACGGCGACCGGCTGCTGACCGTCGGGATGACGCGCGCCCGACGCTCGATGGTCATCGTCTCGTCCATCCGCCCGTCCGCGTTCGACGACGGGCGCCTCGACTACGGCGCGGCGACCCTCATGTCGATCCTCGGCGGCATCGCCGCGCGCTCGCGCGAAGCTCGGCTCGAGGATCTCGCCGACCCGCTCACGCGCGCCCTCGCGCACGAGCTGCGCACGCTGGGCGTCTCGGTCGACGTGCACTACCGCGGGCTTCTGCCCCTCGTCGCGCAGTACGACGGCAAAGCGGTCGTCGCCGAGATCGATCCCGAGACGCTCGGCGAATCGCTCCGCGAGTCGCTGCGGCTGCGGCCGCAGATCCTGCGCCGGCTCGGCTGGCACTACGTGCGCGTGCACGCCTTCGATCTCTACAGCGACCCGGCGGGCGTGGCATCCCGTATCGCGGCGCTACTGGGCGTCGCGCCTGAGGCGGCGACGGCCGAGACCGACACGCAGCCGTTCGATGTCCGCGAGTGACCGTCAGCGTGTCGAGCGCGTGCCGGGCAAGCGCCGCGCGAAGCTGACGCCCGCGCCGGGCACGACCGGTGAACCCGTGCCGGCGGACGTGAGCACCGAGGCGCCGGCGGACGCGGCATCCGGAGCCGAAGAGGGACCCAACGACGAGCGCATGCGACGGGACGTCCCGCCGCACTGGTGAGTCTCAGGCGCGCGGTGTCGGCGCCTGCTTCTCGAGCAGGTCGCGGATCTGCACGAGGAGTTCGGTCTCGGTCGGCAGCGGCTCCGCCTCGGACTGATCGAGGCCCTTGCGCGGCCTCCTGCCGCTCCTTGAGACGGTTCATCGGGTGCACGAAGACGAAGTAGACGACGACGCGACGGCGATGAAGTTGATGATCGCCGCGAGGATGAGACCGATCGCGAAGTCCGTCGTGCCGCCACGGACGTTCGGGATGCCGATCACGACGTCGGTCAGGCTGTCGGCCTGGAAGACCAGCGCGATGAGCGGATTGATGAGACCGGCGACGATCGCGTTGACGATGCCGGTGAACGCGGCGCCGATGACGACGGCGACCGCGAGGTCGATGACGTTGCCGCGGAGGATGAACTGCCTTGAAGCCCTGGATCATGTGATTCCCCTCACTGTCTCCGGCTTCAGCCGGTCACGAACCCGATGCTGCGGGTGAGGACTTCGCCTCGGACTTCGATCCTGTCGAAGACGACGAGGAGTCGCCACCCGACGAGCCGCTCGACGAGGATGTCGGTCCGGGCTGGGCCGGGCGGGAGTCGGTGCGGTAGAAGCCGGAGCCGTTGAAGGTCACGCCGATCGAGCCGTACTCCTTGCGCAGGGTGCCGCCGCACTCCGGGCACTCGGTGAGCGTCGGGTCGGCGAAGGACTGCACGGCATCGAAGCGGTGACCGCACTGCTTGCACGCGTAGGCATAGGTGGGCATGGGGTTCTTTCCGGTGGGCTCGCTCGAGCTCAGCGCCGCGCGGGCGTGAGGCTGAGTGTCTGAGTGGGCGTGACGACGCCGGTGACGCGCTGATCGTGCAGATCGCGCGGCACCTCGTCGAGGATCTCTGTGTCGTAGACGACCGCGTACACGGGAGGGCAGCGTTCCATCGAGCCGAGGGTCTTGTCGAAGAAGCCGCGGCCCCAGCCCAGTCGCATGCCGGTGCGGTCGACGGCGGCGGCGGGGATCACGAGCAGGTCGACGCTGTTGACGGCGATGGGGCCGAGCAGTTCGCCGACCGGTTCGGGCAGGCCGTACATGCCTTCGGCGATGTCGATGTCGGGGGGGCGACCGCCCAGTCGAGCAGGCCGTCGGCGCGGGTGACGGGAAGGAGCACCCGGATGCCGCGTGCCACCGCCCGGTCGACGAACTCACGGGTGCCCGGCTCGGTCGTGGTCGAGAGGAAGCACGAGATCGAGCGGGCGCCGACGCTGGCCGACGAGGGCGTCGAGCTGCTCGCGTCACGCCGCGGGCCGCGGCATCCCGTGCCGACTCGGACAGGCACTGTCGGCGTTCGCGCAGCTCGGCGCGCAGGGCGCGCTTCGCATCGGCGATCGCATCGGACATGCACTCGATTCTAAGCGCGGCGACGCCTACGAGGGATCGCGCAAGGGTCCGGGCGCCGTCAGGGGCCGCGAAGTAGGATCGGAGAATGCCCCATAAGCCCTTCAAGGCGGTCATCCCCGCCGCCGGACTCGGCACGCGCTTCCTCCCCGCGACCAAGGCCATGCCCAAAGAGATGCTGCCCGTCGTCGACAAGCCGGCGATCCAGTACGTCGTCGAAGAGGCGACCCAGGCCGGCATCCAGGACATCCTCATCATCATCGGTCGCAACAAGAACAACCTGTCCAACCACTTCGACTCCGTGCCCGAACTCGAGCGCAACCTCGAGAAGAAGGGCGACCTCGACAAGCTCGCCAAGGTGCAGCAGTCCAGCGATCTCGCCGACATCCACTTCGTGCGTCAGGGCGAGCCGAAGGGTCTGGGCCACGCCGTCCTGCGCGCGCGTTCGCACGTGGGCGACCACCCCTTCGCCGTCCTCCTCGGCGACGACCTCATCGACGAGCGCGACC
Organism: uncultured Actinomycetota bacterium; assembly: GCA_963702815.1. GTDB lineage: Bacteria > Actinomycetota > Actinomycetes > Actinomycetales > Microbacteriaceae > Microbacterium. The sequence goes on along the minus strand of CAVPED010000001.1, from coordinate 4,969 downwards.
CGCTGCTGACGACGATGCTCGCCGAGCACGAGCGCACCGGGCGCCGCGATCGTCGCGCTCATGGAGGTCGAGCCCGACCACATCCACATGTACGGCGCGGCCGCGGTCGAGGCGACCGACAACCACGAACGTCGTCAAGGTGACGGGACTCGTCGAGAAGCCCAAGGCGGAGGATGCCCCGTCGAACCTCGCCGTCATCGGCCGCTACGTGCTGAGCCCGGCACGTGTTCGACATCCTCGAGCGCACCGAGCCGGGCAAGGGCGGCGAGATCCAGCTGACCGACGCGCTGCAGGAGATGGCGCGCGGATCCGGATGGTCCCGGCGTGTACGGGGTCGTATTCCGAGGTCGCCGATACGACACCGGCGATAGGGTGGACTACATCAAGGCCATCGTGCAGCTCGCCGCTGACCGTGAAGATCTCGGGCCCGAGCTTCGACCCTGGTTCAAGGAGTTCGCGGCGACACTGTGACGACGGTGCGACTGCCGGCTGAGGGGGGATCGTGGATCTGACCGCTCCCCGCCGGCATGGGCCGGTGTCGATCCGGCTGGTCGCGTCCGCGCGATTCGCGCGCGTGCTGCAGAACGAGCTGCTGTCGAACCGGTCGTGGCTGCGGCCGTGGGAGGCGACGAGCCCCGACGGGCCGGTGTCGTTCGACATGCGGCTCGGCATCCGTCGCCTGCTCCAGCAGTATCGCGACGGGCTCGGGCGTGCCGTTCGTCATGGAGTACGACGGCGAGGTCGCGGGGCAGCTGAACGTGTGGGGCATCGCCCGGGGGTCGCTCGCCTCGGCGACGATCGGCTACTGGGTGAGCGAGCGGTTCGCGGGTCGCGGCATCACGCACGACCTCGGTGGCGATGGCGACCGACATCTGCTTCAGCGAACTGCGCTCCACCGCATGGAGATCTGCATCCGTCCCGAGAACCGCGCGAGTCTGCGCGTCGTCGAGAAGCTCGGCTTCCGGTACGAGGGTCTGCGCCGCCGCTTCATCCACATCGACGGCGACTGGCGCGACCACTACGCCTTCGCGCTCGTGCGCGAAGAGGTGCCCGAGGGCGTGCTCGAGCGCTGGGTGCAGGGTCGCGCGCCGCAGGATGCCGCGGCGATCCCGCCGGCGGACCGCCTGCACGCCTGACGCACCCAGGGACTCTGGACCGTCGGCTGGGGACGACACGCCGGTATATCACCGGTGTCGGACATGACCTCGCCTACCGTGGACTCATGGGCGGGCAGGTACTGGGTGGGGGAGTCATCGTCCTCGTCGCCGCGCTCCTGTGGCTCGTGTATCTGCTTCCTTCGCTGGCCAGCCGTCGCCAGTACGACGCTGCGGAGCGAAACGCCGTTCGCCTGAACCAGGCGCTTCGGGTGCTCGCCGAGACGAGCGAGACGCCCGAGGAGGTCCGGCTCGAGCTCAACGCCCGGACGGCCCTCGCGCAGCAGAGGCTCGCCCGCCGCGCCCTCGTCGAGCGCGAGGAGCTCGCCAAGCGCACGCAGGTCGAACTCGATCACGCCGGCCTCGAAGAGGCCGCGCCGCTCTCGCCGTCGCCCGCGATCAGCCCGCGGCGCGTCGCGCGCGAGCCCGCCGTCGCGCGCGCCTGCTGACGACGACGGTCGGTCTCGTCGCGGTCGGTCTCGTGGTGTGGGGCGCCGTGGCTCTGCCGCATGGGGTCTGCTCGCCCTCGGTCTGGGGCTCGTCGTCGTGAGTGCCGGGCTGCTTCGCCGCATGGCGCGTGTCGGGCGCCGTGCCGATCGCGATGTGGCGGATCGCGGATGCCGCGATCCGCGCGCAGGCCGCCCTGCAGGATGTCGCGCTCGCCGCCGAGGAGCGCGCCTGGGCTCCCCGCGAGCTGCCGCGGCCGCTCACGGCGTCCGCCGGCTCACGCGCCGCGGCCATGCTCGACGCCGCCGAAGCCCGCGAGGCGCTGCGCGAGGCCGCTCTCGAAGAGGCGCTGCGGGTGAAGACCGAGGCGGAGCGCCCCGGCGATCACCGCCGCGCGCCGTGCGCGGGCGGCCGAAACTGCATTCTCGCGCATGGGATACGTCGACGACGACGAGATCGAAGCGCACGTTCGGCAGCTTCTCGAGCGCCGCGTGGCGGGCGGCTGATCCGCCTCTCGCCTCGATTCGGAGGCATCCGAGGACCGTGCTAATGTAGCGGAGGTTCAAGGGCCTGTGGCGCAGTTGGTAGCGCGCTTCGTTCGCAATGAAGAGGTCAGGGGTTCGAATCCCCTCAGGTCCACCAAAGAAATGAGCCCCCCTTCGCGGGTGCTTTTCCTGTTTCGTGCCGCCGGCGGGCGGCTGCATCCTCACCCCTTTCGGGTTGCGCTCCCGCGGTTCGCCCGGGTCGGCGCTATCGTCAGGCCATGAAGAACTGGCTCGTGATCGTCATTCTCGCCGTCGTCGCAATTCGTGATGGTGCTCGACAGCACCGTGATGAACGTGTCGATCTCCCAGGTCGCCACCGACCTCGACACGACGATCACGGGCATGCAGGCGGCCATCACCTTCTACACCCTCACCATGGCGGCGTTCATGCTGACGGGTGGCAAGCTCGGCGACAAGTGGGGCCGTGCGCGCGCCTTCAAGATCGGATCCGTCGATCTACGGCATCGGCTCGCTCCTGACGGCGCTCGAGCCCGAACCTCACGATCCTGCTCTTCGGATGGTCGCTCGTCGAGGGCCTCGGCGCGGTCCTCGTCATCCCGGCCATCGCCGCCCTCGCGGCGATCAACTACCAGGGCAAGGCGCGTGTCGCCGCGTTCTCGATCCTCGGCGCTGTCACGGGCCTCGCGGCAGCCGCCGGACCCCTCATCGGCGGTCTCGTGACCACGTACGGATCGTGGCGCTACGTCTTCTTCGCCGAGACGATCGTCATGATCGGCGTGCTCATCGTCTCGGGCAAGATCAAGGACGTCCCCGCCGACCCGAAGCTCAAGATCGACCTCCTGAGCGTCATCCTCTCTGCCGGCGGCATGGCGCTCCTCGTCTTCGGCGTCCTGCAGTCCAAGACCTGGGGCTGGTTCGTGCCGCTCAACTCGCCCGAGCTCAACGGCCAGGAGATCGCACCGCTTCGGCGTCTCGCTCGTGACCTACCTGATCCTGCTCGGCATCGTCGTGCTGTGGTGGTTCGTGCAGACGTCAGCGCACGCTCGTCGAGGCGGGACGGATGCCGCTGCTCAAGGTCAGCCTCTTCCGCATCGCGGCGCTCCGCAGCGGCCTCTCGGGCTTCCTCGTGCAGTACTTCGCGATCGCCGCCCTCTTCTTCGTCATCCCCGTGTACCTGCAGACGATGCAGGGCTTCGACGCGCTCGAGACCGGACTGAAGATCCTTCCGCTGTCGGCCGGCCTCATCCTCTGCTCGATCCTCGGATCGTGGCTGACCTCGACGGCGCTCCGCACGGCGGATCGCCGCAGGTCGGACAGGTCACGATGGCGATCGGCCTGCTCTTCGTGCTCGCTGCGATCCAGCCCGAGCTCGCCGGCTGGCCCTTCGCGGTCGGCATGTTCATCGTCGGTGCCGGGTTCGGGCTGCTCGCGTCGCAGCTCGGCAACGTCAACATGTCGGCCGTCGACAAGGACGACACGTCCGAGGTCGGCGGTCTTCAGGGCACCTTCCAGAACCTCGGCTCGTCGTTCGGTACGGCGATCGTCGGCTCGGTCTTCATCCTGCTGCTCTCGTCGGGATTCACCGACCGCCGTCTCGCAGAACACGTCCATCACGCCCGAGGAGAGCCAGGAGGTCGTCGCCGCCGTCAGCGAGGGCGTGCCGATCATCTCCCAGGCTGAAGCCGAGAAGGCCGTGCTCGAAGGCGGTGGGTCTCACAGGAGTCCGCGACGGCCGTGGCACAGGACTACGCCGACTCGCAGATCTCGGCGCTCCAGCAGGCGATCTTCATCGTCTTCGCCCTCATGGTGCTCTCGCTCCTGCTCTCGCGGCACCTTCCGGCCGAGATCGCCGCGAAGAAGGACGACGAGTCGGAGGCCGAAGTCACGACCTGACGCCTGTCTCGCCCGTGAACGACGGATGCCCCAGCCGCGGCTGGGGCATCCGTCGTCTTCGGCATGAGAGTGCTCGATCAGCGGGCGAACGCCTGCCGAGGCGACCCGGCGGCGAGGCGCTCGGCGGCCAGGCGCTCTGCGGCCTCGAGGGGCAGGACGCCGCGCTCCTCGGCGTCGTCGAAGACGCGGCGGAGGGTGTCGCCGATCGCGGCTACGCGCTCCATGATCTCGACACGGGTGCCGAGCCGCTTGGCCTCGAAGTCGAGATAGATGACACCACCGGCGTTGACGACGAAGTCGGGAGCGTAGAGGATCCCGCGGTCGGCGAGTCGCTGGGCGCCGGCGCGCTCGGCGAGCGGATTGTTGGCCGGTCCGCAGACGGCTCTCGTCTCGAGGGCGTCGATGACCTCGTCGGTCAGGAGGCCGCCGATCCCGGCAGGCACGAAGACGTCGGAGGGACGCAGGTGCTCGGTGCCGGGCTCCACCCATTCCGCGCCGAGATCGAGGGCGAGATTCCGCTTCGCGGGGTTCACGTCGGTGACCACGAGCGCAGCGCCCTCAGCGGCGAGGCGCTCGGCGAGCCGGCCGCCCACTTGGCCGAGGCCCGAGATCGTCACCCGCCGCCCGCTGATGTCGGACGAGCCGGTCACCCGCTCGAGCGTCGCCCGCAGGCGACTCGTACACGCCGACGCTCGTCGGGCCCGCAGGCTCTCCCGAACCGCCGACGGCGTCGGGCAACCCCACGACGTGGTCGGTGCGTTCGCTCACGACCAGCATGTCTGCGGTCGTGGAGCCGACGTCCTCGGCGGTGCGGTAAAGGCCGTGGAGCGACTCGACGGCGTCGCCCAGATCGAGGAATGCCGCACGCCGCCGCTCGGGGTCGAGCACCTCGCCGGGCGCGAGCGCGATGACGGCCTTGCCGCCGCCGGCGTCGAGGCCTGCGGTCGCGTTCTTGAGGGTCATCGCCGC